>NZ_JANFLU010000020.1 GCF_024385525.1 Arthrobacter sp. zg-Y238 | reverse complement strand
AACCGGGGTGCCTGTTGCTTCAGGACCCAACAGTGTGCCAAACGACGAACCGGACCTACCAGGACTGCACGGGATGTTCCAGGAACCCTCCCGAAGGAGGGAACGTACTGATCCCCGCAGCCGGCATGCCGGCGCCTATCCATTGATATTCCACCCTTGAGCACCCACCGGAGAACAGATGTCTCCGATATGGGCATCTCCTGCAAAGCACACATCCGACACTGTGGACGGACATGGTCTTCGAGGTGCTCCTTAGAAAGGAGGTGATCCAGCCGCACCTTCCGGTACGGCTACCTTGTTACGACTTAGTCCCAATCGCCGGTCCCACCTTCGACGGCTCCCTCCCACAAGGGGTTAGGCCACCGGCTTCGGGTGTTACCAACTTTCGTGACTTGACGGGCGGTGTGTACAAGGCCCGGGAACGTATTCACCGCAGCGTTGCTGATCTGCGATTACTAGCGACTCCAACTTCATGAGGTCGAGTTGCAGACCTCAATCCGAACTGAGACCGGCTTTTTGGGATTAGCTCCACCTCACAGTATCGCAACCCTTTGTACCGGCCATTGTAGCATGCGTGAAGCCCAAGACATAAGGGGCATGATGATTTGACGTCGTCCCCACCTTCCTCCGAGTTGACCCCGGCAGTCTCCTATGAGTCCCCGCCATAACGCGCTGGCAACATAGAACGAGGGTTGCGCTCGTTGCGGGACTTAACCCAACATCTCACGACACGAGCTGACGACAACCATGCACCACCTGTAAACCGGCCACAAGTGGGGGACCTGTTTCCAGGCCTTTCCGGTTCATGTCAAGCCTTGGTAAGGTTCTTCGCGTTGCATCGAATTAATCCGCATGCTCCGCCGCTTGTGCGGGCCCCCGTCAATTCCTTTGAGTTTTAGCCTTGCGGCCGTACTCCCCAGGCGGGGCACTTAATGCGTTAGCTACGGCGCGGAAAACGTGGAATGTCCCCCACACCTAGTGCCCAACGTTTACGGCATGGACTACCAGGGTATCTAATCCTGTTCGCTCCCCATGCTTTCGCTCCTCAGCGTCAGTTAATGCCCAGAGACCTGCCTTCGCCATCGGTGTTCCTCCTGATATCTGCGCATTTCACCGCTACACCAGGAATTCCAGTCTCCCCTACATCACTCTAGTCTGCCCGTACCCACTGCAGACCCGGGGTTGAGCCCCGGGCTTTCACAGCAGACGCGACAAACCGCCTACGAGCTCTTTACGCCCAATAATTCCGGATAACGCTTGCGCCCTACGTATTACCGCGGCTGCTGGCACGTAGTTAGCCGGCGCTTCTTCTGCAGGTACCGTCACTTTCGCTTCTTCCCTGCTGAAAGAGGTTTACAACCCGAAGGCATTCGTCCCTCACGCGGCGTCGCTGCATCAGGCTTCCGCCCATTGTGCAATATTCCCCACTGCTGCCTCCCGTAGGAGTCTGGGCCGTGTCTCAGTCCCAGTGTGGCCGGTCACCCTCTCAGGCCGGCTACCCGTCGTCGCCTTGGTGGGCCATTACCCCAACCAACAAGCTGATAGGCCGCGAGTCCATCCAAAACCGCATAAAGCTTTCCACGGACCGCCATGCGGTGGTCCGTTGTATCCGGTATTAGACCCGGTTTCCCAGGCTTATCCCGAAGTCAGGGGCAGGTTACTCACGTGTTACTCACCCGTTCGCCACTAATCATTCTGTGCAAGCACAGAAGTCATCGTTCGACTTGCATGTGTTAAGCACGCCGCCAGCGTTCATCCTGAGCCAGGATCAAACTCTCCGTAAATGTGTTACAGACACAGCACC
>NZ_JANFLU010000019.1 GCF_024385525.1 Arthrobacter sp. zg-Y238 | reverse complement strand
GTCCCTTACCCACGGGGTGGGCGGAACGGCCTGTTCAACCAATCAAAATAAATTGGTATCAATAAACTTGGCACACTATTGAGTTCTCAAACAACAGACGCAATCCGAAAATACTCGGGAAAACAATGTTTTCCTTTTCTTCTTCGCTGCAATGTTTTACAGGAAAAGCGTTTCCGCCGTTCCGGACCCAGCAGCAACCGGAGTCTTTTCCACCGCCCCCGCGAGGGGAACACACTGGCTGGACTCTGTTTTCTGATGGGGTTTGGCCGCCATGCTCGGGCGCTTTTCCAGCGTCCCGGCCGCGGCGACTCCTAAAACTTTACACACGTTTGCCCGGAGCCGCAAATCGACCGGCATAGCCGGAGCCGGCCCCCGCTCGGGCGCCGGCTCCGGCTATCCATCAGCCTCCCACTATAGGAAACCCCGGACTAACTGCTGCGCCTCCGGAAGGAGCCCAGGACCAACAGTGATCCGGCCAGGACTGCACCACCTGCTGCCATGACCATGGGCGTAGCGTCTTCCGCCCCGGTCCGCGGAAGCCGTTCGGTAACCGGCACCGGGGCATATTCATTGACCACCCCGGCCGTCACCTCCTGCCCCGGCAGAATAGTTACCTCCGCCGCACCAGACGATTCCACGGTGACATCCTCGTTGGCACCGGACGCCGGCTCCGTAACCCGGCACATCACGCCTGCCGGGATGCCGTCGTACCGCTGCGTAAAGGTATCCGCCGAAGTCCCCTCGGGGATAACGAAGATCTCGTCGACCAGTCCGTCACCGCACTGGATGTGAAGCACGACCTCTTCCTGCAGGCCCGCTCCGGAGCCGCTGATGGTCTTGGCGACCACAAGGTTTCCGGGGTTGAATTCCACCGTGTTGGTCACGGCGAGGACATTCTCCCCCTCGGTGATCGTCACCGGATCCGAGACGGTCGAAGTCACCGTCACCTCGGTAGTGGATCCCGTGACCGGTTCGGTGAGAGAGCACACTGCACCCACCGGAAGATCAACGATCGTTTCGCTGACGGGAACTGTGGTTCCTGCGGGGATCTCAAAGCTAAACAACCCCGCCGGGCCACAGTCGACAGTAAGCGCGATTGCACCTTGGCTGCCTATCGCTTCTCCCGCAAACGTTTTGTTCACCACGAGGTCTCCCGGTACAAAGAACTCCGCGGTTGCCTCGGCAGTGGCTTCCAACACCGTGCTCGCGGCGAGGATGAGGGGTTGCGCGTTGTCCAACAGTGGATCGCCCTGGTCGTAGAGGTAGACATTGCCGGTCTGGACCGTGACGGAAGCGCGGGCGCTAAGGATTCCCGGAGCGGTTGATCCCGGGGGGCCGGCCACCCAGATCTGAGCTCCCGAAAGGACTGTGCTTCCGCTCTCGATGGGAACGGTCGCCGCAGCGTCGGCGAACATGGTGTATCCGGTCGGCACGGAAACCGTAACCTCCGCGGCTCCTTCCGACGCGACCGTGAACGGGCCCGCTACGCCTCCCGCCGGACCCGCAGCAACCGGCGGGGAAACGGTGACATTAGGTGGCGGCGGCTCCACCAGTGGCCCGTTGGCCTGTGCATCGGCGACGATGGCCTCAACCGCGCCTCTGATGACCGTCTCCGTTGTATTGACCAGGTATCCGTCGGTGAAGTACCAGATCGCACCCTGCACCGCCGCAGCCTGCTGATTGGCGGTTAAGCCCGCAGGCGCTGCGGGATTCGCAGGATAGTAGTTGTTCAGGACGTAATTCACGTAGCCGATGTTGGCTACGTTGGATTCCTCCCAGGCCCCCTGAACGTAGCCAATGCCGACCATGGTTTCCACCGCTGTGTCGATGCAGTACATCTGCCCAATCCCGCCACCGGCATCCTCGGTGATAATGATGCCCGCGAACCGGCCCGTCACCGGCACTCCCACTGGGTTCTCCTCCGGATACGGTGCCAATGGATCCGGTGGGGTGGGATTGTCAGCCACGAAGGCCTGTACCCTTTGAGCGGGCCCGAGCATGGTAGTCACGACTTCCGCATTGGTGCCGGCTACCGGCATCGGATCATTCGGGTCCGGCTCTGCCCACGAGGCATTCGCGGGTGCCGCGAACGGTGCCAGCAGCAGCGCTGCAGCGGCCGCCGTGCCTAAAAGTGACCTGCGTAGCCGGCGCTCGTGCGCCCGCCGACGCCGCGGGCCGGAAGAAAAGGAATATTGGCTCATAGTGGTCTTCCTGCTTCTATCCCTGGGGATGACTCGCGAGTGACCATGCCGAAACCAGTTCGGCCTGTGCTGGGCACAGTATGTGGAATCCGAGGCCGCTGGTAGGCAAATCTGCCATATTCGTAGAAAGCCGGGCAGGGACCAAATTTCTTATTGACATTCCCTGGTTAAACAAGGAGAGCCCGTACCAACACTGGTACGGGCTCAACCTCTTCAAATATTGTCCGGCGGTGACCTACTCTCCCACATCCTCCCGGATGCAGTACCATCGGCGCTGTGGGTCTTAGCTTCCGGGTTCGGAATGGGACCGGGCGTTTCCCCCACGCTATGACCGCCGTAACCCTTCTACCCGCACCC
>NZ_JANFLU010000018.1 GCF_024385525.1 Arthrobacter sp. zg-Y238 | reverse complement strand
GGAAGCTAAGACCCACAGCGCCGATGGTACTGCATCCGGGAGGATGTGGGAGAGTAGGTCACCGCCGGACAATATTTGAAGAGGTTGAGCCCGTACCAGTGTTGGTACGGGCTCTCCTTGTTTAAGCCCCGGATGCGTCCGGGGAGGTCGAACGCGGCGGGGCCGGCGTCGACGAGCTGCGTGGCCTGAGCCCGCAGAATCACCTCGAACTGCGCCGCCGCGGGGCTTGTCTGTGAGTGAGCCGTACCGCAGGGCGTGGGCCCCGCCACGTTGCCGGTATCGCTGCAACAGCCCCTTTTCGGCTTTATGCATCACCTGAATACCGTCCCACCCTTACAAATTGCGGCCTTCGGGATATACCGTCGCGACTTCGGGGCCGAACGTCTGCAGCTGACAACCTGGTGGGTAGTGCGGCGGCCCCTCTCGGTAAGTCCAGGAGAGAAGGCGGGACCTTATGAGTCTGAGCGCAGCACTCGCACAGTATGGGGGGCGTCAGGGGAGGCTAAGAAGCCAACGTAGGTATTTGAGGAATGTGTTTGGCCTGGTTGGCGCATTGCTGGCCGCGTTGGTAGTGACGGCGTTGCCGGCGCAGGCCGTATTCTCCGGCCCAGAGCCGGGAGACACAGTTCCCGCGGCCGAGGTCGAAATCACCATGACCGGCACAGGGGTGGGGACCGCTGCAACGGGAGGGATACCACCCGCAGGGGAGACGTTTGATATCAGCGCCTACCCCCCGGACGTGCCGCCAACTTACGAAGAAGATAATCCGTCCTTTGCCGGCACCATCCTCACCGCAGACGAGGAGGGGAACACGCAGGAAATGTACTGCATCGACATCCGTACCTCCACCTACTCCGGGTTGGGATACGAGAGCGGTACATGGAGCGAAGCCAACGTCCCCAATGTCGGTTACGTGAACCGGGTCCTGAACAGCTACTACCCGGACCAGCCCGGCCTTCCTGCAGAAGCCGCGGATGACGCCACCCGTGCCGCAGCGGTCCAGGCAGCAATCTGGTTCTTCAGCGACGGCTTTGTCCTGCAGGACACAGATCCCCTCCGCCCGCTGACTCAGGGGATTATCGATGCTGTTCTTGCCGCCGGGCCACTCACTGAACCGCCCCCGCCGGACGTCAGCATTGATCCACCGGTAGCCGCCGGGCCCGTGGACGGCGTGACCGGTCCCTTTACCGTCACCGCTGGAGGCGGGGCAGAACTGACCGTGGAGGCACCTGCTGGTTTTGCCCTGTTTACGGACCCCGCAGGGACCGTTCCGCTCGTGAACCCGGTTCCATCCGGTACCCAGGTCTGGGTGCGCAGTACGGCGCAGACACCTGATCCGGCTGTCATCACGGCCAGCGCCGTAGTACCCGTAGAGACAGGCATCGTCTACCTCTACGCAGGAAACAACCCCGACGTGACGGAGGCGCAAAAGCTGATCCTGGCCGCAAACGCCGAGATCGAATCCAACGCCCAGGCAACCGCGGAGTTCTTCGTCGCGGGAGACCTGACGGTGAATAAAACCTTTGCCGGAGAGGCAGTCGGCATCCAGGGCGCTATCGTCCTTACGGTGGACTGCGGTCCTGTAGGGATTTTCGTCTTCGAAATCCCGGCCGGGGCAACAACGCCGGTCACCGAAACGGTTACCGACCTTCCGGTTGGGACGGTCTGTCTGGTGACGGAAGAGGTTACCGGTTCCACCACGGCGGTGACGGTTACGCCTACGTTCTCAGATCCGGTGACGATCACCGAGGGGGAGAACGTCCTCGCCGTGACCAACACGGTGGAATTCAACCCCGGGAGCCTGGTTGTGGCGAAAACCATCAGCGGCTCCGGAGCCGGCCTGCAGGAAGAAGTCGTGCTTCACATCCAGTGCGGTGACGGACTGATCGACGAGATCTTCGTTATCCCCGAGGGGACTTCGGCGGATACCTTTACCCAGCGGTACGACGGCATCCCGGCGGGAACGGTGTGCCGGGTTACGGAGCCGGCATCCGGCGCCAACGAGGATGTCACCGTGGAATCGTCTGGTGCGGCGGAGGTAACCATCCTGCCCGGACAGTCCCAAACCGTCGGGGTGGTCAATGAGTACGCACCGGTGCCGGTTACCGAACGACTCCCGCGCACCGGAGCCGACGGCGCCGCCGCTATGGCGGCAACGGCCGGAACCGCCATGCTCACCGGATTCCTATTGATCCTAGGGTCCTGGTCCTACCGGCGGCCCCGCAGCTGAGCGGACAGAAGCACGTATGAGCGGTTGGAACCGGTGCCCGTATGGGGCCGGTTCCAACCGCCGGGGCCGATTTGCGGCGGAGGCCAATTCTGTGTAAAGTTTTCTAAGTCGCCGCGGCCGGGACGCTGGAAAAGCGCCCGAGCATGGCGGCCAAACCCCAACAAAAACAGAGTCCAACCAGTGCGCGCCCTTTGCCGGGCCGGTGGGAAAGACTCCGTTGGATGCTGGGTCCGGAACGGCGGAAAACGCTTTTCACGGGGTCCCGACAAGGGAAACCGCGAATTGCAAATAACGCCGGAATGGAATAAGATATAAAACATTGCAGCGAAGAAGAAAAGGAAAACATTGTTTTCCCGAGTATTTTCGGATTGCGTCTGTTGTTTGAGAACTCAATAGTGTGCCAAGTTTATTGATACCAATTTATTTTGATTGGTTGAACAGGCCGTTCCGCCCACCCCGTGGGTAAGGGAC
>NZ_JANFLU010000017.1 GCF_024385525.1 Arthrobacter sp. zg-Y238 | reverse complement strand
GTGTTCCAGGCACAGCAACCAACGGTTGTTGTCCGGGAACCACATAGTGGACGCAAGCAGCATGATCTACAACACCCTTTATACTTTGACGGACCGTTTGAAGTCGTGTCCGTCCAGGTGCTGGTGTGGTGTAAGTTATCGGCCTATTAGTACCGGTCAGCTTCACGGGTCTTTAGTCCCCGCTTCCACATCCGGCCTATCAACCCAGTGGTCTGGCTGGGGGCCTCTCACACACAAGGTGTATGGAAATCTCATCTCGAAGCGGGCTTCCCGCTTAGATGCTTTCAGCGGTTATCCCATCCGAACGTAGCTAATCAGCGGTGCACTTGGCAGTACAACTGACACACCAGAGGTTCGTCCGTCCCGGTCCTCTCGTACTAAGGACAGCCCTTCTCAAATTTCCTGCGCGCGCAGCGGATAGGGACCGAACTGTCTCACGACGTTCTAAACCCAGCTCGCGTACCGCTTTAATGGGCGAACAGCCCAACCCTTGGGACCTACTCCAGCCCCAGGATGCGACGAGCCGACATCGAGGTGCCAAACCATGCCGTCGATATGGACTCTTGGGCAAGATCAGCCTGTTATCCCCGAGGTACCTTTTATCCGTTGAGCGACGGCCATTCCACAATGTACCGCCGGATCACTAGTCCCGACTTTCGTCCCTGCTCGAGATGTCTCTCTCACAGTCAAGCTCCCTTGTGCACTTACACTCGACACCTGATTGCCAACCAGGCTGAGGGAACCTTTGGGCGCCTCCGTTACTCTTTAGGAGGCAACCGCCCCAGTTAAACTACCCATCAGGCACTGTCCCTGACCCGGATTACGGGCCGAAGTTAGATATCCAGTATGACCAGAGTGGTATTTCAACGATGACTCCACCCGAACTGGCGTCCGGGTCTCACAGTCTCCCACCTATCCTACACAAGCCACACCGAACACCAATACCAAACTATAGTAAAGGTCTCGGGGTCTTTCCGTCCTGCTGCGCGTAACGAGCATCTTTACTCGTACTGCAATTTCGCCGAGTTTATGGTTGAGACAGCGGGGAAGTCGTTACTCCATTCGTGCAGGTCGGAACTTACCCGACAAGGAATTTCGCTACCTTAGGATGGTTATAGTTACCACCGCCGTTTACTGGGGCTTAAATTCCCAGCTTCGCCCGTAAGGGCTAACCGGTCCTCTTAACCTTCCAGCACCGGGCAGGAGTCAGTCCGTATACATCGTCTTGCGACTTCGCACGGACCTGTGTTTTTAGTAAACAGTCGCTTCCCCCTGGTCTCTGCGGCCCCGATCCCCTCCGGACAGCAAGTGTCCATCAAGGTTGGGGCCCCCCTTCTCCCGAAGTTACGGGGGCATTTTGCCGAGTTCCTTAACCATAATTCTCTCGATCGCCTTAGTATTCTCTACCTGATCACCTGTGTCGGTTTGGGGTACGGGCGGCTGGAACCTCGCGCCGATGCTTTTCTAGGCAGCATAGGATCACCGGATCCCCCCGTGAGGGGGTCCCGTCGGATCTCAGGTGCGTCATCAAAGACACCGTGACGGATTTACCTATCACGGACCCTACATCCTTAGACCAGGTCTACCATCGCCTGGCCCGGCTACCTTCCTGCGTCACACCTGTTAATACGCTTACCTCCCAGGATCAGGTCCCGTGCTCGGCCAAAACCCTCACACCACAAGGGTGATCGGGCAGGCTCCGGACGGTTAGTGTCCCCTGCTTGGTATGGGCGGTTCTTCGCCGGTACGGGAATATCAACCCGTTGTCCATCGACTACGCCTGTCGGCCTCGCCTTAGGTCCCGACTTACCCAGGGCAGATTAGCTTGACCCTGGAACCCTTGATCATTCGGCGGACGGGTTTCTCACCCGTCTTTCGCTACTCATGCCTGCATTCTCACTCGTGTAGGCTCCACCACTGGTTTACACCGCAGCTTCACTGCCCACACGACGCTCCCCTACCACTCCAGACGACTGAACCACGAAGGCTTATCTATATCTGAAATCCACAACTTCGGCGGTGTACTTGAGCCCCGCTACATTGTCGGCGCGGAATCACTTGACCAGTGAGCTATTACGCACTCTTTCAAGGGTGGCTGCTTCTAAGCCAACCTCCTGGTTGTCTGGGCAACTCCACATCCTTTCCCACTTAGCACACGCTTAGGGGCCTTAGTTGGTGGTCTGGGCTGTTTCCCTCTCGACTATGAAGCTTATCCCCCACAGTCTCACTGCTGCGCTCTCACTTACCGGCATTCGGAGTTTGGCTGACGTCAGTAACCTTGTAGGGCCCATTAGCCATCCAGTAGCTCTACCTCCGGTAAGAAACACGCAACGCTGCACCTAAATGCATTTCGGGGAGAACCAGCTATCACGGAGTTTGATTGGCCTTTCACCCCTACCCACAGCTCATCCCCTCCATTTTCAACTGAAGTGGGTTCGGTCCTCCACGACGTCTTACCGTCGCTTCAACCTGGCCATGGGTAGATCACTCCGCTTCGGGTCTAGATCACGCCACTGCATCGCCCTATTCAGACTCGCTTTCGCTACGGCTTCCCCTCACGGGTTAACCTCGCGACGTAACACTAACTCGCAGGCTCATTCTTCAAAAGGCACGCTGTCACAGCAATCAGAGCTGCTCCAACGGTTTGTAGGCACACGGTTTCAGGTACTATTTCACTCCCCTCCCGGGGTACTTTTCACCTTTCCCTCACGGTACTTGTCCGCTATCGGTCATCAGGGAGTATTTAGGCTTACCAGGTGGTCCTGGCAGATTCGCACGGGATTTCTCGGGCCCCGTGCTACTTGGGATCCTCTCCAAGCGGCAGCATGCATTCCGGTTACGGGGCTAACACCCTCTACGGCCCGGCTTTCAAACCGGTTCACCTATACATCTGCACTCACTTCACCGATCCGGCAGAATCGGTACGGAAAGTCCCGCAACCCCAGTGATGCAACGCCCGCCGGCTATCACACACCACTGGTTTAGCCTCTTCCGCGTTCGCTCGCCACTACTAACGGAATCACTGTTGTTTTCTCTTCCTGTGGGTACTGAGATGTTTCACTTCCCCACGTTCCCTCCACGCACCCTATGTGTTCAGATGCGGGTCACCCGGTCACTCGCGCGCCGGGCGGGGTTTCCCCATTCGGACATCCTGGGATCAAAGTTCGGTTATCAACTCCCCCAGGCTTATCGCAGATTCCTACGTCCTTCTTCGGCTCCTGATGCCAAGGCATCCACCGTGTGCCCTTAAAAACTTGACCACAAAGATCAATTTATTATCGCTATCGAGAAAACCACGGT
>NZ_JANFLU010000016.1 GCF_024385525.1 Arthrobacter sp. zg-Y238 | reverse complement strand
GTCCCTTACCCACGGGGTGGGCGGAACGGCCTGTTCAACCAATCAAAATAAATTGGTATCAATAAACTTGGCACACTATTGAGTTCTCAAACAACAGACGCAATCCGAAAATACTCGGGAAAACAATGTTTTCCCTTTCTTCTTCGCTGCAATGTTTTACAGGAAAAGCGTTTCCGCCGTTCCGGACCCAGCAGCAACCGGAGTCTTTTCCACCGCCCCCGCGAGGGGAACACACTGGTTGGACTCTGTTTTCTGATGGGGGTTGGCCGCCATGCTCGGGCGCTTTTCCAGCGTCCCGGCCGCGGCGACTCATGTAACTTTACACATCGCTTCCGGTCCTTGCAAACCGGATCGAGGTGATCCGCCGCACAAGCCTGCTCATCCCCTTCTTCAGGGCCGGCACCCCCGCCGTTGTCCGGCGAGGGCTGCCCGAAGTCCTGCAGGTTCCCGCCGAAGCGGTCCCGTTGTTCCCCTCTGGGAGTTCCTCCGGAAGTTCACCTGGAACCCCCTGGAGGACCTCTTCGAAGGAAGCATTAAAACTATACGGCGGAGACCTCAACGCTTGCAAGGTTCCGCTTTCCGCGCCGGAGGACAAGGAACCGGCCGTGCAGCAGGTCCTTCGAGTCCACTACGGCATCGGCATCGGTGACCTTGATGTTGTTCACGTAGGCACCGCCTTCGGACACCGTGCGGCGTGCTTCGGACTTGGTCTTGGAAAGCTTCGAGGCTACAAGCAGGTCGATGATGCCCAGGGAGTCCGGGGACACTACGGCCGTCGGCAGCTGTTCCGTCGCGGCTTTCAGGGTAGCTTCGTCGAGTTCGGCCAGGTCTCCCTGCCCGAACAGTGCGGCGGAAGCGGCAATTGCCTTGTCGGTCGCATCGGTGCCGTGGATTAGTGACGTCACGTCGTAGGCCAGGGCTCGCTGCGCCTCACGCTTGTGCGGCGCTTCCTCCACGGCACGCGCCAGCTCTTCAATGCGTGCCCGGCTCATGAAGGTAAAGACCTTCAGCCGGTCCACCACATCGGTATCGGAGGTGTTGAGCCAGAACTGGTACATGGCGTACGGGCTGGTCATGGTGCCGTCCAGCCAGACCGCGTTGCCCTCGCTCTTGCCGAACTTGGTGCCGTCGCTGTTGGTGATCAGCGGGGTGCCCAGCGCGTGGACCGTCTTGCCCTCGACCTTGCGCACCAGTTCGGTGCCGCTGGTGAGGTTGCCCCACTGGTCGGAGCCGCCCGTCTCGAGCACGCAGTTGTACTGGCGGAAGAGCTCAAGGTAGTCCATGCCCTGCAGGACCTGGTAGCTGAACTCCGCGTAGCTGATGCCTTCGTCGGAGTTCAGGCGCGAGGAGACGATTTCCTTCTTGATCATCGTGCCCACCCGGAAGTGCTTGCCGACGTCGCGCAGGAAATCGATGGCACTCATCGGCGCGGTCCAGTCCAGGTTGTTCACGATGCGGGCGGCGTTGTCACCCTCGAAGCTAAGGAAGCGCTGCACCTGTCCCTGGAGGTACCCGACCCACTCGCCAACGGTTTCCTTCGTATTCATGGTGCGTTCCGCCGTCGGGCGCGGATCCCCGACCAACCCGGTGGAACCGCCGACCAGGGCGAGGGGCCGGTGGCCGGCAAGCTGCAGGCGCCGCATGGTGAGCAGCTGCACCAGGTTGCCCAGGTGCAGGCTCGGTGCCGTCGGGTCGAAGCCGCAGTAATACGTGATCGGTCCCCCGGCCAGAAGTTTTTCCAGTTCCGCCTCATCGGTGGAGACGTGCACAAGGCCTCGCCACTGGAGTTCCTGCCAGATGTTGGCAAAGGAAGAATCATTCTGCTGGGCGCCGAGGCCCTCGGAGTTCACGATATTATCTGACACGCCTTCTAAATTATCAGTCTTCGGGAATGCCTGCCGGGATCCCGCCTGCAGCAATCAGACGCAGCCGCTGCGTGGGTCGCGTCATGGCGACATACAGGTCCCCCACCTTGCCGGCTGCTGCGGTAAGCAGCTCGGACGGTTCCAGGATGACGACGCCGTCGAATTCCAGGCCCTTCGCCTCCCGCGGCGAGGTCACCACGATGTCCTGCTCCAGGCCGCCGGCACCGGAGCCCACGCGGGCGCCGTACACCTCGGTCACTGCGCGGCGGACTGCGGATAGCCGGTGGTCCTCAGCGATGACGGCGAGCAGGCCGCCGTCGAGCGCGTCCAGGTCCTCGGGCAGGGTATCCAGCAGGCGCTGGATCAGGCCGTCTTCGGGCACCTCGTCAATGAACGGCGCCCACCGTCCTTCGCGCACGGCCTTCGGGGCGGAGACCACGAGACCGGCAGCGTTGGCCATGCGTACCGCGGCCTCGGCGATCTGTGCAGGGGTGCGGTAGTTCACGGTGAGCTCTTCGAGCGTCCACCGCTCCCCCACGAACGGATCCAGTGCTGCCTGCCAGGACGTTGCCCCGGCAGCCGAGCTGGTCTGGGCAATGTCGCCGACCACGGTGAAGGACTTCAGCGGGCACCGGCGCATCAGCAGCCGCCACTGCATGGCGGACAGTTCCTGCGCTTCATCGACCACGATGTGCCCGAAGGCCCAGGTGCGGTCGACGGCGGCACGGTCGGCAGCGGTCAGGCGTTGCTCCCCCACCGCATTGTGGTCTGCCAGGTCTTCCGCAGACAGAATGCCGTGAGCGCCGGAATCCTCGAGGAAGCCTTCCGTATTGGCAATGGCGCTTTCGGCATTGGCGAGGTCGCGCTTGCGCTGTTCCTCACGGAGTGCGTTCTCCCGGCCGGCGGAGGCGTCAAGCTCGCCGAGGAGCTCGGCGGCCTCGTCCAGCAGCGGCACGTCGGATTCTGTCCACGGTGCGTCGGGGCTGCGGCGCAGCAGGTCCAGTTCCGCGTCGGTGAGGTCCGGCGCGGCCGATTCAAGGTGCCCGGGCTTGCTGAACAGCTCGGTGATGAGCTTCTCCGGGGTCAGCGGCATCCAGCACAGGTTCAGTGCCACGCGCACGTCACGGGCACTGCGGACGTCCTCTGCGAGGTAGGCCCGGTCGGTACTGTTCCCGGCTCCGGCCGATTCCTCGAGCTGCTCGGTCAGCTGCTCGGTCAGTTCGCGCAGCAGGATCTTCACGAAGGTGACACGAGCTTCGTTGTGGGGCTTGCCGGTGGCGCGGGCCTTGTCACGGGCACGCTGCACCTGCTTGGGAGTCAGCGTGAGGATGGTGCCTTCGACGTTCAGCTTCCGCGGCTCGCGCGGCAGGCGCTGGCGGTTGGCAACCGCACGCGCGACGACGTCGGCCATGTACAGCCGGCCCTTGACCTCGGCGACGGCCGGGTCCTCTTCATGCGCGGCGACGATGCCGGGCATCAGCTGCCCCAGGCTGGACATCACGACGCCGGTCTCGCCCAGGGAGGGCAGCACCCGTTCGATGTACCGGATGAAGGCGTTGGACGGCCCCACCAGCAGCACACCGGCGGACTTCAGCCGTTCCCGGTGCGTGTAAAGCAGGTACGCGGCGCGGTGCAGCGCCACGGCGGTCTTGCCCGTACCGGGACCGCCCTGGACCACTAGGGTGCCGGACAGCGGAGCCCGGATGATGCGGTCCTGTTCGGCCTGGATGGTGCCCACGATGTCGGACATCTGCCCGGTCCGCTTGGAGTTCAATGCAGCGAGGAGGGCACCTTCGCCCTGGAGGGCTTCGCCTTCTTCCAGCATGGAGTAGTCCAGCACGTCATCCTCGATGGCCTGCACGTCGCGGCCCTTCAGGATCAGGTGTCGGCGGCGTCGTACGCCCTGGCGCTCGAAAGCGGTTGCCTGATAGAAGGTGCCGGCTTCGGGTGCGCGCCAATCGACCATCAGGCGCTGCAGCTCCGACGTCGAAAGGCCGATGCGGCCGATGTAACGTTCTTCGCCGTCGTCGAGGTCCAGGCGGCCGAACACGAGCCGGTCGTCGACGGCATTCAGCTGCGCGAGGCGGTCCTCGTACATGGTGGCGAAGGCATCCCGCTCGGAACGGTTCTGGTGTGAACCCGAGGAGTGGCTGCGCCGGATTGCGGCCAGCTGTTCCCGCTTTTCCTCACGCAGCTCATCGAGACGTGAGTACAGACCGGCGACGTACTGACGCTCGTGTTCCAGCTCGTTGGAAGCTGAAGGTGTTTCAGGCATGTTCGAGTTCCCTCTCGCAAAGGCAGAGCGTCAATCTTACAGTGCATTTGGACTTTTGCAGGTCACTAATGTATGCGGTTTCTCTCTCAGCTGCTGCCTGCGAGGAACGCGTGTCGTCCGGGCGGTGTTCCCGCCTTGAGGGGACGATCCTAGTAGGCGATCAGAGCGGTAACCGGGGTGTCGCCGAGGCGGTCCCGGCCGCCGAGGTCGCCAAGTTCCAGCACGACGCCGAATCCGGCCACTTCGGCGCCTGCCTTGCGGATCAGGCGCGCCGCAGCGCCGAGGGTTCCACCGGTGGCCAGCACGTCGTCAAGGATCAGGACACGCGAGCCGACGGGCATATCGTCGCGGTGCAGTTCCAGCGTGCTGTCGCCGTACTCCATGGAGTAGCTTTCGGAGAACACTTCGCGGGGCAGCTTTCCGGGCTTGCGCACGGTGATGACACCCTTGCCGGAGGCGTAGGCGGCGGCTGCCGCGAGCAGGAAACCACGTGCTTCCACGCCTGCCACGAAATCGAACTGTCCTTCGAAGGGGGCAATGAGGGCATCTACTACGCGCCGGAGGGCGGGCCCGTCGGCAAAGACGGGGGTTAGATCCCGGAAAACGATCCCGGGCTTGGGGTAATCGGGGATTACAGCGCCCAGGCGTTCGATGGTTTGTTCAATGGACTCGTGGTTATCCGGTTCTGCCGGGGCATCTTTCACCCGTCTACCTTACCCGTTCCACCCGGTTTGGCCGGAGCCGTGCGGGCTCCTGTGGCACTTGTCTCGCCGGTTGTCCGGGGCCGCCGATCTGCGGGTGGAGGACCAGCCGGAGGAACGGGACGGAGGACCAGGTGGAGGAATAAAGGACAACCGGTGCCGGTTGCCATGTCCCGGGTCCCCTGTGACAGGGCCCGGAATCTACCGCACCAACAGTTCAAGGATTGCAACACATATGGCTAACCTGCACGAAGTGCTCAAGAACAAGATCGGATTCGGCACGGCTCCGCTGGGAAACATGTTCCGCGACATTCCCCAGGATGAGGCGCTGGCAACGGTTGAAGCCGCATGGAGCGAAGGCATCCGCTACTTCGACACCGCTCCCTTCTACGGCGCCGGCCTCGCGGAATCCCGCCTGGGCGAGGTCCTCTCCCAGCACAACCGCGACGAGTACGTGCTAAGCACCAAAGTGGGACGGCTGATCCTGGATGAGGAAGAAGAAAAGGGCTCCGGCCTCTTCACCAACGGGCGTTCGAACAAGATCGCCACGGACTACACCACGGACGCCACTCTGCGGTCCATCGAGGAGAGCCTGAACCGGCTCAAGACGGACCGTCTGGACTTTGTGTTCATCCACGACACGTCCCGGGACTTCCTCGGTGACGAGTGGATCTCCAAGTTCGACGAGGCGCGGACCGGAGCGTTCCGGGTACTCGCCCGCCTGCAGGATGAGGGCGTCATCAACGGCTGGGGCCTCGGCGTCAACACCACCGAGCCCATAGAGCTGGCCATGGACATGGACGAGGCTGCTCCGACCATGAGCCTCTCCGCCACTCAGTACACGCTGCTGCAGCACGAGCGTGCCCTGCAGCGCATGATGCCGATGGCACAGGAAAAGGGAGTGGGCATCGTCGTCGGCGGTCCCTTCAACTCCGGTGCACTGCTGGGCGGCGACAAGTTCGACTACGTGGAGATTCCTCCGCAGGTCCAGGCACGGATCACAGAGCTGACCTCGGTCGCCTCTCGGCACGACGTGAGCCTGAAGGCAGCGGCCCTGCAGTTCTCCGCCGCACACCCCGCAGTGGCTGCGGTCATCCCGGGCTCCAGCCGGCCCGGACGCGTCGCAGAGGATGTCGCTGCGATGAAGGCCGAGATCCCGGGTGCCTTCTGGGACGAGCTGCTGGAAAAGAAGCTCATTTCCGCGCAGGCTCCGCTGCCGCGCTCCTAGCAGCAGCTTCGCAGAACGGCGTTCCGGGTGCAGTCACCCGGAACGCCGTTCCGCGTTTCACGACCCCAGGGCCGCAGCTCCCGCGGACGCCGGCTGCTTGCGCGGCTGGGCGGGACGATACTTGGACACGGTCGGGTCACCGGTGAGCCAGTACCGCCACGGATATTCGTCTGAACCGCCGGGGCCGCTGACTCCCACCCGCGGCCCCGTTGACAGGAGTTCCGGGCGCACCGGTTCGGCGGGCAGTGCCAAGTGCAGGGGGTGAGCGAACACATCCGCCCCGTCCAGCGGGCGGGAAATGCCCAGCGCCTGGGCAAGGCGTGCCGGACCGCGTGCCAGGTCCAGCGGGTTGCGCGGGTTTCCGCGCCGGACGGCGGCTATCTCCGTGCCCTCGACGATCTCGCCCGCGCGCAGCAGCAGCCCGGTGGCATCGCCTTCCGTTCCGCAGACTATGTTGGCGCAGTAGTGCATGCCGTAGGTGAAGTACACATAGAGGTGTCCCGCCGGGCCGAACATGGTGGCGTTCCGCGCCGTCTGGCCGCGGAACGCGTGGGAGCCGGGGTCGGCGTCGCCCATGTAGGCCTCCACCTCGGTGATCCGCACGCTGACACGTTCGCCGTCGACGTCGTGGGTCAGGACCGCGCCCAGCAACTGGGGTGCCGCCTGCGTGGCAGGGACGGCAAGACGTTCTCGTTCACTCGCAAAAGCCATACTCCGACGGTAGCAAGGTTCATTGGGGAGGTTTTCCGTGCTGCTCAGATGCTCCCGGCAGAGGCTCCGTAGAACTCCTTCAGGGCCGCCAGCCTGCGCGAGCTGGGATGCCAGGGGTTTCCGGCAACGTGGTCGCCGGCTGCGTCCAGTGCCTGGTGCCACGCAGCGAGCTGGGCAGACGCCGCGTCGCCGTTTCCGCCGCTCAGCGGTTGCCGGACGACGACGCGGGTCCGGCCGCCGTCGTCCGTGACGTCAACGGAGGCCTCCGCACCGATGCCGAGTTCCGACGTCGCGCGGTCCAGTGCGCTGCCGACATCGCCGGCGGCTGCGTTGTACCAGCGTTCAAAGACAATCCCGGCCGCATCCACGTGTCCCATCGTGGGCGAGACGTCGAATTCCTTGGCGTAGGCGTCGCGGAGGGCCCGCCACTGGTCCATGGACGCGCGGGCAGGTTCCCGGCCCGCGGCGACGTCGTCGAACGCGTCCAGGATCCCCTGCCACCCCGCGGCGCCTTCCGTGAGGAAATCCGCACTTTCCTCGTGCGTTCGGAACTGCAGCAATGCACCGTCAGGGGTTTCCAGCACCTGCCAGTCGAGGACGGATTCGTCCCCCAGCGGGTCCTCCCACGTGAACTGCAGGCTCAGTCCGGGGCTCATCTGCAGCACGGTTCCAGTGACTTCCGCGTTTCCCATGTCCAGCCGGTATTCCTTGCCGAGCTGCCAGCCGGGAGTCACCGTGCCGAGCCACTGGGCGACCTGGTCCCCATTGGTCAACACTTCCCAGATGTATCCCGCGGGAAAATCGAACAGGCGCTCGAAGACCAGGGTGTAGCCGTCGGGGCGGCGCTCGATTCTTCCGGCGGGAACCGGCGTTTCGAGGGGGCTGGACTCGGTCATGGCGCGTCCTCCTGGGGTTCTTCCAAGGGTAGCTTCGCCGGGGGCGCCGCTGGGAGGGGCGGGTAGGTAGTTTGAGCGAAAAGACGGGTATCCGGGGTGTCCGGTTGCGGGGTGATTTGGCCGGTTTTCGGGCTGGAAATGTCGGTGCGGGCTGAAAGCCTTGGGGTATGGAAAAGCACGGATATGAAACCGGTGGCGGGGTCGGTGTCGGAGGCGCTGCCGGGGTCGGAGGCGGCGGCGGGGTTGGTGGCGGAGGCGGCGGGGCCGCGGTGTTTTATGCCCGGCCTAGTAGCCCGGAACGCCGGACCAGGTTCCCGGACGGGTTCACCGGCACCCTGGCCCTACAGAACCCTGCCCGTCTGAACGAGGCAGCTACGGTGACCGTCCTGCAGCGTCTGCACGCCCTGGAGGCCTGGCGGTACGCCCAGCAGGCCCGCACCCTTCACCGTCTGCACGAACATGTCCGGGACGCCTGCACCACCCCGTGGGAATCGGGTGCGGGAGCGTCGGGTGCGGGAGCGTCCGATGCGGGAGCACGTACGGACCATTCGCAGGTGTTCAGCCTGACCGCTACGGAGGTCCAGACCCTGCTGTGCCTCTCCTACCAGGCGGCCGCCCGGCTGCTGGCCGACGCCCTGGACCTCTGCACCGGCTTCACGGCTACCCTCGCGGCTCTGGAGGCCGGGACCTTGTCCTGCCGGCAGGCCGCAACCATCCTGGACCAGTGCCGGTTTCTGGACGGAGCCGAGCAATCCCGTTTCGAGGCGGAGCTGCTCGCCAGCGCCCCTGGGCACACAGACGCCCAGTTCACCCGGAGCGCGGTAGGGCTGCGCGAACGCCTGCACCCCGAAACCCTCATCCCCCGCCACCGCAAAGCCCTGGAGGCGCGGAAGGTCTGGTTCGAAGCCCGTCCCGACGGGATGGCGGAACTCGGTGCCTACCTCGCTGCCGAGCAGGGGCAGCTGATCTACGGAGCCCTGACCACCGCGGCCCGCGGCGAGCAGGCCGCCGGAGATCCCCGCAGCGTTGGCCAGCTACGGGCGGACATCCTGACGTCGTTACTGACCGGCGCACCGGGTACCGTGCACGAAGCGCCGGATGGGCAGACACCACAGGCACCGCTTCGGAGACCGGCGGGAAACGACCGTCCGGTAAGCGAATCGACGCCACCCGGTACCGGTGCGGGCGCTGGTGCGAGTACCGGTAACGGTGCGGGCGCCCGTGCCGGCGCGGGCACGGGCACACAGACCGAGATCATGGTCCTCGTTAACGCCGACACCCTCCTGGGCCTGAACGATGCGCCCGCAGAACTCAACGGCTACGGACCCATCAGCGCCGAAACCGCCCGCCGACTGGCCGAAAACGCCTCCCACCTCACCGGCCTCGTGCAGGACCGGGCCAGCGGGGAAATCCTCGGCGTCGGGAAACGCCGCCGTATTCCGCCCGGCCTGCGCCGCTGGCTTCAGGCCCGCGATGGAACGTGCCGCTTCCCCGGCTGCGACACCCCCACCGCGGGACACACCACCACCGAAATCGACCACACCCTGCCGTGGGCAAACGGCGGACCAACCGACCATACGAACCTCTCGCATTTGTGTAGGAAACACCATCGGTACAAGACCCTGGGCCACTGGAAAGCACGCCAATCCACTTCCGGACCAAGCTCCGGGATTTTGGAATGGACCTCGCCGCTGGGCCGGACCTACCAGACCACGCCCCAACTCCGGCTGCGCGTCACTGGCCACGAGCCTCCTGACCTCCGGGCAGAACCACCGCCCCGCGAGCAGCCGTCACCCCGCGAGACGCCGCCGTTCTAACGCCGAACGGCATGGCCCCAGCGCTCCCCCGGGTGCCGGCTTGGAGCCGTGAAAGGATCAGAACACCATCCGATGCCGGATGTGATGCCGGTCGGCACGGGCCTGTCAGAATTCGATCTCCCGCGGCTTCAGCGCATACAGCTGCCATGCCGGGTTCGGGCGTCCGTCCGAAGATGGTCGCGCATCCCAGTCGGCTGCCGACGCTTCGGCGGACAGCTCCACTACGGCTCCGGCCACTCGGATCTGGCGGCCGAGTTCCGGCCAGTAGAAGTTCATGGCAGCATTCGGGTTCTCGGTCAGTTCTCCGCCTTTGCGGGAGGTGCGGGCCGTGGCGAACTGCCAGCCGCCGTCGTCGTCAATGTCCTTGAGGATGAGCATCCGGGAGGAGACATGCCCGTTTGCATCGGCGGTGGCAAGAGAAAACGCGTGCGGTTGCCGCACCCCGGCGGCCAGCGCGCCGGAAAGCCAGTGGCGGAAAAGCTCCGCAGGGTCCTGCGACCCTGCCGAGGGATCAAAGTCGGGAAGCTCCTCGGGAAAGTCCGGAAGGGCACGCAGCCGGGCCCGGAAGGAATCAGTCATGCCGCCAGCGTAGCTGTGCGCGGGTGCCGCTGGCCCACCTTGCCCCACCCCGCAGCCCGGCACTTAAAAAACGGACCCCGAGGAGGTGCACTCCATCGGGGTCCGTTTGCGCGGATTTATCCTACGTAGCCGCGCACCTCGCCTACCTGGCGGATCAGCTCCGCCAGCTGCAACTCGACAGCCGACCGTGCAGTACCGCCCTGCGAGCTGCGGCTGTCCAGCGAGCCTTCGGTGCTGAGTACGGAGCGCACCTCGGGCGTCAGGTGCGGTGAGATTCCGGCATAGTCTTCGTCGGTCAGGTCCCAAAGTTCGACGCCGCGCCCCTCGGCCAGCTGCACAGCCGCACCGGAGAGTTCATGCGCTTCACGGAAGGGCACCCCCTGGCGGACCAGCCACTCGGCGATGTCGGTGGCCAGGGCAAAGCCCTGCGGCGCCAGCGACTGCATCCGCTCGGTGTTGAACTTCAGGGTCGCGATCATCCCGGACACCGCCGGAAGCAATACCTCGAGGGTGTCGGCAGCATCGAAGACCGGTTCCTTGTCTTCCTGCAGGTCACGGTTGTAGGCCAGCGGAAGGCCCTTCAGGGTGGCCAGCAGCCCGGCCAGGTCGCCGATCAGCCGTCCGGCCTTGCCGCGGGCAAGCTCGGCAACATCGGGATTCTTCTTCTGCGGCATGATCGAGGACCCGGTGGAGTACGCGTCGTCCAGTGTGACGAAGGAGAACTCCTTCGTGGCCCACAGGATGATGTCTTCGCTGACCCGGGAAAGGTCGACGCCGATCATGGCGGCTACCCAGGAGAACTCGGCGTACACGTCACGCGCAGCAGTCCCGTCCAGGGAGTTCCACACAGCGGAATCGAACCCCAGATCCTCCGCCACGGCGTTCGGATCCAGGCCCAGGGAGGATCCCGCCAGGGCACCCGACCCGTAGGGAGAAACTGCCGCACGCTTATCCCAGTCGGCCAGCCGCTGCACATCGCGCAGCAGGGACCAGGCGTGCGCCAGCAGGTGATGGCTGAGCAGGATGGGCTGCGCATGCTGCAGGTGGGTGCGTCCGGGCATCGCCACCCCGAGGTGTGCCTGCGCCTGGCCCACGAGGGCATCGATGACCGACAGCACGCCGGAACCGATGATGCGGGCGTGGTCCCGCAGGTACATCCGGCCCAACGTGGCGATCTGGTCATTGCGGGACCGGCCGGCCCGGAGCTTCCCGCCCAGCTGGGTGCCCGCCCGTTCAATCAGGCCGCGCTCCAGCGACCCGTGCACGTCCTCATCCGACGGCGCAGGCACGTAGGCACCCGACTTCACATCGGCGTCGAGCTGGTCCAGGGCCGCAAGCATCCCCTCCAGCTCGCCGTCGTCGAGCAGGCCGGCCTTGTGCAGTACCCGGGCGTGGGCACGCGAGCCGGCAATGTCGTAGCCGGCAAGCCGCCAGTCGAAGTGGGTGGACTTGCTCAGCTCCGCAAGGGCGTCTGCGGGGCCGCCGGCGAACCGGCCGCCCCACAGGGCACCCTGGACGGTTGAACCGGAGGACCCGGTACCCGCTGCTTCTTCTGGCGACTTGCCGTCTGTCATGTGCTTACTTACCTTCTGCTAGGCGCTGGTCGCGGCCGGAGGCCACCTTGGAGGACATCCCGAACAGCTCGATGAAGCCGCGGGCCATGGACTGGTCGAAGCTGTCGCCGGTGTCGTAGGTGGCCAGGTTGAAGTCATACAGGGATGACTCGGAGCGGCGTCCCGTAACCACCGGGCGTCCGGCGTCGAGGGTCATGCGGATGTCGCCGGAGACGTACTGCTGGGTGTCGCCGATGAAAGCGTCCAGGGACTGCTTCAGCGGGGAGAACCACTGACCGTCATAGACCAGCTCGGTCCAGCGCTGGCCGACCGTCTTCTTGAACCGGGCCTGCTCGCGCTCCACGGTGACGTTTTCCAGCTCGCGGTGCGCAGCCATCAGTGCCATGGCTCCGGGGGCCTCGTAGATTTCGCGGCTCTTGATGCCCACGAGGCGGTCTTCGACAATGTCGATCCGGCCGATGCCCTGGGCGCCGGCGCGGCGGTTCATTTCCTCGATGGCCTGCAGCGGGGTGACCGGCTTGCCGTCAATGGCGACCGGAACGCCTTCCTTGAACGTGATGATGACTTCATCCGGGGCGGAAGCCGACGCCGGATCGGAGGTGTACTCGTACACGTCCGGGGTGGGGCCGTTCCAGATGTCTTCGAGGAAGCCGGTTTCCACGGCACGTCCCCAGACGTTGGCGTCAATGGAGAAGGGGTTCTTCTTGGTGGTGACGATCGGCAGGTTCTTCTCCTCGGCAAAGGCGATGGCCTTGTCGCGGGTCAGGGCAAGGTCGCGGACCGGTGCAATGCACTTCAGGTCCGGGCCCAGGGTCTGGATGCCGACTTCGAAGCGCACCTGGTCATTGCCCTTGCCGGTGCAGCCGTGGGAGACGGTGGTGGCACCGAACTGGCGGGCAGCAGCCACCAGGTGCTTCACGATAACCGGACGCGAGAGTGCGGAGACCAGCGGGTAGGCATCCATGTAAAGGGCGTTGGCCTTCAGCGCAGGCATGCAGTACTCGGTTGCGAATTCCTCGCGGGCGTCGGCCACGTAGGCTTCCACAGCGCCGCAGTCCAGGGCTCGCTGGCGGACGGTCTCCAGGGACTCGCCGCCCTGTCCTACGTCCACGGCAACGGCAATAACTTCAGCGCCGGTTGCCTCGGCAATCCAGCCGATGGCCACTGACGTATCCAGGCCACCGGAATAGGCCAGAACAATACGTTCGCTCACGGATTTCGCTCCTCTTGCATTGGTTGCGGCCCATACGGGGCCGCTGGTTGGTTCAGGATGAAAGTCTTGGGTTTTGGTTCAGCGGGCCGGAACCCGGTTACAGGATCCGGCTTTCGGGTGCGGAGCCGTTGTTACTGGCTTCGTCTGCAATCCGCAGGAAGCGGGCCGCGAGGTCGGGGCCGCCCTCGGGGTCCCTGGTCACCATCATCACCGTGTCGTCGCCGGCGATGGTGCCCAGGACGGACGGCAGCACGGAATGGTCGATGGCCAGTGCCAGGAAGTTTGCGGCTCCGGGCGGAGTCCGCAGGACCACGATATTCGCAGACGCCTCCGCGGTAACCAGCAGTTCCCCGCAGAGCCGCGCCAGCCGTGCATCCAGCACTTCCTGCGTAACCCCGGACTTGGGCGCCCGCTCCCCGCCCTCGGACGGAACGGCATACACCAGCGCCCCGTCCTTGCCGCGCATGCGCACGGCACCGAGTTCCACCAGGTCGCGGGAGAGCGTCGCCTGCGTGACCTGCACGCCGTCGTCGGCCAGCAGTGCCGCGAGCTCGGCCTGGGAACGGATGGAAAGGCCCGTCAGCAGGGTGCGGATGCGCGCCTGGCGCGCCGTCTTCGTTGCCGGCATGGTCATGCCCGTGCCTCCGGAATTCCAGTGAGGCCGGAGTGCGCCATGAGCCACACCATTAGGGCCTTCTGCGCATGCAGGCGGTTCTCCGCTTCGTCCCAGACCACCGACTGCGGTCCGTCGAGCACGTCGGCGGAAATTTCGTAGCCGCGGTAAGCGGGCAGGCAGTGGAGTACGACGGCGTCTTCCGCCGCCTGTGCCATGGCGTCGGCGTCCACGGTGTAGCTGCGGAACAGCTCCTGACGGGCGGCCTTTTCGGCTTCCTGCCCCATGGACACCCAGGTGTCGGTGGCGACGACGTCGGCTCCGGCCACCGCTTCGGCGGCGTCGGTGGTGATGGTGACGGAGCCGCCGGTTTCTTCGGCGCGGGCCGCTGCAGCGTCGACAATCCGGGGATCGGGCAGGTAGCCCAGCGGACCGGCCACCCGGACGTGCATTCCGGCTGTGACACCGGCGAGCAGGTAGGAATTGGCCATGTTGTTGGCGCAGTCACCGAGGTAGGCCAGGGTGAGGCCGGCGAGCTTTCCCTTGTGCTCGCGGATGGTCATCAGGTCCGCGAGGAGCTGGCACGGGTGGTAGTCGTCCGACAGCGCGTTGATGACCGGGACCGAGGAGTTGGCAGCCATTTCCTCCAGACCGGACTGTGCGTAGGTCCGCCAGACGATTGTGGAAACCATGCGCTCGAGCACCTTGGTGGTGTCCGCAACGCTCTCCTTATGTCCCAGCTGGGACTCCCCCGCGCCGATGATCAGGGGGACGCCGCCCAGATCGGAGATGCCGGCCGCGAAGGACACGCGGGTCCGGGTGGAGGTCTTGTCGAAGATGACGGCAACGGTCTTGCGGCCGGTGGATTCACCGGCGAACGGCTGGTGTTTGTAGCGGTCCTTCTTAAGCGCATCGGCCAGATCCAGGACTTCGGCCTGTTCCGCCTGCGTGAGGTCGGTGTCGACCAGGAAATGACGGGTCATAGTTTTCCTTCAGTGGTTGTGCCGGTGGCACCGGATACAGAGTCTGGGGTGGTCGGAGCGGCGTCCCGAGCCGCACGCAGGATGCCCGGCAGCGCGTTCAGGAAGGTGCCGGCCTGCTCCGGAGTGAGGATCAGCGGCGGGGCGAGCCGCAGCGTTGCCGGACCGGTGCTGTTGATGATGTAGCCCGCCTCCAGTGCCGCCGCGACCACGGCGGGAGCAACCTCGTCGACCAGGTCGATGCCGATGAGGAGGCCCTCCCCGCGCACTTCGGCCACGAAATCCAGGGCGGCCAGTTCCCGGCGCAGGTAGTCCCCGGTGGCGCGCACTTTGGCCAGCGCTTCGGAGGTTTCCAGCACGGACAGGGTAGCCAGGGCTGCCGCGGCAGCCACGGGATTCCCGCCGAACGTGGTGCCGTGCATGCCGGCGGCCAACAAGCCGGAGGTCCGCTCGCCGAAGGTGATCATGGCGCCGACGGGAAAGCCCCCGCCGAGTCCCTTGGCCAGGGTCATGGCATCCGGAAGGACGCCTTCGGAGGCAAACCACTTGCCCGTACGGCCGATGCCGGTCTGCACCTCGTCAATGACCAGCAGCGCGCCTGCGGCCCGGGTGGCCTCTCGGGCTGCCTGCAGGTAGCCCTCAGGGAGCATCCGCACTCCTGCCTCGCCCTGGATCGGTTCCAGGAAGACGGCGGCTACGGTCTCATCTACTGCGGCCAGCAGCGCGTCGACGTCGCCGAACGGAAGGTGCTCCACTCCCCCGGGCAACGGTTCGAAGGGTTCCCGGTAGGCAGGTTTGGCTGTGAGGGCCAGTGCTCCCAAGGTCCTGCCGTGGAAGGCTCCTTCGAGCGCCAGGATGCGGGTGCGTCCGGCAGCGGGGTCGGAGTTCCGCCGGGCCAGCTTGAAGGCGGCCTCGTTGGCTTCGGCACCGGAGTTCGCAAAGAAGACCTTCGAACCCTGCGGAGCGTCGGCAAGCGCCAGCAGCCGTTCGGCCAGCGCCACCTGCGGAAGGCTGGTGAAGAAGTTGGACACGTGGCCGAGGGTGGCAAGCTGATCGGACACCGCCGCCACGAGTGCCGGATGGGCGTGGCCCAGGGAGTTGACGGCAATGCCGCCCAGCAGGTCGAGGTACTGCTTCCCATCGGCGTCTTCCACATAGCAGCCGCTGCCGCGGACAAGCACCCGCTGCGGAGCACCGAAGACGCCCATCAGGGAGGAGCCGTAGCGGTTCAGCCATTCCTCCTGCGTGCCCTGGACTGCCGTTCCGGGCTTTGCGCCCTGGGTATCCGGGTTATGCATCTTTGTCCTCCGGTACTACCTGGGTGCCGATTCCGGCTTCGGTGAAGATTTCCAGCAGCATGGAGTGCGCCATCCGGCCGTCAACCACTGCGGCCCGGTCCACACCTCCGTCTACGGCGGCGAGGCATGCCTGCATCTTGGGAATCATGCCCGCTTCGAGGCCGGGCAGCATGGCCCGCAGTTCCCCGGCGGTCAGGGAGGAGATCAGCGAGGACTTATCCGGCCAATCTCCGTAGAGGCCCTCCACGTCCGTGAGCACTACCAGCCGCGACGCGCCCAGTGCTACGGCCAGGGCAGAGGCGGCGGTATCGGCGTTGACGTTGAGCACCTGTCCGGTGGGGCCGCCGTCGGCGTTCACCTCCGGTGCCACCGTACTGATCACCGGGATCCGCCCGGCGGCAATGATGTCCAGGATCGCGCCGGGGTTGACCCCCACCACTTCCCCGACCAGGCCGAGGTCCAGTTCCTCTCCGTCCACCACGACGCCGGTCCGTACAGCCTCCAGCAGGCCTCCGTCCTCGCCGGACAGTCCGACGGCGTAGGGACCGTGCGCGTTAACGAGCCCTACGAGCTCCCGGCCCACCTGGCCGGTCAGGACCATGCGCACGGCGTCCATCGCCTCGGGAGTAGTAACCCGCAGCCCGCCGCGGAATTCGGAGGCAATACCGAGGCGGTCCAGCATGGCGCTGATCTGCGGACCGCCGCCGTGGACAACCACCGGGTGCACGCCGGCGTGATGGAGGAACACGATGTCCTCGGCAAAAGCCCGCCGGAGGTCATCGTTAACCATGGCGTTGCCGCCGTATTTGATGACCATGGTGGTGCCCGCGAAGCGCTGGATCCAGGGCAGCGCTTCGATCAGCGTTGCCGCTTTGTCCTGTGCCCGCAGCCGTTCGCCGGCCGCTGCTGGTGTGATCATGCCTGTCCCCCGGTCAGCTGCTGTACGCAGAGTTCTCATGGACGTAATCGGTGGTGAGATCGTTCGTCCAGATGGTGGCGGATTCCGAACCTGCGTGCAGGTCGATTTCCACGCTGACCGCGCGCGGTGCCAGGTCCACGTTCTCCCGGGGATCTCCGATGCAGCCGTTCCGGCAGACCTGCACGCCGTTGATGGTGACGTCGATCCGGTCCGGTTCAAAAGCTGCATCAGTGGTGCCGACAGCAGACAGCACCCGGCCCCAGTTCGGATCGTTGCCGAAAATAGCGGTCTTGAACAGATTGGAGCGGGCGACGGCGCGGGCAGCCGTTTCCGCGTCGGCGACCGTGGCTGCGTTGACGGTCGTGATCGCAATGTCGTGGCTGGCGCCTTCGGCATCTGTGATGAGTTGCTGCGCGAGCGAGAGGCAGACCTCGGTGAGCCCGTCGACGAAATCCACTGCCGCAGGTGCGGCACCTGAGACACCGGAGGCCATCAGGATCACGGTGTCGTTCGTGGACATGCAGCCGTCCGAATCGGTCCGGTCGAACGTCACAGCGGTTGCGGCCCGCAGCGCCGAGTCCAGGGCGGGTGCCGGGAGATCCGCGTCCGTGGTCAGGACCACCAGCATTGTGGCCAGTCCGGGCGCGAGCATTCCGGCTCCCTTGGCCATGCCGCCGATGCGGTAGGTCCGGCCCGCGCTGTCCGTTCCGGCGAAGACTGCCTGCTTTGGCACGGTATCGGTGGTCATGATGGCATGCGCCGCGTCGGCACCGGCGTCGTCCGACAGCACGTCGACGGCTGCCCGGACACCGGACAGCAACTTGTCCATGGGCAGCTGGGCACCGATCAGGCCGGTGGAGCAGACCAGCACGTCGGAGGCGCTCAGCCCCAGGAGTTCTGCGGTCTGTTCGGCGGTGGTGTGGGTGTTCCGGAACCCTTCAGTGCCGGTGCAGGCGTTGGCGCCGCCGGAGTTCAGGATGACGGCGTCGGCCCGTCCGTCGGACACGGCCTGCCGGGACCATAGCACCGGAGCGGCTGCCACCCGGTTGCGGGTGAAGACCGCGGCTGCGGCCTTCGACGGACCATCGTTGACCACCAGGGCGACGTCGCGTCCCCCGGAATCCTTGAGGCCCGCGGCCACACCGGCGGCACGGAAGCCCGCCGGGGCGGTGATGCCGGTGATTCCGGAAATTCCTCCGCCGGTAGTCGGACCGGTTGTTGATTCGGCGCTCATTACGGTGCCACCCCCTGCTGTGTCAGTCCCGCGGTTTCATCCAGTCCGAGGGCAATGTTCATGGACTGCACGGCGCCGCCGGCAGTTCCCTTGTTGAGGTTGTCGATCACGCAGCTGACAATCACCCGGTTGGCATGGGCGTCGTACGCCAGCTGCATCACGGCGTAGTTGGATCCGACCACCATCTTGGTGGCTGGCCACTGGCCTTCCGGCAGCACCCGGACGAAATGTTCCGACGCGTATGCCTGTTCCCATGCGGTGCGCAGGTCCGCGGGATCGACGCCGGGGCGGACCTTAGCGGTGGCGGTGGTAAGGATGCCGCGGGCCATCGGTGCAAGCGTGGGCGTGAAGGACACGGCCACGGGCTCTCCGGCCGCGGCGGACAGCCCCTGCTCGATTTCGGGGGTGTGCCGGTGGCTGCCGCCCACCCCGTAGGGACTCATCCCGCCCAGGACTTCCGAGCCCAGCAGGTGCGGTTTCGCGGCCTTGCCGGCCCCCGAGGTGCCGGACGCGGACACGATGACGACATCCTGCGGCTCCAGCAGTCCGGCGGCAAAGCCGGGTGTCAGTGCGAGCAGGGAGCTTGTGGGGTAGCAGCCTGGGACGGCAATCCGTCGGGCTCCCTTGAGCCGGTCGCGGTGTCCGGGCAGCTCGGGCAGTCCGTAGGGCCAGGTTCCGGCGTGCGGAGAACCGTAGAACTTTTCCCAGGCCATCGGATCCTCGAGCCGGTGGTCGGCACCGGCGTCGATCACCAGGGTGTCCGGATCCAACTGCGCGGCAATCCCCGCGCTGGCGCCGTGCGGCAGGGCCAGGAAAACGACGTCGTGTCCCGCCAGCATCTCGACAGTGGTGTCCGCCAGGACCCGGTCAGCAAGGGAATGCAGATGCGGCTGCAGCTCCCCCAGCCGACTGCCCGCGTTGCTGTGGGCCGTAATGGCACCGATGGATACCTCCGGGTGGCCGGCCAGCAGGCGCAGCACTTCGCCCCCGGCATAGCCGCTGGCGCCCGAGACTGCTACGGAAATCGTCATGCCCCCACCATACAGCACATTTATGCACTGCCTCCAATATTTATGCAAACCGTATGATAGGAACCACATCGGGCAACGCCCGCACCGCCCGGCACGTAACAGCGAAGCAGAAGAGGCCTGCCATGCATAAAGCCATTGTCGTCCCGCAGTCCGGCGGACCGGAAATCCTGCGTTATGAAGACGTTGCCCTTCCCCAGCCCGGACCCCGCGAGATCCTGGTGAAAGTAGCGGCAGCGGGCGTGAACTTCATCGATACCTATCAGCGCGGCGGCGTTTATCCGATGTCATATCCCTTCATACCCGGTTCCGAAGCCGCCGGAACGGTGGTGTCCGCCGGGCTTGAATCGGGCTTCCGGGAGGGTGACCGGGTAGCCACAGCGGAGGGCGGAGGGGCCTACGCCGAGTACATGCTGATGGATGCAGAGGTGGCGCTGCCGGTGCCTGCCGGAATCGGGGACGACACCGCGGCCGCAGTGCTGCTCCAGGGTATTACCGCGCATTACCTGTGCAACTCCACCTTTCCGGTGCAGGAAGGACAGACGGCGCTGGTGCATGCCGGTGCCGGCGGCGTCGGACTGCTGCTGATCCAACTGCTCAAGGCCAAGGGCGCGACGGTGATCACCACCGTGTCCACCGAGGAAAAGGAACAGCTTGCCCGCGGCGCCGGTGCCGACCATGTGCTGCGCTACGACGGTTTCACTGGACAGGTGCGTGCCCTCACCGGAGGACAGGGCGTAGACGTGGTGTACGACGGCGTCGGGCAGGCCACTTTCGACGGCTCGCTCGCCTGCCTGCGCCCGCGGGGCATGATGGTGCTCTTCGGGGCCGCCTCCGGGCAGGTCCCGCCCTTCGACATACAACGGCTGAACTCCTCCGGTTCCCTGTTCCTGACCCGGCCCACGATTGCGCATTACCTGCTCACACCCGAAGAACGCCAGTGGCGGGCCCGCGAACTGTTTGACGCGGTCCTGGCCGGCAAGCTGGATGTGCGGATCGGACAGACCTATCCGCTGGCCGAAGCGTCCCGTGCACACGCTGACCTTGAAGGCCGGAAGACCACGGGGAAGGTGCTGCTGGTTCCCTAACCGACAGAACCTGCCCATACTGGCATTTCCGGGACAAAGCCGCAGCAGGAATACCTGCCGTGGATCCCGTCTCCGCACGGAACGCCCTGTGCCCCTTTGGACCAAGGAGTAAACATGGCCAATACTCTCTCCGGGTCTGCTCCCGCTGCGCTCCAGGAGTATTACCGCGTCCTGGCATCCGGACCGCAGGCATATGGTGACGGCAGCGAACTCCGTGCCCTCCTTTCAGACCGGCTGGACTTCACCGGTTCCCTTGCAGGCCATCGTCCCGATGCCACGGACGGCTTCCTGCAAGGGGTCGCAGGCTTCATTGGAACGGTGCGGAGCATCAACATCCTGCGCGAAGTGCACGACGAATCGGGGTCCGCGGTCCTGTACGACGCTGAGCTGCCGGCCGGTTCGGTCCGATTCGCGGAATTTTTTACCTTTGAGGACGGCGTGATCGACAGCCTCAATCTGCACTACGACGGAGCGGATTACATCGCCAAGGGTGGCCGCTGACGGCGGACTGTCTCGCGCAGCGTCGGCACACTACTTACCGGCCAAGCACCGAGAGCTCCGCCCGCAGGTCCGTCCCGCCGGTGTGGAGGATCGTTCGGAACCCCATGGTCCGTGCCGTAGAGATGTTCTGCGGGTTGTCGTCTATGAAGACGATGTCCTCGGGAGCCGCACCCAGACCGGCAACCACCCGCTCGAAGATCTGCCGGTCCGGTTTCACCAGGCCCATCCGTCCGCTGAAGTACAGCTTGGAGAAATACTGCGCCCAGGACGATTCGGCGGAATACCTGCGGGACATGCCGTCCGGCATGTTGGAGAGCAGGGCAAGGTTGGCGCCCTCGCTGTGCAGCGTCTCCAGAACCTCCATAGTCCGGGGATTCAGATGCGCCCACTGCGCTGCGTCCAGTTCCTCCAGGGTGTCCACCTCGGCCTGGCCCGCGTCCCGGCCCCGCACGCTTTCCCAGTACTGCGCCGGGGTCAGCCGGCCGGCGTCAAAGTCTTCGCGCCGTCGCCAGTACGGGCTCGTTCCAGCCTCCAGCTCCCGGAGGCCGGTTGCCTGCTCCAGCAGCCCCCAGTCCTCCGGAGCAGGAGCCGTCGAAATCACCATGCCGTAATCGAAGAGGTACCAGCGGGTTCCACGGGGAGTCATCGCCACAGCTTAGCGAACGGTCCGGAGTGCGGCAGACAGGTGCGGCTCCCGCCGGGCTCCGGAAACTGATCTGCACCGGCAGGGCTTAAACGCAGCAGGCCCCGCCGGATAACGACATCCGGCGGAGCCTGCTGGCTGGTTGGATAACCCTAGCGCTGAACGGCACCGAACCGTTCGGCGGCCAGGGCGACGGCGGCCGCCCGCGCCTCGGAGGCTTCGTCCGCGGTCAGGGTCCGGTCCGGCGCGCGGAAGCGCAGTGCGAACGCGAGCGACTTGTGCCCGGGCTCAATGCCCTGGCCCGCGTAGACGTCGAACAGTGCCACGTCTTCGAGCAGTTCCCCCGCACCCTCGCGCAGTGCCTCGCGGACCTGCTCGGCGGGAACATCCTCTGCCACCACCAGTGCCACGTCCTGCGTGGAAATGGGGAAGCTGGAAATCGGACGGGCCACGATGACGTCGGGGGCGGCATCGAAAATCGCATCCACGTTCAATTCCACAGCCACCGTGCGGGCGGGCATGTCCCGTGCGGCCAGGAGCTTGGGGTGCACTTCGCCGGCGTAGCCCACGGTTTCACCGCTGCGCAGGGCAACGCGTGCGGTGCGGCCCGGGTGGAACGCCTGGTGGGTTCCCTGTTCCACCACGAGTTCCACACCCAGGACGTCGCCCATCAGCTTTGCGAAGTCGACGGCGTCGGCCCAGTCCCAGGCGCGCGGCGTGTTGCCGGCTCCGGGGGCGGATTCGTGGCCGGCCAACAGGACACCTACGTGCAGCGGCTGGTCCGGAATTCCGGCATACAGCTCATCGAGGACGTCGTCGGACGGCTTGGCGCCCAGCGGCGGGATGCTCTCCGTGCCCAGGTGCTCGCCGGGCAGGAAGACCGTGCCGGATTCGAACAGGGCCAGGTCACGGAAGCCGCGGGACATGTTGCGCTTGGCCACCTCGAACAGACCGGGCAGCACCGAGGTGCGCAGGTAGCCGTATTCGGCGCTGAGCGGGTTGGCCAGCTTGAGCGCCGGCCGCGTGCCAACAGGTGCACCGAAGGTGTTGTTGTCCGCCTCGGTCACAAACGGGTAGGCCAGCACTTCGGTGAGCCCGGCAGCCGCAAGGGACTGCATCAGGCGGCGGCGCTGCTGCTGCAGACGGGTCAGACCGCGTCCGGGAGGGGCCACCGGCAGGGTGGACGGGATCTTGTCGTAGCCCACCAGCCGGATGATTTCCTCGGTGAGGTCCTCGCGCGTCTCCAGGTCCGTGCGCCAGCTCGGGGGCGTGACCAGGTAGCCGTCGTCGGTCTTCTCGACGGTGGCGCCCAGATCCTCGAGCGTTCCGGTGATCTGGGACTCGGTGAAGTCCAGGCCGATCAGCCGGGCCGGGAACTGCGCAGCCAGTTCGATGCGGCGCGGCGCGGGGGCCGTGCCGACGTCGGTAATGGACTCGTCGGCCGTGCCGCCGGCGAGTTCCACCAGCAGGTCCACCGCACGCTGCGCAGCGACGTCCGCCACGTTCCAGTCCACGCCGCGTTCAAAGCGCTTGGACGCTTCGGAGGGCAGCTTATGCCGGCGCCGGGAGCGGGCAATGCTGACTTCCTCAAAGTGGGCGGCTTCGATCAGGACGTTCTGCGTTCCGTCGGCAACCTCGGTGGCAGCTCCACCCATCACGCCGGCGATGCCGATGGCACCGGAGCCGTCAGTGATCAGCAGGTCTTCCGGGGAAAGCCTGCGTTCCTTCTCGTCCAGGGTCTTCAGGGTCTCCCCCTGGGCTGCGCGGCGCACCACGATCTCGCCGGTGAGCTTATCCAGGTCGTAGAAGTGCAGCGGCTGGCCGAGTTCGAGCATCACGTAGTTGGAAATGTCGACCACAAGCGAGATGGACCGCATGCCGGCCAGGCGCAGGCGCGAGGACATCCACGGCGGGGTGGGCCGGGAGGTATCGACGCCGCGGACGGTCCGTGCCACGAACCGGTCACAGCCGGGCTTGCCGTAGATGGGCGCGGCGTCGTCGAGACGCACCGGGTAACCGTTGCCGTCGGCCTGCGGAACAACGACGGCGGCAGCCGGGTCAGTGAACTTGGTGCCCGTGGCGTGGGCGTATTCGCGGGCGGCGCCGCGGATGGAGAAGACATAGCCGCGGTCAGGGGTGACGTTGATTTCCGCCGCCTGGTCGTACAGGCCCAGGAGCTCCATCGCGTCCGTGCCTACCTCGGGGTCCAGCCCCAGGGTGGAAAGCACCAGGATGCCGTCATGGTCCTCGCCGATGCCGAGTTCACGGACGGAGGCAATCATGCCGGCCGAGACATGGCCGTAGGTCTTGCGCGGGCTGATGCGGAAGTCTCCGGGCAGCACGGCACCGGGCAGGGTGACAACAACCTTGTCTCCCACCTTGAAGTTGTGCGCGCCGCAGACGATGCCCTGCACGCCGGAGGGCTCGATGCCCTTGCCGGTCAGGGTCTGCTCGGCACCTTCCGGAACCACCCGGACCGAGCACCAGTTGATGGTCTTGCCGTTGCTCTGTGCCTCCGGCTCCATGCTGAGCACCTGGCCCACCACGATCGGGCCCTGCAGCTCGTCGGTGGGACGGTGGACGTCCTCCTCCTCCAGGCCGACCTTCACGAGGTCTTCCATTACGTCTTCGGCGGTTGCGTCCGCCGGCACCTGGGCATACTCGCGCAGCCAGGAAAGTGGGATTCTCACTTAGATCTCCATCCCGAAGTGTTCGCTGAAACGTACGTCGCCTTCAATCATTTCGTGCATGTCCGAAACCTCGTTGCGGAACATGAGGGCACGGTCAATGCCCATGCCGAAGGCAAATCCTGAATAGACCTCGGGGTCGATCCCGGCGGCGCGGAGCACGTTGGGGTTGACCATGCCGCAGCCGCCCCATTCGATCCAGCGCGGGCCGCCCTTGGCGCCTGGGTGCCAGATGTCCAGTTCGGCGCTGGGCTCGGTGAAGGGGAAGTAGTTCGGGCGGAGCCGGACCTTTGCCTCATCGCCGAAAAGGACACGGGTGAAGTGTTCAAGGGTGCCGACCAGGTCAGCCATGGTCAGCCCCTTGTCGATGGCCAGGCCTTCGAACTGGTGGAAGACCGGGGTGTGCGTGGCGTCCAGCTCGTCGGTGCGGAACACCTTGCCGGGGCACAGCACGTAAATCGGCAGGTCCCGTTCAAGCATGGAGCGGACCTGCACCGGTGAGGTGTGCGTCCGCATCACCAGGTGCGCCTCGGGCGGCTCCACGAAGAATGTGTCCTGCATTTCCCGGGCCGGGTGGTCCGGCTTGAAGTTCAACGCGTCGAAGTTGAACCACTCGGATTCCACCTCGGGGCCTTCCGCGATTTCCCAGCCCATGCCGACGAACACATCCGCCACCCGGTCCTGCAGGGTGGCGATGGGATGCCGGCCGCCGATGTGACGGCGGCGGGGAGCTGCCGTGACGTCCACGGCCTCTTCGACGAGGATCCGGGCGTCCCGCTCCGCTTCGAGCTCAACGGTGCGGGCGGCGAGCGCGGAGTTGATCCGGCCGCGGGCGGGGCCCACGAGCTTGCCGGCGGCGGCCTTCTGCTCCTTGGGGAGCTTGCCGATGGCCCGGTTCGCTCCGCTCAGCGCCGACTTCTCGCCGGTGACGGCAATCCGGACCTCCTTGAGCTCGCTCAAGTCCGCGGCAGCGGCAATGGCGGCGAGCGCCTGCTCGACGGCGGCGGCTATGGCGGCTTCATCCAGCGGATTCGGCGGCTCGGGCTGGGTGCCCTCAGGGGAAGTATCTGGGGAACCGGTCCCCGGTGTGGAGTTAGACATGTACTGTTCTTACCTGTTTCCGGCCCTAGTTGGGTTCTGGCTTATCATTGCAAGTCTAGTAGACGCCCCCGACCGGGCCGTCATACTGCCGCAGGGAGGTGCCATGCCGTCCGTACCGATCGTTCTCCGCCCGCACGCAGTCTCCATCCGCCGCTGGATCAATCTGTTGAATCTCTCCACCCCTGCGGGTGTGCTGCTGGCACGGGCAACCCGGTGCAGCATCACCCCGGGGCCGCAGAAGATCACCCTCGCCGAGGGCTATCCACTTCCCCTCCCCCGTGCGGCCGCCTTCACCGTCGGCAACGTGGTCCTCTACCGTTCCTCCTCGGCCCGCCGCATCCACGCGCCGGACAGCCCGCTGCTGCGCCACGAGATCCGCCACAGCTCGCAGTACGCACTCCTGGGTCCGTTCTTCCTGCCGGCGTACTTCGCCGCCTCGGCCCTCTCCCGCGCCTTCGCCGGGGATCCGGCCTCGGGGAATCCGTTTGAACGGCTCGCAGGACTGCGCGACGGCGGCTACCGTCCGAACCCCGGAAGGCCGCGGCGGCGTCCCCGGGGCGCCGGTCCGGGCCGACCCCGCCGCCCGTTCCGCAGCAGCTAGAGCTATCCCTCGATTCGAACATATGTTCTAATAAGGGAATGAGGTGGCAAGGTCAGGAACTCAATGCACCGCCCGCGCAGGGCGACGATAACCGCACCGGTCGCGTCACAGCTTCCCGGACAACACCTCCAGGCACAGACGCTCCCGGCTCTGCGGCAGCCGATTCCGCGCTGCCCCTTCCCGCCGGGCCCGGCACCACCGATCCCCTGATTCCCCTGCAGGGCCTGGTCCGTTCCGTCCGCACTCCGGACTTTGCCGGGGTGACGTTCCACGAGGTCCTGGCCAAGTCGGTACTGAACAAGGTGGGCGGCGGCTCGAACATGCCCTTTGAATGGACCGTCAATCCGTACCGCGGCTGCAGCCATGCCTGCGTTTACTGCTTCGCCCGCAAGACCCACACCTACCTGGATATGGACAGCGGCGCAGATTTCGACAGCCAGCTGGTGGTCAAGGTCAATGCTGCCGAGGTCCTGCGGCGGGAACTCGCCCGGCCCTCCTGGCAGCACCACCATGTGGCCATGGGAACCAACACTGATCCCTATCAGCGCGCCGAGGGCCGCTACAAGCTGATGCCCGGCATCATCCGTGCGCTGGCAGACAGCGGGACCCCGTTCTCCATCCTGACGAAGGGCACCCTGCTGGCGCGGGACATCCCGCTCCTGAAGGAAGCCTCCGCCCAGACCGAGATCGGGATGGGCATTTCACTGGCGCTGGTGGATCCGGAACTGGCCAAGCGGGCGGAACCGGGAACGCCCACACCCCGTGCACGGCTGGAGCTGATCAGCCGCCTCCGGGACGCCGGCCTGCCGTGCTCGGTCATGGCCATGCCCATCCTGCCGTGGCTTACCGACGGAGACGAATCCCTGGACGCCCTTTTCTCCGCGCTTGCTGCTGCCGGGGCCACGGGTGTCACGGCAGGAGCACTGCACCTGCGCCCCGGAGCCCGCGAGTGGTACCTGCAGTTCCTGGCCCGGCACTACCCGGAGCTGTCCGGCAAGTACGCCGACCTGTACGGCAAGGGCACCTACGCGTCCAAGGAATACCGCGACTGGCTGGCCGGGCGGATCCGGTTCTTCAAAGCCAAGTACGGCTTCACCGGCGGCGCCCGGTTCCTGCGGCCGGCGGGGGAAACGGCTCCCGGAGCGGGAAGGCCGGATGCCGCACCGGCTGCCAGCCAAGAGGCACTGTTCTAACTTCCGGCAGCAACCGTTTGCTGCAGGGCGGTAACAATCGGCAGATCAGCCGGTATCCAGGGCAGCTCCATCAATGCCTTTTCGGTGAGCTCCACCCAGCGAAGCTCGTCGTGGTCTTCCAGCGGCTCGGGTGTCCCGTCGGTGACTTCTGCCAGCCACACGCGCATTGCGGCGGAGCGGTTGAGCGGCCAGCCCTGCTCCAAGGGGCCAGGGACTTCAGCACCCAACTCGACCCTGATCCCGAGCTCCTCTGCCAGTTCCCGGTGCAGCGCCTCCATGCAGCCTTCCCCTGGTTCCACCTTTCCGCCGGGGAACTCCCATAATCCGGCGAGCGCTTCGGGAGCGCTTCGGCGTGCTGCCAGGAGCTTCGAGGGCCTGGCCAGGGAATCCAGGATTGCAGCGCCCACCACCTGCACAGCGGGCGATGAACGGGGAGCTGTTGTACCGGCCTGGCTGGAGTTCTCTTCTGAATGCACACCCCGAGCTTAACCGGTTAGCCCGATGCCCTTGGTCCTCCGGGGCGGTGCGCTGCCCACCGCAACCGTGGCATCGGTTTCCTCATCCCGGAGAATCTGCGGGGACAGGCCTGCCGCGGCAAGCAGCCCGCTCACCGCACTTGCCTGTTCCCCGCTGCATTCGAGCAGGACCTTCCCCCGGGAACCGAGCCACTGCGGAGCTTCGCTGATGATGCGTCCCACCGTATCGAGTCCGTCCCGGCCGCCGTCGAAGGTGGCGGCGGGCTCGTAGTTCCGTGCCTCGCGCGGCAGCGTGGCCAACGCCGCGGTGGGGACATAGGGTGCGTTGGCAACAACGAGGTCGACCCTCCCGCGCAGCTCGCCGGGCAGCGCCAGAAAGAGGTTCCCCTCCAGGACGGAGGCCTGCGGCAGATTGCTGCGGGCACATTCGACTGCTTCCGGGTGAAAGTCGACGGCGTATATCCGGCAGTCCGGTACGGCCGCCGAGATTACCATCGCGACTGCCCCCGACCCGCAGCACAACTCCACCACCAGGGCAGCACTGCGTCCTGCAAGCACATGGACCGCCTGTGCGGCCAGGAACTCCGTACGCCGCCGTGGAACAAAGACTCCCGGCCGCAGCGCAACCCGAAGACCTCCGAAAGACGCCCAGCCAAGAATCTGTTCCAACGGCTGCCCGGCCAGCCGCCGGGCCACCATGAGCTCCAGCACCGCTGCGCCCGGGGCGTCCGACACCAGCAGGAGCGCTTCTTCTTCAGCGAAGACGCACCCTGCCTCCCGCAGGCGGGACACCAGCCCCTCGGGAATTTCACGGCTCTGCACGCGTTAACGGTGACAGGCCGACACTGCCGCCACCAGTCCCCCGCCATATCGGCCACGCCCCCTGCAGCAGGGAACCTTTCCCGTGCGCAGCTGTGCACTAGGCTTGAGGGGACGAAGCCGTCCCGGCGTCCGGCAGGAGCATTTCCTGCTCGTTGACCGTGAATGCCGTCCGCAGCGGCACAGCCGCATCCCCCACTCTTGAAAGCGAACATGTCCCGGAGCACCACCGCGCCCATTTCACTGTCCGGCCAGCGCACACCCGGCAACCGCCATACCACCGCAGCCAAGGCCATAGTTGCCTTGGCCGTGGGCAGCTTCGCGATCGGCACCACTGAATTCAGCATTATGGGCCTGTTGCAGGAAATGGTCGAAGACCTGGGCATCTCCGTCCCCGCGGGCGGCCACGTGATCTCTGCCTACGCAATGGGCGTTGTGGTGGGGGCTCCCGTGCTTGCCGCACTCGGAGCCCGGATGCCCCGCAAGACCCTGGTACTGGGCCTGATGCTCTTCTTCGCCCTGAGCAACTTGTCTTCGTTCTTTGCCGGGGATTACTCCTGGCTGCTTTTCACCCGGTTCCTGTCGGGACTGCCGCACGGCGCCTTCTTCGGCGTTGCCGCGGTCATTGCCGCATCACTGGTGGCGCCGACGCGCCGGGCCTGGGCCATCTCGATGGTCATGCTGGGACTGAGCATCGCCAACGTTGTAGGAGTCCCTTTTGCGACCTGGCTGGGACAGCAGGCCGGGTGGCGGTGGATGTTCGTCCTAGTGGCGGCCATCGGTCTCCTGAGCGTTGCCATGGTGGCCCGTTTCGTCCCGTACCAGCCGCCTCTGGCCGGTGCCAGCATCAAGGGTGAGCTCAGCGCCCTCGGACGTACCCAGGTGTGGCTGGCCCTGTTGGTGGGAACCGTCGGTTTCGGCGGATTCTTCGCCGTGTATTCCTACATCGCGCCCACCATGACCGAGGTGGCAGGCATCTCCGAGAACGTGCTGCCCGTCGTCGTCGGGCTCTACGGCGTGGGCCAGGTGATAGGCAACGTGGCCGGCGGACGGCTGGCCGATATCAATGTCATGGGCAGCATCTACGCGATCCTGGGCGGCACGGTGGTAATCCTGCTGGCCTACGCGTGGGCGGTGCAGTACGCGGTGACCGCCATGGTGCTGGTTTTCCTGGTGGGGGTGATCGGCTCAATGCTGACGCCGCCGCTGCAGACCAGGCTGCTGGATGTTTCGCCGGGTGCCGAGTCGCTGGCATCCTCACTGAACCATGCGGCCCTGAACCTGGCCAATGCGCTGGGAGCGCTGCTGGGCGGCGTCGTTATTGCCTGGGGCTGGGGGTACCGCTCCCCCGCTGTGGTGGGAGCGGTACTCGCCCTGCTTGGTTTGGCTATTGCGCTGATCAGCGGGTCACTTGACCGGCGTCCTGCGCGTTCTTCGAAGCAAATACATCAGGCTCCAGGTAAATAGCGGTAGCGATCGGCACGGCGGCACGGATCCGTGCTTCCGCAGCATTGATGCCGTCCGCGATCTCCTGCCCGGTGTCGCTCTTGGCCATGGTGATCTTGGCCGCCACAAGCAGTTCCTCCGGACCCAGGTGCAGGGTCTTGAGGTGGATGATCCGCGTATCGGGGTCTTCCTGGATGGCAGCTTCAATCCGGCGGACGTCAGCCTGCGTTGCAGATTCACCGAGCAGCAGGGACTTCGTCTCCATGCCCAGAATCACGGCGATGCCCACGAGCAGGATGCCGATCATCGCGGTGCCCAGCGCATCCCAGATGCCGTTGTGGGTCACCAGGGTCATGCTCACGCCGAACAGGGCGAAGACCAGACCGAGGAGTGCGCCGAGGTCTTCGAGCAGGACGACCGGCAGTTCCGGTGCCTTGGCAGTACGGACGAACTGCTTCCAGCTCTGCTTGCCGCGCGTGTGGTTCGATTCACGGATGGCGGTGCGGAAGGAGAACGCTTCGGCAAGGATGGCACCGACGAGGACTGCCAGCGGTACCCACCACCAGCGGCCTTCGATCGGGTGCGGATCCTGCCACTTGTGGTATGCCTCGTAGAGCGCGAACAGGCCGCCGACGCTGAAGAGGACGATGGAGACGATGAACGCGTAAACGTAGCGTTCACGGCCGTAGCCGAAGGGGTGCTCGGGGCTGGCCTGGCGCCGTGCGCGTTTGCCGCCCACGAGCAGCAGTGCCTGGTTGCCGGAATCGGCAACCGAGTGGATAGCCTCCGCGAGCATGGAGGATGAACGCGTCAAAGCGAAGGCAATGAACTTCATGACCGCAATGGCCAGGTTGGCGCTCAGTGCCGCGATAATCGCCTTATTACCGCCGCTGGCAGACATATAAGACCCGTTTCTCTTTTGTGCGTGGATTGGCTGGTTCAGCTGTCCGGAGACATCTGTTACCAATACGCTACATGCGAGAAGTTCCGCCGGGAGAAGACGGTACCGAGGTTTTCTGTCAGCGGGGTTTGCGGAGAGAACCTGCGGGGTTACCCGTTCTGGGCGCGCGCGGAGGCGTAGAGGCACACAGTTGCGGCAGTGCCGACGTTCAGGCTCTCAGCCCGCCCGTAGAGCGGGACCGCGACGCGGTGGTCGGCTGCGGCCAGTTCGGCGTCGGACAGCCCCTGGGCTTCATTGCCGAAGAGCCAGGCCGTGGGCTGCTCAAGCTGCGGCAGGGCCGCCTCTGCGGCTGCGTCCTCCCCATCGGGGCGGGAACTGGCGGCAGCCGCGGTTCCGCCGAAGCGGCGCACCGCGCTCAGGTCCTGGAGCCGGTCCAGATTGACGTTGCCGTAACCGTCGGCGGCCAGGACCGTCACGCCTGAGGCCTGCAGGGAGTGGATGACATCGGTGAACTCGGCGCCGGTAACCACCGGCAGGTGAAAGAGCGACCCTGCGGTGGAACGGACCGCCTTGGGGTTGTAGATGTCCACGCTGGACGCCGTGAGCACTACGGCATCGGCACCGGCGGAATCCGCTGCCCTCAGCACGGTGCCCGCGTTGCCGGGATCCCGCACCTCGCACAACACGGCAACGAGCTTCGCACCCGCGGCGAGGACATCCTCGAGCGTGGCCGTGGAGGTATGGCAGACAGCCACAATGCCCTGCGGGGAAACGGTGTCAGCCATGGCGGCCAGGACTTCGTCGGTGGCCAGGCGGAGCATGACGCCGGAGGCCAGATCAGCCAGCTCCGGCAGACGGTCCAGGCAGGCCTCGGTGGCATAGACCTCGTGGACGACGGCGGGGCCGCCGTCGACCGCAGCCGCACGGTGCGCGGAAAGCGCCTCCCGTACGGCCTGCGGACCTTCGGCCAGGAAGCGGCCGGTTTTTAAGCGCGAAGAGCGCCCGGCAAGCTTCGCTACATCACGGACCCGATCGGCTCGGGGGTTGGACATAAGCGGTGCCTGCGGGCGCCCTTCAAGGTTCATCGGCGTTTGGGAACCGACTTAGCCCTGGAACTTCTGGCGGGATTCTCCGCCAGCAGGCTCCAGGCCTGCAGCCTTGGCTGATTCAACGGAGTTGAACCAGTACTCGGCAACGGTCTGCTCGTACCAGGTGGAACCCGGGACGTGGTACTTACCCGAACCCAGGTTGCCCTTGATGACGAAGCCTTCCGGGGCGTCGCCCTCGGAAGCCTTGAAGCCGCCCTGAGCGGTGGCAACGGCAGCAGCCGGCTTTTCAGCGGCGGCCGGAGCAGCAGCCTTGGCAACCGGAGCAGCTGCGACGGCCGGAGCGGAGGTGTCGGACGGCAGTGCGTCCTTGGCCAGCTGGACCAGTGCGGCGAAGGCAGCAGCGTCATTGACGGCCAGTTCAGCCAGCATGCGGCGGTCAACCTGGATCTCCGCCAGCTTCAGGCCCTGGATCAGGCGGTTGTAGGTCAGGCCGTTGGCGCGGGAAGCAGCGTTGATGCGCTGGATCCACAGGCGGCGGAAGTCGCCCTTGCGCTTGCGGCGGTCGCCGTAGCTGTACACAAACGAGTGCAGCAGCTGCTCTTTGGCCTTACGGACCAGGCGCGAACGCTGTCCGCGGTAACCCTTGGCGCGCTCGAGAATAACCCGACGCTTCTTGTGGGCGTTAAGCGCCCGCTTCACACGTGCCACGTGCGTACTCCTTTTGGTAAATCTCCCCGACTTCAAAAAAGTCTCTGCACCTGTAAACCCAGGCGGGGAAAGCTTGATGGGTGACGCCGGCCCGGACGGGTCGGCTATCGGGGACTGGCTAGATGCCGAGCATCTTCTTGATGACCTTGGCGTCCGCCGGTGCCACGAGCTTGTCGTTGGCGAGGCGGCGGGTCAGCGTGGAAGGCTTGTGCTCCAGGTAGTGGCGGCGGTTAGCCTGCTGGCGCTTGAGCTTGCCGGTACCGGTCAGCTTGAAGCGCTTCTTGGCGCCACTGTGGGTCTTCATCTTCGGCATGTCTACCGATCTCCTTTAGGTTTCCGCGGGCAGGCCCGCGGGGCTTCGGACACCTTGCGGGTGCCAGGGCTTATTACTGGACGCCGGAACGAGGCGCAGTGCAGTGAAACTACTCTGCAGTTCCGGGCTTGTTCTGGCCGGTGGTCCCCCGCGAGGAGGACGGCTTGCCGGCAGGCTTCGGTGCTGCGGCAGGCTTGGGCCGGGCTGCAGGCTTGGGCGCAGGCTTTGCCGCCGTCGGCTTCGGAACCGCTGCAGGCTTCGGCGCTGCGGCAGGCTTCGCTGCTTCTGCCGGCTTCGCGGGCTCGGCCGGCTGGGACGGCTGGGACGGCTGGGCGGGAGCCGCAGCTTCAGCGGCAGGCGCTGCGGCCGGCCTGCTGGCTGCTGCCACACGGCGTGCCTCGGTTGCAGCCTTTTCGGCAGCTGCAGCCCTGGCCCGCTTTGCGGCCTGTTCCTTTTCAGCCTGCTCCTGCTCTGCACGGGCCTTGTCGGCAGCTTCAGCGGAGGAACCCAAACGCAGTCCGTCCGGAAGCAGGTCCGCGAGGCTCTGCGTCATAGGAGCAGCCTTCTCCGAGGTGTTCACCCGTTCGGGTGCCTCCCCGTTCTTCACTGCCTCGTTCGCTGCCTTGGCATCGGCACGCTGGGTTGCCCGTCGCGCTTCTGCCTTGGCCTCGGCCTTGTTCTTCACCGGGCCAATGACCATGACCATGTTGCGGCCGTCAATACGCGGGGTGGACTCAACCACACCCACCTCGGCAACATCCTCAGCGAACTTGTTCAGCAGCTTCATGCCCATTTCGGGGCGCTGCTGTTCACGTCCACGGAACTGGATCATGGCCTTGACCTTGTCACCGGCGGCCAGGAAGCGCATGGCGTGTCCGCGCTTGGTTTCGTAGTCGTGGGTGTCGATCTTCAGGCGGAAGCGGATTTCCTTCAGAACGGTGTTCGTCTGGTTCTTCCGGGCTTCGCGTGCCTTGACGGCGGCTTCGTACTTGTACTTGCCGAAGTCCATTAGTTTGCACACCGGAGGCTTCGCCTGCGGTGCTACCTCAACAAGATCCAGGTCAGACTCGGCAGCCAGACGAAGCGCGTCCTCAATCCGGACCACTCCGACCTGCTCACCCGCCGGACCTACCAGCCGCACCTCGGGGACGCGGATCCGATCATTGATTCTTGGCTCGCTAATGTTGCAGCTCCTGTGCTCTTCAAAACGGCTACCGCCTGCAAATGAAGAAGGCCTCCAATTGCAAGCGCAATCGAAGGCCCTGTGGGGGTCGGCAGGAACTGCCCCGAAGCCAGTTCGAAGGCAGTTAGCTCCCGGAATAAACCGCAGTAATACTGCAGCCCGTCCGGGGCCGACCTGAACCCGGCAACTCTGCCGCCAACGAGGGCGGTCAGGCTGACGCGGGTGGGAGGGGTCTCCGCTTGCATACCGGCGACGTAAGCTTCCAGGAGGAAAGTGTGATTTTCATCCCGCCCGTGATGGGCATTGAAAGTAACGACAACCAGTCGGTCTGTGACAAGCTTACCAGTATGAGTACCCCACAGAGCAATCCGGCAGGCGAAGCAACCCGCCACTCCTTCCCGGGAACATCAGCAGAGTCCGAATCTGCGGCAGCAGCACAGCAGGAAGTCGTCGAGCAGATGCGCGACATCGCCGAGGTGCCGGCCATCGAGGTCATTACGACGGCGGCCGTGCACCTGATGAGCGCAGCAGCCGTGAAGTGCGGCCTGGCCGAAGGCGATGACGCCGAGGAGCTCAAGGACCTGGACGAGGCCCGCAAGCTGATTACCGCCCTGGCCGGTTTTGTCACCGCCGCCGCTCCGGAGATCGGCAGCCAGCATGCCGGTCCGTTGCGCGATGGACTGCGTTCCCTGCAGCTGGCCTTCCGCGAAGCTTCCGTTATCCAGGATGCCCCGGGCAAGGGTCCGGGCGAAAAGTTCACCGGCCCCGTCAGCTAGTCTCCGTTCCTCCCCACACCATTTGATCGCCCGAAGGGCCTGACTCCGGCAGCTGCCGGTACCGCGGAGTCCGCGGCAGGCCCTTCGGGCTTTTTCCTGCCCGGAAACTAGCGGACCGATTCCGGGCGCCGGACGAACCACCGGACCGTAAGCGTCACCAGCGCAAGCAGGGCTGCGGAACCGCCGGCCATCAGGAAGCCGGACCAGGGACCAATGACGTCGATGGCCAGACCTGCCACGGGCGCGCCCAGCGCGGTGCCGGCAGTCATTGACGAGCCGTACCAGCCCATGGCTTCGCCCCGCCGTTCTTCCGACACGAGGTCAGCCACCCGCTCGGATGCTGAAGACAGCACAGGCGCGCAGAGCAGGCCCGCGGGAATTGAAAGCAGTGCAAGGCTGAGGGTGCTGGTGGCGAAGGCCATCGGCATGGTCAGGACGGCCATGGCCAGCAGAAGCAGCATCGGCGAGATCCGCCGGTTCATGGCTCCGTAGAGGATGCCGCCGACGGCCGACGCTGCACACCACGCGACGAACACGATGCCGACCTCGGACGGGTTCCCGCCGGCTTCCACCAGCGCCACGATGCCGACGTCCGTGCTGGACAGCAGCAGCCCGGCGCCGACGGAGACCGCAAAGACCACTGCCACGCTCGGGGTAAACCAGCCGAAGCTTCCCGCGAGGCCGTTCCTCAGCCTGCCGAACAGGTTCTGCGGTCCGCCCGGCAGGCCGGCTCCGGTCAGTTCCATCGGCGCTTCCTGCACGTTTGCGGGGGCCACGGCGACGGCGGCGGCCGCAGCGGCCTCCTGCTCATCGGCCGCGGTCACGGCGTTCCGGGGCTCCACAGTGCGGGTCGGCGGGTTAAACCAGATCAGCAACAGTCCCGCTACTGCGGAGGAGACCCCGACTGCGGTCAGTCCGATAACCGACGAGCGCGTAGCTATCACCGCGCCCAGGGCAGGGCCCATCATGAAAATCAGCTCAGTGGCGATGGAGTCCAGCGCAAAGGCGGTACGCCGCTGTTCGCCGGTGGCCAGGACGCCCAGTGACTGCCGCACGACGCTGAAGACCGGAAGGGTGAACACGCCGCCGATCAGCGCCAGGACCAGGAGCCATTCGAAGCTGGCGTGCGGAGCAATACTCCAGATGACTGCTTCGGCAATAACCGAGGGAATCAGGGCACGCCGCAGGCCCACGGTGTCCACGCGGCGGCCGCGCCAGGGGGCACCCACCGCGATGCCGATGGTGACGACGGCGGCTACGGCGCCAGCCGCTGCGTAGCCCTTGTCCATGGTGTTGACCACGTGCAGGGTCAGCAGCACTCCGGCGGCGGAATGCGGGAAACGGGCGATCATCCCGATGAGCAGGACACGGCGGATAGGAGCTATCCGCAGCATCTCGCGGTACAGGCCAAAGTTCACGGCAGTTCTCTTCTGGCGGCTACGCCGGACGGGTCAGCGCGTGATTTTCAGATCAAGTGAATCCACGCGCTCAACAAACTCGGGGTTGGCAGTCAGGCGCTGCTGCAGTCCGGCCGCCAAGGCAGAAACGTCCTGCGGATCCAGTCCGGGCGCAAGCTGAAGCACCATTCTAAGCTCAGGGCCGGCCCCGCCCCCGGCCACCGGGGTTCCGGCGGCAGTCCGCGACGCGGTCCCCGGTCCCTGTTGGAGGGTCACGGCCAGGATCCGGAGGTCCGGCCCGGCAGCGGCTTCGGCCGCCGCGACGAGTCCGGGGTCGGCATAGGAGGGCAACCACTCCTGTTGCTGGGCCAGGGCCCACATGGCCGGACGCCGTACCACGAAGGTGAATTCGGCTCCCGGGTCGATAACCAGCAGCTGGGCGTCTTCGGCGACGGCAGAGAGTGCGGCACGGTTGGCGTAGACCGCAACCGGCCGGGCTTCGGGATGCCAGTGTTCCAAAGCGGCAACGGAGGTGAACACCGGCAGCGCCTTGCGGCCGTCCGGGGCGTTGAGCGTCACCAGGGCCATGTCGGCCTGCTTGTCCGCGGTCAGCCCGTGATCGGATTCCGCTTCCTCGCCCAGCACGGCGACGATCGGCACGAACACGCGGGCAGTGGCCAGGGATGCTACAACTTCCGCTTCGCTTCCGCTCCCGGCTATCAGTTTCGCCAGGGCCGCCGCGTAGCCGGCGTCGGTCTGCCCGTTGTCGGAGTCGAAGTTGTGCAGCGGGTTTCCCTCACCGGCCAGGTCCCGTCCGGACCACGGCCGGCCTGCGGAATCGGTGGGCCCTCCGGCCCCGGCAAGGGCCGCGGCGATGTGGCCGGGCAGTTCGCGTGCTGCCATGCCTAGCGTTCCGGGTGCCCGGCGACGTCGAGGGCCTGGGGCAGCGTAAACGCGCCGGCGTAGAGTGCCTTGCCCACGATGGTGCCCTCGAGTCCCAGCGGAACCAGTTCGCGGAGCGCAGCCAGGTCATCGAGGCTGGAGATGCCGCCGGATGCGACTACGGGGCGGTCGGTGCGCTTGAGGACCTCGCGGAGCAGTTCCAGGTTGGGTCCGCGCAGTGTGCCGTCCTTCGTGACGTCGGTGACCACGTAGCGGGCGCAGCCGGCCTCTTCCAGCCGGGCCAGGACCTCCCAGAGGTCCCCGCCTTCCTGGGTCCAGCCGCGTGCGGCGAGGGTGGTGCCGCGTACGTCGAGGCCGACGGCGATGGCCTGGCCGTAGCGGGCAATGACGCTGGCGGTCCACCCCGGGTTCTCCAGTGCCGCGGTTCCCAGATTGACGCGGGCAGCGCCGAGCTCCAGCGCCTTTTCCAGGGACTCGTCGTCCCGGATGCCGCCGGACAGTTCCACCTTGATATCCAGGGACTTCACCACGCGGCTGAGCAGGTCAAGGTTCGAACCGCGCCCGAACGCTGCGTCGAGATCCACGAGGTGGACCCATTCGGCGCCGTCGTTCTGCCATGCCAGGGCTGCGTCCAGCGGATCGCCGTAGCTGGTCTCACTGCCGGCCTCGCCCTGCACCAGTCGCACGGCTTGGCCGTCCGCTACGTCAACGGCGGGCAGCAGTTCAAGGACAGGGGTTTCGCTGAAGGGCATTTGGATGCTTTCGGTGGTGGGGTCAGGAAAGGTCGAGGGTCAGCAGGTACGCGCCCAGCAGGGCCATTCCGGCCAGGACCCAGAAACTGATAACAATGATTTTGGACATGCCCTGGCTGCGGAAGGACACCGCTCCGCCGATAAGCAGTCCGGCCAGGCCCATGAGGACAACGCTCCACATATCGGTGCCTAGCCCAGGGTCTTCAGCCAGTTGTTCAGCAGCGCCGCACCGGCGTCACCGGACTTTTCCGGATGGAACTGGGTGGCCGACAGCGCGCCGTTCTCCACGGCGGCGATGAACGGGCCGCCGTGGTCCGCCCAGGTGACCTGCGGGGGGCGCATGGCGGGCTGGGTGACGTCGAAGTCCCATTTCTGCACCCCGTAGCTGTGCACGAAGTAGAACCGCTGGTCCTCGATGCCCTCAAACAGGGCCGAACCTTCCGGCGGAGTCACGGTGTTCCAGCCCATGTGGGGTACGACGTCGGCGGCCAGGCGCTCGACTACGCCGGGCCATTCGCCCATCCCCTTGGTCCGGACCCCGTGTTCCACGCCTTCGTCAAAGAGGACCTGCAGGCCAACGCAGATGCCCAGGACCGGCCGGCCGCCGGCTACGCGGCGTCCGATCATGCGGATCGCATCCACGTCCTTGAGCCCCTGCATCACGGCGGCGAAAGCTCCGACGCCGGGCACCACCAGTCCGTCGGCGTTCAGCACGTCGTCCGGCTTGGCGCTGAGCGTGACGTTGGCGCCGGCGTGCTCCAGGGCGCGGACGGCCGAACGGATGTTGCCGGAACCGTAGTCCAGGACAGTGACGTTGCGGGGACTCACAGTGCTCCCTTCGTGGAGGGGATGCCCTCGACGCGCGGATCGGATTCGACGGCTGCGCGCAGGGCGCGGGCAAAGGCCTTGAACTGGGCCTCGACAATGTGGTGCGGATCGCGCCCGCCGAGGACCCGCATGTGCAGGCAGATCTGGGCGTGCAGGGTGATGGCTTCGAACACGTGGCGGGTCAGGGATCCGGTGAAGTGTCCGCCGATCAGGTGGTATTCCTGGCCGGCGGGTTCCCCGGAGTGCACCAGGTAGGGGCGGCCGGAAATATCGACGACGGCGTTTGCCAGCGCTTCGTCCAGGGGCACGGTGGCTTCACCGAAGCGGCGGATGCCGGCTTTGGTGCCCAGGGCGGTCTTCAGCGCCTCGCCGATGCTGATCGCAATGTCCTCAACCGTGTGGTGGACGTCGATGTGGGTGTCGCCGGTGGCCCGGACGGTGAGGTCCATCAGGGAGTGCTTGGCCAGCGCGGTCAGCATGTGGTCGTAGAACGGTACCGAGGTGCTGATGTCGGCGCGGCCGGTGCCGTCCAGGTCCAGCTCGACGAAGACGGACGATTCGCTGGTGGTCCGCTCAAGGCGGGCGGTGCGTCCGGTGGCGGTCTCCACAGTCATGGGGTTCCTTCACGAAGATTGGAAGCGGGGCAATAGACAAAGCCCCGGCAGGTCATCAGTTTAGTCCCGAACGCCCCGACTCCCTGAAACCGGGACATCCTGGGCGCCCGGCTGCCGCTCAGGCGGCGAGCAGTTCCCGCAGCCGCGTCAGGAACGCAGTGGTTTCGGCTTCGGTGCCGGCCGTGACCCTCAGATGGCCCTCGATGCCGATGTCCCGGACGAGGACACCTGCCTCGAGCAGGCCTTCCCACACCGCCCGGGGATTCTCCATCCCTCTGAACAGCACGAAGTTGGCGTCCGACGGCGCCGGTTCCAGTCCGAGCGCACGCAGTTCCGTCACGATGCGGTCCCGCTGGCCCTTGATGTCTTCCACATTGGACAGGAGCGCATCGGCATGCGTGAGGGCCGCATTCGCGGTCGCCTGTGTGAGTGCGGAGAGGTGGTAAGGCAGGCGGACCAGGCGAAGCGCGTCCGCAATCTGCGGTGCTGCGGCAAGGTAGCCGATGCGCGCTCCGGCGAGTGCGAAGGCCTTCGACATGGTCCGGGAAACGATCAGTCGTTCCCGTCCAGGGAGCAGCTGCAGCGCGCTGGGAGTATCGGCGTGGGAGAACTCTGCGTAGGCCTCGTCCACCACCACGATGGCATTGGAGGCTTCTCCTGCTTCATAGGCGGCTTCGATCACCTCAAGTTCCAGGGCCGTACCCGTGGGGTTGTTCGGGGTGCACAGGATCACGATGTTGGGTGCCTGCGCCCGGATCTGCCCCGCAGCCGATTCGGGGGTCAGGGAGAAGTCCCGGTCCCTCGTGCCGGTCACGTATGCGGTGCCGGTGCCGCTGGAGAGCAGCGGGTACATGGAGTAGGTGGGAGGGAAGCTCATGGCCGTCCGCCCGGGTCCGCCGAAGGCCTGCAGGATCTGCTGGAGAACCTCATTGGAACCGTTGCCGGCCCAGATATTCTCCGCGGCCAGTCCGTGGCCGAGGTATTTGGCCAGGTTTTCCCGCAGCAGCGTGAATTCGCGGTCGGGATATCTGTTCAAGCCGGCCACCACTGATTCAATCTCGGCCATAATGGCCCGGCGCACATGCTCCGGAAGACCGTGGGTGTTTTCATTGACGTTCAGTAGGACGGGCACATCCAACTGGGGGGCGCCGTACGGGGTCAGGCCCCGCAGATCATCGCGCAGGGGAAGTCTGTTCAGGTTTTCCAACTGTTCGTTCACCACTACAGCTTAGGACGCTGCGCGGTGACGTTGCATTTGGCCGACTTCCCGCACCCCTCTGTTACGGGTTCGCGCAGGTAAAGAACTTCGGGATGCCTGCCTGGCGAATCAGCGCGAGACCGGGATGTAAATCTGGCTGCCGGCGGGGACGGTGGCATCCGCCAGGTTGTTGAGTTCCACGATGTCTGCCACCACGGTGCGGGGATCCCGGTCCGGAGCGAACTCGGTGGCGAGCGACCAGAGCGAATCACCGGCGGACACACCCACCTGGATGGTGCGTGTCTGTTCCTGGGCGTCCCCCGAAGCCATAGCCGGTGCGGTGAAGAATCCGATAAAGACCAGCAGTGCGGCGGCCACGATCATCAGCGGGGCGCCGACCAGGACGAGCCGGCCGCGCCGCGTCAGGCGCAGCGGGACCGACGCCTGGGTGTCGGCGGTGTGGGCGGCGGCAGCGGCCCGGTCCGGGGCACGCTCAGTGAGGCTCTGTGCGGTGAAGGGAAGTACGTGTACTGACATGTCAATACCTTTCCGGTCCGAAGAGCAGCTCCGCCGATTCCCCCGCTTCCCGCAAAAGCACCGGATAAACAGTGTGGCTCGAAACTGCATTCGAACATCTGGTGGGCCCGCCGAGGTGTCGGCGGGCCATTTCAAAGTCGGATCCAAACTCAGATCCATACTCAGACTCGAACGTATGTTCTAACTTGTACTCGAACATTTCTAGCACTTATCTACGAACATTGTCGAGACTCGCTCGAATATATGTTTGAAAATGAGGCTGCGCTCCCCTAGCGTTGAACCTGTTGGAAGCGGCTGGGACCAACTAACCATCCGGCACTGACAAAACGGCACTGACAAACGGCTCGGCGGGACAGACCACCACACCCGTTATCACCGCATCACCGCATCACCGCATCACCGCAGGACAAACCAGATACACCGTAAGAACCATCCGGCCCGCATCCACGGGCCGACTGTGAAGGGAAGCCGACGTGGCCCGTGTTACCAATGGCAGCACCCCCTCCCCTGCCGCGCCCGCGCCGGCAGGACGCACCAAGGGCCTAACCGCCCGCCAGACAAAGATCCTGGAAACCATCCAGCGTTCCGTGAACGCGAACGGTTACCCGCCGTCGATGCGGGAGATCGGCGACATCGTGGGCCTGGCCAGCCTTTCCAGCGTTACGCACCAGCTGAGCCAGCTGGAGAAGCTCGGCTATATCCGCCGTGACCCCAAGCGGCCGCGTGCCATGGAAATACTGGTTCCGCTGATGCTCCGCGACGCTCCCCCGCGCCGCGGCAAAGGCAACGCGGCGAACGGCGGGAACACCGGGGAGGCTGCTGACGGCACCGCAAAGGGCGGCCTGAGCTCCGTCGGCGGCAACGCACGCACACCCGCCTCCGGCAGCGTTTCCGACCTCACCACCGCAATCGACACGGCGATGGTTCCGCTGGTCGGACGGATCGCCGCAGGCGGACCCATCCTGGCCGACCAGCAGGTTGAAGAGATGGTCCCGCTTCCGCGCCAGCTCGTCGGGCACGGCGACCTCTTTATGCTTCGCGTTGCGGGCGATTCCATGGTGGATGCGGCTATCTGCGACGGTGACTGGGTGGTTGTCCGCCGCCAGCCCACCGCCGAAAACGGTGACATTGTCGCGGCCCTGCTCGAAGACGAAGCGACCGTGAAGACCTTCCGGCAGCGCAACGGACACACCTGGCTGCTGCCCCAGAACACCCGCTATGAGCCCATCCTCGGTGACGAAGCCACCATTATGGGCAAGGTTGTCTCCGTAATGCGTTCGCTCTAGGCACACCTTGAGAGGCCTGGTCGGACGCTGACAAGGTCCACGCAAAAGCAGCACCGCCGGCACACGGCGGCGCTGCTTTTTGTTTTCCGCCGATCCGGGTCCGGCGGGTTTTACTTCTTCGCGCCGGCGGGTTCCGCGGCGAGCCGCTTCAGCGCCTGAAGCACCACGGAACGGTCGGTGGTGGACCAGAAGGGCGGCAGTGCGGCCCGCAGGAAACTGCCGTAGCGTGCGGTGGCCAGGCGCGAATCCAGCACGGCCACCACTCCCTTGTCGCCGGAAGCGCGGATCAGCCGCCCGGCGCCCTGGGCGAGCCGGACGGCCGCGTGGGTGGCCGAGACGCTCATGAAGCCGTTTCCCCCGGCCTTGGCAACCGCGCGGGTCCGGGCGGTCATCAACGGATCGTCGGGACGCGGGAACGGAATCCGGTCAATGATCACCAGCCGGCAGGAGGCGCCGGGGACGTCCACGCCCTGCCAGAGGGACATGGTGCCGAACAGGCAGGTCTCGTCGTCGTCGGCAAACTGCTGAACCAGGGCGGACATGGTGGATTCGCCCTGGCAAAGGATCGGAAAGTCGACCCGCTTCCGCAGTGCTTCCGCGGCTTCTTCCGCTGCACGGCGGGAGGAGAACAAACCCAGGGCGCCGCCGCCGGAGGCCTTGATCAGCGCCTCCAGTTCATCCAGCTGCTCCGGGGAGGTTCCGCGTCCCGGTTTCGGCAGGTCCTTGGTTACGTACAGCACCCCCTGCCGGGGGTAGTCGAAGGGACTGCCGACGTCGGTCCCCGTCCATTTCGGTGCACCGGCGCCCACCAGCCCCAAGGCCCCTGCAACCGGACCGAACTCCGACCCGATGGCGAGGGTGGCCGAGGTCAGCACCACGGTGTGTCCGTCGAACAGGCCTTCGCGCAGCCGTCCGGCCACGGACAGCGGGGCAACGTTGATGGTGGGCGGTGCATCTTCTTCCGGGGCGGTGTAACCGGCGCCCGGCGAGAAGGTGCTGGCACGCGATGCCCACAGCACCTCCCCTGAATTCACTGCGTCAAGGACGCGTTCGCACAGTTCCAGGACAGCCATCAGGCGGGAGCGTGCCATCTGGCGGCCGCCGTCGACGGCGTCGGAGCCTTCGGGCTTGGAATCGGACAGGGCCGTGCGGCAGGCTTCACGCACCGCGCCCAGGACCAGCTCCTGGTCCTCGGACAGTCCTCCTGCCAGCAGGCCGGAGGGCACCGGGGCAAAGACCGAGTCGAAGGCCCGGCCGGCAGCCGCAAGGGGCTCCATGGTGGCTGAAGTGTGCTTGCGCGCGGCGGCGACCGCCGCGGAAATAACGGTTCCGGAGAGCTGCCCGGTAACCGCGCCGGTGACGCGGTCCTGCAGCTCGTGCGCCTCGTCAATGACCACCACGTCGTAGTCCGGCAGGACCGCCAGTCCCTCGAACGCGCTGATGGCCAGCATCGCGTGGTTGGTGATCACCAGGTCGGCGACGGCCGCCTTGGCCCGTGCCTGTTCGCTGAAACAGGCCTCCGCCACCGGGCACTTCTGCGCCCCCAGGCACTCCATTGAGGTGACGGACACCTGACGCCAGGCACGGTCGCTGACGCCGGGAAGCAACTCATCCCGGTCACCGGTTTCCGTTTCCTGCGCCCATTCCTGCAGGCGGACGACGTCGCGCCCCAGCGCCGAGGTGGGCCCGCCCGCAGGAGCGGGATGGGAAACAGCGTGCTCGTCGCCAAGCAGAAACAGTGTTCCGGCTTCGTCTTCCTCGGGGAAACCGCCGCCGGTCTTGTGGACACAGACGTAATTGCTGCGGCCCTTGAGCAGGGCGACGTCGACCTCCCGGGGAAGCTTCGGTTCCAGCGTCTTCAGCAGGCGCGGGAGGTCCCGTCCGACAATCTGTGATTGCAGGGCCAACGTGGCCGTGGAGACCAGCGCGGGTTTGCTGCTCTCCAGGGCGTGCGCGATCAGCGGGATCAGGTAGGCAAGCGACTTGCCCGTACCGGTTCCGGCCTGGACCAGCAGGTGGTCGCCGGACTCAATGGCCTCGGCCACCTGCCGGGCCATCTCGTGCTGGCCGGGCCGGTTCTGCCCGCCCATGGCCGCTACCGCGGTGTCGAGCAGTTCCAGGACCTGGGCAGGTCCCTGCGGGTCTTTCCTACCCATTGGTCACGAACTGCTCCAGCTCCGCTGCCAGCCCTTCACGAACCTTCACATGCAGCTGGGTACCGGATTCACCGTGCTCCAGGGACAGGATTTCAGCGTCCTCCTGGTGCAGGCGGGAGACGACGTCGCCGCGCTCGTAGGGCACCAGCAGTTCCAGGTCCACGCCGGGGCGCGGAATGCCTTCGGAAATCGCCTGCAGCAGCTCGGGGATGCCCTCGCCGGTACGCGCCGAAACGACCACGTGCCGGGACTCGCGCTGCCGCAGCCGCTCAAGAACGAACGGATCCGCTGCGTCGGCTTTGTTCAGCACGATGATTTCAGGCACCTTGCGGGCGTCGACTTCCGCCAGGACGGAACGGACGGCTGCAATCTGGCCTTCCGGGTCCGGGTGCGAAGCGTCAACGACGTGCAGGATCAGGTCTGCGTCCGCTACTTCCTCAAGGGTGGAGCGGAAGGCTTCCACCAGCTGGGTCGGCAGCGACCGGACAAACCCTACGGTGTCCGCCAGCGTGTACCCGATGCCGTCTTCGGTCTGGGCCTTGCGGATGGTGGGATCCAAGGTGGCGAACAGTGCGTTCTCCACCAGTACCCCGGCATCGGTGAGCCGGTTCAGCAGCGAGGACTTTCCAGCGTTGGTGTATCCGGCGATAGCTACGGACGGCACTGAGTTGCGGTGGCGGTTGGCCCGCTTGGTTTCCCGTGCCGGCTTCATGCCCGCTATTTCGCGGCGGAGCTTGGCCATCCGCGTGCGGATCTTCCGCCGGTCCAATTCGATCTTGGTTTCACCGGGGCCGCGCGAACCCATGCCTGCGCTGGCGCTGCCGACCTGGCCGCCTGCCTGCCGGGACATCGATTCGCCCCAGCCACGCAGGCGCGGCAGGAGGTATTCCAGCTGCGCCAGTTCCACCTGGGCCTTGCCCTCGCGGGACTTCGCGTGCTGGGCAAAGATGTCCAGGATCAGCGCCGTCCGGTCGATGACCTTGACCTTGACGATGTCTTCCAGCCCGCGGCGCTGGGACGGAGCCAGTTCGCTGTCCACGATCACTGTGTCTGCGCCGGTGGCCGTCACAATGTCCTTGAGTTCCTGGGCCTTGCCCGAACCGAGGAAGGTGCCGGGATCCGGCTTCAGCCGGCGCTGGATGATGCCGTCGAGGACTTCCGACCCCGCGGTTTCCGCCAGCGCGGCAAGTTCCTTCAACGAGTTTTCGGCGTCGGCGGCAGTGCCTTCACTCCACAGTCCGGCAAGTACAACCCGTTCCAGCCGCAGCTGGCGGTATTCGACCTCGGTAACGTCTTCGAGTTCGGTCGAGAGGCCGGCGACGCGGCGCAGTGCTCGGCGTTCTTCCAGGTCCTGCTGGTCGCCGTCGTAGACGGAATGCTCGTCGTCGCCGAGTGCCAGGGCACGGCCCTGCTGCTTGTCGGCCGGAGCCTTTGCTTCGACGGCGCTGTCCTTGGCGAGGATCCTGTCGATGACCCCCTGGATATCCGAAGGGCTCAGTTCCGGTGTGGAACCGTTCGCAGAAGTGTCTGTCGAATCCGTGGCACGGGAGTTGTTGATGGTCATAATCTCCTTATAGGAACGTACTTTCTATGGTAGGCCAGTGAACCGACAAATCCTCAGGAAAACAACCTTCTCCGCTATGGATCCCTACCGCGCCAGCCACCCTTTACAACCCGTGCGGCCGTCCATAAATTCCATGCCGCACGCCTGCAGCGACTAATCTGGATTGTTATGGGTTCAGACCACTACTTCTCCTCCACACCGTCCGGGCCCGAGGTCCGCAAACCGCTGCGCGTCAGCCTCAACGGAACCGAAAGGACCCTGCAGACAGCCGGTGGCATCTTCAGCCCCGACGGGATCGACAAGGGCACGATGGTCCTGCTGGATGAAGTTCCCGCCCCGCCGGAGACCGGCAACCTGCTGGACATCGGCTGCGGCTGGGGCCCCATCGCCCTGACCCTGGCACTGAAATCCCCGGCCGCCCAGGTCTACGCCGTCGACGTCAACGAACGCTGCATCGCACTGACCCGGGATAACGCAGCAGCTTTGGGGTGCGGAAACGTCACGGCCTCCCTGCCTGAGGAGGTTGACCCGGAAGTACGCTTCGACACCATCTGGTCCAACCCGCCCATCCGGATCGGCAAAGAGGAGCTGCATGCCCTGCTGCTGCTTTGGCTGCCGCGCCTGGCCCCGGGAGGCACTGCCTGGCTGGTGGTGCAGAAGAACCTGGGCTCGGATTCCCTGCAGCGCTGGCTGGCGGAGACCCTGCCGTCCGGATTCGCGGTCTCCCGCCACAGCACCGCGAAGTCCTTCCGGACCCTGAAGGTGGAACGCAGCGCCTAGAGCAGGGTTCCGCGGGCCACCAGCACGGCCGGTCCGCTGAGCTCCACATGTTCGCGGCCGTCGGGTCCGGTGCGGAAACGGACGCCGACGACGCCGCCCGGCACAGTCACTGCCCAGTCATCGGGTGCTTCGGCTCCGGCCCAGAACCGGGTGGCTACGGCGGCGGCGCAGGCGCCGGTTCCGCAGGAGAGGGTTTCGCCGACGCCCCGCTCGTGGACGCGCATGGTGAGCAGCCCCACCCCGTCTTCTACGAGCGGCTCGGCCGGGACCACGAACTCCACGTTGGTTCCGTTCTCCGGTTCCGGCTGCACGGACGGTGCTGCGGTCAGGTTGGTCGAGGCCAGTTCGTCCAGTTCCGCGAGGGCCACGACGGTGTGGGGGTTACCCATGCTGACGGAGAGGCCCGGGCGCGGCACTTCCAGTCCGTCTGCGTTGACCACTGTATCCATGGACTTGGCAGCCGCGTGGTCGGGGTAAATGAACTCCCAGGGCCCCATGTCCACCGCGTAGCCGCCGGCCATCCGGGTGACGGTCTTGACCCCGGCGCGGGTACCGATCACCAGGGACGCGCCCTCGGCCAGTTCCACCAGCCGCTCTTCCAGCAGGAAGTGCACGAAGACACGCACCCCGTTCCCGCACATTTCCGAAATGCTGCCGTCCGAGTTCCGGTAGTCCATGAACCACTGGGCTTCCGGAGCCGTCTGCAGCAGGGCACGGCCTTCCGGGAGATGCTCGGACCGGACGGCGCGGATGAAACCGTCGCCGCCCACTCCGCGGTGCCGGTCGCAGACTGCGGCTACTTCGTCGGCGGCAAGATCATGCGCAGCGTCGGGATCGGCCACCAGCACAAAGTCGTTGCCGGTGCCGTGGCCCTTCGCGAAGGGCAGCCCGGCCACGGAGGAGGGAAGGCCGGAGGCGGACAGGGATGCAGCTGAGGCAGCAGAAGTATTGGTCACTTATCAAGGATACTGGGCGGGCGCCCTTCACGGACGGCCGCGGCCGCCCGGGCCAGCAGCCGGGGGTCGTTATGCTCCAGCCAGGTGATCCGCGGATCCGCACGGAACCAGGTCAGCTGCCGGCGGGCGAACTGGCGGGTAGCCACCACTGTGGCCGCCGCGGCTTCCGGCACGGACGATTTCCCGTCCAGGACGGCCAGGAACTGGGCGTATCCCAGGGCGCGCGAGGCGGTCCGGCCGGTCCGCAGTCCGGCCGGCTCAAGCCGCCGGACTTCTTCCAGCAGACCTTGGTCCACCATCCTGTCCACCCGGCGGGCCAGGCGTTCGTGCAGCACCGGCCGTTCCACGCCCAGGCCGATCTGCACGGCCGGCGAGACGTACTCCCGCACCGGCATGAAGGAGCTGAACGGTCGTCCGGTCAGCTCAACCACCTCGAGTGCGCGTACCACCCGGCGCGCATCGGAAATCCGTTCGGCAGAGACCGGGTCCACGTCCCGCAGCCGGTCCTGCAGCGCGGGCAGGCCCCGGGCTTCCAGTTCGGCTTCGATCCCGGCGCGGACGGCCGGGTCGGTGCCCGGGAATTCCAGGACGTCCAGTGCGGCCCGGACGTACAGCCCGGAACCTCCGACCAGGACGGGATACCGGCCCCGCGCCCGGATCCCGGAAATCAGCTCCCGTGCCTGCGCCTGGAAGGCCGAGACGCTTGCCTCTTCGGTCACGTCCATGGTGTCCAGCAGGTGGTGCGGCACGCCGCGGCGTTCGGCCTCGGTAATCTTCGCGGTGCCGATGTCCATCCCCCGGTAGAACTGCATGGAGTCGGCATTGATCACTTCGCCGCCGAGTTCCAGGGCCAGGGCAACGCCCAGGTCGGACTTTCCGGACCCGGTGGGACCGACGACGGCGATCACCGGCCGTTCGTCGGCGGACGGCATAGGAGCACTCACGGGGGCTACCGCAGGGGAATTTCCGGGGACACTTTGGGAGGGGTTCACGGGCGCTCAGGAACGCGGCGGCAGCGCCGGCATGCCGAGGGACACGCCGGTCCGGGTGCCTGCAGGTCCGGCCGGTACGCCGCAGGACTCGGCCTGCGAGCGGTCCCAGGCATCACCGGCACGGGAACGCCGCAGCGAGTAGTCGGCGGGTCCGGCGGGGTCGGAGATCAGGTGGAACGCGGCGGCGGCGGTGACCGGCACGGTAACGAGGTCGCCCGGGCGCGGTACCGGCGCGCCGTCGGGCACCGAGAAGTGCACCAGGCGCTGGTCCCGGGAACGTCCGGAGAGGCGTCCCGTCTCCCCGGATTTGCGGCCCGAGGCCGCGGTGACCATGACCTCAACGGTGGTGCCGACCTGCTTGGCGTTTTCCTCGGCGGCGATCCGGTCCTGCAGCGCGGTGAGGCGTTCATAGCGCTCCTGCACCACGGCCTTGGGCAGCTGGTCGGCCAGCTCCGCCGCCGGGGTGCCCGGACGCTTTGAATACTGGAAGGTAAAGGCGTTCGCGAAACGGGACTGCTCGACGACGTCGAGGGTGGCGGCGAAGTCTTCCTCCGTCTCCCCCGGGAAACCCACGATGATGTCAGTGGAGATGGCTGCGTGGGGCATCCGTTCCCGGACCCGGTCCAGGATCCCGAGGAACTTCTTTGACCGGTAGGAGCGGCGCATGTCCTTGAGGACCTTGTCCGAACCCGACTGCAGCGGCATGTGCAGCTGCGGCATCACGTTGGGCGTCTCGGCCATGGCCTCAATGACGTCGTCGGTGAATGCCGCAGGGTGCGGGCTGGTGAAACGCACCCGCTCCAGCCCCTCGATGTCGCCGCAGGCACGCAGCAGTTTGGCGAAGGCCCCGCGGTCGCCGAATTCCACCCCGTAGGAGTTCACGTTCTGGCCCAGCAGCGTTACCTCGATGGCGCCGTCGTCCACCAGGGCCCGGATTTCCGCCAGGATCTCCCCCGGCCGCCGGTCGCGTTCCTTGCCGCGCAGCGACGGGACGATGCAGAAGGTGCAGGTGTTGTTGCAGCCTACAGAGATCGAGACCCAGCCCGAATACACCGAATCGCGTTTGGTGGGCAGCGTGGAGGGAAAGACGTCCAGGGACTCCAGGATCTCCAGCTCGGCCTTGGCATTGTGCCGGGCCCGTTCCAGCAGTGCCGGCAGCGAGCCGATGTTGTGCGTGCCGAAGACGGCGTCCACCCAGGGTGCCTTGCGCAGGATGGTGTCCCGGTCCTTCTGCGCCAGGCAGCCGCCCACGGCAATCTGCATCCCGGGCCGCTTTTCCTTGACCGGCGCCAGCTGCCCGAGGTTGCCGTACAGCTTGTTGTCCGCGTTCTCCCGCACGGCACAGGTGTTGAACACGACGATGTCCGCCAGTTCGCCGTCGGACGGCACGTAACCGGCGCCTTCCAGCAGGCCCGAAATCCGCTCGGAATCGTGCACATTCATCTGGCAGCCGAAGGTGCGCACCTCGTAAGTGCGGGGCTGGGCCGCGGTGGCCTCGGGGGCAGGAGAGGAAACAGTCAAACTCACCCTCCTAGGGTACGTCCATTGGCGCTGCCGCCCGGTATGCCCCGCGGCAGACTTTTTCCTAGTACCAGTTGTTGGCGTAATGGAAATTGAGTGCGCTGCAGGGGCTGCCGTAGCGCGACGCAATGTAGTCCAGGCCCCAGTTGATCTGCGTGGCATAGCTGACTTTCCAGTCGGCTCCGGCAACTGCCATCTTCTCGGCCGGGAGGGACTGCGCGATCCCGTAGGCACCGCTGCTGGGATTGACCGCGCTCGTCAGCCATTCCGATTCCTTGGTCCAGAGGGTGTCGAGGCAGGTCAGCTGGCCCGCATCCCAACCCCGGGCGGGCAGGGCCGAGGCAGCATAGGCCTTGGCCGCGGCGGGATCATCCAGCGGTACGGCCGCTCGGGCCGCTTCTTCCGCAGCCGTTTGCGCAGCGGCGTCGGCTGCGGCGCTCCGTGCGGCCGCATCGGCCGCAGTCTTCGCTGCGAGCTCCAGGTGTTCCGGGACCTCCACCCCTGTTCCCGTCCCTGCTTCGACCTTGTCGGGCCGGGCTTTCTCCGGCGCCAGCCGGTCGGACTCGTTATCAGCCGGTGGACGGTCGTCAGGTCCGGCTGCCCGAGCCCCGCCGTCGTCGGCGTTTTCGGCGTTGTCGACGTCCTCTGGGGCGGCAAGGAGCGGTTCGGCCAGGTTCACCAGCTGGACACCGGCCGTGGACCGGAGGTTTGCCCCCGCAGTGCCAACGGCAGCGCCGGAAACACCGGCCACAGCCAGGGAACCCAGCGCGGTCGCGGCACCGAGGCGGAGCCGCCGGCGGCGTCGCCGGCGGCGTCGCAGGGCTCGCCGGATGCGGGTCTGATCGCGTCGCGTGAAGTTAGTTGAAGTCACAAGCGCAGGACCGTATCGGAGTTTTCTAGGAAAAGTCTCAAAACGGTAACGCTGCTATTGACTCGATCAGGTAGCCCGTTTCCCGCCGCAGGTACCTGATCAGTACCAGTTATTGCGCTGCCAGAAACCATAGGCCGCACACGGTGTGCCATACCTGGAACTGATGTAATCCAGCCCCCAATTGATCTGGGTCCGGTAGTTGGTCTGCCAATCGGAGCCATGACTCGACATATTGCTCCCCGGCAGGGACTGCGGGATGCCGTAAGCGTCGCTGTACGGGTTGTCGGCAGTGGTTAGCCAGTTGGACTCGTGATTCCAGAGGATTACCAGGCAGCGGAACTCGTTCCCGTCCCAGCCGTAGTTGCCCATGCGCCCGGATGCGTAGTTCTGCGCACCCGCCGGGTCATTCACCGGCTGCCCCGGTGCGGGTGCGGGCGGCGGTGCAGGCTGGACCGGGGCAGGTGCCGGTGCCGGGGCTGGTGCCGGTGCGGGGGCTGGGGCTGGCTGGGGCGCAGGCACCACGACTTCCGGGGGCCGTGTTCCCGGCGGATTCGGTGCCGCACCGACCGGCGGATTTGCCGGCTGTTGCCCTTCCGGCGCGGGCTCTCCTGCAGCCGCCCGTCCCGCGGCATCGTGCTGTTCCTGAAACGCCTTCTCGGCGGCGATCCCGCGGAGCCGTGCCTCCTCGGCGGCGGCTGTGCTGCCGTGCAGGTCTGCCAATTGTGCAAGCAGGACGGCCTTGCGGGCCTCTTCGTCCTGCACTGCCTTGCCAGCGGCGGCAGCGGAGGCTCCGGCCTCCTCGAGGGCCTTTTCCGCTTCGGCGGCAAGCTCGGCCCGTGCGTCCCTGGCTTCCTGTTCCTGCTCCCGGAATCCGGCGGCAACTTTTTCCGATGCCACTGCTTCGGCATACAGGTTGCCCGCCCGCGACGAGACCCTATCCATAAGGCCCGCACCGTGCAGTGCGTCCGCCGAGGCATCCGTGTCCAGCAGCATCAAAGCCATGCTGTCGGAAGCCGACCCGCCGGACTTGTAGGTTTCGGCCGCGAGCCCGGCGACTTGCCGCATCAATCCAGCTGAATGCTCGGCTGCCGCTTCGCGCTGTGCGGCCATGGCAGCAAGCTCCTTGTCGCTGGCGGCAAGGGCATCCTTGGCTGCGTTGTAGCGGTTCGCCGCATCCACGGCTGCATCGCCCAGGGATCCGGCGTCCTCGCGCAGGTCCGACAGCAGGCCTTCCAGCTTCTCCGCTTCAGCAGCTTTGGCAGACTCAGAGGATTTTGCCTGCTGGATATCGTCCCAGGAAGGGTAGGGATCCGCCGCAGAACCGGGCGCGGCAGTCAGGACCGCCGAAGCGAGCACACCGGTAAGGACCAGGGCATAGAACGGGGTTCTCCGTGCACGCACCAGAGAGAAACGACGTACCGGATGCAACATGGGCCCCGCCAACCTCATCTTTAACATAGTTGGCACAGCATAGGATACGGCGCGTCGGATTGACACTACGACGAATAGTGCTGGTTATTTCCCGTCCTGTGCATTGCGCCGGGTAGCTTTGCTTCGCCACCTGCCCTACGGCCGGGGCCCGGCCCGCGGTCCGCCGCCTAGACGGAGTCTCCCCGGGCATCACGGACTTCGCCGATAATTTCGGCCGCCACCGTAAAGCCGAGCGACGGGGAATAGCCCTTCCGGGCCAGCATCCCCACCAGTCGGCGGGTCTGTTTGTCGCGCACGCCGCGGTCGGAAAGATCGGCGGACATCTGGAGCTTTTTCCTTGCCAGGGCGCGCGCCGCCTCGAGTTCGTCGTCGGCACTGACCTGCTCAAGCGCTTCGGCGGCGAGGTCCGGCGCAATCCCCTTTTCCGTCAGTTCACGGCGCAAGGCACCGCGGGCAAGGGACTTGCTTTGGGACCTGCTGCGGACCCACAGACGCGCAAACTCGGCATCATCCACGAGTTGCACTTCTTCGAACCGGTCAAGGACCGCAGCTGCGGCATCCGGCGGAATGTCTTTTTCCGCAAGCTTGGTTTCAAGCTGTTTGCGGCTCTTGGGAGAGGCAGTCAGCTGACGCAGGACGATCGCCTTGGCCTCAGCGTAAGCTTCCTCGGGCGTCAGCGCGACGGCTTCCTCCGGCGGGCCTGCGTCTGCACCCTGCTGTCCCCAGGCCTGCCGTCCGCGGCCGGACTTTTTCCCGCTCCGTTTCGAACCGGCGTCCCCCGTACCGGTTTCCGCCCAGGGCTCGTCGGCGGGAGCTTCCTCACCGAAGCCGTCTTCCTTGAAGGTGTCGGGTACTTTGGCAGGCGGCTTCCGGCGTCGGGTCGGTGTGGCAGCACGGGTGTCCACCGGTTCGGGTGCCGTGCGTGTTCCCTTCGCACGGCCCGGAGCGGCCCCGTCGCCGGCCGGCGTGGCTGCCGCCGCCACGCTGATTTCGGCGAGCCGCCGCTTCAGCTCAGCCAGGGTCTCTTCCTGCGAGGTATCCATAACTATCCGCTCCCGGGACTCTGCTCCCGTTTTCCTCCCCCGGACTTCCATTCCCTGGACCGCCGCGGAGAGTGGCCGCGGGTAGCGCGCCGTTCCGAGCGGCCTGGGCAGACCGGACAGGAAGCCGCCCCCTCTCCGGGAGCGGCTTCCCTCTGTCCCGGGTCCGGTATCGCCGGGACCGCGGGCCGGCTGCTAGGAGTCCTTTCCGACTGCCTTCAGCTTCGGCGCTGCGGGCTCTTCAGCGGCAGGAACGCCGATTCCGAGCTTTTCACGGATACGGCGCTCCAGCTCGTCCGCCAGATCGGGGTTGTCCTTCAGGAAGTTGCGCGAGTTTTCCTTGCCCTGGCCCAGCTGGTCACCGTCATAGGTGAACCAGGCACCGGACTTTTTGACCAGGCCGTGTTCCACGCCCATGTCAATCAGTCCGCCCTCGCGGGAAATGCCGACGCCGTACATGATGTCGAACTCGGCCTGCTTGAAGGGCGGAGCCATCTTGTTCTTGACGATCTTGGCACGCGTACGGTTACCGACCGGGTTGGTGCCTTCCTTCAGCGTCTCGATGCGGCGGACGTCGATGCGGACCGAAGCGTAGAACTTCAGCGCCTTGCCACCGGTGGTGGTTTCCGGGCTGCCGAAGAAGACACCGATCTTTTCACGCAGCTGGTTGATGAAGATTGCGGTGGTATTGGTGTGGCTCAGGCGGCCGGCGATCTTACGGAGCGCCTGGCTCATCAGGCGGGCCTGCAGGCCCACGTGGCTGTCGCCCATGTCGCCTTCGATTTCGGCACGGGGAACCAGTGCGGCAACGGAGTCAATGACCACGACGTCGACCGAACCGGAGCCGATCAGCATGTCCATGATTTCCAGGGCCTGCTCGCCGGTGTCCGGCTGCGAAACGAGCAGCGAGTCCGTATCTACGCCCAGCTTGGCTGCATAGATGGGGTCCAGAGCGTGCTCGGCGTCGATGAAGGCCGCAATGCCGCCGTTCTTCTGCGCATTGGCGACGACGTGGAGGGCCAGGGTGGTCTTACCGGAAGATTCCGGTCCGTAGATCTCCACCACGCGGCCGCGCGGCAGGCCGCCGATACCCAGCGCAACATCCAAAGCGACGGAGCTGGTGGAAATGGTTTCGGCGGGGGCACGCACTTCGTCGCCCAGGCGCATGATCGAGCCCTTGCCGTATTGCTTGTCAATCTGGGCCAGCGCTGCCTCTAGGGCTTTTGCGCGGTCGGCTGGAGCAGCCATTGTTCACCTCGTGTTGTGGTTGTGGGCGGCCCGTAGGCCGGTCGTCATTTCTTATCTACGACCCTATCCGGCGGCACTGACAAAACGGCTGACCGGAACGTATAACTCGTTGTCTTGTGGATATTCCCGGGCCGTATCAGCTAGGACGGGCCCCTGTGTAGGAGCATATCTTTATCCGAACAAATATTCGAACAGCGAACCCGGCGTGTCCGTTCGCCGTGGAACGGCGGCAGCCCTAGTTTGCCTTGGGCTTGATGTCGCGGCCCAGCCGGCGTTCGGGTGGAACGTCCTGGATCTCGCATACCGCCAGCCATACGGATTTGGGTTCCATGCCCTTGTCCAAGGCCTGCGCAGCCGTGACCCCTCCGAGTTGGCCGAGCACCAGATCCGCGGCAAGGACCCGGGAGTAGGCCGCACCGAACTCGTCATCCATAAGCCGCCAGAAATCGCTGATACGCATCAATTAATCCTCTCACGCACGAAACACGGCAGCGAACCGGCCCGCCGCCTTCGAAAGCCAACATATTCCAGTGCTGTGGAAGGGCCGCGATCCTACAATGGGAGGATGACCGAGACATCCGGTCCCGCCGATTCACCCACCGGCGACGCTTCTCCCCCCTCCGGTACCGAGCCGGACAAGGACACGGCAATAGAGGACCTTGAGCAGGAACTCAGCGTGCTGTGGCGCCGCGCCCGGGCCAGCTCCCACCGGATCGCCCGGGAGGTCCACCCCGAGATGGAACCTTCGGCCTACGGGCTGATGGTCCTGCTCCATCAGCAGGGTCCCATGCGCCTGACGGACCTGGCCGCAGCGGTCGGTGTGGGTAAGCCCTCCCTCAGCCGGCAGGTAGCTATGCTGCAGGCGCTGGGGCTCGTGGAAAAGCATGCGGACCCGGAGGACGGAAGGGCGCAGCCCATCAATCTCACTGAGGTTGGTGCTGCCCGCCTGGAAGGTACGGCCACCGCCCGCAAAGAGCACTTCCGGCGCACCTGGACGGGGTGGGAAGCCGAGGAACTGCATACCCTGGTCCGGCTGCTGCACAAACTGAATGCTTCCGTCCGGCCAGCCGGGGATCGACCGGAGGACGAGCCTTCCGGCCCGGACGGCAGCTAGGTGCCGGACTGTGCAGGCCGTGGCTACACCGGGCAGAACAAACCCCCGCAGGCACCGCGCCTGCGGGGGTTTTCCTTGGAGATTTCGTCGCCCTGATGCAACAGCATCAAGGAGTATGTCTATGGGGCGACGCAGTCACTACGGCCAATTCCGTTCGGCCGGCGTGACGCGCCGCGGTATGCGGTTTTTAGGATGTGCGGGCCAGGTCGCGTGCCAGGTCTTCGGGGAATTCGCGGGCGAACTCCCGGGAAAACTCAGATGGCACGGTGTCTGGAATGGCAACGCCTTCGGCGTTTGCCACCCGGTCGCTGACCTCTCGGAGCATCAGGGACAGGGGCACATCGAGGGCGGTGCAGATTGAAGACAGAAGTTCCGATGATGCTTCCTTCTGTCCGCGCTCAACCTCGCTCAGGTAGCCGAGAGAAACGCGGGCGCTATGCGACACCTCGCGCAGGGTCCGGCCCTGGCGCTGGCGCACGTCGCGGAGAACATCACCAATCTCGTGACGAAGAACTACCATCTTGCGCTCCTTAGGCTCCCGGTGTGCGTCTTCCGCCAACCCTACATCCCGCCAGCGGATCACGCCGTTCACGGATACGGGTTGCTTAACCATGTGTATCGTCCTGCTCCCTGTGAGTACGGACTGCGGCGGTACCGCAGACTGTCCAAAGATCGTAATAAAGGAACCTTGGCGGTTCCTGATACTAACAACTGACGCCCTGCCGGTTTTGTTCCCGCCTGCGCAGCTTCCCGATTCGTCCGTTGCGCTAGCGGTGTTCCAGGGCTGACGCCAGCATGGAGAGTGCTTCACTGCATGCCGCCGTTCGGATGGCCGTCCGGTCCCCCGGGAACAGAAACTCCCGGAAGGAAGTCCCTTCCGAAGTAGCGATCCCCACGAACACGGTACCAACCGGTTTGCCGTCGTGCGCCTCAGGCCCGGCGACGCCGGTGGTGGAGACCCCGACGTCGGCGCCGAGAACACGCCGCGCCCCGGCTGCCATGTGCTCAGCCACCCTCCCGTCAACGGATCCGGCTTCGGCCAGGAGCTCGGCCGGAACCCCGAGGACGGACAGCTTGATTCCATTTTGATACGCAACCACGCCGCCCTGCAAAACCGCGGAAGCGCCGGGGACGGACCCCAGTTCGGCGCAAAGCATGCCCGCGGTAAGCGACTCGGCAGTGGCTACGGTCTGTCCTGCCTCCCGGGCTGCGGCCAGAACCTCGCCCGCCAGGACGGCGGCAGGCGCGTTGCTCATGCGCGCTTGCCGTCGCGGCGCAGCTTGACGGCCTGCAGGACGTAATCGACGCCCGTGACGACCGTGATGACGAGCGCGGCGGCCATGAAGACGGCTCCGATCCACCATGCCCAGGCACCCAGCCAAGCAGTCAGCGGAAGCAGGAACACAAAGATGGCGAAGGTCTGGACGACGGTCTTGAGCTTGCCGCCCCGGGAGGCGGCCATAACGCCGTACCGGATCACGATGAAGCGCATGAGCGTGATACCCAGTTCGCGGACCAGGATAACGATGGTCACCCACCACCACAGCTCGCCCAGCAGGGAAAGCATCACCAGCGCCGAACCGATCAGCAGCTTGTCGGCAATCGGATCGGCGATTTTGCCGAAGTCGGTAATCAGCCCGCGGCTGCGGGCAATATCGCCGTCGAGCTTGTCGGTGTAGATGGCGACGGCGAAGGTTGCCACGGCGAGCCAGCGGAACAGGCCGTCACGGCCGTCGTCGGACGCAAGGAACCAGATAAAGAGCGGAACCATCAGGATCCGCGCCACCGTCAGGGCATTGGCGATATTGAGGGTCGGAACCCTATCGGTAGGAGAATTGCTCACGTCTTCAGCGTAGCGAAGTTTCACCGGCCGGTGAGGTTCCAGGCGTCTTCGGAACCGTCCGGGTCCTCCGCGTCGTCGTGGTAGTCGCTCGCCTGCGGCCTGCCCTCCAGGTCTGCGGCCACCAGGTCCGTCGGTCCGGCAGGGTCGAAGCCGTGGTTGGCATTGGCGTTCTCCGCCAGCGCCGCGGCTCCGGCGCCCCCGGACGGGGCCGGGGCTTCACCTCCGCTGATGGCAGCGAGGGTGGCGGCCAGGTCATCCGGCTTCACGAGAACGTCGCGGGCCTTCGAACCCTCGGACGGTCCCACCACGCCGCGGGATTCCAGCAGGTCCATGAGCCGGCCGGCCTTCGCGAAGCCCACGCGCAGCTTGCGCTGGAGCATGGAGGTGGAACCGAACTGCGTGGTCACCACGAGTTCGGTTGCCTGCAGCAGGACGTCGAGGTCGTCTCCGATGTCGTCGTCGATCTGCTTCTTCGGCGCCGTGACTGCTACATCTTCGCGGTAGACGGCCTGCAGCTGGCCCTTGACGTGCTCAACGACCCGGTGGATCTCGGACTCGGTAACCCAGGCGCCCTGCACGCGGATGGGCTTGTTGGAGCCCATCGGCAGGAACAGGGCATCGCCTTGGCCCAGGAGCTTTTCGGCGCCGGGCTGGTCCAGCACCACGCGGGAGTCGGTCACCGAGGAGGTGGCGAACGCCATGCGGGAGGGGACGTTCGCCTTGATCAGGCCGGTGACGACGTCGACGGAGGGCCGCTGGGTGGCCAGCACCAGGTGGATGCCGGCGGCGCGGGCAAGCTGGGTGATGCGCACGATGGAGTCTTCGACGTCCCGCGGGGCGACCATCATGAGGTCCGCGAGTTCGTCCACGATCACCAGCAGGTACGGGTAGGCCCGGATGACCCGCTTGGATCCGGCCGGGGGCACCACTTTGCCGTTGCGGACGGCCTTGTTGAAGTCGTCGATGTGCTTGAAGCCGAAGTTCGCGAGGTCGTCGTAGCGGGTGTCCATTTCGCGGACCACCCACTGGAGCGCTTCCGCGGCCTTCTTCGGGTTGGTGATGATCGGGGTGATCAGGTGCGGCACGCCTTCATAGGCCGTCAGTTCCACACGCTTGGGGTCCACCATCACCATGCGCACTTCATCAGGTGTGGAGCGCATCAGGATGGACGTGATCATCGAGTTCACGAAGGAGGATTTACCGGCACCGGTGGCACCGGCCACCAGCAGGTGGGGCATCTTGGCCAGGTTGGCGACCACGAAGCCGCCTTCGACGTCCTTGCCGACGCCCATGACCATGGGGTGTTCGGTCTTCCGTGCGGAGTTTGACCGCAGGACATCGCCCAGGGCAACTACTTCCTTGTCCGCGTTGGGGATTTCAATGCCGATGGCGGATTTGCCCGGAATGGGCGAGAGGATGCGTACGTCGGAGCTCGCCACGGCGTAGGCAATGTTCTTGGACAACGCGGTGACGCGTTCCACTTTGGTGCCTTCGCCGAGTTCGATCTCGTAGCGGGTCACCGTCGGGCCGCGGGAGAACCCGGTGACCTTGGCGTCCACGTTGAACTGCTCGAGGGTGTGCGTCAGGGCCGCGACGACGGCGTCGTTCGCTTCGGAGCGTTCCTTTGCCGGCGGTCCCGGGGGCAGGAAGTCCGACGGCGGCAGCGTGTAGGTGATGTCGCCGGAAAGCTGCAGCTGCTCGGTGCGCTGCGGGATGGGCGTGGCCGGCGGCACCGGCTGGACCCGCCGGGAAGGCACGGGTGCTACGGGCGGAACGGCTGCCAGGTTCAGGACTTCGGTGGCGCCGGGGACCGTACTGATGGCCTCGGTGGGCGGCTCTGCGGCGTCCGTGCCGCCGTCGACGGGCAGGCCCTGGTTGCGCCGGATCTTCTGCGTAGCCAGTTCGGACTGGGTGGGACGCCGGACTCCCGGGGGTACCGCCGGTGCGGCGGCGGCAGCGGCCGCGGCTGCCTCGTCCTCTTCGTCCTGCAGCAGCGCGCGTTCAAACGCTTCATCGCCGGCGAAGCCGTCCTGCACGGCGGCTGCCTCGGCTTCTTTCTCACGCCGGGTCTTGCGGGGCTTGCGGACCTTTTCCGGCTTCGGCGAGCCGTAGAGGTAGCTCTGGTCGTGTGCCTCAGGATCATCGGGGTCCAGGTCCTGGCCCATCAGGTGTTCATACAGTGCCCGCAGGCGCAGCGGTATGTGGCGGAAGGGCGTGGCGGTGATGATCAGGACGCTCACGAACACCAGCAATGCCAGAAGGAGCAGCACGGGCCACTGGGTCAGTGCGGCGGACAACGGCCCGGCCACAAGGAAGCCGACGATGCCTCCGGAGGCCCAGAGCCGGTCGAAACCGTCAGACAAGGCGGGCAAGCCGCCGGCAATGTGCGTGATGCCGGAGCCGGCCAGCAGCATGATCACGAGGCCGATGCTGATCCTGCTGTTGGCGCGGTGCCGCTCCGGGTAGCGGAACAGGCGGACTGCGCCGGCGGTGAGCATGAAGGGCAGCACCACGGCCATCCAGCCGAAGGTTCCGGCCGCGCCGGCATGGATCACGTCGGCGACGGGACCGCGCAGGGCCCACCACTCGACGGTGGCAACGGCAAGGGCGAGCAGGATCAGGAAGAATCCGGTCCCGTCGCGGCGGATTTCACGCTCGGGTGAGACGTCCGTGCCGAGCTTGCGGACGCCGGCCCCGGCGAGGCGGGAGATGCCCATCCAGGCGCTCTCCACCGCGCGCAGCGGCAGCGGCAGCTGGTCCGGGGGCGCCTGGCGCGAGACGGAGGTCCCCCGGCCCCCGGATCCGCCGCGCGGACTGGACTTGCCTGATGTCTTGCTTGAGCTGCCGCCGGCGCTCCGGGCCGTTGTCCGGCCGGAGGCACCGCTGCGTGCGGCAGGGGAAGTACGAGTCGCCATACCAGCCACGCTACCCGATGCCGCCCCCGATACCCTGAATTTACGCGGCCGGGAAGGGCTTTGGGACTACTTACCCGCCGCGTACCACGGCGGGAACTAGGCTTCGACCACTACCGGCACGATCATGGGACGGCGCCGCAGGCGGCGGTTGACCCACGTGCCCACGACCCGCCGGACCACCTGCTGCAGCTGGTAGGTGGTGTGGTCGGTGTTGGAGCGCACCGCCTCTTCCAGGGCGGCACTGATCTTGGGGATGATCTCGTCGAAGACCGCGTCACCCTCGGCAAAGCCGCGGGCGTGGATCTCGGGGCCGGAGACGATGGTGCCGGTGCTGCGGTTCACCACGGAAATGATGGAGATGAAGCCTTCCTCGCTGAGGATCCGCCGGTCCTTCAGATCGGTGTCGGTGATCGCTCCGACGCTGGACCCGTCCACGTAGACGAAGCCGCACTCCACTTCCCCGACCACGCGGGCCTTGCCGTCGCGAAGGTCGACCACCGTGCCGTCGTCGGCCAGGATGATGTTCTGCTCGGGGACACCGGTGGCGGCGGCCAGGCGGCCGTTGGCGATGAGGTGCCGCGTCTCGCCGTGCACCGGCATGGCGTTTTTCGGCCGCAGGATGTTGTAGCAGTAGAGCAGTTCCCCGGCGGCGGCGTGCCCGGAGACGTGGATTTTCGCGTTGCCCTTGTGCACGACGTCGGCGCCCAGCCGCATGAGCCCGTTGATCACCCGGAACACGGCGTTTTCGTTGCCGGGAATCAGCGACGAGGCCAGGATGACGGTGTCCCCCTTGCCGATGCGGATCCGGTGGTCGCCGTTGGCCATCCGGGACAGGGCCGCCATGGGCTCGCCCTGGGATCCGGTGGACATCAGCACCACCTTGTTATCCGGCAGGTCGTCGACGTTCTTCAGGTCCACGAGGATGCCCTCGGGTACATGGAGGTAGCCGAGCTTCTCGGCGATCGCCATGTTGCGCACCATGGACCGGCCGACGAAGCAGACGAACCGGTTGTGCGCGGCGGCGGCGTCGAGGACCTGCTGGACGCGGTGGATGTGGGAGGAGAAGGAAGCGACGATGATGCGCTTGTCCACCTTGCCGAACAGTTCCTGCAGCACCGGGCCGATTTCGCGTTCCGCGGTGGTGAACCCGGGGACGTCGGCGTTGGTCGAGTCGGCCATAAACAGGTCCACGCCCTCTTCGCCGAGCCGGGCGAAGGCGCGCAGATCGGTGATCCGGCCGTCCAGGGGCAGCTGGTCCATCTTGAAGTCGCCGGTGTGCAGCACGGTGCCGGCCTCGGTCCGGATGAACACGGCCAGTGCATCGGGGATGGAGTGGTTGACCGCCACGAATTCGCACTCGAACGGGCCGAGCTGCTCGATCTGTCCCTCGGTGACGGTCAGGGAGAACGGCTTGATGCGGTGTTCCTGCAGCTTCGCCTCCACCAGCGCCAGCGTCAGCTGCGAGCCGATCAGCGGGATGTCGTTCTTCAACCGCAGCAGGTACGGCACCGCGCCGATGTGGTCCTCATGTCCGTGGGTGAGCACAACGCCGACCACGTCGTCCAGGCGGTCCTCGATGTAGGAGAAGTCCGGCAGGATGAGGTCGACGCCGGGCTGGGTTTCCTCGGGGAAGAGGACACCGCAGTCCACGATGAGCAGCTTGCCGTCGATTTCGAAGACGGCCATGTTCCGGCCGATTTCCCCGAGGCCGCCCAACGCGACGATCCTCAGGGTTCCTGCCTCCAGCGGCGGCGGGGTCAGCAGGCCGGGTCCGGCGGTTTCGGGGGTTTCGCTCATGATTGCTTACGCCTCGGTCCGGGAGAAGTCCATGCCGGCTTCTGCCAGATCGGTCAGGATGGTTTCCATTTCGACGGCGTCGGGCGCCACCAGCGGCAGCCGGACGGTTGCGGTGGGAATAACCTTCTGCATCGCCAGGATCTGCTTGGTCGAAACGGTGCCGGGAATGTGGGTCATCACTGCACGGACCACCGGATCCAGTTCGAAGTGGATGCGGCGGGCTGTGGCGAAGTCCCCTGCTGCCGCGGCGTCGACCAGGGCACGGAACTGCGCGGTGGCAACGTGCGCGGACACGCTGACGACGCCGACGGCGCCGGCCACCATCCAGGGCAGGGTCAGGCCGTCGTCGCCCGCGTACACGTCAAGGGTGGTGTTGGCCAGGACCCGGGTGATGCCGGCGAAGTCGCCCTTCGCGTCTTTCAGGGCCAGGATCCGGGGGTTCTCCGCCAGCTTGAAGATAGTGGAGGTGCTCAGGGCGATGCCGGCGCGGCCGGGAATGTCGTACACCATGACCGGCAGGTCGGTGGCGGCGGTGACGGCGTCGAAGTGCGCGATCACGCCCGCCTGTGTCGGCTTGTTGTAATACGGGGTAACCACGAGCTGGCCGTCAACGCCGGCACGCTCTGCGCGGCGGGCCATCTCCACGGAGTGGGACGTGTGGTTGGTGCCGGTGCCGGCAATGACCTTGGCGCGGCCGCCGACGGTCTGGGCAACCACGCGGAACAGGTCTTCCTTCTCGCTGTCTTCCAGCGTGGAGGTTTCACCGGTGGTGCCGGAAACCACCAGGCCGTCGCAGCCGTCTTCGACGAGCTTGTTCGCGAGGTAGGCAGTGGCATCGAAGTCCACTTCTCCGTCCTCGGTAAACGGGGTCACCATGGCGGTGACGAGGGTGCCGAAAGGAAGCGTGCTGTTTTGGAAATCCATGGGTAAAACGTTACCCGTTACGCAGCGCAATGGGACAACAAGGCATAGGAAGTGGAAGCCGGCCGAGCTTCAGGGAGGCGACGGCCGCCTGCAATGTCCTGTGAGACGATTCTGTGCATGAACCAACGCCGCCTGACCGGCATCGATGCTGCCCGCGGAATCGCCCTGCTGGGCATGATCGCCACGCACGTGCTGCCGCTCTACAACCAGGAAACCGGCGATCCCAGCCTGACCGGGCTTGTGTTCTCCGGACGTTCCTCGGCCTTGTTCGCGGTGGTTGCCGGCGTCGGGCTGGCGCTGCTGACCGGCGGCAGCGAACCCCATGAGGCGAAGGCAGTGAACCGGGACCGGCGCGGAATTGCCGTGCGGGCACTGATCATCGCCCTGGTCGGCCTGATCCTGGGCGGACTCGAAACCACCATCGCCGTCATCCTCTTCCATTACGCCGTCCTGTTCCTGCTGGCGCTGCCGTTCCTGGGCATGCCGCTGCGCCGGCTGGCCGTCTGGGCCGGGGCCTGGCTGCTGCTGTCCCCGGTGCTTGCCTACGTGGTGCGGGACTGGCTGATCCGGAACCTGTCGCCGTCGGACATCAATGGGAACATCACCTGGGAGGCGTTCCTCTCCCCCGCCGCGCTGGCAGCGGACGTTTTCGTCACGGGGTTCTATCCGGTGCTGCAGTGGCTGAGCTATATCCTGCTGGGGCTGGTGATCGGGCGCCTGGCCCTGACCAGCCTGCCGGTGCAGGTGGGACTGCTCACGGGCGGGGTGTTTGCCGCCGTGACCGCCAAGTTGATCTCCAATTACCTGCTTGGTGAGCTGGGCGGTTTTGATGTCCTCCGGGCCACGGAGTCCGGGCAGCAGTGGCCGCTGGCACGGATGTTGGAGGTCAATCTCAGTTCGGTGGAGCAGACCGGTTCCTGGTGGTGGCTCGCCCTGTCAGGACCGCACTCCAACACCAGCCTGGACATGCTGCACACCGCCGGCGCTGCCGCCGCCGTGCTGGGCGTCTGCCTGCTGCTGACACGTGCCCGGCCTCTCCTCCTGCTGCCCCTGTCCGCGGCAGGCGCCATGACCCTCACCCTTTACAGCCTGCACGTGTGGATAATGACCATGGTGGACCAGCAAAGCCCGCCCCTGGAACCGATGCCGGTGTACTGGATCCAAGTGGCGATCCTGGTGGTGCTGGCCGTACTGTTCCAGCGCATCGACGCACGCGGTCCGCTGGAACTGGTCACCTCGGGTGCCTCCCGGCTGGCCCGCGGCAAGGGCGGCCGGACCTCGGCCCCGGCCCGGCAGAAGCGCTAGGCTCCGGGCTGCTTCCGGGTTCCCGCATAGAGCCTGCCGGCCTGCCGCATGGTGCGCCGGGCGCGGGTACGGTCCCCGGCGGCGTCGTACGCGCAGGACAGCCGGAACCAGCTGCGCCAATCCTCGGGCGCCGCCTCGGTTTCGGCCTTGTACTGAGGGAACTGGGCGTCCGCGGCTTCCCGCACAATCCGCCCCGCAGGCGTCCGCGGGAGGTCATCCACCGGCAGCCGGCCTTCCTCGGCAAGGATCCGGGCCATCTGCTCCGTCCGGTTGCCGAACATCAGTTCGCGGATGAGCGCCCAGGCGCCCACCACGGGCAGCACCAGATAGGCAAGGCCCATCAGCTTGGCCGGAATCTCGTCAGAGGTGAGCAGCAGCCAGCCGCGCTGCCCCGAAACCACCAGATAAAAGAAGAGCAGCAGGGTCACCAGTGCCACGCCGAGCTTGGCGCGGTTGGAGAAAAGGCCGGTGAAGAAAGACAACGTGTTCCTTAGTCGTTCAGGTTGAGGTAGCCGTCAAGTCCGACGGTCAGTCCGGGATGGCCGGCGACCTGCCGCAGGCCCAGCAGGACACCGGGCATGAAGGAGGCGCGGTCGAAGGAATCATGCCGGATGGTCAGCTGCTCGCCGGGACCGCCCAGGAGCACTTCCTGGTGGGCCACCAGCCCGCGCAGCCGCACCGAATGCACGTGCACCCCGTCCACCTCCGCGCCGCGCGCTCCCGGCAGCGCCTTGGTGGTGGCATCCGGAGAGGGAGCCACGCCGGCTTCGGCGCGTGCGGCGGCGACCAGCTGGGCGGTGCGTACGGCCGTTCCCGAGGGGGCGTCCACCTTGTCCGGGTGGTGCAGCTCAATCAGTTCCACCGATTCGAAGTAGCGGGCGGCCTTGGCAGCGAAGGCCGAGGCCAGCACCGAGCCAAGGGCGAAGTTCGGAGCGATGAGCACACCGGTTCCGGGGGACGTTTCCAGCAGGTCCGCCAGGCGGCCGAGCCGTTCGGCATCCCATCCGGTGGTGCCGACGACGGCGTGCATGCCGTGTTCGACGGCGAAGCGGACGTTGGCCTCGGTGCTGTCCGGCACGGTCAGGTCCACCACGTACCGGGCACCGGCCGAGACGAGGGTTTCCAGCGGGTCGGTACGGCCCAGCGCTGCCACCAGTTCCATGTCTTCGGCGGCCTCGACGGCGGCAACGGCCTCGGACCCCATGCGGCCTGCGGCCCCGAGGACCGCTACGGCAAGTTTTTCGCTCATAGGCTCCAGATTACCGGTCAGGGCCGGTCGCTGACGCCCACCCACTCGGTGCTGCCGTCCGTGAAGCCCTGCTCCTTCCAGATGGGCACGTTCGCTTTGACCGCGTCCACGAGCTCGGAGCACGCCGCAAACGCGGTGCCCCGGTGGGCCGAGGCGACGGCCGCCACCAGGGCGGCGTCGCCGATCTCCAGGTCTCCGGTGCGGTGGGACACCCAGATCCGGACGCCGTCGTACTTCGCCGCGATTCGGGCGGCCACCTCACCCAGCACGGACTGTGCCGTGGGGTGGGCGCTGTAGGCGAGGGCGGTGACGGACTTGCCGTCGTCGTGGTTGCGGACGATGCCGCTGAAGAGGACCACCGCGCCGCAGTCCGGCGACCATGCGCCGTGTTCGGCCTCGGCGCTGCTCAGCGGCTCCGCGGAAACCGTGGCACGGACAACTTCGCTAGTGTTCACGCTTTCCCTCCAGCTGGCCGCAGATGTGGCCGATGATCGGTTCCAGTACGGCAAGTCCGTCCGCCACCGCTACCGGGGAACCGGGCAGGTTGACCACGAAGGTGCGGCCGGCGGTGCCGGCGAACCCGCGGCTGATGGCGGCCATCGGCGTCGAGGCCAGCCCCTTGGCGCGGATGGCTTCCATGACTCCGGGAACGTGGCGGTCCAGGAGGGGCTCGGTGGACTCGGGGGTGACGTCGTCCGGACTGAGCCCGGTGCCTCCGCTGGTCAGCAGCACCGAAGGTTCCAGTGCGAGGATGCGCTGCAGCGACGCGGCGACCTCCACGCCGTCGGGCACCACTTCGGCCAGCACAATGTCATAGCCCAGTGCGTAGAGCCAGTCGGCGATCAGCGGGCCGCATTCATCCTGGTAAGTCCCGGCCGCCGCGCGGGTGGAGGCAATCAGGACCCCTGCGGTGCGGCGGGGTGACGGAGTGCTCACAACGCCCAGTCTCCGCTTTTGCCGCCGGACTTGGCCAGCACCATGATGTCGGTGATGCGGGCATGTTTGTCCACGGCCTTGATCATGTCGTACAGCGTCAGCGCGGCCACGGAGGCGGCGGTCAGCGCCTCCATTTCGACGCCGGTGAGTGCCTTGGTCTTCACGGTGGCTTCCACGACGACGTCGCCCTCCCGCGGGGCGAAGTCCACGGTGACCTTCGTCAGGGGCAGCGGATGGCACAGCGGGATGAGGTTGGACGTCTGCTTGGCGGCCATGATGCCGGCAACCCGGGCCACGGCGAGTGCGTCCCCCTTCGGCAGCCCGCCGTCGGCGATCAGGCGAACCACTTCGACGGTGCTGCGCAGCACTGCCTGCGCCGTGGCCTGGCGCGTGGTTTCGGTCTTGGCGGATACGTCCACCATGTGCGCGGAGCCGTCCTCGCGGACGTGGGTCAGTCCCGCGGGGTGGAGGTCTTCGGGTTCGGCGCTCACGGCAGGGTCCTTTCGGGCACGGCGTCCGGGCAGGACACAGTTGCGGTTATTCCAGTAGCAATACTGTCACTTCTGCGCCGGCCTCGAGGTGCTCGGTTCCCACGGGGACGGAGATCAGGGCGTTGGAGGAGGCGAGGGCATGGACCAGGTGGGAGCCGGGTCCGCCCACCGGCTCCACGGTTCCGGCCGTGTACCGGCCGCGGCGCACCTGGTGCTTGCCGGCCGGGCTGCCGAGCGGGGCGGTGAGGCGGGCCGGCACTTCCGCCCGGGGCCGCGGGGCACCGGTGACGGCGCTCAGGGCCGGGCGCAGGAACATCTCGAAGGACACCAGCGAGCTGACCGGGTTGCCGGGGAACCCGAGGAACGGGACGCCGTCCACCGTACCGATGCCCTGCGGGCCGCCCGGCTGCATTGCCACGGACAGGAACGCCACGTCCTGCGCAGCGAGGCCCTGGCGCACCACCTCGTAGGCTCCCTTGCTGATGCCTCCCGAGGTGAGGACCAGATCCGGGGTGTCGGCGGCGACGTCGGCACGGAGCCGGTCGGTGAACTCCTGCGGGGAGTCGGCCAGGATCCGGGACCGGAGCACCTCGGCGCCTGCCTCTTCCAGTGAGCTCCTGAGCAGGGTGGTGTTGGCGTCGTGGATCTGGCCCGGCCCGAGCGGTATGCCCGGTTCAATGACTTCGTCCCCGGTGGTCAGCAGCAGCACCCGCGGCCGTGCCCGGACGGTTACGCGGTCCAGGCCGAGGGCCGCGAGCAGGCCAAGCTGCAGCGGACCCAGCACGGCTCCGGCGGGCAGTGCCGGGGTGCCGGCGGCAATGTCGCTGCCTGCCCTGCGGACGAACTGCCCGGGGGACACATCCGCCGGGACCGCCACGGTGCTGCCGGCCTGCCCGGCGGGCTGGAAATAATCGGGGGTGCATGCCTCGATCGGGACGACGGCGTCGGCACCCTCGGGCAGCATGGCCCCGGTCATGACGGGGGCGGCCGTGCCGGGAAGCAGCGGCGGCGCTGCCGAGCCGGCCGGAATGGGCGCGGCCGTGGCCAGGCGGACCCTGCCGGGATCGGCCGGCTGGTTCCCGGCGGCCAGGTCGGCAACACGGACCGCGTAACCGTCCATCTGCGAGTTCGTGAACGGCGGCAGGTTCCCCGGTGCCCGCACTTCGGCGGCAAGGAGCCGCCCGGCCGCGGCGTTCAGCGCCACGGTCTCGCGGGCGGGCGGATGATCCCGGAACCAGGTCCGCAGGAGGTCCTCCACGGCTTGCCGGTGTGCCGCCACCGTCCGGGGTCCGGCAGTAGCAGCGGATGCCCGTGCCGGGACACCCTGTGGAGCCGGTTCTACCGACATGGTCCTCCTTGGGAGATGGGACGGTGTCGAGGGACGAGAAAAACTCAGCGCACCGTCACCCGAATTGTATGCAGGCCGGTGGCTCCGTCGGGAAGCACAGGCCGTTTTTCTTCCGCCTGCCGCATGCCGTTTGCATCCACGGCCCGGACCGCGATGTCATGCCCGCCCGGTGCCAGCTCCACTGCGATCCGGTACTGCCGCCACGTGTCCGCCGAGATCCCGGGAGCCAGCTCCGCATCCTGCCAGCCGCCGTCGTCCACGCGGACCTGCACGGCGCTGATGCCGGTGTGCTGCGCCCACGCCACGCCGGCCACGGTGACCGTGCCGGCGGAGACCGGTGCACGGCCGGGAACGTCGATGCGGGAGGAGAGCTTGACCGGGCCGCGCTCGCCCCAGCCGCGTTCCGTCCAGTAAGCCGTTTCGTCCGCGAACCGGGTGACCCGCAGCTCGGTGACCCACTTGGTGGCGGACACGTATCCGTACAGTCCGGGTACAACCAGCCGGACGGGGAAACCGTGTTCCAGCGGCAGCGGTTCCCCGTTCATACCCACGGCCAGCAGCGCATCCCGGTCATCCGTCAGTGCTTCCAAAGGGGTGGAAGCACTCCACCCGTCCCGGCTTGTGGAGAGCACCATGTCCGCGCCCGGCTGCACGCCTGCCCGGGCCAGCACTTCCCTGACGGGCATTCCCAGCCACCGGGCGTTGCCGATCAGGTTTCCGCCCACCTCGTTGGAAACGCAGGCGAGGGTGACGTAGCTTTCCTGCAGCGACGCAGCGAGGAGTTCCGCGTAGTCCAGTTCCACTTCACGGTCCACCATGCCGGTGACCCGCAGCCGCCAATCCGCCGGGTCGATCAGCGGCACCCTCAGGGCCGTGTCGATCCGGTAAAAATCGGCAGCGGGTGTCACCAGCGGCGCCAGGCCGTCGACGGCGAGCTCGGCTCCGGCGGGTATCGCTGCCGCACGCCGGGACGGTACCGGCAGCCGGACCGTTTCGCGCAGGGCCGTGACGCCCACCTGTCCCCCGCGGGCTATGCCGGCCAGCGCGGCACCGAGCAGGGCCACCATCGCTCCCCCGCCCACCGAGGTTATTACGGTACGGCGGCGCACCACGGCGTCGTCGATCGTCTGCGCCGCGGCCAGGTTCCGGATCCGCGCCGTGAGCGCCCGCAGGACCAGGACGGCGACGACGCCGGCGGCCAGCGGCGGCAGGAGGGCCAGCAGCGAAAACTGCTGCCGGGTAAGGACGGCGGCCAGGCCGGCTGCCCCGAAGAGGCCCAGGACCGCCGCGCCCGTCGGCGGACGGCGCAGCTCCAGGACACCCGCAGCGGCGGCGGCAAAAGCGATGACCAAGCCCATGCCCACCAGCAGCGCGGCCTTGTCCGCCGTCCCGAAGAGGCTGATTGCGGCGTCTTTGACCGGGCCGGGAACTAAGTCGATGACCACCGATCCGACGGCGGACACAGGGGAAAGCGACGGGCTGGCAATGGCGGCAAGCAGCTCACCGGCAGCCACGCCCAGTCCGGCGGCGACCAGTCCCGCGACCGCCGACCACCGCCGGTTGGCCCGCTCCGGACCTCCGGCGGAGCCCCGGGTGCGCCGTTCACGGGTGCTCATCGCGGCAGCAGCCGTCCGGTGGCGATCCGGGCCAGCAGCAGCACCAGCAGGTACAGGGCAATAAGCATCAGGCAGATGCCCAGGGCCGCCTGCGGCTGGTTGGAGTTCAGGCTCAGTTCGATCTGCAGCGGCAGGGTCCGGGTGCTCCCCTCGATGCTCCCCGCGAAGGTGATGGTGGCCCCGTATTCGCCCAGCGACCGGGCGAAGGCCAGCAACGTGCCCGCCACGATGCCTGGCAGCGCCAGGGGCAAGGTGATGTGGCGCAGGATCGCGGTGGGACCTGCCCCGGACGTGGCGGCGGCCATTTCCAGGTCCCGGTCCACGGCGGACAGGCTGTTCAGCGACGCGACCACGAAGAAGGGCAGGGAAACAAACACTTGGACAATAACGACGGCGGCCGGCGAGTACCCCACGTCCAGTCCCACGGTGCCGAGCAGCTTTCCCGCAATCCCCTGCCGGCCCCAGAAATACAGCAGGGCGATGCCGGAGACAACCGGTGAGAGCACCAGCGGGATCAGCAGGATTCCGCGCATCAACTGGATCCACGGGCCCTCCAGTTTGCTGAGCAGCACGGCCAGCGGCAACCCCAGCAGGACGCAGAGAAGCGTGGAGCCGGCCGAGGTGGCAAGGGAGAGGCCTAATGCCGTGCGGGCCGCGTCTGAGCCGAGCAGTTCCGGCAGCGACGTCCAGGGGACGTTGAGCAGCAGCGCCGCGACGGGTCCGGCGCACAGGAGCAGGGCGATGCCGGCCGGCAGCCACAGCCAGGCGGGCGTCGTGGCTCGTGCCTCCCGGCTCATGGCGGACGCCGAGCCGGGCGCCGCTTCGAATTCCCGCGTCCTAAGGGGCATCGCTGCTCCCCGGGTCCGCCGGACCGAACCCCGCCTCGGCAAGGATGCCTGCCGCTTCGGGGCCGATAAGCCACTCGTAGAATGCTGCCGCGTCGGGGTTGCCGGCTCCTTCGGCGGTCAGTCCCGCCGGATACCGGTTAGGGGCGGGATCCTCCAGCGGCAGGTAGGTCACGCCGGACCCGGCTGCGGCCAGGGCATCGGTCCGGTAGACAAACCCGGCATCTGCCTGGCCACTGGTTACCTTGGTCAGCACCGAACGGACGCTGTCCTCCAGGCTCGGTGCGGGAACGGCGACACCGGCTGCTTCGAGGACCCGCGATGTTGCCCGCCCGCACGGAACGGAGGGTGCGCACAGGGCTGCCCGAACGCCGTCGCCCGCAACATCGCGTAATACGCGGATCCCGGCGGGGTTGTCCGCGGCCAGGGCCAGCACCAGGTTGTTGCTGGCCAGCACCGTCTCCCGGTCCAGTCCGTTCCGCAGGGGTTCGAGTGCCTCGAGGTCGGCTGTAATCACAACGTCCGCTTCCGCGCCGGACTGCAGCTGCGCCACGAGCTGGCTGCTGGAGCCGATGTTGACGCGCAGGCGCCCGCCGCCGTCGTAAGCCGCATTCAGCTGCTCAACCACGTCCGTGAGCGAGGAAGCCGCAAAGACCGTGATGCCGGTTCCGCTGCGGTCGGCGGCGCCGGTGGTGTCCGCGGAGGTGCATGCGGCTGCGGAAGCGGCTAGAACCATCACGGCGCACGCTGCCAAAGTCCGGCGGCCCCGGGGAACAAAGCGCATTTATAGAGCCTAACTGTCAAAAGGCGTAACCTCGAGGAATGGGAACACAGCTGGGAATGCCTGCAGTACGCCCTTCCCCCAGTACACCAGAAATCAGCCCGCCCGAAGCCGCGGCACCGGGCAGCGGTTCTACCGCTGCCGTCTCGGCGCTGCCCTCCCCCGCGTCTGCCCTGGCGCTTTCCCCGGCAGACGGTCTGCTGGACCGGCACGGCCGCCGCGCCACGGACATGCGGCTGTCGCTGACGGACAAATGCAACCTGCGCTGCACGTACTGCATGCCCGCCGAAGGGCTCAACTGGCTGGCCCGGGACAAAGTACTTGCCCGGGACGAAATCGTCCGCCTCGTCCGCCTCGGCGTCGACCGGCTGGGTGTGCGCGAGCTGCGGCTGACCGGCGGTGAACCGCTGGTCCGTGCGGACCTGGTGGACATTGTTGCCGGTATCCGTGCCAACCACCCGGAACTGCCGATTTCCCTGACCACCAACGGGCTCGGCCTGGACAAGAAAGCCCAGGCACTGAAGGACGCCGGCCTGACCCGCATCAACGTGTCCCTGGATTCCCTCCACCCGGACACCTTTGCCCAGCTCACCCGCCGCCCCTTCCTGGACCGGGTGCTGCACGGGGTGGAGGAAGCCGCCCGGGTGGGCCTGGGCCTGGTCAAGATCAACGCCGTGCTGATGCGGGGAATCAACGACGCCGAGGCGCCGGACCTGCTGGAGTGGGCGGTCAACCGCGGCTTCGAACTGCGTTTCATTGAGCAGATGCCCCTGGATGCGGACCACGGCTGGACGCGGGACGGAATGATCACCGCCGCCGAGATGCGGTCCCTGCTGGAACGGGACTTCGTCCTGACCCCCGATCCCCGGGAGCGCAACGGCGCACCGGCGCAGCGCTGGGAGGTCCGCCGGCACGCGGACCCGGCAACGGTTGTCGGGACCGTCGGCATCATTGCTTCCGTCACCGAACCTTTCTGCGCAGAGTGCGTCCGGACCCGGATCACCGCCGAGGGCAAGGTCCGCAGCTGCCTGTTTTCCCACGACGAGACGGACCTGCTGGCGCTGCTGCGCAGCGGTGTGGACGACGACGCCGTCGTCCGCCGCTGGCAGGAAGCCATGTGGGGCAAGCCCAAGGCACACGGCATGGGCCATACCGGGCTCGGCGACTCCGACTATGTCCAGCCCGAACGAACCATGAGCGCGATAGGCGGCTAAGTGCTGATCAGATACTTCGGCGCTGCGAAGGCAGCAGCCGGCACGGAAGAAGAACACCTGGATGAAGGGCCGCTGACGCTGGCCGAGCTGGCGGAAAAACTTGCCGCCCGGTACCCGTCACCCGGCGCAGGCGTCCCGGCGCTCGGTACGGTGATTGCCCGCAGTACGTTCCTGGTCAACGAAACGGCGGCCCGGAACCCGGACCTGCTGCTGCAGCCGGGAGACGTTGTGGACATCCTCCCGCCCTTCGCGGGCGGATAGACGCAGGAGCCCGGCGATCAAACGGCAAAGGCACACCCGGGACGCGGTCCGCGCCGGGTGTGCCTTTTGCAAAGAGGTTAGAAGCCCAGTTCCGCCGCGGATTCGAACGGACCCACCACGGTGATGGTGCGGGGGGCTGCGGCCAGTTCTACGGCCAGCTCCTGGACCTGTTCTGCCGTGACTGAATGGATCCGGCGCAGGGACTCATCGATGTCGATGAACTCGCCGCTGACCAGCTCCGCCCGGCCCAGGCGGGACATCCGCGAGCCGGAGTCCTCCAGGCCCAGCACCATGCCGCCGGAGATCTGGCCCAGGGCCTTGGCCAGTTCGGCGGGCTCGACGCCGCCGGCGGCCAGCCGCTCGAGCTCACTGCCGAGCAGGTCGATGACCTGGCGGGTCTTGGCGGGCGAGCAGCCTGCATACATACCGAAGTAGCCGGCGTCGGCGTACGACGCCGAGAAAGAGTAGGTGGAGTACACCAGTCCGCGCTTCTCGCGGATCTCCTGGAAGAGGCGGGAGGACATGCCGCCTCCGAGGATGGTGTTCAGCACGCTCATGGCAAAGCGGCGGTCATCCGTTGCGGTCAGCGAAGGGCAGCCCATCACGATGTTGGCCTGCTCCACCGGACGGTTGATGACGTGGACTCCGGCGGTGCCGGAGATCGACGCCGGCGCGGTGTCCCGGCGCGGCGCAGGCGTTGCCGCCGGGTCCAGTTCCCAGCCGGCGGTCTGCAGCGCCTGCAGCACGAGTGCGCAGACCTGCTCGTGGTCCAGTCCCCCGGCAGCGGTGACTACCAGTTCCTCCGGACGGTAGTACCGCCGGTAGTGGTCAAGGACCGCTTCGCGGGACACGCTCCGGATGGCGTCGGGAGTGCCGCCGATGGGACGGCCGAGGGCATGGTCGCCGAGGACGGCTTCGGAAAACTTTTCGTGGCAGAGATCGGCCGGATCGTCATTGTCCATGGCGATCTCTTCGAGGATGACGTCGCGTTCCTGTTCCAGTTCCTCAGGATCCAGGACGGCGGACGTAACCATGTCGGTGATGACGTCAATGGCCATCGGAAGATCAGTATCCAGCACCCGAGCGTAGTAGCAGGTGCTTTCCTTGGCGGTGGCCGCATTGGACTCGCCGCCCACCTCGTCAAACGCCGAGGCGATGTCCAGCGCCGAACGGCGGCTGGTGCCCTTGAACAGCAGGTGTTCAAGGAAGTGTGTGGAGCCGTGCCGGCCCGCGGCTTCATCCCGCGAGCCGACACCAACCCAGAATCCGATGGCCGTGCTGCGCTGGCCCGGCATTTCCTCCGTCAGGACCCGGACGCCGCCGGGCAGTACCGAACGGCGCACGACGGCGCCTCCCGGAGTTCCGACCACAAGGGTCGGGTCGGAGGAAAGAGTGGTCAGCGGAAGCTGGACAACCGTCCCGTGCCCCTTCGGTGAGGAAGGGGACACGGGACGGTTTCCATCGGAGTAGTCCGGCATTTACTCTGCAGACTCGGTTTCTGCTGCTTCTTCGCCTTCGGCGTCTTCAGCAACCACCGGGGAGAGCGAAAGCTTTCCGCGGTCATCGATCTTGGTGATTTCCACCTGGACCTTCTGGCCCACGGAGACGACGTCGTCGACGTTGTCCACGCGCTTGCCGCCGGCGAGCTTACGCAGCTCGGAGATGTGCAGCAGGCCGTCCTTGCCCGGGGTCAGGGAGACAAAAGCACCGAACGTGGTGGTCTTGACTACCGTGCCGAGGTAACGCTCGCCGATCTCGGGGACCTGCGGGTTGGCGATCGCGTTGATCGCCGAGCGGGCAGCCTCGGCGGAGCCGCCGTCGGTTGCGCCGATGAGGACGGTGCCGTCATCTTCGATGGAGATGTCAGCGCCGGTGTCCTCCTGGATCTGGTTGATCATCTTGCCCTTCGGGCCGATGACCTCGCCGATCTTGTCCACGGGGATCTTGACCGAGATGATGCGCGGGGCGAACTCGGAGAGCTCGTCCGGTGCGTCGATCGCGGCCTGCATCACGTCGAGGATGTGCAGGCGGGCTTCGCGGGCCTGCTTCAGTGCTGCTGCCAGCACGGAGGCGGGGATACCGTCGAGCTTGGTGTCCAGCTGGATGGCCGTGACGAACTCGGAGGTACCGGCAACCTTGAAGTCCATGTCGCCGAAAGCATCTTCGGCGCCGAGGATATCGGTCAGGGCTGCGTAGCGGGTTTCGCCGTCAACCTGGTCGGAGACCAGGCCCATGGCGATGCCTGCCACCGGAGCGCGCAGCGGAACACCGGCGTTGAGCATGGACAGCGTCGAGGCGCAGACCGAACCCATGGAGGTGGAACCGTTGGAGCTCAGGGCTTCGGAGACCTGGCGGATGGCGTACGGGAATTCTTCACGCGTGGGCAGCACCGGCATCAGGGCGCGCTCTGCAAGTGCACCGTGGCCGATTTCGCGGCGCTTGGGCGAACCCACGCGGCCGGTCTCACCGGTGGAGTACGGCGGGAAGTTGTAGTTGTGCATGTAGCGCTTGCGCGTTACCGGCGACAGCGAGTCGATCTGCTGTTCCATCTTCAGCATGTTCAGCGTGGTGACACCCATGATCTGGGTTTCGCCGCGCTCGAAGATGGCCGAACCGTGTACGCGGGGCAGGACCTCGACCTCGGCGGTGAGCTGGCGGATGTCCGTCAGGCCGCGGCCGTCGATGCGGACCTGCTCCTTGAGGATGCGCTGGCGCACAACCTGCTTGGTGACGGAGCGGAAAGCAGCGGAAACTTCGCCTTCGCGGCCTTCGAACTTCTCAGCCAGTGCGGCCTTGACTTCGTCCTTGAGCTCGTCGGCAGCGGCGTCGCGCTCCTGCTTGTCGGCGATCGAGAAGACCTTGGCCAGCTTCTCGCCGGCAGCGGCTTCAACGGCCTCGTACACGTCGTCCTGGTAATCCAGGAAGATCGGGAACTCGACGGTGGGCTTGGCTGCGCGGGCAGCCAGGTCCGACTGGGCGTCGCACAGGACCTTGATGAACGGCTTCGCCGCTTCCAGGCCTTCTGCAACAACCTCTTCGGTCGGGGCGGTGGCGCCCTCTTCCTTGATGAGGTTCCAGGCGTTGTCGGTGGCTTCGGCTTCCACCATCATGATGGCGACGTCGTCACCGGCAATGCGGCCGGCAACCACCATGGAGAACACGGCGCGCTCCAGCTCGGAGTGCTTCGGGAACGCAACCCACTGGCCGTCGACCAGGGCAACGCGGACGCCGCCGATCGGGCCGGAGAACGGCAGGCCGCTCAGCTGGGTGGACATGGAGGAAGCGTTGATCGCAACCACGTCGTAGAGAACGTCCGGGTTGATCGCCAGGACGGTGACCACAATCTGGACCTCGTTGCGCAGGCCCTTGACGAACGCGGGGCGCAGCGGGCGGTCCATCAGGCGGCAGGCCAGGATGGCTTCGGTGGACGGACGGCCTTCGCGGCGGAAGAACGAGCCCGGGATGCGGCCGGCAGCGTACATACGCTCCTCGACGTCCACGGTCAGCGGGAAGAAGTCGAAACCTTCACGCGGGGACTTGCCGGCGGACGTGGCCGAGAGCAGGGCGGTGTCTTCGTCAATGTAGACCATCGCCGAACCGGCTGCCTGCTGGGCAAGGCGGCCGGTTTCGAACCGGATGACGCGCTTGCCGTACTTGCCGTTGTCAATAACGGCTTCTGAGAACTGAATTTCGGGACCCTCCATATGAGAGTCACCTCCGTTTCTTCTGTGGGCGGAGGCACCCAGCACCGTATCGAACTTCTTTCCGCGCGGCACGGGCCGCACGTTCAACACCCGGTCTTCGATCGAGGTCCTCGGGCAGATTCTCCCGGAGACCACTACCGAGGACCGCGAATGCTGCGATGCTGGCTGACTCCTGTGATGTGTGCTTCTTTACTGCTTTACTTCTGTGGTTCTTTTACTGCATAACTACCTTCGCCGGCCCCCTATTGGTGGAGACCGAAATCAGACAGGTGCGCTTCCGGCTTTCCCGGTGTCCATGCCTGCCTGCGCAAAAGGCGGCTCCCCGTGCAGTGCACAGGTGCCGCCTTTCACAAAGACTATCGACGCAGGCCGAGGCGCTCAATGAGCGTACGGTAGCGGGCGATGTCGGTCTCGCGCAGGTAGGTCAGCATGCGACGACGACGACCAACCAGGGCCATCAGGCCGCGGCGGGTGTGGTGGTCATGCTTGTGGGTCTTCAGGTGCTCGGTCAGGTCGAGGATGCGCCGTGAAAGCACAGCCACCTGAACCTCGGGGGAACCGGTGTCCCCTTCAGCGCGAGCGAATTCCCGAATGATTTCCTGCTTGACGGCGGGATCGAGTGCCAATGTAACTCCTAGAGTTGTGCCGTGAGGCCCGAGTCAGCACTTCGCTGCCGGGAATCTTTCTGCCCTGGGGCGTCAGCCCCGGAACATAAAGAAATTCAGCCGCCACGGACCGCAGCCGAATTTGAAACCAGTTTACCTGCCCGTGCCGCTTTCTGTCGAAAGGACCTCGCGGGTGCGTTCGACGTCGAGGCGCATCTGGGCGACCAGCGCCTCGGGGCCGGTGTACGCCACCATGCCACGGAGCCGGTCCACGAATTCCACCACCACGTGCTGGCCGTACAGGTTGAAATCCTCGATTTCTTCGGCGGGCCGGTCGATGACATGTGCTTCCACCTGGCGGCTCACGCCCTCGAAGGTGGGGTTGGAACCCACCGACACGGCGGCGGGCCACCGGGCGCCGACCTCGTCCACCAGCCAGCCGGCGTAGATCCCGTCGGCGGGGATGAGGCCTGAGGACTCCGGGGCGAGGTTCGCGGTGGGGAAACCGAGTTCGCGGCCGCGTGCCGCCCCGTGCACCACTTCGCCGCGCATCCGGTGGGTACGTCCGAGCAGGCGGGCAGCGGTGCGGACATCACCTTCCCGCAGTGCTTCGCGGATCCAGGTGGAGGAACAGCGCCGGCCGGAGTCCGGGCCGTCCGGGAGTGCGCCGAAATCCTCCACCGCTTCCACGGCGAACCCGAGCTCGCGGCCGAGTTCGCGCATGGTGTCCAGGTCTCCGGCGTTGCCCCGTCCGAAGCGGACGTCGTGGCCGATGACGACTGTCTTGACGTGGAGCGCCTCAACCAGGACCGTGCGGACAAATTCCTCTGCGGTCAGGGAAGCCAGCTCCAGCGTGTAATGCATCATCAGCAGGCCGTCCAGCCCGGTGTCGGCCAGCGCCTGCACGCGGTCCACGAGGCCCATGATCAGTTCCGGTGCGCTCTGGGGCCGGTGCACCTGCGCCGGGTGGGGATCAAAGGAGATGGCGACGGCGGCCGCATCCTGGGCACGCGCCACCTTGACCAGGCGGTTGAGCACATGCTGGTGGCCCAGATGCACGCCGTCAAAGTTGCCGATGGTGATTACTGTCGGACCAATGTCGGCAGGTATTTCCGCCAGGTCATTCCAGTAGTACACGCAGGCTCCTTAGCAGCATTTTCCAGCGCCGGTCGAACGGCTGGTCCAGGTTTCCGGGCGGCTTTCGCCGCGCCGGGACCTATCCATTATGTCCGATCTGCGCCGCTTACCGGGAACCGCCCGCAATCCCGGTATCTCCCCCGGCCTGCTGGCTGTACTCGCGGCGCAGGTCGGATGTCTTGGCGATGAACCGGTGCCAGACCAGCAGCGCCGGCGGGAAGGCCAGCTCAACGATCATCAGCACAATGAACGTGAAGTGCGGGGTTCCGGAGAAGGCCCAGGAAAGCACACGGCCAATGCCGCCCAGGAACACCATCAGGCAGACGAGCCAGAGCATGTTCGCCCACTGGAACTTCACGGCAATGGCCACGAATGCCGCGCCCACGCCCACCATCATGGCGGCGAAGAACCGGTACTGGCTTTCCAGGGTGGGATTGACCTCTCCCCCGGCACCGTCCGGCAGGCCGGCCGTGCCGGTAATGAGGTTGTAAAGGCCGAAGCCGGCTACCAGGATGCCCACACCGATGACGACGGCGCGGAAGACGCCCCAGTCGTCACTGCTCTTATAGGGCTTGGCCGGCTTCGGCTGCTTTCCTGCCCTGCCGGGCCTGCCGGCGGACGGCTTGCCGGACTGCGTCCGGCGGGTCGGGGAATCCGACCCGCCCGGCGCCGATGTCCCCGGCGCCTTCGGTGCCTGGCTTCCCGGCCCGTCCGTGCCCGAAGGGCTGTTCCTATCGCCCGGTGTCGGCGCTGCGTTGCTCATGGCTCCCCTTTGACGGAGTTGGAACTGAAGTTGTTCCTGCCATCGTCTCACGCACCCGCGCCGAACAGGTAAGCATACTTATTTCAGCGGCGCGCGTCTGCGCGGTGCCGGTAAAGCCACCACAACCCGACGATCGGCAGGATCAACGGCACATACCCGTACCCGCTGCCGAAGCCGGACCAGACGGTGTCGTCGGGCAGCGCGGCGGGGTCGATCAGGCCGAAGATTCCGACAGCGAGCACACCGACCATTTCCACTCCCACTGCCGCCACGGAAATCCGGTAAGCGGTGGCGCCGGAGCGCGCCAGGCCGACGGTGGCCACGATGTAGACCACGGCGGCGAAGGCGGACAGCAGGTAGGCCACGGGCGCGTGCTCGAACTTGGTGAGGATCTGGAACGCAGCGCGGGCCGACGCCGCCAACGCGAAAATCGCGTAAACGGCTACCAGCAGCCGGCCGGGCCCTGCATTGCGGGCCGCGGGAGCGGAGCTGTCCGCCGATTCGGCGTCGTCGGGATTAGTACTGCGGTTCATAGAAGTGTTGCTCCGTCCCAGATCTGTTCCATCCGGAACAGCATGACAAATACGGTGATTCCCACGGCGGAAAGCACGATGTTGCTCCAGCGGCTCCGGTCCAGGAGCGACCACCAGACCGCACCGACCGGAATGACCAGCGCGGTCAGCAGATAGCCCCAGAACTCCCAGGCTTCTCCGGCGATGCCCTCCCCGCCGGCGAGGCGGATCAGGGAAGCGGCGCCGTAGACCAGCAGGAAGAGTTCGACGGCGGCCGCAGACAGGATGGTGAGGTCGTTTGGTCCCTGCTTCAGGACGGCGGCACCGATGCACAGCACCACGGACACCAGGCAGACGAGGGAACCGACCAGGAACAGCGGATCCATTTACGCCTTCTCGTTTCCGGGTGTGAAGACCAGCAGTGCCTTTGCCTGCTCGCCCTTGTCCTCGAGCAGTCCCACCACCCGGCCGTCCGGATCGATGGCCGCGACGGGTCCCGGCTGGCCGTTGCCGGTGGCGCCGATCCGGCGGCCGTGCGAGAGGTCCTCGGCTTCGGACGCGGACAGGCTGCGGACCGGGAAGAGGTCGGCGGCGGCGTCGTCGAGGTCCAGGACCCGCAGGTCCTCTGCCAGTTCCTCGAGGGTGGAGGCCTGTTCCAGGCTGAACGGTCCCACGCAGGTGCGGCGCAGGGCGGTCAGGTGCCCGCCGACGCCGAGTGCGGCACCGAGGTCACGGGCCAGGGCGCGGATGTAGGTGCCGGAGGAGCAGTCGACGGTGACGTCGACGTCGCGCAGCCGCCCGCCGTTCTCGCGCCGGATGGCATGGACCTCGAACCGGGAGACGGTAACCGGCCGCGCGGGCAGGTTCACTTCCCCGCCGGCGCGGACCTTCGCGTAGGAACGTTCGCCGTTGACCTTGATCGCGCTGACGCTGCTGGGGACCTGCTGGATGTCGCCGGTCAGGTTCGCCACCGCAGCCCGGATTTCCTCGTCCGTCACGGCGGCGGCAATGGTTTCCGCGGTGACTTCACCCTCGGCGTCGTCCGTGACGGTCGCCTGTCCGAGCCGGATGGTGGCCTCGTAGGTCTTGGTGGTGCCGACAATGTAGGTCAGCAGGCGGGTCGCCTTGTTGATGCCGACCACCAGCACGCCGGTGGCCATCGGATCCAGGGTGCCTGCGTGTCCGACCTTCCGGGTGCCTGCCAGCCTCCGCAGGCGTCCGACCACGTCGTGGCTCGTCCATCCCTGCGGCTTGTCCACAATAATCAGTCCTGAACGGACCTGCCCTGAATTCACGCCTTTCAGTATATGTTGCGGCACGCGGCGTCCGTTCCGCACCGCTGCCGCCCGCGGGCGGCGATAGCATTCGGATATGGCACAGCTCTCACCGCACGTCCGGAAAGTCCCGCCCAACCAGATCCGTGAAATCACCCAGGCCGCCTGGGCCAAGCCGGACGCGATTGTCCTGAGTATCGGCGAGCCCGGTTTCCCCACCCCCGGGCATATCCTCGACGCCGCCCGGGCCACGCTTGACCGGGACGAAACCGGTTACACCCCGAACGCGGGCATCGCTCCCCTGCGCTCCGCCTTCGCCCGGCACGCGGGTGCCGCCTGCGGGAAGGAGATCAGCCCGGAGCGGGTTTTCATTACGTCGGGGGCGCAGCAGGGCCTGCATCTGGCCATGAGCCTGCTCCTGGACGCCGGAGACGAAGTCCTGGTGCCGAACCCCGGATATCCGACGTTCGCGATGACCGCCGAACTCCTGCACGCGGTGCCGGTGGAGTACCCGCTGTATCCGGAGCACGGGTTCCAGCCGAGGATCGAAGACATCGAAGCCCTGCTGACGCCGCGCACCCGGGTGTTGCTGCTGAACTCCCCGTCCAATCCCCTGGGTGCCGTGTTCAGCGGCGAACTGACCCGTTCCCTGGTGGAGCTGGCACGGCGGCACGACCTGTGGATTCTTTCGGACGAGTGCTACGAGGCCTTCACATTCGACGTGCCGCATGTGAGCCCCCTGGCGTTCGACGGCGACGCCGGGGACCGCGTGATCACTTCCCTCACCCTGTCCAAGACCTACGGCCTGACCGGGCTGCGCATCGGCGCACTGGTGCTGCCGGAAGGGCTGGAACCGGTGCTGAGCACGGTCATGGAATCCATCGTGTCCTGCGTGGCCTCCCCGTCGCAGTATGCTGCCCTGGCCGCACTCACCGGACCGCAGGATTACGTGGACATGGCGTCCGCGCATTACCGGGCCAACCGGGATGCTGCCTGCTCCGTCCTTGCCGAAAAGGGCATTCCCTATCTCGAGGCACAGGGGGCCTTCTACCTCTGGGCCGATCTGTCCGCCGCAACCGGCGGAAACGTCCGGGACTGGACCCTGCGCTTCCTGGAAGAGGAGTCGGTGGCGGTGGCCCCGGGCACCGCTTTCGGCTCCATTGGGGAGGGCTGGATCCGGATTGCACTGTGCGGGGACCGCGATGAGCTGCTGGAAGGCGTCAGCCGGCTGCCGGCCCCGGGATCGGCCTAGGCCGCCTTTGGCCCGCGTCTGGGCGGCCCCGCAGCCAATACCCGCCGTCTCGGTTTACGGCGGTATTCCCGGGGCCTAGGCTGTGAGCCCTTCAGCGGGGGAACCGCGGGGCGGGTGCGTGCTGGAGCAGTCTTTCACTGCAACGCATCCTGCCGAGGAGAACGTCGTGAAAAAGTCACCCGCTTTAGTTGTCCCTGCCCTGACCGCCCTCCTGCGGCGGGGCTCCCCCGGCGCCGGCTCCCGCCTCCGGGCACCCGTGTCCGACGTCCCGCCGCCCGGCGCACGACCGCGGGCATCCATACGGAGAATCCTCACCGCCGCGGTCTGTGCCGCCGCGCTGGTTAGCCCCTCCGGGATTGCCGGTGCCGCCGACGGACAGTCGGGCAGGTCCAGCGAACGTTCCTGGTGGGACGAGGACCGGTCCGCCACCGAACGGGCCAATGCACTCCTGCCACAGATGTCGCTGGAGGAAAAAGTGGACATGCTCCACGGCGAGCTAAACAGCAACTACGGCTTTTACAACGCACCGATCGAGCGCTTGGGGATTCCGGCCCTCACCATGACCGACGGCCGAAACGGCGTTCGCCAGGCCAACAACATCAACAACAACGGGCTATCCACGCTGCTGCCCTCCGCCATCAGCGTGGCTGCCTCCTGGGACCGGAACGTTTCGGAGCGCCATTCCCAGGTGGCCACTGACGAAGCTTTCCGGAACGGACTGAACGTGCTGTTGGCACCCTCAATGAACATTGCCCGGGTGCCGCAGAACGGTCGGAACTTTGAGTCCTTCGGTGAGGATCCGCTGCTGCAGGGAATTATGGGCTCCGCCTATTCCGAGACCACGCAGGACTACGGCGGGGTGATTTCAAACCAGCAGAATGTAGCGGCGTACACCCAGGAAACCAACCGCCTGCAGGGCCTGAACAACGTGATGGACGAACGGACGCTGCAGGAGATTTACACCCGTCCCTTTGCCATCGCGATTGAAGGGTCCCATCCGGGGTCGGTGATGTGCGGCTTCAACCAGGTCAACGGGGAACAGTCCTGCGACAGCGGGTACCTGCTGAACGAAATTCTCAAGACCCAGCTGGAGTTTGAGGGCTGGGTGCTGACCGATTACGGCGCCCGGACCACCACCCTGGGCATCAACAACGGGCTGGACCAGCTGCAGCCGGGCAACTTCACCCCGGTGGCGGGCGAGCCCGGCACGTGCCTGTTCTGCCAACCCCTGATCGACGCCGTCAACGCCGGGGACGTTCCGATCGAGCGGATCAACGACGCCGTCCGGCGCATCCTCCGTCCCATGTTCGCCCTGGGGCTCTTCGACCGCAGCTACGAGGGCCTGCCGATCGCCTTCGACGCCCATAACGCGGAGTCCGCCGAGCTCGCCGAGGAGGGCATGGTCCTGCTGAAGAACGACGACGAGCTGTTGCCGTTCAACGCAGACGAGCTGGATTCAATTGCGGTCATCGGTACGGATGCCGACGTCGTTGTCCAAGGAGGCGGGAGCGCGTACATCGCAAACCCCGCGGAGGAGACTTCGGCGCTGCAAGGGATCCGGAACCGGCTGGCAGGCACCGGCACGGAGGTGGCCTTTGTACCCGGCACGGATCCGGTGACCTCCGTGGCCGCACTGCCCGGCGCCCAGCCGATTCCGTCGTCGTTCCTTACTCCCGTGGACGGAACGCCGGGAACCGGGCTGAGCGCCCAGTACTTCCTGAACCAGGATTTCTCCGGCACCCCCTACCTCGACCGGGTGGACCCTTATGCCGGGTTGAACGCGGGCTTCCTGACCTTCACCGGGCTGGGCGCTTCCTCACCCAATTTCCCGGCCCAGCCGCAGGCGCTAAACACCAACATGTCCGCCCGCTGGACAGGCACGCTCACTGCCCCGGTCACCGGCACCTACGAACTGCAGGTGGTAACCAACGGGCGGACCATCCTCACCGTCGACGGCAACCAGGTGGTGAACGAAACCGGGTTCTTCACGCCCTCTACGGAAGCTTCCAACCAGACCATTTCAGTGCCGCTGGACTTCACCGCAGGCTCCAACCACTCGGTGGAACTTTCGTACGTGTACGACACGGGTTCCGAATGGAACCAGTCAGCCGCCCAGATCAAGCTCGGCTGGGTGCCGCCGGAAGGCACACCCCTCCCCCAGGCTGTGAACGCGGCCGCTGCAGCTGCTGAAGCGGATGCCGCCGTCGTGATGGTCCGGGATTTCTCCAGTGAAGGCGCGGACCTGCCTGACCTTGCACTGCCGAACCGGCAGGCGGAGCTGATCCGCGCGGTGGGAGCCGCGAACCCCAACACGGTCGTGGTGATGACCACGGGCGCGGCGGTGGAGGTGGTCGACTGGCAGGATGCCGTGGACGGCCTCGTCCAGGCCTGGTACCCGGGCCAGAACCAGGGTACGGCCATCGCCGGCCTGCTCTTCGGCGACACCAATCCGTCCGGCCGCCTGCCGATCACCATGCCCGTCAGCGCTGATCTGACTCCGACCGCCTCGCCCGCCCAGTTCCCCGGTATCGACGGCGTCAACGCGCAGTTCACCGAGGGAATCTTCGAGGGCTACCGCGGCTACCGGCAGTTCGGCCTGCCGTCGGCATACCCCTTCGGCTTTGGACTGAGCTACACGGAGTTCGACTACTCCGATCTCAGGGTCACCTGCGACGCCTCTGCACCCGGCGGCTCGAAATCCGGCAGCTCGGATACCGGCAGCTCGGATTCCGGCACTGCACCGGAGCCGCAGCTCTCCGGCGATGCCGCCCAGGGGCACGGGCACGGGAAGGACCGGTGCAAGGGCAGGCCGCTGGAGGTGTCGGTGCGGCTGACCAACACGGGCGACCGAACCGGCAGTGAAGTAGTGCAGGCCTATGCCGGCCCGCTGCCCGCCCCGGTGGCGACCGCCGAACGTTCGCTGGCGGGCTGGGAGAAAGTCACGCTGGACCCGGGACAGAGCCGGCGCGTCCGGCTTCCCCTGGATATCCAGTCCTTCTCCTACTGGGATATCGCCACGGATCAGTGGGTTACTCCGGCAGGCACTGTGCCGGTCTATGTAGGTTCCTCCGTCGAGGACACCCCGCTGACCACGGAGGTGCGGATCCGGCCGCTCGGCTGAACCCGGCCGGCTTAAACCAAAAGGGAGCGGCTCCGTAAAACGGAACCGCTCCCTTTTCGGGGTCTAGGACCTACTTCGCGTCCGAGTCGACCGGAGCATCGGATTCGAGGTCTTCGTCGAAGTCCTCTTCGTCCTTGCGGTACGGATCGGCGTCGCCTGCGTAGCTGGCGCCTTCCTTGAGCGCTGCCAGTTCGGCGTCGCGCTTCTTGGCGGCCCGGATCAGTTCCTCGAGGTGGCCGGCGTTGACCGGGATCTCGTCGGCAACGAATTCGAGCGTCGGCGTCAGCCGGACAGTGATGTTCTTGCCCACCTCGGCGCGCAGGATTCCGCGTGCGGATTCCAGGGCTGCCTTGGTGTCTGCCTGCTGTTCTTCGTCGCCGAAGACCGTGTAGTACAAAGTGGCGTGCTGCAGATCATTGGTGACCCGTGCATCGGTGATGGTCACGAATCCCAGCCGGGGATCCTTGATCCGCCGCTCGAGCGCCTGGGCAACTACTACCTTGATACGGTCAGCGAGTTTCGCAGCGCGTGCTGGATCTGCCATTACCTCTCCTTACTAAGACTGGAAAACAAGTACCCGCAGGCCGCCGGGAGACCCGGCGGCCTGCGGCCACGGATTAGACGCGCGGCTTCTCGCGCATCTCGAAGGTCTCGATGATGTCGCCTTCGCGCAGGTCGTTGAACGAGCCCAGGCCGATACCACATTCGAAGTCCGTCCGGACCTCGGTGGCGTCGTCCTTGAACCGCTTGAGCGAGTCCACGGTGAGGTTCTCACCGATGATCTTGCCGTCGCGGGTGACCCGTGCCTTGGCGTTGCGCCGGATAACACCGGAGCGGACGATCGAGCCGGCAATGTTTCCGAACTTGGAGGAACGGAAGACTTCGCGGACCTCGGCGGTGCCGAGCTGGACTTCCTCGTACTCGGGCTTGAGCATGCCCTTGAGTGCGAGCTCAATGTCATCGATTGCTGCGTAGATGACGGAGTAGAAGCGCATGTCCACGCCTTCACGCTCTGCCAGGTCGGCAACGCGCTCGGCCGGCTTGACGTTGAAGCCGATGATGACGGCGTTGTCCACCGTCGCCAGGTTGACGTCGTTCTGCGTGATGGCACCGACGCCGCGGTGGATGACGCGCAGCTGCACGCCTTCGCCGACGTCGATCTTGAGCAGCGAGTCTTCCAGGGCTTCGACGGCACCGGAAACGTCACCCTTGAGGATGAGGTTAAGGGTGTCGACCTTGCCGTCAGCAACGGCCTGGTCGAAGTCCTCGAGGCTGATGCGCTTGCGGCGCTTGGCCAGGGCGGCGTTGCGGTCCGCAGCCTCACGCTTTTCAGCGATCTGGCGGGCGGTGCGCTCGTCGTCGGTAACGAAGAACGTGTCGCCGGCGCGGGGAACGTTGGACAGGCCGAGCACCTGGACCGGACGCGAGGGTCCGGCTTCGGTGACGTTGTCGCCGTTCTCGTCGAACATGGCACGGACACGGCCGTGGGCCGTACCCGCCACGATGGTGTCGCCGACCTTCAGCGTTCCGGACTGGACCAGGACAGTTGCTACTGCACCGCGGCCCTTGTCCAGGTTGGCTTCGATCGCGATACCGCGGGCGTCCTTGTTCGGGTTGGCGCGCATGTCCAGGGCAGCATCTGCGGTAAGCAGAACGGCCTCGAGCAGGGCGTCGATGTTGAGGTTCTGGCGGGCAGAGACCTCCACGAACATGGTGTCGCCACCGTATTCTTCGGGAACCAGTCCGTATTCGGTCAGCTGGCCGCGGACCTTCTCCGGGTTGGCGCCTTCCTTATCGATCTTGTTCACTGCGACCACGATCGGCACATCGGCAGCCTGCGCGTGGTTGAGTGCTTCAACCGTCTGCGGCATAACGCCGTCGTCGGCTGCGACAACCAGGACGGCAATGTCGGTGACCTTGGCACCACGGGCACGCATGGCGGTGAACGCCTCGTGGCCCGGAGTATCGATGAAGGTGATGGGACGCGTTGCGCCTTCATGGTCAAACTGAATCTGGTAGGCACCGATGTGCTGCGTGATGCCGCCGTGTTCGCCTTCCACAACGTTCGAGTTGCGGATGGCGTCCAGCAGGCGGGTCTTACCGTGGTCAACGTGACCCATGATGGTGACTACCGGAGGACGTGCCTCAAGCTCTTCGTCGCCTTCGGCTTCGAGTTCTGCCTCGAAGTCGATGTCGAACGTGCTCAGCAGCTCGCGCTCTTCGTCTTCGGGCGAGACAACCTGGATCTTGTAGCCCAGCTCGCTGCCCAGGACGCCGAACGTCTCTTCGTCCAGGGACTGCGTGGCCGTTGCCATTTCACCAAGGTGGAACAGTACGGTCACCAGTGCTGCCGGGTTTGCCTCGATCTTGTCAGCGAAGTCCGTGATGGACGCGCCGCGGCGCAGCCGGACAACAGTGTTGCCGTCGCCGCGGGGTACCGAAACGCCGCCCAGCGACGGAGCTGACATCTGCTCCAGTTCCTGCCGCTTCGCCCGCTTCGACTTGCGCTGCTTGCCGCGTCCTGCGCCGCCCTTGCCGAAAGCACCGGCAGTGCCGCCGCGTCCGCGGCCGCCCTTACCGAAGCCGCCGCCGACAGGTGCGCCGCCGCCGCCGGTACCCGGGGCTCCGCCCGGTCCGCGGCGCGGTCCTGCTGCACCCGGACGTCCCGGAGCTGCCGGACGCTCGGTGCGGTTAGGCATCATTCCCGGTGTGGGGCGTGCGCCGCCGGCGCCTGCTCCTGCCGGACGGGGAGTACCCGGACGCGGTGCGCCGGGACGGGGAGCACCGGGACGCGGTGCACCCGGACGCGGTGCGCCGGGACGGGGTCCACCTGCACCGGCTGCGGGACGGGGGCCTGCGGCACCCGGCGTACCGGAGCGTTCGGCCTCATCGCGGCGTCCACCCGGACGCGGCATACCCTGCGAGGTAGCGAAGGGGTTGTTGCCCGGACGCGGTGCGCCGGCACCCCGTTCGCCGTCGCCGCGGCCACGCGGACGCGGCATGCCCTGGGAAGGTGCAAACGGGTTGTTACCGGGGCGGGGTCCGCCAGCGCCCGGACGCGGTGCGCCGGGACGAGGTGCCGAAGAGGCGGGCGCCTTGGCGGCGTCGTCCTTGCCGGCTTCGGGTGCAGCAGGTTCCGCGGCCGGAGCCGGTGCTGCGGCGGGTGCCTCCGCTGCGGGTGCAGCGGGTGCAGCCGGGGCTGCCGGGGCCGGAGCGGCCTCAGCGGGAGCTGCCGGTGCCGGCGGAGCGGCGGGCTGCTCCGCTGCGGGAGCTGCCGGGGCAGGCTTCGCGGAGCCGGGCTTGGGGGACGGGGCCGAAGGCTTGGACGGGGAAGCGTCAGCCTTGGCGGGGGCTGCCGGGGAAGCAGCAGCCTTGTTTTCAGACGCCGGGAAGGCGCCTCGAAGTTTCTTGACTACCGGGGCCTCAATAGTTGATGAGGCGGAACGGACGAATTCGCCCAGTTCCTGCAGTTTTGCAACTGCATCCTTCGAGGTAATGCCGAGCTCTTTAGCAAGCTCGTGTACGCGGACCTTGGCCACATTTCTCCTGTCTCGGTCCGCACCGAGCCAGGTACGAACCGTCTATTTACTGCGGGCTTCCACTGCAGTTGCAGCGGGGCCCATCACAGAGCACAACAAAGTACTCATCGCTGGGTACTCATCGGGTTTCCATCAGATTTCTGACCCGCTTTCAGGTTGGACGGTTTTGAGTCCGTTCCCGGTCGGAACGTCCTCAAGGGCCTTGAACCAACGTTCAACGTCCGATATTCCCACGGAGCCCCTAAAGGCCCGCGGAAAGCCTGAACGTTTCACTGCCAATCTCAGGCATGCCGTGTCGGGGTGCAACCAGGCACCCCTTCCAGGCATTCGGTGGTCCTCATCGACACGGACGGCGTTGCCGCCTTCCATGCTGACACGGACCAACCGCAGCAGAACAGCTTGGTCATCCTTTTTCCTGCACCCTATGCACGTCCGCAAGGGGACGTGCCTGGATACCCGATTTCCCGCGGCAGCGCCGGAAGCGGCTGCCGATGATTGGGACGCGGAGGGTGACCCGGCCTTATACATTCTAGCGCCTTTCTTGTCCGGCGCTGCATCCGCTTCCGGCACCGGAGCCTAGGAGGCCTTCGCGTCGGAAACGATATCGATCCGCCAGCCGGTCAGCTTGGCCGCGAGGCGGGCATTCTGGCCTTCCTTGCCGATCGCCAGGGACAGCTGGTAGTCGGGGACCACCACGCGTGCAGAGCGCATGTCTTCGTCCGTAATGGTCACGGAGTTGACGCGCGACGGCGAGAGGGAGTTGGCGATGAACGTCGCCGGATCCTCGCTGAAGTCGACAATGTCGATCTTCTCGTCATGCAGTTCGTTCATGACCGCACGTACGCGGGAACCCATCTCGCCGATGCAGGCACCCTTGGCATTGATGCCGGGAACATTGGCCTTGACGGCAATCTTGGAACGGTGCCCGGCCTCCCGGGCCAGAGCCACGATTTCGACGCTTCCGTCGGCAATTTCCGGAACTTCCAGTTCGAAAAGCTTGCGGACCAGGCCGGGGTGGGAGCGGGAGAGCGTGATGGACGGACCCTTGAATCCGCGGCGCACATCCACAACGAAAGCGCGCAGGCGGGAACCGTGGAGGTACTTCTCCCCCGGAACCTGCTCGGGCGGGGGCAGCAGCGCCTCCACCGAACCCAGGTTCACCTGGATCATGTGCGGGTTGTTGCCCTGCTGGATCTGGCCGGAGACCAGTTCCCCTTCACGGCCCTTGAACTCGCCCAGGATGTTGTCATCCTCGACGTCGCGCAGCCGCTGCAGGATGATCTGCCGGGCGGTGCTGGCGGCGATCCGGCCGAAGCCGGCGGGGGTGTCGTCGAACTCCCCCACCGCGGTTCCGTCGTCGTCGAGCTCAGCGGCCCAGATCGTTACGTGACCGGTCTTCCGGTCCAGTTCCGCCCGCGCCTGCTCCTGCGCACCGTTGGTCTTGTGGTAGGCAACCAGCAGAGCCTGCTCAATGGTCGGCACCAGCAGATCCAGGGGGATCTCCCGTTCGCGTTCCAGCAGCCTCAGCGCACTCATATCTATTTCCATCTAGGCCTCCTCAGCTGTGGTTTCATCATCCGGGGCGTCCTCGCCTGCCGGGTCGTCTTCAAGGTGGGCGAATTCAACTTCAACGCGCCCCTTGCGGATGTCGGCGAATGCCAGGCGGACCGGGTCCCCCTGTTTGGCCTTCATCCCTTTCTTAACCGGGAGTTCCGGTATCAACGTAATGCCGTCGTCTTCGACGGAGATGAGCCGTCCCATCACGTCGTCCCCGCGCTCAACGGAAACGGACACCATCCGGCCTACGTTGCGGCGCCAGTGGCGCGGCTCGGTGAGGGGACGGGAAACCCCCGGGGATGAAACCTCGAGGTTGTAGGGACGTCCGTCATCGCCCGGATCGTTGTCCATGGCTTCGGAAATTACTTGAGCTGCGGACGAAATCCTGTCAAGGCTGACGCCTCCGGGCTGGTCCTCGGGAAGGTCCACGATGACGTGGACAGTGCGGTGGGCACCGGCCAGTTTGATCTCGATGTCCTCGAGGAACAGATCCTGCATCTCTACCGTGGGGGCCAGGTAATTCTTGAGCCGCTGCGTCTCCGCGGCTACTTCTGCACGCATCGCATTCCTGCGGTAATCCGACGACGTGTCTTTTTTGGGGTTGGGCCGAACCGCCATAGCTGCCTCCCACTAGATGTTGTTGTAGTCCTAGACTACCGACATTCCTGTGCCCTTGAGGCATCGATGCAGATGAGAGCGCGTTCGTGACATCATCGACTGTTGTGGATGCGCCCTTGGAAAACCCCGGACCCGAGCCCGAGCCTGCCCGCCGGTTCCGCCGTTTGGGTGCCGGTGCGCGGCGTCTTGTGTTGTTCCTCGCACTGGGAGCCGTGGTCCTCGGCTTCGGCCTGGTGGCCGGTACCGGGGACGCGCCTGAGCGCACCCGTTCCTTTTCGGAGATTGCCCTGACCGAGGCACGGAACAGTGCGCGGAGCCTTTCCGCCGAGGCGGACGTGCTGGCCGCTGCAGGAAAGAACCCCGGAGCAGCCGAGCTCCTCGCCCAGGCCGAGGGACTGCGCGATCAGGCTGCCCTGCTGACCAGCACCGGGCGGGAACCGGCTGCGGCCCGGAACAGCTTCGAGGAACCGCTGGATGTTTCCGGCACTGCCGGAAAGGACGGGGTACGGTCCGCCGGAGCCCCCGAAGTGCCGGATGCCAAGGACCTCGAACCCTATGTGCAGGCACTGGCGGCGTCGGCACAGGCCAATCTGCAGTCCGCATGGCGGGCGGACGCCGGCACGGCACGCCTGCTGGCTGCGACCGGGGCCGCGCAGCAGGTCTGGGCCGCCCGCACCGCCGGCCTTTACGGACTGGAGCTGCCGGAGACTGACAGCCCGCACCCCGGCGATCCGGCTGCCGAAAGTGAAGCGACCGGCGTGCCGGCAACGGATAAGGGGTTGTCCAACTGTCCGGATGCCGGCACCGGAGAAATGACCGCGGACACGGCGGCGGGAACTCCCTCCGGCAGCGCGGCAGCCGGTTCCGCGGCCCCCAGTGCAGCCGATGCCCTGAAGGCTGCCGTTGACGCGGAATTCGGGGCCGCCTACGCCTATGAGGTCGCTTTGGCTCAGGACCCCTCCGCAGCCACCCGCAGTGAGCAGTGGCAGACGCGCATGGCCGCGCATGAGTCCCGCGGCACGGACGCTGTGGCCTACCTGCCCGATTTGTGCCTGCCGGCGGTTGCTCCGGTGGCCGCCTACCGCCTGGATGCGGGTTTCCTGCGGAATCCGGCCGACGCCCTGCCCGCACTGGAACAGCAGTTCCCGGCGGTCTACGCTGACCTCGTGGCGTTGAGCGAAGGAGACCTCCGCGGCTGGGCGATCGGCCGGCTCGCCGCCGTCTCAGAGGAACTGTATCTGCCGGCGGAAATGGTCCCCGCTGCTCCCGGTCTGGACGCCGTCCCGGAGGATCTGCCGTGGAACTGATTGCCCGGCGCAGCACAGTCCCCCGTTCCGGCGGCCGCCGTCCCCGCCGCAACCGTAGCCGCAACCGCCTAGGAGAACTGCATGGCACCCGCCGTCGTCGTACCTGAGGCCCTGCGCCGACGCTACCTTGGCAGCCGGGACGGCCGTACCTGGCTGGCGGGCCTGCCCGAACTGGTGGAGACCAGCCTTGCTGCTTTCCGGTTCACTCCGGATCCACCCGGTGCCGCACCCTGGCACGGGCACGGAGCGCTGGTGCTGCCCGTGCGTTCTGCCGATGGCAGCCCCGCCGTGCTGAAGTTCCCGTTTCCCCATCCGGAGGCAGCCACCGAGACTGCTGCCCTGGCCCTGTGGGACGGCAAAGGGGCCGTACGGCTGCTGGACCGGGACGCGGCCGGGACCTGCCTGGTCCTGGAACGCCTGGACCCCGACCGCACGCTGCTGTCCGTGGACATGGACGCTGCCGTACGAATCTGGGGTTCCCTGGTACGCCGGCTGAGCCTGCCGGAATCCGATTCACCCCACTGGGCGGCCGTGCCTTCCCTCGCCGAGCACGCCGAGCAGCTTTCCGACGAGCTGCCAGCCGAGTGGGACGCCCTGGGGCGTCCGTTTGAACGCTGGCTGCTGGAGGCAGCGCTGGAGGTCTGCCAGACCCGCGGCGCGGTGGGACGGCGGTCCGGCCGGGACGTCCTGGTCCACGCTGACCTGCACTATGCCAACATCCTGGCCCGCCCCGGACAACCCGAGGACTACGCGGCCATCGACCCGCAGGCGGTGTTCGGCGAGGCCGAGTACGCCGTGGCTCCGATGCTGTGGAACCGCCTGCATGACCTGGCTGCCTCGGCGCCGGAGGACGCACTGCTGGCACGGCTGGACGGACTGTGTACCGCTGCCGGCCTGGACCGGAACGCGGCCCTGGACTGGAGCGTCCTGCGTGAGGTGACCAACGCGCTCGACTACGTGCGAGACGGGCAGCACGGCGACGCACAGCGATCCGTGTGGGTCGCATCGGCACTGACCGGCCGGCGGCATCCGGGCATTCCGCCGGTGCAGGAGCTGCCCGCGGCCTAGCCGCGGATGTTCTCCACCCAGACGTCGTGGCCAAGCTTGACGATCAGGGCGGCAACGACCACCAGGAAAACTATCCGGACGAACTTGCTGCCCTGCTTTACCGCCATCCGCGCACCGAGATAGCCGCCGATCATGTTGGCGAAGCCGAGCACCAGTCCCAGCCCCCACAACACCGATCCGTTCGGCAGGAAAAACGCCAGCGCTCCTAGGTTGGTGGCCATGTTCACGATCTTGGCCTTGGCGCTGGCGGCGAGGAAGTTGTACCCGAGCAGGGTGACCATGGCAATGATCAGGAATGAGCCGGTCCCCGGGCCGATCAGTCCGTCGTAGAAGCCGACCACCAGTCCTATGCCGGCCGCGGTGCCGTAGTGCCGGCGGCCGGTGTGGCGCAGCTTCGTCAGCTCGCCCACGGTGGGCTTGGTGGCGGTGAACACAGCCACCGCAACAAGGGCCACCACGATGATGGGCTTGAAGACCGACGACGGAAGCGAGGCCGCCAGGATGGCCCCGCCGAAGCTCCCGGCCAAGGCGATGCCCGCCATCGGCAACGCCGTCCGAAGATCCGGATGGGCGCGCCGGTAATAGGTCACGGCACTGGTGGTGGTGCCGAAAATGGAGCCCAACTTGTTGGTCGCCAAGGCCTGGACCGGGCTGATCCCCGGTACGAGGAGGAGCGCCGGAAGCTGGATCAGCCCGCCGCCGCCCACCACTGCATCCACCCAGCCGGCGGCCAGGCCTGCCACCACCACAAGCGCAATGGTGGCAAGCGTGACCTCCTCGAGACCGGAGACCACTGAGGTTAGAGCCCGGCTGCGCGGCGCACGTACTCCACCGCTTCGGCAACAGGCACGTTCTCGGCGTTGCCCGTGGCACGGTCCTTGATTTCCACGACGCCGTCCGCCAGGCCGCGGCCAACCACCAGGATGGTCGGGACGCCGATCAGTTCGGCGTCGCCGAACTTCACGCCCGGGGACACCTTGGGGCGGTCGTCATAGATGACTTCCAGTCCCGCAGCCTCGAGCTCTTCGGAGAGCTGGGCGGCGGCGTCGAAAATCTCGGTGCCGCGGCCGGTGGCAACCACGTGGACGTCGGCCGGGGCCACGGCGCGGGGCCAGATGATCCCCTTGTCGTCGTGGTGTGATTCGGCGAGGGCGGCCACCGCGCGGGTGACGCCGACGCCGTAGGAACCCATGGTCACGGTGGCGAGCTTGCCGTTGCGGTCCAGGACCTTCAGGCCCAGGGCGTCCGCATACTTGCGGCCGAGCTGGAAGATGTGGCCCATTTCGATGCCGCGGGCCGCTTCGAGCGGGCCCGAGCCGTCCGGAGCCTCGTCGCCTTCGCGCACCTCAACGGCCTCAATGGTGCCGTCCCAGGTGAAATCGCGGCCGGCGACCAGGCCGATGACGTGCTTGCCGGACTCGTTGGCGCCGGTGATCCAGCTGGTGCCGGTGACCACGCGGGGATCCACGAGGTACAGCAGGCCGGTGGCGGATTCAGTGCCCAGCACCGGCTCGGCCGTGCTGAGGCCCGGACCGATGTAGCCCTTGACCAGGCCGGGGTGCTTTTTGAGGTCTTCGTCCGTGGCGGCGTCGACGGCCAGTTCGCCGCCCATTCCCACGTGGGAGCTGATGTTGGCTTCAATGCGCTTGAGGTCGACGGCGCGGTCGCCCGGAACGCCGACAACTACGATGCGGCGTTCCCCGGTGGGCAGGGTGACGGCCAGGACCACGTTCTTCAGGGTGTCTGCAGCAGTCCATTCGCCTGCTTCCCTCGGGAAGCGGGCGTTGACGTCGTTCACGAGGGTTTCAATGGTGGGGGTGTCGGGAGTGTCCACCACGCGGGCTTCCGGCGCGCCGGTGTAGTCGATGTCCGCGGGAACCACGGTGGTGACGGCTTCGACGTTGGCAGCGTAGCCGCCGGCCGAGCGCACATAGGTGTCTTCACCCACGGCCATCGGGTGCAGGAACTCCTCGCTCTTGGACCCGCCCATGGCGCCGGAGACAGCCGAGACGACGACGATTTCCAAGCCCAGGCGCTCGAAGATCCGCAGGTAGGCCTCGCGGTGCGCCTGGTAGCTGGCGTCCAGACCCTCGTCATCCATGTCGAAGGAGTAGGAGTCCTTCATGATGAACTCGCGGCCGCGGAGCAGGCCGGCGCGCGGCCGTGCCTCGTCGCGGTACTTGGTCTGGATCTGGAACAGGGACACCGGGAGGTCCTTGTAGGAGTTGTAGAGGTCCTTGACCAGGAGGGTGAACATCTCCTCGTGGGTCGGTGCCAGCAGGTAGTCCGCGCCCTTACGGTCCTGCAGCCGGAACAGGTTCTCGCCGTATTCCGTCCAGCGGTTGGAGGTCTCGTACGGCTCGCGCGGCAGCAGCGCGGGGAAGTGCACTTCCTGGGCGCCGATGGCGGCCATTTCCTCACGGATGATGTTCTCGACCTTGCCCAGCACCCGCAGGCCCAGCGGCAGCCAGGAGTAGATGCCCGGCGCGGCACGGCGGATGTAGCCGGCACGGACCAGGAGCCGGTGGCTGGCGACGTCGGCGTCGGCCGGGTCTTCGCGCAGGGTGCGCAGGAAAAGGGTGGAAAGTCGAAGGACCACGCTGGGAATCCGTTTCTGCAGCCAGTCGGCTGCATCTCTCAAGAATGTATGCCCTACTAATCTAACGCGCCCGGCTGTCGATGCCGGACAGGCGTACGACGACGGCGGGGCCGGACCTGCAGTGCAGATCCGGCCCCGCCGGTATCGGGTGAGGCGGGGGTTACTGCTTTTCCAGCTCGGCGTACACCGCGTCGATGAGCTCCTCGGCCTCCGCTACGGAAGCCTCGGGATCGGCAGAATTTACGAACCGGGCTGCGATATTCGTGGTGCCGCTGGCGCCTGCAACCTGGGTGATGCCTTCCTCGACGGTTCCGTTGGACGTGATCGAGTGGAAGGCCTGGGTGGTATCCGCGTCTGTCGAAGCCTCGATGCCTTTATTGATCACCGTGGCCTGCCCTCCCGGACCTTCCATGGTGTACTGGGCGCATTCGCCCAGCAGCGAGTCGTTGTCCTCGACCTGCTTTTCCAGGACAGCGGGGTCGGAGTGGCTGACGACTGTCAGTGAATCCGTCTCGTTGAGCAGCAGGACTGCAATATAGGCGTTGTCCAGCACCTTGTTGATGTTCGTCGAGGCCAGCACGTCACAGGACGCCGGCGCTATGGTGATGCCCTCCAGGGGATCAACGGCGTTCATCATTTCCGGGCGCACCGTCTCATCATTGCCGAGCGGGCCGTCCAGATTCTTGTCCTTCATGACCGCAGCGAGTGCCTCTTCCAGCTCATCCGCCGTGTATTGCTTCTCCCCGACCGCCTGCGTGGTGGGCGTGGGCTTCGCTGATGCCGACTTGGTCTCAGCCGATCCGGAATCCGACGATCCCTCAGAGCTGCCGCAGCCCGAAAGTACAAAGACGCCGGCCACGAGCAGGGCGCCGGCCTTAATGCTTTTCTTCACTTTTCCCCCAATTTGGATGTTTCTCCGGCCGCAATCCGGCAGCAGTTCTTTGTTTTGCTGCCGACATTGGTGCCATGACTTCCGGATAGGAAGTCCACTGAGAATCCTAACCACGTGACACGGCTCACCCTAAATCGGCGCTAGCCCTCGACACGGTCCAATACCTCTTCGAGGATCGGAGTAACGTAACGAACGCTTTCCTGGGGGTCGGCCTCGTGGAGGGTGATCTGGACCGAGTTTGTGCCGGACCAGGCTGTCAGTACCACTGACGTCTGAGTGGTGCCGTTCGCGGTCTGACGGGTGACGTAGGCCTGTGATGCATCTCCGATCGCGGGCATGTCCACGGCTTCGGTAACCGAGGAAACCGTCTGCCCGTTGGCGGTCAGGCTGAACTCCGGGCAGGATTCGAGCTGACGCCTGCTTACCTCGATTTCCTCCGCGACGGGCGCTTCGCTGGCCCAGCTCAGGACGGAGATCGTGTCCGGCATGCCCGGGGCGTTGCCATCGATAGCCAAGGCACCCATGCTTGCCTCGCTGACAGCCTTCATGGGGTCGGTGCCCTCGGTCGGGTTGCAGGGTGTGTACTCGACGTCCTGCAGTGCATCCATACCCTGCGCAGTGGACTGCTTCAGCTGTGCTTCTTCCACCACGGTGCCGCCGATGTCCAGGTCCGTGTTCAGCTCGCTCAGGACGGCGGCCAACTCCTCGCCGCTGAGTGCTCCTGCGCCGTTTCCGTCGGCCCCTTTGGACGCAGGGGAGGTGGCTGACGGGGACGCCTTCGCTGATTTGGCTGGCTTGGCGGGTTTCGAAGGCGACGGTGACGGCTTCTCGCTTGCGGTGGCGGCCGAGCCATCGACCCGGACGGCAGGCTCATCGCCTCCCCCGCAGCCGGTCAGGACCAAGGCCAGTGCCAGACCGGCACCTGCGGCTCCTGCCCAGCGGGATCCGGTGTTCCGGACTGCGGCTCTCGTGGTCTTTGCGGTGAAAGCAACCATTTTCTTGATCCCCCAACATCGTCGTCGGCGGACAGGGTCCCTGCCCGCGCCTTCGCAACGGGACGGGTGGCAGACATGCTGCCAGACGTATTGCACCTGCTCCCCCGTGCCTGAGTGCGTGCCCAGAGCCTACGGCATCCGGAACACCGCATCGAACGGGCCGGCCAGGGGCAGGGGCCCGGTTAGAACAGGATGGTGGCGAAGGTACCCACCTGGTCGAAGCCGACGGCCTCATAGGTGGCCCGCGCGGGGACGTTATAGGAGTTCACGTACAGGCTGACAACCGGGGCAACTTCCAGCGCGGCGTCAACGACGGCGGACATGTAGGACCGGCTCAGCCCCTGTCCACGGTATTCCGGATTCATCCAGACACCCTGCACCTGTACGGCCTGTCTGGAGACCGTACCGAGCTCGGCCTTGAACACCACCCGGCCGGCGGCGTCGAAGTCCACCAGCGACTGACGTCGTTCAATCAGGCCCTTGACCCGCTGCCGATAGTGCCGGTCCCCGTTGGCGACCGGCGAGTAGCCTACTTCCTCCTCGAACATGGCCGTGCAGGCGGGGAGCAGCACATCAAGCTCGTCAAGGCGTGCAGGACGCAGCCCCGGCGCCGCAACGACGTCGGAGGACTCGGCAATCTGCAGCAGGGGCTGCTCCGGACGGACGTCGAACGGCCGCGGGGAAACGTTCCGAAGTTCGGACCAGAGGGAGAGTACGGCCTCGGAGGGACCGAAAATGGACGAAAACCGGTTCCGCGACCTGGCCAGATACTGTCCGACCTCGGGGCCGGTATCGGCGTCCAGACCAACGGGCACCACGTTCACACCGGACCAGCAGGCACCGATCAGCGTGCCGCCGTCGAACACTCCCACAATCCGTCCGCCTGCCGAGGTGGGTGCTGCCGTCCGGGCCGTCTCCAGATGGGAAAGCATAAAGATGTTGGCCACCGGGTCAGCGGCGGCCAGATCCCACAGTGCAACGGTGTCGTCGTCGCGCAGGATCCGCAGCGCCGCGCTCGACGAGGCGCTGCGGATATCGTGCTTAGCTGACGGTAACCATGGGGCCACCCGTCCCAGCATCCTCGCCATCGGGTTCTCCCATATCTTCTGCGATCCTCATCGCTTCTTCGATGAGGGTCTCCACAATCTGGTCTTCGGGTACGGTCTTGATGACCTCACCCTTGACAAAGATCTGGCCCTTGCCGTTACCGGAGGCTACACCCAGGTCCGCTTCACGCGCTTCACCGGGTCCGTTTACTACGCAGCCCATCACGGCAACGCGCAGCGGGATGGTCATGCCTTCAAGGCCTGCGGTGACCTGCTCGGCGAGCGTGTAGACGTCCACCTGGGCGCGGCCGCAGGACGGGCAGGAAACAATCTCAAGCTTGCGGGGCCGCAGGTTCAGCGACTGCAGGATCTGGTTTCCAACCTTGATCTCCTCTACCGGAGGAGCGGAGAGGGACACGCGGATGGTGTCGCCGATGCCCTTGGACAGCAACGCCCCGAAAGCGGTAGCGGACTTGATGGTGCCCTGGAAGGCCGGACCGGCTTCGGTCACGCCCAGGTGCAGCGGCCAGTCGCCGCGTTCGGCCAGCAGCTCGTAGGCACGCACCATGACTACCGGGTCATTGTGCTTTACGGAGATCTTGAAGTCGTGGAAGTCGTGTTCCTCGAAGAGGGATGCTTCCCAGACGGCGGACTCAACCAGCGCCTCCGGCGTTGCCTTGCCGTACTTGGCCAGCAGCCGCGGGTCCAGGGAACCGGCGTTGACACCGATGCGGATGGAGACGCCGGCGTCCTTCGCCGCATTGGCAATCTGCTTGACCTGGTCGTCAAACTTCCGGATGTTTCCGGGGTTCACGCGCACCGCTGCGCAGCCGGCGTCGATCGCGGCGAAGACATACTTCGGCTGGAAGTGGATGTCGGCGATCACGGGGATCTGGGACTTCTTCGCGATGATCGGCAGTGCGGCAGCATCGTCGGCGCTGGGGCAGGCGACACGCACAATGTCGCAACCGGACGCCGTCAGTTCGGCGATCTGCTGCAGGGTTGCGTTGATGTCCGTGGTGGGGGTGGTGGTCATGGACTGAACGCTGATCGGCGAGTCCGAGCCAACTCCAACGGAGCCCACTTTGATCTGGCGGGTCTTGCGGCGGGGCGCAAGCGTGGGCGGCGGTGCAGCTGGCATTCCAAGGTTGACCGAGGTCAAAACGTCCTCCATGTGCCGAAACGGCAGGTATTAGGCTGTGAAGCGCGCGCTAATGAAACGCGCCCTTCCTATTATCACCCCGCCCCGGACAGAGACTGCTGGGGGCGGGCGAATATCACTGTGGGCTTAGAACGTCCGGGCTACGCGAGGTCGGAGAACGCGCCGAGTGCGGGTTTCCAGGCAGTGGTCTTCATGCCGGAAATGGCGCCGACGACGGCGAACGGATCCTGCTTCAGCAGGGCAAGCAGGCCGGCTTCATCCTCTGCAACAACCAAAAGCAGCGCTCCGGCGCCGTCCACGAACGCGCCCGCAGACAGGACATGCCCCTCGTCCACCAGCTGCTGAAGCCACTGCCGGTGTGCGGGACGGTGCTGGTCGCGGAGCTGGGCCGAATCGGCGTCGTAGACATACTCAACTGCAAAAATACTCATATCCCCAAGCCTACGTGATGCCCGGACCGCTGCAGGAAGGCGGTACCGCAGCGACCGGTTACAGCAGGAGCAGGCGGACGGGAACGGCTACCGCCACGGCCCACAGCATGGAGGCCAATGTGCCGATGATGAAGCGCTCCGCCGCCGCCGGGGTCTCCTTGAGCTCCGCGTACCGTCCGAGCCCCTTCACTGCGACGACGTACGCGATCGCCACCGGCTCGTCGGCAAGGACCGCTGCGGCCACCGCGAGGCGTTCCAGCATGCCGATGGCCAGCCCGCCGCGGAGGACGGCATTCGGTGGCGGGGGCGGTGGTGGGGGCTGGACCGCGCTGGCCAGGCGCAGCACGCCGGCGGTCACGGGCCAGCCGAGCAGCGCGGCGGCCAGGAGGCCGGTTACTACCCACACAATCGTCATTTACCCGTCCTTCGTTGAGCTGTTTCCCGTTCCGCCTGCGAGGTCATCGGCACGCTCCAGCAATACCGCTGCTGCAGGCCGTGCAGCCCATTCCTCCTGCCAGCCGCCCCGCCGGGCTGCCTTGCTCACCGCTTGGGAACTGATGCCGAGCTTACGGGCAGCAGCAGTCTGCGAACCCCATTTTGCGGGGTCCACGTGTTGCAGGATCCGCCATTCGGCGTCCGTACGTTCGGCGATCAGGCGGCCGAGCAGGACCAGGACCGCCTCTGCCTCGGGTGCGCCCGGCGATCCCTCCACCGCAATGGGCGGCCGGTCGCCGCTTTTCTTGGCCCGGTCCACCGCCTTCCGGGCCGCGACGAAAGCCGGTCCCCCGGCTTCACGGGGACTGGACGGCAGGGGTTCATGGACCCCGCCGACGCCGACTCCCACGTACCAGTCCCTGTCCCTCAGGACCCGGAGAACGACGTCGGTAGCGGTCTGCGCCGAGTCGCAGACGCCTTGGATTTCGTCGCCGACCGACCGCTCGAAGGCCAGCAGCATCGGCAGGTCCGCAAGGGCAGCGAGCAGTTCGGGCACCTTGTCTCTGCTGCCCTGGCTGTTTCGCTGGTCTATCGTGAGGACGAACATCTTGCAACCGTAAGCGTGTGCAAATCAGATTGCAACCACATTTGGGCTCATTTTCTTTTGCAACTGTGTTAGCCGGAGTTGGTTGCGGCCTCGCGAAGAGATTCGCGAACACAGCGTCCCACCCCGTGGTGCTGGTGTTGCGGTGTGGCCCCAGCAGTGCTGCCCCGTCCCAGACGGTGGGATGCTCTGCGGTTTCCCCTCCCCCGAAGCACCATCTGTCGATAGGCGCTGTCACTCGTTGCGGGCTCTATCAGTCCATATGCCGAAGGACACCCCACATGAATCTTGGAACGTTGCGAACCAGCGGTCATCGCCGCCGAGGTCAGTTCTGCTTCGTTCGACTTGGCCGCCGAGCTCACGGACTCGTGAGAGGAAGCCTTCCAGGTCATCAGTTTCGAAATAGACCCGGGTTCCGGCCGTAGGCGCTGTTCCTTCGGTTGCGCGCTGAAGACCGCCAATTCCCGACTCGCCACTTCTGATGATCCAGTAGCTCGCGTCGAGCTCTGAATCCTCGAACGCTGAGGCGAACGTCCAACCTTGGAGATCGCCATGGAACGACATGAACTTCTCGGGGGCTTCGGTCTCGACTTCCCACCAGACGATGCTCACCATGGGGGAATGCTAGCGGACGGCCAGCGGTCTTGGTGCCGGGTCTACTTCAGCCCGGGCTCCGCGTGCTGGACCGAGTGGAGGGCGCGCGGTGCTCTACCCGTTGGTGCTGCGGTGACGGATGTGACCCCAGGGGCGCTCAGCAGTCCCAAACGGTGGGATCCTCTGTGACAGTCGGACCGGGCCGAAAGCGCGAAGGCCTACGCCGTAGGCACGTCCTGGCGGGCCAAGCAGGACAGGAGTCGTTCCGGTTCGCGGCAGGACACCAGCACGGCGCTCTGCCCGCATTCGATCCGAACTGACGGTCCGCCAACCAGGTAACCTGTGGCCCCCGGCAGGATACGGAGACCCATACCCTCCGCCAGTCCGGTGACCGGTCCTGCTGTCGCCCGCGTGATGTCCGGATACGGAATTTCGGTGGCAAACACCACCACCCGGATCTGTACGCTTTCCGGGCCTACCCGGATCCGAGCTGTCATCATCAGGACGGCGACGAACACCACAGCTATCAGCAGGCCCAGCACGAGCGGCATCGGTCCGGCTTCGAGGGTGGCAATCACTGTTCCGCCGGCAGCCACTAGGCCCAACAGACCCAAGGTCAGGCGGTACCGTGCGGGCAAACCCGTACGGAAGGTAGTTGTTTCTGCTTCTCCCCCGGAACTCATGCCTGCCATCCTGCCATGCCGGCTCGTGAAGCACATGGATCCGATACCCGAGCCCGATTCCCTGCAGTTCGGGGAAACCCTGCAGTTTGTCGCAATCCCTGCGCCGCGCAGCGCAGGGATCCGGACAAACTGCAGGGATCTGGACAAAGCGGGGGGAATGCCGCGCAGGATCCCGATCTGGCCGGAACGGGGCACAACCGCGCAGGCGGCGGGGTAGCCGGAGTGACATGACCGTGCAGGCGCCCGGATGAGGCGGGCATGCGGGGACAGTACCCGTGCAGGGGCCCGGATAAGGCGGCTTTAATATCCCGGCGAGCTCTGCGAGCAAGGGATTTCGTTGCCGCCGTTCCGGGCGCCGGAGCGGGACCGGTAGCGGGCCCCGGAGCAGGACCCACCGCCGTTCCGGGCACCGGAACGGAACCACACCACCGGAGCACCGGCACCCCGGAACACCTAGTTGAACAGGCTGACCGGCTTCACGATGTCCGCGTAGATCAGCAGGGCGCCCATACCCATCAGCAGCACCGCCACGGCATACGTCAGCGGAAGCAGTTTCGCCATGTCGAAGGGCCCGGGATCCGGGCGGCGGAACAGCTTCGCCACGCGGCGCCGCAGTCCCTCCCACAGTGCGCCGGCAACATGGCCGCCGTCCAGGGGCAGCAGCGGAATGAGGTTGAAGACAAACAGCGCCAGGTTGACGCTGGCAACCAGTCCAATCAGTGTCGCCACCCGGTCCGACAGCGGAATGACTTCCTGCGAGGAAATCTCCCCGGCAATGCGGCCGACGCCCACCACGCTCATGGGTCCGTTCGGGTCCCGGGGTTCGGAGGAGAACGCCGCCTGGGCAACGTCGACCAGTCGCTGGGGAAGGTTGACCACCACGCCGGCGATGTTGACCAGGTTGTCGCCCACCGCAGGCAGCACAGCGCTGGCCGGCTGGTTCACCAGTTCCTGCTCCGCGCCGACCCCAATGAAGCCCACTTCCTCCGTGAGGTAGTTGCCGTCGTCGTCGGTCTTAGCCGCGCCGTCATCGCCCACCACCGGGCGTTCGGTGAGCAGCGGCGTGATGCTGGTAGAGGCCTCGACGCCGTCCCGCTCGTAGGTCAACGGAACCGTCTTGCCGGCAGCCTCGCGGATCCAGCCCGTCAGCTCTGCCCAGGACGTCACGTCCCGGCCGTCGAACTTCGTGATGGTATCTCCGGGAAGCAGGCCGGCCTCGTACGCGGGTGCGGCCGGATCGGATTCCGTGCAGTCGGTCTGGCCCGTGGCGGCCTGCTGCTCGGCGGTGATCACGCACTTGTTGACCTCCGCCAGCGTGGTGGTGGTCTGGGCGGTGCCGAAGCCCATCAGCAGGACGGCAAAAAGCACGACGCCGATCAGCAGGTTCATGAACGGCCCGCCGAGCATGATGATGATCCGCTTGTACACGGGAAGCTTGTAGAAGACCCGGTTCTCGTCGCCCTCGACCAGGCGGTCGGTCTCGGCCTGCCGCGCTTCGGTGGCGAGCTGCTGGAACATGCCGGTGCTGGAACGCCGCACCTCGCCGTCGTGCTCCTTGTTGGGCGGGAACATTCCGACCATGGAAACGTAACCGCCCAGGGGCAGGGCCTTGACACCGTATTCGGTTTCGCCCCGGGTCCGGGAGAAGACGGTAGGGCCGAACCCGATCATGTACTGGGTGACCCGCACCTTGAAGGCCTTGGCCGGCAGGAGGTGGCCTACCTCGTGCAGGGCGATGGAGACAGCAATCCCGACCGCCACGAACAGCACGCCAAGGATGAAAAGCAGAATGGTCAACGGGCTTCCTTCAGTTCAGCTGCGGGTCTTGTCATCTTCCACAACGCTTCCGCGCAGCGGCACGTGCCCATTCCTCCGCCGCCAGCAGCGACTGGAGGGTGAGCGGCCCCGAATCCGGGGCTTCCTCAAGTACGGCCGCGATCGTATCAACGATGTCTGTGAACCCGATCAATCCGTCGTGGAAAGCGTCCACGGCTTCCTCGTTGGCAGCGTTGTAGACGGCCATGCGCGTGCCCCCGGCAGCGGCGGCCTGCTTGGCCAGCGCGACGGCGGGGAAGGCTTCCTCATCCAGGGGTTCGAAGGTCCATTCCGTGGCCCGGGTCCAGTCGCAGGGCCGGGCAGCGCCGGGCACCCGGTGCGGCCACCCCATGCCCAGGGCGATCGGCAGCCGCATATCCGGCGGCGATACCTGGGCGATGGTGGATCCGTCCACGAACTGCACCATGGAATGCACCATGGACTGCGGATGGACGACGACGTCGATCCGGTCCAGCGGGATATCGAAGAGCAGGTGCGCCTCGATGACTTCCAGGGCCTTGTTGACCATGCTGGCCGAGTTGGTGGTGATCACCCGGCCCATGTTCCAGGTCGGGTGCGCCAGGGCCTGTTCCGGAGTGACGTCCGCCAGTTCGGAGCGTTTGCGCCCGCGGAACGGACCGCCCGAGGCCGTGACCACCAGCCGGTCCACTTCGGTGTGGGTGCCCGAGCGCAGGGCCTGTGCGAGTGCCGAATGCTCGGAGTCCACCGGAACCAGCTGCCCGGGAGCAGCGGCACGCTTTACCAGTTCCCCGCCCACGATCAGGGATTCCTTGTTCGCCAGGGCCAGCAGGTGACCGGCAGCCAGGGCCGCCAGCGTGGGTTCCAGTCCGATCGACCCGGTGATGCCGTTGAGCACGACGTCGGCTTCGGTCCAGGCCGCGATAGCGGTCGCCGCGGACTTCCCGACAAACAGTTCAGGTGAATATCCGGTGATGCCGGCGGCGGCCGCGGCGTCAGAGATGTGCCGGTGCAGGGTGGGGAGGTCGACGGCGGCGCATCCGACTGCTTCGGCCCGGGTGTGCACGGCCTGCCGGGCCAGGAGCTCCGGGTTGGATCCGCCGGCGGCCAGCGCCACAATGCGGAACCGCTCCGGTGCACCGTCGGCCACGTCGATGGCCTGCGTTCCAATCGACCCGGTGGAACCGAGCAGGACTATCCGCCGTGGCAGATGGTCCGAACCGGGCCGGCGGGAACGGACGTAATCGTGGTCGGAGGAGATCGAGTCGGAAGGCTGCATGCCTCCAGTATCCCGCAGCCCGCTGATCTTCGGCATCGTCGCGCGCCGACGGAGCCGGGTCGCGCCCCGACAGGGCAGCGCAGCGTCCGGGACTAGCGCCCCGGCTGCAGTGCCTGCACGGCGTCGGGAATAGGCGTGGTCCCGGAGACCAGGCCCAGCGCCTGGTGGACACCGTTGCCGGTCTTGAGCAGCTCGGCGAGTACCGCGGCGACGTCGGCGCGCGGGATGGACTCCCGGTTCACCTCGGGCGCGAGTTCCACCAGGCCGATGGGTGCGTCATTGGTCAGGATGCCCGGCCGGACGATCGTCCAGTCCAGCTGGCTGCGCGCCATCAGGTCTTCTTCGGCGGCGAGCTTGGCCACCAGGTAGGCGTACATCACCTCGTCCATCGACTCCGGGCGGGCCCCGCCCCGCACCGCGTCCAGGCCGCCGGAGGAGACCTGGAGGAACCGGCCGGCTCCTGCCTGTTCGGCGGCGTCGGCAAGCAGTACGGCGGCGGCGCGGTCCACGGTGTCCTTGCGGGCCGCTCCGCTTCCGGGTCCGGCGCCGGCGGCAAAGACGGCCGCCTCCGCACCGGTGAGGACCTGCACAACGTCCTCCAGGGTGCTGTTCTCCAGGTCCAGTACCACCGGCGCGACGCCGTCCGCCTCCAGGTCCGCCGCCTGGTCCGGGTTCCGGATCAGGCCGGCAACATCGTGTCCGTCCGCCGCCATGAGGCGTCCCAGTTCGCGTGCGATTCTTCCGTGGGCTCCCGCTATGACTATGCGCATGATGAAAGAGTAGCGGCCGTCACCGGCAGATGATTCCCCGGCGGCAACAATCGCTGTCCGGGATTCAGCCCTGCGCCCGGCGCAGCGTCTGCTCGGCCTGCTTCAGCAGCGGACCGTCGATCATCTGTCCGCGGAAGTTAAACACTCCCCCGTGGTTCCCGGCCTCGGCCAGGACCTGCTCGGCGTAGGTGACGTCCGCTGGGTCCGGGGCGTAGGCGGCGCGCACGGCGGCCACCTGGCCGGGATGGATGCAGGCCTTGGCGGCGAAACCCGAAGCGACGGCGTCGCGCGCTTCGACCTCCAGCCCCTCGGTATCCGGGATGTTGCCGTAGATCGAGTCGATGGCCCCCTTGCCGAAGGCTCCGGCGGCGAGCAGCACCGTGGAGCGGGCCTGCACGGCGACGCTGCGGTAGGTGCCGTCCTGGTGGCGGCTGGATTCCCCGCCGAGCGACGCCAGCAGGTCCTCGGCGCCCCACATCAGGGCGGCCACATTTTCGGCAGCGGCAATGTCCGCGGCCCGGACCACGCCGAGGGCGGTTTCCAGCAGTGCGACGACGGTGAAGCCGGCGAGCGCCCGGGCGACAGCGGGTCCGTCCTCCGTCTTGGCCAGCATCACGGTGCGGTACGGGGTCTGCTTCAACGCGGCAAGGTCTTTGTCGAAGTCCTCGGTCCCGAGGGGGTTGACCCGGACAATGGTGCGTTCGGGGTCCAGTTCCGCGGCAATGAGGTTCTTCCGGGCCGCTTCCTTATCCCGGGGAGCGACGGCGTCCTCGAGGTCCAGGATGACGGCGTCCGCCCGCTCGGCAGCTTTACCGAAGCGTTCGGGCCGGTCCCCCGGGCAGAAAAGCAGTGCTGGTCCCATGGGGAAGGTGGTCATCGCTGTACTCCTAGGTCTTTCCGGTTGTGCTTGCCGATCCAACCTATCGCGTGCCGGTGCCTGCCTCCCGCGCGGCGTAGCCCTCCTCCGTCCACATCAGGGCGGTCCGGGTGCACCGCCCCACAATGTCGCCGTTCTGGTTCCTGCCGGTGTGGGTCAGCGTGACAATCCCCTGGCCGGGCCGGGAAGAGGAAAGCCGCTTGTCCGCGACTTCGGTTTCGGTATACAGGGTGTCGCCGTGGAAGAGCGGGTGCGGGAAGCTGATCTCCCCCAGCCCCAGCTGCGCCACCAGGGTGCCCTGCGTCAGCTGCGCCACCGACTGGCCCACCATCGTGGCCAGGGTGAACATCGAGTTCACCAGCCGCTGCCCAAACGGCTGGACCTCACTGTAGACAGCATCCAGGTGCAGGCCCTGGGTGTTCATGGTCAGGGTGGTGAACAGGACGTTGTCCGCCTCGGTGACGGTGCGGCCGGGCCGGTGGCGGTAAACGGTCCCCGGCTCGAACTCCTCGTACCAGAGGCCGCGCTGCTCAATGACCCGCGGTGCCATTGCGAGCTCCTCGGTGCCGGCGTCGGGCTCCTCATACGTCAACGGAGACCTCCAACGGAGCATCCGTGCCCGCGACCACTTCCTCGACGCTGACGCCGGGGGCGGTCTCGCGCAGGATCAGCCCCTCCGGTCCCACCTCGATCACGGCCAGGTCGGTGACGATCAGGTCCACGCAGCCCTTTCCGGTCAGCGGCAGGGAGCATTCGCGCACGATCTTGGGCCGTCCCGCCCGGTCCAGGTGCTCCATCATGACGATCACGCGCTTGGCGCCGAACACCAGGTCCATTGCCCCGCCCATGCCCTTGACCATCTTTCCGGGCACCATCCAGTTGGCCAGGTCGCCGTTTGCGGCCACTTCCATGGCGCCCAGGACGGCGACGTCCACGTGGCCGCCGCGCACCATCCCGAACGAGGCGCCGGAATCAAAGAAGGACGCGCCGCTGTTCACGGTGACGGTTTCCTTCCCGGCATTGATCAGGTCCGGGTCCAGCGTCTCTTCGGTGGGGTACGGGCCGACGCCGAGGATTCCGTTCTCGGAGTGCAGCACCACTTCCACGCCTTCGGGGATGTAGTTCGGAATCAGCGTAGGCATGCCGATGCCGAGGTTCACATATTCGCCGTCGTGCAGCTCGCGGGCTACCCGGGCGGCCAGTTCCTGCCGGGTCAGTGCCATCTCAGGACTCCTTGCTTCCGTTGGTGCTGCCGGTGCCGGCAGTAACCGTCCGCTTCTCGATGCGTTTCTCTGCATCGGGTGCCACGACCACCCGCTGCACGAAGATTCCCGGGACGTGGACGTGTTCGGGGTCCAGCTCCCCCGGTTCCACCAGCTCTTCGACCTCGGCGATGGTGATGCGCCCGGCCATGGCGCAGAGCGGGTTGAAGTTCATGGCCGTGGCATGGAAGACCAGGTTTCCGTGCCGGTCTCCCTTCGCTGCATGGACCAGGGCGAAGTCGGGGGTAAGTGATTCCTCCAGCACATAGTCCGCGCCGTTGAAGCTGCGGACCTCCTTCGGGTCGGAGGCCAGCGCCACACCGCCCTCGGCGTCGTACTTCTGCGGCAGCCCGCCCTCGGACACCTGCGTGCCTACCCCGGCCGGGGTGTAGAAGGCCGGGATGCCGGCGCCGCCGGCGCGCAGCTTCTCCGCGAGGGTGCCCTGCGGGGTCAGCACCACTTCCAGTTCCCCGGCGAGGAACTGGCGGGCAAATTCCTTGTTCTCCCCGACATAGGAGCTGACGGTGCGCCGGATCCGGTGGTCGGCGAGCAGCCGGCCCAGCCCCCAGTCATCCACGCCGCAGTTGTTGCTGACGGTCTCCAGGTCCGTAGTCCCCGCCGCGTGCAGGGCATCGATCAACGCCACCGGAATGCCGCAGAGGCCGAAGCCGCCCACGGCCAGGGAAGCGCCGTCCGGGATATCGGCGACGGCCTCGGCCGCACCGGGGTACACCTTGTTGATCATGGCAGTGTCCGTTCGTTCTCAGTTGGCAAAGTCACCGTCGGTTGTTACAGGCCCATACTGCGGGCAATCAGCATCAACTGCACCTCAGTAGTTCCCTCCCCGATTTCCAGGATCTTGGAATCGCGGTAATGCCGCGCCACCGGGAATTCGTTGATGAAACCGTAGCCGCCGAAGATCTGGGTGGCGTCGCGGGCGTTGTCCATGGCGGCTTCTCCGGCCACCATCTTGGCGATCGCGGCCTGCGTCTTGAACGGACGTCCGGCGAGCATGCGCGCGGCGGCGTCGTAATAGGCCAGGCGGGCCGTGTGCGCCCGGGCCTGCATGCGCGCGATCTTGAAGGAAATGGACTGGTAGGTGCCGATGGCTGCACCGAACGCCTCGCGTTCCTTGGCGTACCGCAGGGATTCGTCCACGCACCCCTGTGCGGCACCGGTGGCAAGCGCCGCGATGGCGATGCGGCCCTCGTCCAGGATCTGCAGGAAGTTGGCGAAGCCCCGCCCCCGGGCTCCCAGCAGGTTCGCCTCCGGGACCCGGACGTCGGTGAGGGTCAGCGGATGCGTGTCCGAGGCATTCCAGCCCACCTTGTTGTACGGCTTTTCGGCTGTGAAGCCGGGGGTTTCGGTCGGCACGAGGATGGTGGAAATGAGCTTCCGGACGGAGCCGTCCGGTTCGGTGACGGTGTCCGTCACGGCCGTGACAGTCACCAGGCGGGTGATGTCGGTGCCGGAGTTGGTGATGAACTCCTTGCTGCCGTTGATGACCCACTGCCCGTCCTCGAGCCGGGCAGTGGTCTTGGTGCCGCCGGCGTCGGAGCCTGCCTCGCGTTCGGTGAGGCCGAACCCTGCGAGCGCCTCCCCGCTGGCGAGCAGGGGCAGCCACTGCTGCTTCTGCTCTTCATTGCCGAACCGGTACACGGGCATGGCACCGAGCGAGACCCCGGCTTCCAGCGTGATGGCCACGGACTGGTCCACCCGGGCGATCTGCTCCAGCGCGAGGGCCAGGGCGAAGTAGTCCCCGCCCATGCCGCCGTATTCCTCCGGGAAGGGCAGTCCGAACAGTCCCATCTCCCCCATCTGGGAGATGACCTTGTACGGGAAGCTGTGCTCCGCGTCGTGCTGGGCGGACACCGGGGCGATGACTTCGTCAGCGAAGTCGCGCACCGTGTCGGAGAGATCCTGGTATTCCTCGCTGAGTTCAAAGTCGGGCATGGTCTGCTCCTTGTTCGTTGTGCGGGTCTGTTGCGGCGTCGGTGCCGGAGTCCGTTTCCGGCGTGAGTGTGGCCAGGACCTGGTCGGCCTTCACCAGGTCTCCGGGTTTCAAGCTGAGGGAGACGACGCCGGCCATGGGTGCCCGGAGCTGGTGTTCCATCTTCATGGCTTCGACGCTGAGCAGCGGCGCCCCGGCGGGCACCCGGTCACCGTCCGCCACGGCCACCGCGACGACGGTGCCCGGCATCGGGGAGCGCACCACCGGGTCCGCTTCGCCGGCAACGCGTCCGGCCGCCGCCAGGTGCCAGTCCAGCTGCTCTCGCCGGCTGCGCAGACGCAGCCGGACCGTGAACAGCTCTCCGGCCGTTCCTCCGGCCAGCCAGTACGCCCCGGTTTCCGGTTCGGCGGCGGCGGTGAAGGTGTGCAGGACCCCGTCCAGGGAAACGCTCACGCGTCCCCCTTCGCGGGTATCGCTGCCGGCCAGCAGGCCGGCGGTGTGCGTGGTCCCGCCGATCCGCACCGTCGCCTCCCGTGCGGTGCCGGTAACGCCCACTTCGATGTCGTCGCCGCCGGATACGGGGGCGGCAAAGACCAGGTGCAGGGGCGTACCCCCGGGGTTGCCGTTCCCACCGCCGCTGCCCGCACCGCTGCCGGCGATCCGCCAGCCGTCCGCCTGCCGCCAGGGTGAACCCGACGCCGTGTCCGCCAGGTCCTGCGCGTACAGCAGGGCGGCAGCGGCGAACTCGGGGAGCTGCGGGGTCCGGAACTTCAGTCCGGGAAGCCGCCGCTCGATCAGGGTAGTGTCCAGCCGCCCGGCGCGGACATCGGGATCGGCCAGCAGCAGGCGGAGGTATTCCACGTTGGTGCCGATGCCCAGCACTGCAGTACCTGCGAGCGCCGTGTCCAGGCGGGCCAGTGCGGCGGCACGGTCCGGCCCCCAGGCGATGACCTTGGCCAGCATCGGGTCATAGCTGGAGGAAACGGCCAGTCCGGGCAGCAGGGAGGAATCCACCCGGACGCCGTCGCCCACGGGTTCGCGCAGCCACTGCACCGAGCCCGACGTCGGCAGGAAGTCCCGTTCCGGGTCCTCCGCGTAGATCCGGGCTTCCACCGCATGCCCGGTCAAGGTGACGTCTTCCTGCTTGAGGGACAGCGGATGCCCGGCGGCGATGCGCACCTGCTCGGCCACCAGGTCCACGCCGGTGACCATTTCGGTCACCGGATGTTCCACCTGCAGGCGGGTGTTCATTTCCATGAAGAAGAACTCGTCCGGAGCGGCGTCGGAAACCAGGAACTCCACGGTTCCCGCGCCGGTGTAGTCCACGGAGCGGGCGGCATTGCACGCCGCCTCGCCGATGCGTTCCCGGGTGGCCGCGTCCAGCAGCACGGAGGGTGCTTCCTCGATGACTTTCTGGTGCCGCCGCTGCAGGGAGCATTCCCGCTCCCCCAGATGGACGACGTTCCCGTGCGTATCCGCGAGGATCTGCACCTCGATATGACGCGGTGAAGAGACCAGCCGTTCCAGGAACAGGGTGTCGTCGCCGAAGGCCGATGCTGCCACCCGCCGGGCCGTCTGCAGCGCCGCCGGCAGATCCCCGGGATTCAGTACGGCCTGCATGCCCTTACCGCCGCCCCCGGCGGAGGGCTTGATCAGGATGGGATAGCCGACGTCGGCCGCGGCCGCCAGCAGCCGGGCATCGTCCAGGCCCGGTTCGGCGATCCCGGGCACCACCGGCACGCCGTGCGCCTGCACATGGTTCTTGGCGCGGATCTTGTCGCCCATCAACTCAAGGGACCGGACCGGCGGACCGATGAAGGTGATTCCGGCGTCGGCCAGGGCAGAGGCGAAGTCCGCGTTTTCGCTCAGGAAACCGTAGCCGGGATGCACGGCCTGCGCACCGGTGCTGCGGCAGGCGGCGAGCACGGCGTCCACGGACAGGTAGCTCTGCCGGGCCGGTGCCGGACCGAGCCGGACCGCGAGGTCGGCTTCGCGCACATGGCGGGCCCCGGCGTCGTCGTCGCTGTAGACCGCCACCGAACGGATCCCCAGCGTCTTCAGGGTGCGGATCACGCGGCAGGCGATTTCGCCGCGGTTGGCAACCAGGACGGTGTCGAAAAGCGGTGCGGCGTTATAGGGCTGCGGGGTCATAGTCGCTCACATCCGGAACAGGCCGAAGGAGGTCTCCGGCAGGGGCGCGTTGGCGCAGACGTCCAGGGCCAGGCCCAGGACGGTGCGGGTGTCGAGAGGGTCAATGATGCCGTCGTCCCACAGCCGGGCCGTGGAGTAATACGGGCTGCCCTGGGTTTCGTAGGTTTCGCGGATCGGTGCCTTGAAGGCTTCCTCGTCCTCCGCCGGCCATTCCTCGCCGCGGCCCTCGAGCTGGTCCCGCTTGACGGTGGCCAGCACCGACGAAGCCTGGGCTCCGCCCATGACGGAAATCCGGGCGGCCGGCCACATCCACATAAAGCGCGGCGAGTACGCCCGGCCGCACATGGAGTAGTTGCCGGCGCCGAAGGAACCGCCCACCACCACCGTCAGTTTGGGGACCCGGCAGGTGGCCACCGCGGTGACCATTTTGGCGCCGTTCTTGGCGATTCCGCCGGCTTCGTAATCCCGGCCGACCATGAACCCGGAGATGTTCTGGAGGAACACCAGGGGGATGCCGCGCTGGTCGCACAGCTCAATGAAGTGGGCTCCCTTGAGCGCGGATTCGCTGAAGAGCACGCCGTTGTTGGCGACAATGCCGATCCGGTGGCCGTGCAGCCGCGCGAACCCGGTGACGAGGGTGGTGCCGTACTCCTTCTTGAACTCGTGGAACTCGCTGGCGTCCACCAGGCGGGCGATCAGTTCGCGAACGTCATAGGGGGTCTGCAGGTCGGTGGGAACGGTGCCGTAGATTTCCGCGGGGTCCTCGGCGGGCGGCCGGGACTCGGCGATGTCCCACACCGGTTCCTGCTGCGGGAAGGTCTCCACGATGCTGCGCACTATCTCCAGGGCGTGTGCGTCATTTTCGGCCAGATGGTCGGTGACGCCGCTGGTGCGGGAGTGCACGTCTCCGCCGCCGAGCTCTTCCGCGGTGACGATCTCGCCGATGGCGGCCTTCACCAGCGGCGGACCGCCCAGGAAGATGGTCCCCTGGTTGCGCACAATCACGGTTTCGTCGCTCATTGCCGGCACATAGGCGCCGCCGGCGGTGCAGGAGCCCAGGACGGCGGCGATCTGCGGAATTTTCCGCGCGGACATCTGCGCCTGATTGAAGAAAATCCGGCCGAAATGTTCCCGGTCGGGGAAAACCTCGTCCTGCCGGGGAAGGAAAGCTCCGCCGGAGTCCACCAGGTAAATACACGGCAGCCGGTTTTCCAGGGCGATTTCCTGTGCCCGCAGGTGCTTTTTGACCGTCATCGGATAGTACGTTCCGCCCTTGACCGTGGCGTCATTGGACAGGACCATCACCTGCCGGCCCTGCACCAGGCCGATGCCGGCAATCAGTCCCGCACCGGGGCACTCGCCGTCGTACATGTCCGCGGCGGCCAGCGGCGCCACCTCAAGGAAAGGGCTGCCCTCGTCCAGGAGGCGGATGACCCGCTCGCGGGGCAACAGCTTTCCGCGTGCAGTATGCCGCTCGCGGGACCGCAGCGGTCCGCCGGCGGCGGCGTCCGCCAGCCGTCCGCGCAGCTCACGTACCAGCGCCTGCTGCGCCGCGGCATTGGCGGCAAACGCGGCCGAAGCCGTATCCAGTCCGGATTTCAGTGTCTCCATTGACATCTTTCTGCAACAGTTGCGAGCAAAAACCCGGCAGGAAGCTGAGTTAATAACCCCTAACCCAAGTCAGGTTATTGGTTATTAACTCACCTGTCCACCACAATAGGAATATATGCGCAGTCCAATCAGAAGGGGTGGGAATGGACGTAGCAAAAGACGAAGCAGCCGCAGAGGCCCGGATGACCGGGCGTAGTCAGGCAAAGGCCTCCCGTCGGGCAGTGATGCTCGACGCCGCCGCATCCCTGTTTGCCGAACGCGGCTACAACGGGGTCTCCATTGAGGAGCTCGGGGCCGCCGCAGGGGTCAGCGGGCCGGCGGTATACCGGCATTTCAGCGGCAAACCCGCGGTGCTCTCCGCCCTGTTGATCGGCGTCAGCGAAGACCTGCTGGAGGGCGGGAAGGCGGTGGTCGCCGAGTCTGCGACCCCCGAAATCGCCCTGCGCGGCCTAGTGGAATTCCAGGTGGATTTCGCGCTGCGCCAGGCGGATGTCATTCGGGTCCAGGACCGGGATCTGGGCAGCCTGCCGGAAAGCGACGAGCGGCGGGTACGCTCCCTGCAGCGCCAATACGTCGAGGTCTGGGTGGATGCGCTTTCCGCACTGCACCCCGGCTCCGATCTCCCGTTGCTGCGGCACCGGGCGCAGGGCGTTTTCGGCCTGATCAATTCCACCTCCCATACCGTCCGCGGCCGGATCAGTGCCCGCGAGACGGCAAGGCTGCGTACGCTGCTCGATAGAATGGCGTGGGCGGCCTTGAACGCCCAGTAGCTGTCAGGCCTGCCGGCTCTCCCGGCAGGCAGAACTCCACCCCCGAGCAGAAAGACCTGCCGTGATTGAGCTTCGTGCCGTAGTTCCCGCCGACCTGGAGGAGTTTTTCTCCCACCAGCTGGACCCGAGTGCCAACCATATGGCCGCGTTCAGCGCCAAGAACCCGGCGGACCGCGGCGTCTTTGACCACCATTGGCAGAGCATCCTGAATGATCCGACCGTTACCGTGCGCACCATCGTGGCCGACGGCGAAGTGGTGGGCAGCATCCTCGCCTACCGGGACGGCGACATCCCCGAGATCAGCTACTGGATCGACAAGGCGCACTGGGGGCAGGGCCTTACCACCGCAGCCGTGGGACTGTTCCTGGAGGAATTCACCGACCGCCCGATCCGGGCACGTGCTGTTGCGGACAATGTCAGTTCCATCCGCATCCTGGAGAAATACGGCTTCACCGTCATCGGTGAAACGCAGGGCTTCGCCAATGCCCGCGGCGCCGTGGTCAAGGAACTCGAACTCGAGCTTCGCTAGCGCTGCATACTGCCCTCCGGCGGGTTAACTCCCGGCCGGACCATCAGACTCCACCCGGCCGCGCCCGGCCACGACTAACTGCAGCAGCAAACCGAGCCGGCCAACGATGAGCCGGGACCAGCCTGGCGTGCAGTGCGGAACCTGGTCGGGTTGTTCCTGTCCGCCCCGGATTCCCTTCGGTTTGTCGGAATCCCTACGGTTTGTGGCAATCCCTGCGCCGCGCACCGCAGGGATCCGGACAATACGCAGGGATCCGGACAAAGCGCAGGAAAGGCGCACCGCACCGTGGCCGGAACCGGTCCCGGCAGCGGCACGCGAAAGGGCTGCCCCGGATGGCTCCGGGGCAGCCCTTGATGCTTCTAGGCCATGGCCAGAGCCAGTGCGGGTTCGGCCAGAACGGCTCCCACTTCGCTCAGGAACCCGGCGCCCTGCTCCCCGTCGACAAGCCGGTGGTCAAACGAAAGACTCAGCGTCATCACCGAGCGCAGGGCAATCTCTCCGTTGTACTCCCACGGCTGCCGGCGGACCGCCCCCAGCGCCAGGATGCCCGCCTCGCCCGGATTCAGGATGGGAGTCCCGGTGTCGACGCCAAACACCCCCACGTTGGAGATGGAGATGGTCCCGCCCGCCAGGTCCGCCGGCTGCGTCCTGCCTTCCCGTGCGGTCTGCGCCAGGGAGGTCACCGCAGCTGCCAGTCCATGCAGGCTCAGCGTCTGGGCGTCCTTGATATTGGGAACCATCAGCCCGCGCGGCGTGGCCGCGGCAATGCCGAGGTTCACGTAGTTGTAGCGGATGATCTCCCTCGTGGACTCATCCCACCGCGAATTCAGCGACGGGAAGCGCTTCAGCCCCAGGCAGACTGCCTTGGCCGCCAGGGTCAGCGGCGACAGCTTCAGGCCGTTGAAGGCCGGCTGCTGCCGGAGCCGTTCCAGCAGCTCCATGGTGGGAGTGACATCCACCGTCAGGAAGACCGTGGCGTGGGGAGCAGTGAAGGCGCTGGCCACCATGGCGGCCGCAGTATGCTTCCGCATGCCGGAGATCGCCGTCCGTTCCTCCCGTCCCGCAGGTGCCGGCAGGGCAGGCACGGCAGCGGCGGCGCCGGGTGCGGACACTTGCATCGTTTCGGCGTCCGGTGAAGCAGCACGGACGACGTCGGTACGCACCACGAGCCCGCCCGGACCCGATCCCTGCACCTGGGTGAGGTCCACTCCCATATCCCGTGCCAGCTTGCGGACCGGCGGGGTGGACCTCGGACGCTCCCGGACCGGAGCAGCTGCAGGCACAGGTACAGGTGCAGGTGGGGAATCTGCAGGCACAACAGCAGGGGCCGCGGCAGGGACGGGACCCGGGGCAGGAGCCTGTCCGCGGCGTCGTCGGGCGGGGCGTCCGGTGGCATCCGGCACCGCACCGTATCCCACCAGGTTCGGCTCCCGCTTGGCCTGCACCGTCTCACCCGCCTCACCGGCGTCGGCACCCGCCGGCACCGCCACCTCGAATGAAACGATCGGGGATCCGACCTCGACCACCGTTCCGGCCTGCTCGTGCAGGTGCGCCACTATTCCGGCATACGGGGACGGCAGCTCAACCACTGCCTTGGCGGTCTCCACATCGGCAATCACCTGGTTCAGCTGTACGGTGTCGCCCACGCTGACGTGCCAGTTCAGGATCTCGGACTCGGTAAGCCCCTCCCCCAGATCCGGGAGGCGGAATTCGCGCAGCATCAGCTCGCCGCCGATCCGGAAACAACGCCGGCCAGGGAACTGGGCCGGTCCATGGCGCAGTCCACTCCGTTGAGGATGCGGTCGAGATCCGGCAGGTAGTGGGACTCGAGCCGGGAGGCAGGGTACGGGATGTCAAAGCCGGTGACCCGCACGGGCGCATGCTCGAGGTAGTCGAAGCACCGCTCGGTGATGCTTGCCGCGATTTCCGCGCCCAGGCCGCCGGACTGGGCGGCCTCATGCGTGATCACCAACCGCCCGGTCTTGCGCACGGAGGCCTCCACTGTGGCGAAGTCGATCGGCGCGAGCGAACGCAGGTCGATGACTTCCACGGAGACGCCCTCGTCCGAGGCCGCCACGGCGGCGTCACGTGCGGTGGGGACAAGCGGTCCGTAGGCCACCAGTGTCACGTCGCTGCCCTCGTTCAGGACCCGCGCGGTGCCCATGGGCAGCTGCGGCGCCGCTGCTTCGTCCACCTCACCCTTGACGTGGTAACGCCGTTTCGGCTCGAAGTAGAGCACCGGGTCGTCGGAAGCGATGGCCTGCTGGATCATCGTGTAGGCGTCCTGCGGGTTGGACACGCTGATGACGCGCAGTCCGGAGGTATGGGTGAAATACGCCTCCGGTGATTCGGAATGGTGTTCAGGTGATCCGATGCCGCCGCCGAACGGCACCCGGATGGTCAGCGGCAGCTTCACTGCTCCGCGGGTCCGATAGTGCATCTTCGCCACCTGGGAAACAATCTGGTCGAACGCCGGGTAGATGAAGCCGTCGAACTGGATCTCCACCACGGGGCGGTAGCCGCGGAACGCCAGCCCCACGGCCGTGCCCGTGATCCCGGATTCGGCGAGCGGGGTGTCCACTACCCGCAGCGGACCGAAGTCCTTCTGCAGGCCGTCCGTGATCCGGAAGACACCGCCGAGTTTGCCGACGTCCTCGCCCATAATAAGGACGCGGGGGTCTTGTTCCATTGCCCGGCGCAGGCCGGCATTGATCGCCCGCCCGAAAGTCATGCTGGTCATTAGCGGTTCTCCTCGCCAGCGAAACCGCTGAGATAGCGCGAGTACTGCTCCTGCTGGCGGTCCAGCCAGGAGTGGGGCTCGGAATAGACATGGGCAAAAACATCCGCGGGCAGCGGATCCGGCATCCCGAGGCACGCGGCACGCAGTTCGGCGGCCACATCGTCGGCCCGGCGGCCCGCTTCGGCGGCAAACTCGTCACTGAACAGACCCATGGAAGCCAGCAGTGCCTGCAGCCGGGACAGCGGATCCTTTCGCCGCCACTGGTCCAGTTCGGCGGAGTCCCGGTAGCGCGTGGGATCGTCGGCCGTGGTGTGCGGCCCCATCCGGTAGGTGACCGCTTCAATGAAGGTGGGTCCGTTGCCGGAGCGGGCCCGGTCCAGTGCCTCGCGGGTTGCGGCCATCACAGCAAGTACGTCGTTGCCGTCCACCCGGATGGACGGGATGCCGAAGCCCGGGGCCCGGTTGGCGATGGGTACCTGTGCCTGCAGCGCCACCGGTTCGGAGATGGCCCACTGGTTGTTTGAGCAGAAGAAAACCACCGGGGAGTTGAAGCTTGCGGCAAAGACCATTGCCTCGCTGACGTCCCCCTGGCTGGTGGCGCCGTCGCCGAAGTAGCTGATCACGGCGTCGTCGGTACCGTCGCGGGTGATCCCCATGGCGTAACCGGCAGCGTGCAGTGTCTGGGCGCCGATGATGACCTGGGTGGGCGCCATGTTCACTTGATACGGATCCCAGCCGGCGCCGGCATTCCCGCGCCAGACCCGCATCAGGTCACCTACCTCCACGCCGCGGCAGTACGCCACACCGTTCTCCCGGTAGCTGGGGAAAACGAAGTCGGAGGAGCGCAGGGACCGCACGGAGCCGATCTGGGCGGCTTCCTGGCCGAGCAGCGGAGGCCACAGCCCCAGCTCGCCCTGCCGCTGCAGGGCGGTGGCTTCGGTGTCTATCCGGCGGATGACCGCCATGTCGATGTAGAGCTCCTGCAGCCGGGCGCCGTCGATATCCTCGATCCAGCGGTCATACAGGGGGTCTGGGGTGCGGACGCCGTCAGGGCTGACGAGCTGTACGTACGGGTCGATGGGTGAGCTGCCGGAGTTTTCCGGGTGCCGCACCGGGGTATGCAGGGACACTTGGATACGCATCCTTCCGTGTTTGGGCCTCTGGGGTGGCGGGGCCAAACCGACCCCGGGCTCCGTTGCCCGGGTAGATGTGACCCTACTCACACTCAGCACCCGGCACAACCATTCCCGCAAAGACCGAGCATCCTGCCCTATAAACGACTAAAACGCCGTGCTAGCGTTGCGCACTATGCAGCCCCTCGACACCACCGACCTACGCCTCCTCCTTGCCCTGGCGGAGGATTCAACCCGTACGGCCGTGGCCCTGGCTGCAGTCCTCGGCCTCTCCCGCAATACGGTCCAGGCCCGGCTGGCCGGATTGGAACGCAAGGGAGCGTTCCTGCCGTTTGAGCGCCGGATCAGCACGGCCGCACTCGGTTACCCCCTGATGGCGTTTGTGCATGTCCATGTCCACCAGCCGAGCCTGGCGCGGATCACCGAGGACCTGGCCGGGCTGCCCGAGGTTGTCGAAGCCCACGGCCTCACCGGAGACGCCGACATCCTGCTGCGCGTCGTGGCGGCGGACGCTGAAGATCTGTTCCGCATCAACAAGCAGATCCTCGCCGTTGAAGGCGTCCAGCGCTGCGACACCAACCTGGCGATGGGTGAACTCATTCCCCTGCGCGCCGCTCCCCTGCTGCGCCGCGGCGCTCAACTGCCGCAGCCGCCGTCGTCGGGCCCCGAACGGCGGGAGCAGGCCCCGGCCACGGCAAAGGCAGGCCCCGCCTGAGCGGAACCTGCCTTTGCTGAGGCTGTTGCCCCTTAGTGGTCGACGGCCTTCTCGGCGCCGACGCCGGTCAGGGACCGGACTTCCATCTCCGCCTGCTTGATGGCGGATTCGGTGTTCTTATCCAGCACGGTACCCAGCCAGCCCAGGAAGAAGGCCAGCGGGATGGACACGATTCCCGGGTTGTTCAGCGGGAACCAATCGAAGTCCGCGCCGGCGATCATTGAAGTTTCCGCACCGGAGACAACCGGCGAGAAGGCAATGAGCACAATCGCGGATCCGAGGCCGCCGTACATGCTCCACAGCGCACCCTGGGTGGAGAACTTCCGCCAGTAGAGGGAGTAGACGATGGTCGGCAGGTTGGCGCTGGCCGCCACGGCGAAGGCCAGGGCCACCAGGAAGGCGACGTTCTGCCCCTGCGCGCCGATACCGCCCAGAATCGAGATGATGCCGATTACCACCACAGTGGTTCGGGCTACCTTGACCTCTCCGTCTGCGTCCACTTGTCCCTTGCGGATGACATTGGCGTAGATGTCGTGGGCGAAGGAGGCCGCTGCGGTGATGGTCAGGCCGGCAACCACCGCCAGGATGGTGGCGAAGGCGACGGCGGAGATGAGTCCCAGCAGCACCGGTCCGCCCAGCGCAAACGCCAGCAGGGGTGCTGCCGAGTTCACGCCGCCGGGAGCGCCCTTGATGGCCTCCGAGCCGATCAGCGCCGCAGCGCCGTAGCCCAGGACCAGGGTGAACAGGTAGAAGATGCCGATCAGCCAGATGGCCCACACAACGGAGCGCCGGGCTTCCTTGGCGGTGGGCACCGTGTAGAAGCGCATCAGCACGTGCGGCAGGGCGGCGGTGCCCAGTACCAGTGCCAGTCCGAGGGAGACGAAGTCCAGCTTGGAGGTATCCGACTTGCCGTACTGCAGCCCCGGATCCAGGATGGCGGGGTTGCCGGTGGTCTCGACCGCTGCCCCCAGCAGGTCGGAGAGGTTGAAGTTGTGCATGGCCAGGACCCAGACGGTCATGATGGCCGCGCCGGCAATCAGCAGGAAGGCCTTGATGATCTGCACCCAGGTGGTGCCCTTCATGCCGCCGATCAATACGTAAATGATCATCAGGGCGCCGACGACGGTAATCACCAGGGACTGCCCGATCTTGCTGTCGATGCCCATCAGCAGGGAGACCAGTCCGCCTGCGCCGGCCATCTGCGCCAGGAGGTAGAAGAAGCAGACGGCCAGGGTGGTGATGGCTGCCGCAATCCGGACCGGGCGCTGCTTGAGCCGGAAGGAGAGCACATCGGCCATGGTGAACTTGCCGGTATTGCGGAGCATTTCAGCAACCAGCAGCAGGGCTACCAGCCAGGCGACAAGGAAGCCGATGGAGTACAGGAAGCCGTCATAGCCATTGACGGCAATGGCTCCGACGATGCCGAGGAACGAGGCCGCGGACAGGTAATCGCCGGCAATGGCGGTGCCGTTCTGCGGCCCGGTAAAGGACCGGCCGGCGGCGTAGTAGTCGGCCGCTGTCTTATTGTTGCGGCTCGCGCGCAGCACCACCACGAGGGTGACGGCCACGAAGACGCCGAAGATGATCATGTTCAGCAGGCCGGTGTCCTTAATGGACTCGGCCGTGACCTCAGTGGCGGCGGAAATGTGCAGGGTGTTCACTTGGTCTCCTCCGGACGGCTTACTCCATGGGCCTCAAGGTCGCGCCGGAGGTCCGCCGCAATGGGATCCATCTTGCGGTTGGCGTAACTGACGTACGCCATGGTGATACCGAATGTGCTGACGAACTGCAGCAGGCCCAGGATCAGGCCGACGTTGATGTTGCCGATCACCGGGGTGGACATGAATTCGTGGGCGTAGTCCGCCAGAAGGACGTACGCGAAATACCAGACCAGGAAAACCACGGCCATGGGGAAAATAAAGCTTCGCTGGCGCTTGCGCAGTTCCTGGAACTCAGGCGAGCTCTGGACCTCCCGGAAATCCACCTGTTCCGGGTGCGCAGCGTGTGAAACCGGCTGCTCTTCAGCCATTGTTCCTCCTCTGTTGGGAGCCCGCTCCGCGCGCTGCATCCACCTATGGAGGTCAGGACACGACGCTGTGCAAGCTGTGACGCTCATCACTTTCCTACAGTCCCCGCGCGGGTGTCTGCCTGCCGCGCCAAACCGTCGGTGAACGGTTGGTTCCGTGCGGTGAACGGCGCTCGACGGCGCCGAACGGTGTTGAACGGCCGGGACGACCGCCGGGCCGCTAGGGTTGGTGCATGCTCAGTCCCGCCGTCGATATAGCCCTGGTCTGCGCCGTCGCCGTCCTGACCATCGCGGCCGTGGGCGCGCTTGGCTTCCGCCTCAGCCGCTCGCAGCGGGACCTCGGGTCCGACGCCGAGCAGGCCACCTACGCGACCCTGCATACGGCGTCGCTCGCCTCGGCTCATCTTCGTGCGGGCCTGACCCCGGCCGGGGCCCGCAAGGCCAGCCGGCACCTGCGCGACCTGCTGGACTGCGACACCCTGGTGATCACCGACGCCTCAGCGGTACTCGCATGGGACGGTTCCGTGAACGACACGCCCTTCCGGCGCCAGCGGCTGTTATCCGCCGCCGCACTGGTCCTGGAATCGGGCCGCACGCGGATCTTCCGGGGTGCAGCACTGCGGGCCTTGGGCCTGCAGGACAGTGGCTGCGAACTGCTGGTCTCCCCGCTTCCGGTCAACGGCCAGACGGTGGGCACGGTGGCGGTGTTCGCACCGGCGGTCCGGGCCGGGCTGGTCCGGGCAGCCAATGAAGTGGCAGCCTGGCTCGCCACACAGGTGGAGCTGGCGGAACTGGACGCCTCACGGGCGCAGTTGATGGAGGCCGAAGTGCGGGCGCTTCGCGCGCAGATCAGTCCGCACTTCATCTACAACTCCCTGAACGCCATCGCTTCCTACATCAATACGGATCCGGCCCGCGCCCGGGAGCTGGTGGTCGAGTTCGCCGATTTCACCCGGTATTCCTTCCGCCGGCACGGCAACTTCACCACCATCGCCCAGGAACTGGAATCCGTGGACCGGTATCTGCTGCTCGAAAGTGCGCGCTTCGGTGAACGGCTCAAGGTGGCCCTGCAGATCGCCCCGGAAGTGCTGGGAACCGTCATCCCCTTCCTGTCCCTGCAGCCGCTGGTGGAGAACTCCGTCCGCCACGGCCTGGAAGCCAAGGACGGACAGGGGCGGATCAGCATTGCAGCCGTCGACGCCGGAGCGGACGCGGTGATCACCATCGAGGACAACGGGGTGGGAATGGACCCCGAGTACCTGCGCTCCGTGTTGGCCGGGCATGCGGACGGGGACCACGTGGGCCTGCGCAACGTCGATGTGCGGCTGCGGCAGGTGTACGGCGACAGCCACGGCCTCGTGATTGACACTGCTCCCGGCGCCGGGACCCTGATCACCATGCGTGTGCCCAAGTCGCAGCCGGAGAACCGCCCGACGAACGCGTAATCTGTTGTCCATGCGCAAACCCCTCCGGCCGCTCACCGTCGTAGTTGCCGACGACGAAGCCCCCGCTGTCGAGGAACTCGCCTATCTCCTGGGACAGGATGCCCGAATCGGTACGGTGTACCGGGCCTCCAGCGGCGCCCAGGCGCTGCAGGAGATCGAGGCCCGCGACGTCGACGCCGTCTTCCTCGACATCCACATGCCGGCTCTCTCCGGGCTGGAGATCGCCAAGGCCCTGAGCCGCAGGCAGCGCCCGCCCGCCGTCGTCTTCGTGACCGCGGACGAGGACCAGGCGCTGCGGGCCTTTGACCTTGCTGCCCTGGACTACCTGCTGAAGCCGGTGCGGCCGGAGCGCTTGTCCGAGTCGGTGCGCCGGATCTGCGAACTCGCAGCCGATACCGAGACGGAGGACGCCGACGTCGTCACCGTGGTCCAGGGCGCGACGACGAGGATCATCCCGCGCGGCGACATCCGCTATGTCCAGGCGCAGGGCGACTATGCCCGGCTGCATACGGCCGAGGCCAGCTACCTGATCCGGGTCCCCCTCGCGGATCTGGAAGAGCAGTGGGCAGGCGCCGGGTTTGTCCGCATCCACCGGTCCTATCTGGTGTCCCGGAACCATATCCGCCAGGTGCGGCTGAGCGGAGGTCGGGCAAGCGTGCAGCTGGGCGAGGTGGACCTTCCGGTCAGCCGCCGGCATCTGCCTGCCGTGCGCAACACGCTTGACGCCGGCCGGGTTCGGCCCACGCCGTGAGCGGGGACGCCATGCCCGGTTCGGCCCCGGTCCCCCAGCGGGTCCGGGTGACCGCTCCCGGCACGGGGGCAGCACCGTTCCCCGTCTCGCGCGAACTGGACGAACAGTCCGAGGTGGGCGAGTTGATCATCGGCTCGCTGATCCGCAGCCAGCTCCGGCTGGCGCTGGTGGTGGGCGGCGGATTCCTGCTGATCCTGCTCAGCGTGCCGGTGCTGCTGGCCTTTCTGCCGGTGATAGCCGAGCTGTCGATCCTCGGGGTGCCCGCGCCGTGGATCCTGCTCGGCGTCGGAGTCTACCCGCTGGTGATCGGCTGTGGACTGCTTTACGTGCTCAGTGCCCAGCGGAACGAAACCCGCTACCGCGACCTGGTGGACGGGCGGTAGCCGGTGGACTGGGATGTAGCCGCGGGCATGAGCCCGGGCATCGGCTACACGGCACTGGCATTGGTGTCCGCAGCGACTCTGCTGATCGGTTTCTACGGGCTGCGGGTCTCGCGGACCACGAGTGACTTCTACGTGGCCTCCCGGACGGTGAAACCCTGGTGGAACGCCTCGGCGATTGGAGGCGAATACCTCTCCGCGGCGAGTTTCCTGGGCGTGGCCGGACTGATTGTCGCCTCCGGCGTGGACGCGCTCTGGTTCCCCATCGGCTATACCGGCGGCTACCTGATGCTCCTGCTCTTCGTGGCGGCTCCGCTGCGCCGGTCCGGTGCCTACACCGTTCCGGACTTCGCCTCCGCCCGGTTGGAATCCCTTCCGGTGCGGCGCCTGACCAGCCTGTTGGTGATCGCCATCGGCTGGCTCTACATCGTCCCCCAGCTGCACGGCGCTGCCCTCACCATGCGCATCACCACCGGGCTGCCTGCATGGCTCGGCTGCCTGGTGGTGACCGGCGTCGTCTGCCTGAGCGTGGTCACCGGAGGGATGCGTTCGATCACCTTTGTCCAGGCTTTCCAGTACTGGCTGAAGCTGGTGGCGATAGCCGTACCGGTGCTGTTTATCCTCTTCCGCCTCGCGGGTGACGGCCCGCCCGGTGACGGCGGCACCCAGCTCCTGGCGGAGGCACTGAATCCGGAGACCCATGCCCCGCTGTACCGCAACATTTCGCTGAGCATCGCGCTGCTCTGCGGCACGCTGGGCCTGCCGCACGTGCTGGTCCGCTTCTATACCAACCCCGACGGACCTTCGGCCCGGCGGACCACGCTGATTGTCCTGGGCCTGCTGTCCCTGTTCTACATCTTTCCGATCACTTACGGGGTGCTGGGCAGGATCTATGCTCCGGACCTGGCCGGCGGCGGAGCAGCAGACTCGATGGTGCTGCTACTTCCGGGCCGGGTGTTCGACGGCGTCTCCGGGGATCTCTTGGCGGCGCTGGTAACGGCCGGCGCCTTCGCGGCCTTCCTTTCCACCAGCAGCGGATTGACGGTCTCGTTGGCGGGCGTGATCAGCCAGGAATTCTTCCGCGGGAGTGTGTCCGGGTTCCGCGTCTCCGCGGTGCTGGCCGCCGTCGTACCGCTGGCCGTTGCCCTGCTCACCGAATCCTCCGCCCTGGCCGGGAGCATTGGAATGGTGTTCGCGTTCACCGCGTCCACCCTGTGTCCGCTGTTGGTGCTGGGAATCTGGTGGCGGCGGTTGACGGCCGCCGGAGCCGGAGCCGGGATGTTGACCGGCGGGCTGCTGTGCGGCGGGGCAATGGCTGCCGCGGCCATCCTGCCGCGGGCAGGTGCCGGCATTCCCGCCTGGATTGAACAGCCCGCAGCCTGGACGGTTCCCGCAGCGTTTGCCGTGATGGTGGTCGTGTCCCGGCTGACCGCCGGATCAGCGCCGCACGGGGCGGCGAAGTTCATGGCGCAGCTGCACACGCCGGAACCTCTGGACCGGCCCCGTCCGGGAACCGGCACAGGGGCGCGCTAGGCCTGCCTAGTCGATGGACGCCATCAGTTCGACCACGCGGTCGAGGAAGGCATCCACCTGGCTTTCCTCGTAGCCCTGCTCGCCCTTGGCCTCACGGAAGACGGCGCGGCGCACCACGTCCACGCTGAGGGGCCGGTCATGTTCGAAGTATCCGAGCAGTTCGTTGCACAGCGCGTCAACATCCTCGACGTTGTAGCTGGTGACGCGTTTCTTGCCGGGACGGCGGAACCGCTCCCCCGGCTTGCGGTGCAGGCGTGCCCTCAGGACCGCGGACATCCGCCCGATCTGCAGCAGCCAGGCTTCTTCGCCGCGGTCGGCGATCAGGCGGTCCCGTTCCCGCTGGGCGAAAACGTCCTCCAGCCGGTCCAGTGCGGCGTCCACTGCCTGCGGTTCGTAACCGCCCTTCGCCGGGTCGAAGGCCATGGACCGGACGTCCGCACTGGTCACCGGATTAGCCGAGGTGGAATCCGAGTTGTAGTAGTTCCTGGCCTTGGTCAGGAACTCATCGACCTGGCGGATGTTGTAGCCGTAGTCCCGTCGTCCCACGCGTTCGAAAGGGGCACTGGCCTGCCGCACATCGTCCATGAATAAATTGTTCCTCTGTGGTTTTTCCCCGCGCAGTGATTGCCGCTGGAACCGGTTGGCCCTACAGGGCTCCTGCCGGGCATCGTCTGAAAACTCTGAAACATCTTACGATGCCAGTGCCTCGGACGTGATCCGGCACACCGTCCGTTGCCGGACCGTTACGGTTGCTCCTGCTAGGAAGCCGTTGAGAGCAGCACCGACAGCAGGAACACCACCGGGGAGGCGAAGACCACGGAGTCCAGCCGGTCCATTACTCCGCCGTGTCCCGGCAGGAGGTTGGACATATCCTTCACACCCAGTTCCCGCTTGACCATCGACTCGGAGAAGTCACCCGCGGTGGCCGCGGCAACTGTCGCCACAGCGAGCACCACGCCGAACCACCAGGGCTGGTCCAGGAACAGGACTGCGGCGCCGACGCCCACGATGGCCGCGCCGACGGCAGAGCCGGCAAAGCCTTCCCACGACTTCTTCGGGCTGATCTTGGGCGCCATCGGGTGCTTGCCGAAGAAGGCACCTACGAGGTAGCCGAAGGTGTCGTTCGAGACCACGAGCAGGAGCAGCACGGCAACGCGGACCTGCCCGTCGGGCTCGCGCAGCAGCAAGAGCGCAAAGCTCAACAGGAACGGCACCCAGAGAACCACGAAGATTCCCGCGAGAATGCTCTGGATCGCTTCGGCAGCGGTGTCGATGCTCCGCCACAGGAGGATGGCCACCGCCGTGGCGACCATCGCGAACGCCAATGCTTCCGTGCCGCCGAAGAACGCCGCGAACGGCAGCGCAACGGAACCGACCAGCACCGGCACCTGCGGAACTTTCATGCCGCGCACTTCGAGTGCACGGTTGACTTCCCAGACACCGACAGCAGCGAAACCGACTGCAATGATCACGATGGCGAACGGGAAAAAGAGCAGCCCGCTAAGCAGTGAGCCGAGCAGGATCACTCCGACGGCGATGGCAGCAGGCAGGTTACGTCCCGCACGCGAGACCTTTACGGGTTTCTCGGCAGTGCGCCGGCCCCGGGCGGCGCGTCCGCCGACCTGTCCTGGATCAGCTGCGCTCATGTCCTTGGCCTTTGCTGCTGCCGGAACTGTCTCGACGGACGGTGAACCGCCAGCCTGGGTTGGAGGCTGGGCGTCACTCATCAGACCTCGAGAAGCTCGGCTTCCTTGCGCTTGAGGAGCTCGTCGATGGAATCCGTGTGCGCCTTCGTCAGTGCATCAAGATCCTTTTCGGCACGAGCGCCGTCGTCCTCGCCCACCTCGCTGTCCTTGACCAGGCGGTCGATGCCGTCCTTGGCCTTGCGGCGGATGTTGCGGACGGAAACCTTTGCGTCCTCAGCCTTGCCGCGGACGATCTTGACGTATTCCTTGCGGCGGTCCTGCGTCAGCTCCGGCATGATGACCCGGATGACCTTGCCGTCGTTGGACGGGTTGGCGCCGACCTCGGAATCGCTCAGCGCCCGTTCGATGGCACGCAGGGCGCTGACATCGTAGGGGGTGATGAGCAGTGTGCGGGCGTCAGGAGTGGCGAAGGATGCCAGCTGCTGCAGCTGCGTCGGGGAACCGTAGTAGTCCACCAGCACCCGGTTGAACAGTGCCGGGTTGGCGCGGCCTGTGCGGACGGAGGCGAAGTCCTCCTTAGCAACTTCCACCGCCTTGTCCATCTTGTCGGCGGCCTCTTTCAAGGTGTCTTCGATCACGGTCTCTCCTCATAAAACAGTGTCCACCAAGCGCTGTCGGCTTAGTGGCCGGACTCTAATATCATCCTAAGCCAAAAGGGTGCGGGTTCCCTGCACCGAGCCTGCGAGGTGTAGGGGAAACCTTTCGGCGCAAAAGGGTGCGGGTTCCCTGCACCGAGCCTGCGAGGTGTAGGGAAACCCTTTCGGCGCAAAAGGGTGCGGGTTCCCTGCACCGAGCCTCGCACTCCCTGTCCGGACCCCGGCCGCGGAGCGGGAATGCCCGGCCGTTTCCGGTGCGCGTGCAGTCCGGTCCCGGAGGGACCTGGAGGAAGGCGGCTTTAAATTCCGGAGGCCGCCTGCGGCCGAGGGGATTTCGTTGCCGCCGTTCCAGGTCCCGCAGGGACCACCTGCCCAACGCTAGTTGGAAACGATGGTGCCGATCTTCTCGCCGCGGAGGGCGCGGGTTACGTTACCTTCACCCTCCATGCCGAAGACAACCATGTTCAGGTCATTGTCCTTGCACATGGTCATGGCCGTCTGGTCCATAACGCGGATGTCCTGGCGCAGGGCGTCGTCGTACGTCAGGGTCTCCAGCCGTACTGCGGTGGAATCCTTGTTCGGATCGGCAGTGTAGACACCGTCCACTCCGCTCTTGGCCATCAGCACCTCGTCGGCGTGGACTTCCAACGCACGCTGGGCGGCCACCGTGTCAGTGGAGAAGTACGGCAGGCCTGCGCCGGCACCGAAGATGACCACACGGCCCTTTTCCAGGTGCCGAATGGCGCGCCGCGGAATGTAGGCCTCGGCCACCTGTCCCATGGTGATGGCGCTCTGGACACGGGTTTCGACGCCGGCCTGCTCCAGGAAGTCCTGCAGCGCGAGGCAGTTCATCACGGTGCCGAGCATGCCCATGTAGTCCGCACGGGAGCGGTCCATGCCGCTGGTGGACAGCTCCGCACCGCGGAAAAAGTTGCCGCCGCCGACGACGATAGCCACCTCAACCTCGCCGACGGTTGCAGCGATCTGCTTGGCCACTGCCCGCACGGTATCCGGATCCACACCGAGCTTGCCGCCGCCGAACACCTCTCCCGAGAGCTTCAGCAGGACGCGTCGTCGCGGGGAATCGGTTTCTTTCAATACGTGGGCCATTGTGCCTCCCGGGCATAGGTGCTGGTGCTGCTTTAAGACTAGTGAGCTGTTCTGGACAGGCAAAAGGGGTGGTCACCCGTGGTGACCACCCCCTTTGTCATGATGAGGTTTCCGTCGAAACCGTTGTTACCTAACTAATTAGGCGCCTACACGGAAGCGGGCGAAGCCGGCCGGTGCAACACCGGCTTCTTCGAGAACCTTGCCCACGGTCTTCTTGGCGTCCTTGGCGAACGGCTGGTCCACCAGGACGATTTCCTTGAAGAAACCGGTCAGGCGGCCTTCAACGATCTTCGGCAGTGCGCCCTCGGGCTTGCCCTCGGCGCGTGCCGTCTCGTCAGCGATGCGGCGTTCGTTCTCAACCGTTTCAGCCGGAACTTCGTCGCGGGTCAGGTAGGTCGGAGCGTATGCAGCGGTGTGCACGGCCACGTCGTGGGCGGCGGTAGCGGCTTCTGCACCTTCGCCGTCAACGGCGAACAGCACGCCGACCTGCGCCGGAAGATCCTTGGAGGTCTTGTGCAGGTACGCGTCGACAGTCTTGCCTTCGATGCGTGCCACGCGGCGGACAACAACCTTCTCGCCCAGGATGGCGCCTTCTTCGACTACGACCTCGGACAGCGGCTTGCCGTCGACGTTGTAGGCGAGGAGGGTTTCGGCGTCGGCAGCAGCAGATTCAACTGCCGTGGCCAGGACCTTGTCCGCCAGTTCGATGAACTTCGGGGACTTGGCAACGAAGTCGGTCTCGCAGTTGAGTTCGATCATGACGCCAACCGTGCCGTCGATGACCTTGGCGGCAACCAGGCCTTCAGCGGTGGAACGGCCTTCACGCTTGGTCGCGCCCTTCAGGCCCTTGATGCGGATAAGCTCCATGGCCTTGTCGGCATCGCCGTTAGCCTCGTCCAGAGCCTTCTTTACATCCATCATGCCTGCGCCGGTGCGCTCGCGCAGTGCCTTGATATCAGCAGCAGTGTAGTTCGCCATTTGGACTCCAGTCCTCCCGTAATAAGTATTGGTGCGGTTCTGCCAGTGCGGCTGGCCGGTAAACCGGCCAGCCGCACCACAACCCATGTCCAGGGGGTGGATTCCCCCCGGCTCAGGGAATACGGTCGTTTCTTGTCGGGTTCGTAA
>NZ_JANFLU010000015.1 GCF_024385525.1 Arthrobacter sp. zg-Y238 | reverse complement strand
GGCCACCCCGCCCAACCCTTTTTTTGTGTGGGGGGGTCTGTGCGGGGGCGGGGGCCCCCCCCCCCCCCCCCCCCCACCACAACCCATGTCCAGGGGATGAATTCCCCCGGACTAAGGAAATACGTTCTTTACTTCTCGGTTACTTCAGCTGCCGGGGCGTCGACGATGGCGTCAACGTCAGCGGCGGGAGCTTCGGCGGCCGGAGCAGCTTCGGCAGCGGGAGCTTCAGCAGCGGCGTCAGCGGCCGGGGTCTCAGCAGCACCTTCGAGCAGCTCGCGCTCCCACTCGGCCAGCGGCTCGGCCGGGGCTTCCGTGTTGCCGGACTTGTTGTGGCGGACGATCAGGCCCTCGGCCACGGCGTCGGCAATGACGCGGGTCAGCAGGTTCACGGAGCGGATGGCGTCGTCGTTGCCCGGGATCGGGAAGTCGACGTCGTCCGGATCGCAGTTGCTGTCGAGGATGGCAACAACGGGGATGTTCAGCTTCTTGGCCTCGTCAATGGCGAGGTGTTCCTTCTGCGTGTCAACAATCCAGAGCAGGGACGGAGCCTTGGTCAGGTTGCGGATACCGCCGAGGTTGGTTTCCAGCTTCGTCAGTTCACGACGAAGGAGCAGAAGCTCCTTCTTGGTGTGACCGGAAGCGGCGACGTCCTCGAAGTTGATCTCTTCGAGTTCCTTCATGCGCTGGATCCGCTTGGCGACAGTCTGGAAGTTGGTGAGCATGCCACCGAGCCAGCGCTGGTTGACGTAGGGCTGGCCAACACGGGTGGCCTGCTCTGCGATAGCTTCCTGTGCCTGCTTCTTGGTACCAACGAACAGGACGGTTCCGCCGTGGGCCACAGTGGCCTTGACGAACTCGAACGCACGGTCGATGTAGGACAGCGACTGCTGCAGGTCAATGATGTAGATGCCGTTGCGCTCGGTGAAGATGAAACGCTTCATCTTCGGGTTCCAACGGCGGGTCTGGTGACCAAAGTGAACGCCGCTGTCGAGCAGCTGGCGCATTGTAACGACGGGCATGTCGTCACTCCTTCCGGCAGCAGCCGTGCGCACGGCGCACTGGTCCTACTGCCTATTGACGGTTTTAGCTGTACGCCCGGGCGGGCGAAGCTCCTGGTATCCATCAGCCGCTGCCCCGTAGGAGCTGCGGCGTGCTTCCCCTGCCGGCGTTTGCCGGACCGTTGGAGACGCACCCCCGGTGACGGGGATAATTGGGATACGCGTAGTCAGCTTCCGTGCCTGTGGGCTGAAACCGGTGGACTGAATCCGGCCGGAGAAACCCGGGACCGGTCCTGAACTAAAACGTCCGGGCAGGTCCCATGGCACAGCAAGCTGCTCCGTCAAGTGTACTACAGCGCCGGACCCCTGCCATCCGGCGTCGTCCTTTCCTCCCCACCCGGCTTCCGGTCCCCGCAATCCCACAGGGCGCTCCGGGGAATCCACGACGGAAGCCTGCGTGGATGCACTGTTGCTCCATGAAGCGAACACATGCCCTGCTGCTCGCAGCGGTATTGGCCGTCTTTGTCCCCGGGGCTGCGGCAGTCGGCCCGCAGTCTGCTGCCACTGCCACTGCCTACTCCCCGCCCTGGACCTGGCCACTGGATCCGATGCCTGTCCTCCTCCGGCCCTTCGATCCGCCGGCTCAGCCATGGCTGGCGGGGCACCGCGGTATCGACGTCGCCGCCGCCGAGGGCTCCGCCGTCCTCGCTCCTGCGGACGGGCGCGTCATTTTTGCCCGGCGGGTGGTGGACCGGCCGGTCCTGACTATTGACCACGGGGGTGGCTTGAAGAGCAGTTTCGAACCGGCCGAGGCTTCCGTGCCGGTGGGCACCGTCGTGTCCAAGGGAACGGCGGTGGGGTCCGTCCGGGCGGGATCACATTGCGGTCCGGAATGCATGCATTGGGGTGTCCGCCTGAACGGGGAGTACATGGATCCGCTCGCTTATGTGTCCGACCGGCGGCCCTCGGTACTCCTTCCGCTGGGGCGATCTGTTGAGCAGATGTCAGGCCAGGCGCCTTCCGATACCGCCGATGTCCCGGCACTGACCCGCATGGCATCCTCCGCCGTCGAGCACCGCCGTCGGCACGGGTAAACGCCCCGGGTGCACGTCCACGGGTAAACGTCCCGGTTAAACGTCCCGGCCGGACCCTTTGCAGGATCCGGCCGGGGTTCTTTGCTGGTCTAGCGGACGTTGACTCCTTGCCTGGCTACACGAATGCAGCCACGCCGGTGATCGCCCGTCCGGTGACCAGGGTATTGATCTCGTACGTGCCTTCGTACGAGTAGATGGCCTCCGCGTCAGCGAAGATCTTGGCCATGCCGTAGTCGGTGACAATGCCGTTTCCGCCCAGGATGCTGCGGCCCAGAGCAACGGACTCGCGCATACGGGCCGTGGTGAAGGCCTTGGCGAGGGCGGACTGTTCGTCCTTGGCCTGGCCGAGGTCTTCGAGCTGCGCCAGTCGGACCATCATGCCCAGCGAAGCGACGGTGTTGCCCAGGATCTTCACCAGCTGTTCCTGCACCAGCTGGAAGGATGCCAGCGGCTTGCCGAACTGCTTGCGCTCGACCGCGTACTTGCGGGCGACGTCGAACGCAGCCATCTGCTGGCCCACAGCCTGCCAGGCCACGGCCAGGCGGGTGACCTTCAGGACCTTGTTGGTGTCGCGGAAGCTGTTTGCGCCCTTGAGGTGGAAGTCGTCGCTCACCACTACGTTGTCGAGGACAATGTCAGCGTTCTGGACCGTGCGCAGGGCGATCTTGTTTTCAATCTTCGTCGCCGTGTAGCCGGGGGTCTTGGTGTCGACCAGGAAACCCTTGACCTGGTTGTCCTCGAGGTCGCGGGCGTAGATAACCACCCAGTCGGAGAAGGTCGCGTTGCCGATCCAGCGCTTTTCACCGTTGAGGATCCAGTTGTCCCCCTCGCGGCGGGCGGTAGTGCGGGTGCCGCCGGCAACGTCGGATCCGCCCAGCGGTTCCGTCAGGCCGAAGGCGCCGATCTTCTTCATGGCGTAGATGTCCGGCAGCCAGGCTGCCTTCTGCTCCTCGGAGGCCAGGGCCTCGATGGATCCGGTGAAGAGACCGTCGTGGACACCCATGAAGGTGGCGAAGGACGTGTCTGCGCGCGTCATCTCTGCATGGCAGAGGCCGGCGAAAAGGTTGGAGTAGCCCTGTCGGTAAACCGGGCTCATAACGTCCAGTTCGGCAATCTTGGGGATCATGTGGTGCGGGAATTCCCCGGCGTTCCACCAATCAGCGGCATGCGGCTTGACCTCGGCGGCAAGCCAGGCACGGATCTCGTGCAGGCGGTCGCGCTCCTTGTCGGTGAGCAGGTCCTCGAATGCGTAGAAGTCGCCGTCCGGGTACGGAAGGTTGTCGACGTCGATAATTCCCATGGAAAAATGTCCTTAGCTGCTGATCATCGGTGATCCGCTGGTGCCCATCCGGGAACCGGCTGAGCCCATGTTACCCACCAGTAACAACGATCACAACGTCTGCGGAAAATTGTCTCCGACGGCGTGCTGCGGCTTGAGCCCACTCGTAGTACAGATAACGGGCTTTTCGGGTGCCGCATGCGCTTCGACGTACAGCTAACGGGCTTATGCGGCCCCCGAAGCCCCGTTAGCTGTACAACCAATGCCCAGCCGGCGGCTAAAGCGCTCCGCCGGTATTGCCAGGCAAAAGAAAACACCCCGGTCCGAAGACCGGGGTGTTACTCATGTCGCGACGGAACGATGTCTCGACTCATCACAGGGTAGGGCTGGTGGGGCTTGAACCCACGACCCACGGATTATGAGTCCGCTGCTCTGACCAGCTGAGCTACAGCCCCCGGGTGCCAAGAGGCAACGATGCCATCCTAGTGGGTCCGGGGACTGGACAACCAATCAGCCCGCGTTGACGCGTTTCCCCTGATCCCCGCGGTAGAGATCTTCAAAGGTGGACAGCGTGGCTTCCAGGCTGTGCCGGTCCACCATCTCGCGGCTGGTCCGGCCCATTTTCTCCCGCTCGTCGGCGGGCAGTTCCAGGATCTCCGTGATGCGCCCGGCCAACTCTGAGCTGTCCCCCGGCGTAAACAGGTAGCCGTTGCGTCCCTTGTCCACGAGGTGCGGCAACGCCATCGCATCTGCCAGCAGCACAGGCTTCGACGCCGACATCGCTTCCAGCGTCACCAGCGACTGCAGCTCCGCGGTACCCGGCATGCAGAACAGGTCGGCCTTGAGGTACGCCTCCCGCAGTTCTTCGTCGGAGACCAACCCGCGGAAGACCACCCGGTCCTGCAGTCCCAGCCGCTGGACCTGGGCTTCCAGCGCGGTCCGGACCTCGCCGCCGCCGATGATCTCCGCCCGCACCCCGAGGTGGGCCGGAGTCTTCGCTACGGCATCGATCAGCACGTCCACGTGCTTCTCTTCGGCCAACCGGCCGACGAAAAGAACGGTGGGCGCTTCGTGCGGGGGAATCTGCTCGCCGTCATGCAACTCGTAAACCGACGCGTCGATGCCATTGGACAGCGGCATCACGTCATGCAGGAAGGCGTGGCGGTACATCGCCTCGGCGGCCAGCGGCGTCGGCGTGGTGACCACCTGCGCCTGGCCCATCACCTTGCCCATGTCCTTCCAGGAGTTGGTCGCGACGATCCGCTTCAACCACTTGGGGAAAGGCAGGAACGGATCAAGGTTCGCCGGCATGAAGTGGTTGGTCGCAATGACGCGGATACCGCGCTTACGGGCCTCGTAGAGCGTGTACTCCCCCACCATGTAGTGGCACTGGATGTGCACGACGTCGGGCTGCACCCGATCGAACAGCAGTGCGATTTCCTTCTTAATCTCCCAGGGCAGGCAGATCCGCCAGTATTCGTGGGTGGGGACCCCGTGGGAACGGAGCCGGTGGACCGGCCACTCCCCCTCAAGGTCGCTGCGGCTGCCGCCGTTGACATCGTTGGGAGCCAGTACGTGGACGTTGTGCCCACGCCCATGCATCCCGCGGGCCAGCCGGTAGCCGAACTGCGCGGCGCCGTTCAGGTGGGGAGGATACGTGTCACAAGCGATGAGGACAGTCAGCGGTTTGTCTACCGGGGCGTCGGTCACGTTGTAGGTCCTGCTTTCGGATTCTTTGAGGCCGGCTTTTGCCGCCTCCGCTCTTCGTTCCGACGCTGGATAACGTCAGGGTGATACCTCGAAAGGGCAACGACCCCAACAATAGCAATCAAGGCCGCCACGGACATGGCCACCGCGGCCACGGCCGGAACATCCGGCCGCAATTCGTGCAGGACTCCAATACCGATGGCGATTCCCACCATGGGGTCGATTACCGTCAGCCCCGCAATCACCAGGTCCGGCGGGCCGCTCGAATAGGCGTTCTGCACGAACCAGGAACCGAGTGCACCGGCGGCGGCAATCGCCACGATGGTGTACCAGGGCACGTTCAGCAGGAACCGGCCGTTCGGGTTCAGCAGGTCCCCGGCAATAACCTTGGTCAGGACCGCAACGAAGCCGAACAGGATGCCGGCGCCGAGGATGTGCACAATAGCCCGGAGCCGCTTGCCGAAGAACACGTTCAGGCAACCGAAGAAGAGCACGACGACGGCGAGGATGAGGACAATTGTCACTTCCTGACGCGGCTCCACCACCTGCTCCGACCGGGTGACCATGATGGCCAGCGACACGAAGAGCATGCTGCCGGCCACACACGCGGTAATCGCTGCAACCGTAATGCGGTTCATGTGCAGGCCCTGGTCCCGTGAATTCACTACGGTCGTGATGACCAGCGCGATGGAACCGATCGGCTGCACCACCGTCAGCGGCGCCATCGACAGTGCGGCCACGTTCAGGGCCATGCCGGTCCCCAGCAGTAAAAGACCGAGTAGCCAGCGCGGGTTGCGCAGCAGACGGCTGATCTGGGACGAGTTCAGCCCCAGTCCGCCCGTGTCCGCCTTGACTGCACTGCCTTGGCGCTGGGCGCCGAAGGCAAGGAAGAAGGCGCTGGCCAGGGCGCAGGCTACGGCGATACCTACCATCGGCCTGGTCCAGAAGCTGCCGTGCGGTCCGCGGGAACGGATTCCGTCCTAGGGTGCATGGCCGGTTCCGGTTCCGGCCGGGACCGGCCCGCGCTGGTGCAGGTATTTGCGCCACGCTGCGACAAGGTATCCGGCGGCTGCCACGACGTGGCCGATGCAGCCCAGTGCCAGCACGGCGGAACCGGAAACCTCGAGCCAGTGCTGGTCAAATCCCTCCACCCGGTCCAGCAGCAGCAGGGGCGCACCCAGCAGCAGCAACGCGGTGCGGATTTTGCCGACGATGCTCACCGGCAGGTCGGGGTTTCCCCGGAACAGCAGGAGCGAATTGGCGATCAGGACGGCGTCGGGGATGGCGATGCTGAGGATCAGCCAGGCCGGAGCGATGCCGTCCACCACAAAGGTGGCGGCCACAATGATCAGTGCCAGCCTGTCCGCTACCGGATCCAGCCACTGGCCGGTAGCGGAGACCTGGTTCAGCCGGCGGGCAAGATAGCCGTCGACCCAGTCGGTGCAGCCCACTGCCACCAAGGTGAGGAACGCGCTCCCATACCGGTCCTGGCTGATAAACAGCACAAACAGGGGGATGCCGAGAAAGCGAAGGACCGTGACCAGATTCGGTAAAGTCCAGAACCGTTCCAATACGGTTATTTCCGTATCGGGACGCGTTCCGGCACCGATAAATCTGATCACGGTCCGTTCCCCTCGTCAAAGATGTACGAGTACAGCTTACTTTCGCGCGAGCCGACGGGACATGAGCAGCAGTGCCAGCAGGGAGGCGGCCATTACCGAAAGCGGCTGCCAGCGTTCCTTGATCATGGCCAGCACGTCGTCGGCCGTGGAAGGACCGGCGGTGCTGTCTTCCTTGCCGCGGGCTGCAGCGGCACGGCGGGACTTGAGCTCCTGGATGCGGGCCTTGACGTCCACCTTCTCGCCGAGCCCGTCACGGACGGCAGCGAGGTGCTCGCGGCGCTGCCGCGCACGGGTGCGCAGTTCCTCCGGAGTGGGCGGCTTCGGACCTTCAGGCTTGTCATCCTTCTCGGCCTTCTTGTCCTTCTTTTCCTTCGGTTCCTTGGGCTTGTCCAGCGTGGCCGGATCGAAGCTGCGGCCTTCCTTCAGCACGCCGACGTCGTAGCGGATGCCGCGGATGGCTTCCTCCGGAAGCAGCGGCAGGGTCTTCTTGAAGCGGCTGTAGCCGATGAATCCGGCAATGCCTGCGATCACCAGGAACAAGGCGGCGACCAGCAGGGCTGCCAGCCAGCCCGGCAGAACCAGCGACAGTGCCAGGATGCCGGCTACGAGCAGCGAAATGGCCAGCGCGGCGACCATAAGCAGCGCCACCACCATAAACGCGGCAGCAATGCCGGCCTTGATGCCCTTTTGCTTCATTTCGGCTGTGGCGAGGGCGAACTCGTCATTCAGCTGACGCGGCGTCAGGCGGGCCATGACCTTCGCCAGCCCAACCAGCGACGAGCTTCCCGCCGTTCGCTGTGTCCGAGTGCTAGCGGAGCGGTTCATGCGCCCAGCCTCCGTCCCCTGTTCAGTATTCACCGTTGCCATAACCCCAAATTACCATTCTCCTCAGTGTTATCAGTTTGCCCATCTGCACCACTTGCGCGTCAGGACGTTTCGAGGCCCTCGCGGTCCTCGAGCTCGCGGCCGGACAGCTCGGGAAGTTTGGTCTTCACGAACCAGAAGGACAGCACCGCGAATGCGGTAAAGATGGCGTACATGATCCAGACCCCGAAGTTATCGCTGACCCACGGGAAGGCAAGGGTAACAATGAAATTGAAGATCCAGTTGACCATGGCGCCCAGGCCCAGGGCCAGGGAGCGGATGTTGTTCGGGAAGACCTCGCCCAGCGTCACCCACATGACCGGCCCCCAGGTCGCCGCAAAGAAGACGACGAAGAGGTTCGCGCCTACCAGGGCCACCGGACCCCAGATGCCGGGCAGGGAGACTTCGCCGTCTACGTCCACGGCCTGGAAGAACGAAACCGTTGCTGCCAGCAGGCCCACGAACATACCGGCGGAACCGATCATCAGCAGCTTGCGCCGGCCGATGCGGTCCACGAAGGCGATGGCAACCAGCGTCATCACGACGTTCACGATCGAGGTGATCACCGACGTCGTAAAGGAATCGCTTTCGCTGAAGCCCACGGACCGCCACAGAGTGGTGGAGTAGTAGAAGATCGCATTGATGCCGACCAGTTGCTGGAATGCGGCAATGGCCATACCGACCCACAGGATGGGCTGGAGCCCGAACTTGGGACCGCGCAGGTCCCGGAACGTCGGCTGCGGGCTCTTGAAGCTGTCGCGGATGTCGGCGATCTTGCGGTCCGTATCCGTCACGCCGGAGATGGTGGTGAGCACCTTGGCGGCTTCCGCGTCACGGTTCTTCCGGACCAGGTACTGCGGGGATTCCGGAATGGTCAGTGCGAGGACACCGTAGACAATGGCGGGGACGACGCCGACCAGCAGCATCCAGCGCCAGGCCGGCAGGCCCCACCACAGTTCGCCGAGCGCGCTGCCTGCGGTGTTCGCCAGGAAGGCATCGGAGAGCAGGGCGGCAAAGATGCCGATCGTGATTGCCAGCTGCTGGACTGAGCCCAGCGCACCGCGCCATTTTGCGGGTGCCACTTCGGCAATGTAACCGGGGGCGATGACGGACGCGGTACCGATGGCCAGGCCGCCGACCAGCCGCCAGAGCATGAGGTCCCACTCGGAGAAGGCCAGTGCCGAACCCACGGAGTTGGCCGCAAACAGCACGGCGGCACCGACCATAACCAATTTGCGGCCCAGCTTGTCCGCCAGCTGGCCGGCAAACCATGCACCGGCAGCACAGCCGAGCAGCGTAATGGCAACGGTAAAGCCCAGGACGCCCGGGCTGAGAGTGAATTCCTCACCGATGGCATCCACCGCACCGTTGATCACTGCGGTATCGAACCCGAAGAGCAATCCGCCCACCGCTGCGGCAACGGTGACACCAATCACCTTGCCGGGGTGGGCCACCCGTTCGGATCCGTCCTTGTTAGGTCCTGGCTGCGTCGCGCCCATCGACCGTTCCTCGTTTTCTACTCAACTAGCTGCGTACACGTGACTGGTGTCAAAACACTTAAGCCTACGCATAACACTAAGCATGCTTGTTCATGCACGGTAGCCGGAGTACGCCTCCAAAGGCAGATGGGCCCTCAACGGTTCATTCGGATTCCAAGCCCTGGCCCTTGAATTTCAGTGCCAGTACCGGGCCGAGAGTCGCGTCGGGGAACCGGAACCGTGGAAGGGGAACTCACCTGATGTCGCTCACCTCACAGGGTACCGGCCCTGTCCCGGCGGGAGTCAGCTACCCGGAAGCGGCCGCCGCTGCGGCTGGGACGGCGGGGTGGCGCCGGGCGAGGTCCGGCCAGCGTGCTTCCCTGCGCTTTGTCCGGATCCCTGCGTTTTGTCGGGTTTCCTGCGCCGCGCACCGGAGGAAACCGGACAAAGTGCAGGTATTCCGACAAACCGCGGGAAGATCACTGAAGATCCCACGAAAAAGGGCCTGCGACACGGGAAAACCCGTGTTGCAGACCCTTTGCTGGCTCCCCCGACTGGACTCGAACCAGTAACCCTTCGATTAACAGTCGAATGCTCTGCCAATTGAGCTACGGGGGAAAGCGGCGTCCTCAACTATACAGGAATTTCCCGGTGCTTCCGAACCAAGGCCGCTCCGGCGCGCTGTTGGGCTGCGGATGCGGAGGCCGTGAGACAGTTGCGCATGGTCAAACAGGTCCCGAAAGTTGTCTGCTATGCGGTACAGCAGGGCCATCTGCTGGTTTTCACCCATAAGGAAGTGCCCCTGGCAGTCACGGGCGTACAGGTCCCGGCGGGAACTATCCGGCCCGGTGAAGAGCCGGCCGATGCCGCAGTCCGCGAGTTGCAGGAAGAAACCGGGCGAACCGGCAGGGTTGCGGGATATCTCGGCGAGTCCCGGTACGACCTGCGGCCGATGCGCCAGGAGATTGCCGCCCGGCACTTCTTCTGGCTGGAAGTCCCGCCAATGGATCCGACTACCCGATGGGACGCCGGAGAGCCGGATCCGGAGCACGGCGGGCCGCCCGCAGCCTGGACCTGCTGGTGGATGCCGCTGGCCCAGGCGCACGTCCTTGCTGCCGGGCTCGGCGCCATGCTTGGTGAGCTCGGGCAGCACAAAAAAGACCCCTGATCCGCATAGCTGCAGATCAGGGGCCTTCTTAGTTGCTCCCCCGACTGGACTCGAACCAGTAACCCTTCGATTAACAGTCGAATGCTCTGCCAATTGAGCTACGGGGGAAAGCGGCAGGTTTTACTTTACAGAGATTCCGCGCCGAAACGAAATCGGCACCCTGCCGGAGGAATCCGGGCGGTTACTGGTCTCCCCGCAGGGCCCGGCGCTGCATCTCCAGCTCCATGAGCTCACGGTTGAGCTGGTGGAACAGTTCCGGATCGGCGTTGGGGTCCAGCCGCTGCAACTGCCCCAGCTTCTCAGCCTTGAGGTGCGTCACCTGCAGCTCAAAGAGCCGGTTCAAAATGTCCCGGCAGTACAGGGCCAGCGCATCGGCATCCCGGGCCGGCAGCGGCGTCACGGCCAGCTCGCTGACGAAACCCCGCAGCGGGTCCGGTAGTTCCTCGCGGACCCGTTCCACCCAGGAGGCGGGGGCGGTTCCGGCTTCACCGGCGGCACGGATTGCGTCATGGACAGCCACGTAGGCCGGAACCGTGAACCGGGCCGCCTTGAAGCGTTCCCACTGTCCGGCGTCGAGCATGCCCGGCTGCTGCAGGGCGACTTCCAGCGCCTGCCGTTCCATCCGGGCGGCGGGATCATTCGGGTTGGGACGGCTGAACCCGGATGAAGGCTCCGGCTCCTGCTGCTCGCTCTGCTGGCCCTGCCACTGCCGCGGTGACTGCTCATCGCGCCGGCCGTACTGCTGCTGGCCCCCTCGCTGCTGGCCGTATTGCTGTTGGCCGCCGCCCTGCTGGCCGCCGCGCCCGAACTGCTGCCGGGTCTGCTGCCCTTCCTGGCGCCGCCCGGCCGGTGCCGACTGTCCGGCATTGTCTCCGCCGGCCCCCGCCGTTCCGCGCTTGGCTGCGGCATTGACCGCCCGGCTGACGTCGTCGACGTCGGTCCCCAGCCACCCGGCGAGTTCCCGGGCATAGGCAGGACGCATGGCCGGGTCACGAATGTCCGCCACCACCGGTGCCGCGGCGCGCAGCGCGGAAACGCGGCCCTCCACGGTGTTGAGATCGAACTTGCGCAGCGTGGAGCGGATGGCGAACTCGAAAAGCGGGCGGCGGGAAGAGATCAGCTCGGCGACCGCGGAGTCGCCGTGGGTCTGGCGGATGTCGCACGGGTCCATGCCGTTGGGGTCAACGGCCACGTAGGTCTGGGCGGTGAAACGCTGGTCCTCTTCGAAGGCGCGCAGTGCTGCCTTCTGTCCGGCGGCGTCGCCGTCGAAGGTGAAGATGACCTCTCCCCCGGTGCCGTCATCGGAGAGCAGCCGGCGGGCAATCTTGATGTGGTCGGTGCCGAAGGCAGTGCCGCAGGTGGCGACGGCGGTGGTGATGCCGGCCAGATGGCACGCCATCACGTCGGTGTAGCCTTCCACGACCACCAGCTGCCGGGTCTTGGCAATGTCCCGTTTGGCCAGGTCGATGCCGTAAAGGACCTGGGATTTCTTGTAGAGCGGCGTTTCGGGGGTGTTGAGGTACTTGGGGCCCTGGTCGTCTTCGTAGAGCTTGCGCGCGCCGAAACCGATCACCGCACCTGTGAGGTCGCGGATAGGCCAGATCAGCCGGCCCCGGAAGCGGTCATAGAACCGCGAAGCATCCGAACCGGTGGAGAACATTCCGGTCTCGGCCAGTTCCTCGCGGGTGAAGCCCTTCGACGTAAGGTGCTTGAGCAGCGAATCCCACCCCTGCGGTGCGTAGCCGACCCCGAAGTGCTCCGCGGCTGCCGGGTCGAAGCCGCGTTCCTGCAGGAAGTTCCGGGCAGCGGCGGCACCTTGGGTGCCGAGCTGGCTGCGGAAGAACTCCGCCGCTACCTTGTGCGCATCCAGCAGGCGCTGGCGCTTGCCCACGTCTTCGCGGCGGGGTCCGGTGCCGCCGTCTTCGTAGTGCAGCTCGTAGCCGAGCCTAGCGGCGAGTTTCTCTACCGTTTCGGAGAAGGTGCCGTGGTCCATCTTCTGCACGAAGGAGATGACGTCGCCGCTCTCACCGCAGCCGAAGCAGTGGTACGTGCCCACCTGCGGGCGGACATGGAAGGACGGCGAGCGCTCGTCGTGGAAAGGGCACAGCCCCTTGAAGGAACCGATACCCGCCGATTTCAGGGTCACATAACCGTCGATCACGGCCTTGATATCAGTGCGCAGCCGCACTTCATCGATGTCTTCACGCTTGATCAGTCCGGCCATAGCATCCAGTCTATTCTTCCCCGCCAAACCGACTGGGAAGCCCCGGCCAAGCTGGGAAGATGCGTTCGGCGTCCGCGAATGGAGCCGCGGACGCCGAAACGCCTCCAATATCCGGTTCCCTTAGTTCTCCTCGTCCGGACGCCGGCTGAGGAAGATCCCCAGGCCGCCGATCAGGCACAGCCCTGCGCCCAGCGCCAGATAGGCACCGGCGGATACCTCCAAGCCGGTGGCAGGCAGGTACGGCCGGCTCGGCTTGTACTGCGCCGGCCGATCCGCGGAACCCGAACCCGCTACGAAGCTGAACGTGTTGGACACCTCTGCCGTGGCGGTACCCATGGCCGGGATGGTGACCGGAGCCGGAAGGGCCGAGACCACTTGCACCGCAGACGTGGCCCCGCTGGCTGTCTCCGTCACCGTGCATTCACTGCCCGCAGCCAGACCGCCGAATTCAGCGGTCACGTCCCCCGTGGCGCCGGCGGGAATGCTCACGGTTTCATCCAGCACCGAACCGTCCGGGCCGCACCGGATCTGCAGGATAATCTCCCCCTGCTCCCCCGCAGCCTCACCGGCAATGACCTTGGTGACGGCAAGCGTGCCCGGGAGAAACGCATAGGTATTCGTCACGGTGGTGCCGACGGTATCGCCTGCGAGTATTTCGACGTCGGCGGGCACATCAGTGTCGACGGTGACGGCGGCGGTGGCCCCGGTCACCGGTTCCGTAATGGCGCAGGAGGCACCTGCCGGGATGTTCGAGAACACCGCGCCCACGTCTTCGGTGGTGCCGGCCGGAACCTGCGAGGTCTCCTCGAACACCGTCACCCCGTCCAGGGTGCACAGGACATCGACCTCCACGTACTCCTGGTTTCCTGCCGCATCACCGGCAATGACCTTGGTGACGGTCAGGGAGCCCGGGTTCACCGCGTAGGTATTGGTGACGGTAGCTTCCGCCGTTTGCCCGGCGGCTATGGTCACATCCTCAGGCAGCTCCACGGTGACACCCACTGCAGGCGTTTCACCCGTTGCGGGTTCAGAGACAGCGCAGCTCGCACCTTCCGGGATTCCGCTGACAGTGCCGGGAACGGTTCCTCCGGCGCCTGCTTCAATGGGGATGTCCTGGCGGATCACCTCTTCTCCGTCGGCGGTGCAGACGACCTCGACCGTGATGGGACCCTGCTCCCGGGCTGCCGGGCCGGCAATCACCTTGTCAACTATCAGGGCCCCGGGATTCACGGTGTACGTATCCGTCACCGTGACCTCCACGCCGTCGCCCGCGGGGACGGTGACAGTTCCGCCCGCTGGATCAACCACAGTTTCCACACTGACCTCGGTGTTGGCGCCGTCGGCGGTCTCCGTGACCGTGCAGGTGGCTCCCGCAGGCAGATCCTCAAACTCCTCGGTGGTTGGTTCCGTGGTGCCGGCCGCAATGGGCACGGTCGTGTTCAGGACCGTCGCGCCTGCAGCGGTGCAGGTCACCTGCAGCGTGACAACGCCCTGCCTCCCGGCCCCCGTCCCGGCAATGTCCTTCCGGACGGCGAGTGTCCCCGCGGTGAAGGTGTAGTCATTGGCCAGTGCGGCAGTAACGCTGCCCGCGGCCGGGACCGTTACGGTCCCTTCACCGGTCACGGTAACGGCCACGGCGGTAGTTGAGCCGTCAACGGTTTCCGTCACCGTGCAGCTGGTGCCGGCATCAAGGTCGGGGAATTCGGCTGGCTCCGGGGTAATAGTTCCCTCCGGAATGGTCACCGTGGTGTCCACCACGGTGGTGCCATCCAGGGTGCAGACCACGGAGATCGTCACCTCGCCCTGGGCCCCGGCCGCCTCCCCGGTGTTGGTTTTGGTGACCACCAGCGTTCCGGGCGTAAAGGTATAGGTGTCGGTGACCGCCGCCGTGGCAGTGGTTCCGGACACGATGGTGACAGCGCCGGGCAGGATGGTGCTGACCTGGACGCTGTCATTGTCGCCGTCGGTCGGTTCCGCAATGGTGCAGGTGGAGCCCGCGGGGATGTCGTTGAACGTCTCGGAGAGTGTGCCGGTGGCCTCCGCGTCGATGCTGAAGGTGAACTGGTTGTCTGCGCCGCAGTCGATAGTGATTACGACGGCGTCCTGGCTGCCGGCGGCCGGGCCGGCAATCGTCTTCGTGACGGTAAGGGAGCCCACCTCGGTGAAGGCTGCGGCTGCCGTCGCATTGGAGCTGAGTTCCCGCGTGACAGCCAGGATCAGCTTCTGCGCGTTGTCCACCCCCGGTGTTGCCGCGTCGTAGAGATAGACGTTGCCTGTGGGTACGGTGACCGCGGCCCGGGCCGTAAGGTTTGCCGGTCCCGTTGCGCCCGTGTCGCTGCGCACCCAGATCTGCGTTCCGCTGGGCACCGGACTGTTCAACGGAACGGTCCCGTCGGCGTCGGCGTAGAGGCTGAATCCCTCATCCACCGTTACTTCGATTTCGTCCGCTTCCGACGTCACCGTGTGCGGCCCTGCCACTCCGGTCACGGGTGCTCCGGTAGTGGGCGGAGTAATTGCGATCGCCGGAGGGTCCGGCTCCTCCAGGGGACCGGCTGCGATGGTGTCGTTCACTATCCCGGCGACGGTCGAGTAGAGAGAACTCTGCCGATTGAGGACAAACCCGTCCGTGAAGAACCAAATGGCAGCCTGCACTGCGGCGGCCTTGTTGTTGACGTTGCCTGCCGGAAGGTTGGTACTCGGATAGTAGGTGTTCAGGATCCGGTTGACGTACCCGATGTTGGGAACGTTGGACTCATCCCAGGAGCCGTTTTCGTAGCCGATTCCCGCTCTCGTGGAGGTGCGCAGGTCGATGCAGTACATCTCGGCAGTGGTGGTGCCGCTGGCGTCCTGGGTATTGATGATGCCGGCAAAGCTGACGTTTTCCGTCTGGTACCCGGCCGGAACACCGGCGGGATACGCGTCAATGGGCCAGGTTTGCCCCTGGGGCGGCAGCCCTCCCGACACCCTTGTCCCGGCACCCAGCGAGGTGATCACGATGTCAGTGTTCGAGTTGCTGGCAGGAGGCGCACCAAGAAGAGGCCCGGGATCCAGGGCGGCCTGCGCGGGCAGCCCCAGCGGCAACATCGCCAGGCCTAGCAGGAAAACCAGGAGGCTCCGAGAGTGGAACCGTCGGCTTCCTTTCCTGACGGGAACGGGTTGTCTGCTGTGTGCTCATGGCGGTCCTCGGGTACGCGTGTTCGGCCGACCATCCGGCGATAGTGAATCACCGAACGCTGAACCACCCCGCGCCAGAGGCTAACGGGGCACACACCCCACCGCCAGAGAGCTGGCCGCTATCTCTACCAGAGCGCCGGAACCGGGCCTACCAGCCGCTCGTGCAGGGCGAGTGCCGAGCCGTCTGTCAGCGAGGCCACCTGGTCGACGACGACGCGCAGCCGGGCGCCGTCGTCGGCCGCGTCCCGCCAGTCTGCGGCGAACATCGGGTCCAGATGCTTATCCCCGGTGGCGGAGAGCTGGGCGACGAGGGCCGTGAGGATCTCACGCTGGCGCTCATACAGCGGCTGGCGCTGGTCGGTGGTCATAACGAACGTGGTGGCCAGGCCCTTCATGACGGCGATTTCCAGCTGGGTGTCCTCGGGGACCACCATTTCGGCGTTGTACCGGGTCAGCGGGTCGGTGCCGTAGATGCCGCGCGTCGCTTCGAGGGCGCTGTTGCAGAACCGGCCGATGAGCTGGCTGGTCATGTCCTTCAGGGCCGCCATCGCACGGCGGCTGCCGTCCGATTCGCGCACCCAGACATTGGTGGCTTCCAGCCGGGCGAGGGCCGCGTCAATGGCGGCAGCCTCGACACCGGGCAGGTACCACTGCTGGGTGTAGCCGACCACGCGGGCACGCTGGTCGGGATTGTCCAGCCACTTGAGCTGGACGTGGCCGGCGACTATCGCGTCTTCGACGTCGTGCACCGAATAGGAGATGTCATCCGCCAGGTCCATCACCTGCGCTTCAAGGCAGGAACGGCCGTCCGGGGCGCCGTCGCGCAGCCAGGTGAAGACGGGCAGGTCATCCTCGTACACACCGAACTTGGTGGTGCGGTGGCCGTTGACGAGCGGAGCGTCAGCAATGGACCACGGGTACTTGGTGGCGGCATCCAAGCTGGCCCGGGTCAGGTTCAGCCCGGCGGGCGTGCCGTCGGGCGCAATGATCTTCGGTTCCAGCCGGGTCAGCAGCCGCAGCGTCTGGGCGTTACCTTCGAACCCGCCGATCGCATGCGCAATATCGTTCAGCGCGGTCTCGCCGTTGTGGCCGAAGGGCGGGTGCCCCAGGTCGTGGGACAGGCACGCGGCGTCGACGACGTCGGGATCGCAGCCGAGCGCATTGCCCAGTTCCCGGCCCACCTGCGCCACCTCAAGGCTGTGCGTCAGCCGGGTACGGACGAAGTCGTCCGTGTCCGGGGCGACCACCTGGGTCTTGGCACCGAGCCGGCGCAGCGCGGAGGAATGCAGCACCCGCGCACGGTCGCGGCCGAACTGCGTGCGGTTGGTGTTCTTAGCCGGTTCCGATACCCAGCGGGCCAGGTCAACTTCGGTATAGCCTGCGGTTTCTACTGCCTGCGGGAAGGTCATGGGTTGCTTTAGCCGCCTGATACGTCGAGTTCGGCTGCGGAGATGATGGATTTCTGGGCGGCGTTGAGTTCCCGCCCGTCCAGCCAACCTTCCGGCAGCGCTGTCTTTTTGGGTGTTCCGGCCCGTCCGCGCGGTCCCTCGGCGTCTGTGCCGGGGTAGGGAGCGTCGGGGTCCAGCTGGTCAAGCAGTTCGCGGAGGACCGCCAGGGACGGTACCGTCGCCAGTTTAGCGCGGAGGTCTCCCCCGACTACGTAGCCCTTGAAGTACCAGGCCATGTGCTTGCGGATGTCGCGCAGGGCAATCACTTCGTCGCCGAAGGTTTCCACCAGCAGTTCGGCATGCCGGTACACGCTGTCGGACACCTGCTTCAATCCGGGCCGGTGCCGCTCGGTGCTTCCCTCGAAGGCGGCTTCCAGGTCACCGAAGAGCCACGGGCGGCCCTGGCAGCCGCGTCCGATAACGACGCCGTCAACGCCGGTTTCGCGCACCATGCGGATGGCGTCCTCGGCGGACCAGATGTCGCCGTTGCCCAGGACGTTCATGTCCGGCAGGGCCTCGCGCAGTTCCGCGATGGCGGACCAGTCGGCTTTGCCGGAGTAGAACTGCGAGGCCGTACGGCCATGCAGGGTCACGGCCGCCACACCCGAGTCGCGGGCGATCTTCCCTGCATCAAGGAAGGTCAGGTGGTCCTCGTCAATGCCCTTGCGCATCTTGATGGTCAGCGGCACGTTGCCCCGGGAGGCTTCCTTTACCGCCGTCTGCACAATCGCGGTGAACAGGTCCAGCTTCCACGGCAGGGCCGAACCGCCGCCCTTGCGGGTGACCTTCGGGACGGGGCAGCCGAAGTTCAGGTCAATGTGGTCGGCGCGGTCCTCCTCGACCAGGAGGCGGACGGCTGCACCGACGGTCTTGGGATCCACACCGTAGAGCTGGACGGAACGGACCTTTTCGTCGTCGTCGTGCTTGATGATCCGCATGGATTCCGGCGAGCGTTCCACGAGGGCACGGGAGGTGACCATCTCAGTCACGTACAGCCCTCCCCCGTATTCACGGCAGAGCCGGCGGAAGGCCTTGTTGGTGATGCCGGCCATGGGTGCCAGGATCACCGGGGTGTCCACGGTGATCGGGCCTAGTTGCAGCGGGGGAAGCTCAAGCTTGAGTTCCGGAGATAAAACAGTCACCCCTCTATTCTCGCAAGCCGATGCAAATCCGATACCGCCCGGCGCCGAGCCCGCGAAACGCCCCCGGCGCGGGGAATTGACACCGCTCCCCTGCCACCCCTAGCGTGCTGGTGATCTGCATCACTTTTCCCTTCCGCATCAATCGGTTTCGCCGCTGCAACCGAAGATTCGAGGCTCCCCATGACCACCGCTGCCAAAAGCACCTCCGCACCGTCCGAGAAGGGGCTGGCCCGTGTAGCCCAGGTGATGGCCCGGTGGACGGAAAAGTGGTTCCCGGATGCATATGTCTTCGCCCTCGGCGGCGTCGTTCTGGTCGCGTTGGCGGCCCTGCTGAACGGTTCCTCGCCGCAGGCCGTGGTGGATTCCTTCGGGAACGGCTTCTGGGACCTCACGGCCTTTACCCTGCAGATGGCCATGGTGGTGCTTACCGGCTACACCGTGGCTACGTCCCCGCCGGTGGCACGGCTGATTGCACGGCTGGCGCTTGTTCCGCAGACAGCGGCCACCGCAGTGAGCTTTGTTGCGTTCCTGTCCATGTCCGTGTCCTTCCTGAACTGGGGGCTCAGCCTGGTCTTCGGCGGTCTGCTGGCACGGGCAATTGCCCGCCGGCGGGACCTGCAGGTGGACTACCGTGCCCTGGGTGCGGCGGCGTTTATGGGACTGGGAGCCGTGTGGGCGCTGGGACTCTCTTCCTCCGCGGCGCAGTTGCAGGCGACGGCGGCCTCTCTCCCGCCCGCGCTGTTGGAGATTACCGGTGTGCTCGACTTCGGCAAGACCATCTTCACCTGGCAGTCCCTCCTGACGTGCGCCATCCTGATCGCCCTGACCACCCTCATTGCCCATTTCTCCGCTCCGCGCGGGGCCGCCATCCGCACGGCACAGGACCTCGGCGTGGACCTGGACGATTCCCCGGAACCGGCAGCCCAGCGCGAGCGGCCCGGCGAGTGGCTGGAGTACAGCCGCATCCTGCCGGTGCTGCTCGGCCTGCTCACCGCCGGCTGGCTGGTATCGCAGTTCCTGACCAAGCCCTTCCTAACCGTTATCTCGAGCCTGAACGGCTATCTGCTGGTCTTCCTGATCCTGGGCCTGGTGCTGCACGGCACCCCGCGCAACTTCCTCCAGGCGGTGACCAAAGCCGTTCCGGCAACGGCCGGCATCCTGGTGCAGTTCCCCCTGTATGCGGCCATGGCGGCCATCCTGACCAAGGCCGAGGGATCGGGCGGCATGACCGTCTCCGAGCATCTGGCGGAGTTCTTCACCAGCATCGGTTCCGGCGGCGGCTTTGCCGTGGTCATAGCCGTCTACACCGCCATCCTCGGCATCTTTGTCCCGTCCGGCGGCGGGAAGTGGCTGGTCGAGGCACCCTACGTGATGCAGTCAGCCACCGACGTCGAAATGAACCTGGGCTGGACCGTGCAGATCTACAACATTGCCGAGGCCCTGCCGAACCTGGTGAATCCCTTCTTTATGCTCCCGCTGCTGGCGGTATTGAAGCTGCGGGCACGGGACCTGGTGGGATTCACCTTCCTTCAGTTCACCATCCATCTCCCGGTGGTGCTGCTGCTGGTCTGGCTGCTGGGCATGACCTTCAGCTTCGAACCTCCGGTGATACCTCCGGCCGCACCGGCACCGTAATCCGGCGCCTGCCCCGGCGGCATCTAAGATCGAAGGGACAGCACTTCCCTTCCGTCTAAGGACTCATTGCCGCATGCCTCGCGAATCCGGCACCAAGCGCGCCATACTCGACGCCGCATTGGACCTGGCCGCCGCCAACGGCATCTCCGGAACCACCATGGATGATGTGGCCGAACGGGCCGGGGTGGCCAAGGGCAGCCTCTATTACAACTTCTCCTCCAAGGACAAGCTCTTCGAACAGCTCCTGCTGGAGGGCGTGGGCACCCTGACCGAGTGTCTCCGGAATGCGCGGAGCGGCCTGACCGGCTGGCAGGCCATCGAGTCGATGGTCCGCGCCCTGCTGGAACTGCTGTCCGAAAACCGTGCCCTGGCCAAGCTCATGGCCGCGGAGATCCTGCGCACCGACCGGACCTGGCAGCACTCCCTGCACCTGCTGCGGCAGGAGGCGCTGGCCGAGTTCGTGGAGCCCATCCGGCAGACCGGCGTGCCCTCCGGCCTGCCCGACGGCGGTTCCGACCGCGGTTCCGACCAGCTGACCCTGATTGCAGGCAGCGTCTTCGGTGCCACTCTGATGGGTGCGCTCGACTGGCTGGTGTTTGATCCGGAACGCTCCGTGGAAGACGTGGCCGCAGCCGTGCTGTACGCGTTGTCCGGGCGGCTGCAGGCCTGAGCGACGGGGACTAACCCTGTCCGTGACATTGCGGCATTCTGCAATAGCATCGACGCTATGCCGTCTAAGAGAATTTGGACCACAGGGGCAGTTGCCGTACTGGTGGCTCTTATCTTTGTGACGTTCTTTGGACCGTCAATCCACTCGAATGCGCCGGAAACGGTGGAAGAGAGGTATGTGCGGCGGGCCCTGGGCAGCATGGACAAAGGGATAAACGCGGACACCGCGCAGTGGAGACAGGCACGGGAGGATGCGCTGGCTGATGCAGGCGACCTTGAGAGTATGGCTGCGGCCCACGCTTTACTGGACCGCCTTGCTCGGATCGCAGGCGGGCCCCACAGTTCCTTCTCCGCACCGGAGCAAACGCTCGCATATCGGGAGGCCAACGGCGACCATGCCCTTCCGGAAGCCGAGGTCAAGGATCGGATCGGCGTCATCAAATTACCGGGGTTCGCCAGTGACGACCTCGAAGCACTTCAGCAGTACACCGATACCGGCATCCTGCAGATAGCGGAGGCCGCTCCGACAGTCCAGTGCGGCTGGATCCTCGATCTAAGAAGCCACTCGGGCGGGAGCATTTATTCGATCCTTGGTGCCGTCACTCCCTTGATTGAAGACGGCGAAGTGCTGTCCTATGCGTACCCGGATGGAAGCACCACCGGACTTAGGTTCGAGGGCCCCCGGATAATTGCACCGGATGGAAGCGTGTGGTCGGATTCTGCCGTTCCGTTTCCCCGGATAGATTCGCCGCGCGTCGCGATCCTCCAGGACAGGGGAACCGTCAGTGCCGGGGAAGCAATTATCGTCGCACTGGAAGGGCAGGACGGCGTCAGGAGCTTCGGACGGGACACACGAGGGTACCCTTCTTTGAACGACTTGATCCAGATGGACGACGGCGCCATCCTCGCCATCACGGTCGCTCATAACCAGGACCGGTTCGGGAAGGTCTATGACGGACCGATCCCCCCTGACGAAACAATCCTTTCGTACAACGACGACGAAGCATCGGCAAAAGAGTGGCTCATGGCTCAGTGTTAGCCGTCAACTACACGGTCCCGCGACCACCGTCCTGACACAAAAGAGGCGGCCCCCGCATTGCGCGGGGACCGCCTCTTTTCGTTCTGCTGAGAAGGACTATTCTGCTGAGAAGGACTAGTCGCTGAGGATCAGCGTTTCACTGCCGACCTGCCGGGCCACGCCCGCCTTGATCAGCGGTTCCAGGGCCCGGACCACCGCGGTCATGGACTCGTCCACTTCCAGCTGCACCGGGTACTGGTACGCGAGCATCGCCACCAGGGACTCCACCGCGGCCTGCGCCTCGTCGAGGTCCAGGGTGGTGTCGTAGCCCACCAGCACGTCGGCGGGTTCGTCCGTACGTTCCTGCGTGTAGCTCACGGCGAAGGCGGCAATCTTCCCGCCGTCCTTCTTCGGCTTGTCCCGCAGCACGACGGCGCCGGATGCTCCGGTGGCGTCGTTGAGCAGCATCTGCTGGGCACGGCCGAGGGTCATGTCGGCGCGGTCCCAGTCATGCACGGCGTTGTAGAACTGCGTGACCGACTGGGTGAGCTCCACCGAACCGGTGGCTGCCTCATCCAGCTGGGGTCCGTCGTCGGTGAACACGGGCAGTTTCAGCTTGCCCGGTTCCACCAGCACTACGCAGGACCGCTGGATCGGGGTGAGCCCGGCGGCTTCGGCGAACGCGGCGGCCGGGGTGCCCGGCTCCACCTTCGCGCGGAGCTTGGTTACGCCCGACGGCGCCGACTCGGCTTCCTTGCGCAGCATGTCCAGCAGGGTGGTGCCCAGACCGGCGCGCCGGTTTTCCCGGGCCACCTCCACGTAGGCCCACAGCCGGTCCGGGTGCAGGCTCGTCTCGTAAACGACGCCGGCGGCTACCGGAATGCCGTCGTCTTCGGCCACGATGCAGCGGCTCCACGGCTCGTTGGAGGACGGACGCAGCACGGCACGGAACTGCCCGGCCTGCGCACTCTCCGGGTCGCCCCAGAGCTGGTTGAGCTTGAGATCGTCATCTTCACGCCATTCGCGGAACGAAATAGCCATTACGCGCCGATCAGCCGTTCGGCCAGGTAGCCCTCGACCTTGTCCAGGCTCACGCGCTCCTGCGCCATGGTGTCGCGTTCGCGCACGGTCACGGCCTGGTCTTCGAGCGTGTCGAAGTCGACGGTGATGCAGAACGGGGTGCCGATTTCGTCCTGGCGACGGTACCGGCGGCCAATGGCGCCGGCGTCGTCGAAGTCGATGTTCCAGTTGCGGCGCAGCTGTGCGGCGAGGTCCTTGGCCTTGGGCGAAAGGTCCTCGTTACGGCTCAGCGGCAGCACGGCGGCCTTGACCGGGGCGAGGCGCGGATCCAGCTTCAGGACGGTGCGCTTGTCGACGCCGCCCTTCGCGTTGGGGGCCTCGTCCTCGGTGTAGGAGTCCACGAGGAACGCCATGAAGGAACGGGTCAGGCCGGCGGCAGGCTCAATCACGTACGGGGTGAAGCGTTCGTTTGTGGCCTGGTTGAAGTAGCTCAGGTCCGTGCCGGAGTGCTTGGAGTGCGTGCCGAGGTCGAAGTCGGTGCGGTTGGCGATGCCCTCGAGCTCGCCCCACTCGGAGCCCTGGAAGCCGAAGCGGTATTCGACGTCGGTGGTGCCCTTGGAGTAGTGGCTGAGCTTTTCCAGGGGGTGCTCGAAGAGGCGCAGGTTCTCCGGGTTGATGCCCAGTTCGGTGTACCAGTTGAACCGGTTTTCAATCCAGTACTTGTGCCATTCCTCGTCCGTGCCCGGCTCGACGAAGAATTCCATTTCCATCTGCTCGAACTCGCGGGTCCGGAAGATGAAGTTGCCCGGCGTGATTTCGTTGCGGAAGCTCTTGCCGATCTGGCCGATGCCGAACGGCGGCTTCTTCCGCGAAGTGGTCAGCACGTTATTGAAGTTCACGAAGATGCCCTGCGCGGTTTCGGGGCGCAGGTAGTGCATGCCTTCTTCATTGGCCACGGGGCCGAGGAAGGTCTTGAGCAGGCCGGAGAATTCCTGCGGCTCGGTCCACTGGCCCTTGGTGCCGCAGTTGGCGCAGGCAATGTCGGCCAGGCCGTTTTCGGGGGCGTGGCCCTTCTTTTCCTCGTAAGCCTCTTCGAGGTGGTCGGCCCGGTAGCGCTTGTGGCAGCTCAGGCACTCCACCAGCGGATCCGAGAACACCTCTACGTGTCCGGAAGCTTCCCAGACCTGGCGCGGAAGGATGACGGCGGAATCCAGCCCGACGACGTCGTCACGGCCGCGGACCATGTGCTGCCACCACTGCTTCTTGATGTTTTCCTTGAGTTCGACACCCAGGGGACCGTAATCCCATGCGGACCGGGACCCGCCGTAAATCTCTCCCGACTGGAAGACGAACCCCCGGCGCTTGGCCAGGGAGATGATGGGATCCAGCTTGGATTTGGTCGAAGCCATGGAATGGTACCGCCGTTCTATTCGTGTCGAGAGGGCCGCTGGGTGCGGTCCTCTTCTGGTGTCCCTGGGGCAGTATGTACCGGCAGGTTGCACGGCCAGGGACTGCGGAGGGCAGAAGCTACAACTACCAGCTTAAGGTCCCAGCGGCGAAAGCCGGCCATCGACGTCGCATCCGGGATACGGCCGCCGATGGGTCACAGATAACCGCTCCTTACTCCCACCCGGAAATGCGCCTTCCCTGCCGCGTTAAGACCGCGGTAATAATTAGCACACAAATTTGTTGCGTAACTCGGGTCTTTATACGATTCTCAAGCACTACTTAGGTCGTCCTCACCTAGGTGCGGCTCATCATTTCCGCGTTATTTCATCGTTTCCCCCCACTCACAAGGCCTGACCTATTGGTTGAGGCCGGATCAGGTTGTCTTGAAGAACCACACGAACGTTCGCGGCGAATCCGCCGCCGGAACCCTCCGCCGGTGGCATCCGCTGGCCGGAGCTATCGCCGCGGGCGCGCTGGCCGCGGGAGGCCTGGCCGCTCTGTCCCTGACCGCACCGTCGGCCCAGGCCCTGGAGCCGGCGCCCCAGGCACAGCAGGCCGAGGCCACGGCAGCCGCCGAAGCCGAGGATGACAGCCAGGAGGCCACGGCGCAGCACAATCCAGCCGTCGATTCAGGCCACGGGGTTCATGCGCCCGGTGCGCAGGAGACTGCCGCAGCGGAGTCCCTGCCCTCAGCAACGCCCGAGCCCTCCACAACGCCCGAGGCCTCCGCATCACCTGAGTCCACGCCCACGGCCGAGCCCAGCCACGAAGGCCACGAACCGTCCGGAGATTCCCAGTACTCAACCGCCTACACGGAGCGGAACTGGACGCCCACCGCTTATGACACCTGTTCCAAGGAACTCCACGCGAGCTACACCGCGCTGGGGCCCGACGGAAAGATTTATCCCACCTGGCACCCCGCCCAGGTCACCGACCCGGCCACCGGGACCCTGTGCACCTTCGGCCACGAGCACGGAGCGGATCCCGCGAGCTCCGATATCTACGGCTGGGTCGTAGACCACCTCACCCCCGAAGACACCGACGGCGGCAAGACCGGGATTCCCTTCGGTTACGCCAGCGAGGCGCTGATGACGTACGGGGCCAGCCACGAAGGCATGGCCATGCGGCACGAGGACAACGCCGGGCACAAGATCTTCATCGCCAATGATGTCCAGCTCATCGACGAGTTCCGCGACTGGGTGACCATCCCCGGAACCCAGGAGATCGTCACCTGCGACTTCCTGATCAAGCAGCACCAGGGCAGCTGGTCCCCCGACGCCACCTCGAACAACGCGCACGAGGCCATTTACGCCAGCCGCTGCTCGGACGGAACGGAAATCATCTCGACCACCCTCAGCAAATTCGGCAATTCAAATGAATTCCACCAGACCTGCGGCACCCTCGGTCCGGTAGCCACCGTCGGCAGCAAACTGCCCATGGGGTACGGCGGGCTCCGGCAGATTCCCGACGCCGAATGCGTAGCCAAGAACGCCACCGGGAATGCCGCCTCCCTCTGGGGCATGTACGAGCTGTGGAAGGGCGAAAACAAGATTATGGCCGCAGACGGCCAGACCGAGCTGGCGCACTTCGACCCCTGGTTCGGCCTGCGCAACCCCAGCCGCTACTACAACCCAGCAAACAGCACCGCCACCACCAACGGCATATCCCGGCCGGTGGACCTGGCCTGGGGCGACAACGCCGCCACGACTTACCCCTGGAACACCGTCGCCGCATCGGTTCCGCTGAACTGGCAGGATCCCGCCTCCCCGTTCGACGGCGCCCAGCGCGACTTCTATCTGACCCAGAACAAGGTCGCGGCAGGCACCCCCGCCACGGTCTACACGGACCCCTATGGTGCCGGCGCCACCGAAACCGAGTTCCCCGGCAGCATCCGCCAGCATCTGGTCTCCGGATCCGCCACCACCACGGCCAACCTCAGCACGCAGAAGTTCGACACCGATGCTGACTACGGCCACAACAACGGCGTCCACGCCCCCAACTAACGCCCGGAACGAGCAGAACACACATGAAGAAGCACTCCATCTCCGCACCGCGGAGACACCTGCTGGCCGGGACTGCCGCCGTCGCCGTCGGCCTCGGGTCACTGGCCGCCGCTGCGCCGGCCGCCGCAGAAACCACTGATCCCCCGCTTCTGGCCGCCAGCACCTGGCAGGGCGAGCCGAACGGCACTTTCGGTACCAGCGTCAGCCCGTCCACCTGCGACATCAACGGAGACGGCCTGGATGACACTATCCTGGGCGACTGGGGCTGGGACCGCCCCGGATACACCAATACCGGCGCCGCCTACGTGGCCTTGGGCGCCCCGGCGGGCAGCTCCTCACCCAGCGGCGGCGACGTCGCCAACCCTGAGGCCTCCGGAACCATCCGGATCGACGGACCGTCTGTCACCGTCCCCGCCGGAGCCTGGGTCGGGTGGTCGGTCTCCTGTCTGGGCGACGTCAACGGTGACGGACTCGACGACTTTGTCCTCGGCGCCGGCAGCCGCGGATACCAACAGGCCAGCGTGATCTTCGGCGCCCGGAACTTCACTCCCGTCGATCTGGATTTCCTGGGCACCCGGGGATTCTTCATCGAGGACTCCGGCGCCGCCGACAAGACCACCGGCGACAAATCCACTGATAACTTCGGCTTCTCCGTCGCAAACGCCGGCGACGTCGACGGCGACGGGCTGGCTGACATTGCCGTTGGCGACGTGCTGGCCGACTACAACGGCCGCACCAACAGCGGCCGGGTCTGGATCATCAAGGGGCAGACTTCCGTCCGCACCATCGACGTCCAGGCAGACTCCGCAAAGGTCATCCGGACTATTGACGGAGCGGCTGCGCAGGACCGCATGGCCGCAGTCAGCAGCGCCGGAGACGTGAACGGTGACGGCACCGCCGACCTCCTGGTGGGCGCCTACTCGGCCATGCCCTGGGGCCCCGACGTTGCTTCCCCCGGCGCCGCCTACGCCTTGTGGGGCGGACGCACCGGCGCCCTTGACCTCGCGGCCCTGCATGAGGATGGATTCATGATTGCCGGCCCCGAGCGTTCCCGGGACCGGCTGGGCACCTCGATCGCCGGCGTCGGCGATATCAACGGCGACGGCCTGGACGACATCGCGGTGGGCGCCGACGGAATTTCCCGGGCTGACGCTCCCCGCAACGGGGGCGTCGCGGTGGTGTTCGGCGCGGCGTCGTCTGCTCCGGTGATGACTGCGCCGGAGGCCGAAGGAGCCACAGTCTTTTCCTGCAGCACCGGCCGCGCCGACACCGGTTGCGAAACGAGCCGGGAACGCGGTTACTGGATCGACGGCAGCATGGACGGCGGACGGACAGGCGTTTCCGTGGCAGGCATCCCGGATCTCAACGCCGACGGCACACCGGACATCCTCATCGGCTCCGCCGGCGGAGCCGGTGAAGCCTGGGTCGCATACGGTGCCCGGACCGGCAGCGGCGTCCTGGACCTCGCCGCCCTGACCCAGGAAACCGGCGCGTTGCTCGGCACCCGCGGCGGAACATCCATCGGTTTTGCCGGGGACATCAACGCGGACGGCAGCCCCGATGCGGTGGCCGGCGGCGACAACGCGGTATCCCTTTACCTCCTGACCGCGGCCGCTCCGGCTGTCCCGTCGGATCCCGCGTCACCCGCTCCGACGCCGACGCCGATTCCGACTCCGACTCCGACTCCGACTCCGACTCCGGGCACGGTTCCGGGCGGGGGAAACGGCGGTAACGGCGAAGATACCGCCGAAGAAGGTAGCGGCACGGGCGCCGTTGACGACCCCGCCGACGGAACCACCGGCACGGCAACGGGGCAGGCCGAATCCGGGACCGGCCCGGCGGCTGCGGACGGCGCGTCCCCGGCCGCTCGATCGCAGGACCCGCTAGCCGCCACCGGACTGGGCCGTGGCTGGGCCTATGTGGCCGGAGCTGCCCTGCTGCTGGTTGCCGCCGGGGTTTGGCTTATCCGCAGGCGCCGGGCGGTGTAACGCCTGGCCCTGAGGGGCCTGGGCGTTAGATGAGAACAGCCGTCCGGTGGTATTCCACCGGACGGCTGTTTTTATCCTGCGTCCTTTTTCTGCCGTGCGCGTCCACGGTCGTTCCTCAGGCTTCGAACAGCCCCTGCCCGATGTATCCGCCGGGGGTAATTCCGGGCGGCACGGCAAACAGTCCGCTGCCGGTGTGGCGCAGATACTCGACCATCAGGTCGTTCTTGGCCATGGCCGACTGCATCGGAACATAATGGGTCCGCGGATCCACGAAATAGGCGATAAAGAACTGCCCGGCGTCCAGGCGGCCGAGCCCGTCGGAACCATCCGTATAGTTATAGCCGCGGCGCAGCATCCGGGCGCCGCCGTTATGGTCCGGATGAGCCAGGGCCAGGTGCGAGGCGGGATCGATCAACGGCCCGTCGCGGCCGGGCATCGAGAAGTCCGGAGCCGTGAATTCCGTACCGCCCGAAAGCGGAGCCCCCTCCCGTTTGGTGCGGCCCACCACCAGCTCCTGCTCGCGCAGCGTGGTACGGTCCCAGGTTTCGATATGCATCCGGATCCGGCGGACCACCATGTAGGTACCGCCGTTGAGCCAGGACTCGGCTGCCGGACCGCCGCTGACCCAGAGATGCTCCGCGAGCAGGTCGTCCTCCTGAACCTTGAGGTTGGAGGTGCCGTCCTTGAAACCGAACAGGTTTCGCGGGGTCTTCTGCTCCGCTGACGTGGACGCGGTGCGGCCAAAACCAATCTGCGACCACCGCACCCGTGCCCGGCCAAAGGCAATCCGGGCCAGGTTCCGCACCGCATGCACAGCCACCTGCGGATCGTCGGCGCAGGCCTGCACAATCAGGTCTCCGCCGCTGCGCCCCTCTTCGAGCGCATCTCCGGAAAACAGCGGGAGGTCGATCAGTGCCTCGGGCAAGTGTGCGGCCACGCCGTAGCGGTCCACCCCGTCCTTCACGAACAACGTCCGGCCGAACCCAAAGGTAATGGTCAGGTGCGCCGCGTGCAGATCCTGCGCTTCCCCCGTGTCCTCGGGCGGAGCGTCGTAGGCTCCGCCCGAGGCGCCGGTCTCCCCGATGTCCCGGCCCGCCGTCAACGATTCGGCGGCTTCGGTCCAATCCCGCAGCAGCGAGATCACGGACTGGCGGGTGGAAGCGGTCAGATCGAACGCCGCCGTGTGCATGCGGTCCTGTGCATCCGTGGTGATCCCGGCCTGATGCGCGCCGTGGAAAGGCACGACGTCGCCGGCCGCTTCCGCCCTGTCCTTGCCGAGAGCAAAGGCGCCGACGGCGCCCGCCGCCAGGCCGAGGCCGCCCGCCCCCGCCGCCGTGAACAGGCTGCGGCGGCTGAGGCGGCCCTTTCCGGGGTCAGCGTCGGAAGTCACTGACACCTGGCTACTTCACCACCGCGGCAGTCAGCTTGGACAGCGGTTCGCTGAGCGAATCAACGGCGGCACTCAGCTCCTGGACCTGCTCGTCGGTCAGTTCGGTGTAAAGCTTGAAGCCCTCGCCCACCCGGTACTGGTCCAGCAGTGCCTGCAGCGCGGAGAAGTTCTCCTCGAGGGCGGCGTCGAGTTCGCCGTCGTTCTCTGCCAGCAGCGGCTTGAGGTCCTCGTAGGCGATCCGGGCGCCGTCGACGTTGGCTTGGAAATCCCAGAGGTCGGTGTGGGAGAAGAACTCCTCCTCGCCCGTGACCTTGCCGGTGGCCACTTCGTCCAGCAGTTCCTTGGCGCCGTTGGCCAGCTTGTCCGCGGTGTAGGTCAGTTCCTGGGTACGGCTGTAGAGCTCGTTGGTGTCGGCGACCATTTTGTCCGCGATGTAGGTGCGTTCCTCGGCCGTCATCTTCGTGTAGTCCACCGGGGCCCAGAGGTCCTTTTCGGCCCGGTGCCAGCCGGTGAACTCGTCGCCTTCTTCCAGGTCGGCTTCGCGTGCGTCGAGGATCGGGTCCAGATCACCGAAGGATTCCGCAACAGGTTCGATGCGTTCCCAGTGCATACGCACCTGCGGGTAGAGGGTGCGGGCCGTGTCCTCGTCGCCGGCCGCAAACGCTGCAGCGAACTCACCGGTGCCTTCGACCAACTGCGCGGCCTGGTCCTTGACGTAAGCGGCGTAAAGGTTGACTGCCGTGTCCTGCAGTGCGGCACGGTCGGCGCTGACTTCCTGCCCGGCTGGAGCCGCGGTGACAGTGAATTCGGAACGGATTCCGTCGCCGACCATTCCCGGCTTGCATGCGGTGTAATAGTTTCCCTCGGGGGCCACGAGCACCAGGTCACGGGTGAGGCCTGGACCGATATTCTCGACCTCGCCCACAATGCGCAGGCCGTCTTCGGCCAGCAGGTAGAACTCCGTCACCTCAGATCCGTCATTGGTGACGTCAAAGCGGATTGTTCCGCCCGGGGTGGATTCCGTTGACACGGTGCAGGCGTCGGCGGTGCTGGTCACGGAAATTGCGCCGGAGATGCCGGCGCTGTTGTCGGTGCAGCCGCTGAGCGTCATTGCGGTGACCGCCAGGAGAGCGGCCGGTGCCAGGGACAGGTGCTTCTTCATTTTCTTTCCTTTGGTGCGGTGTCTGGGTGCGGCGGTATAAAGATGTGCAGGAGAATCAGGAGCCCGCGCTGACGGGCGCAGCTGTGACCGGACGGGCAGCCCTGCGGTTACGGCGGAAGTACAGGGCCATCACCGGGACGACGTAGAGCACCCAGGCGGCGGCTTCGAGCCAGGTGGTGGCCGGCGAGAAATTGAAGATCCCCTTCAGGAGGGTGCCCAGCGCACTGCCGGGCGCGACGATATGGGAAACATCGAACGCCAAGTGGTGCAGACCGGGAAGCACTGCCGCTTCCTGCAGGTCATGAATGCCGTAGGCCAGGACGCCGCCGGCCACGATTATCAGCGCGGCACCGGTCCAGGTGAAGAACCGGCTCAGGTTGATCTTCAGGACGCCCTTGTGCAGCAGTGCCCCCAGAGCCACCGCCACGAGCAGTCCGAGAGCGGCCCCGAGGATGGGCTCCCAGGTCTGGCCTGTGGCTCGGGCCGCGGCCCAGATAAACAGCGCCGTCTCCAGTCCCTCACGTCCGACGGCGAGTGCTGCCACCAGGACAATGGCCCAGCTGCTTCCTTGTGCTGCAGTGTCCACCCGGGACCGCAGATCAGCACCCAGGGACCGGGCAGCCTGCGCCATCCAGAACACCATCCAGGTCACGAAACCAACAGCAACGATGGAGAGGGACCCGCCGATGATTTCCTGGGCTTCAAAGGTCAGGCCGCGAGGGCCGAAGGTCAGCAGAGCACCGAAGGCCAGGGAGACGGCCGCCGCAACCCCCACTCCTCCGTAGACGCGGGGGATCAGCCGGCTGCGGCCGCTTTTCCTGAGGTAGGCCAACAGGAGAACAACAATCAGGACGGCTTCGAGTCCTTCACGAAGTCCGATGAGGAAATTAGCAGTCATTAGGTGCCTTGGATCGTGCCGCAGCACCGTCATTCACATTCCGAGCGCGGTCAATAATTACGCAAGGGAAGTATGCGCTATTAGAGATTAGCTTAGGCTCGGCTAAGTCAGGAATTTATTGCACCTGCGTGACATGCCAACGGTGCGGCCCTTTATCCGGGCATCAATGAAGCCGTTATTGGGGACGTTGGCGGGACGCCTTCGCCGGGGTGCGTGAGCCGCGACGGCGGAACGGCCCGCCGCCGGGCATGTTCCACGGCAGCGTGGCCAGCACGATGGCGAGCAGTGTCAGGAGCGTGCCGAGCACGGTTGCCGCCACCACCACGGAGCCCGGCGCCGGGAAGACAATGTCCAGCAGCAGCGAGCCGATCAGCTGCCCCCCGATGAGCCCGAGACTGGTGAGCAGGACACCCAGGCTGCGCACCAGCAGGGCGCCGACGCCGATGAAGATGCAGCCCAGCGGCCCGCCCAGGTACAGCCACCACTCGCCGGGCAGCGGGTTTCCCGGTCCCGAAACCGCAACCTTGATCCCCCACATCACGGCCAGCAGGACGGTGCCGGAAATGAAGTTCACCAGCGTGGCGGTGATGGGGGTGCCGTAATGCATGCCCGTGGTGCCGTTCATCGCCTGCTGGAAACTCATCAGCATGCCGGCGGTCAGTGGCAGCAATACCGGCAGGAGCCATTCGGAGGGCTCTCCCCCGGCTCCGAGCTTGGGGCTGACCGCCCAGGCCACGGCGGCAATGGTCAGGACCGCGCCCACCACGCGCATCACGGTCAGGGCCTTTTTGCCGGCCGGACCGATGCCGAGCCGGTCCACCACCAGCCCGGTGAGGGTCTGCCCGGCGACGGCGGCAACGGTGAACACAGCCACGCCCAGGACGGCGACGGTCAAGGTCTGGGAAAGCACGAAGTAGCCGCCGATCATGCCGGCCAGGACGTAGTAGCGCGGGAAGCGCCGTTCCCGCAGCGCAGGAATCAGCTGCCCGGCGCCGGCCCGGCCGCGGGGCAGGGCAAGACTGATTCCAACCATGACCACCAGCCCGACCAGGAAGCTGACCAGCGCGGCGGCCAGGCCGTCGTCGAGCCGTTCCCCAAGGGCACCGTTGACGCGGGCCTGGGACGGGATGGCAACCCCGGCGAGCAGGGACAGGGGCAGACCGATCAGCGGGGACATCCGCACAGCATTTGGCACCCGACTACCCTACCGCCCCGCCGGGCCGGACCGGCGGCAGAGAACCGGGGCGGAAAGTCGGGCAGAATGGAGGCATGAGTTCTTCCGATGCCCAAGACCTTCCCATCCGCGACGAAATGATCCGCCTGGGCCAGCTGCTCAAGCTCGCCAACCTGGCCGAGGACGGTATCGAGGCCAAACAGCTGATCGAAGACGGAATGGTCAAGGTCAACGGCGACATTGAAGAGCGCCGCGGCCGCCAGCTTCATGCCGGCGACCTGGTCTCCGTCAACGGCGAGACCGTGCGGGTTACCCGCGGGGGTTAGTTCGCCCGGGTGTTGGCGCGCAGCACCGTATGGACCAGGAACTCCTTCACATGGCCCAGCTCCTGCATATTGATGCCGTGGCCCATGTTGGAGTAGAGGATCTTGGTCAGCGCGGTGTGGGCATTGAGCCAGGCGTGCGTGTATTCGATCCGCGGCGCGTCGATGACCGGGTCAGCCTGGTCACGGCCCCAGAAGAACTGCATGCCGCCGGGCTGCAGTTCGTCGTCGTGGAAGAACGGGTTGTCCTGTGAAGGGACCACAAAGCCGGAGAGCCCGACGACGGCGGCAAAGTCCTGCGGCCGGTGCCGCATCAGGGTGGTGGCCACGGCCATTCCCATCGAAAAGCCCAGCAGGCTCACGCTGGTGTGACCGTCCCGAACGGTGTCGAGCCACGCGGCGACGTCCGCCACGGAGTCCACCACTGCGTCCACTGAGTAATCGGCGTCGCTCATCAGCGGGAACCAGGTGTAGCCCGGCCCGGAGGCCTGGGGTGCCCGGACCGAGGCGATGGTGAAGTCCGCGGGCAGGTAATCGGCCAGTCCCATCAGGTCCTCTTCATTGGCCAGGTATCCGTGGAAGAGCACCAGCAGCGGGGTGCCTGCCCGTTCAGCTTCGGGTTTGGACCAGAGGACAACAGGATTCCACGCGGATTTCGTCATGCTTTTATTCTGGCATGCCGGCATTTACAACCTACGGTCGCGTAGCCAGGGGCCGGTTTGCAAGTATTGACCGGTGAGTACAAATTCTTTGCCCGAAGCCGTTTCCGCCCCCGATTTCCGGCAGGAGCAGCGGCCCCCGCACCTTTGGTCCCGGTTCGTGGCCATGGGCGATTCCTTTACCGAAGGCATCGGCGACCCCAATCCGGACAGCCCGGGCGGCTACCGCGGCTGGGCGGACCGGGTGGCGGAGGAGCTGGCTTCGGGACAGCCCGACTTTGCCTACGCGAACCTCGCCATCCGGGGACGGCTGCTGAACCAGATCATCGACGAGCAGCTCGAGCCGGCCCTCGCCCTGAAACCGGATCTGGTCACCATCTGCGCAGGCGGCAACGACGTGATCCGCCCCGGCGGCGATCCGGACCGGCTGGCCGAACGCATGGACGGCGCCGTTGCCCGGCTGCGCGGATCAGGTGCCGGAGTTGTCCTGTTCACCGGTCCGGACCTCGGGAGCACCCCCGTCCTGGGCAGCGTCCGCGGCCGGGCGGCGATCTACAACGAAAACCTGCGGACCATAGCCAAGCGGCACGGCGCCATCATTGCCGACATGTGGGCACTGCGCGAGTTGAATGATCCGCAGATGTGGGCTCCGGACCGGCTGCACTTCTCCCCGCTGGGACACCACACCATTGCCTCCATGGTGCTGGACACGCTCCAGGTGCCGCATTCCCTGCAGCCGCTGGAAACCAAGCCGCTGCCCGCGAAGAACTGGCGGACGGCGCGCTCCGAAGACATGGTCTGGGCCCGCGAATTCCTGTTCCCGTGGGTGGTCCGCCGGGTGCGGCACCAGTCCTCGGGTGACGGGATCTCCGCGAAGCGGCCCGAGGCCGGCCCGATGTTCGGGCAAGGGATGCCGCAGGGGTCAGCCGACTAGAGCTGTTTTTCAGGAACCGCCCGACTGCTGTGCCTGGTCGGCTTTTTCGGCCTGTTCGATGAGGTTTGCCAGGTGGAAGGCCCACCCTTCCCGGTGGGCTGCGGAGAGTGCGGCGCCCGCTCCGGCGTCGAGCGCCGCAAAGCCGCTCTCCGTCACGGCTATCCCCGTGGCGTCTATCTCATCGGTCAGTTCGAAACTGACCACGGTGTGGGCGCCCCATTCGGGTGCCGTCCAGCGGAAGGAAAGCAGCCGGCCTGGGGCCACGGCCAGCACCGTACCGGTGGCCGTGTGCTCCACTCCGTCCTCGCTCCACCGTTCCTTCAGGGGCGCCCCCGGATGCGCAGCGAAGTCCATGTCCGGCCACCAGGACGCCCGGTTATCCACGAGCACGTGCCAGAGAACCTCCGGGGTGCACTGCGCCCGGCCGGAAAGCGAGATCCGATCTGCCATGGGGAATGTTCTCCCACGAATTGCCGCAGCGGGCAAGGGGGCAGGCCCCTGTTGTCCGCCGTCCTACCCGAACACCTCCCGTTTCAAGGCACCGGAAATCTCCCGGACGCTGGTCAGGAAACCGTCATGCCCGATGGGCGCCCGGATGAGATGGACCTGCGTTCCCCGGGGAAGGGCCGCTGCCAGATCCGCCGACTGCTGCGGAAGGTACAGCCGGTCCGATTCCACCGCGGCAATGAAGAAGTCCGCCGTCGTGCCTGCGAGCGCCGCGCGCAGGGTTCCCCGGCCCCGGGCGACGTCGTGGCTGACCAGGGCTTCGGTGAGCACCAGATAGCTGTTGGCATCAAACCGGTCGGACAGTTTACGGGCCTGGTGGTCCAGGTAGCTCTCCACGGAGTACCGGCCCCGTCCGGCCGGGTGAGCGGCGCCGAAGGGGTCTTCGGCGGCCTGCGGACTGCGCCCGAACCGGTATTCCAGTTCCGGTTCGGACCGGTAGGTAATGTGCGCGATCCGGCGGGCCAGGCCAAGGCCGGCCAGCGGAGGGGCGCCGTTGTAATAGTCCCCTCCGTTGAATGCCGGATCCAGGCGGATTGCTGCCAGCTGCGCCTGGGCAAACGCGATCTGCTCAGCGGTGCTGGCCGCGGTCGCCGCAATTACCCCGCAGTGCAGCACGCGGTCCGGCTCGGTCACCGCCCATTCCAGCGCCCGCGCTCCCCCGAGCGAACCGCCCAGCACGGTGTGCCACCTGGCAATGCCCAGCCGGTCCGCCAGCCGCGCCTCCGCCCGGACCGAATCCCTCACGGTGACAAAGGGAAACCGTGATCCCCAGGGCAATCCGTCCGGATCCGCCGAGGCAGGACCGGTGGAGCCGTAGCAACCGCCCAGCATGTTGACCGAGACCACGAAGTACCGGCGAGTGTCCACCGTCCGGCCCGGACCCACAAGCTCCTCCCACCAGCCCGCTTCGGCGCTGCTTCCGCGGGCTACGTGGGTGCTGCCGGTCAGCGCATGCGGAATCAGCACGGCGTTACCGGCGTCCGGGTCCAGCTGCCCCCACGTCTCGTAGGCCAATACGACGTCGGGCAGGTACCCGCCGGTTTCCAGTTCCAGTCCGCCGATGGAGGCGTACTGCAGCACCCCGTCCTTTTCGGCGGGGTGCTGCAGCGGCGTCTGCAGCGACTCGCGCTGCGGAGCCGGGTGCCGGGGCAAGCTACGCTCCCTTGCCGGCCCGGAACCCCGCGTCGAGGTCCGCGAGGATGTCATCGATGTGCTCAATGCCCACCGAGAGCCGGACCAGCCCCGGGCTGACGCCGGCGGCCAGCTGCGCTTCGGCACCCAGCTGGCTGTGGGTGGTCGACGCCGGGTGGATCACCAGGGAACGGACATCTCCAACGTTGGCCACGTGTGAGTGCAGTTCCAGTCCGTCCACAAAACGCTTGCCGGCGTCGATGCCGCCCTCAATCTCGAAGGAGACAATGGCGCCGGTGCCGCGCGGCCCGTATTTGCGGCCGCGCTCAAACCACGGACTGGACTCCAGCCCCGCGTACGCAACCGACACGACGTCGTCGTGCCCTTCCAGCCAGTTCGCTACAGCGACGGCGTTGGCTACGTGCCGCTCCAGCCGCAGGCTCAGCGTTTCCAGTCCCTGGGCAATCAGGAACGCGTTGAACGGCGACACCGCGGACCCGAGGTCCCGCAGCAGCTGCACCCGCGCCTTGAGGATGAAGGCAAGGTTCGCTCCGAGGGCTCCGTTGACGCCCAGGTCCCGGGCATAAACGAGCCCGTTGTAGCTTTCGTCCGGGGTGTTGAAGCCGGGGAACTTCTCCGGATCGGCGGAGAAATCGAAGTTGCCCGAATCCACGATGACGCCGGCAATGGCCGTCCCGTGCCCGCCGAGGTACTTCGTGGCCGAGTGGACCACAATGTCGGCTCCCCATTCAATCGGACGGATGAGGTACGGCGTCGACAGCGTGTTGTCCACGATCAGCGGCACGCCCGCCTCATGGGCCACGGCGCTGATGCCTTCCAGGTCCAGGACGTCCTGGCGGGGGTTGGAGACCACCTCGCCGAAGAAGGCCTTGGTGTTGGGCCGGACGGCGTCGCGCCAGTGGTCCAGGTTGTCCGGGTCCTGCACGAAAGTGGTCTCGATGCCGAACCGCTTCAGGGTGTGCTTCAGCAGGTTGTAGGTGCCGCCGTAAAGGCTGGGACTGGCGACCACATGGTCGCCCGCCTGCGCCAGGTTCAGCAGCGCGAAGGTTTCGGCCGCCTGCCCGGACGCGAGCAGCAGGGCGCCGACGCCGCCCTCAAGGGAGGCGATCCGGTTTTCCACCGCTTCCTGGGTAGGGTTGCCGATCCGGGTGTAGATCGGTTCCAGTTCGGCCAGGGCAAACCGGTTCGCGGCAGCCTCTGCACTCGGAAAAACGAAGGACGTGGTCTGGTAGATCGGCAGGGCACGTGCACCGGTGACGGCGTCGGGCTCCTGGCCTACATGGATCTGGCGGGTTTCAAATGACCAATCTGCACTCATGATGCTCCCTCAAACCAGGGGCCGCACAACGCCGCCGGGGTGCACCCGGGTACGCCGGATGTCCGGTGGGGCCGTGGGACCCGCGCTTGCCGGACGCCCGTTTGGCGTACGGCCAGGTCTTCACCCGGGGCACCCCACCGCGGTTGGAGGGTTGCCGGCCAGCAAGCCGGGGCTATCTGCTGGCACTCATGACCTGCACCTATGGAAACCGATATGCCGCCGTCGCGCAACCTCTATGACGCACCGTGAAACACCGGAGCTTTTTAGCCTTAATTCGGCACTGCGGCAGGGAACATTCCGCACTTAGGCTTCCCTTGGTCGAGACGCGTATCACAACGTGCCACAATGGGCCGCATGCGCTTGGACCATGTTTCTTATGCCTGTGAATCCGACGGTCTTTTGGCCACCACCGAGAGGATTGCTGCTGCTCTCGGCGCCGATTACGTGAAGGGTGGCGTCCACCCCCGATTCGGTACCCGCAATATGATCCTGCCCCTGGCCAACAACCAGTACGTCGAGGTGGTGGAGGTCCTGAACCACCCGGCGTCGGACAAAGCTCCGTTCGGCCAGGCCGTACGCCAGCGCTCCGAATGCGGCGGCGGCTGGATGGGCTGGTGCGTTGCCGTTGACGATCTCTCCCCCTTCGAGGAACGCCTCGGCCGGGCCTCCGTGCCGGGCAACCGCAAGTTCCCCGACGGCCAGGAGCTGACCTGGCGGCAGATCGGCATCAACGGATTGATTGCCGATCCGCAGGTGCCCTACCTGCTCCGCTGGGACGACGGCACCGACGAGCTGCACCCCTCCAACGCCATTCCCGGGATGCCCGGTTCGGTGAAGCTGAAGTCCCTGACCATTGCCGGCTCCGCTGCACGCGTCACCGACTGGCTGGGCCACCCCGTGGAGAAGCCGCTGGAGAACGTGGACGTCACGTGGATTGCCCCGGCCGGCACACCGGGCATCATGTCCGTCACCTTCGACACCGCGAACGGTCCTGTCGAGATCTAGTTCCGGGTTCTGCTGCTGGTTTGGGCTGGTTTGTCCCCGCGGTCTGTCCCCGCGCTGTGTCCGGATCCCTGCGGTATGTCCCTGCACAATGTCCGGATCCCTGCGGTCTGTCCCTGCACTGTGTCCGGATCCCCGCGGTATGTCCGGTTCCCCGCGGAATGTCCCTGCACTCTGTCCGGTTCCCTGCGGATGTCCCCGCACTGTGCCCGGATCCCCGCGGAATGTCCCTGCACTCTGTCCGGTTCCCCGGGGAATGTCCGGATCCCTGCGCCGCGCGGCGCAGGGATTGTCACAAACCGCAGGGATCGCGACAAACCGCAGGGCTTTCCAGTGCCGGCAGGCTCCACAAACCGCAGGGATCGCGACAAACCGCAGGGCTTTTCCAGACCGAGGCGCCAGAAGGGTTGTCCACAATTGGGAGGCTTACCCTCGCGGGTCCCCGGTTTCCCATCCACCTTTGAGTCCATGGATCCGGAGCTCATTTTCACAGCCGATGCTGAGGCCCACGGTACTGACCGCCGCGCCTTGGCCTCGAGCTGCCGGTCCGGTCAGCTGATCCGCCTCCGTCACGGCGTCTATATGCAGGCGGATGAGTGGCAGGGTCTTTCTCCCTGGGAACAGCAGCGGGTGCGGATCCGGGCAGCCGTGGAACAGGGGCACGGTCAGCGCGTCCTTATCCAACAATCTGCTGCCGTCATGTGGGGGCTGCCCGTCATTGGAAACTCTGCTGAGGTTCTGCTGTTGGCCGTACCTCCCATTCATGGCCAGCGCCGAGGCGGGCTCCACTGGGTTGAGCGGCAGCTGTTGGAACCGCTCACTGCGTTGGAAGATGTGCCCCTGACATCCCGGGCGCAGACCGTTCTGGACATGGCTGCCTATCTCCCTTTCGAGCACGCGGTACCCGCCATGGACCACGTGCTGCGGCCGATCCTGTTCGTGGTTTGCCTCCTCTGGGAAAGGAACGCCTGCGGGAAACAGCCACCAACCTGCCCAGTCAGGTAAAGCGGCTGCGGGCCCGACAGGTAATCGACTTCGCCGATGCACGCTCCGAGTCGGCCGGCGAATCCTATTCCAGGGCCGTCATTCACATGCACCGCTTCCTTCCGCCCGAGCTCCAGCAACAATTCAACACCTCCGCCGGCCGTTTTCGGGTCGACTTTTACTGGCGAGAGCAGAGGCTCGTTGGGGAGTTTGACGGCGCGGTGAAATACGGCCGGGGCGATGCAGCCCTTGCCCCTTCGTGGGACACACTGCGTCAGGAGAAACGGCGCGAAGATGCCATCCGTGCAACAGGGGTCAGTTTTGTTCGCTGGTCCTGGGACGACGTCTCCAGACAGCCCCAGCACCCGGAATCCCTCGTGCAGCGCCTGATCCGCGCAGGGCTGCCCCGCGTCCGTCGCCGCTGATTCCCTCCGGGTTGTCCAGATCCCTGCGGTTTGTGGCAATCCCTGCTCCGCGCGGTGCGGGGATCCGGACAATCTGCGGGGATCCGGACAAAGTGCAGGAACCCAGGCAGGCGCTCGGGCGGGTCAGCCCCCAGCGGCCCGGCGAAGCCCCGCATTGATCCGGCGCACCAGTTCGGCATCGAGCTTCACCACCCGGCGGTCATAGGTAAGCAGCCCGTTGACCTCGTCCTCGACGTCGGTGAGCTGGGTGTAGACCGTGGCGGCAAGCCCCCGGCCCGCCGCAGGTTCAATCTGCCGCCGGTGCAGCCGCTCGTACGCCCGGGCCAGGGCACGCCGGGACCGGAACCGCCGGTAGCCGAACTCCTTGTCGTTGAAGGTGTGCCCGGGGATCCGCAGGCTGTACCCGCCGTATTCGGACAGCACCACTGCACGGGACCCGGCCAGCCAGCTCTTCCGCAGCCGGAACGGCACAAAGTAGACGTGCACGCTTTTGAGGTCTCCGCCGCCCTGATCGTGCCAGCCGCTCGCATGGTCGATGGTCCGGGTCGGGTCCAGGCACCGCATCAGCTCGGCGACGGCGTTGGCATCGAACTGGCCCCATCCTTCATTGAACGGCACCCACACCACGATCGACGGGCTGTTGCCCAGCAGCTCCACCGTGCCGTGCAGTTCGGCCAGGAACTGTTCCCTGCCCTGCTCGTCGGCCCGCCCGAAGGCCGCGTAGTCGTCGTCGGACCGGTGCGGTGCACCCACCGCGGGGGCGGTGACCACGGCGTGCTTATAGGCCGTGCCGCCGTTGACCTGGTCCTGCCAGACGAGGATGCCCAGCCGGTCGGCATGGTAGTACCAGCGCAACGGTTCGATCTTGATGTGCTTACGCAGCATGTTGAAGCCCAGGTCCTTCGCGGCACGGATGTCGGAGGCCAGTGCCTCGTCCGACGGCGCGGTGTACAGCCCGTCCGGCCAGTACCCCTGGTCCAGCAGGCCCGCATGGAAATACGGCCGCCCGTTCAGCAGCAGCCGCAGGTGCCCGGCGTCGTCGGGCCCCGTGCCTACGGTCCGCAGCGCCGTGTAGCTGCGGACGCGGTCGGTTTCCTTCCCATCGGCGAGCAGCCGCACGGTGACGTCGTAGAGGAACGGGTCCTCCGGGGACCAGCGGTGCGGATCCGGAACCGGGATCCGTACCGGGGTTCCGGGAACGACGACGGCGTCCGCCACCGGGCGCCCGTCTGTGGACACGGTGACTTCCGCCTGCAGGTCGGTGCTGTCCGGGGCGGACCGGATGTCGTCGACCAGCACGGTGGCGGTCACTGAGCCCAGGTCCGGCACGAGGAGCAGGCGGGAAATGCTCGCCTGCGGCACCGCTTCCAGCCAGACCGTCTGCCAGATCCCGGACTGTGCCGTGTACCAGATGCCGCCGCGGTCCAGGGTCTGCTTGCCTCGGCTGGCGGAACCGGTGTTGCTCAGGTCCCGGACCCGGACTACTACTTCGTGCTGGCCGCCGGAGGAATTGCCGTCCGGACCCGCAGCCAACGCATCGGTGATGTCCAGGGAGAACGGCAGGTAGCCGCCGTCGTGCCCGCCCACGGGAATGCCGTTGACCGTGACCCGGCAGCCGGAGTCCACGGCACCGAAGTGCAGCAGGACCCGCTCCCCCGCGAAGCCCTCCGGCAGGCTCACCGTCCGCCGGTACCAGAGCAGCTGCTGCGGCTGGAGGTGCCGGTTCACCCCGGAGAGCGGCGCCTCAGGTGAGAACGGCACCAGGATGCGTCCGTTCCAGTCCCCGTCCCCGGGCGGCTGCTCCCGATGGGCGCCGGTGATGGCGTACTGCCAGTAGCCGTTGAGATTGAGATAGCTGTCGCGGGCCAGCTGCGGTCGGGGGTATTCCGGCAGGACGGCTTCGGGGTCCAGGGCTGCGCCCCACGGGGTCATCAGTGTCACCGGGCCATCCTATGTGCCTCTGCTCAGTCGCCGATCCCGATGGCCGACCCAAACAGCGCAAACCCGACAAACCCGGCAATGTCCACCAGCGCGTGCGCGATCACCAGCGGCATCACCCGCCGCGTCCTGGTGTAGACGTAGCCGAAGAGCAGGCCCATCAGGAAGTTCCCGATGCCCGGACCGATCCCCTGGTAGAGGTGGTAGCTGGCCCGGATCAGGGCGCTGGTGAGGATGATCGCCGGCGTCCCCCAGCCCAGTTGCCGCAGCCGCAGGAACAGGTAGCCCACCACAATGACTTCCTCCAGCACCGCGTGCCGCATGGCCGAGAGGATCAGCACCGGCAGCGTCCACCAGTAGGTGTCCAGGGCTGCCGGAACCAGGGCGGTGGTGATGCCCAGGGCCCGCCCTGCGGCGTAGACGCCAAGCGTGCCGATACCGATGACCGCCGCCAGGGCAACACCCAGGCCGAAGTCCCTCAGCGGCCGGGCAAACGTGAACCCGATCCGGCGGAAGGCGGACTTGCCCGGTTCGGTAAGCAGGAACAGGACCAGCGCCACCGGCAGCAGGGAGAAGAAGATCCCCAGCAGCTGGTACACCAGGTCGAAGTACGGCCGATCATCGAGGACGGGATTCAGCGTGGTGGTCTGATCGCCCAGCGGCGCTTCGGTGGCCTTTTCAATGAGTTCGACGACGGCGTAAACACCTGATCTGCCGAGCGAAAGCCCCAGCACAATCAGGATTTCGAACACCAGCATCCGGCGTGCCCGAGGATCCAGGGATTCGGCGGGGGCGGAGGGGAAAGCAGCGCGCATGGACACCATTGTGCCGGACGGGGCCCCGGTCAGCGGCGGACCGGCACCTGCACCCCGGCCCGAAACACCATGCCAGTCAGGGGCATGCCGGGCCGGTACGCCAGATGGGCAGCCGAGGGAGCGTTGAGCAGCTGCAGGTCGGCGCGGTGCCCGACGGCGAGCGACCCGACAGCGCGTGCACCGTCCCGGTCGGCGCCGGTGTGCGCCCGCAGTGCCAGAGCGCCGCCGTAGGTGGCGGCGCGGACGGCTTCCTGCACGGTCAGTCCCATCTGGAGCACGGCGGTGGCGACGCAGAAAGCCATGGAGCTGGTGAAAGACGTTCCCGGGTTGCAGTTGGAGGCCAAGGCCACCTGCACCCCGGCGTCCAGCAGCTGCCGTGCCGGAGCCAGCGGTGCCCGGGTGGACAGGTCACAGGCCGGGAGGCACGTCGCGACGGTCCCTGGGACTCCGGCACCGGAATCCCGCCCGGACCAGCTGTCCGCGAGCGCGGCGACGTCGTCGTCGGACAGGTGGTTCACGTGGTCGACGCTGGCCGCCGCGAACTCCACGGCGAGCTGCACCCCCGCCCCCGGGCCGAGCTGGTTGCCGTGCACCCGCAGCCCCAGGCCCGCATCCCGGGCTGCCTGCAGCACCCGGCGCGACTGTTCCTCGGTGAACGCGCCCTTTTCGCAGAAGACATCCGCCCACTGCACGTACGGGCGCACCGCGGCGAGCATGTCGGTGCAGACCAGGTCCGTGTACTCGTCGGCGTCGGCTCCATCCGGCACCAGGTGCGCGCCCAGGAACGTGACGGCGTCCGCCACCGTCGAGGCGATCCGGGCATGCCGGCGTTCCTCTTCCACGCTCAGCCCGTAGCCGGTCTTGGTTTCCAGGTACGTGGTCCCGCCCGCTGCGGCTTCGGCGGCCCGGGCCAGGAGCATCCGGGTCAGGTCATAGTCCGACGCCGCCCGGGTGGCTTCCGTGGTGACGGCGATCCCGCCGGCTTCGTAGGCCTGCCCCGCCATCCGTGCCTCGAACTCCGCGCTGCGGTCCCCGGCAAACACCAGGTGGGTGTGCGAGTCCACCCAGCCCGGCAGCCCGGCGCGTCCGCCGGCGTCGACCACCTCATCGGCCGCCGGTGCGTTCCCCGCCGGGCCGATCCAACTGATCCGTTCCCCCTCGAAGACCATGGCGGCGTTCTTCAGCACCGGAGCGTCCGCTGAATAGTCCTGGGTGGAAAGTTCGCCGATGTTGGTGATGAGTGTCGAGGCGGAGCTCATGGGCGCCGGGTTCCTTCCAAGCGGGGTTCGTGCACTGATGCGGCAGCAGAGTCGACGGCGGCAATGGCCTCCCGCAGCAGGGCGGCCGGGTTTCCGAGGAGAGTGTGCGAACCGTTCCGGGCGCGCAGCCGGCCGCCGACGACGACGGCGGTTACGTCCGCAGCGGTGGCGGAGAATGCCAGCTGGTCGGGCCGAGATCCGGCGGTGCGCAGGCTGTGCGGGTCCACCGCCATGAGGTCGCAGGCCTTCCCCGGTTCCAGCCCGGGTGCGGTCCGGCCCTGGGCGCGCGCACCGGCGTCGGACGCGGCGAAGTGCAGATCGCTTGGAGCAAAGGCCCCGCGCCTGCCGGTCCGCAGCCGCTCTCCGTATTCCAGGGCCCGCATTTCCAGCCACGGATCGACGACGGCGTGCTGGTCGCTGCCCAGCGCCAGGGCAACTCCGGCGTCGCGCAATGCTGCCGCCGGTCCGAGTCCGTCAGCGAGGTCGGCTTCCGTGGTGGGGCAGAACACCGCGGTGGCCCCGGCCTCTCCCAACAGGGCGATGTCGGCGTCGGTCAGGTGCGTCGCGTGGACCACTGAGAGCCGGGGGCTGAGCAGCCCGTGCCGGTGCAGCAGCCCGGTGGGGGTCAGCCCGGTCGCCGTCTGGCAGTCTGCGTTTTCCTGCGGCTGTTCGGACAGGTGGATGTGCAGCGGAATCCAGGCCGGCAGCCGCTGCGCGATGTGTGCCAGCGCAGCTTCCGGTACGGCGCGGACCGAGTGCAGGGCGGCCCCGACACTCACCTGCTCCGGATCGAACCGCTCCCCGACCGCCGCCTGCAGCGAAGCTAACCGCAACAGCCAGACATCGGCGTCGGCGTCCCCGAACCGCTGCTGCCGGGCGTCCAGCGGCGTGCCTACTCCATTGGCCCCGAAACCGCCGGAAAGGTAGCAGGTGTCCAGCAGGGTCAGCCGGATGCCGGCGGCAACCGCGGCTCGGGCCAGGGCCAGTTCCATCCCGTGGTTCGGATAGGCGGACCCGTCCGGGGCGTGGTGCACATAGTGGAATTCGGCCACGCTGGCGTATCCCGAGACCACCATTTCAGCGAACACCGCCGTCGCCAGCTGCTCGTAGAGTTCCGGTGTGAGGGCGCCGGCCGCCGAATACATCTGCTCGCGCCAGCTCCAGAAGTCCCCGGCCGCGTGGGTGCGTCCACGCAGTATCCGGTGGAAGGCGTGCGAGTGACCGTTCGCGGCTGCCGGTACGACGACGCCGGGCAGCACCAAGTCCCCGGGTTCGGCTTCCGTTCCGGTGACGGCTGCAGTGACCCTGCCTGCGGAGTCGACCGTCAGCCGGATGCGTTCCCGGATACTGCCCTCGTACCACCCGGCCTCGCACCAGACGGCAGCACCCGACGGACCCGCGGCACCTTTCACAGCAGCGCCTCCAGCGCGTCGGCGAGCGCCACGGCTCCGGCTTCGGCGTCCTCGGCCTCCACATGTTCTTCCGGGGAATGCGAGATCCCGGTCGGGTTGCGCACAAACAGCATTCCGGAAGGCACGTGTCCGGCGAGGATGCCGGCGTCGTGCCCCGCCCCCGTGGCGAGCACCGGAGCTCCGGGCAGAGCCATTTCCAGGCTGCGGCCCAGTGCGGCGTCGAAGGTCACCGAACCGGTCCAGGATTCCGGCGTCAGGGACACGGTGCAGCCCTCGAACGCGGCGATTTTCTGCGCCTTGCCGTGGATGGTTTCCACGAGGGCCAGCGCGGCGGCGTCGTCGGGGTGCCGGGCATCGAGCCAAACGTCCACCCGGGAAGCGATGACGTTGGTACCCCCGGGGACGGGCGAGATCCGGCCCACTGTCGCCCGGGCGCCGTCGACGGCGGCGGCGGCCTTCTGCACGGCCACGATGATCTGTGCGGCGGCGACCATGGGGTCGGCGCGGTCATCCATCGCGGTGGTTCCCGCGTGGTTTCCCTGCCCGGAGACACTGATCCGCCAGCGGCCGTGGCCCAGGACGGATCCGCCTACTGCCACCGCCGGTCCGTCCTCGCCCAGCCCGCGGCCCTGCTCCACGTGCAGTTCCACGAAGTCGCCGATCCGGGCCAGCGCCTCGTCGTCGCGTCCCAGCCGTGCGGGGTCGAGTCCGTTGGCCCGGGCGGCGTCCGCGAAGGTGGTTCCGTCCGCATCGCGCAGGTTCCGGGCCTTGTCGGCATCAATGTCGCCGGTCAGCAGCCGCGAGCCGAGACAGGCCACGCCGAAGCGGGACCCTTCCTCTTCCGGGAAAACAGTGATGGCCAGGGAGCGGTTGCGGCTAATTCCCCGCTCGCGCAGCAGGTCCACGGCGGCGAGCGCGGAGGCCACCCCCAGCGGCCCGTCGAACGCTCCGCCGCCCGGCACCGAGTCCAGGTGGCTGCCGGTCACGAGTGCCCCGCGTTCCGGTTGCCCCCACCACGCCCAGAGGATGCCGTTGCGGTCCGTCTCCACATCGAGTCCGCGGCGCTGTGCCTCCGCTTTGAACCACTCGCGGAGCGTCAGCTCGGGCGTCGAGAACACCGGGCGCGAGTATCCGCCGCGCCGGGAATCCCGTCCGACGTCGGCGATGGAAGCGAGCAGGCCGGTAACAGTGTCCATGGTTCTCTCCAGGCGGGATGCTTATTCGTTCATGGGGATGCGAATGCCGCGCTCGGCGGCGACGTCCGCGGCCCGGGAATACCCGGCGTCCGCGTGCCGCATAACCCCGGTGCCCGGATCATTGGTCAGCAGGGTTTCCAGTTTACGGGCGGCCAGCTCGGTTCCGTCGGCCACGCCCACCTGGCCGGCGTGGATGGACCGGCCGATGCCCACACCCCCGCCGTGGTGCAGGGACACCCAGGTGGCCCCGGACGCGGTGTTCAGCAGGGCGTTGAGCAGGGGCCAGTCCGCGATGGCGTCCGATCCGTCCGCCATGGCTTCGGTCTCCCGGTACGGGGAGGCCACCGACCCCGAATCCAGGTGGTCCCGGCCGATCACAATGGGGGCGCTCACCTTGCCCTCGGCGACGAGCCGGTTGAACAGGAGCCCGGCCTTGGCACGGTCGCCGTAGCCCAGCCAGCAGATCCGCGCGGGCAGGCCCTCGAACTCCACGTGTTGGGCAGCGGCGTCGATCCAGCGGTGCAGGCGCAGGTTCTCCGGGAACAGCTCCTTGATGGCTGCATCGGTCACCGCAATGTCCTGCGGATCCCCGGAGAGTGCCACCCAGCGGAAGGGCCCCATTCCCTCGCAGAACAGCGGACGGATGTAGGCGGGGACGAAGCCGGGGAAGTCGAAGGCGCGGGCATAGCCGCCCTGGCGTGCTTCGTCGCGGATGGAATTGCCGTAGTCGAACACTTCGGCGCCCGCGTCCTGGAACCTGACCATGGCGGCAACGTGCCGGGCCATGGATTCGCGGGCCTGCTTGGTGAAGCCTTCCGGATCAGCGGCGGCTTCGGCCTGCCAGCGGTCCACGGGGATGCCGGCGGGCAGGTAGCTCAGCGGGTCGTGGGCGGAGGTCTGGTCGGTGACAATGTCCACCGCGACCTCCCCGGCCTGCTGCCGGCGCAGCAGTTCCTCGAACACTTCCCCGGCGTTGCCCACCAGCCCCACGGACAGGGCACGTTTTTCGTTCCGGGCGGCCATGACGCGGGCGACGGCGGTGTCCAGGTCCGGTGCCACCTCGTCCAGGTAGCGCTTGCCGACACGTCGGCGCAGGCGCGCCTCGTCGACGTCGACAATCAGGACCGCTCCCGCGTTCAGCGTGACTGCGAGCGGTTGCGCGCCGCCCATTCCGCCGCAGCCGCCGGTCAGGGTCAAGGTGCCGGCCAGGGTGGCGTTTTCGTCGGCGAACAGCTTCCGGGCCACGGCAGCGAAGGTTTCAAAGGTGCCCTGCAGAATGCCCTGGGTGCCGATGTAGATCCACGAACCGGCGGTCATCTGGCCGTACATCAGCAGGCCCTCCGCTTCCAGCCGGCGGAACTCGGGCCAGGTGGCCCAGTCCCCCACCAGGTTGGAGTTGGCGATCAGCACGCGCGGCGCCCACTCATGAGTGCGGAAAACCCCCACCGGTTTGCCCGACTGCACCAGCAGCGTTTCATCGTCGGCCAGTGTGGACAGGGTCCGGATGATGGCGTCGTATGCTTCCCAACTGCGGGCGGCCCTGCCGGTGCCGCCGTAGACCACCAGGTCCTCGGGACGTTCGGCCACTTCAGGGTCCAGATTGTTCATCAGCATCCGCAGCGGAGCTTCGGTCTGCCAGCTGCGCGCGGTGAGCGTGGTGCCGCGCGGTGCCCGGATGCGGCGGGACGGGTCAGAGGTAGTTGCCATAGCCAGACCGTAGCCCCGGGGCGATTCAGGGCGCAGCCGGCCCGGGATGGTTGTCTGGCATATCAGACACATTTGGAGCAGGCCGCGGGCGGGCGCCAAGCCGGCGGGAAAGCTCGGCGGCGCAGCGCAGCAGGTCGGGCAGGACCCGGTCCGCCATGGCCTCGATCCGGTGCGCCGGAGCCGCCTCGATGCCCGCTGCCGGTGCGCGGTTTGGTGCGGTCAGGGTCAGGCCGGCGACCGTGTGCCCGGAGCGGTCCGGCACGGGTACGGCAATGGACGAGAATCCCTCGGTGACTTCGTTCTCCTCCCAGGCGTAGCCGCGCCCCCGGATCTCCTCCAGCAGGCCCGGCAGGCCGGCACCACTGCTGCGGGAGGACCGGACAGCCCCCGGGTCCGGATAGAGCGCCCTCAGCTGCGCACCTGTCATCCCGGCCAACAGGACCCGGCCGCTGGCAGTGCGGTGGGCCGGAAGGCGGATGCCGGCGTCGGTCACCAGCGGCTGCTGGCGCGGCGCCCGTTCCTCGATCACGTAGATCACGTCCGTTCCCTGCAGCACCGCCAGATGCGCGGTGAAGCGGGTCCGGGCCACCAGCCCGCGCAGCGGGAACCGGGCAATGCGCTGCAGCGGAGCCTGCCGGGCATAGCCGGTACCCAGTTCATGTGCGGTGGCGCCGAGGGCATACCGCCGTTCTTCCGGCAGGTGCACGGCAAAACCATCGCTTACCAGCGCTGCGAGCAGGTGGTACGTGGTGGAGCGCGGCAACGAAAGGTCCCGCGCGACGGCGGACGCACTGACCGGTCCGGCCTGCTGTCCCAGATAGCGCAGGATGGCCAGGACCTGCGCTGCGGCCGGGACCTGGACACGGGCATAGGCAGCGGGCATGCCCAGAGTCTAGGCCAGTGTCTGGGATCCCAGAAGCTGAATCCGCCCGGGTCCGCCCCTGCGCCGGGTTGAACGGGCAAGATGGATAGCAACCGCCGGCCGTCCAAGCGCAGAAGGAACAAGCATGCAGCTACGCAACAACGTCGTGGGCACCGCCGCCGTGGAACTGGGGGTTGGTCCGCTCTCCGGCGAGGATATCCTCGCCGTCGCCCGGCACGGTGCGCGGGTGACGCTGGCTCCCGAGGCCCTGGCTGCCATGGCCGCCTCGCGCGGGGTCATCGAGGCTCTCGCCGCAGATGACAAGCCGCACTACGGCGTCTCCACCGGGTTCGGTGCCCTGGCGGTCAAGCAGATCCCGCCGGAGCAGCGGATCCAACTGCAGCGCTCGCTGATCCGCAGCCACGCGGCGTCGTCGGGGTCCGAAGTGGACCGGGAGGTGGTGCGTGCCCTGATGCTCAACCGCCTGGCTACGCTGGCCACCGGCCGGACGGGAGTGCGTCCCGCCGTCGCCCTGGCATACGCCGGGATGCTCAACGCGGGCATCACTCCGGTGGTGGGCGAGTACGGCTCCCTGGGCTGCTCCGGAGACCTCGCTCCGCTCTCCCACTGTGCCCTGGCGCTGATGGGCGAAGGGGAAGTGCGCGACGCCGGCGGGCAGCTGGTGCACGCTTCGGCAGCGCTCGCCGCGGCCGGGCTGGAACCGGTGGAGCTGCAGGAGAAGGAGGGGCTGGCGCTCATCAACGGCACGGACGGGATGCTGGGCATGCTGACCCTGGCCATTGCGGACCTGCACCGGTTGCTGGCCACGGCGGACCTCGCGGCCGCCATGAGCGTGGAAGGCCTGCTCGGCAGCGACAGCGTGTTTGCCGCGGACCTCCAGGCACTGCGGCCCCAGCCCGGGCAAAGCGAATCAGCAGCGAACATCCGCTCGGTCCTGTCCGGATCCGTCTTGATCGAGGAGCAGAAGACCGGCGGGTTTACCCGGGTGCAGGATGCCTACTCGCTGCGCTGTGCACCCCAGGTCCACGGGGCCGCCCGCTCCACGCTGCTGCATGCCGAAGCTGTTGCGGCAGCCGAGCGGGCCTCAGCCATCGACAACCCGGTAGTGACGCTGGACGGACGGTTGGAGTCCAACGGCAACTTCCACGGTGCACCGGTGGCCTATGTGCTGGATTTCCTGGCCATCGCCGTCGCGGACGTTGCGTCCATGAGCGAGCGGCGCACCGACCGGTTCCTGGACCGGGCCCGCAGCCACGGCCTCAATGCGTTCCTCGCCCACGACCCCGGTGTGGACTCCGGGCACATGATCGCCCAGTACACGCAGGCAGGCATAGTCTCGGAGCTCAAGCGCCTGGCGGTGCCGGCGTCGGTGGATTCCATCCCGTCCTCCGCCATGCAGGAGGACCACGTCTCCATGGGCTGGGCGGCAGGGTTGAAGCTCCGCCGGGCACTGGACGGACTGACCCGGGTACTGTCCATTGAGCTGCTGACCTCGGCACGGGGGCTGGACATGCGCGACGGCGGCACGGCCACCTCCCGCAGCGCTCCCGCAGTGACGGCGGCGCGGGCCGTGATCAGGACCGTTGTGCCCGGGCCCGGTCCGGACCGGTACCTCGCCCCGGAAATCGAGGCTGTCAGGGTGCTCGTCGAGGGTGGTTCCCTGCTGGCAGCGGTGGAGGACGAACTGGGAACCCGCCTGCACTGATTTTGTCTTCGAAGAACCTCCCGCCGTCGGAGTGCTTTCCCGGCCCTCCCCCGGCCCTCCCCGGCGCTAGGCTGTGCAGCTACGCTGTGTCGATGCAGCTACGCTGTGCACATGAATGAGCAAGAGAATCCGGAAGGCACTGCCCGCCGTCTGACGGCACGGGTCACCGGCGAGGTCCAAGGCGTCGGTTTCCGATACCGCACCCTTCGGCAGGCCGTGCAGTTGGGCTTGACGGGCGTGGTCTCCAATGCGGCGGACGGATCCGTCCACGTGGTGGCCGAGGGCAGGGAACCGGCCTTGGACGGGCTTCGTGAATTCCTGCGCGGCCCCAAGGCACCGGGCGTAGTAGCCGGCGTCGAAGAATCCTTTTCTCCCGCCACCGGGGAATTCCGCGATTTCAGTGCCGAATAGCGCCGGGGGTGCTGCACTGCCTGCCGGGGTGCTGCCGGACCTGCGGGTTAAAAGGAAAAACGCCGGCAGACGTGGGGCTGGTTGGGGGAAACAACCCTAGTCTGCCGGCGTCCGGACCGGTCACTACTCGGTCCATTCATCACTCGCACCCTTATGAGGTACTAATGACGATAAACGGCCCATCTGGGTAGCTGCTGAAGACAACCTGACAACTACCTGAGTATCTGGCCCGGCGGAACGTCAGGCGGCGACGAGCTGACGCGGTCCTGGACCGCCGAGACGGGTTGGGCCGGCGGCGAGACCGCAGGACGGTGCACCGGTCTGGCGGGGAAGAATGTCCTGCTGAGCCGTGCGGATACCCGGCATGCTCATGCCGGTCTCGAAGGGGGCGGCTTTCACTTCCGGAGCCGTAGCTCGTTCAGGCTTTTTGGTTCCGGCAGACCCGCTGTTCGAGGCCTTATCTCCGCCTGCACCTTTCCCGGCCGAACCAGGCTTCTTACCGCCGGTGCTCTTTTTCGGAGCGGTGGAGGCCTGGTTACCGGTGCCGCGCGAACCGTTGTTGTTGGCGGGACGGGTCTTCGCAGCCTGGGCCTTCGTGGGCTGGGCCGGCTGCTTCGGAGCAGCCTTCTTCTTGCTGGCTGACTTGTTCACGACGGACTTGTTCATGACGGACTTGGCCGCACTACTCGACTTCCCGGGAGCAACCATCGCAGCGGCGGCAGCGGCAGACTTCTCGGCGGCGGCGGCAGAGGTCAATGCAGCCGTGCGTGCTGTCAGTGCGGCAGCCACATCCAGGGCATCCACCGTCGAGGGCATCCGCACGGATGCCCCAGGGGTGCCGTAGGGTGCGGCCGGGCGGAGGGCGGCCATGATTTCTTCGGTCGCTGACCGGGTGGTGTCCACGAACACTGCGGCAGCGCTGTCATCGGGGACGGCTTCAACCCGCTGACGTGCGGCCCGGGACAGGACGCGGTAAAGGGCCGAGATGACAACCAGCAGAGCCGCGCCCGTGCTGTACAGAAGAATCAGGGAAAAGGCGAGCGATGTGGTCCCGCCGGAAAAGAAACCAACGCCGATAACGGCAGAAATCAGCCACAGCGTACTCAGAATTTCCAGGATTGAACGAACCCGGATGTAAAGCGGACGCTGCTGCACGCCAACAAATTTTGGCGGCAAGAAATCTGGCACTGAGACTGACCTTTCGGGCACCGAATTATTAATCTATTCGGGTTTTAGGGGATGCACTTGTTACTACAACTCTAGGCATGTCTCGGGAACCTAATGACCATACGCGCACACCTTGGCTGATTCGTTACGCGCCGATTGGTGAGACTTTGGTCACACTCGGTCGCGGGCGGGGCTGAGGGCTTTCCGGGCACCGTTTTCGACGTCCTCAGCAAGCAGGATTCCCGCGGCCAGCTCGGCAACGGCGGATGAGGTCTGGAACCCGTATCCGCCCTGCCCGGCCAGCCAGAAAAACCCCGGAACGGCCGGATCCCAGCCCACCGCGGGCAACCCGTCCGGTGTCTCCGTACGCAGGCCGGTCCAGGCGCGGGCAACGCCGGTGATTCCCATGGTCGTGACACTGTTGACCAGTTCCACCAATGCCTGCACATCTGTGTCGCGGGGCCGGGAGTCCTCCGCCACGCTTGGTTCGCGTTCCGACGGCGATATAAGTACCTGCCTGCCTTCGGGCCGGTAGTAGAACCGGTCGCCTGCGTCCGCCACCATGGGCGCCCCGGCATCCAGCGGCCGTTCAACGTCGACGACGGCGGCGGTGCGGCGGTAAGGCGTGAGCCCCTGGGGACGGGCCCCGAAGGTTTCCGCGACGATATCCGCCCAGGCACCGGCCGCATTGACCACCACCGGAGCCTCAAACCGCAGTCCGTCAGCCGCGGCTTCCCAGCGCTGTGCGCCCGGGTCCCCTACGCGCACTGCTGCCTGTACTCGCCGGCCCGTGACGATGCGGCCGCCCGCCGCGGTCAACCGCTCCCGGTGGTAGTCCAGCAGTGCATCGGTATTGCAGGCCACTGATGTGTTGTCGAGCCCGGCAGCGCTGAAAGCCTCCGGCCGCAGCTCCGGAGCCAGCCCCAGGGCTTCAGCCGGCATTACCGGATGCATATGGGCACTCGCCCGGTCCCGCACCGACTCGTCGTCTCCGATCAGCAGGAAGCTCCGAGGCGCCAGGACGGGTTCCGGCAGGTCCGCCTCCGCCGCCCGAATCAAGGCCAGGGTCCGCAGGGTCAGGTCCTGGATCACCGGCGGCCCGTAACTGGGGATCAGCTGCCGGGCGGAGCGGGAGGATGTGTGGTAGCCCAAGGCCGGTTCAGCTTCCACCAGGACAACCCCGCCTCCGCTCCCCCGGGTCTGCGGGGCCGCGGCCATCCGGGACGCGACCTCGGCGGCCAGCGAGAGACCGGCGATGCCGCCGCCGATCACCAGGATGTCGCAGGAAATGTCAGCGGTCATGGGGAAATCCTTTCCAATGTGAGAAGGGTGGCGTCGTCGGCGTTTTCGCCCAGCTCCGCCTGCAGAGTGCGCAGCGCCAGGAGCAGCTCCTGGGCGGCGACCGCGGAGCCTGCCGCCGCAAGGAACCCGCCGGGCCCGTCGACGATTCCCAGTTCCACCGCCCGCCAGGCGCCGTCGGAGGCAAGCACAACCCTCCGTGCCGGGCCAAGCCGGACGGTGCGTGCCTGGTATGCGGCTTCTGCTTCCCGCCGGGCCACCCACAGCCGGCCCGGGGTATTGCGCAGTTCGCGGTCCAGCACCCGCAGCTCGCGTTCCCGCACCGGGTCCGCCGAATGTTCGGTGCCGATCCGGATGTCGGCCGGTTCGTGGGTGACATGGACCAGCGAGCCGTCCGCCAGTTCAACCACCGCGTGGCAGTCCGCCAGTGCGAGGATCTCCACGCCGTCCCCGGTCAGCGCCGCCAGGCACAGGGCCGCAGACGGGAAGCGGATCCGCTCCTCGCCGGCCAGGGTGCGGGCCAGCTGGTCCATCCGGGTCAGGGCGTCGGCCAGCACCTGCGGGGCGGGTGCAACACCGGCCGCCACTGCGGCATCAGTCAGCAACAAGTCAAGATTCCGGGCATACCAGGCCGGGTCCGAGGGGCCAGGCAGCCCGAGCTGAGGCAAGAGGGAGCTGGCGCCGTCGATTACCCAGGCTGTGGAGCCCGCATAGCCGCAGGTGTCCTCCTGCACGTGCCCGTCGCCTTCAGTGGAGATCCGGACAGAATGCTTCCAGCTGCCGACCGCCACCGGGCTAGAACCTCTCCCGGTCGCCGGTGAGGATCTCCATCAGGGTTTCCGAGCCCACCAGGTACAGTCCCGGAGCATCATCGGAGTTCGCCAGCAGAATGGTTGCCATGCAGATCGCCCAGCCGCGGGCCCGTTCCCAAACGTGCGGGTCGCCGTCGTACTGGCTGCCCAGGCTGCGGCGGAAGATGTCCCGCCCTTCGGCGTCGAATACCAGCCAGGCTGCTGCCAGGTCCGTGGCCGGATCGCCCGCGGTGAGGTCGCCGAAATCGATGACCGCCTGCAGGGTGTTGTCCTTGGCGACGAGATTCGCGGGGTGCAGGTCTCCGTGCAGCCACAGCGGGGGTCCGGTCCAGGCCGGGATGTCCTGGGCCTCGTCCCAGAGTTCCTGCACCCGGGCGGCGTGGGGCACCATGCCGCTGTTCAGCCTGCCCTGTACGGCTTCATCCCGCCCGGACAACGGTCCGCCCCGGAACGGATTACGGGGAAAATCCGGCGGTGCCGGCCGGTGGAAGGCGTTAAGGAAGCATGCCAGCGGTTCGGCGAGGGCAACGTTGCGGTCCCGCGGCGACAAGGACACATCCTGGCCGTCAAACCAGGCCGTGATGCTCCACGGCCACGGGTAGAGCTCACACGGCGCCCCGCAGAACAGCGGGGCGGAGGTCGGTACGGGCACGTCGGCGGTGAGCTGCGGGAGCCAGCGCTGTTCGTTGGCCGTCAGTCCGGCCGCAGACTTCCGGCGGGGCAGCCGGATGGCGTACTCCGTGCCCAGCCGGTAAATGTAGTTGTCCCATCCGCTGGCAACCTGCTCCAGGTCCTGCCCGCCCAGGTGCGGGTGCTGCTCCCGCACCAGCTGGCTCACCAGAGCGGCGTCGGCAGAGATTTCGGCAGCGGGAAGGTTGGCCATTGCGCCAGCGTACCCGCCGGGTGTGCAGCGGGCCACAAACTATAGGGCCCCGGCAGACACAATGCCTACCGGTGCCACCGCCCCCTCCCTTGCAGTGTCGGCTAAGGCGCCGGGAGGTCAGCGGGCAGCGGCCTCGTCAACGACCACTTGAATAAACTGCCGTGCCCGTGTCCGAAGGCTGGCCAGGTTCCCTGCCGGCGTCGCGGCGTCGCCCACCAACGGACTGCCAAGGCCCAAGGCCACCGCACCGGCGCGGAAAAAGCCGGGTGCATCCGCCAATCCAACCCCGCCGACGGCGATAAAGGGAATGCTCGGCAACGGTCCCCGAAGCGCCGACAAATACCCGGGACCGGCTGCCGAGGCCGGAAACAGCTTGACCGCGCTGGCTCCCCGCGACATGGCGTCCATGGCTTCGGTAGCGGTGAATGCCCCGGCGAGGACGGGCAGTCCCAGGCCCGCGGCCGCCGGGATCGACTCAGTCACGCCGGGGGTCACCACGAACTGTGCGCCCGCCGCCGCAGCGTCCATGGCGTCCGCCGCCGTGAGCACCGTTCCCGCGCCCACCCAGGCGCCATCCGGGAGTTGCCGCCGGATCTTTTCGATTGCCTCAAGCGCGCCCGGAGTGGTCAAGGCAATCTCTACGCAGCTGATCCCTTCTTCGAAAAGAACCAGTGCAGCGGCCGCGGCTGCGTCACGGTCCGTCCCGCGGATAATCGCCACGAGCCTGCTGCGGGTCAGTTCCGTCATGAAAGCTGCCATGTCGCCGCCTACCATTCTGCGAAGGACCCATCATCGTGCCGCCAGAGCGGTCCGCGCCATGCATGGCCGTGCTTATCTGCCGACCGCACGGCCTGTTCATCCACCTCGATACCCAGGCCGGCACCGGTAAGCCGTTCGATGCTGCCGTCCACGAACTTCAGCGGTGTCTTGTCAACAACATAGTCCAGGACCTCGGCGCCCTGGTTGTAGTGGATGCCGATGCTCTGTTCCTGGATCAGGAAGTTCGGTGTCGCGAACCCCACCTGCAGGCATGCAGCCAATGCCAGCGGGCCCAGCGGACAGTGCGGCGCGAGCTGCACATCGTAGACCTCGGCAAGGGAGGCGATCCGGCGCACCTCCGAGATGCCGCCGGCGTGGGACAGGTCCGGCTGCGCCACGGCAATCCCCGCCTGGAGAACGGGCAGGAACTCCTGCCTGCTGTACAGCCGCTCCCCCGTGGCGATGGGAATGCTGGTGGCGGAGGTGACGGAGCGGAGAAGATGCGGGTTCTCAGGCAGCACCGGTTCCTCCAGGAAGAACGGACGGTACGGTTCCAAAAGCGGCGCAACCCGGCGGACGTTGGCGGCGGAAAAGCGTCCATGGAAATCCACTGCCACATCCCGGCTGCCGCCGAGCACCTCGCGGGCCGCCGCAACCCGCCCGACGACGGCGTCCAGTTCCGCGGTGGTGGCAATCGGTCCCATCCTGCCACTGGCGTTCATTTTCACCGCGGTGAGGCCTGCCTCCACCTGTGCACTGACTGCGTCCGCAATCTCCCCGGGATCGTCGCCCCCCACCCAGCCGTACATCCGGATCCGTTCCCGGACATGCCCGCCCAGCAACTGGTGCACGGGTGTGTCGAAATGTTTGCCGGCGATGTCCCACAGCGCCTGGTCCAGACCGGACACGGCGCTGGCCAGGATGGGCCCGCCCCGGTAGAAGGAACCCTTGGTGAGCAGCTGCCAGTTATCCTCGATCCGCAGCGGATCCCGCCCCAGGAGCAGCTCCGAGAGCTGGTCCACCGCAGTCCGGACCGTTTCGGAACGCCCCTCGCAGGTGGCTTCTCCCCACCCTGCCAGTCCGGAGTCGGTTTCCACCCGGACAAACAGCCAGCGCGGCGGGACCATGAAGGTTTCGATTCGGGCAACCCGCATACTTCTGCCTATCCCTTGGTCGCGCCGGCGGTAAGGCCGCTGACTACGTATTTTTGAGTGAACAGGGCGATAACCATGATCGGTATGGTGACCACGGTGGCGGCGGCCATGAGTCCGCCCCAGTCGATACTTGCGTAGGACACAAAATCGAAGATCGCTACCGGAAGGGTCTTGGTGGAAGACCCCGAAAGCACCAGGGCGAACATGAAATTGTTCCAGGAGAAGATAAAGGACAGGATGCCGGCGGTCATGATCCCCGGTACGGAGAGCGGCAGCGTGATCAGCCGGAAGGCACCGATGGGTGAGAGCCCGTCCACCTGGGCCGATTCCTCCAGCTCCAGCGGGAGCGAATCGAAGTAGCTCATCATGATGTAGACGATCAGGGGCAGCGCCACGAACATGTGGCTGAGGATGAGGACGCTGAACCCGCCCACCATCCGCAGGTTCGAAAAGACGTAGTACCACGGCACCAGCAGGCTCACGCCGGGAATGATCCGCGCCATCAGCACCACCAGCGCGGAACGCTGCATGGAGAAGCGGCTCATGGCATACGCCGCCGGCACGCCCAGCAGCAGGGACAGCAGCGTGGAGGCGAACGCCACCCAGAAGCTGTTGAAGATGAAAACGAAATAGTTGTTGCGCGCCAGGACGTTCGCATAGTTCTCGAAGGTGGGTGTGAAGATCAGTGACTTCGCGGCGTCGTAAATGTCCACGTTCGTCTTGAATGATGCCAGGACCATCCAGGCCAGCGGTGCCAGGAGCAGCAGGACCACCAGCACCAGGGCGCAGACGCGGAACCATTTGTAGGCGCGGCTGCGCAGGGGTTTGCGGCGGCGGCCGGTTGCCTCAACCGGGGCGAAGGACTCGGGCAGCTCGGTAACGGCACTCATTTCAGTTGGTTCCTTTCCGGCGCCGGGTCAGGAAGAACATGATGCCGACAATGATCAGGAAGAACAGGATCAGCACCGTGGATGACAGCCCGTATTTGTTGTAGTCGAAGCTCAGGCCGTAGGCGTAGATGTTCAGCGTTTCCACTTCGTTGAAGGACCCGCCGCCCTTGCCCTTGGTGGCGTAGAGGATGTCAAAGGTTTTCAGTGCGTCGATGCTGCGCAGCAGCACTGCCACAATCACTGTCGGCATCATCAACGGCAGCGTCACGTACCGGAAGCGCTGCCAGGCACTCGCACCGTCGATGCGTGCCGCCTCGTCCGGTTCGTCGGACAGCGAAGTCAGGCCCGCCAGCAGAATGAGCACGATCATGGGTGTCCACTGCCAGATGTCGATGAAGATGGTGGTCGGCAGGGCGGACTCAACACCCGAGAGCCATGGCTGCGGCGGAATCCCCACCCAGCCGAGCATCTGGTTCGCAAAACCGATGTTCGGGTCGAAGATCAGCCGCCACATCATGCCCACAGCCACCGGTGTCGCCACCAGCGGCAGCAGGATCGCAACGCGCACCCACTTCTCGCCCCGGAACGGCCGCCACAGCAACAGGGCAATACACATCCCCAGGACCAGTTCCACGGCCAGGGCGGTGACGGTGAAATACGCGGTACGGCCGGCGGCGGGCCAGAAGCGGTCGGTGTCCGTCAGCACGGTCAGGTAGTTGTCCAGGCCAATGAAATCCGAATCGGCCCGCACCGAGCCGGATGCGTCCGTCAGGCTCAGATACAGGGTCCAGGCCACCGGGAAGACAATCAGCAGCCCGACGAAGATCATGGCGGGTGCAGCAAACAGCCATTTGCGGTGGGCGTTGGCCCAGTCGGAAAAGGATTGTCCGGCTGTCTTCCGGACCGGGGTTAGAACAGCAGCCATCGTTTCGCCTTTGAAAGCAGTTGCGGGAACCGGGGCTGCCGGTCCGGGGAGCCCCGGCCGGCAGCCCCGGGAGTTACTGTTCGCCCTCGAGGAATTTCTCGAAGTCCGACTGTGCGGTGTCTGCCGCGTTGTCGGAATCCTCTCCGGTGATGGCGGCGACAATAGGACCGCCGACGATCTCGCGTGCTTCAGCCACCGACTTCACCAGGGGCCGGTCATGTCCCACCCCGTTCTCGGCGCTGACGGTGATGGCTTCCGCCAGATCCTCCGGATACGTGGACGTGCCCGATTCATCCGCCCAGACGGAGGACCGTGGCCCCGGGACGCCGCTCTGCTGGATCTGCAGGGTCATGTCCTTGCTGGTGGCCCATTCGATGAACTTCCACGCGTTGTCCTGGTTCTGCGATGCCTCGTTGATGGCCAGGCTCCAGGACGGAATGTTGTACGGCTTGGACCCCGCCGGCCCGGCGGGCAGCGGGGCGAACCCGACGGTGTCGGCCACCTTCGACTTGGCCGGGTCCGTAGCGTTCTTGTAAAGGGAATCGGCCTCGGTGTAGAACGCTGCGCCGCCCTGGGTGAAGATCGCCATGGCTTCGGACCAGCTCATGTCTGTGCTGACGTTCTCCGGACCGTATTTATTGATCAGCCCGCCGTAGAAGGCATAGGCCTCTTTGGCTTCTTCGGAGCCGACGGCGGACTTGCCGTCCTCCAGGAAGTCTCCGCCGAAGCTGAACAGGAAGCTGGAGAACTGCGTGACTGCTGCTGATTTGCCGGTCCGGGCCACAAAGCCCGCCGTGCCTGGATTCTGTTCGGAGATGGTCTTCGCTGCAGCTTCCAGTTCCTCCATGGTCGCGGGAATCTCCAGTCCGGCCGCCGCCAGCAGGTCCTTGCGGTAGTAGAGGACTTCCCGCTCGGTGATGATGGGAACCCCCACCACCTGGTCTTCGAAGGTTGTGGCTGTGACGGGACCTTCCTGGAAGTCGCTCCAGTCCCAGTCCTCGTTGCTCTCCACCCGTTCGCTCAGGTCAGCCAGATAGCCGTTGTCCGCAAAAAGGCGCCCTTCCTGCAGGGGGCGGTACATCATGACGTCAATTTCATCCGATCCCGCATTGAGTTTGACGTTGTACTGATCCGACAGTTGGTCTTCTCCCAGCTGGGTCAGTTCCACCTTGAGGCCGGTTTCCTCTTCAAACTCGGGTATCGCGGCCTTGATTGTGTCCGTCCAGACGTGGTTCGCCACGGTTACCCGGATGGTGTCCGAGCCTTCGGCTCCCTCGTCTGAACTGCCGCAGGCTGCCAGCCCCAGCGTTGCCGCCGTGAGTATTGCCGCCGTTCGTGCAAGTTTTTTGCGCTCCACGCCGTCTCCATCCGTCCCTGGGGCGGTCCGGGCCCCCGCGCCGGCGCCTCGTTACGCCTGCGGTGAGCAGAGGTTTAGCTGATAAATCATACTTATTCAACAGTGTTTTGGAAGCCGTATGATTCGGGGATGACCACGACTCCACGGGGCACCGCCGCCCCCGGCGCCGCTGCCGTGAACAGCACCCAGGCTCCGTCCGGTCTGCATGCGCAGGTGTTGGAGCATCTGGGCATGGCGATCTGCGGCGGGAAGCTGGCTGCCGGTGACATCCTGCGCAGCGAGGAGTTCGAGGAAAAGCTGGCGGTTTCGCGTTCCGTCATCAGGGAAGTGCTGCGGGTGCTGTCCGCCCTGGGAATGGTCGCCTCGCGCCGGAGAGTGGGGGTGGAGATCCTGCCGGCAAGGGAGTGGAACCTCTTTGATCCGCTGGTCATCCGGTGGCGGCTGGCCACCAACGACCGGCTCGGGCAGCTGCGCTCCCTTGCGGAGCTGCGGACCGCCGTCGAACCCCAGGCAGCCCGTCTGGCGGCCGTCCGCGCCGAACCGGACCAGGTGTCGGAACTGCTTCTTCTCTCCGGCCGGATGTGGGCTGCGGGCCAGTCCGGCGATGCCGCGGAATTCCTGCGACTGGACGTGCAGTTCCACCAGCTGCTGCTGACCGCGTCCGGCAATGAAATGTTCGCCCAGCTGCATCGCCTGGTCGCCGAGGTCCTGGTCGGGCGGGCACAGTACGGCCTGATGCCGGATCTGCCCCACCATGAGGCGCTGCAGCTGCACATGGACATTGCGGTTGCGGTCCAGGCTGCGGACGGGTCCGCAGCCCAGGCGGCGATGGAACGGATCGTCGAGCGCAGTATGGAGGAGACCTCTGAGTTCTGGGCGCGGCACGGGACCGGAAGCCGTTAACGCGCCGACCCCCGTCCGGCCCTAAGGCCACACGGGGGTCAGCGGTTGCTCGGCAGGCCGGGAGCCCGGACTATCAGCCCTGCACGCCGAGGCGTTCCAGGATCAGCTCGCGGACGCGGCCGGCGTCGGCCTGCCCGCGGGTGGCCTTCATAACGCCGCCCACGATGGCGCCGACGGCCTGGACCTTGCCGCCGCGGATCTTGTCTGCAACGTCCGGCTGGGCCGCCAATGCTGCGTCGATCGCTTCAAGCAGGGGGCCGTCGTCGGAAACCACGGCCAGGCCGCGCTTGTCGATGACTTCCTCCGGGGTGCCTTCGCCGGCGAGGACGCCGTCGAGGACCTGGCGGGCCAGCTTGTCGTTGATCTTGCCGGCTTGGACCAGGCGGTCCAGTTCCACGATCAGCTCAGGCGTGACGCCTACGTCCACCGGATCCACTTCGGCTTCCTTGGCGCGGCGGGCAACCTCACCCATCCACCACTTGCGCGCCACCTGTGCGGAAGCGCCGGCGGCAATGGTTTCCTCGATGGCTTCCATGACTCCGGCGTTGACGACGTCGCGGAACTCGGCGTCGGAGTAGCCCCAGTCTTCCTTGAGCCGCTTGCGGCGCTCGGCCGGCGGCTCGGGCAGGCGGGAGCGCAGCTCTTCGATCCATTCCGTGGTGGTGACCACGGGCAGGAGGTCCGGTTCCGGGAAGTACCGGTAGTCGTCGGCGTCGGACTTCGGCCGGCCCGAGGTGGTGGACCGGGTGTCCTCGTGCCAGTGGCGCGTTTCCTGGACAATCTCGTTGCCGGAGTCCAGGACGGCGGCGTGGCGCTGGATCTCGAAGCGGACGGCGCGTTCGACGGCGCGCAGCGAGTTCACGTTCTTCGTTTCCGAACGCGTGCCGAACTTTTCCTGGCCGTACGGACGCAGCGACACGTTGGCGTCGCAGCGGACGTTGCCGCGCTCCATCTTGGCGTCGGAGACACCGAGGTTCTTCACGATTTCCCGGATGGCGGCCACGTAGGCCTTGGCCAGTTCGGGGGCACGCGAGCCGGCGCCTTCGATCGGCTTGGTGACGATCTCGACCAGCGGCACGCCGGCGCGGTTGTAGTCCACCAGGGAGAAGTCGGCGCCCTGGATGCGGCCGGCGGCGCCGCCCATGTGGGTCAGCTTTCCGGCGTCCTCTTCCATGTGCGCGCGTTCAATCTCGACGCGGAACACGGTGCCGTCTTCGAGCTCAATGTCCAGGTAGCCGTCGTACGCGATGGGGTCTTCGTACTGGGAGGTCTGGAAGTTCTTGGGTGTGTCCGGGTAGAAGTACTGCTTCCGGGCAAAGGTGCAGGATTCGGCGATCTTGCAGTTCAGGGCCAGGCCGATGAGGATCGAGTACTCCACGGCCTTCTTGTTCACCACCGGCAGCACGCCGGGCATGCCCAGGTCCACCGGGGTGACGGCCGTGTTGGGCTCGTCGCCGAAGATGTTCGGGGCGTCGGAGAACATCTTGGTTTTGGTGTTCAGCTCCACGTGGACCTCGAACCCCAGCACCGGGTCGTACTTCTCCATGGCCTCTTCGAAGGACAGGGTTTCATCCTGGATATGGACGGACATTTACTTCACTCCTCCGAGTACGGGTGCCGAGGCCAGCAGCGGGCCGCCCCACTTCTGCTCGAGCATGCCCTCAAGGGCGGCGCCGGCGCGGTAGAGGCGGATGTCTTCGCGGGCCGGGGCCAGGAACTGGATGCCGACAGGCAGGCCATCGGACAGGCCACCGGGGATGGAGATGCCCGGCACGCCGGCCATGTTGGCCGGGATGGTGGCGACGTCGTTCAGGTACATGGCCAGCGGATCGTCCAGCTTTTCGCCGAGCTTGAACGCCGTGTTGGGCGAGGTCGGGGAGATCAGCACGTCGGCCTGCGCGAACGCGGCGTTGAAGTCGCGCTGGATCAGGGTGCGCACCTTCTGGGCCGAGCCGTAGTAGGCGTCGTAGTAGCCGGCGGAAAGGGCGTAGGTGCCCAGGATGATGCGGCGCTTGACCTCGTCGCCGAAGCCGGCGGCGCGGGTGGCACCCATGACGCGTTCGATGGTCAGCGGCGGCTCGGCAGGCAGTTCGCGCATGCCGTACCGGACGCCGTCGTACTTGGCCAGGTTCGAGGAAGCCTCGGACGGCATGATCAGGTAGTAGGCGCCGAGTGCGTACTTGAAGTTAGGGCAGGACACCTCAACGATTTCCGCTCCCGCGTCCCGCAGCATGTCCAGGGACTCGGTGAAGCGGGCCTGGACTCCGGCTTCGTAGCCTTCGCCCTGCAGTTCCTTGATGACGCCGATCCGCATCCCGGCGACGCTGCCGTTGCGGGCGGCGTCGGCCAGTGAACCCACGGGGTCCGTCAGGGAGGTGGAGTCGCGGGGATCGTGGCCGCCGATGAGTTCCTGCAGCAGGGCAGCATCCAGCACGGTGCGGGAGACCGGGCCGATCTGGTCCAGCGAGGAGGCCATGGCGATTGCACCGTAGCGGGAGACGCCGCCGTAGGTGGGCTTCACGCCCACGGAGCCGGTGACGGCGGCCGGCTGGCGGATGGATCCGCCGGTGTCGGTGCCCAGCGCCAGCGGAGCTTCGAAAGCAGCGACGGCGGCTGCGGAACCGCCGCCGGAGCCGCCCGGGATACGGTCCAGGTCCCACGGGTTGCGGGTGGGGCCGTACGCGGAGTGTTCCGTGGAGGAGCCCATGGCGAACTCGTCCAGGTTGGTCTTGCCGAGCATCGGCATACGCGCGGCACGGATCTTCGAGATCACCGTGGCGTCGTAGGGGCTCATCCAGCCCTCGAGCATCTTGGAGCCGGCCGTGGTGGGCTGGCCCTTGGTGACGATCAGGTCCTTGATGGCGATGGGCACGCCGGCCAGTTCGTGCAGTTCCTCGCCGTTGGCGCGGGCCTTGTCGACGTCGGCGGCAACCTGCAGCGCCTCGTCGGTGTTGACGTGCAGGAAGGCGTTGATGGCGCCGTCCACCTCCGCGATGCGGTCCAGGTGGGCCTGCGTGACCTCGACGGCGGACACTTCGCCGGCAGCCAGCTTGGCGGCCAGCTGTGCGGCGCTTGATGTAATCAGTTCACTCATGGAAGCTTTTACTCCTCATCCAGGATGGCGGGGACCTTGAAGCGGCCGGCGGCGTTGTCCGGGGCGCCGGACAGGGCTTCTTCATTGGTCAGCGTCTGCCCCACAACGTCTTCACGGAAGACGTTGGTCAGCGGGATGGGGTGGGAGGTTGCCGGGATGTCCTCGCCGGCAACTTCGCTTACGGATTTGATCGAATCCACGATGACATCGAGTTCGCCGGCCATCTTGTCCAGCTCGTCGTTGGTCATCTCAATGTGGGCCAGCCGCGCCAGATGCGCCACAGCCTCACGATTGATCTCAGACATGAGTCTCCCATGCGTCTTTTAGGAACGTTTTTCGGCTTTACGCCGGTATCCGTTCCAGTCTACGGCGTTTCGGGGCAGGGCATGGAGGCCGCCGCCACACGCTGCCGACGTGCTGCCGCCCGCTGCAGACGTGCAAACGCCGTCCCGCCGCCGTCGGGCACCGGGACGGCCGGGCCGACGCACAAAAGCCGTCCCGCCGCCGTCGGGCACCGGGACGGCCGGGCCGCGTACCGCTGGAGGATTAGACCGCCTTGCGGAACACCCAGAGAATGTAGTCCTCGCCGGGAACGGTCCAGTCCCGCTCCGGAACGCGTTCAAACCCGCAGGACAGGTAGAGGGCGTGGGCGTTCAGCATGGTGGTCATGCTGGTGAGGCTGACCGCGTTGATGCCGTCCTTGTTCCGGGCATAGTCGACAATGGCGTTGACCATCGCACGGCCCACTCCCCCGCGCTGGACGGCCGGATCCACGGCGAGCATCCGGAATTCCAGTTCGCCTTCAATGGCGATGTCCGTGTAGGGCTGGCCGGCGTAGGTGATTGCGGCGGAGGCTGCCACCTTTCCGTCGAGCTCGGCTACCCACAGCTCGGTGTGCTTGGCGCGGTCCTCGACGTTTTCCAGTTCCTTGACGTAGGGATTGTCGGCCTCGATGTGGTTGCCGTGCAGGTAAGCCTCACGGGTAATCCGGCGGATGTCGTCAAAGTCAGCCTCGGTGGCAAGCCGGATGGTGATGCTCATGCGTGTTACGGATCCTTACGGTCTTGGTTGAAGTGCACGTAGATTCTATCCCCGCCCTGCCGCGTTTCCGGACGGCGGTGAGGCGGCGCACATGGTTCAACCGCACCGGCGGCGTCGCGCTCACCTTCTGCGGACTGAAGCGCACTCCACGCAGAAGCGGGTTTCCGGGCGGATCTCGAGCCGTGCCGTCGGGATCGCTGTCCCGCAGCGTTCGCAGATGCCGTAACTATCCGTGTTCAGGCGTTCCCGTGCCTCCATCAGTTCAATCAGGGATGTTTCCGCTGCGGCCAGCAGTGCCACCTCGTTGGCCCGTTCCACAGACACGGTGGTTCCTTCGGGGTCGTGTTCGTCGTCTGCCGGAATGTCCTTGGCTGCCAGGGTAACTTCCCGGATCACAGCCGTCAGCGTACTGATCTGCTCGCGGGTGTGTTCCATTCGCTCATCGATCAGGCGGGCGAAGTAGGCCGTATCCAGTTCCTGTGGGGTCGGCGGGGTCTGCTGGGTCGGCGGGGTCTGCTGGGTCGGCGGGGTCTGCTGGGTCGGCGGCATCTGCTGGGTCGGCGGGGTCTGCTGGGTAACCGGCGCGGGCTCGGGTGTCCCTCGGATCGTCGTCCGCGGTGCCGTGGGTGCTTTTCGGGGCATGCGTTCCTCCTGCGAGTCGGTGCTGCACTGGATGCATCGGGATAAATTATCCGTCGCACGAACGCGCAAAACGGTTGCTCTGGACCGTCCTTTCCTCAGGGCTTAATCCCGGTAAGATTCGGGTCAACTGTCCGGAATCCGGGGGAATGATGGTTGACACGAATTACAACGAGCCGCGGCTCGTGGCTCTCTATGACGAAGACAATGCCGGGCAGTGGGACACCGACTTTTACGCCGGCCTGGTCGGAGATAAGCCGCTCCGCATCGCCGACGTCGGATGCGGCACCGGCAGTTTCGCCGTGCGTCTGGCGCTGGCGGGCCACACGTTGACCGGCATCGATCCGGCCCGCGGCATGCTGGAGGTGGCGCGGTCGCGTGCCGGCGGTGAGAAGGTTACTTGGCTGCAGGGCACCGCTGCTGATCTTCCTTCCGGTCCGTTTGATGCTGCCCTGATGACCGGGCATGCATTTCAGTGCCTTCTGACGGAGGCCGAGATCCTCGAAACCCTGGTGGCTGTTCGGTCCCGGCTCGTCTCCGGGGGAACCTTCTATTTCGAAACCCGAAATCCTGCGGCGAAGGCATGGCTGGCGTGGGACAGCGGCAGTACCGGGCCGAAGATCCAGGAATCCTCTGCGGGCACGCTCGAAGTGGAGTGGGAGCTCATCTCTGCCGAGGAGCAGTACGACGGCGTGTTGGTCACTTTCGAGGACCGTACCCTCTTCCGGTCCGACGGCGAGCGGTTCGTCAGCCGGAGCATCCTGAAGTTTGTGCGGGCCGAGGTACTGAAGGATCTGCTGGACCGGGCCGGCTTCAACTCCGTGGACTGGTACGGGGACTGGGAGGGTGGTCCGTTCATGGAAGCGTCCAGCCGGGAGATCATTGTGGCTGCTCGGCGGTAGCCCGGTAGGCGGGCCAGTAGGCAGCTGCGGCGGTAGCGACCGCAGTCCGGTAACCACCAGAATCAGCTGCACCCACCTCAGAATGGCGGCGTCTGTTCCTGCCGGGAATCGTCCTGCCCTGAATCCTTCGGTCTGGAATGCTCACTCCGATCCAATGCCGGACCCGGCGGGTCCAGTTCCAAGAAGGGCTCGGTCCGGTAGACGCGTCCGGTTGGCGAGGTCCACTCGATCACCCCGGGCACGGGTTGGTTTGCCTTCCAATAACCCAGGGTCTTGAACCGGTGGTGGCGACGGCAGAGGTGTTCCAGGTTTCCGTGATCCGTGGGGCCACCTTTCGCCCAGTCGACGGTGTGGTCGATGTCCGCATTTGCGGTGCTGACCCGGCAGCCAGGGAACCTGCCGGTTCCGTCCCGGGCACGCAGCCAGCGGCGGAGCCCGGCTGGGACCTTTCGGCGTCTCCCTACTCCCAGGATTTCACCTGTCTGTGGGTCCTGGGCGAGTCCGGTCCATCCGGCAGCGTTGCGGGCCAGTCTTTGGGCGGCTTCTGCGCTGATAGGTCCGTAACCGTGCAGTTCCGCTGGCTGGTCGTCGGCGCCGAAAAGGGTTTCTGCGTTGATCAAGACCATAATCTCCGCGCGGGGCACGATCACCTCGTCCGGCCCTGAGCCGTTGCCGCCGGTTCCGCTCTCATCTGCCACCGCACCGCTGCCGTCTCCCCCGTCAGCAGGCGATGAGCCGGTACCGGTAGCGCCGCCCGCCCGGCTGGCTCCGCCCATATTTCGGACGTGCGTTGAACTCAGACCGCCCATCAGCAACTGGGCCAGGATGTCGGCACGCAGTTGGTCCGTGGAGCGGCCATCGCCGGCGGCCTGTTCACCCCGCGCTGCGGTGCTGAGGGTCGTGTAGATCTGCTGGGCTTCCTCGGCCCGAAGATAGGCGGAGAGGCAGGACATGCCGTCCTCTTCGCGGTCCAGGGTGACTTTGCGCTGCTCGAAGGCGGTCAGATGCCTCTTGCTGATCGTGTCCGGAAACTTCCTCTCACGCAGTCGCCGGGCCTTAGCGGAGAACTGCGCCCGGGTCTTCCCCTCTGCAGCCTCCAGCAGATCGGCTTCAAACCCGGGCAGTTTCTCGGCGGGAACGTTCTCGCATTGCTCCAGCACCACCTGCGCATGCTGGTACGACAAGCGCCCGTCCTCCAGCCCGGCCAGGGTGGCGGCATGGGTCCCGCACAGCATGCCAGCTTCGAACATCATCCGCTGGGCGGTAACCTGCGGAACATTCAGGATGGCGGCACATTCGGAAGATGCCAGGCTGAATGCCATCGCGGGCTCGAGTTGCCCCGACGCGGCGTGGAAGTCGTCCCGAAAGATCTCATTCATCCGGTTCACCAGACGCGCCTGAAGCGCCTGAACCCAGGACATCAAATGCGCCATCCGGAACAGGGCATCGCCCACCATGTCCTCGTCAAAGGCTTCAAGGTTCTGCAACGCCAATGTTCCGGTAAAACCGTCTGGGAAACCACCGGCATCCTCTCCGTTCGGACGCACGCGGCCAGCGCCTTCAGGCTCTGTGGATGCGGTTGCTGCGTCGTCGGGAGTGGAAGTGTCCTCGGACAGTTCCGCCCGGTAAACCGACAGGGTGCAGGCCACACGGGGCTCATCCGTTTCACCAGCGGTGCCATCCGGCTGCTGGTCTTCACTGCCTGGTTCTTCGGTTATCCGTTCGGTGTTTCCGAGCTGATCCATACCTCACAATTTCATCCCGCACTGACATTTCCGGGCCAAAAACAGCCTCAAACAGCCTCCTCCGAAAACCGGAAATACCCGTCTTTTGAACGCAACTACCTACCCACAAACCAAGCCGTCGGCGGCGCCCAGTTAGCACGCTCAACCCTGACACCGTGCCGACCGCCCGGCTGGGTGGCGCGGAGGACCAGACTACTAAGGGACAAGCAGCGGACGACCCGGCCACCACGGAGCAAGCCATGTAGCAAGCCATGTAGAAGCAAGCCACCGAGGACCAGACCACCGAAGATCGCTTCTGAATAAACCCTGCAGACGCAACCTACTGGAAGTTCGTCAACGCATCCCGGAGCATCCGGTGGCCTTGTGCCTCGAACTTATGGTCGCCAACTTGGTAAGCCCAGGCAGCAGTGGAGACAGCTTCGCGCAGCAGCGTTACGTTCCAGAGTTCAGTGTCCCTGGAGTCCGGTCCGTACCCCTCAAAGAAGGCGGCCTCCAGATAACTGCTGGACCTCCATTGCTGCACCGCCAAGCGACAAAGATCGGTTGCGGCAGGCCTCAATTCGAACCTGCCGAAGTCGATGACCCTCAGCTCGCTGCCGTCCATGAGCCAGTTGCGAGGTTGCCAGTCACCATGCGTCGGAACGAGAACCACCGGCTTGGGCCGGTAGCCGTCGAGGATGGCCCTAACCCGGGCAACGTGGGATTGGGAAATGCGGTGCGGCTTCTCCAGCCAAGACAACGCTTTGGCAGTGGCCCGCACCTCATAGTCGACGTCAGTACGCGCGGTTAGGTCATGGAATATCCGCAAAAGATGCCCGGCCTGCCGATACGTCTCGGGGTCGTATTCAGCTGCGGTTCCCTCGACGAGGGAACCGTCCAAATACTCCGTGACCAAGATGTTCTCGGAACGGTCCGCCTGGACAAGTTTGGGCGCACGGTTCTGCCGGGACCATACGCTGACCCACGATTCATGGGCGTCGATCTCGCGGCCTATGTGGTGGTTGGAGGGCCCGACAGCTTTGACTACATACCTGCGGTGCGTGTCCGCTACTTCAAGGACCGCAGTATCCAGAATGTTCCAGGAGAGATCGGTAACGAGACGCACTCCCGGCAGCCAAGACTCGACAAGTTCAGCCTGCCGCACGCTCAACCGGTTCCGATGCCAGGGTTCCATTCCAGCAGACTAGCGTCCAGCCACAGCTAACCCAGCAGCGCAGCCCCGGCGACAGTGACGGCGTCGAGCCGCTCGGCGTCATTGGCAGGCTGCGGAGGACGCTGGACCGGCACACCGGCTTCCTCGGCAATCAGGGCACCGGCGGCGTAGTCGTATTCGTTGAGACCGCGCTCGATATAGGCGTCCAGGGAACCGTCCGCCACCATGCACAGGTCCAGGGCCGCGGACCCCAGCCGCCGCACATCAGCGAAATCCCCCGCCAGCTGGGGCAGCGCCGCGTACTGCTCAGACCGCACGCCGGCGTCGTAAGAGAACCCGGTGCCGAGCAGCTTCCCGACCCTCTGCGGATCGGGACCGGTCAGCTTCCGGACGCTGCCGTGCTCGGCCAGCCAGGCTCCGTGTCCGCGGGCGGCCGAATACACGCGCACCAGCGCCGGAGCATGGACGACGCCGGCCAGCCACTCGCCGTCGTCGTTCACCGCCGCCACTGAGGTGCCGTAATAGACGATGTCTCGGATGAAGTTGGTGGTGCCGTCCAGCGGATCAATGGACCAGCGAATCCCGGAGGGATGCACCGGGACGGCCGGTTCCAGCTCCTCCCCCATCACTGTGTCGTGCGGACGCAAGCGGGCCAGGACCTCCCGGACCGCTACCTCGGCGGCGGTGTCGAAATCGGTGACCCAGTCGCCGTCGGCACTCTTGTTCACCGCGTTGAGGCCGCCGGCAGAGCGCTGTGCCAGCACAGCGGCACCCGCTGCGGCCGCCTCGCGGGCCACTTCGAGCAGTTCCAGCGGGTCCGCCGCGTCGGGCAACGGCATCATTCGGACTCCCCGGCCGGCACGGACTCCGGCCCGGATTCAGCAGCCGGAACCGGCCCGCCCGGTACGGATCCCTCGGCCAGCAGCGTGCGGAAGCCGTCTTCGTCGATTACGCGGACCCCCAGCTGCTCGGCCTTGTCCAGCTTGGTGCCGGCGTTCTCCCCGGCCACCACGTAGTCGGTTTTCTTGGAGACCGAGCCCGACGCCTTGCCGCCACGGGTCAGGATGGCTTCCTTCGCTTCGTCACGGCTGAAGTTCGGCAGCGTGCCCGTGACGACGACGGTCAGGCCCTCCAGCGTCCGCGGCATGGATTCGTCGCGCTCGTCGGCCATCCGCACCCCTGCAGCGGCCCAGGTATCCACGATCTCGCGGTGCCAGTCCTCGGCGAACCATTCCTTCAGGGCGGCCGCGATGGTCGGGCCGACGCCGTCGACATGCGCCAGCTGCTCTTCCGTGGCGGCGCGGATGGCGTCCATGGAGCCGAAGGCACCCGCCAGGGCGCGTGCCGCCGTCGGGCCTACGTGCCGGATGGACAGGGCCACCAGGACCCGCCACAGCGGCTGGGTCTTGGCCTTCTCAAGCTCGGTGAACAGCTTGTGCGTGGTGGCGCTGGGCACGGACGGCTTCTTGGCGGTGCCCTTGGTGTAGAAGTAGGGCACGAGTTCGGTGCCGTCCACCACGCCCTTGACTCGCTTCGGCCGTTCGATCCGCACGTCCGCCAGGTCTTCGATCTTCAGGTCGAACAGACCCGCCTCGCTGGTGAGCGGCGGGGTTTCCGGCTCGGCCGGCGAGGTGAGCGCGATAGCCGCTTCCCAGCCGAGCGCTTCGATATCGAAGGCACCGCGGCCGGCCAGGTGGAACACCCGCTCGCGCAGCTGCGAGGGGCAGGACTTGGAGTTGGGGCAGCGGATGTCCACGTCCCCTTCCTTGGCCGGCTTCAACTCCGTGCCGCAGGAGGGACAGTGGGTGGGCATCACGAAGTCGCGTTCGGTGCCGTCACGGAGTGCGACGACGGGGCCCACGATTTCCGGAATCACGTCACCGGCCTTGCGCAGCACCACTGTGTCGCCGATCTTCACGCCCTTGGCCTTCACCACGTCCTGGTTGTGCAGCGTGGCCATCTCCACCGTGGACCCGGAGACCAGCACCGGCGTCATCATCCCGTAGGGCGTGACCCGGCCGGTGCGGCCAACGTTCACGCGGATGTCCAGCAGCTTGGTGTTCACTTCCTCCGGCGGGTACTTGTAGGCCACGGACCAGCGCGGCACGCGGGATGTGTTGCCCAGGGCGCGCTGCAGGCCGAAGTCGTCCACCTTGACCACGATGCCGTCGATTTCGTGGGAGAGATCGTGCCGGTGCTCGCCGTTGTCGGCAATGTACTTCAGCACTTCTTCGTAAGTGTCCAGCACCTTGTAATAGGGCGACGTCGGCAGTCCCCACTGCTTCAGCAGTTCGTAGGTCTCGGACTGGCTCGCCACGTTGAGTCCTTCGCGTGCCCCGATACCGTGCACGTACATGCTCAGCGGGCGCCGGGCGGTGACTTCGGGGTCCTTCTGCCGCAGGGAACCGGCGGCGGCGTTGCGCGGGTTGGCGAACGGCGCTTTGCCCGCCTCAACCATGGTTTCGTTCAGGTGCGCGAATTCCTTCGAGGGGATGAAGACCTCGCCGCGGATTTCCATTTCCGCCGGGAGGTCCTCGCCCTTGAGAGTGCGCGGGATGGAGGCGATGGTGAGTACGTTGTGGGTGATGTCCTCACCCGTGGTGCCGTCCCCGCGGGTGGCAGCCCGGACCAGTTCGCCGTTGCGGTAGAGCAGGTTGACCGCAAGGCCGTCGATCTTGAGCTCGGTGAGCCACTTGATCTTCGCACCGGGGGCAATGTTGGCCACGGAAGCCTCGGCCTTGCGTACCCAGGCGTCGAGCTCGTCGAGGGAGAAAACATCCTCGAGGCTGTACATGCGCTGCAGGTGTTCCACCGGGGAGAAGGCCGCGGATACTTCGCCGCCTACTTCCTGGGTGGGTGAGTCGTTGGTGACCAGTTCGGGGTGCAGCGCCTCGATCTCTTCCAGGCGGCGGTAGAGCCGGTCGAATTCCGCGTCCGAAACCAGGGGTGCGTCTTCGTTGTAATACGCGAAGCGGTAGCGGCGCACCTGCTCGGCGAGCGTCTGATATTCCTCGCGCAGGTCCCCGGCGGGCGGGGTGTCTGTGCTGACCGACTCGACGGCGGCTTCGGTGTCCGTGGGTTCAGGGGAAGTCTTGGCTGTGCTCACCTAACCAATCTTGCCGTATAGCGTCCGGTTCTGGGAGCGGTGCGGGACTACGACGCCGGGGCGAGACTTCCCCTGCCCGTCATCACGCCTCATGGTTGCCAAGCCCAAGCTTCGTTCCCGCCGGACACGCTTCGAACCTTAAGGACTGCCTGCGTACCCCCTCGTATGTGGCCTAGCCCGCGACGGGCTTGAGCCGGTTCTGGAACATCTCGACATCCGTGACGGCGGACTCCGGCTGAACCGTCCAGTAGACCCCGGCATCTGCCTTGTTCAAGCCCAGCGACTCTGCGACGTCAGCGTTGTGCCCGGTGTAGAACAACCGGAAGATGCGGGCACCGCCGTCGTGCGCCACATCCGTAATCCGGAAGGGATGCCCCTGCCACCGGCACACCGCATTGACCTCGAACAGGTCGTCCAACTCGGAGACCGGCACCTCCCGGCTCCAGCAGCCGCGCATCGTCCGCCGGAACCCGGTAATCTCAGCCGGCGGCTCCGACGCCGCAGCCAGCACCGCCTTGTCACCCACCACGTCCGCCGGGAACTGGAAACCGTCCCAGACCGCCACCCAACCGATCACCGTCTGCGGCACCGTGTGCGCAGGACTGGAGATACCGGAACCCTCGAGGATGCCCCAGCCCGAAGCTGCGTCAATGTACATCGCCAGCAACTGATCCTGCTGACCTTCCCGGATCCGCCACAGCTGCGCACGCGGGGGAATCCGGCACTCGTCCAGGAACCACACCGGCGCAACGCCCCCGCCCCAGCGGGCAAACCCGGTACCGGTGAACGGCGGCCGGTCCACGAACTCCGGCGCCGTCGCCGAATGCACGTAGACCGACGGCGGCGCCTGGAACCGCAGCACGTCGAGGTAGCCGGCGGCCGGATCCCACGGCGAGCCCGGGAAGCCCAGCCCGTGGGCCTCGTACAGCTCCCGGGGCGACTTCATCTGTGCGACGTCGGCGGCGTTCAGGACAAACCCGGCGATCGTGTCGCGGTTGCCCTCCACCATCGTGCCCACATGGGCCGGGCTTAGCGGCTTTTCAAAAATCAAGATTCCCTGCTTTCTTTATGAAACATGGCCGCCAAGCCCGAGCTTTGGAGCCAGCCACGCCGGGATATGCTCCGGATCACGTGGAAACTTCTGCTGGTCCTGCTGATAGGACTGGTCGGCAAGCGGGAAACTCCAGTCCGCTTCATGGTCAAAGTTGTAGTGCGTTTCCACATGGCCATGGCTATCAATACGCATTTCCATGGAGAACCATGTGCCGTACCCCGGCCGATACATTAGCTTGCGTAGCTGCCTCAGCAGAGCGAAGTCATCGTCCAACGAGTCGACAGGTTGCACGACGCCGTTTCGCTCAACGCGGAGAAGACCTTCCGTCACCCTTCCCGCGGACGCCGCCTCGTACTTCAAGGATTGCCATCCCCCCGCCACGCTCGCGTCAAGGACCTGGGCCAGATCCCTTTCCAACTCGGTCCTCCGCAAGACCGCATCAACTGCCACTGACTCCTCAGACACAGGCCTATCCCCTCATCATTTGATGGTTACCGCTACTGCACGGGTGCGTTGGAAGCGCTGCCAAGCCCGAGCTTCGGAGCCAACCACCCCGAAATATGCTCCGGGTCCCGCGGAAACTTCTGCTGGTCCTCTACGTAGGACTCGTCATCCAGCGGGAAACTCCAGTCCGCTTCCTCGTCAAAGTTGTAGTGCGTTTCCACGTGGCCCTGGTCATCGATCTTCATAGTCAGGGAGAACCAGGTGCCGTACCCCGGCCGATACATGAGCTTGCGCAACTCTCGGATGAGGTCGAGCGTGTCATCCGAAGGTTCGGCCCCCTTCGTCGTGCCGTTCCGGTCAACGAAGAGCTGGACCTCCGACACGGTGCCGGCCGAGCGCCCCTCGAACCTGAGCGACCGCCAGCCCGCCGGCACGCTCCCTTCCACCTCGCGCGCCAACGCCGTCTCCAATTCGGTCCTTCTCAAAACCAATTCCAGACCCGCCAACTGTTCGGACACAGGCCAACCCCCTCATCGTCGAATGGTTACAGCTACTGCACGGGTGGGAGTCGGGGCTCCCACCCGGTGGAACTAGTTGGAAGCGCCGCCAAGCCCAAGCTTCGGCGCCAACCAGGCAGGAACATGCTCCGGATCCCGCGGGAACCTCTGCTGGTCCTGCTTGTAGGACTGGTCGGCAAGCGGGAAACTCCAGTCGGGTTCCTCGTCGTAGTTATAGTGCGTCCCCACATGCCCCTGGTCATCGATCCGCATGGTCAGGGAGAACCACGTACCGCAGCCTGGTCGGTACATCAGTTTGCGCAAAGGCCTTAACAGCGAAAAGGCGGCTTTCGAGTTTGCACGCTCTTCAACACCATTACGGTCAACATAGATCATGGATTCCGTTACCTTGCCTGCAGAACGAGCCTCAAACTTCAGGGACTGCCAGCCCTCCCGGACACTCTCGTCGAGAACGCGAGCCAAATCCCGTTCCAACTCCGTCCGACGCAAAATCACATCCACTGCCACTGACTCTTCAGACACGTCCCTGTTCCCCCTCATGAAACGGATGATTACAGCTACTGGCGGAGGAGCCGGAGCTCCCACCGGTGGAACTAGTTGGAAGCGTCGCCACGCCCGAGCTTTGGAGCCAGCCACCCCGGAATATGCTCCGGATCCCGCGGGAACTGCTCCTGGTCTTCTACATAGGACTCGTTATCCAAGGGGAAGCTCCAGTCCGCTTGCTCGTCAAAGTTGTAGTGCGTTTCCACATGTCCCTGGTTATCAATGTGCATCTCCAAAGAGAACCAGGTGCCGTACCCCGGCCGATACATCAGCTCGCGCAACTGGTCCAGCACAGAAAAGGCATGTTTCGAGTTGGCCCGCTCTTCAACACCATTACGGTAAACATAGGTCAGCGATTCCATCACCGTTCCTGCAGCAAGCGCCGCGAACTTCAACGACTGCCACCCCTCCGGCACACTCTCATCCAGAACACGGGCCAAATCCCGTTCCAGCTCCGTCCGACGCAAAACCACATCCGCAGCCACTGACTCTCCAGACACGACTCTGTCCCCCTCATGAAACGGATGAATAAAGCTACTACTCGGGCGGGAGCCTGGGCTCCCACCCCGTGGAACTAGTTGGAAGCGCTGCCAAGCCCGAGCTTCGGAGCCAGCCACGCAGGAATATGCTCCGGATCCCGCGGGAACTGCTTCTGGTCTTCCACATAGGACTGGTCAGACAGAGGGAAAGTCCAGGCTGCCTCTTCGTCATAGTTATAGTGCGTCTCAGCCTGCCCCTGGTCACCGATCTTCACGGTCAGGGAGAACCAGGTACCGTACCCCGGCCGGTACATCAGCTTGCGCAACTCCTCGACGAGGTCGAAGGAGTGATCCGAGGGTTCCTCCTTCTTCACCACGCCGTTCCGGTCGACGAAGAGCTGGACCTCCGAAACAGTACCGGCTTCACGCCCCTCGAAGCGGAGTGACCGCCAGCCAGCCGACGCACTCCCGTCCACCTCGCGCGCCAAAGCCGTCTCCAGCTCGGAACGACGCAGAATCAAATCCAAGCCCCCCAATGCTTCAGGCATTAGTTAGCCGATGTTCTGGACGGCGGACTTCGCCCGCGCACCCGCACCCGCAGCCGTCTCATCATTCTGCGACAGCGTCTGCTTCACCAACGCAATAATGTTCCGCGTCTCGTTGGCAGCATTCCGGAAACGGTTCTCCACCGCCTGGTAATCCTCCGACACAC
>NZ_JANFLU010000014.1 GCF_024385525.1 Arthrobacter sp. zg-Y238 | reverse complement strand
CGTTCGCCACTAATCATTCTGTGCAAGCACAGAAGTCATCGTTCGACTTGCATGTGTTAAGCACGCCGCCAGCGTTCATCCTGAGCCAGGATCAAACTCTCCGTAAATGTGTTACAGACACAGCACCCGAGCCAAGGAAAATTGGCTGCAGGCACTGCACTAAATTCGAAACCGGCTAAAAAAACCGTCCCTCACCCACGGGGTGGGCGGAACGGCCTGTTCAACCAATCAAAATAAATTGGTATCAATAAACTTGGCACACTATTGAGTTCTCAAACAACAGACTGCTTCCGGCACCGGCAGGCGATCCTCAAGGGGATCTAAGCTCTGCGTCGCTCCGGAGCAACTTTTCCATCTTAGCCACACTGTCCGGTAGGTGTCAAACCGGCCGTGGATCCTTCCGGCGAACCGGCGGGAAGCTAGTTCCCGGACTCACGACTGAAGGTTGAAACCCGTTGGATCCGTTCTCCTGGTTCAATGTCCAGGATTGCGTTTCCCTCGATCAGCGCGGGTATTAACTCTAGCACGGTTTATGCGGGGCTACGTACCCGGCGCAGGCCCGGACTCCCCGCGGGAGTCCGGGCCGCCAACTGCACTTATGGCTTGGGGACCAGGTACAGCACACCAAGCGGAGGAACGGTCAGCGTGGCGGATGCCGGCTGGCCATTGCAGGCACCTTCAACCGCGTGCACTACACCCATGTTCCCTACGCCGGAACCGCCGAACTCAGCGGCATCGGTATTGAGTGCTTCCACCCATTCCCCGGCCCACGGCATTCCCAGCCGGAAGTCCTGGTGCGGGGCGCCGGCAAAGTTGGCCACGCAGACCACCGGATTTCCCTGATGGTCCCAGCGGATGAACGAAAGGACATTGCGGGCGCCGTCGTTCTCGTTGATCCACTGGAAGCCTGCGGGCTCGTTGTCCCGGGCGGACAGCGCGGGGGTGTTGCGGTAGATCTCGTTGAGCTGCTTCACCATCAGCTGGACACCCTTATGCTGCGGGGTGTCAGTCAGGAACCAGTCCAGCCCGTACTGCTCCGACCATTCCGCTTCCTGGCCGAACTCGGTGCCCATGAAGATGAGCTGCTTGCCCGGATGAGCCCACTGGAAGGCGAGGTAGGCACGCAGGTTGGCCAGCTGCTGCCACCGGTCACCAGGCATCTTGCGCAGCAGGGAGCCCTTGCCATGCACTACTTCGTCATGGCTGATCGGCAGCAGGAAGTTCTCCGTGTACGCGTAGACCAGGGAGAAGGTCAACTGGGCGTGGTGGTAGACGCGGTTGATCGGGTCTTCGGACATGTACTGGAGGGTGTCGTGCATCCAGCCCATGTTCCACTTGAGCCCGAAACCGAGGCCGCCGCTGCTCGTAGGTCGCGTAACGCCGGGGAACGCGGTGGATTCCTCGGCAATCATCACGATGCCAGGCACCCGCTTGTACGCAGTCGCGTTGACTTCCTGGAGGAAGGAGATCGCCTCGAGGTTCTCCCGGCCGCCGTAGACGTTGGGCGTCCACTGGCCTTCCGGCCGCGAGTAGTCCAGGTACAGCATGGATGCCACAGCATCCACCCGGAGCCCGTCGACGTGGAATTCTTCCAGCCAGTAAATGGCGTTGGCCACGAGGAAGTTCCGCACTTCACGGCGGCCGAAGTCGAAGACCAGCGTTCCCCAGTCCAGCTGCTCGCCGCGGAACGGGTCGCCGTGCTCGTAGAGCGTCTGGCCGTCGAACTTTGCCAGCGCCCAGGGGTCCTTGGGGAAGTGGGCCGGAACCCAGTCCAGAATGACGCCGATGCCGGCCTGGTGCAGCCGGTCCACGAGGTAGCGGAATTCGTCCGGATGCCCGAACCGTGCGGTAGGGGCAAAGTAGGAGGTCACCTGGTAACCCCAGGAACCGCCGAACGGGTGCTCGGCCACGGGCATCAGTTCCACATGGGTGAAGCCCTGCCACTGCACGTACTCGGCCAGCTGGTCTGCCATTTCCCGGTAGTTCAGTCCCAGGCGCCAGGAACCCAGGTGCACCTCGTACACGCTCATCGGCGAATTGTGCGGATCCCGGGAGGCCCGGGCCTCCATCCATTCGGCATCGCCGAACTCATAGGTGGACTCGACCACGCGTGAACCGGTCAGCGGCGGCACCTCGGTGCCCTTTGCCATGGGGTCGGCCTTTTCCCGCCAGACGCCGTCGCTGCCCAGGATTTCGTACTTGTAGCGGGCGCCGGGTTCGACGCCGGGCAGGAAGATTTCCCAGACACCGGAGCTGCCGAGGGAACGCATGGCGTTGATGGTGCCGTCCCAGCCGTTGAAATCGCCCTTGACCCGCACGGAGCGGGCATTGGGGGCCCAGACTGCGAAGCTGACGCCGGAAATATCGCCCAGCACGGAATCGTAATGGTGCAGATTGGCGCCGAGGACTGTCCACAGGTTTTCGTGCCGGCCTTCACCAATCAGGTGCAGGTCAATGTCGCCCAACGACGGGAGGAACCGGTACGGATCGTCGAACAGCTGGGGCTCAACGCCGTCGTACGTCACCTCCACGCGGTAATCCGGAACGGTGCCCGGCGTCGGAGCCGGCAGGGTTCCTACCCAGATGCCGTTGTACTCGTGCTCCAGCGGCACACGGCTTTCAGGGGTCACGACCACGACTTCGCGCGCCAGCGGGCGCAGGGTTCGAATGGTAGCGACGGTTCCGGAGTTCTCCAGATGCGCGCCAAGGACTGCATGCGGCTGGTAGTAGCGGCCCTCGGAAACGGCCTGCAGCACGTCCTCGGTGACGGGGATCGGATCGGTGGAGACGGGCACGTCGGGCACCTGGGGCTCTGCGGTGGCGGATGCGGACCGCGACTTGCGTGGCTTATTCACTGTGCTCTCTTCCTTGCGTGCTGCGTCGTCGGCCTTCATGAGAATGGACCGGGCGGCGGCAGCCGGAACGCTGATCCAGCGCGGACGGTTTCTCATCTCGTAGACAACTTCGTACAGCGCCTTGTCCAGCCACAGGGCCAGGAACAGCGGGTCACTGCGGTTAATGGTGGTGCCGGTTTCCTTCTCATACCCCCGCAGGAAAGCATCGGCCGCGGCAGCTGCCCACCGGCGGGCCGATTCGCTTCGCTGCTGGACGGTTTCTTCGGACTCTGCTTCGCCTTCCGCCCCGTCGATCAGCGCTACGCCGGCGGCGTAGTCGATCGAGCGCAGCATGCCGACGACGTCGCGCAGCGGCGCATCAGGGACACTCCGTTCGGCCGCGGGCCGCAGCGGCTCGCCCTCGAAGTCAAGGACGATCCAGCCCCGGTCCGGAACACGCAGGACCTGCCCGAGGTGGTAGTCGGCGTGGATGCGCTGCAGGTTGGGCAACGTCTGCAGGTGGTTGACCTGCCCCAGCAGGTACTCCACTGCCTCATCGAACGGCCCGACGACGTCGTGTGCTTCCGCCCACGCCCACCGGATCCGGGAGCTGAGGGACTCAAGGAACTCGGCGCGTTCCGCCGCGCTGGGAGGCCTGCTGCCAAAGGCAGCCGCCAGCTGCTGGTGGATGCGGCCGGTGGCCGCACCCAGTTCCTCGGACTCTGCAGTGAAATCCCGGCCGGCAAGGGCGGCCGAGGACGCGGTCCGCCAGGCGTCTTCGCTGCCGGGGAAGAATTCCCGCAGTACGGACAGGTGCCCGGTCAGCAGTTTCTCTCCGGTCTGGTCCGCCGGGTCCGTCCAGGAGCCGGTCACCCAGCCATAGGTGGCCGGAACGTCCACTGACCCGACTTCGGTCAGCCGTGCGCTGACCTCGACGTCGGGACTCTCGCCGGCAGCCACCACGCGGTAGAACTTCACGATCAGCGGCGCTTCCGGGGCCCGCACAATCACGGAGGTGTTGGACTGTTCGCCTGTCAGGACCTTGGTGGGCAGCGGCTCCCGGAACGGCTCCCAGTCAGCGAAACCGTCCAGGGCAAAGCCGTGTGTGTGGCCGTCCAGGGACGAAGCCTGAGACCTCATCAGTTCCAGCCAGGCGGTGACGAAGACCGGGTCGGCGGTCGCGTCGTAAAGCCACCGCTCCCCCAGGTCTTCCTGGTGCGCCCGGCCCAGCAGTGCGGCTTCCAGCTCGGGCGCCGGTGCGGTCCGGTAGCTTACCGGCACGCTGATGACGTCGCGGCGGTCCCCGGAGACGACGGCGATGAGGTGGACTTCCAGCCCGACCTCGCCGGCGGGGTCCTCGAGCCGGATCCCGCCGACCCTTTCCAGCAGGACTTCGCGGCCCTTTGCAGGGAACCAGCGTTGTCCAGGGAGCCAGGACGTCAGGATTTCGGGCAGGGACGGCGTCAACAGGCTCATCTCCGTGCTGCCTCCGAAATCGGAATCATGGGAATGGCTTCGGTCTGGGGCGACGAAGTGTCAGACTTCACCGACCGCAGGCGCAGCCAGTAGAAGTCGTGGCTGCCCAGCGTCAGCGTCAGGGCACCGTCTTCTCCAATGGTGGGGAAGAGCGTGCCGCCGAAGGCATCCCGCAGTCCGCGGTTGGCGAACTCCGGCAGCTTCATCGACGCGGAAATGGGGTGCTGCGAGAGGTTGAAGATACACAGCACTGTCTCACCCACCTCACCCTCCGGGTTGTTTTCCGGCAGTTCGCGCACGAAGGCCAGGGCTGCTTCGGCGTCGGTCGGCACGTTGCGGTAGGAACCCAGTCCGAAGGCCGGGTGGGCGCGGCGGACCATGATCATCTGCCGGATCCAGTGAAGCAGCGAACTCGAGCTGGCCAGCTGCGCTTCCACGTTCACGTGGTTGTAGTGGTAAACCAGCGACTGCACCACCGGCAGGTACAGCTTGCCGGGATCGGCGGTGGAGAATCCGGCGTTGCGGTCCGGGTTCCACTGCATGGGCGTGCGGGAGGAATCGCGGTCTTCCAGCCAGATGTTGTCCCCCATGCCCAGCTCGTCGCCGTAGTACAGGAACGGGCTGCCCGGCAGGGCCAGCAGCATCGCATGGATCAGCTCGATCTCCGAGCGGGAATTGTCCAACAGCGGAGCCAGCCGGCGTCGGATGCCGATGTTGGCCCGCATGCGGGAATCCGGGGCATACCAGCCGAGCATCGCCTGGCGCTCTTCGTTGGTAACCATTTCCAGCGTCAGCTCGTCATGGTTGCGCAGGAAGGTTCCCCACTGGGCACCGGCCGGAATCTCCGGAGTCTCTTCCATGGTCTGGATGATCGGTGCGGCCTTCTGGTCCCGCAGCGCGTAGAACAGGCGCGGCATGATCGGGAAGTGGAAGCACATGTGGCATTCGTCGCCGGTTTCGTCACCGAAGTACTCCACCACTTCGTGCGGCATCTGGTTTGCCTCGGCGATGATTACGCGGCCCGGGTAGTTCTCGTCGACCATGGTGCGCAGGTCCTTGAGGAACCGGTGCGTGGCCGGGAGGTTTTCGCAGTTGGTGCCGTCCTCTTCGAAGAGGTAAGGGATGGCGTCGGCCCGGAATCCGTCGATGCCCTGGTCAAGCCAGAAGCGGACGACGTCGAAAATCGCCTCGATGACCTTGGGGTTCTCGAAGTTCAGGTCGGGCTGGTGGCTGAAGAACCGGTGCCAGAAGAACTGGCGGCGGACCGGGTCGAAGGTCCAGTTCGATTCCTCGGTGTCCACGAAGATGATCCGGGCGTCTTCGTACTTCTGGTCGGTGTCGGACCAGACGTAGAAGTCCCCGTACGGGCCGTCCGGATCGCTGCGGGACTCCTCGAACCACGGGTGCTTGTCCGAGGTGTGGTTCAGCGGAAGGTCGATGATGACGCGCAGGCCGCGGGCGTGTGCTTCTGCAACCAGGCGCTTGAAGTCGCTGATGGTGCCGAATTCGTCCAGGACATCGTAGTAGTCGGAGATGTCATAGCCGCCGTCGCGCAGCGGCGACTTGAAGAACGGCGGCAGCCACAGGCAATCAATGCCCAGCCACTGCAGATAGTCCAGCTTTTCGATCAGGCCGCTGAAGTCACCTGATCCGTCCCCGTTGGCGTCCGCGAAGCCGCGGACGAGTACCTCATAGAAAACGGCCTTGCGGTACCAATGAGGATCATTGGTCAAGCCGGGTGCGTGCAGTTGAAACGGGTTGGGCACTAGGAGTTCCTCCGAACTGACAGGATGTGCGCGGGTTCAAAGTGGGCGTCCAGGCGGACGTAGTTGTGGGCTCCCCAGCGCCAGCTCTGGCCGCTGATCAGGTCATCCACCCAGAAGGTGCCGTCTTCGTTCAGATCCTGCGGGGCGAGGTGAAGCGCATCGAGGTCGAGCGTGACGGTGGATTCGCGGGCACTGTGGGGGTCCACGTTAACCACAATAATGAGTGTGTCCCGGCTGGACGGATCGCCGGGAAGGGTCTCTTTGTGCTTGGAGTAGACCACTGTGCACTCGTCGGTGCTGGAGTGCACAGTGAGGTTCTCGAGGTCCCCCAAAGCGGGATGGGTACGGCGGATTTCGTTCAGCCGGGTGATGTACGGGGCGAGGCTGCGGCCTTCAGCTTCCGCTGCGGCGAAGTCACGCTGCTTGTACTCGAACTTTTCGTTGTCGATGTACTCCTCGGCCCCGGGCCGGGCGACGTGCTCGAACAGCTCGTAGCCGGCGTAGACGCCCCACAGCGGGCTGCCGGTGGCAGCCAGTACGGCGCGGATCTTGAAGGCTCCCGGTCCGCCGAACTGCAGGAATTCGGTGAGGATGTCCGGGGTGTTCACGAAGAAGTTGGGCCGGAAGAAGGCCGAAGACTCCTGCGACACCTCGGTGAAGTACTCCTCGATCTCCTCGCGGGTGTTCCGCCAGGTGAAGTAGCTGTAGGACTGCTGGAACCCGGCCTTGGCCAGTGCATGCATCATGGGCGGGCGGGTGAATGCCTCGGCCAGGAAGATCACGCCCGGGTACTCTGCGTTCACGGTGCCGATCAGCCATTCCCAGAACCGCAGCGGCTTGGTGTGAGGGTTGTCCACCCGGAAGATCTGCACGCCGTGGCTGATCCACAGCCGCACGATGCGCAGGATCTCCTGCGAGAGGCCCTCGTAGTCATTGTCGAAGTTCAGGGGGTAGATGTCCTGGTACTTCTTCGGAGGGTTCTCGGCGTAGGCAATCGAACCGTCCACGCGGGTGGTGAACCATTCCGGGTGGCTGGTCACCCAGGGGTGGTCCGGGGAGGCCTGCAGTGCGAGGTCGATGGCTACCTCGAGTCCCAGTTCCCGGGCGCTGCCCACGAACGCGTCGAAATCCTCGAACGTCCCCAGATCGGGGTGGATGGCATCGTGGCCGCCCTCGGGGGCACCGATGGCCCAGGGCGAGCCGGGATCCTGCGGGCCGGCGACCAGGGTGTTATTCGGCCCCTTGCGGTGCGTGGTGCCGATGGGATGGATGGGAGGAAGGTAAATAACGTCGAACTGCATGTCCGCCACGCGCTGCAGGCTGCGTGCCGCGGTGCGGAACGTCCCCGAGGTCCACTCGCGGGTGGCCGGATCCCACTGGGCGCCTTCCGAGCGGGGGAAGAATTCGTACCAGGCGCCGCGGCCGGCGAGCTCCCGCTCCACCAGAAGGGGGAAGCGGTCCGAGCTGGTGACCAGGTCGCGGATCGGATCGCGGTCGAGAATAGCGGTGACGGCTTCGGTTCCGGCGGCGGCAAGGCGTTCCTCGACCGGCAGCCCGGTATCTGCGAGCGCTGCCGCGGCAGCGCGGAAGACGTCGGCGTCGGCGCCGCTGCGCTCGGCGGCAGCGGAGGCGAACAGTTGGTGGCCTTCGGTGAGCATCAGTTCGACGTCGACGCCGGCGGCGATTTTCACCTCGGCGTTGTGGTGCCAGGTGGCGTAGACGTCCGCCCAACCCTCCACGGCGAAGCTCCAGTGGCCCGTGCCGGCCGGGCGCAGCATGCCCTCCCAGCGGTCAAGGCCCAGACCCACCGGATGCATCCGGCTGCGGGTTACGACGGTGCCCTCGGGGTCATAAAGAACGGCACTGGCGCCTACCAGGTCATGTCCCTCGCGGAACACGGTGGCCCCGATGACGAGGTCCTCTCCTGGCACGGCTTTGGCGGGGAATCTCCCGTACTCCACTACGGGGGTCACATTGGTGATTGGAATCCGGCCAAACCGGAGATCCTTCGAGGGCAGGTCTTCTGGTGTCAACGCGCTGGATGTGCTCACAGACTAGACGTTATCGAGAATTTGGGCAGAATGCTAAGGCAACGTACTTTTACGGATTCACGGCAGGTCGGCCACGGTTTGGCTGCGTTTTCAAGCCGCCGTGTATTTACCTGAACATTTGTTCGTCATTTCCGGTTACCCGCCGCGTTAGTGCGCTAGCGTGACCGGGGTGAAGGCAATACGCAGATTTACCGTCCGAACCGTCCTGCCGTCCAGCATCGCCCCCTTGGGCCGGCTGGCCTCGAACCTTCGGTGGTCCTGGCACCAGCCGACTCTCAAGTTGTTTGAAAGCATCGACCCCGCCGCCTGGCGCTCGAGCGGCGAAGACCCCGTGAAGCTGCTCGGGACCGTGAGCCGGGACAAGCTCGAGCGCATCGCGCAGGATGAGCATCTGGTCTCTGTAATCGCGGACCTCGGCGCTGACCTGGACAGGTACCTCAATGAACCCCGCTGGTACCAGGGCCTGGGCGACGACGCCCCGGCGTCGATTGCGTACTTCTCCCCCGAGTACGGCATCAGCGCCGTACTACCCCAGTACTCCGGCGGCCTGGGAATCCTGGCCGGCGACCATTTGAAGGCCGCCTCCGATCTCGGAGTGCCCCTGGTTGCGGTGGGGCTGCTCTACAAGGCCGGGTATTTCAAGCAGGCCCTTTCCCGGGACGGCTGGCAGCTGGAGACCTATCCCGTGCTGGACCCCAACGCCCTGCCGTTGACCCTGCTGCGCGAGGAAGACGGCACCCCGGCGAAAATCACCCTGCCGTTGCCGGACAACCGCCAGCTTTCGGCACATATCTGGCGCGCCGACGTCGGGCGCGTACCCCTGCTGCTGCTGGACTCGGACGTCATCGGGAACGACGACGCCGCCCGCGGCATCACGGACCGCCTGTACGGCGGAGGCGGAGACCACCGGCTGCAGCAGGAACTGCTGCTGGGCATGGGCGGCGTGAAGGCCCTGCGGGTACACCAGCGGCTTACCGGCGCCCCTCCCGCAGAGGTCTTCCACAGCAACGAAGGCCATGCCGGCTTCCTGGGCATAGAGCGCATCCGTGAACTGATGGACCAGGGCATGACCTGGGAGGAAGCGCTGACCGTTTCCCGCGCATCCACGGTGTTCACCACTCACACCCCGGTCCCGGCCGGCATCGACCGGTTCGAGCAAACCCAGATCCGCCACTTCTTCACCGCGGGCCTGGCGCAGTCGGTCCCTACCGACAAGATCCTGGCCCTGGGAGCGGAAAACTACGAGGGCGGAGACCCCGCCAAATTCAACATGGCAGTCATGGGCCTGCGGCTGGCCCAGCGGGCCAACGGCGTGGCCAAGCTGCACGGCGAAGTTTCCCGGGAAATGTTCTCCGGCCTGTGGCCGGGCTTTGATGTATCCGAAGTGCCCATCACTTCGGTGACCAACGGCGTGCACGTCCCCACCTGGATCGACCCGGAGGTTACGGCGCTCGCCAGCGAGAAGTTCGGCGTCGCCACCGTGCATGACCGCGACTGGGGCAGGGCCTATGAGCTTGATGACAAAGACCTGTGGGACCTGCGGCGGAAGCTGCGCAGCAACCTGGTCCACGATGTCCGGCGCCGCGTTAAACGTGCCTGGCGCCGGCGCGGTGCCTCTGACGCGGAACTGGCCTGGACGCAGAACGTGCTGGACCCGGACGTGCTGACCATTGGCTTTGCCCGCCGGGTGCCCACCTATAAGCGTCTGACCCTGATGCTGCGGGACCCGGACCGGCTCAGGGCACTGCTGCTGCATCCCACCCACCCCATCCAGGTAGTGGTGGCCGGCAAGTCCCACCCTGCCGACGAACAGGGCAAGAAAATGATCCAGGACCTGGTGCGGTTCACCGACGACCCTGAAGTCCGGCACCGGATTGTTTTCCTGCCCAACTACGACATTGCGATGGCCCAGACCCTGTTCCCCGGGTGCGACGTGTGGCTGAACAATCCGCTGCGCCCGCTGGAAGCCTCCGGCACCTCCGGCATGAAGTCCGCCATCAACGGCGGCCTGAACCTCTCCATCCTCGACGGCTGGTGGGACGAGATGTTCGACGGCAACAACGGTTGGGCCATCCCCTCCGCCAATCCCAGCAAAGGAACGCGGACCCGCGAGGTCTACACCGCCGACCAGCGGGACGACATTGAAGCAGCCGCGCTTTATGACCTGCTCGAGAACTCAGTGGGACCCATGTTCTACGGAACGGAGCCGCCGGCCGCTGCCGGGGCGGCCGGACCCTCGGATCCGCCTACGGGCTCGCTGCCGCACGAGTGGCTGGAAATGGTCAAGCACACCCTCGCGGACCTGGGGCCGAATGTTTCCGCCTCAAGGATGCTCAAGGACTACGTCAACCGGCTGTACCGGCCCGCCAGTTCTTCCGGACGGTTCATGGCGGCGGACGGGTATACCGCTGCGAAGGAACTCGCCCTGTGGATCACACGGGTACGTGACGGGTGGTCCACTGTGCAGGTGGAGAACGTGGATTCCGTAGGCGTCAGCGAAAACCCGCAGATCGGCGACACCCTGACGGTACAGGCCTATGTTTCCCTCGGCTCCCTTCGGCCGGAGGACGTCAGCGTGGAAGCTGCGTACGGCATGGTGACCGAGAACGACCGGATCAGCGAGCACCGCATCCAGGAGCTTGCGCCGACGGAAGACCTCGGGTCGGGCCGCCATCTGTTCACGGGCACCATCCGCATCGAGCAGGCCGGACCGTTCGGCTACACCGTCCGGGTGCTGCCGACGCATTCCGGGCTGGCGTCGAAGGCTGAGTTGGGGTTGGTCGTTAACGCCTGAGCTCACCCGGTGTCCCGGTGGCTGCGTTTTGGTGCCGCCGTTCCGGGGCCGCGCCGGGCGTTCCGGAACGGCGGCAACGAAAATCCCCGCTCGCAGAGCTCGCGGGAATTATTAAAGCCGCCTAACCCGGAACGTCCGGAGCGTTCGGCGACGATCGCACCTGACGTGGACGCCCGGACGGTTCAAGTGCCCGCGTCACCGACGCGAGGGTCGTCCGGCCCGGGCTCGGAGCTGGTGTTCCCTATGCGCGGTAGAGGCTGATTGAGTTGGCAGGAACGAGATCGGTGGTGCCCGCCGGACGGACTTGATCCCTGTGCTCCCCCGGATCCGAAGCGGTGGAGAAGACGAGTTCATACCCGGAGGATTCACCAGGGACAGAAATGTCCTCGAAACCGTTGTCCGTTTCGGAGGCGGCACTGCGGACGGTCGGCGCGTCCGGAAGGCGGACATCGACGTCGGACAGTGTGCCGTTCAGGACCATCAGCCCGTTCAAGGAACCGTCTCCGGAGCCGATCAGGACCTGCACCACCCGGGTGGCGGGATCGCCCCACTGTTCCGGTGTCATGGGCTTGCCCTCCGAATCGAACCAGAGCAGGAAGGACTGCCGCCGGTCGGCCGGGAAGCGGTAGGGCTGGCTGGCAAGATATTCGCGGCGCAGGCGCAGCAGCTCACGCGTGGTCGAGAGCATCCGGCGGGCGGCGTCGTCGAGGTCCCAGTTCAGCCAGGAGAGTTCGTTGTCCTGGCAGTACGCATTGTTGTTTCCGCGTTGGCTCCGGCCGATCTCGTCTCCGGCCGTGAGCATGGGCACACCCAGGGACATGGTGAGCGTGGCCATCAGGTTCCGGGCAGTCAGGCTCCGGGCAGCGTTGATCCGCTCATCGCCCGTGGGCCCCTCGATGCCGTGGTTGTAGCTGCGGTTTTCTCCCGTGCCGTCCCGGTTTCCTTCGCCATTGGCTTCGTTGTGCTTACGCTCGAACATGGTCAGGTCGGAGAGCGTGAACCCGTCATGGGCCGTGATGAAGTTGATCGAGGCCAGCGGTGTCCGGCCGGACTCAACGAACAGTTCGGCGGAACCGGCCAATGCCCCCGCCAGCCGAGCCAGGGAGCCTCCTTCCCGCCCCGCGGCAACGTCCGCCTGGCCACGAAGCCAAAAGTCCCGGACAATGTCGCGGAAGTGGTCGTTCCAATCGGCCCAGCCCTGCGGGAACCGGCCGGTCTGCCAGCCGCCCGGGCCCACGTCCCACGGCTCGGAGATCAGTTTTACGTCTTGGAGGACCGAGTCGGCAGCTACTGCTACGAGGAACGGGTGCCTCGGGTCAAACCGGCCGTCCGCGTCACGGCAGAGCGTGGGTGCCAGGTCGAAGCGGAAACCGTCCACGTGGTACTCCTGCACCCAATAGCGCAGCGAGTCCAGTGCCATCTGGATAATCCGGGGTTCGCTGAAGTCCAGCGTGTTCCCGCAGCCGGTGGTGTCCACGTATGTGCCGTCCGGACCGTGCCGGTAATACGTTTCATCTCCCAGTCCGCGCCAGCTCAGCGCGGGGTGGTCGGCCTTGCCCTCGGCCGTGTGGTTGTACACCACGTCCAGCAGGACTTCGATGCCGGCCTCGTGAAGGGACTTCACCATGCCCTTGAGTTCATCCTGCACTGCCTGGGCGCCGGCCTCGCGGGCAGCACGGGTGGCGTAGGCGTCATGCGGGGCGAAGAACCCGAGGGTGTTGTAACCCCAGTAATTTGCCAGCCCCAGTTCCTGCAGGTGCAGCTCATCGGCATGGAAATGCACCGGCAGCAGTTCCACCGCAGTGATGCCAAGGTCCTGAAGGTACTGGACCATCACCGGATGCCCCATGCCGGCGTAGGTTCCCCGGAGCTCTTCGGGAATCCCGGGATGCAGCATGGTCTGGCCCCGCACATGGGCTTCATAAATGACGGTGTCCCGCCAAGGGGTATGAGGACGGCGGACGTTGCCCCAGTCAAAGCCCCCGGCCGTGTACACCGAATAATAGATCTGGCTCCCCTGCGCCGGTTCCGCCTCGATGCCGCGCCCGTAGGGGTCCAGCAACAGCTGGAAGCTGCCCGGCTCCGCTGGAAGGGGCCGGCTCCGCGGCCAGAAGCCGTAGCGGTTCCCGGGCTGCAGGCCGAACACCCGGCAGTGGTGGATCCCGAGGACAGTGTCCGTCAGCGGAGCCATCGACCAGTGACCGGGAGCCGTCTCGTAGTACACGTCGACGGCGGGCAGGCCCGGGGCGTAAACGGACACGTTGACGGCACCAGGGACGTCAGGCACACCTGAAACGGTGTGCCTGACGCCTAGCGGCAAGGGCCGCGAGTCCCGCTTCGAGACGCTGCCAGCGGCGGTTCCAATCACGTGTGCCATGTACGCCCTTTGCTGCCGGTGGCCCCGGCCCGGATTAGGAGGAGCGCTGCCGGGAGATTTCGTACAGGGTGATGCCGACGGCCATGGAAGCGTTGAGTGACTCCATGGCGGAGTCGATGGGGATGGAGACAATCTGGTCGCAGTTCTCCCGGACCAGGCGGGACAGGCCCTTGCCCTCGGAGCCCACCACGATGCAGATCGGTTCCTTGGCCAGCACTATGGAGGGAAGCGATACATCGCCGTCGCCGTCCAGGCCCAGGACGAAAATGCCCATCTTCTTGAACGTCTTGAGGGTGTTGTTCAGGTTGCCGGCCCGTGCCACGGGGACGCGGACGGCAGCGCCGGCGCTGGTCTTCCATGCCGAGGCAGTGACGCCCACGGCCCGGCGTTCCGGAACGACGACGCCGTGTGCGCTGAAGGCCGAGGCAGACCGGATGATCGCGCCCAGGTTACGCGGATCGGTGATGCCGTCGAGGGCGACGAAGAGCGGCGCGTTGCGGATGTGGCCCTTCTTCCAGGCCTCAAGGGTCTCGGAGGCAAGGTCGGTGGGGTCCGCGTACTCATACGGCGGGATCTGCAGGACGAGGCCCTGGTGCACAGCCTCGTTGGTCATGCGGTCCAGCTCGGGCTTGTGCGTTTCCATCACCGGCAGGCCGCGCTCGGCCGCCATCTTCAGGGATTCCCGGACCCGGTCATCCATGTCGATACGGACGGCAACGTGCAGGGCCTTGGCCGGAATGCCGGCGCGCAGCGCTTCCACTACGGAGTTGCGGCCGGTGACAACTTCCTCAGCCACCTTGCCGCGGACGTTGGTGCCGCTGCGGCCGCCGGCGCGGGCATCGCCGCGCTTGGCGTCGCCACGCTTGGCGGCGGACCGCTCAGCGAGCTGCTTGTTCTTGAACGCCTTGTGGTACGGGCGCTCTTCAGCCTTGGGTGTGGGGCCCTTGCCCTCGAGGGCCTTGCGGCCGAGCCCGCCGGTACCGCCGCTGGGGCCCTTCTTGGCTTTGCGCATTGCGCCGGGACGTCCATTGTTGGCCATCGGTTACACCTTTACTAGAAGAAAGCATTCCCTTCCAGTTTACGCAGTCCGCGGCCGGGTTGGCGGACACCGCTGCTGGAGTCAGGCCACGCTCCATGTAACGCCGTCGGCGCCGTCCTCCACGGTGATGCCGGCGGCAGCCAGCGAATCGCGGATGGCGTCGGCCCGGGCCCAGTCCTTTGCGGCGCGGGCGGCGTTCCGTTCGGCGAGTCGGTCCTGCACCAGGGCGTCCAGCGCGGCATCGGCGGGCCCTGCCTGTGACGCTGCGTCCTTCGCGTCGTCCAGGCCCAGGACTGAGGTCATGGCCCGCACCTGTCCCAGCGCGCGCTGAACGGTTTCATTGTCACCGGCCGCGAGGGCCGTGTTACCGGCGCGCACGGTTTCATGCAGCACTGCCAGGGCCTGGGGAACATTCAGGTCATCGTCCATGGCGGCGGCGAAGGCATCCGGAACCGCGGCGGTCCCGGTATCGATCTCCGCAGCAGCCCTGGCCGCGGCCTTGGCGATAAAGCCGTCAATACGCTCAACGGCGGAGGCAGCCTCCTGCAGGGACGTCGGCCGGTAGTCCAGCACCGAACGGTAGTGGGCCTGGCCCAGGTAATACCGGACCACGCGCGGGCTGGCCTGCTCCAGCATTTCAGTCGGGCTGATGGTGTTGCCGATGGACTTGGACATCTTCTCGCCCTCGAAGGTGACCATGCCATTGTGCATCCAGAAGTTCGCGAAGCCGTGGCCTGCGGCCTGGGACTGTGCCATCTCGTTCTCGTGGTGCGGGAAGCGCAGGTCCAGCCCGCCCCCGTGGATGTCGAACTCGGTGCCGAGGTATTTGGTGACCATGGCCGAGCATTCCAGGTGCCAGCCCGGGCGCCCGCGGCCCCAGGGGCTGTCCCAGGATGCGGTCTCCGGCTCGCCCTCCTTATGCCCCTTCCACAGCGCGAAGTCCCGCGGATCGCGCTTGCCGCGCGGGCCGGCGTCGGGCGCTGCCTGCATGTCGTCGATGTTCTGGCGGGTCAGCGAACCGTACTTCTGCCAGGAGCGCACGTCGAAGTACACGTCGCCGGAAGCGTCGAGGGCAGGGTAGGCGTGTCCGCGCTCGATCAGGGCCGCAATGAGCGCATGCATCTCCGGGATGTGTCCCGTGGCGCGCGGTTCGTAGGTGGGTCGCTGGACGCCGAGCGTGTCGTAGGCCTTGGCGAACTCCTGCTCGAACCGGTAGGCCAGCGCCCACCACGGTTCGTCGGGGACGACGCCGGGAGCCGGCTCGGCGCCCACGGAGTCGGCTGCCTTGGCCAGGATCTTGTCGTCAATATCCGTCACATTGCGGACCACGGTGACCTGCAGCCCGCGGTAACGCAGCCAGCGCGTGAGCTGGTCAAAGGCGATGGCGGAGCGGATGTGCCCTACGTGCGGGAGCCCCTGCACGGTGGCGCCGCAGTAGTAGAGGCTGGCCTTGCCATCAACCAGGGGAACGAAGTCCCGGACCTGCGCTGTTGCGGTGTCATAGAATCTCAAGCTCACTGCTCTAGGCTAGCCGAAACCGCGTGCCCTCAGTCAGCGGACGCCCCGGCGGCGACGACGGCGGTGGCGACCGCTGCGATCCCCTCACCCCTGCCGGTGAAGCCCAGGTGGTCGGTGGTGGTGGCGGAAACGCTGACCGGTGCGCCGGCGGCGGCGCTCAGGACCGCTTCAGCCTCTGCCCGGCGGGGACTGAACTTGGGCCGGTTGCCGATCAGCTGCACGGCGATGTTGCCGATTTCGAACCCTGCGGCCCGCACAATGCGGGCAGCTTCGCCGAGGAGTACCGTCCCGGCGGCACCGGCGTATTCCGGCCGGTCGGTGCCGAAGTGGGTGCCCAGATCCCCCAGCCCGGCAGCCGAGAACAGTGCGTCTGCGGCGGCATGGGCCACCGGGTCGCCGTCGGAGTGCCCGGCCAGGCCCCGCTCACCTTCCCAGTGAAGGCCGGCTACCCAGAGCGGCCGCGGCGCGTCGTCGGGGGCGAAGGCGTGTACATCGACGCCGATTCCGGTGCGTGGCAGGGCCATGTCAGTCCTCCTGGCGGTGGTGCCCGCCGGCCAGGATCGCTTCCGCGAGCACCAGGTCCAGCGGGGTGGTGATTTTCAGGGACAGCTGTGAACCTTCGACCACGTAGACCTCGGTCCCCAGGGATTCCACGAGCATGGCGTCGTCGGTGACGGCCGCTGCCGTGTCCTTATCGAAGGAGAGGGCGGCCTCGTGTGCCCGGCGGAGCAGGGCAGCGTCGAAGCCCTGCGGCGTCTGCACGGCGCGCAGCCGGGAACGGTCCGGCGTCCCGGTGACCAGGCGTGCGGCGACGGCGGACTCGGCGGACTCCCTCACGGGTGCGGTGTCCTTGACGGTATCCACCACCGGTATGGCAGGAATGACCGCCGAGGCGCCTGCGGCCAGCGCTGCTGCCACGCGGTGGAACACCTCCGGCGGTGTCAGCGCGCGGGCTGCATCGTGGACCAGCACCGCGTCCAGGTCTGCCGGCAGCGCCCGCAGCGCAGCCCGCACGGATTCGGGCCGGGTGGCTCCCCCGTCGACGGCGGAGACAGTGGCCGGGAACCGGTCACAGATGCTGCGCATCAGGGTGTCGCCGGCCGGCACGGCAACGGCAATGGCTGCGGCGATATCGGCGGCCTGGACGGCACGGAGCGCGTGGACGAGCATGGGTTCCCCGGCAAGCGGGACCTGGGCCTTGGGCATGCCGTAGCCGAGGCGCTGGCCGGATCCTCCGGCTACGACGACGACGCCGATCCGCGGCGGGCGGGAAGGGGTAGTGGACACCGTTCCACCCTAATGCCAGCAGGCGGGCGCTTAAACATCGATTGCCGGCCCCGAAGGACCGGCAATCGATGACATTGGCTGGGCTGCCTAGCTCGCGAGAACCTCGTCGAGCACGGCTGCTGCCTGGTCTTCATCCGTCTTTTCAGCAAGTGCCAGTTCCGAAATCAGGATCTGGCGTGCCTTGGCGAGCATTCGCTTTTCGCCGGCGGACAGCCCGCGGTCATGGTCGCGGCGCCAGAGATCGCGGACAACTTCCGCAACCTTGACGACGTCGCCCGACGCGAGCTTTTCCAGGTTTGCCTTGTAGCGGCGCGACCAGTTAGTGGGCTCTTCAGTGAGCTCGGCGCGCAGGACGTCAAAGACGTGCTCCAGGCCTTCCTTGCCCACTACATCGCGCACCCCAACGAGGTCGACGTTCTCAGCCGGTACTTCTATGGTCAGATCACCCTGGGCCACCTTAAGCTTGAGATACATTTTCTCTTCGCCCTTGATGGTTCGCATCTTGATCTCTTCGATCTTCGCGGCACCGTGGTGAGGATAAACAACTGTTTCGCCAACCTCAAAAACCATGTGGTCTTTCCCCTTTCCCGGGGCTCAGTTTATCAGAGATGCGACACGCCGAGTAGAGTTTTCGCAGGTCAGGTACTGCATGGGCTCCGGTATAGGTAGTATTCCGCCTTTCACGGGTACTTCACGAGCATCTCCAGCGCGCGGGCAGCGCCGTCCCCGCCCGCCTAAGAATCCAGTTTTTCGCCGATTTGCCGATAGGCTAGGCAGCAAAGATAGCCTCCGGTCGCTAGACCGCAATACTTCAGGAGTTTGTGCTGTGAGATTCACACCCAAGAACCGGGTCCGGCGCACCGCTGCGGCCGGTGTCATCGCGCTTGCCATGCTGGGAACGGCCGGCTGCAGCGCTGTGAACGAGCAGGCAACCACCATTGAGTACTCGCCGTCGGACGGCATCGCGGAGAACGTTGCCGACCTGCAGCTGCGCAACATCCTCGTGGTCAGCAACGGCTTCGGGGAACCCGGCCGGCTGCTCGGCACCGTGGTCAACGACTCCGACCAGGCACAGCGGTTCTCCCTGGACTTTGGCGGCACACCGCTGTCCTGGACCCTGCCTGCCGGTGGCAAGGTCGTCTTCGAGGACGAGGCCGAGGAAAACGTCACTGTCGCTGAAGTCCGGGAGGAGCCCGGCACCGGCATCGACGCCGAGCTGGTCCTCAACGACGAAACCACGGAGCTGAACATTCCGGTGGTCAACGGTGACCAGGAAGATTACCGCCCGTACCTGCCGACAGGGTCCGAGTACACTCCTCGCCCGGTTGAAACCACCGAGGCCGCGACCACCGGCGAGGGTCACTAGCCAGACCGCATTACCGATCCCGAAAGGGCCGGCGCTGCAGCGCCGGCCCTTTCGCATATCCGTCCCCGGATCAGGCCTCGAACTTGTAGCCCAGTCCGCGTACGGTCACCAGGTGCCTGGGGGCGGAGGAATCGGCCTCGATTTTCGCCCGCAGCCGTTTGACGTGGACGTCAAGGGTCTTGGTGTCACCCACGTAGTCCGCTCCCCAGACACGTTCGATCAGTTGCCCGCGGGTCAGGACCCGGCCGGAGTTCCGCAGGAGCAGCTCCAGCAGCTCGAACTCCTTCAGCGGGAAGGGCACGCTGGTGCCGTTGACCTGCACCACGTGCCGGTCAACGTCCATGCGCACCGGCCCTGCTTCCAGCGCAGCACCGGCGAAGTCGGTTCCTGCACCCTCCCCCCGGCGCCGCAGCACCGCTCGCACCCGTGCCAGCAGCTCGCGTGAGGAATACGGCTTAGTGACGTAGTCATCGGCGCCGATCTCGAGGCCGACCACCTTGTCGATTTCCGCATCGCGGGCGGTCAGCATGATGACCGGAACATCCGAACGTTGGCGGATCCGGCGGCAGACCTCCGTGCCGGAGAGCCCGGGCAGCATCAGGTCCAGCAGGATCAGGTCCGCGCCCGAGTGTTCAAAGGCGGCGACGGCGTCGGCTCCGTTGTCCACGACGTCAACGTCGAATCCCTCCCGCCCCAGCAGGTAGGAGAGTGGATCGCTGAAGGACTCCTCATCTTCGACAATCAGAATCCGGGTCAAGCGGTAGCTCCCTGTTTAGATTCGCGGATATCTGCGGCGTCCATTTCGGGCAGCCGCACGGTGAAGGTGGATCCGTGCCCGGGGCGTGACCAGAGGTCCACCTCGCCGCCGTGGTTGGCAACCACGTGCTTGACGATGCTCAACCCCAGGCCGGTTCCCCCCGTGTGCCTCGAACGGGCGGAATCGATCCGGTAGAACCGCTCAAACACCCGTTCCTGTTCCTCGGGAGCAATACCGGGACCCTGGTCCGTCACCGCGACCTGGGCCATGCCGTTGCGGGACTGCAACCCGATCCCCACCCTGCTGCCCTCGGGTGAATAGCGGATGGCATTGTCGATCAGGTTCCGGAAAGCGGTGGTCAGCATGGGGGCGTCGCCGTAGACCGCAGCATCCGACCTGCCACCCAGGAGTACCTCTATGTTCTTGCTCTCGGCGTTCAGCCGGTTGGCTTCGACGGCGTCCTCGAGAATCCGGTTCACGTCCACCGGCTTGGCGCGGTCCACGATGTCAGTGCTCTGCAGCCGGGACAGTTCGATGATGTCCTGCACCAGTGCGGTGAGGCGGGCGGATTCCCGGTGCATCCGTTTGGCGAACCGGCGGACCGCTTCTTCGTCACCTGCGGCGTCATCCAGCGCTTCGGAGAGCAGCGAGATGGCGCCCACCGGTGTCTTGAGTTCGTGGGAAACATTCGCAACGAAGTCGTGGCGGACCTCCTCGGTTCGGGTGATCTCCGTGCGGTCATCCGCCAGGATCAGCACGTACTCCTCCCCCACTGTCGCCACCCGGACCTGCAGAATGAGCGACCCTTCGCCGAGCGGCCCCCGGGGAAGCTCCAGCCGGGCTTCCTCGATGACGCCGTCGCGGCGTACCCGGGCGCACAGGTCCAGCAACCGGTCGTTGACGATCGTATGCCCGCGTACCAGGCCGAACGCGTAGGCACCGGGACTTGCCCGGACAACGCCGTCAATGGCATCGGCAACAATGTAGGCGCGCCCGATGACGCCGAGTACCTCGGCAGCGCCCTCGGGGACCGTCGGCTCGGAGATCTCGGCCAACTCCCGCCGCTGGCGCTGGCTGGCGCCGTACGCGAGGACACCGAAGGCACCGACAGCCAGGCCGAGGAGGCCGGCCAGCAGGGCCAGCAGTACAGGATTCACTCTCTTAGCTTAGGCCGGACCCTGCCGCCGGGAAGGAAAGCCGGTGGCTTTGGCCCATTAGTTAAACTAACGTTCATCTAAGGGGCCAGTGTGGTTCATCCCCGGCTGGCATCCTGCAGGAGCGGCCGTAGGCGCAGGAGGTGCCGGGCCGCACCAATCCCGCAGACCCCATACGATCCACCCGCTTTTGAGAGGACCCTTCAGTGCGCAAGGTTTTCCAGGCCGAGCTTCATCAAATCGGTGAAGAACTGACCCAGATATCCCAGCTGGTAACGGAGGCGATGCGCAAAGCCACGCTCGCCTTTGAAGGCGCCGATATCGAACTCGCGCAGGATGTCATCGCTGCCGACGCGCGGATCGATTTCCTGCAGAATGACCTGGATGAGCGTGCCATTGACGTTCTCGCCCTCCAGGGCCCGGTGGCCAGCGACCTGCGCATGATCGTGGGATCGCTGCGCATGAGCGCCTCGCTGGAACGCATGGGGGATCTGGCCCGGCACATAGCGCAGCTCGCACGCCTGCGGTACCCGGCCAACGTGGTGCCGGACAACATGGTGCAGACCTTCCGCGAGATGGCGCAGCTGGACCTCCGAATCTCCGAACAGCTGACAGAGCTGCTGGAGACGCGCAACCTGGAGATGAGCAAAGACATCTACGACGCCAACAGCCGGATCAATGAACTGCACGCCGGGGTCTTCAAGTCCATTGCCTCCCCGGACTGGAACGTCCCCGCGGTCAGCACGGTGGACCTGACCCTCGCCAGCCGCTACTTCGAGCGCTTTGCGGATCACGGCGTTTCCGTCACCCGCAAGGTCAACTACCTCGTTACCGGTGAATGGCACCCCCTGTCCGAGTCAGGCGTGTAGCGGCCGGAACTCAGGGGCCGACAAGGCCTGGAGCATAGAAAGGGCGGTCCCGTGCGGGACCGCCCTTTCTATTGACCGGGGCTGATGCCCGCGGCGCAGGTGCTACTTCTTTTTGCCCTGGTTCGCCACGGCCTTGATGGAGGCGGCGGCGGCCTCGGGATCGAGGTAGGTACCGCCGGCCTTGACCGGCTTGAGGTCCTCGTCGAGTTCGTACACCAGCGGGATGCCGGTGGGGATATTCACGGCTGCGATATCGGCGTCGCTGATTCCGTCCAGGTGCTTAACCAGCGCACGCAGGGAGTTGCCGTGCGCGGCGATCATCACCGTCTTGCCGGTACGGATGTCCTTGGAGATGTCCGATTCCCAATACGGCAGGAACCGCTCCAGGACGTCCTTGAGGCACTCGGTGCGCGGCAGTTCGTCGGAGGCCAGATCCGCGTAACGGGGATCGTGGGCCTGGGAGAAGTCGCTGTCATCCGGCAGGGGCGGCGGCGGGGTGTCGTAGGAACGGCGCCAGAGCATGAACTGTTCCTCGCCGTATTCGGCCAGGGTCTGGGCTTTGTCCTTGCCCTGCAGCGCACCGTAGTGCCGCTCGTTCAGGCGCCAGCTGCGCTTGACGTCGATCCAGATGCGGTCGGCCGCGCCCAGCGCCAGGTTCGCCGTGTTGATGGCCCGCTGGAGCCGGGAGGTGTAGAGGATGTCCGGGAGAATGTTGTTCTCAACCAGCAGCTGCCCGCCGCGGAGGGCTTCCTCACGTCCGAGGTCCGTCAGATCCACGTCCACCCAGCCCGTGAAGAGGTTCTTTTCATTCCATTCACTCTGCCCGTGGCGCAGAAGGATCAGTTTGTAGGTCATATAAGCATGGTATCGGAGTGCGTACCGGGCAGGGAGGGCCGCGGCACTTTGACCGGGCAGATGGGCGGGGGCCCGGAATCTACTGAGCAGACAACGGGGGTATCAGGCGGCCATAAGCCCGTTACCTGCTCAGTAGATCAGTCCCGCCCGGTAAATCGTGCGGGTGGCCTGCACAGGATCCCACCGGGTGGGGCTGCTATTTCTGCTGGGACCCCTCCCGCCACATCTACACCAATCTGTGGGATCCTCTGTCCGCAAGCGGCGACTCGGCCCCGCCCCCGGTTCCTTCCCGGCCCCGGCTCGCTTCCCGGGTTTCCGGGTTCACAGCAGCCATGCTGAACCGGCACCCGGTGGTTTCCGGGTGTCCTGCGGTCAGGGGCATCCCCTTGCGCCCGCTAGCATTGTGTGGTGCAAAAACCGCTAAAACCCGTAGGAACTATGACCAGGGGCACTACAAACCCCAACCGGCTCCGACGGGTGGACCGCTGGCTGGCAGGGCCTGCGCGGTGGCGTCTGCGGCAGGCCGCCGATCCCTTGATCGTGGATCTGGGCTACGGCGCTGCACCCACCACCGCCGTCGAACTCCACGGCCGCCTCGGACGAGTGCGGGAGGACGTGGAAGTCATGGGAATTGAAATTGACCCGGCCCGCGTCCTCGCAGCCAAACCGCTGGAACGAAAGGGGCTGAGCTTCCGGCAGGGCGGCTTCGAACTGCCCGTGGACGGACGCCGCCCGGTGATGGTCCGTGCCTTCAACGTCCTGCGCCAATATGCGGAAGAGGACTACGCCCAGCATTGGGAAATGGTCTGCTCGCGGCTGGCACCGGGAGGGATTTTCGTGGACGGCACCTGCGACGAAATCGGCCGGCGTGCCACCTGGGTGGAACTGGACGCCTCGGGTCCGGTTTCGCTGAGCATTTCCCTGCGGTTCGGTGCGTTCGAGCGCCCGTCCGACGTCGCCGAACGTCTGCCCAAAGCGCTGATCCACCGCAATGTTCCCGGAGAGCGGGTGCACGCTTTCCTCCAGGCCATGGACCGCGCGTGGGAGGAAGCCGCACCAATGGCCTCCTACGGCAACCGGCACCGTTGGCTGGCAATGTGCAGCGCACTAAAGGCCGGCGGGGTGCCGCTGCTCACCGGGCCGTCCCGCTGGCGACTGGGCGAAATCACCGTGGCCTGGGACGCCGTCCGCCCCTCGTAGCCTCACAGCCTCACAGCCTCACAGCCGGGCAGCCGGGCAGCCTCATAGCCCCGCAGCGCTCACACCCTCGCAGCCGGAACGATTTAGCCGAACGCCCGGTTAACGGCATCCGCCCCGGACGGCCCTGGGAAGGGCGGTCCGGGGCGGACTGAAAATCAGCGGTTTACCCGGTGGTTACCAGGGGCCGTACGGGCCCTGGTTGCTGTTGCCGCGGCCGCGGGAGCTGCCGATGGCAGGCTTCACATCCGCCAGGTACACGCAGGCGGCAATCACAGCGGCCAGCTGGAACAGAAGCAGGCCCAGCGACGACCCCAGCACAGAGAGCACGCCGACGGCGGTGGCTCCCCCGGTGAGGGCCAGCCAGAATCCCTTTGTCCGCTTGTAGGCACGCTCAAAATCGGCGGGCTTGCGGCGGGCGCAGTCCAGAAGTGCCCACAGCTCAATGCCCAGCGCCACGATGCCGAGCGCGAGGTAGAGGTAGTACTGAATGATCATCATTAGGGCCACAGCGCTAGCCTACCGTGTAAGTGCCTGCTCTAGGTCCCTCCAGAGGTCTTCAACATTCTCGATTCCGACGGAAAGCCGCAGCAGCCCCTCCGGAACGGTGTGCGGCTCCCCGGGCTGGCGGCGCCGTCGTTCGATGAGCGACTCCACACCGCCAAGCGAGGTGGCCGGCAGCCACAGTTCCACGGCCTCGGTAACCTTCTCCGCCGCAGCGGCTCCGCCGGCAACCTCGATGCACAGAATCGATCCGAATCCCTTCATCTGCGAGGCGGCACGGCGGTGCCCCGGGTCCTCGGGCAGGCCCGGATAACGCACATGCTCCACCTGCGGGAGCTCCTGCAGCCGGCGGGCAAGTTCCCCGGCGGTGGCCTGCGAGCGCTCAACCCGCAGGGCCAGGGTGCGCAGCCCGCGCAGGGCCAGCCACACTTCGAACGGACCGGCCACCGCACCGTGCAGCGAGCGGTATCGCAGCAGCCGGTCCCGCAGTTCGGGGTCGGATGTCACGGCCGCGCCCAGGACGACGTCGGAATGCCCGGCCAGGTATTTCGTCACCGAGTGAACGACGACGTCGGCACCCAGTTCCAGGGGCCGCGTCACCAGCGGCGTGGAGAAGGTGTTGTCCGCAACCACCAGCGCACCGGCGGCGTGTGCGGCGTCGGCCAGCGCCGCAATGTCCGCCACCTCCAGCATGGGATTGGTGGGGCTCTCCACCCAGAGCAGCGAGGCGCCATCGAGCTGCGCTATGACGTCCTGGGTTTCGGCAATGTCCACGGTGCGCACGGAAAACCGGCCGTTCGCTGCCTCCTCCGCGGCCAGCAGCAAGGACCCCTGGTAGCTGTGCCGCGGCATCACCACCACTCCGCCGGCGGGAACCAGGGACAGGGCGGCCATCACGGATGCCAGCCCGGAGCCGAAGACCAATGCGGGAAGGTCGGCTCCTTCGAGCTCGGCCAGCGCCTGTTCGAAGGGATCCCAGGTGGGGTTGGAGTAGCGGCCGTAGCCGCGCTCCCCCGGCACGGGCGTGCCTGTGCCGAAATAGGTGGAGGACAGCACGATGGGCGGATTCACCGGGGCATCGTGTTCGCGGGGAGGGCGGCCCGCGGAGACAACGAGGGTATCGGGGGAAACGGCGTGCCCATGCGGCGGGATGTGGCTCATAAGGACCAGCCTAGACCGCCGGACGTCCCCGCCGGCCGATGCCGGCGAACGGCGCCCGTGACCGCTCGTCCGCAGCACCGGCCTCCCAGCCGGACTAGGTAGGCTAGGCGGGTGAGCAATTCTAATCTCCCCGAAACCCGCGGCCTGTTCATTGCCATGGAGGGCGGAGACGGCGCCGGGAAATCCACCCAGGCGCAGCGGCTGGCCGCCGCACTGCAGGAGACCGGCCGTACGGTCCTGCGCACCCGCGAACCCGGCGGCACCCCCGTAGGCGAACAGCTGCGCGCACTGGTCCTTGAGCACGGCAACGGTGAAATCGATGCACGCACCGAGGCGCTGATCTTCGCTGCCTCCCGTGCCGCGCACGTACAACAGGTCATCGAACCGGCACTCGCCGCCGGAACCGTGGTGGTCTGCGACCGCTACGTCGACAGTTCCATTGCGTATCAGGGAGCCGGCCGGCAGCTGGGCACGGAAGCCGTCCGAACACTGAATGAGTGGGCCACCGGGGGCTTGGAGCCCGACCTCACCGTCCTGCTCGACGTCGAGCCCGAACGCGGCCGGGACCGCCGGACCGCCGGCGATGCGGCCGAGGACCGGCTCGAGTCCGAACCGGATGCCTTCCACCTGCAGATCCGCCTGGCGTTCCTTGAGGCCGCACAGGCAGCTCCCGGCCGGTATCTGGTGCTCGACGCCGGCCGTCCGGTGGACGAATTGGCCGTAACCATCCTGCGGCGCGTGGAAAAGCTGCTGCCGTGAGCGTGTGGGATGACCTGCAGGGGCAGGACCCGGTAGTTGCCCAGCTGCGCCGCGGTGCCGCAGATGCCCGGCCCAACCACGCCTGGCTGTTCACCGGCCCGCCCGGTTCCGGCCGCTCCAATGCGGCCCGCGCCTTTGCGGCCGCACTGGTCTGCGAACAGCAGGACCCGGAGCTGCGGGGCTGCGGGGAGTGCAAGGCCTGCCGGACCGTGCTGGCCGGCTCGCACGCCGACGTTGCCTCCGTCACCACGGAGAAGGTCACCATCAGCATCGATGAGGCCCGAGAACTGGTCCGGAAGGCCCAGGACAAGCCGTCCACCGGCCGCTGGCGCGTCATCATCGTGGAGGACGCGGACCGGATGCAGGAGCGCAGCACCAACGTGCTGCTCAAGGCCATTGAAGAACCGCCGCCGCGGACCATCTGGCTGCTCTGCGCTCCGAGCCCCGGCGATGTCCTGGTCACCATCCGGTCCAGGTGCCGTCCGGTGGGGCTGCGGCTGCCGCCGGTCGAGGATGTAGCGGAACTGCTGATCCGGCGGGACAACATCGACCCGGATGTAGCGCTGCACGCAGCCCGGGCAGCGCAGAGCCACATCGGCGTCGCCAAACGCCTGGCCACCGATGAGGGCGCACGGCAGCGCCGCGAAAGCATCGTGCGGCTGCCGCTGTCGCTGCGGAATGTCTCCGGAGCCATGAAGGCCGCAGCGGACCTCGTGGCCCTGGCCGAAGCGGAAGCCACCAGTTCCTTTGAACAGCGGGACGCTGCGGAGAAGGAAGCATTGCTCGCCTCCCTGGGCGCGCCCGCCACCGGAACCCTGCCGCCGTCGCTGCGCAGCCAGGTGAAGCGCCTCGAGGAAGACCAGGTGCGCCGGGCCAAGCGGTCCAAAAACGACTACTTCGACCGGGCGCTGACGGACCTGCTTTCCTTTTACCGGGACGTGCTGATGATCCAGCTGGGCGGTGCCGGTCCCCTCGTGAACGAGGGGCTCCGCCGGGAGCTGGACGAGTTTGCGGCGTACGGCTCTCCGGAACAGACGCTGATGCGCATGGAGGAGATCAACACCGTGCGCCGCCGGCTGGTCACCACAAACGTGGCGCCGCTGCTGGCCATCGAAGCAATGGCCCTGAGCCTGCTGTAATGTCCAGTTATCCACCGCATTCCGCCAGCCCGGCTGGTCCGCGTACCCAGCCGCTTCAGGAGTAAGAATGACCACCGCCACTGCCCGCCGTCGTTTCCCGCGGCTGGCCGCCGCCGCCGCCTCGGTGGTGCTGCTGGCGGCTTCCACTGCCTGCACAGGGGACTCCGAACCTCGCGCCGAAGGCACCGGCGGCGGGAACTCCGCCACCACCGCACCGGCGGACGTGATCGGCGACGTGCCCGAGGACCTGCAGGAGTTCTACAGCCAGACGGTCACCTGGTCGGAGTGCGAAGTGAACTTCCGCTGCGCCACCATTACGGTCCCGATGAACTATGCAGACCCGGACGCGGGGACGGTGGAATTGTCCGCCATCCTGGCCGACGCCGAGGGGGAGGCCAAGGGCACCATCCTGATCAACCCGGGCGGTCCGGGCGGATCCGGTTACGACGTGGTCAGCCAGTCGCTGGAAAACATCACCAGTGACCGGTTGCGGGAGAACTTCAACATCCTCGGGTTCGACCCGCGCGGCGTCGGCCGGTCCACCCCGGTGAAGTGCCTGAGCGACAAGGAAATGGATGAGGCCCGCGCCGAATACATCGATCCGAGCACACCCGAAGGCCTCACCGCCTCGCGGTTGAGCGCCAAGGAATTCGCCGATGCGTGCGCAGAGGAAACCGGCGAGCTGCTTGGGTTTGTTGACACGGCCAGCGCTGCCCGGGACATGGACGTCCTTCGGGCCATTGCCGGCGACGAAAAGCTGAACTACCTGGGCTTCTCCTACGGCACCTACCTCGGCGCCACCTATGCCGAACTCTTCCCCGACAAGACGGGGCGGCTGGTGCTCGACGGCGCCCTGGACCCTGCGTCCAGCAACGAGGAAGTCACGCTCGGCCAGGCGGCCGCGTTTGAAAAGGCCATCCGCGCCTACGTCGAGGACTGCGTGACCGGCAGCAACTGCCCGCTTGAAGGCAGCGTCGACGAGGGCATCGCTACAATCCGGGAGCTGCTGGCCTCCGTCGAGGCGAGTCCGATGACGGCGGCCGACGGGCGGGTAGTCACCATCTCCACCTTTGTCAGCGGATTCATTCTTCCGCTATACGACGACGGGAACTGGCCGGTGCTCTCGCAGGCCCTGGATACTGCCCTGCAGGGCGACCCGACCTATATGCTCCGTCTGGCCGACATCAGTGCCGACCGTGCCGAAGACGGCGCATACCGGTCCAACACCACCGTGGCTTTCAACGCGGTCAACTGCCTGGATTACCCCATGACCACTGATGATGCGCAGATGGCCGCCGACGCCCTGGAACTGCAGGCGGCGTCCCCCACCATCGGCAAGTACCTCGCCTACGGCGGGGTCACCTGCGAGGCCTGGCCGCACGGACCGGTGAATGAACCGCACGCCATCACGGCCGCCGGCGCGGCGGACCTCCTGGTGATCGGAACCACCGGCGATCCCGCCACCCCTTATGAATGGTCCGAGGCGCTGGCTGCACAGCTGGAATCCGCGGTACTGGTCACCTGGGAAGGGGAAGGCCATACCGCTTACGGGCGCGGAAGCCAGTGCATCGAAGACACAGTGGACGACTACTTCGTGGACGGAACGGTGCCGAAGGAGAACAAGGTCTGCTGATCCGCAGGGGCCGGGCGGATCCGCCCGGACCTTGGTACCGCTCACCGAATCACCCCGGCATCCACCGCCATTTTGACCCGCACCCCCGGGACGTATAAAGTAGTTCCTTGTGGATTCTGCCCGGTAACGGACAGCTGAAGCCCGCCTCCTTAGCTCAGTTGGTAGAGCGTCTCACTCGTAATGAGAAGGTCGCCAGTTCGATTCTGGCAGGAGGCTCCGTTTTCCCAGAACGCCCCCGGTACCTTGTGCCGGGGGCGTTCTGCTTTCTGTCCACGGCAACAACGCGGCGGTCCCGCTGGAGGCCTCCGGCAGCAGCCGCGCAGGTCCAGTTGCGGAAACGCTGCGCATAAATTCCGGCTTCCTTGCGGATGACTTTAGGGTTTCCCGCTGGCCGCGGCCGTATCCTCGGGACATGAAACCGCACCGGCAGGACGCCGGCGGGACGAGGGGATAACCATGGACGCAGCATTGACGGGGCTCACCACCCGCCGCTACACGCTGGTCCAGCGCGATAACTTCATTGCCCCGCTCTGCGCCGAGTGCAACCGCCGGATGATCCCGAACTGGGTGGAGGACCGGGGCCGGTGGATCATCAACGGCTTCCGTTACCCCGGTGTCCGGTGCAGCACGCACGAGCGCCGCGTCCTTCCCGAGTATTTCGGGCTGTCCCAGCCCGCTCCCGTCCCGAACCTGCGGCGGGACACCGCAACGTCTGCCCGGCGCCCCAAAGCCGGCAGCCGGTTCCTGGGGTTGGGTGCCAAACGCGCACAGCGCAGCGCCTAGCCGCCGGTCCCTTGATACGCCCGGCCGTCCCGGGCAACAGACCAGGAACCCTCGTCGTTTTCCCCAAGAAACGGCGGGGGTTTCTGCTGTCCGGGGTGCCGGGAAAATGTGCTCAGCGCAATGGGATGTGGAACCGTCCGGCTCAGCAGAGACCGGGGCAACAGGTAACGGGGTGGGGCCAACCCGGTTAGGAAGCGGGCTTGTCGCCCTCCGGCGGTAGTGCCCTGCCTGCCAGCAGCGCCTTGATGCGGTCCTCGGCATCCGGCAAGGCGGCGGCACTGGCGGCCACATTGGCCTCTTCCACTGCGCGCAGCACCTCGTGGCGCTGGATCTTGACCCCGCGGGGGGCATCGATGCCGATGCGTACGCCGTCGCCGCGTGAATCCAAAACGGTAATGACGATGTCATCCCCGATCAGGATCTGCTCCCCGGACTTGCGTGTTAGCACCAGCATCCGCCCACTCTACCCCAAGCCGGGGCCGTTCCCTCCGACGCCGGGGAACGGTTCAGCCCGGCAGGTTTGCCGGGATCCGGACTCAGAGCACCGGAGTCGGCGAGGGTTCGCCGTCGAGCCAGCCGATGGGCAGACCCAGCGCGTTCACGGACTGCGGCGTGCCGGTGGTGTCAATGCCTTCGACGGCGGCGGCATCCACCACGACTGCGGACCGCACCGCCCCGACCCAGGATGCGGTGTCCTCCGGTTTCCGGCCGGCGTCGACCGCCACCCAGACCTGATCGGCCGCCAACGCCGAGATCAGCGTGGAATGCCGGCCCATTTCGGTACCGGACCTCCCCAGCCCGTAGGCAAGGAAGATGCTGTGCCCGGCCATAACACCGGCTGCACGTGCAGTTGCCACCGCACGCCGGTCCGCTGCCCGGCCGACGCCGTCGGTCTCCAGCACACCGGCCACGCGGACGGCTGCGGCACCCGCGCCGGAGAAGTCGGCCATGGAGCTGCACACCTCGAGTGCGTCGTCGCCCAGGCCGACCACCATCACCAGGTCGCCGGCCCCGCCGAGCGGCGCAGGAGCCATCGGCACGGCATTGCGCTGGCCCGGCTCCGCGCCCTGGTTTATCCAGCCGGAGCCGACCGGGCTGGGCGGCACCTGGCTTCCCGCATTCGGCGGCTGCTTTTCCTGCAGGCCGGGGGCAAAGGCCGGAGCCGGAGCGTGTGCAGGGGTGCCGGTGCTTGCCGCGAGGGTTTCCATCAGTTCGGCGAACGCATGGGACCCCGTGGAGACGGACGGAGCGGGCTGCGGAGCCGGGGCCGGGGCCGGGGCAACGTCCACGGGAACGGACGGAATGATGGTGGGGTGCAGGTTGGATTCGGCCCGCTCCGCCTCTTCAAGGAGCGCGGAAATACCTGTCCGGCCGGAGTCCGTGCGGCTCGGCAGGTCCGGTTCCACCGGCGCCCGGCGCCGGCCGCTGGGCGGCAGCTCCACGGTCACCTCGTAATGCTGGCGGGACAGGAACCCGCCGATCCCGCCCACGGTTACCTTTTCCGCCGCAATTATCCGTGCCCGCGGGCCGTGTTCGGCCAGTACCTGGGCTTTTAGCGCGTCAAGCGACGGCCCCTCAAGCTGAAATCGTCTCACTTCCACGCACCACCCCTACGGTCTCGATACCGACATTACCCGCTGTTGCTTCCTGGTAGGACAGTACCGGCAGGCCGCCGGTCTGTGCGGACACCAGCCGCCGGATGGCGGGGCGCAGGGCCGGCGCGCAGACCAGCACCGGGTTGAATCCGGCGTTCTCGGCGCCCGCCACTGCAGTCTTCAGCGACGCCAGCACGGTATCGACCCTCGCGGGGTCAAGCAGGATCTGGCTGCCCTGGTCGGAGGGACGCAGCGCTTCGAGCATGGACTGCTCCAGCGCCGGATCGATCATGATCACCCGCAGGACGCCGTCGGCGATGTACTGCGCGGCCAGCGCCGGCCCCAGTGCCGTCCGCGCCGTCTCGATGAGCCCCTCCGGGTCCGCGGAAACCTTGGCCCGCAGCAGCAGGGACTCGTAGATCCGCGGCAGGTCGTTGATGGGTATCTGCTCGGCGAGCAGGCCCTGGAGCACCCGCTGCACTTCGGCAAGGGACAGCACGTTGGGGATCAGTTCCTCGACGGCTGACGGGTTGACCAGCTTGACCCCCTCGGTCAGCACCCGAACGTCTTCGCGGGTGAGCAGCCGGGCGGCGTTGGCGGTGATGACCGCGGAGAGGTGCGTGACCAGCACCGACACACGGTCGATCACGGTTGCCCCGGACATTTCCGCCGCGTGCTGCATTTCCGCCGGAACCCACTTGCCGGCCAGGCCGAATACGGGTTCAACGGTGGCGGTGCCCGGCAGTCCGTCCAGATAGTCCCCCAGGGCAAGGATCTTGCCCGCAGGGGCGTCCCCGCGGCCGGCTTCCACACCGGCGATCCGGATGACGTAGGTGGACAACGGCAGGTCGACGCTGTCGCGCGTGCGTACCGGGGGCACCACAATGCCCAGCTCCATGGCGATCTTGCGTCGCAGGGCCCGCACCCGTGCCAGGAGATCGTCGGAGCCACCGGTGACTATGTCCACCAGATCCGGGGCCAGCAGGATTTCCAGCGCATGGACGCGCATCTGCTCAATCAGGTCCTCCGTGGTCTCGGAGGTGGCGGGCGCGTCCAGCGCCGCCTGAGCAGAGTCCTTCTCGGCCTGTTCACTGGCTTCCTTGGTCTTGATTTTCTGCGCAATGAAAATCAGCAGGGCACCGATGGCGATGAAATAGAGTTTCGGCATGCCGGGGATCAGCGCCATCACGATGGCCGCGCCGCCCGCAATCATCAGGGCGTTCCGGGACTGGCCCAGCTGCGCGCCGGCCGTGGTGCCCATGTCCGCCTCGGCATTGGACCGGGTGACGATCATGCCGGTGGAGACCGCCATCAGCAGGGCCGGGATCTGGGTGACCAGTCCGTCGCCGATGGTCAGCAGGCTGTAGGTGCTCACTGCTTCGCCGGCGGCCATGCCGCGCTGGATCATGCCGATGGCGATGCCGCCGATGAGGTTGATGATGATGATGATCAGCCCGGCAATCGCGTCACCCTTGACGAACTTCGACGCGCCGTCCATGGCACCGTAGAAGTCCGCTTCCGCGGAGACTTCGGCCCGGCGTTCCCGGGCCTGGGTATCGGTGATCAAACCGGCATTGAGGTCCGCGTCGATGGCCATCTGCTTGCCCGGCATGGCGTCCAGGGTGAACCGCGCCCCGACTTCGGCGACGCGTTCGGCACCCTTGGTGACCACCACGAACTGGATGACTACCAGGATCAGGAAGATCACCGCGCCGATGATCAACGAACCGCTTACGGCTACGTGCCCGAACGCTTCGATCACCTGCCCGGCGTACCCCTCCCCCAGCACCAGCCGGGTGGAGGCCACGTTCAGGCCCAGCCGGAACAGGGTGGCGACCAGGAGCAGGGAGGGGAACACCGAGAAGTCCAGCGGCTTGCGCACGAACATGGTGGTCAGCAGGATCACCAGTGCCAGCAGGATGTTGATGATGATCAGCACGTCCAGCAGCCCGGCGGGGATGGGGACCACCAGCAGCAGGATGATGCCGATGACCCCGACGGGGACGGCGAGTTTCAGGAGGTTGCGGTTGCGGTTCACGACGCGGCCTTACGGTGTTGTGGGGTGGTGACGGGTTCGGGCGGTGCGGCTGCCATGGTGTGCATGCCCCGGGCGGCGCCGCGCCGCTTCAGGGCCATAACGAAGGCCAGGACTCGGGCCACGGCGTTGTAGAGTTCCGGGGGAATTTCCGCGTTCAGTTCGCAGGCGCTGTGCAGGGCACGGGCCAGCGGAATGTCGGAGACCATGGGGACGCCCTGCTTTTCGGCCTCTTCACGGATCCGGGTGGCAATGTTGTCCGCCCCCTTCGCCACGACCCGCGGCGCGGACTTGCCCGGCTCGTATTTCAGGGCGACGGCCACGTGGGTGGGGTTCACGAGGACGACGTCGGCGTCTGCCACGGCGGCGATCATCCGGTTCCGGCTCATGGCCAGCTGCCGGGACCGGCGCTGCGACTTGACCAGCGGATCGCCGTCGCTGTTCTTGTTCTCGTCCTTGACTTCCTTCTTGGTCATGCGGGTTCGTTTCCGGTTGCGCTTCATAACCACGAAGATGTCCGCCGCAGCGAGGATCAGGCCCGCGGCGACGGCTGCCTGCAGCAGTAGCGCAGTACCGCCCCCCGCAGCTTCCAGGACGGCGGAGATCGGCAGGCCGCCGGCGGACATCAGCACCGGCATCAGTTGCTGGATCACTGCGTACAGGACCAGTCCCACTACGGCGGTCTTGAGCAGGGATTTGGCACCGTTCCACAGGGCCTGGGTGCCGAAGACACGTTTGACGCCGGTGATCAGGTTGAACTGTTCGAACTTGCCCTTGAATTTCTTCATGTGGATACCGCCCTGGACGGCGGCGGTCATCAGGACGACGGCGGCAACAACGCCCAGCAGCGGACCAAGGATGAAGGCCAGGGTGCCCAGGCCCTCGTTCATCTGGGTCAGGGCGAACTCGGGATCGGGGTTGGCAATGGTGGTGGCGACGCCGGCGAGGATCTCGCCGGCGGCTTCGGTGCCCCGGGAGATGGTCAAGGGCATCATCAGGGCGGCCGTGCCTACGCCCACCCAGGCGGTGAGGTCCTCGGAGCGGGAAAGCTGGCCCTTGGAACGGACCTCCTTCATCCGTTTGTCGGTGGCCTGCTCGGTCCGCTCCCCAGAGGGCTGTTCCGGCATCTATCCCACCCCCGTCAACGCGCGCTCGATGGTGGAGACCAGCCCGGAGACGATGCGTGGCAGGGCCAGGAAGACAACTGAAGCCAGGGACAGCGTCAGCAGGATCTTCAGCGGGAAGCCGAGGGCGAAGGCATTCAGGGCCGGGGCCACGCGGGTGAGCAGGCCCAGCCCGGCGTCGGCCAGGAACAGGACCACCAGCAGCGGTCCGGCAATCTGCACCGAGGCCAGGAACATCTGCGATACCGCGGCGGTCAGGGCGGACGCCGGTTCGGACAGGTCCAGTCCCCCCGTCAGCGGCAACGCGGTGAAGCTGCGCAGCAGCCCGCCGATGATCAACTGGTAGCCGTCCGAAGCGAAGAGCAGCGCCAGGGCGGTGATCTGGAAGATGCGCGTGAACTGGGCGCCGTTGACCATGGACTGCGGATCGAAGGCCTGGGCCAGCTGGAAGCCGCCGAAGGTATCGATCAGGTTGCCGGCGGACTGCACGGCGGAGAAAACCACCATCACCAGGAACCCCAGCACGGCACCCACCAGCAGCTCCATCACGATGGCCATGAAGAACGCGCCGGTGCTCAGGGAGTTGTACCCCTCGCTTACCTGCGGGGCGATGGCCAGACCCAGTCCGAGACCGAGCATGGCTTTGATCCGTGCCGGAAACGCGTTGTAGGAGAACGGCGGCGCAATGATGAGGAAGGCCACCATCCGCACCGAGGCCAGCAGGAACGCCTCGATCCAGTCCTGGTCAAGGGTGATGTTCATCTAGCCGCCGCCGAGCAGGGACGGGATCCTCTGGAACATCTCGTGGGTGAAGGACACGATTTCCGAAATCATCCAGTGTCCGCACACAAGCAGGGCGAGGGCCACGGCAAGGGCCTTGGGCACGAACGAAAGCGTGACTTCCTGGATCTGGGTGATGGACTGCAGCAGCGAAATGGCGAACCCCACCACGAGGGCGGTGATCAGCACCGGGGCCGAAAGCTTGGCCGCAACCCAGAGCCCCTGCATGGCGATGTCCAGGACGGCGTTTGTATCCACTAGGTGCCGCCCTGGTAACTGTTGACCAAGGACGTAATGATCAGTCCCCAGCCGTCCACGAGGATGAACAGCAGGATCTTGAACGGCAGCGAGATCATTACCGGCGGGAGCATCATCATGCCCATGGACATCAGCGCTGCGGACACCACCAGGTCAATGACGAGGAACGGCACGAAAATCACGAATCCGATGATGAACGCCGCCCGCAGCTCCGAAATCATGAACGCCGGAATCAGGGTGGTCAGCGGAACGGACTCGGGGCTTTCGGGGTTCTCCTGCCCGGCCGCGCGGGTCATCAGTGCGATGTCCTCTTCGCGGGTGTGGGCGAGCATGAACTGCTGCAGCGGCGCGGTCCCGGTGTCCAGGGCGGCGTCGAAGTTGAGTTCCCCGTTGAGGTAGGGCTGCACAGCGATCGTGTTAATTTCGCTGATCACCGGCGCCATGATGAACAGTGAGAGGAACAGCGCCAGCCCGGCCAGGACCTGGTTGGGCGGGATCGAGGGCAGCGACAGGGCGTTGCGGGTCATGGCCAGCACCACGAAGATTTTCGTGAAGGAGCTGAGCATCAGCAGCAGCGACGGCGCCACCGAAAGCAGGGTGATGCCGATGAGCGTGGTCACCGCCGTGGAGGGCCCGCCGTCCTGGCCGTTGATATCGATGCTCAGCCCGCCGCCGTCGTCCGGCTCCGTGGGAGCAGTGGGGTCCGCGGGCGCACCCGGCGCAGCCGGATCGAACGTGGTGGCGTGCCCGGCTGCAGCCCCCAGCAGGAGCAGGGCAGCCACGGCGAAGAACAGGGCTGCGGCCAGGGTAAGCGCGTGGCGCGCCCTGCGCACGTCGACGGCGGCGCTCATAGTCTGCGTCCCCGACGCAGTACCGCGCCGGCCTGGCGCCAGGTTTCGGGGGCAAGGATGGATCCCGCCAGCGCCGACTTGGCGGGCACCGGGTGTGCGGAGGGAAGGGCATGTGCCCCACGCGCCGCGCGGCGCGGCGGCAGGCCTGAGGAGACTGCTGCGTTGCCGCCCTCCGGGAAGGAACCGGCGGAATGCTGGGCGGCTTCCAGCGAGGCGGCGAACCCGGTTGCGGGCACCGGTTCGGATTCCGGGGGAACCTCTGTGGTGTGCAGCAGGTTTACCGATCCTTCGGCCACCCCGAGCAGGAGGCGCTGTCCGTCGGTTTCCACCACGACCAGCGAGGCCTTGGGGGTCAACGGCTGGCGGCTGACCACGCGCACGGCGGGTTGGTTCGCGCCGGCAGAACCGAGTGTGCGGCTGAAGCGGCGCTGCAGGAACCACAGGAGTCCGAGTACGGCGCCCAGTGCAACCAGGACACGGAGTCCCAGAAACAGGGTTTCCACTAATTGAGCCCCTCGACCACGTCCAGGATTTTGGTGATCCGCACGGCGTAGTCCTGGTCGATGACCACAACTTCGCCGTTGGCGATGAGCCGGCCGTTCAGCAGGATGTCTGCGGGGGCGCCGGCGGACCGGTCCAGCTCCACCACCCGGCCGGGTTCGAGGTTCAGGACGTCGCGGACGGACATGCGGGTGTGCCCGATTTCCACGGTCAGCGCCATCTCGATGTTGTTGATGCGGCCCATCTTGCCGACGATCGAGGGGTCGGCGTGACCGCCGGAGGGGCCGGGGGTGTCCCGCAGGCGGATGGCGAACCACCCGGCGGTGCCCTCAGGGGAGCGCAGTTCGAAGACGACGCTGTCCGGATCGGCGAAGAGGGCGGCGGCGTCCTCGGTGCGGGCCTCGCCGAGCACGCCGACGCCCAGGGTGGCACTTGCTGCTTCGAGCGAGGGACGCAGCACGTCCGCGGCCGAAACGAGCGCGGAGTCGGTGCCGGCGACGTCGGCCAGCGGCGATGAACTGTCCAGGATCAGGGCGAGGTCCGCCGATTCGGTGCCCACGAAGGACGCGGTGACCGCCGTCGCGGTGTGCGACGCCGGGACGCCTGCCCCGTTATGCGGGATCGGTTCCAGGACAAGGGGGGTGGGCAGGCCGCGCACCAGGGCGGAAACGGCGTCGGCGTGCAGGCTGTGGGGGCTGGACATGGGTTACTTCTCCTCGATACTGACGATGCTGCCGGCAAGGCGTGACCCGCTGGCTCCTACTGCTGCCTGTGCCATCGTCTGTCCGTCAACGGTGACGTTCAGCGGGCGGTGGCGGGGGTGGCCCAGATTCAGGACGTCCCCCACGGCAAGGTTCAAGACCATGGCGGGCTTCACCGTGATGGGCTCCAGCTGCAGGCACACCTTCACGGGCACGTGTGCAAGCTGCAGCTGGACCAGTTCGGCCGGCGTGGCATTGCTGGTCTGGGCGCCCAGCGGGTCCAGCTGCGGCAACAGGGCCGCGGCCGGGATGGCCACGGTGGCGGGAGCGGTGGTTTCACCGACCACCATCTCGAAAGTGGCCACGATCATGGGGTCGCCGGAGGCCGCTGCCTGGGCGAACTGCGAGTTGTACTGGACCGAGGACAGCGTCAACGGGGCCGAAAGCAGGTGGCCGAGGGAGTAGTGCAGGTCCTCCACGGCGTCGTCCATGATCTTGCCCAGCAGTGCCTGTTCGATATGCGTGAATTTGCGCTCCGGCGCGGTCTGGAAGCCGGTTCCGCCGAGCATGTGTCCAACCCAGGACAGTGCTGCGGCCATGGGGAACTGGATGACGGCCTTGGCGGAGGTGGTGGAAATGTTGAAAAGCACCATGCCGGTGTTGTCCGGCAGCGCCGCGGCGTACTCGTCGTAGCTCAGCACCTGCACGTCTTCCGAGGTGACCTGCGAAAGCACCCGCACCTTGGCGGTAAGCTGCGTGCCCCACTGGCGGGCGAAGGTATCGAAGGCCATTTCCAGGACACGTGCGTGCTCACGGGCCAGCGTAGTGGGCCTGCTGAAGTCGTAAACCTCCACGGGCTTTGTTTTCGCGGGCATGCTTAAGGAAGGTGAATCTTGGACCATCACACCCCGCACTATCGGCACTTGGACCGGCTGCGTAAGAAAAGCCGTTAGGTGCCTGCTGCGGCTTCGCGCTCGGCCACGATCCCGGGGATGAGCGCGCGGACGTCCTCGCTTTGTCCGGACAGGACCACTATGTCCACCCGCCGGTTCTGGGCGAGTTCGGCGGCGTCCCTGCCGGGGGTCAGGGGGCGGGACTCGCCGTAACCCACCGCCTTCATGTGGTCCTGCTTCACTCCCCCGCCGGAGACGAGGTAACGCAGCACGTTCACCGAACGGGACGAGGACAGTTCCCAGTCCAACGCGTCGTCGGCGTACTGGCGGACCTGGGCAGTGTGGCCTTCCACCGAGACCTGATAGGTGGTCGGCGCGAGTGCGGGACCTACGGTGTCCAGCACCTGGACGGCCGCGTCAGTGAGGTCGGCCAGGTCCGGGGCGAAGAACATTTCCGAGCTGACCAGCCGGATGGTCAGGCCGCGCTCATCCATTTCGAAGCGCACGGCGTCTTCCAGGCCCTTTTCCTGCAGGCCCGCGTAAATCGCGTCCTGGAGCGCCGTGAGATCGTCGACTTCCTTGGCGGCCAGGGCGGCGTCGGGCTCAACGGTCTCTTCGCTGTCCACCTTGTCCGGCGGCACGATGATGCCGACGGCGGTGTCCACCGTGTTGCTCTCCTCGGCGCCGAAACCGGTGGCCAGGGATTCCTTGAGCTGCTCGAACTTCTTCGCATCCACAGTCGACATGGCGAACAGGACAATGAACATGCACATCAGCACGGTGACCATGTCCATGTAGGAGGCCATCCAGCGTTCGTCCGGGTGATCGTCCTCCTCGTGCTGTTTCGGACGCCGGCCCTTGGCGCTCACGCTGCGTCCTGGACCTTGTCTGCCGCATCGGCCTTATCGGCCTTGTCCGCTTTGCCGCCCAATGTGTGGGCCGGGACCATCGCGCGCAGCCGTTCCCCGAGCAGGCGCGGCTGGCTGCCGGCCTGCAGGGCCAGGACACCTTCCATCAGGAGGTTCATTTCATCCGCTTCGAGCTCCGCCAGCCGCTTGAGCCGGGTGCTGATGGGCAGCCAGATGAAGTTGGCCGAAAGCAGGCCCCACAGGGTGGCCACAAAGGCAGTGGCGATCATGGGTCCCAGGTGGTCCGGGGTGGAGAGGTTCTCCAGGACGTGGGTCAGCGAAACAACGGTGCCGATGATGCCGATGGTGGGACCGTAACCGCCCAAGCTGTTGAAGAACTTCACCGCAATCTTGTCGGTGGCGGTCTTGGTGGCGATTTCGTCTTCGAGCAGTATGCGCAGTTCCTCGCCGTCGGTGCCGTCGGCGATGTTCTGCAGGGCCGTGCGCAGGAACGGGTCCTCGACCTCCGCGGCGTCCTGCTCAAGGGACAGGAGGCCTTCGCTGCGGGCCTTTTCCGCCAGCAGGACCACCCGGTCAATGGTCTCCTGCGGCCGGGGGGTCTTGCCCATGAAGGCCCGGGGCAGGGACTTGAAGGACAGGATGAAGTCCTTGAAGGTTCCGCCCGCCAGGCCCACGGCAATGGTGGCCCCGAATACGAGGATCATCGGCGCCGGCAGCAGGAGCGCGGACACATGGGCACCTTCGAGGGTGATCATGGCGTAAAGCGACCCGAAGGCGAGGACTAAGCCGATAATTGTTGCTGGATCCATTAGTCGTTCCTAGGGCGAAGGGGCACTGCATTGCTGGGGGAAGCTTTCTCCGGGGCTGCCGGGAAAGCGTCGGGCACGAGCCCCAGGGGGCGCCCGGGAACGCGCGGAGGGATGTCGCGTGCCATGGAAATCACCTGCGCCCGGTAGGCCGCAATGCGGTCAATAACTTCCTGCAGGCTCTCCGTCACGATGTATTTCGCGCCGTCGACCATCACCAGGGTGGTGTCGGGGTTGGAGTGGATCCGTTCGATCAGATCAGGGTTGATCGCAAACTGAGCATCGTTGAGACGCGTAAGAACAATCATTGCCCTGTCCTGGCTGGTTCCACAGGACTCCGATAGGCCCTCACCCCTACTTTCGGCCGTTGCGGCCCCGTCGTTAGGAACGGGCGGCACCGGACGTTGCTTTCCGGGGGCGCAGGACGGCAAAACGGCCCCGCCGGCAGCTGCTGCCGGCGGGGCCGTTCGGTGCAGCAGAGGCTAACGCTTGAGGTTGGTCAGTTCCTGCAGCACTTCGTCCGAGGTGGTGATGATTCGGGCGTTGGCCTGGAAGCCGCGCTGGGCGACGATCAGGTTGGTGAATTCCTGGGACAGGTCCACGTTGGACATTTCCAGCATGCCGCTGCCGATGCCGCCGGCGCCGGCCTCGCCGGGGCCGGCGATGACGGGGTTGCCGGAGTTCGCCGTAGCGGTGTAGCTGGAGTTGCCGGTCTTCTCCAGGCCGGCGGAGTTGGTGAAGGTGGCGACGGCGATGCGGGCCAGGGCCTGCTTTGCACCGTTGGTGAAGGAACCGATCACCGTGCCGTCCTTGCCGATGGAGAAGGACTCCAGTGTGCCCGCACTGCGGCCGTTGCTGGTGACGGAGGCCGTGCTGACGCCGGCGTAGCTGGAGAGCCCGGTGAGGTTCACGGCCACGCCGTCCACGGTGATGGTGTCAGCGTTGGCGTCGGCCTGGGCGCCGTCGGAAAAGGTAAGGTCCACGGGTCCCGCGTCCTTCGCGCTAACGCTCCAGCCGCCTGCGGTACGGGTGAAGGTCAGGGGAACCACTGAGGGGTTGCCGTTGGCATCGTAGACGTCCATGTCGCGCACAACGGTGCCGCCTTCCGGGGTCTCCGAGGGCAGGTTTCCGGTCATGGTTGCCGCGTTGGTAGGCGCTGCCGGGACGATGGCGCCGTCGGGCAGGGCAATGTTGCCCACTGCACCACCGGTGTTCAGGGTGCCGTCCGCGTTGGCAGTCCAGCCCTGGACAATGCCGCCGTCCGTTGACACCAGGCGGCCCTCACCGTCCACGTTGAACGCGCCGGCGCGGGTGTAGGTGGAGGTGGCGCCCTGGCGGGTGATGAAGTAACCCTCGCCGTTGATCATCAGGTCCTCGGCCCGGCCGGTGGCCTGCGCGGAACCCTGCGTGAAGTTGGTGGTGATGCCGGAAACCAGGACGCCGAGGCCCACCTGTGCCGGGTTGCCGCCGCCGTTGTTGGCGCCGGGCGCGGTGGCGCCCTGGGTCAGCTGGGACAGGGTGTCCTGGAACTGGACGGCGGTGGCCTTGTAGCCCGTGGTGTTGACGTTGGCGATGTTGTTGCCGGTGACGTCGAGCATGGTCTGGTGCGAGCGGAGTCCGGAGATACCGGAGTAAAGGGAGCGAAGCATTGGTGGCGCCTTTCAGCTTTGGTGGTGCCGGGAGGGAGGGTTATGCGGTTGCTGCGGGTGCTTTGGGTGCGTCGGGGGTTTGATCTGCTGCCCCGTCGACGACGCCGGAGATTCGATCCAGCAGGACGTCCTCGCCGTTGATGTTGACGGTCGGGACGCCGGCGGCGTAGGAGACCGATTTCGCGGTTCCGGTGATGGCCACGCCGTCGTCGTTGGTATAGGTGACGGTCTGGCCGATGAGCGCAGCGGCGGCAATACGCATCTGCAGGGAGAAATTCTCTTCGTCCATCTTTGCCATGGAGGTGAGTTGTTCCATGGATGCCAGCTCGGTGGTCTGCGAGATCATCTGGTTGGTGTCCATGGGCGAGCTGGGGTCCTGGTTGCGCAGCTGGGTGACCAGCAGGTGCATAAAGACCTCGCTGTCCATGGTCTGTTTGGGCGTGCGGTCGGACGCGGCGGCAGTGCTGGTGCCGGCGGTTGCCGCTACTGCTTCGATAGGCACAGGGTGGTCTCCTCTTCTAGGCCAGGAAGTCGATGGTCGATGCCGACGCGGGGAATCCCGGCCGGTAAGTGCGTGGAGCCGGGTCCGCCGGTATCCGCTCGGGATTGGCCGGGTTCTGCGTTGCAGGGCCCGGTTCCGTTCCCCGGTCCCGGCGTTCAGTCCCCTCGCCCGGGGCGTCCTGGGCGGAGAGCGAAAGGTTCGCGTTCATGCCCGAGCCGGCAAGGTCCCTGCGCAGGTCCGTCATGAGTGTCCGCAGCGCTTCGCGGCCGGCCTCGGACGGGGCAAAGAGCTCGATCCGCACGCCGTCGGCACCCACGTGGGCCCGAACGGTGACCGGTCCAAGATTGTCCGGGGTGATGCTCAGCGTCATCACGTGCTCCCCCTCCTGGGCCGTTGCCAGGGAAAACAGCGGCTGGGACACCTGTGGCAGCAGCGGGGTTGCTACGGGTGCGGCCGCAGGTGCCGCCGGTGCCGCAGGCAGAATGGTAGCTCCGGAGACAGCCGCCTGGGGCTGCAGCGGGGACAGTGCCACAGCTGGCCCGACGGCCGGGAATTCTGCCGCGCCCGTGGAAACCGGTACGGCGGTTCCGGCTGTGTCGGCGGTTCCGGCGGAGGGCAATGCGGCGAATGCCGCCGCATTTGTTCCTGCACCGGATACCGGCAGGGAGCCGGGAATCGCTGTATTGCTTGGTGTGCCGATCGGTGTGTTCGACGCCGCTGCGGCGCCGCCCGTTGCCGCAACCACCGGCGCGGCGGGACCTGCTTGAACTGTGCCTCCGGGGACGGCGTTCGCCGGTGCTGCTGCCGGGGCGGCCGTGCCGGCGGCAGCGGCGAAGCTGCCCGGGGTGGAGGCGGGGGCTGCGGCGGCTGTGCCCGTCGCACTCGATGCGGCTCCCCCGACAGGAATGCCGTCAACAGCTGCAGAACCGTTGGCTGCGCCACCGGTCGGGACTGCTGCCGGAAGGGAGGCACCCGCAAAGCCGGCAAAAGCCGTTGCCGGAGAGGGAGCCAGGGGCTGCGCCGATGATCCGGGCACGGGCAAGGCGGGTGCAGGCTGCAGCGGGGAAACCGCGGCGCCCTCGCCGGCCTGGGACACGCCGGCAGAGTCTCCAGGGGCTGTTGCGGCGGCGGGTCCCTTTTGCTCCGACGCGGCAGCAGCTTTTCCGACGTCGGGGCCGGACTCGGGACTCGAGGCGGCTCTGCTCGAGGTAGCTCGGTCGGAGGCGGCAAGGGCATCCTCAAACGTGGACCCGAACTGGTCCGCACCAACGCCGGCGGGGGCGGACCCCGGGGCAGCGGCCCGGGATGAGGCGGCGGGGGCGGCCGTGCGCGGCATGCCGGTGGAGACGCTCATGCTGCCGATCCCATCATGGCCGCCTGCGCAGCGCGGGCGGAAGCCACCAGGTCGGAGATTCCGGCGGCGCTGGCAGCGCCGGCGCTACCAGCGGCGCCGGCGGATTCCGTCGGCAGGATGCGGCGGATGGTAGTGAGGTTGGCATCGGTTTCCCACGCGTCGCGGATGGCGATGGTCTGGCCCGGCTGCGGCGCGTCCACTGCCTTTCCGTTGCCCAGGTAAATGGCAACGTGTCCGCCGTCGTGGCTGAAGAGCAGGTCCCCGGGCTGTGCGTCGGCCATGGAAGCGACCTCGGTCCCCGAGTTCATCTGGTCCCAGGTGACGCGCGGAAGGTTGTAGCCCAGATCCTTGTAGACGTTCTGCACGAAGGAAGAACAATCCAGTCCCTGCGCCGGATCGTTGCCGCCCCAGATGTAGGGCAGGCCAAGGTATTTCTGGACGGCGTCGAGCACCTTGCCGTCGGCGGCCGTGCCGCCGGAGGCGGCGGTGTCCGTGCCCACCGACGCCGCGGAAGTCAGCGAGGACAGGGTGGAAGCGAACTCCGCATCGGACCCGGCCGTCGAGGCCGTGGAAGTGGCGGCGGCCGCCTTTGCGGCTGTTGTTCCGGAGAGCTGGCTCAGCGTGCTTCGGATTTCGTCGATCCGCCCCAGGGCGTCCGTCATGCTCATTAGTGGGCTTCCTTCTGCCGGCGGTGCCAGGCGGAGCCGGCGAGTTCGTCCAGGATGGTCTGTTCGGCGCGCAGGTCCTCGGCGGCTTCGGCCTCGACGAACTTGCCTTCAAGCTTTTCCAGGCCCACGGAGCGGGCACGTGCGGAGGAGAATTCGGCGCGGGCCGCTTCCACTTCCGCGGTATGGCGCGTGCCCAGCGCGTTCAGATCGGCGAGCATGCTGCGCGAGGAGGCACGGGCGGCCGCAATCGCGTTCATGGTTGCCGCATCCACAGCATCGCTGAGGGTCTGCGAGGTTTCGAGGGCGTTGTAGGCCTCGGCACGGGCTTCGTGTGTTTCCCGCATGCGGACATTGGCCGCAGCGAGTTCGCCTGCGGCGCGGTCCTGCTGCAGCTGGCGCAGCCGAAGCAGGCCGGCCAGGGGGAAGGCCCGGGACATCAGGACACCCCCAGCATCCGGGTGAGAGTGTGCAGCTGCGCCCAAGCGGTCTCCGCCGGGGTCTGTTCGTCCATGCGCTGCTGCAGGAAGGCGTTGATGGCGTCCTGGTTGTCTACTGCCGCGTCCACCAGGGGATTGGATCCGCGTTGGTAGGCGCCGACGTCGAGCAGGTCCTGCGCCGCCTTCCGCGCAGCCATGACCCGGCGCAGCGTTGACGCAGCATCGCTGCGTTCGCGCGGGTTTACCCGGGAGGCAACGCGGGAAATGGAAGCAAGTGCGTCAATTGACGGGAAGTGGCCGGAGACGGCCAGCTTACGGTCCAGGACTACGTGTCCGTCGAGGATGGATCGCGCACTGTCGGCGATGGGCTCGTTGTGGTCATCGCCGTCCACGAGCACGGTGTACATACCGGTGACGGAACCGCGTTCGCCGGTGCCGGCGCGCTCGAGCAGCTGCGCAAGCAGGGAGAAGGTGGAGGGCGGGTAGCCGCGGGTGGCCGGTGGTTCGCCAACTGACAATCCGATTTCACGCTGGGCCATGGCCACACGGGTCAGGGAATCCATCATCAGCATGACGTCGGCACCGCGGTCACGGAAGGATTCGGCAATCCGGGTGGCCACAAACGCGGCACGCAGGCGCATGAGCGCAGGTTCGTCCGATGTCGAGACCACCACGATGGACCGTGCCAGGCCCTCGGCGCCCAGGTCGTCTTCGAGGAACTCGCGGACTTCACGGCCGCGCTCCCCTACCAGGGCGATCACGGACACTTCCGCGTCGGTGCCGCGGGCAATCATGGACAGCAGCGAGGACTTGCCGACGCCGGAGCCGGCGAACAGGCCCATGCGCTGGCCGCGCCCGACGGTGGTGAGGGTGTCCATTGCACGGACGCCGAGCTGCAGCGGGGTATTGATGCGGGTGCGCAGCATGGCGGACGGGGTTTCGTGGTCCAGCGGGACAAAGGCCTCAACCTGCAGCGGACCCTTGCCGTCGATGGGGCGGCCCAGGCCGTCCAGCACCCGGCCGAACAGGCCGGTGCCGGTGGGGACCAGCAGCGGTGTGCCCTTGGAGCGTGCCGGAGTTCCGGCGGTCAGGCCGGTGAGCCGGCCGAAGGGCATGCAGCGGATGCCCTCACGGGTGGCTGCCACCACTTCGGCGTCCACCTCGGATCCGGGATGTCCGATGGACACCAGTTCGCCCACGCCGCAGTCGAGGCCGGCGATTTCAATGCTCAGGCCCAGGACGGAGGACACCCGGCCAATGCGCAGCGGTGCGGCAGAGCGCAGGGCTGCCGTGAAACGGTCGGCGCGGGGGCGCCACGTGGTGGTGGTCATGCGTCCTCCCCCAGCAGTGCGCTGCGGGCACGCTCGACGGCGGAACTCAGCGAGGCGTCCAGGTAGCCGTCCGGGAACTCGGTGACGGCGTCGCCCCGCTGCAGGCCGGCGTCGCCCACGAACTCCACCCTGGCGCGGCGGAGCGTGTCTTCATCCAGGGACGCGAGGTCCACCGGATGCATGCGGACGCGCTGCACCAGGTCGGTGTCCACGCCTTCCAGGGCACGGGCCAGCGCTGAGCGGCCGGACGTGTCGCCGGAAGCGAGTTCCCGGCCCAGCAGCGCTTCGGCCAGATCTATTGCTGCAGCGGCCAGTGCGTCCTGGACGTCGGTGATCAGGGCGACGGTGCGGCCTTCGAGGCTGAAGACAGCGGAGTTAAGGGCGGAAAGGCTCCGGTTGATGCGTTCCTGGCCGCGGCGCATTTCGTCGTCGTACTGCTCCCGCAGGGTGCGGCGCAGCAGGCCCGTGTCCGCCGCGGCGGCCCGAAGGCCGGCGGCGTAGCCGGCTGCGTGGCCGCGGGCTTCCACCTGCGCGTTGAGCTGTGCTTCGTCCGTGGCGCCGAGTGAGGTGTAGACCAGGCGGGAGAACGTCTGCTCGTCAGTAGACATATTCTTCCTCGTCCGCGTGGTGCACCTCGATGATGCCCTGGGCTTCCATTTCACGGATGGCCCGGACAATGTTGGCGCGTGCCTCTTCCACCTGCGAGAGGCGGGCGGGACCGGAAACCTTGATTTCGTCGTCGAGCAGTTCGCGGTTGCGTTCGGAGACGTTGGTGCGGATCGCGTCCAGCACCGCCTCGGAGGCGCCCTTCATGGCGAGGGCCAGGGTGCCGACGTCGATGCCGCGCAGCACCAGCTGCACGTCCCGGCGTTCGAGCTTGACCAGGTCGCCGAAGGTAAGCATCCGGGAGCGGACTTCTTCGGCCAGCTCCGGATCGCGTTCTTCGAGCGCTTCGAGCAGCGCACGTTCGGTGACTGCGTCGGAGCGGTTGATGATGTCCACCAGGGGCTGCACGCCGCCGATCGCGTCGGTTGCCTCGCGGGCAGCGCCCAGCGCCGAGGCACGTGCCCGCAGCGTTTCGGCGACCACGCGCACGGCTTCCGGGGTGGCGCGGGCCATGGTGGCAATGGCCTGAGCGACGTCGGTGCGCAGCTCTGAATTCAGGCCGGTCAGAACAGCGGAGGCACGCTGGGGACGCATATGCGCCAGCACCAGGGCAATGGTCTGCGGCAGTTCACCGTCCAACAGTGAAATCACCTGGTTGGGCTCGGCGGTTTCGAGGAATTCGAAGGACTTGCCCGCCATCGATGAGGCAAGGCGTTCCATCACGCCGGAGGCGCGCTCCACACCGAAGGACGCTTCGAGCAGTCCCATGGCGACGTCGCGGCCGCCATGGGCGCGGCGGCGGCCCTCAATGGTCATTTCGTAGAACTCGTTGATGGCGTCCTCGGCCACGGCAGAGTCAACCCGGCGAAGCCGGACAATCTCGGCCGCGATGGCCTGCGCCTCGGCTTCAGTGAACTGCTGCATAACCACCGCGGCCCGGGAGGTTTCCAGCTGCATCAAAATGATGGCAGCCTTCTGGGTGCCGGTCAGCTCGTCCGATCCCGGATCCTGCAGGGCGGCGCTCAGGGCGAGGGAGGACCCGTTGGCGGCGGCGGCAAAGGGCAGTCCGGCCGGGGCAGTGGCAACGTCGGTCATGCTCGGGTGTCCTCCATGAGGTTGCGCAGGTAGTCAGCGGTGCGTACCGGGTCCTGTGCTGCCAGGGCATCAAGTTCGGCCCGCTTGCGGTCCTGGTCCACGGCAGCAGCAACAATCTGCATGGAGGCGGTGTCCGTGGAGACGAGCGGCGCGGGTTCGCTCAGCATGGTGAGGCCCGCGGCCGGCGCCAGCGGATCCAGCTCCGGCAGTTCACCAATGTCGATGGCTTCGCGGTTCTGCCTGCGGGAGCGCATGGCGTACGCGACCAGGGCCAGGACGACCAGCAGGACGATGCCGGCCACGATGATTCCCATCTGGAGCATCTGGGCGCGGCGTTCGGCTTCTTCTTCTGCCTGCGCGCCGGCCAGGGCGTCCTGCGCACTGGTGGCGCCGTCCGCGTTGAAGGAGACCATTTCGACCGTGATCTCGTCTCCGCGCTCGGCGTTGATGCCGGCGGCGGTGGCGACCAGGGCTTCCAGGTCCGCCACGTTCAATCCGGCGGCCGCGTTGGTGTTCAGTGCCACCGAGACCGTCTGGCGGTTCAGGGAACCGGCCGGGATGTCCCGGGTTTCGGTCACCTTGTTCACCGCGTTGTTCTTGGTGCTCGTCTCGGAGCGGAAGGCACCGTCGTCGCTTCCTCCGTTGGGCACGGCGATGTTGTCCGGGCCCAGGATGCCTGCGGCGCTGCCGTTGGCACCGCCGGTGTATTCCTCGGTGCTGGTGGCTTCGTTCAGCGCCGGCGTATCCTCCGGGGCGGTGAAGGATTCTTCCACCCGGTTGGCGGATTCATAGTTCATGTCCGCGGCCACGGCCACTGTGGCGTTGCCGGGACCCACCACGCGGTCCAGCATGGTCTGCACGGAAGCGGTGACCCGTTCCTCGTAATCGGTGGCCTGCTTGTCGGCCGAACCGGTAGTGCCGGTTCCGACTGCGGAAAGCACGGTGCCGGTGGCATCGATAACGGCCACGTCGGTGGACTGCATGCCGTCAACCGAGGCTGAGGTCAGGTGCACAATGGCGGAGACCTGGTCCGAGCTGAGCGTGGTCCCGTTCTGCGTTTCCACGAACACGGAGGCGGTGGGATCTGCCTTTTCGGAGACAAACACGGTGTCTTCGGGGATGGCCAGCTGCACGGAGGCGTTCTGCACGCCGTCGATGGCACCTACGGTCTTGGCAATCTCGCCTTCCAAGGCCCGCTTGTAGGTGACGGACTGCTGGAATTCCGAGGAGGTGACTCCCATTTCGTCCAGCAGCGAGTAGCCGCCGCTGGATTCGGACGGCAGGCCGGCACCGGCGGCCTTGAGCCGCTGGTCGTACACGTGTTCCTCCGGCACCATGATGGTGCCGCCGCCGTTGGCAACCTCGTAGGGAACGCCGTCTGTCTTGAGCTGTTCCACGATGCTGTTGGCGTCCGTGGCTTCGAGGCCGGAGAACAGCGGGGTGTAGGCCGGCTTGGTCAGCCAGGAGGCAAGCAGTGCAATGCCGAGGGCCACCACGGCGATACCGATAATGGCAATGGTCTTCTGTGCCAGGGTGAACTGGCCTACCGTCTTGCCGAGCCGGCCGGTCATTGCGCTCATGGGTCCGGGCATCAGGCCTGCATCCGCATGATCTCGTTGAACGCGTCAACGCCCTTGTTCCGCACTCCGGCGACAAGTTCGAGGGTGACGGAGGCCCGGGTGGACGCGATGGTGGCTGCATGGATGTCATCCAGGTCGCCGGTCACGGCCTGCACGGCGAGTGTCTTGGACGTGGCCTGCAGTTCAGTGACGTTGTCCACGGCTCCGGTGAGCTGCGTGGCAAAGGTGGAACCGTCAGTGGAGACGGCAGGCTTTACGGCTTCCATGTACCCCGTCGGCGTGGTGCTGCTGACTGCAGCGATGGCGGGAACGGGCATTAGGAGCGTCCAATCTGCAGTGCTGCTTCGTATGTGCTCTTGGCACGGTCAACCACGGCGGCATTTGCTTCGTAGCCGCGCTGGGCAAGGATCAGGTTGCCCATCTGTTCCGACAGGTCAATGTCCGGGTAACGGACGTAGCCTTCGGCATCGGCCAGGGCGTGGTCCGGCTGGTAGACCATCCGGCCCTCGGCGTCGCCGTACTCCACGCCTGTGACGTGGACTCCGGTGCCTTCCCGGCCTTCCTGGGCTACGACGTAGCGGGCCTGGAAAGCAGCACCGTCGGTGCTGGAGACATTGTTGGCGTTGGCCAGGTTGTCGGAAACTGCATCCAGCCACTTGCGGTGCGTGGTGAGTCCGGTTGCGGCAATGCCGATGGCATCGAAAGTCATTAGTTGGTCCTCAATGCCGTGCGGAGGGAATTGGCTTCTCCGCCAACGGCTTGGGTGGCGAACTGGTAGCGCAGCACAGTGTCGATATTGGACAGTGTTTCGGTGTCCAGGTTGACGTTGCTGCCGTCCAGGCGGGTGGGTTCAAGTGAACGCGAGGTGGTGGCGGCGACTGCTCCGTTGCCGGCTTTCACCGACTTAGCGAGGGCGTCTTCGAAAGAAACGCGCTGGGCCTGGTAGCCGGGGGTATTCACATTCGCAATATTGTTTGCGATGGTCCGCTGACGGAGGGCAAGACCGTCCAGGGCGCTTTGCAGCGCAATGGAGGAGACGGAATCGAACACAGTGAAACCCAGTTCTCGCTAAAGGGACAGTGCGGCCGATCCGTGGCCTCTTTCATGAGCTATCCGTGCTCATTAATAGTTATCGGCCGAATTAACGAGTACGTAAGCTGTAATCACGTAATTTTTTGGTTTTCCGCAAGTATGCGGTATGGAAAAAGTAAGCAGTCTTCCGATTAAGCTGCTTTTAGCCATCAACTTCGAGATAAACGGCCGACGCCGCCGGGCCGGGGACACTGCGAATCAGCAGGGACTGCTTCCGGTTGGTCCGCGACTCGCTGCGCAGCTGGGCATATGCCCGGGTCTGCGCCTTGGCCAGCAGCCGGGCACGGGTAAGGAGCTCCGCGGGGAGCGGGCCGAGTTCCGCCGGCGGTTCCCAGTCGGCCGCCACGTCGCGGGCCTGTTGCGTCAGGGACTGTCCTTCCAGGAAGGACTCCAGGTTGTCTTCGAGCTGCGTGAGGACAGTTTCCCAGAGCACAATATTGGCCAGCTCTTCGTCGCTGCGGTAGGGCTCTGCCGATTCAGCCGACACCGAGTACCCCTCCGGGTGTACCGGCAGCGGCAGGCGTTGCGCCGGCGGCGGGGAGCTGGGCCGCCGCTTCATGCCAGGCCTGGCGGATGGGTTCGAGCAGGTCGATGCATTCACGGGTGAGCTTCGCATTCCGGCCCATGTTGGCACTCACGAGGGTGGAGAGTGAGTAGGTGTAGATCGCCTGCAGGTTCTCCGCGCCGTCCCACACGTCTGTTTTCAGTGTGCCCAGCAGCTCGGTAATGATGGCCTGCGCATGGATCAGGTTCTCGGATGCCACGGCCCAGTCGGCCTGCTGCTGCGCGGTTTCCGCGCGGGTCAGGTCCAGCAGGAGGCGGTCATAAAGCATGGTCAGCAGGCGGGCCGGGGAGGCCGACATTACCGCGTTGCGGGCGTATTCAGCCCGTTTGGCGGCCATTGAGTAGTTCACGTTCACTTCTTACTCGAGGAGGCGGAGAAGGAATCCAGCTGGGAGGTGAGCCAGTCCATTTGGCTGTTGAGCTTGCCGAGCGTGACTTCCAGGGTGGACCAGGTCCGGGACAGCGTGGCCTGCCGGGATGACAGCCGGCGGTCCCAGTCCGCAATCTGCGTGTTCAGGGACCGGACTTCGCTCTCCTGGCCCTTGATCCGCAGGGTGATGCTGCCTTCGTATTTGTCCGAGATGTCCTTGCCGGCGGTCTCTACCCGGGAGGCGATGGACTGCAGGGCGGCCTGGGTTTTTTCCGGGTCGGCCTTCAGGGCGGCGGCGAACTTTTCGGCGTTGAACTCCACCGTGCCGTCTTTGGTGATGATGATGCCGATTTCCGACGGCGACCGTCCGTCCACCGGGGACGTGGCGGCGCGCATGATGGTGTCCTTGAGCGCCCGCACCCCCGAGTCTCCGGTGAACTGGCCGCCGGTGGCCTTGGTGGTGCCGTCGGCGGTGGACACGCTGACCGCGGAGTTTCGGTTGATGTAGCTGAAGACGTCCACCAGGCCGGCCACGAGCTTCGCGGCGACATCGGTGACGGCCTTTTCGTCACGGTTCACGCTGACGGTAACCGGGGCGGCGGAGACTTCCTTGACCGAGACATCGACCCCGGGGAGCAGATCCGCGAAGGTGTTGGTGGCGGACGTGATGAGAGTTTCCGCACCGGCAACCCCGGCCCACAGGGTGACCTGCGCATCCTGGGCGGGCCGGATATTGCCAAGGTCAGTGCCGTTGTGCGAGATGCTGAACGCACCCTCGCTGCCCGTGGCCGTGGCGGTGAACTGCATACGGTACTGCGCGACGCCGTCGACGCTGCCGGCGGCGATCTTCACGGCAGTGACGCCGAGGTTGGCCTTGTTGACCGTATTGATGACCTCGTCCAGGCTCTTGCCCGCGGTGTCGAATTCGGTAATTGTGCCGTCCGCCGAGATGGACAGGGCGTCGCCGTTGGGCCACGCCGCCATGGCTCCGGAGAGGGACACCTGGGCAGTGGCGAGCCGGTCCACGCGGATGTCCAGGGCACCTGCGGCGGCACCCGGTTTGGTCACGACGGTGACCTTGTCCGAGGAGGCGACGGCAGAGTACAGATCTGTTCCGGCAGGTTTGGCTACCTTGCCGGCGGTTTCCGCCAGGGAGGCGATCTTGGCGTTAAGGTTCTGCAGCGCGGTGACGAAGGTCTGGCTGGAGCTGACCTTCTGCTTCAGCATTGCCTGCGGGCGGGCTTCCACCGCCATCAGCTGGGCAATCATGGCCGTGGTGTCGGTACCGGTGGTGATGCCGTCTATGCCTGCCATGCCTGCTCCTTCTGCTTCTGTGCTGCGCTGACCGGGCCGGGCCCGGACATGGGAACGGCAGGTACTGGGCTGACGGCGGAGGCTGTGAGGTCCAAGTCATCTGCCTCCGCCGCCAGCGGCCATTTACCTGCCGGTGTTACTGGTGGTGCTTACTTATTACTGCAGGAGCTGCATCACGCCGCTGTTCATCTGGTTGGCCTGGGCCAGCATTGCGGTGCCGGCCTGGGACAGGATCTGCGAGCGGGTGAAGCTTGCCATTTCCACAGCCATGTCCGTATCGGTGATGCGGGACTTGGCAGCGGAGAGGTTCTCGATGGAAACATTCAGGGACTTCGTGACCGATTCCAGCCGGTTCTGGGAAGCACCCAGGTCCGAGCGTGCGGTGGAGATGGTCTTGATGTCCTCATCGAGAGCCACGATGGTTTCCAGTGCCTTGGCGGCGCTGACGAAGCCACCGGTTGCGGCAGTATCACCATCGGCAGGGGTACCGGCAAGGAGTGTTACAGCCCTGCCGATTGCCGCAACGTCAACCAGGTTCACATCGATCTGATCGTTGCCCGCCACCCCGCCGGCACCGATCTGGAAGGTCAGCGTCTTGGGAGTGGAAGTTTCCTCGGTGGTGGACTTCAGCAGGTCGATACCGTTGAAGTTCGTGGAGTTGCCGATGCGGGTCAGTTCCTCGCCCAGGGCCGTGACCTCGGTCTGGATGGCTGCACGCGAGTCCGCGTTGTTGGAATCGTTGCCTGCCTGGACAGCCAGGTCACGAACACGGTTCAGGATGGAGTGGACCTCGGTCAGGGCGCCTTCAGCGGTCTGGATAACGCTGATGCCGTCCTGGGCGTTGCGGGCGGCAACAGTCATGCCGCTGACCTGGTTCTTCAGGCCTTCCGAGATGGCCAGACCGGCTGCGTCATCGGCAGCACGGTTGATGCGCAGGCCGCTGGAAAGCTTCTCCAGGGACTTGGCCTGTGCATTCTGGTTGATGTTCAGGTTGCGGTAGGCGTTGGTTGCCGCGGTGTTGGTGTTGATTGTGAAACCCATGATGTATTCCTCCGTGAGTGGGCTGTGTTCGCAGGCCCATCCATGGGCCTACACCACTAGTTATCGGCGGAGCATCTACGGGTGTTAGGAGTTTCAAAAAGTAATTTGAGAAAGTTTAGTACCGGCGCAGAACCCCTAGGACGCCGCCGGATTAAAAGTCGCCGGACGGCCCGGAACACCCATCAGCCCGGGAACAAAGGCCTGCGCACCGGGAAGGGCCGGGGCGAGATGGTGCCGGGTGATGCCGCCGGCGGTGCGGTCCCCCACAGAGGTGAGGTAGGCGTTGCGGCGGGCCGGGGCAATCCGGGACACCAGTTCCGGGGCTGCGCTGGTGTCCGAGTAATGCGTGCCCAGGCCGTCACGGAGGAGGCGGACGGCTTCGGCCCGCTGCTGGGACACTGCCGAGTGGGTGCTGCCGAGCTCTTCGGCTAGTTCCTTGACCGTGCGGTCGTGGAAGTAAATCTCTTCCACTACATACCGCATCTTTTCCGGCAGGGCCGCGACGGCGGCCTGCAGGTACTTCAGGCGTTCGGAGGCCAGGAGGGACCCCTCGGGCGACGGCATGTCTGCGATCAGGAAATCCGTCACGGATTCGTCCAGGCTGGACACCGTGCGGGAAGCATCCGACAGTGCATCTTGGGCCACCGTGCGGTCCACACCCAGGGCGGAGGCAATCTCATCCACATTGGGTGTGCGGCCCAGGGCGCCGGTGAGGGTTTCCTTGACCGAAAGGGTTTCCTTGATCCGGCGGCGGGCCGAGCGCGTGGCCCAGTCGTTGGAACGCATTTCATCCGCAAAGGCGCCGACGATGCGGCGGCGGGCATAAGCTCCGAAGGGAACACCCAGCTCCGGATCAAAGGAGTCGGCAGACGTTATAAGGGCAATGGATCCAGCCGAGGCCAGATCGTCACGCGACAGGTGCGTGGCCTTGGCGCAGACTTCGGATACGAGATAACCAACCAATGGCAGATTTTCCACAACCATTGCATTACGTTCGGCGCGATTCATTTTGGACCCCCAAGCCCTTGTTCCCCAACTGTCCCCCAATACTGCGACCAGTTGCGCGCCTGCTTCGTGATCAGCGGCTGAGTCCGCTGGTGAATCCACGCTGAAGCGCTTTAGCTGAAACATACCACTTACATTGAAGATGAACCGGCCGATAGTGATTTGTGGCGGACGTATTGGAATGCGGACGCCGAACCAAAGACTTTTGCCGCAGGTTGGGGCCTGAAATCAGACGTCTTATTCCGCTTTAGAGACATTCAGTGCACCACCTAGGAGGTGAGCAAAGCATGGGTACCCAGAAACTCTCGGCCCTTCTATGGGAAGAGCGCGAGTTGTTGGAACTTCTTGTGTTCAAGCTCGAAGAAGAACAACTGCTGCTCACCTCCGGAAAAACCAAATGGCTGACGCACGCCACGCGCGAGGTTGAACAGGTCCTCGAGCGCCTCCGCGGAGCCGACCTCGGCCGGGCTGTTGCCGTTGCCGGACTCGCCGTCGAATGGGGCACCTCCGAAAACGCCACGCTGCGTGAACTGGTGGCCGCAGCTCCTCCCGGTCCGTGGACGGAAATCTTCAGTGCGCATCTGCAGGCCATGACCGAGCTGACCGTAAAGATCCGCGAGCTGCGCGATATCAACGAACAGTTCCTGCGTACTGCGGCACGCTCGGCCCAGGAAACGCTGGCAGGGCTAAGCCCGGAAGCGAATACCTACACGGCGTCCGGCACCTCGGCCGCCCCCACCTCAGCCGCCCGGCTGGTTGACCAGAGCATTTAAGGTTTAAGGACTCCAGAGAATGAGCACCTTCAGCGGTCTGAACACGGCGTACACGGGCCTCACCGCCGCCCGCAAGGGCCTGGATGTCGTCGGCCAGAACGTGGCCAACGCGAACGTGGCCGGCTACACGCGGCAGCGCCTGAATACTTCCGCGGTTCCTTCCCTTGCCCCCGCCGGCCGCTTCGCCGCCCCTACCGGGGTAGGCCAGGGCGTATCGGTGGATTCCATTGCCCGGCTGGGCAGCCAGCAGCTGGACACCCGGGTACGCAGCACCGCAGCCGTCGCCGGGTACTCCGCCGTCCGCGCCAACGCGCTGATCGAGCTGGAGGACGGGTTCATGGAGCCGGGTAAGAACGGACTCTCCACGGCACTGCAGAACTTCTCCGCGGCCTGGGACGGAATTTCCCACAATCCCTCGGACAACACTGCCGCTGCCGTGCTGCTCAGCGCGGCCAGCAGTGCCGCAGGGCAGATCGCCAACGGCTACAACGCGGTCCGGGACCAGTGGAACAGCACCCGCAGCGGGCTCAATGACATGGTCACTGAGCTAAATTCCAGCGCAAAGCAGCTCGCCAGCCTTAACGGTGCCATCCGCTCCACGCTCGCCTCCGGTGCGTCGGCGAACGAGCTCGTTGACCAGCGCAACGCACTGGCCACCACCATCGCAGCGCTTAGCGGCGCCACGGTGCGGGAATCCTCCGACGGCATGGTGGACGTCCTCATCGACGGGAATGCACTGGTGTCCGGCACGAATGCCCGTTCCCTCCAGGTCACCGGCGGAAAGACCATGGACGATGCGCAGGAGCCCGTGGTGGGCTGGACGGACCGGCCCGGCTCGGCAGGCATCGGCAAGGGCGAAATTGCCGGCGCCTCGTCGCTCCTCGCTTCGGCCGGCAACGGCGGCGTCTTCGCGCAGGCCGCAGCTTCCTACAACGAGGTTGCCGCCTCACTGGCTTCCAGCGTCAACGATCTGCACCGTCAAGGCGCAACCACAGCCGGCAAAACCGGCGGTGATTTCTTCAGCGTGGGCACACCTGCCGCAACCACCCTGGCGACCTTGCCGACCGATGCCTCCGGCATTGCCTCGGGCCGGCCGGGTTCGGGAACACTTGACGGCGGTATCGCCGACCAGATTGCCCAGCTGGGTTCCAAGGCCGGGTCCGCGGACAAGGTCTGGAGCGCCTTCGTCACAGCCACCGCGTCGCAGAGCCGCGCCGAACTGCAGCAGGCCACGCTGGCCGACGTCGCGTCCTCCTCCGCGCTGGATCTTCAGCTTTCCAACGCCTCGGTGGACCTGGATGAAGAAAACGTGAATCTGCTGATGTATCAGCACGCCTACCAGGGTGCCTCCCGCGTCATGAGCGCCATTGACGAAATGCTCGACACCCTCATTAACCGCACCGGAATTGTTGGAAGGTAACCCCTTGATCAGCCGCACCACGAACCAGACCATGGCCCGCACGGCCCAGCAGAACCTGCAGGCCAGCATGTCGCGGATGGCCAAGCTGCAGGAGCAGGTCGCCTCCTCCGCTGCCATCGCCCGCCCATCCGACGACCCCGCAGGGACCGCCAATGCACTGAAGGTAAGGTCGGAAATCCGGGCCAACGTGCAGTACACATCCAATGTGAGCGACGCCGAGGGCTGGCTTACCGTCACCGACAATGCGCTGACCAACACCACTGACATCCTGCGGCGGGTGAAGGACCTCACGCTCAATGCTGCCAACGGCACGCTTTCACCGACCGACCGCAAGGCCATCGCCACCGAACTCTCCGGCTTGAAGACGAACCTGCTGCGCGAGGCCAACACCACCCACCTTGGCCGCACGGTGTTCGCAGGCACCTCGGACACCGGCAAGGCGTTCAGCGAAACGGACGGTGCCTACGCCTACAGCGGCAGCGGAACCCCCACCACCCGCCGACTGGACAGCGGCACCCAGATGCGCGTGGACACGGACGGTGAAGCCGTTTTCGGCAAGGGAGACAACTCGGTCTTTCGGATGATGGACAACCTCGTGGCAGACCTTGAAGCGAACAACGATGTCAGCGGCTACCTGCCGAAGGTTGACGCGGCGGCCAACACCGTCCTGATGGAACACTCCGCGTTGGGTGTCCGGCACGCTGCCACACTCAACGCCAAGGACAACCTGGCCGAAAAGTCCATCAGTCTGGAAACCCGCCGCTCCGGGATCGAGGACCTGGACACGGCGAAGGTCATCCTGGACATGAAGCTGCAGGAAGTCGCCTACCAGTCGGCCCTCGCCGTGACGGCCAAGGCACTTCAGCCGACCCTCATGGACTTCCTGCGATGAGCACCGGCCTGACGTTCCTGACTCCTCCTCCGGGGCTCGCTCCGGAGGTGCACTTCGACCTCCAAGAGATCGAAGGTGCCGCCGGCCTGTTCGCCATGACCGCGGCCGGCAGCGCCGACGGCGGCAGCAGGCGCCTCTACGTGCTGGACGCTTCCGTCTATCTTCCGGATTACCACCCGGAAATCACCGACGAACAGCGTCATCAGCTGGAGCTGGTGACTCCCGAGGACGCTGCCGTGCTCGTGGTGGCCAATCCGACGGCTGACGGGACCACCGTGAACCTGCTGGCGCCGATTGTGGTCAACCTGTCCACGGGCAGCTGCGCCCAGGTGATCCTTGAAGGCCAGGACTGGCCGGTCCGCGCCCCGCTGGAGCCGGTCGCCGCGTAGGCCTCCAACACAAAAGGCGCACGTTCCGCGGAACGCGCGCCTTTTGTGCTTAACCCGGAGGCTTAGGCGAAGTCGGCTGTGGCCGGATCCGCACCGTAGCGGGTGCCGTTGTCGAGTGCGTTGATGGCCTCGATGTCTTCGTCACTCAGCTTGAGGTTCAGCGCTTCCCAGTTTTCCCGGATGCGGGATTCCGTGACGGACTTGGGGATCACAATGCTGCCCAGGGCCAGGTGCCAGGCAATGACAACCTGGGCCGGGGTGGCGCCGTCGTACTTCGCAGCGATCTCAACGAGCTTGGGATCCTCGAGCAGGCCCTTGCCGGAGCCCAGCGGGGACCAGGACTCGTGCAGGATGTTGTGCTCTGCCTCGAAGGCACGCAGGTCCGCCTGGTTCAGGTACGGGTGGGTTTCCACCTGGTTCAGGACCGGGACGACGCCGGTTGCGTCGATGATTTCCTGCAGTGCTTCCTTGGTGAAGTTGCAGACGCCGATGGACTTCACGCGGCCCTGCTTCTGCAGCTCAACCAACGCCTTCCAGGTGTCCACGTACTTGTTCTGCTTCGGCTGCAGCCAGTGGATTAGGTACAGGTCCAGGGTTTCCAGGGCGAGGCGCTCCATGGAGGCGTCGAAGGCCTTGAGGGTTTCTTCGTAGCCCTGGTCCGCGTTCCACACCTTCGTGGTGATGAACATGTCCTCGCGGGGGACGGAAGTGGCGGCGATGGCACGACCGACGCCGGCTTCGTTGCCGTAGATCTTGGCCGTGTCGATGTGGCGGTAGCCAACCTCGAATGCCTGTCCCACTACCTTTTCGGCAACCTCGTCCTCAACCTGCCACACGCCGTAGCCGAGCTGGGGGATGGTGTTGCCGTCATTGAAAGTCAGTACCGGTGATGTAGTCATCCCCTCATCCTTGCCCTGATGCCGGGCAGGACAAAGCGGATAAGCTCACCGCGAAAACCCGACGTAATGTATTCCCGGTTTTCCAAATTTTCTTTTGCGGGGTTTGCCGGTATTTCGGGAAAACCTTTCCTACTTCCGGGAAATCCCGGATTCCAGGGCGTTGAGCAGCGCGCGTTCGGCTTCAACCACGTCCTCCTGGACCAGTTCCGCGCGGCGCCGCACATTGTCCAGGCCGGCGGACGCGATCCCCCAGCGTTCCCCTTCCAGCCGTGACATGGCGGCGGCTTCGGCGGCGGCGGCCAGGGAATTTCCGCTGCGGGACAGCGCCCGGTGCACTGCGGTCAACGCTCCGGGAATGTTCTGCCCCGTACTGGGCAGGTGCAATTGGGCAGAGACACACACCTCCCGGACGCGCGGCAGCAAACCCGCGAGGTCATTGGCCACGGTCACCAGCTCGTTGTAGATGGCGTCATCTTCCACGCCCTCGAGCATCTGGTAATAGCGGTCCAGGCCCCGCGTAAAGCGGTCGTGCGCACGCCGCCAGACGCCCTTGCCGAGCTCCGCGTCATCTTTCCGCCCCTGCCGGGCGGCTGCAAAAAGTGCCATTAATGTCCTACAAGTACTGGCCGGGGCCCGATTGCGGTTCCTGCCGCGGGCTGCCCGTCCCCTGGGAAGCTCGGTGCGGTTCCCCATCGTCTCCGATAACAACGCCGGGCGCCAGTATGGTCCCGGGCGGCAGCTGGCGCAGCTGCAGGCGCCCGGCCGCGTGGCTGGCGGTCTGCTGCGCGGCGATGGCCGTCTGGATGCCGCGGAACAACCCTTCGAGCCAGCCCACCATCTGGGCCTGCGCAATCCGCAGCTCCGCATCGGTAGGGGTGGAATCATCCAGGAACGGCAGGTTGATCCGGTGCAGCTCGTTCACGAGTTCCGGGGCCAGCCCGTCCTCGAGTTCCTTCAGGGACCGGGAATGGATCTCCGCCAGCCGGTTGCGCGCCGCGTCGTCCAGCGGAGCGTTGCGCACTTCGTCCAGCAGCTGCTTGATCATGGTGCCGATCCGCATCACCTTTGCCGGCTCATCCACCAGTTCGTTGAGCTTCGCCGGCCCTGCCTTGCCCTTGGCGTGTCCGGACACCTCATGGCTGTCCCCGGAGTTGTCCACCGCACCGGCGTCACCGGCGGGTGCACCGGCGGGTGCCGTACCGTCGTCGGCGGGCGTCTGTTCTGACTTCTGCCCAGTCCCCGGAGCCGCCTCGTGGCGCTCGGAGGGTCCGTTCTGATCGGTCATGGCATTAATGCTCTCACGGTTGGCGGCGGTTACCCCGCGGGCGGGCCGTTTTCGGGTACCGTCCTCCGGTTTTGGCGTTCCCTCCAGTGAAGCAGGCAGAACCCAGGCGTCCCAAGGGCAAGCAACAAAGCGAAACAACGACGGCGGGCCCCCAAGGGTGGGGCCCCCCGTGGGGGGCGGCGGCGGATGGGGGGGC
>NZ_JANFLU010000013.1 GCF_024385525.1 Arthrobacter sp. zg-Y238 | reverse complement strand
ACCCGAACCCACGACGGCGGCACCGCAGCTGAGGCAATCAGCTGCGGTGCCGCCGTCGTACTTATTGCCGGACCGGCTGCCGCGCTAGCAGCAGCGGCCCTCCGGGTTGGCGTCCTGCCGGTCCATCTTGTCCCGCCAGAACTCCCGTTCGCTCATCAAGGGCGAGGTGCAGCCGGACGCGGCATGGAAGTCCGTGTACTTGCGGTACGCATCCTCCCCCATCACGTCCCGGAAGAACCGGACGAACCCGGCCACCCCGTGCCGGACGGCGACGGCGGCACTCATGTGTGCGCCGCCCTCTTTGCGGGCCGGTCATCCTCCGGCAGCGAGTCCCACTGGGCCATGATCTCCTTTTCGGCCGGCGTCGCCAGGAAACCGGCCGGTGCGAACGTGCGGGACGGAACGGCCGGGTCCTCGGCGCTCGGGGCGCCGCCCGAACGGAAGGACCGGATGCTGGCAATGATGGCCGTGATGATGACGATGATCGCCAGGGTCACGAACACCACCGAGAGCGTGGTCTGGATGAGCGTGTTGCGCACCACCGCCTCCATGGCCTCCACGGTCTTGGCGGTGCCGAAGCTGGTTTTCCCGTCGGCCAGTGCCTGCTGGAAGGCCTCATGGTTGGCCCAGTACCCCACGCTCGGCACCGGCGAGAAGATCTTGTAGAACGACGCCGTGATGGTCACCACCGCGGCGAACGCCAGGGGCAGTGCCACGATCCAGAGCCACTTGAATGCGTTCTTCTTGGCGATGATTGCCATGCAGATGGCCAGCGCAATGGCGGCCAGGAGCTGGTTGGCGATGCCGAAGAGCGGGAACAGCGTATTGATGCCGCCCAGCGGGTCCGTGACCCCCATGATCAGGATCGACCCCCAGCCGGCGACCATGATTGCCGTACATATCCAGGCTCCGGGACGCCAGGACATGTCCTTGAACTTCGGGGCCACGTTGCCGATGGTGTCCTGCAGCATGAACCGCGCCACCCGGGTGCCGGCGTCGACCGCGGTGAGGATGAACAGCGCCTCGAACATGATCGCGAAGTGGTACCAGAAGGCCATCATGGAAGGCCCGCCGATCAGGCTGTGCATGATCGTGGCCAGGCCGACGGCGAGGGTAGGGGCGCCGCCGGTGCGCGACACGATGGATTCCTCGCCCACGCTGGACGCCAGCGACGAGAGCATGTCAGGGGTGAGGTTCACGCCGGCCAGGCCCAGCCCGTTGACGAAGGCGACGGCGCCTTCGACCGTGCCGCCGGTGGCTCCGGCGGAGGAGTTCATGGCGAAGTAGATGCCGCGGTCAATTGAAAGGGCGGCCACCAGCGCCATGATGGCGACGAAGGATTCCATCAGCATGCCGCCGTACCCGATGAAGCGGGTCTGGCGTTCCTTCTCCAGCATCTTCGGGGTGGTGCCGGAGGAGATCAGCGCATGGAAGCCGGACAGGGCACCGCAGGCGATGGTGACGAAGAGGAACGGGAAGAGCGGTCCGGCGACCACCGGACCGTCGTCCCGGCTGGCGAACTCGCTGACCGCCGGAACACTGATTTCCGGGCGGACGATGATGATGGCTACGGCCAGCATCACGATGGTTCCCACCTTCATGAAGGTGGAGAGGTAGTCGCGCGGGGCCAGCAGCAGCCAGACCGGCAGGACCGCGGCGATGAAGCCGTAGATGATGATGCCCCACGCAATGGTGGTCGGTTCCAGGGTCAGGGCGTCACCGAGCGGGGTGCCGGCAACCCAGCCGCCGGCGATGATGGCGGCGAGCAGGAGGACGAAGCCGATGATGGAGACCTCGGTGACCTTGCCCGGACGCAGGTAGCGCAGGTACACACCCATAAACAGGGCGATGGGGATGGTCATGCTCACGGAGAAGACACCCCATGGGCTTTCGGCGAGGGCGTTCACCACCACCAGGGCAAGGATGGCCACGATGATGATCATGATGACCAGGGTGGCGATCAGGGCGGCGGTACCGCCGATGAGGCCGAGTTCATCCCGGGCCATCTGGCCCAGGGAACGTCCGCCGCGGCGCATGGAGAAGAACATCACCAGATAGTCCTGGACGGCTCCGGCGAGCACCACGCCAACGATGATCCAGATGGTGCCGGGAAGGTAGCCCATCTGTGCGGCCAGCACCGGCCCGACGAGCGGTCCGGCGCCGGCGATGGCGGCGAAGTGGTGGCCGTAGAGGACCCGGCGGTCCGTGGCGGCGTAGTCCTTGCCGTCCGCCTTGTACTCGGCGGGGGTGGCGCGGCGGTCATTAGGCTTCAGCAGCTTCGCTTCGATGAGCTTTGAATAGAAGCGGTAGCCGATGAGGTAGGTGCACACGGCGGCGAACACAAACCAGATGGCGTTCACGGTTTCGCCGCGGACTATGGCGAGCATGGTCCAGCTGAAGCCGCCCAACAGGGCAATGCCCGCCCAAATGGCGATCTTCGCGGGTGTCCAGCGGCGGTCCTCCGCCTCGAGGACTTCCGGATCCACGGCCACCGGCGGCAGTGCCGGGTCCTGTTCCAGGACGTCGCCGTCCAGTTGCCGGTTGTCGGCCCGGCGCCGTTGGTTCTCGCTCATGATGATCCCTTTTGTCTGCGGTGGCTTGTCTGCATTGACATACGTACCGAACGGGGGCAGGGAGTGGCCCTGCACTTTGCAGATTACCAGCGCATGAGGCGGCGATCACAGACATACGTGACGGCGGCCGCACAGGTGATCGGCCGCCGTCGTCGTCGGGGATTCTGCCGGGCGCGATGCCGCCCGGCGGAGTGCTGGCCTAGATCGTCAGCAGGATCTTCCCCGCGTGCTGCCCGGAGTCGAAATACTCGTGCGCGGCGGCGGCCTCGGCCAGCGGGAAGGTGCGGTCCACCAGGGGGCGGATCTGGCCGGAAACCAGCAGCGGCCAGACGTATTCGCCGACGGCGGACATGATGGCCGCCTTTTCCTCCACGGGCCGGCCTCGCAGGGTGGTGCCGATGACGGCGGCGCGCTTGGTCATGAGCTGGTTCAGGTTCAACTCGGCCTTGGTGCCGCCCTGCAACCCGATGATCACGAGGCGGCCGGCGACGGCGAGCGCGTCCAGGTTCCGCTGCAGGTATTTCGCGCCGACGACGTCGAGGATGACGTCCGCGCCATGCCCGCCGGTGGCTTCACGAACGGCTTCTACGAAGTCCTGCTCCTTGTAGTTGATGAGGACCTTCGCACCGAGTGATTCAGCCAGTTCCAGCTTTTCGGCCGAGCCTGCGGTCACCATCGGAACGGCACCGAACGCGGCAACCATCTGGATGGCCATGGTGCCGATACCGCCCGTGGCGCCGTGGATGAGGACGTAGTCCCCCTCCTTGACGCCGGCAGCCATAAAGAGGTTGGAGAAGACGGTGGCGGCCGTTTCCGGCAGGGACGCTGCGGTGACGGCGTCGAAGCCGTCCGGGAGGGGCAGGACCTGCCCGGCGGGAACGGCAACCTGCTCGGCATATCCGCCGCCGGTCAGCAGGGCCACCACTTCGGTTCCCACAGCGAAACCTTCAACTCCCTCGCCCAGGGCGGCAATGCGGCCGGAAACTTCCAGTCCCGGATACTCGGATGCTCCGGCGGGCACCGGGTAGTGGCCCTGGCGCTGCATCACGTCTGCGCGGTTGATGCCGGCGGCGATGACGTCGATCAGCACCTCGCCCGGTCCGACCTCGGGAGCAGGAACATCCTGCAGTTCCAGTGCTTCCGGTCCGCCGGGTGTTCCAATAACGATGGCTTTCATGCTGTCCTTCCAGATTTAGGGAATTTTGGTGATTTCATCCCTTCTGCCAGACTACATAGTGAGGAAGGTTGTCCGAGCGGCCGATGGAGCTGGTCTTGAAAACCAGTGTGCGGTAACCCCGTACCAAGGGTTCGAATCCCTTACCTTCCGCCAGACAACGAGAAGCGGTCCCCTGAGTGGGGACCGCTTCTTCTGTTTCCGGCGGACTCCGGCGCCGGAACGTGACGGAAGCAATCACTTAGGCTTGTCCTAAGTAATTGCTTCCGCAGTCCCCCACCGCATCGGAGCCGCCGCATGTCCCACCGCAACCAGCCCACCTTTCCGAAGCCGGTCCGCCTGGCCGCACTCACGCTAGGTCTGGCCGCGGCGCTCAGCGGATGCGCGGCGGGAGACGGTGACGACGATCATGACGAATCGGCGTCGAACACCGGAATGCACGGGGTCCCCGAACAGACCGCCGAGCGCGTGCTCCAGGTCAGCTCCATCCATCCGGAAACCGGCATGACCCTCATCGAAGGCCCCACGTTCGGGCCCGACGGCGGCCTGTTCGTTGTCGATGTCACGGCTCCGGCCGGTGAACCCAAGGTGATGCGGGTGGACGTGGAGGATGAGTCCGTTTCCCGCATCTACACCGAGGGCAACGGCGCCTACACCTCAGCGCAGTTCAGCCCGAAGGACGGCCGGATCTACCTGACGGACTTTGCCGGCGGAAAAATCGACAGCATCACCGCCGACGGCAAGGACCCCTTGACCTTCTTCACCGGCGACGTCGACGGCTCCCCCATACGCCCGGACGATCTGGCCTTCGACGAGGAGGGAAACCTCTTCATCAGCGATTCCACCGGCTACGCGGATCCGGCGTGGGAAGCAAAGGGCCGGGTGGTGCGGATCGACAAGGACACCGCGGAGGCCACCGTCCTCGCCGAGAACCTTGCCGCCCCGAACGGCATCTCCTTCAGCGAGGACTTCAAAGCCCTGTGGGTCAGCCAGTACATGGACAACCGGATCGACTACCTGGTGCTGAACGAGGACAAAACCGAAGTCACCACCTCGCACCCCGGCATGCACTTTGACGGCGGCACCAGCCAGACGGATTCCAACGCCGTGGACGCCGACGGCAACGTCTACCAGGCCGTCCATGGACAGCCACGCATCTTTGTCTACAGCCCCCACGGCGAACTCCTGTCCACCATCACCGTCCCCGCCGAAGACCGGGAAGGCCTTACCTCGGCCACCAATATCGCCATCAAGCCCGACACCAAGGAGGCCTACCTAACGGTCAGCGGCCCTGACGGCGGCTTCATCTACGGATTCGATGCCCTGTCCACCGGTATCCGCCAATCAAACGGCGGCTAACCTCCCCCACCAAGAACAGCACGGATGAGGTGCGGGGCATCCTGGCGAGGCGCGCCGCCTCCGGAGCGCCTCGCTGCTGACTACTAGGGGTGACATGCACCCGTAGGGGCCTGGCGGAGGCGGCTTTAATATTCCAAGCGAGCTCTGCGAGCTCTGGAATTTCGTTGCCGCCGGAGCCAGGCCCCGCAGGTGAGGCGGGCCAGGCACCGCAGGTGACCGGGGGCTAGGCCCGCAAGCCGCAGCGCAGAAGCGCTAAGCCCCGGTCACCAGCACCTCGTCGATGCGTTCCTCGCGCCACTGCTTCAGCAGCCGGTGGAACACTACCGGCCCCGGGCTGAAGGAGAAGCTGACGGGCGGCGGGTTGCCCTCGCGGTTGTAGTAGCCGGGCGTGCATTCCGCGGCGAACTTGCGGTTGTCCGCGGAGGTCCGCTGGATGGTTTCGCCCCAGGCCGCCTCGGCTTCCGCCGTCGGCTCGATGTAGCGGGCACCCACCTCGCGTGCCCTGCCGATGACGGCGCCGATGTGGTTGGCCTGTTCCAGCAGGATGTGGACGAAGTTCACCGAGTTGGCGTTCTGCAGGGAGCCGAGGTGGAACAGGTTCGGGAAGCCGTGCGTGTAGAAGCCGTGCAGCGTGCGCGGGCCCCGCCCCCAGGCTTCCAGGAGGGTCTGGCCGCTGCGCCCGGTCACCGGCATGGCCCCGGAGGTGACACCCGAGACGCCTACCTCAAAGCCGGTGGCGAAGATGATGCAGTCCACCTCGTATTCTTCCTCGCCCACCACAATCGTGTTTTCCGTGATGCGGGTGATGCCGCCGAAGTCCGCCGTGTCCACCAGCGTCACGTTGGGAAGGTTGAACGTCTCGAGGTAGTAGTCGCTGAAGGTGGGGCGCTTGCACATGTAGCGGTACCAGGGCTTGAGCTTTTCGGCCGTCTTCGGATCGAAGACTTCCTCGTCCACCCGGGCGCGGATGGAGTTCATCTTCCGGAAATCAACGAGCTCGTCGAGCCGTTCACGTTCTTCTGCCGAAACGGACTTGTCGACGGCGCCGCTGATCATCTTGCGGTGCAGCTGGGGCACCGAGGTCCAGCCGTCCCGGGTGAGGTCCTTCTCCACCGGCTCCCCGGAGACCACTGCCAGGAAATTTTCCATCCGTTCCTGCTGCCAGCCCGGCTTCAGGGAGGCGGCCCAGGCAGGATCGGTGGGCCGGTTGTTCCGGATGTCCACCGACGACGGCGTGCGCTGGAAGACGATGAGCTGCTCGGCGTCGCGCGCCACCATGGGGATGACCTGAATGCCCGTGGCACCGGTGCCCACCACGGCCACCTTCTTGTCCGCCAGTCCGGTGAGATTGCCGAACTGGTCTCCCCCGGTGTAGCCATAGTCCCAGCGGCTGGTGTGGAAGGTGTGCCCCTTGAAGGAGTCGATGCCGGGAATGCCCGGCAGCTTCGGCTGCGTGAGCGTTCCGGAGGAGGTGATCACGTAGCGGGCCCGGATCGAGTCCCCGCGGTCCGTGGAGACGATCCATTCCAATGCTTCGTCGTCCCAGGTCAGGCCGGTCACGCGCGTATGGAAAACGGCGTCGCGGTAGAGGTCGAAACGCTCGGCGATGGCCACGGCGTGCCGACGGATCTCTTCCCCCGGTGCGTAGCGCTCGGTGGGCATGTAACCCACTTCTTCGAGCAGCGGCAGGTAGACGTAGGACTGGATGTCACAGCGGATGCCGGGGTAGCGGTTCCAGTACCAGGTGCCGCCGAAGTCCCCCGCTTCATCCATCATGCGGATGCTTTCGACGCCGGCCTGCCGCAGCCGCGCTCCGGTCATCAGCCCGCCGAACCCGCCGCCGATCACCAGCACCTCCACGGTGTCCGTCAATGGCTCCCGCTCGGTGCGGGGAGTGTAGGGATCTGTGGCGTAGTAGCCGAATTTTCCCTTGGCCGGCTGATACTGGGTGGCGCCGTCCGGGCGGATCCGCCGGTCCCTTTCCACCTTGTACTTCGCCCTCAACGCCTCGACGTCCAGGCCGTCTTCTATGCGCTCGTACGCTATGGGGGTTTGCGTGCTGCTCATGTAGTGTCCTCGCTTCGCTTGCGCGTTCCCATGACCCAGGGCAGAGCGGGAGGACTGCGACGCCGGGGCGCTCGGAGTCCGTCTCACTCCGAACTGCAGCCGCGGGGACGCCGGTATATCTCAAAAACCAATAAACGGTTAGCCTCACCCTAACTAATTTGGCTGAGGGTTCGCTGACCTCTGTGTTTGCCGACACGTCCGGGGCAACTACGGTGAACTCATGACCGAAGGAAGCAATGAGCAGCAGGAACGCGAACGCGTGCTGCTGAGTCTCGAAGAACTGGCCGATTCCCTGCAGTCGACGGCCCTGCCGAGCTTCCTCGATCCGTTGCTGTCCACGGACCTGACGGTGCGCCAGTTGAAGGTTCTGACCGTTCTTGTAACCGCAGAGGATGGTGCCACCGGCCGCGGCCTCTCGGAGTCCTTCGGCGTTTCCATGGCGTCCATGTCCGGCCTGATCGACCGGCTCGTTGCCCAGGGCGTGGCCGTCCGTTCGGAGGATCCCCTGGATGCACGGGTACGCCGGGTAAAGGCAACGCCGCTGGGACGGACGGTGGTTCGCCGGCTCGTGGCCGGACGCCCCGAACTTAATGTCGAAATTCTCTCGCGGTTGTCAATCGATGACCTGCACGCGCTTGAACAGGGCATGCGTGCCGTCCATGCCGAAATGGGCCGCAGGGTGGACGCCAAGAAATGACGATTCTGCCGCCGCGCCTTATCACCGGGGCCAACCTGTTGGTCCAGGCGGCAAGCCTCATGGCACTGGCCTATCTCCTCCGCGTGCTCCAGGACAGCGGGACCCTGTTTTACCTCGGGGCGGGAATCGGCACCGGCCAGTTGATAGTGGTTGCACTGGCGGCGGCCTGGTGTTTCTTCCTCGGAGCTTCCTGGACACTCGTTCCCTGGTTCAGCAGCCTCTTTAGCCATGTGTTTCTGCGTCGCGCCGCCGGCGTCCTCGGCGGCGTCATCACCTGCGCATGGTTGCTCCTCCTCGCTGGATATGGATTCCTCACCCTTGTCTTCTCGGGGCCCGGCTACCAAAGAATCTCAGCGCCGGCGGGAGAGCACACGCTGCTGATCAACAACCAGAGCATTTTGTTGATCGGCTCGCATGCCGTCTACGAACAGGTGCAAGGCCCGGTCTACGAATACCGGGACCAGATGTTGACCGATGACGGCTACGATCCGTTCAGTGGCGGAGCCTTTTCCGTGCAGTGGGGTGAAAAAACCGCAACGATTTCCTTCGCGGTGTATTCGCAGGGCGAGGACGGCAATGCGGGCGACCGGAGCGGCCGGGCAGTCATTCCCCTCGGGACCAGGTGAGCCGGACCCGCCCGGCTCCGTCCGCCGGAAGCACAGTAAACAGGGCAGGTTCCCGAAAACCCCGAGCTGCGAAGGCCGCCAGCACAGCCGCACTGACCCGTTCCTCATCATCGCGCCGAATCAGGGCAATGGCTGAGCCGCCGAATCCCCCGCCGGTCATCCGGGCGCCGAGCGCACCGGCGGCGAGCGCCGCGTCCACGGCCTGGTCCAGCTCCGGGCAGGACACCTCGAAATCATCCCGCAACGAGGCGTGGGAGGCGGTCAGCAGGTTCCCGATGCCGCCGACGTCGTCCGCCCGCAGCTGCCGCACAACCTGCAGCACGCGTTCGTTCTCCCCGAGCACGTGCCGCACCCGCCGCCGGGTTTCCGCGTCCAGCCCGTCCAGGGAAGTGCCGGCAGGCACCTCCCGCAGCGACGCCGCGCCCAGCGCCGCCGCTCCGCGTTCACAGGACAAGCGCCGGGCACTGTAGCCGCCGTCGGCGTGGCTGTGGACCACCCGCGTATCGATGACCAGCATTTCCAATCCGTGCCGGGCCAGGGGCAGCGGCACGGTTTCGGAGTCGAGGCTGCGGCAGTCCAGGAACAGTGCGCTGCCTTCCTGTCCCATCAATGATGCCGACTGGTCCATGATGCCCGTGGGCGCACCGACGAACTCATTTTCGGCGTACTGGGTCAGCCGGGCCATCCGGGGCCGGTCCAGCCCAAGCTCCAGCAGCTCGTTCAGTGCCACGGTCACCGCCACTTCCACGGCGTGCGAGGAGGACAGGCCCGCACCTACCGGCACGGTGGAATCCAGCAGCAGGTCAAACCCGGGGACGGCGGCCCCGGAGCTGTGCACCATCGCGTACACCACTCCCGCCGGATACGCCGCCCAGCCGCCAACCCCGCCCGGCTCCAGCCCGCCGACGGAGAACCGCGCACGGGACAGCTCCTCACCGTCCGGAGCATAGGTGGAGGCGACGCGTACGACGTCGGCCTCCGCCTCCCGTTCAAAGTCCGGTTCAGAGCCCGGCCGGCGCAGCCGCACGGCCACGAGGGCGCTGCGGTCGATGGCAAACGGCAGGACGAAGCCGTTGTTGTAGTCCGTGTGTTCGCCGATCAGGTTCACCCGCCCGGGTGCCCGCCACACGCCGTCGGGCTCGGCGCCGTACACCTCGGCAAAGCGCCGGGCCAGGTCCTCCGCCCGGGACTGCACCGGCGGAACCGGCGCGTTCATATACGCACCTCCCGAAGGCGGGCGGCGGTCTGCTCCGCGGTGGTGTCGTTGATGAAGGCACCCATCGCCGCTTCGGAGCCGGCCAGGAACTTCAGCTTGTCCGCGGCACGGCGGGGGCTGGTGAGCTGCAGGTGCAGCCAGCCGGCCTCCCGGTCAGCGGCGTTGACCGGTGTCTGGTGCCAGGCGGAAATGTACGGAGTGGGGGTGTCATACAGTCCGTCCACCCGCTGCAGCAGTTCCAGGTAGACGGCAGCGAGCTCGTCGCGCTCCTCCCCGGTGAGCGCGGCCAGGTCCGGAACCTGGCGGTGCGGGACCAGATGGATTTCCAGCGGCCAGCGCGCCGCGTAGGGCACATACGCGGAGAAGTGCCTCCCAGTCAGGACCATGCGCTCCCCGGACCCGGACTCGTCCCGGAGCAGCTCACCCATCAGTGCCCGGCCATGCTCGGACAGGTGCCGCCGGGAGCGCCGGGCGAGCCGGGCGGCGTGGGGCGCGGCATACGGATAGGCATAGATCTGCCCGTGCGGATGGTGCAGCGTGACACCGATGTCCCGGCCCCGGTTCTCGAAAGGAAACACATGCGCGATGCCCGGCAGGGCCGAGAGTTCCTCGGTACGCTGCGCCCAGGCCTCGACGACGGTGCGGGCGCGGGTGTAGGGCAGCGAAGCGAAGGAGCCGTTGTGCTCCGGGGTGAAGACCACCACTTCGCAGCGGCCGAACGCCGGCGAGGGGCGCCCCCACAGTGCGCGTTCATCCGCTGTCCCGCCCGGTTCCGGCAGGATGCCAAGCTCCGGCCCCAGAGAGGGGAAGCGGTTCTCGAAGACCACGACGTCGAAGTCCTCCGCCGGGATTTCCGACATCCGTTCCGGACGGGTGGGGCACAGGGGGCACTGGTCGGCGGGCGGCAGGTAGGTCCGGGCCTGGCGGTGGGCGGCCACGGCCACCCACTCCCCGGTTAGCCGGTCGAAGCGCACCTCCCCGTCGCCGGACCGGGAATCCAGCGGACGGGCATCCCCGACCGTTTCCACCGGTTGCCCGCCGCGGTCGGTGAAGAACAGCGACTCCCGGCCGTCGGCGAGCCGGTGCCGGCGGTGGACGATCGGCTGCACATCCGCGCCGGAATCGGGAGCAGGAAACTGGCCGGACACGTATTGGTCTCCTCTTCGGCGGCTTGGAACTCGCTTAACGTTCACTACGACCATAAGGGCCCGCGCCCTCTTGGCCGAGCAGGCAAAGGGACTTCATTTCGACCGTAGGATGTTCGCGTGGTTCCTGGTCGCCATGGGGGTGCGCCGCCACGCTGCATGAGGAGAAACGTCATGAATTCCGCAAAGACTGCCCGCGCTCGGGGCCTGGTCCTTCCCGTCCTGCTCGCCGGCCTGCTGACCGGTTGCGCAGGCCTGCTCGGTTCGGACGGCACAGGGTACGCCGACCTCAAGGCCGGGGATTGCTTTACCAACCCCAGCACCGAGTCGGGTGCGGAGAACGAGGAGGTCGTCGAGGTTGTAGAGGTTGATCTCATCCCCTGCGACGAACCGCACCAGCAGGAGGTGTTCTTCGTATCTGAAATGTCTGGCGGGGACTACCCCGGGGAGGGGGTCCTCGATCTCAACGCCAAGAACGTCTGTACCGAGGAGTTCGAGGGTTACGTTGGCAGCACCGTCGAGGAAACGACGCTGATTGCGGGTTACATCATCCCGACCCCGGAGTCCTGGGACCAGGAGAATGACCGGGCAATCATGTGCACGCTCGGGGACACGACGGGTGAGGAAGTGTCCGAATCCTACAAGGACTCGGGCCTCTAGACTTCGAAGCCTCCAGCAAAGGAGCGCCGTCGGCCGTTACGGCCGGCGGCGCTCCTTTGTTACTCCTCAGTACCTCGTTTCAGGAAGTGGGGGCGCAAGGCCGTACACTGTGCTGGCGATCACTTTTCCGCCTCCTAGAGGGACACGGCGGAACCTTCCCGAAGCTCATGCATTGACGCATGTCACCGGACGGACACCTGTTCGTAACCCGCCCCGCCTAGCATCACCCTTCGTAATCACTCGCTGTATCCCCTGCCGCCGCTTCCGGCGGCCATTACCTGTCGGCCCGCACGGCCGACCAAGGAGTATGAGGCATGAGACCTTTCCCATGGAAGGCCGCGCTCGGGACCGCCCTGTCAGCAGGCCTTCTCGCCGCCCCGCTGACCGCATTCCCGGCCTACGCACAGGACGGCAACGCCGCCGTCCCCGGCATCATCATCAACGAGGCCTATCTGTCCGGCGGCAGCGCCAACGCCCCGTTCAACACCAAGTTCGTGGAGCTCTACAACCCCACCAGTGAACCGGTGAGCCTGGACGGCTGGTCCCTCCAGTACCGGGCCGCGGGCGCCACCGCGGCGCCCACCGGCGTCGGCACCCTCTCCGGCAGCATCGCTCCGGGCGGATATTACCTGGTTTCCGGCGCCAGCAACGGCACCACCGGCGCGGCCCTCCCGAACGCCGACGCCACCATCGGCGCCAGCTTCGCCGGAGGCGGCGGCACCCTGATTCTCTCGACCCAGGGCACCCGTATTGATCCGCTGCCCACCGGCTCGGTCATCGGCGCTCCCGGCGTGGTGGACCTGGTTGGCTACGGCACCTCCAACACCTTCGAGACCGCAGGCGCGGCCGCACCGGCCGGCAACTCGGATCCGAAGTCGCTGAACCGTGCCGGGTTCGCAGATACGAACAACAACGCCGCCGACTTCACCCTCAGCACGTCGGTCACCCCCACGTCTTCGGCCGGCACGGCTCCCACCGTGCCCGCCCCGACCCCCACACCCACCACGCCGGCACCGGTGCCGGTCCCGGGCGACGCGGTTCCGATCGCAGAGATCCAGGGCACCGGCGCGGCCAGCCCGCTGACCGGCCAGACGGTCACAACCCGCGGCAAGGTCACGGGCGTCTACGCCACCGGCGGCTTCAACGGCTACTACATCCAGACCCCGGGTACAGGCGGTGACATCAACCCGGCCACGCACACCGCATCGGAAGGCATCTTCATCTTCTCCGCGGCAACTGCGGGCCAGGTGACCGCCGGCGACTACGTCGAGGTCACCGGTACCGTAGGCGAGTACTACAACCTCACGCAGCTCACCGTCGCCGACGGCGCCATGACGAAGCTCAGCGAAGCGGCGCCCGAGGTCAAGCCCGCCGCCGTAGCCTGGCCGGCAACCGAGGAACAGCGCGAGACCTTCGAGGGCATGCTGCTGGCGCCTCAGGGCGAGTTCACCGTCACCGATAACTTTTCACTGAACCAGTACGCTGAAATCGGCCTCGCCGCCGGCGATTCTCCGCTTGTCCAGCCGACCGCTGAAGCTGCCGTTGGAACTCCGGAGCACGCCGCCGTCATAGCGGACAACGCTGCCCGTGCCGTAAAGCTCGACGACGGCGCCAGCACCAACTTCCTCAACGCCGCCAACCAGGGCACGCCCCTGCCCTACCTGACACCGGAAAACCCGGTTCGGGTGGGTGCCGCGGCTACCTTCAGCACCGGCGTGATCCTGGACTTCCGCAACAGCGCCTGGAAATTCCAGCCGTTGACCGAACTGACGCAGGCCAACGCGGCCACCGCCACGCCGGCGTCGTTCACCAACACCCGCACTGCGGCACCCGAGAGCGTGGGCGGCAACCTGAAGCTCGCGTCCTTCAACGTGCTGAACTACTTCACCACCACGGGTGACACACTGTCCGGCTGCACCTTCTACAAGAACCGCAGCGGCGAACCCGTGACCGTCAACGGAGGCTGCGACGCCCGCGGCGCCGCCAACGCCGCGAACCTGGAACGCCAGCAGGCCAAAATCGTGGCCGCGATCAACGCCCTGGGCGCCGACGTCGTGTCACTGATGGAGGTGGAGAACTCCGCTGCCTTCGGCAAGGACCGCGATGACGCCCTGTCCCGCCTGGTGGCAGCCCTGAACGCACAGGCACCGGGAACCTGGGACTACGTCCGCTCCCCCGCGGACCTGCCCGCTGATGAAGACGTCATCCGCTCCGCCTTCATCTACCGCACCGGAACCGCCGAGCCCGTCGGCGAATCCACCATTCTGGACGACGAAGCGGCCTTCTCCAACGCCCGCGAACCGCTGGCTCAGGCCTTCCGCCCTGCCGGCGGCGAAGACGGCACGGAAATCCTCGCCGTCACCAACCACTTCAAGTCCAAGGGGTCGGCGCCCGCCTCCGGCGAAAATGCCGACACCGGCCAGGGCGGCTGGAACGCAGACCGCGTCCGGCAGGCGCAGGCACTGGTGGACTTCGCCGGGACCGCATCGGAAGCAGCCGGCACGGACAAGGTGTTCCTGCTCGGCGATTTCAACGCCTACCACGCGGAGGATCCCATCAAGGTGCTGGTTGACGCCGGCTACGTTGACCTCGGCGCAACCACGGGCAAGCACTCCTACGCCTTCGGCGGGACCGTCGGCAGCCTGGACCACATCCTGGCTTCCCCGGCAGCCAATAAAGCTGTCACGGGAACGGATATCTGGAACATCAACTCCGTGGAGTCGGTGGCCTTCGAATACAGCCGCTACAACTACAACGCGACCGATTTCTACGCACCGGATCCCTATCGGGCCTCGGACCATGACCCAATCCTCGTCGGCATGGACCTGACCGCCGAAGGTACGGACACCTCCACGCTGAACCTGCTGAACATCAATGACTTCCACGGACGGATTGATGCCAACACGGTGCCGTTCGCCGGAACCGTTGAAGAGCTGAAGGCCGGCGCACCGGAGGGCAGCTCACTGTTCCTGTCCGCCGGTGACAATATCGGCGCGTCCCTGTTCGCCTCCTCGGCGCAGCAGGACCAGCCCACCATCGATGTCCTGAACGCCCTTGGGCTGCAGGCTTCGGCGGTCGGCAACCATGAGTTCGACGGCGGTTTCGCGGACCTGACCGGCCGCGTCGACGCAGCCGCGCAGTTCCCCTACCTGGGCTCCAACGTCTACACCAAGGGCACCACCACACCTGCGCTGCAGGAGTACGAGATCATCGACGTCAACGGGGTGGATGTTGCCGTTATCGGTGCCATCACCCAGGAGACGGCAAGCCTGGTCAGCCCGGGCGGAATCAGCAACCTGGACTTCGGTGATCCGGTGGAAGCGGTCAACCGCGTAGCCGAGCAGTTGGTGGAGCAGGGCCTTGCCGACGTGATAATCGCCGAATACCACGAGGGTGCCGGCAGCGGCACTCCCGACGGCGCCACCCTGGATCAGGAACTGGCTGCCGGCGGTGCCTTCGCGGAGATCGTGAATGACACCACCCCGCTGGTCGATGCCATCTACACCGGGCACACCCACAAGCAGTACGCCTGGGATGCAGCCATTCCCGGCGAAGACGGCAAAACCCGTCCCGTGGTGCAGACCGGTTCCTACGGTGAATTCATCGGCCAGATCCGGCTGGAATACAACGAAGAAACCGACGAAGTGACGTCCTACACCGCGGCCAACGTGGCCCGCACCAAGACGGCCGCACCGGAACTGGTAGCTGCCTACCCGGCCGTGGCCGAAGTAAAGCGGATTGTCGACGCCGCCCTGGCCCACTCGGCTGAGGTGGGCAACCAGACCGTCGGCTCCGTCACCGCGGACATCACCTCGGCCTTCGTGGGCACTGCCCGCGATGACCGCAGCTCCGAATCCACCCTCGGCGGACTGGTGGCCGACTCGCTCCTTTCCACCCTTGCCGCACCCGAACGCGGCGGCGCCGAAATCGGCGTCACCAACCCGGGCGGCCTGCGCGCCGAGCTTTACTACGGCGAGGACGGCGTCATTACCTACGCCGAGGCCAACGCGGTCCTGCCCTTCGTCAACAACCTCTGGACCACCACGCTGACCGGTGCCCAGCTGAAGACGATGCTGGAGCAGCAGTGGCAGCCGGAAGGCAGTTCACGCGCCTTCCTGGCCCTCGGCCTTTCCGACAACATCACCTACACCTTCGACCCGGACCAGCCCCGCGGCGCACGGATCCAGAGCGTCACCATCAACGGTGCTGCCATGGACCCGGCCCGCGACTACCGGGTGGGTACGTTCAGCTTCCTGGCCCAGGGCGGAGATAACTTCACCGTCTTCGCAGAAGGCAAGGACACCCGCGACACCGGTTTGGTGGACCGCGACGCCTGGATCAGTTACATCTCGGCCAACAGTCCGCTGTCCCCCGACTTTGCCCGTCAGGGCGTAGTCGTCAAGGGTGCACCCACCGCGGTCAAGGCAGGCACGGAGGCGACGTTCACCGTCGGCCAGCTGGACCTGACGTCGCTCGGCAGCCCTGCCAACACGTCGCTGGCAGTCAGCTTCGTAGATGCTGCCGGGACCTCCACGGCCCTGGGCACGGTACCGGTCAGCGCCGGTTCCGCCACAGTTACCGCGACGGTTCCCGCGTCGGCTTCCGGCGCCGGGTCCCTGGTCCTGACGGCTGATGGATCCGGCACCACGGTGACCTTGCCGGTCACGGTCGAGAAGGCTGCGGCACCTGCACCGACGCCGCTGTTCGCCGACGTGCCTGTGGGAATCCAGTTCTACGACGACATCCAGTGGATGGCGACCCAGGGGATCTCCACCGGCTGGACGGAAGCCAACGGCACCAAGACGTACCGTCCCTTGGAGCGTGCGAACCGAGACGCGATGGCGGCCTTTATGTACAGGCTGGCCGGAAACCCGGATTTCACCCCGCCGCAGAAATCCCCGTTTGCAGATGTTTCCACCGGCAACCAGTTCTACAAGGAAATCACCTGGCTGGCGTCCACCGGCATCTCCACCGGCTGGACGGAAGCCAACGGCACCAAGACGTATCGTCCCTTGCAGCCTGTAAGCCGAGACGCGATGGCTGCCTTTATGTACAGGCTGGCCGGAAGCCCGGATTTCACCCCGCCGCAGAAATCCCCGTTCTCGGATGTGCCCACCGGCAACCAGTTCTACAAAGAGATCGCATGGATGGCGTCTACCGGCATCTCCACCGGCTGGACGGAAGCCAACGGCAGCCAAACATACCGTCCATACGAGCCAGTGAAGCGCGACGCGATGGCAGCTTTCATGAATCGCTACCACTCTAAGTTCGGCCTCTGACGGCACGAGACGGGTTAACAGTTTGACAGTTTGACGGGGAGGTCCGGTATTCCGGACCTCCCCTATCCATATGCCCTGAAGGAACCGGCTGCTCCCGCCGTAGGCGGAGTTCGTCCTTTCCAAAGGGGTTTACTTCGTTCGCAGACCGTACTCTGGTGGGAACCCGCAGATACGACTGCCGAATCCGGCAGCGGGAGAGGACCACCGCATGAACCGGAACCAAGACCCAGGACAGCAACTGCAGGAACCACCCGGAGGCGGACGGAGCACGGTCCGGAGCCGAGGCGCGGAACTCGCTGTGTACCAGCACGGGACTCCGGATACCGCGGTGCCCAGTATCTTGCTGGTGCACGGCTACCCGGATGACCACCACGTGTTCGACGGCGTAGTGGAACGCCTGGCTGCCGGCCGGCATGTCATCACGTACGACACCCGCAACGCCGGCGCCTCGCGTCTGACAGGAAACGCCGCGGACCGCGGATCCCTGGCGCCCTACCGGCTGGAACTGCTGGTGGAGGACCTCTATGCGGTCCTCGATGCCACCGGAACAAGAAGAGCGCATCTGGTGGGCCACGACTGGGGATCCATCCAGGGGTGGGCGGCGCTACAGGACCCGCGGGCACAAGGCAGGATCCTCAGTTACACCAGCATCTCGGGGCCGGATCTGGGACACTTCCGGCGCTGGTTCAGGACCCGGCTGCGCTCACCCCGGCTGTGGCCGCAGGCCCTTTTCCAGGCGCTGCGGAGCTGGTACGTTGCCGCCTTCCACGTGCCGGTCCTGCCCGACGCGGCTTGGAAGTACCTGCTGACTCCGCGCTACGAAAAATACGCCGGCCGGAAAATCGGCGACAGCGGAGTTCGGGGCCTGCAGCTTTACCGGGCCAATATGTTCCGCTCCGGCGGCGCGGTACCCGACGGCGGCTATCCCGGCCCGGTGCAGGTGATCGTTCCGCTTAAAGACCCGTTCCTTTCGCCGAAGCTGGTCTCCGGCTTGGAAAGCCGTTTCCCCCGGGTGGAAATCCGCAAGGTGGCTGCCGGGCACTGGTGGCCGGAGCGCAGCAGCGGGGACTTTGCGGCCGTGCTGGACCGGTGGATGGCGGAACATCCCGACGGCGCCGGATAGCGACCCGTTAACCACCGCAGGCCGCCGGAGGAATCCGGCGGCCTGCGGGGCGTGAGGGGGGCTAATCAGCGGCTGCGTTTGCCGCCGCGGCCGCTCCCGCCTTCACCCTCCATGTCAATCTGCTCCTTGCTGACCTCTTCGGTGACGGTGGCCTCTTCTGTCACCGTTTCGGTGTCCAGCCGGACACGCTCAACCGGGACTGCTTCCTTTTCCACCACTGGCTCTTCGGCGTGGAGGGTCACTTCGTGCTCCTCCTCGCTGATGGCGGGTCCGTCCATGGCGGAGCCACGGTTGGCGTCCGTGATGGGCTCACGCTCAATCCGGGCTTCCTCATGGCTGACCGGCACCGTCTTGCTGACGTTCTCAGTGGTGACGTACTTGCGCAGGCGGGCCCTGCCGGACTCCCGGCTCTGCTTCCCAACGTGGAGCTGCTCTTCGGAGCGGGTCATCGCGTCATCCGTGGTGGGGCCGGAAGTGTCATGCCCCACCTGGCCGTGGTCCGAGCCCCGGCTGCTTTCCGTCCGGCCGGAGGTTCCGCTTCCGCTCGAGGTTCCGCTTCCGCTCGACCTTCCGCTTCCGCTCGAGGTTCCGCTTCCGCTCGAGGTGCCGCTGCCGCTAGAGGTTCCAACCCCGGACCCTGCAGAGCTCCGCTGGCCCGAGGTACCGGAAGTACCCGACGTACCGGAGGTGCCAATGGAGTAGTAGCTGTACAGCTCATCCTGCTCCTGGTCGCTGAGATGTCCGTCCTTGTCCACCCGCGGCGCGTCCTTCACCATTTCTTTGGAGTACGGCACCCGCACAACAGATCCCTCAACCGTGGCTTCCGCCAGGGGGACAAAGCTCTCCTTGGAACCAAAAAGCCCGGTCTTGGTGGTTACCCAGGCCGGCTGGCCCGACTCGTCGTCCAGGTAAATATCGCCTGCCGAGCCGATCTTTTCCCCGTTCGGCCCTTCCACGGTTCCGTGGTTCATAATCGTGTCGATCTGTTCACTGGTGATCACGTTGTTCTCCTGTTTCCGCGCCTCGTGGGCGCATGGTGCTGCCTTAGTTACCGCATCCCCCGCTTCCCCCACGACTTTTCCGCCGGTTTTCTTCGGCGCCGGCGTGTTCGCCTGGTCGGTCAGTCCCCCAGCCCGGCCTTGTCCACCCGGCGGTGGAAGCGCATGCCGCCCAGCCCGCCGAGGATAGCCCCGATCAGGGCCACTGCTGCGGCCACGACGGCGGCGATGATCGTCGAAGCCGTTGCGTTGTCACCGAACATCGGGATCTGGGGGAATCCGTTGAGTTCAACCAGGATGTTGAACTGGTCCCCCGCAATCGCTGCCAGGATGGCTGCCACAATGGCGATAACCACTGCCCACACCCACACAGCAATGCCCTGCTTCATCCCGTTGAAACGGGCCATTCGCCCCGCAACGTACCCGCCGCAGTAATAGGCCACGAAGAGGATCACCAGCAGGATGATGGTTCCGGTGATCGTGATGGCCGTGGAATCCGGGCTGTCGTCGTTCAACAACACTGCCGCGCCGAGGGCGGTGGCCAGGGCGCTCAGCAGCACCGTGGTTCCGATGGCGGTCAGCCAGCCAAAAAACGCCGAGCCGATCTTCACTCCACCGAAGGTCGCTTTCTCACGCTCGACCACTCGCCGGCGGCTGGTGTTGTCCACCCCGTCGCCCCGCGTGCCGTCCGGAGTCGGGCCCGCACCGTCTCGGTGCTCTCCGGACCCCTGGCCTGCAGCCTTTCGTCCGCGGTCCCCTGCCGCACCTGCACTTGTGCTCATGAACGTGTCCTTTGCGGTAAGAGCAGCCGGGCGATTCCCCTTTTGGCCACTGGTACTGCCAACGCTAGGCTGAACAGAGAGAAATAAAAAGGGTACTTAGTATCTGTGGCCCTTGACAGCCGATCTCCTCCCTTCGGCCGTGCCCCACATCGGTGCCTTCGGGAATTGATCCGGCCCCTTCCGGGTTGTAGGCAGCAATACACCGTCAAGATTCATCTAGGAGAAATCATGACAACTCAGCTCGAATCGACCTCCCCGGCCCTCACCGACTGGATCCCCGCCAAGCAGTTCATCGGCGGCGAATGGCGCGACGGCCGTTCGGAGAAGACCCTCACGGACACCAACCCCTTTGATGGTTCGCAGCTGATGACCATGCAGCAGGCCTCCCGCGAAGACCTCAATGACGCGTACGCCGCTGCAGAGGAAGCCCAGAAGGATTGGGCGGCCCGGACCCCGAACGAGCGTCGAGCCGTCATCGCCCGCGCAGCAGAAATCTTCGAGGAACGCCGCGATGAGATCATTGCCTGGCTCAACGCCGAATCCGGCAGCACCATGCTGAAGGCCAACATCGAAGTTGCCTCCGCCGCCTCCATCACCCGCGAGGCAGCCACCTTCCCGCACCGTGTGTCCGGCAAGATCATGGACTCGGATACCCCGAACAAGGAACTGCGCGTCTACCGTGCCCCGCTGGGCGTCGTCGGGGTCATCAGCCCCTGGAACTTCCCGCTGCACCTCTCCCAGCGCTCCGTCGCTCCAGCCCTGGCCCTCGGTAACGCCGTCGTCCTCAAGCCTGCCAGCGACACCCCGGTCACCGGCGCCCTCATCATCGCCAAGATCTTTGAAGAGGCCGGCCTGCCCGCAGGCGTACTGAACGCCGTCGTCGGCGCCGGCTCGGAAATCGGCGACGCCTTCGTGGAGCACCCGACCCCGCGGATGATCTCCTTCACCGGCTCGACGCCGGTGGGCAAGAACATCGGCGCCCTGGCCGCAACCGGCGCCACGCTGAAGTACACGGCCCTTGAGCTCGGCGGCAACAGCCCGTTCGTGGTTCTCGCCGACGCCGACGTTGACCAGGCAGTCCGCGCCGCGGCCATGGGCAAGTTCCTGCACCAGGGACAGATCTGCATGGCCGTGAACCGGATCATCGTCGAAGACGCCGTTTACGACGAATTCGTCGAGAAGTTCACGGCGCACGTGAAGACGCTGAACGCCGGCGACCCGACCGACCCGAAGAACGTCGTGGGCCCGATCATCAACGCCAAGCAGCTCGAGGGTTTGAAGACCAAGATCGAGACCGCGAAGTCCGAAGGCGCCCGCCTCATGATCGAAGGCGAAATCAACGGCCAGGTACTTTCCCCGACCGTCTTCGCCGACGTCACCAAGGACATGGAGCTGGCCCGCGAGGAGATCTTCGGCCCGATCGCCGGGATCATGCGCGCCAAGGACGCCGAGGACGCACTGGCACTGGCCAATGACACCGACCTCGGCCTCTCCAGCGCCGTCTTCACCTCCAACCTGGAAGAAGGCGTCAAGTTCGCCCGCCGCATCAAGGCAGGCATGACGCACGTCAATGACTTCCCGGTCCAGGACGAGGCGCACATTGCCTTCGGCGGCGAGAAGAACTCCGGCCTCGGCCGCTTCAACGGCGAGTGGGCCATCGACGAATTCACCACGGACCACACCATCAGCGTCCAGCACGCTCCGCGGGAATACCCGTTCTAATCCGGTAACGGATACCGGCAGGTAACGACGACGACGGCCCCGCACCAAATGGTGCGGGGCCGTCGTCGTATTACGTCTTGGCTACGCTTGGACGCGACACGCCCCCGGGCGTCTGGCGCGTTGTTAGTCTCCCTCTTACCGGCCCGGAAACTCCGCGCCGAACTACTGGGGGAATTGATTGGATTGACCGCTTTTATCCGCCGAGCCCGCACCCGCACGTGCACCTTGGTTCTCGCGTCCGCTGTCTTACTGACTGCCTGCGGCGCGGAGACGGCCGCCGAATCGGCGGCCTCGAAGAGCACGACGGCCACGCCGTCTGCTTCAGCAACACCATCGGTAACGGCACCTTCTGCAACACCGTCAGCGACGCCAACGGAAACGCCCGTTCCTGAACCGGCAGCACCAGTCACCGTCACCACCGCCAACGGACTACATAGCTTCACGCTTCCAGCCGGATGGTCAGCCGTTCCGGCGGAACCTTTGCCCTTTCATCCACTTGTGGCCGGGTATGTATCCCCGGCCGCATTTACTGTTATGGACCCCACCGGGAACCCGGTAGCCAACTTCTACAGCGGAGCTGACCTCCACAACATCGCAGTACCCAGCCCGGGGCACATCATGTACGACGCGCAGGAACTGCCCGGTTACACGAACAAGTTTGGCGAGCCTGTCTATTTCCAGTTCGAGTCCCGTCCGGTCTACGGGGGCGCACCGTGGGAAATCACGGGGCGCACCTACCATGTCCAGATGGAGGACGACGGCTTGCCGGATGCGTCTGGCATGGATGGCGGCAATGCCTACGGCACGGTTTCAATGTCTGACGGCGACATCAGGTTCGAGGCCATCATTGATCCGGGAGCTTTCGGCGACGACGCCGCCGCCCGGGCCTGGATGCAAACCGACATGTACCGGCAGCTGAAGGAAATGATGCTCTCGCTGACCTACAACGGCTAGGCACAGCACGACGGCGGCTGCGCACGTCCCGAGGTGCGCAGCCCCCGTCCGCCAAACCAATTAGCCCCACCGGGCCACCCACCCCCCCCCC
>NZ_JANFLU010000012.1 GCF_024385525.1 Arthrobacter sp. zg-Y238 | reverse complement strand
CTCAACTACACGGGCTCGGCACGCCCGGGGGGGGGGGCCCCCGGCCCGGGGGGCCCCCCCCGCCGTCGTCAACAGCTATTCGCCGAAGCGGGCCACCAAGCGCCCCAGCACCTGGTTGTTCTTGAGCCGCTCAAGCCCGTCACCGACCTGGTCGAAGCTGATTTCCTCGTAGCCCGGGGTGATCTCGCCGCGGAGCATCAGGTCGAAGACTTCCTCGATGTCGGCCACGGTGCCGCCAAGGGATCCCTCAATGGACTTGCCGAGGATGGTGTTGGTCGCCACCGTGAAGGTGGGCTTGCCGAGGCCTACCTGAACCACCTTGCCGCCACGCCGAACAGCGTTCACGGCCTTCTGGGTGGTGTCGAAACCTGCGTAGTCAACGATGAGGTCGAAGTCGCCGCCACGCCGTGGGTCGGTGACCCATTCCGCGGCATCCTTGACACAGGAAGCCACGCCGGCCTCCTTGGCATTGGCCCAGGCTTCTTCCTTCATCTCAGCCACGTGAACCTCGGCACCGGCCAGGACGGCGGCGCGGGCGCCGATCTGCCCCAGGCCGCCGAAGCCGATCACGCCGACCTTCATGCCCTTGGCTGCCTTCCCGACCTTGATCATGGCGTGGTAGGAGGTCATGCCGGCATCCGTGGCGAGGGCAGCGAGGGAAATATCGAGGCCCTCGGGAACGCGGGCCAGGTCGCGGTAGTCCGCAGCGAGCTTGTCCGCGAAGCCGCCGGGAGTGAACATGCCGGTAGGCGGCTGGACTCCGGAGGAGCATACGCCGACGACGTCCCCAACCTTGAAGCCGGTCACCTCGGATCCCAGCGCCGTGATCACGCCGGCGTTTTCATGCCCCTGCGTCATCGGCAGGAACGGCATGACCGCGTCGCCGACCTCCATGTACATCACGTCCGAGTGGCACAGGCCTGCTGCCTTGACGTCAATGATGACCTGTGTGGGACCGGGTTCCGGTTCCGGGACTTCGTTCAGCTGGATCGGTTTGCGGTCCCCCATGTACTGCCAAGCTTTCATCACAACGCGTCCTCTCGGGTTGATTCGCGAGGCGGCTGCCGTGCCGGATAGGAGCACGAAATGGAGTGGCTCAGCCCCGCTGGTGCCGATTTTATCGGCGCGGCACACCCTCAGGGGCCAGGTTCACCCGCCGCTGAGCGCTGGGCGCGCCGCTCCGGTGCCGCTCACCGCCGCTGTTACTGTGCGACGTGCAGGCTTGGAAAGCCGGGTTCAGCCCAGCACGACAGATTGGTCCTGGCCGGCGGACGGTTCCGGGGCCGTGGCCCGCGAGTCCGAACCCGCCGTGGACGCGGCAGCGGACAGCACCGCAGCGGCAATCGCGTCGGCGTCCTGCAGCGTCCGCGAGCCTTCCGCTGCCGGAGCGCCGGCCTCGGCGGCAATCGCCGTTCCCCACTGGACCGAGGACAACTGCAGCCCCAGCACAAACAGGTTCTCCACCGGTTCGCCGCTGACGCCCACCGCCCGATACGGCGGCAAGGTAACGTCCAGCCCGGGAGTCAGCACGGGGGTGCCGTCGGCGGACATCATGACCTTCGGCCGGGCCAGCCCGTCGCGGATCAGTCCTGCCAGCAACGGCGAGACACTGCGGTCCACCCGGTTGGGCGGCATCATGGCCTCCATCAGGGTGGAGGCGGCATACTCGGTGCCCACCCACGGCGAGGAGGCCGTGAACACGCCGCGGGCCTCGTCCACGTCGAAACGGGGATCGGGGCCGACAAAGTGCACCAGGCCGGCGCGGACCAGTGCGGCCAGCTGTTCGATCCGTTCCGGCGGCGGACCGCTCGCCAGGCCTTCGACGAGCGGTTCGAACCAGCCCCGCAGTTCGCTGAGCCAGGACGCTTCGGCCAGGCCGCCGTCGGCCACCACCGCTTTCAGCAGGCTGCGTCCGGCGTTCAGGGCTCCGATTGCCATCTTCAGCGGGTCGTCTTCCCCGGCGGCGGATCCGGCGGCGTCATCCTCCAGGTAGGCCAGGACGGCATTGTCCGCATCCTCGGCCCCGCTGAACGGCCGGCGGCCCAGCGGCTGCGCCAGGGCTTCAAGATTGGTGCGGCGGTTGGACGGAACGTAGGTATCCAGCACCGCTTCCTTCGCGGCGTCCCACTCCAGTCCCGGAAGGTTCAGTGCCGCTTCCAGCTGGTCCTGGAACTCGGCTGCGGTGCCGTTCAGCTCGGCGGGGGCCACCCGGGCGAGCGTGCTGTAATACGCCCAGACGGCGTCACGGTGCAGCAAGGGCCAGAGATCGTGGTCGAAACCGGGCAACAGTCCGTCGGCCCGCAAGGCGAGCGCCCTGTCGCGGGTCAGCCAGCGGAGGTGGACTCCGCGGGGAACGTAGGAGTCCAGTTTCGCCTTGGCCCGGTAGGGCGTGCCGCGGCGTGAAGCGGCGATCAGCTGCGGTTCCCGGCCCGAGGGTTCGTAGCGCAGGGCGCGGCCGGCAGGCTGCCCGGTGGACACATACCGCCCGCCGCGGCCGATGGTGGCGGCAGCCATCACGTCAAAGAAATTCAGGCCCAGTCCGCGCACCAGCACCGGTTCCCCGGCGGGCAGGCGGGAGAAGTCGACGTCGGCCGGCACGGCAGGCGGAAGGTAGGTCAGGCCGTGGCGTTGGGCGGCGTCCTGCAGCCGTGCCTGTTCCGGGGAAAGCAGTGCGGGCAGGTGCCCCAGGGCCAGCACTACGGCGTCGGTCGCCAGAACCTGCTGTCCTTCCAGCTCGACGATCAGCCGGCCGGCCGCTTCGCGGGAGATGCCCAGCGCTTCGGTGCGGCGGTGTACGAGCTCCACGCCGTCGTCGGCGGCCGTTTTCCGCAGCTGGTCGTAAGTCCACTCCAGATACCGCCCGTACAACGGACGGCTGGGGAAATCCGCGGGACCAAGCGCCGCCAGCTCCTGTCGGTCTCCGGCGGAGAGACTGTCCGCCGCACTGGTACCGGCGCCCATGAGCTCGCGCCACTGGTTGAAGGAGAGTCCTGCAGGCGAGGGCAGCAGGTCACGGACCGTATCCCCTGCCGGGACCACGGTGGGAAACAGTGCCGGGGTGTTCATTAGGAACAGCCGCGACTGGTTGGTCCGCCAGACGTGCCCCGGACCCGGACGAAACGGGTCAATCAGTTCAATGCGCAGGGGCCGGCGATGCGCGGAAGCACGCCGATTGGTCAGCAGCCGGTCCACTACGGAGAGGCCGCGGGGTCCTGCGCCAATGACAGCTACCCGGAAACTCTGCGTGTGATCCATCCATCTAGAATATCCGGAGCCGGAGCGGCCCGGGTTCGGGCAGGCGTGGACAGCCCGCCGGGCACACCCGGAAAGCGGCGGTGGCTAGGATGGGCGCATGACATCCCCCAACCTCGACGCCGCCGAGTCAGCCCCTACCGACGAGTTCCTCTGGCTGGAGGACATCTACGGAGAGAAGCAGCTGGACTGGGTCCGCTCGGAGAACACCGTGACCGAAAACCTGCTCTCGCGCACCGGATTCCAGCAGACGGAGGAACGCCTGCTCGAGGTCCTGGATTCCACGGACCGCATCCCCATGGTCGCCAAGCGCGGGGAGCACTATTACAACTTCTGGCGCGACGCGGAGCATCCCAAAGGCCTGTGGCGCCGCACCACGTGGGAGAGCTACACGTCCGCGGACACCGAGTGGGAGGTGCTGCTGGACCTGGACGCACTCACCGCCGCCGAAGGGACCGAATGGGTCTGGGGCGGGTCCATGTTCCTGCGCCCCGCCGACGGCGTCTCCTACCGCCGTGCACTGGTGGCCCTCTCCCCCGACGGCGGCGACGCGGCCCGCTACCGGGAGTTCGACGTCGTCGACCGCGCCTTCGTGTCCGGCGGGTTCGACATTCCCGCGGCGAAGAGCCGGATCAGCTGGGCCGACGAGGACAGCCTGTACGTGGGGACGGACTTCGGGCCGGGTTCCATGACCACCTCCTCCTATCCGCGCACCAGCCGCATTCTGCGACGCGGGCAGGCACTGTTGGACGCCGAACCCTTCTTCGAGATTCCTGAAGACCACATGATGGCCGTAGTGCAGCGGGACCAGACGCCCGGCTTCGAACGGGACCTGGCCGTGGACATCATCGACTTCTACAACACGCGCACCTTCCTGCGGGAGGGCAGCGACTGGGTACAGCTCGATGTCCCGCTGGACGTGAACGTGGATGTGCACCGCCAGTGGCTGCTGCTGCGTCCGCGTACCGATTGGGAGCTCGACGGCGTCATCCACCCCGCCGGTTCCCTGCTGGCCGCGTCGCTGGAAGATTTCACTGCCGGAAACCGGAGCGTCCACCGGCTCTTCACCCCGGATGCGTCCACGTCGCTGCAGTCCTGGAGCTGGACCCGGGACCGGCTGCTGCTGAACCTGCTGCGCGATGTCAGCTCCGAAATCCTGGTCCTCACCCCCGAAGACGGCTGGCGGGCGGACATCCTGGACGCCTGCCCGCCGCTGCACTCGGTGGACGCGTACGCCGTGGATGACGAGGATGAGGCCGCCGGCAACGACTACTGGCTGATCAGCACCGGGTTCCTCACGCCGTCCACGCTGTCCCGCGGCACCCTCGCCGGTCCCGGTTCCCGGGACGGCCGCCGGGCCGAGGCGGTCAAGACCTCACCCACCATGTTCGACGCGGCGGGACTGACGGTCGAACAGCACTTCGCCGTGTCCGCGGACGGCACCAAGGTGCCCTATTTCCAGGTGGGCCCGGAGGATCTGGTGCTCGACGGCGGCAACCCCACCCTGCTCAACGGGTACGGCGGATTCGAAGCCTCCCTGACCCCTGCGTACAGCGGGGTGGTGGGCCGCGGCTGGCTGGAGCGGCGCACCACGGATGCCGACGGCGTCGAACGGCACGGCGTCTACGTGCTGGCCAACATCCGCGGCGGCGGGGAATACGGACCCGAATGGCACCGCGCCGCTCTGCAGGAAAACCGGCACCGGGCCTATGAGGACTTCGCCGCCGTGGCTGAGGACCTGGTGGCCCGCGGTGTCACGTCCCGGGAGCATCTGGGCTGCACCGGGCGCAGCAACGGCGGACTGCTGGTGGGTAACATGCTCACCACCTATCCGCACCTGTTCGGTGCTGTTTCCTGCGGGGTGCCGCTGCTGGACATGCGCCGCTACACGAAGCTTTCCGCCGGTTATTCCTGGATTGCCGAATACGGTGATCCGGACGATCCGGCCCAGTGGGAGTTCGTTCAGACGTTCTCCCCCTACCACCTGATCAAGGAAGATGTCTCTTATCCGCCCACGCTGATCTGGACGGCCACCAGCGATGACCGGGTAGGGCCGGTGCAGGCCCGCAAAATGGCTGCCCGGATGAAGGCCATGGGTGCGGACAAGGTCTGGTTCCATGAAGCGCTGGAGGGCGGGCACGCCGGTGCGGCGGATAATCGGCAGTCGGCCCGGATGCACGCCATGTCCTACGAATTCCTCTGGGAAGCGCTCACCGGAAGACTGGGCTGAGGCGTTTTGCCCTAATCGGCAAGTTGCCGGTAGTCTTGTCAGGCTGGCAGCGGAAGCTGCAAGTCATGTTGAGATAAGCATGTTGGAGACGTGCCAGAGCGGCCGAATGGGCTTCACTGCTAATGAAGTGTGGGCCTAAAGCCCACCGGGGGTTCAAATCCCCCCGTCTCCGCGCTGAAACCCCCGGGAAACCGGGGGTTTTTTTGCGTCTACCCTAGATTCACCACCGAATCGCTTCAGAAGGGCACGCAGCTATGGCACGGGACGGCATCCTGCTTCACGGACCGCGGGTGACGCTGCGGGATTTCCGGGCCGACGACGTCGACGCCGTGCACGCGTTTGCCTCCGATCCGGTGGTCACGCAGTGGTCCACGTGGGGGCCCAACACCTTGTCCGATACACGGTCCTTCGTCGCGGACGCCGCCGCCGAACCTGCTTCCCCGGCGAGGACCGGGTTCACTCTGGCTGTGCTGTTCCAGGACCGTCTAGTGGGGACGGCGGCTGTGTGGACCACCAGCGCATCCGACCGCAACGGGGAACTGGGCTACACCCTTGCCCGCGGTGTTTGGGGATTGGGCCTTGCCACCGAGGCCGCAGCGCTCCTGCTCGGCCATGCCTTCGGTCCGATGGGGCTGGTGCGTGTGGAGGCCACCTGCCATCCCGGGAACGCGGGTTCGGTCCGGGTGCTGGAAAAGAACGGCTTCACCTTCGAAGGCCGACTCCGGGAGCACCGGCTGGTGGGCGGGAAGCGGCGGGATTCCCTGTTGTTCGCCGCCCTGCTTTCAGACCGGGAGCTTTCAGGCCCCACGGCGGATAAGCTGGCAGCCGGTTCACCAGCTTCCCTAGCGTGAAGGAAACATCCATGGAAATGCGACTGCTCGGCAACAGCGGAACGTCGGTCAGCAACTATGCGCTGGGCACCATGACCTTCGGCAACGAATCCGACGACCGGGCCTCGCACGCCATCCTCAACGATTACGTGCGTGCCGGCGGAAACTTCGTGGACACTGCGGATGTTTACACAACCGGTGCGTCCGAAGAAATCATCGGCCGCTGGCTGCACACCCATCCCACGGAAGCGGCCGACGTCGTCCTGGCCACCAAGGGGCGCTTCCCGATGGGCGGCGGGGCGAACGACCTGGGCACCTCCCGCCGGCACCTGCGCCGCGCGCTGGACGACTCCCTGATGCGGCTGGGCGTGGACCACGTGGACCTGTACCAACTGCATGCCTGGGATCCGTGCACGCCGCTTGAGGAGAGCCTGGGCTTCCTCAATGACGCGATTACCGCGGGGAAGATCAGCTATTACGGGCTTTCCAACTTCACCGGCTGGCAACTGACCAAGGCCGTCTACGTGGCCCGGGAACACGGCTGGGCTTTGCCGGTCACGCTCCAGCCGCAGTACAACCTGCTTGAACGGGAGATCGAATCCGAGATTGTTCCCGCAGCGCTCGACGCCGGACTGGGGTTGCTGCCCTGGTCACCGCTCGCCGGGGGCTGGCTCACCGGCAAGTATGACCGCGAGACAGTTCCCGCCGGAAACACGCGCGTGGGCGACAACCCCACGCGGCAGTTCCAGGGGTGGGACCTGCGCAGCCACAACGAGCGGACCTGGCGGATCCTCGACGAACTGCGGACCGTGGCTGCCGCGCACTCCGCCACGCCGGCACAGGTGGCGCTGGCCTGGCTGGCGGACCGTCCCGGAGTGACCTCGGTAATTCTCGGCGCGCGCACCACGGACCAGCTCGCGGACAATCTGGGAGCGGCGTTCCTGGTGCTGACCGACGAGGAAAAGCAGCGCCTGACGGAGCTGAGCGTCCCGCAGGTCGGCAACTACCCGTACGGCCCGGACGGCCGGAACCAGCGGGAGCGTCTGCTTGAGGGCGGCCGGGCCGGGCGGTAACACCTGCTGCACCCGGTGTCCCGGCGGGACCCGGGGCAAAGTAAAGGCCGGGCCGCGCCGGCCCGGCCTTTGCCCTCCCTTAAGGTGCCCCTACGGCTTCAGGAAGTCCTCGGGCCGCAGCTGCTGGGCCCACTTGCTGATCTCTTCTTCCCGGACCGCTTCTGATTCTGCGCCTGCTGCGGGCTTGGCCGCGTCCGGCTTGGCAGTGTCCGGCTTAGCCGCGTCCGGCTTAGCAGTGTCCGGCTTAGCCGCGGACCCGGGATCCGGAATGGGCCGTACATACGGCTGCGGGTGCGCCGCCATGTTCGTGATGGCAGCCCCCGAGGCCCGGATGCCGGCGCCGGTGAACATCGCGTAGAGCTTCAGCGCCTTTACCGGCTGGCCCTGTCCGAGGGCGGCATATATCTGCCGGTGCTGATCTGCGCTCAGCAGCGCGGCAGCGTCCCTGGCGGCCTGCGGCGACGTGCCGGTTGCCGCCGGCGCGGGACGGGGACGTGCAGGCCGTGCCGGCCGCGCACCGCCCGAACCGTCGGCACCGCTGGAAGCGCCTGCCTCCGGCTTGGGGTTGGCGGCACGGCGCTTCTCAAACCTGCCCCAGAGCGCGCTCAAAACAGCGATGGATAGGACGAAGAGAATGATAACCGCAAGCTCCATACCTTGATCCTAGCTTTGCTTTCTTCGGGCCTTAAAACGACCGGTATATTGACGTCCAGCACAATGACGCCCAAATCAACGGAGATGCCATGACGTCCAGCGCCACTTCACTGCCTTCCCTGAAATCCCTGAGTGTCGAAATTCATGACGGCGTGGCCGAAGTGCAGCTGATTGGCCCCTCCAAAGGCAACGCCATGGGCCCGGATTTCTGGGCCGAGCTGCCCGCGGTGTTTGACGCGCTCAGCACCGACGACGCCGTCCGGTCCGTCCTGCTCTACGGCTCCGGCGGGAATTTCAGCTACGGCCTGGACCTGCCCGCCATGGCTCCCGTGTTTGCCCCGCTGCTCGCGGCCGGCGGTATGGATGCCAAGCTGCGCGAGGGCTTCCGCGGGCAGATCAAGGACCTCCAGGACGCCGTCACGTCACTGGCCCGCTGCACGAAGCCGGTGATTGCAGCGGTAGACGGCTGGTGCATCGGCGGAGCCATAGACGTTATTGCCGCAGCGGACATCCGCATTTCCTCCCGCACCGCGCGCTTCAGCGTCCGTGAGGTTCGGGTAGCCATCGTGGCGGACCTCGGCTCGCTGCAGCGGCTGCCTGCCATCATCGGTGAAGGCGCCACCCGTCAGCTGGCCCTGACCGGAGAGGATTTTGACGCCGCCCGCGCCGCGTCCCTCGGCCTGGTCACGGAACTGGCGGACGACGTCGTCGCACGCGGACGAGAGCTGGCGGTCCAGATAGCCGCGAATCCCCCGCTGGTGGTGCAGGGCGTCAAGCAGGTTCTGAACCGGCGGACGCAGGGGCAGGTCCAGGACGGGCTGGACTATGTGCAGGTCTGGAACTCGGCGTTCCTGGCCAGCCACGATTTCGGCGAGGCTACCGCTGCCTTCGCTGAACGGCGTCCGCCGGTTTACCGCGGCCAGTAGGGATTCCGGACGGCAGGGTTCGACTGCCCGGCCGCGCCGCGACCGAGAGGGCGGCAACGGCCACCAGCCCCAGCATCACCGGCGCCCCGGGCAGGTCAGGAAACACCGCGAGCACGATTGCTGCGGAGAATGCCGTGAGGCCCATCGCCGCGGTCCTCAGGTCCCGGGTCCGCACCGCAAGCAGCAGCACTGCCAGGCCCAGAACCGGACTGAAGACCAGATCCGGGGTGAAGGGAACGCTGAACACTGCAAGTCCTGCGAGCGCTGCCAGGGCTCCCCGCTGCTGCCGGATGCCCCGCCGATCCTCATGCCGCGCGGTGAGCAGCCAGACAACTATGAGTTGCGCCGCGGCCAGGATCCCGGAGCCGAAACCGACAAGCAGGGAGCCGAACCAGTTCTGCGGAAGGAAAGGCAGGTTGCCGGCGCCGGCGAGGTGCCAGGCCGCGCCCAGCACTGCTCCGGCACCTGCCGCAGCCGCCAACCACCGTGTCGCGTTGCGGTCCGCTTTCCGTTCAGTGCCCGCCGCTGGCGAGTCATCCTGAGACATGCGCTTCCCCTCCCGGCAGCACTTGCCGCCTCCCGGGATCGAGTCTGCAGCATTTACCGTTATTCCGCCCGAAAGCTGCAAGTATTGCAGACTCGATTTCCACTCCGGCTGCTGGGCGCAGCCTTCGGCGCCACGGGCTTCACCGCCGTCCAGAGTTCCACGGGCCGCACGCTTACCGAATGGCGGTCCTTCTCTTAGCATCTTCCTCGCAGCGGGAACGGCCGTTCCCGCCCGATCCGAGAGGGGAACTCCTGATGGGCTACATCGAAGTTGGCACCGAGAACAGCACTGCCATTCACCTCTACTACGAAGACCAGGGAACCGGCCGGCCGGTAGTGCTGATCCACGGGTATCCCCTGGACGGCCACAGCTGGGAGCGCCAGACCCGCGAGCTGCTCGCTGCAGGCCACCGCGTCATCACCTATGACCGGCGTGGCTTCGGACAGTCCAGCAAGGTCGGTTCCGGCTACGACTACGACACCTTCGCGGCGGATCTGAACACGGTGCTGGAGACGCTCGACCTCCAGGACGTCATCCTGGTCGGTTTCTCCATGGGCACCGGGGAACTTGCCCGCTACGTCAGCCGGCACGGCCATGAGCGCATTGCCAAGCTCGCGTTCCTCGCCTCACTCGAGCCCTACCTGGTGGCACGGGACGACAACCCCGACGGCGTGCCGCAGGAGGTGTTCGACGGCATCGAAGCAGCCGCCCGCGACGACCGGTACGCCTGGTTCACCAGCTTCTACTCCAATTTCTACAACCTGGAGGAGAACCTGGGCAGCCGCATCAGCCAGGAGGCCGTCACCGCCAGCTGGAACGTGGCCATCTCCAGCGCGCCGGTCGCCGCCTACGCCGTGGTGCCCACGTGGATTGAAGACTTCAGGGCCGACGTCGACGCGGTCCGCGAAAGCGGCAAGCCCGTGATGATCCTGCACGGCACGGCGGACAACATCCTGCCGATCGACGCCACCGCCCGCCGCTTCCGGAAGTTGGTCCCCGCAGCGGACTACGTGGAGATCGACGGCGCGCCGCACGGCCTACTGTGGACGCACGCTGGCGAGGTCAACAAGGCGCTGCTGGAATTCGTTGGCAAATAACCGGCGGGAAACAGCGGCGGGACGGGCTCAGCCGTCCCGCCGCTGGCGCCTCCCAGGGCGGCGCTAGGCCTTCAGCGCGAGCACGAACGGCAGCACCGCCTGGGCACCGGCTTCCCGCAGCACCCGCCCGGCTTCCGTGAGCGTCCAGCGGCTGTCGGCGAAATCATCCACCAGCAGCACCGGTCCGGGGTTCGCGGCGAACCAGGCAGCCCCTTCCGGGGGAACCGCAAACTGGTCCCAGACGGAGGCCAGCCGGAAGGCACTGTTGCCGCCGGGGCCGCCCGTGGGACCGCCGTGCGGCAGCTGCAGCGCCCCCAGATAGGGAATCCGGCCCAGTTCCGAGAGGCCGCGAGCCAGCGAATCCACCAGCTGGGGCCGGGACCGGGACGGAATGGAGACAATGGCGACCGGGCGTTCGGCCCAGCCCCACTGGGCCAGGACCTGTACGCAACCTTGAAGCAGCGCCGGGTCCACGGGCAGGTCTTGAGCGCCCGGAGCAAAGATTTCACGCAGCCGTCCGCCCCAGCCCAGATCGGTCAGCCGGGCCAGGGCACGCCCGTCGGCAACGGTCCGGTCCGGCTTGATCTTGCCCTTGACCGGCACACCCAGCCGGTCCATGCCCGAGGGATACATTCCACGCGGATCCACCTCCACGCCAACCTTGTCCAGCGCCTGCGCCGCGTTGTCGGTGGCCTCGGCCGCGACGTCGTCGCCGAACCAGCGGCCGGCACAGTTGTCGCAGCGCCCGCAGGGTGCGGCCGCCGGATCGTCGAGCTGCTGGGACAGGAACTGCATGCGGCAGCCGGTTGTGCTCTCGTAATCGAGCATGGCCTGCTGTTCCTTCACCCGGGCAGCGGCAATCCGTTCATAGCGTTCCCGGTCGTAATGCCACGGTTGCCCGGTGCCCCGCCAGCCGCCGGACACCTTCTCGACGGCGCCGTCCACGGACAGGACCTTCAACAGCAGTTCCAGCGGCGAGCGCTTCAGGTTGACCCGGGTCTCCAGGACACCGACGGACAGGACTTCGCCGGAAGCCAGCTCGGCGAGCACCGCGGTGGCCGGTCCTTCCTCCGGCATGGAGGACGTGGCAAAGTACTGCCAGATGTCACGGTCCTCCGCGCCCGGCAGCAGCAGCACATCTGCGTTCGGGGTGCCGCGGCCGGCACGTCCCACCTGCTGGTAGTAGGCCACCGGTGAAGACGGCGCACCCAGGTGGATCACGAAGCCCAGATCAGGTTTGTCGAAGCCCATGCCCAGTGCGCTGGTGGCCACCAGCGCCTTGACCCGGTTCTCCTTCAGGGCGGCTTCGGCCTCTTCCCGGTCCGCGGGGTCGGTGCGCCCGGTGTAGGCGAGAACCGGATGTCCGGCCTTCTGGAGCAGCCGGGCGGTGTCTTCGGCGCCGGAGACGGTCAGGGCGTAGATGATGCCGCTGCCTGGCAGGTCGTCCAGGTGCGTCAGCAGCCAGGCCAGGCGCGCCTTGGGGTTGGGCAGCCGCAGGACACCGAGCCGCAGGGATTTGCGGGCCAGCGGGCCGCGGATGGTGAAGACGTCTTCGCCGCCGGCGGCCAGCTGTTCCTCAATGTCCTTCACCACGCGGCTGTTGGCCGTGGCAGTGGTGGCCAGTACAGGAACCGTGGAGGGCAGCCGCTCGATCAGGTGGCGGATGCGGCGGTAGTCCGGACGGAAGTCGTGGCCCCAGTCGGAGATGCAGTGCGCTTCGTCGATCACCAGCAGTCCGGAACGCCGGATCAGCTCGGGCAGGTGCTGTTCGCGGAACCCGGGATTGTTCAACCGTTCCGGGGAAACCAGCAGCACATCCACCTCGTCGGCCTCGAGCTTTGCGGAAATGTCCTGCCACTCCAGCTGGTTGGCGGAGTTGATGGCTACGGCCCGCACCCCGGCCCGCGCGGCGGCGGCCACCTGGTCCCGCATCAGCGCCAGCAGCGGGGAAACAATCAGCGTGGGACCTGCCCCCCGTGCCCGCAGCAACAGGCTGGCGACGAAGTACACCGCAGACTTGCCCCAGCCGGTGCGCTGGACCACCAGGGCGCGCCGTCCGCCGGCCACCAGGGCCTCAATGGCTTCGAACTGGTCCTGGTGGAACTCCGCGGAGTCATTGCCCACCAGGGCCCGCAGCAGCTCCACCGCCTCGCCGTGCAGCGGACGGGTTGTTTCAGAAGTCTCCGAAACAGTCCCAGAAACAGTGCCTTGCGTATCAGTGCTTTCCATACCATCCACTATCCCAGCACCTGAGGAACTGTTCCCTGCATCGGATTTGAACTGTGGACAAAAGACCGCCGCGGCGGGCGCCCCTATAGACTGGCCAACGTGAACAATGCATTCGACCTCTCCGCGTCCTTCAAGGCCTACGACGTCCGCGGCGTCGTGGGCGAGACCATCACCCCGCAGATCGTCGAGGCCGTAGGGGCCGCGTTTGTAGACGTCCAGGGCCTGTCCGGACAGACGGTACTGGTTGGCGGTGACATGCGTCCGTCCTCTCCCGAGTTCATCCGCGACTTCGCGCGCGGCGCCACCGCCCGCGGCGCCGACGTGCTCCTGCTGGACCTGATTTCCACCGATGAGCTCTACTACGCCTGCGGAGTGCTGAATGCGGCCGGCGTGACCTTCACTGCCAGCCACAACCCGGCGCAGTACAACGGGATCAAGATGGCCAAGGCCGGCGCCGTGCCCATCTCCTCCGAGACCGGCCTCAAGGAGATCCAGGCCCTCGCCGAGCAGTACCTGAATGACGGCGTCATTCCGGCGGCGGCAACCAAGGGTTCCATCTCCGTCCGGGACGTCCTGGCCGACTACTCCAAGTACCTGCGCAACCTGGTGGACCTGTCCGGAATCCGGCCGCTGAAGGTAGTGGTGGATGCGGGCAACGGCATGGCTGGCATGACCACCCCCGCAGTGCTCGGCGACAGCATCCTGCCCAGGCTGCCCCTGGACATTGTTCCCCTCTACTTTGAACTGGACGGGTCCTTCCCGAACCACCCGGCCAACCCGCTGGAGCCGGAGAACCTGCGGGACCTGCAGGCCGCCGTCGTCGAACACGGTGCCGACATCGGCCTGGCGTTCGACGGCGACGCCGACCGCTGCTTCGTCATCGACGAAAAGGGCGAGCCGGTCAGCCCCTCCGCCGTCACCGCCCTGGTCGCGCGCCGCGAGATCGCCCGGGCCAAGGCCGGCGGCGAAGAGACGCCCGTGATCATCCACAACCTGATCACCTCCCGGGCCGTGCCCGAACTGGTGGCGCACGACGGCGGCCGTGCCGTCCGCACGCGGGTGGGCCACTCCTTCATCAAGGCAGTGATGGCCAGCGAAGGTGCCGTCTTCGGCGGCGAGCACTCCGCGCACTACTACTTCCGCGACTTCTACAACGCCGACACCGGCATGCTCGCGGCGATGCACGTACTCGCTGCCCTGGGCGAGCAGACCCGCAGCCTCTCGGATCTGGCCCGCGAATACGAGCCGTACATCTCCTCCGGCGAGGTGAACTCCCGGGTCGAGGACGTCCCGGCCGCCGTCGCCCGCGTCCGCGCCGAGTTCGAGCGCGACGGCGTCACGGTGGACACCCTCGACGGCGTGACGTTCACCTCCGACGACGGCGCGTGGTGGTTCAACCTCCGCGCGTCCAACACCGAACCCTTCCTGCGGCTGAACGCTGAAGCAGAGGATCTGCCCACCATGGAGCGGGTCCGCGACCACGTATTGAAACTAGTAAGGAAATAACAAATGGCTGATGTAGAACTGAACGGATCAGAGCCCTCCGCCGAGGTCCAGGAGGACCTGAACTCCCTGCTGGGTACCGCCCTCGGCGTAACGCAGGAGCAGCTTGAGGCGCAGGGTGCGTTCCTGCCGGCCGCGCTCGTGGTGCAGAACGACGGCGAGCTGCGGATGATCGCCGTCGCCCCCGAGGACAGCGACGAGGACCTGGATGCAGACTCGATGATCGATGACCTTTACACGGTGCTGACCGAGCAGAAGGGTGAGAACCGCGCGGTTGCCGTCTTCTCGGACATCCACCTGCCGGAGGAAAACACCGACGCCATCCACATCGTCACCGAGCACTCCGAAGGCGTCTGCATCTCCGCGATCCAGACCTACTCGGAGCAGGACGGCGAGTGGACGTTCAACGAACCCATCTGGGAGGGCGGCGAGCCCATCGTCTGGGCCGACGCTGAGTAACCAGCCCTGGCACTGCAAAAGGGAAGCCCCGCCGGAATTCCGGCGGGGCTTCCCCTTTTATCTGCAGGTTAGGCGGTGGCGAAGCGGTCCTTCAGTTCGGCCAGCCGGTCCTTCAGCTCCTGGGGCAGGGTGGGACCGAAGCGGTGGTACCACTCGTCAATGCCGTCCAGCTCGGTGGCCCACTCCTGCGGATCCACGCGGACGGCCTGCTCCACGTCCTCCGGGGTCATGTCCAGGCCGGTGAGGTCAATGGAATCCCCCGTGGGCACAAACCCGATGGGGGTTTCCACCGCGTCCGCCTTGCCCTCAAGGCGTTCAATGACCCACTTGAGCACCCGGGAGTTGTCGCCGAAGCCCGGCCAGGCGAATCCGCCGTCGGCCGTGCGCCGGAACCAGTTCACCAGGAAGATCTTGGGCAGCTTCTCCTGGTTGGCCTTGCCGCTGAGTTCGATCCAGTGCCGCAGGTAATCCCCGGCGTCGTAACCCATGAACGGAAGCATGGCCATCGGATCGCGCCGGACCACACCCACCTGTCCGGCGGCTGCGGCGGTGGTTTCGGAGGACAGCGTGGAGCCCATGAAGATGCCGCTGGCCCAGTCGCGGGCCTCCGTCACCAGGGGAACGGTGGTCTTGCGGCGCCCGCCGAACAGGATGGCCGAGACCGGGACCCCGTTCGGGGAGTGGTATTCGTCCGCCAGCATGTCGATCTGGTCGATCGGCGTGCAGAAGCGCGAGTTCGGATGTGCTGCCGGGCGGCCGGCGTCGGGCGTCCATTCCTGCCCGAGCCAGTCGATGAGGTGCGCGGGCGCCTCATCCGTCATGCCCTCCCACCAGACACCGCCGTCGTCCGTCAGTGCCACGTTGGTGAAGATGGAATTGCCCTTGGCGATGGCACGCATGGCATTCGGGTTGGTGCTCCATCCGGTGCCGGGAGCGACGCCGAAGAGACCGGCCTCCGGGTTTACCGCACGCAGTTCACCTTCCTTGCCGAACCGCATCCAGGTGATGTCGTCCCCAAGGGTTTCGACCTTCCAGCCCTCGATGGTCGGATCCAGGAGCGCCAGGTTGGTCTTGCCGCAGGCGGACGGGAAGGCAGCGGAAACGAAGTAGTCCTTCTTCTCCGGGCTGGTGAGCTTGAGGATGAGCATGTGCTCGGCCAGCCAGCCTTCGTCCCGGGCCATGATGGAGGCAATGCGCAGGGCGTAGCACTTCTTACCCAGCAGGGCGTTGCCGCCGTAGCCCGAACCGTAGGACCAGATGGAGCGGTCCTCGGGGAAGTGCACAATCCACTTCTCGTCGCTGCACGGCCAGGGCACATCGGCTTCGCCCTCGGCCAGCGGGAAACCAACGGAGTGGAGCGCCGGAACGAAGAACGCGTCCAGCTCCTCCATCTTGCGCAGCACGTCGGTCCCGATGTTGGCCATGATCCGCATGGAGGCGACCACGTACGCGCTGTCGGTGATTTCGACGCCGAACTTCGGGTCTTCGGCAGCCAGGTGTCCCATAACGAAGGGCACCACGTACATGGTGCGTCCGCGCATGGACCCGGCGAAGAGACCGTTGAGCTTGGCACGCATTTCGCCCGGGTCCATCCAGTTATTGGTGAAGCCGGCGTCTTCGCGCTTTTCGGAGCAGATGAAGGTCTGCTCTTCGACCCGGGCCACGTCCTTGGGATCCGAGAAGGCGGCAAAGGAATTCGGGAAGGTCTCGGGGTTCAGGCGCACCAGGGTGCCGGCATCCACGAGTTCGTCCGTGAGGGACTGGTTTTCTTCTTCGGAACCATCGACCCAGTACACGCGGTCAGGCTGCGTCAGCTCGGCTACTTCTTTTACCCACGCAAGGAGGGCCTGGTGGGTGGTGGGTGCAGCAGTACCTCCGGTAGTGCTGTCCAGCGGCTGGCTTGCAGCATTCTCGCCGTTCTCATCGAGAACTAGCTGACGCGCGTCATCGCCCATGACTCTTCCCTTCGTTGGGTCAGTGGTGTGTTTTGATGCTAGTTGGGCCTTTCGGAACGCTTTGCCGGGAAAGATCGCACCTTTATTGCCGCATTCGTGATCGGTCCCACAAATCCAAGAGAATCAGGGCCTCCAGCCTACTCCAATGTGACCAACGTCACGTAGACCGGTCTAGTGACGCAGTCGACATACTTCTCGATTGGTGTTGCCTCCAAAAGCCCGCTATAGTTATCTACGGCCAAACAGCCACGGAAGAACTTGAAAGAAACCGATGAGAATCGGTTTTGATACAATAGTTCTTATGCGTGCGTAGCTCAACGGATAGAGCATCTGACTACGGATCAGAAGGTTGGGGGTTCGAATCCCTTCGCGCGCACCACTCAGACCCGGTCTGATCAGGACAACTGATCAGACCGGGTTTTTTGTTGTCTCTGGATACCCGTTCCTGCCCTGCGTACTGTGGTCGTAAGCAACCGGACCGGCAGCCTGCCCCGGAAGTCCTTTCCCGCAGCGGCTGGCCCCGGAAGGGAACAGCGGCATGGCGAGTCCGAATTCCACCCAGCTGCCCAGCGTACTCATAGAGCTCGTGCTGGAGAGCCCGGACGTCCAGGATTTCCTTAACAGGTCAGCTGTCCTGGCCGCCCGCGAATTCTCCGGCCCGGACAGTCCCGTTTCCTGCGCCGTGACGCTCCTGTATAAATCCCGGCCCCGTGTCGTGGCCAGCAGCAGCGCTGAGGCCACGCGCATGGATGAAATCCAGTACTCCTACGGCGATGGCCCCTGCCTTACCGCCGCACACAGCGGTGAGACGGTCCTTGTGAAGGACTTGGCCGCCGAGAACCGCTGGCCGGACTACACGAGCGAGGTTTCCCGTCACGGCCTGGGCTCCCTCCTTGCCGTGCCCATCACCCTGTCCGGCGACTACCTCAGCGCCCTGAACCTGTACGCAGATCGGAAAAACGCCTTCCCCGACCCCACGGTGCAGGCGGCTGAGAGTTTTGCCCGGCATGCTGCGGCAGCCGTACGGCTGGCCATCCGCATCACCGACACCACCTCAAGGGCAGAGGACCTTGTGGCCGCCATGCGTTCCCGCACCACCATCGATATAGCCATCGGCATCATCATGGGACAGAGCCGCTGCTCCCAGCAGCAGGCGTTCGACGTACTGCGTGCGGCCTCCAGCCACCGGAACATGAAGCTGCGCGAGGTTGCCGAATCCGTGGTGGCCTCGGTGAACGGACGTCCCGCGGAAACGCATTTCGAGGGGTAGGACAAGCTACCCGGTTGCCCCGCTCCCGCCGCGGTGCAAGGCTCATGTCCATGACTGAGACTCTGCAGACCGACGTAGTGGTGATTGGCGCAGGTGCCGTGGGAGAGAATGCGGCAGACCGCATTGTCCGCGGCGGATTAAGCGCCGTCCTGGTGGAAGCGGCCCTGGTGGGCGGGGAATGCTCCTACTGGGCCTGCATGCCCTCCAAGGCGCTCCTGCGGCCCGGCACGGCGTTGAAGGAGGCACAGTCGCTGGCGGGTTCCCGCGAGGCGGTCACCGGCACGCTGGACGCCGCCGCCGTCCTGGAACGCCGGAACTCGTTCACCTCCAACTGGGATGATGCGGGCCAGGCCGAGTGGGTCGCCGGCGCCGGCATCGAACTGGTCCGCGGCCGGGCACGGCTCACCGGAGAACGCGAGGTGGAAGTGGCCGCCACTGACGGCCGGACCCTGCGTATTTCCGCGCAGCACGCCGTCGTCCTCGCCACCGGTTCCACCCCTTCCGTACCGCCGATCGAGGGCCTGGACACCACTGATTACTGGGGCACCCGGGATGCCACCTCCGCCACCGAGATTCCCGGCCGCCTTATCGTGATCGGCGGCGGAGTGTCCGGCGTCGAACTGGCGCAGGCCTACGCGCGCCTGGGCTCGAAGGTCATAGTGCTGGCCCGGCACGACATCCTGGGCTCCTTCCCCGAACCGGTACGTGCGCTGGTACAGGAAGGACTCGAGGCCGACGGCGTCGAGGTGCGCACCTCCGCCTCCCCCGCATCAGTGCGGAAGTCCGACGACGGCGGCGTGGAAGTATCGCTCGAGGGCGGCGACACCGTGAGCGGAGATCGGCTGCTGGTTTCCACCGGCCGCCATCCTGCCCTGGACGGGCTGGGTCTGGAGGAAATCGGCCTGGCCCCGAAGACACTGGACATCGATGATTCCGGCCGGGTGATGGGCGTCGACGGCGGGTGGCTGTACGCCGTGGGGGACGCTGCGGGGAAAGTGCTGCTCACCCATCAGGGGAAATACGAGGCGCGCGCAACCGGCGACGTGATTGCGGCGCGGGCAAAGCAGGAACCCGGCAGCGCGGAACCGGCTGCCTGGAGCCGGTACACGGCAACTGCAGACCGTTACGCCGTGCCACAGGTGGTGTTTACCGACCCGGAAGCAGCGATGGTCGGGCGGACTCTCGAACAGGCCCGGGCCGACGGCGTCAACGCCTCCGAAACATCGCTGGAAATCGCCGTCGCCGGCTCCTCGTTGTACGCGGACAACTACCGCGGCTGGGCACAGATGGTGGTGGACGAGGACCGGCGAGTGCTGGTCGGCGTGACCTTCGTCGGGCCGGGCGTCTCGGAACTGCTGCACGCGGCAACGGTTGCCATCACCGGCGAGGTCCCGCTGGACCGGCTCTGGCATGCCGTGCCCGCCTACCCCACCATCAGCGAGGTATGGCTGCGGCTGTTGGAAAAGTACGGCCTCTAACTTCCGCCCGGTCCCCGTGTGGCAGAGCTCTCCGCACCACCGTTTGAACTGACCAGTCAGTTTCCCGTAGGTTTGCAGATGCGCCTCTGAAGCGTGCCAGGCGCACAGCGACCCTAAGGACCCAAGGCGAAGACCATGCTCAGTGCGGAAACCCTCTATGTGAAGGGGCGCCACAGCGCCCTCCTTCCTCCGACATCCCTTGAGGTGAATGCCGGAGGGCTGCTCCTGGTCTCCGGCGGTGGCCAGTCCACCCGTACCGCCCTCGCCCTGGTGCTTGCGGGCAGGATGCGCCCCACCTCCGGCAGCCTCGCCTGGGGCCACAGCGCACAGACGGGACATCTGCGCCGGCACGCGGCACTGATCGATTCGCCGGAGGTCAACGCACCCGAACGGCATTTCCGCGTCCGCGACCTGGTGGCCGAAGACCTGGCGCTGATCCCCCGCCGGAACCGGCCGCAGGGAAATGCTGCGGACTGGCTATCCAACGAAGACCTCTCGGATCTGGGTCCCCGGTGGATCGAGGACCTCGAACCGTCAGTACGGCTGGATCTGCTGATCCGGCTGGCCCTGGCGGATATCGACGTGGAGCTGCTGGTCTTCGATTCCCCCGACCGCCACGGCGCCGACCCGGAGGCCTGGCTGCCCGCCCTGACAGGCAGCGTGTCTCTGCCTTCGCGCCTGGTGACGGCCGTTGCGGTGGTGGCGCAGATCCCGCCGGGCTGGACCGGTCCCGCCGCCGCTGCCGGGGACACTGCCGCTGGGGTGGCCACCGCCGGTATCGCCGAAGAGGTGCCCGCATGACCGCGTTCCGGCTGGCACTCAGCGAACTTCGCCGCATGACCGGCGGGACCCTGCCGAAGCTGGCTATCCTCGCACTCTCCCTGGTCCCCCTGCTCTACGGCGCCGTCTACCTGTACGCCAACTGGGATCCCTACGGAAACCTCGACGGCGTCAAGGCCGCCCTGGTGGTCGACGACGACGGGGCCGACACCGTAGACGGCCGGCTAGACGTCGGCGCCACAGTCCGTGAAAACCTGCTGGAGGACGGGACCTTCGACTGGCAGCTGGTGGACAGCGCCGCTGCCGCGGAGCGCGGCGTGAAGGACGGCACGTATGAATTTGCCCTGACCGTTCCCGGGGACTTCTCCGCGAACCTGGCCTCGGCGTCGGATCCGGCCACCGCCCGGAAGGCGAACCTGCATGTCACCACCAATGATGCGAACAATTACCTGCTCAGCAGCATCGTGGACAAGCTGACCTCGTCCGTCCATGACACCGTGGCGGCGGAAGTCGGCGAGGAAACCGCCAGCCAGCTGCTGACCGGCTTCACCACAGTGCACGGCCAGCTGGAACGGGCCGCCGACGGCGCCGGACAGCTCGCCGATGGTGCAGCGTCCGCGGATTCCGGGGCCGCCGAGCTCGTCACCGGGCTGGGAACCCTGTCCTCCGGAGCGCAGACGCTGGTCTCCGGACAGGAACAGCTGGCCACCGGAGCCAACCAGCTGTCGGCGGGCGCGGGTGAGCTGTCCGCCGGGGCGGATCAGCTGTCCTCAGGTGCCGCCGAGCTTTCCTCGGGCCTGGGACAGCTCTCCTCCGCCACGGCACAGCTGCCGCAGCAGGCACAGCAGCTGGCGGACGGCGCCCGGCAGGTGGCCGCCGGGACGACCGGCCTGGAATCGGCTGTAACCGCTTCCTCCGATGCCGCCCGGCAGGGTGTCACCGATGCGGTGACACGGCTGGTGCAGCAGGGCGTCCTGACGCAGGAGCAGGCCGCAGCCCTACAGCAGGAGCTGGCCGGAACCGCGGCAGGCAGCGGCGGGCTCGAGCAATTGAAGGCACTCTCGGACGGGGCTGCAGCAGTGTCGGCGGGTGCGGACCAGCTGGCGGGCAGCGCCCCGCAGCTCACCTCGGGCATCAGCGCTGCGAACGACGGCGCTTCCCGCCTTTCCACCGGAGCGGCAGACCTGTCCACCGGAGCGGCGGAGCTTTCCTCCGGGGCCGGCGGACTGGCGGGCGGAGCACAGCAGGCGCTGGACGGTACCCGGCAGCTGGCGGCAGGAGCCGACGACGCCGCCGCCGGTGCGGGCAGCCTCCAGGACGGGGTGGGCCAGCTACGCGACGGGTCTGCCGAGCTGGCCCGGCAGCTGACAGACGGTGCCGGTGAAATCCCCAACCCAAACGATGAGGAGCGGGCCAACGCCTCCGCAGTAATCGCCGATCCGCTGACCGTCCGCACGGTGAGCCAGGCCGAGGCAGGCAGCTACGGCGCCGGACTGGCACCCTATTTCCTGACGCTGGCCATGTGGGTGGGTATTTTCATGCTCGCGCAGGCCATGCGTCCCATCAGCCGCCGGGCGCTGGCGTCCAATGCCCCGGGCTGGAAGATTGCCCTGGGCGGCTGGCTGCCGTTCCTCGCCGTCTCGCTGGTCCAGGCGACCCTGCTGTATGCGGTGGTGCGGTTCGGGCTGGGACTGGACCCCGTGCACCCGGTGAGAGCCTGGGCGTTGCTGCTGATGGCTTCCATGGCGTTCTCGGCGTTGATCCAGGGCATCGTGGCGCTGCTGGGTTCAGTCGGCAAGTTCGTGGTGCTGGTACTGCTGGTGCTGCAGCTGGTCTCCGCCGGCGGCACTTTCCCATGGCAGACCATCCCGGCGCCCCTGCATCTGGCGCACGACGTACTGCCGATGGGCTACACGGTAACCGGGCTGCGGCAACTGCTGTACGGCGGGGATCTTCCGCAGGTCGCCGCCGTCGCCGTCGGACTGCTGGGCTACACCGCCGTCGGACTGCTGCTCTCGCTGCTGGCTGCCCGACGGCACCGGCTGTGGACCCTGAAGACGCTGCAGCCGGAGATCAGCATTTAGGCCCGGCGGACCACGAAGTCGGTGATGCGGGCGTCGCGGCCGTCCAGCTCGGCCCACGGCAGTGCATGTTCCATGACGGTGAGCCCCGACGTCGGATAGCGGGTGGCCATTTCCATGACGGCTTCTTCGTCCGAGTCCGCGGAGGCAAGCCGCATGGCCAGGTCCTGGACGCCGGGAAGGTGCGCGATGACCAGCAGGCTGGTGACCGTTTCCGGAACGTGGTTGATGAGGCTGAGGATCCGCTCCGGCGTCGCCGCGTAGAGACCGTCTTCGAGCTTGGCAGTGGGCGCCTTATCCCCGAGTTCCTTGCAGACCCAGGTGCATGTCTGCCGCGCGCGCAGGGCAGACGAGCAGAGGATGAAGTCGGGAATGCTGCCGTGCTCGCGCATCCACTGCCCGGCCAGGGGTGCGTCCCGGTGTCCACGCCCGGAGAGCGGGCGCTCGTGGTCTGCAACGTCGCGGGGCCAGTCCGCCTTGGCATGGCGAAGGAGCTGGAGTTTCTTGAGGTGGTGGCCGGTCATTTGCCAAGTTTAGCCGCGGACGGAGCCCCCGCTCCGTCCGCGGCTGCGGTCCTAAGGACCGCGGCTGGCAGCTAGATGCTGTATTCCGGTGCGGCCCAGACAACAACCTCGGGGTGCTCGTAGAAGCGGTACCCCTGCCCGCGGACGGTGCGGACGGTGTTGGCCAGCCGGCCCAGCTTGGACCGCAGCCGCCGGATGTGGACGTCGATGGTGCGTTCGTTCGGCACCTCTTCGGCGTTGCGCCACAGGCCTGCCAAAAGCTCTTCACGCCCAACCGTCCTGCTGGCGTTCTCCACCAGGTAGTTCAGGAGCTCGAATTCCTTGAAGGTCAGATTCAGCGTGTCCCCGTCGAGGTGCACCTCGCGGCGGGACAGGTCGATCAGGACCCCGGAGGGCCGGATAGCTGCCGGAACCGGGGGTGCCGGAACCTGCTGCGGGGCCGGGTGACGCCGGACCGTGGGGTCCCCGAGGGCCTGCCGGACGACGTCGATATCCGAGCCGGACGCTCCGGCAGGGGCAAGCGCCACGGCTGCATGGCTTTGGGCGCATGGCACGAGGGTCTGTACGTAGGCCCGGATTTCCTGCGCCAGCCTGCTCAGGGACGTGCCGTTGGCTGCGGCGGTTTCTTCATCGAGGCCTACATAAATAACGAATCCACGGGCAGCCGTGTCATTGCTGACCGGCTGCGGCCCGGGAATACCGTTCGGAGTGACCACCGGCATGGGGGCGGTCATGGGGCTGGCATCCTGGCCCGGAACGGCGCGGAGCGGACGGACTCCGGTGCTGTTGGAGGCCGGGACGCTATAGGACTGGTTCCCAAACGGCTGCGCGCCGTAGGTGCTGGGGAAACCGCCGACGGCGGTCTGGCGCTGGGAACCTGATCCGGCGCGGTTCTGCGCATTGCGCAGGGAGATGTGGACGTAACCGGATGCTACTGACATGTGGGACCTCATCGTGACTTGACGTCATCACGGCTCGATTGCTGGGGGTGTGCCCGGTCGAGACGGCGCCTGTTATGCCCATAGTTGGGCCTGAGTCTTACCTCGGGATAGGGGTGGTTCCAGAGATATGCATTCGACAACAGCGAGTCTCCTTCGCGGCCCGGAGACCGCCCGGGAAGACTGCGACTGCTGCTGCCGTGTTGGTGTTCACACTCCGGATTATTGCATGTCACAAAGGGATTCGCGCAAGTAACAAAGGGTCGGTTGTCTCACATAGTGGACGTTATGGGTCGTTTTGTGACGCAGTTCACAAAAAGACACAATGAATAGCTATGCGTAAATATGTATAAGACCTAAATCTATTTCGCTCCACTGCGCGTGCGTCGTTCCGCTCTATCGAACAGTGTTTAGAAAAAAGGCACCCACTCCGTAAGCGAGCTTACGAAGCAGGTGCCGTCAAGCATGGAAGCTGTTGTCCACATAGTGGACAGGGGTTCGGAGCTTTTCACTGACGGAAGAGCCGGCCTCAGAGGCGGCCCTTCGGGCGAGGTGGTTAGACGACGCCGTAAAGCCGGTCGCCGGCGTCGCCCAGGCCGGGGACGATGTAGGCGTGCTCGTCGAGCCGCTCGTCGATCGAGGCGAGGACTACGGTGACGTTGGCGTCCTGGAGTTCCTCCTGAAGCACCGAGAGGCCTTCCGGGGCGGCCAGCAGGCAGATGCAGATGACCTCTGCGGCGCCGCGCTGGAACATGAACTTGATCGCCTCGCGCAGCGTCCCGCCGGTAGCCAGCATCGGGTCCAGGACGAAGACCTGGCGGCCGGTGAGGTCATCCGGAAGGCGCTCGGCGTAGGTGATGGCTTCCAGTGTCTCTTCGTTCCGGGCCATGCCCAGGAATCCGACCTCGGCCGTGGGGACCAGGCGGGTCATGCCTTCGAGCATGCCGAGGCCGGCGCGCAGGATGGGAACCACCAGCGGGGTCGGCTTGACCAGGCCAGTGCCGACGGCGGAGGTGACGGGAGTCTCGATCGGAACCGGCTCCACGCGGACGGTTCGGGTGGCTTCATAGGCCAGCAGGGTGACCAGTTCTTCCGTCAGCTGACGGAAGATCGGTGACGGGGTGTCCTTGTCGCGGAGAACGGTGAGTTTGTGGGCAACGAGGGGGTGATCCACTACAAGTACGCGCATGCTTCAAAACTACCATTGCCCCCTGCCTCTCTCCGCGTTCGCCCGTGCGCGCGCGGATGGGGGACGATGGCAGGCATGGAGCCCCTTTCCCGCACACACGAAACCTGGATGGACCTTGCCCTGGCCGAAGCCCGCAAGGCGCTGGAGACAGGCGACGTGCCGATCGGCGCCGTCGTACTGGGTCCCGACGGCGAGGTGCTGGGAACCGGGCGCAACGAGCGTGAGGCGACAGGGGACCCGACAGGCCACGCCGAGGTGCTGGCCATCCGGAAGGCGGCTGCCGCCGTCGGGGAATGGCGGCTGGAAGGCTGCACCCTCGTGGTGACGCTTGAACCGTGCGCCATGTGCGCCGGGGCGATCGTCCTGGCCCGGGTGCCGAAAGTGGTGTTCGGCGCCTGGGATGAGAAGGCAGGGGCCTCCGGTTCTGTGTTCGACATCCTGCGTGAGCGCCGCCTGAATCACTGGGTCGAGGTGTTTCCCGGCGTGCGCGAGGAAGAATCGGCGCGCCTGCTGCGGGACTTCTTCGGCTCAAAGCGCAACTCCTAGCGTTCCGCCCGGTTCGGTTTGTACGTAGGCTTACTAATCCCGGAACGCTACAATTAAGGAGTTTCCGTTATGGGATCAGAGCAAGATGGACGGGACACCGTCGTCAAGATTCTCGAAAAGGCCCGAATTGCCACGGTGACCACGGTGGATCTGCAGGGGAACCTGGTCAGCCGGCCGTTGCAGCTGCAGGAGGCGGATTCGGACGGCAACCTGTGGTTCTTTACTCCGGACCCCTCCCCCAAGGCCGACGAGGTCCGTGCGAACCCGCACGTTAACGTCGCCATCAGTGATTCCGAGGGCTTCCTGTCCATCAGCGGCACCGCCACGCTGACGAAGGATCAGGGCAAGATTTCCTCCCTGTGGAAGACCTCGGTGGAGGGTTGGTTCGAGCAGGGCCGCGAAGACCCGTCTGTCGCACTGCTGAAGGTGGACTCGGACACCGCCGAATACTGGGCCTCGGATGAACCGAAGCTCGTCAGCCTGTTCAAGATCGGCAAGGCTGCAGCCACCGGCGGCACTCCCGATATCGGCAGGAACGACGTCGTCGACCTCTAGTTCCATCTGGTCCCCCAGGCCTTGAAGGGGCAGCTTTTGGGAGTTGGGCCTTCAACCCGGTAAGGTTGACGCGTTGGTGACGTGTCCGAGCGGCCGAAGGTGCAACACTCGAAATGTTGTTTGGTGTAAAAGCCAACGTGGGTTCAAATCCCACCGTCACCGCCACTGAAAACCCCCGGGAAACCGGGGGTTTTCTGCATTTTTAGGGTCTCCGTGGTGCATTTATCAGGTGTAGAAGAATCGCACGGCGTGAAAGAAGACCGGTGCCGCAAAGCAGAGCGAGTCCAGACGGTCCATGATCCCGCCGTGACCGGGGATGATGGAGCCGAAATCCTTGATGCCGCGGTCGCGCTTGATTGCAGACATCACCAGCCCTCCGGCGAAACCCATCACGCAGGAGATGAATGCCAGGAGCGCGGCCATCAACGGGGTGAACGGCGTGACCCACCATAGGGCAGCCCCCAGGGCGGTGGCCGAAAGCACTCCCCCGATGAATCCTTCCCAGGTCTTGTTGGGACTCACGCTCGGCGCGATCGGGTGCTTCCCGAGCGTCTTGCCCCACACGTACTGCAGCACGTCGGAGCCCTGCACCACGATCAGCAGGAACAGCAGCAGATGCGCTCCGGTAGCCCCACCAGTCCCAGGCGCCGAGCCTTCGGCCGCATCTCGGCCTGCCTCCATGGCAAACGGAAGCTGCAGGAGCGCCGGGGCGTAACTGATGGCGTAGACGCATACCATCAGCGCCCACTGAATGGCCGCGGTTCGCTGCAGGAACCCGGTGGTCTGCCCGGCGAGCGCATTGCGCGCCGGCAGGAAGAGGAAGGCGTACACCGGGATGAACACACTGAACATGCCATACCAGTGCTCCCACAGGAACCAGTAGTGCACTGCGGGGATGATGAACACCAGCCACACGAGCACTTTGTGATCTCCGCGGCCGGTCGGCGAGATGGTGATGAACTCGCGCAGTGCCAGAAACGACAGCAGCAGGAACAGCACAATCGTCACTGTCTCGCCGGCTGCCAGGACAGCGCCTAGCAGTGCGACCATCAACCACCAGGCGTTGATGCGCTGCTTCAGATTCAGGATGGTGCTCGTGATGCCCAATCGGCGGCCCAGAATCCACGCGACCACGGTGGCTAAAACTTGAACAACGACGACGCCGCCGAGGAGTTTCAGCGACGACGAGTCCAACAAACCCAGTTCCCAGCCGCTCACGGGTTGTCCTGCCGGTCCTGGCTGCGAGGGGCCGAGACGCCGTCGTCCTGTCTGGGGGGAGATTGCGTGCCTTGATGCTTGGCGAGGGCTTCCACGAGAACCTTCCGGGCGCGGGCCAGGAACGTCTGCCTGTCCTCATCGGGATCCAGATGGAGGGGCTCACCGAAGATGACAGTCGAGAGGTGGGGCACCGGGATCACCGCACCTTTGGGGAGGATCCGTCCGAGGTTGGCGAGCGTCACGGGGACCACCGGCACCTCAGGGTGGAGACGGGCCAGTTTGTACAGTCCGCCGTGAAACTGGGCGATCGTATCGCCGTCGCCCCGGGTGCCTTCAGGGAAGATAATCAGCGAATCACCGGCGGCCAGCACCTCGGCCATGCCCTCCACCTGTCCCTTGGGGCTGACCCCTGAGTCCGACGTGCGCTGCCGGCGGCTGCTGGAGCCGTGGCGCTCGACCAAATAGGCGTTGAAGATCTGTTCGGCAAAAGCCTTACGCACCCCGGAGCCCCAGTAGTCCTTGGCAGCCACCGGGCGGGCGCGTTGCTGAAGCCCTGCCGGCAGTGCGGCCCAAATGGTGAGGAAGTCCAGATGGCTCGAATGGTTCGCGTAATAGATGGCCTGCCCGGGTAGATCCAGTTCAGAATCTCCGGCTGCACTCACCACGCGCGCACCGGCGAAGGCGCTGATAAGTTTCGCGAGGCTGCGCCGGGAAGCGCTGCCGACGTTCATGATGGCAAGCCCTTGCTGCGGGCACGCAGCGCAGCGCTGACACGGCGCAGTCGGCGAGCACAGGTGAGCACGGAGCCTAACGCGATGAGCGCCAGCGTGCCGAACAATGCCCAACCTTCCGCCCAGGGAAGCCATGGTTCGGCGGTGCCCACCAGGACGCCGATCATCAGCAACCACATGCGGTGCGGTTTGGCCAAGGGCCCATCGAAGAAGTTTCCCGTGCCGAGGGATGCTCCGAGGCAGCGGATGTAAGCGGTGAGTACGGCGAGTATCGCCGCAAGGAATCCCAGTGTCACCCCGAAATCGACTCGGTCGGCGGTCACCAGCCCGGCGGTGGCGATGCCTGCTGCCCCCAGGAACAGCACATCGGAGATCCGATCAGGCAGTTCATTGTAGATATCACCCACCGGTGAGCTCATACCCTTTTCCACGGCCAGCATTCCATCGAGCATGTTCAACAACAAACGCAGCGGTATACAGGCAGCAGCCGCAGCCAGTAAGACAGCACGAATAATGGCGTCGTCGGTATGTGCCGACCAGATCAACGCAGCGGCACCCACTGCGGCGAACACCACTGAACCGACCGAAATCTGATTTGGGGTGAGTTTCGCCGCCGCAAGAATATCCGCAGATTTGGCCGCCCATTGGCTGCTGCGCTGCGGAATTTCCCGCCTATCCGTTCCGTGGCTCATATAAAGTATCCATTCATTGGGCCTTCTTGCCGTAACTCTTACGCTAATGCGGGGCGGGCGGCGGAACCGGCAGCAACCCGCGATCAATCCCGTATTTCCACGTCACCATTCATTACAGTGTAAACATGAGAACTAGGCGCAAATCAGCCTTCGGGAATGCCCTGCGGGACCACGGAATCGCCGGCGCCTGGGGCTTCGCGGAAGCGACGTTCTTCTTTGTGGTCCCCGATGTGTGGACATCCTGGGTGGGGCTGCGCCGGCCGAAACGCGCGCTCGGCACCACGGTCTCAGCCCTCGGCGGCGCCATGGCCGGAGGGGCAGTGACGTACTGGTGGGCGCGCAAGGTAGCCGCAAACACCTCGCGTAAGGTGTTGGTGAAAGTTCCGGCAATCACGGATGCAATGATCAGCGAGGTGGAGCAGGAGATCGCCAAGTCCGGGGCCGCGTCTTTGCTGCGGGGCCCCACCCGTGGAATCCCGTACAAGCTCTACGCGCGGGCAGCCGGGCTGCAGCGGACCCCGCTCGTGACGTTTCTTGCCTGGAGCGTGCCCGGCCGGATGATCCGGTTCGTGGTGGTGACAGCGGCAGTATCCGGGATTGCCGCTATGGGTCGCCGCCGGCTCCCTGGAATCTCTGAACGAAGCATCTCGACCGTGTTCTGGATCTGCTGGGGTGCGTTCTACGCGGTATTCATTCCACTGAAGGCCCGTCGCGGGTCATCCTCGGCCCAGTCGCGCCACTAGCCCTGAGGCCGAACTCTGCCCGCCCGCACAGCTATGCGGGGAGCGCACCACCCTCAATCAGTATGGATTTCGCAAAAACCCACTGGAGAATCACACATCCCAGGACCATTGCCGTCCCGAAACTATACAAGAATCCCCGCGTCATTTTCCCCATGTGGTGCGACTTAGGTTTTATTGATCCACGGAACAAACCAGAGAGGACAACTAAAGCCGGAAGGAGAGCGAACGGCATGGGAATCCCGCTTCTCCCGTACTGTCCGCTGTAGGGCATCCGTGTCCCAAGCGGCACACTGAACAACACGTATATGGCGATGCCTAGACACGCCGCAAACGCAACCCCGCAGATAACGGCTGAGTATTTGGCGGCCTTCTTGCCGAGCACCAGATCCCGTTCAGTTAACCGCGCGGAAGGAAGTCCGTTCCTTTTTGTCATATCCGCGCCGTTGCCGTTGTTCACCGCATTCACCGCCGTTCCACCCCGCCTGCCGCTGCACGATTCCCTATTTCGGTTTAGCGCCCTCGACAATAGCACCGGTACTGAATACAGCAGTTGTCATTCACGACAGGGGTTAATTCCGCTGGGGAGGCACCTGAAGGCGCATGGGTAAGAATCGTGGCGTTTATGAGGTCCTCCAGTTGAACCCGCTGAAGGTTTCACCCCCCACCCCCGACCGGCGCCTCACGTTCCGGGAGAACGCGGGCAGGGAATGCCCGCAGGAAACTCGACAGAAACGGCAAGCCTACTGACCAATGCCGGATGGTGTAGAAAGTAGGGATGATCGGAACCGGAGCAACTGCACAGGACGCCATAGCTCCATTCGAAGCCCCTACGGGTCGGTCGGCAGAAGACCGGAAGAGTACGGCGGATGATCTGGACCTCTTCCTCGTGGAGCGGCTGCAGGACCTGACTCTTTCCAGCGTCACGGTTCAGGAGTTCCTCCACGAGCTGGCAACACTGACGGCTAAGGCGTTTTCCATTCCGACGAGTCCCGTCGAATGCGCCATGACCATCACCCGGGACCACAAACCTGTCCGCGCAGCTTTCAGCGGCGCCCCCTCCGGTTCCCTGGATGACCTGCAGTACAACTTCACCGAGGGGCCCTGCATCACTGCGATCCAGGAACGGGCAGTGGTGCATATACCCGACCTTCGCCGGGAAAAGCGGTGGGAGCAGTATGTAGCCCTCGCGGAGCAGGCCGGAATGCGTTCGGTGCTCGTACTTCCGCTGGACCTCGAAACAGATGGCGTCGCAACCCTCAGCCTTTACAGCACCCGCCCGGAACACTTCGACAGCGCAACGGTCGAGCAGATCCAGGACTACGCCCGGCGCATCACCAAACCCGTTCAGCTGGCCGCCCGCCTGGCGGCCGGGGGCGAGCATTCCGCAGACCTGCGTGCCGCAATGGACTCCAGAACGGTTATTGATTTGGCCGTCGGGATTGTTATGGCCCAGAACCGGTGCAGCCAGGACGAAGCCTTCAACATTCTGGTTTCCGCGTCCGGCAGCCGAAACATCAAACTTCGGCAAATCGCCGAGCGGGTGGTGGGATCAGTGACCCCCGCTGAAGCGCAGACGCATTTCAAGCAATAGGTTCCTCCCCGCACCATAAGAAAATGCCCGGACGCAAAGCGTCCGGGCATTTATCGTTTTGATCCGCAGATGCGCAATTACTCGCGGTTCAGCTTGTCCTGAACCGTGCCGGCAACCTTTTCCACGACGTTGGGGATGTCGGTGGTGCCGTAGTAGCGGGCATCCGGACGGGTGACGTCCGGCATGGGAGCCGTGGTGGTGGGACCCTCGTGGTAGCTGAACTCGCCCTTGCCGTCCGGCGTGGGGCCGGAAGCCCAGGAACCCTCGGAGGCGTGCTTGCCGTCGGAGAAGTTCAGGTACTGGTAGGAAACCTCGCGGTGTTCCTTCTTGATCGGGAAGTTGCTCGGAACCGGAAGCAGCTCGTGGCCCTCTTCCTGCAGTTCCTTGGCAGCAGCCGTCCACATGTTCTGGTGCATCGTGTCGCGGGCCAGGAGGAACGCGAGCATATCGCGGACGCCCTTGTCATCGGTCATGTGGTACAGGCGGGCGACGGCGAGGCGTCCCTGCATTTCGATGTTGGCGTTGGACGTGAAGTCGGCGAGCAGATTGCCGCTGGCAGTCACGTAGCCACCGGTCCACGGGTTGCCGTTGCTGTCCACCGGACGGGCGCCGGCACCGGCAACAATGGCGTGCTGAACATCCATGCCGCCGACAACTGCTGCGATCGTCGGATCCGACTGCACGGCGTCGTCGGTGATACCCAAGGGAGCCTTTTCCAGCAGCTGGGCAATCATGATGGCCAGCATTTCCACGTGGCCCATCTCTTCGGCGGCGATGCCGTAGAGCAGGTCGCGGTACTTACCGGGCAGGTGGGAATTCCACGACTGGAATCCGTACTGCATTGCTACGGTGATTTCGCCGTACTGTCCGCCAAGGACTTCCTGAAGCTTGCGGGCGAAAACGGCATCCGGCTTATCGGGTGTCGCTGAGAACTGGAGTTCCTGCTTATGGAAAAACACTATGCACCTCCGCATATCAGGCCCAACATTAGTTGGGTCGCCTCTTATGGCGGCCCCGGGGGCCAGTAAGTGAAATCTATCCCAGCAGACAACTTATAAGCAAACTTAGTAATTTGACCGAGGTGCTTCAATCGGCCGCCCAGGCCTCTGACACCTTCTCCTCAAAAACGCCTGCACTGCCCGACTTGCCTTCACCGGGATCCGCCGTTTACCCTGAAACCCGAGGCCCAGCAGTGCGCCGCGGAACTCCTATTTTGGGAATCCTTTGGACCACAAACTGCGTGTACTCGTTCGGCTCGATGTCGCCCCTTCCTCCGCTGTCCTTGAAGTGACCGGCTGCCTCACCGCCGACAGCTGGCGTTCCCTGGCACCCCTGATCCGGAAGACTGCCGCTCTTGTCCGCGGACACCGGATTACCGTGGACCTGACCGCGGCCCAGCACATTGAACGTGCTGCCCTCCCCCTCCTCTGCGAAAACGTTGCCGGACGGGACATTGACCTCAGGATCGAGTGTCCGGACATCCTCCCCGAGTGTTCGGCCCTGGTCCCGGCCGGAGGAGCGAAGCAATGACGCTCTTCCGCACCCGGCACGCTTCGGCCTTGTCGCTGTTGGATCTGCCGGCAGATCCCTTGGATGTCAGGGCGCTGGCCGCCCTGCCCCAGAGGACTTTGCTGAGCCTGACGGACCGGGTCTACCGGCAACTGGATTCCGAGCATCCCCCCGCCTACGCGCTGGAGTGGTACAGCGCGTTGGCCGGCGAATGGGCCAGAAGGACGGACATAGACGGCCATCCGAAGCATCAGGCTCACCACGGCGGGAGGGGAAACCATGAGGAAACGTGAGGTCAGCCGTGCCAGTGATCTCCCGTTGGACGAACTTTCCAGCCTCATTGCCCGGATCCAGGGAATGCTCCTCACCGAGGAAACCGTGGCCCACGCCGTCGACCTGCTTGCCGAGGCGATTCGGGAAAGCATTCCCGGCGCCGTGGGGGCCGGCGTTTCACTGATGGACGATCAGGGCCGCAGGACCAGCACAGGATCCACCGACGGGCTGGTGGTCACTGCCGATGAGCTGCAGTACCGGCTGGGAAAGGGGCCTTGCCTGGAAGCCTGGGCCGGCGCTGCCCCCGTGCGGTCGGATGACCTGGCGGCGGAGATCCGCTGGCCGGGATGGAGCGGCCCGGCGGCTGAGCTGGGGTTACGCTCGGTCCTGAGTGTGCCGTTGCTCCACAAGACGGAAATCCTCGGTGCAATGAAGATTTACTCCACGGAGACCGCGGCCTTCAACGAGCGCAGCGAGCACCTGCTGACGCTCTTCGCCGGCCCCGCGGCAACACTGCTTGCGAACGTCCAGTCCACCGAAGTGCCGCACCGGGCCAGCAGGGAACTGAAAGACGCCATTGCCAGCCGGGACAGCATCGCGTTGGCCCGCGGTATCCTCATGGAGCGGAAGAAGCTGAATTCAGAAGAGGCCATGGGTGAGCTGATCATGAGCTCGCGCAGCAACGGGCATTCCCTGCGCAGCGTTTCTGAGCAAGTCATAATGAGCGTTAGCAACCAACAGCGCTACTAGGGGCAGACGATGGGTTTCGAGGCTGTGGAGCCGGAGCAACGACAGTTGCTCAAGAAAGCGCTTGAGGACGCCCGGCTGACTGTGCCCGAAGTGTGGATGAAGTACTTCAGCATCGGAGGCGCAGCCGGCGAATACGAAATCGATGCCTATATCAACGGGTCCCTGTCCCTCCCTCCCTTCCAGCGGGACATCCTCGCCCATGCCGCGAACGAGCTCATCGACCAACTGCCCGCACGTCCGCGTGCACCGTACAGTGCCGAAGTGGCCCAACGCCGTGCAGGTGACGGACGTGATGCGAACGGCCTGGAGAATGATCCCTCGCGCCGGCACCGGAGAAACGCCGGCGAGGACTAGCCGGCCCTCGGCTTTGTACCCGCCGTGGCAACGAGGCCGGGCAGCCTTTGTAGGATGAAGCATGGACACCAACGAATCACAGCCCACAATTGCCCAGCTGCGTGCACGGCAGACCGACCTCGTGCTCGCCCTGGCGACTGAGTCCCGCTCCGACCGCCTGCAGCAGTACAGCGATGAACTGGAGTTCCTCGTGAAGTACATCAAGGAACGCGAAGAAGCCGAGACCGCCGCCGCATCAGAAGCGGCTGCAGCCCCCTCTCCCGCCGGAGACACCGCACCCCAGACCGACGGCGTCGAGCAGCGTGAAGACGGCGTGGTGATTGAGCCGGGCTCCGATCTGGAGGCCGACGTCGACCGCGACAACCGCTAAGCCGGCACCAACCCGGATTCAGTCCTCCCAGAAGCGCCGGACGACGTCGGCAATCTCCTTCGCCTGCCGCCGGCCCGCCGCGACGGAGGGCCGGCGGGTGGAATCGAGCAGCATGTTGGTGCCAAACGCCTGCAGTGCCTGTGCGTCGGCTTCAATCAACAACGGCTTTCCGTCCTTGCTGATCGTTTTCAGCGCCTGCGGGAGGGTGGGTCCGAAGGGGCTCTGCGGCGCCTCGAGGCCGCAGGAAACCACCAGCACCTTCCCAAAACCGGCAGCGACATCGGCATTGGTACCCGAGCGCATGCCCCCGTCCATGTAGACCCGCCCGTTGATGTGCACGGGCGGCCACACCGTCGGGACAGTGCAGCTGGCGGTGACCGCCAGGCCAAGGTCCACGCCGGAATCGCCGTCGAACACCTTGAAGCTGCCGTCTTCGGCGTCCACCACCGTGACGCCCAGCGCCTTTTCGGGCCAGGCCGGGAAAGGAACCAGTGAACGGATGCTGTTCACCCAGGCTTCCTCGGTCAGCTGCGTGTCCGCTTTGAGGGCCAGCTGCCCCAGGCGTGCGCGGGCGGCTTTCTCCCCGCCGCCGCCAAAGCCGGCCGCGCCCATGATGTTCATGAACCGCTCGCCGTCGAATGCGTCCGGCTCCTGGTAATCCGCGGCGCCGGCACCTTCCTCAGCCGTCTCCTGGGCGAGCGCCGCGGACCGCAGCTGCCCGAAGCGAAGGGCGGTTCCCACCACCGATCCGGCAGATGTACCGACAACGAGGTCTGCCTCGTTGAGGTCGATGCCCTGGTCCAGCAGTTCCGCCAGCAGGCCGATTTCCCAGGCGATGCCGGCCACTCCGCCGCCGCCCAACACCACCGCACGCGATTCCAACACGTTGTAACCTCCTGGCTTGCCGCCGTCGAAGTGCTCTTCGTTGTCCACGCAGTGTAAGCCCGGCGCCCGCCCGGTTACCGGACCTCACTGGTTCCGGGCTTGAATGGTTGCATGGCATTAAAAGTTTTGATGGTGGGCCGCAAGCACGAGGACTGGGTGGTTGACGGGATCCGCCGGTACGAAAAGCGGTTGAAGAAGCCCTTTGACCTGACCTGGGTCCCCATTCCGCATTCCGCCCGCGAAGGCGACGCCGCCCGCCGCGAGGAGTCCGAGCGGCTGCTGGCGAAGGTCGGATCCGACTACGTGATCCTGCTGGACGAGCGGGGCAAGGCCATCACCTCCCCGGCGCTGGCGCAGACCCTGCAGAGGCCGCTGGATTCCTCGCGCAACGTCACCCTGATCATCGGCGGGGCCTACGGGGTGGACCAGAGTGTCCACGACCGCGCCGACTTTGTCTGGTCCCTCTCCCCCCTGGTGTTCCCCCACCAGCTGGTCCGATTGATCCTCGCGGAGCAGGTGTACCGGGCCCAGGAGATCGCCGGCGGACACCCCTACCACCATGAATAAGGCAGGGGACGACGGCGGGCCTTCCGCTCGGGTTGTGCGTGCCGTCGGCAGGGCGGCTGCACGGTAAAGTAGGAGCAGTTTTTCAGCAGTCCGGCAGGCTCCGTGCCGCGGCCGGCGGGACCGGAGAGGGAAGCATGCCCCAGCGCACCGATCCCTTCCGGCTGCTCCGCGCCGGAATCGCCACCGCGGTCATTTTCGCGCTGGCTACCGGTGCGCACCTGGCCGGCGGCGGGATACTCCCCGAACCTGTCCTCCTCATGGCCCTGGCGGCCTTCACCCTGGCCGGCGTCAGCATCACCGCCGGGCGCCGGTTCCGGCCCGGCAGCCTCTTCCTGGTCCTCGGTGCCGCGCAGCTCGGACTCCATGAAGCCTTTGGCCTCCTGACCTCCGGCGTCCAGTGCCTGCCCGGCGCTTCCACCCACCACGGGGTTGCCGTTCTCTGTCCGGAGGCGGCGCCGCTGCCCGGGGCTGCCCTGTCCGGTTTCCACGCGCTCCAGCACGACGCCGGCCCCGCGCTGTTCCTCGCGCACCTCGCCGCAGTGGCGCTGTCCGCGCTGGTGCTCGCCCGGGGCGAGGACGCCCTGCACGCCACGGCGGCCTGGCTGCGGCCGCTGTTCACGCCGCCGGCCCCGACGAGGTTCCGACCCGTCCGGCCGCAGGCGATTTCCGGTCCCGCCGCCGGGACCCCGCGCGCCCGGTTCTGCTCCGCGCGCCCGTTGCGCGGGCCGCCGTCGTACGCATTGGCCTAATCCCTTTTCCAGTACTTTCCGCGTCCAGCGCGGTTTTTTGGCAATGCGCCACCGAAAGGCTTTTCCATGCGTACCTCTTCCTCCGTCCTCCTTGCCGCCGGCGGCACCGCCGCTCTGATGGCGCTCGGCCTGGCACCGGCAGCCGCCCACGTACATGTCACCCCCGACACCACCGGCGCAGGCGAGTCCGCCCTGCTGACCTTCGACCTCTCGCACGGCTGCGAGGGCTCCCCGACCACCGCCCTGACCTTCACCCTCCCGGACGAACTGGCGGACGCCACCCCCACGGCCCACCCCGGCTGGGAGATCGAGAAGGTCACCGAGGAGCTCGCGGAGCCGCGGACCCTGCCCAACGGGTCACAGGTCAGCTCGCGGACCAGCGAAATTGTGTACACCGCCAAGGAACCGTTGCCCGACGGCGTCCGGGACACCATTACTCTCGGCGTTGACCTGCCCGACGCCGAAGACACCACCCTGGCCTTCCCCGTGCTGCAAAGCTGTGAAAAGGGGGAAACGGACTGGTCCCAGATCCCGGCCGAGGGCCAGTCCGGCCACGACCTTGACTCCCCGGCGCCCGTAGTCACCATCACCGAAGCGGACGACGACGATGATCACGCCGCCGGCGACGAGCACGGCAGCGCCCACGGCACCACGCCGGAAAGCGCCGATGACCGGGACGACGATGTCGAGACCGCCGAAGTTGCCGGCTATGTCGGCCTGGGCGCCGGGCTGCTGGGCCTTGCGGCAGGCGTCACCGCCCTGATCCGCACCCGCGGCCGCAACCGGGCCTGACCTGCTGCCCTGACCGGGCACGCAGGACGCCTGCGGCCACTCCCCGTAACGGTTTTGCGTCATTCCGTCCTGCCGGGCGGGGCGGATTGACGCAAACCGGGCCCGGCGGGAAAGGTGAGAGCATGATCACCTCGGCACCTGCATTCCCCGTCAAAAAGTCCTCCCCGTCCCGCAAGGCACTGGCCCTCGTGGCTTTGCTGGCCCTCTCCGGTTCCGCGTTGGCCGGCTGCGGCGGTTCAGGGGACGACGGCGGCGCGTCAGCGTCGCCGTCGTCATCAGCCAGTGAGACCACACCCGCGCCGTCCGCATCCACCGAACCTGCTCCGGATTCGTCTTCATCGCCGGCGGCCACAGGCGGAGCGGCGGCCGTTGGCCCCGTTCCCTGCACCGCCGACATGCTTGCCGGCGCCGTGGAGAATGTTCCCGGCGGCGCCGGAGCGGACGGCATCTCCCGTGTCCTGGTGCTGACCAACATCTCCGCCGACGGTACCTGCACCGTGGCCGGCTACCCGGGTGTCTCCTACCTCGACGCCGCCGGACAGCAGGTGGGCGCACCGGCCGCCCGGACCGAGGCGGCGGCAGCCGTTCCCGTCACGCTGGCACCCGGGCAGGCAGCGGCCGCCGAACTGCGGGAAACCGTGGCGCAGAAGTACGGAGACTGCCAGGTGCAGGAGACAGCGTCCCTGCTGGTCTATCCGCCGGAGGACACCGCTTCCCTGTCCGTCCCCTACGCCTCCACGGGATGCAGCAACACGGATATCGAGCTGCTGCAGGTAGGGATCCTGCAGGCGCGCTGATTTTCGGCCTGCAGCCGAACCCCCGGTGACAGCGGCCAAACTGTCACCGGGGTGGGGAAGAATAGTGCCATGACATCGGCATCTTCGGTGCTAGCCAAGTTCACCCCCGCCACCCGGGAATGGTTCGAGGGTGCCTTCACTGCGCCCACCCCGGCCCAGGTGGGAGCTTGGGATGCGATCTCGGAGCGGGCCAATGCGCTGGTGGTTGCTCCCACCGGGTCGGGCAAAACGCTGGCCGCGTTCCTCTGGGCACTGGACAGCTTTATTGCCTCTGCCGCCACTGCCGGCACCGAAGGCCTGCCGCCCGCCGAACTGCCGCTTCCGGAACTGCCGGAATCCGCGCCCAAACCGGCGGGGCGGAAGCGTACCCGGGAACCCAAACGCAAAACCAAGGTCCTGTATATCTCCCCGCTGAAGGCCTTGGGCGTGGACGTGGAACGCAACCTCCGCTCGCCGTTGATCGGCATTACCCAGACCGCCAAACGGCTGGGTCTGCCGGCGCCGTCCATCACCGTCGGCGTCCGTTCCGGCGACACCCCGCAGAATGAGCGGCGCGCCCTGCTGACACGGCCCCCGGACATCCTCATCACCACGCCCGAATCCCTGTTCCTGATGCTCACATCTCAGGCCCGGGAAACCCTGGCGGAAGTGGAAACCGTGATCGTGGACGAGGTCCACGCTGTGGCAGGCACCAAACGCGGCGCCCACCTGGCCGTGACGCTGGCCCGGCTGGATGCCATGCTGGAAAAGCCCGTGCAGCGGATCGGGCTCTCCGCCACCGTGGAGCCGCACGAAACCGTGGCGCGTTTCCTCGGCGGCAATGCCCCGGTGCGGATCGTTGCGCCGAAGTCCCGGAAGAACTGGAACCTCACCGTCACCGTTCCGGTGGAGGACATGACGGATCTGGGCAACGCTCCCACCACGGAGGACACCGTGGAGGGCGGCTACGCTCCGCAGGCAAGCATCTGGCCGCACGTGGAAGAGAAAATTGTCGACCTCATCGAGGCGAACCGATCCACCATCGTGTTTGCCAACTCCCGGCGCCTGGCCGAGCGCATCACTGCCCGCCTGAACGAGATCCATGCCTTCCGGCTGGAGGCTGCGCAGGCGGCCACCGGAACTGACGGGACCGCAGTACCCGTGCCCGCCGCCGCCCGCCCGCCGGCCCAGATCATGGCACAGGCCGGGGTGTCCGTGCTGCGGCGCGAGGACCTTGCCGTGGAAGACGACAACCCCGTGCTGGCGCGGGCGCACCACGGCTCGGTGTCCCGGGACCAGCGGGCCCTGATCGAAGATGACCTGAAATCCGGCCGGTTGCGCTGCGTGGTGGCCACCAGCTCCCTGGAACTCGGCATCGACATGGGGGCGGTGGACCTGGTGGTGCAGGTCGAATCGCCGCCGTCGGTGGCCAGCGGGCTGCAGCGGGTGGGCCGGGCAGGGCACCAGGTGGGCGAAATCTCCCAGGGCGTGATGTTCCCCAAGCACCGCGGCGACCTGCTGAACTCGGCGGTCACCGCGGAACGGATGCTGGCCGGGCAGATCGAACCCCTGGCCATTCCGGCCAACCCGCTGGACATCCTCGCCCAGCAGACCGTGGCCGCCGCAGCGCTGGGTTCCATTGATGTGGAGGAATGGTTCGACGTCGTCCGCCAATCCGCGCCCTTTGCCGGGCTGCCGCGCTCCGCGTTCGACGCCACTCTGGACCTGCTTTCCGGCCGGTATCCCTCGGACGAGTTCGCCGAGCTGCGGCCCCGGATTGTCTGGGACCGCACCGAAGGCACCATCACCGGCCGGCCCGGAGCGCAGCGCCTCGCCGTCACCTCCGGCGGCACCATCCCGGACCGCGGGCTGTTCGGTGTTTACCTGGTGGGCGATTCCGAGGGCAAGAACAGCCGCCGGGTTGGTGAACTTGATGAGGAAATGGTCTACGAATCCCGGGTCGGGGACATTTTCGCCCTGGGCGCCACGAGCTGGCGGATCGAAGACATCACCCATGACCGGGTGCTGGTCTCCCCTGCCTTCGGCCAGCCGGGCAAACTGCCGTTCTGGCGCGGGGATACCCTCGGCCGGCCGGTGGAACTGGGCCGCGCCCTGGGGGCCTTCGTCCGCGAGATGGCGGCCGCTGATGACGCCGCTGCCCGGGAACGCCTGACCGCCGTCGGGCTGGATGACTGGGCCGCCGGCAACCTGATTACGTACCTGCGCGATCAGCAGCAGGCCACCGATGTGGTGCCGAACGATCGGTCGCTGGTGGTGGAACGCTTCCAAGACGAACTGGGCGACTGGCGGGTAGTCCTGCACAGCCCGTACGGCATGCCGGTCCATGCACCCTGGGCACTCGCCGTCGGGGCGCGGCTGCACGCCCGGTACGGGCTGGACGGATCCGCCATGGCATCGGATGACGGCATTGTGCTGCGCGTGCCGCTGATGGAGGACGAACCGCCCGGCGCCGAGCTGTTCCTGTTCGACCCGGAGGAACTGGACTCCATTGTCACCGCCGAGGTGGGCGGGTCGGCGCTGTTCGCCTCGCGGTTCCGGGAATGCGCGGCGCGTGCGCTGCTGCTGCCGCGGCAGAACCCGTCCAAACGGACACCGCTCTGGCAGCAGCGGCAGCGGTCGGCGCAGCTGCTGGATGTCGCCAAAAAGTACCCCACGTTCCCGATCCTGCTGGAAACGGTGCGAGAATGCCTGCAGGATGTCTACGATCTGCCCGCGTTGAAAGACATTGCGTCCGGGATTGAGCGGCGCGAGATCCGGCTCGTGGAGACCACCACGCCCTCGCCGTCGCCGTTCGCCCGCTCCATGCTCTTCGGCTACGTGGGCGCTTTCCTGTACGAGGGCGATTCACCGCTGGCCGAACGCAAGGCCGCCGCCCTGTCCCTGGACCCCACGCTGCTCAATGAACTGCTGGGCCGGGCCGAACTGCGCGAACTGCTGGACGCGCGGATCATCGCCCGGATCGAGAGTGAACTCCAGCGGCTGGCTCCGGACCGCCATGCCCGCGGGCTGGAAGGCGTGGCGGACCTGCTGCGGCTGCTCGGACCGTTGTCCGTTCCGGAGGTAGCCGCCCGCCTGCAACCGGTGGAGCTTCCCGCGGACGACGCCGGGACGGCGGTGGAACCGGCTCCGTCCACCGCCACCCCTGCCGACGCCGAAGAGCTGTTGGAGCAGCTGGTCCGCGCCAACCGGGCCTTGAAAATCGGAATGGCGGGCAACACCCGATATGCGGCCATCGAAGACGCCGCCCGACTGCGGGACGCCCTCGGTGTTCCGTTGCCGATGGGCGTGCCGCTGGCCTTCATCGAGCCCGTCGCGGATCCGCTCGGGGACCTCGTCGGCCGGTATGCACGTACCCACGGACCCTTCACCGCCGCCGAAGCCGCCGCGCGGCTGGGTCTCGGCGTCGCCGTCGTCACCGGCACCCTGCAGCGTCTGGCCGGCGAGGGACGCGTCGCGGAGGGCGAATTCCGCCCCGCTGAAACGCTGCTGCTGGACGCGGCCGACGGCGTCGACTCTCCTCCCCCGGCCACCGTTCACGGCGCTCCCGGCGGAACCGAATGGTGCGACGTCGAGGTGCTGCGGCGGCTGCGCCGCAGTTCGCTCGCCGCCCTGCGCTCCGAAGTGGAACCGGTGGACCCGGCCACCTACGGACGGTTCCTGCCGGCCTGGCAGAACGTGGGATCGTCATTGCGCGGGCTCGACGGCGTGGCCACGGTGATCGACCAGCTTTCCGGCGTGCCGATCCCGGCCTCGGCCTGGGAACCGCTGATCCTGGGCTCCCGGGTGCGCGACTACGCCCCGGCCATGCTGGACGAGCTGACCGCCACGGGCGAAGTGGTGTGGTCCGGCGCCGGCTCCCTGCCGGGCAACGACGGCTGGATTGCCCTGCACCTGGCCGAAAACGCACCGCTGACACTCAACCCCTCCCCTGATTTCGAGCCGGGCGGCCTGCACCAGCGGCTGCTGGAGCTGCTGGGCAACGGCGGCGCGTACTTCTTCCGCCAGCTCGGCGACGGTCTCGCCGCGGACGGCATGGCCGAAACGGATGCCAACATTATTTCCGCCCTCTGGGAACTCGTCTGGGCCGGACGGATCAGCAATGACACCTTCACCCCCGTGCGGTCCCTGCTGTCCGGCGGGAAAACGGCCCACAAGCAACGGGCCGCAACCCCGCGTGCCCGCACTGCCCGGATGGGACGGCTCGGCCGGGCACCGGGAGCCTCGCTGACGGGCAGCTCCATGCGGCTGGCGGCCGGCGGCGGCGCGTCGGCCCCGGCACTCCGCAACGCTCCGCCCCTGGTCGCCGGGCGGTGGAGCATGCTCCCCGAGGTCGAAACCGACACCACCCTGCATGCGCACGCCACGGCCGAGCTGATGCTGGACCGTTACGGTGTGGTCACCCGCGGCTCCGTGGCCAGTGAAGGCACCCCCGGCGGCTTCGCCCTGCTCTACCGGGTGCTGGCCCGGCTGGAGGAAATGGGCAGGTGCCGGCGCGGCTACTTTATTGAGCAGCTCGGCGCGGCCCAGTTCGCCGTGCCCGCCACGGTGGACCGGCTGCGCTCCTTCTCCGAAGATGCGCAGCTGAAGCAGCCGGAACCGTCCGCCGTCGCACTGGCCGCCACCGATCCGGCGAACCCCTACGGCGCCGCCCTGCCCTGGCCCACGCTGGAGGGTGGACACCGGCCCGGCCGCAAAGCCGGAGCGTTGGTGGTCCTGGTCGAAGGCGAGCTGGCACTGTATGCCGAACGCGGCGGCAAGACACTGCTGACCTTCACCGAGGAGCCGGCGGCTTTGGAGCTTTCCGCTGCCGCCCTGGTGCGGATCATCCAACGGGGTGCGGCGGAGAAAATGGCCATCGAGAAGGTCAACGGGACGGATATCCTCGATACGGAAGCCGCGCGGGCACTGACCGCCGCAGGTTTCTACACCACGCCGAAGGGACTGCGCTACCGTGTCTGAGCTGTCGGTCCCGGGCATAGTCGACCCGGGGAGGAACCGTGCCTGAAGGCGATACCATCTGGCGGGCAGCGAGAGACCTCAATGCCGTCCTGGCCGGCAAAGAGCTGACCCGGTGCGATATCCGCGTCCCGAAATTCGCCACCACGGATTTGACCGGTTCCGCCGTGCAGGACGTCGTGTCCCGCGGCAAGCATCTGCTGATCCGCGGCGGCGATCCCGTGGACGGCTGGATCCTCCACTCGCACCTGAAAATGGAGGGGCTTTGGCACGTGTACGCCCGCGGCGAGAAGTGGCGGCGGCCGGCGTTCAAGGCCCGCTGCATCCTGGAAACGGACACCCACCAGGTGGTCGGGTTCGACTTAGGGTTCCTCCGGGTGCTGGCCCGCAAGGACGAAGACGACGCCGTCGGCTATCTTGGTCCGGACCTGCTGGGACCGGACTGGGACGCGGATGAGGCGCTGCGCCGGATCTCGGCGCAGCCGGACCGGCCCATCGGTCTGGCGCTGCTGGACCAGCGGAACCTCGCCGGCATCGGCAACATCTACCGGTGCGAGCTGTGCTTCCTGGCCGGCATCCACCCGCTGACCCCGGTCTCCGACGTGCCGGATCTGCCGCGGCTGGTGAACCTGTCCAAGCGGCTCCTGGAGGTCAACAAGGCCCGCTCCCGCCGGATCACCACCGGCGCCATGGGCCGGGACCAGCTCTGGGTCTATAACCGGGAACGGCGGGGCTGCCTGCGCTGCGGCACCAAGGTGGCGCATGAGCTGCTCGGCGACAACGAGATGGAAATGCGGGACCTGTATTACTGCCCGCACTGCCAGCCGTTTCCTTAACCGCACTCCTTCTCCACCACGCCAGCCGGCCGCTCCGGACCCAGCCGTCTTTACCTCAGCTGCCGGGCGGCCCGCCGGACGGAGTCACCGATGCGGTGCAGCCGTTCCGAGTCCAGCTTCCAGGCCTGCCAGTACAGCAGGACGTCCCGGTGCGCCTGCTCGTCGAGCAGCACCAGCGTCCCGTCCTTGAGCCCGTTGCCCAGTTGCAGTTCCGGGAGCATGCCCCAGCCGAGCCCTGCACGGACCGCCGCCACGAAGGCCTCCGAGGAGGGGATAGTGTGCCGTGGCGGTCCTCCATCGACGCCGCGCGTCTGCAGGAACCGGCGCTGCAGATCGTCCTTGGCATTGAACTGAACCACCGGCATGGCTGCCCAATCGATGCCATCCCCACGCGTGAAGCGCTGCTGCAGGTCCGGCGTCGCCACCGGGAGATAGCGCATGGCGCCCAATGCCTCGACCCTGCAGCCGTTGACCGGTGTTGGGTCGGCGGTGACGGCGCCGATGACGTCTCCCTGGCGCAACAGCTGCGCGCTGTGGTCCTGGTCTTCCACCTGCAGGTCCAGGGTGCTGTCCGTCCACTCGGCTGCTTCGGAGAGGACGGGTAGAAACCACGTGGCGAGGGAGTCCGCATTGACGGCCACCGGCGTCGTCGTCCGCGGAGACGTGCCGCCCGAGAGCGCGGAACGGGCTTCCCCCTCCAGCAACTGCACCTGCCGCGCCATGCGCAGCAGGACCGCGCCTGCGTCCGTGGGCGTGCAGGGCACCCCGCGGCGGACGACAACCTGGCCCACGGAGCTTTCCAGCGCCTTGATGCGCTGGCTTACCGCGGACGGGCTGATGTGCAGCCGGTCCGCCGCTGCTTCGAAGGTTCCCTCGTCGACGACGGCGGCCAGCGCACGGAGATGCTCGAAGTTCATGAAGCAAACCTAATGCATCCTTCAAATGATTCGTTTGTCTGAACCGATCTAGCTGGTTACCGTCGAGGGATGTTGAGTATTTGGGTAACCGGAATGGTCACCGGCCTCGGACTGATCGTGGCCATCGGAGCGCAGAATGCCTTCGTCCTGCGGCAGGGGCTGCGGCGCGAGCACATCGGCGTGGTGGTGGCCCTGTGCATCGTCAGCGACGCCCTGTTGATCCTGGGCGGCACCGCCGGGATCGGGGCATTGGTGTCCCGGTTCCCGGCGGTCCTGGAAATCCTGCGCTGGGCCGGCGCCGCCTATCTCGCCTGGTGGGGCATCCGATCGCTGATCTCCGCCGCCAAGCCGTCGGTGCTGGAAGCACAAGCACCGAGGGCGAAGGGCACCGTCATCCTGACCACCCTTGCCCTGACGTTCCTGAACCCGCACGTCTATCTGGACACCGTGGTGCTGCTGGGCAGCCTGGCGAACCACTACGGTTCCGACACACGCTGGATTTTCGCGGCCGGTGCCGTGGTCGGAAGCGTGCTCTGGTTTACGGCGCTGGGCTACGGTGCGCGCAGCTTATCCACGGTGCTGAACCGGCCGCGTACCTGGCAGATTGTGGACCTGCTGATCGGCGTCGTTATGCTGGTCCTCGCCGTCCGGCTCGTGGCCGGCTGACTCGGGCTAAGCCTCCGCTGCATGCGTGGCCGTCACCCAGCGAAGCAGCGAGTACAGCAGCTGGGATGCACCGGGCATAAAGCCGGATCCGTGGTGGTAGACCGGGTCCATCGTGGTCACCAGCAGGCGGGCCGGCTGGTTCACCTCGTCCACGTACAGCAGCGAGCCCGACTCGGCGCCGTCCTCTTCCATCACCACCAGCGAACGGGCGCCGGGGCGCGGGTGCAGCAGACCGTGGTGATGCCAGGAGACGGACCACGGGGTGAGGAATTCCCACATCGGATCCTCCGGCAGCCGCAGCCGGGTGCCGTTGTCCTCGCCGGTGCGCCACATCCAGAACACCGTGGGGCGGAAACTGTAGCCGACGCCGGGCAGCCACTGTTCGACCTTGTTCTCGCCGAGCACGATCACGGTTTTGGCCGGGTCCTGCAGTGCCGCCAGGATCGCCGGAACAAAGCGGGCGAGCTGCCCCTGATGCAGCCGGTCGCTGACAATCACCACATCCAGGTCCGCGAGTACGGCCGGATCGACGTCCGGCAGGTAGACGGATTCCAGCCGGTACGGTGCCAGGGCCGGGTCGGCCAGGGTCCGCAGGGGCGGGAACGTGCCGCAGTGCAGCAGCCCGATCCGCGGGGCTGCCTGCCCCGCTGCGCGAGCGGCTCCGGGCAGGCGGGGGCCGGCGGCGGCTGCCGGTACTGCTGGCTTCAGCTCAACTGTGTCCCGCACTCCGCCTTCCAGCCACTGCACCAGGTTCGGTCCCAGCACGCGGGTGGAATATTGATCGTCGCTGAAGCTCTCCAGGTCATTGCCGCCGTGGACGAGCACTTCCCCGTTCCCCAAGGTGTAGCTGTAGTCCAGCGGGAGCCGGTACTGGCCGATGCCTGTCACCACGGTCGCATTCTCGGGCAGGTCCACGTGGTAGCCGCGGCCGTAGAAACCGGCGACGCCGATCTCCTCCAACCGCTCGTAGCTGTGGGTTCCGGGCACCCCGGTGCGGTAGTGCAGGTCCCGGTAGTCAATGCCTGCCCACACCGGATGCGGAGAGACCGGATGCGGCCGAACATCCTGCGCGCCGCGGAATTCCAGCTTCCGCCAGACCGCCAACCCGTCGATGAACGGCTTCACCACCTGTCCGTTGACCAGCACCCGGCCGCCGGCGCGGACGAAGCCGGTGAGCGCTTCGCGGTGCCTGCCCAGCAGGAGATGGTCTACGCCGCCGCCGATCACCAGGGCGTCGGCCGAGAGGATCCGGGCGCGGGCGGCGTCGTCGTCGAGATCGTAGGCGTCCACCTCCTCGAAGGCGCCGCGCCAGGTGGTATCGGTCGGGCCAAGCATCGGCGTTCCGCCGATCAAGCGGATAATCACGGGTGTTCCTTTCCGAAAGGGATTCGTATTTGCACCGGAGTCGGCGCTGGAGCGGGTGCTCCAACGGCGCCGGGCACCGGGCACGCGCGGCAGGACGGGCCGAAATCCGGCACGGCGATTACGCGGTCGCCGGATTCCGTGCCCACGGTGGGGGTACAGATCGGCAGCCCGTAGACCTCTGAGAGGGCGGGACCGGTGAGCAGCTCCTCCGTGGGACCCCAGCGGACGTCATGGCTGCCGACAAACAGCAGTGCGTTGCGGGACACGTGCAGCGCGTGGTCAGGATGATGAGTGGTCATGATGACGCCCATGCCCTCCGCTGCCAGTCCGCTGAGCACACTCAGCACGCGGGACTGGTTGTTCAGGTCCAGTGCAGAAGCCGGTTCGTCCAGGACGAGCAGTTCGCAGCCGGAGGCCACGGCCCGGGCAATCAGCACCAGCTGCCGCTGCCCGCCGGAGAGGGTGGAATAGTCGCGTCCGGCCCAGGCGGCCACGCCTACCCGTTCCATGGCCGCATCGGCGGCGGCGTGGTCCTCGGGGCGGGGAGTCTGATAGGCACGCAGGTGCCGGGTGCAGCCCATCAACACCATGTCGGCCACGGTGAAGGACGGGCCTGCGCCGTGGTCCTGGGGCACGTACCCGATGCCCGGCGCACCGTGAACCGTTCCCTCACGCGGGGAAAGCAGCCCGGAGAGGCACTTGAGCAGCGTGGTTTTACCTCGGGCGTTGGGACCCAGGATGGACAGGATCTCCCCGCGTTCCAAGGAAAAGCCGAGGTTCCGGAAGAGCCACGGGCGCAGCCGGGAATAACGGAAACCGAGGTCGGTGGCCTGCATCAGGGGCGCGGAGCCAGCGGCCGGACTGCCCGCCACCGGATCAGCGGGAACCGTACGGGACAGGGATGCGACGGTCATGAGAGCTCGGCTTTCTTCTGTGAACGGGCCAGCAGCACCACGAAGACGGGGGCGCCGATGATGGCGGTCAAGATGCCCAGCGGCAGTTCACTGCTGCTGATGGAACGGCTGAGGGTGTCGATGAGCATCAGGTAGGTGCCGCCCAGCAGCAACGACGCCGGCAGCAGGATCCGGTGGTCCGGACCCACCCAGAGCCGGGCGAGGTGCGGAACCACCAGTCCCACCCAGCCGACGGCCCCGGCTACGGCCACGGTGCCGGCCGTCATCAGGGCCACGGCACACAACAGCACCACCCGGGAGCGCTGCGGGTTCACGCCCAGCGCGGCGGCGTCGTCGTCCCCCAGGGACAACACATTCAGGCGCCAGCGCAGAGCGAGGACTATCGCCGCGCCGATAGCCACCGGGACCAGTGCGGTGAGCACCTTGTCATAGCTGGCTGCGGCGATGGACCCCAGCAGCCAGTGCACAATCGAGGGCAGTTCGGAATACGGATCAGCGAGGTAGGTCATGAAGGAGACCAATGCGTTGAAGAACGCCGCCACCACAATCCCGCCCAGGACGATCATCAGCATGGCGTTGTCCCGTCCGCCCAGCCGGCCAAGCAGCAGGACGCCGGCGAGTGCGGCCAGCCCGAAGCCGAAGGCACCGCCGACCATCCAGCCGCCGGACAGCCCGAGGGTCAGCACCAGCACGCCGCCGAAGGAGGCACCGGCCGTGACGCCGATAATGTCCGGGCTGACCAGCGGGTTGCGGAACAGCGCCTGCAGGCACGCGCCGCCGAGCGAGAGCGCGCCGCCCACGAGGAAGGCCAGCAGCACGCGCGGCAGCCGCACGTCCAGGACCACGGTGGCTTCCTGCTCGGTCCAGGTCCGGCGGAGCATCCCTTCTCCGCCGAAGAGTGCGGTGACTTCGTTGAACAGGATGCGCAGGATTTCATTCGGCGGCACCCAGTACCGGCCGGCGGCCATGGAAACCAGGGCCACCGCGCACAGGATCAGGACGCAGAGCGGCAGGATCAGCCTGCGGCGCGCCGACGACGGCGGGGCACCGGCCGACGGCGAGCCGGCGCCGCGGGCGGGTGCAGCCGCGCTATGAGAAGCCGCCACCTCAGCCACGGAAGACGTCGTAGCCAACGCTGGCGCCGTTCAGGTCCAGCCGGAGGGCCGCATCAATCTGCGCTTCGCTCACGTCGTACCCGTAGAGGTAGGCAATCTTTTCCTTCATGGCGGTGCGCAGGGTGTTCTTGGTGCGGCCGGGATGGAACACCTCGGCCGCCCACTGCCACATCAGCGGCGATTCGGCGCAGGGCACCTCCCAGCGGTATCCGCCCAGCGGTGCCTTGTAGACCCGGCGGTTTTTGACGGCAGACACGGAGGCCAGGGACGGATCCGCGTAAACCTCGGCCGGGGTGCGGGTATCGAAACCTCCCAGCGTGATGACTTCGGGATCCCACTCGATCAGCTGCTCGGCGCTGACCACGTTCTCGGCCGAAAGGTTCTCCGCCGCCATGTTCTGCCCGCCCGCCAGCTCCATCCAGTAGTGCATGTAGGAGGACTTGTTGGAGGCCGAATAGCCGTCGCCCGACTGGCCGAGGTGGACCACCCGCACGGGCTTGGAAACACCGGCGAGCTCATCCTCCAGCCGCGCGATTTCAGCATGCATCCAGTCCACAATTTCGGTGCCGCGCTCGGGCTTGCCGAGGATGGTGGAGAACAGGGACACCCAGGTTTCCAGGTACTCCTGCGTTCCGTAAAGCAGGCAGATTGTTTTGAAGCCTGCGTTTTCCAGCGGCTCCACAAGCCCGTCGCCCTGGTCCGCCCACTGGAACACCACGTCGGGTTCCAGCTTGGTGATGGTCTCGATGTTGGGAGTGAAGCTCGACGGCGAGATGGTGGTGGTGGTTTTCGATTCCGGGAACATCTCCCCGAACAGGCCCTGCCGGTTTGCCTGCAGAGTGGATTCGTTGATGCCCACGATCTTGCCGTACCCGCCGTCCACCGCGGCCAGCATGGAAGGAGAGGGGATGACCGTGGTGGCGATTTTCTGCACCGGGCCATCGAAGGAAACCTCGACGCCGCGCATGTCAGTGACGGTGAAACCACCGGATCCTGCTGCATTCCCTGCCGCGGCCACGGTGTCGCGGGTGGAGCAGGCCCCCAGCGCCAACGCCAGGAAGCCGAGCCCGGCTCCGCCCAGGATGTTGCGGCGCGAGAGTCCGGATTTCGGACCGGACGGGGAGATTTCAGGTGCAGTCAAGGACGTTCCTATCGCAGGCGAGAGGTAAGGATTACCTAAGCGGACACCTACATCTGACCACAGCCGAAGAGATTAGAGCACGTTTTTATGCCCTAATTACGGTGTGAAATGCATCGCATCGATTCCTAGCTGTCCTACCTTTCAGCAAGGCTAGGATTGGCGGAATGGATACTCCTCAGCAGCCCTCAGGGCAGGACGGCTATTGGTACGGCCCCGATCCGGAGCATCCAAAAGCCCGCGCCGTACTGGATGCAGTGCGCAGTTACCGTGCCGCTGAAACACTGGTCCGCCGACGCATCCAGGACGCCATGGGGATGAACGAAAACGACCTCCTGGCCATGCGCTGCCTGATGCAGGCCCGGCAGGCCGGCGGCAGCCTCGGCCCCAAGGACCTGAGCAGGCTCCTTGGCATCTCCACCGCCTCCACCACCGCACTTATCGACCGGCTGGAACGCGGCGGATACGTACGACGGCGCGCCCGCCCCAACGACCGCCGTGCCTGGGAGATCGTTCCCACCGACACATCGGACACCGACGTCCGCCAGACCGTGGGGGATATGCACCAGCGCATGATGCAGGCCGCCGCAGAGCTGTCGCCACAGGAAGCCGAGATTGTCATTTCCTTTATGGACCGCCTGCGTTCCGCCCTGGAGGACCCGAGCCCGGACCCAGGGCAGGGTTAACCCCGTCCTATTTGTCGACCTAACCAGACATTCCCCGCCCGGAGGCTGGACTCAACTGCGCGCCCACCCTATTGTTAGCCGAACTATTCACTAGGAAAACTAGCTAATACGCGGGGGCGGCATGGACGGATACCGACCAACAAGAAGCGCTCCACCACCTGCCTCGGACGCCTCGGGATTTAGCGCCCACGTCCTCATCGACGGACGGTTCTGCCTGGATGAGCCCATCGGGCACGGCACCGCTGCCTACGTCTGGCGTGCCACGGATCTTTCCTCCCTGCAGAAGGTGGCCGTCAAGATCTTTTCCGCACCGCTCGGACACGCACCTCAGGGGCATGAAGCCGTCAGGGAAGCGGCCGCACTGCGAGCCGTCGAAAATCCGCACGTGGTTCGGATGATTTCCACGGGCACCATCAGCCACCCGGACACCGGTGTGCAGACGCCGTACCTGGTTCTGGAACTGGTGCGGGGCGCCGATCTGCGGCACAGCCTCCCCGGCGTGCTGGAGCCTGTGGACACAGCACGACTCGGGGCCGAGCTGGCCGCCGGACTGGCGGGCGTGCACGCTGCGGGGTACATCCACCGGGACGTGAAACCCTCGAACATCCTGGTGGATCCTGCAACCGGCCACGCCAAGATTACCGATCTGGGTATCGCCGTCAGCGTCCACAGGGTCGGAGATAAGGAACCGTCCTACGGGAGCCTGCCCTACATGAGTCCCGAGCAGCTGCGGCGCGCGCCCCTGACCTCCGCCTCGGACATTTACTCGCTGGGACTTGTCCTGCTCGAATGCCTGACGGGAGTCCGCGCCTTCGACCTGCCGCAGGGCGACTCCATGGCGGCCCGGACGGTCCGCGGACCGGAGATCCCGCCCGCACTCCCCGCCGCCTGGCGGTCGCTGCTGTCCGCCATGACTTCCCTCTCTCCGCGTGAACGCCCGAGCGCCGAGCAGTGCCGGCTGGCGCTGGCATCCCTGCAGCACCAGCACGCCGCCGCTGCCACCGCCGCTGCCTGAACACGGATGTCCGCCCGCACGGACGACGCCGACCGCTACGGCAGCTTTCCGGCCATCCGTTCGCGCATCAGACCGCTGGCTTCATTCAGCCCGGTGATCTGAACCTCGGTTCCGCGCCGCCGATACTTCTCCGTCACGGCGTCGAGCGCTGCCACGGTTGACGCGTCCCAGACGTGGGAACCACTGAGGTCAATGACCACCTTCGCGGGATCCAGGACGTACTCGAACTGGGAGTACAGATCATTCGAGGAGGCGAAGAACAGCTCACCGTTCACCGTGTAGACCGCGGTGGCATCGGCGTCGTTCCCGGTAACCGCCCGGTCCACGGTGACGAAGTGCGCCACCCTGCGCGCGAACAGCACCATGGCCACCAGCACGCCGACGCCGACGCCGCTGGCCAGGTTGTGGGTCCAGACGGTCACGGCCACGGTGGCCAGCATGACGGCGGTTTCGCTCTTGGGCATCATCTTCAGCGTGGACGGGCGGATGCTGTGCCAGTCGAAGCTGGTGACGGCCACGAAGATCATCACGGCCACGAGGGCTGCCATCGGAATCAGGGCCACCACGTCTCCGAGGACAACCACCAGGAGGAGCAGGAAAACCCCGGCCAGGAACGTGGAAATCCGGGTTCGGGCACCGGAGCCCTTCACATTGATCATGGTCTGGCCGATCATCGCGCAGCCGCCCATGCCGCCGAAGAACCCCGTGATGAGGTTGGCTGCACCCTGGCCCCAGGCTTCACGGGTCTTATTGGAGCGGGTGTCGGTGACGTCATCCACCAGCTTGGCCGTCATGAGCGATTCCAGCAGCCCCACAAAGGCCACGGCCAGTGCGTAGGGAAAGACCACCTGCAGGGTGTCGAGGCTGAAGGGCACGTCGGGCAGCAGCAGTGACGGCAGGCTGTCCGGCAGTTCGCCTTTGTCCCCCACCGTCGGCACGGCAAGGGAGGCGAACACCGTAATGGCCGTGAGGACCACGATGGCCACCAGCGACGCCGGCACCGCCGCCGTGAGCCGGGGCAGGCCAAAAACGATCAACAGCCCAAGCGCCACGAGCGGATAGACCAGCCAGGGCACCCCCAGCAGTTCGGGCACTTGGGCAACGAAGATCAGGATGGCCAGTGCGTTGACGAAGCCGACCATGACCTGGCGCGGAATGAAGCGCAGAAGCTTCGCCACGCCAAGCAGTGCCAGCAGCACCTGGAAGACGCCGGCCAGCAGCACGGCGGCAATCATGTACTCCACGCCGTGGGATGCCACCAGCGGGGCAATCACCAGGGCCACAGCGCCGGTGGCCGCGGAAATCATGGCCGGACGGCCGCCGAGGAAGGCGATGGAGACGGCCATGGTGAACGCCGAAAACAGGCCGATCCGCGGGTCCACCCCGGCAATGACCGAGAAGGCCAAGGCCTCGGGGATGAGCGCAAGGGCCACCACCAGTCCGGCGAGGACCTCGGTCTTGAGCAGTTTCGGCGAACGCAGGGTACGCAGGACGGACTGGCGCTCCTCCGGTGTCAGGGCCGGCGTCGTCGTCTTGGGCGGTACCGGCGTCGGCTCCGTCTGGTCAGAAGGAGGAAGAACTCGTTTGGTGGCCACCGGGCTCCGTTTCGGATGGGGATTCTGCGGCAGGATCTGCCTGGATTTCGAGATGGGCGGGCCTGTTTCTACCCAGAACAGCCAAGCCCAATTTAAGCCCGCACGCGCGATATCCTGAAACCGTGATGCAGTCCCCGCTTCCCGTGCGCAACGGAGTCAATGCCACCCGCCTGCGCCTTCCCGTAGAAGGACCGTGGGACACCGCCATGGACTACGTGCTTGAACGGTTCGGGCATGTGGATCCGGACGGAATCGCGGAACGGTTCGAACGCGGTGAAGTAGTCGGTATGGGCGGCATTCCACTGACCGCAGCCACGCCCCTGACCGAGCACACCTTCATCTGGTACTACCGCGAGCTTCCGCCGGAAGAGCGCATCCCGGTGGAGATCGGCATCCTGCACCAGGATGAGGACCTGCTGGTGGTGGACAAGCCGCATTTCCTGCCGACGACGCCGGGCGGCATGTACGTGGCCGAGTCGGCCCTGGTGCGGCTGCGGGTCCAATTGGGGATTCCGGACCTGATTCCCATGCACCGTCTGGACCGCATGACCGCCGGTGTGCTGCTGTTCTCCACCAACCCCGATACCCGGGGCAAGTACCAGACCCTCTTCGAGAAGCGCCGGATCAGCAAGGAGTACGAGGCCGTGGCTCCGGTCCGGGAGGACCTCGAACTGCCGCGGATTGTCCGCAGCCGGATGATCAAATCCCGCACTTACCTGCTGGCCCAGGAAGTCGAGGGCGAGCCCAACGCGGAGACCCGGATTGAGCTGCTGGAGAGCAGCGGCGGGCTGGGCCGGTACCGACTGCTGCCGCACACGGGGAAGACCCATCAGCTGCGGGTGCACATGGCGTCGCAGGGCATCGGCATCCTGAATGATTCGTTCTACCCGGAGTTGCTGCCACAGGCGCCGGACGACTATTCCCGCCCCCTGCAGCTGCTGGCGCGGTCCGTGCAGTTTACCGATCCGCTGACCCGCCAGCCGGTGGAGTACCGCAGCCGGCTTTCCCTGGACGCTTTCCCCAGCACCTAGGGCCGTCCTTTTAGAGCACGGTCCAGCGTCCGCGCATCCGCCGGAGCACACGCAGGTCCTGCCCGTTCGCTACTTCTTCCACCGCGGCCCGCATGTTGATGGCGGCGCGACGGGCCCGTGAATTTTCCACGGACCACTCATCATCCGGGACGGTGAAACGCAGTGTGATCCGCGGGACCCCGGAGACTATGTCCAGCTGGTTGGCTTCCACATGGTGGGCGGCCCCCAGGGCGGCGACGGCCGTTTCCATGACCGCCTCGGGCGGGTTGCCCGGCTTCAGTCCGAGAATATTCAACTGGACGCGGAAGGAAGGCATGAATCAACCCTAGTGCTGATCGGTGCGTTGCCGGTGCCGGCACTCAGAGTCCCGCCGGGCAAGGCAAAGGGCCCGGCAGCCGTCCGTAGACCGTGCTGCCGGACCCCGTGGCGAAATGTACTGCCGGACTAGACGTCGTCCGGGTTGAAGTTGGCAAGCGGGTCTCCGCCGCGGTGCGCGGGATCGTCGCTTGCGTCTTCTTCTTCGCCTGCCAGCGGGTCGCCGAAGTCGACGTCGTTGGCTGCCTCGCCGATGGTCGGCGCTTCCGGCGGAATCTGCGTATCGCCGTTCAGGAAGCGCTCTTCGGCGGTGTCGTCGCGGAGGGTCTGATCGGAGAGTTCACCGGGTTCGTTCAACGGTGCTTCTTCGCGGATCAGCGGGTCTTCCTGCCAGTTATCCGGGTTGTCTTCTGCTGCTCCGGGGTACGTGAGGTCTTCAGCGTCCACCAGCTCGTCCTGCTCCAGCAGCTCGTCTTCGGACACCACCGTCAGTTCGTCCGGTGTGGCCACAGCGGCTACGTCGTCGGCGAGAACCGGATCGTCGCCCAGCTCGGGATCGGGAATGCTCTGCTCGGTCATAAACCATGCCTTTCACGTCCGGTAAACCGGGCCGCCGTTGCTACGGCCCATTTAGTAAGCCTACTGATCCTGAGGATGGCATGCCACCCGACGGGTCCCACCGACCCATGATGGCCCCGCCGTCAGCGCGAAGTGCAATCCTCGAACCGAGGAAATCCTGGTGATGGGAGACAAGGTGGATCTCCCGGAAGCAGCCGCCCGGGTACCTTCGCCGAGGATTTTCGCGCTGCCGTGCCTGACCCGGCTGCAACTGCGCAATGAGCAGCAGATGCCGGACCTCAGCGACCCGTCCGGCGGCCTACAGTGACCTCTGCGACCCGTCCGGGGGCCTGCAGTGACCTCAGCGACCCGTCCGGGGGCCTGCAGTTCTCGGGACGGACCACCAACCCTCTGGCCCGGTTCCGTCAGGCAAGCTAGCTCCCTCTGCGCCGGGCCGGGCAACCACCCTGCTTGGGAAACCCTGCGGTTTGGGGAAAACCCTGCGGTTTGTGGCAATCCCTGCGCCGCGCAACGCAGGGATCCGGACAAACCGCGGGAAACACTCGGAACGGACGGCGACGTGGGTCCTCGAAGGACGCTCGCCGGAAGGCGGCACGCGGAGCTCCGCAAGGGGCCACCCCGCAGGCGGAAACCCTGCAGTTTGTGGCAATCCCTGCGCCGCGCAACGCGGGGATCCGGACAAACCGCGGGGGGGCCGGACAAACCGCAGGGATCCGGACAAACCGGAGGGGCCTGGACTGGCTCCGGAGGGAAACGCACCGGAGGGGCCTGGAGGAAGGCGGCTTTAATATTTCCTGCGAGCTCTGCGAGCGCGGAAATTTCGTTGCCGCCGTTCCAGTCCCCGCAGGGGCCAGAGGCCCCCAGCCCAGCAGCCCTAACGCAGCGCAGACACCCCGGTGATGTCCCGCCCGACAATCAGCGTGTTGATCTCATAGGTGCCTTCATACGTGTAGATGGCCTCGGCATCGGCGAATATCTTGGCCATCCGGTAGTCGGTGACAATCCCGTTGCCGCCCAGGATGCTGCGGCCCAACGCCACGCTTTCGCGCATCCTGGCGCTCGCGTAGGACTTCGCCAGGGCAGCCCGTGCCATATCTCCGGGGGCTGCACCGGCGGCGGGCGCTTCGTTACCCGCTACGGGGTAGCCCCCGTGTTCGAGCTCGGTGACCCGGGCCAGCATTCCGGTACTGGCCACCGCATTACCGAGGATCTGCACCAGCTGCTGTTGGATCAGCTGGAAGGCTGCCAGCGGACGGCCGAACTGCAGGCGTTCGACGGCGTAGGCACGGGCGACGTCGAACGTGGCCAGCTGCGCTCCCACCGCCTGCCAGCCGACCATGATCCGCGAGCCCTGCAGCAGCTGCTTGGTGTCGTCGAAGCTTTCCACTCCGGCGAGCAGGTCCGCGGCGGGAACCCGGACGTCCGTCAGCACGATGTCCGCATTCTGCACGGTGCGCAGTGCTGTCTTGTTCTCGATCCGGGTCCGGGTTACTCCGGGCAGGTTCGCGTCGAGCAGGAAACCGCGGGTGTGTCCGGTTTCCGGCTCCCGGGCCCACAGGACCATGTAGTCGCAGAAAGTACCGTTGCCGATCCAGCGTTTGGCGCCGTTGAGCACCCAGGTGTCGCCGTCGCGCACTGCGGTGGTGGACATGCCGCCGGCAACATCGGAACCGTGTTCCGGCTCGGTCAGTGCGAAGGCACCGGTAATCCGCAGCGCACGGGCGTCGTCGAGCAGCCGGGATTTCTGCTCCTCGGAGCCGAAGATGTGCAGCGCTTCGACAAACAGGTCGTGGTGGACCATGAAGAACGTGGCGAGCGAGGTGTCGGCGCGGGTCATTTCCGCGATCACCAGACCGGCGAACAGCGGCGAGTATCCCTGCTGGACAGGCGTGGAAAGTTCCAGCTGTGCCAGCTTCGGCAGGAGGTCGGAAGGGAAACGCGCCTCGTTCCACCAGTCCACGGCGTGCGGCAGCACTTCCTCGGCGAGGAAGCGCCGCAGTTCGGCAAGCTTGGTTTTCTCGGTGTCGCTGAGCAGGTCTTCGAAACCGTAGAAATCAGCATCGGGCAGTTGGTGCAGTGGTGCGGGGGTACTCATCAAGGTCAGCGCGGTCCCATCCGGATGGCGCCGTCCAAGCGGATCGTCTCGCCGTTAAGCATCTGGTTTTCAATGATGTGGGCGGCAAGGGAGGCGTATTCCGTGGCCCGGCCCAGGCGCGAAGGGTGCGGCACCTGCGCGGCCAGGGAATCCTGGGCGGCCTGCGGCAGTCCCGCCATCATGGGTGTTTCGAAGATGCCCGGCGCGATGGTGACCACCCGGATCAGGTGGCGGGCCAGCTCACGCGCCAGCGGGAGCGTCATCGCGGCCACGCCGCCCTTGGACGCCGAGTAGGCGGGCTGGCCGATCTGGCCGTCAAAGGCGGCAACGGAGGCTGTGTTGATGATGACGCCGCGTTCCTCGGTGCCGTTGGCGGTGACCGGATCCGTTTCGGCCATGGCAGCGGCGGCGAGCCGGGTGACGTTGAAGGTGCCGATCAGGTTCACGCTGACCACACGGGCGAAGTCCTCCAGCGGAAGGACGCCGTCGCGGCCCAGCACCTTCCCCGGCGTTGCAATGCCCGCGCAGTTCACGGCCACCCGGAGCGGTCCTGCAGCCATGGCTGCTTCGACGGCGGCCTGCATCTGTTCCGGGTTGGTTACGTCGCCGGGCACGAACCGGGCGTTGTCCCCCAGTTCCGCTGCATAGGCAAGGCCTTCGGACTGCGGCAGGTCCACCAACACAACGGAGGCGCCGGCGTCGTACAGCCTCCGCGCCGTCGCCCGCCCGAGTCCGGACGCTCCCCCTGTGACTATGGCCGATGCGCCTGCGATGTCCATGCGTTCCTCCTGGCAGATTTACTCACCGGCAGTGTCGTCTATGTCACACCGGCAGTATCCGAGCCTACTGTGCGTTGGCCGGTGCCGCATCTTCGGCGGCTGGCATAGGGTTGGCGCATGCTTTATGAGGATTCCGCCTTGGACGCCGACGACCGCGCCGAGGCTGCCGCCCGCACCGTGAGCGCTGCATTTGGCCGTTCGTTGGCCGGGTTGCCCGGGACCCATCTGGCGGCCACCAGCCATCCGGCTTCCCGGCTGCAGCAGCTGCGCCAGCCCTGGCATTACTGGTGGCAGGCACACTATCTCGATGCCCTGATCGACGCCGGCCTGCGCGAACGCCGCACCGGCACCCCGTTCCGCGGACCGGAGCATCCCTCAGCTGCGGACCTGGCACCGGCGCTGGTCCGGACCATCGGGCTGCGGAACCGGATGCACTACACCAACCGTTTCTACGACGACATGGCGTGGCTGGCCCTGGCGGTCGGCCGGCTGAACTCTTTGTCCGGAGCGCGGGACCGGCAGCGCCCCTACCGGAAAATCCTCTCCGCCCTGAACGCAGCGCTGGAGTCCGCCCACACTCCGGAACTGGGCGGCGGCATCTACTGGAACAAGGACCGTAACTTCAAGAACACTCCGGCCACCGCTCCCGCTGCCCTGCATTTTGTCCGCACCGGGTCGCGGGACCGGGCTCAGCAGCTGGTGGATTGGCTCAACGCCACCGTGCTGGATCCGAAAACCGGACTGTACCTGGACGGGGTCAAGGTGGTCCGGGGCCGTCCACAGCTGGAGCGCACCGTATTCACGTACAACCAGGGGCCTGCCCTGGGTGCCCTGCTCGAGCTCGGCGGCAGTGCCAATCTCACCCGCGCTGAGGAACTGGTGCGCGCCGTCGACACCCACCTGACCGACGACGGCGGCACCTCGCGTGTGCTGCGCACCCACGGCACCGGCGACGGCGGGCTATTCACGGGAATCCTGGCGCGGTACCTGGCCCAGGCCGCCGTGTCCCCCGCCCTGCCGGAACCTTCCCGGCGGACGGCTGCCGCCCTGGTGGAAGCTACGGCGCAGGCCCTGTGGGAGGGGCGCAGCAAACGGGCAGACTGGATCCTCTTCTCCGCCAAGCCGCTGGAACCGGCCGCCGTGTCCTACCCGGGCGGCACCGCCGTCGGGCTTTCCACCCAGCTGCAAGCCTGGATGGTCCTGGAAGCGTCGGCGCGGGTGCAGCGGGCCGGGGCGGACCTCACCTGAGGCACAGCGTCAACCCGTCTTGAGCGGGTGCTGCGACGCCGCCGCTGCCGGGTCCAGGTCCGCCAGCGTGATCAGGTGCTGCGGGTGCTGCGGGAGCGGAAACGTGCGCCGGACATTGAGTTCGCTGTCCACATGCAGCATTTCGCCGGAGTCCAGCAGCCGCCAGTTAGGGTTGGCGTCCATCTTTTCGGTGGCCACCAGGACTTCCGGCCGCTTCTCCTGGCGTATCTGGTCGCTGTGGACACTGATCCGGTTGCTCCGCTTCTCCCCCACCGGACCCCGCGGCCCCTGCTGCAGGACGTACAGCGGATGGGTGTCCGGGTAGCGGACGGCCCACAGGTCGGTGGCGGTGGTGAGGATGATGTTCACCGCGTACAGCCGCAGGTTCTGCGCTATCCAGGTCAGCGTGGACGCGATGGCTGCGGAAACGTCGCCGCCGTTCACCCTCGCTGCGCCGGTGATCAGCGCGAAGACCCGTTCACTGTCCGTTTCGCCCTTGACCAGGTGGTACATCTCCAGCTGGCGCAGCCGGTCATCGAGCTTGTCCAGGTCCTCCACCACCCCGTTGTGGGCCAGGAGACGGCTGTCCTGCTCGAAGGGGTGCGTGTTAACGTCCGTGTCCCCGCCGGTGCTGGCGTAACGCACGTGCGCCAGGAAGGTGGTGCTTTCCAGGTCCCGGGCCTCCTGGGCGTACTGCACATCCTCATACGCAGCGATGGGCGCTTTATCGACCACCGGGCTGCCGTCAGGAGTGAAGGTGCCGATCCCGAAGCCGTCCGCTTCCTTATGGCTCTGCCGGGCCAAGCTGTCCGGGGCCGTAAGGAGCCAGAACGTAGCCCGGACCGGATCCTTCCCGGCATGCATACCAAAGAGTCGGCACATGTGGACCTCCTGGGGCGGGATTCTGACGGACGGACAGGTTTCCGGGGAAATCGTGGCAGCCGACCCGGCTGCGATTAGTCCTTCGGCGTCCCCTCAACCGCCGGCGGAAGCGACGGCTTCCGTTTCTGCGGGTAGGGGGCGCGGTGTTCGCTGAGCATCTGCACATAGTCTGCGATCCGGCGCTCGCGGGCCGCCTGCGTCTTGAGGCCTTTAAGCCGGAAGTACATGGCGAACCGGTTCTGCGACGTCAGCACGTCGAACATTTCCTGGGCTGCGGGAACGGCGGCGATGGCCGCGCGCAGGTCCTCCGGGATTTCCGCTGTTGCCGATCCGGCGTAGGCGGCATCCCAGCGGCCGTCCACCTTGGCGCTGAGCACGGCGTCCCGGCCGGCCGGATGCATTCGTCCTTCCGCTTCCAGCCGGTTGATGTAGCCGACGTTCCGCAGCGACCAGATGCTGCGCGGACCGCGCGGCTGAAACCGCTGCAGGTAGCTTTCCTCGTCGCGCCGGTCAGCCTGGGCATCGATCCAGCCGAAGCAGAGCGCTTCGTCGAGGGCCTCGCGGTAAGTCAACCGGGTGACGTTTCCGCCCTTCTTCCCCAGCACCAGACGGACGCCGCCGGATAACCCGTAATTTTGCTCCAGCCACTCCCGCCAGGCCCCGGCATCGGGCAGGAGAAGCTCCGGGAGGTCCCGTGTCATAGCCCAAGTCTAGGGAAGCACCTGCCGGGCTGAAAGGGTCCGGGCCGGTTCAGCCGATGGCCGAAGCGTAGCGTGCCGTGTGACTGGCACGGCACCTTTGAGGTAGAACACTGCTATGAACGTTCGTACTCCTGACCCGTATCCAGGCTGGCTCTCCGAGGAAGATCTCTACGAGGCCCGGCAGCGTCTGCCCATGGTTTACGTCGAGGCCGTGCCCGTGCGGTGTGACCCGCTGGGCTATGTCACCGAGGTTGGGCTGCTGCTGCAGGCGACCCCGGAAGGGCAGATGGTGCGTTCCTTCGTTTCGGGCCGGGTGCTGTACCGCGAAACCATCCGCGGCGCCCTGCTGCGCAACCTGGAGAAGGATCTTGGGCCGATGGCGCTGCCGCAGCTGCCGCCCACCCTGGTGCCGTTCGCCGTCGCCGAGTACTTCCCTTCCCCCTCCCAGAGCGGGCTGACGGATGAACGCCAGCATGCCGTGGCGCTTGCCTATCTGATTCCCGTGACCGGTGAGTGCAATCCCCGCCAGGATGCACTGGAACTGTCCTGGCTGACTCCGGATGAGGCACTCAGCCCCGCGATCTACGCCGAATTTTCGGGCGGCCGCGGGGACCTGCTGCGCCAGGCACTGGCCTCGGCCGGCTGGGGACGCTGACAAGGGCGCCGCTGACAAGCTTTATATACTGGAGGTTCTGGGGAGCCGAGGTCCAACCACGAAGGAATCGTCATGTCTGAGAGCCTGCCGGAAACGTACGCGTTCCGGGTCAATGCGGAACTGCTTGCCCCCGGACAGATCCTTGTCCCGGGTGAGGGTGCTGCAGAACCACTGGCTCCGGTAGCCGGAACCAGCGTGGAGGCCGATGATTTCGGTGTTCCGGCGCTGGTCATCGCTAAATTGGATGACGGAACCTCGCTCCGGCTGGCCTACGGATCCGCCGTCCGGGTTCAGGCTCCGGCTCCCGAGGGCGCGCCGTCGGACGCCGTTCGGCAGGTGCCTTCGGAGGAAGACAACGCGGCCGAAATCATTGCCGACGCCGCTGCCGCCCACCCGGAAAACTCCGCCGTACAGGAGATTGCCGCGCGTTTGGAGCGTGGTTTGAACGTGAAATCCGGCAGTCATCTGCAGGATGTCCGAGATTTGGCGCACATTCTCTTCATCGATCTGGGCGACGCCGAAAATGCCCTGAAGGTCTGCAACGTCATCACCGGGCTTCCCTTTGATGGGAACTTCGGCCGGTGGAACTGGATCCAGGGCGCTTTGGCCCTCGCGGCGCACATCACCCATGAGGCCGGGGATGCCGAAAGCGCGGCGGCGTACAGCCATGCCGTGCGTGCGGCGGATACTTCCGAGACGGACCCGATGAAGGCCAAGCTGGCCGCCGAGCTGCTGCAGCGGCAGCTGAACGAACCCAACCTGTACGACCGCGAGATTCACCGGGCTGCCGAGGCCGGAAAAGACGCCAGCGAGCGGGAGTGGCGGATCCTGCGCCTGAACGCCCTGCTCTACCTGCGCTCCCACGGCGGTTCCCAGACGCTGTCCGACGCCGAGCTCGACCGGCGCATCCGCACCGAGCTTATTGCCGTCCGCGGCTAGCGGACTCCCGCTGCCGGTGCAGCTGCTTCTGCCGTAGATGTACGGCTCCCACCACGGCCATGCCGACGACGGCGCCGATCAGCGTTTCGATGCCGCGGTCCCGGAGCAGTTCCAACGGGTTGCTCGGGTGGGCCAGCTCCGTGCTGACCAGCGCCAGCGGAGTGACCACCACCTGGGCCAGCGCGTATTGCCGGGCAATGAACATTTCGGCCCCGAACTGGCAGGCGGCAATGACCAGGACCATCTGCCAGGGCTCCAGGCCCGGAAGCAGGATCAGCGCTGTCAGCAAGAGGCCGCCGAACGTGCCCAGGATGCGTTGCAGGCCGCGGTGGACCCGGTGCCGCACTGTTGCGCCGATCAGGGGAACCGTCGCGGCGACCATAGCCCAGTAGTTGTGGCCGATTCCCAGCAGGGTGGCGATGGAGCCTGCCAGCACTGCCGCCACCGCATACTGCAGCCCGTCAATGTAGATGATGCGGCGCTGGGCCGGCGTGAACTCCAGCCGTTCGGGCGGCTTCCATGGCGTGCGGTACTTCTGCACGAGCATCCCGGACAGGCCCAGCAGGATGGAGAACGCCACCGTTAGGACGGCCGCAAGCATCCCCTGCCAGAGCGGGGGCTGGTTCGGGACCGAAGAGATCGCGGCGAAGGCGAAGATGTGGAACAGGGAGCCCACGGGGCGCAGCCGCCAGAAGCCAGTGGCTATGGTCCCCAGCCCGGCGACCGCCGTCGTGCCGATGACGGTTCCCCAGTCATCCAGGTCCAGCCGGGCACACAGCGCTGCGGCCAGGATGACGGCCAGCATAAGTGTCCCCGCGCGGACCTGATGGCCCAGCCGCTGGCGGTGCGGTTCATTCCTGCCGTAGATCCCGGTGAAGGCACCGAAAGTCGCGAAAATGGCGAGGTCGATCCGCCCCAGGAAAAGCACGAGGAAAAGCGGCACCCCCAGGCCGATGGCGCACCGGATGGCTGCGTGGTGGTCATTGTTCGCCGGAGCGATCTTGAACATTTCCTGCAGGTGCGTCAACGCTGGTGACCTCTGCCTTTCGGGCCGTAGGCATAGGAGGAATGTGGGATGTTCCGGCGGCTGGAGGCCGGCTTTGAATTCCGCCCATCCAACCTATCCCCGGCAAAGCACAGGGCTGAATAAATGTGGTGCATCTCGCAGCAGGAACACCCGGCGGAAGGCGGGCGCCGGGTAGGGCAAAATGGAGGAGTGTCTTCCTCAGCCTTTTCCTTCACCCTCGGTAAGCGCCTGCGCGAAACCGCCCCTGCAGCGGCCGAACAGCGAGTCGAGGCGAACGGCGGCGGCTTTCAGGGCCGCACCGGCACCATCTCCACGCCCCACGGCGAGATCGCCACTCCGGCATTCATCGCGGTAGGCACCAAGGCCACGGTCAAGGCCGTGCTGCCCGAGTCGGTCGCGGAGCTTGGCGCCCAGGCCGTGCTGGCGAATGCCTATCACCTGTACCTGCAGCCCGGCCCGGACATCCTCGACGAGGCCGGCGGTCTGGGGAAGTTCATGAACTGGTCCGGCCCCACCTTCACCGACTCCGGCGGCTTCCAGGTCATGAGCCTGGGCGCGGGGTTCAAGAAGGTCATCAACATGAATGCCGACGGGACGACGCATGCCACGGGAGCGGACGACGACGTCGCGCCCGGCAAGGAGCGCCTGGCCCATATTGACGACGACGGCGTCTGGTTCAAGTCCCATCTCAACGGGGACAAGCACCGGTTCAGCCCGGAAATTTCGATGCAGGTGCAGCACAAAATCGGCGCCGACATCATGTTTGCCTTTGATGAGCTGACCACGCTCATGAATTCGCGCGGGTATCAGGAAATGTCCTTGGAACGCACCCGCCTCTGGGCGCTGCGGTGCCTTGCCGAGCACCAGCGGCTCACCGAGGAACGCGCCGACAAGCCCTACCAGGCATTGTTCGGCGTGCTGCAGGGTGCGCAGTACGAAGACCTGCGGCGTAAGGCGGCCCGGGATCTCGGTGCCATGGACTTTGACGGCTTCGGCCTGGGCGGCGCGTTCGAAAAGGAAAACCTCGGCACCATTGTCCGGTGGTGCACGGAGGAGCTTCCGGAGAATAAGCCCCGGCACCTGTTGGGCATTTCAGAGCCGGATGACATTTTCACCGCCATCGAAAACGGTGCCGACACCTTTGACTGCGTTTCTCCGACCCGGGTGGCCCGGAATTCGGCGTTCTACACGCCGTACGGCCGCAAGAACCTGTCCAATGCCAAGTTCAAGCGGGACTTCGGGCCGTTGGTGGACGGCTGCGATTGCTATACCTGCACCAACTACACCCGTGCCTACATCCAGCACCTGTTCAAGTCCAACGAAATGGTCAGCCACACGCTGATTTCCATTCACAATGAACGCTTCACCGTGAAGCTCGTTGACGACGCCCGGCTGTCCATCGACGACGGTACGTTCTTCGACTTCAAGGCGGAGGTCCTGGGCAAGTACTACAGCGGTAAGTAGCTGCGCAGCGCCCTACCGCCGTAGTACTTGCCTGCAGACTCCCTAGTTCCAGGTCCGCGGCAGCGATTCGTTCTGCTGGTCGTCCGGTTCTCCGGTGACGTTCTGCTCTTCGGCAGTGGGATCTTCCGGGCCTCCGGTGGGTGAGCCGTCTGCGTGCCCGGCCTGCTGCTGTCCGGCCTCTTCGTCGCCCGGTTCCGGCGGATCTACAATCTGGAGCTGTTCTTCGGCCTTGGTTTCGTTGTGTTCGAAATCTTTGTCCTCGGGCACACTGTCCTCCTGTTGTGTATCGAGTGGATTCTGCAGAGAGCCGAGCTGCTAGGAATTGTCCGGCTTAGCCTGGGTCGATTCATCCTCTTCCAAGGCGGGCTGCGCATCGCGTTCTTCGTCTCCGGGGCTCGAATCCTTCTCCTGGGCGTCGTCGATCATCGCCTTGGTGACTTCATCGTTGAATTCCTCCGCGGTTCCGGCAAGATTTTCATCTACTGCCTTGGCACCGGGGTTCGGGACTGGATTGCTCATGTTTGTCTCCTGCCGTACTGGGGAAGTGAAACGCTGGCGTTCCCCCACCTTTGCACACCTGGGCAGGGATTTCGCCCGGTGACCTGACGGGCATCCCGCCCCTACGCCGCGACAGGCTCCAGCTCAGCCGGCACGTAGCTGGGTTCGCGCTTCTTGATGACCCGGATAACCAGCGCGGTGACCGGCACAAAAAGGTACTCGATGAGCGTCTTGTAGAGGAAGCCGAACAGGACGTAGTTGAAGAACCCGCCGGCGTCGGTAATCCCGATGACCGGAGCCGCAATGGCGCAGAAGATCAGGGTGTCCGCAAACTCCCCCACACCGGTGGACACCATCAGCCGCCCGGCCAGCGCCTTCTCGCGGAACCGCTCCTTCATCCGCACCAGCACCATTGAGTTCAGCAGCTGGCCGGCCAGGAACCCCAGCAGGCTCGCAAGCACAATCTGCCAGACCGGACCGAGTGCCACTTCCAGTGCAGCCTGCTTCTCCAGCCCGTAGGCATCCGTGAATCCAGGCAGGGCAATGATTACCGCGAAACTCGCGACGGCGAGAAGTGCCATTGCAAAGCCGGTGAAGATGGCCCGGCGGGCTGCTTTGAAGCCGTAAACCTCGCTGACCACGTCGCCGAGGATGTACGCGAGCGGAAAGAGGAAGAACCCGCCGTCGGTGACAATGTCCCAGCCGCCGGGAAGGGAAAACTGCACGCCCTTGGTGGCGCCGATATTCGAAATGACGATGACCACGCACATCAGGGTGAGGATCAGGTCGTACTGCGAGCTCCCGCGGGAGGCATAAGTTGCAGCAGTTTTCACAGCTGCCCGTGGCTGTGCATCCATGGCATTTCCGTTCCGGTAGTGGTTCGCCTGGCTTTCGCCGGCTGTATTAGCACTGTGCCCGCTGCCCCGGGCGGCCCGATTGGACCGCCTCCATTCTGCCATGCCCGGTCAGTTCCTGCCGCGCGCCCTATTTTGAACACGTTCAAAAGAATGGTCTACTAAACGCTGGAATTACTGCAAAGGGAGCATCATTGGCCGTCATCGCCAAGAGCGAACAGACGCGCCGGCTCCTCATCGACACCGCGCTGCGCCTCTTCGCCTCACAGGGCTACGAAAAGACCACCATGCGCGCCGTCGCGCAGGAGGCAAACGTTTCGGTAGGCAACGCCTATTACTATTTCCGTTCCAAGGATGACCTCCTCCACGAGCTATACCGATCCCTCCAGGACGAACACCGCTCGCTTGCGCTGCCGCAGATCCGGGAGGGCCACAACCTGGGCGAGAACCTGGCGGTCATTCTGTCCACGGGCCTGACCACCATGGAGCCGTACCACGCCTTCGGCACGCATTTCCTGCGCGACGCCATGTCGCCGAACCGCAGGGAGGACGGCGCCGTCGGGCGGGGGAAATCCATCGCGATGTTCCGGCAGGCGGTATCCACCGCCCGGCCGCAGCCGCCCGTGGCCATCCGCAACGACCTGCCCGAACTGCTCTGGCTGATGCATATGGGGATCACCTTCTTCTGGGTGTATGACCGTTCCCCCGGCCAGCGCAGGTCCCACCGGCTGGCCGCGAATCTGGCCCCGCTGGTGGCCAAACTCGTGATCCTGTCCCGACTCCCGGTGGTCCGGAACATCCTGGAAGACATAGTCCGCCTGCTCCGAGGGGTCCGCCGGGACGGTTAGCCCGCAGCGGCGGCGGGGGACGACGACGGCGCGCCGTAACAGCGCGTCTTGCAAGGGTGGCCGGTTCCGCCGTTTTGGGTGGAAGATGGACCCATGTCTGCAAACACATCCACTTCTGCGGCCTCAGCCCCGGCCGTCACGCTGACCATCGCAGGTTCCGAAGCCACCGGCGGCGCCGGCGCCCAGGCCGATCTGAAGACCTTCCAGGAACTCGGCGTCTACGGCATCACCGCCCTGACCTGCATTGTGTCCTTCGATCCCAATGATTCGTGGAACCACCGGTTCGTCCCGGTGGACCCGCAGGTCATTACCGACCAGCTCGAAGCCATCATGACCGCCTATGACCTCGACACGGTCAAGATCGGCATGCTCGGCACCCCGGCAACCATCGACGTCGTCGCCAAGGCGCTGCAGTCCCAGGACTGGAAGAACCTCGTGCTGGACCCGGTGCTCATCTGCAAGGGCCAGGAGCCCGGCGCAGCACTGGACACCGACAAGGCGCTCAAGGCCCAGATCCTCCCCCTGGCCACCTTCGTCACCCCCAACCACTTCGAGTCCATGTCACTGTCCGGCATGGACTCCATTGAGACCGTGGAAGACCTGCAGGAAGCAGCCCGCCGCATCCATGAAGCCAGCGGAGCCGTAGTGCTGGCCAAGGGCGGGGTCCGGCTGGAAGGCGACGACGCCGTCGACGTCTTCTACGACGGTGAAACCATGGAGGTCCTGCGGGCACCCAAGGTAGGCGAGGTGGCTGTCAGCGGTGCCGGTTGCACCCTCGCAGCGGCCATCACTGCCGAACTGGGCAAGGGGGCAACGCCTCTGGAAGCGGCCAAGACGGCAAAGGCCTTCGTCACCGAAGGTATCCGCAACCGCGTTTCCTCCAACGCACCGTTTGATGCGCTGTGGCAGGGCAACGCCGGTCAGGGCCCGGCCCTCTAGGTTTCAGCCGAAGCGCCGCGTCCCTTCTGCCCTCTGTCGTCCATGACAGCGGCGGAAGGTACGCGGCGCTTTCCATGCACCCGCCTGCCGCTTAGGCGCGGCCGCGGCGGAACTTCGACAAGGAACTGTGCAACCCCAAAGCGGTCTGCACGGTCCTGCTGCCCGCCAACCGCTGGTGCGCCGCCTGCTCCTGCTCCAGGGCACGGTCGATAGGAGCGGTAAAGGACTGCACCCGTTCGTCCTCCGCGGCCAGCCGTGCTGCCAGGAGGGACTGCGGGTAGAACTGCCGGCGCAGCGCAGTCTCCGCCGCCACCCACTCCCCGCGGCCTTCCAGCCGGGCACTCGGCGACAGGCCCGGTGTCCCCGGCAACCCAGCAACGTTCGGCGCTGCCGCAGTATCGGCCTGCAGCACGGCAGCCACCCGATCCCACCAGATGCCTGCGTCGCGGGTACGGGAATCCAGCACTGCCTTCAGGTGCTTCGCTGTTTCGGCACGCCGTTCCCATGCTTCCAGCAGCGCCTCTTCCAGCAGGCCCTGCTGCAGTGCGGGAAGCGACAGCACAAAATCAGCCATTCCCCAGTTCTCCAGGGCGCCCCGCAGGCGGGCATCGGAGTAGGCCTCCACGGACAACGCCACGGCGGCAACACCGGCCGAAAGCGCAAACACCGCCGGGTGGTAGCGGGTGGTCACTACAAGGGACGCACCCCGTGTGAGCCGGGCAGCCTCACGGGCGGCCACGACCGGCACCAGGACGGCAGGCGTGGCCATCAGTGCCGCGATTTCCGCATGCATGCCGGCGTCGGCGTCGATGTTTCCGGGGACACCCATGTGCGGAATGAACACAGCGGGCAGCTGCGTTTTGGCGTGCAGCTGATCCAGTGCTGCCGCAAGCCCACGCCGGAAGCCGTCATCCCGTCCCGGGGCAAACGTAACTGCCACGTAGCCCCCCGCCGGAGCTTCATAGCGCGGTACGGGCCGAGCGGCGTCCTGCGGCACGGCGGGGCCGCCGTCATCGGGCAGCGCCGGGTCAGCGAGGAACGAGGCATCATCCAACCCGTGTGCTGCCTCCACACCCAGTTCCAGGGCAATCCGGGCAGAAGTGGATTCCCGGACTCCGACCAGTTGGGCGCCTTGAAGCATTTCGGCCAGTGTCTGGGCGTCCCGGGCTGTCAAAACCGGGCCGAGTGTCTGGCCGGACACCACTACGGGTTTGCCGAGGCTACGGGCAATGGCTGCCACCGCGGCACGCTCATACAGGAGCCACCCGTAGCGCGAGTTCAGGTTCCCCCCGCCGGCAATCAGCACGGCATCCACTGACGCCAGCTGTTCCCTCAGCGCCAGGGCAGGATCCGACTCCGGCAATGATGACGACCCGGCAAGATGCTCCTGGATGCGGCGCAGGTAGTCCTCGCGCTCAGCAGGACTCCAGGGAAACTCGAGAGTCGATACGGCGGGATGCCCGTAGCCGTCCTGCGTCTGTTCGGGGTCCCGGGAAAGCAGGACGACGTCGAACCCGCGCCCGGCCAGCTCGTCGGCAGCCGCGAGCCCCATGGCTTCGTCTCCCACGTGGTAAACGTGCTGTCCGACGTCGGCCAACACGGCAACCCGCGTCACCTCCCCGCCCTGCCGATCAGGGAACGGATCTGCCCGGCCGCCGAACGCATCCGGCCGACCGAGCTGCTGAGACTGGTCCGCCGCACCACCGTATCTTCCAGCCGGAGGAGGGACTCATTCAATCTATGTTCCATCTCCTCCATCCGCCGGCGGTTTTCATCCAGGAGTTCTTCCTGCCGGGCCAGCAGCTTGGTCAGGTGCAGCAGGCTTCCCATACCGTGCCGGGAGATGTCCTCGCGGAGGTAGGCGTCACGGACCCGGGCATCAAAACGGCGATGCGCGTCGGCCTTGTTGTTTACGCTGTTTGCACTGTCGCCGGATGCATCCGGACGCTGGCACCAGAACGCCAGCGTTTCGCCGTCGAGGAATTCCAGGGTATGCCGGGACAGGACCCGGAGATGGAATTCCCAGTCGCCCACCACTTCGAGGCTCTCGTCGTAATACCCGAGCTCGTCGTGCAGGGACCGCCGGTAAAGAAAGGAAATGGGCACGGCTTGGTTGATCCGCAGCATGGAGCCGAGGGAAATCTGCTTCATGTCAGGCCAGAAGGGAACCGAGTCGATTTCGCGGATATCTCCGTCAGCCATCTGTTCATAGCGGATGTTTGTCCGGACCATGACACCTGCGGCAGCAGTGTCTTCCAGGCAATCCACGGTCCGCTTGAGGAAATCGGGATGCCACAGATCGTCATCATCATGGATGGCAATGTAGGTGCTTGAGCATGCCCGGATGCCCGCGTTGGAGGCAGCTTCCATGCCTCGGCTTTCAGGCCGATGAAGCACGGTAATACGTTCCCGGTACTCATCCGGGACGCCCGAAACTACTTGCTCGACGTCGGCCGGGGCGCCGCCGTCGTTGACGACGACCACAGTGAAATCAGAGAAATTCTGACAGAAGATATTCTCCAGGGCCCGGGCCAGAAACAGCGGCCTGTTCCGCGTCCTGACAACAATCCCGACGGAGGCAGAATCTAAAACCACGTGGCTCCCAGCTTTGACGAACTTTCAGGCCACCTTACCAAGAAGGGTTATGCACCCGACCCGTCACAAATTACCCGTGCGTAACACGGGTAACACCGTTGACATCCCTCCTTGGAGGGATGACTCTACTAACAGTGCTGCAGCGTTCGGGGTCGCTTCTTTGGGGGGTCACTGCATTCTGAGGCACCGGATCTGCCTATCCATTTTGCCAGGTTCGCCGGTCTCGGTCACTCTGCGGAACTCACTGCCGTACTTGTCCCTGGCCCCGGCGGCCTCTTTTGAGGGAGAAGTATGAACAATCCAAACCACCGGAGAGCAGGAAAGGCAGCGCTGGCAACAGTCGCCGGCCTTGCCCTCGCCTCCAGCATGTGGGCACCGGCTGCGGCCACTGAGGGGACCGCAAACGAGGAACCGACCATTCGGGGAATCGAAACGGTTACGCCTGATTTCAAGGTCTCACCGGATCTCAAAACCAAGCAGGGCCCGGTCTCGGTTTTCGTACAGTTCAGCGGCAAAGGCGCCTATGAACAGACCCAGCCCGTCGAAGTACTCGAAGGACTCGCTGAACCGCTGAACAAGTCCGGCCAGGTGCAGGAAATCCGCAGCGGCATCGAGACTAAGGCCGAAGAAGTTGCACAGGCCGCTTCCTCGTCCATTCTTTACACCACCACCAACAGCATCCCGGGTGTTGCCATCAACGGCGACGCTGAGGCAATCAGGGCGCTGGCAGCACGCGGCGACGTCGTTAAGATCACCGGCATCGTTCCCAAGACCTTTGACAACAAGGGCGGGGATATCGATGTCCGTGCCGTGGATTCCTGGGTGCAGCGTTCCCAGACCGGTGAGGGCGTCACCATTGCCGTCCTCGACACCGGCCTGGACTACACGCACTCAGACTTCGGCGGCCCGGGCACCCAGGAAGCGTTCGAGACGGCGCAGGCTTCGCCCACTATTCCGGCAGCAGACTCAGGCCTTTACGACCCGGAGAAGTTCGCGGGCGGCTGGGACCTCGTCGGTGACGCCTACAACGCAGATCCCTCGGACCCCGCCACGTACAGCCCCATCCCCGTCCCGGATGCCAACCCCCTGGACTGCGGGAGCCACGGCACCCACGTCGCGGGAACCGCGGCGGGTTACGGCACCAACGCTGACGGAACCACATTCAGCGGGGACTACTCCACGCTCACCGGCGACCAGGTGAACGCCATGGGCATCGGCCCGGGCACCGCGCCGAACGCAAAGCTCGTCAGCGTCCGCGTCTTCGGTTGCGTGGGCTCCTCCGAGGTTGTCGGCCAGGCCCTGGACTACGTCCTGGACCCGAACGACGACGGCGACTTCAGCGACCGCGCCCAGGTTGTGAACATGTCCCTGGGTTCCGCTTTCCCCGCCTATGACGATCCCGAAAACGACATTGTCAACGCACTCACGGCCCAGGGCATCCTCTCGGTCGTGTCGTCGGGCAACTCCGGCGACATCTACGACATCGGCGGCTCCCCCGGCAGTGCAGAGACTGCACTTACCGTGGCGAACAGTGTCGGGTCCCAGACCACCCTGGACGCTGCACGCATCCTGGCTCCGACTGCAGGAACCGCCAAGGGCCAGTACACCTCCAGCTTCGACTACGCCTCCGCCGACGAGGCTGCTCTTACGGGAACCGTGGTGATGGGGCCGCAGGGCGGCAACTCCGACGGTTGCGCCGCACTGGAACCCGCGGGCGCCAATGCGGGCAAATGGGTCTGGTTGACCTGGGATGAGGACGCGGCCACCCGCGAATGCGGTTCGGCCGTCCGCTGGAACAACGCCGCAACCGCAGGCTACGCCGGCGTCGTCCTTGACTCCACTTTGAACGGCTTCTCGGCCGGCATTGCCGGAAACGCTGCGATCCCCGGCTTCCAGTTCACCCGCGAATCCAGCGAGCAGCTGCGGCCGGCCGCCGAGGCCGGGACCCTGCAGATTCAGCTCGCTCCCGAGCTGGTGGGCAGCGTGACCGGACAGTCCGGCGCGCTGGACACCCTGAACGCCAGCTCCTCGCGCGGCGTCCACGGATCCAACGGCGTGATCAAGCCCGACGTCGCCGCCCCGGGAACGCAGATCAAGTCCGCCCAGGTTGGCACCGGCACCGGCGCCTCCATCAAGTCCGGCACCTCGATGGCTGCCCCGAACGTAGCGGGTATTGCCGCACTCGTTGTGGGCGCGACGGATTACAACCCGTACGAGGTCAAGTCGATCATCATGAACACGGCGACCCACGACGTATTCGCCGGGGAAGGCGTAGTTCATGCGCCGAACCGCGTTGGATCCGGACGCGTTGACGCCCTGGACGCCCTGAGCACAAAGGTCCTGGCCTACGACGCAGAGAACCCGCGTCTGACGTCCATGAACTTCGGCGTCTTGGAAGTCGGAGCGGATCCGGTTGAGATCACGCGCACCATCACGGTTGAGAACAAGGGCGATTCACCGAAGACGTACACGCCCGAGTACCTGCCCGCAACCGACATGCCCGGCGTCAGCATCAGCGTCAGCACTGCACCCGTGCAGGTTCCTGCCAACGCTACTGTCACCGTGCCGGTCACGCTCAGCATTGCGGATCCCACCGCACTGGTGAAGCGGATCGACCCGGCCGCCGAGCGGACCCAGGGTACTGGCGCCATCGCGCGGCAGTACATCGCCGAAGAATCGGGCCGCATCCAGCTGACGAGCGAAGGATCGCCGGCCCTGCGGGTGCCGGTCTACTCCGCACCCAAGCCGACGTCCGACATGCAGGCAAGCTCCAAGATCTCGTTTGCCGGCGCAACGGACCTGGCCACTTCCGTCACCTTCACCGGTCGCGGACTGGACCAGGGTGAAGGCAGCGAGGCTTACGTTTCGATGATGACGCCGCTGGTGCTGGGCGAGGAAAGCCCGCGTAGGAGCGATCTTGACCTTGATTCCCTCTACGGGCTTGACCTGCGCAACGTCGGTGCTTCGTCCAACGTTCCGGCACTGGCTGCTGCAGGGAGCGCAAACCTGAACGCGGCTGTCCTGAACATCGGATTGAGCACCTGGGAAAACTGGGCCACGATCAGCGGCAACAGCACGATCCTGGTCGAGTTGGATACCAACTCCGACGGTGTACCCAACTTCGTGGCCATCACCACCCGGATCACGGGACTCGACCAGAGCGTCTTCCGCATTGTTCCGGTGACGGGCGTCGATGCCGACGGAGAGCTCGTTTTTGGTACCCCGCTCCCGGGCTCCTACCCGGTGAACGGTACCGTGGGCGACGTCGACAGCAACGTCTTCGACACCAACGTGATGACGCTGCCGATTCCGGCCGGTTCCCTTGGCCTGGATCTCACGAAGTCACAGCCGATCCAGTACCGCATCTCCACCTCCAACGCCATCAACGTGGATGAGTCCGGCCAGGAGGTTCCGGTTGACACCACCGCGTGGATTCCGTTCAACCTCACCCAGCCGGCCGTTTGGTTCCAGAGCGCCAGCCCTGCTGCCTTCGTCTACGCGGAGGAGGACGGAGCAACCCTCACGGTCAACCGTCAGGCCAGCACCACGGACGCCAAGGCGCTGTTCCTGCACCACCACAACGCCCAGGGCGTCAAGGACCAGGTCACGCAGGTGGAAGTTGCTCCGCTTCGGTTCCCGGATGTTCCGGGCACCATGTTCGAATCGGACATCAACTGGATGGCTGACCAGGGGCTGACCACCGGCTATGCAGACGGCACCTACCGTCCTGCCGGTTCCATCAACCGCGACGCAATGGCAGCGTTCCTGTACCGTCTCGCGGGTTCGCCGAACTACGACGCGCCGGACGTGTCGCCGTTCACGGACGTCACTCCGACCACCCAGTTCTACAAGGAAATCTCGTGGATGGCCGAATCCGGCATCAGCACCGGTTACCCGGACGGTAGCTTCCGCCCGGTATCACCGGTCAACCGTGACGCGATGGCTGCCTTCATGAACCGGTTCGCCGGGGACAAGTGCGGGATCGACGCTGCCAAGGGCTACCAGGCTCCGGGCACGGCATCCTTCACGGACGTTCCGACTAACGACCAGTTCCACCGGGAGATCTCCTGGATGAAGGCGTCCGGCGTGTCTACGGGTTACCCGGACAGCAGCTACCATCCGGGTGAAAAGGTTTCCCGTGAAGCCATGGCGGCTTTCGTTCACCGCCTGGACACCTACACGGAAAACAACGGTGGTTGCCGCTAAGCCCGTATGGGCCTGGCACGGAAACACACCGGCAAGATAAGCAGCACACCATAAAAGCAGCGGGCCCCGGAGAAATCCGGGGCCCGCTGTTTTTGGGTCGGAAGGCCGGCCGCCAAACTACTTCAGCAGGCGGGACATCCTCCGGTCCGCCAGCAGCTTGCCGCCGGTCTGGCAGGTGGGGCAGTACTGCAGGGAGGAATCCGCGAAGGCCACCTCGCGGACCGTGTCCCCGCACACCGGGCAGGGCTCACCGGTCCGGGCATGCACCCTCATGGCCTGCCGCTTGGAGTCCTTCAATTCCGCCGCGGGACGCCCGGCCGCATTCTCGATTGCGGATTCCAGGACGGCGCCCATGGCTTCGAACAACCGCTGCACCTCGGCCGGTCCGAGCTTGGCGCCGATAGCAAACGGCGACAGATGTGCTGCATGGAGGATCTCGTCGCTGTAGGCATTCCCGATCCCTGCGATAACCGCCTGGTCCCGCAGCAGTCCCTTGATCTGGCCGTGATGGGAGGCGACCAGCTCCGCGAAAGCCGCCGGGTCGACGTCGAGCGCTTCGGGACCCAGCCGGGCAATCCCCGGAACGTCCGCGAGGTCCCGGACAACGTAGACCGCCAGCGATTTCCGGGTTCCTGCCTCGGTGAGGTCAAAGCCGGGTTGCGCGGAGCCGTCCTCCGCTGCGAACCTCACGCGCAGGGCCATCGCTCCCCTGCCGGGCCGGAGCCGTCCCGGCTTCAGCGCATCGGACCAGCGCAGCCAGCCGGCCTTGGCCAGATGCATCACCAAATGCACTCCCCCGGCGGTGACCACCAGGAACTTCCCCCGGCGTTCGACGTCGGACACGGGGCCCGTGTAGAGCTCCTCCAGCGGCACCGCAGCGGTTTTCAGTACGGGGAAAGACAGCACTTCGACGTCGTCGATCGCCATTGCGGGGGCATCGGGCGGGAGCAGCTTTGACCGCAGGTAATCAACCAGTCCCTGCACTTCGGGCATCTCGGGCATGGCCCTACCCTAACGGCGGTGCGGTGGTGGCGTCACTGTTCCGAGTGCGCCTGCAGGAATGAATACACCTCGGTCTCGTCCACGCCGGGGAAGGCTCCGGGCGGCAGGGCAGCCAGCAGGTGCGAATGTGCCCGTGCGCTGGGCCAGGCAAAGCCGGACCACTCCGACGCCAGCTCCCCGGGAGGAGTGCGGCAGCAGTCCGGATCGGGACAGCGGGATTTGGAACGTTCCGTGGTGTCCCGGCCCCGGAACCACTTCACGTGCTGGTACGGCACCCCGATGCTGAGCGAAAACTTGCCGGCCGATCCGCGCTCCGTGCGGGCCGTGCACCAGTAGGTGCCGGCCGGAGTGTCGGTGTACTGGTTAAACGCACTGAACTGGTCCGGTACGGAAAAGACTTCCCGGGAGGTCCAGTACCGGCAGATCGGCTGGCCCTCAATGGCGCCGGTGTGGTCCGCAGGGAACGTCACGCCGTCGTTCTCGTAGGCCTTGTAGACAATGCCGCTCTCGTGCACCTTCTGGAAGTGGGTGGGAATGCCCAAATGCTCGGTGGCGAGATTGGTGAACCGGTGTGCGGCGGTTTCATAGGACACCGCGAAGGCGTCACGGATGTCCTCCACGGCAATTTCCTTGGCGGCCTTGGCCCGCTGCAGGAACTCGACCGTGGCCTTCTCCGGCAGCAGCAGCGCGGCGGCGAAGTAGTTCGTGGCGACCCGCTGGCCCAGGAATTCCCCGTAGCTGCTGGGCGTCTGGTGCTGAAGCACGTAGTGCCCCAGTGCCTGCAGCAGCACCGACCGCGGATCGTGGTCCGAACGCTGTGACTGGGTCAGGTAGATGCGCCGGTTCTTCAGGTCGGTGACGGAGCGCGTGGAGTGCGGCAGGTCGTTGACGTGGTGCAGGCTGAAGCCCAGGTGCGCCGCAATATCGGCGATCACGTGCTGGGACAGCGGGCCGGACGTGTGCCCGACCGAATCCAGCACCTTCTGCGCCTCGGCCTCGTATTCGGGGAAGTAGTTGTTCCGTTCGCGCATCATGGCCCGCAGTTCGCCGTTGGCCCGGCGTGCTTCCTCGGGGGTGGCTACCTGCTCGTTGAGCCGGCGTTCCAGTTCGGCCTGCAGCCCCACCAGGGATTCGAGGACGTCGATGGGCAGCCGCGAACCGATCCGCACCTTGGGCAGGCCCAGGGAAGCGTAGAGCGGGCCGCGCTGCGCCCGCTCGAGTTCGATTTCCAGCGCGGCACGCCGGCTCGGCGGCTCCGAGCCCAGCAGGGAATCGATGCTGACATCCAGCGCAGCGGCCAGCGCCTGCATCATGCCGAGCTTCGGCTCGCGCTTGCCGTTCTCGATCAGGGACAGCTGGGACGCCACGGTTCCGACGGCGGCCCCCAGATCATCGAGCGTCATGCCCTTGGCTTTGCGCAGGTGCCGCACGCGGCGGCCGAGGCTAATCACGTCCAGCGTGCGCTCGGCGTCGGGCCCCAATCCGCCCTTCGGAGAGTCAGGAGCGGGTCTATTCCATGTAGTAGGCGTCACATTTTCAGATTACGCGAAGAATTGCGTTTCTTTCCATAGAAAACCCCTAGAAGAGGGGTTGTTGTTGGCACAGGCTTAGTTCACAGCAGGAATTCCGGTTTGAAGCGGACCGGAACGAATGAATGATTTCAAGGAGATAAAAGCATGAGCCAGGACCAGTTCACCGCCCCCACAGCAGAACAGCTCACTTCCGACTGGGAGACCAATCCCCGCTGGGACGGCATCGAGCGCGACTACACCGCCGACGACGTCGTGAAGCTGCGTGGCCGCGTCCAGGAAGAGCACACGCTGGCCCGCCGCGGTTCCGAAAAGCTCTGGGACCAGTTGCGCAACGCCGGCGATGAGGGCTACACCAACGCCCTCGGTGCCCTCACCGGCAACCAGGCCGTCCAGCAGGTCAAGGCCGGGCTCAAGGCCATTTACCTCTCCGGCTGGCAGGTAGCCGCCGATGCCAACAACTCCGGCCACACCTACCCGGACCAGTCCCTCTACCCGGCGAACTCGGTTCCCACCGTGGTCCGCCGCATCAACAACGCCCTGCTGCGCGCAGACCAGATCGAATTCGCCGAAGGCATCCAGAGCGTCGAGGACTACCTGGTGCCGATCGTGGCTGACGCCGAGGCCGGCTTCGGCGGCCCGCTGAACGCCTACGAACTGATGAAGGCCATGATCACCTCGGGCGCCTCGGGCGTTCACTGGGAAGACCAGCTTGCCTCGGAGAAGAAGTGCGGCCACCTCGGCGGCAAGGTCCTCATCCCCACCGGCCAGCACATCCGCACCCTGAACGCCGCCCGTCTCGCGGCCGACGTCGCCGGCACGCCCACCGTGGTCATTGCCCGCACCGATGCCGAGGCAGCCACGCTGATCACGTCCGACGTCGACGAGCGGGACGCCGAGTTCATCACCGGCGAGCGCACAGCCGAAGGCTTCTACAAGGTCCGCAACGGCATTGAGCCCTGCATCGCCCGGGCCAAGGCCTACGCCCCGTACTCGGACCTGATCTGGATGGAAACCGGCACGCCGGATCTGGAGATGGCCCGCAAGTTCGCCGAGTCCGTCCGGTCCGAATTCCCCGACCAGATGCTGGCGTACAACTGCTCGCCGTCCTTCAACTGGAAGAAGCACCTGGACGACGAGACCATCGCCAAGTTCCAGCGGGAACTCGGTGCCATGGGCTTCAAGTTCCAGTTCATCACCCTGGCCGGCTTCCACGCCCTGAACTACTCCATGTTCGATCTGGCCCACGGCTACGCCCGCTCGGGCATGAGCGCCTACGTGGAACTGCAGGAGAAGGAGTTCGGCTCCGAGTCCCGCGGCTACACCGCCACGAAGCACCAGCGTGAGGTCGGCACCGGCTACTTCGACGCGATCGCCACGGCGCTGAACCCCGAAGGCAGCACCCTGGCCCTGGCCGGCTCCACGGAGTCCAGCCAGTTCCACTAAACCCCGGTCCTGCGGGGGCGCCGGCTGCATCCGCAGCGGCGCCCCCGCGGCATCACCGCCACAGTTTTGAAAGACCACAAGGAGAACGCCATGAATGACCCGATCACCCTGAACGGCATTTCCCTCACCGCTCCCGTAGTGCGGCGGCAGGAGGAAATCCTCACCCCGCAGGCGTTGGACTTCGTCAAGGCGCTGCACCGGGCCACGGCCACCCGGCGGCAGGAACTCCTTCAGCAGCGTCAGACCCGCCGGACGCAGATTTCCAACGGTGCGGACCCGACGTTCCTGCCCGAAACCCGGAGCATCCGCGAGGACGACTCCTGGCAGGTGGCCCCCACGGCTCCCGGGCTGGAGGACCGGCGGGTGGAGATCACCGGACCGGTGGACCGGAAGATGACCATCAACGCCCTGAACTCCGGCGCGAAGGTGTGGCTGGCGGACATGGAGGACTCCTCCACGCCGTCGTGGTCCAACGTGATCAACGGCCAGTTGAACCTGCGCGACGCCCTGGACCGCTGCATCGACTTCACCTCCCCGGAGGGCAAGGAATACCGGGTAAAGGGTGCCTCCCTCACCGAGCTGCCCACCATCGTGGTGCGCCCCCGCGGCTGGCACCTGCCGGAAAAGCACATGCTGGTGGACAACACCCCGATTGCCGGCGGCCTCGTGGACTTCGGACTGTACTTCTTCCACAACGCCCAGCGCCTGATCTCCCAGGGCCGCGGCCCCTACTTCTACCTGCCGAAGATTGAAAACCACCTCGAGGCGCGGCTCTGGAATGACATCTTTGTCCTGGCCCAGGACCTGCTCGGCATCCCGCAGGGAACCATCCGCGCCACGGTCCTGATCGAAACCATCACCGCCGCGTTCGAGATGGAGGAAATCCTCTACGAACTGCGGGACCACGCTGCAGGCCTGAATGCCGGCCGCTGGGACTACATCTTCTCGGTCATCAAGAACTTCCGGACCCGCGGACCCCGGTTCGTGCTGCCGGACCGCAACATGGTCACCATGACCGCACCGTTCATGCGTTCCTACACCGAGCAGCTGGTCCGTGCCTGCCACCGCCGCGGTGCCCACGCCATCGGCGGCATGGCCGCCTTCATCCCGAACCGCAAGGACGCCGCAGCCAACGACGTCGCCATGGAGAAGGTGCGCGCCGACAAGACCCGCGAGGCCGGCGACGGTTTCGACGGATCGTGGGTGGCGCACCCGGACCTGGTCCCCGTGGCCATGGAGGTGTTCGACGGGGTGCTCGGCGACCGGCCCAACCAGCTGGAGAAGACCCGCGAAGACGTGGTGCCCAACGACAAGGCACTGCTGGACATCGCTTCCACGCCCGGCGTCATCACCGAGGCCGGCATCCGCAGCAACATCGAAGTGGGCATCCGCTACATCGAGTCCTGGCTGCGGGGCAACGGTGCGGCCGCCATCAACAACCTGATGGAAGACGCCGCCACCGCGGAAATCTCCCGCTCGCAGATCTGGCAGTGGATCCACTGCTCCGCGCTGACCGATGAGGGCGACGTAGTGACTCACCAGTGGGTGGAGGAACTGCTCGACGAGGAGTTCACGGGCCTGCAGCGCTTCGAGGGTGACCGCTTCGACGACGCACGCGAACTCTTTGAGGAAGTCGCCTGCGGGGAGCATTTCCCCACCTTCCTCACCGTGCCTGCCTACGCCCGCTTCCTGCATGAATCGCAGGAGCTGGCCACGGCATAGCCGCTTGGGGGGCGGCGAGGCGGATACCGCTTCAGTATCCGCTTCAGCAAGGGCCGGGAATCATTACCGCATGTGCTCGATTCGTTGGGCACCGCGGGAATGGCTCCCGGCCCTTTGCGCGTTGCACCCGGTATGAAGATTGATATCTGGTCCGACATTGCCTGCCCGTGGTGCTACATCGGCAAGCGCCGCTTCGAGGCAGCCCTCGCCCGATTCCCGCACCGGGACGAGGTGGAAGTCCACTGGCACAGTTTCCAGCTGGACCCGTCCCTGCCCGACCACTTTGACGGCAGCGAGGTCGAGTACCTCAGCGAGCGCAAGGGCATCGACCCCGAGCAGCTCGCCGGCATGCTGGACCAGGTAACCGTCCAGGCCGCCGGCGAGGGACTGTCCTACGACTACGACTCCCTCGTAGTGGCCAACAGCTTCTCCGCCCACCGCCTGATCCACCTGGCCAAGGCGGAAGGCGGGCCCAAGACCGCCGACGCCGCCAAGGAAGCGCTGCTTTCGGCCCACTTCGAAAAGGGCATGAACATTGGGTCCGCCGACGACCTGGTGCAGATCGGCACCGGCATCGGGCTGTCCGCGGACCGGGTGAAGGCCGTACTGGCCACTGACGAATACGCCGACGCCGTCAATGCTGACATTGCCCAGGCACGGTCGCTGGGGATCAGCGGCGTCCCGTTCTTCGTGCTCGATGACAAGTACGGCATTTCCGGTGCGCAGCCTGCCGACTTGTTCTCCTCGGCCCTGGAACAGGCGTGGCAGGAATCCCATCCGCTGGTGAACTTGACGCCGGTGTCAGCAGACGGACCGGCCTGCGGCCCGGACGGCTGCTAGGCCCGGAAAGGAACCTCCGGGACCGAGGGCTCGAACAACCACGGCCCCAGCAGGCCGTTGGCCGAAACACCGGCGGAGGCATATGCCTTGTCGACGAGGTCTAAAAAGTCGCGGGTACCGGCACAACTGTGCCGGTACTTCTGCGTCCACTCCTGCAGCAGCTCGAAAAAGATCCCGTCGCCGGCGCTGCGCCGCAGGATGTGCAGGGTCAACGCTCCGCGCCGGTAAACCCGTTCGTCGAACATGGCCGCCGGCCCGGGATCGGCCAACTGCAGGTCCTGCCGCTGATGCTGCAGCCACTCCAGATCCACCGCGGCCCGCTGGTCGCTGCTGACGCCGTCGGCCGCCTCTGCCCACATCCACTCTGCGTAGGTTGCGAAGCCCTCGTGCAGCCAGATATCCCGCCACTTGCCGGCCGTAACCGAGTTGCCGAACCACTGATGCGCGAGTTCGTGGGCCACCAGCGAAGCCGAGGCCGGCCCCAGATGGTTGCGTCCGAAGACGGACACCGACTGCGCCTCCAAAGGGATTTCCAGCTCATCATCGGTCACCACCACCGTGTACCGGCCGAAGGGATAGGGCCCGAACCGGGAGGCAAACAGCGTCATCATGGCGTCCTGCCGGGACAGCGCGGCCCGCGCCCGGTCGGCCAGGGACGGGGGTGCGACGACGGACTGCGGTACGTCGCCCGGCAGATCCAGGCATTCGTACCGGCCAATCTGAACCGTCGCCAGGTAGGTAGACATCGGCTCGGGCTGTTCGAAGACCCAGGTCTCCCGGCCGCGGCGGTCTTCGTGGGAGACCAGCTCTCCGTTGCACGTCACCCGGTAGCCGGACTCCACCGTCACGCTGATCCGATAACGCGCTTTGTCCGCTGGCAGATCGTTGCAGGGAAACCAGGACGGAGCCCCCGTCGGCTGACCCGCAACGAGGGCGCCGTCGGCCAATTCCTCCCAGCCGATATCGCCCCACAGGCCGTTGCCAGCGCGTGGCTTGCCCCGGTACCGGATGCTCAGCCGAAAGCTGTCACCGGCCTTCAGGTCCCGACTGGGCGTTATCGCCAGCTTGCCGCGTCGCTGCCGGAAGGAACGGACGTCCACCGGAGTTCCGGCGCACCAAAGCAGCACTTCTTCCACCCGTATCGGCCGGTCCAGGTCCAGGGTGAGCTGTTCAATGTCGACCAGGGCCGAGCCGGCAAGGCGCGCCTGCCCCTTCAGCCGGTTGAGGCCGACGTCGTAATCAAGTGTCAGGTCATATTCGTTGATGCTCAGCTCCGTGGAGCCGGACGCGGGCGTATACGGGTCGGGCGTCTGGTGCTGATGTTGGCGGTGGGATCCGGTCTGCCACATGGCCGACATCCTGACACGGCGCGGCGATTTCGCCACGGGTAGCGTGCGGAACCGGCCTTATAGGTCGTTTTCCGCGTCCTGGGCGTATTGGCGCCACCGCTGCCGGTCCGTTTCGGACAGGTCCTCCCAGTCGGGTGCCGGAGGCATCCACAACCCCGGGAGGAGGGCCGCGCGTTCCTCGTACAGCAACCTGCCCTCATCCGCTGCGTCGTCGGGGTCCGTCCAGGCTGTCCCCTCGGCGGCAGGTGTCTGGTTCACCCTTAAACTCTAAGCGACACCGCTAACGCATCAGGGCTTACGCGAAGAAACGTCCTCCCGCGGTTTCCTTTCACGCTCACTGTCCAGCGGCGAATCCAACGGCGAATCCAGCGACGAATCGAGCGACGGGTCCAACGGTCGGTCGCGCGGCAGGGACGCGCCTGCCGGCGGGATTTCCGCCGGCGGGGACCACCCCGTATGGGCCCGTGGCCTTGCCGCAGCCTGACGGTCCGACGCCGCCGTCTTGGCGAATGAGTCAGCGCTCGGCGGAGAGCGCCGCGGTTTCCGTTGGCGCCCGGCCCGCTTGAACGCGAGCCGAATCAGCAGCCCCAGAGCCGCCAGCACGCCGAGGGTCATCAGCACGTGAGTCAGCGTCTCCAGCCTTTGCTCGACTGCCGCTGCCTTCTCTTCTGCCCTGGCCGCAGCGGCAGCGGCAGCTTCGGAAGCGGCAGTGGACGCTGTGAAAACGTCCTCCACGGTCCCCATAACGATGCGGTCGCCCGGGACGGCCCCGCGCAGCAACCGTGTGACCGTGGCCAGGTCCGTGGAAATGCATCCCCACGTTGGCGCGTACCCGGCATGGAAGAAGATGGCGAAGGAGGCACCCTGCCGGGTCGGCATATCCGGCTGGCGGTTCCAGTTGATCACGGCTGCCTGCTCATAGAGGCCCTGCTCCATGTACCGCCAAAGGTTCTCGTCTGCGCCTTCGCCTTCCCCTTCGAAGTACTGGTTATAGTTCTCCCCGTGCTTCCCGCCCCACCGGGAGGAGGGTTTCAGCTCGTGATATTCCAGTTCCGTGCCCGGGTTGCTGCGGCCGAGCGCCTCGGTGAAGCTGAAGGACCCGGTCGGTGAATACAAGGTGTTCTCCCACATGCTGCCCGGGGGTGCAAAGCCGTTGCGGCCGCTGAAGCCCCAGGACTGCCATTCCTGTACATAGGCCCCGTCCTCGAAAACGCAGCCGGTGAGGCGGGTTTCCGTAGCCCCGTATTTTTCCGCCGTCGCGAAAGTGACGCGCTTGGCTTCACGGACGGAGTAGCGGACTTCCCCCGCGTTGAGCCTCGCACAGGGGTCGTGCTCCTGCTCGGCGCCGGCCGCGGGCAGAGCAGGCATTAAAAGGGCAGCAAGCAGCGCCGCAGCTGCCGCAAGCCCGAGACGGCGTGCATGAGTCAACAGCATCAACTGCGCTGACGGGCTCGGTGGCGGGCCCTGCCTTCCGGCACCGGCGGAGCTGGCGGGTAGGACGGGGCGGGCGGGTACGCCACTCCGCGCGGTTCCGACGACGACGGGGCAGGCGGCTCTGTCGTCGTTCCCGCAGCCGCTGGATTTATCGACGACGTCCGACTCTCCCGCGGATCGCCCGGGCGCGCCAGGTATTTGTTCCGCGCCCACTTCGAGGCTTCGGCAACTCCCTTTTCCAGCGGCCCCTGGGCCGCATACCGCAGCCAGATGGAGGCGAAGGCCGAAATGATGACCAACTGGAGAATCATTGCCGGCACTGGCTGGTCCGCCAGCAGGCCGGTGGCCAAGAGGATCAGGTGCAGGGAGTACAGGGTCAAGGTCATCTTTCCCAGCAGAGCCAAGGGCCACAGGAACCGCCCGCGGGCGCCGCCCAGCAGCAGCAGCACCCCCAGGAACGCGGCAGAGGTGCCGATGGTGTTGGCCAGCACCAGCGGCGTACTGGAATAGGGAGCCAAGGAGGCAAGCCACCACCAGGAATCCGTCGGCAGCACCGGGTCCGGCCCCCAGATCAGGATGTCCCCAACGATTTCCTCCGGGGCAGAAGTCCATTCCGACGTCGCGTCCACCAGCTGTTGCCGCCCGCCGATGGGGCCGAGGATGAGGGCGGAAAGGACGGCTGTTGCAAGGGCAAGGGCGACGCCGGCCACCAGCAGCCGAATCTGCACCGCCCGCTCGGCCAGGTCCAGCCGGCCGATAGCCAGTCCGACGCAGACGTACGCCATCCAAGGCAATGCGGGATACGTACCGGAGAGAAGGACCTGGCCAATGACACCGCCGGGGGCTTCAACGAGCGTGGAGAAGTTGGGTTCCACCCCGCCCATGTCCGGCAACCAATCCCTGGTGGCCTGCATCAGGACAGGGGCGGCGGCGGCAATACCCGCAGCAAGAACGAGCAGGGTCCGCACACGCAGCCCGAGCAGCGGAAGGGCGAGCAGGAACATCACGCCGTAATAGACGAGGATCACCTGTGCGTTGACGGCGAGGTAGCCGAGAAACAGCCCGATGACGGTGATGAGGGCAGCGCGCACCGCAAGTCCATAACGGGCGGCAGCCATCTTCCGTCCCCGCGGAGGGTGCTTGCCGCCGGACATAAAAGCCAGCGATATCCCGGCGAGCAATGCAAAAAGCGCGGCTCCCCGGCCGGCGAACAGAAGCCAGGTGAGCGTGGGGGCGAACTCCTCATTCCAGGCGGGCAGGATGTGGATCGCCATCATGGCAATCAACGCCGCTCCCCGGGCAGCATCGACACCGGTCACTCGCCGTTTGCCCACCGCTGCCTGAGACGACCCGCTCATGCTTCCCCCTTTGCTCAATACACCCGTGCCAGAGCTTCAGGGACTGCGGGGCCGGACGCAAGCGTAGTCGGCAACCCCGCTGCGGTGAGGTCTGCCACAAGCAGGTCCGTCTCCTCTTCGCTCAGGTCGGTCAGCGGTCCCCTGACGGGGCCGGCGGGCAGCCCCAGTTTCCGAAGCGCCGCCTTGGCCGATGCTGCGCCGGGGCACCGGAACATACCGGTGTAGATCGGCAGCAGGTCACGGTGAATCCGCAGCGCGTCATCCACCCGGCCCTGCCGGTACGCGACTGTCAGGGCACGCAGCCGGTTAGCGGCGACATGTCCAACCACCGAGACGACGCCGACAGCACCAACGGACATCAGGGGCAGATTCAGTGCGTCATCACCCGAGTAATAGACCAGCTCGCTGTGCTTCATGACCCAGGATGAGGAGGCGAGATCTCCCTTGGCGTCCTTCACCGCCACGATATTCGGATGCCGGCCGGCCGCCACCAAGGTCTCGGGGGCAATTGCGACGCCGGTGCGGGCGGGGATGTCGTAAAGCATCACCGGCAGGTCGGTGCTGTCCGCAATGGCCTCGAAGTGGCGCAGCAGGCCTTTTTGCGTGGGGCGTGAATAGTAGGGGGCAACCACCAGCAGCCCGTCTGCCTTCTGCTCTGCCGCAGCCCGGGCCAGCTCGATGCTGTGCCGCGTGTCGGTGGAGCCCACCCCGGCGATAACCCGCCGTTCGGTGCCCGCGGTGACCCGTTTCGCCGAATGGATCATCGACGCTTTTTCCCAGTCCGAGGTAGCGAAGGACTCCCCGGTGGTGCCGTTGACCACCACACCGTCGTTCCAACCGGTCCGCAGCAGCCATCGGGCCAGCTCCTCGGCGCCGGCCTGATCCAATTGGCCGCGCTCGTCCATGGGCGTGACCATTGCGGTGAGCACGGTGCCGAATTGTCGGGAGACCGTTGTTCCTGTGTTGCCCGTAGTTGTACTCATAGTCCTGCTCCTACAGTTTTGTATTCAATCGACTTGCGGTGACGGGCACGGCGTTCCATCGGGCGGCTCTGGCCCCAATGCGCCAAGGGGTTGCCGCACCAGGCGCTGTTCACGGGGACGCTTTCCCCGCGCATCACCAACGAGCAGCCTCCGACGGTGCCGCCCTCTTCGATGGCACTGCCCGGCAGCACGATGCTGTTGGGTCCCAGCGTGGAACCGTCGCCCAGGGTTACTTCGTCCAGGCGCATGATCCGGTCATGGAAAAGGTGCGTCTGCAGTACCGTGCCGCGGTTGATGCTCGCTCCGTCGCCCACCTGTATCAGGTCGAATTCCGGCAACCACCACGTTTCGCACCAAACGCTGCGGCCGATCCGTGCACCCATCCAGCGCAGCCAGGCGTTGAGCATCGGGGTGCCCAGACTCATCCGCACCAGGCCGGGAACGGCCAGGGATTCCGAAAACACGTCCGCCAGCTCATTCCGCCAGACAAACGAACTCCACAGCGGGTGCTCCGAAGCCTCGAAACGGCCCACCAGCAGCCACTTCGCCATGACGGCAATGAGCGCTGCTGCGATCCCGCTCAGAAGGAGGACCGGGCCGGACCACAGGACGGCCGTGAGGAACCCGAAGGCGTCGTACAGTCCGGCCAATGCCCAGACGGTCAGCAGGGCCAGCCAGGCCGTGATCACCGCCGGCAGGATCCTGCATGCTTCAACCGCGCTTCGGGCAACCAGCAGTCGTCGGGGAGGATCGTAGGTCCGTGCGGTGTCCCCCACCTGCACCGGCCGCGGAAGCTCCACCGCCGGACGCCCGAACCAGGAAGTACCGGCCGGCATGTTCTTGGGGACTGAGGAAAGCACCGCAATCAGGGAGTTATCCGGAACGTGCGTGTCCGGCCCGACGATCGCCGAATTCCCCACAAAGGACTGTTCCGCGACACTCGCCTGGCCGAGGTGCAGCCACCCCTGGCGCACTCGCCGCGCGGACACCATGGAGTGGTCCGCCAGGAAGGTCCGGTCCTCCAGCCGTGTCAGGTGCGGGACGGTTTCCATGGTGGAAATCTCCACGTGGCGCCCGACCTTCGCTCCCAGGAGCCGCGTCCACACCGGCGTGAGCACGCTGGCGTAGATCGGATACATCGTAATGAGCGACCGGCTAAGCATCACGTTGCTCAACCAGGACGCCCAGCCTGTCATGCCGTCCGCCGGGTGCATGCCTTCGGGCATTAGACGGGCGGTACCGCGGACCACGGCGGCGGTGAGTGCGAGGAACATCAGCATGGAAATCACCACGAAAACCGGTGCCCAGGCAGCCAGGATCCACAAGGCGTCCGTGAAGGAGGAAACCCCGTTCAGCAGCCACAGCATCAGGGCGGATCCGGGCGCTATGGAAAGGAGGTTCAACAACGCGATGCCACCCAGGGAAGCCGGGTAGAGCAACCGTACTCTGCGGGATTCCGACGTCGGTGCTGCTTCCGTGGGCCACCCCGCTCCGGCGCTACCGGTCTTCCGCATCTGGGATCCCGCCCACAGTTCATTTGCGGGAATCTCCCCGGAAACCAGGGTCCCCGGTTCCGTTTCGGCTCCGCGGCCCACTTTCGCCCCGCCCATCAGCGTGGACCGTGCACCGATCCGCACGTCTTCGCCGATCTGCACGCGGCCGATGTGGAGTTGTCCGCCTTCAATCCAGTGGCCCGCCAGGTCTACTTCATATTCGATGGAGGACCGGTCGCCTATCGACGCAAAACCGGTAACGGGCGGCATGGCGTCAAGGTGCACGCCTTCACCGATGTTGCAGCCCAGCCGGCGGGCATACCAAATGCCGATCGGGGATCCCATGATGGGCTCGAGCTTGCAGTACGTCACTATCCGTTCCGCTGCCCACAGCCTCAGGTGGGTGCTGCCGCCGCGCCGATAAATGCCGGGGCCTATTCCCAAGAGCAGCAACCTGCTCGACACCACCGCGGCCACCATCCGTGCCGGCAGGCTGTACAGGGCCAGCCAGGCCGCGAGGGTGGGAACTACTGGTGGATCCGGGGTCCAGGGGCTGCCCACCACATGGAACATCACCATGCACACGATGGCGATACCGGTGACGTACCGCAGGCCCGTGATCCCGTAGAGGGCCACGATCAGCGGTGCCTGGACCAGCCCCAGCCACCAGGGCGACTCGGGGGTTTCACGGACGTCCAGGGTTGAGTCGCGCAGTGACGTCAAATGGTCGGACATCGTGCTCAGCGTCGGATGCTCGTAGATATCGGCAACCGAGACCTTCGGATAACGTTCCCGCAGTGCAGAGACCAATTGGGCTGCAGCCAGGCTCGCTCCGCCCAGGGCAAAGAAATCGCTTTCCTCGGTCAACGGCAGCGGTCCCAGCAGATCGGTCCACCGCTGGCCCAGCCAACGCAGATCGGCATTGAGCTCCACCCGGACGTCGGTCGGCGTTTCCCTAACCGGCAATGGCCAGGGCAGGGCCTTGCGGTCCACTTTCCCCGAGGCCTTCATCGGCAGCTCATCGACGATTCCCAGCGACGGGACGATGGATGCCGGCAGGTTCTGTGCCAGCTGGGCCCGTGCGGCGCCAAGGTCCAGGGTGGCCCCGGCCGCCGGGACCAGATATCCAGCCAGCACCCGGTTTCCGGACTGGGTGGAATGGACGGCGGCGGAAGCCGCGGCCACGCCCGGCAGCCGGCTCAGGGCGTCGTCAATCTCGCCGAGCTCAATCCGCCGGCCGCCCAGTTTGATCTGCTCATCCACGCGCCCCAAAAAGACGAGGCCTTCCTGGTCTGCGCGGACGTGGTCTCCGCTGTAGTAAGCCCGTTCCCACCCGAGGGCCGGAAGCGGGGTGAATTTTTCGGCGTCCTTCTCCGGGTCGAGGTACCGCGAAACACCTACACCGCCGATGACCAGTTCACCCACTTCCCCCCAGCGCACGGGGTTCCCCTCTTCGCCGATGACGGCGAGGCTCCACCCGTTCAGCGGCAGTCCGATCCGGACGGTGGACTGTCCGTCCAGAAGCGCACCGCAGGCAATAACCGTGGTTTCCGTGGGGCCGTAGGTGTTCCAGACTTCCCGCCCGGGGGCAGCCAGCCGCCGGACCAGCTCCTCCGGGCAGGCTTCACCGCCGAAAATCAGCAGCCGCACGCGGTCAAGGGTCTCGGTGGACCAGTGCGCGGCAAGGGTGGGCACTGTTGAAACGGCAGTGATTCTCCGTTCGACCAGCCAGGGGCCGAGATCCGCTCCGGACCGCACCACGGAACGAGGGGCCGGAACCAGGCACGCACCGTGGGCCCATGCCAGCCACATCTCCTCACATGAGGCGTCAAAACTGACCGACAGGCCGGCCAGGACCCGGTCCCCCGGGGAAAGCGGGGCGTTGACGCAGTAAAGCGAGGATTCGGCATCCACCAGGGCAGCCGCGGAGCGGTGGGTCACGGCCACGCCCTTGGGCTTGCCCGTGGAACCGGAGGTGAAGATGATCCACGCATCGTCCTCGGGGTGCGGCTGGGGGCTGTGCCCGCCGCTGGGGACGCCCTGGAGCAGGTTCAGCTCCAGCCCTGCTTCGATAACCGCGCAGACTCCGCCTTCGGCCCACACCGTCTCCGCCCGGCCGGCCGGTTCGTCCGTGTCCACCGGAACATAGGCGGCCCCGGAGTACAACACACCGAGAATGGCGATATACAGGTCCACGGATCCGGAGGGGACATAGATTCCTACCCGGTCACCGGCACCGATGCCGCCGGCCCACAGCCGCCTTGCGAGCGCCTGCACCCGCAGTTCAAGTTCGGCGTAGCTCAGGGAAACGGTTCCGTCATCGATGGCGGGCGCGCCTGGATAGGCGGAGACCGTTTCGGTGATGATGTCGACCAGGGTGCGCTGCTCAGGTGTGCGGCCGCCGTGAAAGACCGCCAATTCCGCGGGAACGGGATTCTGGCTTGCTGCTGATGGTGCCCTTTCGGGAAGGGGTGGTGCGGTCTTGCTGCCGAGGGCGGCAGAGTGCTGGATGGTTGATGGTCGTGCCGCCACGTCTTGCGGGTTTTCGGGCGTGTTCATAGAAAGCAGTTCTCCCTGCTGGTACATCTCATATCCGTGGTCGAGGGACCACAACCTGAGCCCGGCGACGGCCGGGGCGATGCAGGGAAGCCTAGAAAATTCACAGCGGATTCACATGAGTACCCCAGAGCTGCAGGAGTCCATCCGGTACGGGGTTAATTACTCCCCCGCCTCCGCGGCTACTCGGATCACTACTCAACTTAGAATTCGTTCCGCGGGCGTCTCGCGTCAGCACAGGCAAGCAGGGCGCAGGTAGAAATGGCGCCCGGTGCTTCACAGCCTGCGCTTAGGTTTCCGATAGGTTACGGACAGAAGCGGTTGGTTGTGTGTGGTCCACCCCCGGCACTCGACAGGGCGCTGGATAACACCTGCCGATGGGATCTAGAGCATGTCTTCAGTAGCTACATCGAGACCCAGGCTGTCCGGAGTGGACGCTGCGCGGGGGCTGGCGCTTTTCGGGATGATGGCGATCCATGTCCTGTCTGCCGTTAGCGAAGACGGCGAGCCGACCCTGACGTGGCTGCTGTTCGCCGGCAAGGCGGCAGCGCTCTTTGCTCTTCTGGCCGGGGTTACGTTGGCCTTCACTACCCGTAGGGCAAGGACGGAAGGCGGACATTTCCTGGTTGCGGCCCGGTGGAGCGTGGCTGCAAGGGCAGGACTGGTCACCACCCTAGGCTTGGCCATCGCCTACGTGGACATGGACGCCTTCATCATCCTGGCGTACTACGGCGCCATGTTCCTGCTGGCAATCCCGCTGCTGGGAGTATCGACCCGGACCCTGCTCGTCGCCGCCGCGGGATTCGCACTGCTGGGACCTATCCTGATGCAGGGCCTGCGGGATTACCTCCCCGAGCCCGGGTTCGACCCCACGTTCACTACCGTGCTCACCGAACCCGGTGTCTTCCTGAGTCAGCTTTTGCTCACCGGAACCTACCCCGCCATTCCGTGGCTGGCCTACATTGCCGCCGGGCTCGCTATCGGCAGGATGAGCCTGGATCGGCCCAGCGTGCAGCTGGGGTTGCTGGGGTTCGGCTCCGCACTTGCCGCGGCTGCCTGGCTCGGCTCCCAGCTGCTGCTTGCCGGTCCCGGGTTTGACCGGTTGCTGGCATCGGAGCCGGATCTAAGAACAGGTGATCTCCAGGAAATCCTGGTGTGGGGCACCGAAGAGTACCTTCCCACCAGCTCTTGGTGGTGGCTGTCCATTGCCGCGCCGCACACCACCACACCGTTCGATCTGCTGCACACCATAGGAGTTGCCGCCGGCGTGCTCGGGGCCATGCTGCTGGTCTCACGCTTTGCAGGCAAGGCGTTGCTCCTCCTGTCCGCGCCCGGCCGGATGACGCTTACCCTCTACTGCGCCCATCTGCTTTTCCTCGGCACCGGAGCACTGGTCGACCTCCCGGAATTCTCCCTCTGGCTGCAAATCACCGTATTCATAATCTTCGCCGTGATTTGGCAGCTTGCGAGAAAGCAGGGGCCGTTGGAGAAACTCGTCTCCCGGGGCGCCGCTGCCGCGCGGGAGTCCGTCCTTCGGCGGCACCCGGACACCCGTTCCGCCCACCGGGGCCCCTAAGCCAACCCGTCCGCCTCCCTCGCGTCCACGGCGTAGGACAACGCAAAGGAGGCTGGCAGTCCGAACTGCTCCGGCTCGACGTCGTACGCGCGCAGCCCGCTGAACCCGAGGCCCTTTTCCCGCGCCCGTTCGTCGGAATCCGTTTCCACACTGCGCGGATCAACCCGGAGCCCTTGGCCTGACGCCTTCAGCAGGGCCTCCTTCCGTACCCAGATCTGCGCCCGCAGGCGGGGGCGGTCCGGAACCGCGACGGCGGCGATGGCCGCCCTTTCCGCACCGGTGGCCATCACGTCCTCCACCGCCGTATCAGCGAACGCCCCTGCGGCGGAGTCTTCCAGATCCACCCCCACACGCGTCCGTGCGAGCGCCGCCGCGAGCCAGTTCCCGGAACGGCTGAAACTGACTTTGAGCGGGATGGGCCTGCCCGCAATGAAATAGCGCGGCTCCCCGTGGCTTCCGTCATTGCCGTGCAAACAGTCAGGACAGTGCGCCATCGCGGTCACCGTGTCCTCAGGTGCCTGCAGGTACCCGGCCACCAGGGACCGGGCGGCCACCCGCCCGGCAAGGAAACGACGGCGGTCCTCCTCGTGATGGAATCCCTTCGCCCGTGTCTGTACGGCGGTTCCCAGGCTGGCCGCGGTCCCAAGGTCCACTGCGTCCAGCCGCCGGACGGCCAGCTGCACCTCCGCCAGTTCCTGCTGGTCTCCAAACCCGCGTGTTTCACTGTGCGGCAGGCCCACCGCGTTACTGCCCGTCCGGCGTCGAAGTGCCTGGACAGCTCAGCGCACCCGGTCCCGCGGCTACTGCCTGTTCCGCCGGGAGAAGTTCCTGGAATCCGGAGCCGATCACCACGTCCACCGATGCGTCCGTCCGCTTGTCCAGGACGTAGTCCGTGCCGGGAATGTGCTGCTGCAGCGTGTACGCGGCGGCGAGGCCGGAGGGTCCGGAAAGCACCAGCGCGGTCATGCCGGAACGGTTCACGCTGCTGTTGCCTACCCGGTCCACCCGGAAGCCGCGCTCGTTCAGGGCGTTTCCGACGGTTCCGCCCAGGCCCGGGGACGCCGTCGCGTTGTAGACATTGACCGTCACGGTGGCGGGGTCCAGATACGGAAAAGGCCCGGCCGGGCATTCGTCCACCGGACCTGCAGAGGTACTGGGTGCTGCGCTGGGCAGCCGTACCCACCCCGAAATCAATCCCTGTGCCAGGATCACCGCCAGCACGAGCAGCAACGCCAGGAACCCGACCACTGAATTATGCAGCCGCCGGCGCCGTCTCGCACGCCGGACCACCTCCGGTTCGTCGGTCGGTGCAAATACCGCACCGAGGTCGCCTCCGGTGATGATCCGGTGCCCGTGCCATTCCCTTGGATCACTCTTCGCAGGGTTGCCGCGGTGCCGCCCCTCAGGGGGCTCTTTAGTCATCGAGGACCAGCACGCGTGCGTGCAGTATGGTCCGCTGGTGCAACGCCGTCCTTACGGCCCGGTGCAATCCGTCTTCAAGGTACATGGTGCCCTTCCATTGGACGACGTGCGGGAACAGGTCTCCGAAAAAGGTGGAATCCTCGGCCAGCAGCGCGCCGAGGTCCAGTGTGGCCTTCGTGGTCACCAGTTCATCCAGGCGAACCTGCCGGGGAGGTACCGCTGCCCAGTCCTTCGGTGTTACGTATCCATGGTCAGGGTAGGGGCGTACGTCGCCAACAGCTTTGAAGATCACTAGTACAGAGTAGATAACATCCGCACCCAAAGAAACAGCGGTGCTCGGGCGCGCCGCAGGCAAAAGCCCCGATTAGGCCGCTGATTGCGCCCGAGACACGAAAATGCGGTACCCGGCGCGGACACGGGATACTGGGGAGGTGAACACCTCTGCTCCCCGAATCGGTCTCCTGCTCGACGTCGACGGCCCCGTGGCCAGCCCCGTCTCCCGGAGCGTCCGCCCCTCCATCATCCGGCACCTGGTTACCCTGGCATCAGCAGGCTGGCCGGTCATTTTCAATACGGGCCGTTCCGATGCCTTCATCCGCGAACAGGTCATGCAGCCGATGATGGCAGCGGGACTGCCGGAGGGGGTGCGGCTGCACGCCGTGTGTGAAAAGGGTGCCGTCTGGTTCTCCTTCGACGGGACCGGCTCGGACCAGCCCCAGGTGGACCCCGAACTGAAGGTCCCCGGAGACTACGCCGAGGCCATCCGCGACCTGGTGGCCGCCAAGTACTCCGAGACCATGTTCTTCGACGAAACCAAGCTGGCCATGGTCTCCGTGGAGCAGCACCTGCAGGTGGACAACTCGGACTACCTCACGGACCAGCGCCGCTTCGACGCGGACGCACTGGAACAGATGTCTCTGGCCGGAATGGGCGGCCGGCGTTTGGAGCATGCCATCCCGGACGCCCGTGGAGCCGTTGCCTTCCGCATTGATCCCACCATCATCTCCACCGACATCGAAGCCATGGGAGTGGGCAAGGACCTGGGCGCCCGGCGCGCGCTGTCCCTGCTCGAAGCGGACGGCACGCCGGTTCCGCAGATCTGGCGGACGGTCGGCGATTCGCGCACCGATTACGCCATGGCCGACGAACTGCACGCACTGGGGTACGACGTCGCGCACGTGGACGTACGGCCGGCGGACGGGGTCCCGTCCACGCCTTATCCGGTGCTGACGGCCGGGTCCCTGATCCACGACGACGCCGGTGCAGCCTACTTTGAGCGCTGGGTGGCGATGGCTGCCGGGGAAGCAGCGGACGACGCCGCCGTCGTCTAGCCCTCCCCCGGCGGTGGAGCCCTACTCCAGGCGCAGGACCGCTTCTACGGATTCCTGGATTTCCGGTGCCCCGGGCGCAATCTTGGACGCGAACCGGCCCACAATCTCGCCGCTGTCGGTGATGAGGAACTTCTCGAAGTTCCAGCCGATATCGTCGCCCAGTTCGCCATCATGGAACCGGGTCAGGGCTGCGTAGAGCGGGTGCCGGTTCGGTCCGTTGACGTCTGTCTTGGCGGTCAGCGGGAAGGTGACGCCGAAGTTCCGCGAACAGAACTCGGCAATCTCTTCGTTGGTGCCCGGTTCCTGCCCGGCGAAGGAGTTGCTGGGCACGCCGAGGATGGTGAAGTTCCGGTGCTCGTAGGTTTCGTAGAGGGCCTGCAGCCCCTCGTACTGGGAGGTAAAACCGCAGCGCGAAGCAACGTTCACCACCAGCACGGCCTTGCCGCGGAACAGCTCTCCGAAGGTGGTTTCGGTGCCGTCCAGCATGGTCAGGGGGATGTCGTACAAGGTGTTGTTCGTATTGTCGTACGAGTTGTCATACACGGCGTCGTCCTCCACGGAGCTCCCTTTCGATTGGTCTGCTTCCATTGCATCCCATCTCCGAGCGGAATACCCAATTCCGGCTTCCGTGCCTACTCGCAGGAAACACGGGGACGTGATTCCTAGCACTTCGTAATATTTGGTTCGAACTTGACAGGCCCGGTGATAGCTTGCCGCTATGAGTGCTATTCCCGAGTCAATTCCCGTCCTGGACCTGAGCACGGCACGCGATGCCGACGGCTCCTTCAATCCCGAGTTCATCGACCAACTGCGTGACGCCACGCACCGGATCGGCTTCTTCCAGCTGGTCGGCTACGGCGCCGCGCAGGCCCGGGTGGAGGAGCTGTTCGACGTCACGAAGCGGTTCTTCGACCTGCCGCTCGAGGACCGGCTGGCCCTGGACAACCGCAATTCCCCGCACTTCCGCGGCTACACCCGGCTCGGCACCGAAATCACCAAGGGCCGCCCCGATGCCCGTGAGCAGGTGGACTTCGGTCCGGAACGCGCACCCGTGGCGGACTATCCTGCGGACCAGCCGTACTGGCTGGTGCAGGGGCCCAACCAGTTCCCGGACGAGGTGCTGCCCGAACTGCGCTCCACCGCCATGGACTGGGCGGAGGCCATGAGCTGGGTGGGTGCGGAGCTGCTCAGCGCCATCGCAGTGTCCCTGGAACTGCCCGAGGACCACTTCACCGAACCCTTCGAGGACACCCCCGCCTGGATGGCCAAGCTCATCCACTATGTGGGCGGCGTCGTGAAGGAAGCCGGCACCCAGGGCGTGGGCGCCCACGCCGACTACGGCTTCATCACCCTGCTGCTGCAGGATTCGGTGGGCGGCCTGGAAGTGAAGCCGCACGAGTCCGATACCTGGCTTCCGGTGGAACCCATCCCCGGTGCACTGGTGGTGAACCTGGGCGAAATGCTCGAGGTGGCCACCCAGGGCTACCTTTCCGCCACCATCCACCGTGTCCTGGCGCCGGCGCCCGGAGTGGACCGCTACGCCATTCCCTTCTTCTGGTCGCCGCGGCTGGACACGGTGATCGACCCCGTGCAGCTTCCCGCCGAGCTGGCCGCGCAGTCCCGCGGTATTTCCGATGATCCGGACAACCCCATGCTGGCGTCCTACGGCGCCAATGTCCTGAAGGGCTGGCTGCGGGCGCACCCGCAGGTGGCCAAGCTGCACCATCCGGAGCTTGTGGGGAAGTAACCAGGCAAGAGCGCTAGTCGACGGCGCCGGCTTTCGCCTTGCCCGAGTGTTCCTCCTCCGGGCCCTCCACGACGTCCGGGTCCTGCACGTTGTCCGTGTACCACTCGGTGAGGGCGGGATCGTCGCTCTCAAAGTCGGCGCCGGCGCCTTCGGCCTCCGGCACGTGCGCGGTGCCGAAGACGAAGTCGTCTCCGTGCTCGTCGATACCGCGGCGCACGCCGCCGCTGATGGCCTCCAGCGCATACCGGCGCCGGATCATCAGCGGGTCGTTGCGGAGGTCCTTGGCCCAGGAGACCATCACGCCGACGAGGATGATGGTGAACGGCAGGGCGCAGGTCACCATGATGGCCTGGAGTCCCGAAAGGGCGTTGCGGCCCCCGGCCAGCAGCAGGAACATAGCGATCAGCCCGAGTGCCGCCGACCAGATGATGGTCACCGATTTCGAGGGCACGGGCCGGCCCGACTGGGACATCGAGCCCATGACGTTGGCGGCCGAGTCCGCGGCGGTGACAAAGAAGACCAGAATCGCGAGCATGCACACGATGGGCGTCACGGAGCTGAACGGCAGGTTGGCCAGCAGATCGAACATGACGTTCTCTCCGGTGCCCTTCACGGCCAGGTCCTGCCCGTTCCGGTTCATCCAGATGGCGGTGCCGCCGAAGACCGTGTACCAGCAGATGGAGATGGTCAAGGGAACGAAGACGACGACGGTGACGAACTGGCGCAGGGTGCGGCCCTTGGAGATCTTGGCGATGAACATTCCCACGAACGGCGACCAGGAGATCCACCAGGCCCAGTACAGGGTGGTCCAGCCAGTCAGGAAGGCCTCCTGCTCGGCGCCCTGGCCGGCGAAGACGGTCAGCATGTCCGGCAGGTTGCCGACAAACGCGATGAGCGAGGCCGGCAGCAGATCGAGCAGGAAGAACGTCGGCCCGGTCAGCAGGACAAAGAGCGTCAGCAGAATGACCAGGGTCATGTTGAGGTTGGAGAGCAGCCGGATGCCCCTCTTGATGCCGGCGACCGCGGAAATGGTGAAGACTACCGTCAGGAGGCTGATGGCGACGACGACGAAGCTGTTGCCCAGCTCCTGGCCCGTGATGATCGAGACTCCGGTGCGGATCTGGAGCGCGCCGATGCCCAGCGAGGTCGCGGTGCCGAACAGTGTCACCAGCACGGCGGAAACATCGATGATCTTTCCCAGTACCCGGTTGTTGCCGTCGGGGAAGACCGGTTCAAACAGCGACGATATCAGCGGCAACCGGCCGCGCCGGAACGAGGCGTAGGCCAGGGCGCCGCCCACCAGGGCGTAGATGACCCAGGCGAGACTGGCCTGGTGCAGGAAGGTGGTCGCCATGGCCGGCAGGATGGCGGCGGAGGTGCCGGCCTCGGCATCAGTCGAGGGCGGCGGGGAGAGGAAATGGCTGAGCGGTTCCATCGGCCCGTAGAAGATCAGCGCGATGCCCAGACCAGCTGCGAACAGCATGGAGATCCAGGACGCCGTGGAGTACTCCGGCGTGCTGTCGTCGGCCCCCAGCCGGATCTTGCCGGTCGGACCGAAGCCGACCACCAGCATGAAGATCGCGGCTGCAACCATGGTGGCGTTAAACAGCCAGCCGAAATGCACAACCACCCAGCCCTGTATGCCGGTGCCCACGGAACTCAGGTTGCCGGGGGCAAAAATCGCCCACGCCAGAACGGCGAGAGAGATGGCCATGGCAAAAATGAACACACCGCGCCGGGTCGGATAGCTGACCCCGGTGTCCTCAACGCTGATGCCCGGGACCAGCCCGGGATGGAGGCTAAGAGCCGGGGCGGAAGCAGCAGTACGCAGCGCTTTTTTCACACGTTCAACTGGGCGGCCGGCGGGTCTGCGCATCGGCGACCCGGCCCCGCTTGAACCGTCGGTGGTGCCTGCGCCGTGCCCTGGGGGTGAAGAGTCGGAATTCATAACGCTAAACTTTATGGCATAAAGCGCCATTTACAGTAAATAACGGATTGCAACGGTGCCCTCTCGATCAATCGCAGAAGCGCCCACATAGCACTAATGCCGCGGCAGGACCAATCGAGCGCAAGGGCTCGAACCATGCTCCACGGATAGCCCTGCGCCACGAAAGTATTGTGCGTTACTCACCGATGCAATCGATAGAAATAGCGAAAGTCCTAATGCTGATATCCCTTTATAATTCATTCTGATAATTCCCGGAAACAATTCCAGCCGGTCGAATATCGCCATCGCGCACCTACCGTTGACTCGCGCCAGCCCCCTCCCTAGGCTGTCGGGCAAGCCGGAGCGGCACCGCTATTTCCAGTCCATGACGCTCCCGCGTGGAATCGAAAGGCTTTCGACATGCCGCTCTACGCCTACCGCTGTGCTGCCGGTGGTTCGGCAGGGTCGATCTGCCCGGACTTCGAGGTCCGGCTGAGCATGGGCTCCGCGCCCGCTTCCCTCCCTTGCCCCGACTGCGGGGCGCCCGCCCGGCGACGCTTCACTGCGCCCAACCTCTCGCACGCTTCCTCCAGTGCGTACCGCCTGATCGAGTCCACCGAGCGCAGCGCCTCGGAGCCCGACGTCGTCCGCTCCCCCGGTCCCGGCACCCGCCCGGCCGGCAGAAACACCACCAATCCGCTCCACCGAAAGCTGCCCCGCCCCGACTAAACCCGCCGCGAGTCCGCCCCGTTAGAGGAGAAGCCATGCCCAAGGCCGTCTTTCCACTTGATTCCGCCAGGAAGTTTGAGGACCAGGAAAAGCTGGGGCACAACCGGTGGCATCCCGAAATACCTCCGGTTGCGGTGCTGCGGCCCGGCGAGGCTTTCCGGGTGGACTGCCGCGAGTGGTTCGACGGAGCCATCGTCAACGACGATTCCGCCGAAGACATCCTCAACGCTCCGCTGCTGACCGTGCACAAGCTCAGCGGCCCGTTCGCCGTTGAGGGAGCCCGTCCCGGTGACCTGCTGGTGGTGGACATTCTCGACGTCGGCCCTATTCCGCAGGAGGACTCCGGCCCGCTGGCGGGACAGGGCTGGGGTTACACGGGAATCTTCGCCCGCGAGAACGGCGGCGGGTTCCTCACCGAGCAGTTCCCCGACGCCTACAAGGCCGTCTGGGACTTCACCGGCCAGACCGCCACCTCCCGGCACGTTCCCGGCGTCTCCTTCACGGGCTTGATCCATCCCGGACTGATGGGAACCGCGCCGTCGTCGGACCTGCTCGCCAAGTGGAACCGGCGGGAAGGGGACCTGATCGCCACCGACCCGCACCGCGTTCCACCGCTGGCACTGCCGCCGGAGTCCGAGCACGCCGTCCTCGGGGGCCTGCCCCGGGACCAGTGGGAACGGGTGGGCGCAGAAGCCGCCCGTACCGCGCCGCCGCGGGAGAACGGCGGAAACCAGGACATCAAGAACCTGTCCAAGGGCAGCCGGATCTTCTACCCCGTGTTCGTCGACGGCGCGAACCTTTCGGTCGGTGACCTGCACTTCTCCCAGGGCGACGGCGAAATCACCTTCTGCGGTGCCATTGAGATGGGCGGCTTCATCGATCTCCGGGTGGACGTCATCAAGGGCGGCATGGAGACCTACGGCGTCTCCGAGAATGCGGTCTTTATGCCGGGCAACGTGGATCCGCAGTTCAGTGAGTGGATCGCCTTTTCGGGCACGTCGGTGACGCTCGACGGCGAGCAGCGCTACCTTGACTCGCACCTGTCCTACCAGCGGGCCTGCCTGCACGCGATCGACTACCTGACAAAGTTCGGTTACAGCCCCGAGCAGGCCTATCTGCTGCTCGGGGCCGCGCCCATCGAGGGCCGCCTGTCCGGCGTGGTGGACATCCCGAACTCGTGTTCCACCGTGTACATCCCGACGTCCATTTTCGACTTCGATGTCCGCCCGTCCGCCGCCGGACCGTTCCGGATTGACCCGGGCATTGGAGCGCCTCGGGCGAGCCGCACCTGACCGGCAGGCCCGGCGACCCGCCGCCCCACGCCCGCCGGGCCGTGCGTTTACGGTGTACACAACCGGGCTAAAATACCCCTGTGAATACCAAATCTTTCCCGCACCTCATGGCCCCGGGGCGCATGGGCCCCATGGAAACGCACAACCGAATCGTCCTGCCGGCAATGGACATGAATGTCTCCGAGCACGGCGAGATTGAACAGCCCGAAATCGACCATTACGTGGCCCGTGCCGCGGGAGGCGCCGGCCTGATCATCACCGGTGCCTGCGCCATCGCGTTCCCGCACGGCGCGGCGTCCATGAAGGAACCGGGATTGTCGGATGACAAGTACATTCCCGGCCTGAAGGCACTGGCCGATGCCGTCCACGCCGCCGGCAGCAAGCTCTGCATCCAGTCCACGCACCACGGCAAGGTTGCCCGCGTGGACGTCGCCAACGACCGTCCGGTGCTCGCACCCAACCTGCCGGACTACACGTATGACATGTCCGCACTGGCGGACAGCACCCGCGAAGAGCTCGGCAAGATGGGTGCCGCCACCGCCGGCAAGCAGACCGCGTACCACGAGATGACGGCCGAAGACATTTCCTGGCTGGTCTCCACCTGGGCCGACGCCGCCGAACGCGTTGCCAAAGCCGACGCCGACGCCATCGAAATCCACGTAGCGCACGGCTACATCCTCGGCGTCTTCCTTAACCAGCGGGACAACCTGCGCACGGATGAATACGGCGGCTCCCTGGAAAACCGGGCCCGGCTCGCCTGCGAGGTCATCAGCGCCGTGAAGAAGCGGGTGGGCGACCGCCTGGCCGTCCTGGTCCGCGTTGCCGGCGAGGAATACGGACAGGAGGGCGGCCTGACCCTCGACGAGGCGATCGAGGCATCCAAGCTGTTCGAACAGGCCGGGGCTGACGCCATCCACGTCACCGGCTGGGGACGCAACCCGTTCGACAACTTCACCGACGGTCCGCTGCCCAACAAAGTGGGTGCCTACCTGAAGAACGCCGCGGAGATCAAGAAGCACGTCAAGGTTCCGGTGATCGCCGTCGGCCGGATGCTGCCGGAGGTCTCCGAGAAGGCACTGGCCGCCGGACAGATCGACTTCGCCGCCATGGGACGCCAGCTGCTGGCCGACCCGGAACTGCCGAACAAGCTGCGCGACGGCAAGTTCGACCAGGTCCGCCCCTGCATCAACTGCTACCTCTGCGTCGCGGAGAACTTCTTCGACGACACCCCGTTCTGCGCGGTCAACCCCGCACTGGGCAACGAGGCGCTGCTGCCGCTGAAGCCTGCGTCCGCGACCAAGCATGTAGTGGTTGTCGGCGCCGGCCCCGCGGGCCTGGAAAGCGCCCGGGTCCTGACCGAGCGCGGCCACCGGGTCACCGTGGTGGACAAGTCGGACCGCCTCGGCGGCACCATGTGGTTCTCCACCATGACCACCCCGGACAACGAACGCCTGCTGAAGTGGTTCAAGGCCGAAATTAAACGGCTGAACATTGCGGTCAAGCTGAACACCCCGGCCACGGTGGAGTCCATCCGGGCCCTGCACCCGGACCACGTGATCGTGGCCACCGGCGCTGTCCGTCCCAAGCCGGACTTCCCCGGCGGCGACCTGCCGATCGTACAGACCGGCGACACGCTGCGTGCCATGATGCTCGGCACCGCCACCGCGGAGGAAGCCGGCGCGGTGCTGAGCACCCTGGGCAAGCTCGGCCGCCTCTCCGGCGTGACCAAGAGCCCGGAGTTTGTCCGCCAGTTCACCAAGGTCTGGCTGCCCATGGGCAAGGACGTGGTGGTGATCGGCGGCTCGCTCGTGGGCCTGGAGCTGTCCGAGTTCCTCGCCGAGCGCGGCCGCCGGGTCACGCTGCTGCATGAAAAGCAGCAGCTCGGCCTGCCGCTGGCCATGCCCCGCCGCTGGACTGCAGTCAAGGAATCCGAAAAGCACGGCGTGAAGATCCACCGCAACGCCTCGATCACCCGGATCACCGAGAAGAGCGTCGAGTGGACCGTCGGCGGGGAAAGCTTCTCCGCCCCCGCGGACATGGTGGTCTACGCGGACGGGACGACGTCAGCCTCACCCCTGGCGGACGAGCTGCGGGCCGCGGACATCACCTGCGACGTCGTCGGCGACGCCGGTGCGGTGAACTACATCCACGGTGCCATCCACTCCTCCTGGAAGGTGAGCACCGAGCTCTAGGACGGTATTGCCTCCTCCTTCGGAGGCGCAAGAAGCCGGCAGGCCGCAGCGATGGCGGCCTGCCGGCGTCGTTCGCGAGCGGCGTCGGAATCCTCGGTCCTGCCGGTGTAGAGCAGTTCCGGGGACTGCGCCCATGCGGTGGCCAGCGAAAAAAGCAGAGTCATCAGGTCATCCGGATCCCAGGCAGGATCAATGATCCCCTGCGCCTGGGCGGCGGCAATATCGGCCGACGTCGGCCCCGGGCGGCTGGAGGGCGCGAGCACTTCCGGCGCACCCTCGAGCCGGGCCCAGTCCAACATGCGCAGATGCTCGGGGTGCTGCGCCGCGTGGTCGTAGAGGGCGCCCACGAACCCGGGAAGATCCAGCGCATCCCGTGGAAGCTTGTCCGTGGTTTCCTGCAGGTTTCCCGCCAGCACTGCGGCGAACAAGGCACTCTTCCCGCCGAAATACGCATAAAGACGTTCCTTGCTGGCGCGTGCCTCTTCCGCAATACGGTCAACCCGGGCACCGGCCAAGCCATACTGTGCAAACTCTTTTCGTGCTGCAGCCAGGATCCTGGCCCGCGTGGCTTCGCCGTCGGTTCTCATACCTGTAGTCTATCTAAGCCAACCAACCAGTTCGTTTGATTAGGATTTCACCTTCATGGACCGCACCACCCCTTCCGGCCTGCCCCGGGCCGCAGCCGTAGACCATTCGGCACATCCGCACCGCTGGCTGCTGCTGGCCGTCCTGGCGCTGGCCCAGCTGATGGTGGTCCTGGACGGCACCATCGTGAACATCGCCCTGCCGGATGCGCAGAGCGAACTGGGGATGTCCGACGGCGACCGCACCTGGGTGGTCACCATCTACGCACTGGCCTTCGGCTCGCTGCTGCTGCTCGGCGGCCGCATCGCCGATTACTGGGGCCGCAAGCGCACGTTCATGGTGGGCATGGCGGGCTTTGCCGTCGCTTCCGCCATCGGCGGTTTCGCGGAAAGCACCGAAATGCTCCTGACGGCCCGCGGCCTGCAGGGCGCCTTCGCCGCACTGCTCGCACCGGCGTCGCTCGCCATCCTGACCATTACCTTCCCCTCGGGCAAGGACCGCATCAAGGCCTTCGCCGTGTACGGTGCCATTGGCGGCGGCGGCGCGGCCATCGGCCTGCTGCTTGGCGGCGTCCTGACGCAGTACGCCAGCTGGAACTGGTGCCTGCTGGTCAACGTGCCCATCGCGATTGTCGCCATGGCCGCCGGCCTGCCCCTGATCCGCGAGAGCAAGGCCCACGGCAACACCCGCTACGACCTGCCTGGCGCCGTTCTCGTGGTCGCCGGACTGGCTTCGCTCGTGTACGGATTCTCCGAGGCCGAAAACGGCTGGGCACGCTTTGAAACCATTGCCTTCCTCGCCGCCGGCGTGCTGATCCTGGCACTCTTCGTGTTCGTGGAAAGCCGCGTCTCCAACCCGCTGCTGCCCCTGCGTGTGCTGACCAACCGAGTCCGCGGCGGCGCGTTCCTGACCTCCACCCTGACCGGCGCTGCCCTGCTGGGCGGCATCCTGTTCCTGATCTTCTACTTCCAGATTGTCCTGGGCTACTCGCCGCTGAAGTCCGGCCTCGCGTCACTGCCCATGACCATCGCCATCACCGTCGGCGCGGGCGTGCTGTCCAAGTTCCTGCCGCGCACCGGCGTACGCCTGCCCATGACCGTAGGGCCGGTCGTCGGTGCTGCCGGCCTGATCTGGCTCTCCTTCATCACGGTCGAGGGGAACTATGCCCTGGAGGTCCTCCCCGGACTGGCGCTGCTGGGCTTCGGCCTCGCAATGATCTTCGTGCCGCTGCAGAACGTGGCCCTGGCCGGCATTGACGAGCACGACGCCGGTGTTGCCAGCGCCGCTGTATCCGCCACCCAGCAGATCGGCGGGTCCATCGGCACCGCACTGTTCACCGCCGTTTACACGGCGGGCATCACTTCCTACATGAGCAGCAACGGCGGCCAGCCTGCCGCGCAGCTCGACGCGCTCGTCAACGGCTACTCCACGGCGTTCATCTGGGCCGGCGTCGCACTGTTCCTCGCTGCCCCGATCGGGTACTTCATGATCCGTCCGTCCAAGGAGGATCTGCTGAAGGTCCCCGAGGTAGCCCCCGTCGGCTAAAGCGGCTCCATCCCTGGCGAAAAAGGAACCGGCTCCCGTGAAAGCGGGACCGGTTCCTTTTTTGTACGCCTTCTGTACGCCGGGCCCCGTGCCGGGGCTGGAAACCTCCGGAATTATTCGGCACCCCAACCAGTTAGCTTGCCCATGACTACTATCGCGATCATTGGTGCAGGACGCGGCCTCGGTGCCGCAGTGGCTCGACGTTTCGGTGCGGAGGGATTCTCCGTTGCGCTGATCTCCCGAAGCCAGGCCAAGGTGGATGCCCTTGCCGAAGACCTCGGCAAGGCGGGGATTCCGGCCCGGGGTTTCGCCGCCGACGTCCGCAACCCGGAATCAATCGCCGCGGCCCTCGAGGCTGCGGCCGAAACCCTCGGGCCCGTAGAGGTGCTGCAGTACAGCCCCCTTCCGCAGAAAGACTTCATGCGGCCCGTCCTTGAGACGACGGTTGCGGACCTCAAGGGTCCTGTTGAGTTCTCCATCTACGGGCCGGTCGCCGCAGTCCATCAGGTGCTGCCCGGAATGCGGTTCCTTGGTGAAAGCCGAGGCACCATCCTGTTCGTCAACGGCGGATCAGCAGTGAAGCCCGGACGCGGGGTCACCGGAACCTCGGTGGCGTTCGCCGGACAGGCCGCCTACGCCCAGCTCCTCAATGAGGTCCTCGGCGAGGAGGGCATCCACGTATCGCAGCTCATCATCGGCGGCCGCATCATCGAGGGTGATCCGGAAAAGGACCCCGACGTTCTCGCAGGCGTCCTCTGGGACCTCCACACCCGTCGGGACACCTTCCGCCGCCAGATCAGCGCGGACTGATCACAAGGCATGGCTGCTCCGCGGCGGACTGCTCCGCGGCGGGCTGATCCGCGGCGGGCTGATCACAAGGCATGAGGCCCGAGAAATCGGGCCTCATGCTCAGTCAAGGCGCTTAGGCCTGATCCGTCCTAGCCTGGTCCGTCCTAGAGAGCAGACGGCTGCGGTTGCGCGTGGCCGAGGGTCCAGTCCAGCGCGTAATCGGCCACCTCTTCCCACCCCGGTTCGGCGCAGGTCCAATGCGCTCGGCCGTCAAACTCGTGATACTCCGTGAGGGCGGGCGATTTGGCCCAGTGTTTAGCGTTGGATTTATTCACCGACGGGGGCATGATGTGGTCTTCGCTGCCTCCGATGAACAGCAGCGGCGCCCTGTCCGTGGAGTAATCCACCCATGTCTCCTGATGCCCCGGCTGAAAATTCGCAAGCAGTCCGTACGCCCACACCCAGTTTCCGGGAGCGGCAATAGCGTACCGTTCGTAGGCGGCGTCGGAGTCCTCCCGGCTCAGCGTATTGGTGAAGGCATAGTGCCATTGCTCCGGGGTGAACCCCACCGCTTTATGGAAGTTGGCAGGGTTCTTCAGTGCGGGAAAGAGCGCGCGGGCCTGAGACAGCGGGGTAACCCTCACCCCTTCGGTTGGCGCCGAGTTGATGGCAGCACCGGCAACCCCCAAACCGCGGGCCAGCAGCATCTGGGTCAGGAGCCCTCCGAAGGAGTGGCCCATGATGATGGGCGGACGGGGCAGGTCCCCGATGACGCCCGAGAGGTAATCCAGTGTTTCCGGTACGGTGAGCGCGGCGATCACGTCCGGGTTTTCGCGCAGTGCCTCAACCTCTATCTCGAAGCCCGGATAAGCGGGCGTCACGACGGTGAATCCCTTCGCCTCATAGTGGGCTTTCCATCCTTCCCAGCTGCGGGGCGTCACCCAGAGCCCGTGGACCAGCACGATCGTATCCGGGGTGGTGGAACCGTTCATGGTGACCCCTTCGGCGCTCCGTTGGATTAGGCGGAAAATCAGCGTATGCGCAGGCTACGTAGTCCTGCGGGGTGGAACAATCCTGAAAGCCAGTTTTGGTTGCGGAACCTGTCGCTTCCGTGCAGCCCGACGCCGTGGGGCACTAAGCAGCTCTGGATGCACGTAGCTTCGGAAGCACCGGAACAGCTCGCGGATGTGATGCTCGAGTTTCTCCGTGTACACGTTCCAAGCGGTCACGACACTTAGACGCCGGTCGGTGCTTAGAACGGCGGCATCGGTGCTGGGCTGGCATCTTTCTCTCCGGAATCCATTGCCTGCCGGGTATCGAGGGGGTCCGTTTCCTGTTCGGCTGCCGGGGGCGGAGGACCGAGTTCCAAGAAGGGCTCGGTCCGATAGACCCGTCCGGTTGGCGAAGTCCACTCGATCACCCCGGGAGTGGCTTGGCGCGCGTTCCAGAAACCCAGAGTCTTAAACCGATGGTGCCGACGGCAGAGGTGTTCCAGGTTTCCGTGGTCCGTAGGCCCGCCTTTCGCCCAATCGACGGTGTGGTCGATGTCCGCGTTCGCGGTGCTGGCCCGGCAACCGGGGAACCTACAGGTTCCGTCCCGGGCGCGGAGCCAACGGCGAAGCCCTGCCGGGACTTTTCGGCGCCGTCCTACCCCGAGGATTTCTCCGGTGTTTGGGTCCTGGGCGAGTCCGGCCCATCCCACGGCGTTGCGGGCCAGCCTGCGGGCTTCTTCGGCGCTGATGGGGCCGTAGCCGTGCAGCTCGGCGGGCTGGTCGTCGGCTCCGAAGAGGGTTTCGGCGCTGATCAGCACCATGATTTCGGTCCGAGGGACGATTCCCTCATTCGGCCCTGATCCCATGTCCGGCTTAGCCTCTATATCGGGGTAGCTTTCCAGTCCGCCGTCGTTCTCCGGGCCGCTGGCAAAGCCGGTTCGGTCCTCGTCCCGGGCGGCTGCGCCATTGTCATTGCCGGTGTGGCCGGTGTGGCCGGTGCCGGGTCGGACTCCGGTCGCGTATCGGGTTCCGGCTTCGCCTCGGGTTCCCGCCGTCACGAAAAGTCCCCGGCTGCCGCCCATCAGCAGCTGCGACAGAATATCCGCACGCAGCTGGTCCGTGGTCCGGGAATCCCCTCCCGCCTGCTCGCCTCGGGCCGCAGTGCTGAGAGCGGTATAGATCTGCTGCGCTTCCGCGGCCCGGAGGTGGGCTGAGAGGCAGGACATGCCGTCCTCTTCCCGGTCCAAGGTGACCATGCGCTGCTCGAAAGCGGTCAGGTGCCGTTTGCTGACGGTCTCCGGGAACTTCTTTTCGCGCAGCCGCCGGGCCTTGGCCGAGAACTGCGCCCGCGTCTGACCCTCTGCCGCCTTCAACAGGTCCGCTTCGAACGCTGGCAGTTTCGAGGCGGGAACGTTCTGGCACTGTTCCAGGACCACCTGCGCATGCTGGTACGAAAACCGCCCCTCTTCCAAGCCGGCCAGGGTCGCCGTATGGGCACCGCACAGCTGCCCGGCCTCGCTCAGCAGCCGCTGACCGGTCACCTGCGGAACATTCAGAATGGCTGCACATTCGGCCGCCGCGAGGCTGAAAGCGATCCCCGGTTTATCCCGCTCCGACGGGTCGAAGAAGTTGTCCCGGAAGATTTGCTCCATCCGGTTCAAAAGGTGGGCCCGCTGCGCCTGCCCCCAGGAAATCAAATGCTCCACCCGGACCAAGGCCTCACCAACCATCTGCTCGTCGAAGGCTTCAAGGTTCTGCAGCGCCAACGTCCCGGTAAATCCGTCTGGGAAGGCACCGGCAGGACTCTCAGCTCCGTCGGCAGGAGTGGTCTCGGCATTCTCCGCGCGGTCCGGATGGAAGGAAGGGTCAGAGCCGGCGGACGCAGGGTCGGTAGCTCCAGTAGGTCCGGTAGGGTCGTCGTCGGGCCGTGCCGCGGCCTCTCCGCCGGCGGAGGTATCAGCCAGTTCCGCCCGGTAGACAGCCAGAGTGACTGAAGGACAGGGCTGCTCGCCGCCGCCAGCCCGCCCCGCCGGCCGCTGGTTCTCACCGCTCTGCTCTTCGCTGAGTGGTTCGGTATTCCTAGGCTGATCCATATCTTAGGATTTCATCCCGCACTGACATTCCTGACCGAAAAACAGCCCGAAAACAGCCGTCAGAAAAACCAGAATACGCGTCTTTCGCACCCAACTACTTGCCCGCAGCTCCAGCATCGCCGGGCACGATCAACAAACCCGCACAAGCTAAACCGACGCCAGCGAAGCCCCGGTTAGGTGGGCTGCCCTGGCGTCAACCGGACCCACCAGAATGAACGCGAATGGCAGGACGCAGGACGCAGGACGCAGGTAACCATAATCGATTGCAGCCCGCCAAAGAAGCACACAGTCATTTGTCCTGACGCCAGCAGTTCCGCTAACCCCTTGACTCCCCCAGCGCGTCAATCTAGATTGACGGCATGGAAGACCATTCCCCCTTGGCCGCCGCGGCGGCGAGTCCCGATCCGGCCACCGGGCTGCGCGCCGTCGTCGCCCTCGGCAGACTGCGCGACCAGCTTGAGGCCGTGCAGGTTGCCAACGCCCGGGCGCAGGGCTGGTCCTGGCAGGCGATAGCGGACCAGCTCGGCATCAGCAAGCAGGCAGTGCACCAGAAATACAACCGGAAAGCGAAGTAGAGCCATGTTTGAACGGTTTACACAGCAAGCCCGTCAAAGCGTCATCTCCGCACAGGAAGAAGCCCAAACCCTGGAGGCGACGCAGATCCTTCCGATGCATCTACTCCTCAGCACCGTGTCCACCGCTGAAGCCACCACTCCCCTACTGGCATCCGTGCTGGCCGAGTCCGGACTGACCTCGGCGCAGCTGCGCGCGGACCTTCGCGCCATGGGCGCGGACTCCGGGTACGACGACGCCGCCGCCTTGGAATCCGTCGGTATCGACCTGGACGAAGTGCGACGCGCCATCGACGCACAATTCGGCGAAGGCGCCCTGGACGCGGCGGCCGGTTCCGCCCCGCGGCGCCGTCGCCTGTTCGACTCCCTCAAAGGCGGGCACCGGCCCTTCAGCAACGGTGCGAAAGCCGTGCTGACCAACAGCCTGCGCGAATCAACGGCCCGGAAAGACGGTTACATCGGGACCGAACATCTCCTGCTCGGGATCCTGCGCGGCGCCGATCCCGCAGCCACGTCCCTGATTAGTCGGCACGTGGGCCCGGAGGACCTGAGGATGCGGATTCTCGGCACCATGGACGCCGCGGCCTAGGTCCCGGCGCCCGCGCCGAGCCCGGTTCACCAGTCCGCCAGCTTCGTGTCCGGAGCCAGCGGTCCCCTGCCCGACAGCCACGCCATGAAGCTGCGTTGCTCGGCAGGGGACCCGAGCCGTTCCGGAACAGTGGCAAGCAGCACCGGCAGGTCCCACGCGACGTATTCCTCGGGCCAGTCCGCTGGCGTATAGCCGAGCCCCAGATCCACGTGATGCATCTCGACTTCGCGGAGCCGATGCGCCGGACAGGCAGCCACACGGTAGGAGTCGTCGCCCATGAGGTGCCCGTTGGGCCATCCTGCAGCATCGGAAAGGTTCAGTACCTTTTCGAGGTGCAGCATGCTGGAGCTCAGATCCGCAATGGTTTCTGCGGCAGCCCGGCCGGCCCCCTCCTCGATCTCCCGGGCGCGCTGTTCGGCGCCGCCGGGATACCTCGGAACATCGTGCCCTTCGAGGGCGCCGGACAGCCGGCGGGCGTGGGCATCGGCGTTCCGCGCCAGATGGGTCAGCACATGACCCACTGTCCAGCCGGGCAAGCGGCTCGGCGCCAGCACGTCCGTGTCTGAGAGGCCTGCGGCACGACGCGTCAAACGCGCCTGGGCCTCAAGGCATAGTTGTGACGCCCGCTGCGGATCCTCTTCCAGATTCACAATGCCCCGCCTTCCCGCCGACTCGCTGATGGACGTTATTCTCCATCGTCGGGGTCGGAACGGGTTTAGGCGCGGCCCAGCACCGCCACCAGGAAGTCCGACTCGGGCGTAAACGGCCGCAGGTCCCACGTGGAGAACCGCTGCTGCACCTCAAGCCCGGCCGCGGCGGCGTCGTCAAAGAACGCCTGGAACGCATAGCCGCGGTTTCCGCCGAACCCGACAACTATCCGGCCGTCGGCTGCCAGGTGCCCGCGCATCCGGGTCAGGACGTCGACGGCGGTTCCCGGTGCCAGGAAGGTCATCACGTTGCCGGCGCAGACAATCATGTCGAACGGTTCGGGAACGCCCTCGGCGGGCAGGTCCAGCTCGGCCAGGTCGCCCACGAACCACTGCAGGTCCGGGAAGTCGTGCCGGGCGGCGTCGATAAGTTCCGGATCGACGTCGACGCCGACAACGGTGTGACCGCGCCGCGCCAGTTCCCCGCCCACCCGGCCGGGACCGCAGCCGGCGTCGAGGATCCGGGCTCCCCGCGGCAGCATCGCGTCGATCAGCCGGGCTTCGCCGTCGAGGTCCTGGCCCTGCTCCCGCATGGCTTCGAACCGCGAGATGTACCAGGCGGAATGCTCGGGATTCTGCCGCTTTTTTGCTTCCCAGAGAGTTTCGTTTCGCATGTTTCCAGCCTACGTCGCGCCCCTGGCGGCCGGTCAGCCAACAGGGCTGCCGGCCGCGGGGACGCATGTGGAGACTAGGCCTGGACGGCCTTCTTGCCTTTGCGGTACTGCCCCATCGACTTGAAGTATGCCCCGGACGGCGCCAGGAACAGCAGCACCGCCGCGACCAGCGACAGGAGCACGGATGCCAGCGTCACCCAAGCTGTCTCGTACACCGGGATGACGCTTGCGAAGAACTGCACACGCGTGTTCAGCGCGGTGAAAATCACCACGAAGATAAGGACTATCCGGGGCCAACCAAAGCCCATCCGGGACAGCAGGGCAATCGCCGCGAGGATGACGGCGGTGATGACTCCTGCCCAGACATAGTCGGAGATTTCGTTGCGGATCCAGATGGGAACGTTGTCCGGGCCCAGGAAGCTTTCGATCTCGGACTTATGGTCATCCTTATTCACGGCCATGATTCCCACCGGAATCCGGATGAGCACCAGGGCCGCTGCTGCCAGCAGCAGCCAGAAGGCCATCTCCACCGTCATCGGACGTGCAGGTGCGTTTCCGGGTGCTACCGGCTGGACTCCTGCGTAAGGATTGTAGTTGGCGTCCTGCGCCACGTTCTCGGACATGCTTCCCCCATAAAGCTGGCTGATTCCGCGGCATGTTTGCCGCGGCGGTAGGTAGCTTATCCGACAGCAGGAGCGCTACACGCCCGGCTTAGCGGCGCAACACCACCGCCCCGCCGCAAAGAGCCAATAAAAAACACCTGCACCCGGGTTCCATCCTGCCAATGTGGGGCAGGATGGGTGTACCCAACCGGGGCCGCGTGGACCCCGGACCGCACGGAGGGAAGGCATTATCCAATGGCAGATCTAGGCGGCATGGCAGATAAGGCAAAGGACGCAGCCAAGGACAACCCGGAGAAGGTTGACCAGGCTAAAGACAAGGCGAAGGACGCCGTCGACGGAAACAAGGACGACAAGAAGTAGTAACCGTCGCCAAACAGAGCCGGACCGTCCCCGCGGGGGCGGTCCGGCTCTTCGCAGAACGCTTTGCAGAACCGGGTTAACACCCGGGGGTCGGGGGAAATGGGGGAAGAATGTCGCTGAGCACGTCGCGGGTGAGCATCGTTGCGGATCTGCTCTCGTATGGTGAGGACGCTGCTGCACAGTGGGCGTGGGAAGCGCCCCAAGAGGTGCTGGAGGAGGTTCTTACCGTCGCAGGCTGGATCCTCTACAACGGTCCTGGCCCAGCCGACGGTTCCAGCATGCTGATCAGCAAGGCGGTCGCCCTGGCGGGGATCTATGTTCGCGAATCCCGTCCCCGGGAACTGCACCGCAAGCGAAGGGACTTGAAGGTCTACGCTGCCACCGTCGCCAATGACACCCCTTACGCACAGGAGCGCTTCCTCGGCAGCGATGACTACGATGCCGTCGGTCCGGATGCCCGCAGTTATTGGGGCCAACAGCAGTTGCCGCAGGCGAGCACCTGACCCGATTGGCCGCGACGGGGAATAGAACTCCGCCTCGGTTTCTTGTACCGCCCATGAAAGCAATCGTGTACTCCGCCACAGGCCCCTCGTCCGTCCTCTCCCTCGTTGACCGCGATGCCGCAGCCCCAGGTGCCGGCGAAGTGCGGGTCCGCGTTGCCGTTTCGGGCGTGAACCCCACCGACTGGAAGGCCCGTGCCGGCAGCAGCCTGGCCTTCCCCGAAGTGGTGCCGAACCAGGACGGCGCCGGGATTGTCGACGCCGTCGGCGAGGGCGTGACCGACCTTCAGGTGGGCGACCGGGTGTGGATCTACCTCGCCGCCCACGGCCGACCGACCGGGACCGCCCAGGAATTCACTGTCCTCCCCGCCGACCGGGCCGTACGGCTTCCGGAAGGCATTGGTTTTGACGTCGCCGCCAGCCTCGGCGTCCCCGCGATGACCGCGCACCGCGCCCTCACCGTCCACGAACACGGCCCGGCCCGGCTCGCCCCGGGCGCCCTCTCCGGCCGCACCGTCCTGGTTCAGGGCGGCGCCGGAGCCGTGGGCCATGCCGCCATTCAGTTCGCCGTCTGGGCCGGCGCCACCGTGATCGCGACGGTCAGCAGTGACGCGAAGGCCGAGCTCGCCACCGCTGCCGGAGCGCACCACATTGTCCGCTACCCGGACGACGCCGAGGCCGACCGCATCCGCGAAATCGCCCCGGACGGCGTCGACCACATTGTCGAGGTATCCCCCACCCAAAACGCGGCCCTCGATGTGGACGTAATCGCCAACCATGGCAGCATCGCCTACTACGCCAACAACAACGGCGAAGAGTTCACGGCACCGATCGTTGCGAGCTTCGCGAAAAATGTCCGCTGGCAGGGCGTCCTTATATATACGGTCGGGACACAGGCCCAGCACGCCGCGGCAGAGGACATCACCGCAGCACTGCAGGACGGCGCGCTGCCCGTCGGTGAGTCCGCGGGACTCCCCCTCACTTGGTTCCCCCTCGAGGAGACCGCTGCTGCGCACGACGCCGTTGAGGACGGAACCACGGGCAAGATCCTCATCCGAGTGACCCACGAGACCGCCTCATCCCGTACATAACTCGCGGAGGTGTCCAGCCCGTTCCTGAGGGATGAACCAAGGTTGAACAGGTAGCATGACGGTACTATTCTTCTTTGGCCCCGTGAGCGGGTTGGATGTCAAGGGTGTTCGGCGAAAAGGCGGGCATCTGGAACGTGAGGTATTTCCATGTCTGGCCAGATTCTTGACGTGACCCGCCGGGTCGGCGTCGTCGTTGGACGCGTCCTGGTCTACGTCCTGATCTGGCTTGGACTTGTGCTGCTTATTGCCGCCCTCGGCATCCGTTTCTTCTGGGGCGAAATCTCCGTCGGCCAGATGCTCCTGAACCTCGTCTCGGTGGAGACCGACGGCGGGGGCGGGGGCATTGTCTGGCTCGGCATCCTCGGGGTCGGCGTCCTGCCCCTGCTCATCACCGGCGGGATCGCCCTTTGGCAGTACTTCCGCCGCCGCAAGCGCCGCAACGGGGAGGACGCGAGCCCTCGCCGCTCACCATGGATTATGCGCACCGTCTCCACCGTCCTGGTGGGCGCACTGGTCATTGGCGGCACCACGGCCTTCGCCAGCACGGTGGGCATGGCCGATTACATCAAGGCAGCGAACTCCAAGTACAACATCGGCGACTACTACGTGGAGCCAACCGTCACCGGGGCCGAGCAGAAGCGCAACCTGGTGCTCATTTACCTGGAGTCCGGCGAGGGCACCCTCGCGGATGACCAGCTCTTCGAAAAGGACGCTTTCGTTCCCCTTAAGAGCGTCACCCAGGCCTCCGCCGGCTGGCAGAGCGTGGAGAATTTCCAGCAGTACGAGGGTGGTGGCTGGACCATGGCCGGCCTCGTCTCGACGCAGTGCGGCATCCCCCTGAAGGGTGTGGGCTCGGCCGAGGAGAGCAAGGACGCAAGCAACCTCGACGACGACGGCGACACTTACCTGGCCGGGTCAACCTGCCTCGGCGATGTCCTGGAAGAGCAGGGGTACACGAATGTGTTCCTGGGCGGCGCCAACGCCTCGTTCGCTGCGAAGGACACATTCCTGGGCACCCACGGCTACTCCGAGGTGAAGGACCTTTCCGACTGGCGCGACGCCGGGGAACCGGAAGAGAACTTCCGCAAGGACTGGGGCCTGAGCGATGAACGCCTCATGGCTCATGCCAAGGACGAAGTCGACCGGCTGCATGCCGAGGCAAAGGAAACCGGGCAGCCGTTCAACCTCTCCATGCTGACGCTGGACACCCACGAGCCGGTGCATGTCTACGACTACTGCGACGTAGACACCGAAAACAACGTGACTTCCGTGTTCGCCTGCTCCATGACGGAGGTGGCCGGCTTCGTCGACTACATGGAACAGCAGGGGTACCTCGAGGACACCGCCGTGGTGATCATGGGTGACCACCTCAAGCACATGAGTGCCGGCGACGCTTTCCACGAGCAGCTGGACCATCACACCAACCGCACCATCTTCAACCGGGTCTGGGTTCCGGGCCAGGCAGGCAGCACGCTTCGCCCCGGCGTCGACCAGTTGAACATGTACCCGACCATCCTGGAAGCGGCCGGCCTGACCCTCAAGGATCATGAGGCCGGGCTGGGCGTGTCCGCCTTCGCCTCCGAGATCCCTGCGGAATCGGCGCAGGCGATGGAGCGCGAGGCCTACGTCGAATTGCTGGAATCGCTTTCCCCGCAGTTCTACGCGGAGGTCTGGGCCGGACGGTAGGGCGAGCGCCGGAGCGATCATCTGGGACGATATCCTCCATGAGTTCAGCCGCCGCCGCTAGGAACGCCGAAAATGCCGCCCCCGGCGCGCCTTCGGCCCCGGGCCGTGTTTCCGCAGCGCGGGCCAGCGCTGTTATGGCAGCGGGCACCGTCGTGTCCCGGGTACTCGGCCTCGTCCGGACAGCGCTGCTCGCCACTGCCATTGGCGCCTCGGCCGGGGTGTCGGACCTGTTTTCCTACGCCAACGCCCTGCCGAACTTCATCTACCTGATGCTCGCCGGCGGTGTGTTCAACGCCGTTTTGGTGCCCCAGATCGTGCGGGCCAGCCGGCAACCGGACCGGGGCGCCGACTACGTCAGCAGGATCCTGACCCTCGCCGTGGCGGCGCTGCTGGTCCTCACGGTGCTGGTGACACTGGCGGCGCCGGTGATCATCGAGGCGGCAACGCGTTTCACGGACGGCAACCTCACCCTGGCCACGGCGTTCGCCTACTGGTGCCTGCCGCAGATCTTCTTCTACGGGTTGTATGCCGTACTGGGCCAGATCCTGAACGCCAACGGCTCCTTCGGCCCGTACATGTGGGCTCCCGTGGTGAACAACCTGGTGTCCATCGGCGCGCTGGTGGTGTTCCTGTCGCTGATGGGCGCCGAACAGGCCGAAAGGTATAAACCCGAAACCTGGACGCCGGAGCATACCGTCCTGCTGGCGGGAGGCATGACGCTCGGTGTCGCCCTTCAGGCGCTTCTGCTGTTTCTCCCGCTTCGACGCCTGAAACTGGGCCTGAAGCCGACGTTCGGGCTGCGTGGAACGGGGCTTGGACGCACGGGCCGGCTGGCATCCGTCACGATCATCACGATGGCCCTCGGCAACGGCCTGTACTTCGTCAATCTCTACGTTGCCACCATCGCCTCCGACGCCCGGCAAGCCCTCATCGAGCAGGGCCGCCCGGCCCGGATCGCGGGCCTGACGAACCTGGACATCGGCGCCATGGTCTACCAGCTGCCGCATGCCGTGATCGCCCTGTCGCTGGCCACGGTGATGTTCAACCAGCTTTCCGCTGCCTATGCGGGCGGGAACCTTCCGGAGGTACGCGCCGTGCTGTCCCAGGGGCTGCGCCTCACCGGTGTGGCCACGGTGTTCGGCGCGGCGGCCCTGCTGGCGTTCGCCGGCCCGCTCGGAATGCTCTTCAGCGAATCGCCCGGGGCCGCTGCCCTCAACGGAATCATCATCGCCATCCTCGCCGTAGGAGCCCCGTTTTTGAGCGCCAACTTCCTTCTCGGCCGGGTGTTCTATGCGGGAGAGGACGTGAAGACGCCGCTGAAAATCCAGCTGATCCTGTCCGGAGTGGGGGTGGTTCTCGCCGTTATTGCCGGCGTGCTTGATCCCCGGTTCATTGTGCCGACGCTCGCCGTCGCCTATTCCCTCGGCAACGTGATCGCCGTCGTCGTCAGTCATGTCTTCCTCACGCGGGCCATTGGCCCCTACGGTGCCGGGCACATCTTCGATGCGCACGTCCGGTTCGCGGTTGCGGGCATTGTCGCCGCCCTCGCCGGGACGGCCGTGTCCTGGGCGTTCGGCGGGTACGACGCCGGCGGGTACCTTTGGCAGTCCAAGTTCCACGCCGTTGTGGTGCTCGCCGTCGGCGGTGTTGTGATGGGTGCCGTGTATTTGGGCATGCTGAAACTGCTTCGGGTGGCCGAGTTGGGCCAGCTTGCCGGGTCGCTGCAGGCGCTGGTCCGGCGGGGCCGGTAACGGACCGCCCGCCGCCCGGTGACCGGGTCGGCGCGGAAGCCGGTGCGTCTCAGCGCTCGTTAGGGCACACTGGTCGCGTGAACGCTATCCCCTGGGTGCTGCATGTCGATCTCGACCAGTTCATCGCCGCCGTCGAAGTGCTCCGGCGGCCCGAACTTGCCGGCAAGCCGATCATTGTGGGCGGCCACGGCGACCCCACCGAGCGCGCCGTGGTGTCCACCGCGTCCTACGAGGCCCGGACGTTCGGCGTCGGGTCCGGGATGCCGCTGCGGATCGCGGCCCGGAAGGTGCCCGACGCCGTCATCCTGCCGGTCGATGCCGAGGCCTATCTCGAGGCGTCGGACGCGGTGATGGCTACCCTGCGCGCCCAGCCCGGCGCCGTCGTGCAGGTCCTGGGCTGGGATGAGGCCTTCGTGGGGGTGGAGACGGAAGATCCGGAATCCTACGCCCGGCAGCTCCAGGCCGACGTCCTGGAACGCACGCAGCTGCACTGCAGCGTGGGCATCGGCGACACCCTGATCCGTGCCAAAAACGCCACGGACTTCGGCAAGCCCGCCGGCGTCTTCCGCCTCACCACCGCGAACTGGCTTGATTTCATGGGCGAGCGGCCCACCAAGGAGCTGTGGGGTGTCGGGAGCAAGATCTCCGGCCGGCTGGCGAAGCTGGGGATTAATACTGTTGCCGAGCTCGCCGCGGCCGATCCGCAGACGCTGGTTCCGGAGTTCGGACCGAAGATGGGCCCCTGGTACAACGAACTCGGGCGCGGGGACGGCAGCAGCGTTGTGGACGACACCCCGTGGGTGGCCCGCGGGCACAGCCGGGAAACCACCTTCCAGCAGGACCTCACCGAGCCGGCCCAAGTGAACGACGCCGTCCGCGAGCTGACCGCGCAGGTCCTGAAGGACGTGGCGGCCGAAGGGCGGCCGGTGATCGGGCTGACCCTCAAGGTCCGGTACGCGCCGTTCACCACAAAGACGCATGCGCGGAAGATCCCGGAGACCTTCGACCGGGAGGACGTCCTCGCCCGGGCCCTGGATCTCTCCGGCGCCATCGAACCCGGCCGGCCGATCCGGCTGCTGGGCCTGCGGGCCGAAATGGCCATGCCCGACGACGCGCGGAAGGGGCACACGCCTACGCGCGGCGGATGGTGACAGCCGCACCGCAGTCGGGCAAGGAGCGGTCACGCACCCAGCGGAAGTGCTGTGGCCGCGACAGCCGAGACGCGCAGGAAATCGAGTTTCCCTGCCGCTTCGGATCCGGCGGCGGCGGTGTAGGCGACAATGTGCAGGTCCGTGCCAGCCACGGTGAAAATGTCGCAGTCCAGCTCCACATCCCCGACGACAGCGTTCTGCACCACTTTCATTTCGGACTGGTGCTCGCTGACGGTTCCGCTGTCCCACAGTGCACGGAAACGCTCACTGGACGCAGTCAGATCAGCAATCAGCTCCTGCACCCTGTGGTCATGCGGGTACCGTCCGTAAGCACGGCGCAGGTCCGACACCAGGGAGGCTTCAAAGATCTCCAGGCTGCCCTCCGGACAGATGATCCGTATTCCGCTGCTGCCCAGCGTTCTCCCGGCAAAGTGCGAGCGCAGGAGATTGGGACGGCCCTTGTCGGGCGGGGCGGGCTCCCCGAGAAGCGCCGCCCACAGCGGACTGAAGGAGAGCAGGTCCCAGGCGGCAGTGAATACGGCCACCGGTACTTCACCGAGCCGCGCCACCAACCGCTGCACGCTGGGCGGGATATGCGTCGGAACTTCTCCGGGCCCGGGCGGAAGCAGCCCGGAAATCTCGAAGAGATGGGAGCGTTCGGCGTCGCTCAGCTGCAGCGCACGTGCCAGTGCCGCCGCCACCTGGGCGGAGGGCCGGCGGGCACGGCCCTGCTCAAGGCGCACCAGGTAGTCAACACTGACACCTGCCAGCTGGGCCAGCTCCTCCCGCTTCAGCCCCGGCGCCCGCCTGAACCCGTAGACGGGCAGGCCCGCGTCCGCCGGCTGCAGGCGGTCACGCCAGGAACGGAGAATGGCACCCAAATCAGAATCCTGCATGGAGAGAGTCTGCCAGCCGCAAACCGGTTCTGGGTGGCCCTGACAGTCCATATGCTGGCCCGTGCCACGACATCAGTCCGCAGCGGGCCAAGACTAAAGCCATGACAACAACACTGATTACCGGCGCCAACAAAGGCCTGGGTTATGAAACAGCACGCCGTCTCCTCGAGGCGGGGCATACCGTCTGGATGGGGGCGCGCGATGAAATCCGCGGGCGGGAAGCGGCCGAAGCACTCGGCGGCACGTTCGTCCAGCTCGATGTCACCGATGAGTCCTCTGTGGAGACCGCAGCCAAGACCGTGGCAGCTGCCGGCGGCTTGGACGTCCTGGTCAACAACGCAGGCATTCCCGGACCCTACGCCCCGGCGGAGGAACTGACGGCAGCGGACGCAGAGGCGGTATACGGCACCAATGTGGTGGGCATTGTCCGCGTGATGCACGCTTTCCTGCCGCTCCTGCGGGGGTCCGCCGAGGGAACGGTTGTGAACGTCACCAGCGGAGTGGGCTCCTTCGGCTTTGCGCACGACCCGGAGCGCGTCGAGTCCACCGTGGTGATGCCGCTCTACACCTCCTCCAAGTCCGCCGTCACCATGCTGACCGTGCAATACGCCAAGGCGTTCCCGGAGCTCCGCATCAATGCTGCGGACCCCGGCTACACCGCCACTGATTTCAACGGGCGGCAGGGCACCCAGACAATACGCGAGGGAACGGACGCCATCGTGGAGCTGGCCACCCGCGGCGGCTCCGGCCCCACCGGCACGTTCATCGACAGGTCCGGTACCGCCCCCTTCTAGTGCTCCGCAATCCTGCCCGCCCTGTCCCTCACAATCTGCCCGGCCCGGTTCCCATGGGGCCGGGCAGCCCGCGGGCGGGGCCGTGGTTTCCTCAGCACCCGCTCGGCCAGCTGACTGCCTGCGGGGTCCGGGTCCATCTACGTCCGCAGGCCATCAGGGTATTGATGAGCATGCCGCGGGCATTCCGATACTGACGCTGCTGGGCATCGGGGTCTCATTCTCGTCACACGAGCTGCTTCGACGGGCGCGGCACCCTGGAGCCGGCCCTCATCCTCCTGTGCTGGGTTCTACACCCACCCGGACAGGGTCCGCCCCGTAAACGCCCTTGTGGCAAATACTCACCATGCTTCCGTTTTTGACGCTGCGATGCGACCGGCGCCATAGTCTACGGGTGAATTTGTTAGAGCCCCGAACAACCAGAGAGCATGAGTAAGCACACGCCAACGCCCTTCAACGCCTGCCGCTGCGGTTTGCAACTCCGGCGATAACCCCGCCGGCTCAAATAGATAAAAGGACAACCACCAATGACACAGCAAGCGGCCAGCCCGGAGCAAAAGGCTCCCGACCGCACAGCCGAAACCAGTATCGAGCACGAGGACGCGGGTTACCAGAAGGGCCTCAAGCCCCGCCAGGTGCAAATGATTGCCATTGGCGGGGCCATCGGTACCGGTCTGTTCATGGGTGCCGGCGGCCGGCTGGCCACGGCCGGGCCGTCGTTGGTCATCAGCTACGCCGTCTGCGGTTTCTTCGCCTTCCTGATCCTGCGGGCCCTGGGCGAACTGGTGATGCACCGGCCCACCACCGGCTCCTTCGTCTCCTACGCCCGCGAGTTCTTCGGTGAGAAGGCCGCCTTTGTGTCCGGCTGGCTGTACTGGCTGAACTGGGCCATGACCGCAATTGTGGACATCACCGCCGTCGCGCTGTACATGAACTTCTTCAAGAAATACTGGGCCCCCATTGCCGAGGTGCCGCAATGGACCTGGGCCCTGGCCGCCCTGATCCTGGTACTTGGACTTAACCTCGTCAGCGTCAAGGTGTTCGGCGAACTCGAGTTCTGGTTCGCGTTGATCAAGGTAGTGGCCCTGGTGGCCTTCCTGATTGTGGGCATCTGCTTCGTCATCTTCGGCACCCCGGTGGACGGCCAGCAGGTCGGCTTCAGCCTCATCTCGGACAACGGCGGCCTGTTCCCCAACGGCCTGCTGCCCGCCGTCGTCGTAATGCAGGGCGTGGTGTTTGCCTACGCCTCGATCGAGCTCATCGGCACCGCTGCGGGCGAGACCGAGCACCCGGAGAAGATCATGCCGCGGGCCATCAACACGGTGGTTGTTCGCATTGCCGTGTTCTACGTCGGCACCTTGGTCCTGCTCTCGCTGCTGCTGCCCTACAACGCCTACCACGCCGGCGAAAGCCCGTTCGTGACCTTCTTCGGTTCCATCGGCGTCGGCGGCGTGGACGCGATCATGAACCTGGTGGTCCTCACCGCGGCGCTGTCCTCGCTCAACGCCGGCCTGTACTCCACCGGCCGCATCATGCGTTCCATGTCCGTGGCCGGCTCCGCCCCGAAGTTCGCGGCGCGGATGAACAAGGCCGGTGTCCCGTACGGCGGTATCGCCCTGACCGCCGTGGTGGCCCTCCTCGGCGTCGTCCTCAACGCCGTGGTGCCCGCAGACGCCTTCGAAATTGTCCTGAACGTTGCGTCGCTGGGCATCATCAGCACCTGGGCCATGATTGTCCTGTGCCAGATGGAGCTGGCCAAGCGGGCCAAGCGCGGCGAGCTGGAACGTCCCGCATTCCGGATGCCCGGCGCTCCCGTGACCGGCTGGATCACGCTCGTGTTCCTTCTCGCCGTGCTGATCCTGATGGCCTTCGATTCGCCCGTGGGCACCTGGACCATCGCTTCCCTGGTGGTCATCATCCCCGCGCTGATGCTCGGCTGGCGGCTCTGCCGCGACCGCGTCCTGGAACTCGCGGCGGTCCGGGACGGCGACGCCGGGTCGTAGCGTCTGACGTTCCGGCGGGGGCATCCATTTCCGGGTCCAATCGGGTAATCTCACTGCATCCTCAATCCACCTCCCAGCTCCGCGTTTCTCCGGATGAGCATCATCCCTGCGGAAGGATCAACATGACGGATGTCAGTGAGCACCCCGCCCAGCGAACCAGCGATGTGCCGAGTCTTTCCGACTCCCAGTGGGACAGACTCCTCTCTCTGGCCGCGCCAACCGACGTCAGCGCCGGCGACTATGTCTTTCGCGCAGGAGATTTGAACTATCCGATGATCCTCGTGGAATCGGGGGCCATTGAAATGGTCCGCGACCCGTTGTGGTGGGATGAAGAAACCGTTCTCAGCACGCTGGGACCGCGCTCGTTCGCCGGCGAGCTCGGGCTGCTCAACGGACAGTCCGCACTCCTGTCGGCGCGGGTGAAGGAGTCCGGCCGGATCCGCCGCCTGGCCCGCGAGGACCTGCGGCTGGTTATGAACCAGGATGACGATCTGGGCGGAATTGTTCTGCATACTCTCTGGGAACGCCGTGAAGCGCTTCGTCGGGGCCCGGCAGCCATGACGCTCAAGTTCATCGGCACGGAAGCATCGAGCGGACTGCTGGCTCTTCGGCGCTTCGCAGAGCGTCTGGATTTGATTCATACCGTCTTCGTCGTCCCGCCGGACGACATGGGCGTCCTCGACGGCCACGGCATCGCAGCCGATGATCTGCCGGCAGCGCTGATCCAGGGCAAGCTGATAAAGCGTGCGACGCCGGGGACTATCGCCGAGCGGCTCGGGTTGAGTTACCAGCCCCACCACGAGGGCGCGACGGACCTGCTAGTCGTGGGCGGCGGACCTGCCGGGCTCGCGGCGGCCATCTACGCAGCTTCCGAAGGGCTGAGCACGGTGGTGCTCGACGCCGTCGCGCCCGGCGGCCAGGCGGCGTCGACCTCTCGAATCGAGAACTTCCTTGGTTTTCCCTTTGGAGTTGCCGGCGGAGACCTCATCCGCCAAGCCACACTGCAGGCGATCAAGTTCGGGGTGAGGATCTGGGCGCCCTGCGATGCGGTGTCTCTCGAGACTATGACTGATGGCCTCAGGCTCACGCTGGGTGACGGCGCTACCCTCCATACCCGCACCGCATTGATTACGTCCGGGGCCGCCTACCGAAGTCTCGGTGTTCAGGGGTGGGAGGACTTCGAGGGACGCGGCATCTATTACGCCGCTACCAGCCTCGAGGTGCGCCAAGTCACAGGCCACCCGGTGGTTGTGGTCGGCGGGGCGAACTCGGCCGGCCAGGCGGCGCTCTATCTCGCATCCCATGGATGCCAGGTCCATCTGGTGGTGCGGGGAACCGAGGTTGGTGCGCGGATGTCCTCCTACCTCGTGGACCGCCTGCGGGAGGATCCCCGAATCCGTATCCATACCGAATCGAACATCATCGGATTGGACGGTGGCTCCGCCCTGGATTCGGTCCGCATCGATACCGCCGGTTCGGTGGATGCGCGCGGCCTGTTCTGCTTCATCGGAGCCGACCCTGCCAGCGCCTGGCTGCCCACCCTGGATAGAGACACTGCAGGCTTCATCCGTACCGGAACCGACATCGCCATCCAGGCCCTGGACCAGTGGCAGCCGCTGGGCCGCGAACCTATGCCCTTTGAAACCTCCACGCCAGGCGTTTTTGCAGCAGGCGACGTCCGTCACGGCTCTATGAAGCGCATCGCGGCAGCGGTCGGCGAAGGGTCAAGCGCCGTCGCGTCCGTGCATCGGGCCCTTGGCGACCCGGCTAGTCCTCTCGTCCGAGCGCCGCGCTCTCCCGCCGGGCGAAGCACCTAGCCGCGTTCTGGAATTCGCGTCGCTTGGGCGGACGACGGCGACTGCCGCCCGAACACTACAGCCGGACCGTCCCCCCGATGCAGCCCGTGACCTGTCCTCCAACCCAGATTTTCCCCTCGCTGAGACTGACATGGACACGGCCTCTGCGCCCAAGAACCGTTCCCTGTGAAGCGGTGTAGGGCGGCGACGCCACAGCTGTGTCGGTCAGCCAGCGTGCCAGGCCCGCGTTCAGGCTGCCGGTCACGGGGTCTTCCCAGACGGGGTCGCCTCCGACGAAGGCACGCACCTCGAACTGGGTTTCCTCCATGGGCCCATAGGGCCCCACCACGCCGATTTCCAGATCGCCGGCCTTGCCCGGATCGGGCAGCAGGCTCAAGACTTCCTGTGCAGAGGAAAGCCGAATCCCAATCCATCGAGGACCATTAACCAGCCAGGACGCATCAAGGATGTTCTCCCGGGGGATCCCCAGAATTGCCGCTATCCGTTGCGCCAGCGGCTCGTCCACGGGTTCGTAGCGGGTGAGCGGCGGCGCCGCGAAGGCCAGCTGATCCCCCGCTACGCGGATCGTTATCAGCCCTGCCGCGCATTCCTGGATGACTGTTCCGTCGGGCCTTGGCGATCCCCCGGCGTCCAGCCAGGCTTTGGCGGTTCCAAGGGTTGGATGGCCGGCGAAAGGCAGTTCTTCCTTGGTGGTGAAGATCCGCACCCGGTAGTCAGCCTCCGGTGTGGTTGGTGGCAGGAGGAACGTCGTCTCCGAGAGGTTTGTCCAGGTTGCGAACCGCTGCATCTCTTCGGCATTCAGGCCGTCGGCGTCGTGAACAACCGCCAACGCATTGCCCCGATACGGCTCAGAGGAGAAGACATCAACTTCGCTGTAGGGACGGACTTTCATGGCGCCACTGTAACAAGATGCCTCCGGCGGGCCTGGCGCTGAGGAGGCCCGCGCCAATCCGTCCTGGTGTTCAAACCTGTGGGAATTCAAAGCCTGCCGGGACGGTTATATACGGGTAGAACATCTGCTTTTGCTGGCAGCCTAAACCGGGATCGGAGTCCACAGCCGACAACCAGAGTGGAGTTGTAATCTGGCGTAGTTGGCTGCAGCTCCGCCACTATCCATTCACGAGAGGATCATGATGTCTCGCCTTACCGTGGGGAACATCTTCAAAGTCACCGTCGCGCTCCTCTTCTTTCCTTTTATGCCACTCCTGGTGCTGATGATCGGGGTACGCAGGAGTAACTGGAAAGTGATCCTTGAGGGTGGCCTATACGTTGCGCTCGTCCTGGCGGCCGTCGCCCTGCCCGGGAACGCAGCGCAGTTCATCCTCTCGTTCTTCGTGGTTCTCGGGCTCATAGCCGTAGCGGGTATGCGGTCCTACATGCTCCGGGACCTGTGGCTGCACCCCAGGACCCGGGGACCGCAGGTTATGCCCCAGCAGGCCGGCGCCCCGGCCCAGCCCGGGACAGCGACAACGCCGCCGGAGGACCTGTCCTCCGCTTTGGCCTGGTCTGCCGCCCTCGCCAAACGAAACAGGAGCCGCCTTCCGTCCGAGGCCTACGTCAGCATTCTGGAAACCTGCCAGACGCTGGACGCGGTGATCGACGCCGAAACGCGCCAGCCGCTGGGCGATCCCCAATTTGAGTACGAACTGTCCGCCACTGTGCGTGACTACCTGCCGAGCGTTCTTCAGAGTTACGTGGCCATTCCGCCCAAGATGCTGGAGACCAAACAGGCGAGCGGAAGGACCCCCAACGAGGAACTGGCCGAGCAGTTGCAGCTCCTTGCCGGACAGGCCGAGACGCTGCACGCCAGCCGTCACCGCCGCACCTCTGCGGAGCTGACCAACACGGGCAACTTCCTTCGGGAGCGGTTCGGGCACCGTCAGGGCGGCTTCGACTTCGGGATTAAGTAGCCAGCACGACGCCGCCTGCCGGGGTGTTGCTAACGCTTGGCGCGGCCGGGTAAGTCTACAGTGACGTAGGTCACAGTATTGCCCGGCCTACATCCACCTGCTTGGAGCGCCAATGACGACAGTCCACAGCACAGCACCCGCCGACGAGCTCGGCAGCAGCGAGCGCGAGCGCGTATGCGTCATCGGCGCGGGCTGCTCCGGAATCACTGCGGCCAAAGTTCTCCACGAACGGGGACTTGCCTTCGATTGCTTTGAACTCTCGGACCGGGTCGGCGGCAACTGGGTATGGGGCAACAGCAACGGGGTGTCCGCGGCCTACAAGTCCCTGCACATCAACACCTCGCGCAGCCGGATGGAATTCAGCGACTTTCCCATGCCCGCGAACCTGCCCAATTTCGCACGCCACGACCAGGTCGCGGCGTACTTCGACGCCTACGTCGACCACTTCGGGTTCCGGGACAAGATCACCTTCAACACCGGTGTGGAGCACGTGCGCCCCCTGCCCGGCGGCGGCTTCGAGGTTCGGCTGAGCACCGCCGAGACCCGGCGCTACGGCTCGGTCATAGTGGCCAACGGCCACCACTGGGACCCCCGCATGCCGGAGCCACCCTTCCCCGGCGCCGAAGGTTTCACCGGTGAGCAGATGCACTCCCACGACTACACGGACGAGCAACAGCTCACCGGCAAGCGGATCGTGGTGCTCGGCATGGGCAACTCGGCCATGGATATCTGTACAGATGCCAGCTACCACGCGGCCGAGACCTACCTCTCCCACCGTCGGGGCGTGCACATCATTCCCAAGTACGTCTTCGGCAAGCCCTTCGACGAGATCGGAGCGCACGAGAAGATCCCGTCCCGGGTCCGCTGGGGCGTCGCCCGCGTGGTCATGCGCGCCGCCACCGGCCCAATGTCGCGTTACGGCCTTCAGGAACCCGACCACAAGTTCGCCCAGGCCCACCCGACCGTCTCCAGCCGGATACTCGACAGGCTGGCCCACGGTGACGTGGTCCCGAAGCCCAACATCCAGCGTTTCGACGGTGACAGCGTAGTCTTCACCGACGGCACCCGCGTCGCGGCCGACCTGGTGATCTACTGCACCGGCTACAAGATCTCGTTCCCGTTCTTTGACGCCGGCTTCCTCGACCCCTCCGGAGATAACGAGATCCGGCTCTACCAGCGGATGTTCCACCCGACGGTGCCGGGGCTGTACTTCATCGGACTGGTTCAACCGCTCGGTGCGGTAATGCCGATCGCCGAGCGGCAGTCCGAGCTCGCCGCCGACCATCTCCAGGGCCGTTACGTTCTGCCCGAGCGGGCCACGATGGACGCCGAGATCGACCGCCACCGCAAGGCGATCACCAAAAGGTACGTCGCCAGCAAGCGGCACACCATCCAGGTGGATTTCGTCGATTACATGCGTGCCCTGCGCAGGGAGCGCGATGCCGGAGCGCGGCGCAGAACCGCTGCGCAGGCCGCAACCGACAGTGTGGGGGCCTGACATGGCCGGGAACACTGAGCAGCACTCGCGCCGCGTCGCCGTCGTCACCGGCGCCGCCCGCGGTATCGGGCACGCCACCGCGGCCCGGCTGTTGCGCAATGGATGGAAAGTCGGCGCCTTCGACATCGAAAGCCAGGGCCTCGCCGAACTTAAGGACATCGCTGCCGAGCATGGCACCACGGTGGTCACGGGAACACTCGATGTCCGGGACGCCCAGCAGTGGCGCGACGCCCTGGCCTCCGTTGGCGAGGACCATTTGGACCTTCTGGTCAACAACGCCGGGCTGCTGGCTGCCGGGCCGTTCGTTGATACAGACCTTGAACGGCACCGGGCGCTCGTGGACGTCAACGTTCTCGGCACCATCAACGGTGCGCATACCGCGTTCCCGTACCTGAAGAACGCTGACAGGCCGGTGCTGCTCAACCTGGGATCCGCCTCAGCCATTTACGGGCAGCCCGATCTTGCCACCTACGGCGCCACGAAGTTCGCGGTCCGCGGCCTGACCGAGGCACTGGAACTGGAATGGGCGGAGCATGGCATTGCCGTGCTCGATCTGTGGCCGCTGTTCGTCAACACCGGGATGGTTAAGGGCGTCAGTATCGGAGCAATCCAGTCGCTCGGCGTGCGGCTGAACGAAACCGACGTTGCCGCAGCTGCCGTCGCCGCCGTGGAACGCAGCATCAGGTCCCGCCTCAATCGGAAGTGGCCCCGCAACGTCCACCACGCCGTCGGACCGCAGGCACGCTTCCTAGTCATGCTCTCCCAGATGACTCCGAACTGGGCCAACCGGCTCATCACCGAGCGTCTCACCCGGCGGCCAGCTGCCTGACCCCCAGCGTTCTGCGGAGTTGCGTGGCCATCCGGTGCAAGATGCTGGATGATTAACAGGCAAACGGAAGAGCCCCAATTGAGGAATTGCTCGGGCAGCTGCAGCTTTCTCTCCGGGCAGGCCGATACAACATCCAGCCCCGCCTAGCTGAGGAGACCCGCATGTACCGAAGCTCCCGCATCACCGCCCCCGTGATCACCGCCGTTGCGGGCCTGGCACTCATCGCCGGATGCTCTGCCGACCCGGCGCCGACACCCGAGGAAACCGGAACCCCATCATCAACCAGCGTCGGAACACCGGAGAGCACGGCCACGGCCTCCGCGACGGACCCAAGCGCATCAACGACATCCGGCGGCTCCGGTGCGACGATCACCCTCAGCCGGGGGCAGGAACATAAAATCACTGAAGCGAACACCAGCGTCAGCATTACCTGCTCCGGCGGCGGGGACATCGACGTCGAGACAAATGGCTCCACGGTGCGGACCACTGGTCAATGTGAAGACATCGACATCCGGGGCAATAACAACTCAGTCAGCGGCGAGGACGCCGAAAGCCTCGACATTGAGGGCAACAATAATTCAGCCACCCTCAGCAATGTGCCCGACATCGATGTGGACGGAACTGCGAACTCTGTCGGCGTCGAGGAGACCGGTGACATCGACGTCGAAGGAGAGAACAACACCGTCACCTACACCTCAGGGGACCCCTTGATCGAAACCGAGGGTACGAACTCCGTCTCGGCCGGATGAACACGAGCATGGCCACCTGTTTATCTGATTAGCCTCCGCGAGCTGCTCTTGCCCGTGCCTTGATCGCCAGGATGACGTCGGTCTTGGCGTCGGCGTAGTCGTTCATATCGTCCCACTGCCTGCTGAGCAGCGCTCTCTTAGTGCTCTCATAGAGGGCGCGGTCATCCGCATTTGCCCGCAGGTGGTCGCGCAGGATGAGGTATTCGTCCACGGCAGGATCGTCTCGCCCGTACAGGTGCACGTGCACGTCACGGGCCGGTGTGCGTACGAGGCGATGTCCCGGTTCGCGTACCCGCAGTTCGTATCCGGCGGCGATGAGCGGATCGAGGTAGTCCTCTTCGGCGGTGATGTCCTCTACCGCAACCACGATGTCGATGATCGGCTTCGCTGCCAGTCCTGGAACCGACGTCGAGCCGATGTGCTCGATCCCGGCGTTCGCTGTCCCGATGGCACCCTCAATGCGGTGACGGTGAGTGAGATAAATTGCCGGCCACCGGTCGTCGTAGCTGTGGAGGTGAAGTTCGAGTCGCTCGGGCCCCCCGATCAGCTCCAGCGTCGTCACGTCCGGTCGTCGCGGTTTTCGGCTTTTCATCACCGGAACATTCTTGCAGGGCGTCCGCTGCCCCGCGGGCCGCCGTCGCAGTACGGAGTCTGGTTTCCCAGGCAGAGGCGACGCCGGCCCGCGCGTAGGCGCGGCAGGGTTTACGAACTACACGCGGTGCGTGCTGGCCAGCGGGCATGCCCACGTATCGACGCCGCCGCGGCCCACCCTGTTGATATAGGCGGTGACGTCCTTCAGGGACTGGCCAAACCCGGTTTCGGTGTACCGCACCCCCAGCTGGTCACAGTACTGGCGGACCAGCGGGGCAACTTTTCGCAGATTCGGGCGGGACATGGAGGGAAACAGGTGGTGCTCCACCTGGAAGTTCAGACCTCCCATAAAGGTATCCACCCACCGGCCGCCGGTGATGTTACGGCTCATCAAGACCTGGCGGCGCAGGAAATCGATGCCCGCTTCCCGGGGCGCGATCGGCATGCCGATGTGGTTCGGGGCGAAGGAAATACCCATATACAGCCCGAAGACGGCGAGCTGGACGCCGATGAATGCTGCGCCCTTGCCCGGTGAAAGCACGGCGAAGACCAGCGCCACGTAACTGACCAGGCGCACAGTGATGAAGCTAAGTTCCACCCACCGCCGCTTGATCCGGCCCCGTCCCAGCACCCGTTTAATGCCCTGCACATGCAGGTTGACGCCCTCGAGCAGGAGCAGCGGGAAGAAAAAGTAACCCTGTTTGGTGGCAAGCCAGCGCGTGAAACGGTTCTTGCGCGCTTCGGCCGCCTCGGGAGTGAAGGCCAGGACGCCGGGAGCGATGTCCGGGTCCGTGCCGATCTTGTTCGGTGCAGCATGATGCTTGCTGTGTTTTGAATTCCACCAGCCAAGGCCCATGCCGGCAAAGAGATTAACCACGATCAGCGAGACCCACTCATTCCACTTCGGCGACACGAAGATCTGCCGGTGTGCGGCGTCGTGTCCCAGGAACGCGATCTGCGTCATCAGCAACGCCAGCACCACCGCGGTCACCATCTGCCACCAGGTGTCCCCCAGCAGGATGAAAGCCAGGGCCAGCACCAGACCAATCAGGGTTACCCCGATCAGCTTGGCCCAGTAGTAGCCGTAGTTCCGGCGCATATACCCGGCTTCCTGGATCTGCCGGGTCAAAGCCGTGAAGTCGCTGAGGTGCCGCTGGCGGGCCGGGCCAGCTGGCCGGTGTTTGCCTTCTCCACTCGAATCCACACTGGTACCCGTCATAACGGCGTCTTCCATAATTCACTTTCATATCGGCGGACGTAGTCCATGTCATATTAACGAACTGCACCGGGTCCGCCCCGTTTGGCCGGGGTGCAGGTCCGCTGCTGTATGCATTTCCGGCTGGCCGCCGTCAAAGCTAAGTCTGCTTATCGTATATGGAAGACGTCTTCTCCCTTTCATTAGGGGGCGGAACGCTGAGCCGTGTTGACGCGTAAGCCGGCCCGTTTCCGGATACTCGACACACGGTTTCAGAAGGCTCTCAGCAACTAGGAAGCGAACGGCAAGGCGCTTTTTCTACTGTGTTCACATGAGGTCATCCAGAACCACCGATACCCTGCCCGCGGCGTCGTCGTTGGTACGACGGCGCGCCCTGCGGGCCGTCTCGCTCCTCCTGGCAGGCGGCCTCGCCCTGACCGGCTGCGCGGCCGACGTCGCTCCCACCTCCGGCACGGCATCCCCCTCTGCTACGAGTGATTCGAGCAGCAGCACGGCCGCGGACCCGAAAATGACGTCGTCGACGACAACCCAGGGGACGATTTCCTCGACGGCAGCTGCCGCTGAGGCCTTCCTGGCGACGCTCAGCGACGAGCAGCGCGATACGGTCCTGTATGACTACGACGACGCGACGAAGACGACGTCCTGGTCAAACTTTCCCGTGACATTCGTCCAGCGTGCCGGCCTGAATCTCGCCGACCTGACCGACGAGCAGAAGACCGCAGCATTGGCGGTCCTGCAGGCACTGCTTAGCGACGAGGCGTACGACACGGTGTCCGGAATTATGGGTGGCGACGAGTACCTGCAGCAGAACAGCAGCAGCACCGAGCAGTCCCTCGGCCAGTACTACATCGCCTTCTTCGGTGACCCGTCCGACACCGGCGCCTTCGAAGTGCAGTTCGGCGGCCACCACCTCGGCATCAACGCGACCCTCGATGGCGCGATGGACGCGATCACGTTCGCTCCCACCCACCTCGGTGTGCAGCCTGCCGTTTACACCGACGCCAACGGCAACGAAGTGCGGCCGTTCGACGGCATCTACACCGATGCGTTCGCATTCTTTGACAGCTTGACGGGGGAACAGCAGGCGACGCTCACGTCGGGCGACGTCAGCATGTGTGCACCTGGCGATGCCTGTGATTTCGACGCCGGAGCCGGCCTCACCGGCGCCGATCTGACCGACGCGCAGAAGCAGTTGCTCCTCGATCTCATCGCGAACTGGTCCGGCATTGCTGACGAGCAGACCACAGCCGGCTCCCGGGCGAAGATCGAAGCCACACTCGATGACACCGTCATCGCGTGGTCCGGTGAGACCACATACGACATGAGCTCCGGGGACGGAATCTCGTTCTCGATCTCTGGGCCGAACGTTTATGTCGCCTTCCAGGCGCAGCAGGGCTCGGCAGGCGCAGATGTCGACGGAGTGTCCACCTCCGGCTGGGGACACGTCCACACCATCTACCGCGACCCCACAAACGACTATGCCAACAGCGTGACGCAGCAAACGGCCTCCGGTATGGGCGGCGGCAGCGGTCCCGCCGGCGGACCACCCGGCGGCGGCACCCCGCCCAACGGCGGCCCGCCTCGTTAGCTACTAGCGTTCACGCGTTCCTGGCGTTTACGCCCGGCTCTGGCAGCGAGGAACAACAAGGATCCGACCACTGCGTAGGCGGCGGCGCCGAGCCAGACAATCCCGCTTTGTTGTGTGAGGAGTGCGATGCTCGCAATGATCGCGAGAATCGGCAGAAATCGTGGGGCTGAGAAGTGGTCGTGGTCCACTTTGTCCTTTTTGAGGACGAGGACGCTGACGTTGGCAGAAAGGAACACCAGGAGTAGGAGCAGCACGGTGGTTTCGGCCAATGTGGCGACATTTCCGAGGAGGGTAAGGACGATCGTCAGTCCGGCAACCACAACAATGGAGACCCAGGGAGTGCGACGGCCTGGCAGCACCCGAGCGAAGGCGTGAGGGAGCAGTTCTGCTTCTGCCAATCCGTAGCCGACACGGCTGGCCATGACCATGAACAGCAGTGCTCCGTTGGCAATGGCGATCAGGGCGATGATGCTGAATAGTCCGGGCGGGATTCCGATGCCGCTGGCGGCGACGACGTCGAGCAGAGGTCCCGTGGAATCGGCCAGTTCGGCCGGGGGCATGACAATGACCGCACCGAGAGCGATGAGGAGGTAGACGACCCCAGCGGTGCAGATAGCACCGAACAGTGCGCGAGGGTAGGCCTTGGATGGGTTACGTACTTCCTCGGCCATGTTTGCTGCCGCCTCGAAGCCCAGGAAAGAGAAAAACGCGACGATCGATGCGGCGAAGGCGCCTTGGAACGGCGGTACGTCCGGCGCGAACTCGAGGAGCCGGGCGGGTTCCCCGTTGCCGGAGGCGAGGACGATGGCGGCCACGACGATGACGAGGACGAGGCCGGATACCTCGATGACAGAAGCTACGAGGTTCGCGGCGAGGGACTCCCGGACGCCGCGAAGGTTGATCAAGGTCAGCAAGATGATGAACGCGACCGCTGCGGGGGCGGACGGCACGTCAATGAGTGCGGTGAGGTAATCGCCCGCGAAGGCGTTCGCGAGGGCAGCGGCTGTGGTGATTCCTGAGGCCATCATCAGGAATCCGACGAGGAATGACACGTAGGGGATGCCAAAAGCCCGGTCGGCGTAGCGGGCGGCTCCTCCGGCGTGCGGGTACTTGGTGATCAGTTCCGCGTATGTCGCGGCAGTAAGTAGCGCGACGACCAGTGCGATGAGGAGGGGTATCCAGATCGCGCCACCGACGTCGGCGGCCATGGTACCCACGAGGGTGTAGATGCCGGCACCAAGGGTGTCGCCCACGATAAATGCGAACAGCAGCGGCACGCCGATTGCCCGCTTCAGCCCGGGCTGTGTGTCTGATGTGGCCGTGCCGGGTTCCTTCGTCATGGGGCTATTGGATTCTGTTTGTCGTCCCTGCGCAACTACTTTGGCGAAATCCGCTGCACCAAAAGCGTTGAGGCAAGTAGTCGAGCACTATTTACCGGCCCGCGTCCGCCGAAGAGCGGTGACGACCTGTTGGACTGCGGTCCTGTGGAGGGCTTCTGGACGGCAGAGGACATCAACGCGCCTGGCCAGCGGTAGATCGCGGATTGGTTTGAGAACAATTCCGCTGCCAGGCGGCGGGGAGGCGGTGTGGCGGGGCATCAGTGCGATGGCAGGTCCGGCGGAGACGATCGCGGCCCCGATGAAGAACTCGTTGATCCGGTGCGTGACGTTGAGGGGTTGGCCGGCGTGAACGGCAATCGCCTGCAGAGCAGGCATGAGCGGAAATCCGTCCTGAACGGACACCCATTCTTCATCGATGAGGTCGGCGATGCTGACGCTTGATGCGTTGGCGAGCCGGTGTTGTTCTGACATGGCGACGTCCAGGGGCTCGCGCACCAGCGGCAGGACGGTGATGGTTTCGGGCCACGGCGTGCTGTGCTCGAGGCGGTGCGCGATGACCAGGTCGTAATCCGCGGTCAGGGATGGGAACTCTTCCTGCCCCACATCCCGGTCGGAGCAGATCAGCCGCGGGCTGCCCTCACCGGATAGGGCCTGGAGCAGGGGGCCGAAGTAGGTCAGGCCCGCACTGTTGAACGCGCAGAGGCTCACCGTCGCGCGGGGGTCTTGGAGATAGTGGCTGACGGCCTGCTCAGCGGAGCGCATGGCAACGCTGATATCGACAGCAGCTCGGGCCAAGGCCTGACCGGCACCGGTCAGGACAAGATTCCGTCCCCGTCGTTCGGTCAGAGGAACCTCGACTCGACGCTGCAACGCCGTGAGTTGCTGCGACACGGCTGACGGAGAGACATGGAGCGCGCGGGCGACGGCGGCAAGGCTTCCCCGCTCGCCCAACTCCCTAAGCAACCGCAACTGGTGGAGATCCATAAGGGGAATCTAAACCATTAGTTCATCAAATGCCCTCTCGTCTTACGGGTACATTGCCATAAGACTTGCGGGGTGCCCTCCCCACGCCCCGCTCCCGCCCCTCCCATACGCGACGAACGACGTCGCCCGCTCTCCTCACTTGTCGCTGCGCGCAGGGTGGACCTGTTCCTGCTCTTGGTCGCTATCGCGTGGGGCAGCAGCTACCTTGCAGCCAAAACCCTCACCGACACGGTCGGCGTCACCGTCATCCTCTCTCTGCGTTTTCTCATCACCACGCTGGCACTGGCCTTGATCTGGCTGATCTGGAAACGCCGCCGGGCCGTGCGCCGCGAACTCATAGTCGGCGTCGTCCTGGGTCTCACCCAGGCCGCGGTACTCATCCTCGAAACCCACGGGATCGCCGGCACCAGCGCGACGAACGCCGGGCTGATCATCAGTCTCGTCGTTGTTTTCACCCCACTCACTGAAAGCGTTGGCTTCCGGGTGCGGGTGCCGCGCACGGTATTCATCGCGGGCGTCGTCGCTGTCGTGGGCGTGTGCCTTCTTGTCTCCGGCGACGGATTCGCGGCACCGACGCTTGGGGACATGCTCGTGCTGGCCGCAGCCGTCGTACGGTCCATCCACGTCACCGCGGTCTCCGCCCTTACCCGGGGCCGAGGTTACAGCGCGCTGAATTTGACCCTGGCCCAAAGCGCGGTCTGCGCCGTCGTCTATACCTGCGCCGATTACCAAGGTGTGCTTCAGGCAGTGCACAGCTTCGATGCGGGCGAATGGATGGGCGTGCTCTACCTTGGGCTGGCGTGCAGCGTGTTCGCTTTCCTCATCCAGACCTGGGCCATTCAACAAACATCCGCCTCCCGGGTTAGCCTCCTGATGGGAACCGAACCCATCTGGGCCGTTCTTATCGGAACCACTATCGGCCGGGAAACCCTCACGCTTCTGGGCATCCTCGGCGCCGCACTCATCATTACCGGCACCTATCTGGGACTACGATCCGAAACACGCCAGCGGGTAGCACCGATGCCGGCGGCTTGATGTGGTGTGGCGAAGGCTGGCCAGGGAACCTTGATGATCGTTAGTCTCGGCCCATGAGCGTATTCCCTCAGGTGCTTCACATGGTTCTCGACACTACTGATGTGCGAGGACTGGCTGAGTTCTACCGCCACCTGCTCGGGCTCCAGTACCGGCCAGGAGATGAGCCCGTGGGTGAGGGCATGCCTGACGACGTCGATTGGCTCGTTCTCACTGATGGACAGGGCGGCCGCAAGCTTGCTTTTCAGCACGTTGACCATTTGAAGAGGACAACATGGCCGCTGCCTGATGTGCCGATGCAGATGCACCTCGACCTGACAGTCCCTGACCGGGAGACACTCGAGCATCATCACTCCAGGGCGTTGGCGTTGGGGGCAGAGCTCCGCTTCGACCGTACGGACGACCTGAACGAGCCGTTGTACGTTTACGCCGATCCGGCCGGTCATCCGTTCTGCATCTTCGTAGCCTGAAGCGAGCATGACGTCCGCTGTGCGTAGGAGGGTCCCTCACCGCGACAGAAACGAGTCAGGCCGAGGCAACGGGCACTTCCCGGCCGACGATCACGGCCAGGAGGTCGTCCAGCGTTCCGTGGCACTTCTCCACCTCGGGTAGGTGGTAGAACGTGCTGGTGGTCTCGGGGTTATTGATGTCCCCGTCCGCGGAATGCAGGATTGTCCTTCTGCCTTGAGCGATTGCGATGCCAAGCTCAACATGCGTGCCCTTCCCGCCCGGAAGCAGGATAACGACGACGTCGGCCCCCATCACTGCATCTCTCTCCTGCTGCCCGATGGAGCGCAGATCATCGAGGGTGGCCGTGCCCGCATCGCGCACTGACGCGTTCTGCGTCCAGTCGTACGCGTTGACGTAGCCCTTGCTTTCCAGGGCTTGCGCGACGTACCGCACGTTGACGATATTTCTGAAGCTCGACGCAACATAGAACCTTTTCAAAGCTTCTCCCTCCTGATTGGAACTGCGGCCATTGTTCCTTACTGAGCCGGCACTCATAAATGCCCCTATCTGTGCGCAGCAGCCACGTAGCGTTGCCACTCACACATCGGCGGGCGGCGCCCGGTTTGACCTTCTACCTACTAGAGGCCTCATGGTTGATTCCATGACCCAGCGACCCCTTCTCTCTATCGGCGATTTCGCCCAGATGACCGGACTCCCGGCGCAGACCCTGCGCTACTACCACCGTCAGGGCCTTCTGGAACCAACCCAGATCGACGAGGAAACCGGGTACCGCGGCTACACCTTCGACCAGACGCACCGCGCTCTGCTGATCATGGCCCTGCGCCGGGCAGCGGTGAGCATCAGTGAGATCCGGACCATACTGGCCAATCCCGATCTGCTGCCCGAAATCCTCACCGAGCATCAGACCGAATTGACGCGTGAACGAAGCCAGGAGGACAACGCCATGGCCCAGGCCTGGCAACTCGCCACCGGGTGGCCGCGGGCCGATGCCCGGGACACGCCCCCGGCTGCGGCGGTAATCCGCCAGGTGCCGGGTGAAACAGCCGCATCGGACGGCGTGATGCTGCCAAAGCGGGTCCGTACGGCAGCGGAGGCACTGCGGCGCGAACTCGTGGACGCGGGCGTGGACGTCGCCGGGCCGCCCTGGTGCCAGTACGCCCTCCAGACCGAGGAGGATAAGGAGAAAGCGAAGACGCCTCAGGGGCCGGACTGGATTATCGCCGTGGACCTTCCCGCAGATGGTGCCCTGCACCCGCTTCCCGGCAACGCCTCCGTCCTGCACCTCCCCGGCCGCCGGGAGTTCAGCGTGGCCCTACCCGCAGTGCCCACGATGGCGGCTTACGCTGCGGCGGTCGAATACCTGACGAGAACCCTTGTGGAGCAGGAACTGGTGCCGGATTTCAGCCGATTCCGTTACGTCCTCGGGCAGGACCACGTGGAGCTCGTCCTGGCGGTTGACCCAGGCAACCTCGCATAATCCCCCTAGGGGTACCCGCGTGCAGCATTGATACCGCCGCAGAGTGCACCCATACTCAAAGCAAATGCAGTTTGTTGCATGAACCTCCGGCCAACCCCTAGGAGCGAGATGTCCGGTCCAGCGCTGGCCAAATCAACGATGAGGTTCGGAACCCGGCTCGGTCTCGCCGCCGTCGTTCTAATTGTTCTGGGTCCATTCATCAACAGGAACTTCGGCATCGGAGATAGCCGGAGCGTCAGTCTGATCCCCGTGCTCTGGGAATCAGCACCTGCAGCCGTGCTGATATCGTTCGTCTACCTGATCTTGGTGGTGCTTTGCGTGTTGCTCTCCGGCCTACTGATCACGACCTCCCTGGTTATCCGCCATGCCGAGGCGAGCGAAGAAGCAACGACGACCATGGAATCTGACCCGCTCTAGAGGACCCTCGAATGGCGGTCGGTGTTCGTGTCAGCTCATCCCCAAAAGGGACGATACGGAATGCATGATGAACAGCCCCACGGAGAACGCGACCGCCGCAATGGACACCCACAGAGCCACCCGCTGCAGAGTCCGGTTTCCGGTATTGCGCCTCATCCGCAAGACCGCCCAGATGAGCATCGCGATGGCAATGAACGGGAGCATCCAATACACGAAGCCCGCAATGGAGCCAACGAGCAGCCAGATGTCGGCCCAGGAACGCGTCGGACCGGGTCCTGGCGCGGGAGCCGGCGTGGCGGCGGCAGCCACCTGCTCCACGGGCCCGAATTCGACGACGATACGTTCAGCAGTCTTCTCCGAAGCACCTTCCCGAGCGAGCATCTCGGCCGCATCCTCGCGCATCGCTTGGACCGTTTCAGCGCGCTCCCGCGGATCGGCGCCGATCAGGGCGCGGTCGAGGTCGGCGAAGTAAGCCTCCAGAAGTGCAGGCATCGGTTCGGTGGTGTTCATGGGGTCTCCTTGATCATGGTCGTGACGTCCGCGGCGAACAGGTGCCAGGTCTCGGTAAAGACCTTCAGGGCGTTCTCACCCTCATCGGTGAGGTGGTAATAGCGGCGGGGAGGTCCGACCGGGGATGGCTCCAGCGTCGTGGTTACCCACCCCTGTTGTCGTAGCCGTGAGAGCAGCGGATACAGCGTGCCTCCGCTGGCGAACAGGACTTTCCGCTCCCCGAGGCGCTCGGCGATCTCCAGTCCGTACGCGGCCCCGGAGCGCAGACAGGCGAGAACACAGTAATCCACGGTGCCCTTGCGGAGTTGCGTCAAAACCGATTCGGGGGAAGGTGTCATGCAATGCAGGCTACCGGTAGGTTGTAATGCAAGCAACCCCCTTGTTCCCGCCGCCGTCGCCGACGTGACTACTCTGGGGAGATGGCAACAGTAATCCTCGTGCGGCACGGCCGCACCACCGCGAACGCCTCCGGAGTGCTGGCTGGCCGGACCCCCGGCGTCGAACTCGACCAGGTGGGCCGCGACCAGGCATCCGCGACCGGTGACCGGCTCGCCGTCGTGCCCGTGGTCGGCGTAGTGTCCAGTCCCCTCGAGCGCTGCCGGCAGACCGCGCAGTTCATCCTTGACCGCCAGACCGGCAACCCTCATGCGCCGGTCGACATCGACCTCACCGAGTGCGATTACGGCTCCTGGCAGGGCCGCACGCTCGAGGAGCTCGCGAAGGAGAAGCTTTGGGCGACGGTGCAGTCGCAGCCCTCCGCCGTCGCCTTTCCCGGCGGCGAGTCCATGGCCGCAATGCAGGCCCGCTCGGTGGCAGCGATCCGGCGCCATGATGCAGCCTTCGAAGCCGAGCACGGGCCCGGCGCCGTCTGGGTGGCGGTGAGCCACGGGGACATCATCAAGTCGGTCCTCGCCGACGCGCTCGGCATGCACCTCGATATGTTCCAGCGCCTCAATGTGGGCCCCGCCTCCGTGTCGATCGTGCACTACGGCTCGGGACGCCCCACCGTCCTCGCGATCAACACCGATGCCGGGGACCTGTCCTGGCTGGCGGCCAGCCCAACGTCGGACGACGCCGCGGTCGGCGGTGGTGCAGGTCACGCGGCACCGCCGGCCCGATGAGCCTAGAGTAGTTCTATGCCTACAACCGTTCACGATTTCGACTGGCCGGACCGCGTCGTCGTCGGCACTGTCGGCGTTCCGGGCCAGCGCACGTTCTACCTGCAGGTGCGCACCGGGAAGCAGATTGTCAGCATTGCCCTGGAGAAACTGCAGTCGGCCCAGCTCGCCGAGAAGATCGACGAGATCCTCGACCAGCTCATGACCGTCGACGGCAACCCCTTCCACGTTCCCGCGAGCACTCCCCTGGAGCTCGTGGACAATGACGATCTCGAGGCGGTGCAGGAACAGTTCCGCGCCGGCGTGATGAGCCTGGGCTGGGATCCGACGACGGCGCAGGTCGTCATCGAGGCCTACCCCCTTGAAGAAGTGGATGAGGACGATGACGGCTTCCTCGAGGAAGACGACGACGAAACCGACGACGCCGAAGAGGTGCTGCGGGTGCGGATGCCGGTCGGCACGGCTCGGGCCTTCGCCAAGCGCACTCGGGAAGTGGTAGGCGCCGGGCGTCCGATCTGCGTGATCTGCGGCCAGCCGATCGACGCCGACGGGCACACCTGCACCTTCCCCGAGGCCTGATGCCCGCGCCCGACCTGGTCACCGCGGAGCTGACGCTCACCGGCCGCCTCACGACGGCGTCCAATGCCACCTTCCTGGGTAGCATCGGCGGGGCGGTCGTGGTCTACAAACCGATCGCCGGCGAGAAACCGCTCTGGGACTTTCCCGAGGGGTGCCTGGCGCACCGCGAGGTGGCCGCTTACCTGGTGTCGGAGGTGCTGGGCTGGAATATCGTGCCGCGCACCTGGCTGCGGGACGGCCGGTTCGGTGAAGGGATGGTCCAGCTCTGGCAGGAGACCGATCCCGAGCAGACCGCCGTGGATCTGGTGCCGGAGGAGGACGTGCCGGACACCGGGTGGAAAGAGGTCCTCCAGGGCCAGGACGAAAGCGGGGGGATCGTTTCCTTGATTCATGAGGACACTCCGGCGCTGCGGCGGATGGCCGTGTTCGACGTCCTGGTCAACAATGCCGACCGCAAGGGCGACCACGTCCTCGCCATGGCGGACGGGCACCGATACGGCGTGGACCACGGACTCACCTTCCACAGCGAGCACAAGCTGCGCACGGTGCTGTGGGGCTGGATCGGCGACGAGTTGAGCGCCGAGGAACTTGCGGGTGTTGACCGGGTTGTTGAAGGGTTGCAGGGTGAGCTGGGCTCGCAGCTGGCGAAGCTGCTCACTGCTGAAGAGATTGAGGCGTTTGCCGCGCGCTGCGTCCGGCTTCGTTCGGCTGGGATGTTTCCCGCTCCGAGCGGTGACATGCCTGCGGTGCCTTGGCCGCTGTTCTAACATTCCGTTGCACAAACCCGTGAGGGGCCCCGCCTGTCGGCAAGGCCCCTCACGGGCTGGTCTGAAACAGGCGGGAACTTACACGTCCTGCCGGGTCCTGTTCACGATCTTGGACCGCAAGGTCACCGCCAGCACTATGAGGAGCAGGGCGTAGAGCACCAGCGGGATGGGCCCGGTCACAAACACGGAGTAGTCACCGTTGGATGAGAGCAGGGCATCGCGCATGCTCGTTTCCGCCAACGGGCCCAGCACAACACCGATCATCAAGGGGGCCAGGGGCATCCCGTGACGACGCATGAGGAAGCCGACCAGGCCGAGCCCGAGCAGCATCAGCAGATCGAACACCGCCCCGGAGGTGGCGTAAACGCCCAGACCGCAGAAGACGGTAATCCCGGCGTATAGGTACGGGGCCGGGATCAGCAGCAGCTTGGCCCACAGCCCGGCGAAGGGCAGGTTGACGATGAGCAGCACGATCATCGCGATGAAGAAGCTTGCCAGCAGCGCCCACACCAAATCAGGCGATCGGTCGAAGAGCAGCGGTCCCGGCTGCAGCCCGTACTGCTGGAACGCGGCGAGCATGATCGCGGCGGTCGCCGAAACCGGCAGGCCCAAAGCCAGCAAAGCTCCCATCGCGGTGCCTGTGGTGGCGTTGCCGGCGGCCTCCGGAGCGGCCAAGCCGCGGATGGCGCCCTTGCCGAACTTCGGCTGTTTGCGGCGCCGGTCAATGCGCCGCTCCACGTCGTAGGAGATGAAGGTCGGAATCTCGGACCCGCCGGCCGGGATAACACCGAAGGGCAGTCCGATGGCGGTGCCCCGGGCCCAGGCCGGGGCTGCCTCTTTGAGCTCGGCACGGGAGAGGAAAGGGCGGCCGGCGGAGCTGATTTGCTGGCCGGTCGGATCGCGGCGGATGCGGGAGGCGATATGGAATACCTCCCCCAGGGCCAGGATGGCTACGGTCACGGTAATCAGGGAGATGCCGTCGAACATCTGGGGCGCACCGAAGCTGAAGCGTTCCGCACCCGAGAACGGGTCGATGCCCACCGTGGCGATACCCAGGCCGATCACCAGCGCCGCGAGGCCCTTCACCACTGAGTCCGACACCACGGAGGACGTGGCGACGAAAGCGAATAAAGCCAGCGCGAAGAACTCGGCGGGGCCGAAGTTCGCTGAGAAATCCGCCAGGGCCGGGGCGAGGAAGACGACAAGGACAGATGCGACCATGCCGCCGATGAACGCGCCGATGGCCGCGGTGGCCAGCGCTTGGGGGGCCCTCCCGTCCTTGGCCATTTTGTGCCCCTCGAACGTGGACGCGATGGCCGAAGCCTGCCCCGGAGTGTTCATGAGGATGGCCATGGTGGAGTCGCCGAACATGCCGCCGAAGTACACGCCGGCGAACATGATGAACGCGGCAGTCGGATCGAGGGCAAAAGTGATGGGCAGCAGCAAGGCCACTGCCATCGAAGAGCCCAGTCCCGGCAGGACACCGACGGCGGTGCCCAGCAGGCAGCCGACAAGTACCCACAGCAGGTTCATTGGGGTCAGGGCGGAAGAGAAGCCTTCCGCCAAGAGGTTGAGTGAATCCATGTCAGAAACCGCCTCCAAGAATGCCGGAGGGGAGGTTCAGTCCCAGGCCGACCGAGAATGCCAGGTAGATTGCGCTGCTGATCAGCAGGGCGAAAGAGATGTCGAACAGCGGGCGGCGGCTGCCGAAGCCCTTGGCGACGAACCAGAACAGCATGGCTGCGGCGATAATCCAGCCCAGTGTTTCCAGGGTCAGGGCGAACAGCAGGAAGCCTCCGGCCGACCAGAGGACTGCCGACCAGTCCGTGAAGGTTCGATACGTCCGTGCGGAAGTCTCCGTGGGATGTTCCGGTGAGCGCAGGTAGTGCAGCGCCAGCAGAACGGCCAGGACGTATCCGGCGACCATCAGGATGCCGGGGAAGAATTTCGGACCGGGGAAGTCCGTGCCCTCCCCCACGTCCATCGTCAGGATGCCGATCAGCAGATAGGTGCTGAAGAGCACCATGAGCAGCGAGAGAAGCAGCCCGCTGCGGCCATCCCGCCATGAGGTCCGGACGGCTAGCGTCGCGTCTGATGTTCCGGCCGTTTCGGGCCGCTGCGTCTCCGCCATGCCGGCGGACGGGGGCACTGGATTACTCATCAGCCGATCTCCTTCACGAGTTCGCCGATGCGCTGCTGCTCGGAGATCATGAACTCATCGAACTCGTCTCCGGTGAGGTACACATCGACCCATTTGTTGCGCTCCACGGCGTCCTGCCACTCAGGGGTCGCGATGGTTTCCTCCACCAGGGTCCGAAGCTCCGCGAATTCCTCATCCGTGATTCCCGGAGGAGCCAGGATGGCCCGCCAGTTGGCCAGGTCCACGTCGTAGCCCTGCTCGGTCAGGGTGGGAATATCGACGCCGTCCAGCCGCTGCGGGGCGGCCAGTCCGAGTGCGCGCAGGCGCCCGGAGTCAATCTGGTCTTCCACATCCTTGTAACCGGACGTGGCAGCTTTGGCGGTGTCCGTGATGAGTGCCTGGGCCGCCTCGCCGCCGCCGGATTTCGGAATGTACGTGGTGTCGGAGGGATCCACGCCGGCAGCGAGCGCAAGTTCGGTCATGACCAGCTGGTCAAAGGTGCCGCCGCCGGTCCAGGCAATCGCTGCCGGGTCGGCCTTCCAAGCCTGCACCAGGTCGTCGAGTGTCTTGTACGGGGAGCTGGCCGGAACCACAACGACGTCGTACTCCTCCACCACCCGGGCGATGGGCCGCACGTCGTCGTGCGTAACCGCCGAGTCCAGCTGCGCGACGCCGGCGACCAGGCCTGCGCCGGTGACCATCAGGTTGTTGGCCTGCCCGGACATGGTGGAGAGCTGGCCGAGGCCGATGGTGCCGGCTGCCCCGGGGATGTTCACTACCTGCGTGTTGTTCACCAGGCCGTTGGCGCGCATGGCCTGCTGCTGCTCGCGCATGAACATGTCCCAGCCTCCGCCGGCACCTGCGGGGGCAATCAGAGTGAGATTGGCACGAATGTCCGAACCGCCGGATGCGGACTGGATGGAAACGAAGGTGGCCAGGCCGATCGTGGCAGCAGCCACGATGCCATAGACGGCCATAAAGACCGGATGCTTGCGACGTGCGCCGGACCCGGCTCGATCTGGTGATGAACTCACGAAATCAACTGTCCTTAGTGGGGGTGGTAGAGACATAAAAGCTGGCCGGTACTCAGCGTTGAGCCGACCACCTAATGACCCTAGGTGATCTGAGTCATATTGAGGGAGTCGGCTTGGCCGCCGCGCTTAATAAATTGCGAAGGTTTTGCTTTTTCTACTTGGCGTGGAGAACCTGAAGGACAATCCCCTCCTACCTCGGAGTACTTATGACCGTCATTGTTGCCCGCACCAGCACCCCCGAGGGCGAAGCTGCACTAGCTGCCTCGCTCGAAGAAGCCCGACGCCGTCAGGAAGACCTGGTGGTTTTCAACCTCGAGGGCACTCAGCTCGACCCTGAGGGCCCCGAGCTTCAGGGCGTTCCGGTCACCTTCCGGCTGCCGGATGCCCGTGACCGCGACGCCGTGGGGGATTTCCTCGACGCCGCCGAAGAGGTGGGCGCCTCGGCCGTGGTGATCGGAGTGAGGCACCGCAGCAAGGTGGGCAAGTTCCTGCTCGGCAGCACAGCGCAGCAGATCCTGCTGGAGGCCAATGCTCCGGTGATTGCGGTTAAAACCCCTCAGTCCTAAGGAATGACGACGGCGGGACGCCGGGACACGGCGACAGCCGCCGTACTCAGCGTCCGCCGGCGGCCAGTGCCCTGGGTGGGTGTTTCATTGCCCTACCGGCTTACGCATTTGCGTGGAGACGGTCTCATAGCCCAGGGACTCATACAGGTCATGGGCCACGGTGTTGTAGCCGAACACATTGAGGCCCAGCGTCGCAGCACCCTGTTTGGCGGCGGCACCCTCCGCCAGCTGCATTGCGGCACGGCCGTAGCCCTTGCCCCGGTGATCTTCGTGGATCTCGATATCCGAAACCCACCACGCGTCTGCCCTATCCCCGGTTTGCGAGATCCAGAGATACCCGACGACCGTGGACGCTCCGTTGCCATCGAGGGCGACGACGTCGTAAACGAGCTGGCCCGGCGCGATCTGCCCGTCCGGGAACGACGCCGCGAACCCCGCCCGCGCTTTCTGCGCCGCCACTTCGGTGGACTCTCCTGACTCGATGCGTGATTGCTCGTAGCCGCGGCGCGATTCCTCGAGCCACGCGGCGAATCGTTCGGCCGGCATCACACGTAATTCAATTGTCATTCGCTCACTCCAGGGGGTAGGCGATCGTTTCCGGGGCGTCCATGGAACTGATTGTGCTGCCATTTAACAGCGGAAACGAACTCCGGCCACATTGAGGCACGGTATGACGTCACGAGGCCGCAACAGTGTGACAAGAAAGGCCCCCAGTGACAGACTCGCGGCTAGCCGTCCGCCGAAAATGCGGATGCCTTGGCGGCTGTCTCGATGAATACCAGGAGTAAATATGTCACCTACACCGAGCGATGCAACGCTTGAAGAAATTACGAAACTGATTAATTTCGATACGGTCAGCCGGGACAGCAATCTTCCGCTGCTCGGCTACGTGGGTGAACGCCTCAGTACTCTGGGCATCGAATCAAAGCTCATCCACGATGCAACCGGGCAGAAGGCAAATCTGCTGGCAACCATTCCCGCAGGCGATGGCACGCGGACCGGCGGCATTGTGCTCTCCGGGCACACCGATGTTGTTCCGGTTGACGGACAGGATTGGAGCTCCGATCCGTTCACCCCTGAGATACGCGACGACAAGCTTTATGCCCGTGGCGCCTGCGACATGAAATCGTTTATCGGCGTGGTGATGGCCAAACTCGACTCAATGGTCGAGGCCAAACTCAGTGAACCTATCCACCTAGCCTTCTCCTACGATGAGGAAGTCGGCTGCATCGGAGCGGTTGACCTGGTAGCGGCTATCACCGCCGACGGCCTGAAGCCGCGCGGCGCCATCGTTGGGGAGCCCACCTCCATGCGTGTGGTGCGCGGGCACAAATCGGTCAATGTCATCAAGGTAGATTTTCACGGAATTGCGGCACATTCCTCACTGACCACTCTGGGCGTCAACGCGATTTCCGCGGCCGCCGACTTTGCGGCATTTGTTAATGCCAAAGCCAGGGAATTCGCCAGCACCGGCGCCGCCGATGAAGCCTACATCGTCCCTTACACCACCACCACGGTGAACCAGATCCAGGGCGGTATCGCGGTAAACACCATTCCGGCGCTATGCACGCTTCACTTTGAATTCCGCTCCATCGGTGCCGATGACCCGGTAGCGCTCATCGAAAGCTTCCGTGCCGAAGCACTGCGCATTGAAGCGCTCATGAAGGCCCTAAACCCCGAAGCACGCGTCGAATTCACAGTGCTGGCCCAGACCCCCGGGCTCGATACCCCCGCCGAGGCCTCGATAGTCTCCTTGGCGGCCGACCTCGGCGGAACGCCGAGCCCGGATAAGGCAACCTACGGCACCGAGGCGGGGTTGTTCTTCAACGCGGGCATTCCCACGGTTGTCTGCGGCCCCGGCGACATTGCCCAGGCGCATGCACCTGATGAATTCATCGCCCTGGAACAGATCGCCGAGTGCGAATCATTCATCGACAACCTTGTGAAAGCCCTCACCGCCTAGCCTGCCAACACTTACGCCCACCAGGAGCACCTCATGAGCGCACCAACGACGATAACGCCGAAGCAATTTCAAGACGCCAAGAAGGCGGTGATTAGTAGTTCGATTGGTGCCGCCCTCGAATGGTTCGACATCATCGTCTACGCAACCTTCGCAACCGTCATTGCGAAGAACTTCTACCCGGATTCGGACCCGACGTTCGCACTGATCCTGACCTTTGCCACTTTTGCGATTTCCTACGTCGTCCGCCCCCTGGGCGGCATGGTGCTGGGTAGTTACGCGGACCGCAAGGGACGCAAGAATGCCCTGTCACTGACCCTGCTGCTGATGATGGTCGGGACGCTGATCATGGCGGTGGCACCCACCTACACAATGGTGGGCATGTGGGGCGGGGTCATCATCCTGCTCTCGCGCCTCATCCAGGGATTCTCCGCAGGTGGCGAATTCGGCACTGCAACTGCATTTCTGATTGAGACGGCACCACATAAGAAAGCGTTCTATTCCTCTTGGCAGGTGGCAAGCCAAGGCGCCGCGATGGTGCTCGCCTCAGGCTTTGGCTTCGCGCTGACCGAGGGACTCTCCGAAGAGGCACTGAACAGCTGGGGCTGGCGTGTGCCGTTTTTCGTCGGCCTGCTCATTGGCCCGGTAGGACTCTACATCCGCGCCAAGCTCTCAGAAACCGAGGACTTCATTCACAGTGAAAAGGTGTCCTCTCCGGTTAAGACACTGCTCGTGAATCACTACGGGCGCCTTCTTGCCGCTTCGGCTGCCGTTGGTGTTGCAACCATCTCCGTCTACATGATTCTCTACATGCCGACGTTCGCTGTGACGAACCTGGAAATCCCGGCAACCGCGGCATTCCTTGGCGGCGTGGTCGCCGGTCTTATCACCCTCGTGGGTGTGCCGTTTGTTGGTCATCTGGCGGACCGGGTGGGACCCGCCAAAGTTATGACCTATGCGGCACTCGGTGCGCTGCTCCTTGCCTGGCCGCTGTTCCAGCTCATGGTCACCAACCCAACGGTTCCAACACTAGTGCTCGTCATAGGCTTGCTTGGTGTCATTATGGCGTTCTACTTTGGACCGCTTCCGGCCCTGCTCTCCTCGATGTTCCCGGCAGCAATTCGAGGAACCGGACTGGCCATCACCTATAACGTGGGGGTAACGCTGCTGGGCGGTATTGCGCCGCTGGTGCTGACCTGGCTGCTGGATGTCACCGGGTCGCTGAGCGCACCGGGCTTGTACTACATGGCCATCGCCGTGATTTCCCTGGTCGGCCTGTTCTTCGCGCGGACGCGTTACAAGCAGCCGTAAGGACTCAGCGTCAGCAGACTCCAGTCCTACGAAGGCCCCACTCTCTGTCATTTAGCAGCGGAGTGGGGCCTTTGCGACGCCGGCGCCCTGGATGTCACCCTCACCCGCTCTCCGGCATCTCCTCTGTGGGTTCGTCCATCACGGAAGCGCGCCAATCTTCATCTATCTGTTGGATGTGCAGGGCACAATCCGCAGGCAACAGGCCCAGAAGCTCCCACGGCATAGATGCCAACTCTGCGTCCAAGACGGCGATGTAAATTTCCACGTTGGGCGGCGTCTCATCAATGATGAGCAGGTCATTAAGCGCGAGGATCAGCTCTACTCGCTCCGTAAGACCGGACAGCGGGGTTCCACGGACACCATTCAAGTTGCCCAGGCATGCCCAGACGTTGAGTAGTTTGGTGCGTCCATCGCAGAAGGGCGGAGTTTCCTGCCCGGTGCGGCAGATTTCCAGAATGCTGAGCATGGTCATTACCGGCAGACCTTTACCGCGACGATAACCGTCGATGTACTGCTCAATAAGGGGCCCAACAGTGGCAATCCCGCGACTCAGCTGGGAGGAATCAATGTCGCCGGCGGCGCGGCCGAGGTGAGATGCCCAGAGGAACAGGGAGGGGTCCGATGGAAGGGATGAGGTAGGCATACAGGTAGTCCTTTCGAAGGCCGTTAAACAAGAAAGCCCCTTGCCCTGACGAAGGCGGGGCAAAGGTAGGAGCTAGTTATTACCGGTGGGACGTATGCCTCCTCCAGTGATCCGAGGTGTTTCCGAAGTATTGGGCTTCGTCATTTGTGGCGTGGAAGGTACCAGCCGACAAGCAACGCGCTCGGTCTACACCTTCGGTTGTACTGAGGTACCTTCTACGGCCCGCGTTCTCCGAAGGAGCGGTAATCGGCTGGATTCTTCCGTTCCGCACGGCTGAGTGGAGGACGTCCATCCATCGGGGGAAACGCAGGTCGATCCGCACCAGCGCGTCCTCGTAGCTGGGGGTGCTTTCCAACACAAGGAGGTAAACCTTCAACATCTCCCAATAACGCTGACGCTCACGAAGAGGCATCTCTATCGGACTACAGAGCATCTTCGCCAGGGCAACAAGCAGTTGGCGTCGAACCTCCAACGACTGGTTGTGGGCGGGCGTTTCGACTACCGCTAACAGGGCCTTCCAGACAGCGATGAGTGAGGACTTGAGATCCGCAGTGATGACGGTTCTTTCCGCACGAGCAATCAGGCCGCAAAGTCCGTTGATGGTACGCGGCGAGGACAGCCGGGCCCGATCTGCCAGCAGCCTGACTGCGGAGTCCATGACCACCTCGAACGAACTCCGGCCATCTACGCCGATGCCTGCTTTTGATGGCGTGATGGACCTGCGGCAGAGGCTGTCGACGGGACGGGCAAAGAGAGTGGACATTTTGGTTCCTTCCTAATTTTGGGCATAAAAAAAGGCCCCGTGGGGCCTGCTGTGCTTGAACGAACAACTTGGAGGAATGCTGGGCAAGAGCGGAAATACTGCAGCTGCCTACAGATAGCCCGCCATATGTAACCGATCGCCAGTTTCATGGTGGCTGGTAATCTCTTGTTCTACTTTTAAGTATCCGTACACTTCCGGGACATTAGAAAATACGCTCCTCTGGGAGTGTCATCACGACACCGGGACCTGAAATAAATGTCCACCTCCTGATTTCTCATTATCCCATTAAAGTCCGTCACGCGACCACCGTTCCCTCCATGGCGTGGCCCGGGGCTCAAAGCAGCTGACGCGCGTTCGCCCGGGCGAGATCGATGAGCTCGCGGCCGTTGCCGGCGAGCACCGTGCGCATCGCGTAGACCGCAAAGCCCGTGGCCTGCTTCGCGTCGATCTTCGGCGGCATGGAGAGCTCCTGCCGCTCCACCGCGACGGAGACGAGCGCGGGGCCGTCGTACGCGAACGCACGGCGCAGGGCGGCCTCGAGGTCCTCCGGGCGCGTCACGCTCTCACCGTGCATCCCCACCGCCTGCGCAACCGCACCGAAGTCCGGGTTCTCGAGCCCGGTGCCGAAGTTGACGATGCCCGCCGCCTTCATCTCCACCTCGACGAAGCTGAGCGCCGCGTTGTCGAACACGACGATCTTGATCGGCAGCCGATGCTGCACCACCGTCAGCAGCTCACCGAGCATCATCGCGAGGCCGCCGTCGCCGGCGAGGACCACGACCTGCCGGTTCCGGTCCACAGCCTGGGCGCCCATGCCGAGCGGGGTCGCCGCCGCCATGGTGCCGTGCCAGAAGGAGCCGATCAGCCGCCGTCGCGCGCCGATGTGCAGGTGCCGGGACGCCCAGATGACCGGAGTGCCGACGTCGGGCAGGAAGACCGCGTCGTCGGCCGCCAGCTCGTCGATCAGGTGGGCAAGGTGCTGCGGATGGATGGTGCCCGGGCCCTGTTTCTCAAGGTCGTCGAGCTGGGCGCGGGTGCGGCGGTAGTGGTCTAGGGACTTCTCGAGGTGGGTGCGGTTGGACTTGCGCTCGAGCAGCGGCAGCAGCGCCAACGCCGTCTCGCGCACCCCGCCGACCATGCCCTGGGTGAGCGGCACGCGGCGGCCGAGCTGCTCGCCCCGGATGTCGACCTGCAGGATCTTCGCCTTCTTCGGGTAGAACTGCTGGTATGGGAAGTCGGTGCCGAGCATCAGCAGCGCGTCGCAGTCCTCCATCGCCCGGTATCCCGACGCGAAGCCCAGGAGCCCGGTCATGCCGACGTCGAACGGGTTGTCGTGTTCGATGAATTCCTTGCCGCGGAGGGCATGCACGATCGGTGCTCCCAGTGCGTCGGCGAGGGCGAGGACCTCCTCGCGCGCCCCCTCGACGCCGGCGCCCGCCAGGATGGTCACGTTCCCGCAGGAGTTCAGCGTGGCGGCGGCTTCCTGCAGCTCCGCCGGGGAGGGCACGATGACCGGGTCGGTGCGGCGGACCGTGAAGACGCGCTCGTCCGCGGCGTCCTGCAGCGCGGTGTCGCCCGCCATCACGAGCACCGCCACGCCCCTCTTCTCGATGGCCGTCCGCATGGCGATCTCCAGCAGCCGCGGCATCTGCTCAGGACTCAGCACCATCTCGCAGAAGACCGTGCAGTCACGGAACAGCTCGGTGGGTCGGGTCTCCTGGAAGTACTGGCTGCCGATCTCGTCGCTCGGGATGTGCGAGGCGATCGCGAGCACGGGAACCCGGCTTCGGTGCGCGTCGTAGAGCCCGTTGATGAGGTGCATGTTTCCAGGTCCGCAGCTGCCCGCACACACCGCGAGCTCGCCCGTCAGCGCCGCCTCCCCGGCGGCAGCGAACGCGGCCTCCTCCTCATGCCGGGTGAGCATCCACTCGATGCCCTTCTCCCGGCGGATGGCCTCGGTCACCGCGTTCAGGGAGTCTCCGGGAACTCCCCAGATTCGCTGGATCCCATTGGCGGCGAGGTTGTGGACGACGGTCTCGGCGATCGTGGGCATGCTGCTCCTCAGGTCGGCGCGCTCGGATGGCCGTCAGTCTAGGCGGCGGGATCGGGCTGTACCAGAGGGGTGGCGGGTCGCTTGGCTCACATACGGCGCCGTTTCCTCGCGGCTGGCAGGACCGCCTCGTCGAGGACAACCCTTTCCATGTGCCCGCCAGCACCCCAATCGCACAGGTCAACAATGACGATCCCGAGGCGGTGGAGGAACAGTTCCATGCCGCTGTGATGAGCCCGGGCTGGGATCCGACCACGGTGCAGGTGGCGCATCCGGCGGGGTCATCGAGGGCCAAGACGAAAACGGACGGATAGTCTCCTTCATTCACGAAGACACACGCCTTCGACTGATTTCGCCGTTATTATCTGAGTATGAGCAACATCAGGGGTAGGTTATGGCCACAAGTCGTTCATAGCGGGCAAAAGGCGACCATCCGGGTGGAGAACTTACCAGCATCAGCAAGGCAAGTGGCCGCAGTCATCTCTGGTACCGACAATCTAGAAACTTCCTGGCGCATGGACTGCCCATTAGAGCTAGTGGGTAACGGATCTGCATACGCACAAATAGAAATACCGCGACAAACACGTGAAACTGCACTATTTGTTAGTAGTGTTTGGCTCGACAGCGAAAGACTCGATCTTCCAAACATCAGCGTTTGTATATGTGACCCGATTAGACCATTGGGACGCTCCGATCCTGAGGTTGTAGCCCGATATGCCGACATACAGAAAAGTCAATACGAACGCTATGGCGTGCCGCTCGGCGACCCCACCGTTCCGGGCTCCTCGCACTATCGCATTGCTTGCATCGTGCAAGGTCTCCTCCTTACTACTCAGATGAGGCTTCCCGGTATTCGGGTGTTTGGCATAGAGGCTAGGCCATCAGGTGCAGACGCCGAGCAGCTCGTAAATAGCGCCATCGCTCAACTCGGCTGGAGCGCGCAACCACTCCAGCCAGGTTGGGCTGAAGCCTTTGGACGTCATCAGCCTGTATCGGTGTTCGCATTCGAGAATGTCTTTGCTGAATCGATCGAACTCGCTATGCAGATTTGCACGGAAGCCCGAGACAACCTCTTATCAATCTTGTCGGTAAATCGAGGCGCAAGCGGACGTCCCGTCGTCACGTGCGTGGAACAACTCCAAGACGGTGAAACGATTGCTTCAAAGTTTCGATTTGAACAATCTACCTATAGGGGCAACCTAATTGGTGGCATCCTCGCTGGCGAAAACCAGTCGCAATTGGTACTCCAGCAGACTGCCCTGAATCATGATCCACTGTTGAAACTGTGTCTAGACCTCTTCCGCGAGGCCCAGGCAGATCCATCCCCTGATGCCAGATACTTCAGGCTCTGGTCCGCACTTGAAACGTTAGCCATAGGTCGAATCGAGGCCGGTCGTCCTGTCACAAGACTCGACGGAACGCCGTGGCCCGGAAACCTCGATTCGTCCAAGGCGGCTCCAAGGGTTTACCAGCTCATCGCTGGACGCCTGTTTCGAAGCACAATGCCAATAGACGAGCAGAGCATGGTGCACCCGGCCCCCGACCTCGCGTCGGCCGTCACGCATTGGTACGCCAGGAGGAACGCCACCGCACACTATGGCAGATTCATGGTTGGCGATCCTGACCAGATGGCGCGAAATTGGTACCGGAAAGCACTCGCCACCGTTGCCCCACAAGGCGACCCAGATGAATGGTTGATGGCCTTCGAACGAATCTGCGCGGATGTCCTGCGTGCGGAAATGTACAGAGTGGGGACGCTCCTCGTTCCATAGGCTTCACCTAGGTCGGCCGAACTTAACACTTTTGGCGCGCTACTCCCCGGCATGCTGTCGATTGGGGAAGGACCCCGAGGGCCTAATCTGACTTCAACCCGATCACCAGTCGCGGGCCGTCGTAACTGACTCCTGCGCTCCCAGTCCTGATCCCGGACCTTACGGAGGGCGCCATCAGGCTCGCAAGCTGACGCCGATCCTGCTCCAACACGATGGGCTCTCCGCCGTTGAAAATGCGCTGAAAATGCTACCGCCATATTGCAGTCCGTTGAGTTAGTGTTGGACCGAACTGTGGTTCTCGCTCGCAAGCTGCAAAGCGCGAGACCTGGGCGTTTTCACTCAAGTACACCAGGGGGCACCTTCATTGCGTTTATCGAAAGTATCTATAACGGGATTCGGCAGAATCGCCCAGGGATCTATGGACATGGCACCTCGCGTCATAGCGATTGTCGGACCAAATGAAGCTGGAAAGTCGACGCTCCTCGATGCGCTGCACTATTTGAGTGACGATTCCTCCACCCTTCCTCCAGCGCGACGGTCCAGAACAGTTAGACCTAGCGATGACTCGACTGTCGTCACGGGCATATATGTGCTCGAGGAGCACGAAATGCAATCTTTCGCTGATATGGACCTCGAGGAACTTCCACGAAAGATGGAACTATCTAGGAGGGCAGGTGATACAACTAGATATCTGAATATTGAGCCTCGGCCGACTAGGTCGAAAAGTAGAGTCAACGCCCTCGTTGCTCGCTTTCATACAACGGTCGAAAATATGCTTTTGAGACAGTCAGATTCACAAGAATCAGAAATCGAGAGCGACGCCGAACTTCGCGAAGATTTCGGTAAACGTCTAAAGGCATTAATTCTAAGTCTGGAGGAGGCGGCAGGACAAGATCGACTCATGGAGGCCCTCCTTCCACTTCATGATCAGATCTTGAACCTGCATGAGTCAACAGAATCCCATCCGATTACCGAGGACGTTTTTCAAGCCGTCGCAGATCTATTGAGTTGGATCGAAGAGGATGATCCCGCCCCCGAGGTTCGCAAACGGCTTGTTGAATTTCTTCCCAAGGCATTAGTCTTCTCGGAGGCCGACCGCACGTTGCCTTCAGCTTTCACCCTGACCGAACGTACGCTCGATGATATTCCCCAGTCCCTCCAGAACCTTGCGGATATGGCGGATCTTTCCCTGCCGGAATTATATTCGGACATTGAAGATGGGAATCGTGCATCGTATGGAACTCGGATCCGAAAGGCAAACAATACCCTTAGCCGCAAGTTCGCTGAGTCTTGGCGACAATCCGACTTGTCGGTAATGTTCAACCTGGAAACTTCCACTATTTACCTAGAAATACTTCAAGGCAATGATGTGGTCACGCCAATCGATGAACGCAGCGCAGGACTTCGAATGTACGTTGCCCTTGCAGCGTTTCTCGCGAGGCAAACGACTGATGTCAAACCAATTATTCTTATCGACGAAGCGGAAACACACCTCCACATAGACGCCCAGGCGGATCTAGTTGCATCCTTTTCGCGACAACATGAGGTCGCAAAGATCGTCTACACTACGCATTCCCCGGCGTGTTTGCCGTCCGATCTAGGTACCGGTGTTCGTGCGGTGCTTCCAAAGGCGAAAAATTCTCAAGAGAGTACTGTTGAGAACAGTTTTTGGCGGAATGCAAGCGGCTTCACGCCTCTTATGATCGCAATGGGGGCAGGGGCCTCAGCTTTTTCAACAGCTCGATATGTGGTCCTTGCCGAAGGTGCCACGGAAATGCTGCTACTGCCATCCCTCATCCGAGCAGCTACAGGTCTAGGGGAGCTGCCATACCAAGTTGCTCCTGGACTCTCGGAGATATCGCCAGAGGACTACGCCGGGCTCGATTTGGAAGGGGCACGAGTTGCATTCCTTGTAGATGGGGACAATGGCGGAAAGACACTGAAAAAGAGTCTCGTTGCTGCGGGGGTCGCACCAAACAAGGTAGTGCAACTCGGCGCGCTTATGCTCGAGCACCTTCTAGACGCCGATGAATATAAGCTGATGTACGGGCGTCTACTGCAGGAGTGGAACCCAGCAGCCAGGATCATGGGGCAGCCTGCAATAGACGATGACAATGGTGTACCGCGACCCAAACAACTAGAGAGCTGGGCCAGATCCATGCCTGAGTTGCGCATCCCAGGCAAACGCGACGTAGCGAGCTACCTCGCCGAACATGGGAAAGCCATACCCAGCGAAGAAGGGGTGACTTCCCTTCGCGCCCTCCACACCGAACTCATCACTGCTCTGGACATAAAATCGGCACAGTCAAGGCGCCCGTGATGCCAGTATCGGTTCCCATCCTCCATCCCATAGCGGTACGCGGGTAGAATCTTTACCCGCGGCGCCTTGAAACCCATGCCGCCAGTACCGCAGCCACAACGGGCATACCGGAAATACGGAAGACGGCGCCCTGGGACGAAGCTAAGACTGGACTGACGAGCATCTTCCTCCATCTCATTCCTAGCCTTCGTACACCCCTGCCCCACCCCGCTGCTCCACCCGGCTAAAATCGAGGAGGCCCGTTTTTCCCCACCGCACGGGCGGAAAGCGCAGAATGTCCTTCATCGAGAACGCCGTTGCCCGCTGGGCCGAACTGCAGCGGCTCCAGGCCTCCCCCGGCTGGAAACTGACCAACGCCAACGCCTGGGTGCCGGCGCTCTTCCGGGAGGCCTTCACGCGCACCCGGCCACGCCTTCCGCTGGACGATTTCCACGCCATGACGGACTCCTTCCTGAACCGGCTCCGGATGGACGGCGTGCAGCTGCGCGAAGACTGGACCGGACGGAACTACGCCGATGACTGGGTGGCCCGCCGCTTCCTGGCCCGGCCCCGCGCCGACGGGAAGTTCGTCTACGAACTCACCGAATCCTCCGCCCGCTTCCTCTCCTACCTGGACGGCTACACCAGCGACAAAACGTCCCTGAACTCCTCCCGCCTGGCCACCCTGCTGGACCGGGTGGAAAACCTCGCGCAGGAATCCAACCCGGACCCGGCCGCCCGCATCGCCGTCCTCAAAGAAGAGGTCGCCCGCCGCGAGGAAATGATTCGCGCCCTGGAATCCGGCGAGGCTCCCCCGCCCCTGCCGGACGACACCGCCGTCGAAGCCGCCCGCGACATCCTCGACTTGGCCGCCGCCCTGCCCGCCGACTTCAAACGGATGCGCGACGGTCTGGAAAAGATGCTCCATGACCTACGCCAGGAAATGGTGGAATCAAACGCCGCCAAGGGCCTGACCATGGGCGAAATCCTCGAAGCGGACAAGAAGCTGCGCAGCACCGCCGAAGGCCGCACCTACGAGGGCTTCACCGCCTTCCTGAACGACGCCGACCAGCAGGCCCGCTTCCGCGCCGCCATCGCGGAGGTGCTGGAACGGGACTTCGCCGACGACATGAGCCCCGAGGACCGGCAGAGCCTGTACCGGTTGATCAGCGACATGCGCGACCAGGCCACCGAAATCCACCGGATCTACGGCCGGCTCTCCGAATCCATGCACACCTACGTGCAGAGCGACGAGTACCGCGAATCTGTCCAGCTGCGCCAGCTCATCCGCGCCGCCGAAACCGCCATCCACAAGGCTCCGCGCGGACGCCGCCGGGCCGCCGTCGTACCCGCACCGCAGCTGCATGGCTCGGGCTTCGAATCCCTCAGCATGGTCCGGGTCTACAACCCCGAAGACCATGCCGCCCCGCCCACCCTGCCCGAACCGCCGCAGTTCACCGAGGCGGACATCCACCGCTCGGTCCGCACCCCGCGCGCGGACCGGCGGGTACTGGCCGACGCCGTCTCCCGGGCGACGGCGACCCGCGCCAGCGCCACCGTGGCCCAGGTCTTCGAGCAGCTGCCGCCCGAACACCGGCACCTGAACAGCATCCGCGCCCTGCTCGCCGGCGGCTCAGCCGCCGACTCTGCTGCCAAGCAACACCTTGAATCCGTCACCTTTACCCAGATCGACGGCAGCGAGCGCACCGCGCTGCTGCCCGCCGTCGCCGTCGCGAAAGCCCCTGAAAAATGAGCGAGACCACCGCAACAGCAGCCCCGGAGGACTTCGATCCGGAGCTGGACGAAGCGCAGGAACAAGAAGCCCCGCGCGACCTCCTCGTCGACGGCCCGGAACTGTTCCCCGGCGACACCGGCACCCTGCCGCTGAAGCTGCGGCAGGCCCTCATCCGGCTGCTGCGCGGCCCGTACCTGGACGCGAACTCCTCGGACAACGTGTACGAGACCGTGGTGGACAACCAGGAGCAGCTGCGCGTCCGGCTGAGCGAACTGTTCCTCACCCTGGTCATTGACGAGGACCGCAAGGTCGCCCTGCTGCGCCCGGTGGAAATGGCCGAACCGCACACCTCCGCCCTGCAGCGCCAGCGCGAAATGACCCGCGAGGAAACCCTGCTGCTGCTGCGCATGCGGCTGATCCTGGACCGCCACACCGGCACCGGAAACGAGGCCACCATCGCCCGGCAGGACATCATCGAGGTGCTCGAGGGCTACGTGGATCCGGGCCAGCGCGACGCGAAGTCCGTGGAGGACCTGGCCGACGCCGCCATCCGCAAGCTCGTGCAGGACCGCCGCCTGCTGCTCCCCACCGAGCTGGACAACGTCTGGGTCATTTCCAACGCCCTGCCGCTGGCCCTGCCGTACAGCCAGATCGGCGACATCATCACCTTTATGCAGACCCTCGGCGGGGACGATGACGACGCTCCCGCGCTGGTCCTGGACAGCACCCCCGACGACAAAACCCCCGCTGAAGAGAACGACGGCGAGGAGCCGGCATGAGCATCGAAACCACCCTCCCCATGGGAGACCTGATCAACCCCGGCCAGAACCGGCTCGCCTCCGTGCAGATCGTCAACTGGGGCACCTTCGACGGCGCGCACACCATCAAGGTGGACCGTGCCGGCACGCTGCTCACCGGCGACTCCGGCGTGGGCAAATCCACCATCTTCGACGCCATGCTCCAGGTCATGGACGCCCGCCCGCGGATGAACGAGGCCGCGCAGAACAACTCCGGCACCAACGCCGAGGAAAAGCGCAACGCGTTCTCCTACATGCGCGGACGCCTGGGCACGCAGGGGGCCGACGACGGCGCGGGCACCGCCTACCAGCGCCCCGGCGCCACCTGGTCCGCGGTCTGCCTGACGTTCGACAACGGCCTGGGGCAGATCACCTCCCTCTCTGTAGTCATGGACCTCCCCGCCACCGGCACCGAGCACAACCTGGGCCGCTACTACCTGGTGCACAACCGCCCGCTGGACCTTAAGGCCCTGCAGGCCGGCATGCGCGGCCGCTTCACCAAGGGAAGCCTGGAATCCCTGCTGCCCGGTGCCGCAGTGTTCGATTCGCACAAGATGTTCGCCGAACGCTACCGGCATGCCCTGGGTGTGGAGGACGAGAAGGCCTTCAACCTGCTGCGTATCCTGCAGACCGGCAAGGGTCTGGGCGGCACGGTCAATGACTTCTTCCGCAACCACGTGCTGGACACCCCGCGCACCCTCACCGCCGCCGAAGAGGCCGTGGAGGACTTCAGCCACCTGCGCAGCATCCGCCGCCAGCTCGAACGCGCCCGGCAGCAGCGCGACCACCTGCAGTCCGTCCCGGAACTGCACACCCGCTACCGCGAAGCCGCCGACGCGCTGGCGCACAACCGCGCCCTGGCCAAGGAAGGCCTGCCCGCCTACCGGCAGCGCCTCGCCCTCGAAGGCGCCGAGCGCACCGCCGAGAAACTCGAGCAGGCCGCAACTGAAGCCCGCTCCGAACTCTCCGCCGCCGAAACCCGCCGGGCCACGCTGAAGGACCAGCGCGATGCCCTCAGCACCCGGTACACCGAAGAGGGCGGCGGAGCCATAGCCACCCTCGAACGGGAACTCGCGGCTGCGTCCGCGCAGCTGCGCTCCCGGGAAACCGTGGAGAACGCCGCCAAGGACGAGCTCGCCGCGGCGGGGATCGAGGTCGACTTCTCCCCCGCCGGGCTGGTCACCGCCCGCAGCCGCGCCGCCGAGCTGGTGAAGTCGCTCGGCACCGAGCTCGACGCCGCCCGCGAGCGCAGCAGCAACGCGCACGGCGAGGCGTGGTCCCTCAAGGGCCAGATCGCGAAGCTGGAAAACGAGATCGGCTCATTCCGCCGCCGCACCTCCAACATCCGGCAGGACTCCCTGGATCAGCGGGCCCGGATCTGCGCCGCCACCGGCATCGACGAAGCGGACATGCCGTTCGCGGGTGAACTCATCGACCTGCCCAACGAGCACGCGCAGTGGCGTCCTGCCGCCGAGCGCACGCTGCGTTCTCTCGCCACCGCCCTGCTGGTGCCCGGCGAGCACATGGCCGCCGTCACCCGGTACCTCAGCGAGAATGACATGCACGGCTATGTCCGCTGCATCGACGTCTCCGTTCCCGTGGACGGCCCCGCCGAGCCGGGCCCCGATGACCTGATCACCAAGCTGCTCACCCACGACTCGGAAATGGGCGAGTGGGTCCGCCACAAAATCACCGCGCACTACGACTTCGTCTGCGTCGAGGACCCGGCCGGGCTGGCCGACGTCGCCAAGGGTGTGAGCCTCGGCGGTGCGGTCAAGCGCAACCGCAGCACCACCGAAAAGGATGACCGGCACACCAAGGCCTCGGACAACGTCCTGGGCTTTGACAACAAGGACACCGTCGCGGCGCTCGGCAACGAGCTGCTGGCCCTGCGCAGCGTCTTCGAGGAAGCGGACAACCTCTCCCGGCAGCACGCCGAGGAGCAGGACGAGCTGGTCCGCCGGCTCGCCGCCGTGCGCGCCATCGCTGCCGATGAGCGGACCTGGGAGGAACTGTCGGCCGACGCCGCACGGGCCGCCGTCGCCGTCGCCAATGACCGGCTCGAATCCGCTCGGGATGCCAACGCCGATCTGGAGCAGATCCGCTTCGAGCTCGACACCGCCGAGCTGGACCTCACCGCAGCCACCGAGAAGGTCGGCGTGCTCAAGGGCGACGCCGCGAGGCTCGACGCCGACCTGGCCGCCGCCGTCGAGCGCCGCACCGCGCTCTCCGCGAAGGCACCCGAAGCGCTGTCCGAGGGACTCCGTTCCGCGCTGGCCGAACTGTTCGATCCCTTCGGGGAACTGACCGACCCGGCCCGCCTGAAGGAGGCCGCCGGCGAGGTGGAACGGTCCCTGATCACCGAGCAGGCCCGGCTGGAGAAGACCCTGCTGGAAACCCGCGCGAAGCTGGAACGCACGTTCGAGACGTTCAGCGATAAGTGGGGTTCGGATTTCGGCACGTCGGTGGAATCCGCCGGCGCCTACGAGGACCGCTTCGAGGACATCATTTCCGAGGGCCTGCCGCAGCGCGAAGCCGAGTTCCGCGAGTACTTCAACAACCGCACCTACGAGCGGTTCAGCGACCTGCTGCAGCTGCTCGACGAGGAACGCCGCAGCATCTCCTCGCGCCTGCTGCCGCTGAACTCCGTGCTCCGCCGGGTGGAATACTCTGCCAGCAGCCACCTGGAGATCGAGGTCGCCACCACCGTTCCCGACGCCGCGCACAAGTTCCGCACCGAACTGAAGAACGCACTGCCCATGATGGGCTCGCGGCAGGATAAGGCGGACATGGACGCCCGGTACGCCGCGCTCGAGGCCCTGGTGGACCGGCTGAAGGATCCCGAGGAGAAGCGCTGGCGGGCCGAGGTGCTCGATGTCCGCTCGCACGTGACCATCACCTGCACCCACCGTCTCGCCAGCGGGCACACCTACACCAACCTGCAGGCGTCGCTGATGTCCGGCGGCGAGGGCCAGCGGTTCACCGCGTTCATCATGGCCTCGGCGCTGGCCTACCAACTGGGCATTGTGTCCCAGGGCTTCAGCACGTACGGAACCGTGATGATGGACGAAGCGTTTGTAAAGTCGTCCCTCTCCTTTGCCGAGGCGTCCATCAACGCGCTGCACGAGTTCGGCTTCCAGCTGCTGCTCGCCGCACCGGAGGACAAGGTGGACCTCTCCCGGTTCCTGGGCTCGGTCACGGAAATCCTGCGCGACGACGTCACCAACCGTTCCGGCGTGATGGAACGGGCCATGGGCAACTCCCGGTCGGTGGACATCCTGCTGCGCTAGGCGTGTATGAAAGGTAATGACATGAAAGACAAGTACACGGTAAACGCCGTGATGCTAACCGGCGTTGCCTGCATTCTTCTTGCCACGATGGGGCCGCTGGGGAACATTGCGGGCATTCTGTGGCTCGCTGCGCTGCTGTTCTTCGCAGCGGCCCCGGTGCTGGCCTTCCAGCGGCACCAGCGTGAGGGAGGGCCGGACCACGGCCCGCGGCCGTAGCCTGCGTCCGTAACCTGCGGGGCCGGCAGTACCGAACACCGGGCGGTCACAAGGGGCACTAGGGGCACTAGGCAAGCGGTCCGGACGGATGGACACTGGGGAAGATGAGCGTTTTTTCTCCTCCCCGGGCGATCGCGTCCTGGCGCCGCCAGCTGATCGGCACATTCAGCAACAACGCCGCCGAGATCCCGCAGTGGGAGCTTGAGCTGGCGGAGGGCGACGACGTCGGCCACTTCGGTCCCGAGTCCGCGGTCTGGGCGGTGCACGGGTCCATGACGCCCATCATCGCCGGCATCCGGGCCCTGCTGCTCCAGGCGCTGCATCCCGGGGCGATGGCCGGGGTCCACGACTTCTCCGACTACAAGGACGATCCGCTGGGTCGGCTTGCCGGAACCATCCGCTGGATCTTCACCGTCACCTACGGGGACACGGCCGCTGCCAAGGCGGGCTCCGACTGGGTGTTGCGGCTGCATGAACGCGTGCACGGCACTTATGTAGACGCCGACGGCGCGGTGCGGCCGTATTCAGCCAATGATCCCGAGATTGCCCGCTGGGTGCATCTGGCCTTCGCCGACGCGTTCCTCTCCTCGCACCAGCGTTACGGCGGTCCCATTCCGGGCGGGGCTGATGCCTATGTGGCGGAGTGGGCGGTGGCGGGTGAGTTGATGGGTATTCCGGATCCGCCGCGTTCCGAAGCCGATCTGCGGAAGCAGATGGCCGGCTACGATACCCAGCTGCGCAACAGCGACTATGTGCGGGAGGCGCTGGGGTTCCTTCGCCGTCCTCCCCTGCCGGGAAACCAGCGGATCGGGTACCGGGTGCTGTTTGCCGGGGCTGTAGCCAGCCTGGAGCCGAAGCACAGGGAGATGTTGGGGCTGCGGGCTCCGCACCTGGGTCCGGTTCCCGTGCCAATGAAGTTTCCCGTGAAACTTGTTTTGGGTGTTATCCGGCTTGGGCTCGGTCCGCAGGGACCCAGCGAACGGTCTGCCCGCGAGCGGATCGGGCGGCTTTCCGGTCCGCAGTAGGGTCTGGCGGGCAGTCCGAGCTGCCGCGCGGTGGGGTCCGCCGGCCGGCGTCGTCGTCCTTGCCGCGGTCGCGCTCGTTCAGAACCCGCCGTCATGTTGCTACTTGCACCCGCCTCCAGCAGGCCGGAGGGTGCCTCCAGGCCTACCGGCCGTCGGTGTGCCAGCAGGTAATTGCGTTCGAAAGACGGGTATTTGAGGTTTCCCCGAGCTCTGTTTTCGGCCTGTTTTTGGGCCTGAAATGTCAGTGCCGGATGAAATCCTGAGGTATGGATCAGCTCGGAAACACCGAACGGATAACCGAAGAGCCAGGCACTGAGAACCGGCAGCCGGATGGGCAGGCTGGCGGGGCCGAGCCGCCGCGCCCGCCGTGCACCGTGTCGGTTTACCGGGCGGAACTTGCCGCTGAGCCTGCCTACGCCGCTGACGCGGATACCTCTACTTCTGCTGACACTCCCGAGAACGACGCTGAGGCCGCACCTGCAGAGCCTGCTGAGCCTGCTGAGCCTGCTGAGCCTGCTGAGCCTGCCGCCGATGGTTCCACTCCTGTCGGAAGCCCTGTGTATCCGGACGGCTTTACCGGGACACTGGCACTGCAGAACCTTGAAGCCTTTGACGAGCAGATGGTGGGCGATGCCCTGTCCCGGATGGGGCATTTGATGTCCTGGGTCCAGGCATTGGAGGCACGTTTGATGGTCCGGATGCAGGAGATCTTCCGGGACAGCTTCCACGCCGCTTCGGGGCGGCTCGAACCCGGGATGGCGTTCAGCCTGGCAGCGTCAGAATGTGCAGCCATTCTGAACATTCCGCAGGTCACCGCTCAGCGCATGATGTTCGAAGCAGGCAAACTTTGCAGCACCCATACCGCCACCTTGGCCGGGCTGGAGGAAGGACGGCTGTCCTACCAGCACGCCCAAGTGGTGCTGGACCAGTGCCAGAACGTTCCTCCCGGCCAGCTTCCTGAGTTTGAAGCAGACTTGCTGGCAGCAGCGGAGAGTCAGACGCGGGCGCAGTTCTCGGCCAAGGCCAAGCGGCTGCGTGAAAGGAAGTTTCCGGACACTGTCAGCAAACAACACCAGTCAGCTTTCGAGCAGCGTAAGGTCACTCTGGACCGGGAGGAGGACGGAATGTCCTGCCTGTCCGGCCACCTGCGTGCGGCCGAAGCGCAGCAGATTTACACGGCCCTGAGTACCGCGGCACGTGGTGAGCAGGCGGCCGGGGATTCCCGGACCACGGACCAACTGCGCGCAGACATTCTCGCGCAATTGCTGATGGGTGGCAGAACTTTCGCCGCGACCGGAACCCGGCGCGGGACCGGAACCAACCGCGGAGGTAGGCACGACGGCGAAAGTGGACACGACGGCGAACAAACCGGCGAGCCCAAACACCCAGGAGGAGTCACCGGGAACGACAGCGACGTTGGATTTTCCGGCGGCCAGCGCCTCGGAGACGAGGCTGGACCAGACGAAGGGATTGTCCCGCGGGCAGAAATCATGGTTCTGATCAACGCCGAAACCCTCTTCGGCGCCGATAACCAGCCCGCCGAACTGCACGGCTATGGACCTATCAGTGCAGAGGCGGCCCGACGGCTGGCCCGCAACGCCGTCGGCTGGACCGGACTCGCCCAAAACCCGCAGACAGGTGAAATCCTCGGGGTGGGACGGCGTCGAAAAGTCCCGGCAGGTCTCAGACGCTGGCTCCGCGCAAGGGACGGAACCTGCAGGTTCCCCAGCTGCCGGGTCAGCACCGCGAACGCGGACATCGATCACACCATCGACTGGGCGAAAGGCGGCCCGACCGACCACGGAAACCTGGAACACCTTTGCCGACGGCACCATCGGTTCAAGAGCCTGGGCTTCTGGAAAGCGTGCCAGCCCGAACCCGGGGTAATCGAGTGGACTTCGCCGACCGGACGTACTTACCGCACCGAGCCGTACTTGGACCTGGTGCCACCGGATCCGGCGCCGAACCTACGACCAGAGCATGAGCAGAGGGAACCTTTACAGGAATCGGCGCCGCAGGAACAGGCACCGCCGTTCTAGACACGCCCCGGTCCGCGCCGGAGCAGGTTGAACAGCTCGGTGCACAGCAGAGCCAGCGGCGTGAACACCTCCGCGATCTCCGTCGTCGTGCGGGCACCTTCGCAGTAAGGCGGGCACCTTCGCAGTAAGAGGGCTGGAACTCTCCCAATGAACCAGAGGCTGATTTTCCTTGTAGATGCATTCGACGTCGGATTTACTGTTCGCACATGTACAGGAGGCACTCAAAAATGACGAGCTCAAACGCTGCAGCTGAATCCCAGATCGGGCGTCGGAACATGGACATGCTGTCGGGTGAGGCGATCGCCGAGGCCAAGCTGACCGATTGGCGCAAGTTAGCCCAAGGACTGCACGCCCGCTACCTGGTCGAGGACTTCGGCACCGGCGCACGGTTCGTGACAGCGGTAGGTGAGGCGGGCGACACCCTCGGACACCACCCGAGCGTGGCGATCGGCACCGGATACGTCGACCTCAAATTGGTCAGCGCTGACGCCATCTACCGCGATGGTGAAGGCGTCGAACATGTCGTCGAATGGGTGACCCAGCAGGATGTCGACCTCGCGAGGCTGATCACCGAGATCGCCGCGGACCACCAGCTCGACGCCGACCCGGCCTCGGTCAGCGTCCTCGAACTCGGCCTCGACACGGCCCGCTCAGCAACGATTGCCCCGGTGTGGGCAGCCCTGCTGACAGGCAATGCGGATGCCCAGGGCCACGGGTCGCCCAGCGACGAGATCCGGGACGCGACGGGGCGGATACCAAACCTGTGGTTCGGCGAAGCCAACGAGCACGTGAATCAACGGTTCCACATCGAGGTCTATGTGGCGCCCGAGGCGGCCGAGCAGCGAATCATCGCTGCAGTCGCTGCAGGGGGAACCGTCGTGGATGACAGCGGTTCACCGTCACTCACCGTGATCGCCGACCAAGACGGCAATAGAGCGGTCCTGTGCGTTGCCGAGACGCCGGCAACGCAGGCTGAATCATGACCATGCCGCACGTAATTCAGCCGCTCACTCCGGCAACGTTTCCGGCGTGGCTTGCACTCGCACAGAAGCACAACGGGGTCTGGGGCGGGTGCTATTGCTCGTATTTCCACGGCGACACGAAGGGCACCGTCAAAAGCGAGTACGACGGGCCGACCTTCAAGCAGCGACTCGTGGCGGAAGGCGCAGCACACGCGGCACTCGTTTTCGACGGCGACGACGCAATCGCATGGTGCCAGTACGGCAGTCCGCTTGAACTGCCGGGGATCTACCACCGCAAGCAGTACGACGCCGGCGAGACCAAGCCGGCGCCGTGGCGCATCACCTGCTTCTTCGTCGACCGCGACCATCGACGTACCGGCGTGGCACGGGAGGCACTGGACGGTGCGCTCGAACTGATCGCACAGGCAGGCGGAGGCGAGGTCGTCTCATTCCCCAACGAACTCACCCCGGGCAAGCGAACATCATCCTCGTTCCTTCACAACGGCACACGGGCCATGTTCGAGAAGGCGGGATTCACGTTCGAACGCCACATCGGCAAGAACAAGACAGTGATGCGCAAGACCGTTCAACCGGCCCTGCGGCTGACGCCGGATTGAACCTAGCCGGATTGAACCTAAGTTCGACCCGCAGCCACCGCCACCAGCTCGGCCGCGACTCCGCTCAACCGCCGGGGGCCGGACCAGATGGCAGTCAGGGGTCGGCTGATTCCCTCACCTTCGAAAGGAACCCGCAGCAGCTCCCCGCTGGCAAGCTGGTCGCGAACCACCAGTTCGCTCAACACGGCCGGGCCGGCTCCGGCAGCAACAGCAACCCGCACCGCAGCATTGCTGCTGAGCACCTGGGCCGGTTCGACGACGTCGTACCCGGCAAGTACCTGCTGCAACGCTTCGCGGGTACCAGACCCGGGCTCCCGAACAACCAGTGGGGTTTCCGCCAGTTCCTGCAAACCGATCCGGGTCCGGTTGGCCCATTCGTGATCCGGACCAACAACCACCACCAGCTCGTCCTCACGGACCACCAGGGCATTCAGCCGCACGGGCAGATTCGGAGTCTCGACAAACCCCAGCTGCAGGGTGCCGCGCTGCACCTCCTCGATGACCTGTGCCGAGTTCTCCACCCGCACATCAATGCGGGCCTGCGGCAGCCGGCGCTTCAGCTCGGCAACCCAGGCCGGCAACAGCATGTCCGCGATGGTGAGACTGGCACCCACACGGAGTTCCATGGCCTCGCCGCTTCGGCCGGCACGCACCACGCTGTTGAAGCGCCGCGCCGCCTCCAACAGTTCCCGAGCGGAGTCCGCCAGCAGGAGTCCCATCGCTGTAGGTGCCGAACCGCGCGGGCTGCGTTCAAGCAGAGGAGTCTTCAAATCCGCTTCCAACTCGGCAATAGACCGGCTCGCATTGGACTGGGCCATACCCAGTTTCCGCGCCCCGGAAGCCACGCTGCCCTCATCCACCACGGCAACGAACAGTTCCAGCACCGAAAGGTTCGGCCACGCCTGAGCCATATCAAAAGCATATAAACCCATGCCGGATTGCAGGCTACCGGACGGTCCGATCCGGTGGGAGCATCGAAAATAGTGGGCGCAGCCTGGGCCTCACGGGTGGACATCGCCCGTGGCAGCCATCGCCTGACGGGCGGACACCGCCGTTGGAGGCCCGCAGAGCGCGCCGAACCGCGAACCCTGATACTTCACTGGAAGGAACTATGCGCAAGAGCATCCTCGCCCTGCTGATTGCCTGGCTGCTCGCAGTCGGAACCTTGGTCTCCTGTGCGGCGTCGGATTCCGGATCGTCGGGAGACACCGCCACGGCAGAAGCAAGCCCGTCGGCGGAAACCTCCATCCCCGCTGACCGCATCGACCAGGTGGCTCCTGCGGATGCAAGGGCAATCACCGACCCCGCAGACCCCAAAGCCACCCTGGTGCTGTTTACCGACTACCAGTGCCCCTACTGCGCTCAGATGGACACGCTGATCCAGCAGGCCAAGAACGACTATGGGGATGAAGTCCGCATCCTCGTGCGGAACTACCCGCTGCCCAAGCATCAGAACGCAGCGCCGGCTGCCCGCGCCGTGGAAGCCGCAGCAGAACAGGGCGCCCTGGAGGAAATGGCTGCGTCCGTCTTCGAGCATCAGGAGGATTGGAAGGCCCTGAGCACGGAGGAGGCCGACGACCTCTTCCTCTCCTACGCCGAGGACCTGGGTCTGGACACGGAGAAGTTCCAAGCCGATTACACGTCGGACGCCATTAAGGACCGGGTGGCCCGCGACTTGGAGGACGCCCAGGACCTCCAGCTTCGCGGCACCCCCTCGCTGATCCTCGACAACGAGATGCTGGAGCTGGACTCCGTTGACTACGGCGCCATCCAGGAACAGCTGGACGCTGCCCTGAACAAGTAAGGACAGCATCCCGGACCAGGCCGGACTGCCCGCCCAGCGGTAGCGGTCCGGCCTGCCGCCGGAGGCCACCGGGCAGCTACCAGCGCCGGCTTCCGGCCAGGCTTCCGGCCAGGCTTCCGGCCACGACGACGGCGGAAACAGGCCCTCCGCGTGATCGAAAGCATACTGAGGGTGGGGGTCCCTCGATAACAGGTTTATGACAATTGTGGGATAAAAATATCTCATGACTATCGAAGCCGGCTCCGTCCGCCCTGCCTGGCGCCGCCTCTTCGGCGTCCCCCTGACCATCTCCGTAGCCTTCACCGTGTTGATGGTCGCTACGGCCGTATGGGGCGACCTTCCCATCCGTGATCCTGACGGCTTCCTGGGACCCAGCTACATCCGTCTGCCGCTGATTGTGCTGCTCATGATCGCCGCCGACGTCGTGCCCCGGGTACTCGCTCGACGCCGCGAACTGGGCGGCGCGGGAGCCGCCACGTCCCATGTGCTGCGGACGCGCTGGTCCGGACCCCGCCTGGCCGTAGCCGTGGCGGGACTGATCACCTTCTACCTCGCGTACATGTCCTACCGGAACCTCAAGAGCTTCCTGCCCTTCCTGCAGGAACACCTCACGGACCCCATGCTGGAGGACTCGGACAAATGGCTGGCCGGCGGAAACTATCCCGGCGACGTCCTGCATAACCTGCTGGGTACCGGTTTCAGCGCGGATCTGCTCTCCGGCGTCTACATGCTTTTCATGGTCTTCGTTCCGGTCTCCCTCGCCGCGGCGCTGGTGTGGTCCAACAACCTGCAGCGCGGCGCCTGGTATGCCACGGCCCTGTCCTTCAACTGGATCCTCGGCACCGTCAGCTACTACGCCCTGCCGTCCATGGGCCCGGTCTACTACGACGCCGCCCCGTTTGCCGACCTGCCGGAAACCGCAGTCTCCGGCCTGCAGGACAGCCTGTATGAAAACCGGATCGAGGTGCTGGCTGATCCGTTTGCCACGGACAACGTGCACGGCATTGCAGCCTTTGCGTCCCTGCACACATCCATCGTCTTCACTGCAGCACTGGTGGCGCACCTGACCCGCCTGCCCAAAGTGGCGCAATGGATTATGTGGATCTACGTGGTCCTGACGACCCTGGCCACGGTCTACTTCGGCTGGCACTACGTCCTGGACGTGGTCGCCGGACTTGCCCTCGGCGCCGTCTCCGTGTGGCTGGCCGCGAAGGCTGTGGGGGCCGGACAGGCAGAGAAGGAAGCAACGCCCGACGTCGAACCGGAGCTTGCCTCGGCCGTGCGGTAGGCTTCCTCCGCGGGAACCACCCCCTACTGAGAGGCAGCACGATGACCGAACATCCAATCGTGCTGCCCGACTATCTCACTCCTCCCCGGAAGCGCGGGCCCAAGCGGCTGAGGATGATCGTCGTAACCCTCGTGAGCCTCTTTGTGGTCGCCGCCCTTGTTGCTGCCTATCTGTGGGTTGAGTACTTGACGTATACCCAGGCCGCGGAAGATTCCCTGAGGGAAGGCCGCATTGTCGTTGGGGCCCACACTGACCTGCATGACGTCTCGGACCCGCTCCCCGCAGACATCAGTGAGGAGGACTACGCGGCCTTCTGGGCTGAACCCGCCTTGAACACCCCGGACACCCTCGCCCTGCTGGACCTCATCAACGAGGGATGGCAGGCGCGCCTCCAGGAGAACATGGAGTACACCTACAGCAGGGTGGCCGATATCAGTGACGCGGACAAACGGGCCAATGCCGAAGCCGCTGTGGACAAAGTGTCCGAGTTCCTCTCACACGGGTCGGTCCAGGCCGCCAAGCGGGTGGTTTATGAGGACCTGGCACAGCTGTCCAGAGAGACCTGCCACCGCAGCGACTTGGTTCACGTCATGTACGCGGACGACGGGCATCCCATTCGAAACTGGATTACCACTGACCCCCAGGTCCTGTCGCTGCAGGCAATCGGGGATCAGGAGGCAGAGGCAACCGCTCTGGTGGGCAAGGTCTACCCGGATGCCTTCGAGGCCGCGCTTCCCCACTTCTGCAAATTTCCACGGCCGCCGGAAAGCAGCCATTCGGGCGATATGGAACTTCTGGATTCAACTACCCATGAGGCCAATCTGCTGCTGAACCCCGTCAGGACGCGCCCCAATTCAGAGGGCCAGCTGCTCGAAGATGACTATGAGGCCTTCTGGAACAGTCCCGTGATGTCTTCTCCGGAAGTTCAGGGCTATCTGGACCGGGTCGGGGAAGAGGCCGTCAGCAACTACCGCGATCAGGCAGCGTACATTCAGGACAATATTGACCAGATCAAGGATCCTGCCGTACGGGAACATGCCCAGCAGTACCTCGAGTGGGTTCTCGACGAAGCGGCACGGGACAACGGCAGAAGGTTGGCTGTCGGCAAGGTCTATGAAGATCTCGAAGCGTACTGGAAGGCCACGTGTACCGACGAAGCGGACGGTTGGCTGCATTCGTCACGGATAAAGCGGAATATCTGGAACTCTCGCCTGGAACCCGACTTCAGTCCGGACTACGTGGACTCGGCCAGGAGCATCGGGAATGAGTGGAGTGAAGCTACCTATGACCTGGCCATGGAGTTCTATCCGGAGGCCTACGCGGCCGGGGTCGACTACTACTGCACTTAGACAGGACCGAAAGCCGCCACAGCGTTCTGCCCGCCGAAACCGAACGCGTTAGTTAGGGCATACCGGACGGAAGCTTCCCGGGCCGTTCCCGGAACGTAGTCGAGGTCGCACTCCGGATCGGGAGTGTTGTAATTCAGAGTGGGCGGAATGACGCCCTCTCGGATAGCCATCACGCAGAGCAGGGATCCGAGAGTGCCCGCAGCGCCGATGAGATGTCCGGTCATGGATTTGGGTGCCGTGACCGCGAGCGACGACGCATGCTCGCCGAAGGCGGTGTGCAGGGCTCTGGTTTCGGTCCGGTCATTGGCCTGGGTGGAGGTTCCGTGGGCACAGATCAGGTCAACGTCCTCGGGGTTCAGCCGGGACCGGTCCAGGGTGCGGCAGATGGCTTGGGCCGCATACTGTCCGCCGGGATCCGGAGCGACAATGTGGAAGGCGTCGGACGTCAGTGCGCCGCCCAGCAGCTCTGCATACACCTCGGCACCGCGGGCACGGGCATGGCTGAGCAGTTCCAGCACGCACACCACCGCTCCTTCGGCAAAGACAAAACCGTCCCGGTCCGCATCGAAGGGACGGCTGGCTTCCTGCGGTGAATCATTGTTCCGGGACAACCCGCGCATGGCGCTGAGCCCGGCAAACATCACTGAGGTGATGGCCGCGTCGGTTCCGCCGGCCACCACCACGTCAGCATCGCCGGCCAGCAGGGTGCGGCGTGCTTCGAGCAGTGCCTGTGTGCCGCTGGCACACGCCAGGGCGCTGGCGTTCACCGGGCCATGGACCGCCAAATCGATGGCCACTTCGCAGGCCGGCATGTTCGTCAACGACGACGCCACGAAGCTGGGACTGATGGGGCGCAGCCCGTCACGGTGGAAGATTTCCGTGGCGGACTGGATTTCCGGATACCCGGAGACAGCACTGTTGATGATCACCGCAGCGTCGGTGTCTTCCAGCGTGACTCCCAGTCCGGCGTCGGCCACCGCCTCGCGCGAGGCCGCCACCGCCAGGTGGGAAGCCCGCGAGGACCGGCGCAGCCGCTTGACCGGCAGGTACTGCGCCGGATCGAAGTTCTTCACTTCCCCGGCAATCCGGGTGGGGAACTCGGAGGCGTCGAAGGCGGTGATCTTGTCGATACCGCTGCGTCCGTCCTTCAGTCCCGCCCAGGTCTCGCCCCAGGAACCGCCGAGCGGCGTCACCGCCCCCATCCCGGTGATGACCACGCGCTCGTCCATCTAGTCCGCCTTCCGGACCGGCGCCGGCACGTGCATCCGGCCGTCCAGCCAGTCCTGCGCCGCGGAATCGGCCACCTTGTAATGCATCTTCTTTCCGGTGGCGGTCATCGGCACTTCGTCAACAAAGCGGTAACCCCGGGGCCGCTTGAAATCGGCCAGCCCGGGATGCGCCAGGCAGAACGCATCCAGCCCGTCGGCGTCGAGCTCCGCGTCCCGGCGCACCACGTACGCCACCACGCGCTGGCCCCACCGGTCATCCGGCACTCCCACCACCACGGATTCAAGGACGCCGGGGTGGTCCGCGAGCGCCGCTTCCACCTGCACCGGATGGATGTTCTCCCCGCCGGAAATGATCATGTCATCAGTGCGGCCCATGATGGTCAGGTAGCCTTCGGCGTCCCAGGTGGCCATGTCCCCGGGATAAAGCCACCCGTCGTGGAACTTCTCCTCCTCGACCTGCGGCAGGTTGGCATAGCTGAACCCCGATTTCGGCGAGCGCATGATCACCTCGCCGATTTCGCTGCCGTCCCGGGCGGCCAGTTCGTGCGGCTGCCCGCGGCGGCCTTCAAACACGCGGACGACGGCGACGTCGTCGTCCGTGCAGGCGCGCCCGGCACTGCCGGCATGGGCGGGGAGGTCCTCGGGCCGCAGGAACGTGTTCCAGAAGCCCTCGGTGGTTCCGTAACCGTTGAAGATCCGCGGCGTCAGCAGTTCCTGGTACCGGATGGCGGCAGCGCGGTCCAGCGGTGCACCCATGGTGACGATGCCGCGCAGCGTCTCCAGGTTCCGCGGGTGCTTTTCCTGCTCGACGGCGATCATCTCCAGCGTGGTCGGCGCACCGATCAGATACGTCAGCCCCTGCTCCCCCACCCAGTCCAGCACCGTTGCCGGGTTAAAGCTGCGCAGCGGGACCACGGACCCGCCGATGTAAAACACCGGGTTGGGCCCGCCCGAGTGCAGACCGCCGCGGTGGAACCACGGCGTCATGTTCAGGGTGCGGTCGGACGGACTGAGCGGAAAGTGCATGATGACGTCGTGCGCGCTCATCAGCTCGGCGATGGACGGCAGCGGCACCCCCTTGGGCATACCGGTGGTGCCCGAAGTGTAGAAGCGGGTGCTTTCCTCGAAGGTGGAAAAGTCCGCGGGGAGGTCCGGCAGGTCCCCGGACGCGGCGTCGACGGCGGCGTCGAAGTCCTGCCCCAGCTGCCCCGATCCCATCCCCCAGTGCCCGGCCTCGCTGCCGCCCGCCACCAGGACCACCGGCGATACCCCGGCCAGCTCCAGCGCCTGTGCAGCCGTCTCGGTATGCTCGGCATCCACAACGAACACTGCCGGATCGCTGTCCCGCAGGATGTGCGCGGTCTCGGCCGGTGCCAGCCGGTAATTGACCGGCACGCTGACCGCACCCAGGCGCTGGGTCGCCAGGTACAGCAGCGCGAACTCGATGCCGTTGTAGAGCTGGTAAAGCACCCGGTCTCCGCGCCCCACGCCGCGCTCGGCCAGGGCACACGCTACGGAGTTCACGGCCTCGCCCAGCTGGGCGTAGGTCCATTCCCGGCCCGTCGGCGGATCGGTGAGGGCAACGCGGTCCGCATACCGGGCGACATTGCGCGAGAAGCCGGCCGCGTAGGTCAGGGAATGTTCGAAGTAGTTCCGGTAGCGGGCGGGATCGTAGCTCACTGATGCTTCCTTTCAGTTCTTACCGGCTGCCGCCCCGGGTGGGCCGGGTGGGCCGGTTCGGCAGGGCGACCGGCGGGCCGGACGCGTCGGAATGGAACGGCGGGGCAATGACCGAGAGTCCGCCGTCGACCGCGAGGACCTGGCCGGTGATGTACTCGGCGCCCGCGGAGAGCAGGAACTCCACCGCGGCGGCCATTTCATCCACGGTGCCGGGCCGGCGTTTGGGGAGGCGGGAGATCACGCTGTCCATCGGTGCCATGCCGTCCATGGAGTAGAAGTAGTCCAGCGAATCGGAATCGATCAGCCCGCCGTTCACGGCGTTGACGTTGATGCCGTAGGGACCGAATTCCACCGCCATGAACCGGACAAAGGACTCCACCGCAGCCTTGTAGGAGCCGAGGGCGGCATAGGTCGGGAAGGCCCGGGTGCTGCCGTAACTGGTGAGCGCGACTATCCGGCCGCCGTCGTCCATCAGTTTCACCGCCTCCTGGGCGCCGAGGACAAACGGCCGGACATTCACCGCGTAGGCACGGTCCAGGTGATGGGTTTTCAGGTCCACCACGTTCTTGAAGGCGGCAGCAGCAGCGTTGTTGATGAAGTAGTCCAACCGGCCGTATTCGTCCGCCGCGGCGTCGAAGAGCCGGACAATGTCTTCGGGGTTCTCCACGTCCGCCTGCACCGCGATGCCGCTGCCGCCCAGTTCCTGCAGCCGGGTGACCACTTCCTTGGCGAGTTCGGCATTCCGGCGGTAACTGACGACGACGGCGGTCCCCTGCGCCGCGAGCCGCTCCGCCACACGCCGGCCGATTCCGCGCGAAGCACCGGTGACCAGCGCTACCTTTCCGCCGCCCTGTTCCACGTGTGTCCTCCTGCGCCCGGCTGTAGTGCATCACACCTTGTCACCGGTGCCGTCCGCGAAACAAGACCCGGGACGAAACAAGCGGGACCCGCCGGTCAGGAGCGGAGGTACGCGAGAGTCGCCAGCACCCTGCGGTGGCCGCTGTCCGACTGGGCCAGCCCGAGCTTCGCGAAAATGTTGCCGATGTGTTTGCTGACCGCGGTTTCGGAGACGGAAATGGTGGAGGCAATGGCGGTGTTGCCCAGCCCTTCGGCCACCAGCCCCAGCACTTCGAACTCGCGCGGGGTCAGCGACCGGATGGGGTCCTGGTTGCTGCGCCGGCTGAAGAGCTGGGCGATGACCTCCGGGTCCATGACGGTGCCGCCGGCAGCCACGCGCCGCAGTCCGTCCACGAATTCACCGACGTTGCCGACCCGCTCCTTCAGCAGGTAGCCCACGCCCTGGGCGCCGGAGCCCAGCAAGCGGCTGGCGTAACGGTCTTCGACATAGGCGGAGAGGACGAGCACCGGGAAGTCGGGGACCCGGGACCTCAGTTCCAGGGCGGCCCGCAGCCCCTCGTTGGTGAAGGTCGGCGGCATCCGGACGTCCAGCACGGCGCCGTCGGCGCTGCCGGGTTCGAAGGCGGCGAGCAGGTCATCGGCGTTGTCCCAGGAGCCGACCACGTCGAAGCCTTCTCCTCGAAGCAGCAGCTCCAGTCCGGCCCGCAGCAGGGCATCATCTTCGGCAATTAGAAGGCGCATGGCAGCTCCACTCTCAGGTTTGTCGGTCCGCCGTCGGGGCTGTTCAGTACCAGCCTGCCGCCAAAGGCGGCTGCACGCCGGGCAATTCCGGCCAGGCCGGAGCCGGAGCCGTTGGCGTCGGCCGTAGCCTGCGCGCCGGCGGTCGGTGACACGGTCGCGCCGCCCCGGCCGTCGTCGTTCACCAGGATCACCAAAACATCCTCCCGCGCCGTTGATTCAGTACGGAGGACCACGTCGATCCGGGAGGCGCCGGAGTGTTTCGCAGCATTGGTCAGGGCTTCGGCGAGGACAAAATACGCCGCCGATTCCACTGCTGCCGGGGCGCGCAGCAATTCGTCCACCTTCAGGGAAGTGGGGATGGGCGAGCGGCTGGTCAGGGCCGAGGCCGCACCGCCCAGGCCGAGTTCGTCCAGGACCGGCGGATAAATGTCGTGCACCGCGGCGCGCAGCCCGGCGAGTGCTTCGGACGCGGCATCCTGCGCCCGTCCGATGAACGGTACGGCGGCCGCCGGATCGGTTTCGGCCGCACGCTGGGCCAGCCCCAGCATCATCACGACGCCGACCAGCCGGTTCTGCGCGCCGTCGTGCAGTTCACGTTCAATCCGGCGCAGTTCCGCGGCGTGGGCGGCGAGGGCGCTGGCCCGGGCCGCCGAGAGGTCGGAGATCCGGCGGGCCAGGTCCGCATACCGGCGCGGGGAAAGGATCCCCAGGGTCGCCTCGCTGAACCGCCGTGCCAGCCAGGGCAGCAGCACCCACGAGCCGACGGCGTATAGAAGTCCCAGCAGCATCATCAGGAGGGCATCACCCCAGCTGCGGACGAAGATGGTCAGTTCCAGCGGTGCGTCCGGCGGGAACAGCTGCCACAGGGGCGCCGCCGCAACATAGAGCACGGCACCGAAAGGAAGCGCGAGGGCCAGCGCCGCTGCCAGTACGGCAAAGGCGCAGTGGAAGAGCAGCCAGGACAGGTCCCGCTTCGTTTCCGGAGCGCTCAGCAGGGCGGCCAACTCGGTGAACGAATACCTGCCGGCGAGGTGGCGCCGGTCAAAGGGAATGACAGCGGAGGAGAACGCCGCCGAACGGGCCTGCGCCCTCGCGGCCAGCCGGTTCAGGAGGTCCAGGAGGGTAGGGACCGCGTACAGGCCCACTCCCAGGGCCACGAAGGGCAGCAGCGCAATACCGGTTACCAGCACGGTCAGGGACGCCAACCAATACCAGCCTTCGCGCACAAGGAAGGCCGCGTCCCGGAGACGGGTTTTGGCACGGCTGGGAAGTCTCACCCGTTGAATTATGCCCGACCCCTTTCCCCCTGTCGGTATAGCCAGCTATACCCCAAACCGGGCTATTGGCTGTATCGGATCCCGTTTCCGGAATCCGTAGCGTCGAAGTCAGCAAGTGCCGCACAAACCCGCACCTTCGACCAAAAGGATGACCCCATGTTCACCGACGCCGCCGAATTCTCCGGCCCCGCAGCCCTGCAGCTGCAGGGCGTGTCCAAGAGCTACCGATCCGGCAACACCAGCGTGCCCGCCCTGCGTGATGTGTCCCTGGCCGTTCCGGCCGGCACCTTCACCGCCATCATGGGACCTTCGGGTTCCGGCAAAAGCACGCTGCTGCAGTGCGCGGCAGGACTGGACGCCCCCGACAGCGGCCGGGTGCTGCTGGGCACCACCGAAATCTCGAAGCTCCACAGCAAGGCCTTGACCCGCTTCCGCCGGGACCACGTCGGTTTTGTGTTCCAGTCCTACAACCTGCTCCCCCAGCTGACCGTCGCGCGGAACGTGACGCTGCCGCTGCTGCTGGCCGGACGAGGAACGGACAAGGTCTGGCTGGACTACGTGCTGGAAGCCGTCGGGCTGTCCGGCTTGGGTGAGCGGAAGCCGCAGGAGCTCTCCGGCGGCCAGCAGCAGCGGGCGGCCATTGCCCGGGCCCTGATCACCCGCCCGGACGCCGTCTTTGCGGACGAACCCACCGGCGCTCTGGACTCCGGCACTGCACGCCAGGTGCTGGACCTGCTGCGGCATACCGTTTCCGTGCTAGGACAAACGGTGATCATGGTGACCCACGACCCGGTGGCGGCCGGGCACGCAGACACCGTCATTTTCCTTGCGGACGGGCGCCTGGACGGCAGCATGACCGGCGCCACCGCCCACGACGTCAGCGAACACATGGCCAACCTCGGGGAGCGCTAATATGTTCTCTCTTGCCAGAGCCTCCATCCGGCACCACCGCGGCGGATTCGCCGGGGTTTTTGTAGCCGTGTTCCTGTGCGCCGCGCTCATCACCGCGATGGGCGTCCTCATTGAATCCGGAACCCGCGGCGGCATTGCCCCGCAGCGCCTGCAGGGGGCCGACGTCGTAGTGGGTGCGCCGCAGGCACATCCCGTGGTCGAGGACATGGACGCCCCCTTCGCCGAACGCGTCCTGCTCCCCGCCGAAGTTGTTGAGGAAATCGCGGCCGTCCCCGGCGTCGAACGCGCCGTGGGCAGCATCGAGCTTCCTTTGGCCACCACCGACGGTACGGCGGTTTCCGCCGCTGCCTGGGACTCGGCGGCCCTGACCCCCTACACACTGACTTCCGGGGAAGCTCCCGAGCGGGCCACCGAAGTGGTGGTGGATGAATCCTTCGGGGCTGCTCCGGGAACCTCGCTCACCCTCACCCACGGCGGGGAGCCAACCGAGTACACGGTGTCCGGCGTCGCCGCTCCCGAGTCGGGAGTGGACACTGGTCCTGCCGCTTTCCTGAGCACCGTCGGGGCTCAGGCCTTGTGGCCGCACGGCGACACGGTGGCCACCGTAGGCGTCATCGCCGAATCCGGCGTCCGCCCGGAACAACTCTCCGCCGACATCGAGGCGCGGGTGGCCGACGTCGTCGGGTATACCGGGGACCGCCGCGGAGACGTGGAGAATCTCGGCGGGTCCGCCGCCCGCTCCACGCTGCTGCTGCTCAGCGGGTCGCTGGCGGGCGTGGCCGTGATGACCGCGGTCTTTGTGACAGCAGGGACCCTGTCCCTGTCCATCATGGCCCGGCGCCGGGAATTCGCGATGCTGCGGGCAGTGGGGGCCGGAGCGAACCAGACCCTGGGCATCGTGATGCGTGAAGTCCTCCTGATTTCCAGTGCTGCCGCAGTGCTGGGTGCGGCACCCGGCTTCCTGCTGGCCTGGTTCCTGGGCAACCAGTTCGTTGCCGGCGGCGTGCTTCCCGAAACCTTCGTCCTGGCCTACAGCCCGCTGCCGGCCCTGGCCGCGGTAGCCATCAGCATTGCCGCGGCGGTGGGAGCCTCGCTTGTCTCGGCGCGGGGCGCGGTTCGTGCGGCGCCGACGGCTGCCCTGCGGGACTCCGCGACGGAGGCTTCCCGGCTGGGCCGCGGACGCGTCATCACCGGTCTGTCGCTGCTGGCTGCCGGTCTCGTTGCGGCCTTGGTACCGGTTGCAGTCCCGGGCACTGCGGGCCTGGCGGCGGCAGCCTCGAGCATCCTGCTCCTGATGATCGGCGCGGGCCTGCTGGGACCATGGCTGGTGACGGGCGCCTTAAAACTGGTGCAGCCGCTGGTCCGCCGCAGCCCCTCCGCGTCGCTGGCCCTCGCGGAAGCCAACGCCAGCGCTTTCCCGCGGCGCCTGGCCTCGGGAATCGTTCCACTCGCCCTGGCCATTGCACTCGGGTCCGTGCAGTTCTTTATGCCGACCACAGTGGCAACGGAAGCCGAGCGGCAGTCCCGGGACGGGGTGGTTGCCGGGTATCTGGTTCATGCTCCGGGGTCCGGAGTGTCCGAGGAGCTCGCCGACCAGGTGGCGGAGCTGCCCGGCGTGGAGTCCACCTCGCCGGTGGCCCGTTCCGCAGTACTTGCCAAGGCCGGTTTCGCCGGCATGGAAGACGGTGTACAGCCCTACGCTATTCAGGGCCTGGCCTCTGAGGACCTGAACGGAACCCTGGACCTGGATGTAAACGAAGGGTCCCTGGACCGCTTGGCGGACGCCGATACCGTGGCGCTGAGCGTGGACCTGGCCCGGGAATCCGGCACGGGCGTGGGCGAGGACTTCGACTTCTACTACGGGGACGGAACCGAGGCGACCGCCGTCGTCGTCGCCACCTACGAACGAGGGCTGGGATTCGGGGATGTGGCGGTGGCGAACGAGACGCTGCGAAGCCACACCACCACGGGGCTGAACGACTACCTGCTGGTCAGCACGGCGGCCGATACCGACGCGGGAGACCTGTCCGCCGCCGTCGAGGGCCTGGGGCTGACGCTGCTGGATAAGGAGGAGCTCGGGGCAGCTGGAGCCGCGGAACGGAATGCCGACTCGTGGGTTTCGGTGATCGCGATGCTGGTTCTGCTTGGATACCTCGCTGTCTCCGTGGTCAACACCCTGGTGATGGCGACGGCCAAGCGCCGGCCGGAGATGCTGCTGCTGCGGACCCTGGGTGCGTCGGATACCCAGCTGAGGCGGATGATGGGGGCCGAGTCCCTGCTGATAGTCGCGGCCGCCGTCGTCATCGGCACCGTCCTGGCCCTGCCGCCGCTGATGGGGATCGCCGTGAGCGTCTCGGGGCTGCCGCTGCCCACGATCGTCCCGGCCGTGTACCTCGGCCTCGCCGGTGCGACGGCGGCGCTCGGCCTGGGCTCCATTGCGGTAGCCACACGTGCCGCACTGCGGGCCGAACGGTAGCTGTTTGGGCAAAAAGAAATACCCCGGTCCGAAGACCGGGGTATTTCTTTATCCTGGCGGAGGATGGGGGATTTGAACCCCCGAGGGCGTTAACCCAACACGCGTTCCAGGCGTGCGCCATAGGCCGCTAGGCGAATCCTCCAAGCTTGCTCCCGTAGAAGCAGATATAAGACTACCCGACACAGGGCCAAACCAACGAATCGGCCCTCCGTGACTGGTGGCTTAGGCCAGGCTGGTCCGTCTGCGGCCGAGGCCGTGAAGCAAGGCATTGATAACGATAATTCCCAGCCAAGACCAGGTGGCCGCCTGCGGACTCCACAGGATGGCAATGGGAATCGAGGCCAGGAAAACCGCTGGGGTGACCGGGGCACGGACCTGCGCGAACGCCGGAAGCCGCGGATCGACGTCGTCCCGGAAAAGGCCCTCTCGGCTGCAATAGATCCACAGCACGGTATTGGCGGTGCCGATAAGCCCCAGGGCCGCCGCATAAATCACGACGCCGAGCTGCTGGTCTCCATAGAACGCCAGCATGTCGGTGGCGTACCCCAGCAGGGCGACGAACATCAGCAGCACCAGGTTCAGCTGCTGCAGCCGGCCGGTAAATCCCTTCAGCAGCCGGAAGAGCCGGTGATGGCTCAGCCAATAGGCGGCGGTCACCACAAAGGACAGGACGTAAGCGCCGAACTCCGGAAGCTGGGCAGCCACGGCCGCCCCAAGCTCGCTGGGCGGCACCTGGGGAACCCGGATATCCACGGCCAGCAGCGTCATGGCGATAGCGAAGACGGCGTCGCTGAAGAACATGGTGCGGTCCAGGTCCGGACCGGAATTTACTCGGGCAAAGCCCTTGCTGCTGCTGTTTTCGCCGGCCACGGGACCATGCTTGCGCACATTCGGCAGGGGGTCGAGCCCGGAAAGCGGGGCGGAAGGTGCAGTTAAGCAAATAAGGATCCGCACATCCTTGTGCGGATCCTTATTTCAACGTATGTCCGGCGGTGACCTACTCTCCCACATCCTCCCGGATGCAGTACCATCGGCGCTGTGGGTCTTAGCTTCCGGGTTCGGAATGGGACCGGGCGTTTCCCCCACGCTATGACCGCCGTAACCCTAGCCCTGCCGGCTAATGCGGCAGGAAATCTTCGGTTACAGACTGCCCTTTCGGGTTCTGCTCTTTAAGCTTACCGCGACTTCCAGGCGGTTTTGACCACCGCGGGCCAACCGGACTTGGCCTAAAGTGTCGGAATAAACACAGTGTCTAACCTAGTCCCACTGCGGCCGTTGCCGGTGGGCAGCCAGCAGGTTCTGTGGGGGGCTGCTGAACAGGCGCTTAAACAAGGAGAGCCCGTACCAACACTGGTACGGGCTCAACCTCTTCAAATATTGTCCGGCGGTGACCTACTCTCCCACATCCTCCCGGATGCAGTACCATCGGCGCTGTGGGTCTTAGCTTCCGGGTTCGGAATGGGACCGGGCGTTTCCCCCACGCTATGACCGCCGTAACCCTTCTACCCGCACCCGCCAAAGGCGGGAGGGGAAAACAATGGTTACAACACTCCCCCGGAACCAACCCCGAATGAGGGGTGCCGGGCAGTGCGGTAAAAATGTGAACCCGCCCCCTGGACAAGGGGCAATGGTTCGGTGTTCCAGGCACAGCAACCAACGGTTGTTGTCCGGGAACCACATAGTGGACGCAAGCAGCATGATCTACAACACCCTTTATACTTTGACGGACCGTTTGAAGTCGTGTCCGTCCAGGTGCTGGTGT
>NZ_JANFLU010000011.1 GCF_024385525.1 Arthrobacter sp. zg-Y238 | reverse complement strand
GCACCCGCACCCGCAGCCGTCTCATCATTCTGCGACAGCGTCTGCTTCACCAACGCAATAATGTTCCGCGTCTCGTTGGCAGCATTCCGGAAACGGTTCTCCACCGCCTGGTAATCCTCCGACACACCATCAGCCTGGAAATCCGACATAGCCGCATTCACAGCCTTCTCACGCTCACCGATCAACGACTCCAGCCGCGCAACAATCGACTGGATATCCCCCTGCACCGCAGAGGAAGTATCAGTGTCATAGCTCAAACGATCCTGGGACATGGCAAATCCTTTCAACACCGGCACCCACGCGCCGGAAAGCAACGGAACTAAGGAAGAACTAAAAAGGGACAGAAGAACTAGCGCGAAGAACCAAAACGCGCAGAGTCGAACGACGCCGACCCCTGCTGCTGGGCCGCATTGTCCGCAGCCTCCTGGTCACCGGTCTGGAAGTGCCGGTCCATCTCCGACTGACCCATCAGGATCGCCGAGAGGGAGCTGTTGAGCTCATTGGCAACCTCGTCCGTGCGGGCCTTGAACTCGTCAAACTTCACCCGGCCGGCACCGTTGAACTTGCCCTCCAGCGGCGCCGCAGCCTCCATCAGGCTCCGCACCAGCTGACCCAGATCCTCATTGGAGGAACTCGTCTGCTGCGTCAACGTCCCAAGGGTCGAAGAACCCATATCAAACTTCATGGCAAACCACCTTTTCGGCACCCCTCGGCACCCTCGTCCGAACTGTTCCCCCGAGCAGCGGACGAATTCACCAAAGGTAAATCCCGTTCCGTTTGCCGGTAACCCCCATCAAACCCACCAAAACCAACCCGGTCAAGGAAAACACATGGGCAGAACTACCCATCGAGATCGAGCTCGAATAAAAGGGCCATGCAGGCGGTTCGGTTAAAACAACAACGGCGCCGGATCCAGCCCGGCGCCGTTGTGTTGTGCAATCAGTGATTAGCCGATGTTCTGCACGGCGGACTTCGCCCGGGCACCCGCACCCGCAGCCGTCTCATCATTCTGCGACAGCGTCTGCTTCACCAACGCAATAATGTTCCGCGTCTCGTTGGCAGCATTCCGGAAACGGTTCTCCACCGCCTGGTAATCCTCCGACACACCATCAGCCTGGAAATCCGACATAGCCGCATTCACAGCCTTCTCACGCTCACCGATCAACGACTCCAGCCGCGCAACAATCGACTGGATATCCCCCTGCACCGCAGAGGAAGTATCAGTGTCATAGCTCAAACGATCCTGGGACATGGCAAATCCTTTCAACACCGGCACCCACGCGCCGGAAAGCAACGGAACTAAGGAAGAACTAAAAAGGGACAGAAGAACTAGCGCGAAGAACCAAAACGCGCAGAGTCGAACGACGCCGACCCCTGCTGCTGGGCCGCATTGTCCGCAGCCTCCTGGTCACCGGTCTGGAAGTGCCGGTCCATCTCCGACTGACCCATCAGGATCGCCGAGAGGGAGCTGTTGAGCTCATTGGCAACCTCGTCCGTGCGGGCCTTGAACTCGTCAAACTTCACCCGGCCGGCACCGTTGAACTTGCCCTCCAGCGGCGCCGCAGCCTCCATCAGGCTCCGCACCAGCTGACCCAGATCCTCATTGGAGGAACTCGTCTGCTGCGTCAACGTCCCAAGGGTCGAAGAACCCATATCAAACTTCATGGCAAACCACCTTTTCGGCACCCCTCGGCACCCTCGTCCGAACTGTTCCCCCGAGCAGCGGACGAATTCACCAAAGGTAAATCCCGTTCCGTTTGCCGGTAACCCCCATCAAACCCACCAAAACCAACCCGGTCAAGGAAAACACATGGGCAGAACTACCCATGTGGCCAGTGCCCGCGGATAATGTTCCGGCTATTCCCAAAGCGCCCGCCGCCGTCGGACGGCAGCAGTCCTTGCGGTGGTGCGCCCTGACTGCTAGGCCTGTTGATAGATAAACTGCGGTAGAAGCAGTCGCCGCTTTTGCGGCAGACCTCGCGATGAAGGGAAGTGCGGCGTGGCCAGGAAAGAACCCCGCGTGAAGGAAGTCAACGAGAGCGACATAGAGGTCAAGGGAGAGCCGAAGGAGTGGGCGGCGGGACTTCCTGCCGTCTATCACTCCATGAAACCCGCCATTGAACACATGGGGCTCGCCCGTGCCTTGGGGACCACCTTCCGCATGAATCAGAAGCACGGCTTCGACTGCCCGAGCTGCGCGTGGCCGGATCCGAAGGACCGCAGCCCGTTCGAATACTGCGAAGAAGGTGTCAAGGCCGTCACGTGGGAAGCCACCCCGGTGGTTATTTCCTCGGACTTCTGGGCCGAACACAGCCTCACGGACCTGCGCGGGCGCTCGGAATACTGGTTGGGCATGCAGGGCCGGCTGACCGAGCCCCTGTACAAACCCGCCGGTGAAGACCATTACCGTCCCGTCGGCTGGGATGAAGCACTGGGGATCGTGGCCGACCGGCTCAAGGCCCTGGATTCCCCGCACGAAGCAGCGTTCTACACCAGCGGGCGTACCTCCAACGAGGCAGCCTTCCTGTACCAGCTGTTCGTTCGCGCCTATGGCACGAACAACCTGCCCGACTGCTCCAACATGTGCCACGAGTCCTCAGGCTGGGCCATGGGCCAGACCATCGGAATCGGCAAGGCCACGGTGACCTATGACGATTTCGGCCAGGCCGACCTGATCATCCTCATGGGCCAGAACCCGGGCACCAACCATCCGCGCATGCTGACCGCACTGGAACTGTGCAAGCGCAACGGCGGCAACATCGTAGCCGTGAACCCGCTTCCCGAAGCCGGGCTGAAGCGCTACAAGAACCCCCAGAAGGCCCGGGGCATCGCAGGAAAGGGCACCGAGCTCGCGGACCAGTTCCTGCAGATCCGGCTCGGCGGGGACATGGCCCTGCTCCAGGCCATTTCCAAGCGGGTGTTCGAGGCAGAGGACAAGAACCCGGGAACCGTCCTCGACCACGAATTCCTCGAGGAGCACTGCGAGGGGCTGGCAGACCTCAAGGAACATCTGCTGCTGCTCGACGATGAGGAAGTGCTGGAAGCCACCGGGCTGCGCGCCGAGGAAATCGACGAACTGGCCGAGCGCTACCTGCGGGCCGAAAAGGTGATCATCACCTGGGCAATGGGCATCACCCAGCAGAAAAAGGGCGTTGCCACCATCAAGGAGATCATCAACCTCCTGCTGCTGCGCGGCAACATCGGCAAGCCCGGTGCCGGCGCCGCCCCCATCCGCGGGCACAGCAACGTTCAGGGCGACCGCACCATGGGCATCTGGGAACAGATGCCGGGGACCTTCCTGGACGCACTCGGCAAGGAATTCAACTTCGACCCGCCGCGCGACCACGGCGCCGACGCCGTGGAAACCTTCCTCAGGATGCAGGACGGCCGGATCAAATTCTTCATGGCACTCGGCGGCAACCTGATCTCCGCCATCTCGGACACCCAGTTCGCCGAGGCTGCCATGCAAAAGACGGACATGACCGTGCAGATGTCCATCAAGCTCAACCGCTCCCACCTGGTCACCGGCAAGGAAGCGCTGATCCTTCCGGTTCTGGGCCGCACCGAAATCGACGTCCAGGAAACCGGCCGGCAGTTCGTTTCGGTGGAGGACACGGTCTGTGTGGTCCATGCCTCGCACGGCGGGGTGGAACCTGTCTCGAAGAACCTGCTCTCCGAACCGGCCCTCGTCGCCCGGCTCGGTGCCCTGGTGATCGGCGACCGGATCGACGCCGACTGGGCCGGCTTCGAAAAGGACTACGACCTGATCCGGGACCACATCTCGCGGGTAGTGGAGGGCTGCGAAGACTACAACGAGCGGATCCGGCATGAGGGCGGGTTTGTACTGCCCAACGGCCCCCGCGATTCGCGGTCCTTCCACACCCCGACGGGCAAGGCCGTCCTTACGGTTAATGACCTGGAAGCGGTGCAGCGTCCGGAAGGCACCCTGCTGCTGCAGAGCATGCGTTCACATGACCAGTGGAATACCACCATCTACGGGCACAATGACCGGTACCGCGGCATCAAGGGTGGCCGCCACGTGCTGTTTATGAACTCCGGCGACATCGAGGAACTCGGCCTGGCAGACGGCCAGTACATCGACATCCACGGTGTCCACCACGACGGCGCCGAGCGCGTCCTGCGTAATTTCCGGGTGGTCTCCTACCCCACGCCCAAGGGCTGCGTAGCGGCGTACTACCCGGAAGCCAACGTGCTCGTACCGCTGGACCATGTTGCCGAGGGCAGCAACACCCCGGTGTCCAAGACCGTGCTGGTCCGGGTGGAACCGGCCGCACAGCAGGCTGCGGGGCCGGAAGACAAGATGCGCCGCGAAACGGCTCCGGTGTAGGGCACCCACGTAGGCAGCAACAGCCAAGACGCACAACAGGCCAGGACTTCGGTCCTGGCCTGTTGTATCTTCGGATGGGTGGGCCCGCAATGACCTGGCCCCAACGTGCTGCTTACTGGGCAGAGCCCTTCCAACCCGGCTGGTCCGGCCCTTCCAGACCGGTCTCGGCCAGCTGGAAGGCGGTGTCTGCCGCCTTTTGAACCGCTTCTTCGGAGGATTTCCGCCCGCTGGTAGTGGTGAGTCCGGCTGCGTACCCGACCACAAAGGCGCTGACCAGGCCCGCGTTGTCTGCAACGGTCTCGGCCGATTTCTCCCCCAGCTCCACAAGCATCTTGTGGTCCACTTCAAGATCCAGGATCTGCAGCGCCTGGGTGAGGCGCCTGCTCCAGTCGTTCAGTCGGCGCTCTTCCATCTCCGGGTTGGTGCTCATTGCGGCTCCTTCATCGGTGCGTGTGCGGTAAGTAATTAGTCAAGCTTTAGCACCCGTGGCCCGACACACACAACGTACGCCTCAGCTTCAACGGTGCGGCTCCGGCGAGTGTGACGCAGACCCCACCCGGATCGTGTAAGGATATGTCGGTACTTGTCCAAGTGGTGGGGGGACTTATTTTGGCGAGCGATTATGACAATCAGCTGATCGAATCCGTGACCGTGCGCCGGAACCGGCTGCTCGGCGCCCTGCTGTACGGGGAAAACCCGAACGAGCGCCGGTGGATGGACAGCGTGCGCCTGTTCCTGTTCAGCGTGGCGGCCGCAGCAGTCATCGCCGCGGTCTGCGTGGGGTACTCCTTTGTCAGCAACCTCCTGGAAGAGAACCGCCAAAAGCAGGAAGAACAGCGCCGGCAGCAAAACTCTGCTCCGCACCGCTCTTCGGACCCCCACGGGGCGGATTACGACGCCGGCCCCGCCGGCGGCCGGTACAACGTTGCCTTTTCGATGCAGACAGGATCCTAGCCGCCATGGCCCATGCCTTCACCCGAGTGACACTGATCGGCTCCCGGCGCCATCTGGACCTGCTGCTGCCGTCGGACCAGCCCGTCGGCGCACTGATGCCGCAGGTACTGGAGCTGCTGAACGACCAGCCGGCGGACGAGGTAGCCGCCAAGGTACTGGTCGGACCCGACGGCACGGAGCTGGCCGCGGAGAGCACGCTGAGCAGCGCGGAAATAGCCGATGGTTCCTCTCTGCTGCTCTGCAACGCCTCCGAGGCGCCGCCCGCCGCCGTCGTCTATGACGTCACGGACCTGGTGGTCAGCGAGACCGAGGCTGTATCGGGACGTTGGACCGACAGGTTCCGGGAGCTGACCGCCGGTGTCTCCGCCGCCGTCGGTCTGTGGGCAGGGGCTGAGATCCTGCTGGGCTCGGTGGCCCCCGACGACGCCTGGTGGCTGCTGCTCTCCGCATCCCTGGTACTCCTCACTGCCGGCACCGCGCTGGCACGGCCGCCCCGAACCTCCGCCATCGGTCCAACCCTGCAGGGGGCCGGCTGGCTGCTGGGACTCGGCGCCCTGCTGCGCGGAGATCTGGACCCGGAAACAACCCTGCTGTTGATCGCCGGATTGTCCGTACTGACCCTTGTGGGAGTGGGACTCAGCGCAGCCAACCCGCGGGCGCTCTTCACGGGCGCCGGCACCCTTGCCCTGGCCACCGTCATCTGGGCGGCGGCGGGACTCATTTCCGAGAGCCCTCCCCGCGCGGCAGCACTGGCCGCGGTATCGAGTGTTCTCCTGCTCGGCCTGCTCCCGAAACTGGCATTGTCCGCCTCCGGCCTGGCAACCCTGGATGACCAGCGTGCCACGGGTGGAACCATCAGCAGGACGGATGCGCTCGAGGCCGTGGCCGGTGCCCATCGGGGGCTCACCCTGGGCGCGATCCTCACGTCGGTTTCCATAGCGTTGGGGCTCTGGGTGCTCGGCACCGACACGGAGCACCAGAAATGGACGCTGCCGCTGCTGTTCGCCCTGACCCTGGCGGTTTTCCTGCGGGCGCGGTCCTTCCCGCTCGCGGCCGAACGCATCTCGCTGTACGCCGCATCGGGTGTGGGGCTGGCCGCCCTCACGGTGGCGTCCCTGCGGTTCTTCTCCTCCGCGCCCTGGGCTGTGGGCCTGGCGGTACTGGTTCTCGCCGCCTGCATCGCGGTCAGCCTGACCCTTGATCTGCCGGACCACGCCGAAGCCCGCATCCGGCTGCTCGCCAAACGCCTGGAGACCTTCGCCATCCTGGCCTCTATTCCCCTGGTCATCGGGATGTTCGGCATCTACTCCCAGCTGCTGGGCAGCTTCTGATGCGCGAATCGCCTCATCCACGGGTCTGCCCGCCATCCGACACCTTCCATCCCGCTGATCCGGCCGCCCCGGCCGGTGGAGGACTATAGCCATGAGCTCACCCGTGAACGCCGGGCCGCTGCCCTACGGTGCCCCCGGTGCCGCCACCCCGGACGGCTTCGAATCAACCCCACAGCGGCTCCGCCGGACCTTGCGGACCCGCCCTGCCGAAGGCCTGCTCCGCCGGTCGGTCAGCTCCGCGGGGAACCTCTTCCGCGGGGATGATTATCCGCACCGTCTGGCCGAGGCTGCGGCCGGTGCGCAGGCACCGGTGGCCACGGGCCGGCGCATCGCCGTCGTGGGCTCCCGCGGCGGTGCCGGGAAGACCACGCTGGCGGCCCTGCTCGGATCGGTCTACTCCTCCATGCGCACCGATGCCGTTACGGTCCTGGACAACGCCCCCTCCGGCGGCACGCTGGCGTTGCGCACCGGGGTCCCCGACGCAGCCTCCCTGGATATCGCCGCCGCCGAACTGTCCCGCCGCCCCCCGACGTCGCTGGCTGATCTCTCGGCGCTGCTGACACCCGCCGGCCGCGGGAACCTGCTGGTCACCGGGCGCCGCGGCACCGGCGGACGGCCGGCAGCCGACGACGCCGCCGCCAAGGCACTGTCCCTGGCCATCTCCCGGTATTGCCCCATCACCGTCATGGACTGCGGCACCGGACTGGAGCTCCCCAGCACGCGTTGGGCGCTTTCCCAATCCCATCTGGCGGTCTTCGCGACGACTGCCTCCGTAGCGGGCCTGGAAGATGCCGGCCTGTACGCCACGGCCTGGCGGCGGGACCCGGCACTGGCCTCCGTGCCGCTGCTGGTGGTGGTGGTCCGGAACCTGCCGGACGGACCGTTCCGCGCCGACGCCGAAGCCCGCCGTCTGACGCGCATGGGTATCGACGCCGTCGGGCTGGGATACGACCGGCACCTCGCAGCCGGAGTGGAAATCAGCCTTGCACTGCTGGCCCGCCGAACCCGTCTCGAGGCAGCCTCCCTTGCCGCCGGCGTCCTCGCGAGGGCCACGGCATGAGCGTCCGGATCCTGCACCGGCCTGCCCGGACCACGGCCCCCGCCCGCGGCCTGGAACCGTTCACCATGGACGCCCCGCCGCAGATGGAACAGGGCAAGGGCGGCATGAACATGATGTCGCTGGTACCCCTGCTCGGCGCCGGCGTCTCCATGACGGTCATGATGCTCTTCCGCGGCTCCCCGTTGGCCGCCGTGGGTGCACTGGCCATGGTGGTGACCATCCTGGCCTCCGTCATCATGATGGTCAGCCAGCGCGGAAAGCAGGGCCGCCAGCGCAAGGACCGGCGGGAAAACTATCTCGAATACCTCGAACGCTGCCGCGCCACGCTCCGCACCGAGGAACACACGGCCGTCAAGGTGGCCCGCATCGCCAGCCCGCCGCCGGACGCCCTGTTCGACATCATCCGCAATACCCGCCGCATCTGGGAGCGGCGGCGGCACAACGAGGATTTCCTGGACGTGCGCATCGGTACCGGGCCGCGGCAGAACCGTGAAGTGCAGATCATGAACTCCGGCTCTGCCGTGATGCAGAGTGACACCTTCATGATGACGGAACTGGAGATCCTCAAGCGGCGCTACGAGTCCAGCCCCGAACTGCCGTTGACGGTACCGCTGGACTGCGCCGGAAATGTCAGCGTTGTCGGCTCCAGGGAGTTCGTGCTGCGGGTCAGCCGTCTCCTGCTGGTCCAGGGTGCGGCCTTCCATTCCCCGGAGGACCTCCATCTGGCCCTGGCCGTGCCCGAAGCCGAACGGGAAAACTGGGAGTGGGCCACCTGGCTGCCGCACTTGGCGGACCAGAAAAGCACTCACCGCACCGGGCCGGTCCGGCGGCTGGCCCCGTCCATGGACATCTTGTCGGACCTGCTGGCCGATGACCTCCACGGACGTTCCAGCCTGGCCGCGGAGTCCCGGAAAAACTTCCTGCGCGGAGGTGTGGGCACGGCGCTGCCCCGCCTGATGGTGGTAGCCGATTCCTACGGAGAGCTGCCGGTGGAGCTGGCAGTCCCGGACAAGCAGTCCTCGCCCGGCGCCCTGGGGATCACCACACTGTTCCTGGTGAAGGAACGCCGGCAGGAACCCAGCGAAGTGGCGATCCGCATCAGTGAGGACGGCGAGGGGTTCCGGGTGGAAAACTACCGGACCGACCCCGTGGAGCCGGTGGTCGAGGCTGGCACCCTGGACCAGTTGCCGGTCCCGCTCGCCCAGTCCCTGGCCCGCAGCCTGGCCCCGCTGCGGCTGTCCCCCGATTCGATGGAACACGATTCCTCGGAAAACTCCCAGGGGTTCCTGGAGATGCTGGGCCTCTCCCCGCGGCTGGATGAAGCCGATATCCGCCGGTTGTGGAAGCCCCGCGGCGAGGTGGACTTCCTGCGGGTTCCGCTGGGTCCCGATGACCGCGGGCGGCCGGCCCTGCTGGATTTGAAGGAATCGGCACAGTTCGGGCACGGCCCGCACGGCCTGTGCGTGGGTGCCACCGGCTCCGGCAAGTCCGAAATGCTGCGCAGCCTCGTGGTGGGACTGCTGGCCACGCACTCCCCCGAGGTGCTGGCCATGGTGCTGGTGGACTACAAGGGCGGCGCCACCTTTGCCCCCTTCGCCAACGCACCCCAGGTCACCGGCGTCATCACCAACCTTTCCGACGACGTCAGCCTGATCGAACGCGTCTATGCCAGCCTCTCCGGTGAAATCCAGCGCCGGCAGGAAGTCCTCAAGGAGGCCGGCAACCTCGCCAACATCACCGACTACCAGCTGCACCGGCAGGAGCTGCTCTCCCAGGGCAAAGACCTGGCGCCGCTGCCGCACCTGGTGGTCATCATTGACGAATTCGGCGAGCTGTTGACCGCACGCCCGGACTTCATTGAGCTCTTCCTGTCCATCGGCCGCATCGGCCGGTCGATCGGCGTGCACCTGCTGCTCTCCAGCCAGCGCATCGAGGGCGGCAAGCTTCGCGGCCTGGACACCTATTTGTCCTACCGGATCGGCCTGCGCACACTCTCCGAAGCTGAGTCCCGGACCGTGCTGGACACCCCCGACGCCTTCCACCTGCCGCCGGTCCCCGGGTTCGGGTACCTGAAGGTGGACACCACCACGTACACCCGGTTCAAGTCCGGATACGTGTCCGGCCCGCTCGAGATGGAAGAAGAGGACGAGCCGGAAACCGACGACGCCGGACGACCCGCCGTCCTGCGCGTCCCGCGGTATGCCGCGACCCTCGAAGAGGCCGTGCAGCAGGACCCCGCCAAACCGGCGTCGACCTCCGCCTCCAAACGGACCACCGGCCCCACGGTGCTCTCCACCCTGATGGACACGCTCGCGAAATTCCCCCGCGCCGTCGAACCGATCTGGCTGCCGCCGCTCCCGGGAGGCATTGCGCTGGATATCGCCGCGGGCGGGCTGGACACCACGAGCCAGGGCATCCGTCTGGCCACCGGCGGCGGCTTGAAGATCCCGGTAGGGCTGCTCGATGATCCGGCGAAGCAGTGGCAGGGCATCTGGGAAGTGGACCTGGCAGCCAACGGCGGCAATGCGGCCATTGTCGGCGGACCGCAGACCGGCAAGAGCACGGCCCTGCGCACGCTCGTCGCCAGCCTGTCCCTGACCCACTCGCCGGCCGAAGTAGGCATCTACGCCATTGACCTCCTCGGCAGCGGGCTGGTTCCGCTCGAAGGGCTCCCCCATGTGGGCGGCGTGGCGGTCCGCACCAACCGCGAGGTGGTCCGCCGTACCGTCGACGAAATCCTCGCCATGCTCTCGCAGCGCGAACGTATCTTCGAGAAGTACCAGATCGACTCCCTGCCCACTCTGCGCCGCCTGTGCGCGCAGGGCGGCATCCCGGAGCTGCCGAGTGCGGACATCGTGATGGTACTGGACGGTTACGGCCAGCTCTCGGACGAGTTCGAAGAGATTGAAAAATCCGTACACGCCCTGATCAGCCGCGGCGGCGGATACGGCATCCATGTGGTGGTGACCTGCTCGCGGATGAACGAAATCCGCATTGCGCAGCAAAGCTTCTTCGGCAACCGGATTGAACTGCGCCTGTCCGATCCCGGGGAGTCGGCGCACGGCCGGAAACTGGCCGAGTCCGTGAGCCCGGGGACACCCGGCCGGGCAATGACGGACCGGAAGCTCCAGGGGCATTTTGCCCTGCCCCGCATCGACTCCGAATCGGACCCGGACACCGCCAACTCCGGGATGCGGGATCTTGTGGATGCGGTTTCCGCCTCCACGGACGAACGCGCCATGCAGGTCCGCGTGCTGCCGGCAGTGGTGGACGCAGCAACCGCACCCACACCGGCGGCCCCGGCCACGGTGCCGCTGGGCCAGCGCGAGACCGACCTGGGCACCGAGCTGCTGGACCTGCACAACAAGGAACGCCATCTGGTGATCATGGGCGACGACGGCGCCGGCAAGACCAACGCCATGCGATCGGTGATCCGCCGTCTGGCCGAACAGCACAACGCCGAGGACATTGTGTTCGCGGTGTTCGATCCGCGCCGCACGCTCGCAGATGAGGTGCCGGAAGATTATCTGGGCGGATACGCCACGAGCGCAGCCCTGGCCGAACAGCTGGCGTCCGCCGTCGCCGGCGAGCTGCAGAAACGGATCAGTGCCACCCCCGAAGAGGTCGCCGCCCTGCCACGGGTGGTGCTGGTGATCGACGACTATGACGTACTGACCGCCGGCGGCTCCTCGCCCCTGAGCAGGTTGACGCCCTTCCTGCCGCTGGCCCCGGAGATCGGGCTGCACGCAGTGCTTTCCCGCCGGGTCCGGGGTGCCAGCCGGGGCATGTACGAGTCCTTCTTCACGGCCCTGCGTGATTCCGGTGCCGCGGCGCTGATCCTCTCGGGCGACCGCGGGGAAGGCACGCTCATTAACGGTGTCCGGGCCCGGGCGCTGCCACCCGGACGCGCCCAGTTGGTCCAGCCGGGACGGCCGGTGCAGACCCTACAGCTGTTCTGGAACGAGACGGCCAGCGACGTGTTGGCGGGAGAAGCGCGGCGCTGAGTCCGGGCTGGACGCGGCGCGGGCCCCAGGACCCCGCGCCGCCTGTCCGGTTATGCCTGGGAGACGGTGAAGCTGCGGTCACCGAAGAAAACGGTGCTGCCCACGGGTGCAAGGACGGGGCGAAGCGGTTCCAGTTCCTCCCGCAGTCCCTGGGCGGTGACGACGGCGCTGCCGTTGGTCGAATTGCGGTCCGTTACCCAGACCCCCTTCGGATCCGCCTGCAGGTGCAGATGGGTCTTGGAGACCGAGCGGCCCATGTCCGCGAAGTCGAGCAGCTGCCCCACCGTTTCCTGGGGCTTGGTTGCCGGATTCCGCCCCAGCAGCGCCGTGCCGGTCACGACGACGGCGGCGCCGTCGTCGAACTGCATCAACACGCCGGTCGAGCGGTGCCGGGACGCCACCCGGGTCATTTCCAGCTCGTCGTCCGGATGCTGGGGAACCCCTGCCGGGGCAGGGGACGGCAGGTTAGGGGACGGCAGGGCCGCAGCCGCCGCGCGCCGCGGGGAGGCCGGTGCCGGTGCGGCGGGCGCTCCGGCCATGGTGGCAGGCACGGTCTGGAACGGAGTGGAAGCAGCCTGGGGTACGTCGGAGGCAGGGAAACCCGGCACCGCAGTGACCGGGCTGGCTGGTGAGACGGCTGTCGGAGTCTGGGCCGGGTCTGCGTTGCTTTCAGGGGCAGCCGAACCGGCGGCACGGATTCCGCCGGTCAGCAGCGGATCACGGCCGGCCCGCACGTCCACCACCAGGGTGCCGGCAACCTTGTCATGCCAGCCCTGGCGTTGGTGGTTCTTGTCCCACAGGTTGGAGACCAGCAGAACCACCGGCCCCACCACCACGGCGCCGGACAACCCGAGCAGGACGTTTCGCAGCAGCACGGGGACCAGCCCCGGCGCGTGTCCGTTGCTGCCGGTGGTCCGGATACCCAAGGCGAGGTTCCCCGGTGTCTTGCCGGAGCCCGCTTCCCAGATCCAGAGCCACAGCGCGTATCCGCCGGCCAGTACCGCTCCCGTTGTCATCCCCAGCACCCGGGCCTCGTCGCCCCCGACCAGCCAAAACAGCCAGGTCACGGCAAGCAACAACACCGCTGACGGCAACGCGTCCAGTGCCTTGGCGGCCAGACGCTGGAAAGCCGTGGCATTGACGAGGTTCGTACTGGAGGCCATCTAGGTGTTCCTTGTCGTTCTGTTGATCGAAGTACGGTCCCCGGGTGATGCCGCTTCGGGTGCCTGCGCCTGCACGTTGTCACGGACGAGCGCGGTCCCTGCCGGATCATCCGCAGGACGGTCCAGCAGTGGCAGGTCGGCCGAGGTTATGAGCTGGGACGTTACGGCATGCTCAACCAGTCGGGCCCGCCGGTTCGACGCCGGCTTCCCCTCGGCTCCGCGGAGGCCCGCCACACCGACCCGGTCCAGCTTTTCGCATACGTTATCGAGCTTCCGGTTAAACCGGGTCTGCGACCAGCCCAGCCGCTGCGCTGCCTCCGCGGAGGTCGGCAGGGCACTGTACCCGGTGCCGTCGCGCCGCAGCAGCGGTTCCGCCAGCGCCACCATCACTGCCTTCTGGGATTCCGTAAAGAGCACGGGTCCGATGGTTGTTTCCCCGCCGTCCGCTGCGCTGAGGGGATCCTGCCGGAAGGTGGGCGTTTTCAGGTGGACATCGAATTCGTAGGTGGTGGAACCGGCACTGAAGATAATCCGGGTCTGTTCAAAGACCACAGGAAGCCGGGCGCCGGGCGCCAACCAGGCCTGCATACCGCCGCCTGAGTCCGCAATGGTGGCAGAGATCCGGCTGCCGATATTCGTCAGCCACCAGATCCCGTTGTCCTTGGCGATGCTGAGGAACTTCCGGTGCAGGTAGGGATTGTCGTCGATGGCCAGATCGCCCTCCCTGCCGATGCTGAAAACGGCAGTTTCCTGCGGCTCGTACCATTCGCCGCAGTACTCTATGCCAAGCTCCCCCACGCGTCTCCCCCTTGTCCGGTTGCCCGGCTTTCCGTGCGGCTCCCCCGTGGCCCCGCTACGCCTTCATTGTCCATCCGCACCTGCTGCTTCTCACTGCGGCGCGCAGAACGCGACCGGCGGCGATGCTTTCCCGTTGTCCCTCGCCACTTGGACTTCTATACAGGTCTCGCCGTCCGATGCCGGAACCTGTGCCTTGGCCTCCGGTGTCCGGACCATCTCTCCCCGAGCGGTGGCACTGACCGTCCGCCACAGATAAATATCCCCGTCTGCCGGTTCCGGGTTCTTCCAGGTGAACACCACTGAACCGTCCGAAACAGCGGCGGCCAGCGATTCGGGCGGGAGCACCGCACCTTCGGTCCCCGCCAAGGGATTCTGCGCGGATTTCGACGGTGCGGGCAGGACGCTCTTCGGTTCCGTTTCGGGCAGCAGCAGGGCCGCAGCGACAATGCCGACGGCGGCTGCTGCCGCAGTCACCAGACCGATGCGCAGTGCAGTCTTGCCGCGGCGTCGGGGCGGTTCCGGCCAGCTGAAAGCCTCCGGAACCCCCGTGTCCACGGCCCCCAGGGCCGGTCCCGCCGGCGCAACTCCCGAACGCATTACCGTGCCCTCGTGGACCGCAGCAGCCTCGTCGCCGCCGGAAGCGGGGCCCGGGGAAACAGCAGCAGGAACCGCCGCCCGCGCCGCACCGGCGCCGGTGACTGACGACGTCGGGCGCTGCAGGGGTGCCCGACGCGGCGGCGTCGTGGTGCCTGGATCAATGGAGACCACGCGCCGGATGCGGGTGCGGTCCTCGTCGTCGCCGCTCTCCTCAGCCTGGTCCGGCTCCTGCAGCACCTCAAACGGCGTACTGGCCAGGTTCAGCTCGCCCTGGATCCGCTGAAGTGCCAGCCCGAAGGCGTAGGCGGAGGAGAACCGGGACTCGGGAGACTTGGCCATGGCCGTGGCCAAAGCCAGTTCCAGCGATTCCGGGACGTCCGCTCGTCCGGTGGGCCGCAGCGGCTGGCTGACAATCCGGTCGATCAGTTCACGCTGGGTATTGCCCTGCCCGGGCACTACAAACGGCGAGCGCGCTGCCAGCAGGGTGTACAGGGTGGCGCCGAGGGCCCAGACGTCAACCCGGATTCCGTCCGCCCGGCCGCCGGTGAGCGCTTCCGGCGGCGACCAGGGAATGGACAGTCCCAGGTCCTCGTCCTCGGCGGCGTCGGTGGTGCCGGAAATCCCGAAGTCCGTCAGGGCGGGACGGTTGTAGTCCGTGGTGAGGATATTGGCCGGTTTAATGTCCCGGTGGGCGATGCCGGCCCGGTGCGCGGTCTCTACGGCGGAGGCCACCTGGATACCGATGGTGAGCACTTCAGCCAACGGCAGGCCGCCCTGGCGGTACCGGATGTCGAGGCTGGGCCGGGAGCAGTACTCCATGGCCAGATAGGAGTGGCCGGCCTCAGTGATGTCCGCTTCATAGATGGTGACGATGTACGGGTGCGAGGACAGCTGTGCCATGAGGTTCGCCTCGGCCTCGAAACTGCGCCGGGCACTGTTCGTGCGCAGGTCCGAGAGGAGCACCTTGACGGCAACCCGCCGCCGGGGATGGTCCTGCTCATAGAGGTAGACGTCGGCAAAGCCGCCGGAACCCAGGTGCCGCAGGTAGCGGTAGCCGGAGATCTCCGGCGGGGGCGCCGGAGCACGCTTCTTCATGCCAGTCCCTCGAACCGGATCCAGACGTCGTCGCCGAGCTCGGCGGTGTCGCCGTCGAGCACAATCACCCCTTCACCCTGGCCCAGGCGGTGCGGCAGCTGTCCGTTGCGGACCAGCACGGTGCCGTTCGTGGAGAACAGGTCCCGGAGCATCACATGCCACCCTTCCAGCCGGATCTCCGCGTGCGAGCGGGAAATGTCGCCTCCGCTGCTGGGAACCTGCACCATCCGCGGCATGTCCGAGCCCGGAGTCCTCGCCACCGACGGCTGGCGCCCGACAACAATGTTCCGGTCCAGGACCTCCGTATGGCCGGTGGAAAACACCGCCCGTCCCAGGGCAGGACGGCTCACCGGGTGGGGCTCTTCGCCCAGCGGCTGCCCGCAGTGCACGCACACGCTGCGCGTAGGCGGATTTGCATGCCCCTGCGGGCAGGTGCGGGCCAGAACCGTCGGGGCCGTACCCGGGTGGCTGGCAGGGGCCGGTGCCGGGAGGCCGGCAGGGGCCGGCGCCTCCTTGGCCAGTTCGCTGCTCATGATGGTGTCGCCGTCGTGGTCCAGGTCCTCGGGTGCCTCACCGGCAGGTACCGCGGGAGCTGGGGCCGGGGCAGGTGCCGGTACAGAGGCCCTGGCAGGAGCGGGTGCCGGGGCCTCAGGTATGGGTGAAGGGGCCGGTGCGGGGGCCGGTGCGGGGGCCGACGGCGCCGGGGCTACCGGCGCAGCGGCTGCGGCAGCGGCACCGGCTGCGGCAACGGCACCGGCTGCGGCAACGGGAACCCGAGCTGCCGGGACCGAAGCTGCTGGTACCGGGACTCCGGCCGGACGCCCGGGAGCACCGACCGGGGCCGCCGAGTTGCTGCGCTGCCACGGCACTGAATCGATCAGTGCACCGGACGGCACGGCGGCTGCTTTCGGTGCGGGCGGAAGCGATGCTTCGACAGGCTGGAGGGTATCCGACGGGACGAAAGCTTCGTCCGGGGGCCGGACCGTCTCGCTCAAGTCCGTCTCCTCCGCGGAAACGGGCTCTTGCGCGGGTTCCGCGGTTTGCTCCGCTGTTATGCCGGGTTCAGCCGGACCGGCAGCGTTACCTTCCGGCGAAGGGGCCGGCGTTGAGGCCGGCGCGGAGGGTCGAGCAGCGGCGGGCTGGGATGAGCCGGGCTGGGGTTCCGCGGGCTGGACGGCAGCCGGCCGGGGTTCCGCGTGGGCAGCCGCGGGCTGGGATGAGGCCGGCTTCGCATCGGCGGTCAACCGAGCCCCAACTTCCAGCGAGCCGAATTCCAGCATCGAAACCAGGGCAACGCCGCTTTCGAGCGGCAGCAGCGCACTCTCCGCGGATCTCCCGGCAGCACCGTCCGAGGCCGCGGCCTTCAGGGTGAACGAGCCGCCGGCCGGCAGGACCCGTTCGCTCCATGTGGTGACGAATTCGCCCGACGCGGCCGGCTCGTCCTTCCCTGCCTCCTGCAGTTCCAGCGGGCCGCGCAGGATGACGTGCAGGCGCTCCCGGTCCCGCAGGGAAAGCACACCGAAGGACGGCATATCCGCAAGACTTCCGGTGAGCCCCCCGGAGACAGCCGAAAAAACGCGGTCGAGTGCCGGCTCGGTTGCCAGCAGTGACCAGATCTCCCGTACCCGCTCTTCCCCGGTGTCCGGCGGCAGCAGGCACAGCACCGAATCGCGAACCAGGCACAGCCACGTCCCGGGGCGGTAGCGTAGGCCTTTCATTCCTCTGCAGTCTTCCGCTGGACCGCCGGGTCAATGCCGGGACCCGCCGGGCCGCCTTCGACGGGACGGGGGCCGGTGGGCTGCGCTTCCTGGGAAGCTCCGGGCAGCGTGATGGCGGCGGACTCGTGTCCGTCCGGTCCGCCCTCGGCGTCGATGACCAAAACCGTGACGTTGTCCCGCCCGCCCGAGCGCAATGCAGCCTGGACCAAGGCTGCACAGGCGTCCTGGGGGTTGGTCACGGACGTCAGGATCTGCAGAATGTGCCCGTCCGCAACCTCGCCGGTGAGACCGTCGGAGCAGACCAGGAGCCGGTCCCCGGGTTCCACCGGGATCAGCCAGAAGTCTGCCTCGGCATCATTTCCGGTCCCCAGTGCGCGGGTGACGACGTGGCGCCGCGGATGCACCAGGGCCTCGTCCGGAGTGATCTGTCCCAGGTCCACCAGCTCCTGGACCTCGGAGTGGTCCACCGTGATCTGTTCCAGCACGCCGTGGCTCAGCCGATAGGTGCGTGAATCGCCCACATTGAACACCAGCCAGTAGGGGTTTCCCCCTTCCCGGACGAGGACTGCGCCGGTCAGCGTGGTGCCTGCCCGTCCGCCTGTGGCCTCACGGATGCGGTGGTCCGCCTCTTTAACCAGAGCCTCCAGCTGTTCAGCCGAGAACTCCGGCAGGTGCTTGCCCACTATCGGGGAGTCGCCCAGGGTCCGGACACAGATGCTGCTGGCCACCTCCCCCGCCTCGTGTCCGCCCATGCCGTCGGCGATGGCAAAGATCGGGTCAGCGGCGATGAGCGAGTCCTCATTCAGTTCGCGGCGCAGTCCGCGGTCCGAGGCGTAGCCGAACACGGCGTGCATATCGGTATCCGGGGATGCAGTTTCGTCGGAGTTCATTCACGCCCTATCCGGAAGGTTCACTAAAGTGATCTGGCTTACGAGTTCTCCTGCTTACCCTAGCCGACGGCAGCGCCCAGCGGTCCGGCGTGAGGCGGCGGGTCCACATCCTCGCGTCGAGCAGCAAGGAGCGCGGTGAATAGCGGGCCCGCTGGCGCCGCCAGAAACCCACTGATCCTGCCAGCCTGCCCAGATGCTCCTCGACCTGCTTCCAGTACTCTTCGACCTCAGCCTCGGAAGGTTCACCCGGGCCGAAGATACCGGCGTCGGCGCGCCGGGCCAGGACAGCGGTCGAATCCGCCGCGACCGGGAATGCATGCTGCAGGAGGGCTGCATGTTCGCGCCGGGTCGCGCGGCTGGGCGGGCGGCTGCCCAGGTCGGTCGCCAGGCTCACCACTTCCTTCCAACCGCCGCCGACCCGCCTGGAGGGTGAGCCGGACGTCCGCCGGGAGCGCCGCCGTCGGACCTTGACCAACAGGATCAGCAACAACGGTCCCAGCAGGATGACAAGCGGCAGCGAGGCCAGGGCAACAAGGCGCAGCCAGTAGCGGAACGTAACCCAGAAATCGTCTTCCTGCTCCTCGGGGTCCTGGGCCTCGGCCTCCGTGTCCGGAGGCAGCTCGGCCGGTTCCTGCGGCGGAGGCGGCGGCTGCAGGACCTGGGGTTTCGGCGTGGACTTCGGTTGCTGCTGCGGCGGCACCGGTTCGTTATCCTCATCCGGAGTGGGGAAGAAGGGCACCCAGCCCACGTGTTCGAACTCCACCTCAACCCAGGCGTGGACGTCGTCACCGGTGATTTCCAGCGGCGCCGACGGATCCTTCACTTCGTCCCAATCCGGATAGAAGCCCATAACCACGCGAGCCGGAATGCCCAGCTTTCGTGCCATCAACGCCATCGCGACGGCATACTGCTCGTCGTCGCCGACCATCTGGTCCGCGTCCATCAGCCGCAGCATCCGCGCGGCTCCGTGTCCGGGCAGCGAGGGGGTCTCCCCCTCCTTGCCGTTGCTGAAGAAGCCCTCCGAGGCAAGGATCTGCTGCAGGCGGCGCACGCGCTGGACCGGGCGGGACTCCTCACCGACGTAATCCGCCGCCTTCGAGCCCAGGATCGGCGGATCGTTGTAGACCCGGGGAAGCTGGGTGGAGGAGAAGCGGTACTTGGCCAACTGGGCGTCGTCGGGCTCTTCGGGGAAAAGGACGCTGGCCTCATAGGTATCCCCCGGCTGCAGCTGCGCCACCGTCAACGCGGTGCCGGAGGCTTCGCTGTAGTAGAGGCCGGCGGCAAGGTCCGCGGCACGTTCACCCGTTACCTTGAAGCCCGTCGCCTGCCCGCCTGCCGGGACCCAGGCGCCGCCGTACTCACCAACGGTGAACTTCAGGTTCGCCTTGGTGCCCTCCTCGTCGGCTGCCTGTGCCAGGTCCGAGCGTGCGTCACCCACGCGGGTGAAGTTCCCGTTGCTGCCCGGGTCCACGGTGTAGACCACGCCGTCGTAGGCGTCCAGGGCGGCCAGGCGGATGCGCTGGCCCTCGGGCAGTCCTTCCACTGTGAAGAGCGTGGTGTCCGATTCGTCCTTCACATACCGCCGGAAGTCCGTGAGCGGGCTGGGATAGTCGAAGAGGTCCACGGGCGGCTCGACGACGTCGCGCAGCACCTGGCGGTCGGCGCCCTGGTCCAGCAGCGGAGCCGCGCCGAGGGACGAAGCGAGCGCTACGGCAAGCACGGCTGCCCCGAAACCGAGCCGCCGGGTGCGGGCGGACCGGGCGGCAGCGGACGGCTGCCCGGACGCGCTGCGGAGTTTTCGCCTGGTCGTTTCCCCCGCCCCGGCAGCCGGGGAGCTGCCCTGCAGGGTAATGGTTTCGACCGTGCCCCGGCCCAGCTCCCGCCGGTAGGCCAGCCAAGGCATCGTCAGGGCAATCAGCACGGCCCCGCGGATGCCGGGCAGCGGCGCCTCGTCCGTGCCGAGGGCAATGCCTGCGACGAACACTGCCACGACAGGGGCCAACACCCAGTAGGGGCGCCGGGCACGCCAGGCGAGGAGCCCGGCCACCAGTCCGCCGACCAGGCCAAGCAGGAACGGCACCACCAGCATGCCCGCCGCAAGACCGACGGGCGGCGCGATGGTCAGCAGGTCTTTCCACGCAAAAACGATGCCCAGGACCAGCACCCGGACGGAAGCGAACGAGGGAACGATGCCGGCGATGGCTTCGAGCGGTGCCGCGAATGCGCTGCCCAACAGCACATAGGTGCCTGCCGCAGCGCCCGCGGTGGCCCAGAATCCCCAGCGCAGGCGAGCGGATGCTTCGGCCAGGCCCAGCCCCAGCACGATGCCGCCGATCCCGGCTACCAGGAACCGCATATCCCAGCCGAAGGTGGGTCCGAAGCCCAGGATCCCGAGGGTCAACACTGCCGTGAGGAGCGCCCAGTCAGCCAGCCGGGGCAACAGGGCTGCCAAACCCGGGCCGGTCACGTGCGTACTCACGCGACCGCCTTCCGCAGCACGCCGGGGAGGCTATCGAGATCCCCGATGTCCAGCACCGCGAGCTCACCTATGGCGGCCAAAGCCGGTTCCATGCCCGTCCCGCAGCGCAGCGCAATGCAGCGGATGCCCGGCGGAACCTTCATCGAGGCGGACCGCAGCGCGGCGCCGTTGGGTTCGGTACCCGTAACAAGGAACACGACGGAGGCGTTGGGCACGGCGTCCGCCGTGATCCGGGCGAGGTCGACGATCCCGGAGGTGCGTGTCTGGCCCTCTGCCACGGTGAGGCCGTCCAGCATGGCACCGGCAGTCACGCAGCGCAGCGGCCCGTCCTGGGTCAGTACCGACAATGCCAGCTGTTCGCGGAACGCCTGGACTCCCAGTGAACCCGCAACCGAAACCGCCAGTTCCAGGTCCTCCTCGGAGGCGTACTCGGCGCTGCTCAAAGACAGTGCGACCGCCACGTGGGAACGCCGGGTTTCTTCAAACTGGCGGACCATCAGGGTGCCCGTCCGCGCGGTGGTCTTCCAGTGGATGTGCCGGCGGTCATCACCGGGAACATAGGCCCTGAGGGCATGGAAGGCCACATCCGAACTGGACAGGTCCGTTGTGGGCTCGCCTTCCAGGTCCCGGATGAATCCCGTGGTGGAACCGCTCAGGGACACGGTGCGGGGATGCACGTACAGGTCCACGGCATCGGCCCAGATGAGCCGCCTGCCCATCAGCCGCAGCGGATCCTGGCGCACGGACTCCACGGGGCCCACGCCAATGACGGCTCGCCGGCGCGTAGGGATACTGAAGAGTTCCTCATGTGTCTGTCCCGGACGCATGCGGGGCAGGTCGAACGCGGCGACGGCTCCGCCCACCGGAAGCTCAAAGGTCACCGGAAGCATCGACCGCGCGGCCGTGCTCGTGATGCTGAGGCTGCCTACCGCGGCATCGCCGACGGCAACCCGGGTGCGGGCCAGGTCCAGTGCCACGTCATAGGAGAGCCGGCCGACGACGAACGCCGTTCCCAGCACCAGCAGGACACCGGAGCCGACGGCGGCAACCAGCGCCTCCTGCCAGTTGAACACCGTGCCGAGGAGAACAAGAACGAAGGTGAGCCCCACGGCCAGCCAGCCCAGCGGGCTGACAGCTGCCATGGCGGCCCGCAGGCGGTGTCCCGCCGAGCCAAGTCCGGCTCCCGTCCGTTCCAGCACCGGAGCCAGGCGCCGGGCGGCCGGTGCCAGTTTGGGTGCTGCGGCCCGCCAGTAAGCGGAGCGGAGGAATGCACGACGCAGCCGCAGGACGCGCCGGCGCAGGCTGACTGCGGCGCGCCGGCTCCAGCGGCCGGTGCGCCCGGGAAACTTTGGCATGGTCGTCCCTAGGCCTGCGCCTGTGCCCGCTGCTGGGGTGCAGCCACGTCGGCGAGCACTGACAGCAGAACGGCTTCCGGGCTGGCTCCGGCAAACTCGGCTTCCGGGTCCATGACCAGCCGGTGGGTCCAGACAGCCGGCGCCAGCGCCTTGACGTCGTCGGGCAGGACATAGTTCCGCCCCTCCGACGCTGCCCGGATCTTTGCGACCCGAACCATGGCCAGGGCCCCGCGGACGCTGACACCAAGACGTGTTTCGGTTGCCGTACGGGTGGCTGACACGAGGTGCGAGATGTACTCCAGCACCGCCGGTTCCACATGCACCGTGGTGCCCAGCTCGGCCATGTCCCGGACCGCCGACGTCGTAATCACCGGAGTGAGGGCCGCCGAGCGGTCTCTGGTGGAGGAACCGGAGAGCAGTTCCAGGGTTGCCTCGTGGTCCGGATAGCCGATGGAGGTCTTGATGAGGAAGCGGTCCAGCTGGGCTTCGGGAAGCCGGTAGGTACCCGCCTGCTCAATCGGGTTCTGGGTGGCGATCACCATGAACGGACGGTCCTGGGTGTAGGTCTCCCCGTCCACAGTGACCCGGGATTCCTCCATCACCTCCAGCAACGCGGACTGCGTCTTGGGCGAAGCGCGGTTGATTTCATCCGCAAGCACGATGTTCGCGAAGATGGGCCCGCGGTGGAATTCGAAAAGCTGCTGCTTCTGGTCATAGATGGTGATGCCGGTGACGTCGGAGGGCAGCAGGTCCGGGGTGAACTGGATGCGGGAGTTGGATCCCTGCACCGTGGCCGCCAGTGAACGGGCCAGCATGGTCTTGCCGGTCCCGGGGGCGTCTTCAAGCAGCACATGGCCTTCAGCCAGCATTGCGGTCAGTACCAGCCGGACAACGTCCTTCTTGCCCAGCACCGCTTCACCGACGTTCGCTGTGAGCCGTTCAAAGGTCTCCGCGAACCAGGCTGCCTGTTCTTCAGTCATTGCCATCTTCTTATATCTCCAGTCGTTCTTGTTATGAGATCCCACAGCGCAGCATGTCTAACAGCGCGGCATATCCACGGGCCGGTCGATACCGATATTGGTGTGCATTGCGTTGACGAAGTACCCGTTGTTGCTTGGCCTGCTGCCGGTGTCCTGGCGGTACCACACGTCACCGTTGTACGCAATGCCGTAGCAGTTCGCATCGATGGTGTCTTCGTACCAGAACCAGTGGTCGCCGACGCAGGTCTTGCCGGTCCCGACGTATCCGGCGAACGACGACATACATGCCTTGTCGTTTGGCGGTAGGTGGTGCCCTCCACCGATCGTCCACTTGTCGACCTTCGGCCCGGTGGTCATGACCACACTGCTCTCGGGGCCTGGAGCATTAGCCGAGTTGACGGACCGCACCCGCACCGTGTGCGCCACTCCCCTGTCGGTGTCGATGGTGATTTTGTTGCCGTCGACGGGCTTCCACTCGGCTGCATCGTCAACCCTGATCTCCAGCTTGGCGACGTCGAACTGGTTATGGTCGGGCGGGGTCCATGTTGCAGATGCGCCCGGTTTGAAGCTGTCCCCGTCCGATTTCGTGACCAAGGGTGTGCCCGGTGCACCGTGCGCAACTACGCCGAGGGAAGAGCTTCCTGCTGGGCTCGGATAGGTTGATCCGTCCACCACCACGGAAGCTGACAGGACAGCGGTGATGGTTTTCCCGTTCACCAATCCGTCCACCACGTCCCCGCTGCGGACCGATCGGGTTTGGATTTCAGCTCCGTCACTGTAGAACTTGGCGGTGTAGGTAACTTCCTGTTCGCTCGCGCCGTTCCGTGCCGCGGCGGACAGGGGCGCGAATGTAATCTTCACTGCGCGGCCGGGGCCCCCGGTGTTTGCCGGCTCCAGTTTCGGCGCGGGCGGAGCATCGGGGGCGCCCATGGCACGCCGCGGCGCGGACCGCGGACCGATTTCACCCCAGCCGCTCCGGTTGCGTGCCTGGATGGCGTAGGAGTAGTCCAACTCCGAGTTCCCCACCCTCACGGTCATTTCCGGCACTTGGTTTCCGCTTTCCATGGTCCTGCTGACGGACTCGCCGTGGTACTCGTGCACCCGATACTCGAGGACGGGTGCGCCGTTGCTGGGTGCCTCGCTCCATTTCACGGTGATCTGGGTTTCCCTGCCCAGCGGAAGGGCACTCTCCGTGGTGGGAGCAGGCGGAGCGCCGGGCAGGCCGTTGGGGAATTCCGGCACCGAGTATTCGCTGAACTCGGACGGTTCAGGCGCCGAGTTTCGGGCCTGGACCCGCACGCGGTAGCTGGTACCGTTCTCCAATCCGGTCCACACCAGCTTGCCGCCTGCAGCGGGTGCCGATTTCTGCACAACGCCGTTGGGCGGCGCGGGCGAGATTTGCAGCTCGTATCCCGTGATGGGTGAGCCGTCATTGGCCGGCGGTATCCAGCTGACGGTCAGTTCCCGGTCTCCCTCTTCCAAGGTAGGGGGCGCAGGACGCTCAGGCTGGGTGTCGGGACGGGCGACGGCGGAGGTCGGCGACGGCGCGGATGTTCCATGGGCGTTGGTCGCCGTCACCCGGAAGACGTACTCCACGTTGTTGGTGAGCCCGTTTAGCGTACAGGTCGTTGCCGGGCAGGCCTGGCTAAAGCCGTTGGCCGCGGTGACGGTGTAGCCGGTGATCGGTGAACCGTTGGCCGCGGGCGGGCTCCAAGTCAGAACAACCGTGCGGCTGCGGGTGGACTCGACAATGGGTGTCGAGGGGGCAGCAGGCTTGCCCTGGACGGTCAGGCGGATTTGGCCCACGGCCTGGCGGCTCAGTTCACCGGTGCGGTCCCGCACCGTGTACTGGACCCCCATACTGCCCACGAACTCCGCCCCCGGCGTCACCACTACGTTGGAACCCTGGATAACGGCAGTGCCGTTGCCGTCGGCCCTGACGTCCACGAGCTCAAGCGGCTTATCCTCAAACGGATTGAAGTCGTTCTCCAATACCGGCACTGTCACCTCGCGGCCCTGGACCGCGTCCGGAACAGCATCGTCATTGGCCACCGGGAGGGAGCGCATCGAAGCCACAACTGTGAGGTCCACTCGCCCCACCACGGGTTCGCCGCGCCCGTCCGTCACGGACACCCAGATCTCTGCAGTGGCCCCGACGGCTGCGTCATCGCTCGCGGCGATCCTCAGTTCGCTGCCATCGAGTTCACCTTCGAAGCCGGTGGGAACGCCGGCAGTCAGCTTGAACCGGAGACGGTCCGCATCCTCGGGGTTGGGGTCCGAAGCAAGCCCGGCAAGGTCCAGGATCTTGACCGGTTCACCCTTGGCTACTTCCAAGGATCCCGAACTGATAGTGGGCGGATAATTCTGTTCGGGCAGGGGGATGACGTTTACCAGCACCGTCAGCGTGGCCTTCAGTCCGTCCGGGTCTTCGGGGCCTGCTCCGTCCGTAACCTCAAAGGTCACTGAGCCGAGGCCGGAATAGTCCGGGTGGGGTGCATAGCGCAGAGTGGAGGTGCCCATGATGCGTGCTCCCCCGTCCTTGGTGCCAATGGCCCGTACGGACTCGGCATCGGTAATCCGGGGGGTGCGGCCGTCCCGCACCACTACGAGGGATTTCAGGTTCAGGTCCAGGGTGCTTCCAGCCTGGACTTCCAAAGGCTCGGCCTCCCGCAGCATCGGGTACTGCGTGCTGAGCCCCGGTACCCAGATGATGGCGCTGGAAGTGCCGCCGTCTTCATCCCGTGCGGTGTAGGGGATGATCTGCGCTTCGTCGGTCAGGTCCACCCGCACGGTTCCATCGGAAACTGACGCGGTGGGTCGGTCCCCGAGGATTTCCACGGACATGTCGCTGGCGAGTCCGTCCGGATCCTCGTCGTTTTCCAGTACCGGAACTTCCACAAAGGTCTTGTCCCGTGTTTCAGACGCGTCCACCAGGTCATCGCGCGAAACCGGGGGCAGCAGCGGAGCGTTCTCATCAACAATCACGGTGACGTTGCCCGTGGTCGCGGCCCCGCGGTTGTCCTGGACTCCGTAGCTGACACCGTACGTACCCGGTGTCTTCGGTGACTTCAGGAGGATCTGGGAAAGGTCCGACCGGGTTTCGAGCGCTGGATCGCTGCCGGAGACCATCGATGAGTTCAGCGAAATCGGGTCGCCGTCAGGATCGGAGTCGTTGCGCAGCACGGGAACGGCATGGGCGCGTCCCGGGCGCAGAGTGACTGCGTCCTCAACCGCTACTGGTTTTTGGTTGGCCTGGGCGGCGGGAGCGATTCCCACCTGAACAGTTCCGGTGTTTTCCAGTCCCAACCGGTCCCGGACGGTGTACGTGAATGAGTCCGTGCCGGCGGCCTGCGACAGCGCGGTGTAGTCGATGAAGTTCGGACCCGCCAGGGCGGCGCCCTTGGTGGGGGCGCTGCCGATCCCGTTGAGCACCACTGAATCCCCGTCCGCGTCCAGTCCGTCCAACGGAATCGGAATGCGGACCGTGGTTCCGGCGACCACTCGTCCCTCGACGTTCAAGGGAACCGGCGGGGTGTTTTTCTCGTCGTCACGGGGGCGGATGTTGATGCGCACCTGGGCGGAGTTTTTCTGTCCCGTGTCATCGGTGACTTCGTAGATGGCGTAGACGGTCTTCGCATTCGGTCCGGCGACGAACCGCAGCTTGTCGTCCGAGACGAACATCTGTCCGTCCGCAGGGTCAACTGCCTGCGGCAGTACCGGGTTCAGCGCCAGCTTTCCGCCCGTGGGAGAGGAGTCGTTGTTGAGGACCGGAATGGTCACCACGTCCCCTACCCGGACTACTGCCTCGTCGGCCCCGGCCGTGGGCGGCAGCAGAGTTGCCGGCGGCTCAACGGGGATGATGTTGACTTCCCCCGTTTTCGACGCTGTGCCGTTGGAAACGGAATACTCCAATACCATTTGCTGGTTGAGTCCCCGTACATCGTGGATCTGCAGCAGGTTACGGTCCAGGACGGCGACATTAACCGGCGAGTCAGGCGAGGCATCTGCAGCCCTGATGGACTGCACCACCAGGATTCCGCCGGCGGGATCGGTGTCATTGGCCAGCACATCCACCAGGACGTTCCCGTCGCGGGGCAGCAGGGCGACGTCACGCACGGCAACGGGCACACCGCCGCGGCCGGAAGCATTGACGTCCACACGAATGAGGCCGTTGGCACTCTGCGGACCGTTGGTCACCAGGTATTCGATGTAATAGGTCCCGGCTTCCGTGGGCGTGAAACCGATGGAGCCGGTCTGGTAATCGGGCGTGACCACCACGCCGTTTTCACCCTCGGCCTTGGCCAGGGCCAGTTGTCCCCCGGCCGGGTCCAGGTCATTCTTCAGCGGAAACATCTGCACCGGCTGGTCGACAGTGGTGGTGACGTGGTCAAAATTGGCAACCGGAGGAAGGACCCCTCCGGGCCGGACGTCGTAGGTCACCGTGCCCTCGACCTCGTCCGTGCCGTCGGAGACTGTGACGGAAACTTCCTTGATCCCCTGTGTCTTTCCGACGTCCCGGAAGTCCAGCAGGCCGTCGGAGCTGGGACGGATCTGGTCCCCGTCTTCGGTGGGCTCGGCGCTGACCAGCACCAGGTCGTCTCCGTCTGCGTCCTTCCAGTCATTAAGGATGTTCTGGCTGACCGATTTTCCCTGTTCGAGCAGGATCTTCGTCTTCCGCCGCTGCTCCGGAGGCGTGTTTTCGCCCGGTCCCGCCACATTCACTGTCACCGTGGCAGTGTCAGTGCCGCCGCGTCCGTCGCTGACCTCATAAGTGAAGGTACCGGTGCCGCCCGCGGTATTGCCCGGAACCACGATCTGCAACGCGGCACCGTTGTAAATCGGTTCCACGGAACCCACCCGCGGCATGTCGCCGACAACCGAAGCCGTCAGGAGGTCGCCGTCGGGATCGCTGTCGTTCTCGAGCACCTGGAGGATCGTTGTGCGCCCTGCACGGGCACCAACCTGGTCATCGGCTGCCGAGGGGGGCCGGTTTTCCGTGGTGCGGTCGGGAAGGGTGTTCACCGGGTTTTCGCTGGCTGACTCTTCCTCGTCGTCGCTCGAATCCTGCTGGGGCGGAATGATGTCTCCCCAGTTATCCACCAGCTGCATGTTTTCGAGCACCAGCCAGACGTCACCGCCGTTGACATCGTTGAGTACCACCACGTCCCGGTTGACCCGGAAGACCAGCTCGGAGGACGCGGTGAGGTCGGGGATGTCTTCGCGGGCGTCCTCGGCATCGTTGCCGCAGTTCCGCAGGTGGGTTCCGGCTCCCGCCCAGGCGGCGTATACGCAGTCTCCCAGCTTCACCGGTGCGGCAGCCCCGCCGCCGGCGTCGATGTCCGTGACTTCCGGATCTCCGCCGTCGAGCGGCTGCAGGATAAGGGCTTCCTCCGTGGCTATGGCCACGAAGTCGCTCGCCGGCCCGCTCTGCTGGAGTTTCGCGTTCTTGGAGTCCGGAATGCCGACCGTTTCACCGTTGGGTAGCAGCAGCGTCTCAGTCTCCGTGTTTAGGACCACGGCCTGATTCCCGACCGCGGCTATCTGCGCGTCCTTGAAGTCCTTCAGCGCCGGGGCCTCCTGCCCCTCGGGTTCACCGTAACCGCCGTCTTCATCCTTCTCGAAGGTGTAGAGCATGCCGTCTTCCGGTGCTGCAACAACCACTTGGTCGCTGGCGGAAACCGCGGCAAGCACCCCGGGGTTGCCTTCCAGTACGGGCTCGTTTTCCCCGTCGCTGAAGAATCCCATCTCGCTGACGGGGGTAATCCAGACCCTGCCCTGTGCCGGGTCGGTGACCGCCGCGGTCTCAGTGCCGAAGGAGAAAGCGGCCGTTCCGGGAAGCTGGACTTCCGCGCCGCGGACAACGTTGGCCACGTCCACGGGGCTGATCTTGGACTGGTCGGTGTTGAGGTTGTAGACGGTGCCTGCGTTCTGCAGGACGTCAAAATTGTCGCTGTTGGCGGTGTAGCCGCCGTCCAGGAGCTTGGAGGGGTAGTTCAGGTGGCCGACCATGCCCTGGGTCCGGTTGGTGACCCAGACGCCGCCGTCGTTCAGGTCCACATCGGCGCTGGCGAAGCCGGGATATAGCAAGGCTCCGGTGACCAGCGCCGTGGTGACGGCGACAGCCGACCCTACCGAGACCGCCTTCCGCCGCCTACGGGTGAGTAGACGTGCTTTTCCCCCACGCACTGCCACGATGTTTCCCCCTGGTTATGAACCTGCACCGAAACCGAGGCAGTGCCGCGGACAACGCGGCGGGCACAGCAGTTCCACCGCATAGTGTTGCACACATCTCAGGAGGGGGTGAGCCTCGTCACGAGTAGCCGCGGAGGGCAAGCCAGGCAGGAGGTGCCGCTAGTCCAGCACCAGGCCGGACCCGGTCCCCCGGGCCAGGGTCACCGGATGGATTTCGCCGAACCCGCGCACGTTGCGCGGCTGGTGCGGGATGAGCACGAACTTGGGGTTGTCCTTCAGCGCCGCAGCCGTGGAGGCATCGGTAAGGACAGTGCCTGGTTCGGCCAGGGAGGTGAGCCGGGAAGCGAGGTTGACGGTGGGCCCGTAGATATCGCCCAGCCGTGAGAGCACCCTGCCCCAGACCAGGGACACCCGGGCAGAGGGCAGCAGATCGTCCTCGGTAAACGCCTTCGCCAGCGCAAGTGAGATCTCCGCCCCGGCCTCCGGTGTCTCCGCATTGAAGAGGACCTCGTCACCGATGGTCTTCACCAGCCGTCCGCCGCCCACCGAAATGATCTCTGCGCACTTGTGCTCGAAACGCTGCACCATCTGGGCCAGGGTCTTCTCGTTCATCTGCCGGGAAAGGCTGGTGTAGGAGACGAGGTCGGCAAAACCAACCGCTCGCGCCAAGGGCAGCGGCGCGTCATCGGAGGCGGCGTCGTCGTGGCTTGCCAGGCCGGCCTCCGCACGCAGGGCCAGGCGCTGGATGGCCGCGTTGAGCTGGCGTTTCCAGGCGTAGACAAGGGTCTTCTCGAGCGGCTCAATGAGGTCGGGAAGTGCCTCGACAAGCCGCTTGCGGGCCTCTGCGTCGGTGATTCCGCGGCGGACCACCATTTCCTCCACCAGCGCTTCGACCTGCCAGACCACCATCCGGTCCGTCATCTGGCCGATGGACCGCATGATGGAGATAGCTGCTTCCTCGGTGAGCTGCTCGTCCCGTACCAGTTCGATCACGGTGGTCAGGGCCTCGCGGTCCTGTTCGGTGAAGAAGACGGCGTCGTCGTCGAGGTTGGGGAAACCCATGGCCCGCCAGAGCTTGCGGGCGGAAAGCAGGGAGACGCCCGCTTCGGCGGCGGCTTCGCGGCGGCGAAGCGTACGCGGTCCGCCGAGCAGCTGCGCCTCCAGCCTGCGCACATCCTCCCGGTCAATCTCGGTGCCGGTGCTGGCCAGGGAGTAGTCGGGACGAGGTACCGGAACGGGCTGCACTGGCGGGGTCATGGGTTCGGGGTGGCTTGCGGGACCGAGCTCGCCGTGGCCGGTATCAGTCATCGTCCCTCCCTTCGTAGTCGTATTCCCCATCCGTTTCCATATCTACACCATCGAACATGGCAGTCAGCGGCAGCTGACCAATGGCGGAGACCACAATGGAGCGGAAACGGTGCACCTCCGGCACCGCCGGATACTGCATGATCCGCCCGTGTCCGAGGTCGAGGATGAGGGTCCCGCTGCGCTGCATCCGGTCCGTCACGGACTGCCGGATTTCCAGCTGGTAGATGGCGGCAAGGGCAATCTCGTGCTCGCGGCGCATCAGCACTCCCTGCCGCTGGATCAGCCTCCGGTCGGTGAGGATGATGCGCCCGGCCAGCCAGCGCAGCACGGGCGGAACGGCGTAGCGGGCCAGCAGCAGCACAGCCAGCACCACGACCGCCGGCTGGAGGTAGGGGCTGAATTCGGCCAGCTGTCCGGGCAGCGAGTCACGGCCCAGCCATCCCAGGGCGTAACCGGCGAGGGCTCCGGTGATTCCAGCGAACACCAGCGGTTTCCACAGGGAACGGGCGTGCGGGCGGCCTGCGGCGATGATGTGCTCGCCGGGAGAGAGCTTCAGGCGCACGGGGCGCCTCCCGGCAGGCGGATGGATTGGGCCCTCACGGCTGCTCGGGGCGCAGGTGTACGACGTCGGCGGCGCTGACGGTATGCGTGGCGCCGGCGTCGTCGACAATCACCAGCGCTCCCGTCGGTGCCAGGGCAACGGCACGTCCGGTAAGGACGTTTCCGCCGGGCAGCTGCGCACTCACACCCCGGCCCAGGGTGCCCAGGCGTGCCGCCACCTCGTCCCGCAGGGATTCCCGGGATCCGGCAGGCACGGCTTCCGGGTCGCCGTCCACCGAGCAGAACGCCCGGTACCGGGCGGCCAACGCCAACAGGTAATCCTGCAGGAGGATGTTCCGGTCCGTAGTGGAGGCATATTCCATCAACAGGCTGGTGGCGGTGGGGACGGGCAGGTCCTCGTCCGTGAGGCTCACGTTCAGGCCGACGCCGACCACCACGGCCGGCGGGCCGCCGTCGGACGCCGGAACCAACTGGGCCAGCACACCGGCGAGTTTCCGCCCGTCCACCATGACATCGTTCGGCCATTTCAACCGGGCCTCGACGCCGGTGCGCGCGGCCACGCTTTCGGCCATGGCCAGGGCGGCCAGCAGCGACAGCCAGCCGTAGGAGGTTGTGGGCAGGGGCCGCCCGGACGGGTTCACCGGACGCAGCAGCACGCTCACGAACAGCGAGGAACGCACCGGAGCCACCCAGCTGCGGTCCATCCGGCCGCGGCCTGCCGTCTGCAGTTCGGCGGTCAGGACAGTTAGGTCCGCAACCTCCCAGGGGCGCAGCCGTGCAGCATCTGCCAGATCCGTATTGGTGGATCCGGTCTCCTCCACCACTTCCAGCGCAGCGAAGGGACCGTTGGGTGCCACCAGCGCCGCCCTCAGGCGGCCGGGGTCCAGGGCAGGTCTTTCCATGCTGGAGTAGTGCAGTTGCATTCTTCCGATCTTACGCGGGCGCCCTGACATTCCCTTCGCGCACGGCCCGGCAGCGCAGGTTAGAGGAAGAAGTCCGGCATCAGCTTGTCCGCGGGCACGCCGGGTGCATAGCGGCTGAAATCCGTGATCCCTTCCTCCCGCAGCACTTCCTCATCCGTATAGAAGTTGCCGGTGGACTGGCCGCTGGGACGGGTGAGGACCGCGTGCGCCGCGTCCGCCATGATGTCCGCGCTGCGGGAGGCCGCGGCGAGCTTGTCTCCCCCGGGCATGTTGCGGATGGCCGCGGTGTTAATCCCGGTCACCGGCCAGAGCGAGTTCACGGACACGCCGTCGTTCTTCAGTTCCTCGGCCAGGCCGAGCGTCGTGAGGGACATGCCGTACTTGGCCATGGTGTACGCCAGGTAGCCGCCGGCCCACTTGGGATCCAGGTTCAGGGGCGGGGAAAGGGTGAGGATGTGGCCGTTGCCGGAGCGGCGCAGGGCATCCAGGGAGAACTTGGAAAGCATAAACGTGCCGCGGGTGTTGATGTCGGCCATCAGGTCATAGCTCTTCATCGACACGGCGTCGGTGCCGGAAAGGTCGATGGCTGAGGCGTTGTTCAGGACAATGTCGATCCCGCCGAACTGCTCGATGGTGGATTCGACGGCGCGGGCAACGTCTTCGTCGCTGCGCACGTCGCCGATGATCGGCAGGGCCTTGCCGCCGGCTGCTTCCAGCTGTTCGGCGGCCGTGTAGACGGTCCCTTCGAGCTTCGGGTGCGGCTGCGCCGTTTTAGCGAGCATGGCGATGTTGGCGCCGTCCGCTGCTGCGCGCAGGGCAATGGCGAGGCCGATGCCGCGGCTTCCGCCGGACATCAGGATGGTGCGTCCGGCGAGGGACCGGGACGCCGTTTCCGGGGTGCTGTTGGGGATGCTCATAGGCACAGGGTAATGCACCTCACTGCTATGTTACTAGCCGGTAACATCGTGTCCGGGAGGGGAAACCCTGCAGTTTGTCGCAATCCCCGCGTTTTGTGGCAATCCCTGCACCGCGCGGCGGAGGGATTGTCACAAAGCGCAGGGATCCGGACAAACCGGGGGGACAACCCGGGGGATCCGGACAAACCGGGGGGACAACCCGCGGGGATCCGGACAACGTGCAGGGATCCGGACAACCCAGGGTGACGTTCACCAAACCTGGGGCTCAATGGGCCGGACCAACCGGCGGGAGACGAAATTGTAGGTTTTCTACACTCGGTCCCCCTGCTGCGGCTCACTAGACTGGGTAAACCGTCACGCATTTTGTGCGGAACCTACTTAACGCCCTGCACTGCCTCAGCCCCGGGATCCCCCGAAGGCTCGGCAGCGTCTGAACTGAAGCACCCGGAGGCCCCTTTGAGCATCGACCAGGACCTGTCCCTGCATACGACGGCCGGCAAGATTGCCGAGTTCCGGCGTCGGCAGGCATTGGCAGCGATGCCCTCGGGGGAGGCGGCAGTGGAAAAGCAGCACGCCCGCGGCAAGCACACCGCCCGCGAGCGGATCGACCTGCTGGTGGACGCGGGATCCTTCGTGGAGTTCGATGCCCTCGCCGTGCACCGCTCCACGGCTTTCGGCATGGAAAAGAAGAAGCCCCTCGGCGACGGACTGGTTTCCGGTTACGCCACAGTCGACGGGCGCCCCGTGGCTGTCTACAGCCAGGACTTCAGTGTTTACGGCGGCTCCCTGAGCCAGGTCAACGGCGAGAAGATCGTCAAGGTGCAGGAATTCGCCCTGCGCAACGGCTGCCCGGTGATCGGCATCCTGGATGGCGGCGGAGCCCGCATCCAGGAAGGCGTCGCCTCGCTGGCCATGTTCGCCGATATCTTCCGCAACAATGTCCACGCCTCCGGCGTCGTTCCCCAGATCTCACTGATCATGGGTCCCTCGGCCGGCGGTGCCGCCTACTCCCCCGCCCTCACCGACTACGTGGTGATGGTGGACAAGACTTCGCACATGTTCATCACCGGACCCGACGTCATCAAGACGGTCACGGGTGAAGACGTGGATATGGAAACCCTCGGCGGCGCCCGGCAGCACAACGCCAACACGGGCACATCCGCCTATCTCGCCTCCGACGAAGAGGACGCCGTGGAGTTCGTGCGCGAACTGCTCGATTTCCTTCCGTCGAACAACCTGGCCGAAGCCCCGCTGACCGCGTTCGACTCCGATCCGGAAACCACCGACGCCGATCTGGCCCTGGATGAGCTGATCCCTGACTCCGCGAACCAGCCCTATGACATCCGCACCGTCATTGAGACCGTCCTGGACGACGGGCACTTCCTGGAAATGCAGGCGCTGTACGCCCCGAACGTGATCATCGGCTACGGCCGCATGGAGGGCCACACCGTAGGCATCGTGGCCAACCAGCCCATGCAGTTTGCCGGCACCCTGGACATCGCCGCCTCCGAGAAAGCGGCCCGGTTTGTCCGCAACTGCGACGCCTTCAATATCCCGATCCTGACCTTCGTGGACGTGCCGGGCTTCCTGCCGGGCAAGGACCAGGAGTTCCAGGGCATCATCCGCCGCGGCGCCAAGCTCCTCTACGCCTACGCCGAGGCCACGGTTCCCAAGCTGACGGTCATTACCCGCAAGGCCTACGGCGGCGCCTACATCGTGATGGGCTCCAAGAAGCTCGGCGCGGACATTAACCTCGCCTGGCCCACGGCGCAGATCGGCGTGATGGGCGCCCAGGGTGCGGTGAACATCCTCTACCGTGCACCGCTCAAGGCAGCGGCCGACGCCGGCGGGGACGTTGAGGACGTCCGGCGCCAATACATCGAGCAGTATGAAGACGAGCTGCTCAACCCCTACCAGGCGGCCGAGCTCGGTTACGTGGACGCCGTCATCGCCCCTTCGGAGACCCGCCTGCAGCTGATCAGGGGCCTGCGTGCGCTGCGGGACAAGCGGGCATCCCTGCCCGCCAAGAAGCACGGGAACATGCCGCTGTGAGCATCGACGGCACGGCCCCGGAACCGGCTCCGGAGCCGTTGTTTTCGGTGGTTTCCGGTTCCCCGACGGACGAGGAACTCGCGGCCCTGGCCGCCGTCGTCGCCGGGTTGGGAGCACAGACCGCACCCCTGCCTCCTGTCCGCCCGGCCCACCGCGCGTGGGCACGGCGGCGGAACCTGCGCCTGGACCCGAAGCCCGGGCCCGGGTCCTGGCGGCGGAGTTTCCGCTAGTCACAAACAAGACCGGCGTGCCGCTCTGCGGTTAGGCTACCTTTGTGACCCAACAGACACCTCCTTTCGTGCCCGCGTCCGCCGCTGCCAGCAGTGCCCCGGTACGCCAGCCCACCGCCATCGACGCCGTTGCCGATGCCTTCACCGCCACGCTCCTGCAGCTGGACCCCTCCCTCGCCACGTCCCTGGGCATCCCCGGCCGGGAAACCGAATACGGCGACTACTCGCCTGCCGGTCTGGAGTCCATGGCCGAAGCCGTCCGGGAGACGCTCGGACGGCTGGACGGACTGCAGCCCGCTGACGACGTCGACAGCGTGACCCTTGACGCCATGCACGAGCGCCTCGGCCTGGACCTGGAAATCCACGAGTCCGGCTGGGACCTGGCGGAGCTGAACAACATTGCTTCCCCCGCGCAGAGAATCCGCAGCATCTTCGACCTGATGCCCACGGACACCGAGGAGCAGTGGCTCCATATTGCGGGCCGCCTGAACAACGTGGACGACGCCGTCGCGGGCTACATCACCAGCCTGCGCAGCGGCATCGCACGCGGCCGGGTGGCCGCCCGCCGGCAGGTGAAGATCGTCATTGAGCAGGCCTCCGCCTATGCCGAGGACGGCGGATTCTTTGACGCCCTTGCCGCCAACGCCTCCCTGCCCGGCGGCGCGGAGCTGCCCGCCCCACTTCGCGCAGACCTGCGGACCGGCGCCGACGCGGCCCGCCGGGCCTACACCAGCCTCGCTTCGTTCCTTGAAGAGGAATTGCTTCCGGCGGCCCCTGCCGAGGATGCCGTGGGCCGGGAGCGTTACGCACTGATGTCCCGCCAGTTCCTCGGATCCGCCGTTGATCTGGACGAGACCTACCAGTGGGGCGTGGAGGAACTGGACCGCATCATCGCCGAGCAGGAAGCCGTGGCCGAGCAGATCCGGCCCGGCGCCACCGTGGCTGAAGCCATGCGCATCCTCGATGAGGACCCGGCACGCCAGTTGCACGGAACGGACGAGTTGCAGGCCTGGATGCAGGACCTGGCGGACCGTGCCGTCGCCGATCTGTCCGGATCCCACTTCGAGATCAGCGAACCGATGCGCCGGATCGAGTGCATGATTGCCCCCACACAGGAGGGCGGGATCTACTACACCGGCCCCAGCGACGACTTCTCCCGTCCGGGCCGCATGTGGTGGTCCGTGCCGGCCGGCGAGGACACCTTCACCACCTGGCAGGAAACCACCACCGTCTACCACGAGGGCGTTCCGGGGCACCACCTGCAGATTGCGACGGCGACCGCCTCCCGCGGGCTGCTCAACGACTGGCGGCGGAACATCTGCTGGGTTTCCGGCCACGGCGAGGGCTGGGCGCTGTACGCCGAACGGCTCATGGAGCAGCTGGGCTACCTCAGCGACCCGGGCGACCGGATGGGAATGCTGGACGCGCAGCGGATGCGTGCCGCACGCGTGGTCTTCGACATCGGAGTCCACCTCGAACTGGAAATCCCGGAACGCTGGGGCGAAGGCACCTGGACCGCCGACAAGGGCTACGCGTTCCTGAAGGAAAACATGACCATCAGCGAGGGACAGCTGAACTTCGAGTTCACCCGGTACCTGGGCTGGCCGGGCCAGGCCCCCTCCTACAAGCTGGGCCAGCGGCTCTGGGAACAGATCCGCGACGAGGTCCGCAGCCGGGAGGGCGAGGCGTTCGATGAGAAGGCTTTCCACACCCGGGCCCTACAGCTCGGCTCCGTGGGACTGGACACGCTGCGGCGGGCCCTGCTTGGGAAGTAAGCGCCTGCGATCTTAGTCACAGTGGCCCGGGGAGTCCCCCGGGCCACTGCCGTTTCCTGGCAGTAACGGCGCGGATCCGGCCACCACCAGGTACCTGCCGCAGCTTTTTCGGTCCGTCACATTTCGCAACTTTGAGGCAGTTCTGATAATGGCGCACGGCTAGAGTCTTTCCGTGACCTCACAGACCTCCTCCCCTGAATCCCCCGCCCGGCGGCTGCCCAAGTGGGTAACGTCCTTCGGACCGCAGATCATCGCCGCCCTTATTGCGGGCCTGGCGCTGGGCCTGCTGGCCAAGTCAATGGGTACCGTTGACGATGAGCCGAACTGGCTCACCACCACTCTGGACACCATCGGCACGAGCTACGTCTCGCTGTTGAAGGCCGCCGTTGTCCCGCTGATCTTCACCGCCGTGGTCAGCTCCATCGCCAACCTCCGGGCCGTGTCCAACGCCGCCCGCCTGGCCTGGCAGACGCTGCTCTGGTTCGCCATTACGGCACTTATCAGCGTTGTCATCGGCATCCTGCTCGGCTTCTTCCTGCAGCCCGGCAACAACGCCGACGTGAGCCAGGGTGAGGAGTTCAACGGCAGCCAGGGCAGCTGGGTGGGCTTCCTGACCGGACTGGTGCCGGCCAACTTCCTGGGACTCGGTGCCAGCTCCAAGGTGGCGGAGTCCGGTGACGTCACCACTAGCGTCAGCTTCAACGTGCTGCAGATCCTCGTGATCGCGATCGCCGTCGGCATCGCCGCCCTCAAGGTCGGCAAGCCCGCTGAAGCGTTCCTGGCCCTGAATGCCTCGGCGCTGGCCGTCATCCAGAAGGTCCTGTGGTGGATCATCCGCCTCGCACCGGTTGGCACGGTCGGCCTCATCGGCACCGCCGTCGCCACCTACGGCTGGGACACCATCGGATCCCTGGGCATGTTCGCCCTCACCGTTTACCTCGGCCTGTTCCTGGTGCTGTTCGGTGTCTACCCGGCGCTGATCAAGGCCCACGGCCTCTCCGTCCGCCAGTGGTTCTCCGGCGCCTGGCCCGCTATCCAGCTGGCCTTCGTTTCCCGCTCCTCGGTGGGAACGCTGCCGCTGACCCAGCGAGTGACCGAGCGCAACCTCGGCGTGCCCCGCGCCTACGCATCCTTCGCCGTGCCCCTGGGTGCAACCACCAAGATGGACGGCTGCGCCTCCATCTACCCGGCCGTCTCCGCGATCTTCGTGGCACAGTTCTTCAACGTGGACCTGGTCTTCACCGACTACCTGCTGATTGCACTGGTTTCGGTCCTGGGTTCCGCCGCAACCGCCGGCACCACCGGCGCCGTCGTGATGCTCACGCTGACCCTGTCCACCCTCGGCCTGCCGCTGGCCGGCGTCGGCCTGCTGCTGGCCATCGATCCGATCCTGGACATGGGCCGCACCGCCGTGAACGTGGCCGGCCAGACGGTGGTCCCCACCCTCGTGGCCCGGCGCAACGGACTGCTGGACAGCGGACTGTACAACGCACGCCGCCAGGGCGATCCCTTCGCGGACGATTCCGAGCAGATCGAGGTTCCCCTGCTGGTTGAGTCCAAGAGCTGATCCTCCCTGCAGTACGACGCCGGGCCGTCCCTTCGGGGGCGGCCCGGCGTTTTTGGTTTCCTGGCCGGTCCGCACCGGCACTAGGCTTGAACCCGTGACCAACCCGAACCTTAGCCTCATCCTGGCCTCCGCGTCCCCCGCCCGCACCAAGCTGCTGACCGACGCCGGCATCAGCCACACCGTCCTCGTCTCCGACGTCGATGAAGACGCCGTCACCGCCCGCTACGGCCTGACCGACCCGCACGACACGGCCCTGCTGCTGGCCCGCGCCAAGGCCGAAGCCGTGGCGTCCCTGCCCGAGGCCGACGGCGCCCTGGTGATCGGCTGCGATTCGGTCTTCGAGTTCGACGGCGAGGCGCACGGCAAGCCGTGGGAGGCCGACGTCGCCCGCGAACGGATCCGCCGCATGAGCGGTTCCTCCGGGGTGCTGCACACCGGGCACTGGCTGGTGGACTGCCGCGACACGGACGAGGACGGTTCCGGGGCCACCCTCGGGGCGGTGTCCTCCGCCGAGGTGCACTTCGTGAAGCTTTCGGAGGACGAGATCGAGGCCTACATCGCCACGGGCGAGCCGCTGCAGGTGGCCGGTTCCTTCACTATCGATTCCCTGGGCGGGGCGTTCATCGAGCGGGTCGACGGCGACCCGCACGCCGTCGTCGGTCTTTCCGTTTCGACGCTGCGCCAGCTGCTGGCCAGCGCCGACGTGCGGATCATCGACCTCTGGAAGTAGTTCCTGCGCCGCGTTTGACGGTGCTGGGGCGATCTACTGAGCGGATGACGGGCTTACCCCGGCCCGGTCCGCAGCCGTTGTACAGATAACGGGCTTATCCCGGCGCCAGAACCCCGTTATCTGTACTAGCACCGCGCAACCGCAGCCGTTGTACAGATAACGGGCTCATCCCGGCCCGGACCGCAGCCGTTGTACAGATAACGGGCTTATCCCGACCCGGTCCGCAGCCGTTGTACAGATAACGGGCTTATCCCGACCCCAAAACCCCGTTACCTGTACTAGCACCGCGCAACCGCAACCGTTGTACAGATAACGTGCTTACCCGGGCCCGGACCGCAACCGTTGTACAGATAACGGGCTTATCCCGACCCCAAAACCCCGTTATCTGTACTAGCACCGCGGGACAGCAGCCCTACGAGCCGCTACCCGGGCGCCACCCGGCCAGGGCCAGGCCTCTCCGTACCTTTGCCCTGATACGGTGCTGGCCCTGCGCGAAGTCAGCTTTGCTTATCTTGACCTGAATCCAGCCCAGCTCGGCCGTCTTGAGATCCCGATAGTGATCACGGGCCTGCTGTTCGGGAGTTAGGTGATGCACGCCGTCGTACTCAAGACAGGTCCGGTATTCCCTGCAGCCGAGATCAGTCCATACCTGCGGCTCCCCCGTGGCATCACAGATGGCAACATTTGGAAGGAATTCGGGCAGTTCCGGATCAGCAAGCAGCATCAACCGCAACCGCGTTTCCGGCGGTGAATCCACTCCCACGCGGAGGAGGTCCAGTGCAGTCCGGCATTTACGGACATGGGAGTTGTTCGCCTTGTCGTTGATAAATTCGCGCAGATCCGCCAATTGCACGAGCGCCACACGGGGCGTTCCAAAATTCCGCTGATGCTCGCTGACCATCTGGTCCCCCATAACAACAAGCTCTTCCGGAGACAACATCCCGGCAAGATCCAGCCACGTGCGGGCAATGCTGGTGACGGGCAGTCCCTGGACCTCCTCCGTCTCATGCGCCATTAGGTCCAAACGGTGCCCCACGACATTCCGTCTCCTTGGCTTCCCTCGCCCTGGGGGCCGGCTCAAATGGATCACCGGTTCCTCGGCCAGCCTCCGCGGAAGCACCAGTCCGTGCAGCCGCGCCGCCGTTGCATGGCTGACGACGGCGTCCGGCAGTAACTCCACGTACGGACGGCAGCTCTCAGCCAGGGAGAACCGGCCTCCTGCTGGCACGCGGACGGACCGGCTGGGAGTCCTCAGGTCAGAAGCACGGAGCCGCTCCGCACCGACACCTTGTGCCTGGGCTTTCGAGACAGTGAAGGGCGTGCCATTAATCCCGGCAGGGAGCGGACTGGGAGATCTCATGTCTCCATCAACCACGCGGCATCGGAGTTCGCACCCCCAGCGGGCCCTACCGGGAGCAGCGCGCCGTCAGCATCGGCCGGTGGAGGAACAGAGCCTCCGGACGAGGAAGGGTAGACGCCGGTGGAGGGATAGTTGCCGACCCCGCCGCGCGCCCAAGGAGCTCCCGGCTTTTGTAGAATCCCCACAACGAACGGCCGGTTCCCACGCAGAAACAGCACGCATTATGGCCCGAGACCACAAAACCGCGCTAGGCTCCGAACAGATCAAAAGGAGCCAGTGCACCAATGAGCCAGAACATCCCCGAGCCTGCTGCGACCCCCGCCAAGGCACTCACCAAGATCCTCATTGCCAACCGCGGCGAGATTGCGGTCCGGGTTATCCGCGCCGCCCGCGATGAGGGAATTGCCGCCGTTGCGGTTTACGCCGATCCCGACCGCGACGCCCTGCACGTCCGCCTCGCCGACGAGGCCTACGCCTTGGGCGGCAGCACCGCGGCCGAGTCCTACCTGGACATGGACAAGATCCTCGACGCCGCCGCACGCGCAGGCGCCGACGCCATCCACCCCGGCTACGGCTTCCTCTCCGAAAACGCCGAGTTCGCGCAGCGCGTCATCGATGCCGGCCTGACCTGGATCGGCCCCTCCCCCAGCGCCATCTCCTCACTCGGGGACAAGGTGCAGGCCCGCCACATCGCCGCCAAGGTGGGCGCCCCGCTGGTTCCGGGCACGCAGGATCCGGTCGAGTCCGCCCAGGATGTCCTGGATTTCGCGGACCGCCACGGACTGCCGCTGGCCATCAAGGCAGCCTTCGGCGGCGGCGGCCGCGGCATCAAGGTTGCCCGCACCCGCGAAGAGATTCCCGAAATGTTCGACTCGGCCGTCCGCGAGGCCACGGCTGCCTTCGGCCGCGGTGAGTGCTTCATCGAGCGCTTCCTGGATGCCCCGCGCCACGTGGAAACCCAGTGCCTGGCGGACGCCTACGGCAACGTCGTGGTGATTTCCACCCGCGACTGCTCCCTGCAGCGCCGCAACCAGAAGCTTGTCGAGGAAGCCCCGGCCCCGTTCCTCACCGAAGAGCAGAACGCCCGCCTCTACTCGGCGTCGAAGGCAATCCTCAAGGAAGCCGGCTACCAGGGCGCCGGAACCTGCGAATTCCTGGTCGGCAAGGACGGCACCATTTCCTTCCTGGAGGTCAACACGCGGCTGCAGGTGGAACACCCGGTCTCCGAGGAAGTCACCGGCCTGGACCTGGTCCGCGAACAGTTCCGCATCGCCCGCGGCGAGGCACTGGGCTACGGCGACCCGGAAGTGCGCGGGCATTCCTTCGAGTTCCGCATCAACGGCGAAGACCCGGGACGCAACTTCATGCCCGCCCCCGGCACCGTCTCCGAGTTCAAGCTGCCCACCGGCCCCGGCGTCCGCGTGGACTCGGGCATCGAAGCGGGCGAAACCGTGGGCGGGAACTTCGATTCCATGCTCGCCAAGCTGATTGTCACCGGCGCCACCCGCCGCGAAGCGCTGCAGCGTGCACGCCGTGCCCTGGCGGAAATCGACGTCGTCGGCCTGCCTACCGTGCTCCCCTTCCACCGCGCCGTCACCGCAGACCCCGCCTTCACCGGCGAGGACACCTTCGGCGTCCACACGCGCTGGATCGAGACCGAGTTCGAGAACACCATCCCGGCCTGGAGCGGCGAACCCGGAACGGGCGACGACGACGAGCGTCGGCGCGTCACCGTTGAGGTAGGCGGCAAGCGGCTCGAGGTTGTGCTCCCGGCCGGCCTTGGCGGCCCCGCAGCCGGCGCTCCCAACGGCGCCCGCGGCAACGGAAAGTCCCGCAAGCGTTCCCGCGGAGGTGCTTCCACCGCGGCCGCGGGCGATGACCTGACCTCCCCCATGCAGGGAACCATCGTCAAGGTGGCCGTCGAGGACGGCGCGGCAGTTCGTGAGGGTGACCTCGTGGTGGTGCTCGAGGCCATGAAGATGGAACAGCCGTTGACCGCGCACAAGTCCGGCACCATCTCCGGACTGAGCGCACTGCCCGGCGCGACGGTGTCCGCCGGCGCCGTCATCGCCTCGATCCTGGACTGATCCCGGACGATCCCGGGGCAACGGCAGCCCAACAGGCAAAAAGCAGGCCCGGTTCCCGCAGAGGGAACCGGGCCTGCTGTGCTTGAACGGTCTAGAGGACCTTCACGGCCTCACTGGAATTGTTTTCGTAGTCGACGTCGCGGGTTTCCTTGGTCACGAATAGTGCGATCAGCGTCAGCACCGCCATGGAGGACAGGTAGATCCCCACCAGCCACGGGCTGCCGTCCGCTGCCTGCCACAGGGCGACGGCGATGAACGGAGCCACGGCCGCACCCAGGATGGACGAGAAGTTGTAGGCAATGGCCGAGCCCGTGTACCGCACGTTGGTCGGGAAGAGCTCCGGCAGCAGGGCTCCCATCGGTCCGAAGGTCAGGCCCATGAGCGTGAAGCCGATGATCAGCAGTGCCATCACCCCCACGGTTCCGCCGCCCAGCAGCGGCGAGAACGTGAAGCCGAAGAGGAAGATGCCGGCGGTGACAACCAACAGTGTCTTGCGGCGTCCGAACTTCTCCGCCAGCGGACCGGCGACGAGCGTGAAGATCCCGAAGAACACCACACCGATAATCAGCATGATCAGGAAGTCGTTGCGGGCGTAGCCCAGACCGGCGGTGAAGGTCTCCGGGTCGAAGGCCTTGCCGGCCTTGTCCGCGGCAGCCTTGGCGGCTTCCTCGCTCTTAGCCGCGGTCCCGTAGGACAGCGTGAAGGTGGTCATCAGGTAGAACAGCACATACGTCGCCAGCATGATGAAGGTGCCGGCAATCATCTGGCGCCAGCTGTACTTGAAGGCGCGGCTCAGGGGCAGCTTGCTGATCTCTCCCGAATCCACAACCTTCTGGAAGGCCGGCGTCTCAACCAGCTTCAGCCTGACGTACAGGCCGATGATCACCATGATGGCGCTGGCCAGGAACGGCACGCGCCAGCCCCAGGAGTCGAACTGCTCGGCATCCAGCTGGAGGCTCAGCAGCAGGAACAGGCCGTTGGCCAGGATGAACCCGATCGGCGCGCCCAGCTGCGGGAAGGTTCCCCAGACGGCACGCTTGTTGGCCGGCGCGTTCTCCGTGGCGAGCAGCGCCGCTCCGGACCATTCCCCACCCAGGGCCAGACCCTGGGCAAACCGCAGGACCACCAGCATTGCGGGAGCCAGGATCGTCCAGCCGTTTTCCGCGGTCGGCAGGCAACCGATGAGGAACGTCGCAATGCCCATGGTCAGCAGCGATGCCACCAGGGTTCCCTTGCGGCCCACCTTGTCACCGAAGTGCCCGAAGACGATGGAGCCCAGCGGCCGGGCAATGAAAGCCACCCCAAAGACGGCGAACGAGCTCAGCAGGGCCGTGACCCCCTCGGCGTTCGGAAAGAACAACCGGGGGAAGACGAGGACTGCAGCCGTTGCGTATACGTAGAAGTCGTAGAACTCGATGGAGGTTCCGACGAGGCTGGCGACAATCACGCGGCCCTTGGAATTGGCCTTGGCCGGCACCGGCACCGGCGTGGATGCCGCGGAGGGATTCTTAGTAGACATTGGAACTCTTTCGCAAGAGGAATTGAAGTACACACATCCTAGGAGCTTGCGTCCGTTATTTGAGATTTATGTCCAGATAATGGACAAATGTTTCGGAGCGCCGATATCCGGACAGAAAAAATCCCGCGCCCGCGACGGATAATCCGCCGCGGACGCGGGAAAGAAAAGAGTAATCCCTACAGGTGCACGTGCAGCCGCCGGGCAGCCTCCGAAATAGATCCGGTGAGGGACGGGTACACGGCAAACGTGCTGGCCAGGTCATCCACGTGCAGCTTCTGGCTGACCGCAATGGCAATCGGGAAGATCAGTTCCGAGGCACGGGGCCCCACCACAACGCCGCCGATCACACTGCCGGAGCCCTTGCGGGCAATGATCTTCACGAAGCCTTCCTTGACGTCCATCATCTTGGCCCGGGCGTTGGTGTGCAGGGACAGCTTGATGACGTCGCCCTGGTAGCGGCCCTCGGCCACGTCGGCCTCGGAGACACCCACGGAGGCAATTTCCGGGGAGGTGAAGATGTTGGAGGCCACGGTCTTGAGCTTCAGCGGCTTCACGCCGTCGCCCATCAGGTGCGCTACGGCAATGCGGCCCTGCATGGCCGCCACGGATGCCAGGTTGAAAACGCCGGTGCAGTCGCCCGCGGCGTAGACGTTGTCCGCCGTGGTGCGGGAGACGCCGTCGACCCGGATCTGGCCGCGTTCGTCCAGCTGCACGCCGGCCTCTTCCAGCCCGATTCCGGCGGTGTTGGGAATGGCACCCACGGCCACGAGGCAGTGGCTGCCCTCCAGGGTGCGTCCGTCGGAAAGCGTCACCAGAACGCCGTCGCCGGTGTTCTTCACGGAATCGGCGCGGGACCGGCTGAGCACGGTCATGCCGCGGGCCTGGAAGACGTCCTCCAGAACGACGGCGGCGTCCGCGTCCTCGCCGGGGAGCACCCGGTCACGGCTGGAGATCAGTGTGACCTTGGTGCCGAGCCCGTTGTAGGCGGAGGCAAATTCCGCGCCGGTAACGCCGGAACCAATGACAATCAGGTGCTCGGGAACCTCGGTGAGGTTGTAGATCTGCTTCCAGGTGAAGATCCGTTCGCCGTCGGGCACCGAGGTGTCCAGCTCGCGGGGGTTCGCGCCGGTGGCAATCAGCAGCGCCTCGGCCTTGACCGTTTCCACGGTGCCGTCGTCGGCCGTGACCTCGATGGTGGAGTTGTCCAGGAGCCGGCCGCTGCCGATCTTCACCTTCACGCCCGCACGTTCAAGGGTGCTGCGGATATCGTTGGACTGCTCCTTGGCCAGCGCCAGCAGGCGGTGATTGACCACCTTCAGGTCGGCGAAGACCGGAGAAGCCACATCACCGAATTCGACGCCGAGGTTCCGGGCCGCGTTCATCCGCGTCATCACATCGGCGGTGGCGATCAGGGTCTTGGAAGGAACGACGTCGGTGAGTACGGCGGAGCCGCCCAGTCCCTGCCGCTCGACGATGGTTACGTCCGCTCCGAGGGATGCTGCCACGAGGGCAGCCTCATAGCCGCCGGGGCCGCCTCCGAGAATTGCAAGTTTTCGGGCAGTGAAATCTAGTTGGGTGGTCACAAGGCTCTATTCTGTCCCATCGAGTGACGGCGCTCAAACGGCGGTACCGGGCGCGGACTTGGGCAGGCCGGCAAGGCTGTAAGTTTATTAAGTGACTAACGACCCATTTGAACTTGCCCAGCAGGCCGCCGACTACATTGCAGAGCACACCGGCGTACCCTCCCACGACATTGCACTGGTCCTCGGAAGCGGCTGGGGAGAAGCCGCCGAACTGATCGGCGAGACCACCGCAACGCTTTCCGCCTCGGATATCCCGGGCTTCTCCGCCCCCGCCGTGCAGGGGCACGTCGGCACCATCCGCTCCGTCCTCACCACCGACGGCAAGCGTGCTCTGGTCTTGGGTGCACGCACCCACTACTACGAGGGCAAGGGCGTCCGCGCCGTCGTCCACGGTGTCCGCACGGCAGCAGCTGCCGGCGCGAAGGTCATGGTCCTCACCAACGGCTGCGGCGGGCTCAACCCCGACTGGACGCCGGGCACCCCGGTGCTGATCAGCGACCACCTGAACCTGACGGCCACCTCCCCGCTTGAAGGCGCCACGTTCGTAGACCTGACGGACCTGTACTCGTCCCGTCTGCGGGACGTGGCACGCAGCGTGGACCCGACCCTGGATGAAGGCGTTTACGCCCAGTTCACCGGCCCGCACTACGAAACTCCGGCAGAGGTCCGCTACGCCAAGACCATCGGCGCCGATCTGGTCGGCATGTCCACGGCACTCGAAGCCATTGCCGCACGGCACGCCGGCATGGAGGTCTTCGGCATCTCCCTGGTCACCAACCTGGCCGCCGGCATCAGCCCGGTGGCACTGAGCCACGGCGAGGTCCTGGAAGCGGGACAGGCCGCCGGACCGCGCATCTCCAAGCTGCTTGCCGAGATCATCAACAAGATCTAGCAGCTCTCCGCCGCACAGCTACCCGCACCAGCAACAGTAGGTATCCACATGACTCTGATCCCCGTCGACCTCGAAGAACTAACCGCCGCCGCGCACGCGTGGGCGGACAGTGACCCTGACCCGGACACCGCCCGTGAACTCCGCGCCCTCCTCCGCACCCTCGCGGACACGGACGGTGCGGACGGCGCAGACGAAGCTGCGGCGGACCTAGCGGACCGGTTTGCCGGCACGCTTGAGTTCGGAACTGCTGGGCTGCGTGCGGAGCTGGGCGCCGGTTCCCGCCGGATGAACCGTGTGGTGGTGCGGCGCACCGCTGCCGGCATCGCCTCCTTCCTGCAGGACACAGCCGGCGACAACTGGACCCCCAGTGCCGTGATCGGCTACGACGCCCGGTACAAGTCGAAGGACTTCGCGCTGGAAACGGCTGCCGTTTTCGGTGCCGCCGGCATCGAAACGTTCCTGCTGCCCTGCACGCTTCCGACGCCGCTGCTCGCCTACGCGGTGCGTGCCCTGGACACGGACGCAGGTGTGATGGTCACCGCCAGCCACAACCCTGCCGCCGACAACGGCTACAAGGTCTACCTGGGCGGCCGGACGGTCAAGGGCCCCGGCCGCGGGGCGCAGATTGTCACACCGTACGACGCCGAGATTGCCGCACGGATCGACTACACCGTTCCGCTGGACTCCATTGAGCTGGCACCGGACGGCTACACGGAAGTTTCCGAGTCGCTGATCGCTGACTACATCGGAGCCGTGGACAATCTGGCGCACCGCGAGGGCTACCCGGCCCGGGACCTGGACATCGTCCTCACGCCCATGCACGGCGTCGGCGGCGAAACCATGTCGGCCGTACTTCGTGGGGCAGGGTTCACCTCGGTGACCCTGGTCCCGGAGCAGGCACTGCCGGACCCGGACTTCCCCACCGTTGCCTTCCCGAATCCGGAGGAACCCGGGGCGCTGGACCTGGCCCTGAAGCTTGCCGCCGAGCGGAACGCGGACCTTGTCCTTGCCAATGATCCCGACGCCGACCGCGCCGCCGTCGCCGCCAAGGACCCTGCCACGGGCGAATGGCGCATGCTGCGCGGGGACGAAGTGGGTGCCCTGCTGGGCCGCCACATTGCCCGGCGGATCGCTGCCGGCCGCTGGAAGGTACGGGGTGAGAAAACCCGCTCCGGCGTTGTTTTCGCCAACTCGATTGTTTCCTCCCGCCTGCTGGCCCGCATCGCGGACGCTGCAGGATTTGAGCACCAGGAAACCCTGACCGGCTTCAAGTGGATCTCCCGGGTGCCGAAGCTGACCTACGGCTACGAAGAAGCACTGGGCTACTGCGTGGCCCCCGGACTGGTCCGGGACAAGGACGGCATCTCCGCCGGCCTGCTGCTGGCCGAGCTGGCCGCGGCGCTGAAGGCGAAGGGCCGGACCCTCTTTGACGAACTTGACGAGCTGGCCCTGGAGCACGGCCTGCACCAGAGCGACCAGCTCTCCGTCCGGGTGGAGAACCTGGGCCTGCTGACCGAAATGATGCAGCGGCTGCGTGAGCACCCGCCCGTCTCCTTTGCCGGCTCCCCGGTGGAAACCGCCGTCGACCTTTCCGAAGGCGCCAACGGTCTGCCGCCCACCGACGGACTGCGGTACATTACCCGTGACAACACCCGGGTCATCATTCGCCCCAGCGGAACCGAGCCCAAGCTCAAGTGCTATCTCGAGGTGATTGAGCCCGTCGGTTCGGCGGCTGAGCTGCCGGCTGCGCGTTCCAACGCACGTGCAACCCTGGACGCAGTGCTGGCGGACGTACGGAAGGCCCTGGGACTCTAACCTAAGCGGGAGGCCGGCATGGGACGGCTGATCTACACCAGCATCACTTCGCTCGACGGGTACATAGCGGACGAGTCCGGGTCCTTTGACTGGAGCATGCCCGATGAAGAGGTCCACTCCTTCGTCAACGGGCTGGAGCGCGACGTACACACGCACCTGTTGGGCCGGCAGCTGTATGAGGTGATGGCTTACTGGGACACCGTTCCCGCTGAGGACGAGCCGCCTGCCATCCACGATTACGCGCGGATCTGGCAGGCGGCGGACAAGGTGGTCTTCTCCCGCACCCTCACCGACCTCACCGCGCCGCGTACGCGGCTGGAACGGGAGTTTCGTCCCGCTGCCGTGCGGGCACTCGTGGAGAAGTCCGACGGCGACGTGTCCGTGGGCGGAGCGAACCTCGCCGGCCAGGCGCTGCAGGCGGGACTGGTTGACGAGCTGCAGCAGCTGCTCTCCCCCGTGATTGTCGGCGGCGGGAAACGGTTCCTGCCGGACGGTTTGCGGCTGGATCTGGAGCTGCTGGAGGAGAAGCGGTTCGCCAACGGCGTCGTGTTCCTGCGGTACCGGGTCCGGAACTGAGCTTCCTGCGTTCGGTTAGGCCAGCAGTGCCGTGGCCAGCGGCAGGCGGCTGCCGCTGGCCAGGAGCGTCCCCACCTGCTCGGCCGTGAGCGGCCGGCTGAAATAGTAGCCCTGGCCGCTGCAGCAGCCCATGTCCTGCAGCAGTTCAGCCTGCTGCAGGGTCTCTATCCCTTCGAAGACGGCTTCCATTCCGGCGGCCTGGATAAGCCTATGGACGGCGTCCACGAACTGCAGCTGCCCTTCGTCGCGGCTGATTTCGGCGATCAGCGCCCGGTCCACCTTGACTGTGTCCACCGGCAGGCGCCGCAGGTAGCTGATGGAGGAATAGCCCGTGCCGAAATCGTCAATTTCCAAGCGGACGCCCAGGGCTTTCAATGCCCGCAAGGAATAGGTCTCTACTTCCCCGCTGCCCACGAAGGCGCTCTCGGTGATCTCCAGAGTGAGATCCTCGGGCGCGGCGCCGGTTTCCCGCAGCTGCGCCCGGACGTAGTCGACAAGGTCCATGCTGTGCAGCTGGGACGGGGAGACATTCACCCGGATATGGAAGCCGTTCTGGTCCTGACCCGCCGCACGCCACACAGACAATTGCTCCAGGGCAGACCGCAGCACCCAGCGGCCGATCCCTAGGATGGCCCCGCTTTCCTCCGCCAATGGAATGAAGACGTCCGGCATGACCAGTCCCTGGGTGGGATGTTCCCACCGCAGGAAAACCTCCACACCCTGCATTTGCCCGCTGACCAGGTCAACGACGGGCTGGTAGACCAATCGAAACTCGCTGCGTTCAACGGCCTTGCGCAGGTCAGCGGCCATTTCCCGCCGCAGTTGGCGGGCGTAGAGCATTACCGGTTCGAATAGCCGCACCAGGCCGGGGCCGTTTTCCTTCGCCTCGTACATGGCCGTGTCTGCCCGGAGCAGCAGGTCCTCGGCGGATTGCCCAGCTTCGGCCAGGTGCACGCCGATGCTCGCACGGGGCCAGACGTCCAGTCCCTCAACAACGGTCCGAACGCCCAAAGCAGCCTGGATCCCTTCCGCGGCCGCGAGTGCCGATAACCGCGCAACCTCAGGGAGCAGGACGGCGAATTCGTCGCCGCCGAGCCGCGCTACAACGCTTCCCTCCGGCACCGAGGCGACCAGCCGGACCGCTACTTCCTGCAGCACCAGATCCCCGGCTTTGTGCCCAAAGCCGTCGTTGATTTCCTTGAAACCATCGAGATCAATCATCAGCACGCCAGGTGCGGATTCCCCACCGTGCCAGTCCGTCAGAGCCCGCTCCACCTGCTGCATCAAGTCAATCCGGTTGCTCAGTCCGGTGAGCGGATCCGAAAGCGCCATTCGCTGCACCTGTTGGTGTGCTTCGCGGAGTTCCAGTGTGCGGGACTCAACCCGCTGCTCCATGTCCTGGTACATGTCGTCCAGTTCCGCTGCCAGGAGGTTAATGCCCGTGCTGACGGCATCAACCTGGTCCCGTGCCGGCGAGACAGGTATCCGGTTCGCCAGGTTTCCGGCGGCGATACGGACAATGCCTTCAACGATCCGGTCCAGGCGTGGGTCCCCTGACCGTTCACCGTTCTTCGGTATGGTCACGCGGCGTACCGCTTCAACCATTCCAGGGCGTCGCTCTCACGACTGAAATACCGGGTGGGACAGGGCTGAACCTCACCGCCAAGCAGGAAGTTGGCAATCACTCGGTCCACCGGGGAAACCCCAATGACGGCAACCGCTGCCAATGAACGGGCAGCGCTAAAGACGTCGCGCGCACTACGGGAAATGGAATCGACGCCGGTCAGGGTCAGCAGCAGCGGTAGGCGTCGCGGAGCCGCAAGACGGTCTATTTTCTCTGCTGCCACTGCCGCCATGGAGCCAGTGATTACCTCTCCGGGAGGAAGCACAAGCACCATGTGCCCGCCGTCCGGGGCGAGTCCCACCCGTGCTTCCGGGATCGGCTGCGGAAACTCGACCTCCATCCCAGGATCGGAGCCTGAAACCGGGGCGATTCGCTGCTGCATCGGTGCGCCGCTAAGCGTCACCGTGCTGGTGTGATGCGTCGCTGTGTGTTGTTCCATAGCTTCCCCCAAGTCGCCGCGCAGGATCGCGATGCAGCGGATGTGCCTTACCGTACCGGACGTTTTGGAGTCACCGCATCGACCCGATAGCCCTGCCTGTAGTGTGCGCCGTTCGACGCTCATCTGTCGAGCGTTCGGAACCGAAACTCTTTTGCGGTGACTAGCGATTATGAGACCCCTAATTGAATAGTGTCAATGAGCTCCCGCGATTCGGACGCATAAACGTCTGCTCCGAGTTCGCTAAAAATACGTTCACATTGCAGGGCGCATTCCGATGCCTCGTCTTGGCGACCAGTGCCGTCCAGGCACTGCGCCAAAATGAGTAATGTCCGTGCATGCAGAAACGGGTAGGGACCAGCGAGTTCTTTTGCAAGAGAGCACAGGAGCCCTTCGGCTACGCCTTCATTGCCGGACATGAGCTCAAACCAAGCTCGGGTGATTCGCATTTCATATAAATCCACTTCACTTCCACCCGCGACGGCAAAGGCTACCTCAGCACGCTCGAGAAACTCTGCGGTTTCACCCCCAGCCAGTCCGGCCACCAACCGTACGTGGGCGGTTGCCTTATTGAACTGCGCCCAGAGATTTACGTCATCCAGCCGTGATAGGGCCTCCGCTGCTAGGCGTTGGTTTTTCAAGCCTTCGTCAATTCGTGAAGACATAAAAGCCACGTTGCTGACGGTCCAATACGTCATCCCGATGGTCCGTGCACTGGTTACTCCATCCAGCATGGCGACCAAGTGGGCTGTTTCTGCCCACGCGGCCTCGGTGTCGCCTTCATCTGCCAGCGACGCGACCAACACCTGCTGGACTCGTCTCCGCCCGTCGAGGGAAAGTTCCTTCGCCGGTCTTCGAGACGCTTCTCGTGCTACCGCCAAGGCTTCTTGCATTTGTCCATCGTCGTGCAGTATCCGCGCCAACAGCACCCTCGTGCGGGATTCAAATTCAGGGTAGTCCTTCACAGCCTCGGACTCGAGCAACTGCCGACAGGTGGCTACGGCATCCTCAGTGAAGCCGAAATTCAACTGGAGCTGTCCTGCTTGAAATGCCATCCGACAGAATCCCCACGCGTCGCCACTCTCAGATGCGGCTTCTGCGGCCGTCCACGAGTGCGCGATAGCGGCAACGTAGTCACGTCGCTCCTGTGCTTGCTGGGCACGGTATTCATTCAGAATGAATACTGCATTGTTATCCAAAATCTCGACACCTTCTCACAGTATTCGTTCGGTTATGACCGCGAACCGCATTCTGACTGTACCCTGCCATGCCACCGGAAAGGTTACGATGCCTGACTGCGGAAGACGTGGACACAAGTTTTGCTCAGGATTCCCGATACGCAAAACATCTTGTACTTCTCTGCGGAACTTATATAGCTATACTCCAAGGGTCTGAATTGTTCAGCACACACCTCTTATTAGGAGCTAACATGAAAAAGCTTGGTGCAGCAGTGCTGCTGGCAGCTGTTATAACCGGCGCGGGCGTGGCTGTGCCGGCATCGGCCGCACCTCTCTCGGCAGCGGGTTCGGACGCCGTAGTCAAGCAGTCAACGGGTGTATCCGTTTTCGGCATTTGGCCTAAGAGCGACTAAAGATTTTGTGCAAAGGCCCGGATGAACCGCTACGACGCGGGGCGTCCGGGCCTTTGCCGTTCCCGACGCAGGGCCAGGCGGGTCAGCCCCGCACCCACCCCCACCTCCGTGATCTCGGCCACGGAGGCGCACTGCCCTGTGGCAAGATAGATCCCATGTCTACACCCATTGCCTCGTATATTGATCACACGCTCCTCAAGCCCGAGGCCAGCCGCGACGACATCCTCAAGGTCTGCTCCGAAGCCGCTGAGTACCAGTTCAAGTCCGTCTGCGTAAACCCGATCTGGGTCGGCACCGTCCGCAACGCCCTGAAGGGCAGCGGAGTGCTCACCTGCTCGGTTATCGGCTTCCCGCTGGGAGCCACCACCACCGAGGTGAAGGTCTTCGAAGCCCAGGGCGCGCTTCAGGACGGCGCCGATGAGATCGACATGGTCATCGACATCGCCGCAGCCCGGCGCGGAGACCGTGCAGCCCTGGTCCGCGACATCGCAGCTGTAGCCGACGCCGTGCACGCCGCCGGCGGCATCCTCAAGGTCATCATCGAAACCTCCCTGCTCAATGATGAGCAGAAGGTCCTGGCCTGCGAGGCTTCCGTCGAAGCCGGAGCCGACTTCGTGAAGACCTCCACCGGTTTCAACGGCGGCGGAGCCACCGCCGAAGACGTTGCCCTGATGCGCCGCACAGTCGGCCCGAACCTCGGAGTCAAGGCTTCCGGCGGCGTCCGTTCGCTCGAAGATGCACAGGCAATGATCGACGCCGGCGCCACGCGTATCGGAGCGAGCTCCGGAATCGCTATTGTTAATGGAAGCAAAGCCACGTCGGACTACTGACCGGCATAGCTACTGACACTTTTTGAAACGGAGAACTTCATGGTTGGAACACGGTCAAAGCAGCCTTCACACTCAGGCGAGGGCCATCTGGTCAGCAACATCCTCATCTTTGCCGTGATGTTCGCCATCTTCCTCGGCGCCATCTACGCGGTGAACTGGCTGACCCTGGACAACGTGTGGCCGATGGCCATTCTGCTGGTCGCCGCCACCGGCATGTACCTCGTTGCGTTCAGCATCGGCCGTTCCGACACCACCACGGAGTTGGCCAAGGGTTACTCGCACAACGAGTAGTCTTCCTGCGTAAACAGTGATGCACCCCAGCCCGCGGGCTGGGGTGCATCACTGTTTAACTGAGTAGTCGCCGGGGCTAAGCAGGTGTGTCCTACTCTTCGCCGCGGTGCCGTACCGTCCCTAGATTCGGTTTATGACTACTACCATGACCCGCAGGCAGTGGCGCCGGAACCGGGCCCTGCAGCAGCGCATCGTCCTCGTCGGTTACTCGGTACTGACCTCCTGCGTAGTGGCCGCCGCAGCGGTCTTCGTCATTGCGGTGACCGGCTAGCCTCCGACTTACTCCTTGAACACGGCATCGAGCACCTGCTTGGCCCAGGCCAGGATTTCGGCGTCTACCAGATCCCTGCCGCCGATCCGGGCGGTCTTCGGTTTCGGTACCAGCACGGCGTTCAGCGCCGGCTTCACGAGCGCCCCGGGATACATCCGCTGCAGCCGCATGGTCCGCGATTCGGGCAGGTCCGCCGGTGCGAACTTGATGAAGTTGCCCTGCAGCGCGACGTCGGTCAGGCCGGCGGCACGTGCATCCACCCGGAAGCGGGCAACATCGATCAGGTTCTTCACTTCCTGCGGGGGCTCGCCGTAACGGTCCACCAGTTCGGCCAGCACTTCGTCGATCGCCTCGTTGGTGAGCGCTGACGCCAGCTTGCGGTAGGCCTCCAGCCGCAGCCTCTCCCCCGGAACGTAGTCGTGCGGGAGATGGGCGTTGACCGGCAGCTCGATCTTCATTTCGGCCGCCTTCTCCTCGGCCTCGCCCCGGTAATCGGCCACGGCTTCGCCCACCAGCCGGATGTACAGGTCAAAGCCGACGCCGGCAATGTGGCCGGACTGTTCCCCGCCCAACAGGTTGCCGGCACCGCGGATCTCCAGGTCCTTCATCGCCAGCTGCATGCCGGCCCCCAGCTCGTTGTGCGTGGCCACGGCCTTCAACCGTTCCAGCGCCACCTCGCCCAGCGGCTTCTCCGACGGGTACAGGAAGTAGGCGTACGCCCGCTCCCGGCCGCGGCCCACCCGGCCGCGCAGCTGGTGCAGCTGTGAAAGCCCGAAATGGTCCGCACGGTCCACGATCAGGGTGTTGGCATTGGAGATGTCCAGGCCCGTTTCGATGATGGTGGTGCAAACCAGCACGTCGAAGCGCTTCTCCCAGAAATCCACGATGATCTGCTCAAGCTTGGACTCGCTCATCTGGCCGTGGGCGACGGCGATCCGCGCCTCCGGCACGAGTTCCCGCAGATGCGCGGCTGTCCGGTCAATCGAGGACACCCGGTTGTGGACAAAGAACACCTGGCCCTCGCGCATGAGTTCACGGCGGATGGCGGCGGAGGCCTGCTTGTCCGTGTACGGACCCACATAGGTGAGCACCGGATGGCGTTCCTCCGGCGGGGTGGCCAGGGTGGACGTCTCACGGATTCCAGTGAGGGACATTTCCAAGGTGCGGGGAATCGGGGTGGCGCTCATGGCCAGCACGTCCACGTTGGTGCGCATCTTCTTCAGCGCTTCCTTGTGTTCGACGCCGAAGCGCTGCTCCTCATCCACGATCACCAGGCCCAGGTCCTTGAACTGGACCTCCTGGGACAGCAGGCGGTGGGTGCCGATGACGACGTCGACCGAGCCGGTTTTGACGTCCTCGATGGTTGCCTTGGCCTGCTTGGCGGTCTGGAAGCGCGAGAGCGAATCCACCCGGACCGGGAAGCCGGAGAAGCGTTCGGCGAAGGTCTCCATATGCTGCTGGGCCAGCAGGGTGGTGGGCACCAGCACTGCTACCTGCTTGCCGTCCTGCACGGCCTTGAACGCTGCACGCACCGCGATCTCGGTTTTGCCGTAGCCCACATCGCCGGAGACCAGCCGGTCCATGGGCACTTCCCGCTCCATGTCCGCCTTGACCTCGTTGATAGTGGTCAGCTGATCCGGGGTCTCGACATAGGGGAAGGCTTCCTCAAGTTCACGCTGCCACGGGGTGTCCGCTGCGAAGGCATGGCCCTTGGACGCCATCCGGGCGGAGTAGAGCCGGATCAGCTCCCCGGCGATCTCCTTGACCGCCTTGCGTGCCCGGCTCTTGGTCTTGGCCCAGTCGGAGCCGCCCATCTTGGACAGGACAGGGGTTTCACCGCCCACGTACCGGGTGATCTGGTCCAGCTGGTCGGTGGGGACGAACAGCCGGTCCCCCGGCGCCCCGCGCTTGGAGGACGCGTATTCAAGCACCATGTACTCGCGCACTGTCTTGTTGGTGCCGGCACCGGTGGCGCGCTGGATGAGTTCAATGAACTTGCCCACGCCGTGCTGCTCGTGCACCACGAAGTCGCCCTCCTGCAGCTGCAGGGGGTCGACGGCGTTGCGCCGCTTGGAGGGCATCTTGCGCATGTCGCGGGTGGAGTAGGTGCTGGCTCGGCCGAGCAGGTCCGCTTCGGTCAGCAGGCCGGTCTTGAGGGTGTCAAAGACATACCCCCGGCCGGCGCTGGCCGTGGTGATGGCGATGACGCCGGGGCGCGGTTCCTCGTCCAGGGATTCCACCAGCGCTGCGGGAATGTCGTTCTCCCGGAACAGTTCGGCCAGGCGGGAGGCCGGACCCGGCCCCTCGGTCACCACCACCACGCGCCAGGCGTCCCGGACACGGCTGCCGATGAACTCCATCATTTCCGCTACGTCGCCCCGGTAGCCGCGCGGTTCACGGGCATTGATGGTCAGGGTGTCGATGTCCAGGACGGTTTCGTCGTCGGGGTTGAAGGACGTGATGGACCACCAGGCCACGTCATTGGCGTGCGCGGCAGTGCGCGTATCAGCCAGGGAACGGAAGCTTGCGGCGTCCAGGTCCGAGGCCAGCCCGGCGGAAAGGTCCAGGGGCGCCGCACCGCCGTCGGACGCCGTGGCCCAGGCTGCGGCCAGGAACTCCTCGTTGGTGGCGGCGAGGTCGTGGGCACGGGCCCGGACCTTCTCCGGCTCGATGACCACGGCAATGGATCCACGGGGCAGCTCGCCCATCAGCGGGACCATGGAGTCCACCAGTACCGGAGCCAGGGATTCCATGCCTTCCACGGCAATGCCGCCGGCAATCTTTTCCAGCATGTCCGAGGCTGCCGGCATCTGGTCCTTGAGCTTGGCGGCGCGGCTCATCACCGACGGCGTGATCAGGATTTCGCGGCAGGGCGGGGCGTAGAGCTCGGAGGGGTGGGTGATGTGCTCCCCGGTGAGGGTCCGCTGGTCTGCGACCGCGAACCAGCGCATGGAATCCACTTCGTCGCCGAAGAAGTCGATGCGGATGGGGTGGTCCTCGGTGGGCGGGAAAACGTCAAGGATGCCGCCTCGAACGGCGAATTCGCCGCGGTGGGAGACCATGTCCACCCGCGCATAGGCGGCCTCTGACAGCGCCTGCACCACGGAGTCGAAGGGCTGTTCCTGGCCGACCTTCAGCGCCACCGGCTTGAGTTCGCCCAGTCCGGCAACCAGCGGCTGGACCACGGCGCGCACCGGGGCAACCACAATCTGCACCGGAGCGGTTTCCGGGTGCGCCAGACGGCGGAGCACCGACAGGCGCCGTCCGACGGTATCCGAGCGCGGGGAGAGCCGCTCGTGCGGCAGGGTTTCCCAGCTGGGGAATTCTTCGATGCCGGCCAGGGGAAGATAGCTGCGCAGGGCGGCCGCCAGGTCCTCCGCCTCGCGTCCCGTCGCCGTCATGGCCAGCACCACCGGCGGAATGCCGTCGCCGGTTCCCGCCGCGGCCAGCCCGTCCACGATTTCAGCCAGCAGGGCAGCACGCATGCCCTGCGGAGCCCCGATCTGCAGGTCTTCGCTGCGGCCTGCGGGCGGCCGGGAGGAGAGGGTCCGCACCCTTGCGTACGAGGGGTCCTCAGCGAGGGCGGCACGCAGTCCGTTCAGGCTCATGGGGTGTTTTCTCCTTCATGATGGCAACGCAAATACCCGAAGTCCACAAACGGAACCCCGGGGTTTTCTTCCACATTACCTGCTGCCGGGACAGCGGTCCGGCGCTCGCGCTGAGAGCGGAAAACGCACGAAAGCCGGGAAGCCGTTACACCCGCCTGCAGCGCCGCTGGATCTGGATTTTCCCCGGGGCGCCTGCCACGCTGGAAAAGCACGGGCCACCCGAAGACGGCTGTCTCCCATTCGCCGGATTCGCCTTTCGACAACGTAAGGATTGCCCCATGGCACGCAAAGCGACCCTTCTGGCCACGGGATGCGCGGTCTTCGCGCTGGCCTTCACCGGCTGCGCGGGCAACCCCGACGGCGACGGCTACAACGATCCCGAAGGTTCCACTTCGTCAGCTTCGTCTTCCAGCCCTTCGCCCTGCGGCACCGGTTCCCCGAACGCCAGCGGAGAAAACTGCCAGGCCGCCGGCGTTCCCGGCATCACTGCCAACCCCGATCGCTGCGGAAAATTCACTGCGTCCCCGACGCCGGGCGGGATCATCGAGGGGACCTTCGGCCCGTACTGCGACGACGCCGTCGCGACCACCTACAGCACTGCCCTGATCCCGGATGACTCCGTCGCCATTGTCAGCGTGGAGGAAAGCCAGGAGGACACCACTGTGCAGCTCCAGGCGCAGAGCTTCGCTGCCAACACCACCTACAGCGCCCGGCTGCATGAGGACGGCTGCGGAGCAGATCCAGCGGACTCCGGCGCGGAGTACGAGAGCGGCTCCGGCGGCCTCGCCCTGGACTTCACTACCGACGCGGCGGGAAACGCCACCGCGAGCACCACGGTTCAGTGGACGCTGGCGGACGACGACGCCGAGTCCCTCCTCATCCTCGATGCGGGGCAGGGCGGGGCGGCGGGAGACCCGGTAGGTTGCATCAATCTGGTGCCCTGACCCGTCCGGGACTCCCCGGCCCCGGTTTCGGGGCAGCTGTGCGTGCGGTTTAGGATGAGGGTTGGCTGGCCGGCGGGCTGTACGAGCCCGCGGAATCCGGCAATACCGCTCACCTTACGGAGGACCTATGGCCCTGAACGCATCAACTATCCTGCCCTACGACGTACGGACCGTGACGGACACGTTCGCCGACGAGGGGTTCCTGCGCAGCATGAGCGAGCACGTGGGCGGCTCCCTGGTTTCCGCTTCCGTGGACGGTGACACCGCCGGGGCATTTGTCCTCACCGCTGTGCGGACGATGCCCACAGACCGGTTGCCGGACATGGCGAAGAAGTTTGTGGGTGCCACCCTGACCGTGACCCAGAAAGAGCAGTGGGCCGCACCGGCTGCCGACGGATCCCGTGAAGCTGCCGTGGAACTGTCCGTGGGCGGGGTGCCGCTGAAGGTCAACGCCGTGCAGCGGCTGGTCAGCACCCCCGAGGGCACCCGCGTCGATGTTGACGGCAAGGTGGCCTCCAGCATTCCGTTCCTGGGCGACAAGATCGCCAAAGCCGCCGAACCGATGATCGGCAAGGCCCTCACGATCCAGGCGGGCCAGGCCGGCAAGTGGATTGAAAGCCGGAAGAGCTAACCCATGGTCCTCTCCACTCCCCTCGCACTGGTCCTGGTGATTGCCGGCCTCTGGTCCCTCATCGTCTGGCCGCCGTATCTGCGGAACGTCCTGAAGTCCCCGGAGGCTCGGGACGACAAGGGTGCGCCCACCCGGTACATGACCACGAATCTCATGAAGATCAGCACGGCCATGGTCTTCGGACTGGCCACCCTCGTTATCGGTGTCCGCGGCCTGATCGGCTGAACACCCCTGGTGACGCACGCCCCGGCAGTTTCCTGCCGGGGCGTTCTGCTGCCGGGGCGGCCTGCATCACACGCTGCCAGCCTGATGCAGTTAGACTGGTACACGGTGCGCCGGGAAGTCTGGTCGGCAATAACTTTGCCGTACCCGAATTTGATAGGAATCCTTCATGGCCTCTGATCCCTCCTCCCCCAAGCCCAGCGGCGCACGCACTGTTCTGAGCAGGGGCAGCTACGGCGAAACGCTTCGCATCAGCGAGATTCTCCGCAAGGAAACCGTGGGCGGCATTCTGCTGCTGATCGCTACGGTGGCTGCCCTTATTTGGGCGAACTCTCCGGCTGCAGACACTTACTTCGCCGTGCGCGACTTTGAATTCGGTTACGAGCCGTGGCACCTCAAGCTGAGCATCGGCGCCTGGGCGGCCGACGGGCTGCTGGCCATCTTCTTCTTCCTGGTCGGCCTGGAGCTGAAGAAGGAATTCATTGCCGGTGACCTGAGGGACCTGAAGCAGGCGATCGTACCCATCGCGGCCGCGGTGGGCGGTGTCATTGTCCCCGCCCTTGTCTACGTAGCCGTCAACCTTATTGCCGGTTCGGACGGCCTGCGCGGCTGGGCCATCCCCACCGCCACCGATATTGCCTTCGCCCTGGCCGTCCTGGCGGTCATCAGTTCGCACCTGCCCAGCGCGCTGCGCATCTTCCTGCTGACCCTCGCTGTGGTGGATGACCTCATCGCCATCGCCATCATTGCCTTCTTCTACTCCGAAGACGTGCACCCGGGCTACCTGCTGTGGATGCTGCTGCCGCTGGCCGCGTTCACGTTGCTGGTCCAGCGTGTCCCGCGCTTCTTCGGCACCCGCGCCTGGGCCGCCTGGGTGATCCTGCTGCCCCTTGGTATCGCCGTTTGGGCGCTGATGCATGCCTCCGGCGTCCACGCCACCGTGGCGGGGGTGCTGCTGGGCTTTGCGGTTCCGGTGCTGCGCCGCGGTCCGGACCGGCAGAAACTGCCCGCCAACCCGGAGGCCCCCGGCCTCTCTGAGATCTTTGAGCACCGTTTCCGGCCTGTCTCCACGGGCTTTGCCGTTCCGATCTTCGCCTTCTTTTCCGCCGGCGTGGCCCTGGGCGGCTGGAGCGGCATGGGTGCTGCGGTTACGGACCCGGTGGCGATCGGAATCATCCTGGGCCTCGTTGTCGGTAAGCCCATCGGCATCCTGTTCACCACCTGGGCCGTGACCACAGGCACGCGCGCAAAGCTTGACGCGGATGTGCGCTGGATTGATCTGGCAGGAATCGGCATTCTGGGCGGGATCGGCTTCACCGTTTCCCTGCTGGTCAATGACCTGAGCTTCGAGGTCGGTTCGCTGCACAACGACGACGCGAAGGTCGGCATCCTCGTGGCCTCGGTGTTGTCGGCCCTGCTGGCTTCAGCCCTGCTGACGGCTCGGAACCGGCGCTACCGCCTGATCGAGGCGGAGGACCGGCGCGACGATGACCAGGACGGCATTCCCGATGTCTATCAGGACGGGGAGGGGCGTTAGGGGCCTAGCCGCAGGTGAGGCTCAGCGTCGACACCGCAACATTCATTTTCACGGTCTCGCTCGGAGCTGATACATACCGTAAATCGGTGTCCGCAACTTTGACCATCGAGGCGGAAACGTACGGCTGAACAATGGCCGAGCGTACGGTGGCCGTCACCTTGATTGTTGTACTCATCGAACGGGGAGCCGCACCGCCGGTGTGCGCGGCGTACACCGTCCAGGGATCAATGGTCGTGGTGCCCGCGGGTAGGGCGTAAACAGCAGAAAGGCCCACGGCCTCCGCGTTAAGCGACACGATGTAGCGGACCTCCGGATCGGCGCCTGCGGCAGCCGGCCAGGTGATCCGGACCGGAGAGGGCTGGCATTTGACGCCCTTAGGAACAGGAGTCACTGGAGGTGCAGTTGTCCCGGTAACGGTCACCGCGGTCGACTGGGTCCAGTAGGCATACGCCGCCGGCCCGCCGACGCCCAGGATCACGGTCAGAACGAAGGCCACCGCTGCCGCGCGGAAGCCCGGCTGGGCGCGCAGACGAGCAAACCAACCGGAACCCTTCACCGGCTCAGTTCCCGCCTCAGGAGCAGCCCCCAACTGCTTGTCACACATATCTTCTACTCCAGACCCGAAGAACCACGGCCGCCGTGAAGGCCACCGACATTGCTATCAGGAGCGTACCGGACAGTGACCGGATCACCGGTTCCACCGTGCTCTGGACCCGGGCGTCCAAGACCTGGGGCTCTGCAGTCCGGCCCGGCGAATCCGTGCCGTTCGGAGTCCGGACGGCAGGACGGTCCGTTACCGCTCCCGCCGGGACGGCCTGCGGACCGCCGGGAGATGTGCCGCTGCCGGGCAGGGCAACCAGTGAGCCCGGTACCGGAGCCGCCCCGCCGGCGTCCGAGGGGGCGCCGCCTGCCGGGGGACGTTCGTTGCTTCCGCCTATGCCGGATCCGCCGTTCGCGGTTCCGTTCTCTTCGGGTCCGCCGTTGCCAGGCATGTCGCCATCCGTTCCGCCGTTGAGAACGTCGCACGCCGGCCGTGCCGCTAGTTCGGCCTCCGTCGACTCGAGGTAGAAGAGCAGGTCGAATTCCGCCTCCCGGTTTCGCGTGGAGTTGGGGGCGTCAAGGGACATGTCGACGGCGAAGGTCAGCGCAACCTCTTCCCCTGCGCCCAGGTTCCAGGTGGCGGGTACGTCCAGGCAGCTACCGGGGCTTCCGAGCGCCACCCGTCCGGAAAGAGATGAATTCGGTCCGGCGGCCAGGCCGAGGTACCCGGTCAGCTCGGGATCAGATCGCACCATGACGGCAGCGGTACTCAACCGGGCCGGATCGGCGCTGTTGTTCCGGATCCAGACCGTAGCGGCCTGCCCGGTTCCGGGAATGTAGGTCACGGATTCGTCGAACAGCGGCCCTTGCATGGTGGGACTGTAACGGTTGCCGTCCGCGCTGAATTCAAGGTAATTATCAGCTGCCCCGGCGCTCGGGGCACCAGCGAGGGATACGGTGCCGGCCAGCGTGAGCACGGCGGACGCTCCCAGCAGCTGCCGGGCCCCCTTGGTTGGTTTTTTCATCAAACGCCTGCGGGCGTTCGGTAACTCATCGAGTGGCGGTGCCTTGCGGGAGTGTCACAGTCGCAGTCGGTGAGGATGGGATCGTCGTACTCCAGCGGGTCGGCGTACTCGGGCTGGTCGTCGTCCGTGGACTCGGCGTCATCCCCGTAGCCGCCTTCGCCCGGGCCGTCGCCGTTCCGGGACGGGTCTTGGGAATCGTCCTGGGAACCGTTCTCGCGCCGCTTGGCAAGTGAGCCGCGGACCAGGGAGATGACTCCGTACCCCATCAGGGCAACGGCGCCCCACTGGAGAGCTGCACCGCGGTCGGAGTTACCCAGGGCGTTGGCCACGAAGCCCACGTACGGCACGGCGTAGAAGAGCTTGCCGCGGACCTGCACCTCGCGGACGGGCAGGTCGTCCTCGACGTCGTTGTTGTCTCCCTTGGTGATAAAGGTGATTTCGCCGGACTGGGAGGGGCTGATCGCCGTAATGCGGTGAGTGATGACGGCGGGGCTGCCGGACTCGATCTGGTAGGTGATGACGTCTCCCACCCGGAGTTCTTCGAAGGGGACAGGCTTGACCACCAGGAAGGTGCCCGGAGCGTACTTAGGAGCCATGGAGCTGGTCAGGACGCTGTAGGTCTGCGATCCGGTAAGCAGCGGTACCGCCACCAAAACGAGGGCGGCCAAAGCGGCGAGGCAGAGGGCAACGTAGCTCAGCCCGGCACCAAGAAAGCCCAGGGGGCTGGCGGGGGCTTCTGCTTTCCTGCGACCACTCATGGTTTGTCCTATCCACTACTTCGCGGCTGGCGCAACCTGCGCCACAGTGAGGTTTGTATTGATCTTGATTTCTTTGCCCATCAGGGCAGCGGGGGTATTTGCGGTCAAGCTTGCCTGGACGCAGATTGTCTGTGCCGCCTGCCGAGGAAGAGTCACTGAGTGAGCTGCTGCGGGTGCTGAAACGGCGGCATATGAATTTGCCGGCATCGATTCACACGTGTGGCCAGGCTGTAGAACGGCGGTTTTCGCGGTAAGGTTCCCGCCGAAATTATCAACCGGTGCGTAGACCAAGGCATCCAGTTTGAGCGCCAAGGGTGATTCCTGAGTGACGTTGACAGCGTTCTGAACGGTTATCTGGGCGTACGCGCTTTTGCCCTTGACGAGGACCTGGGGGAATTTGATCTCCGTAGGGCCTGTAGTCATTTCCGTGCCGTTGACCAGGATTTTGAAATCTGCGGCCTGGACGGTGCCGGGAGTGGACGTTGCCGTCGCATTCCATAATGCGTAGGTTCCCTGGACCGTCATCAGACCAAGCACGACGGCGGAGAGGATCAGACCTGCCGCTTTCACTGTGCTCTTCATGATCCGCTTTCAGGGGGGAACAGGCTGTGCGCGGAGCGTGTGCACCGCGCACAGCCAGGGATTGGAACAAGGTGGCGTTAGCCGGCGTTACTTGGTGGTGCCCGGAGCCATCTGGTCAAGCCTGAACTGCACGGCGTCGAAAGACGCACTGGCATTCTTTGCTGCGTTGCTGTTCGCTACATTCTTGAAGATGAACGTCGCCTTTGCGGTGACTACTCCCGAGTCGTCCTTCGTGAGGACGGTATCGGCCTTGATTTCCGTGTTATCCGCCTTCGTGATGGTAGGCGGAACCACGTCCACTTCACTGCCAAAAGTGCTCTTGATGATGTTGCCGCCGGTCATGGTCAGCTTTGCCTGCATCGTCTCGCCGGCAAGCGTCATCTGCATCTTCTGCGTGTAGGTCAGCACATCACCGGGTACGACCTTGTAGGTGTTGATGTTCACCTCTTCGTTCTTGGCATTTGTCCACTTCCCGGCACCGTCGGTGGTGTTAGCCAGGTTGAGGTCACCAGCGGTGATGGTGCCCGAAGCGGAGGTCTCCGTGTCGTTCCAGACGGCCAGGGTTCCGCCGCCGCCGAGCAGCAGTGCCGAGCCGATACCGATTGCCAGTGCGCCTTTAGCCATCTTGTTCATCATGTCCCCTTGTTCCGTGTAACCCGTTTGGCTTTGGAAGGTTTTCCTTGCCGCTGGGTATTACTTTGCCGCCCGCTCCTCAAGAAACAACGCCACCCAAACACAGGGTTCGTGAAACATTCCGGCAAAGCTCAAGCGCCACACAAGGTAACCTCAAAACCAGCGCATCCGGCCGGCTCCGGCCCGGAAACCAGCCCTATTCGAAGCTTGAGGACATGAGAACCACCACTGCCCCGTTCCGCATCCTGACCGTCTGCACCGGCAATATCTGCCGCTCCCCCATGGCCGAGCGTCTGCTCCAGGCCGGCCTGGACAGCCTGGCCCCCGGCGAATTCGAAATCACCAGTGCCGGCACCGGCGCACTGGTGGGCTCGGGCATCGAGCCGCACGTGGCCGGGTTCGTGAATATCTTCGGCGGCGACTCCTCAGGGTTCACCTCACGGCAGCTCACTGCGGAGATCCTCCAGGGGCAGGACCTGGTGCTGGCCCTGACCCGGGGGCACCGGAGCAAGGTGGTGGAACTGGCGCCGGGATTGCTGCGGCGCACCTTCACGCTGCGCGAGCTGGCCCGCCTGCTCCCCCTGGTGGACGCCGATCCCGACGCCCCCGCCGCCGAGCGCTGGCAGGCCGCCATGTCCCGGGCGCTGCGGCTGCGCAGCGCGCACCCGGCGGGACCGGAAGAAGATGACGTAGTGGACCCCTACCGCCGCAGCGACGCCGTCTACCAGCAGATGGTCCGCGAGCTCACCCCGGCCGTGGATGAGCTGCTCGCCTGGGAGCGCCGCTACCGGTGAACCTGGTCATCCGGGATAGACGACGACGGCGGCTGCTGGCCGGGCTCTTCCTCCTCTATATAGGGGCGGTGGGGTTCATCGCGTTCTGGCCCTCCCCGGTGGACGCCGGATCGGCCGGCACCCTCCGCGCCGTCCTGACGGCCCTGCACAGCCACGGCGTGCCCGTCTGGGTCAACTACGCCCTCGTGGAGTCCGTCGCGAACGTGGTCCTGTTTGTTCCCTTCGGCGTCCTGGCCGCTGCGTACCTCACCGCACGTTTCGCCTGGCTGGCCGCCGTCGTCGGCATGGCCGCCTCCTGCGCCATCGAAGCCGGGCAGCATGTGTTCCTGCCGGCGCGCTACGCCACGGTCTACGACGTCATCGCCAATTCCCTGGGCGTGGTGCTCGGCACGTTAGTGGTCTACGCCGCCCGCAGCCGGAAAGACGATTAACGCCATGCCTGCAATCAGGCCTCCAATATTGCCTCGATCTTGAGCGTTGCAGGCAACTTTTCCTGAGGTTCGGGTGAGACCGTGGGACATCAGCCGGGAGTATTCGGCTGGCTTCCATCAGGCTCCCAACGCCCGACGGCGACCCCACACCGAAGGATATTTTGTTTGTCTCCCACTCCCCCGCAGCCCCCACCGGTATGGCCAACGAGCCCGCCCTCCGCTGCACAGGCAGGGCCGCGGACGCAGAACGCCGCTGCCCGTCACCGCCGGAGCGCCAGCTGATGACGCCTCAGGAAGAACTCGAGGCGCGGCTGATCTCCATGGACAGGCTGCGGGAACTCAGCGACCAGGTCGGCGTAGAATCCTGCCGCCGGTTCGTCTCCAACTTCACTTCCATGTGGGAAGGCCGGTTCACCCGCCTTCACCAGGCGGTGCAGGGCCGGGACTTCGACGCCGCCATGGATGTGGTCCTCAGCATCAAGATTTCCAGCCACATGGCCGGGGCCGAACGGCTATCCGCCCTGGGCGCCGCGGCACAGGACCTCGTAGCACGCCGCGATGTGCGTGGACTCGACGAAATGGTGACTGCTGTCCGCGCCTGCGGTGCCGAAACCATGGCTTATTTGAACCAGTCAGACCTCTTTTCCGCCGCATAAGTCCCGGCCTTCCCATCCCGGCCGCCGGAGCTCCATCGTGAGCGCGGTCACGGCAGCGACATACCCCCGGTATCGTTAGACCCTGTTGTGTCTTACGAGGGGGTCACGCGTGTCGCGGTTGTCGCAGTCGACGCTGAAATTATTTGGCATTTCGTCCCAATTTCATGAACTGCCGCTGCGGTACCGGACCGCCGTGAGCCAGGCGCCGCTCGTCGTCGTTGTGGCGCTGATCTGCGCCGTTGCCGCCTGGCAATTGCCGGAGGTCTTCCAGCGGCGGGAATTCGTGGCAGGCCTGGTCACGCTGGCCGTTGTCACCACCGTGTGCATTGCTCTTCCCTGGAACCGGTTCTGGTATCCGTCCTACTGGATCATCCCGCTGCTTGACTTCGTGGCCATCGCCCAACTCCAGCACGGCAGTGCCGGCATTCTTACCGGGCTGAGCCTGCTCCACGTTTTCCCCGTGTTCTGGATGTCCTGGTCCCGCGTCTCGCCGCCCGCCGCCCGGTACCTGAGCTTCTTCTGCCCCCTGCTGTCCGTATGGCACCCGTTCATCCTCGGCATGTCCGGTCCGGTCAGCGGCGCGGATCTCTCCGCCCCTCTGCTCGTTCCACTGGTGAGCCTGGGCGTCGCGATCACCGTGTCCGTGCTGCGCGAAGACATCCGTTCCCAGCGCGAGACTCTGGAGAACAAGGACCGGCTGCTCGAGGCCGCGCTGGCGGAGAGCAAGCGGCAATCCCGGCAACTCGACGGGGTGCTGAACGCCATCAACGTCGGTGTCCTCCTGGTGGACGAGGACGGCGTGCCACGGCATATGAACCGCCGCCAGCGCATGCTGCAGGAACGGGCGCTGCCCCCGGGCACGGTCCACCCGCATGAACGCGATCTGTTCCTCTACACAGTTGACCGCACTACTCCCGTACCCCTCGAACAGCGTCCCGTTGCCCGCGCCCTACGCGGCGCAGACTTCAGCGACCTACAGTTGTGGCTGGGCCCGCCCGGCAGCCAGATGGCCATGAACGTCTCCGGGGCCGTGCTGCGCAATGACGACGGCGGCTTCAACGGTGCGGTGATTGTTTTCGCGGATGTCACGGCCATGGTTGGTGCGCTGGCTGCAAAGGACGACTTCGTGGCCAGCGTCTCGCACGAACTGCGCACCCCGCTGACGTCGATCATGGGTTACCTGGACCTGGCCCTGGACGAGGCAGAAGAGACCGGGTTGCAGGGCTCCATTCCAGGCTCACTGCGGGTGGCGCTGCGCAACAGCGAGCGGCTGCTCCGCCTGGTGTCGGACCTGCTCACCGCAGCCTCGGGCACGGTCCAGCTGGAATCCCGGCCCATGTGCCTGGCAGAGATCATCCGCACCAGCCTCCGCGCTGCGGGGACCAGGGCCCGGGAGGCCGGCGTCGACCTGGTCAACGATGCCCCGGCAGAGCTGCCGATGTTCGCGGACCCGCACCGTATTGCGCAGGTCCTGGACAACCTGCTTTCCAACGCCGTCAAGTACTCCCCCGACGGCGGCACGGTCACGGTGAGCGCGTGGCGCGAAGGGGACCGTGCGGTGTTCCGTGTGGCAGATACCGGCATGGGTATGTCCGCGGATGACGTGCATGATGTCTTCGAGAAGTTCTTCCGCACCGGCACCGTTCGGCAGGCGGGCATCCCCGGCGTCGGGCTCGGCATGGCCATCAGCAAAGACATCGCCGAGGCGCACGGGGGCAGCATCCGGGTGGAGAGCACTCTGGGCTGCGGCACCAGCTTTACCGTCGAGCTCCCTGCGGGCGTTCCCGCGGGCGTTTAGCGGCGGATCAGGCCTGCGGAGCCAGACGGTAGCCGACGCCGCGTACGGTTTCGAGCCAGCGCGGTGCCTTCGAATCGTCCCCGAGTTTGCGGCGCAGGTTACCCACGTGCACTTCCACGGTCCGCTCATCCGCGTCACTGATGAAGGATCCGGTGTCGTATTCCTCGCCCCGCAGCCGCCGGACCAGGTCCGTCTTGGTCCGCACCAGGCGGCCGCCCTCCAGGAGGGCCTGCAGCAGGTCGAACTCGGTGCGGGTGAGCTCTACGCCCTTGCCGTGGATTTCAGTGGTGCGCGTACCCGGGTTCAGGGTCAGCCCGTTGTGGGCAAGCGTGCCTGCAGCAGCTGCGGGGGCCGGGGCCTGCACCGCGGGGGCTCCGGTTCCCTGGACGCTGGATGAAGGAGCATCAACGGAAACGGTCTCGGCGTCGCCGGCTGACTCCCCGCGGGGACGGCGGAGCATGGCTGAAATCCGGGCCCGCAGTTCCCGGGGCCGGAACGGCTTGGTGATGTAATCATCCGCGCCGGCTTCAAGCCCCATCAGGGTGTCAAGCTCTTCGGCACGGGCAGTGAGCATAACAATGTAGGCATCGCTGAACTGCCGCAGCTGCCGGATCACCTCAAACCCGTCAATGTCCGGAAGGCCCAGGTCCAACGTGACCACGGTGGGATTGTGCAGCCGAACCGCTTCAACTCCTTCGGAGCCGTTCGGAGCGGTATAAACCTTAAAACCTGACTGCTGCAGAACCGCGTTAAGAAGATCGCGAATATCGGCATCGTCCTCAATAATGACGGCTACACGTTGAATTTCCATGTTCTATTTTTTCCTGTCCTGCGAGACCTTCTGATTCCCCGCTCCCCTTACCCGGTATCTTACAGCTTCCCCCCTATAATCTGACGTACCACTATGGGAATCCGGGGGTTCCGTTTTTATGTCCAGTCTCAAAGCCCAAGTGGCCACCCTGACGGGTATGAAACTGCAGTTCAACGAACTGAGTCTTCGCCGGAGGCTGCTGGTGAGTCAACTGCCGCTGCTGATTGCCGTTGTTGTGGCGCTGGTGATTACTGCGGCGGTGGCTCCGGCCGTATTGGACAGCCTCGGCTTTCGATTTGCGACGGTGCTTCTTGCCGCTTTGACAGCGGCATGCGTGGTGGTCCCGTGGGAACGGTATTCACCGTTGGCTTACTGGTGTATTCCTGTGCTGGACTTCGCCGTTGTGGGCGGTCTTTATTACGAGGGCCGCGACTCGGTGATCGGGCTGAGTTTCCTCGCAGTCTTCCCCGTTTTCTGGATGGCCTGGTCTGGTGCGGCACCGCGCAGGGCGTGGATACTCGGTTACGTCTGCACCACACTGCTGCTATGGGCTCCGCTGTTCACGCAGGTAGGCGGCATCCCCGCTCTGGACGAGTTGCTGGCCCCGCTTCTGATCCCGTTCGTCATGCTGGGTATCGGCGTAGTGATCTCGACGATGGAATCGGATACTACCGCCCAGCAGAAACGGCTTGTGGCGATCGAGTCCGAGCTGCAGGCCAGCCTGGGGGAAACGCACCGCCGCTCCCAGCTGCTGGACGCCGTGCTGGAAACTGTCGATGTGGGCGTGATGGCGGTGGACGCGGAAGGCCGGACCATCCTGATGAACAGCCGCCAGCGGATCAACCATGCGTTGGCCGGCCTCACCGATGGAGCTGACACGGGCAGCGACGCCCGGATTTACGGTCTGGACCAGATCACCCCCGTGTCTGCGGCGGAAAGGCCTTCGCAGCGGGCTATGCGCGAGGAATCATTTTCGGACGTCATTGTCTGGGTGGGAACCGGGGAACGGCAGCGCGCCCTCGCCGTCTGTGCCCGCGCCATGCACGAACAGGGAGAATTCGCCGGGTCTGTGCTGGCCTACAGCGATGTCACGGAGATGGTCAATGCACTCAACGCCCGGGAGGACTTTGTCTCCAGTGTCTCCCACGAACTGCGGACCCCGCTGACCTCGATCATTGGCTACCTCGACCTTGTGGTCGACGACGAAGAGACCTCCCGTCTTCCCGGGCACCTCGTGAACGCCCTGGAGGTGGCGCAGCGCAACGCGGAGCGGCTGCTGCTGCTGGTGGCGGATCTGCTGACCACGGCCTCCGGAACCATGCACCTGCAGCGCTCCGAAACCGATGTCGCCGAACTGGTGCGCGTTGCTCTGGACTCCGCACGGCCCCGCGCCACCGCCATCGGTGTGGACCTGGAGTGCGACTGCGAAGCGGAGCTGCGTGCCTCGGTGGATCCGGACCGGATCTCCCAGGTACTGGACAACCTGCTCTCCAACGCCATCAAGTACTCCCCCGACGGCGGCAAGGTCACCGTCCGCTCCCGGAGGGAGGACGGGAACCTGGTTTTGGAGGTGGAGGACACCGGTATCGGCATGAGCGAGGCCGACCAACGGGACGTGTTCACCAAGTTCTTCCGCACCGGCCAAGTCAAGAAGGCTGCCATCCCCGGGGTCGGCTTGGGCCTGGTGATCACCAAGTCGATTGTGGAAGCCCACGGCGGGCGGATTTCTTTCAGCTCGACGCTGGGGGCCGGCACCACGTTCCGGGTCGAGGTACCTGTGGTGCGTCCGTCCCCCGGGGTTCCGCTCTGCGAGGAGTGACAGATGCTTGTCCTGGTGGTTGCGCTACTGAGCAGGAGCTATGGATTCAGAAGCCATCCATCCCGGAAAGGCAACAGTAAAGTGCGCTCCTAAATACTGAAACCAATCTGCGGGAAAACCGAAAGCGTTTATACCTGCCCAACGGGTTTTGCGACCGCAGGCTTCGGCGTGATTGACCTCCTTACCAACGGTCTAATCAGTATCATCCGTTGGCGGCGGAGAGACCACCATAGTATCTGCAGGTGTTTTGGCTACGCTTCTAAGCCTGGACGGGGCGGTGCAGTCGCGAGCAGGAATCAGTTGCAAGCAAACCTTCAGATCCACCCTCCATCGTGCCCATGTATGACGGAGGGTGGATCGCTCGGCGTATCCACTCTGCATCCCAGCCCGGGCCCTTGGCGCTGGGACGTAGGGAGTTAACTCCGTATCTGGAGCCCAGCCTAGCGACCGGGCTCGCGATCGGTCTGGCCCCGGACCTCCGGACATAGAAGTTGAAAGTGGCGCCATCGAAGCGGAACGAACAGGGTCACACCGCATACTGTTGTTATCTCAGCTCTTCAGATTCTGGTTGAGCCGGAGAGATGGAAATAATCCGCTCTAGCACCCTGAGCAATCCGCTCAAGGACGCTCCAAAAGTTTGGTCGCAACAACCTCTGAATTATCGTTGTTCGGCCATATGCAGCATAACTTGACCATGTTCCACCGTCCCCCAACGGCGGTAAGTGCACGCGCATACCAATTGGCGGGATCGATGTCTTGAGTGGGAAGGGATGCGGTATACCTTCCATACCTTACTTGCATCACGCTTCTTGTCGATCGAACTTATTTCAAAGCTGTGTTTCGCTCCGCCGCCTCAACCAGTTCCGGAGATGAGGTTTTTTCCCTGCTTGTGATTCCCAACATCAGCAGAACCACCACCGCACCCCAGACCGGAGTAGCACCCCCGATAGGACCCCGGATAACGCCCAGCATTGCGAATGCAACGTAGGGGGCGACCATCGCTGCTTTCGTCCCAGGTGCCTTCAGCCAAGCTCCGTCCAGACGACCAGCAACTATTCCAAGAACAGCCATGCCTGCTAAGAGACCGAGCCACCCAAACTCGAGATAAAACTCGGCGTGAATGGGAAGTGACAAGTTGGTAAAAACGTATCCAGCGTTCGCCGCAATAGCCTCAGATGCTGGCTCAGCTTTAGCCGCCCATATAGACCTAGGCACGAAGAAACCAATGCCAGAGAGAATATGAATCCCCCAGGTGTGCCCATAATCGCTAACATAGTCCAACGTATTAATAACCTGTTGAAAGCCGTCAAAATCTGGACTAGTAAACGCCTCCGTTCCGGTCCAAACGTTGAACGTTTGGGACCTGAAAACATTAGCCAAGGGATAAATAAGTAGCGTGGCGATCAACATAAAGCCCGCAAAGAGATACCCCCACCTTGCAGACCGAGGTCGTATCCACGCGAGGAAAAGTGTGCCGAATGCTGCAGCAGCTGTGAAACGACTATTAGCAATAGGGTTGCTGAAGAGCACCAGAGACACACAGGCAACGCAAAGGCCCACAAAGTGGGCCACCCGAATCTGCATGAAGCTCGTCCATCGGCCCTGAATCGCATATATACAGAGGAGGGCGCCCACGATGGCCAATGACCCCGGGAGAAGCACTGTTAGCGCATGCGCAGGTCCGCCGATTTCATCATAGGAATTTCCCAACTCGGCACGCTGCGCGGACAACTCTGCTCTCGTGAGAAATAGCGATGCAAGACCACCGTTTGCCTGTATCGCTATAGGCATCAGCGCTATACCTAGAACAATGACTGCGAACAACACCCAGGGACGTATGCGGCCCGCAGGCATCGGGTACGGATGCACGAAACTCCGTTTATTATACCGAGCTCTGGTGAATTCGACACCTGCAAAAAAAGCCACAGTGCCAGCGAGATTCAGGGCAAGGGCCGTAGCCACGCGCATGGGATCGTAAAGAGCTGCACCATCCCCCCACGCGACCGTCGACTCCGATATCTGTATGATCGGCGCAACGCCCAGCCATGCGAAACTGAACGTGAAAAAAACTGTGGCTACGGGTCGCAGGCCATTCACTATCGACCTTATAATGCCTGCTCCACAGGCAAGTGCATTAACTGTCGCGAGGACCGCTAGCCCCGGGGAGTCAATTTTGGACGCTAACCATACGGCAGCAGCAAGTGCCGTGACCAACAAAGGGATCGCCCATGGATTTACATGCGGACCTTGACGGGCTGTAGATTTTTCCCTCATGACTTCCACAATACGCTCTAACAGCACTAGGTCTTCCACACCGAAGCGTGGATTAGCGACCATCTTTCGTCCGGTCCCGTTCCTCCCGGAGAAAGGAGGATTACCCGAGACCAAATCATAAGGACGAAGCCGAGACTCCAATTCGTAGCCGTTTCCGACGCCGGCTACGGCACTGGAACCAGGTCAACCTGTACCGCTTGGTCAAGTCTGCACAAATGTCGGTAAGGACCGAGCCCACCTCGATAATCATCACTGCTCGCGATTAGGACACGGGGATCAGCGTCCCAACACAACAAGGCCTGCGCGCCGGCATCAGTCAAGCAAGGAGCGCGAACGCGTACCGGGGAAACCTCACCTACAATTAGACCAGTGGCATCGCTGGGGTGCGTACACATGGGGGACTAGATGTCATCGTTGAAGGCGTTGGATGTACCGAAGAATCAGGTCAACAGGTTTAACCACATTGATGGCCTACGTGCCTTAGCTGTCTTATTGGTAGTCGCGATGCACGCTGGCTATACATTCGTGCCCGGCGATAGCGGGGTGACAATTTTCTTCGGAATCAGCGGCTTTATCATTACTCACATTTTGATCCGCGAGCGAGAGAGAACAAACGGGTTCAGGGCAGGCGGTTTTTATTTTCGTCGCATCTTCAAAATCGCACCGCCGTTTGCTGTTGCCATTGTCTTGCCGACCCTTATCTACTGCATAAACCATAAAGTAGACGGGATCGCCTTCCTAAGCCAAATATTCTTTTCTTATAACTGGGTCGAGATTTTTTATCAGCGATATGATCAAGTCCTTCCTGGAAGCACGATCGTTTGGTCGCTCGCTGTTGAAGAGCAGTTTTACATCGTTTTCGCCGCCTTGTGGGTAATGATTATCCGTTCAACGTGGTGGCGGCAAGCACTACTCACGGCGAGTATCTGCGCGATTATAGGCTCGACACTGATCAGGGTATTCCTAAGTCAAGAGAACGATGTCATTCGCGTCATTCGGGGCACCGATACTCGCCTCGATGCCATTGCTTGGGGAGTATTGGCCGCAGTCTTGGTCTACATGTGGGAGCATGGACAGGCCAAATGGTTGTCGAAACTCGGCAAGGACTGGGCACTTTGGGTTGCAGCCTTCTTATTCCTTGGAGGTATGGCACTCCGTGATGGATGGGCTGAGCACGCGTTTAGGCCAAGTGCCCATGCGATCGCAGGTGTATTAGTCATCATCTATGGAATGGTCCCGGCGACCACGCGTTTCAAAAGGCCATTCTATCGGGCCATGGGATGGGCCCCAATTCAACTGGTAGGCCTGGCAAGCTACAGTATCTATCTTGTTCATTATCCGCTGGCAAAATTCTTTGCTCCGGTATTGTCCGAAATGCCTATGCTGGCCAGCGTCGCCATACTTTCGACCGCTGGCGTTATATCCGGCATCCTGCTCTATCAGCTCGTAGAGATTCCCGCCCTCCATCTTCGAAAAAGAATAGAGCGCCACTATCCCCAAAAACTTAGCTGACATCTCATTCCGGGTAACGTCCCAAGCTTCAGTCGGCGATCTATAGTTCGCCCTAGTCGGTCCAGGCACCCAACCCCCAGGAGCTCTGCCCGCAAACGGTACTTCTTTAGCCCCGGAAACGGCCCAGAATGTTCAAAGTGCGGGAAAACACTGATGTAAGCACCGCCTTCGCATCTCGTCTGCCGCCATGACAATGGAGATAGCTCCGGAACTTAGAGCTATATCCGAGACATCTGCCGAACCGAAGTAGTCGAAGACCGTTCATTGGCGACTATGAGATTGCTGAAGCACCAGCACCCCCTGAAGTAAGAGCTCGCTCAGGAAAAGTCCGTGCCGGGCAATCAGTAGGGCACCGCCCAACGACCCAATTACCGTGTCTAGATACCGTTCTGCTCCGGGACCGTAACGGCACGCTTGAGGACACAAACAACATCGCAAGTCAGCGTTTGGGTCAATAGGACCGATCTGTTTCGAAAAGCCTGCTCCCTTTCCGCACGCATGGCCGAAGGCGTAACAGCACCCAGCGCTATCAAGTTCTGCGGCGCCTGCGGACCGTGAAATCGCGTCGAAGAACAGCGACTTGGAATACCAATACTGCAGCCTCCGCGAGGACAAGGCAATAGAGACCGCCAGTTGCTCCGGTCCATGTCACCGCAGGCCACAATATTCCTAGCCCGAGTCCGCCGCCTACGCATACAGATAATGCTACGGATGAACGATGCCCTAGTGCTAATAACCCAAGCATCCCCATTTGCGTAACGACCGTCAAACCAATTGCCAGCGCGGCAGGTAGATACTGGTTTGCTGAAATTTCGATCGAGTCGTTCCCTAGAATGCTGCTAGCAAAAGGACCCAGTAGCAGGAAGAATAAAAACGCAGCGAGGCCTCCAAGGCTTGCGACACGCATGGCGTTCCGGACCCTCGAGGTCAAGTAGCTGGGTCCGGCGGTGGGAATCCAAGACTGCAAACCTTGCGAAAGAGGTTTCACCGCTGCTTCTGCAAACTTTATAATTCTGTCTATCAAAGCGTATGCGACTGCTTGGTCAGGCCTTATTGCGGTGACCAGGATCAGAGGCAGATAGCGATAGGCTTGAGAAACGATTGACGCGACGAGTCCTGACGCGTGTGAATGAAGCAGCTTTCGTGCACGAGCCATGGTCAGATAGGAAACATAACTACTTCCCTTAGCCCCTACCGAGATAGCTCGTGAGGCCATCAGGAGAGGCATAATTGAAGAGACCACGATTGCAAGCGAGAACACAATCTCGTGGGGGTAGATAAGAAGCAGCGCCGCGCCTGCGACCGTCGGCAGGATTCTTGGCAGTGTATCCAGCTTCATCAGTCCAACTGGATCGCCCTTCCCGACGAAATACCACGCAGCTGTGAGCCCGAGAAGCGCGGATCCGATACCTGCGACGGCAGCTGCTATGGAGTATGCGGGCGGAACAATATTCCAACAAATAAATGAGACAAGAACCAATATTGGTGGAACTATTACCGCTCGAAAAGCGATGGATTCGCGGTAGATGTGCTTCCGTGCCAGGTCATTCGCAGTTGCGGCGATTTCTGCAGGCCCAGTAATCCCCCATCCAAGGTGGATCAAAATGCTGCCGATAATACCCACAGCCTGGCCGGCAGCAATACTGGCCCAAGCATTCGCGCCTACGGATGCAACGACAACAGGGATAGTGGCAACGTTAATCAGTCCCGAAAGCAGAGCAGTTGCTCCGAACCCACCCATCCGCGAAGTGATTCTTATGAGCCCTTTGTGATTCAGGCTCGGTGCGTTTTTCATCAGTACCTGTCGCATCGATTTTGCACCCGTGGCCTCAACCTTCCTCTGCCTTCCGCGTGCTGCTAATGCGCCAGGGCAACGGTCGACAAAAAACGTCGGAGGACAGATGCTGAGTCCTGCCATGATGGCAGGGTCTTGGCGCGCGAGGTCGTATCCACCGTCAGCGCCTGCTTAATCGCAATTTCCAAACCTGACGATGTCGGCTCAGCAACAATCAAGTTATTGAAAATGCTATCGAGGCCACTGTCCGATGTCGCTATAGCCGGCAACCCAAAGTAGTCCGCCTCCGCCATGGGCAGACCATAACCCTCGTCGCTGGAGGCAAGCACAATGCAGACTGCCTGCGCCACGATATTCTGGTACTGAGTATCCGAGACAAACCCTGGGAACACTACCCGAGAAGTGATTCCTAGCCCACTGGCGAGGCTTTCGAGTCTCTCCTGTAAGGATCCTCGCGCCCCCAACACAACAAGTTGCGCCTTAGATTCTGGATTGCTGGCAAGGAAGCGAGCAAACCCCTCGATCACTAGATGAGGCCGCTTATTGTTGTGATGCCCGAAGGTCACAATAGACCCAGCAAGATCCTCTGCCTCTTTTTCCATCACCGTGTTCCATCGTGAGGGGTGATCGCCCCCGTTGGAGACGAGAATGGTCCTCGATCCAGGAACGATGGTGAGAGTTTCATCTCTAGTCTTTTCGGATATGCACGCATTCACAAGGGCACGCGAAGCTGATAATGTCCACAACTTTCGGTAAACCTTCTTGGCCTTCGAAAACTCGTCCGGATTTTTAATATGCCGCCAGTCATGTTGGAAACACACCCCACGCCGCTTGGCCGTCAGCGGTGAAACGATAGGACTAAGCGAGACCAGAAAGTCCGCCTTTAGCAGACGTCGTACTGAAGGAGCAACAAATATCTGGCCGAAAAATCTTAGGGGGATTCCCTCGTTTGACCATTTCAGCACCCGAACTTGGTGCAAGTCTCTGAATTCGTCCGCCGCCCACCTAGTACCGAAAACGGTTATATGGTCCTCTGGATACCTTGTCGCCCATGCCCTGACGATTTCGGTTGCGTGCAGCCGCATGCCTCCGGACATCTCGGTGGCACCTGAAATGTCGAACACTATACGCATGATCTAGCTTCCTCCGTAGCCCGCAGCTTCTTGGCGGTGCCTGACGGGAATAGTGAGAGGAGTGCAGGGTAGCGTGAATAGAACTTCGCCATCGACGCTAGCTCTCGTTTCCAGGGGACAAACCTGAATGACGTTGTTTCGCGCTGCCATCCGTGTACCCAGCGGGCACTTCCGCACACGATAGATTTGTGACCCATTTTCTTCGCCCTGAGGCAAATGTCGGCATCCTCATAGTAGAGGAAAAAGGCCGGATCCCAAGGGCCTAGCTTCGCAAAGGTTTCCTTAGTTCCCGCTACTACCGCACCAATGAACCAAGAAACCTCTCTGTCCTCACCATCGTTACTGAACAAGCGGTACTGTTCGTCTAGGCTTGAGGGCTCAAGCCTATGGCGTATTTTGTGCAGAAGGAAAGGCAGACCGCGTCCGTTGGCTTGCAACGTCCCGTCATCGTTCGTTAACTGTGGTGCCACGAGGGCGTTCGCGGTATCAATGACTTCTCGAAGAATATCCAGGGAACCGAAATCTACGGTCACGTCGGGATTAACAAAGGCGACATAGTCCCCCGAGGCGTGATCGAATCCAACATTGTTGGCCGCTCCGAAACCGCAATTCTTCGGTAAGGCGATAACGCGGGCTCCAAGGGCTTCGGCTACGGCGACGCTGTCGTCGGAAGATGCGTTGTCGACGACTATCCACTCCACACCGGCGGGCCATTCTAGGTTATCCCAGTAACGCTTAAGAACGGACGAGTTGTTGTAGGTTACGGTCACGAGTGACCACTTGGTCGAACTAGTTGACGGCATCGCGCCCCAATCTGACTTATCCAGGGGTCTTACAACTCCAGAAGCTGTCGGTATCTTCGCTGAAAGTCGTGCGTATAGACGTACGTTTGTACCGCTAGTATAGGTCTAGTTACTGCTCACAAGTGACAACCGTACACGGGCATATCCCTTCTGCGTCTCCTAGCTCTAGAGTCAGGCCGCGGAACTAAAGCCTGTGGGTTCCTTGACCGGTAAATCAGCGCACCGGTTTCGGATTATATCGCCCATTTAGGAGGCCTAGGACTTGCAGCTCAACGAGTACGTACGGATTTTGAGGCGGCAATGGACACTAGTTGTCGTGGCCAGCTGTCTCGGGCTCCTATCGGCAGCGGGAATAACCTTGGTTTCTTCCCCAACGTATACAGCCAACACACGCCTCTTCGTGGCAATTCAGAATTCAGGCGCGGTATCAGAGCTACAACAGGGAAATACTTTCAGCCAAGGACGGGTAAAGTCCTACGTTGAGACCGTAAAGACCCCTGCCGTCCTCCAGCCAGCAATTGACGAACTCGGCCTGGATATAGAACCTGTTGAGCTGCTGGACCAGGTTCGGGCATCGGCTGACCTCGATACTGTACTGATATCTATTGCAGTGGACGACGACTCTCCGGTGCAGGCTGCTGCCTTAGCTCAGGCTATTGCCAATAGCCTCATTGAGCAGGTTGAAACGCTTGAGCGCCCTGCGGAAGCTGTCTCGTCCCCTGTCCGGCTCTCCATAGTCACTCCGGCAGTTGCCCCCGAATCTCCGTCGGGCCCCAATATGGGTCTCAATCTCGTGATTGGAATCTTCTTAGGGCTGCTGGCCGGCCTGGTGAGCGCGCTGATTCGATCGTCTTCGGACACGCGAGTTCGTAGCGAAAACGATCTGTCAAGCATCACTAAGGCTCCCGTTCTAGGCGGTGTAGCGTTCGACGGCGACGCGTCAAAGAAACCGCTTCTGACTCAGGCGGGGCACCAGAGTCCTCGCGCGGAGTCCTTCCGTCATATACGTACCAATCTGCAGTTTGCCAATGTGAGTAGCAAGTCCAAAACGATGTTGGTGACGTCGTCACTGCCAGGTGAGGGCAAGAGTACAACGGCGACAAATTTGGCAATTGCTATGGCACAGGATGGTCAACGCGTCGTGCTCATAGATGCTGATCTACGGCGCCCTATGGTAGCGGAGTACCTAGGGCTCGAAGGACGTGCGGGACTCACAACCGCCCTGGTCGGATCTGCTGATGTCATGGACCTTCTTCAACCGTGGGGGGAACAGGAGTTGTATGTCCTAAGCTCTGGCCGTGTGCCCCCGAATCCAAGTGAACTACTTGGATCGAATGCTATGGCAACGTTGATCCGGAAACTGGAAAGTAACTTCGACGTCGTAATAATCGACGCACCTCCACTTATCCCCGTTACCGATGCAACCGTTCTCGCCCAAAAAGGTCACGGTGTGGTCTTGGTCGTTGGCGCTGGGAAGGTCCGCACACACGACGTGGAAAAATCCCTGGAATCTCTGAATCTGGTAGGCGCTGACTTGTTGGGAGTCGTTGTCAACCTCCTGCCCACGAAAGGCCCCGATGCCTACGCCTATAGCTACTATTCCTACGCCTCGAAGCCTGACTCACATCGTAAGAGTCGAAATCCTGCGAAGGCTTTTAACGGTAGCCACATGAAAGCCGCTCGGCGTTCGAAAAAGCCTAGCCGCGACTCTGATCACGCAGTCGGCGGGCGCCGCTAGTGGAAGCTCATGGGGGGCTGGCTACCTACGCACTAAAAAAAGATTCAAAACGATCTGACTGGCGTAAGAATTACTCGCTGCTACTGCAACTGGTTGATGCCGGAGTAGTTTTGTGGGCGATGTCGGGAGCGTTAGTCCTGAGGTTTGGAGCGCCGTCCGGTCAAGATCTCATTCAGATGAAGGGCCAGCCGTACGTTGTGATGACAGTGGCTCTCTCAGTTATCTGGTGGGCCATGCTTGGTTTCTGCGGCAGCCGGGACACAACCGTATTGGGCTACGGCACGGAAGAGTATAAGCGTCTGCTTAGTGCATCTTTTTGGCTCTTTGGCCTAGTAGCAACAGTTTCATACATCTTCCGTCTAGAGGTCGCGCGAGGGTTTGTCGGACTGGCGCTTTCAGCCGGTGTGTTGTCACTATTCATTGCTCGTACCTTATTGCGCAGTTACCTTCGAACCCAACGGAAGCGTGGTGCCAGCAGCTCCACGGTTATGCTCATTGGGGGTATCCATGGTGTTGAGCATTTGGCCCGAGCGCTACTTAGCCAGCCAATGGCCGGCTATGTGCCCATTGCTACTTATTTACCCGGCGCTCCGGCGGGAACTGTCGCGAATCCATCTCTAGGCCTTCCCAATCTTGGGGAAAGCAGATCCGTTGACTCGATAGTGGAATCCGTAAGGTCCGTCAGACCGGACGTCGTAGCGCTATCCAGTGGGGTTCCTCTGTCTCCCAAAATTATTCGTGAGCTCGGATGGATACTTGCTGAAATGCAGGTCAGGATGATCATGGCCCCCGCTCTTACGGACATTGCCGGTCCGAGGATTCACACACAGCCGGTTGCCGGGTTACCTCTTATCCATGTTTCCACTCCGAGCCTTACGGGATGGCGATGGTTTGTTAAGCGCTCTTTTGACATGGTCGGGTCGCTATTTCTTATCCTCTTGTTGTCCCCTGTGTTCGCCGCAGTTGCTGTCGTCGTGAAACTAACCAGCCCAGGGCCTGTCTTGTACTCCCAGGAACGGATCGGCGTTCGCGGCGAACCATTCCGCATGCTGAAGTTCCGCTCCATGCGGCAAGATGCGGATGCTGAACTCGCTGCCCTGCTAGAGCAGCAAGGTACACACGACAAACCGTTGTCAAAGGTCGTGGATGATCCACGAATCACTTCCGCAGGACGAATCCTGCGAAAGTTCTCACTCGACGAGTTGCCCCAACTATTAAACGTCCTCTTAGGAGATATGTCCTTAGTAGGTCCACGGCCGCAACGTGAGCACGAGGTTGCACTGTATGACGGCGCCGCCCACCGACGTCTCTTTGTGAGTCCCGGTATGAGCGGATTGTGGCAGGTAAGTGGCCGCTCCAACCTGACCTGGGAAGAAGCGATTCAACTCGATTTGTACTACGTGGAGAATTGGTCGCTCACACAGGACATAGTCATCCTTCTCAAGACATTTCGCGCGGTGTTTAGGAGTGAAGGCGCGGTTTAACCCTGCGCTCCCTAGGGCTCAGTCGTGCAGCAGTCAACCCGTCACAGTGCTGTTCAATGGCATCTCAAATGCGAACTACCCCTTCTTATTCCTCCTGACGAAGGCCTACATCAATGACCTCGATTGACCCAGACATCGACTCCGAGCCGAGAGCAGCGAAACCTGTCCGCGCAAAAGGGCACACCGGTCTGAGGAAACGCGCCCTTCGTCGGGCAGCCATCGGAGCTATCGCCGCGGCTGTTGTAGCCAGCGCAGCCGTAGTTATGCTGACCCAGCAGGTCTCCACGGTCCGCACAGACCTCGAAAGAGCGATGAGCTTGGTGCCCGTGCTTCGTGCGGAGCTAGGAGAGGGTGCTTATAGCGACGGGAAGGTGACCTTTGACCGGATGCGTGAGAGCACCTCGAGCGCTCGTGCAACCGCCACCGGACCGTTGTGGAAAGTCGCTTCAGCAGTTCCCGTTGTCGGCGCCAACTTTGCCGCCGTGACGGAAGTTGCAGTTTCAGCCGACGATGTTGCCGCCCGGGCTGTTGCACCATTACTGGGCCAATACGAATCCCTGGACTGGCAAGCGCTTTCCCCGACGGATGGCCGGATCGATGCTGCCCAACTCAAGGAGGCTGCCCCTAGCATTTCCACGGCAGCAAACACCGTACGTCTGTCCCATGACCGGCTGGCGTCAATCGATCTGTCGCGCCTCCTTCCGGAAGTCGCGGATCCGATTCGTTCCGCTACCGAGCAATTGAAATCTGTCGATACCGCTCTGGGCACGGCAGCGTCGGCGGCTCAGCTCCTACCACCGATGCTCGGTACTGATGGGGAACGCAATTACCTACTCTTGGTCCAGAACAGTGCTGAATCGAGGGCGACAGGCGGTATTCCAGGAGCCCTTGCAGTGCTGACGGTCAAGGATGGACAAATCAGCCTGAGCGACCAGAGCAGCGCTGCGGGCATGGAGGCCTTTAGGCCGCCCCTTGAAGTGGACCCGGAGCAGGAGCGCCTTTACACGGCGCGGCTCGGGACGCAAATGCAGAATGTAAACCTTACCCCCCATTTTCCAACCGCAGCCGAAACGGCCAAAAGAATGTGGGAGGAACGACGGCCTGGGAAAACTGTGGATGGAGTACTCGCCCTGGACCCTGTTGTGCTGGCCCACCTGTTGGAGGCCACGGGACCAGTGGATTTAACGGACCCAGCAGTGGTTCGCCCCATCGACGGGACATCCTTGCCGAGGTCCTTGACTAAGGACAATGTGGTTCCCACACTCCTATCCGATGTTTACCGTGAAATCGAAGATCCCGTTGCTCAGGACGCGTACTTCGCTGCCGTAGCTGCCAGCGTTTTCTCGGCCTTCACAGACGGGCAGGGAGACAGTAGTCGATTGATCCCTGCATTGACTACCAGCGTTCAGGAAAACCGCCTATATCTCTGGTCCCAGAACAAAGAGGAACAGGACATTATTGCCACTACCGGTCTGGCCGGTTCCGTGACTGGAGCGAATGCCGGCGGCGCGTCCTTCGGTGCATATTTCAACGATGGAACTGGGGCAAAAATGGACTACTTCGCATCGAGAACGGCCCAACTGCTGCAGACGTGCCAAGACGACGGGTACAGCCGTTACGACGTACAGCTCACGGTGGAAAACACCGCTCCACAGGACGCTGCTGCCTCACTTCCGGCCTATGTCACAGGCGCCGGAGTGTATGGGGTGGAGCCCGGACACTTCCGTACAAATTATGTTGTCTATGGTCCCGCCCAGTCTCTCGTCGAATCAGCCCGGATAAACGGAGAACCGATAGCATTTGGTGCCGGTAAACACGGTCAGCGGCCCGTGGGCACGGTGACACTGGAATTGGCCCCGGGCGAATCTGCAGTAGTGGATATCGAGTTCTCCCGGGTGGTCCAAAATTCCGAACCGAAGCTCCAAGTCACACCGTCCGTCCAGCCTCTGAAGGATGTAATACTTCCAGTTGACCGAGGCGAATCCTGTAGCTGATCGTTGATTTTCAATTTCCATATAACATACGTCTTGGAAGTAGGGGCAACACCTGTTACCGTAATCATGTTCCACTCCATGAAAGCTATGCGGAGGGACGCAGGTATACCTGGTCGATCCGGGAGGCGGCCGGGGACACTAATTGCAAATAGAAATATTCTTGGCTTGGTTCTACGGGTTCTTGGTGTGAGCCGACCGTCAATAACCACACAGTCTCTTATCAAACGCACACCGGGGAGTCTCACATGAAAAAAACCGTATCCGCACTTGCTCTGACCGGAGCCCTTGCCTTCGCTGGCGCCGGAGCTGCCAGCGCCCTTGAGAGCTACCCTGCTCCCGCCACCGGCACGGTCAGCGACAGCGTTGTAACCCCCGGTTCGGCGGTTGTTTTCAGCGGCGCCGGCTTCATCCCCGGGGAGCAAGTCCTCGTAACGGCCACCTACGCCAATAACCCCGTAGTTGTCGGCGGAACCGGCGTCAGCAGCCCGATCATCCTGGCCCAGCAGATCGGCAGCTACAACACCGTTGCCGATGCAGCCGGCAACTTCGCCGTCGAGGTCACCCTGGCCGAAGCCGGAACCTACACCCTGACGGCCACGGGCGTGCAGTCCGGCAAGGTAGTCACCAACACCGTAGTGGTTGAGGCAGCCGCAGGCACCGGAACCGGCGCCAACGCCTCTGCAGATGCCGGCCTTGCCGACACCGGTGCTGACTCCGCCATGATGCTCTGGGGTGCCGCAGGCGTCCTGGCGCTTGGTGCAGGCGTAGCTACCGTCACGATCGCCCGCCGCAAGAACGCCTAACAGCCGTTCACGGGGCCGCAGGGGCCTGGTCTAACAGCTAAAGAGGGAGGGTGGAAACCAACCGGTTTCCACCCTCCCTTTGGCGTTTCCGTCACGGTTCGTCCTTGTTCACCACCCCAAGGCGAAAACCACCACTGCCACGGTCACCAGTGCCAAGACGGCGACACCCGCATACTTGGCCCATTCGGCTCCCGTTCGGCGCGGCCGCTTACGGCGCCACTCTCTTCTCGGTTCCACTGTGCTCATGGTTTCGAAGCTATTAACAACTCAGGTCGCAGGAGAAGAGTAGTCATTACCTGCCCCGAACGCTTTTCTACCTAGGCCCCGGTCAGCATTCCAAGCCACGGCTGTGCAGGCGATAGGCTGGTAGCCGTCTTCCGCTATCGATTCCTTATGGGGTAACAGTGCGTCTCTCGGTTATTGGCTGCGGCTACTTGGGCGCCGTACATGCAGTTTCCATGGCCCAGCTGGGACATGATGTTGTAGGAATCGACGTCGACGCCGCCCGGATCGAGGACCTCGCCGCAGGCCGGGCACCATTCTTCGAACCCCGCCTGCCCGAGCTTCTTGCCGAAGCATTGGAGAGCGGCCGCCTCACGTTCAGCACGGACATGGCGGACGCCGCCGGTGCCGACGTGCATTTTGTCTGTGTGGGCACTCCCCAGCGAAAGGGCGAATACGCCGCCGACCTACGCTACGTGGACGCCGCCGTCGCCGGCCTGGCACCCTACCTGGAACCAGGGAACATCGTGGTGGGCAAGTCCACCGTCCCGGTGGGCACCGCCGCACGCCTGGCGGACCAGCTGGCCGAGGACGCCCCCGGCGCCGTCCTGGCCTGGAACCCGGAATTCCTGCGCGAAGGGCACGCGGTACAGGACACGCTTACCCCGGACCGGTTTGTCTACGGCGTGCCGGACGGCGAGACCGGAACCGCCGCCGTCGCCGCCCTGGACGAGGTGTACGCCACTCCCCTGTCCGGCGGCACCCCGCGCATGGTGGTGGATTACGCCACGGCCGAACTGGTCAAGACCGCCGCGAACTCCTTCCTGGCTACCAAGATCAGCTTCATTAACGCCATGGCCGAGGTCTGCGAGGCCTCCGGAGCGGACGTCTCCGCCCTGGCCGACGCCATCGGCATGGACGAGCGCATCGGACGCAGCTTCCTGAACGCCGGCGTCGGCTTCGGCGGCGGCTGCCTGCCCAAGGACATCCGTGCGTTCATGGCACGGGCCGGGGAACTGGGCGCAGACCAGGCCCTGACCTTCCTGCGCGAGGTGGACGCCATCAACATGCGTCGCCGCTCCAAGGTGGTCGAGATGACGCGGGAGATCTGCGGCGGCTCCCTGCTGGGCAAGCGGGTGACCATCCTGGGTGCCGCCTTCAAGCCGGAGAGCGACGACGTACGGGACTCCCCTGCCCTCAGCGCCGCCGCGCAGATGCAGCTCCAGGGTGCCACGGTCACGGTGACCGATCCCCAGGCCCTGCAGAACGCCAAGGGACGCTTCCCTGAACTGAACTATGAGCCGGTGGCCGAAAACGCCCTGCTGGGCGCCCATGCCGTGGTGCTGCTGACCGAGTGGAAGGAATACCGGGCCCTGGACCCGGCAGCCACCGGCCCGCTGGTCACGGACAAGAACATCATTGACGGCCGCAACGTGCTGGATCCGGCCGCGTGGCGCGCCGCCGGTTGGACCTATCGGAGCATGGGCCGGCCGTAACCGGGTCTCAGGCCTTCACCGTCGACGCAGGATGGTGGAACCGGATTGCCGCAACCACCTCGGCGGTCTCGTCCTCATCCTCGTCGCCGGTTTTCAGCTCTTCCACAATCACCTGCGGCTTGAACTTCGTGGGCGTGAAGCTGAACCGCACGGCGTAGCCTGAGCGGACCCGCGTCTTGGCCAGGGCCTCCAGGTCAGGAAGGCTCCGGGTCCAGGCGGCAACCGCCCGCCGGGCTTCCTGCCGCTTCTCCTCGAGGGGCACTGGTGCGGCATTGTCCTCCGGTTCATCCAGGTCCACGGAGTAGCTGATGTCCGGTTCCTCGGCTGTCCCGCCGATGGTCATTTCGATTTCGGAGAAGGGCCAGTGCTCCAGCTCCGCGGCCAGCATGTCCTCCCACCAGGTGATCAGGCGGCGGGCGGCGGGCACGGCGTCGTCGCGCGCCACTCCGCTGACGGTAAATCCTCCGTAGGAGCCGTCCACCAGCACCGACGTCCCCGGGAACCCTGCGAGCAACTGGTCATGCGTCCGCACGAGGAAGTCCAGCATGTCCGCGTCCCTTTTTTGCCCGATAATCAGCAACGAGGAAAAAGGGGCATCGGGAGCAGCCGACTCCGCGATCCGCACCTCCAGATCATCGGTGCGGCCCAGCCCGGTGATCGCCCCGTTCAGCCGGGACACCAGATGGGGCAGCTCCCGGCGGGCGCCGGTAATCGCTGCGGTATACGTCGTGATGCCAACCCCCAGGGAATCCGTCGACACCGTTGCATCACGGGAAAGGGCCGCGGTCATGTCTGCCACCAGCGCCTCGGTCGCGGCTGCCGCGGAGGCTTTGGCGGCACGCTTGGTACCGTCCAGGAAATCCAGCAAACCCATTAGATCAGTCCGTTCAGTGGTCCGGTCAGGAGCAAACGCGCCAGCACGAGGACGGCGAAACCGCCCAGGGTCCAGATCAGGGCGGGGGTAAGGGTGCGGCGTTTGAGCGTGCGGCCTTCCGGAGGCACCGGCTGCGCGGCACCGCTGGCGAACCGCTGCGCGGACACCGGGCCGTTCGCCAGCCCCACCAGCGCGGCACCGGGCCCGAAGATGACCTGTGAGAGCCGTTGCCAGGTTCCTTCGCTGCTCAGATCAAGTTCCCCGCGGGTGAAGAAGATGATGGAATCGTCCACGGTTTCGACGTCGAACCCCGGCGCGTCCGCGAGCACCCGGCGCACGACCTCCGGCGTGAAGACGGCCAGGGCCGCTGCCTCGTGCCCCTCCGGGGCGTACAGGGTGAAGTGGCGGTCCAGGTCCTCCGGCAGCGGAACCTGCTGCGACTTGGCGAGGCTGACCGGCACGCTGGAGCCAAGCCAGGGATCGTTCCCCTTGGCATCGAGCAGCATCCGGGGCAGCCGCCGCTCCGCGGTGACCGCGGCGTAGGTCCAGGTTACGACCGACGGCCGGTCGTTCCGGTTCCGGGCCCGCGAGCCCGTCCGGTAGGAGAAATGGGCAACCTCGAACGGAAAGAGGTGGGCAGGTCCGTTACGGAACCGCTTCCAGGACTGCGGATGGTGGCCCTCTCCGAAGATGGTGGCATCGATCCTGGGAAGCTTGGGGTCCGCCTTGTAGGACAACCCGTTCCGCTGTACGAACCGGTTCAGCTTTGCGGCCGTGATCCGGGGATCCTCTTTCGCGCCTTGGAGGAGGAAACCGACCGCGGCGGCCAGGAGTCCGGCCAGGAAGATCCCCGATCCCACATTGATCGCTGACGCGTCCAGGTTAAAGGAGTCCACCGTCGCTTCAGCAATACCCATCGAGCAGACCAGCCATACTGCCAGGCAGGCGGCTGCGAAACCCGCCAGGAACAGCCTGGACCCCGTAGCCAGTCCGGCAATACCGGTGGGCCGCTGGGCTGCGATCTCCTCTGCGGGCACAGGGTCGCGGAGGACGGAGGTATCCAGTTGGCTGGTCATGCCGCCAGCGTACGGAGCGGATGTCTCGCCCGGCGTCGGCGACACGCCGCCGCACGCGGAGCGTCAGTTTGCCGCCAGCAGTGCTTCTTCCAGAGCAACCCAGGCGAGCATGGCGCACTTGACCCGCGCCGGGTAGCGGGCCACGCCCGCGAACGCCGCGGCATCGCCGAGCACTTCCTCATCCGGTTCGATGCTGCCCCGCGAACGCATCAGCGTCCGGAACTCGTCCACCAAGTGGAGTACGTCGTCCCGCTCCAAGCCGGCCGCGAGTTCGGTCAGCACAGAGGCAGACGCCATGGAGATGGAGCAACCCTGTCCTTCCCAGCTGATGCCGTGCACGGTGGAACCGTCGACGGCGGCCCGCAGGGTGATCTCGTCGCCGCAGGTGGGGTTCAACTGGTGGGACTCCCCCGAAGCAACCCCGTCCGGGGCCGCTGCCAGGCCGTCGCCGCGGCGCCGCTTGGCATGCTCCAGGATGATCTGCTGGTAGAGCTGCTGCAGGTCCGAACTCATTTACTTCACTCCAAAGAAGGGACGGACGCCGGCTACCGCGGCAAGGAACGCGTCGACGTCGTCGGTGGTGTTGTAGAGGTACGTACTGGCACGGGTGGTGGAGACCAGCCCCAGCCGGCGGTGCAGCGGCTGGGCGCAGTGGTGTCCCACGCGCACGGCAATCCCCTGGTCGTCCAGGAACTGGCCCACGTCGTGGGAGTGGACGCCGGCGACGTCGAACGCCGCCAGGCCGATCCGCTCCTCACCTGCCTTCGGACCCAGCACGCGGATCCCGTCAATCTGCTCCAGGCCCTGTACCAGGCGCTGGCCGAGCGTGGCTTCCCAGGCGTGGATGCGGTCCATCCCGGTCTCGGTGAGGTAGTTCGCCGCTGTGCCCAGGGCCATTGCCTGCGAGATCCGCTGGGTTCCGGCCTCGAAGCGCTGGGGAGCCGGAAGGTACGCGGCCTTTTCCATCGTCACCGTGGTGATCATGGACCCGCCGGTGAGGAACACCGGCATGGCATCCAGCAGTTCGGCCTTGCCGTAGAGGGCGCCGATGCCGGTGGGCCCGAGCATCTTGTGCCCGGAGAAGACCAGGAAGTCGACGTCGAGCGCCTTCACGTCAACCGGCAGGTGCGGCACGGACTGGCATGCGTCCAGCACCACCAGGGCGCCGTGGCGGTGCGCCATGGCCACCAGGGTCTCCACCGGGTTGATGGTGCCGAGCACGTTGGAGGCATGGCTGAACGCCAGGATCCTGGTGCGCGGCCCGATGATCTGCTCGGCCTCCTCGAGCCGCAGCGCGCCGTCGTCGTCCACCGGAATGAACCGCAGAGTTGCTCCGGTGCGGGCCGCGAGTTCCTGCCACGGGATCAGGTTGGCGTGGTGCTCCATTTCGGTGACGACTATTTCGTCTCCGGGTTTCAACGCGAACCGGGCTGCCGCCTCTCCCCCGCGGCCCAGGGAGGCGTTGGAGAAGGAGTAGGCCAGGAGGTTCAGGCCTTCGGTGGCGTTGGAGGTCCACACCAGCTCATTGGGGCGGGCGTTGATGAAGGCCGCCACCGTTTCGCGGGCCTGTTCGTAGACGTCGGTGGCGGCGACGGCGAGGGTGTGCGCGCCGCGGTGGACTGCGGAATTGCGCTGCTCGTAGAATTCCTGCTCGGCTTCGATGACGCTCAAGGGGTTCTGGGAGGTGGCGCCGGAGTCAAGGTAGACAAGCCGGTGTCCGTTGACCTCCTGGTCGAGGATCGGAAAGTCGTTCCGGATCCTCTCCACCTCGGCATTGTCCAGGGGACCGCCGACGCGCCGGAGGCTGGCGGGAGTGGAAACAACAGGCACGAAAGAATCTCCTCAGCTAGAGACCGACCAACACCCTGCGGGCATTACGCAAAACAAGTCTGCGCTAATCATTCCACGGTGTGAACACCAGCCGCACCTGAGTCCAGCCTTAGTTCGACGGACCTGCTCCGGGCGCGCGCATCCCCGGTTACTTGTGAGTACGCTCCGGCACCGTCCGAAATGCTCAGAACTACGTGCGTGGATAGCCGTACTTCACCCGTTTTTTTCGATCCGACTCTTGACCTGCACGAAAACCCTTCCCCGACTGCGGCTGCCTCCCTATGGTCACCCCTAGGTCTCACAGATTTCGAGGTACACATGCGTAATTCTCCTCCCCGTACCGCTGGCGGGGGCACTACCCGGGCGTCCCGAATGAGAACCGTCTATGTCCTGGCGGCAACAGTCGTGGTCGGCCTGCTCATTTTCGGGGCCTGGACTGCCGTTCCACACGCTACCGGCCAAAGTGCGGATCCCCGCGACGCGTCGGGATCCACTCCCGTTGCTGAAAAACCGCCTGCAACGGGCGGACCTGCGGAAGCAGTCACCGGGACCGACAACGAGGGCCCCGGCACCGACGGCGGTGCCGCCCCCGTGCCGGAGGGCACCTCGTCCCCGGCCCTGTTGGAACTGCCGGAACCCGCCCGCGAGGCTTTGCTGGGCTTCATCGAGACGGCGTCCGCCATGCGGGTGGAGCCGAACGAAAACGAACGCGGTACCCCACCCGACTACTCCCGGATCGCGGACGGATCCGCGCTCGGCGAGCTCACGGGACAGTTCGAGGAATTCCAGGACAACGGATGGATCCAATCCGGTCCCGCCGAAGTGTTGTCCGTGCAGGCAGTAGAGGACCTGGAAGCCGAGGGCGGACCGATCCGCAGGCTGTCCATCTGCATCGACTCCAGCGCCATGGAATTGAAGGACCAGGACGGACAAGTGCTGCTGGCGGCAACGGAACCCGGCAGCCGAAAATCCCTCAATTACTACGACCTCCAGGAACGCGACGGCACCTGGAAAGTCGTATCCCACAGTTTTCCAGACGACCCTGCCTGCTGACCCACCTTGCCCAAAGGACCAACAATGAAAAATCTGCCCCGCCCCAGGAGATCCGCCGCATTGTGTGCGGCCCTGGCTGCGCTCGCAACCGCCGCCACACTGGCTACCGCCCTTCCGGCCAGCACGGCGGAACCGGCCGCGGTCGACGGGGCATCTTCGGCATCGGCGGCTGCCTCCTGCTGGGAGATCAAACAGACCAGCCCGTCCGCGCCGTCGGGTGTGTACTGGCTGCTCACACCAGCCATGGCCGCACCGGAGCAGTTCTACTGCGACCAAACCACCGACGGCGGCGGCTGGGTGCTGATCGGACGCGGCCGCGAGGGGTGGAAGGAACTCTACGAAGGCATCGGCACACCTGCCCAGGTACGCGGGACGGTGACCGGCACGGGCGCCTTCACCCCACGCCAGTTGCCGTCAAACCTGGTGGACGGGCTGCTCAACGGACAGGCGCCCGACGAGCTTGAGGACGGCGTCCGGCTGCGGCGGGCCTTGGATAAGACCGGCAGCGAATGGCAGGAAGTACGGTACCGCACCGATAACCAGCCCCGCTGGTCCTGGGCACTGGGATCCGCCACGCCGGTCACCTCCGGCAGCTTCGGGACCACCGCCTTTACCGGCGGCCGGACCGCCAGTTTCGGTACGGATCAAACCTATTCACGCGTGGTGACCTCCGAAGCCGAAGCGCAGGGCTGGACGCAGGGCTTCGCTTACGGCAGCCAGGCCCGCGGGGAGAACTCGGCTTCAACCTATATCTGGTCGAATACCGCCACCGCCGGTAACCCGCGTCCGTTCACCCAGATGTATCTGCGGCCCAAGCTGACGCAGGCGAACGCGGGGTTCACTGCCCTCCCGGCATCGGGTACGCCCGGCAACACCCAGCAGGCCCGCCCGGAGACCGGCGCCGTACCGACGTCGTGGGGAGTTACCGGGCTGGCCAACGGATCCGGTGAGTTGAACTCCGAGGTGCAGGCCTTCGCACAGATCGGCAACACCGTCTACGTGGCGGGGAACTTCCGCTATGTCCAGAAGGACTCCGCCGGCACCGGGCGCGTGGAACAGTCCTACCTCGCCGGTTTCGACGTAAACACGGGCGAATGGATTTCGGGTTTCCGGCCCAACCTCAACGGCCAGGTCAAGGCCCTGGCCGTACTCCCCAACGGAACCCTTGCCATCGGAGGCACCTTCAGCACCCTGAACGGTCAGCCTGCCGGTGCGGTCACCGCAATAGATCCCGTCAGCGGTGCCGCCGCCCCGGGGTGGCGGCTTGGCGTCGAAAACCGGGTCAGCGGCGGTGCGGTGCAGATCCGCAGCCTCGAGGTCAGGGAGGGCTGGCTGTACGTCGGCGGCGCCTTCACACACCTCACCGGCGCCACCGGCAACCCCGTCTACGCACGGTCGGCTGCAAGGGTGGCCGCAGCCACCGGCCAGCCGGACGGCACCTGGAACCCGGCCTTCAACGGGACAGTCGTGGATGTGGACCCCTCAGCAGACGGCCAGCGCCTCTACGCGGCCGGCTATTTCTCCACCTCGAACACGGCCAACACTTACCGTGCCGCCGCCATCGGCACCGGAGCCGGTGCCTCGGTGGTGCCCTGGAACTTCGTCCCCAGCTCGGGTGAACGAGCGGGATACCAGCAGGGTATTGAAGAAGTGGGCAACCGCGTATGGGTTGGCGGTGCGGAGCACTCCCTCTTCAGCTTCGACACCGCTACCCTCACCCGCCAGTCCACGAACATCACGTTGTCCGGCGGCGATTTCCAGGATGTCAGCGCAGCCAACGGCATTGTCTACGGCTCCTGCCACTGCGGGCACTGGAACTACAGCGGGGCCTCCACCTGGCCCAGCGTCGGATCGAATTTCCAGATGGCGGACAAAATCAACCTGATCGGCGCCTGGGACGCCGGCACCGGTGAGTACATTCCGGGATTCAACCCGGTGATGAAGGGACGGGCCGGGTACGGAATCTGGTCCGCATTTGTGGACAGCCGCGGCATCCTGTGGGCGGGCGGAGACCTGGTCTCCTCCGTATCCTCCGCCGGCAGAAGCCAGTGGTCGGGCGGCTACGCACGGTTCGCCCCCGCCGATGCCACGGCCCCTTCCACCCCGGACGGGTTCACTGTCAGCAGCGCCGGTGGAAACGACACGCTTCGCTGGTCCGCTGCAGCCGGCTCTCCCGCTCTCTACCATGTGCTGCGCAACGACCGCGTGGTAGCCACCACCACGGCCACCACATTCTCACTGCCCGCCGTCGCCGGGGCCCGTTACTACGTCCGCGCTGCGGACGCCGCCGGCAATTACTCGGCGACGACGGCGGCCGCCGGGTCGACGGGCGTTGTTCCTCCTGCTCCGCAGGCACTGATTCCAGCCGGCAGCCAGTGGAAGTACCGGTTCAGCGGGGAAGCGCCTCCAACGGGATGGACCGGCACCGCCTTCAATGACGCCGGCTGGAGCACCGGAACTGCTGCGCTCGGCTGGGGCACCACGAATCTGGGCACAACCCTGACGGCCAGCGGCACCAAACCGCTTTCCAGCCACTACCGCAAAACCGTGCAGGTTCCCGACCCGTCGCAATTAGCCTCGGTAACCCTGACCACCAGGGCCGACGACGGCGTGGTGGTCTATGTGAACGGCGTGGAAGTAGCGCGCGCCAATATGCCGGCGGGAACACCGAACCACAACACCTACGCCACTGCAGCCCCCAGTACGGCCGCAGCGGTGGCCGCACCCGTGGTGGTTACCGTGCCCGGAAGCGCTTTTACCACCGGCACCAACGTGATCAGCGCGGAGGTCCACTCCAACTACCGCTCCACCCCGAGCGCCAGTTTCGATCTCACCGCGTCCATGAACCTGCGCCGATGAAATGCGGGGTCGGGAGATGAACAGGGCACCTGCCGCCGAGCGGGATAGGACCGGCGGGGTATCCTTCCGCGACTGCCTGGCGCAGCTGGACGAGGCGCAGAAGCCGGGGGCAGGCGTCCCTGCCTATACCCGTTGGATCAACCGCAGGCTCGCGCGCTATGCCGCCGCTGCTGCCGTCGCCCTGCGGATTTCTCCCAACATGGTGACGGCGGCGAGCGCAGCAGTGTCCCTGTGCGGGCTCCTGCTGCTGCTCCTGCGGCCGCCCGGGGTCATCACAGGTATGGCTGCCGCCGTGCTGCTCGCGGCAGGCTACGTGCTGGATTCCGCTGACGGCCAAGTGGCACGGGTGACCGGGCGCGGCGGCCCGGCCGGAGAGTGGCTGGACCACGTGGTGGATTCCGTCCGGACCCCGGCCGTCCATCTGGCCGTATTAGGCGGATGGGCGCTCCACACAGATGCCTCCCGCCTGATGCTGGCGTTGCCGATGCTGTACTGCCTCCTGTCGGCCGGGCACTTCATGAGCCAGATCCTGGCGGAGCAATTAGTCCGCCGGCACCGGCAGGCCGGCCGCCCGGAGCCGGCGCCGTCACGGCTGCGTTCCTTCCTGCTGCTTCCCTCCGATGCAGGCGTCCTGTGCTGGGTGTTTGCCTGCTGGGGCAACCAGGGTGCGTTCCTCATCGCCTATGGCTGCCTGTTCCTGCTCAACCTCTTGGCCGGTGCTGCCTCAATGCGCCGCAAGTACCGCTCCTTGGTCTCGTTGTGAAAGGAATCCTGCCGTGAACAACTCCAGCTCTCCGACCGTGAGCGTGGTGATCACTACGGTGGACCGTCGGGTCCTCCTGCGCCACGCCGTACGTGCCGCCCTGGCACAGGACTACGCCGGGGAGGTCGAGGTCCTCGTAGTCTTCGACCGAGTGTCCGCGAATCCGCTCGACGACGTTCAGGTCCCGCCGGGCAGGACACTGACCGTAATGACCAACCACCGCTCCCCCGGCCTTGCCGGCGCCCGCAATACCGGCATCCTCGCTGCCGGGGGTGTGTATGTGGGCTTCTGCGACGACGACGACGCGTGGGAACGTACCAAGCTAAGCCGCCAGCTTGCCGCCTGGAGCCAGGACACGGCAGCGGTGGCCATCGGGGCCGGCCTTCGGCTGATTTCGGATACCTCCATGGCCGTCCGCACCCCTCCATCCAGGGTCGGATTCCGGGACCTGCTCCGCTCGCGGGTTACCGCCGTCCATTCCTCGTCCCTGCTCTACCGGCGGGCCGATCTCACTGGACGGATCGGGCTCGTTGACGAAACCCTGCCCGCCTCCTACGGGGAAGATTATGACCTGCTCCTGCGGGCCACCCGCTTCGGTCACGTCCGCTGCGTGCAGGAACCCCTGGTGCTGGTGCGCTGGGGCGAACACTCGATGTACGCCGGAAAATGGGAGATGCTCGTCGCCGGCCTGACGTATCTGCTGCGGAAGTTTCCCGAGTTCTCCACCAGCGCTGCGGGGACGGCCCGGATTGCCGGGCAGGTAGCCTTTGCGCACGCCGCGCTGGGGCACCGGAGCGAGGCCTGGAGGTGGGCCCGCAGCGCCCTGCGACGCGATCCTGCCCAGGTCCGGGCCTATGCCGCAGTCCTCGTGGCGACGGGTGCCGTCTCCGCGGACACCCTCCTGGCGTTTGTGCAGAAGAGGGGGCGAGGGGTTTGAGCGCCACTGCGCTGACGCGGCGGGACCTGCACTTTTCGTCTCCGGCAGCCGAGCTGGTCCGGCAACCGCTTCCAGCCTGGCCTTTGATGCTGTTGCTGGTTGGCTTCCCCCTTTGGTGGGCCCTGGGGGCAGCAGCCTTTATGCCGTTGATCCTGGCGGGAGTCATGGCTGTACTGATGCTGGCCCGCGGAGGCACGGTTCTGGTCCCGGGGATCCTGCCGTGGGCCGCTTTCCTGGTCTGGGTAGCGGCAGCCGGCATCAACCTGCTCTCCGGAGCTTCACTGCTGGCCTACGGACAGCGCAGCGGGATCCTGCTGGCAGTGGGAATTTTCCTGCTGTACGTCATCAATGCCCGGGATAGCCTGCCGGTGCGCAAGGTGGTTTACGCTCTGCTGGCGATGTGGGTGGCGATTGTCCTTCTCGGGATCACCGCCATCTACTTCCCCGACTACCGCCTCACCACTCCCGTGGGGCTGATTCTTCCGGATGCCCTGCTCGAAAACCCCCTGGTGCGGAACCTGGTCCTGCCTCCCCTTGCCGAGGTCCAACACCCCGGAGGCGCCCCGGAAGCCTTCAACCGCCCCGCAGCACCGTTTCCCTACGCCAACAGCTGGGGCGTTATGTTTGCGGTCCTGACCCCGGTAGCCTGCGCCGCCGTCGCCCTGGTCCGATCGCCGCTCGCCAAGGCCCTGCTGGTGCTGGGCATGGCGGTGTCCTTCTGGCCGGCGCTGGCAACCAGCAACCGGGGAATGCTCGTGGGCCTGGGCGCCGCCGTGGTCTACGTGGTCATCCGTCTGGCCTTCCGGGGACGGCTTGCAGCGGCAGCCCTGGGCCTTGCCGGGATGCTGCTGGCCGGCGGAACGATCGTGGCAACTGGCTCGCTGCAGGAGATCCTCGACCGCCAGCTGTACAGCGACAGCACCTCGGGTCGCCTGAGCCTGTACCGGCAGACATGGCAGGCAACCTTGGAACAGCCGCTGCTTGGCTACGGCACCCCGCAGTTGGAAGAGACCATCGGGGTTTCCCTGGGTACGCAGGGGTATCTCTGGATGCTGATGTTCTCCTACGGTCTGGTGGGATTGGGCCTGTTCCTGTATTTCCTGGCCGGCGCCGTACTGCGCACCTGGCATACGCCGTCCACCGTCGGACTGTGGCTGCACAGCGTTCCAGTGGCAGCGCTCGTGATGGTCCCCTTTTACGGATTTGACGTTATGCAGCTGACTGCCGTGTTCGTGGTCCTGGCACTGCTCCTGCGCGGCCGCTACGGGGCGGAGTGAGTGCCGCCGGGCAGCCGGGCGGAGGTCCGGCCCGGCCCCCGGGCGGCACACTGGCCCGCACGGGGACGGTTTCGCTGCTCCTGGTTCTCTCGGGATCCGCTCTGGCCTTCGGCACTACGCTCCTGGTGAGCAATAGGCTGGGCGCCGAAGGGGCAGGCGTCTTTTTCCAAATCAGTGCTTCCTTCGCAATCCTCACCACCCTGTGTACGTTTGGTGCGGATACCGGGCTGGTGCGGTTCCTCTCCGCCGGCCGGGCGATGGGCCGGGAGCATGAGGCTGCTTCCCTGTTGTCCACGGCGCTGATACCGGTTGCGGTTGCCGCTACCTCAGTAGCTGTTGCCCTATGGGTGGCGGCTCCTGCCGTAGCGGACCTCTGGGGTGCCGATGTCGAAGCAGGCATCCGTTCCGCTGCCCCGTTCATCATTATCGGCAGCCTGATGACGGTCTTGTTCGGCGCGCTGCGCGGCAGCGGGGAAATCATCCGGTTTGCAGCGCTCCAGAATCTGGCCCTGCCGTTGCTTCGGCTGGCGGGGCTCTGTGCGGCCATCGGGATAGGTGCCGGCATCGGCGCCCTTTCCGCCGCTTGGTCCGTCCCGGTGCTAATCGTCTGTCTTGCGGCGGCCCTGCTTCTGCGGCGCACGCTCAGGATCCACCGTACTTCCGCAGAACCACAACAGCCACGGACCGGTTCCGGCGCCCCGTCCCGGCGCACGTTCTGGTCTTTTTCCGGTGCACGTGGAGCGAGCTCCGGAGTGGAGATCCTGCTCGAATGGGTGGATGTATTGGCCGTGGCGGTTTTCCTCGGTCCAGCAGCGGCCGGCGTCTACGGGGTGGTCAACCGGTGCATCAGGCTGGGAAGCATGCTGGACCACACCGCACGGATTGTTTCCGGCCCCTCACTCAGCGCGGCCCTCGCGGTGGGAGACGTGGCTTCGGCTGCCCGGCTCTTCAATTCCGTCACCCGGTTGCTGATCCTGGGGGCCTGGCCGCTGTACCTTGTCTACCTTCTTTTCGGTGCTCCGGTGCTGCGCATCTTCGGCGAGGGGTTCGACGTAGCTTCCGGCGCGTTCACCGTTATTGCCGCCACCATGCTCCTGGTGGTTTCCGCGGGCGGAGTCCAGAGCGTGCTGCTGATGTCCGGACGCAGCCGTTGGCAGCTCCTGAATAAAATCGCGGCCCTTGCCGTGGCCCTCATTCTGAACCTGTTCCTGGTTCCCGCCCTGGGCCTGTACGGAGCTGTGATTGCCTGGTCCTCCGCGGCCCTAGTGGACACAGGCCTGGCCGCTTTCCAGGTCCGGGTCTTCCTGGGTATTGGACTGCGGCTCAACGTAGTGGCGCTCCCGGCGGCTTTGGCGTTTTCCGTTTTCGGTCTCGGTGGCTGGTTCCTGCGCTGGGCAACGGGTCCAACCTTCCACGGACTGCTGCTTCTCCTCGTGTGCGGCGGCACCCTTTACGCCGTGTTGCTGGCCGCCCTGCGGCGTCCTTTGGGCCTGGCTGCGCTAGCGGCGAAGCCACACCTGCCGCAACCGTCGGAGGGTATGCCGCTGGGGCGGCGTTGAAACGAGGTCGGTGACAGCCCGGCCCAGTACCCCGGCTGCTTCCGCCCCGCCAGGGGGCCGCGGCACTGTTCGTGCCTGTCCCGGGCTCCGTAGCACCGCCTCCCCCAGCAGGATCAACTCTTCCAACCGGGTGGCCATTACTGCCTCCCCCCGTTCCTGCATGGCCTTGGTGAAGGCGAGCTGGTGCGCGTCGACCACCTCATCAAGCTGCGGTAGCCGAGGGACAGCTACCGGAATATGGCCCGCTTCCCTGGCATCAAGAATCGAACCGGGACCGCCCTGCACCACCACCAGGTCAGCGTCCCGGTAGAGGTCCAGAAGTTCCGAACGGGGCATGCGGTCTATGCCCTTCGCCAGCTGCGGGGTGATGCTGGAACCGTGCTGCACCAGGCAGGACGGCGGTTCCGCGAACAGGCCGAGCCAATGGTCGATCCAATGCACCAGCCGGTCAAAACGGTGATAGTCAGTACCGAGGGACACAATAATCCGATATTCCGGGGAATTCACAGCAGGGGCCCTATATTGACTGCATCCGGATAAAATTCTCTCTGCTCTTCCCACTGAATACAAAAAACGTCAGACAGCGGATAACAGATCCGCCCGCTCAGTGTCGGTAATGTGATCCGATCAAAGCATTCGATATATACGGTGCGAATTCCCAGAATTCTTCCCATGATAAAGAACGGGACGCTGACGCCGGCGCCCGCGGAGACGAGGATATCGGGCCGAAAGTTCCTGAGGGTGGGCCAGGAAAGAAACAGGTTTCGCAAGGCATTCGGAACGCTCCGGGTGGTGGGAAAGTGCGCCCAGACCACGCTCTCGCCGGACAACGTGTTTTCCACTTCGCTTTGCCGAACGGAAACCCATCGCCGCTCCTGCTTTCCCCACCATGGACGCAGGGGCAGTAGTTGGGCCAGATGCCCGCCGCCGGAACTAACTAATAGGATTCTCATACCGTTCCTCCCCCGTAGATTCCGGCGCTGCCGGCCCTAGACCTGGACCCGGTTGCCCGTTGCTTCGCGGCCTGGATTATCGGCCGGACCGGCAGGCCTGTCCGCGCCGGTGCGATGTGCTCCGGCGGCTCTCCCGCCATCCCGCACATCAGCGGGCAGGGAGTCGGAATGACGCTTACCGCGCTCCCCGGACGTGCTCCTTCGGCTACTCCTGGCGCCCGCCAGCGCCAGCGTGCAGCCCACGAGCAGGCCGAGCGCCACCCCGGCCGTCGTGTAAACCATGACCCCCGGGGAAGCCGGGGCAGTTGGAACGGCGGCGGAGGAAATAACGCGGCCAGGAATTTCACCGACAAGGCTGAGCTCGGTCAACTGCTCGTGCAGCGCGGACAGCTCATCCCTTTCCGCTTCCGACAGGGAATCGGCGGACGTCAACTCCGCGACCTGCTGATTCAGCAGTTCGATCTGCCCTGCGGCGATTTCACCGGCGCCAGCCCTTCGGAAATCAAGGTAGGCCTGGGCCAGTGCATTGGCCCGGTCAGCAGCCGTTCGCGCGTCCGCATCCCGCACACTCACCTTCAAGACCTGCGAACCCGTAGGTGCTGCGACGGAAGTCTGTTCCATCAGCTCATCCACAGTCACATCGTCCAGGCTCTCAGCTGCAGTTTGGGCAACTTCCCTCGAGGCCATCACTTCGCGCTCGGTGGCCATGTTCACCTGCTGCGGCGCCGAGGAGGCGAACGGTGAGGTAGTGAGCGGTGCAACGGTCAGTGATGCGCCGGCTGAGTAGGTCACGGGCACGGCTGCTCCGAGGACAAGCCCTGCCGCCCCAAAGAGCAGCGCCATTGTCACTATCAGAAGCCATCGGCGCATGATTACCCCCACAATAACTCTCAATTCAATGACCGAGACGAATGAATTTTTACCCATGCTGTTTCCCCCCAGCGAAGCAGTGGCGCGTTGATACAATTCATCCTAGAGTTGGCAGGGAGGCGCCGCACGAGTAAAAATAACCGTTCTGGAAATGCGATGCTCATCTTTATACCCGGGCGCCGCGGTTCGCCCCCCGAATTTACCCGAGTAGTACCGCAATAGATACAAATAGGCACCGCGGGGGACGATGTGGATTTAAGGGCCGAAATAACGAAATTGACCCCGCCGCCGATCAGGGCGGCGACGATGCTGCTGGTACCCGGTTTGTTCCTGATTGCGTTCCTGCTTGTTACGCTGCCTTCTGGCGGGGACGCCGGACGGGAAAGCCGCACCAGCGATTTAGTCCTTGATCGTGCGCTTGGCGCGGACGAGGCTTACCTGCCCGAGTGGGGCGTTCCCGTCCACCGGGACGAGTTCGACTCGGGCCTGGAGCGGTGGACGGTTCGAGACCGGTCCACGCACGGCTCCCTCAGCTATGACCGTGCCCTGATCGCCAGTAGCCAGGTGGCCGTCCGAAACGGGATGCTCACCATCACCGGTCAGCGCCTTGAGGCGCCGATCCCAGGCAACGAAGACCGTCCGTTTGTCACGGGATATGTGGACAGCGCCGGTATTTTTTCGCAGGAGTTCGGCCGGTGGGAAATCCGTGCAAGGCTGCCGCTGCCTCCGGGCTCGTCCCAAGGCATCTGGCCCGCCTTCTGGCTCCGTCCCGACAACAGCGCCACCGAAGGAGAAATCGACATCATGGAGGCGTACGGGACCGCGGCATCCTCCCCGTATAGTTTCTCAACCCGCAGCCGGACGCAGGCGTCACTGCATTTCGACCAGTCCGGACAGAACAAGACCAGCGGGTGGACGCCGGCAATCCCGGGGCTGGACACCGAGTTCCATGTCTGGGCCTTCGAATGGACGCCCACGGGCATGGCCTGGTACATCGACGGACTGCTCTATAAGAAGGTCCTTCGGGAGGATTATCCGGCCTACGACGTTGCGTTTGGAACGGGAGCGAAGTTCCACATGCGCTTGAACCTTCAGTACGGCTCGAAGTATTGGGGCTATCCGGATCCGGTTGATCCCTCGGTCACCGTGGATCGGGCTCCCTTCGAAATCGACTACGTCAGGGTCTGGGAACTCCCCCGCTGACCGGTGGACAGTACTTCAAGTGCCCGCCGCAGCACCGTGCTCGAGGTGTGGACCGTATAGGGGAAATACACCACTTCCACGCCGACGGCGGCGAAGCTGCGCTCAATGGCCCTGCCCTTTGCGGTGTCCTTCCAGTCGTCTCCCTTGAAGAAGACATTGAATCCCACTTCCTGCCAGACCCGCAGGCGGTCCGGCGACGTCTCGCTGACAACCCTGTCCACCAGGTCGATGTGCCGCAGTATCTCCATGCGTTCGTTCAGGGGAACCACGGGGAGCCGGCCTTTGGTGGCCAGGCAGAGTTCGTCCGAGACGGCACCCGCGACGAGGACGTCGCAATGCGTGCGGGCCTGACGAAGGATGTTGAGGTGGCCTACGTGGAACAGGTCAAACGCGCCGGCGGCATAGCCTATTCGAATGCCCATGGTTTCTCCTTCGTAGGACGCGGGTTAGTAGGATCCAAGCGGCTTGAACATCTGGACCACGGTGCGCCAGAGGATGATCAGGTCCCCTGTCAGGGACCAGTTCTCGACGTAATAGAGGTCCAGGCGCACACTGTCCTGCCAGCTAAGGTCAGAGCGGCCGTTGGTCTGCCACATGCCCGTGATGCCGGGCTTGATATAGAGGCGGCGGTGCACCCGGCTGGGGTAGCCGTCCACCTCGCGCTGCAGGGGCGGCCGAGGGCCCACCAGCGACATGTCCCCGATGAGGACATTCCAGAACTGCGGCAGCTCGTCCAGGGAGTAACGACGCATCCAGGCACCCACTTTCGTGACCCTGGGGTCTGCACGGATCTTGAACATCAGCCCGGCGCCTTCATTGCGGTCCAAGAGGCCGGCCAGATCATCCTCGGCCGTTTCCACCATGGAACGGAACTTCAGCATCAGGAATTTGCGTCCTCCGCGTCCCACCCGTTCCTGCCGGAACAGGGCCGGGCCGGGACTGTCGCGTGTGACCAGCATGCCGAGCAGCACCATAAACGGGAGCAGAAGAACGAGTGCAACACCCGAGACGGCAATATCGAAAATCCGTTTGACGGCGTGCCGCGCCCCGGAGTACTGCGGCAGTTCCACATGCATCAGGGGCAGGCCCTCGACGGGGCGGGAATGGATCCGAGGGCCGGCGACATTGGTCAGGCCCGTTGTCAGGATCAGTTCGGTTGCCGATTCTTCCAACTCCCACCCCAGTTCCTGGACGTATTGGCTGCCGCCCTTGGTAGGGCCCGCAACAATGACGGCATCGGCACCCACGCGGCGGACGGCGTCGACCACTGACCGCTCGTCCGAAACCACCGGCAGCGATTCACCGTCCACCTCGAAGAAACTGCGCGGCTTCCCGGTCAGCGCCACTCCCACAACTTGGTACGCGGACTTCCGGGCAATCTGGTGCACCACGTATCGCACGTCCCGTGCCCGTCCCAGCACCACCACCTTCGAGAGATAATCCCCCTGCCGCCGCTGGGCCCAGAGCCATCTCCGCAGCAACCAGCGGCTACTGATCAACCCGGCGGCGCCCGCAGGCAGGACGAAGCCGAAGTAACCCCGGGCGATGTCCACATCGAAGACCACGGCCGTGAACGCCAGGCTTCCCGCCAGGGTGACTGTCGCATTGACGACGCGCTTGTATTCGTCAGTGCCGATGCCGGTGATCCTCGCATCCCGGCTGCGGTAGATATGCAGCGCAAACATCCAAGCCGCGCTGATAAAAAGGGAGACCCACAGGTACGTGAACGGCCCCACCCGCGCACCGGCTGGTTCGGGGCCGAACCGCCAGAGGTATCCGGCCAGTACGGCAACGGACACCACGACGGCATCGGAGGCCGCGAGGATACGGCGGTACCGCCGTCTCCACGCAGCTGCTGTGGGTTGCCCGGCCCTGCCAAAGATCCCCTGGGTGGTGAAGCTCGGAAAGGTGTAGCCCGGAGCCTGCCGGACCTCAGCCGCTGGTTCTTGTACCGCCGTCATCATTCGTCCCCCGTGAACCACCCGAAAAAGACCTGTTTGATACTGGATCGGGCCAAGCCTAGGAGCTGGGAATTCAGTTGGCACGAGTACCGGATACCCAGCCATGGGCCACAAACTTGTGCCATGTACAGCCAACTACCCAGTTTGGGAGATGAAACTCTTGGGCCGCGGCGTTCCGCCTAACCGACGGTAATTCCGGCCCCCGGTATTGCCCGCTGCCCGGACAGCAGCCGCTAGAGCAGGGAACTGCTGCGGGGGCCCGGTTCCAGTGCACGGTAGGCAGATTCCAGATCCGCCCGCCGGCTGATCCCCAGCTTGACGTAAATCCGGTATACATGCCCCTCCACGGTCCGTTGGGACAGCGTGAAGTGGCCGGCAATGTCCTTGGTGGTTGCCCCGGACAGCAACAGGGCCACAATCTCGTGTTCGCGTCGGGTAAGGCGGACGAGGTGCAGCGAGGGGCTCAGGTACGAGACGGTCACTCCCGCCAGTTCCTCCCGTCGCCGCCGCAGCTGCTGGATAAGCGCGCGCTGCCGGCGCAGGTTTCCGTGGTTGCCGTAGAAGCGGATGGCGTGGCCGATGCTCTCCACAGCCACCAGGTACTTCTGTGCTCCGATCGCGTCCTCGGCGGCGGCAACCATGCGGTCAGGGTTGCCGGAGGCAACCGCCGCAGCATAGGTGTGCAGGGCCTGCGCTTCTGCGCCCTCGAAGTCCGCCGTCAGCTCGGCCAGACGTCCCACCTGGGTGAGGTCCCCCACGGCAAGGCACAGTTCCAGGATGTCCTTTTCGCTGCTGCGCAGCCCGGCCGCCCGGGCCTCAGCGGCAAGCACCGCCAGTCGGCCGGAGGTGGGCCCCTCGGTGGACTGGGAGGCTTCAGCAGCCGCCGCGTACGCCTGGGCGGTAAGCCACAAATGCCGGGGACCTGGGTAGCCGGCGGCGGACACCTGAGTGCCGAACCCGGCGGCAGGAGTTCCGTCTCCGACGACCGTCGAAGCGTAGCCGGCCAGGCCGAGGGCGTAGGGAAGCATCAGTTCGGGATCGTGTTCGCGGAGCGCTTCCACGGCCGGCCGCAGCCGCTGCAGTCCTTCCTGCAAACGCCCCCGGTGGATTTCGAGGGCAGCCTCGAAAACGCCCATGGTTCCTCCCAGCAAAGTCAGCAGGTGCTGGGGTCCGGTGTGCATCTTGGCGATCAGCTGTTCCAGTTGGGTAAACCGGCCGCCGTGGAGCAGGGCGAAGGCATGGCGCACAAAAACGAACCCGGAATAGCTCCGGAACCGTCCGGCGCTGTCCGCGAGGATGTTCGCGGCGGCCTGCGCCTGCTGCAGCGCCGGTCCCACCTCGCCGCACGCCCCCAGCACTTCCGCATAAAGTCCGTGGATGACCAGGGCCCGCTCGACGTCGTCGGCCGACTGCGGTTCTTCCTCGTCGCCTGCGATGGCGGCCAGCCGCGTGCGGGCTTCGGCGTAGTCCCCCTTCAACACGAGTGCGGCAGCCTCGAGCATTCCCGCCCCCGCGGAAACGCCGGGCGGCGTACCGGCGGAAGCCACCTCCCTGACGGCCGCCCCGGTTGCCACGTCAGTCCAGCGTTGCGCCAGGGCATTCAATTCCTCGGCGTCCGCGTTGCTCTGGCGGAGCATCAGCGCACTTGTGAAGGCTGCCCGCTGCAGGCTCCGCTGATCCCAGGTGCCGATCTCGCCCGGACCCGTCTTGAGTGCTTCCAGATGGGTTCGAGCCCGTGCGTAGCTTCCCTGTTTGGCACAGGAAACTGCGAGCTCCACTTCTGCCGCCTTCCGGAAGGCCGGCAGGTGAACGGCAGCAGCGAAACGCTGGCCGCGTGCTGCGTCCCCCATTCCGTTTGCCGCACGCGCCGCCGCCAGCAACTCCTCAGGGGAAAGCCGTTCGCCGCAGTCGAGGGCCCACTCCGCATACCTAAGCGGGGTATCAAAGCCAGCCGGTTGCACCGTGTCCAGCAGCGATCCTGGCTCGTAACGCCCCAGGATCCGGGCGCGGATCTCGGCGCTGCGGGCGGCCGGAACCAGGCTGCGGATGATCTGCTCGTGCAGCGGCTGCACCAGGTACACGGATTCATCCCGGTCCGGCAGGATTCCCAGGATCCCGTCGATCAAGAGCGCGCGGACGGCCTCGTCGTCGGACACCGCCGACAGAACGGACCGCGGCAGCCGTTCGGCGAGCGCGACCGTCTCCAGGACATTGCGTTCTGCGGGATTGCGCGAAGCCAGCATGCCCTTAACCAGATCCACCAGGGAGGTGTCGCAGCTGTCGGGCTCTTTCCCCAGATACCAGGCACCGTTCATTTCCAGGAGCCGCTGCTGCCGCTGGGCCCGGCTCAACAGTTCCTTCACGTACAGGGGGTTGCCGCCGGACATCCGGCTCAACAGCGTGCTGGAGGCTTGGAGCACCGGGCCTCCCAGGACGCTGACGCAGAACTCGTGGACGGCGTGCCGGGACAGGGGCCCCAGGTCCACGCGGGCCAGCAGACCGTCCCGGGCCAGTGAGAGCAACTCATGGATCCTCGGTGCCCGGGCACGGGAGATGACCATCAGGCGCAGTTCTCCGGACATGGCCAGCTGGGTAAGCAGGTGCGCGCTGGCTTCGTCTATGTGCTGGGCATTGTCCACCACCAGCAGGGTCTGCATCCCGCTGGTTTCCGTCAGGCGCTGGAAATGCGCCCGCACCGTCCGCAGGACCGCGAGCGGGGACTCCATTTCGGAAGCCGTGGCCGAACCCAGGTAAGTGGACAGGATGCCGTACTGCATCCGGGACAGCACCGGGGAACCGCAGACATAATACGGAACCATGATGGAGCTGAGGCGCTCAGCCGCCAGCTCGGCGAGGGAGGACTTGCCGATCCCCTCGGCTCCCAGCAGGACCACGCCGCGCAGTCCCGGGTCCAAGAGCCGGCTGGTCACTTCTGCGAGTTCACGTTCGCGGCCGAACAGTTGGCGGCCCTGTCCCCAGTGCGTCATTTCTTCGCCCCTGACTGCTCGGCAATAGTTCGGGCCAGCTCCCGCCGGCTTCCCACATGGAGTTTGGAGTACACCTGATACAGATGTCCTTCTACCGTCCGGACCGAGATGCCCAGTTCCTCTGCGATCTTTTTGTTGCTGGTGCCCGCCACGGCCTTCCGCGCAATGGAGCGTTCCCTGGCAGTAAGTGCGCCAAGAAATTCGTCGGCCGCTTCGGCCGGAGAATCGGGAGCTGCCACTCGGCGGCTGCGGTGGATAAAGCGGACCGTGGCGCGGTCCCCGGCTCCCGAGGCGATGCTCAGGGCATGTTCCGAGATTTCCCGGGCCAGCAGGACATGCCCGATCCCGGCGGCTGTCTCCGACGCCCGCAGCAGTACCTGGGAGTCCCCGTTGCCCAGCCCCTTGGCATAAAGCTCGCACAAGGCCGCGAAGTCCCCTTCCTGGTTGGCCGCAACGGAAAGGACGTCATCCAGGCTTTCCTCGTCGCCCAGCCGCATGGCGGTCAACCGGGCCAACAGTTCATAGGCGTAGGCCCCCCGCCTGTGGTCCTGCGCCGCGAGGGAGGCAAAGCGGGAACTCCCGGTCTCCGATCCCAGCGCTGCTTCGGTCAGGGCGGCGAAGTGCCGGGCACCGCGGCGAACCGTCCAGGGGCCGCCGTCAGCCGCCGAACGCTGCACCTGCAGGTACCGGCGCGCCTCCTCACTCCGCCCCTCCACGGCGTGGCAGTACGCTGCCGCGGCAGCAGCGAGCGGAAGGAACGCCGCGGGTCCGCTAACCGTCAGTTGGTTGACCCCGGGGGTCAGTGCGGCGAGCGCCGGTTCCGGCCTGCCGGCGAAGGCATGGAGCAATCCTTCAGCCAATTCCGCGTACGTGCCCTCCATGCCCTCGGCAGCAGACCGCTCAAGCAACCGCTGGCAGGCGGGCAGCGCCCCGGTGAGCGCGTAGGTGTGCAGCAGCCTGCTGACCACGCGGGCACGGGTACCGGCAGTGAGTTCAGCTCCTTGGAGGAGCCGCTCCACCTTTCCCGCCTGCTCGACGGCGTCATCCTGGCGGTTGCTCATGCTCCACGCCTCGGCCTGCCAGGTAGCCCGCAGTATCCTGAAGCCCGCGTCGGGCATGTCCAGGTCAGCCAGATAGGTGGCGTTGGCCAGGAACCGGCCGTGGGCGGAGTGGCATTCGGCTCGGGCCAAAGCAAGTTCCCGGACCAGATCGGCGGTATCTCCGCCGTTCCCGTCGCCGAGGTCTGCAATTTCCCGTTCCGCCTGCTCGAAGAGATCCGTATGCCGCATCCGGGCCGGCTCCGCGGGGACGTCCGCGGAGCGGGGATCGCGCAGTCCGGTGGCCTCAATACACATCACCTTGCCCTCAGCGAGCAGCAGCCGGATCCGGTCCTGCACGGACGGCACCGATTCGCTGCCGCGGAAGCGCGCAAGCACTCCCATTGCTGCTCCGTATTCGCCCTGTGCTGTGCGTGCACGTGCGAGTTCGACGACGGTCCCTGCGCTTTCCTCACCGTCGATGACCGCCGAAAGCAACCGGACAGCGGTCTCCGGCTGCCCCGAGGCAGTGGCAAGACGCGAAGCCCGGAGCACCAGCTCCAAGGCCGGCTCTTCACCGATGGCACTCAGCCAGCGGGCCAGGACGAGCGGATCCAGGACCAGCCCGGTGTTCAGCGCCGGCGCAAGTTCCTCAAAGAGCTGCCGCTGCCGCGCCGGGGTCAGGCCGGCCCGCACGGACCGTGCCACTACGGGACTGGAGATCAGCACGTCAACAACGGGACCGGCAGCGAGGGTCACGATTCCCTTTTCCTGCAGCGAGTCCAGATCCGCGTTGTCCAACCGGGCAAGGACCACGGGCAGCGGGAGCGACTGTGCCATCGACAGCAACTGGAGCAGTTTGATCTGGGCGGGCGGCAGGTCGGCGAGGTTGCCCATGACTGCGGAAGCGACCCGACCTCCCTGGATTTCTTCGCCGGGGGCAAGGATCCAGCTTCCGTTATGCAGTTTCAACCGGCCCGCATCCTGAAAGTCTGTTCTCGCCAGCGCCAGCAGATGCGGGTTGCCTCCGGCGTGGTCGTGGACGGCGGCTGCTGCAGCCCGCGAGACCGTCCCGCCCAGCAGCGCACCGAGGTAGGCAGCTGTTTCGGGTACGCTCAACGGCTCAAGATCCACCCGCTCCAGGATGCCGTCCCGCCACAGTCCGGCAAATTCCGCCGGGGCCGAACTGAAATCCCGGAACGCCACGAGCATCCCGGCGCTGCGGTTCAGCACCATCTGGGTAAGCACCATGGCTGAAAACTCGTCCAGCTCCTCCGCGTTGTCCACGGACAGGAGAACGGGCCGCCCTCCGGAACGTTCCGACACCAGCTGCGTGAGCCCGCGCAGGATCATCACCGGATGGTTGGAAAGCTCCGGGTCCAGGTCCGAGAGCAGGAACGTCAGTGCACCAAACGGTGTTCTCCCCGCAAACTCCGAACCGCGCACCTGCACGATGTACGTGTCTTCCTGCAGGTTGCGGAGCACGTGCTGCATCACGGCGGTCTTGCCGATACCGGCCTCCCCCACAAGCAGGCAGCCGGTTCCCTGTGTACCCCCGGACAGGCTCCGCAGTATTTCTTGCAGCACCTGTTCGCGGCCGACGACGACGGGCTGGGCCTGCTGTCGGGCCTCTGTGCCCGCTGCGGCATCTGGTGTGTCTGCGGCGGTTAGACGGGGAAAGGCTGGTTGATCATCATGAAGCTGCACTTTGAGACCCGTTTTCTGTCGGCTAACGTTTTTCGGTTCACGTACAAGCGGTTCTGGAACAGGTTCGGCAACGGAGCTGGCGCACCCAGGCGCCGTCGGCGTGCGGGTTCCGCAGGACTGAAGGCCCTGCTGCCATGCACCAGAGTAGAAAGGGAGCATCTGCGCTACACGAGTAGCGCTCCCTAGTTAGACCACCTGGGTTACTTGGAAATGAAGTGCCGGGACGGCCCGTGTCTACGTGGTTTCTCCGTACCAACCACCTGCAACGCCGCCAACAACGCCGTCGACAGGGGAAAAACGCGCCTCATCAGCTACGTGGGCGCTCCGCCTCGAGGCACTCCCTCAGTTCTGCCCGCCCCGAAACGCGTAGTTTCTGAAAGATGCGGCCGAGGTGCCAGTCCACTGTCCGTGGTGAGAGGTGCAGGCCACCCGCCAGCTGCGAACTGCTCTTCCCTGCTGCAGCCCCGAGTGCCAGCTCCCGCTCAAAGTCCGACAATTCCGGTAACCGGTCGGCCACCGAGTTTGCCGCCCGCAGCAAGCGGTAACTGGCGTTCTCGAGTCGCCGCGCAGCACGCAGCCGCGCGCGGTCCGACTGCTCGCGTGCCAGCCGGACCGCCCCGCCGGCTGCCCCGTATGCCGTAAGGTACTGGCCCAAGCTGTGTGCCCTTTCCGCTGCCCTGAGCAGGCTGGCAGGACGGCGCGCCGTGAGCCCCTCGGCCAGCTCCAGGTACATCTGCGCGGAATCCCCGCTGCAGCCGGCCGCTGCCTCCCGCAGTTCCTCCGCTGCCCCGGGCCTGCCGTGCAGAGCCGCAGCGGTCAACACCAGCATGGACGTTGGAAGGTCCTGGGGGGTGCCGCTGGGGACGGCTGCAGTAAACCCCCCGTTGTCCCCGGGGACCGATACCCCGTGAACGGCGCACAACTCGGAAAAGCTCCGGGTAAGGGCGGTTTCCCAGTCGGAGCTCCGTGCGCCGGCGTCCGTGGAAGAAGCATTGGCACCGTCCCTGCGCTGCCGGGTGCCGGGGCCGGCCGCCGAAAGGTAGCTGCGGGCAGCATCGCCGTCGTCAAGCAGGACGCATGCATAAGCCGCAGCCGTTCCGGCCAGGGGAACCAAGTCCCCTGTTCCTTCTTCCTCAAACTGCGCCAGCGCCCGCTGCAGGGAGTCCAGGGCACGGTCAGCGCGGCCGCCCAGGACCTGCACAATGCCCTCGCACAGATCATTGCCTCCTCGAAGCTCCATTCCCTCGGCTGCCTTGTCTGTTTGTGCCAGCACATCGGCAGCATGGCGCAGCTCACCGCAGCGCAGGAACACACAGAACAGCTCCGAGAGAAGGTCCCGCCGCTGGCGACCGGTTATTCCGTACCTGTCCGCAAGCTCCAGTCCGGTCCGTGCCGCTGCACTGGCTTCCGTCCACCGGCCGCAGCGGGACAAGTCCCCTGCTTCCTGCACTGCTGCCCGTACAGCAGCTATGTCCGCAGCATGCGGGGGGTTCCGGGTGTATTCGGCCGTCTGCCGGCTCTGGACCGCGGCAAGCCGGGACCGGATCTCTGCGGCGCGGCCCGGCGGGACCAGTGCTGCCGCGGCCTCGGCGAGCAGCGGATCCTTGAACCGAAGGGTACCGGCCGATCCGGAGGAGACCAGCAGATCCTGTTCAAGCCGTTCCACAGCCGGTGGATCGGCAACCTGCAGCAGCAAAAGAACGGGCAGGGCACCGCAGACCGCGAGCACGTCCGCAGCGAACCGTTCCGCGGTGGACAGCCCGCCGGTCTCCGCCTCCATCCGCTCGGCCAGAGCGCCCGAATATGACACCGACCCCGTCCATACCCATGTTCCCCGCCGGCGGACCACTGTCCCGGCGTCCATCTGTTCCCGTAGGAACAGGGCAGAAAGCAGCGGGTTGCCCCGGCTCCGGGCCTGCACCTGGACCACCAGCCGGTTGGAAACCCTTCCCCCGGCCAGTCCTTCCAGCAACACCCGGGTTCCGCCGGAACGCAACGGCTCCAGGCCTTCCCTGTGCACTGACTCTTCCGACCACCATCGGACAAACTCGCCGGTGCAGGCGGAGAGATCGCGGACGGTTGCCAGCATCAGGGCACTGCCTGTCCTGCACAGTTGGAGAAGAACAGCGACGGTTGCCTCGTCCATGTCCTCCACGTTTTCGATTGCAAGAACAAGACGACGTCCGGCTGCCTTGTCTTTCAAGACCCGCCGGAGATACTGGAGCACGTAAACCGGGTTGGACAGCGTCTCAGGCGGCAGCTCACTGAGCAGCCAGAACAGCCCGGCGAAAGGCTTTCCGGCCCATGAAGCCGCGCCGCGCAGCTGCAGCACCGAATAGCGGTCGCCGAGGCCGGCCAGGATGCCGGCCATTGCGGTGGACTTACCTGTTCCCGCTGCCCCCGTCACCACCACGCTCCGGTCCTCGGACAATGCTTCGAGGGCTCCTGCCACCGTGTTTTTCACCTGTGCCAGCACGGGTTCGCTGAGGTGGGTGCCGGTTTTCCTTCCGGGGTCCCGGCTGCCGCTGGGAGTCCGGCTGCGTCCGGCAAGTTCCATCGAACGGCTCCTTCACCGGCGTCGTACAGACCTGGCGTCTCGCCCAAACTGCGGGGGTCTTGCTGCGGGTGCATGGATTGCACCCGGGAAGGAGCCGACGGCGGCTGGGGGGACGCCCCGGTCTCAGAGGGCATCGACGCCGCCGGCTCCGTATGTGGGACCCGAGGTACCGGTGCGGCAGAACCGGGTGGAAGCCCGCTGCCGTAACCAGGTTGACCTTGAGTAACATGCACAAGGCTACGAACCCCGGAATGGCAGCGCCCGAGTAAAACCTACTGGTGTTCCCGGCGGAAATTACTCGGCCTCAGCAGGCCGGTTCCAGCCTCCGGAGGGGCGGTCGAGCAGGGGAAACCGTTCCCTCAGTTCTTCCCGCCGGCTGATCCCCAGTTTTTCGTACGTCCGGTAGATATGCCCTTCGACAGTACGGACGGAGAGATTCAGCGTTCTGGCGATTTCCGCGTTGCGCTGTCCGGCGGCGACCAGGGCAGCGACGTCGCGCTCCCGCCGGGTCAACTCCGGAAGCATGCCGCGGTTCCCACCGCCGTGCCGTCCCGTCAGCCGATGGATTCGATTCAATAAGGCGCGGTCGTTGTTCCTGCGGGCCAGCCGCTGGGCTTCGAGCAGGCATTGCCGGGCCAGCTGCAGGTCAAGTTCCGGCTCCGGGTCCGAGGCCAGTGCCACCAACGCCGCGCTGTCCTGGTCGACGAGGGCCCGGGTCGCCCGGTTCAGCACAAGAGCCTGCGGTCCTTCGAATCCCTCTGTCACCTTCAGCAGTCGGCCGGCCTCGGAAAGGTCCCCCAGCCGCAGGGACAGGGTGCGCAGGGTGAATTCCACCGCCGTGAAGGAGCGCTCCTGGGCAGCAGCCGCCGTGTCGCGCAGCTTTTGAATGTACGAGCCGTCGGAGTCCAGTGCGAACCGACCCCCGGCGAGAATTCCCTCGGCCAGAAGCCGGTATTGTTCCGGTCCCCGCGGCGGAGTCCTTCCAGCGGCGGCAAGCAGCCGCCCGGCTGCTTCCCGCTGGCCAAGGCTCGCGGCGGCAAAGGAAGCCAATGCCAGGGCCAACGGAAGGATCCCTTCGGGATCATTGCGGGTTGCTGCTTCCACTGCAGCGGAAAAGTCTTTCACGGCCTCGTGCAGGTCGTTGGAACGCAGATGGCCCAGGCCCATCGCAAAATCCGCGACTCCGCCGGAATGCAACAGCGTGCGTTGAACCGGCGAATCCGCGGAGGCAACGGACCGCTGCAGCTGTTCCCAGTCCCCAAGCCAGAGCAGCACGGTGAGATGCCGGTGGAGGACAAACGGGCCGAAGAGCCGTGAACCGGCAGTGGCTTCCGGTAACAGATCCATGGCGGCCGTGCTGTGCTTAAGCGCGGTTTGCGCCCGCCCTGTCGCAACTTGGACCTCGGCCGTCATCGCTTCGGCAAACAGGATTGCTTCAACGTCGGCGCTTTCACGTGCCTTGCGGAGTACCTCAGCCAGTTCCAGTTCCGCTTGGGCGTATTCACCCGCCCAAACCCGGGACAGGAGACGGAGCGTCTGTGCCCCGCAGCGGGCCGATTCAACCGCTTCCGCCGGCTGGCTCCCGGACAAGCGGTCTATTGCCCGGTTCCACTGCCTGGCCAGGGGAACCTCCCAGCCGCTCCCGAATGTGGACTGCTGCGCCAGCTGGACGTGCACCATCATTGCCTGCTTCACGGTGCGCAGATCTGCTGCCTGCTCGAGTGTCCCTTCCAACGTTGCCGTTGCCTGGCCTGCTTTACCGAGCAGCAGCAGTGCGCGCGCCTCCTGGATGCGTGCCGGTATGCGCAGCGCCCCTCTTCCTGCAGCAGCGGCAGCCCTCAGTGCCAGCCGGGGATCGGATCGGTTGTTTGCCGTTTCCGCGGCATACAGCAGCTCCTGCTCCGGAACCTGTGCTCCGAGCGCCAAGGACCATGAGACAAGGTGGAGCTGCCCTTCCTCCCCCAGGTCGACGCCTGCCAGCACGGCCTGCAGCTGTTTGTGCAGGCGCGCACTGCGGGCAGCCGGAACCATCCCCCGGACAACTTCTCCATAGATCGGGTGCAGCGGACGCACAACCTGTCCGGCGTCGGACGCGCCGGAAACCCTCACCAGGAGGACGTTCGCCAGACGGTCCACTGAGGCGTGCAGTCCCAACCGGAAGGCGAGCCGCAGCGGCAGCGGTTCAGCAAGTGAAATGACCTCCAGCGCCGTACGGTCGGCCGGGTCCAGACCCCGGATCTGGGCTTTGACGAGGTCTCCCACGCGTCCTCCGACGGGCGTCTCGCTGTCTGTCGTTGCCCAGATGCCCTGCCGCTGGACCAGGAAACCGGTGCGCACCGCCTCATCGAGCAATGCGAGCAGGTACATGGGATTTCCACCGGTGAGGCGGGCCAGCTCAACTGCGGCAGTGATGCTGACCTGGCCCTGGAGCTCCTGCTGGCACAGCTGAAGGACCTCCCGTTCGTCCAGCGGCAGGAGCTGGTGGCGGGTTACCTGCCCGTCCCACATGTGCGGAAGCACGTCTGAAATGTCCTGGAAGGTCCGGGTCAGGACGAGCAGCCTGATGTGACGGGCGTCAAGGAGCTGGGCGAGTAGATCGAGACTGGGGCCGTCAATGTCGTGCGCATCGTCGACAACCACCAACGGTGCCCGGCCCGGCCGGCCTGCGGGCGCTCCGCCCTCTGGCGCCTGGGCAATAATGCGAGCCATCAAAGCACGCATCACCGCCAGGGCAGACCCCGTCTGCCGTGGCGCGAGGTCAGGCAGGAGCGCAGCCAGTGCACCGTACGGCACGGTCTTCAGGGCGGGACTGGAGTACACCCAGTAGACGGGCATCTCCGCCTGCATTTCCTGGGCGGCTGCCGTTGCTATGGCAGTTTTGCCCAGTCCGGCTTCCGCCGCGACGGCGGCACCGTGTCCAGCGGGACGGCGCAGGCTCTCGAGCACGGAGGCAAGGACGATATCCCTGCCCGTCAGCGACCGCGCGTTCAACCCGTGCATCCCATCCCCCCCCGTCGGTCCCTAGGCCAGGATCTCGGACAGCTCAATGCGGCCGGAGACGTGGAGCTTCGCGAAAATCTTTCCCAGGTGCCACTCGATGGTCCGGGGAGACAGGTTCAGATCCCCGGCTATCTGCGTGGTAGTGGCCAGCGTAACCGCCCGACGCGCAAGATCTGCCTCGAATTCGCTCAGTTTTGCCAGTGTTTCTGCGCGGTCACCGGAATGCTGCATACGGCGCATGCTTGCATTTGCCACTTCACGAGCCGCTCGTGCCAGAATTTTCCGCTCACCTGCGGTGCAGTTGGCCATGCGGTGCTCAGCCGCCCGGGCGGCATCCCGGGACAGCAGGTACTGACCGCAGTCAAGGAATTCCTTTGCCGCGGCGACCAAACGGGCAGGATCATCGTTGAGCAACCCGGCAGCGAAGTCAGCCATCAGCCCGCTGAACCTTCCGCTCACGTCCTTGGACACCCTAATGACATCGGAGGCGGCGTCCTTGTCACCGGCCCGAACAGCTGCCGACAGGAACAGCAGTGCCGGTGCCGCGTACCCTGCTGCATGGGCGGACGCAGCTTCTCCTCGCAGACGCCCGCAGCGGATTCCGTCGTCGGCATCTTCGGACAGGATCGCGAAATAGCGGAGGAGGAACCCCCGGAAGTAGCCGTAATATTGCCTGCCGGCGCGAGCCTGCCGAAGCATCTCGGCGGCTTCCGGGCGCTGCTCGCGATGGATATAGGCAGTGAGGGTTCGGGCAAGGGGAAGCATGTCCTGCGGGTCGTGGACGCGGAGCTGCCCGATAGCGCCGGTCAGCGCATCCCGGCTCCTTTTCTCCTGCCCTTGCCAGGCCGCCAGGACGGCCACAGCCAGTTCGCCTGCGCTGCCCTGATAGGAGGGCCGGACCCCGGCCTGGTCGAAGGCCCGAACGAATTTAGCAGCCCGGTCCAGCTCACCCGAAAGGACATAGGTATCGAATATTCGGGTGCAGACTTCCCCGGCGTTTCCGGCATTGAGCGCGTAGTTCTCCGGCTGCCCCAGCGAGTCCAGGATGTGCAGTGCTTCTCCGGTCCGCCCGGCCAGGGCGAGGACATGGGCGGACAACGCCGCTGCCTGCATCCGAGTGGCCTGCCCCAGTTTCCGGTCCCCCGCCAGGCTCGTGAGACGGTCCGGGACCGACGCAAGCCGGCCTCCGTCCGCAGCCAGTGCGCTGCGGGCAATGACCAGCGCCGCCTCCAATTCCGGTGAATCCCACTCTGCCGGGCATGACTCCTCAATTGCGGCAAGGGCCCGTTGGGGATCTCCTGATCCGGGAACACGGGCCAGGAGATAGCTGTAAAGCAGCATCAACGGCACAAAGCTGGAGCGCTGCTCCGATGCCAAGCGGGGCTCTGCGTCGCGGAAAACACGCAGTGCTTTGTCGAGATGCCCCACACTGAGCAGGGCGCGGACCTCTTCAAGAAGCATCTCCTGGCTGGCGGCCTTCGAGGGCACTGACCGGACAAACCGCAGAGCGGCCGCTCCATCCGCACGGTCGTTGGCCACACGCGCGGCGCGGAGGGCGTCCGCCGGACGCACCTCCTCACCGCAGGACAGGGCCCAGCCCAGGAAAGCGGTCAGTTCCTCGCCGTCCATGTCCGTGGGGTCAATCCGGACTGCCACGTCCTCCCACAGTTCCCGCCTCCGGCCGGGCGCCATACTCGCCGCTATCACTGAGCCCGGAGTTCCACCGCCGAGCCTCACGGAAGGCGGGTCGCCGCCAACAGAGATAACCTGCTGCTCTTCGAGTGTCTCTACGGCAGCTGCCGGTACCAGTTCCAGGACTCTGGATAACGGCAGGCTGACACACAGGGCCAGGACCTCCACCAGCCGGCGTTCGTGGGCGCCCAGCAGGTCCAGCACGGTGTCGAAAACCTCACTGACCTCGCCGGTGCGGACAAAGGGGGCTGTGCGGACCCATATGCTTTCCCGGCGCACCAAGGTTCCGGACCGCACCTGTGCACCTGTCATGAGCCGGATGAGCCGGGGGCTGCCCGCTGTTTCCTGCCACATTGTGGCTGCGGCAAGAGACGATACGGGACCTCCGAGCAACTCCTGCATCAACAGGCGGGTTTGCCGCTCTGTGAGCAGTTCAAGGTCGACCCGTTCCAGCAGGCCTTCGCTCCACAGGCCCACCAGCTCATGGTTTGCGTCCATCGACTGAGAAGCAGCCGCCAGCACGGCAATCTTTCCCCGCCGAAGCAACTGGGACAGCACCATGATGGAAAATCGATCCAACCGGTCCGCGTTGTCCACCGTGACCAGCACGGGCTTTTCCTGCGCTTCGGACTCAAAGGAGCGGCCGAGTTCCTGCAGCAGCTGAAGCGGATCCTGGTCCGCGCCTTCGGGCAGGCTGCTTACGAGGTAGGCCAGGGCTCCGTACGGAGTCTCGGCGGCGATGGCTGTACCGCGGACCGGAATTATGTGGAAGTCAGCCCGCAGACGGTCAGCGACGGCGTTGAGCACCGCAGTTTTCCCGGCACCGGGCTGACCGAGGATGACTGCTCCGGCTCCGCCGGCAGCAAGGGCCGAACACAGATCTTCAACTAGCTCTTTGCGTCCGATTAGCCCGGCGACAAGTGAAACACTTTCCATCAACCAGCCCACGCCCCCCACAACGCCAGCACGGAATCCGGATTCGGGATGCCGCGTCTATCGGTAGCAACTGCTCAGTGGAATGGAGCATACGCGCGTAAGTAGGAAGCGTCTAGATACAAAAGCATGTTTTTTCACGGCGCGCCTAATGAGCGCACCGAGCCTCTTCAGCCTGGCTTAGAAGCATCAGGCTGCACCGGGCTGAGGCGGAAAGACGGTACTAATAAGGGTGATAGGAATGCGGTGATAATAAGGGACCGACGCCGGGATGGGGGTGGCCCAGTCTCGGAGGCCTCCCGACGTCGGCCCCGCTTTGGGAGCCCTGAAGGCTGGTTCCATTTTAGGCCCGGTGACCGAACCGAAACAATGGTCCCCCGGCAATCGGGACGCTGGAAAACTACTCCATTCTGCCCCGCTGCTACCTAGCTCTGAGCTCACGCACCTGTGGCATGAAACTTCTGCTGAGCGGCGGTAAGGCCCTCGGACAGGAGCAGCTCCACGGCGTCGGCGGCGTCGCCGACGAGGAACGGAAGCTCCTTGGCCTCGGTGCCGGAAAAATCCTTAAGTACGTAATCCGCGGTGTCCATACGCCCAGGCGGGCGGCCGACGCCTACCCTCACACGAAGATAATCCTTGGTGCCCAGGGCCTTGCTGATATCCCGGAGACCGTTGTGTCCGCCTTCTCCCCCGCCGAGCTTGAGCTTGATGGTGTTGAAGGGGATGTCGATCTCGTCGTGGACGGCCACCACCTGCGCGGGGTCGATGTCGAAGAACCGGGCCAGGGAGGAAACGGGACCGCCGGACAGATTCATGTACGTCAGGGGCTTGGCCAGGACCACGCGCGGACCGCCGATGCCGAGGCGTCCTTCGACAATGGACGCGTGGGACTTATGCGTCTTGAACTTTCCACCCATGCGGGAGGCAAGTTCATCCAGGACCATCTGGCCCACATTGTGCCGGTTACGGCTGTAGCCGGGCCCGGGGTTGCCGAGCCCGGCTACAAGCCAGGTATTGCTGCTCACTACTGGTACTGCTCCTTCAATGAGAACCGGACGGCTCCGTTACGGGGAGCAGGCCCCGGAAGTGGATTACGCTTCGGCGCCGACTTCAGCAGCTGCAACAGCAACCTGCTCGTCGGACGGAGCGCCGAGGTCCTGGACGGTGGGCTCGGAGATGTTGATGATCATGGTCTCCGGATCAAGCAGCAGCTCGACGCCGGCAGGCAGGACGAGGTCGGAGGCGTAGATGTGCTCGCCGGCCTTGCGGCCTTCGATGCTGACCACGATGGTTTCCGGCAGGTCGGTGGCGTCTGCGGTAACCAGGACGGTGTTGGCTTCCTGGTTGTAGACGGAGTCGCCTGCAGCCAGTTCGCCTTCGACGTGGACGTTGACCTCAACCTCGACCTTCTCGCCCTTGCGGACGGTCAGGAGGTCGATGTGCTCGATGATCTGCTTGATCGGGTCGCGCTGGATGTCGCGGGCCAGGGCCAGGTGGGACTCGCCGTCGACGTCGATTTCCAGCAGGGCGTTGGAGGTGCGGACGGCCAGCGTGGTGGCCTTGGCCGGCAGCAGGATGTGCATAACATCGGCGCCGTGGCCGTAGATGACTGCCGGGATCTGGCCGGCGGCGCGGGCCTTGCGGGCTGCGCCCTTGCCGAACTCGGTGCGGGCGGTTCCTGCGAGCTTCTGCTCAGACATTGCTACTCCTGTAAGTGGTGTTCCGTGGTTGCCTCAGGCGCCGGTTTCGGAACAGTGCACCGTACGGACCGGATAACGGTCCTTTGTACGATCAGAAGTTGCCAGCCACCGTCGATAACGGAGTTCGTCCGGAATTCTCCGGGCCGCTCCCTCGCCTAGGCATCGGTCTCAATGCTACCAGCACAAGTCCGCCCGCCCGAACGGCGCCGAAGCGCAGCCCGGGCGGGCGGTTATACAAGCTGTTAGTGCCTAGGCCTTGCCGTCGAAGAGGCTCGTGACGGATCCGTCTTCGAAGACTTCCTTGATGGCCCGGGCGATCAGCGGGGCAATCGAAAGCACGGTCAGCTGGTCAAAACGCTTGGCAGCCGGAATAGGCAGGGTGTTGGTGACGACTACCTCGCGGGCGCCGGACTCGGCCAGGGTCCGCGCCGCCGGGTCGGAGAACACCGCATGCGTGGCAGCGATGATGACGTCCTTGGCGCCGGCTTCCTTGAGCACTCGGACGGCACCGGCAATGGTGCCGCCGGTGTCGATCATGTCATCGATGAGCACGCAGGTGCGGCCTTGAACCTGTCCCACAACCTGCTTGGAAACGGCCTGGTTCGGGACGGTGAGGTCGCGGCTCTTGTGCACGAAGGCAAGCGGCGCACCGCCCAGGCGCTCGGCCCACTGCTCGGCAACGCGGACGCGGCCGGTGTCCGGAGACACCACAGTGACGTTGGAGACATCCACGCGGGTGCGGATGTAGTCGGCCAGCAGCGGGATGGCCATCAGGTGGTCCACGGGGCCGTCGAAGAAGCCCTGGATCTGGGAGGTGTGCAGGTCCACGCTCATGATGCGGTCTGCGCCGGCGGTCTTGTACAGGTCTGCGATCAGGCGTGCCGAGATGGGTTCGCGGCCGCGGCCCTTCTTGTCCTGCCGGGCGTACGGGTAGAACGGGGACACCACGGTGATGCGCTTGGCAGAGGCCCGCTTCAACGCATCCACGGTAATCAGCTGTTCCATCAGCCAGTTGTTCATCGGTGCCGGATGCGCCTGGATCACGAAGGCATCGGTGCCGCGGACACTCTCACCGGGACGGACGTAGATCTCGCCGTTCGCGAAGTCATAAGACGCCAGCGGCAGCAGGTCGGTGTCAAGACAGCGTGCAATCTCCTCCGCCAGCTCCGGGTGTGCCCGGCCAGTGGCAAGGACAAGCTTCTTTTCACCTTGTGCGGTGATCTCGCTGCTCATTAATGATCGCTTTCTCGCGTGGGGGATTCAGTTTCGGAGGAAGAAGTGTTGGTGGCGGAAGCCGCGGCGGCTGCAGCGGCGGCCGTGCCGGGGCGCTTATCCAGCACCCAGCCGTCGAGGTTGCGCTGAGGCGCCACATTGATCGCCAGGGCACCGGCGGGGACATCCTTGCGGATCACCGTTCCGGCTCCACTGTACGCTCCGTCGCCCACCGTGACGGGTGCCACGTACATGTTGTCGCTGCCCATGCGCACGTGCGAACCGATGGTCGTGTGGTGCTTGTTGACGCCGTCATAGTTCACGAAAACCGAGGCCGCACCGATGTTCGACTGCTCGCCGATGGTGGCATCCCCCACATAGGAAAGGTGGGGAACCTTGGACCCGGCACCGATGTCGGCGTTCTTGGTTTCCACGAAGGTGCCGATCTTGCCCTTGGCACCCAGCACTGTTCCGGGGCGCAGGTACGCGAACGGTCCCACGCTGGTTCCGGCACCCAGGACGGCATCACTGCCGTGGGTCCGCACCACCGAAGCACCCTCGCCCACGGTGACGTTGGTCAGCGTGGTATCCGGTCCGACGACGGCGTCCCGGGCAATCCTGGTGGAACCGTGCAGCTGCGTGCCCGGCAGGACAGTGACGTCTTCAGCGAGGGTCACTGTCGAGTCGATCCACGTGGTGGCCGGATCCACGACGGTGACGCCGGCGCGCATCCACCGGTTCAGGTTGCGTCGGTTGTGTTCTGCGTTGAGGGCAGCGAGCTGGACGCGGTCATTTACGCCTTCCACCTGCCAGGTGTCGTCGGTGACTACGGCGCTGATCCGTCCACCCGCCGCGCGGGCGATGCCCAGGACGTCGGTCAGGTACATCTCGCCCTGGGAGTTGGAGGTGGTCACCGATTCCAGTGCGCTGCGCAGCACCGCGGCGTCGAAGGCATAGATGCCGGAGTTGATCTCGTTTACGGCACGCTGCTCATCGGTGGCGTCCTTGTGCTCCACGATTCCGGTCACGGTGCCGTCTTCTGCCCGCAGAACGCGTCCGTAGCCCGTCGGGTCCGCAAGCCGCGCGGTCAGGACGGTCACGGCGTTGCCGTCCGTTTCGTGTACGGCCACCAGGTTGCGGAGTGTCTGTGCTTCGAGCAGCGGGGTGTCCCCGTAGGTGACTACCACGGTGCCTTCGAGCCGGGCGGCGGCGTCCAGGGCAGAGAGTGCCACCTGGACCGCGCGGCCGGTGCCGGGAACCTCGTCCTGGTCAACGATGACGGCCCCGGGGGCCTGTTCGGCGGCATGCGCGGCGACAAGGTCACGTTCATGGCGCACCACGACGGCCAGGAAGCGGGGGTGCAGCGCGGAGGCTGCGGCAAGTGCATGGCCAAGCATCGAGATGCCGCCCACTTGATGCAGGATTTTCGGGGTCCGGGACTTCATCCGCGTCCCGGCGCCGGCTGCAAGGACAATCACCGCGGACAAAGCGCCGGTGGAGGCCTCGTTGGTTCGGACATCGCTGGTGGTCACGAAAATGGCGCTCCTCGGTGGTACGGCCGGCGTAGATCGGCTCCGCGGCAGTCCTTCACAGGTCCGCTGCGCAGCGTTCCGCCCATAGGATTCGAACCTATACTCCACGGCTCCAAAGGCCGGGGTGCTGCCATTACACCAGGGCGGATCATGTGCGCGGCTTGCCGCGCACACAAGAGTTTAGTCTGCCACGGGAGCCGATGCGTTCGCGAGTTGAGTCCCCAGGTGCGGCGTTGCCGCCGAACCGGCAGGGGTGCATGGGTAGACTGGTCCGGTGGTAAAGACTTCCGCCGGCGGCACACGCCTGCGTATGACCGGCGTCCAGCGCCGCGCCCAGCTGATCGAGGTGGCACGCGGGCTGTTTGCCCTGCGCGGCCTCGACGGCGCAACCATCGAGGAGATTGCCGCTGCAGCGGGTGTTTCCAAACCGGTGGTCTACGAGCATTTCGGTTCCAAGGAAGGCCTCTACACGGAGGTGGTGGACATTGAGTTCCGCCGCCTGCTCGAAGTGATGACCGAATCGCTTAGCGCCGACGCCGGCCCCCGGGTGCTGCTCGAACGGGCCGCCTACGCCTTGCTGGACTACATCGAGAACCACACCGACGGTTTCCGGATCCTTACCCGGGACGCGCCGCCGTCGCAGCCCGAGGGGACGTTTTCCACCCTGCTGTCCCGGATCACCCGCCACGTGGAACACATCCTGTCCAAGGAATTCGGCAGCCGCGGCCTGAGCGCCGAGGTGGGCGGGATGTACGCGCAGATGCTGGTGGGCATGGTTGCCATGACCGGCCAGTGGTGGCTGGACACCCGTACGCCGGATAAGGCCACCGTGGCGGCGCATCTGGTGAACCTTTCCTGGAACGGCCTGGCCGGCCTGCAGAAGGATCCCCGGCTGTCCCACATGCCCGCCGGCTCTGCCATACCGGAGGCCGGCTACGGCGGTCCGGCCCCGGCGGTCCTTCGGCTTTCGGCTGTCCTGGTGCACGACGACGCCGGCCGGATCCTCCTGGTGCGCAAGCGCGGCACCTCGCGCTTTATGCAGCCCGGCGGAAAGCTCGAGCCCGGGGAGACCTTTGCGGAAGCAGCGGCCCGGGAGGTGGGCGAGGAACTCGGACTTGCCGTAGCAGCCGCCGATCTCGAGGATCTGGGCCGCTGGTACGGTCCGGCGGCGAATGAGGAAAACACCTTCATTGACGCCGGCCTGTTTGCCTGGACCCTTCCCGCGGACGGCCCGCAGCCCGCCGCCGCGGCGGAGATCGAGGAACTGCTCTGGACGGCACCCGCGGCCGCCGCGGAACGCACCGATCTCTCGCCGCTGCTGAGCACGCACATCCTGCCGCGCCTGCTGGGCTAGCTGCCGCTGGAGGGCAGCGGTTCCTACTCGAGAATCTCCGAAGCCTCGAGCCACTCCCTTTCCAGTTCCTCCTGCTCGGCCGCAACGGCCTGCAGCTTGGCGTTGAGCTCGCCGATGAGTTCAAAGTCGGCGCCGCCGGCCTTCTGGGTGGCGTCGTTCATCTGGGCGTTGATTTTTTCGGCCTGTGCGGTGAGCTTGCTCAACTGCCGCTCGATCCGGGTGAGGTCCTTCTTGGCCGCCCGCTTTTCAGCTTCGGTCGCACCGGAGCCGGCCAGCGCCGTCGTCGTTCCACCCGGCGTGCCGGCTGAAGCAGCCGTGGAAGAGCCGCCGGGACGCGAGGCCCCGGCCGCAGCGGCGCGCGCCGCCTGGGACGAGCCGCGGGCAGCGGTGGAGGCAGACGAGTTGGCGGCCAGGGCTTCGCCGCGCAGCTGCAGGTACTGGTCCACGCCGCCGGGCAGGCCGCGCAGCTTCCCGTCGCCGAGGAGTGCCATCTGGTGGTCGGTGACCCGTTCCAGGAGGTAGCGGTCGTGGGAGACCACCACGAGCGTGCCGGGCCAGCCGTCCAGCACATCCTCGACGGCAGCCAGCGTGTCGGTGTCCAGGTCATTGGTCGGTTCGTCGAGCATCAGCACATTCGGCTCCCCCACCAGCAGGCGCAGCAGCTGCAGCCGGCGCCGTTCACCGCCGGAAAGCTCACGGACAGGGGTCCACTGCCGCTGGGCGCTGAAGCCAAGCTGCTCCACGAGCTGGCCGGCGGACAGCTCGCGGCCGCCCACGTTGAAGACCCGCTTCTCGTTTTCAATGACCTCGATGACCCGCTGGTCCGCGACCTCATCCAGTTCCTTCACTTCCTGCGACAGCACGGCGGTCTGCACGGTCTTGCCGCGCTTGAGCCGGCCGGACGTAGGCTCAATGTCACCGTTCAGCAGGCGGAGCAGGGTGGTCTTGCCTGCGCCGTTGACGCCCACCAGGCCCAGCCGCTCCCCCGGCGCGAGGCGCAGGGTGATGTTGCGGAACAGGTTGGTGTCGCCGAGCGTCAGGGAGACGTTCTCCAGGTCCAGGACGTCCTTGCCCAGGCGCGCGGTGGCCATCTTGTTCAGGGACAGTGTGTCGCGGGGTTCGGGGACGTCCGCAATCAGGTTGTTTGCGGCCTCGATGCGGAACTTGGGCTTGGCAGTACGGGCCGGGGCACCGCGGCGCAGCCAGGCCAGTTCCTTCTTAACCAGCTGCTGGCGCTTGCCTTCCACCACTGATGCCATCCGGTCACGCTCGGCGCGGGCCAGCACGTAGGCGGCGTACCCGCCGTCGAACGGATCCACCATCGCGTCATGGACCTCCCAGGTCCGGGTGCAGATTTCGTCCAGGAACCAGCGGTCGTGGGTGACCACCAGCAGGCCGCCGTCGGAAGGGCGCCAGCGCTGCTTCAGGTGCCGGGCCAGCCAGGCCACGCCTTCGACGTCGAGGTGGTTGGTGGGCTCGTCCAGCATGATGACGTCGTCGTCGCCCGTGAGCAGCTTGGCCAGCGCCACGCGGCGCTTCTGCCCGCCGGACAGCGAAGAGACCTGCGCGTTCCAGTCCACTTCCTGCACCAGGCCGCTCATCACGTCGCGGATCCGTGCGTTGGACGCCCATTCGTAGTCCGCCGCGTCGCCGACGATGGCCTGGCCGACGGTCAGGTCCCCGTCCAGGACGTCCGTCTGGTCCAGATAGCCCACGGTGACATCCCGACGGCGGGTCACGCGGCCGTCGTCGGGCCTCTGCCGTTCGGCCAGCAGGCTCATCAGGGTCGACTTGCCGTCGCCGTTGCGGCCGACCATGCCGATCCGGTCGCCTTCCTCGAGACCGAGCGAAACGCCGTCGAGGATGGTGCGCGTGCCAAAGGAAATGCTGAGGTTTTCAGCACCAAGCAGGTGTGCCAATCGGTACTACTTTCTGTACGTCTGATGTGCGGTGGTGTCGGCAGCCGTGACGGCACCCTCGGCTGGCCCGTAAACGGCCAGGGCCGAGTGGCCTTCGGTGCGCAGAGCGGCGGCCAGGGCGGAGGCAGCGGCTTCATCCGCCGCCAGAAAGGCCAGAGTGGGGCCGGAACCGGAAACCACGCCGGCGAGGGCGCCGAGCCGGGTCCCCGCCTCAAGAACGGTCCGAAGTCCGGGTGCAAGCTCCAAGGCCGCCGGCTGCAGGTCATTGACTAGAACGCCCGCCAGTGCGGAGGTGTTCCCGTCCGCCAGGGCGGCAAGGATCACCGGGTCCACTTCCGTGGGCTCGGCGACGTCGGTCCCGCTGCGGAGGCGGTCGACGGCGGCATAAACCTGCGGGGTGGAAAGCCCGTAGGGTGCCGGAACGAGGACCCAGTGCAGCCGGTGCGGTGCCGGTACCGGGGTGAGCCGGTCCCCCACGCCGAGCCCGGCAGCAGCACCGCCGAGGAGGGCGAACGGCACATCGGCCCCGAGCCCGGCAGCCAGGTCGGCCAGTTCAGCCGGCGTCAGTCCCGCGTTCCAGAGCTCATTGCAGGCGAGAAGCGCGGCTGCGGCGTCCGCGGAGCCGCCCCCCATGCCGCCGGCCACCGGCACCCGTTTGGTGATGTGCAGGTGCACGCCTGCCTGCGCCAGGCCGGCCCTGGACGCCACTGCCCGGGCGGCACGGGCAGCCAGGTTGTTCCCGTCCAGAGGTATGCCTTCCTGCGGAAGGCGCCCGTCGGGATCGCTGAGCGTCAGCTGGATCTCATCCGTTTCCAGCGCCGTGGCCGTTACCTCCTCGAAGAGGGACACTGCCAGGTAGACGCTGGCCACACTGTGGTAGCCGTCCGGACGCAGCGGTCCCACCTTCAGGGACACGTTGATCTTGCCCGGGGTCCGGACGGTGACGGAGCGCGGTGCGGCCATGGTTTCCTTTTCCTCAGGCAATGAGCGGCTTCCGCGCCTCGGCGATCCGGGCAAACGCCGTGATGTCCAGGACCTCGCCGCGGGCACTGGGATCCACTCCCGCAGCGCGCAGTGCCTTCTCCGCCTCGGCGGGGCTGCCGGCCCATCCGGCCAGGGCGGCGCGCAGCGTCTTGCGGCGCTGCGCGAAGGCGGCGTCGATAACTGCGAAGACCTCTTCACGGGTGGCACGCGTCTGCGGCGGTTCGTGCCGGACGAACCCGACCAGCCCGGAGGCAATCTTCGGAGCGGGCCAGAACACGTTCATGCCGATCACGCCGGCCTTGCGCATCTGCGCGTACCAGGCGGCTTTCACCGACGGCACCCCGTAGGTCTTGGAACCGGGTTTGGCGGCCATCCGGTCCGCCACTTCGTCCTGGACCATGACCAGGCCGTGCTGCAGGGACGGGAAATGCTCCAGCAGGTGCAGCACCACGGGGACGGCCACGTTGTAGGGCAGGTTGGCTACCAGTGCGGTCGGTTCCTTGGGCAGTTCGGTGATCCGCATGCCGTCGCCAAGCACCACGTGCAGCCGGCCGGCCGCTTCCGGACGCCGCTGCGCAACCGTGGACGGCAATTTGCCGGCAAGGACGGGATCGATCTCCACGGCCACCACCGACTCGACGGCGTCAAGGAGTCCGAGGGTCAATGAGCCGAGGCCGGGCCCAACCTCCAGCACGGTCTCCTCCGGAGCGAGGTCGGCCGCAGCCACAATCCGGCGGATGGTGTTTCCGTCAATAACGAAGTTCTGGCCGAGGGTCTTGGTGGGGCGGACTCCGAGTTCCTCTGCCAGCGCCCGGATATCCGAGGCACCGAGGAGTGCGGGAACAGGTGTTCGGGGGGCGGGTTCGGATTCTCTCACCCAGTAATACTAGCCGAGCGGGCGCGGCCGCCGGCGCCGGGTGCGGGCCTGCGCGGCCGTCCGGTTCACTCCCCCGGACCGTCTTCCCGCTGCTCGAGTGGTGCGTCTCGGAGGTGGGGAAATCGAGTTCGCCGTTTTGCCCTCCATAAGCGCGGAGTGCTCTGCCGACGGCCGGTTTCGGCCGGTAGCATCGAGCGCATTGCCGGCACCGGTAACAGTGTGCCGCACCCGCGGATCGGCGGTATGAACGATGGGCAAATCATTCGGTGAAAAGCTGCGTTCGGCGCGGCAGGAGCTAAACCTGACGCAGGCTCAGCTGGGAGACGGGACCTTTCGGCCCCGTGAGATCTCGCTTTTGGAAGCCGGGCGGAGAGAACCCGTTCCGGGTGCGGTCAGCCTGCTCTCCGACCGCCTGGCCTCGGGCGCCGCCACGGACCGGGCAGGGAAACAAACGGCCTTGTTCCTGGAACTCAGTGCCCGCCAGGCGCTGGATGAGCGCGACTACGGCGCGGCATGCTCACTGGCGGGTGACGCCGCGGATGCGGCACTGGCGCAGGGGTATCCGCGGTCCTGGTGGGATATGACCTATCTGACAGCCCGCTGCCTTTGCACCACGCACGCCTACCGGGACTGCATCGGAAAGGCGTCCCTGCTGGCCCGCCATTCCCTGGCTGCGGAGTACCCCGACCTCAAGGCACAGGCGGAAATGCTGCTCGCCACCGCCTACCAGGGCACCGGGGAACTAGGTTCCGCCGTGGCACATGCCCGCAGGGCCGTAGAACGGGTGCAGGAATCCAGGCTCGGCGCAGGGGCTTTCCTTGAAGCGTGCGGGACGCTGGTCACCACGCTGGCCGAGGCGGGCGGACTGAACGAGGCCTGGGCATACTGCCGCACCCTGGTGCTGCCGTTGCTGGAGACGGGGGTTGGCCGGCAAATCGAGGGTAAAGCCCGCTGGGCAGTGGGCACCGTGGCCTTTCGCCGCGGGGACATCCACACCGGGCTAATGCACCACCGTCTTGCTGCGGACCTCCTGGAGCCGGGCGTCGACGTCGAGCTGTGGGCCCGCTTCAATAACGCCACCGCTGCCATGCGGCTCGGGGCGGGCATCCACGACAACGAGACGCTGACCTGCATAGAGCACGCCGAAGCGGCAATGTCGGCGGTCGGACTGTACGGTCCCGAACGGCTGGAAGCGGATCACAGCCGGGGCATCTGGCTGGACCTCAACGGCGAACATACGAGGGCCGTCTGGATGCTCTCCGGCGTGTACGCCCACCGGAGCGAGCTCTCTCCTCAGGACTCGGGCGAGCTGGCCCTTCACCTCGGGCTGGCCTTGGCACGAACCGGCATGCCCGACGCCGGATCCGTCTATCTGACAGATAGCGAACAGCGCTTCCGCTCGGCCGGAGCCAAGGACCGCGCAGCACACGCGGCTGCCCTGGCCCACGAGATGGCAGCCGGGTGAGGCAGGGCGGCCGGAGTTGAGCAGGCCTGGGTTAGAGCAGGCCGAGCTTCGAGGCGCAGGACGGCCAGTGGCCCCATCCGCCGTTGGCCCGCAGCTTCTCGGCTACCGCGATCTGCTGCTCCGGGGTGGCTTCGCTGGCAACGGGAGCGTAGTCGCCGCCGCCGGCACCCAGCCAGCTGCTGGAGCTGAACTGCAGGCCGCCGTAATAGCCGTTGCCGTTGTTGATGTGCCAGTTGCCGCCGGATTCACACTGCGCCAGGGCAGCCCAGGTTCCGGAGGCGGGTGCCTCACCGCCGCCGCCGCTACCCGAACCGGTTGCGGGCTTGGCTTCCGGGCGCTTCTTGGTGCCCTTGGCCACGGCTTCGGCTACGGGTTCCTTGGTGACGCTTTCCTTCACGAGCGTACGGCCGACTTCCTTGCCGTCTACGCGGGTGACCGAGAAGACACGGGACCGTTCCCCGTCCACTCCGGCAGTGGTGACCTTCTTCTCGCCTTCCAACAGGTCCGCATTGGGAACCTCGGTGCTGGTAAACGGCACCGGTTCCGTGACGGTTTCCTCAACGCCGGCGGAAACACGCGTGACCTTCAGGCCCATGCCGTCCACCAGGCCCGCACTGCGCGGAGCCGAGATCTGGTCCGCGGCACCGAGCTGCACCCCTGATTCCTTCAGCAGGTCCCGCACGGTTGCCGCTGTGGAGCTGCGTTCGTGGGTTTTCCCGTCCACGGTGACGAACACCGTCTTGGGAGTGGAGATCGAAATCCTGCCGTCCAGCCCGTCGAGAGAGGTATCCATCGGGGCGGAGACGGCGGAGTTGGTGGCCACCCGCAGCTCCGAGACCAGGTCCTCGACGGTCTCGCCGGTGGTGTGGACCGTGGTTCCCTTTCCATCCAGCACGACGTCCACCGCGAGGGCCCGCTGGACTTCGATGGCGGCGCCGTCCTCCAGGGTTGCCGACGGCTCCGGCGTCACCCGATCAGCGGAGGTTACGGCCACATCGGCCTGTTCCAGTACCTCGGCAACGGTGCCGTCGAAGGTCTGCACCTCCTGGCTCTGACCGTCGACGGTCAGCACCACCGACTTGCTGGCACCGACAAAGGCAACCATGCCGAGCAGGAGGCACACCATAACGGTTGCCTGGCCAACGAGCTTTATCCCACGCCTTGCGAGTGAACTTGCCACGAAATTCCAAACTGTCACAGAATCCGGGCACGGGGACTTTAAGCGCCGTGCGCATTCCGTTACCTGCCGGACGGCAGGGTAACGGAACGCGGCCAGGCACAGGCTTGGCGAACAAAACCATGACAGTGGCAGCGAACTGCCGCGGACACGGCTCCACAGGTCCGTGCCGCCGCTCGGCGGCATGGGCCCGCAAACTGTTGCAGTGTTTATGCAGTGTCAATGCAGTGATAGTCCGGATGCCTTCCCCGACCCCGGCTAATTGCTCCCTACCGTAACCGAACCGTGATGTGAGGGCAAACACGGGTTCCGCAGGTAGCGTGGCGGCCCGCGGCGCGGCACCGGCTTCAGCGGGTAATACCTGCCTGCCTACTGCTCGGCCCAGGAGCCGTAGGCCCGGACAGTGTTCGAGGCCAGCCCTGCTCCCAGCTCGGAAAGGTCGATTCCCATGCGGTCGGCCATGGACCGCACCGTATAGGGGACCATATAGCTGGCGTTGGGACGCCCGCGGTGCGGGTGGGGGGTCAGGAACGGAGCATCCGTTTCAACCAGCAGCAGGTTCCGGTCCGCGATCGAGAGGGCCTCGTGGAGACCGTGCGAATTCTTGAAGGTTACGGTGCCGGAGAACGACATGTACCAACCGTTTTCGTTGCAGGTACGGGCCAACTCGCGGTCCCCCGAGAAACAGTGGAAAACCACCGTATCGGGGGCTCCCTCCTCTTTCAGGAGGCGGACGACGTCGTCATGGGCATCGCGGTCATGGATCTGGAGCGCCAGCCCGAGTCGCTTGGCGATGTCGATGTGCCGGCGGAACGAATAGTGCTGCCGTTCCCGGCCGTCTTCCCCGGTCCGGAAGTAATCGAGCCCGGTTTCGCCGATCGCCCGGATGCGGGGATGCGCTGCGAGCGCCTCGATCTCGGCGAGCGCAGGCTCCAGCGTGCCCTCCGAGGCGAGGACGGGGGCGTCGTTCGGATGAATGGCCACCGCGCCAAGCAGTCGCGGATCTGCGTCGACGGCGGAAGCAGTGAAGCGGGAAGACGCCAGATCGGTGCCTACCTGGACGGCGCCTTGGACGCCTGCCGCCTCCGCCGCATCAAGGGCAGCGGCGAGGGCAACCGTGAAGTCGCCGGCAATATCACCGGCGGGAAAGTCGAAATGCGTGTGGTTATCCATTACGGGCACGGGCAGCGGCTCAGGTGCCGGCGGATAGCCTTTGCCCTTGTGTCGGACGGTTGCGGCGCCTTCGGCGGAAGGGAGGTAGGCCGCCGGTGTGCTGCCGGGGAAATATCCGCTTCGATTAATCATGTTCTTAAGCCTAGGTGAGCTAGTAGCCTGAACAGACAAAATGCCGTTGGAGCTCCCGCCGGTCGACTACGGATAGCGGGGCTGACTCCGCCTGCCGTGTTCCCGCAGGCGAGGTCCGCATCCTGCAGCGGCAACCGCCGAGTATGGAAGGTGTCCATGGACGCTCCGATCCCCTCTGCCGCCGCAGCGTCCGTTACCGGCTTTCCTTCCCGGCCGTCAGCCGCCCTTCAACCCTCTCCCGCCATGGCCGACGCCGAGTCCTTCTCCGCTGCGGCGGAAGGGATCCTGGCCGCCGTGAATACGGTGATTGACGGCAAGGAGGACGCGGCGCGGCTGGTGCTGACGGTCCTGCTTGCCGAGGGGCATGTGCTGCTCGAAGACGTTCCCGGGGTCGGTAAGACGATGCTCGCAAAGACACTGGCCCGGACCATAGACTGCACGGTCAGCCGCATCCAGTTCACCCCGGATCTGCTTCCGTCGGATGTCACCGGGGTGTCCATCTATAACCAGGACAGCCACCGCTTCGAATTCCGCCAGGGTCCGGTGTTCGCCAACCTGGTGATCGCCGATGAAATCAACCGGGCTTCCGCAAAGACCCAGTCTGCTCTGCTGGAGTGCATGGAGGAACACCAGGTGACCGTCGACGGCGGCACTCACCGGCTCTCGGCACCCTTCATGGTGGTTGCCACGCAGAATCCCATCGAGATGGAGGGAACCTATCCCCTACCGGAGGCCCAGCGGGACAGGTTCATGGCCCGGCTTTCCCTGGGCTACCCGGATGCGCGTTCCGAAGTGGAAATGCTTGAAAACCATCAGTCCGGCTCACCGCTGGATAGCGTTACCCCGGTGGTGGGAATACGGGAGGCCTCGGCCATGATCGCCAGGGTCCGCGACATCTACGTTTCCGACGCCGTCAAGGAGTACACGGTTTCCCTGGGCCGGGCCACCCGCGAACACCCGGATCTCCGGCTGGGTGCCAGCCCCCGTGCCCTCCTGCAGCTGCTCCGTGCGGCCAAGGCCTACGCAGCGCTCGAAGGCCGGGATTTCGTGCTGCCCGACGACGTGACGAGGCTGGCGGACCCCGTCCTCGCCCACCGGCTCCTGTTGCAGCGCAAGGCAGCCGGAGCCGGGCTCAGCGCCACGAGCGTTATTGCTTCCGTGATTGCGGCCGTGCCGGTTCCCCGGTCCGCCGGTACACCGCAGCGACTGCACCGTTAGCTGCCCCTGACGGTTTCCCCCGGGCCGGCTTCCGCCGCACCGAGTCCGCACCGCCGAGCGAAAGGCTCCCATGGACACCTCATCCGTTACGAGGTTTTTCACCCCGCGCGGCTGGGGCCTGGTGTGCGCCGGGGCGGCGGCGCTCCTTGGCGCATTTAGCCTGGGCCGCCGGGACCTGCTGGCACTCGCGGTCCTGCTGATCGGGCTGCCGGTCCTGGCCGCGGCGCTGCTGCGCCTGTTCAAACCGGGCTTTGAGATCGAGCGGACCTTCTCTCCCCCGCTGGTGGAAACGGGAACGGCCGCCACGGTATCGCTGCGTGTGTTCAGCCGGGGAACGCCGGCGTCGGGAGCACTCATGCGCGAGGGGCTGCCGTTCCGCTTCGGACCCAGCCCGGTGTTCCGGTTTCCGTCCGGTTACACGGCGGAGAACGGATCCAGCACCTATGAGTACCGCCTGCGGTCCAGCCGCCGCGGCCTCTACGGCATCGGCCCCGTAACCGCGGAGTTCGTGGATCCCCTGGGCCTGGCACGGACGGTGCACACGCTGGGCGGAACCGACCGGCTGGCAGTGGCGCCGGCCCCGCTTGAGTTTCCGCCGTCGTCGTTGTTCGGCGCCCTGGGCACAGACGGCAGCGCACCCAGCCGGCGCCGCGGAACACCCAGCGAAGATGACGCTTCCACCCGCGAGTACCGCCACGGCGACCCTATGCGCCGCGTTCATTGGCCGGCCACGGCCAGGCACGGGGAGTTGATGGTCCGGCAGGAGGAACCGGTGACGGCTCCAACCGCTTCCATCGTGCTGGACCAGCGCCTGGCCTCCTACGATGACGGATCGCCGCTGAATCCCGAAAACGGTGAGCTGCTGACCTCGGAAACATTCGAATGGGCCGTTTCGGCGGTTGTTTCGTGTGCCGTTTTCTTCTCCGAGTCCGGCTACGGCGTGCGCTTTACCGATGAACTCTCCCGGCCCGGGCTGGCCCGTTCCCCTTCTGCCGTAGACGGCAGCGAGACCGGCTTCCGCGGCTCCGACGGGGTACAGAACCTCGCCGAAGGTTTGGCCGCCCTGGGCCTGGAATCTCCGCCGCCCGCGCAGGCCGGGAATCTCAGGGGCGCCGATGCTGCCGCTCCCTTTGCCGCGCTCGATGGTTCCGGCCAAGCGCCCGGCCCCCTGCTCGTTGTTGCCGGCCGGATCGACGCTGCTCAGGCACATACGCTGGCTCCGGCTGCCCGGTATGCCCGCCAGCCGCTGGTTCTGCTGGTCACCGACCGGCCGGCCGCACTGCGTCCCGTACTGAAAATCCTCCGGGAGGCCGGGTGGACTGCCGTGGCCGTAACACCGGCAACTCCGGTACCCGCGGCCTGGTCCCTCCTTGACCATGACCCGCAGGGCGTGCACGCCGCCGGGGGGCGGGTATGAGTGCCCTGCTTAGCCGCCCGGAGGCCGCGCCGGCGTCCGGCCACCAGCAGAGCACGGAACCGGCGCCCGGGGGCGAGCGCCAACCGGCCAACTTGGCGGTAGCCGGGGCAGGAGCGTTGGCGGTCCTGCTTTGTTCGCTCAGCGTGCACGGGGTCATTGAAGGCTGGTCCTGGCTGCCGCCGCTCTTCTTCGCCGTCCTCGTCCCGCTGGCGGCCACCGCAGGCGCGCGGCGGCTGAAGGTGCCGCAGCCTCTGGTTCCGGTGGCAGGAATGGCTGTCCTGGCGTGCACCCTGACGTGGCTGTTCGCGTCGTCGGCGTCGTTCCTGGGGTTCCTGCCCGGGCCGGGGACCCTTACCCGGGCGGACGCACTGTTGTCCGAGGCGCGGACAGTCGTCCTCACCGAAGTCACCCCCGTGCAGCCATTGCCCGGCATCCTGTTCCTGTGCTGTACGGGAATCGGGCTGGTGGCCGTCCTGACGGATACCCTGGCGGCCACGCTGCGAATGCCGGCAACGGCCGGGCTGGGCCTGTTCGCAGTGCTGATGATCCCTGCAGTGCTGAAACCCGAGAGCCTGGGAGCAGGATATTTCTTCCTCGCATCGGTCGGATACCTGGTGCTGCTTGCGGTCGGCGCACGCAGGGAACAGCACGGAACCCGTACCCCGCGGACCTGGCTGGCACGCGGAACAGCGGTTTCGGCATCTGCCCTGGCGTTGGCACTCCTGCTGCCTCCGGTGTTGCCCGGATTCGACGGTGGTGCCTTCCCGGAGGGCACCAGATTCAATTTCTTTTCCGGCAGCACCGGGCTGAACCCCATAGTCACCTTGGGCAATGACCTGCGCCAGCCCCAGTCCGCAGGCCGGATCACCTATGCAACCTCCTCGGTTGAACCCCTGTATCTCCGCTCCACTACCTTGGAGGACTTTTCCGGAAGCCGCTGGGCTCCCGATGTGCGCGAGGAGGAACGCCGGGAGGGTGTGGCAACCATGTCTGGAGGCACCTACCCGCTGCCGCGGGGAAGCCGGGCCGAGACAGTGGTAACGCGGATCAGCTCCGACACTTATTCCAGTCCTTGGCTGTTGGCCCCTTACTATCCGCTGGGCGTTACCGGTGCCGAGGGAAGCTGGTCCTGGGATCCTGAGACCATGACCGTGCTGGACGGCGATTCCGACGGCACGGCCCGGCAGGACTACCAGGTGTTGAGTGTCGCAGCCGAGTTCACGCCGGAGCAGCTGGCGGCAATTCCGGAGGCCGACAGCACCAGTCTGGACCCCGTGTTTACGGACCTGCCCGCGGACCTCCCCGAAAACATCCGGGATGCCGCCGCCGACGCAGTCGGGGATGCCGCCACGCCGTATGCCAAGGCCATGGCTATCCAGAGTTATCTGCGCGGGCCGCAGTTCTCCTATTCGCTTCAGGCACCGGTGGAGGGCGGCTACGACGGGAACGGAATTTCCGTCCTGTCCGAGTTCCTTGAACGCAAGGCCGGTTACTGCGTGCATTTCGCCGCGGCCATGGCCGTGATGGCCCGCCAGGAGGGCATCCCCAGCCGGATGGCACTGGGATACGCGCCCGGCGAGGGAACCGGCGAGACCCCGGACGGGACCGGCCCCGACGGAGAACCTCTGCGTGAGTTCGTAGTCGATTCCACGGACGCCCATGCGTGGCCCGAGCTGTACTTCGAAGGTGCCGGCTGGGTCCGTTTCGAGCCCACCCCTTCCCGCGGATCGGTGCCGGCCTACGCGCAGCAGCAGCGGACGCCCGGGAGTGCCCCTCTTCACGACGACGACGATCCCCGGGTCCCTGATGCGCTTGCGACGGCGCCGGCCGTCCCGCAGGAGGAAGCTCCGCTGGCACCGGAAACCGTGCTCGAATCCGATACGGGCACAACGGCGTGGCTGGTTGCCCTGCTGGGAGCGCTGGCGGCAGCTGCCGCCGTGCTGATGCCCTGGGCGATGCGGCGGCGCCGTGCGGCCCGAAGACGGAAGGCTGCCGCCGATGACTCCCGTTCGGGGCCCGTCTGGGACGAAATAGCCGATCTGGGGATCGATTACGGGTACCCCGGCCGGACATCCGACACTCCCCGGACGTACGCCCGCCGGCTCGCGGCCGAGGGCGGTTTCTCCCCGCAGGCTGAGGAGGCGCTGACCCGGATCCGTGTCGCGTTCGAGGAGGAAGCCTACGCCGGGGCGGGCCGCGGCGGACGGGGAGCCGCACCGACGTGGGCGGACCTTGAAACAGTGGAGCAGGAACTGCGGAGCGGCACCAGCCTGTTCGGGCGGCTGCACGCACGGTTCCTCCCGCCGTCGCTGGCTCTGCGGTTTCGGCACGACTGAGCACCCCGGCACGCACCCGCCTGCCCGGACGCGGCAAAAAAAGAAACCCAGTGATGCCGGTTGGCGTCACTGGGTTTCTTCCTGCCGGTTACCTACCCGGCATATGGGTCGGCGATCCCGATGTACTGCGTGTAAAGGTATTCCTCGATGCCTTCGGCGCCGCCCTCGCGGCCCAGCCCGGACTGCTTGACGCCGCCAAACGGTGCAGCCGCGTTGGACACCACTCCGGCGTTGAGTCCCAGCATGCCGGATTCCAGCTTTTCGCCGATCCGCAGCCCGCGGTTCAGGTCCTTCGTGAACACGTAGGACACCAGTCCGTATTCGGTGTTGTTGGCCAGCGCCACGGCTTCGTCTTCGGTGGAGAAAGTGACGATCGGTGCCACCGGACCAAAGATCTCTTCCTTCAGGATCCGGGCGTCCGGGGCAACGTTCTTCAGGACCGTGGGCCGGTAGAAGTAGCCCGGGCCGTCCACGGGTTCGCCGCCGACCAGTGCAACAGCGCCGCCGTCGACCGCTTCGCTGACGAGTGCGTGCACCTTGTCCCGTGACTTGGCGTCAATCAGCGGCCCGATTTTGGTGTCGTCTTCGGTGCCCCGGCCGGTAGCCATGGCACCCACCCGTGCCGCAAACTTTTCTGCGAACTCTTCCGCGACTGTGTCCTGGACGATGAAGCGGTTGGCCGCCGTGCAGGCCTCGCCCATGTTCCGCAGCTTGGCGGCCATGGCGCCGTCCACGGCTTTGTCTAGGTCAGCGTCCTCGAAAACAATGAAGGGTGCGTTGCCGCCGAGCTCCATGGAGGTGCGCAGGACGTTCTCGGCGGCATCCCGGATCAAGCCCTGGCCAACGGGCGTGGACCCGGTGAAGGAGACCTTCCGCAAACGGGAATCCTTGAGGATGGGCCCCGTGACATCGCCGGCAGAAGTAGTGGAGACAACGTTCAGCACCCCGGCAGGCAGCCCGGCTTCCATCATGACGGCCGCGAAGAGCTGGGAGGTCAGGGGGGTCAGCTTGGCGGGCTTGAGCACCATGGTGCAGCCGGCGGCCACGGCGGGGGCGATCTTGCGGGTGGCCATGGCCAGCGGGAAGTTCCAGGGGGTGATCAGCAGGCACGGCCCCACCGGCTTCTTGTTCACCAGCAACCGGGATTTACCGTCCGGGGCGGTGCTGTAGCGTCCGGAAACCCGGACGGCTTCCTCGGAGAACCAGCGCAGGAACTCCGCGCCGTACACCACCTCGCCGCGGGCTTCTGCCAGCGGTTTACCCATTTCCAGCGTCATCAGCAGGGCGAAGTCCTCGGCGCGTTCCGTCACCAGTTCAAAGGCGCGGCGCAGGATTTCCCCGCGTTCACGCGGTGCCGTCCGCGCCCAGGCATCCTGTGCGGCGGCGGCGGCGTCCATTGCGAGCGCACCGTCTTCGGTGGAGGCATCGGCAATGCTCATCAGCACCTTGCCGGTGGCGGGATCTTCGACGTCGAACGTGCGGCCGCCGGACGCCTCCCGCCACTGGCCGTCAATCAACAGGCCGGTGGGGACCTGTGCCAGGAGTTCGGCTTCACGGTCTGCGGGAATGCCCATAGGGAATGCCTCCAAAATCATCGGATCCACCACGGGCGGCGTGCCCGCGGTCTCTCCTAAACCGTAGGCTTCGGCGGCACTGCCTGTAAATGCGGGTATGCACTACCTTCTGCGGGCGCTACTGTGCATCTGCCCAGTGTTCGGCGTGGTGTTGCCGGCCGCCCGCGGCCTTAGCTGCGCGCTTCCAACACCGCCGAATACAGTTCGCGCTTGCTGATCCGGGCATCCTCGGCCACGGCAGCGACGGCGTCTTTGAGCCGGATGCCCTGCTCCACCAGGGAATTGACGGCGGCCACGTGGTCCGCTGCCTGTTCCGGCGCGGCGTCCGGTGCGCCTTCCACCACCACGGCGATTTCCCCGCGCACGTCGCCTGCTTCCGCCCATTCCAGCAGCTCGCGCAGGGGCCCGCGCAGTACCTGTTCATGCAGCTTGGTGAGCTCGCGGGCGACGGCGGCACGGCGGTCCCCGCCGAACGCGGCGTCCAGTGCACGCAGCATGGGTTCGAGGCGGTGCGGGGCCTCGAAGAACACCATGGTCCGTTGCTCGCCCGCCAGCTTCGCGAGCCGGCTGCTGCGTTCCCCGGGCTTCCGGGGCAGGAAGCCTTCGAAGCAGAAGCGGTCCGTCGGGAGGCCGGAAAGGGCCAGCGCGGTCAGCACCGCAGAGGGTCCGGGGGCGGCGGTGACGGTCAGCCCTTCGGCCGCCGCAGCCTCCACCAGGCGGAAGCCGGGATCGGATACGGCGGGCATGCCGGCATCCGTCACCATCAGGAGGGTGGCGCCGCCGCGGACCATCTCCAGCAGATCGGCAGTGCGGGAAGCTTCGTTGTGCTCGTGGTAGCTGATGATCCGGCCCCGTGTGGTGATGCCGAGCGCGCTTACCAGCCGGTGCAGACGCCGGGTGTCCTCCGCGGCAATGATGTCGGCGCTTTCCAGCAATCCGATCAGCCGGTTGGTTGCGTCGCCCATGTTGCCGATGGGCGTTGCCGCGAGGACAATCTGTCCCGGCCCTGCGGCGTCGTTGTTTGCTGTGCCTGCCGTCATGGTGCCTGTCCTGCTGCCTGTTACCTTGCTCGAGTCCACCCTCTAACCCTACGCGACAGGCTATAGAGTGGTGCGCGTGAGTCTCTCCGGCACCTCGACGACCCGCCCCGCGGCGCTGGCCCCGGTCGAGTCCCCACAGCATGCGTTCACCTTCGATGCCCTGCGGAACCGCCTGCTGGGCAGCACCCTGGTTCCGCTGGGAGCGGCCGGCTGGATCCTGCCGCTGATGATGGCGGTACTGGGCGGTGTGCTGCGCTTCACCCGCCTGGGTGAGCCCGGAGCGCTGGTTTTTGACGAAACCTACTATGTCAAGGACGCCTACTCACTACTGCAGTCCGGCTATGAACGTGCCTGGCCCGAAGATGCAAACGAGTCCTTTACTGCGGGCCAGCCCCAGGTCCTGCTCGATGAGCCCGAGTATGTGGTGCATCCGCCCGTTGGCAAATGGATGATCGCTTTCGGCATGGCCCTTTTCGGCTCGGACAATGCCTTCGGCTGGCGCTTCGGCGCCGCGCTGACCGGCGCCCTCACGGTCCTGCTCCTGGGTCTCATCGCCGCACGGTTGTTCTCCTCGGCGACCCTCGGTGCCCTGGCCGGGTTGTTCCTGGCCGTGGACGGACACCATCTGGTCCATTCCCGCACCTCCCTGCTGGATGTCTTCCTGACGTTCTGGATTGTGGCCGCGTTCGGTGCGCTCCTGTTGGACCGAAGGGACGGCCGGCTCCGGCTGGCACGTGCCCTCTCCCGCACGGCCGGCGGCGGGGACCCGGGCGGCGGGGCACTGCTGTACGGGCCGTGGCTGCTCTGGCGTCCGTGGCGGATCGTCGCCGGCGCCTGCCTCGGCCTCGCTGTAGGCACCAAGTGGTCAGCCCTGGCCTTCGTTGCCGTATTCGGGCTCATGACCGTCCTCTGGGATGTCAGTGCCCGGCGGGTTGCGGGAGTCCGTCTGTGGGAAACTGCCCTGTTCCGGGACGGCATCCCGGCGTTTTTCACCATCATCCCCGCCGCGTTGATCTCCTATGCGGCCAGCTGGAGCGGGTGGCTGCTTTCCGATAACGCGTATAACCGGCAGTGGGCTCGGGAGAACCCTGACGAAGGCTGGAGCTGGCTGCCTGCCCCGGTGCGCTCCCTGGCCGAGTACCACCGCAGTGCCTATGCCTTCCACAACGGACTCAGTTCGGAGCACAGCTACTCCTCCAACGCCTGGACCTGGCTGTTCATGGGCCGCCCCACGTCGTTCTTCTACGAGTCGTCCGCCGAAGGAGAGGCCGGCTGCGCGGTGGAGAGCTGCTCCACCGCGGTCACCTCCGTTGGCAATCCCCTGATCTGGTGGGGTGCCGCCCTGTCGCTGCTGCTGGTGCTCTTCTATTGGGCCGGCCGGCGGGACTGGCGTGCCGGTGCGGTGCTGTCCGGAGTGGCGGCTGGATACCTTCCGTGGTTCGCCTATCCTGAACGGACAACTTTCTTCTTCTATGCGGTGTCCTTTGAACCGTTCCTCATCCTCGCCCTGGTGTATGTCCTGGGCCTGATACTCGGCCGGCCCGCGGACAGTCCGCACCGCCGGCGGATCGGCCTCCTGGTTACCGGGTGCTTCGTAGCGGGGGTCCTGGCGCTCTCGGCATATTTCCTGCCGGTCTGGACAGCGGAAACCATCCCGTATTCTGGCTGGCGGCTGCGTATGTGGATGCCCAGCTGGATTTAGTCTCATTACCCATGTGCTGAACGCACAGAAAGCGAGGGTCATAAGTGCGCGAGTCCGCCACTGACCTCCTGGTTAGCCTTCCCGAAGATTCGAATGTTACGGATCTCCTGCTCCAGATGCATCGAAAAAATCCCGCCCGCGTCCTGTACGCGGTCAAGAACGGCAGCAGCTGGGAAGACATCACCGCCGCGCAGTTCCTCGCAGAAGTTACCCGGCTGGCCAAGGGCTTGATCGGATCCGGCGTCCGCCCCGGAGACAGCGTTGCCGTCATGTCCCGGACCTCCTACGAGTGGACCGTGGCGGATATGGCCAACTGGTTCGCCGGGGCCGTCACCATCCCGATCTATGAAACCTCCTCCCCCTCCCAGGTCGAGTGGATCCTCAAGGATTCCGGTGCCCGGCACGTGTTCGTGGAGGACGCACGCAAGGCCGACGTCGTGCTTGCTGCCGCTTCCGCCCTTGAAGGGGAGTTTTCCATCTGGCTGATGAACGACGGCGACGGCGCCGACACGTTCACCGGCCTCAGCGCCGCAGGAAGCAGTGTCAGCGACGACACGCTGGAAACGGCCCGCAGTACCGCGAACCTCAGTGACACCGCGTCGATGGTGTACACCTCCGGAACCACCGGCCGGCCCAAGGGCTGCGAAATCACGCACGGCAATTTTGCCCTCTTCGGCGTCAACGTCATTGAAGTCCTGCCGGAAATGCTGAAGATCCCCAACCCGACCACGCTGATGTTCCTGCCGCTGGCACACGTGCTGGCCCGCGCGGTCCAGGTGGGCTGCCTGCACGCCGGCGTCAAGGTGGGCCACTCCCGCAGTGCCTCCGACCTGATGTCGGACCTCAAGTCCTTCCAGCCCACCTTCCTGCTGGCCGTGCCGCGGATCTTCGAAAAGATCTACACCGGTGCACAGGCTTCGGCCGAAGCCGCCGGCAAGGGCAAGGCCTTCGAGGCTGCAGCCGCCACGGCCATTGCCTACTCGGAGGCGCAGGACTCGGCCGCCCGTGGCGGCCGCGGCCCGTCGGTGGCGCTGGCAATGAAGCACAAGCTGTTTGAGCGCCTCTTCTACCCGAAGGTGCGTGCGGTCCTTGGCGGAAACGCAGCATTCGCCATCTCCGGTGCCAGCGCGCTGAGCCCGATGCTCGCGCACTTCTTCCGCGGCTGCGGGGTAACGGTGCTGGAGGGCTACGGCCTGACCGAAACCACCGCCCCGGCGAGTGTCAACCAGGCAACCCGCACGCGGGTGGGATCGGTGGGGCTGCCCATGCCGGGCACCACCATCCGGATTGCGGACGACGGCGAGGTCCTGGTCCGCGGCGCCGTGGTCTTCAAGGGCTATCACCGTAACCCTGAGGCAACTGCGGACGCCTTCGAGGGCGAGTGGTTCAAGACGGGCGACGTGGGCGTACTCGACGACGACGGTTTCCTGCGCATCACCGGCCGCAAGAAGGACCTGCTGGTCACGGCCGGCGGCAAGAACGTGGCCCCCGGTCCCCTGGAAGAAAAGATCCGTGAGAACCGGCTGGTCTCACAGGCCATCGTGGTGGGCGAAGGACGCCCGTTCGTGTCCGCCCTGATCACCCTGGACGAGGAGGCCCTCGCCGCGTGGAGCCGGGAGAACGGTGCCCCGGACGGAGTTGCCGCGGAGGATCCCCGGGTGCAGCAGCTGCTGCAGGAGTCAGTCGACGCCGCGAATGCGGCGGTGTCCCGGGCCGAACAGATCCGCAAGTTCACCGTGCTGCCCAAGGATTTCACCTTGGAATCGGGGCATCTCACGGCCACGCTGAAGCTGCGCCGGAATGCAGTGATTGCGGATTACTCCGATGAGGTGGACAAGCTTTACGCCAAGTAGGCAGCGGCAGTAAAAATCCCCCGTACCGATACCGGTACGGGGGATTTTTATGCTGCTTACGCTGCGTTCGCTCGGCCTAGAGTGCTTCGAGGGACTCTGTGTAACGGCGGCGGGCGTCTTCCCGGGCCTGCAACACGCGTTCCCTGCGTGCCCGGGTGGGCCAGCAGGAAACCAGCACGACGATGCAGGTGAGCAGCACCAGCGCGGCGATGGTAATCCCGGCGTCCATCCAGAACTGGGCCGGGAAGAGCCGGATCAAGGTGTCATCCAGCCGGAAGGTCCAGTTCCCGTTCGCGAAGAAGATCGTATGCAGCTGGGTGAAGAACTGTTCCCAGCCCAGAACGGCGAGGACCACCAGTGCCGCCACCAATACCAGTGTGAGCACCGCACCGGAGAACAATGACCGGCGGATGCCGCCCGGGCTGCGGCGGTGCAGATACAGCGCGGCGAAGAGGCTCAGGACCGCCATCACCATCGCAGCGATGAAGGCCACCGTCAGCACCGTCTTAACATCGGCCATGTGGCTGACTTCGCTGTCCAGGTACAGCGGTTCTCCGCCGTCCCCGACCAGGTCCCCCAGGTACCGGGAACCGCTGAAGTTGAGCAGGTAGTCCACGGCGTAGGAACCGTAGGTCATCCGGTCATCGGTGGAGAAGCCGTAGCTGTCTGCCGGGAAACCGGGCCGGTGGTACTCCACCCACAGGAACAGGGGCGTCGCGACCGCACGGATGGCGGCGGCCAGCACCATGACCGGGAAGAACACGGCAATCATTACCTGGAGGACACGGGCCAGGACAGGCTTGCCTGCTGCCGCCTTCTCCCGTTCCTGGGCGCGCCGCTGCGCTTCCGCAAGTGCCGGGTCGACGTCGTCAGCGGAGTCAGCCGTGTCATGGACTGACTCCGTCCCGTTCTTCGTCTCCCTCTCCGTCTCGGCGGAGTGGGCAATAACGGGTGTGACGGCAGTGTCTGTGGATTCGGTGGTCTCCTCCGCCATGCCGTCATGCCGGTCCATGGCGCCGGATGTTTCCGTTTCGCGGTCCAACGTCGTTTCGGGAGCCGTGTTGGAGTCCGTTTCAGCGTCGGTTTCTGCATCCCTTTCAGCGTCGGCTTCAGCGTCCCCGAGCGCGTCGGCTTCATGCCGGCCGGCTTCATGGGCGCCGGAGGGCACGGCGTGCGGCCGGTCTTCGCCTGCTTCCACTGCGCTAGAAGACATTTCCATGGAGGTTGCCGCCGTTTCCTCTTCCGGGACGTTCCGGTCCTCGGGTCCGGCGTCCACGGCATCGTCGGTGGAGGAATAGCCGCTCAGGTCCGGCAGGGTGCTGGCACGGCGCATGGGTAGGTGGCTGCGCTGGGCAACCTTCGGGTGCCCGCCCGGAACCGTTCCGCCGGCGCCGCCGGTTGCTGCTTTGTCACGATTTCCGGACGCAGCCGGGCTTTCGGCCGTGTCCCGGTCGAGGTCCGCAGCGTCTTCAGCGTCCTTCGACCCTTCCGGGTCCTCGAGGCCCTCCGACCCTTCGGGGTCTTCGAGGCTCTCCGGCGCCTCCGGGGTCTGCTCGACGTCCGGTTCTACGGCGTCTACGGGTGCGTGGCCCGCCTCATCTGCTGCAGCCTCCACATCGGCCCGCTCGGAGGCGGTGAGGTTGTCGAACTCGGCGTCCCAGTCGGCGTGCTCACTGTTCCCGGCGAGTTCCGGGGCAGTAGCGGCGTGGGAGCCGGATCCGTCGGGGGCAGTCCCCTGCGACGGCACTGAAGCCTCGGTTCCGTTGAGCGGCTCCCCTCCGGCCGTCGATCGATGCGTGGGGGTTTCGTCCTGGCTAGCCACTGCTTCCTCTTTCACTTCCTAAACTGTTCTCCGCTGGTCTTACACTCGACCCTACCGGGACAGCACCGGGTGGGCCGCACGCCACCCCGCGGCTAGGCCGTACGCAGGTACGCCCCGGCGTCGCGCGCGGACAGGTCACCGCGGTGGCCGGCCCGGTAGGCCCTGCCGCCGAGGATGAGCGTGTACGCCCAGTACGCCGCGAATACTCCGAACCCGATGGTCAGGCGGAGCCAGGCCGGCAGGGGGCTGGGTGTAACGAATCCCTCAACCAGCCCCGAGATAAACAGGACCACTACCAGCCCAAGGGCAACCGTCATCAGGGAACGTCCCTCCTGCGCCACGGAGGTCATCCGGGAACGTCGGCCGGGGGCAACGAAGGCCCAGAAAATCCGCAGCCCAGCGGCCGAGGCAATGAAAATGGCGGTCAGTTCCATGAACCCGTGCGGCAGGATATAGGTGAAAAACACGTCCAGCCGGCCGTGTGCTGCCATCATGCCCGCGGACAAGCCCACGCTTACGGCGTTCTGGTAAAGGATCCAGGGTACCCACAGGCCGGTGATGCCGAAGGCAACCGCTTGGACGGCGATCCAGGCATTGTTGGTCCAGACCATGCCGGAGAACGACGCCGCCGGGTTTTCGGAGTAGTAGTTGACGAAATCCTCTTCGACATAGCGGCGGAGCTCCTCGTCGGACCCCACTGCTGCCAGTACCCCCGGTGTATTGACGGCCCAGAAACCGGTCAGCCAGGCCACCAGGACAAAGGCTGCACCTATCGCAACGGTGAGCCAGCGTACGCGGTAAAAGGCTGCAGGGAGGGAGAAAACGAAGAAGTTCGCGAGGTCCTCCATGAAGTTGGACCGGCTGCCGGTGAACCGGGTGCGCGCACGGGACAGGCGCATGGAAAGGGAGGCGGAAAGCGTTCCTTCCGGTGCCACCGAGCGCACGATGGAAAGATGGGTGGAGGCACGTTGATAGAGCCGAAGCAGTTCGTCCGCTTCCGGGCCGCTTAATCGGCGGCGGGCAGCCAGCTCGTCGAGGCGTTTCCAGTCATCGCTGTGCACGGCAGTGAAGGCATCGAGGTCCACGGTTACACCCTAACGGGTCGGTACAGTGGTCCTCATCACTTCAGGAGGACTCGAATGAGCAGCATTGTTACCGGCGAAGCGGTGGTCCTTGAACTCCGCCCTGCCGGCTTCGCCGCCCGGATGGTCAGCGCCCTCATTGACGTCGTCGCCCAGGTCCTTGTGTTCATCGTCCTGCTGCTGCTGGTCGCGCAGGCCGTCGTGTCGTCGGACCCCGCCCTGGCGCAGGCATTGTCGCTGAGCCTTGTGGTGCTGCTGTTTGTGTTGGTCCCGGCCACTGTGGAAACCCTGACGCGGGGAAAGTCACTCGGCCGGCTGGTCATGGGGCTGCGGATCGTCCGTGACGACGGCGGCTCGGTGCGGTTCCGGCATGCCTTCATCCGGGCGTTCACCGCGGTCCTGGAAATCTACATGCTCGCGGGTTCGCTGGCCTTCATGGTGGCGTTGTTCAATGACAAGTCCAAGCGCCTCGGAGACCTCATGGCAGGCACCTACGCCCTGCGGGACCGGGTGGTGGCACCGCTGCCGGAACTGGTGGCGGCTCCCCCGGAGCTTGCCGGCTGGGCGGACCTGGCCGATATCGGCCGTCTGCCGGACGGGTTGGCCCGCCGGATCTCCCGCTTCCTCGCGCAGAGCGGACGGATGACCGGAACGGCCAGAATGGTGCTCGCCTCCGAACTTGCCTCGGAAACCACTGCGCATGTTTCCCCGCAGCCGCCGCCGGGCACGCATCCGGAGGCCTACCTCCGGGCGGTCGTCGCAGAGCGCCGGAACCGCGACTACGTCCGGCTGGACCGTCAACGCTGGCAGTCCCGGGCCCTGGCCGAACGGCTGCATCGGATGCCGTTCACCGATTGAGCCGGGGCTTATCCGGCGGAACCGGCCGCTGGTAGTACAGCAGACGGGGTTATCCGGCGCCCAAAGCCCCGTTAGCTGTACAACCAACGCCCAGCAGACAAGCCCCAACCGCTGGTAGTACAGCAAATGGGCTTGTCCGGCGGGACCGGCCGCTCGCAGTACAGCTGGCGGGGTTATCCTGCGGAACCGGTCCGCTGGTAGTACAGCAGACGGGGTTATCCGGCGCCCAAAGCCCCGTTAGCTGTACAACCAACGCCCAGCAGAGAGCCCCAACCGCTGGTAGTACAGCAACTGGGCTTCTCCGGCGGGACCGGCCGCTGGAAGTACAGCAGACGGGCTTATCCGGCGGGACCGGCCGCTGGTAGTACAGCAGACGGGTTTATCCGGCGCCCAAAGCCCCGTTAGCTGTACAACCAACGCCCAGCAGAGAGCCCAACCGCTGGTAGTACAGCAAATGGGCTTCTCCGGCAGGACCAACCGCTCACAGTACAGTCCGGCGGGACCGGTCCGCTGGTAGTACAGCAGACGGGGTTATCCGGCGGAACCGGCACACCCCCCCGCGTAGCAGTCAGTAGCGGTAATGCTCGGGCTTGAAAGGCCCCGCCACGTCAACGCCCAGGTAGTCCGCCTGGCTCTTGGTCAGTTCAGTCAGTTCGACGCCGAGGGCGGATAGGTGCAGGCGGGCCACCTTTTCGTCCAGGACCTTGGGCAGCACGTAGACCTGGTTGGCGTAGGTCCCGTCGCCGTGCCTGGTGAACAACTCAATCTGCGCGATGGTCTGGTTCGCGAAGGAATTGCTCATAACAAAGGACGGGTGGCCGGTGGCGTTGCCAAGGTTGAGCAGCCGCCCTTCGGAGAGCACAATGATGCTGCGCTGCGCGTCGGTGCCTTCATCGAACACCCATTCATGGACCTGCGGCTTGATCTCGACCTTGCGGATTCCGGGAACCCGGGCGAGTCCGGCCATGTCGATCTCATTGTCGAAGTGGCCGACGTTGCCGACAATCGCCTGGTGCTTCATGGCGGCCATGTGGCTGGCCATGATGATGTCCTTGTTGCCGGTGGTGGTGATGAAGATGTCGCCCTGCGCCAGTACGGATTCCAGCTTGGCCACCTGGTAGCCGTCCATCGCCGCCTGCAGTGCGCAGATCGGGTCGATTTCCGTGACGATCACCCGGGCGCCCTGCCCGCGAAGTGCCTCCGCGGCTCCCTTGCCGACGTCGCCGTAACCGCAGACGACGGCGACCTTGCCGCCAATGAGCGTGTCGGTGGCACGGTTCAGGCCGTCCGGGAGGGAGTGCCGGATGCCGTATTTGTTGTCGAACTTGGACTTGGTGACGGAGTCGTTGACGTTGATGGCCGGGAACAGCAGCCTGCCTTCGGCCGCCAGCTGGTAAAGGCGCAGCACACCGGTGGTGGTTTCCTCCGTGACGCCCCGGATGCCCTTGGCGATTTCGGTCCACTTCCCCGGGTGCTCCGCCAGGCTGCGGCGCAGACGGTCGAGGATTACGGTGAACTCGTAGGAGTAGCCCTCATCGCCGTCCTGCGGGTTTTCCGGAACGAACCCCGCAGCTTCGAACTCCACGCCCTTGTGCAGCAGGAGGGTGGCGTCGCCGCCGTCGTCAAGGATCATATTCGGGCCGCCGGACCCTTCCGGCCAGGTAAGGATCTGCTCGGCGGTCCACCAGTAGTCCTCGAGAGACTCGTTCTTCCAGGCGAAGACGGGGACGCCTGCGGGTTCGTCTACCGTTCCCCCGCCCACCACCACAGCGGCAGCGGCTTCGTCCTGTGTGGAGAAGATGTTGCAGGACGCCCAGCGGACTTCAGCGCCCAAGGCCGTCAGCGTTTCGATCAGCACGGCGGTCTGCACCGTCATGTGCAGGGACCCGGCGATCCGGGCTCCGGCCAGCGGCTGGCTTGGACCGTACTCGCGCCGCAGCGCCATCAAGCCCGGCATCTCGTGTTCGGCCAGGCGGATCTGGTGGCGTCCGGCTTCGGCGAGGGAAAGGTCGGCTACTTTGAAGTCAATGCTCACGCTGGAATCCTCACAGGTTCGCGGCGGGTCCGGGCGGTTAGCCCTCCTGCCGAGTGGCGGCGGCCTTCAGCAGAACGGGAATTCCTTCTTCCACGCGGTACCGCACCGGTTTGCCGCCTGCGTCGGGAACGGTCGAAACGAGTTCGTCACCGTCCTGGACGAGGACGGATCCGGTGACAGGGCAACGCAGGACGTCGAGGAGTCCGGCTGTCAGATTGGCCATTGATACAGCACTTCCTTGAATTCGGGTGCCGCGGTGGGCGGCGCATCACAGCCAAGCCTAACGCGTGGAAGCCAGGCGAGGGGCGGTGCCTAGTTCTGTTCGCGCAGCACTTTCAGGTGCGCCCGGCGCGTCCCGGGGGTTTCGGCCGGTGGCTCCAAGGCATGCTTTCCGCTGCGCTGCGGCTCCGTGCTGTCCTCGTCCGTTGCCTTTGCGGCCTGTTCACGTACGGCATCCACCAAAGCTGAGAGTTCGTCACGGCTCGGAGTCCGGGGCTGGCCCTCCAGGTTCAGGCGGACAAGTTCCCATCCCAGCGGGGCGGTCAGCCGGGCGGAGTGGCCGGCACACAAATCGTAACAATGCGGCTCGGCGTAGGTCGCCAGTGGGCCAAGCACTGCAGTGGAATCGGCGTATACGTAGGTCAGCGTTGCTACCGCCGGCTGGCGGCAGGCTGACCGGGAGCACTGGCGTAAGGATTCCACGGAGGACCACTTTACCCGTTCTCTGCGCGGTGCCTGCGCAGGCGCGCCGGAACCGCGGCCCCGGGCCCTGCTGCGCCGCCGGCGGTTGCAGAAGGAAAAAGGGGTCCCGGGGGCCGGGGGCAGCGGTTAGAGTTCTTACATGTCCATGGGATCTTCATTCCGGGTGCGCCTCGATGTTGAGTCAAGTGCCGTTGAGTCAAGTGCCGTTGAGTCAAGTGCCGTTGAGTCAAGCGCCGCAGCCGCCTCCTCCCCCGGCGTGCCGGCCCGGTCCTTCCGGCAGCGGCGGCGCAACCGGCACGGCCGCGGCCTGCGGGGAGACGTGATCCCGCCGCATCTGGCCGGTGCCCGCACGCGTGCGGAACGTTTCGACGAGTGGGTACTCGAATCAGCCCAACGACTGGAACGGCTCTGGGGCGAACGGATCCAGTCCTACCAGTTCGTGGTCGAGGAGATCCCTCCTGGACTTGAGGAGCTGGCGCGTTCCGGCGGACCCATTCCGCTGGGCGCCGGGACGGCCTCCGCACCAAACCGGCCGCCGGTCATCACCATCTACCGGCACGCCGTCGAAACGGCTGCCCGCTCCCTGGTGCCCGTCAGCGAACTGGTTCATGACGTCATCGTGGAGCAGCTGGCGATACTGATGGGGATGGACCCGGAAACCGTTGATCCTGCCTACGGCCGGTTCCGCCCCCTATAGGTTCCGTCCCTATAGCGGAGGGCTAGTACCCCACACCGACCTGTACGCGGCTGCCGCCGACGGTGCCCCGGGGCAGGGGCACTACGCTGATCCCGGTATCTCCCCCGGTCACTATCTGTGCGCCGTAAACCGGTGCTCCGGTGGCGCTGACCAGGACTGCCGCAGCGGATCCACCCAGATCGCCAGGGTTCACCGTGGTAGTGGAGGCGGCTTTCAGCTGCACGGTCTTCTCGGCCAACAGGACGCCGTCGGCGGTGACAGCGGCGAGGCGCACTTCGGACGCCCCTTCCGGCGCCGTGAAGGAGAGCGTGGAGTCCCCCGATGCCAGCACCGCCAGGTGCTCGCTGCCCAGGCGTTCGCCGGCGGGAGCAACGGCAATATCGGTTCCCTTTTCGGCATCGGAACCGCGGCTGAAGACGGCTGAGGCGGCCACGGCGACGTCGGACGAAATATCGAGCGTGTATGTGCCTTCGGGCAGCGTATCCAGCGGAAGGCGCGTGACTGTGCCTGCAGCAGCGTTGTAGCTTCCGCCGCCTTCCAGGGCGGCTTCACCGTTGCTGCCGAAGACCCGGACGTTCACAACGGCGTCGCTGGCGCCCGGAACCGCTATCTGCAGCGACGGCGTGACCGACGCGTAGCCCTCCTCCTTCGCCAGCTTGCGGGTAGCCTCCGGGTTCTGGATGCGCACGCCGCTGACCACCTGCGCCGGCCCGGGAGCCGCTGTGGGCTGGATCAGCTCCACACCGCCGGGGGTCAGGCCCCGCAGCAGGTTCTGCGAAATCACCGCTGAAACCGGGCCGCCCGAACTACGCACCCGCACGGCCAGGGAGTCCTGGTTGGCGGCCAGTCCGGCAAGGACCACTGACTTTGTTTCGCCCGGTCCCACGGCGATGCCCCTGCTGCCCGGCCCTTCCACGGGGCCGGCAGTGCCGTAAAGTTCCAGGTCGACATCGGCGGGGGTCAGGGACGGGTTGGTCAACTGCAGCACCGCGGCGGCTCCGACGTTCGTCCGTGCTCCCACCAGCCAAAGGTCGTTGGCCGGGGCCTGGCAAGTGGCTGCCGTGAGCCCGGCCAGATCGCCGTCTGCAGCGGTATAGGTCATGGTGGCACCGGCCGTGACCTGCTGGGCACCGGAAGGCTCCGCGCTCAAAAGCGCCGCCGCAGAGACGGGCGTCCCGCGTACGACGCCGGCGGTCCGCTCTCCGGCAAGCGGTGAGTCCGTGCCGCCGCCGATGCTTTTGAGGACCGAACCGTCCGAGACTTTCGACAGTTCGGCGGCGGGCAGCGGGTTGCCTGCATCGGCTAGGAGAACGGCGCTCACCACCGACTTGGCAGAGGTGGACTCCGCGCTGAACTCGGCGTCCGTACCGGCTGTGTTGCCGGCGAGCAGCCGCGGGGGCTGCGGGCACACACCGGTCAGGGGTCCGGCGGGAACTTCGGCATAGGGAACGTCGACGGCGCCGCCTGCGGAACCGGTTCCCACAAGCGATGTCCCCGCCACCAGGGCACCGGCGGCGGTCAGCAGCAGGACCCCGGTGGTCCAGCGTCCTGCGGTCCTGGCTCCGCCGGAGCTGGACCGGCGGGCAGTGGCCCCGCTGGACCCGGAGCCGGCAGGCCCGGACGCAGGAGAAGTTGAAGCAGACCGTTCCGGTGCCTCTGGAAGCACCTCAGCCTCGTCCCCGGTAGAAGGGTGTTGTTGCTTTCCCGGCTTGCCGCCGGATTTGTCCCTGCTCATTGCTGGCTTCCTTCCGGGGTCCGGTCAACCCGGTGCGGGCCTGCACCGAAGGGTACGGGCGATTCCTCTTTTACAGCCGGCTGTTCCGAACCGTCTACCGGGCCGGCAGCGGGCTGCGGCTCGTTAGCCTCCGTTTGTGTCTCGGGGAAATCCCGTTTGCCGGGAAGGCGGACCGTTCGGCCGGTGGGTGTGGGAAGCGCCAGCAGCAAGGTCAGGCCGATCACCAGGATCTGCAGTGCCTCAAGCCACGGCGAGGCTGCGCTGACATAGTCCACGCGAAGCTCTCCGCCCTCGGCAGGCAGTTCGAAGGCCTGCACCCACTCACGATCCGTGGCGGTCAGCGGCCTGCCGTTCAGGCTGGCCTGCCATCCGGCGTCGGCGCGTTCGGCGAGGACCAACACGCGGCCCTCGGCGCCGGCCGGGATGGAGGTGCGGATGTCTTCGGACTGGGACGGCACGGCCGCCGCGGTGCTGCCGTCCGCGTTAAGAATGCGCGCCCTGGCACCAAGCCCGGACTGCGTCTCCGTACCGGCTGCGCTGAGCGGTTCACTCACCCGCCAAAGCCACCCGGAGCCGGTTTGTCCCACTGCGGATAATCCGGGTACGGAGTCCATCCGCCCGGCCAGCAGCTCAGCTGCCGTATCGGATTCCTGCAGTACCACGAAGGCGACGCCGAGACGGGCAAGGTCCGCCCGCGGGTCAACTCCTGTTCCGGCAGTAATCGCGGCAACCGCGCGGCGCAGGTCGGCAGTCGCCGGATCGTCGTCGGCCAGCGTTTCCTCGCCCGCACCGCCCTTTATCCCGCGGGCAGCGTAAATGGTGGAAAGCTGCTCCAGTGTGGTCCCGCCGCCCCGCATGAGTGCGGCTGAGACATTGCCCTCGCCGTCGACATGAAGGACAAGGCTGCGTGACTGTGTAGTGTCATGGCCGGCATCGGCTGCCGTGGCGGGCAGGCTGCGGTCTTCTGCACCCTGGACCTCCAGATTGGTGCCCGGCAGGATGCCTGCGGCGGCACCGTCCGGGGTCTGGGTTCCGGGGAAACCGCTGCCGGTGAACTGCGGGATGACCCAGAAGCCCAGGCTGGCGGCCGGACCGGCTGCGAGCACCGTTCCAAGCACTACGGCCAGGACGCGGTTGCCGCGGGCAACCCTGCGGCGCCGCGCACCGGACAGGAGGCCGCCGGCAAAAACCAGCGCCGGGCAGAGAAGCAACAGCGAGCAGGCGGAGACGAGCGGTCCGGTGAATGCCGTCACCACCGCATCCGGCGCCGCGGCGGTTCCCACGTAGGACGCTGCGGCGTTCAGGGCCAGGGCCGCCAGGACCAGCAGCCAGCAGAGCCTGGCCAGCGGCGCGGACCGGGGCCGGAAAAGGGCAAGGGCCGCCAGGAACACAACAGGAGCACCGACCACCAGTGCCAGCACCAGGTTCCAGGGACCGACCGGAAGCAGACCCGCCAGGGTGCCGTTGACGTCGAAGGCCAGTGGATAGCCGAGCAGTTGCTGCCAGGCCTCGGACCGGACGAAAGCAAGCGGCATGCCGGGATCGGCCAGGACAGCGCGAAGGTTGGGAGCAGCGGAGAGGACCTGCGGGAGCAGGAGGACAGCGCCGGGCAGCAGGGCCCACCACAGGGTCCTTGCACGGCGCCGCAGTCCCAGCGTCAGGAGGAGCACTGCGGCGGCAGCCAGCACGAACACCAGCGGTGCGGCAGAAGTGACGGCGGCCAGCAGAAGGCCTGCGGCAGCGGCTGCGGTCCAGGACGCGGCACGGGCAGGTGCTGCGGTCCCGGTTGCTGCCATCCCAGCGGATGCCGTCCCGGCTGCAGTACCCGAGCCGACGGCGCGGGCAAGCGCCAGCACCGTAAGTGGAAGCAGGATGTGCACAACCAGGGCGCCGAGCCGGCCGCTGCCCAGGGCCACCTGGAACGCGGGAACCGCCGCCCAGAACATCGCTGCCCAGAAGCGCAGCCCACGATGGCCGGTGAAGGCTCCGGCGGCGAACCATGCACTCAGCCCTGCCAGCGGGAGCGCAAGCAACAGCAGGATCAGCAGGGCGGCATTGCCGTTACCGAATCCGGCGACCGCCAGCAGTGAGAGGACAAAGTTGAACGGGTCCCCATGTGCAGGGGCTCCGGAGCCCAGGTGCGCCCACCAACCGGTAGCCGCGGTCCAGATCTCACCCACGCCCTGCCCCAGGGGTACCAGCGCCCCGCCGGCCACGGCCGAGGCGCCGAAGAGCCGGTGCAGCCCGGCCAGGGAGAACCCTGCCAGCAGCAGTGCAGCAGCGAGGGCGCCAAGCCCTACCCAGGCGCGCGCAGGGCCTTCCAAGGCGGCAAAGTCATTATTGGTGTCCCCGCTGGGGACGTATTCCGCGCTCCCTGTTTCGGGAGCCTCCGGCGAAGCATCCCGGTACATTGTCCGCCGGTGCTCCCGGACATCCCTGCTGCCGCTGCGCAGTGCATTAACTGCGTTGCGCGGGCGCCCCCGGGTATCCGCCGCACGCCGACGGGAGCGGTACAGATCGACCGGACGCACGACCGCCGCTGCGCTGGTGAGGAGCGAGGACACCGCATATCCGGGGTCCTTCGCCACCATCCCGAGGAAGAAGCGGCCAATGCCGCCCAGGACCGCACCTACTGCCAGGAACGGCACCTGCCACAAGGGTGCGTGTTTGAGCCGGAGGAAGATCTCCGCCCGTCGGGCAGCAGATGCGGAGGCGGCAGGGTTGGGACGGTTGCCCGCATGGCGCATCCGTGCCGAAGGCACCACCACCACCCGGTTTCCGGCCAGCCGGTTCCGCCAGCAGAGGTCAATGTCGTCTCCGCTTCCGGGCAATGCGGGGTCGAAGCCGCCCAGCAGGTCCCAGGCATCGCGGCGGATCAGCATGCCCGCGGAGTTCACGGCAAATATGTCGCTGCGGGAGTCGTACTGCCCCTGGTCCAGTTCATCGGCGTCGATCAGCGTGAGCCTTTCGGCCCACCGGTCAATGCTCAGACCCACGTCCACCAGGCGCCGGTCGTTATCCCATTCCACCTGCTTCGCACCCGCGATGGTTACCGAAGGTGCGCGCTCAACGGCCAGGAGCAGTTCCTCCAGTGCGCCGGGATCCGGAGCCGAGTCGTCATGAAGCAGCCAGATCCATTCCTGCACGGTGCCGGCGCCGTCCCCGGTTCCGCCGTCATGGGCGGACACCTTGCCGGTGGAGCGCAGGTTGTCCGGGAGTTCGGCCAGGCCCGCCTTCACAGCTGCTCCGAAGCCGCTGCGCGCCGGAACTGCGATGACCGGGCTGCCGACCGGGAGTCCCAGCTGCAGCAACGAGGCGCTGGCATCCGTGGAACCGGCGTCAACGCCGATGCAGAAGTCCGCAGGCCGGGTTTGGGCCGTCAGCGCTGAGAGTGTAGCGGGCAAATAAGAGGCGCCGTTATGGGCTACAACAACAGCGCAGACATGGACTTGCGAATGAATTAGACTGCCTGCTTCCGAAGCCGACGGCGTTCGCGCTCGGACAGGCCGCCCCAGATTCCGAACCTCTCGTCATTGGCCAGTGCATATTCGAGGCACTGCGAACGGACATTGCAGGCCGCGCAGACCTTTTTGGCGTCCCTCGTGGAGCCGCCCTTTTCGGGAAAGAAAGCCTCGGGATCGGTCTGTGCGCAGAGGGCATCCGCCTGCCAGCCCAGCTCGCCTTCGTCTGCGTAGTCCTGGCCCAGGCCCGGCAGTCCAATCCACACGGGCCGGCTTTCGGACTCGGGCGGAGCCTGGAACAACGAAACGGGCGGGTCCAGCACGAGCTCCTCGTCGACGGGAGCATCCGCAAGCGCTTCATGCGCGGCGAGGAAGGCAGTGGCCTGGTCCTCGAGGGTGCCTGCGGTTTCCCGGCGGTAGCGCTCGGCAGCAGCCGGATCTGCAGGATCCACGTACCAGTCGACGGGGACACCCCTTGAGCCGTAGCTGGCCGAAGCCTGCCCGGCGATGACCGTGCTGTCCTGCGTTTCTTCTGCTTGCCCCATGGAGTCCTCCCGGTGTTGCTGCTCCAGCGGCGGCTGTGTGGTGGTGCCGGCAGGGCCTGGGCCCTGCGGCTCCTCCCATGTGGCTGGAACAAATCCGATACCTAATTACACGTGTGTAATACGGCTCCGTCAAGCTGTTCAGGCATCCTATAGAGTTCAATCAACGGATGCCGGGAACGCCACGCCCGGGATTTCGCACATCAGCCCGGCGCGTCGCACTTTTCCCGGTCCGGGAACCGGGAACTACATGTTCCCCGTATTTATTACGCACCGACATTCGCATGAGGCCGGTGCACGCCGCGCCGCCTCATGCGGGAACCAACGAAAGAGGCCATTTCCATGACCATGTCTGCAGCAAGCACCCTGCTGTCCGGGCTCCGCACGCGCCAAGCTACATCCCCTGCCCTGATCTGGTACGGCCCCGCCGGCGAACGGATCGAGCTTTCAGGGAAGGTGCTGGACAACTGGGTGGCCAAGACCTCGAACTTCCTGGTCGATGAACTGGACGCCGAGCCCGGCCTGCGCGTCCACCTGGACCTCCCCATCCACTGGAAGACCTTGGTCTGGGCACTGGCTGCCTGGCAGACCGGCTGCACAGTGGTGCTCGGTTCGCTGGATGAAGGAGCACATGTGGACGTCACGGTCACCGATGCTGCGGACAGCGGCGCCGAAGGGACCGTCGTCGCCGTCGCGTTGGGCGCCCTGGACCTGGCGTTCCCGGCGGACCTGCCGGCCGGCGTCGTCGACTACGCGGCGGAGGTGCGTTCCTACGCCGACACGTACATGGAAGGCGCCCGGCCCGACGGCGGACAACCGGCCCTCGAGGTCGCGGGTCCTACTGCCGCCCGCGAATTGAACGGAACGGTGTCCTACGGATCGCTCGGGACCCTGCTCGAAGCAGCGGATGATTCCGCCGAAGTGCTGCTCGCTTCGGCTCCCGACCTGCCGCTCGTGCTGGAGGAGGCCGTGGGCACATGGGCCTCGGGCGGCGCCGTCGTGCTTACTGCGGCCGGCGTGGAACCGGATGAACGGGTATTGGCCTCTGAGAAGGTTACGAAGCGCTTGGAGGCTTAACGGCGCCGTACGGCTTGACCTTGCCGGGCGGGATTATGGACTCGTCGATCAGTTCATAGTCCTGCTCGAAGCCGGGCTCCTGGTCCAGTTCAACGTTGAAGACCCAGAACCGGTACGCGAAGAACCGAAGGACGGTGGCGACGGCGATGCCCAGCACGCCGGCCAGGAACAGCATGTTCTTGTCCTCGATACCCATGGGGTAACGGGCAACCCAGGTGAAGCCCGTGGAAATCACGATGCCCACGCCGTTGATCAGAATGAACAGCCCCAGTTCACGGCCCACGTTGTCCACGCTGCGGCGGCGGCGGAAGGTCCAGTAGCGGTTGGCGATCCAGGAGACCATGGTGGCGACGACGGCGCCCACGAACCGTGCCTTGACCTCGCTGCCCGACATGGGTCCGTGCATCAGGTAGAGGGTAAGGCCGTTGTCCACCACGAAGGCCACGGCACCTACCGTGCCGAACTTGGCAACCTCACGCCAAAAAAGGGAAACCAGGCCCCGAAGCCGATCTGACAGCGATGTATTCATGACCCTCCGAGGCCGATCCGCGGCAGCACTCCCAAAGACTCGGATCGACGGCTGCCAGTTCCCGACGCGCGGACGCGCGGCGGTCAAAAGGCGATATTACCGCGCCTTTATGGGAGTCTGCTTAGTGTCCGGGGAGACACCGGCGCCGCGAGGCGGGAATAACAGCCCTCTTCGGTACGCTTAAGCCGTGGATTTCCCAATTATCGGCGTGATAGGCGGCGGTCAGCTCGCCCGGATGATGGCCCCGGCGGCCACAGCCCTCGGATTTGAGCTGCGTGTGCTCGCCGAAGGCCCCCAGGTATCTGCCGTGGCGGCAGTGGCCAATGCCACAGTGGGTGATTACCGGAACCTGCAGGATTTGACGGATTTCGCCGCCCAAGTGGACGTTGTCACGTTTGACCACGAGCACGTGCCCGGCGAGCATCTGCGGGCCCTCGTGGAGAAGGGCATCAATGTCCAGCCTGGTCCCGCCGCGCTGATCCATGCCCAGGACAAACTGGTCATGCGTGCGGCCGTGGAGCGACTCGGACTGCCCAATCCCCGCTGGGCCGAGGTCTCCACTCCGGGGGAGCTGGCCTCGTTCGGCAACGCCGCCGGCTGGCCGGTGGTCCTGAAAACCCCGCGCGGCGGCTACGACGGCAAGGGCGTACGCATAGTGGACGACGCCGCGGCTGCCGCGGACTGCGCCGACTGGTTCGGCTCCGGGCCCCTGCTGGTCGAGGAAAAAGTACCGTTCGACCGGGAATTGTCCGCCCTCGTGGCCCGCACTCCCAGCGGCGAAAGCCGTGCCTGGCCGGTTGTCGAATCCATCCAGGTTCACGGTGTCTGCGACGAGGTCATCGCGCCGGCACCGCACTTGGATGCGGCCGTCGCGGACGCTGCCGCGGCAGCGGCCCTGCGCCTGGCCGAGGAACTGGGCGTCACCGGTGTTATGGCTGTCGAACTCTTCGAGACCCCCGGCCGCGGTCCCGGCTTCCTGATCAATGAACTCGCGATGCGCCCGCACAACTCCGGGCACTGGACCATGGACGGCTCCGTCACCGGCCAGTTCGAGCAGCACCTGCGTGCAGTCCTCGACCTCCCGCTCGGCGCGACCGCAGTACGGGGCGGCGCGGCCGTGATGAAGAACTTCCTCGGCGGCGACAACAACGACCTGTTTGCCGCCTATCCCCTGGCGCTGGCGGCCGAACCCGCCGTCAAGGTCCATACCTACGGCAAATCCGTCCGGCCGGGACGTAAGATCGGCCACGTTAATGCCGTTGGTTCCGCCGACGACCTCCCCGCCCTCCGCCGCAGTGCCGGCCGGGCAGCAGCCATCATCCGTGACGGCCGCGACCCCTTGAAGGAGAACTGAAGCATGCCCCACCGTGCTACCACGCCGCTGGTAGGCCTCGTTATGGGTTCGGACTCCGATTGGCCGGTCATGGACGCAGCCGCCGCTGCCCTTGCCGAATTCGACATCCCCTATGAGGCCGACGTCGTTTCAGCCCACCGGATGCCGGCCGACATGCTGGAGTACGGCCAGGACGCCCACCGGCGCGGGCTGCGCGTCATCATTGCCGGAGCGGGCGGCGCCGCCCACCTCCCCGGCATGCTGGCCGCCGTTACCCCGCTTCCGGTTATTGGAGTCCCCGTTCCGCTGAAGTACCTGGACGGGATCGACTCCCTGCTCTCAATCGTCCAGATGCCCGCGGGGGTGCCGGTGGCCACGGTTTCGATCGGAGGTGCCCGGAACGCCGGACTGCTTGCTGTCCGGATCCTCGCAGCGGGCACGGACCCGCTCGCTGCCCGCCTCCAGCAGCAGCTCATCGAGTTTGCCGGCGGGCTGCGCCAGTCCGCCATGGCCAAAGGCGCCGCGCTGCGCACCTCCCTGCCGGGAACGGACCAGCAGCAATGAACCAGCAACGCTCCGGGCCTTCGGGCAGCTCCTACACCGATCCCGTGCGGTACCCCCAGGCTGCGGCCCCCGCAGTGCGCACTAAGCGTGCCTTCATCCTCCTGCTGCTGACCTTGGTGCTTCCCGGGTCAGCGCAGGTGGTTGCCGGGGACCGGCGCCTGGGCAGGCGTGCCCTGCAGGTCACCTTCGCGGTTTGGGCAGTGGCGATTGCAGCCATCATCCTGGCCGTCACCAACCGTGCACTGCTGATCAACGTCCTGACCAATGGCTGGGCCTCGTTCCTCATCATGATCGTGCTGGCCGCCTTGGCGGTTGCCTGGGGACTGTTGTTCCTGAACACCCTGCGCATCATCCGCCCTCCCCTGCTGCAGCGCAGGGTGCGGCCGCTCGTTTCCGCCTGCCTGGTCCTGCTGATGGTTGGCACCAGCGGCAGCCTCGCCTACGGCGCCTACCTGATGAACGTCAGCCGGCAGACTTTCGGCTCCATCTTTGCCTCGGGCCCGTCCCTTGATCCGGTGGACGGCAGGTACAACTTCCTGCTCATGGGCGGAGACGCCGGCGAGGACCGCACCGGCCTGCGTCCCGACAGCATCTCGATGATCAGCGTGGATGCGAAAACCGGCCAGCCCGTGACGTTCAGCATTCCCCGGAACTTCCAGAACGCCCAGTTCCCCGCGGATTCCCCGCTGCACGATGTGTACCCCGACGGCTATAACTGCGGCGACGAGTGCATCATCAACAGCCTTTACCAGACGGTGACGGAGAATTACGCGGATCTCTACCCCGGGGCAGCGGATCCCGGCGCCGAAGCCATGATGGACGCCGTCAGCGGCAGTCTGGGCCTTGAGGTGCAGGCCTACGTCATCGTGGACATGGGCGGTTTCGAACAGCTGGTCGACGCCATGGGCGGCGTCACCATCAATTCCGGCGGCTGGGTCCCCATCACGGCCGGGGAAATTCCCGGCACCAACCGGCACTATCCACCGGACGGCTGGATCCCGCCGGGCACCCAGACCCTCGACGGCTACCATGCGCTTTGGTACGCCCGCTCGCGCGAATTCGTAACCGACTACCACCGGATCGCCCGGCAGCAGTGTGTCCAGCAGGCCATGGTGGCGCAGATGGACCCGGCTACGCTCCTGACCCGCTTCCAGGCCATCGCCACGGCCGGTGAGGAGATCGTGAAGACGGACCTCCCCCAGGACCAGCTGGGCAGCTTCGTGGACCTGGCGTTGAAGGCCAAGGGCCAGCCCATGGAGCGGATGACCATCGGCCCGCCGGACTTCGGCTCGGCGGCGGACAACTTCGTGACCTATCCGGACTTCAACCTGATCCATGCCCGGGTGCAGGAATTCCTGGCCGGTCTGGAAGCCGCACCTGCCGAACCGGCTCCGGCTCCCGCTCCGGCGGAGGAAGCTGCGCCGGCCGCACCGGAGGAAGCTGCACCAGAAGCCGCACCGGCGCCGGAGGCAGACACCGGGACGGACGGCGAAGCAGCCGACGGAACTCCCATCACCGAGGTGCCGCAGGAGGAGGAAACCGAAATAACGGTGGAGTATCTTCAGTACCTCGCGGAAATCGGCGATGATGCCACCCTCGGCTCGCTCCTGAACAACAACGGCGAGTGCAGCGTGGGATAGTTCCGCCTTCCCAGCCCGACCCGACTCTCCAGCACACGAAAGAGGCCCGTGTACCTGCTCCGGAACACCCTTCGACCCTATGCCTGGGGATCGACCACTGCGATCGCCGAGCTGTTCGGCCGGGAACCCTCCGGCGACCCCGAGGCTGAACTGTGGATCGGTGCGCACCCGGGGGCACCCTCGGCGCTGGTTCCGCCCGTGGACGGAAGCGAAACACTCGACGAGTTGATTGCGGCCGATCCTGAACGGATGCTCGGCGCCGACACCGCCGGGCGCTTCGGTCCCGAGTTGCCTTTCCTGGCAAAGATCCTTGCGGCCGGGGCTCCCCTGTCACTGCAGGTCCACCCCACACCCGAGCAGGCCCGGGCCGGGTACGCCGCGGAGGAGGAAGCCGGCGTGGACCGCGGTGCCCGGGAACGCAACTACAAGGACGGGAACTCCAAGCCCGAGATGATTTTCGCGCTCACGCCCTTCGAGGCGCTGTGCGGTTTCCGTAAGCCGGAGGAGTCCGCGGACCTCTTCCGTGCCGTCAATGCTGCGGTCACCGCCTCCGGCCGGGAGGTGCCCGACCTGCTGGAATGGATCGTGGCGGAGCTGTCCTCCGGCCACCCGGCACCGGCACGGCTGCAGTCCGTCTTCCGCACCCTTATTAATGACGGCGAATCCGTGCGTGAAGCCGTCGAACTTGCCGCGGCCGCCGTCGCGAAGCTCGCCGACGGCGGTGAATATGCCCGCGAGATGTCCACACTGGCCGAGCTGAACGGCTACTACCCGGGGGATCCCGGTGTCCTGATCTCCCTGCTGCTGAACCGTGCTTCGCTGCAGCCCGGCGAAGCGGTCTACCTGCCGGCCGGCAATGTCCACGCCTACCTCAGCGGGTTGGGGGTGGAGGTTATGGCGGCCTCGGACAATGTCCTGCGGGGCGGGCTGACCCCTAAGCACATTGACGTACCCGAACTGCTTCGGACCGTGGATTTCCGTCCGTTGGGCGTCCCGTACCTGGCGGCCGAGGACACGGGGTCGGGTCAGCAGGTATTCCGCCCGCCGTTCGAGGAGTTCGCGCTCCAGCGCCTGGAGCTCGCTCAGGGACCTTCCGCCGCGCCCGGAGATCCGCTCCCGGCCGAAGCGCCGGTCCTGCAGCACGGACCGGCGGTCGTCATCGCGGTGCGGGGCACCATTGCCCTGACGTCCCCGGCGGGAAGCCTCACACTCGAGGCCGGAGACAGTGCCTTCCTTCCAGCGTCCGAGGCACCCGTGACGGCCCGGCTCGCTGCGGATTCCGCACAGCACGACGACGGCGCGCTTGCGTTTGCCGTGACGGTCGGGTCGGTTCCGGCCGGGGAAGCAGATGCCCCCCGGCTGGATATCGACGCCTAGCGGGCTAGCGGCCCAGCCGGGCCTTCAGGGCGGCCGCTGCTCCGCGGGCCTTGCGCATTCCTGTCTTGGCCAGCGGCAGGGCGGTGGAGAAGACCGGATAGAGCGGGGACAGGGGCTTGTCCCAGGTGCCGGCCAGCTGATCCTCGTGCTTCGCCCAGCCCATCTTGAACTTCGAGACCCCGTCATTGAGCAGGCCGTTGAAGTCGTACCGCGCGATCCCCCGCTCCTTCATATCGGAGATGGCGTGCCATTTGAGGGCATAGTTCGCCCGTAGCCGTTCACCCTCCTCGGTCATTCCGCCGTAGAGCTCGAATGAGGTGTAGCCGCTGGTGGAAAGCCACAGGAACGCGACCACGTCCTCGCCCTTGAAGGCAGCGTAGACCGGTGAATCCTCGCCGAGGTTGTCGAAGATATCCAGGTAGTAGGAATCCTCGTGGATGCCGAAGTTCGCCCGTTCGGCGGTGAGCTTGTACACGGCCAGGCATTTGCCGATTTCCGCACGCGTCACCCGCCGGTAGGTCAGGTCCTCGCGCCCGGACTTGCGGATGTACTGCCGGTGTTTTTTGCTCATGTCCCCCGACAGGTCCTCGAGGCTGCGCTGCAGGTCCAGGATCAGCGTCCGGCCGATGAGGATGGTGTTCGCGCTGCTGCGGAAGCCCAGTCGGGGCAACCCCGCCACCAGCTTCCCGTCCGCATCCCAGTCGGGTTCGATGGACAAGGCCACGGCGGAATGGGTGCTCTTGACGTAATCCGCAACGGCGTCCAGGACTTCGAGTTCCCGTCCGGGCTCGCCCTGCGGGCCACGGGGAATGTAGGCAAGGGCCCGGAAGGGGAAGGGAAGCGCACGCAGCAGGACCTGAGCGCACCCGAGGACCGTACCGGCGTCGTCGCTCACCAGGACGCGGTCTACGTTCCATCCGTGGTCTGCCTTGGTCTTCCCCCAGCCCCACAACTGCTGCGGGTGCCCGCGGAAGCGGTTCACGGTTTCGTTCCAGGTGGCGGCATCGGAGCAGGGGGTAACGCGCAGTGTCATGCCTTCCAGCCTACTTGGCTCCGCTGCCGCACCCGAAAAGCGGCGCCGCCGCGGCGCCTTACAAACAGCTGATGCTGCCCGGCGGATCGCCGGGCAGCATCAGCTGTGTCTTGTCAGTTCGGGGCCGGCGTCAGCTCCTAGTTGGAGCGGGCGTAGGACTCCCACTTGTGTGCCTGGTGTTCGCCGTCCACCACGCGGATGGTGCCGGACTTGGAGCGCATCACGATCGACTGGGTCAGGACCCGGTCCTTCTTGTAGCGCACGCCGCGCAGCAGGTCGCCGTCGGTGATTCCGGTGGCGGCAAAGTAGCAGTTGTCGCTCGTGACGAGGTCATTGGTGGACATCACGCGGTCCAGGTCATGCCCGGCGTCGATGGCCTTCTGCTTCTCATCGTCGGAGGTCGGCCACAGCCGGCCTTGGATGACGCCGCCCAGCGTCTTGATCGCGCAGGCCGTGATGATGCCCTCGGGGGTGCCGCCGATGCCCATCAGTGCGTCGACGTCGGTGCCTTCGCGTGCTGCAGCGATGCCGCCGGCGACGTCGCCGTCCATCAGCATCCGGGTGCGCGCACCGGCGTCGCGGATTTCCTGCACCAGCGGCTTGTGCCGGTCCCGCTCCAGGATCATCACGTTGAGCTGGTTGATTTTCTTGCCCTTGGCCTTGGCAATCAGGTGCAGGTTCTGCTTCACCGGAAGGCGAAGGTCCACCATGTCTGCGGCTTCCGGTCCCGTGACCAGCTTTTCCATGTAGAAGACCGCCGAAGGATCGAACATGGTGCCGCGTTCCGCGACGGCCAGCACGGCAAGGGCGTTGTTGATGCCCAATGCAGTCAAGCGGGTGCCGTCGATCGGATCCACCGCGACATCGCAGAGGGCGCCGGTGCCGTCACCGACGTGCTCGCCGTTGTAGAGCATCGGCGCTTCGTCTTTTTCACCTTCGCCGATCACCACCACGCCGTTGAAGGAGACCGTGGAAATGAGTGAGCGCATGGCATCCACGGCAGCACCGTCTGCCGCGTTCTTGTCACCGAAGCCCACCCAGTGGCCGCCAGCGATGGCCGCCGCCTCGGTGACTCGGACGAGTTCCAGGGCCAGGTTGCGGTCCGGCTCGGAGTCCCCGACTGCCAATGCGGGGGAAAGTGTGGAGTACTGGGCACCTTTGGACACGTCAAACCTCATCTTCGAAATTATGATGTAGAAATTCTGCTGTAAACGTCTGCGGACAACCGCCGAAAGCGGGTGGCCTTTGTCCGATCATAGTCTGCGTGCCCCCCGTCACCACCTCGGCAGAGGATTTCGGCGGCGGTGCGTTACTCGGAGTAGGACATCGCATCCGAATAAGAGAACATGGATGGGTGAGTGAAACGCAGCCCGATCCCCAGCAGACCGATGAACCCGTAACGCCGGTATTGACCGCCAAGCAGGCCAAGCGGGCCAATGCCACCGTGATAGGCATGCTGATCGCCACCGGACTCACGCTGGCGCTGTGCCTGGTGCCCGTACTGCTGAATCCCGCGCCCAAGATGCAGGCCCGCAACGTCGATGTTGCTGCCGCTGCCAACCAGGCCGCCGGAGACGCCGGCTACCAGCCGCTGGCCCTGGAGCTTCCGGACGGCTGGAGTGCCAACTACGCCCGCTGGAATGCCGGAACCAACGACGGCGTCCCGAACTGGGAAGTCGGATATGTCACTCCGGATACCGAGTTCATCTCCCTGACGCAGACCAACGCCGCCAATCCCACCTGGATCTTCGAACACAGCGGCAACTCGACCGTGTCCGGTGAACGGCCGGCAGGCGGAGTCTCCTGGGAGCTGCGCGATTCCTCCAATAAGGACTCAACACTGGTCGCGGAGATCGACGGGCAAACCGTGATCCTCACCGGTTCCGCCGACCTGGCGGAATTCGATGTGCTCGCCGAACACGTGGTCCGCGAGCTGCGCAGCAACTGATCGTGACGCCTGCGGGCGTCCCGGGTCGGCACCACCGGTTCCCGTAGTAGTAACCTCAATAGCGTGGAAACAGCGAGCGAACAGATCATCACACCCGCCCAGGCCTGGCAGAAGCTGCGTGAAGGCAACGAACGTTTCGTAGCCGGCACCGCCCGCCACCCCAACCAGGACGCGCCTCGACGCAGTTCCCTCGTTGAGGGGCAGAACCCGTTTGCAGTGATTTTCGGCTGCTCGGACTCCCGCCTCGCTGCAGAGATCATCTTCGACCTCGGTCTCGGGGACGCGTTTGTGGTCCGCACCGCCGGACAGGTCATTGACGACGCCGTGCTCGGCTCGCTGGAGTACAGCGTGGGCACGCTGGGCGTACCCCTCATTGTGGTGCTGGGCCATGACAACTGCGGCGCCGTCACTGCCGCCAAAGCCACCGTGGACACGGGCGAAATGCCCACCGGGTACGTCCGCACCCTGGTGGAGCGGATCACTCCGTCCGTGCTGGCGGCGCAGCGCAAGGACCTGCACGAAGTCAATGACATGGTGGTTGAACACACCAAGCAGACCGCGGAACGCCTGGTGGAAAGTTCCCGCCTCATTTCCGCTGCAGTGGAGGAAGGGCAAGTTGCCGTTATCGGCCTGTCCTACCGGCTGGCGGAAGGCAACGCCGAACTCGTCTCCGGCTTCGGCGCCCTCGAGCATCCCGCCGTCCTGCGTTCGTCGCTGCCCAAGTAGCGGTTATCACTGCGGTGCCTTCGGAGATTAGGCTTGGGGGCATGACTTCTGACACCTCCGAATACCGCATCGAACACGACACCATGGGTGAGGTCCGGGTTCCGGCCTCCGCCCTCTACCGCGCCCAGACCCAGCGCGCGGTCGAGAACTTCCCCATTTCCGGCACCACGCTGGAACCCTCGCACATCGAAGCGCTCGCCCGGATCAAGAAGGCCGCCGCGACCGCCAACGCGGAACTGGGAGTACTCGACGACGAGCGCGCCCGGGCCATTGAAAAGGCCGCCGACGCCGTCGCCGCCGGCACCTACAATGACCAGTTCCCGATCGACATCTTCCAGACGGGCTCCGGCACCTCCTCGAACATGAACACCAACGAGGTCCTCGCGGAGCTCGCCACCCGGGCGCTGAAGGACGCCGGCAGCGAGACCACTGTCCACCCCAACGACCATGTGAACGCCTCGCAGTCCTCCAACGACGTTTTCCCGACCTCGGTGCATGTTGCCGCCACGTCCGCCCTGATCAATGACCTGGTCCCCGCCCTCGAGCACCTTGCCGTGTCCCTGGAGCGCAAGGCCGAAGAATTCAAGGACGTCGTCAAGTCCGGGCGAACCCACCTGATGGACGCCACTCCGGTCACCCTTGGCCAGGAATTCGGCGGCTACGCCGCTCAGGTGCGCTACGGCATCGAGCGCGTGCAGGCATCCCTGCCCCGTGTAGCCGAAGTCCCGCTGGGCGGCACCGCCGTCGGCACCGGCATCAACACTCCCGCCGGATTCCCGCAGCGCGTGATCGAACTGCTGGCCGCTGACACCGGCCTGCCGCTGACGGAAGCGCGGGACCACTTCGAAGCACAGGCCAACCGCGACGCACTGGTCGAGGTGTCCGGCATGCTGCGCACCATCGCCGTGTCCTTCTCCAAGATCGCCAACGACCTGCGTTGGATGGGTTCGGGCCCCAACACCGGCCTGGGCGAAATTGCCATCCCGGACCTGCAGCCGGGCTCCTCGATCATGCCGGGCAAGGTCAACCCCGTCATCTCCGAAGCCGTCCTGCAGGTTGCCGCGCAGGTAGTGGGCAACGACGCCGCCGTGGCATGGGCCGGCACCTTCGGTTACTTCGAACTCAACGTGGGCATTCCGGTGATCGCCGCGAACCTGCTCGAGTCCATCCGGCTCCTGGCGAACTCCTCCCGCGTAATGGCGGACAAGATGATCGACGGCATCGAAGCAAACGTCGAGCGCGCCCGCTACCTGGCGGAGGCTTCCCCGTCCATCGTGACGCCGCTGAACAAGTTCATCGGCTACGAAAACGCAGCGAAGATCGCCAAGTACTCGGTCAAGGAAGGCAAGACCATCCGCCAGTCCGTCGAGGACCTCGGTTACGTGGAGCGCGGCGAACTCACGGTTGAGCAGCTGGACAAGGCACTGGACGTCCTGTCCATGACGAAGCCGCCGCAGGCCTAAAGAACCACTGCTGCCCCAGTACGGCAGGCCCGCCGAAGGAGCGTCCGGATCCCCGGGCGCTCCTTCGTTTTGCCCGGCGACCGGAAATTTGCACCTGCCGGCTCAGAGTGCAAAACTCTACTCCGTGACGAAAGGTGCAACAGAAGACTGCGGACTGCGGGAGCGCAAGCGGACGGCCACCCGTGCCGCCATCACGGCGCACGCCCGCATCCTGACCGCCGCCAACGGTGTCAACGGCTTCACCGTCGAACAGCTGTGCGAGCGGGTCGGCATTTCCCGCCGGACGTTTTTCAACTACTTCCCCGCCAAGGAAGATGCCATTCTGGGTTCGCCCGCAGATGACCTTCCCCAGGATCTGGTTCAGCGCTTCGTCGACGGCGGCGCCGGCTCTGCAGGCGAAGGAATCTCCCCCGCCTTGGTTGCGGACTTCGTGGACCTGGCCGTCGGCATGACCGAACGCATGGCCATGTCCCGCTCGGAGATGGCGCAGCTGAAGGAAGCTGTCAGCGCCGAACCCCGGCTCATCCAAAAGGCCATGCGCGGCTCGCAGGAGACCGAGGAAACCTTTGCGCGGATAGTAGCTGCCCGGGAGTCCCTGCCGGCCGATGACCCACGCGTCCGGGCAACCGTTGCCGTCTTCGGAGCACTGGTCCAGCGCGCCGGGCTCCGCTTCTTCGATCCGGCCAACACCGATTCCTACCGCAGCATCCTCGTTACCGAGGTCAATGCGGCCATAGCCGTGTTTTCGTCCGCGTCTCCACTCTCCGTCGAACCAACGGACCACCGCCCTGCATCCACCGCCCCTGCCGATACCGCCAAGGACAGTAAATGACCTCCACCGCCGAACGTGCTTCCGGGCCGCTTCTGCTGACCCAGAAACGCATCTGGATCATCTTTTCCGCCCTGATCGCAGGCATGCTGCTTTCCAGCCTCGACCAGACCATTGTTTCCACCGCCATGCCCACCATCGTGGGAGAACTGGGCGGCGTCGAGCATCAGACCTGGATCACCACCGCCTATCTGCTGGCCACCACCATCGTGATGCCCATTTACGGCAAGTTCGGTGACGTGCTGGGCCGGCGCAACCTGTTCCTGTTCGCCATTGTCCTGTTCACTGCGGCGTCGGTTGGATGTGCCTTCGCCACCGATTTCTGGGGATTTGTTATCTTCCGGGCCATTCAGGGTCTTGGCGGCGGCGGCCTGATGATCCTGTCGCAGGCCATCATCGCGGACATTGTGCCGGCCGACCAGCGCGGCAAGTACCTCGGCCCGCTGGGCGGCATCTTCGGCCTTTCCGCCGTTGCAGGCCCCCTGCTGGGCGGCTTCTTCGTGGACCACCTGACCTGGCAGTGGGCGTTCTACATCAACATCCCGATCGGCATCGCTGCCTTCCTGATCGCCTTCTTCACCCTGACGCTGCCGAGCAAGAAGGCCACCAAACGGATCGACATCGCGGGCGTGGTGCTGCTGTCCATTGCCACCACCTGCCTGATTTTCTTCACGGACTTCGGCGGCAGCGACGAGCGCGGCTGGACCGACCCGCTGACGCTGGCCTTCGGCGCGGGGATGCTGGTTGCGGCAACCCTGTTCGTGATGGTGGAAAACCGCGTCGCGGACCCGATCATCCCGATGAGCCTGTTCCGGAACCCGATCTTCGTGAACAGCACGGCCATCGGCTTCACTCTGGGCATGGGCATGTTCGCTGCCCTTGCCTTCGTGCCGACCTTCCTGCAGATGTCCACCGGCACCTCGGCCGCGGTCTCCGGCCTGCTGATGCTGCCGATGATGGTGGGCATGATGGGTACCTCGATCTACTCGGGTCTCGCCATCACCAAGCACGGCACCTACAAGAAGTACCCGATCATGGGTGCGGCCCTGGTGATCGCTGCCATGCTCTGGATGACCACCCTCTCCGCCGACACCCCGGTCTGGGTGATCTGCGCACAGCTGTTCGTCTTCGGCGCCGGGCTCGGCTACATCATGCAGGTGGTGGTCCTGGTGGTGCAGAACTCCGTCCCCGTGGACCAGATCGGCACCGCGACCTCCAGCAACAACTACTTCCGCGAGGTCGGCGCTTCCCTGGGCGTGGCTATCTTCGGTGCCATGTTCACCTCGCGCCTTTCGGACAACCTGAATGAGGTCTTCACCAAGGCCGGCTTCGATCCTTCCGCCGCCGGCGAGGCCACTGCCACCCTGCAGCCGTCCGTCATGAACGATCTGCCCGAACCGATCCGGGACGGCATTGTCACCGCCTATGCCGATTCGCTGGCCCCCGTTTTCTGGTACCTGATCCCGTTCCTGGTCATCGCGCTGGTCCTGGCCTTCTTCCTGAAGCAGATCCCGTTGTCCGACGTCGCCGGAATGGTGGCCCGCGGGGACGCCGTTGCCGGCCCGGAGGCGGACCGGCTGGAGGCCGAACGCCTGGCCGCGCTCAAGGGAACCGGTGCGCAGGCCGCAGCCCCGGCAGAAGCCCCGGAGCCTGAGCCGCAGGCTCCGGAAAACCCCTACCGGGAGAAGTAGCGGCTTCGCTGCATTAACCGCCGAAAGGGCCGTCCTGCTGCTGCGGGACGGCCCTTTCCTGTTCGGGGTCTCAGCGGCTCAGCGTTCGAAGACCGGCACGCCGTCGGCCGTCAGGGCCAGGTCAATCAGCATTCGGTGCCGTTCACTCAGGGGCGGCAGGGCATCCAGGCGGTACCAGCCCACCTCGGTGGACTCGTCGTCGTTCACGCGCGCCTCCCCCGACACATACCGGCAGCTGAACGCCAGGTTCAGGAAGGAGCAGACATCGCCGTTGGGGAAGGTAACCGGCCCGTGGGCGCCGACGTGGATAAGGTGCTCCAGCTCGGCCCGGATGCCGGTTTCCTCTTCCACTTCACGCACGGCTCCCGGCCCTGCTTCCTCCCCCGGTTCGAGCATTCCGGTGATCAAGGCCCACCGCCCGTTGTCCGCGCGGCGGCCCAGCAGTACCTGCCCTTCCGCGTTGAACACCACGGCCGTGACGCCGGGAAGCCAGAGCGGATCATGTCCTATCCGATTCCGCAGGGACAGGACAAAATCAGGGGTAGGCATGCTTCTACTGTAGGGCAGGGGCCAGCATGGCTACGGCGGCCCCCAGGAGCAGGAACGGACCGAATGCCACCGTTGACGACGCCGTCCCCCGCCGGGTGAGGATCAACGCCACTCCCCAGAGTCCGCCGAAAACAAATGCAGCCACTACCCCTGCCAGGACGTGGCCGGGGCCGAGGAAACCCAGATAGAGGCCCAGCAGCCCGGCAAGCTTGACGTCCCCGAAGCCCATGCCGGCGGGACTGAGCAGCCGAAGGGCAAAAAACCCGATCCACAGCGCACCGCCCCCCACCAGCATTGCGCTGACTCGGTCCGGTTCCCCGGCGGCCAGCGCCGCACCGGCCAGCAGCACCCCGGCTACGGGATAGGACGGCAGGACCAAGGTGTTGGGCAGGCGGCGGGTACGGATGTCGATCACGGCCAGCCGGACGGCGACGGCCGCAAACCAGACGAGCGCCGCACCAAGCAGCACCACGGCAACGGATGGACCCGCTTCACCGTCGGCGCCTGCTGCCCAATAGCTCGCCAGGATCCCCACCATGGAACCACCGTAGCCTGAGGCCCGCCCGGCTCAGGGGTCCGGGCCCGCGGCTGTGGACAAGCTAGCCGATCTGCCCTTCCTCCAGCAGCTCGGTCACGAGTGCGGCAATCGGCGAGCGCTCCGAGCGGGTAAGCGTCACGTGTCCAAAAAGCGGATGGCCCTTGAGTGTCTCCACCACGGCGGCCACGCCGTCGTGCCGGCCCACCCGAAGGTTGTCCCGCTGGGCGACGTCGTGGGTCAGGACCACCTTGGAGTTCTGTCCGATCCGTGACAGGACCGTGAGCAGGACGTTCTTCTCCAGGGACTGTGCCTCATCCACGATCACGAAGGCGTCATGGAGTGAACGGCCCCGGATGTGGGTCAGGGGCAGCACCTCGAGCATGCCGCGGTCCAGGACCTCCTCCACCACCTCCACGGAGACCAGCGCCTCAAGGGTGTCGAAGACCGCCTGGCCCCAGGGGCCCATTTTCTCGGACTCCGTGCCGGGCAGATAACCCAGCTCCTGGCCGCCCACGGCGTAGAGCGGACGAAACACCATCACCTTGCGGTGTTCCCTGCGTTCCAGCACCGCTTCCAGTCCGGCGCACAGGGCCAGCGCGGACTTACCCGTTCCTGCCCGGCCGCCCAGCGAAACAATGCCCACCTCCCGGTCCATCAGCAGGTCGATGGCCAGCCGCTGTTCGGCCGAGCGTCCGTGCAGCCCGAAGACATCCCGGTCCCCGCGGACCAGCCGCAGCCGCTTATCCGCCCCAACCCGGCCAAGAGCCGAGGCTCGGCCGGCCATCAGCACCGTGCCGGTGTTGACGGGCAGGTCCGCGGCTTCGGGGATCAGCAGCGGCTGGTGGTCATACAGCAGCGCCATGTCCGCGTCCGAAATTTCCAGTTCCGCCACACCGGTCCAGCCCGAATCCCGGACCAGTTCGTTGCGGTACTCGTCCGCCGCCAGTCCCATCGCCGAGGCCTTCACCCGCATGGGCAGGTCCTTGGACACCACTGTCACGTTCCGGCCGCTGTCGGACAGGCTCTTGGCCACGGCGAGGATCCGGCTGTCATTGTCGCTGCCCCGGATGCCCGCAGGCAGCACGTCCGTGGAGATGTGGTTCAGCTCCACCCGCAGTGTGCCGCCGCTCTCCCCCAACGGGATGGGCGCCCCGAGCCCGCCGTGCTGGACCCGGAGGTCGTCCAGCAGCCGCAGCGCGTTCCGGGCGAAATACCCAAGCTCGGGATCCTGGCGCTTGCGCTCCAGTTCGGTGATGACCACCAGGGGAAGGATCACTTCATGTTCGGCGAAACGGAGGATCGCCCGCGGATCGGACAATAGCACCGAGGTATCCAGTACAAAGCTGGCCCGCTCCTGCACTTGCTGTTCAGCTGCCACGTGGAACTCCCGTCAGGGGCGCCCCAGGGCCCCGGTCGCTGGATGTATTCCATCCCGATGTTGCGTTGGACGTTCCGCCCGCTGCCTCAGCCGGGCCGGTAGCACCAAAGTACGCCCGCAGGCCGCAGTCCCGCAGCAGGACACGGCCGTTCCCGGCCCAGCTGCCTGCGGGGAAGCCGCTAGGAGCCGAAGCGCCGCTGCCGGCTGGCGTAATCGCGCAGGGCACGCAGGAAATCCACCCGCCGGAAATCCGGCCAAAGCGCTTCGCAGAAGTAGAACTCGCTGTAGGCGCTCTGCCACATCAGGAAGCCGGAGAGGCGCTGCTCGCCGGAGGTCCTGATGACCAGTTCCGGATCCGGCTGGCCGCGGGTGTAGAGGTATTCGGAAATCTTGGTGTCGCAGATTTCTTCGGTGACTTCCGCGATGCCCTTGCCTTCGGCTTCGGCGTCCCGCAGAAGTTCCTTGACGGCGTCGACAATTTCCCGGCGTCCGCCGTAACCGATGGCCACGTTGACATGCAGCCCGTCGGCGTCGCCCGTGCTTTCGCCAAGCTCAGTGAGCTGTTTGGCCAACCGGGCTGGGAGGATCTCAAGTGCCCCTACCGGCTGGACACGCAGGTTGCCTTGTTCGCCCAGCCGGTCCAGGGTGTTGCCGATAATATCCAGCAGCGGTTCCAGTTCGTCCGCATCACGGTTCAGGTTGTCCGTGGACAGCATGTACAGGGTGACCATCCGCACCCCGAGCTCCTGGCACCACCCCAGGAACTCCAGGATCTTGTCCGCTCCGGCCTGGTGTCCGTCGCTGGTCGGCGCCCCGGCGAGTTTGGCCCACCGCCGGTTTCCATCCACCATCACCCCGATGTGTTCGGGGATACGGTCTCCGATAAGGGACCGCCGCAGCTTACGCTCATAGTAGGCGTAGACAACACCGGGGAATTTCATTGTTTGCCTCACGTGCCTGGGATCCGGAGCGGGGACCGCCAAGGGTCCCGCATACCCCGGGTCTGCCCATAGGATAAAAATCTTCTCCTAGGCTACCGCTAGCTCGGCTCGCCGAAGCGCATATCGGTGCTGGCACCTGCTTACCAGACCGTAACTTACCGGGACGTAGGTTAGAATTTCCGTTATGGATTCGTCACCATTTTCCGCCCCGTCTCCGGGAGTTCCTGCTCAGCACGACCCCGAATCGCGGACCACGCCCGGCCCCCTGGAAAACGCCGTTGAAGCAGTAGCCGAAGAACTGGAGATCAAGCCCCGGCTGCGCGGCTGGCTGCATGCCGGTGCCACTCCCCTTGCCCTGGCGGCGGGGATCATCCTTGTAGTCCTCGCACCGACGACGGGCACCCGGATTGCCTCCGCAATCTACGCCTTTACGGGCGTGCTGCTGTTCGGCACCAGCGCCGTCTACCACCGCGGCAACTGGTCCCCGAAGGTGAAAGTGGTGCTTAAGCGCCTGGACCACACGAACATCATGCTGGTCATTGCCGGTTCCTACACCCCGCTCGCGTGGTCCCTCCTACCCCGGGACAGCGCGGTCACGCTGCTCTGGATCATCTGGTCCGGTGCCCTGGTGGGCGTCGCGTTCCGGCTCCTGTGGCTCCACGCGCCCCGCTGGCTCTACACGCCCGTCTACATTGCGCTGGGCTGCGCGTCCCTGTTCTACATTCCGGATTTCTACGGGACCAACCCGACGGCCGCCATCCTCATCTGCGTGGGCGGGGCCATGTACATTGCCGGTGCCGTTATGTATGCCATGAAGAAGCCCAATCCCTCGGTGGACTGGTTCGGCTTCCATGAGATCTTCCACGCCTTTACCCTGGCTGGATTCGCCGCCCACTATGTCGCCATCCTGATGGCCGTCCGCGCGGTGGCAGGCTAGGAGTTCAGCGTGCGGAACTGGGCCGCCAACTCCTCCGGATCCGCCACCGGCCGGCTGCAGACCATCCCGCGGCAGAGGTAGGCCAAGGCACCGCCGTCCGGTGCGGGCCGGTCCCGAAGCAGCGGCACCGCTGTTTCGCCGCCGGAGCCGCTGGCTACGACGACGGCGGGCCCGCCCGCGGCCCGCCCGGTCCGAAGCAGCTGACGCACCAGCCGGGGATCGCTGCCTGTCACGGCGAGTTCCCGCGGCCCCTCCAGCGCCTGCACGAGGACGGACATCGCCCAGCCGCCGGCGCGCGGGGCCCGTGCCGCCACCAGCTGAACATGGGACAGCAGCGCTTCTGCGAGGGCACGGTGCCGGGAGGAACCGGAATAGGCCGCGTAGGTCACCAGCACGCCGGCAAAAAGCGCTGTGCCGCTGGGGGTGGGGCCGTCCATCGGATCGGCTGCCGAGAGCGATCCCTGCGCGGCCGCCAGCTGGTCCGTGCGTACGGCGGTGTCCTGCAGGACGCCGTCCACGATGAAGCGCTGCTCGGCGGCCAGGACCAGCTCCTCCGCCTTGCGGTACCACTGCTCTTCGCCGGTGGCGGCGAAGAGCGCAAACAGCCCTTCGGCAGCCCCCGCATAGTCTTCGAGCAGGCCCTCGATGCCGGCGGCCGTGCCTGCATGGGACACCCGCGCCAGCAGACCGTTCCGGTAGTGCACGCGCAGCAGGTAATCCGCAGCGTCCCGGGCCAGGTCCAGCAGGCCCGCTGCCTTCTCCCCCGGGTCTCCGGCATCGTCGAGTGCAAGGGCGGCGTCGGCCAGGCCGGCGATGGCCAGCCCGTTCCACCCCGCCACCACTTTGTCGTCGCGGTCCGGCTGGGGCCGCCGGTCCCGTACGGCCAGCAGTGCAGGCCGCACGCGCTGCCAGAGCTGCTCCTCCTCCGGCTGCAGGCTGCGCCCGAAGTGCAGGGTGGATCCGCCGTCCTCCATCCGGCCGGTTTCCAGGTCCAGCAGGGACAGAACCGCGTCGGCGTCGGCGTCGGCGCCGGAATCCGACAGGACGGTGCGGAGCTCGTCGGGGGTCCACACATAGGTGGCACCTTCCCGGCGATGCCCGTCCACGAGGGTGTCGGCGTCGAGCGAGGACGCAAATCCTCCCCCCTCGACGCGCAGTCGCTTGGCCAGCCAGGCCGCGGTATCGGCGCTGACCTGCAGCGCCAGGTGCCGCTGGTCCTCCGAGGGCGCCGAACGGCTCCAGTGGGCGTAGAGGCGCAGCAGCTGGGCATTGTCGTAAAGCATTTTTTCGAAGTGCGGGATGGCCCAGGCCCGGTCCACGGTGTACCGGGCGAAGCCGCCTTCGAGCTGGTCATACAGTCCGCTGCGGGCCATGGTTTCCAGGGTTCGGTCAGCCACGGACGCGGCGGCGCCGGCGGCCGGCCGGTCAGTGGATCCGTAAACCAGGAGGAACCGCAGCAGGGGCGACGGCGGGAACTTCGGTGCACCGCCCAGCCCGCCGAAACGCTGGTCTTCCTGTTCCAACACCGCGTCCACCGCGGCCTCGAGCACCTCCCCCGAGAGCGGACCGGACTCGGCCGTCACTTCCAGGCTGCCGATCAACCGCCGGTTTCCCGCCTGGGCGGAGGCCAGGTGTGCGGCAATCTGCGCGGCGCTTGCTTCGACTTCAGCCGGGCGGTCCCGCCAGGCGGAGGAAACCGCTTCCATAACCTGCTGGAAGGACGGCATACCCTGCAGCTGCCGGGGCGGAAAATAGGTGCCTGCATAGAAGGTGCGGCCGTCCGGCAGGGTAAACACGCTCATCGGCCAGCCGCCCTGGCCGGTCAGCGCCTGCGTAGCTGCCATGTACACGGCGTCGACGTCGGGACGTTCCTCGCGGTCCACCTTCACCGACACGAAGTGCTCATTCAGGTACTGCGCCGTGGCAGCGTCCTCGAACGATTCGTGCGCCATGACATGGCACCAATGGCAGGCAGCGTAACCCACGGAGATAAAGACGGGAACATTCCGGCGCCGGGCTTCGGCAAAGGCTTCCTCACTGAAGGGCCACCAGTCGACGGGGTTGTCCGCATGCTGGCGCAGGTAGGCCGACGCCTGGTTCCTCAGTCTTTCAGCCATGGCATTCCCCTTACCGGAGGTGGTCCCAGGTGGTGTCCCGTTCCTCCGTCGCACCGGGGGTGCCCTTGGCAGGCGCAGGTCCGGAGGCGTCCCGCCCGGCGTCTTCCCGGGCGGCTTCCTGGGTGGCCAGCACCTGTTCGCGGTAACGGACCCGGCGGATGCGTTTGGTCATGTCGCGGATCAGGAAGATGATCGCAATCACCACGAAGAGCGTGAAGAGGAACCCCAGCGTTCCCGGGGTGACGTCTTCTGCGGCAACTCCCGGTGCGAGGGACTCCTCGGGTGCCGGAGTGGCGGCCGTAGCCAGGCTGTACAGGAAGTTCACGGTATATCTCTCTTTTAGCCAATACTGCGGCGGGACCTATGTTCCCAGGGTCTATCGTATGCCAGCGAACAGGTCGGTTTCAGGCAGGTCGGTTTCCACGCGCGACTCAATCAGGGAGTAGTCCTCCCAGGGCCAGACCTTGCGCTGCAGATCCGGGCTGACCGCGAAAAAGAAGCCGTTCGGATCCACCTGCGTGCGGTGGCTGCGCAGGGCTTCGTCCCGGACTTCGAAGAAGTCGCCGCACTCGATCTGCGTAGTGGTCGCATGAGTGGGAGCGGGCGGCTGATGGCCTTCCGCATCGGTTTCCTGCCAGGCGGCGATCCGCTCTGCGTACGGGGACTCCAGGCCGGCCTCTTCCAGGGCAAAGTGCAGGGCCCGGAAACGCTCCGGGTTGAAAGCCCTGTCGTAGTAAAGCTTCGACGGTTCCCACGCGGACCCTGTCCCGGGGTACCGCTCCGGATCGCCGGCCGCGGCGAACGCCTCCACGGCGACCTTGTGGGCCATGATGTGGTCCGGGTGCGGATAGCCGCCGTTTTCGTCGTAGCTGATGATGACGTGCGGCCGGAACTCGCGGACCAGCTTCACCAGGGGCGCCGCAGCGCGTTCCAGCGGCTGCAGGGCGAAGCAGCCGAAGGGCAGGTCCGGCAACGGATCACCTTCGGGCAGCCCGGAATCCGTGAATCCAAGCCAGCGGTGCCGGATTCCCAGGGCCGCCTGTGAAGCGGCCATTTCACGCCGGCGCAGGCCGGCCAGGTCCCGCTTGCCTGCGGGATCATCTTCGGCACCGGGGTTGAGGATGGATCCCCTTTCCCCTCCGGTGCAGGTGGCAACCATCACTTCGACGCCGGCGGCGGCATAGGAGGCCATCGTGGCCGCGCCCTTGCTGGCTTCGTCGTCGGGGTGGGCATGCACCGCGAGCAGGCGCAGCGGGGCGGTAGGCCGGGAATCGGTGCTTTCGCGGGCAGACAAGGCAACTCCTGAGGTAAGCGGAAAACGACGGTGGAATCGAGAAGCTAAAATGGGCCTGTGAGCACTTCGGAAGGTCAGCCCGAGACGTCGGCACCCCATCAGCCGGACGTTTCCACGTCCGAGTCCAGATTAGCCAATCGCTACGGCGCTCCAAAGCGGCGCCTGTCGCGGCGGGCACGGATCATCGGCACGTCGGCCGCGGTGGCCGCCGGCATAGTGGCTGCGGCGTGGATGAACATCCCCGCCTCCACCGGAACGGTCACGTCGAAGGACGTCGGCTTTACCTTTCCGGAGGACGGCCGTGTGGTGGTGGATTTCAAGGTCGATAAATCGGCCGGCAGCACCGCTGCCTGCGCCGTCCAGGCACTCAACGAGAGTTACGCCGTCGTGGGCTGGAAGACGGTGCTCCTGGGTCCGGATGCTCCGGAAAGCAGCACCCAGCGGGTTGAACTCCGCACGGACTCCCCGGCAGTTACCGGCGGTGTGTCCTCCTGCTGGATAGTGGACGAGGGCTAGCCCCGTAAGACGTCCCGTCCCGCATATTGGGTTATGTGCGCGGGCAAACTACTATGGGAACTTACGACATGCCCCGCCCAGGTGTCCGGCTGGTCTTTGGTAGACATTCCAAAACCAGTTGGTCTCCGCCCGGCGGGGTCTTTGCTTGTCAGGCCAATCCGGCCGGCGGGCATTCAGCCATGCCGGACCAATGGATGGCCCGGACGTTTATATAAGGAGATACCCGTGTCAACCAACAGCGCATCTGTCGCCTGGCTCACGCAGGAGTCTTACGACCGCCTGAAGGCGGAACTGGATCACCTGTCCGGCCCCGGTCGGACGGAAATCGTTGCCCGCATCGAGCAGGCACGCTCCGAGGGCGACCTCAAGGAAAACGGCGGATACCACGCAGCCAAAGAGGAACAGGGCAAGGCTGAGGCCCGGATCCGGCAGCTGACGCAGCTCCTTGAAAGTGCACAAGTTGGTGAATCCCCGGCCGATGACGGCGTCGTGGAGCCGGGCATGCTGGTGGAAGCCCGCGTCGCCGGCGACGTGGAGACCTTCCTGCTGGGCAGCCGCGAGATCGCCGGCGACGGCAACATCGACGTCTACAGCGAAAAGTCTGCGCTGGGTGCGTCCATCCAGGGCCTCAAGGCCGGGGACAGCACTACCTACACGGCACCGAACGGTAAAAACATCTCCGTCGAGATCATCTCCGCCAAGCCCTACACCGGGTAGGTTTTCCCCGGTTCAGTGAAGGCGGGCTTTCCTACGGGAGGGCCCGCCTTTGCGTTGGCGCGCGGCGGTCGTGCCGCAGCACCACGGCGGCCAGCACGCCACCCATCGCGCCGAACAGGTGCGCCTGCCAGGAGACGCCCAGTGAGGTCGGGAAAAGGCCCCAGAGAATTGATCCGTACACCAGGAACAACACGGCGCTGAGCAGGATCTGCCCGATATTGCGGTTATAGAAGCCGCGGACAATCAGATACGCGAATAAACCGAACACCACGCCGGAGACGCCCACGGTCAGTCCGCTGCCGAACAGCCATACCCCGATTCCGGAGCACAGCCAGGAGATGGCAAGCACCGAGACGAACCGCCGCACCCCTTCCAGCAGCGTCAGGAACGAAAAGACGATCAAGGGGACCGTGTTGCCGAGGAGATGGGACGTCCCGGCGTGGAGCAGCGGGGCGAACACCACGCCGTCGAGCCCCTCAAGCTGCCTCGGCAGGATGCCCAGCAGCGGAAAGAGGACCGGTTTGAAGAGCAGCGTGAGCAGGTACACCGCCCAGAGCACGGCGGCGAACAGGAGCGACCCGGCCAGGGCCGTGCGTGTACGGGAGGCAGCCATCGGCTTAACCCGCCAGCACTACGGGCTGGAAACCAACAGTGCGCAGGTTCTTCAGCACCAGTTCGCAGTGCTCGTGGCCCTTTGTTTCCATGTTGATGGTGATCGCTACGTCTCCCATGCTGATAGATCCTCCTACCCTCGTGTGGTCCACCCCGGTGACGTTGGCGTCCGCTTCCGCGATGATCCGCGAAATGGTGGCCAGCGACCCGGGACGGTCGTCAAGGAGGATGCGGACCACCAAGTAACGGCCCGCAGCCGCCAGTCCCCGCTGGATGACCTTCAGCATCAGCATCGGGTCGATGTTGCCGCCGGAGAGGATGACTGCCGTGTTTCCGGGATTGTCTATCTTCCCGTCCATCAATGCAGCCACTCCCACGGCTCCGGCCGGTTCCACGACCATCTTGGCACGCTCGAGGAGGAAAATCAGTGCGCGGGCAAGGGAATCCTCGCTCACGGTCACCACATCGTCCACCAGTTCACGGATGATCGAAAAGGGCAGTTGTCCGGGCCGTCCGACGGCGATGCCGTCCGCGATGGTGCTGACCCTGGTAAGGGGTACCAGTGCGTCGGCGGCCAGTGACGGCGGATAGGAGGCAGCGTTTTCCGCCTGCACTCCGATGATCCGGATCTCACGGCCCAGTTCCCGTGCACGGGACTTGATCGCGACGGCGACGCCGGCGAGCAGGCCGCCGCCTCCCACCCCCATCAGCACGGTGTCCAGGTCCGGTATCTGGTCCAGGAGCTCAAGCCCGATGGTCCCCTGTCCGGCCACCACATCCACGTTGTCGAACGGATGGACAAAGACGGCACCGGTTTGGTCGGAGTACCGCTGGGCCTCTGCCAGGGCCTCGTCGACGGTATGGCCGTGAAGGATGACCTCCGCGCCGTGTCCCCTGGTGGCGGCCAGCTTGGGCAGCGCCACTCCCTGCGGCATGTAGATCCGGGCGGAAATACCCAGGCGCGCCGCAGCTACGGCCACGCCCTGTGCGTGGTTGCCGGCAGAGGCTGCCACCACTCCCCTGGCTTTGTCAGCGGGAGACAGCTTGGCCATGCGGACATAGGCGCCGCGGACCTTGAATGAACCTGCCCGTTGGAGGTTTTCGCATTTGAGGTGCACGGGCGAGCCGATTTCGCGGGCCAGCGCCCGTGATGACTCGACGGGTGTGTGGGCAATGACTCCGTCGAGGAGCTTCGCCGCAGCCCGGATATCGTCCAGGGTGACGGGCAACTGCGACAGATCGGTCATTTGCGGCGCTCTTCCTCTGTAGCCAATGTATCCACCGTGTCGGAACCGGGTTCCCCCGACACAGGGTTGCCGCCGTCGTCGCTCTCTTCCCCCTCCTGTACCATCGCCGGGTCGTCCTCCCAGCCGCGGGCCGCTATGTAGCGGACCATCGTGTTGAGGATGGCCAGCAGCGGCACTGAAAACAGGGCTCCGGGAACCCCCGCGGCGAGGGTACCGCCCGTGACTGCCAGGATCACGGCCAGGGGGTGGAGGGAGACGGCCTTACCCATGACCAGCGGCTGGAGGATGTGGGATTCCAGCTGCTGCACCAGCAGGACGATGCCCAGCATGATCAGCGCGTTGACTCCGCCGTTTGCCACCAATGCCAGCAAGACCGCCACGAAGCCGGTGACAAACGCACCTACCAACGGAACGAACGAGCCCAGGAAGACCAGAACCCCGAGGGGCAGGGCGAGCGGTACACCGATGAGGGCTGCTCCGCCGCCGATGCCGATGGCATCGATGAGCGCCACCACCACCTGCACCCGCACGTAGTTGACCATGGATTCCCAGCCGTGGATGCCGGCTCCGTAGGCGGCGGTCCGTGCCCTGCGCGGCAGCAGTCCGGAAGTGAACTCCCAGATCCGGCGGCCGTCCAGCAGGAAGAAAACCAAGGCGAAGAGGGTCAGCAGGATGCCGGCGGCGAAGTGGCCGGCGCTGCTGCCCACGCTCAGGGCACCGGAGAGGATATTGGCCGAATTGTCCTGCAGCGTGGTGGTGGCTTCGTTGAACAGCGAGTCCATGTCGCCGGCGGTGACGTTCAGCGGACCGTCGGACAGCCAGCCCTGGATCTGGCGCACTCCGGCGAGCGTTTCTCCCCAGAGATCCCGGAACCCGAGGGCAAGCTGCCGTCCCACCAAGGTCAGGGCAGCGATAACGACGCCGAGGAAGGCCACGATGGTCACAGCAACCGACAGACCGCCGGGGAGCCGGTTCCGCCGCAGCCAACTCGAAACCGGGGACAGCAGCCCGGCCAGCAGGGCGGCGATCATCAGCGGAATGATCAGCAGCGAGAAGTGGCTGAGGATCCAGATAAGCCCGGCGCCGACGATCAGGACAATGCCGAGACGCCAGGCCCAGGCGGCACTGACCCGCAGGGCGAAAGGGACCTCGTCGTTGTTCCGGTGGGAATTCGCCGCCGCTGCCTGCAGCGCGCGGGGCGCCGCTGTGCGTCGCGCATGGGGTTTCATGGGGCCATCTTTCCATACCGGGCTTGGGCCGGGACCCCTCTTTACGTGCCTATCCTCGCTGTTACCTCAAGCCGGGTCCAACTGGGCGCGGATGCCCCAGTGGGCGGAAAAGACCTGGCCCGGGGGCAGCCAGGCTAAGCCCTCCCCCGAATTCAGGGCGTTGGCCGGGGCGGTCATCGGTTCCAGGGCCACCGCGCGCCGCTGCCCGGGGAATGTGTCTGTGACAAAAACGTGGACATAACCGCATTCGGCCCCGGTCCAGAGACTCACCGTCCGTCCGTCCGGCGCGCTGAGCGTATGCCGGTGCGTGCCGGGGGCTGACTCATCGAACGACAGGTCCGTGTAGGCGCTGTCCAGTGCCAGGTCCCCTACCCGGGCCCCGCCGCGGAGGTCCGCCGCTCCGGCCGGTTCCTGCCTGCCGTTTGGAATGAGCCGCTCATCAACGGTCAGCACCGTGGACGCGGACACAGTGAGCACCAGGTCTTCGGTCGGTACGTCGCCGAGCCGCAGGAAGGGATGGGCACCGAGGGCAACGGGAGCGGCGGCGGTGCCCACATTCGTCAGGCTTTGCTGCACCCGCAGACCGCCGTCGTCGTCGAGGCTGTAGCGGGCACGGTGCAGCAGGTGGAAGGGATACCCGTGCTGCGGGAAGATTTCCGCGCTGAGTTCCACGGCGCCCGGCACCTGTTCCCGGACGGTGTATCCGGTATTGCGCAGCAGGCCGTGGCTGGCGTGCCCGCGGGATGGCTCGGTGATGTCCAGCTGCTGTGTCTTCCCCGCCAGGGTCCATCGTCCGTCCGCCGTCCGGTTAGGCCATGGCGCCAGCAGCACCCCGTTGGCGGACGGGGGTATGGCGGTGTCCGGATACGTCTGCACCAGATCGACCCCGTCAACCGTGTACCGGCGCAGCGCGCCGGCCAGGGAAGCGATGACGGCGCGGGCACTGCCGCGGCTGATTTCATATTGCGGACCGGTGGCCGGGCTGGCCTCCACCGGTTCGCTGCCGGTTGCGTTCATGCCACCCGATCTTACCCGCGCGCCCGGTAATCACTCATCGAAATGCGTATTGACCCGGTCGCTGACGGCGGCAACCACACCTGCCGCGACATTGCGGATTTTGATATTACGGCTGTTCGAGACGCTGCGCAGGATGTCGATTGCAGCCTGCTGGCTGCAGCCGTTCTGCCCCATGATGATGCCTGCCGCCAGGTCCACCACGGTCCGCGATTCCAGCGCGGCCTGGAGGTTCGCCGCCCGGTTCGCCTGCGCATCGATCTGCAGGGCCAGCCGGAGGACCTTGGCAGTTTCAGCGGCAACAGCACGCACACCGGCAATCTCGCCGGGGCCAAACGCGTTTATCCGCGCGGAATAGCAGCTGAGGACCCCGCGGTCCCCTTCCAACGGCAGGGCGACGGCGGCAATTGACCGGATTCCGTTATCGGCTGCCCCGGCCAGCGCGGGCCAGTGCTGGTCCGCGGCAAGGTCCGTCAGCACGACGTCGGGGCCGCCGCCCAGCACCGTCCCGCCCGGGCTGCCGGGACCATGCTCCGCACGGACTGCCGGTAACCCCGGGGTGCGGACGGTGAGCAGCGGCCGCCGGCTGCGTTCCACGGCGATCGTACAACCGTCCGGTGCAGACAGGGCCAGCCGCCGGGCTGCAACCCCGGCGGCAACGGACAGGAATGTCTCGGTATCCGGTCCGTCCAGAAGGGCGGCAACGAGCTCCTCGACCACCGGCTGCCGCTCGGATTCGGCCATCGAAGCCCCCTTTCCCGGTCCCCCAGCGGCCATGCTACGTCTGCATGAGGAGGGTGCCCAGAGTCCAGGCCTTTTAAACGGCGGAAGGACCGCAGGCGTTGCCTGCGATCCTTCCGGTAGTAGTACTACCGATGTGTCGTTGCCGGGTGCGTTTAGTCGTTGCCTCGGAGAATCGACAGGAGACGGATGATCTCCACGTACAGCCACACCAGCGTCACGGTCAGGCCGAATGCAGCGGTCCAGGAGTAACGCTCCGGGGTGCCCGCCTTGACGCCCTGCTCGATGGACGTGAAGTCCATGATGAGCGAGAACGCTGCCAGGCCGATGGCCAGGACACCGATGAAGACGCCCAGCGGGATGCCGAAGATCTCCACGCTGCCCCGCAGGCCCCACGGATCCTGCACGCCGCCGAAGATCATCAGGCCGACGTTGAGCAGGGAGAAGACCGCGTAGCCGATGATGGCGATCATAAAGAAGCGGACGGCCTTGGGCGTGGCGCGCACCTTGCCGCTGCGGAACAGTACGAGGGTGACCGCGAAGACTGCCAGCGTGCCGAGCACTGCCTGCAGTCCGACACCCGGGTACATGTTGTCCAGGACAGCGGTCAGACCGCCGAGGAACATACCTTCAAGGAAGGCGTAAGCCAGGATCAGTGCGGGAACGGGCTCACGCTTGAAGGAGTTCACCAGACCCAGGACGAAGCCGCCCAGTGCGCCCAGGATCATCAGCCCGCCGCCCAGTCCCGGCAGCAGCAGGGTCGGAACTGCGGCACCCACCAGGACCATCGCGAGGCAGAACACCGTCTTCATGATGACGTCGTCGTAGGTCATGCGGCCCATGTCCGACGGCTTGGCCGAAGGGGCCGTGTAAAGATCCTGCAGCTGCTGCGGGGTCATGTAGCTGTTGTCTGTTGCCAGGGAGCCCGTTGCGGTACCGCCGCGGGTCTGGGAACGGAAGTTTTTTCCGTTGAATACCGGATTTCCGCCAAGTGCCATTGAATCTGTCCTCCATCTGGGGGGCTGTTTCAGCCCAGCCTACCAAGTACAACGAGTACAGGGGGCGGCAGATTCCCGCGGAACTGCTGCCTGGAGATAACGGTTTGGTACCGCCGGATCCCCCGGAGGAACGCGGGCTTGCATTTGCGCCCAGCCAGTCGTTACCCGATCGCGACATGCGCGCCGGGAGAAAGGTCATTGCCTGAAACATTCTGTGGGTAGCATGTTCTCCATTCGGTGACCCGTGTCACATCTGCCCGCCTGCGCGCCGCTTCTTCGGTTCCGCAGCCCTGCGTGGAGGTTTCAGAACTTGGTAAGAACATCGGCGCTGACCCGTTATCTGGGGATGCTGGCGGCCGTGGCAGCAATGTTTGCTGCCCTGCTGCTCTCGGCTCCAGCCGCGTCCGCAACCACTGCAACGTCTGACGCCTCGCCGTCAGCCACAAGTCCCGACTCCGGGGCGGACTACCCCGACCGGATCAGCGGCGTCATCAAGAATGAGGGCACTCCGCTCGAGGGGGTGAAAATCACCGCGAACGGCAACGGGTACGAGGGCGAAGCCGTCACCGGGGCAAACGGCTCCTGGTCCATCGGCGTCCCGCAGCAGGGCGCATATGAAGTGGAGCTGGACGAATCCACCCTTCCGGAGGGTGTCGCCCTGGCGGAAGGCCAGCAGAACCCACGCACCGTCACCTTCGCCAACACCACCAACATCACCACGCTGTTCCTGCTGGGTGAAGGCATCGTGCTGCAGGAGGAAAGCTTCGGGTCCCTGCTGCTCGAGCGCGCCGTGGCGGGCCTGAGCTTCGGACTCCTGCTGGCGCTGAGCGCCGTCGGTCTCTCGCTGATCTTCGGCACCACCGGCCTGACCAACTTCGCCCATGGGGAAATGGTGACTCTGGGCGCCATCCTGGCCTTCGCCTTCGCCTCACTGGGCATGCCGCTCTGGGTCGCGCTTCCGCTGGCGGTACTGGGCGGCGCGGCCTTTGGCTATGTGCAGGACGCCGGAATCTGGAAGCCGCTGCGACGCCGCGGCACCGGCCTGGTGCCCATGATGATCGTCAGCATCGGCCTCGCCGTGGCAGTGCGCTACACCGTCCTGTTCTTCTTCGGCGGCGGAACCCAGCAGCTGCCGGGCTCGCAGAGCCCGATATTGGAACTCGGCCCCGTGTCCATCCCCCGGAATACCCTGGTGTCCCTGATCGTCAGCCTGGCCGTCATCCTGGTGGTCGCGCTCCTGCTGCTGCGCACCCGGATCGGCAAGGCCACCCGGGCAGTGGCGGACAACCCCGCCCTGGCCGCGGCGTCGGGCATTGACGTGGACCGGGTCATCCGGCTCGTCTGGGTCATCGGTGGAGCCCTTGCCGCCATGGGCGGCATCCTCTGGGCGTACTACCGGCCGGGCGTTTCCTTCAACATGGGCCAGCAGATCCTGCTGCTGATCTTCGCCGGAGTGACCCTGGGCGGTCTCGGCACGGTCTTCGGCGCACTGGTCGGATCCGTCCTGGTAGGCCTCTTCGTGGAAATCTCCACCCTCTGGCTGGAGGCGGACCTGAAATACGTGGGCGCCCTGGTCATCATGATTCTTGTCCTGCTGGTCCGGCCGCAGGGACTCCTCGGCCGCCGCGAGCGCATAGGTTAGGGGCTTAGCTGCAAATGGATTTCGCCAATATTCTTCTCGGTGCCTTCACCGAAATCATCAGCCCCACCACGGCCGCGTACGCACTGGCCGCCCTCGGGCTGGCCGTGCACTTCGGCTACACCGGCCTGCTGAACTTCGGCCAGGCCGGATTCATGGCCGTCGGCGCCTACGGCTTCGCCATACCGATCCTCTCCTTCAACGCCCCGCTGCCGCTGGCGCTGCTGATCGCCCTGCTGGCATCCGCGGTGTTTGCCGTCATCCTGGGCATCCCCACGCTGCGTCTCCGTGCGGACTACCTTGCCATCGTTACCATTGCCGCCGCCGAGATCATCCGGTACGTCGTCACCACCAACTCCATGACACCGGTGACCGGATCCGCCAACGGCCTGGCCGCCTTTACCGGCAGCTTCTATGCCCTCAACCCGATACCGGACGGCTCCTACAGCCTCGGCCCCGTCTCCATGAACGAGCGGGACCTCTGGATCCGCCTGGTGGCCTGGACCTTGGTGGCCCTCGCCTGCCTCCTGGTGTGGATGCTGATCCGCAGTCCCTGGGGCCGCGTGCTCAAAGGCATCAGGGAGGACGAGAATGCCGTCCGTGCCCTGGGCAAGAACGTGTACGCCTACAAAATGCAGGCGCTGGTCATCGGCGGCCTCCTGGGCTCGCTGGCCGGAATCATCTTCACCCTCCCCCGGGACGCCGTGCAGCCGGCAAACTACGGGACCGAGCTGACCTTCTACCTCTACACCGCCCTTCTCCTGGGCGGAATGTCCACCGTGCTCGGACCGGTTCTGGGGTCGATGATCTTCTGGGCCATCCTCTCCGTCACGCAGGGTCTGCTTTACGGTGCCATTGAATCCGGGTACATCACGTTCATCACCACTACCCAGGCAGGCCAGATCCGCTACATCCTTGTAGGCGTAGCCCTGATGCTGCTGATGATCTTCCGGCCCCAGGGCATTCTGGGCAACAAGAAGGAGCTGTCGTTCGCATGAGCCACAAAGCAGACGAGCCCCGGGCGGAAGCGCGCGCCTCAGGGGCGCACGCAGCCGGTACGGAAGCGGAAGCATCCCACGCCGGTCAAGTCACCCCGGCGGCCGCGGACAACGAATACATGGACGACACGCGTCCTATCGCACAAGGTGAGATCGGCCCGGGATGTGCCAAGCGGGATCCGATCCTGGTGGCGGAAAACGTCACCCGGACCTACGGCGGAATCAACGCCGTGGATGTGGAGCACGTGGAGATTCCGCGGCATAAGATCACCGCACTGATCGGCCCCAACGGTGCCGGGAAAACGACTCTTTTCAACCTGCTGACCGGCTTCGACACGCCCCAGTCGGGCGCCTGGCAGTTCGAGGGCAAAGACCTGGCCGGGGTTTCCGCCTACAAGGTGGCACGCCTCGGCATGGTCCGCACATTCCAGCTGACCAAGGTCATGGGCAAGCTGACCGTCTTGGAGAACATGCGCCTGGGTGCCACCGCCCAGCCGGGGGAATCCCTCAGACGGGCGCTCCTGCCTCCGCTGTGGCGCCAGCGGGAAAAGGAGATTACCGAGCAGGCCGACGTCCTGCTGGCCAAGTTCAAGCTGGACACCAAGCGGAGCGACTATGCAGCGTCTCTCTCCGGCGGCCAGCGCAAGCTGCTGGAGATGGCCCGGGCCCTGATGGTCCGCCCCAAACTGGTCATGCTGGATGAGCCCATGGCCGGCGTGAACCCTGCGCTGACCCAGTCCCTGCTGGACCACATCAAGAACCTAAAGGCCGAGGGCATGACCGTCCTGTTCGTCGAGCACGACATGCACATGGTCCGCCACATTGCCGACTGGGTGGTGGTCATGGCCGAAGGCAAGGTGGTGGCCGAGGGACCGCCTTCCGAGGTCATGAAGGACCAGGCCGTGATCGACGCCTACCTGGGCGCCCATCACGACGTGGACCTCGCCGATTCGGAGGGTTTCGAAAAGCTCGAGGCGGAGCTGGAGCAGGACGCCGAGTCATCGGTGGGAACCGAACCCGCCGTCCAATCTGCCGGGGCATCGGCCCGGCGCCACGACGAACGGAAGGACCAGGCATGAGCGCGGAGGCATTCGACGGCGACTCGGTTGTCAAGGTGACCGACCTCGTGGCGGGGTACATCCCCGGGGTGAACATCCTCAACGGCTGCAGCATCGAAGCCCGCCGGGGAGAGCTGATCGGAATCATCGGACCCAACGGTGCCGGCAAGTCCACCCTGCTCAAGGCGATGTTCGGCCTGGTCAAGGTGCATTCCGGGACCGTAGTGGTCCGCGGCCAGGACCTCACCGGGCTCAAGGCCAACAAGCTCGTCAGCCGGGGTGTGGGATTCGTTCCGCAGAACAACAACGTCTTCCCTTCGCTGACCATCGAGGAGAACCTGCAGATGGGCGTCTACCAGGCGCCCAGGACCTTCCGGGAACGCTTCGATTTTGTGGCCGGCGTGTTCCCCGAACTGGCCAAGCGCCGGGCCCAGCGGGCGGGTTCCCTGTCCGGCGGTGAACGCCAGATGGTCGCCATGGGCCGTGCCCTGATGATGGATCCCGCCGTGCTGCTGCTGGACGAACCCTCCGCCGGGCTCTCCCCCGTCAAGCAGGACGAGGCGTTCCTGCGGGTGCATGAGATCAACCGGGCAGGAGTCTCCGTGATCATGGTGGAACAGAATGCCCGCCGCTGCCTGCAGATCTGTGACCGGGCGTACGTGCTGGACCAGGGCCGGGACGCCTACACCGGTACCGGGCGCGAACTCATGAAGGATCCAAAGGTCATCCAGCTCTACCTGGGCACCTTGGCAGAGACGGCCTAGTCCCGCCCGGCCCAAGGAGGGGCCCAGGGGCGGCGGAAGACTCCGCGCCTCTGGGAGGCATCATCAGAGGACAGTCAGCAGCAAGGAAGAAGCCCCCGCCGGAGAACCGGCGGGGGCTTCTTCCTTGCTGTTCTGCTTCAGTTACAGTTTGCCCGCTTCGGAGCGGCTCGGCTGCGGCACGTTGTCAGCGTCGTACTGGTAGATACCGATGAAGGCTTCCGTGGGGTCTCCGTTCGCATCGAACGTGATCGGTCCGGAGTAGCCGTCATAATCGATGTCTCCGCCGCCGCGCAGGATGGTCACGCAGCCGGCAAAGTCGTAGCATTTCTCGCCCTCGCCGGACACACTCTCCAGCTGGGCGGCTATGGCCTTGCCGTCGGTGCTGCCCGCGGCCTCGGACGCGAGCGCCAAGAGGGTGACGGCGTCGTAGCTTTCACCCGCGTAGGACCAGTCCTTCAGCGCCGGATCGACTCCAAGCAGGGACTCCTTGAAGTTTTCCGATGCGAAGGTTCCGGGAATGGTTCCCTGCGCCCCTTCAAGGGTTCCGGCGTCCAGGTCCTTGCTGTAGTCCGACGTATTGCCGTCCACAAAGAACAACTGGCTGGCGTCGACACCCTTGGCCGTCAGCAGCGGCACGATGCTCTTGGCCTGGTCAAAGCTGATCACCACGATGGCGTCCGGCTTTGCTGCCACAACGGAGTCCACCTGGCTGCTGAACTGGGAGTCGCCCTCATTGAACATCTCCTCGGCCACCACCTGGCCGCCGGCGGATTCAACCGAGGTCTTCACGTTGCTCTGCAGCCCCGTGCCGTAGGCGTCGTTAAGCACGATCATGCCCACGGTCTGCGCGCCGCAGGACATGATGTAGTTGCCCAGGATGCGTCCCTGCAGGAGATCCGAGGGAGCGGTCCGCCAGTACAGTCCGTTGTCATCCCAAGTGGTGAAGTCCGGTGAGGTGTTGGCCGGGGAGAACTGGATGACGCCGGCGCCGGTGATGTTGCCGATCACTGTTTTGGAGACGCCCGAGGACGCTGCACCGACAATGGCGCTGACGCCCTGGCTGAGCAGGTCGTTTACCGACTGGGTGGCGATATCCGTGGTGGTGTCGCCGGAGTCGCGGTGGACAATTTCGATGTCCTTGCCGAGGACGCCGCCGGCCGCATTGATTTCCTCAACTGCCAGGTTGGTGCCGGCAATTTCCGGCGGGCCGAGGTACGCGAGGGAACCCGTGGTGGGCAGCAGCGTGCCGATCTTCAGCGGTGCGTCGGTGGTGCCGGTGGAGGCGGGAACGGAAGCGGGATCGCCCTTGGCGCCCGGGTCTTCCCCGGTTCCCCCCTGGCTTTCCGGGCAGGACAGAACCGAGGCAGCGGCGGTTTCGGTCTCTGCGGATGTTTCTTCAGCGGACGATTCCCCGCTGCCGCCGCTGCAGCCGCTGGCGAACATTGCGAGGCCCAGCCCAAGGGCGGCGATCTTGGCGGTGCGGGCGTATCCCGTGCCCGTGCCAAAACCGCTGGCAGTGCGTAGTGCAGTCATAAAAGTTTCTCCCCGATCGAAAGGCGGGTGCCTTTGACGCAAATACCAGGTGTTCCTGATTAGAAGAAAAGCTAGTAGATCATTGTGTCGAATATAAGAGGCTGCGGTTACAGCCTTGTAACGCTCGTCACATTCCAACATTGATCCCCTTGCCGGGAAGTGCGCATTAGCCCTATACGATGGCCGTAGAACCGTTATCTTGGGGGAAACAAATGCACATTCCACGCCTGTCCACTGCCGCTTCCGCACTTGCCGTGCTGCTCCTGATGGGGCCCGCTGCTCCGGCACAGGCCCTGGAGTGCGCGCCGGGCTACCTTCCCGCCGTCATCGACGGGGTCGAGACGTGCGTCGTAAGCACCTACAGCCCCGCTGTGCCGGCGCCGTCCTACAACCCGGGCGAAAGCCACTACGATCCGTCCACCGGCAACTATTCCGAGGCGGTTCCCGCCGTTCCGGTTCCGGCCGCGCCCGCCGCACCCGTGGAGCCCACGCCGGAAGCCACACCGGAAGCCGCGCCGTCCACTATGCCGCCGTCCCCGGCTTCCACCGGCAGCACGGGTGGAACAACCGTCGGCGGAACCGGAGGGAACTCTTCGACCGGCACGACGTCACCGAGTCCCAGCCGGACTGCCAGCCCCTCGCCGTCCGCCACGGACGCGGTGGATGAGGAACGTACCGCCTCGGATCTGGCACTGCCGGCGATCGCGGCGGTCGTCATCCTCGGACTGCTCGCCGGCGGACTGCTGCTGCGCCACCGCAACCGGTCACGCGGCTAGAAGTACCCCAGGTCGGACTCGAACCGACAACACACCGATTTTAAGTCGGTTGCCTCTGCCAATTGGGCTACTGGGGCTCTGCGATTGCCTTCCAAGCCTACTGGAAACGCGTGTACGGCAGGAAACACAACAACGGCGGCCCTCCTGCTGGAGGGCCGCCGTCGTCGTCTGTGAACGAATGCGGAAGACTAGGCCTTCACGGCCGGCTTCTTAGCCGGCGTTGCTGCTTCCTCGAAGCCGCGGCGCGGATCTTCCAGGTTGCGCAGCGACGTCAGGTCGCGGCCGTAGCTCACGTTCAGCAGCCAGCCCGAGATGACGCGGAACTTGCGCTCGAACATCGGCATGGCCAGGCCGTGGTAGCCACGGTGCGCCAGCCAGGCCGGGAAGCCCTTCAGGCCGAAGCCCATGATGTTGGCGACACCCTTGTACTGGCCAAGGCCTGCAACAGCACCCAGGCTCTTGTGGTTGTACTCTTCCACGGTGCCGACGCCGTAGCGGGCGGCCATGATGTTCTTGGCCAGCAGCTTCGCCTGGCGGACGGCATGCTGTGCGTTCGGGACGCAGAAGCCGCCTACTCCGCCGCCGGAAAGATCCGGAACCGCGGAGACGTCGCCGGCAGCCCAGGCGCCGTCGATGGGGCCGTCGTCGCCGGTGATGCGCAGTTCGGCGTTGGCGCGGACACGGCCGCGCTCATCCACCGGGAAGTCGGTGGCGCGGACCATCGGGTTCGCCTGCACACCGGCGGTCCAGATCAGGGTGTCAGCACCGAACTCGCCGGCCGGGGACTTGTCCGCCATGTTGATCAGCTTGAGGAGGCCGCCTTCTGCGGACGCCAGCGACGTGTTCAGCAGGACCTCGATGCCGCGCTCACGCATGCTCGAGACAACCCACTCGGCCTGGTCCGGCTTGACCTCGGGCATAACCCGGCCCATGGCCTCGATCAGGACGAAACGGAGGTCTTCGCGGCGAAGCCGGTCATTGATACGGACCGCGTCGCGGGCCATGTCTTCGAGCTCGGTCAGGGTTTCGATGCCGGCAAAGCCGCCGCCGACGACGACGAAGGTCAGCGCACGTTCGCGTTCCGGGCCAATGGGCATGAGCGATGCGGTTTCAATGCGCTCGAGCACGTGGTTCCGGGTGGCCATTGCTTCTTCAATGCTCTTCATTCCGATGCCGGCCTCGGCGAGGCCCGGGATCGGGAAGGTGCGGGTGATCGAGCCTGCCGCTACGACAACATCCTGGTACGGCAGCTCGAACGGCTCACTGCCGTCGCCCGGCTCAATGGTCGCGGTGCGGGCGGCATGGTTGATGGAAGTCACCTTGCCGTTGATCAGCTCGGTCTGCTTCAAGTGCATGCGGTGGGACACAACGGCGTCGCGGGCTTCAATGGTGCCTGCGGCAACCTCGGGAAGGAAAGGCTGGTAGGTCATGTACGGCAGCGGATCCACTACCGTAACAATCCCTCCCTGTTCCTTTACCTTCTTCTGGAGGTCTTTGGCCACGTACAGACCGACGTAACCACCGCCGACCACCAGAACGCGGGGACGATCAGAAAACTGCTTGTTCGATGCCATGCCCCAATCCTACCTGAGTTTGTGAAAGCTTTCACGAACCATTTGACAAACCGCGAACAGGGCGTTTCGCTACCGGACTCCCGCTTCATCCAGGGAGCCCGTTTCGGTCGCCTGCGTCCCGCCGGCCGTTGTCCCGCGGCGTCGAACGTGAGTCACATGCACCGTGCCGGCCACCAGCAGGGCCACCAGGAGCCCGCCGAAACCAAGTACGACGACGGCGGGTAGGTTGCCGTTCGCAGCAGCCGGCTCCTGCGCCACCGGGACGGCGGGCTCCGGCAGGTCCGGGACCGAGGGGGCGGGAATATCCGCAGCGCCGGGCGACTCATCCGCCACCCGCCGGTGCACGCGGATCCACTCGGCAATGGTTCCCAGCGGGTTGCTGGTGACCGAGGGAACATCGGCATTCACTGCGGCATTGGCGTCCAGGATCCCGTAGCCGTAAATAGTGTCTGTCCCCGGGTCCCCGGCGTCCCGCGCGGTGCTGACGATCCGGTTGACCACATCTGCCGCGCTCATTTCCGGGTGTGCAGCACGGATAAGTGCAGCAACACCGGACACCAGCGGCGCCGCCCCGGAGGTGCCTTCCCATTTCGCATACCGGGATGTGTCCCCGGGCATCCCCCCGATCAGGTCTTCGGCAGGAGCGGCAACACCAATGCTGATGCCTTCGGAGGACGAGTTCTGGCTGGCCTCGCCCTGCCGGTTCAGTCCGGCCACGGTGAGGACCCCGGGAATGGTGGCAGGTGCTCCCACCTGGACCATGCCGACACCGCGGTTGCCGGCGGCTGCGACAACCACCACGTCATTCTGCTCGGCGTAAAGGAACGCGTCGTCCCAGCTTTCCGGCCAGGCGGTCGAGGTACTGCCGAGGGACATGTTGATGACCTGGGCGCCGTTATCCACGGCCCAGCGGACGGCGGCGGGGATCTGCGTGTCAATCGGAACTCCGCCGGGATTCGTTCCGCCGATCCAGGTGGAGACAGCGAGGATCTCCGCCTCGGGGGCAACGCCGATGATGCCGTCGGGCCGGTCCGCCGGCTTGTCCTTGTCCTCGCCTTCCTTTTCGTCCCCTTCGCCGGCTTCCTTGTCCTCCGGGGGTTTCTCGTGGCCCCGGCCCGCCAGCAGTGTCGCCACCAGCGTTCCGTGCCCGGGTGTGCTGCCGAGGCCCCTGGCACCCTGCGGATCGCCCGCGCCTGATGCATCGAACCCTCCGACGACGGCACCGGCCAGGTCAGGGTGAGTTGCATCGACGCCGGTATCGATGACGGCCACCTTCACTCCGGCACCCTTGGTGGTCTTCCAGGCCTCGGTCACACCGTAGTCGGCGAGCCAATACTGTTTGTCCCGCCATTCATCGGCCTGTGCCGGAGCAGGTGCCAGCAGCGGCACCGCCACTGCTGCGCAGAGCGCTGCGGCGGCGGTCCTGAGGCGTGCGGCGCCTCCCCGGCGGCGGCCGGGAGCGGTTCCCGTTGCCCTCACGCGCTCAGCGCAATGCCGTCAAGGATGTCGTGTTCGCTGGCGAACGCCGTGGCCACGCGGCCGTCGGTCAGTTCGTCGATGCGGTCCACGATGGTGCGCCAGATCAGCGCGCCGGCCCCGATAACGTCCACGCGGCCCGGATGCATGTACGGCAGTGCTGCCCGCCCGGCACGGTCCCGCCGCAGCAGGGCGTCGGCTGTCTCGTCAATCCGCTCCCGGCTCAGCTCGGCCCCGTGTATGGCCTCGGGAGAGTACTCGGCCAAGCCCAAGGCCGCGGCGGTGACAGTGGTGATGGTCCCGGCCACCCCCACCAGCCGATCGGCTTCGGCCAGCGGCACACTGACCAGTGCGGAAGCAATCATGTCCAGGATGTCGGTGCGTGCTGACGCGATTTCCGCTTCGGTAGGCGGATCCGACAGCAGGTACCGTTCGGTGAAGCGCACGCAGCCCATGTTGGTGCTCTTCGCCGCCAGGACGCCGGAGCCGTCACCGAGGACGAACTCGGTACTGCCGCCGCCCAGGTCCACCACGAGTGTCTTGGCGCCGTTCCCGCCGGCGAACACGCTTGCCGCACCGGCGAACGAAAGCGCCGCTTCCTCGTCTCCGCTGATCACTTCGGGTTCAACGCCGAGGCGTTCGCGGATTCCGTCGACGAATTCCTGCCGGTTTTCGGCGTCGCGGCTGGCGGAGGTGGCAACGAACCGGATACGGGAGGCACCATGCTCACGGATCAGGGCAGCGTACTCATCCGCCGCTGCAAAGGTGCGTTCCAACGCTTCCGGGGCCAGCCGTCCGGTGGCATCCACGCCCTGTCCCAGCCGGTTAACCCGCATCAGGCGTACGACGTCGGTGAGCTGGGCTGCGCCGTGATCGTCCCGGGTGATGTCCGCGATGAGGAGCCGGATGGAGTTGGTGCCGCAGTCGATGGCTGCAACCCGCATGCCTTCGGCGCGGTTGTCTTCCTGGCCTGTCACAGTTCCCCCTCGTTCGTAGCGGCATCCGTTGCCTGCCGGCGTGCAGCCTTCTTGCTCTCGAGTTCTTCCGGGCTTAGGCCCTGCGTCTTCGTGTGGCGGCTAAGGTCACGCGCCGGAGCCGGAGCTGCAGTGTCCCAAGCACCTTCGCAGTAGCAGCGGTCGGTTGTCCACCATTGTTCAATAGCGGCCAGTGCTTCGTCGCCCAGCGGATTCACCCCGGGGCCGGCGGCCAGGGAATGGCCCACCAGCACGTGCAGGCACTTCACGCGGTTAGGCATTCCGCCCGCGGAGACACCGTCGATTTCCGGTACCGGACCGGTTCCGGTGCGCTCCCCGATCTCGTTACGGACCCGGAGGTAGTGTTCGTGGGCGCTTCGGTACCGCTGCGCCAGCTCCGGGTCCTCCTCCAGCCGGCGGCTCATATCGGTCATCAGGCCGGCAGCTTCCAGCCGGGACACGGCAGCCGTGATGACCGGATGCGTCAGGTAATAGGTGGTGGGGAAAGGTATGCCGTTGCTCAGCCGGGGGGCCGTGGTGGCTACCAGAGGGTTGCCGCAGACGCAGCGGGCGCCGATTTCAACGACGTCGCGCACCGGGCGGCCAAGCTGCCGGCTCAGGGTTTCCAGGTCTTCCTGGGTGGGGGCGAGCTGGTCCTGGGTCATGCAGGAGGTTCCTTCCGTGGGGGCCGGTGAGGGCCCCGGGCTGCTTCTTCTATCAGCCTCCAGATTACTGTGCCGTGGCGGATTTCTTGACCGAGTCCCACAGCGAATCCACCCACTGCAGGTCTTCGGGCTCCTCTTCGAAAGCAAGCTGCTCTGCTTGTTCCACACCGTTTTCACCCTTGACCAGGTACCGCTTCTCCCCCGGCATCACCAGGAAAATACGGTCCCTCGCCTGCTGCTTGATGTAGGCAGGGTCTTCCCAGCGGCCAAGCTGGACTTCCAATTCGGCCTGTGTTGCTTCAGCCTCCGCAATCTCCGTCTTCATCACGGCGATCTCCGAGCGCTGCTGAAGGTACGTCCGCACCGACGGTGCAAGCAGTACGGTGATGGCCACCATCACCATGGCAAGGACCAGCAGCCGTCCGGAGAATGCCTTCGCGGGTACTGGACGCAGCTCTTCCGGGGCTTCCACCTCCGGCACGGCTGCGGGGGCTTTTGATTCCGGTGCAGGATCGGACTTGCGGCGGATCGCGCCGGAAAGCTGGGAGCGCACTGCTGCGCGGGCGTCCGATGCCGACATCTTCCCGAAGCGCTGGTTCCCCGGCTGCGTTCCGGCCTTCGGAGCTTCGGCTTTCCGGGCCGCCGGCTGCTTAGCTTTCGGGGCCGGTGCTTTCTTAGCCGTCGCCTTCGGGGCGGCAGCCTTCGGGGCGGCAGCCTTCGGGGCGGCAGCCTTCGGGGCGGCAGCCTTCGGGGCGGCAGCTCTCGGGGTTGCAGCCTTCGGGGCGGCAGCTCTCGGGGTTGCAGCCTTCGGGGTTGCAGCCTTCGGGGCGGCAGGTTCCACCGGTTTCGACGCGTCGCCTCCGCTGGCTTTTACCCTGTCCGGGTTGGCTGGGGCCGCGGACCGGGGCACCTTGGGGCGTCGGGTTGGCATGCGCTTCCTGTCTAAATCGGTGCTGTCGAAGAGGCGGGGCGGGCGGTGAAAAACAACCGCGGGCGGGTTCCCTCCTATGAGGTTACCCACCCGCGGTGTTTGGAGCCTGTTCCGCAACGCCTACCGTCCCGGAATCGGGCCGGCAGCCGTCGCGGCGGTACGGCTACTTGGCGTTGTTGAAGCGCGGGAACGCGCTGCGCCCTGCGTAGCGTGCGGCGTCGTCCAGTTCCTCTTCGATGCGCAGCAGCTGGTTGTACTTGGCCACGCGCTCGGAACGGGCCGGAGCACCGGTCTTGATCTGGCCGGCGTTGGTGGCAACGCAGATGTCGGCGATCGTGGTGTCTTCGGTCTCACCGGAGCGGTGGGACGTGATGGTGGTGTAGCCGGCACGCTGGGCCATGGTGATGGCGTCCAGGGTTTCGGACAGGGTGCCGATCTGGTTGACCTTTACCAGCAGGGAGTTGGCGGCGTTGTTCTTGATGCCGGTTTCCAGCCGTGCAGGGTTGGTGACGAAGAGGTCATCGCCCACAATCTGCACCTTGTCGCCGATGGACGCGGTCAGGGTCTTCCAGCCGTCCCAGTCCTCTTCATCCAGCGGGTCCTCGATGGAAACCAGCGGGTAGTCGCGGACCAGTTCCTCGTAGTAGGCGGACATTTCGGCCGCGGTCCGGTTCTGTCCCTCGAAGAGGTACGAGCCGTCCTTGAAGAATTCGGAGGCTGCCACGTCCAGGGCCAGGGCAATGTCATTGCCCGGTACGTAGCCGGCACGCTCGATGGCTTCGATGATCAGGTCCAGGGCTGCACGGTTGGAGGGCAGGTTCGGAGCGAAGCCGCCTTCGTCGCCAAGACCGGTGGAGAGGTTCTTTTCCTTCAGCACGGACTTGAGGTTGTGGTAGACCTCAACACCCCAGCGCAGGCCCTCGGAGTAGGTCTGAGCGCCCAGGGGAACGATCATGAATTCCTGGATGTCGACGTCGGAATCGGCGTGCGAACCGCCGTTCAGGATGTTCATGAGCGGCACGGGCAGGATGTGCGCGTTGGGACCGCCGAGGTAGCGGTACAGCGGCAGTGCAGCTGATTCTGCGGCGGCACGGGCGACCGCGAGGGAGACGCCGAGGATGGCGTTGGCGCCCAGGCCGGACTTGTTCTCGGTGCCGTCCAGGTCGATCATGGCCTGGTCGATGGCACGCTGGTCGGATGCGTCGAACCCGAGCAGTGCCGGCTGGATCTGTTCGATCACGGCTTCAACGGCCTGCAGCACGCCCTTGCCCTGGTAGCGGTTCTTCTCACCGTCACGGCGTTCGTTGGCTTCGAAAGCGCCGGTGGAGGCGCCGGAGGGGACAGCCGCGCGGCCGAAGGTGTCGTCGTCGAGCAGCACCTCCACCTCGATGGTGGGGTTGCCGCGGGAATCAAGAATCTCGCGGGCATGGATGGCATCGATGATGGCCATTGAATTGCTCCTGTTCATTGGAACGATTGGGAAGAAAACCGCAGACCTGCCTGGCGGGCAGGTTCTGAGTGTCTGCCTCTTAGCCTAATAGAATCACGGCTCCGAGTAAGGTCCGGTGAGCTGAATCACGGACATCGGTGATCTCTTCGGCGCAGGGTAGGCGGCGTCGAAATCAGGTGCCTGCGTCTTCGTCCGTGTACCGGCGGACCGCCGCCCGCAGGGCCGTTTCGGCGTCGAGCCCCTGTTCCGAGGCACGGCGGACCAGTGAAAACAGCACGTCACCGAGCTCGTTTTCATCTGCAAATTCCACATTCGAGGGCTGTGTCGGAGGCAGCCGCCGTCCGGCGCGGCTGGCACGCGACAGGGTCTTGGCGGCCAGGAGCAGCGCCGGCAGGCCTGCGGGAATTCCCTCGAACGGCGAGATCCGGGAGGGCGTCTCGGCCTTCTTCGCTTCGTCCCAAGCCTGTTCAATCGCCGCGATACCGGACTCTTCGCTGGATTCCCGGAGGCTGCCGTCGGGGCGGAACACATGCGGGTTCCGGCGGATCATCTTCGCAGTAAGGGAATCAATCACGTCCGCCACTGTGAAGCTACCGGCTTCCTGCTGCAGGCGGGCATGAAGCAGCACCTGCAGCAGGACGTCGCCGAGTTCGGCGCGCAGCTCCGCAGCGCGCCCGGGACCGGCCGTTCCGCCCTCCACCGCTTCAACGAGCTCATATGTTTCCTCCACGAGGTACTCGAGCAGGGACTCGTGGGTCAATGCCCTGGTCCAGGGGCAACGCTCGCGGAGGGCACCGATGACCTCGGTAAGGCGGGTGAACCGCTCACCGAGGTCATCGGGAAGGGGGATTTCAGCCACGGGCGCGGTTGAACCCCTCGGTGACATAGGCCGAAAGCGCAGCACGCTCGTCCAGCGGCAGGAACGCGGCGTTGACGGCGTTCATCGTCAGTTCCAGGACATCGTCGAGGTCATAGTCGAAGGTGTCCATCAGGAGCTCGAACTCGCCGGTGAGCGTCACCGAGCTCATCAGCCGGTTGTCCGTGTTGACGGTGACGGCGAAGCCTGTCTGGTAAAGCAGGTCGATCGGGTGGGTCTCGATGTCCTCACCGAAGGAGGCAACGGCACCGGTCTGCAGGTTCGAGGACGGGCACACTTCCAGGGCGATACCGCGGTCCCGGACCCAGTTCGCCACCCGGCCCATGCTCACGATGCCCACTTCGGGTTCGTCCGGCGCACCGTTGTCCTCGAATTCGACGTCGATGTCCTCGGCGATCCGCACGCCGTGGCCCAGCCGCAGCGCCCGGCCGTGGACCAGGGCATCCACAATGCTCTCGATTCCGGCTGCTTCTCCGGCATGCACAGTGGCCGGGAACTGGTTTTCGGCCAGATAGGTGAACGCGTCCTTGAACCGCGACGGCAGGAAGCCGTCTTCCGGGCCGGCGATATCGAAGCCCACGGCCCCGGAATCGCGGTGCCGCACGGCAAGCTCGGCGATCTCCATGGCGCGGTCTGCGTGCCGCATGGCGCTGATCAGCTGTCCCACCTGGATGAAGCTGCCTGCGGCTTCCGCGTTCGCAACGCCTTCTTCGATGCCTGCCTGCACTGCTTCCACGGCTTCGTCCAGGCTCAAGCCCGCCTGCACATGCTGTTCCGGAGCCCAGCGGACTTCCGCGTAGACCACGCCGTCAGCTGCCAGGTCTTCGACGAATTCGCGGGCCACCCGCACCAGGCCCTCGCGCGTCTGCATGACGGCGATGGTGTGGTCGAAGGTTTCGAGGTAGCGCTCCAGGGATCCGGAGTCCGCCGAATCGCGGAACCACTCCCCCAGTGCGGCGGGGTCGGTGCTCGGCAGGGTATGGCCGACGGCGGCGGCCAGCTCAATGATGGTGGCCGGACGGAGGCCGCCGTCAAGGTGGTCGTGCAGCGATACCTTCGGCAGGCTGCGCACGTCGAGGGAAGAGGATGCGGGGAGGTTTGTAGGCTCAGTCACACAGCAACTCTACGGTGTTTCAGGCGGCCTTCTGCGTGCTCGCGTCGTCGTCGGCGTTCGGCATGTCGTCCGCTGCCACGGGTACTGCCCCCGCTGCGGGGCCCCGGACCAGGGTGATGATGCGGTCAATGACCAGGCCCAGGACGAGGGCGCCGGTTACACCCACCACCACGCCGAGCAGGTGGTGCTCGTTGAACCAGGCACCGGCTATCGCGCCGATAGCCACGCTGTAGGCAGCCCAGACAATCCCGGAGATCGCGGTCAGGGAGATAAACCGGCGTCGAGGGAACCCTGTGGCGCCGGCGGTGAGGTTGACTACCACGCGGCCAACGGGGATGAACCGGGCCACGAGGATCAGCGACATGGAGCGTTTGTCGAGTTCATGGCGGGCCCAGGCGAAGGAACGGCGCATCTTCGGCGTGCGCATCCAGCGGAACCTTTCGGTCCCGATCCAGCGGCCCAGCAGATAGGCGAGATTGTCGCCCAGGAAGGCACCCAGGGCTGCTGCGGGAATGAGCAGCCAGATATTCACGCCGGCGCCGCTGAGCGCCAGCGATGCCAGTGCGACCACCAGGGACTCGCTGGGCACCGGCGGGAAGAAGCCGTCGATCAGGCAGCAGGCCAGGAGCCCGATGTAGACCCACGGCGAACCCGCTGTGGAGAGGATGAAGTTGTTTATGCCGTCCACTGTGGCACTGAGAACGTCCAACAGCTGCCGCTCCTTGAGTTAGCTACCTAGGTCCCTTACAAGCATGCCACGCAGAGACCGATGCCTGCGGCGACCCTCTGGGCGACGCGCCATCCGTCAAGCGGTCCTGGATGTCCGGCGCTCCCCGGCGGAGGCACCCCCACCAGGGGCACCGGTCCCGCCGGACCCGGAGGGCCGCGGAGGGCTGGACCGGCGCGCCGGACCCGAAGGGCCGCGGAGGGCCCCGGAGGAAGGCGGCTTTAATATTTCCTGCGAGCTCTGCGAGCAAGGAAATTTCGTTGCCGCCGTTCCGGGGCCCGTATGGCCCGCAGGGCCCGGCACCCCGGCGCCCCCGGGCCCCGGAAGAAGCGAGGCCCTAGCTGATCCGGTCGATGATCAGCTTCCGTGCCGGACGCGACCCCTCGGGAGCTACGACGACGGCGTCGGCCAGTGCCTCGCGGGCACGGTCGAACTTTTCGGGGGTGTCGGTGAGCAGCGTCATCAGCGGCTCGCCGGCCCGGACGGTGGCGCCCGGCTTGGCATGCATCACGACGCCGGCACCGGCCTGGACCGCGTCTTCCTTGCGGGCACGGCCGGCACCGAGGCGCCAAGCGGCAACGCCTACGGAGAGGGCATCGAGTTCCACCAGCACGCCGTCGGCGGGCGCGTAGATGGTTTCGGACTCGCGGGCCACGGGAAGCGCAGCATCCGGGTCGCCGCCCTGCGCGGAGATCATCCGGCGCCAGACGTCCATTGCGCGGCCGTCCTTCAGTGCTGCTTCGGGGTCGGCGTCGGGCTGCCCGGCTGCCGTGAGCATTTCGCGGGCCAGGGCCAGGGTGAGCTCTACGACGTCCTGGGGTCCGCCGCCGGCGAGTACCTCCACGGACTCCTGTACCTCGATGGCGTTCCCGGCAGTCAGGCCCAGCGGGGTGGACATGTCGGTCAGCAGGGCCACCGTGTTCACGCCGGCGTCCTTGCCCAGGGCCACCATGGTCTCGGCCAGTTCGCGGGCGCGGGCCTCGTCCTTCATGAACGCGCCACTTCCGACCTTGACGTCGAGCACCAGCGAACCGGTGCCTTCGGCGATCTTCTTGCTCATGATCGAGGAAGCGATCAGCGGAATGGCTTCCACCGTTCCCGTGACGTCACGCAGCGAGTAGAGCTTCTTGTCGGCCGGGGCCAGACCCGCACCGGCAGCGCAGATAACCGCGCCGACGTCGCGCAGCTGGGCCATCAGCGCATCATTGGTCAGGGCCGCCTGCCAGCCCGGAATGGCTTCGAGCTTGTCCAGAGTGCCGCCGGTGTGGCCTAGCCCGCGGCCGGAGAGCTGCGGGACGGCAACACCGAAAACGGCCACCAGAGGCGCCAGCGGGAGGGTGATCTTGTCTCCCACGCCGCCGGTCGAGTGCTTGTCCGAGGTCGGCTTGCCGAGGGAGGAGAAGTCCATCCGCTCCCCCGAATTGATCATGGCGGTGGTCCAGCGGGAAATTTCCGCCCGGCTCATGCCATTGAGCAGGATTGCCATGTTCAGCGCGGCCATCTGCTCATCCGCGATCGCTCCGCGGGTGTACGCGTCGATGGTCCAGTCAATCTGTTCCGGGGTCAGTGTCCCCCGGTCCCGCTTGATTCCGATGATGTCTACGGCGTCGAACTTTTCAGCGGTCATGTTTATTTGTCCTGCCCTTCGAGGTGCTGCGGTCCAAAAGCATCCGGCAGGACTTCGTCCATGCTTCGAATGCCGCTTACTGTCATCAACTGCATACCCGGTGCCCGGAATTCGTAGAGCAGCTGACGGCAGCGGCCGCACGGCATCAGTACGTTGCCGGATCCGTCCACGCAGGCAAAGGCAGCCAGGCGGCCGCCTCCGGTCATCTGCAGTTGGCTGATCATCGAGCATTCGGCGCACAGCGTCAGCCCGTAGGAGGCGTTTTCGATGTTGCAGCCGGAAACAATCCGTCCGTCGTCGGTAAGCGCCGCAGCACCTACCGGGTATTTCGAGTAGGGCACGTAGGCGTGGGCCAGGGCCGCGCGTGCGGTTTCCAGGAGCTGGTCCCAGTCCACCTGGCCGGGGGTCGTCTGTGTCATGTCTTCCTTCCAATTGGGTTTCCGGTCCGGTCGGACCGGAAACCACGAGGGACCTGCCGCCGGCTTCCCGGCAGCAGGTCCCCCTGAGAGCTATCCCTTGATGTACGGCACGCCGCTGGCAGCCGGGCCACGGGACTTGCCCACGACGCCGGCCACCGCGAAGATCGTCACCACGTAGGGCAACATCGACAGGAACTGGCTGGGCACCGGGGTACCCAGCAGGCCCAGGACGTACTGCAGGTTCGTAGCGAAGCCGAACAGCAGGGCCGCGGCTGCGGCACCGAGCGGGTTCCAGCGGCCAAGGATGAGGGCTGCGAGGGCAATGTAGCCCTGGCCGCCGGTCATGTCCTGGCCGAAGCTGGAGACCGATACGAGGGTGAAGAACGAACCGCCGACACCGGCCACGGCACCGGCGAGCAGCACGTTGGTGAACCGGGTCCGGTTGACGTTGACGCCCAGGGTGTCGGCCGCCTTCGGGTGTTCTCCCACCGCACGGGTACGCAGGCCCCAGCGGGTGTGGAACAGTCCGAAGTAGACCGCCGCAACGGCGAAGTACATCAGGTAGCCGATCAGCGACTGATCGAACAGGATCGGTCCGATGATCGGGATGTCTGCCAGGAACGGAATCCGGATGTTCGGCAGGCGCGGCGCCGAGTTCAATTCGGCCGGGTTCGCGCTGAGCACGGTGGAGAAGAGGAAGCCGGTCAGGCCGGACACGAGCACGTTCAGCACGACGCCCACGATGACCTGATTGACCACGTACTTGATGCTGAAGACGGCCAGCACCAGGGAGACGAGCACGCCGGCAACCGCTGCTGCCAGCAGACCGACGAAGGCACTGCCGGACACGGTGCCGGCCACTGCTGCGGCAAAGGCGCCGAAGAGGAGCTGGCCCTCGATGGCGATGTTGACCACGCCGACGCGTTCACACAGGACACCCGAGAGTGAACCGAAAATCAGCGGCACGGCGAGGGTGATGCTGCCGGCCAGCAGGCCGTAGAGGGCAATGTTGGGCGTGCCGGCGCTGCCGACGGACCAGGAAAGGAACGCCGCCACGAAGACGACGCCGAAAATCACCGGGAGCCAGAGCGGCAGGCGCCGCCCCGAACGGACCAGGACAAAGGCCCAGGCAGCGGCCAGGACGAGCACGATTGCGCCTGCCCAGCCGAAGACCTTGGCGGAGAACACCAGGTCCGGCAGCGTTATGGCTGCCCCGGGATCGGTCAGCCGGAAGGTGACATCGGTGGACGGAGCCCCGAAAGCGAAGAACACCAGGGACAGCAGGGCAAGCACGCCAAGCAGGATCGGTGTCTTCCAGCTGCGCACAAGGGCAGCGGGCGCCGGGGTCAGCGCGGGGGTGGGGGTAGTAGTTGCGGTGCTCATGCTGCTCCTCCGGCGGCTGCGGCGGGCTTGCGGGTGGAGCGGAAGGCTCCGGGCGGCGGGATCCTGAACAGCGAACGCACCAGCGGCGGGGCCGCAATGAACAGCACGATCAGGGACTGGACCACCAGGACAATGTCGATGCTGGTACCGGTGTTGGTCTGCATGGCGACACCCCCGGCGCGGAAAGCGCCGAAGAGGAGGCCGGCAGCGAAGGTACCCCACGGCGTCGAACGGCCCAGCAGCGCCACCGTGATGGCGTCAAAGCCGAAGCTGGCCGCCACGTCGGTGGTCAGAACGCGCTCGGTTCCGGAGACCTGGGACACGCCGGCGAGGCCGGACAGGGCGCCGGCGATGAGCATAACCACCACGTAGCCCTTCGTGGTGCTGATACCGGCGTTCCGGGCGGCGTCGGGGTTGGCACCCACGGCACGCAGTTCGAAGCCGATGGTGGAACGGTTGAGCAGCCACCATACGAAGACCGTGGCCGCGATCGCCAGGATGAAGCCCCAGTGCAGGCGGAAATCCGCGCCGAACAGCTTGGGGAACATGGCACTGTCAGCCAGCAGCGGGCTGATCGGGTTGTTGCTGCCCTCCCGCTGGAAACCGGGAGTGGAGAGCAGGAACGCGACCAGTTGGATGGCCACATAGTTGAGCATGATCGTGACGATCACCTCGTGGGCACCGGTGCGGGCCTTCAGCAGGCCGGCAATACCGGCCCAGATGGCTCCGCCGATCAGGCCGGCGATGATCACCAGGAGGATGTGCAGCACTGCGGGCAGCTGCCAGGTGAACCCGACCCACGCCGCCAGTGTGGCACCCATGATGATCTGCCCCTGCGCACCGATGTTGAACAGGCCGGCACGGAACGCCAGCGCCACGCCGAGGCCGGCGCAGATCAGCGGGGTGGCGGTGGTCAGCGTCTGGGTGAGGGGGTAGATCGCACGGGTGAAGGTCTCGGCCTCCAGATTGATGATCGAACCCTGGAAGAGCGAGTAGTACGCTCCGGCCGCCGCATCCCAGGCAGCGGCGAAGAAATCGCCGGGACGGTTGAACAGGTAGCCGGCTGCCTCAGTGGCTTCCTCGTTGGTCAGGGCGATCAGCACCCCGCCCACAATCAGGGCCATCAGGACGGCGAGGACGGATACCAGACCGTTTCCGGTCACGATCCGCTCGAGGACGCCGCGACGGGTGTCCGTCTCCGGGGTGATGGTACTGCCGACGGCGGCGGCGGGCGGCGCCAGCTGGCCTCCGGCGGTTTCCGCAGCTACTTCGAGGCGTGCCTCATCGGCAGCCGAAGTCTTGCGGTCTGGTGCTGGCCCACCAGTGGTGGACTTTTCCGGGCTCACTGCGCCCCTCCCTCAATAATTTGGTTTTCCTCGGGCGCGGCCTCTCGGGCCAGCGCCTCGTCGGCGGTCATGCCGGCCATCATCAGGCCCAGCACGTTCCGCGATGTGCCGCCGGGCACAATGCCCATCAGGCGGCCGCCGTACAGCACGGCAATACGGTCCCCGAGTTCGAGGACCTCGTCCAGTTCGGTGGACACGATCATCACCGGCGTGCCGGCTTCCCGTTCGGCGATGATCCGCCGGTGCAGGAATTCGATGGAACCAACGTCCACCCCGCGGGTGGGCTGGCTGGCGATGAACAGTGAGAGCGGCCGGGACAGTTCCCTGGCCATAACCACCTTCTGCTGGTTACCGCCGGACAGTGTGCCCGCCGGCGTCGCCGCAGTCTGGGTACGGATATCGAACTCGGTGATCTTTTCCTCGGCGTTGGCGCCGACCACTGCAGGCTTCATCGACAGGCCGCGCGCAAACGGCGGCTCGTCATAGCGGTTGAGGACCAGGTTCTCGGCAACAGAGAAGGTGCCGACCAGTCCGTCAACGTTGCGGTCCTCGGGTACGAAGCCGACGCCGGCGTCGATGATCCTGTGGGTCTTCATGCCCACGAGTTCCCGTCCGTCCAGCTTGATGGAGCCGGTCACGTGTTCCTGCAGGCCCATGACCGCTTCGGTGAGCTCGGTCTGGCCGTTGCCCTGGACACCGGCGACGGCCAGGATTTCACCCTTGGCAATGCCGAAGCTCAGGCCGTTAACCACCGGCTGGCCGCTCGCGGAGAGAACCGTGAGGTTCTCCACCCGGAAGGTCTCTTCGCCCGGGACGGCCGGAGCCTTGTCCAGGCTCAGGCTGACCGAACGGCCCACCATCAGTGCTGCCAGTTCGGTGGTGCCGGCGCTGGGCTCTGCGGAGCCGACTACCTTGCCGCGGCGGATTACCGTGATGACGTCGGAAACGGCCTTGACCTCGCGCAGCTTGTGCGAGATGAAGACGACGCCCTTGCCGTCACTGGTGAGCTGGCGCATGATGCCCAGCAGTTCGTCTGTTTCACGCGGGGTAAGGACGGCGGTCGGTTCGTCGAGGATCAGGACTTCTGCGTCCCGGATCAGTGCCTTGATGATTTCCACGCGCTGCTGGACGCCGACGGGCAGGTCTTCCACCAGAGCGTCGGGATCGACGTCGAACCCGTACTGGTCCGAGATCTCCCGGATCCGGCGGCGGGTGTCGTCCAGGTTCAGCATTCCGGCGAACCGCGTTTTTTCATTTCCCAAGGCCACGTTCTCGGCCACAGTAAACACCGGTACGAGCATGAAGTGCTGGTGCACCATGCCGATGCCTGCGGCCATGGCGTCCGAAGGGCCGTTGAAGGTTACCGGCCGCCCGTCGATGAGGATCTGTCCCTCGGTCGGCTCGTAGAGGCCGTAGAGGACGTTCATCAGCGTCGATTTACCGGCGCCGTTCTCGCCGAGCAGGCTGTGTACCTGCCCCGGCTCGACCACGAGGTCGATGTGGTCATTGGCTACCAGCGAACCGAATCGCTTGGTGATGCCTTGAAGCTCGAGTTTCACAAAACCCCAACCAATCTGTTCTAAAAAGTGCTGTGTGGGAGGTAGGGCTGTCCGGCACAGACAAACCGCCATGTCCAGCAGTCTCTACTGCGGGACATGGCGGTTGTCTGAGGGCAGTTCGCCCGTTGCTACTGCTTCGGGCTGGACTCGGCTTCGATCGTGATCTCACCGGAGATGATCTTGGCCTTCAGGTCCTCGACGGCGGACTTGACGTCTTCGGGGACGTTGGCCTCCTGGTCGTGGAACGGCGCCAGGTCAACGCCGCCGTTCTCCAGGGTGCCCACGTACGGCTCGGCGCTGAAGTTGTCATCAACGGACTCGGTGATGACATCCTCGACTGCGTCGCCCATCAGCTTCATGACCGAGGTCAGGATGAATTCCTTGCCGATTTCAGCTGTCTCGTATCCGTCGGAGTCAACCCAGACGGCGCGGACGTTCTTGCCGCCTTCGTTGGCCTCGACCACTGCTTCCATGGTGCCCAGGCCAACCGGACCGGCGACGGGCATGATGACGTCGGCGCCTTCGTTGATGAAGTTCTGCGTCAGGGTCTTGCCTGCGGCACGGTTGTCGAAGCTGTCGACGAAGGAGTCTGCGCCGAGGACCTTGACGTCGGCACCGTTCTCCTTGTTGAAGTACTCAACACCCTGGGCGAAGCCCTCCATGAAGATGGTCACGGTGGGGATGTTCATGCCGCCGTAGGTAGCGACGGTGCCGGTCTCGGACGAGCCTGCAGCGACGTAGCCGGCAAGGAAGGCAGCCTGGGCCGTGTCGTAGATGATCGGCTTGACGTTGTCGAGCTCGATCGCGTTGTCATCGACGATCGCGAAGTTCACGTCGGGGTTCGCTTCGGCGGCGGCCTTCGTGGCGTCGGAAAGCAGGAAGCCGACGGTCACGGTCAGGTCGCAGCCGGCCTGGACCATGCTGTCAACGTTGTTCGTGAAGTCGGTGGGAGCCTGGGACTCGGCGTCGCGGGTCTCGATGCCCAGCGAATCCTTCGCAGCCATCAGGCCTTCGTAGCTGGACTGGTTGAAGGAGCGGTCATCCCAGCCACCGGCGTCGGAGACAATGCAGCCGGTGAAGTCGCTGTTGGCTGCTTCGGAGCCGCCTTCTTCCTCTTCCGGTGCAGCACCGCAGCCGGAAAGCAGGAGAGCTGAGACGCCGAGCATGGCGGCGGAGACGCCTGCGTTGCGCTTAAAGCTGCGCGGGTAATTCTTCAATGTTCCTCCAGAAAAGAAATGGTTTTCGCCGAACGGTGCCCTTTAAAGGTGCAGCGCGTGGCGCAGCGCTCCGTCCGTCGTTGGACCGCAGCAACATAACCATAGTGTGTCGGAGGCAACACCAAATCCAAATTCGGTGCTGGTGGAACATTGTTTACATGTTGTTATCAAATGGGAACTTCCGGCCGGGACCGGACTGCTATGGTCCCGGCCGGTTCCCTGCGCAGCTTGCCGGCCGGATTGTGTCGCCAGGTTACGCAGCCCCAACGAGGTGGAACGGGCGATGCGCAGTCAGTGCCGCAGGCCCCGTGCGGCGCGGAGGGCGGCGGCTGCCATCACGCTTACGCCGCAGCTGATTGCCCGTTCATCCGGGTTGTAGTCTCCACGGTGCAGATCGAACGTTTCCCCGCCGGGCGAGCGGGTGCCGAGCCGCATCAGGGCGCCCGGCACCGCCTGCGTCATCCAGGCGAAGTCCTCCCCGCCCATCGACTGCGGGGCCAGCACAACGGCGTCTTCGCCCAGTTCGGCGCGGGCCGCCGCCTCGATCAGGCTGATCTCGGCGTCGGCGTTAATAACCGGGGGAACGCCGCGGATGTGCTCCAGGTGCACGTCGACGCCGAACGGCGCCGCGATTTCCCGCACCACCTTGTCCAGCAGCTCCCCGGCGGCATGCCAGGCTTCGGCGTCGAGGCAGCGCATGGTGCCGGCCATGAATCCGTGTCCGGGAATGGCATTGGGCGCGGAACCCGCGTGCATCTGGCCCCACACCACGGAAACTCCGCTGCGCACATCGATGCGGCGGGAGAGCACGGCCGGAACACTGACTGCGATCTCGGCCAGCGCGAAGACCAGGTCCTCGGTCAGGTGCGGGCGGGAGGTATGCCCGCCGCGGCCGCTGAGTTCGATCCGGATGGTGTCGGACGCCGAGGTAATCGCACCGATGCGGGTGCCGACCTGCCCCACGTCCACCCGGGGGTCGCAGTGCAGGGCCAGGACGCGCGGCACGCCGTCCAGGGCCCCCTGCTCGATCACCGAGAGGGCGCCGCCCGGCATCACTTCTTCCGCCGGCTGGAAAATCACGCGCACCCGTCCGCCCAGCTCACCGGCGGCGTCGAACCCTGCAAGCACCTTGGCTACGCCAAGCATCACCGTGGTGTGGATGTCATGGCCGCAGGCGTGGGCTATGCCGGTGTTCTCCGAGGCGTACGGCAGCCCGGTCTCCTCCAACACGGGAAGGGCATCGATATCCGCCCGGACCGCCAGCCGGACGGGACCTTCGCCGATGTCCACCACAACGCCCGTGTTTTCGAGCCGTTTGGGTGTCAGGCCCGCATGCTCCAGGGCTTCGACAATGCGGTCGGTAGTACGGAATTCCTTATGCGAGAGCTCGGGATGCGAGTGGAGGTCCCGCCGGAACTCAATCAATCCGTCCATGAGCGGCGCCACACTCCCCCGTATTGAGGGGATTGGCGAATTGCTCAAAGGGATAGTCTGCACAACCTCAAGGTTAGCCAATTCCGGAGCCAAAGCGGGAATGTGCGGCACCGGAAACGACGCCGCGTGACGGTGTTCGGCGGACCGCCTACAGGACGTCGGTGTCGCCGCTGGCCTTCAGGTGTTCCACGGCCTTCTTGACTTCCTGCGCGTGTTCCTTGGTGGTCACCAGCAGGGCGTCGGGAGTGTCCACGATGACGACGTCCTCAATCCCGATCAGCGCAATGACACGCTTGGTATCGGAGACGACTATTCCGGTGGCGTTTTCGGAGTAGACGCGGGCACCCTCGCCCATGACCGTCAGGTTGCTGTTTTCCGCTGCGGGGTTCAGGCGGCCGATCGCGGCGAAGTCGCCGACATCATCCCAGCTGAACGCACCCGGGATCATTGCGACGTCACCTGCTGCCGCCGCCGGTTCAGCGACGGCATAGTCAATGGCAATCTTGGGCAGCGAGGGCCAGACGCGGCGGACCACTTCGCGGCGTCGGGTGGTGTCCCAGGCGTCCGCAATTTCCATCAGGCCGGCGTAGAGCACCGGCTCATTGGCTTCCAGGTGCTTGAGCATCAGATCCACCGGGGCCACGAACATGCCGGCGTTCCAGCTGTAGCTGCCGCTGTCCAGGTACGTCTGCGCAACATCCGCGGACGGTTTCTCCACGAACTCGACCACGGAGCGTGCGCTCGGTGCGCCGGCAACCCGCAGCTGCTCACCGGCACGGATATAACCGAAACCGGTGGACGGGTGCGTGGGTTCGATGCCGATGGTGACGATATATCCCTGCGCTGCGGTGTGCACGGCTTCCCGGACGGCGGCCTGGAAGACCTCCACGGGAGCAATGACCTGGTCTGCGGCGAAGGACCCCATGATGATCTGCGGATCCCGCTTGTAAAGGATCGCCGCGGCAAGGCCGATCGCTGCGGCCGAATCCTTCGGCTCGAGTTCCAGGACCAGGTTCTTATTGGAGATTTCGGGCAGCTGCTGCCGCACGGCCTGCCGGTGCACGGCCCCGGTCACTACCATGACGCGGTCTCCGCTGAGCGGGCTCAGGCGCTCGTAGGTGGCCCGGATCAGCGTGGAGCCCGACCCTGTCAGGTCGTGCAGGAACTTGGGTGCGGCCGCCCGGGAAAGAGGCCAAAGGCGCGTACCGACGCCGCCCGCCGGGATGACCCCGTAAAAACGGTCAAGAACGGCGGACGCAGGGGCGGCTTGTGGCTTTTCGTTACTCATCACAGCCAAGATTAGCCCAGCCTGCCGGCGAACTTCAGGAAGCGGCCCCGCTACAGCCTTTTCAGCGCCGATTCAATGTAATCAGCGTCACACCATAGGCGAACCTAAATTGAAACCCCGGTCACGTCAGCCTAGATTATGGTAGAGCTTATATCGCTGTCGCACCGGCGTCATCACTGCGTGGAACACGCGCTAACGCCGCTGCGATGCAGGGAGGAAAATTCAGTGTCGAAGTTACCAGCAGGCACTCTCTACCGTGGCCGTGAGGGCCAATGGTCGTGGGTTGTGCACCGTATCACCGGCGTGGCGATCTTCTTCTTCCTTTTGGTCCATGTTCTGGATACCTCTTTGGTGCGAGTTTCGCCGGAGGCCTACAACGTGGTGATCGAATCCTACAAGAACCCGATTATGGGCCTCGGCGAGCTTGGTCTCGTTGCGGCGATTGTGTTCCATGCCTTCAACGGCCTGCGTGTAGTCCTGATCGACTTCTGGAAGAAGGGGCCCAAGTACCAGCGCCAGATGCTCTGGGGCGTTGTTGCCCTGTGGGCCGTTACGGTTATCGGCTTCTCCATTCGCCACCTGCCCAACGTCTTCGGGGGTTAATAACCAATGAGCACATCTACTAACGAAGCGCACGCCCTCGAAGCACCCCGTTCAGGACGCATCGCCCCGCGCTACACGCGCAACTCCTCGGGCCGCGGCAACTTTGAAATGCTTGCGTGGCTGTTCATGCGCGTCTCCGGCGTGATCCTTGTTGTCCTGATCTTCACGCACCTGTTTATGAACCTGGTCCTGGGCGACGGCATCCACGCCGTTGACTTCGGCTTCGTTGCCGGCAAGTGGGCAAGCCCGCTGTGGCAGGTCTGGGATCTGGTCATGCTGTGGCTGGCCATGCTTCACGGCACCAACGGCGTCCGCGTCATCATCAACGACTACGCAGACAAGAAGGCCACCCGCATGTGGCTCAAGACTGTCCTCTATGTCGCGACCTTCGTGATCATCGTGCTCGGCACCCTGGTGATCTTCACCTTTGACCCCTGCCTTGCAGGCGCCTCGACTGAGACGCTCCAGGAGTTCTGCGGCGCCAGCTAAGGCCGGCGCAGGACAACCACGGGTACGCCCACGAATTTCTAGTAGTTTCAACAGAAAGAGCATCTGCTATGCAGGTCCATAAGTACGACGTCGTCATCGTCGGCGCAGGCGGCGCCGGTATGCGTGCCGCCATCGAATCAGGTCAGCGCGCCCGTACGGCGGTACTGACCAAGCTGTACCCCACCCGCTCCCACACCGGTGCGGCACAGGGCGGCATGTGCGCGGCCCTGGCCAACGTCGAAGAAGACAACTGGGAATGGCACACCTTCGACACCGTCAAGGGCGGTGACTACCTGGTGGACCAGGATGCAGCCGAGGTCATGGCCAAGGAAGCCATTGACGCCGTGCTGGACCTGGAAAAGATGGGCCTGCCGTTCAACCGCACGCCCGAAGGACGCATCGACCAGCGCCGCTTCGGCGGGCACACCCGTGACCACGGCAAGGCACCGGTACGCCGTGCATGCTACGCCGCAGACCGCACGGGCCACATGATCCTGCAGACGCTCTACCAAAACTGCGTCAAGCACAACGTTGAGTTCTACAACGAGTACTACGTCCTGGACCTCATCACCGTCGTCGACCCCGACGGCCAGAAGCGGGTTGCGGGTGTCATTTCCTATGACCTCGCCACCGGCGAGCTGCACATCTTCCAGGCCAAGTCCGTCGTGTTCGCCTCCGGCGGTGCCGGCAAGGTCTACAAGACCACGTCCAACGCACACACCCTCACCGGTGACGGCATGGGCATCGCGTTCCGCCGCGGCATTCCCCTGGAAGACATGGAGTTCATCCAGTTCCACCCGACCGGCCTGGCCGGGCTGGGGATCCTCCTCTCCGAAGCCGCACGCGGCGAAGGCGCCATCCTCCGCAATTCCGAGGGTGAACGCTTCATGGAGCGCTACGCCCCCACCATCAAGGACCTCGCGCCGCGTGACATCGTGGCCCGTTCCATGGCCAACGAGGTACGCGAAGGACGCGGCTGCGGCCCGAACAAGGATTACGTCCTGCTGGACCTGACGCACCTGGAACCGGCGCACATCGATGCGAAGCTTCCGGACATCACGGAGTTCGCCCGCACCTACCTCGGTGTGGAGCCCTACACCGAACCGGTGCCGGTGTTCCCGACGGCGCACTACGTGATGGGCGGCATTCCCACCAACATCAAGGCCGAGGTACTCCAGGACAACGACACGGTGATCCCCGGGCTGTATGCGGCCGGCGAAGTTGCCTGCGTGTCCGTACACGGCTCCAACCGGCTGGGCACCAACTCCCTGCTGGACATCAACGTCTTCGGCAAGCGGGCCGGCATCTACGCTGCCGAATACGCCCTGACCGCCGACTTTGTCGACCTGCCGGAGAACTCCGAGCTGGACACGGTCAACCTGCTGGACCACGTGCGCAACTCCGAAGGCACCGAGCGTGTCTCCGAAATCCGCCGCGACCTGCAGAACACCATGGACCTGAACATGCAGGTGTTCCGCACCGCGGAAACCATCCAGCAGGTTCTGGCGGACATCGCCTCCTTCGAGGAGCGGTACCAGAAAATCAGCGTCCAGGATAAGGGCAAGCGCTTCAACCTCGACCTCCTCGAGGCCGTGGAGCTTGGCTTCCTCCTGGAACTGGCAAAGGTCATGAGCGTTGCCGCCCTGCACCGCACCGAATCCCGCGGCGGACACTTCCGCGAGGACTTCCCGGAGCGCGATGACGAGAACTTCATGAAGCATTCGATGGCCTACAAGGTTGACGAAGCCGAGAATACCGAGCACACCGCCGGCATCCGGTTGGACACCAAGCCGGTCATTTTCACGCGCTACGAGCCGATGGTGAGGAAGTACTAATGACAACCGAAATCGCCGAGCCGGCCTCAAAGGTAGAGCTCCCCGAGTCAATCGGCGGAGAGATCCCCTCGTTCGAGATCACCCTGAAGGTCCGTCGCTACAACCCCGAGGTTTCCGACGAAGCCTACTGGGATGAGTGGAAGCTGACCATGTACGGCACGGACCGCGTGCTGGATGCGCTGCACAAGGTCAAGTGGGAGCACGACGGCTCGGTTTCGTTCCGCCGTTCCTGTGCCCACGGCGTCTGCGGCTCCGATGCCATGCGCATCAACGGCCGCAACCGCCTGGCCTGCAAGACCCTGCTGAAGGACCTGGACACGTCCAAGCCCATCCTCGTCGAGCCCATCAAGGGCCTGCCGGTGGAAAAGGACCTGATCGTGGACATGGAGCCGTTCTTCCAGTCCTACCGCGAGATCATGCCGTTCCTGGTCACCAAGGGCCACGAACCCACGAAGGAACGCCTGCAGTCCGCCGAGGACCGTGAGCGCTTCGACGACACCACCAAGTGCATCCTCTGCGCCGCTTGCACGTCCTCCTGCCCCGTCTTCTGGACCGACGGCCAGTACTTCGGCCCGGCGGCCATCGTCAATGCGCACCGCTTCATCTTCGATTCGCGTGACGACGCCGGAGACATGCGCCTGGAGATCCTGAACGACAAGGAAGGCGTGTGGCGCTGCCGCACCACCTTCAACTGCTCGGAAGCCTGCCCCCGCGGCATCCAGGTCACCAAGGCCATTTCAGAGGTCAAGCAGGCCATCCTGGCCCGCTCCCTCTAAGCAGTTCCTGCGCAAGGCGCCGGTAAGCGGATTTCACCGCTTACCGGCGCCTTTTGCATACTCGATAGAGTTGCTCCATGCCTTCGTTTGAATCTGTGTCCTTTTCCGGCGTCAACGGGACCACCCTCTCGGGAACCGTCGATATCCCCGACGGCGGCGCCCGCGCCTGGGCGGTCTTTTGCCACGGCTTCACGCTGGGAAAGAACAGCGCCGCAGCCTCTCGGATTTCCAAGGCCCTGGCCGGCCACGGCATCGGTGTGCTCCGCTACGACGCCGCGGGGCTGGGCAGTTCCACCGGCAGGTGGGAAGACGGCAGTTTCAGCACCAAGGTGGCAGACGTGCTCAGTGCGTGCGCCTTCATGGCGGATACCGGCCGCCCGGTCTCCCTGCTGGTGGGCCATTCGCTCGGCGGCGCCGCCGTCCTGGCAGCCGCTTCACAGGTTCCCGGGCTGGACGCCGTGGTGACCATCGCGGCGCCCTTCCGCCCCTCACACGTCGTCCACCTCTTCGAATCGGAGCTGGACCGGATTCACGAACAGGGATCGGCAGCCGTAGATCTGGGCGGCGGGGAACTGGAAATCCGCCGCCACCTGATTGAGGACCTGCGCAGTCATGACCTCACGGACAGCATCAAGGAGCTGCACCTGCCCCTGCTGGTGATGCACTCCCCCACCGACAACACCGTGGGCATAGACAACGCTAGCGAGATCTTCCGGACGGCTCGGCATCCCCGGAATTTCATTTCGCTCGAAGGCAGCGACCACCTGATGGTGGACCGGGCCCAGACAACCCGCGCCGCGGCAATCATTGCCGCCTGGGCCGGCACCTATCTGGACCTGGGCGGGGAGTCCTAGTCCGGCTGCTTCCCGGATCCGAGCCTGACGTGCTCCTGCAGCTTCCACAGGCCGGTGGCATCGTGCTCGTAAAGGCCCACGCAATCCACCGTAAAACCTGCGGAATAGCTGCCCAGCCGGCGAACGGCTTCGTCCATGCTCTGCTCGCTGACATCGTGCGCCACCGTAACGTGCGGGTGGAAGGGGAAGGCCAGGTCCCGGGCCAGCGGGCCGCTCTGGAGCTCCTTGTGCAGCGCCGTGCACTCGTCAAAGCCCTCGTCGACGTTCAGGAAGACCACCGGCGAAACCGGCCGGAAGGTGGCGGTCCCCTCCAACGTCACCCGGAACGGCTCCTGCGCCGCTGCGACTTTGCGCACATGCTTCAACGTCGCTTCCCAGTCATCCGTTTCCGTGGTGGTGACCAGGGTGATGTGCGCCGGGATCAGCGCCGCCATGGGATCCCCGAAGGACGCCCGTGCCGCCTTCAGCTCGGCCGCCATCGGCTCCGGAACCGCAATCACTATCCCCACGCAGTGCGCATCGCACTGCGGAGCGTGGCTGCCGTTCATGCTGCCGGCTCGCATGGCCTGGTCGTAGGATTCGGAGATTCTCATGGGACTACGCGGTAACGCTGCCCAGCGGCAGGAAGCCGACCTTGTTGTACACGTCTGCGAGAGTCACCGACGCCGACTCCCTGGCCTTGGCAGCACCGACGGCCAGCAGGCGGTCCAGCTCGGCCGGATCGTCCAGCAGGTGCAGGGCACGTTCACGGATGGGCCGGATGTGTTCGGTGACGACCTCCGCAAGGTCCACCTTCAGGTGTCCGTACATCTTCCCCTCGTACTCCTTCTCCAGGGTTTCCACGCTACGTCCGCTGATCAGGGAGTAGATGGACAGCAGGTTCGAGATCCCCGGCTTGGCGTCCCGGTCGAAACGGATCTCGCTGCCGTCGTCGGTCACTGCCGACTTGATCCGCTTGGCTATGACCTTGTCCTCATCGAGGAGGTTGATCAGGCCTGCCGGCGACGCGGCGGACTTGGACATCTTCGCCGAGGGGTTCTGCAGGTCGTAGATCTTGGCCGCTTCTTTTTGGATAAAGACCTCGGGCACCACGAAGGTGTCGCCGAACCGCGTGTTGAACCGCTTGGCGAGGTCCCGGCTCAGCTCTACGTGCTGCCGCTGGTCTTCGCCCACGGGCACGCCGTGCGGCTGGTAGAGCAGGATGTCGGCCACCTGCAGGATCGGGTAGGTGAACAGTCCGACACTGGCCGAGTCAGAGCCGAAGCGCTGCTGCTTGTCCTTGAACTGCGTCATGCGGGAGGCCTCACCGAATCCGGTGAGGCAGTTCAGCACCCATGCCAGCTGGGCGTGCTCGGGCACCTGGGACTGGACAAACAGGGTCGCCTTGTCGACGTCGACGCCGCCCGCAATGTACTGGGCAGCGGTGACGCGGGTGCGCTTGCGCAGGTCCTCGGGATCCTGGGGCACCGTGATGGCGTGCAGGTCCGGGATGAAGAAGTAGGCGTCGTATTCGTCCTGAAGCCGCACCCAGTTCACCAAGGCGCCGAGGTAGTTGCCCAGATGCAGGGAATCGGCGGACGGCTGCATTCCCGAGAGGATGCGCCGGCGGCTGCTGGAAGACTCAGATGTCATGGAGGAAACCCTTAGAACTGGTAGTCGATCACTACTGGAGCGTGGTCTGAGAAGCGGGAGTCATACGTGGGGGCACGGTCGACGACGGCGTTGACGGCCCGTGCCGCCAGCTCCGGCGTGGCCATGTGGTAGTCGATCCGCCAGCCGGAGTCATTGTCGAACGCCTGTCCGCGCCAGCTCCACCAGGTGTACGGTCCGTTGACCTCACCGGCGAGGGAGCGGTGGACGTCGGTGTAACCGATTTCCTCGCCGAAGAAGCGGTCAAAGTAGGCACGTTCCTCGGGCAGGAAACCTGCGCGCTTGACGTTGCCCTTCCAGTTCTTGATGTCCAGGGGTGTGTGTCCCACGTTCAGGTCCCCCACCACCAGGACGAAGTCGCTGGTCTGCGCCAGGGCGGGCAGCCGGACGGCCATGGTGTCGAGGAAGCGGTACTTGTCCACCTGCTTGGGCGTATCCACCTCGCCGGAATGGACGTAGGCGCTGACGACGGTGAGGATCTTCTCTTCTCCCGCCACCGCGACCTTGAAGTCCGCCTCTACCCAGCGGCCCGAACGTGCGAAGTACTCGTCGCCGATGTGCTCGCGGACGGCGACCGGTTCGGTGCGGGAGGCGATGGCGACACCGGCACGGCCCTTGGCCTCAAGGCATTCGGCGTGCTGGACGTGCCAGGTATCACCAAGCAGGTCCTTCAGGATGGCGTCGGGCGCGCGCACCTCCTGCAGGCACAGGATGTCCACATCGCGCTCCGCCAGCCAATCGGCCATGCCCCGCTTGTAGGCGGCACGGATGCCGTTGACGTTCACGGACGCAATGCGCAGGGTTTCCCCGGAACTGTCCATAGTCCCTGTCGATGCCGTCCCTGTTGATGCCGAACTCACGCGAATAACCATACTCCTCAGTAGCTGTTCATCCCGAAACGGCCGCCACCGGCACGGCGCGCCCGGAAGCGGTGGGCGGGAACTAGTCGACTACGGTGCCTTCGACAGGCCCGCCGTCGTCCTTCTTGATCATGCCACGGCCGTTGGACGCCGTGATCTCGATGGTCTCCAGGGCACGGTCCACCATTTCCCGGTCAGCGTCCAGGTTCTGGACAATGACCTTCGCCTGGACCTGGATGATCTTGAAGCTGTGGTCCAGTTTCTGGTCGCGCACAGTGGTGCTTTCGTCGACCACCTGGACGCCGCCGCGGGGAGCAAGGCCGGCGGTGGCACCGGCGAGCTTTGCGGTGGCCTTGCGCGTGGCACTCCGAACCGAGAACACCACGAACGTCGAGAGGAACAGCCAGCCGAGGGACACAATGACCACCAGCCAACCGATGACGTCATTCTGGTTGGCGGCGAAAACCACTGCCACCAGGAAGACAATGAGCATCACGACGATGCCCGTAGAGCCCATCTTGCGGCTAATGCCGCGGCCGGGCGAGGACGAGGACGACGGCGTCTGGCCGTTTCGGATCGACTGCATGGTTTTATTCTCTCAAACTCGGACAGGTGCCGGATGCCGCGTTCGCTCTGCGCGGTGGTGCAGGCCCGTCCCGCGGTGGAAAACGGGGCGGCTGCGGTGGCAGACTGGCTCGATGCAGATCACCATCGCCACCGGCGACATCACCACCCGGGATACCGACGTCGTCGTCAATGCTGCCAACTCATCGTTGCTCGGCGGCGGCGGAGTGGACGGCGCCATCCACCGGGCGGCGGGCCCGAAGCTCCTGGCCGCCTGCCGTGAGCTGCGCAGGACATCGTTGCCGCAGGGGCTTCCCACAGGCCGGTCCGTGGCTACGGACGCGTTCGACCTGCCTGCGCGGTGGGTGGTGCACACCGTGGGTCCCAACGCCGGGGCAGGGGAAACGGACCCCGAGCTGCTGAGGTCCTGTTTCCGCAGCGCCCTGGCCGTTGCCGAGGAGCTGGGCGCAGAGAGCATTTCCTTTCCGGCCGTGAGTGCGGGCATCTACGGGTGGGACCCGGAGACCGTGGCGGGAATCGGGCTGCAGGAGGTCCTGGCCCACACTCCGGGGACGCTGAAGCGCGCGGAGTTTGTGCTCTTCAATGACCGCGCGGCCGGAATCTTCGCCCGAAAATACGAGCAGCTGGCCGGCTGACCCGGAGCCTACTTCAGGAACAGCGCCCGGAGCCGGTTAGTGGTCAGGGTCAGGCCGAGCACAATCATCACCACGAAGTACAGCAGGTGCCCTGCCGTTCCCCAGCTGAAGATGCCCACACTGATCTGCCGGAGCAGTTCCACGCCGTGCCAGAGCGGCAGTGCCTGGATCACGGACTGCACCGCTTCGGGGTACACACTCAGCGGATAGAAGGTGGCAGAGAGCAGGAACATGGGCAGCATGATCATTTGGACCCAGTCCAGCTGCTGGAAGGTCTTCATGTAACTGGTCACGGCCATTCCGAAGGAAGCGAAGCCAAAAGCGATCACCACGGCGGCCGGAATCATCAGCAGCGCCCAGGGTGAGGTGATCAGGCCCATCGCGCCCATCACGGCGGTGAAGCCGGTGGCATAGAGAGCTCCGCGGAGCAGGGCCAGGAAGATCTCTCCCATCGCCACGTCCAACGGACCCAGGGGCGTGGACAGCATGCCCTCGTAGAGCCGGGAGTAGTGGAGCTTGAAGAACACGTTCATGGTGGAGTCGTACACCGCGCCGTTCATCGCCGACACTGCCAGCAGCGCCGGCGCAATGAAGTTGGCATATTCCATTTCCTGCCCGCCGGGGCCGGAAACCGCGCCCACCAAAGCGCCCAGGCCTATGCCCATGGCCACCAGGTACAGCACCGGTTCGACGAACCCGCTGACCATGATGCTCCAGTTGGTGCCCCATGTGGCCTTGAGCCCGCGGGCAATCACGGCCCGGATATTTCGTCCGTACAGCGAGCCGAGGAACCTGTCCTGCGGTACCAGCACAGTAGGCGCCGTGCGGTTTTCGATGCTCATCCGTCGAGCCTCCTCGTGAAGTTCCGCCGGGCCAGTACCAGCCCACCGACGGTCAGGACCAGCAGGTACACCAGGTGGACGGCGGTCATGGCTGCCGGCTCCGGGTGTCCGTAGCTGAGCACCCGGCCCAGTTCGGTGGAATGCCAGAGCGGCGAGATCCAGCCGATCCAGCGGACGGCCAGCGGCAGCGACTCCAGCGGAAAGAAGGTGCCGGAGAACAGGAACAGCGGCATCACAATGAACCGCTGGACCATGGCGAACTGCCCCTTGTCCTCTTTCAGGGTGGAGCTGAACGCCAATAGCGGCATCCCGAACGCAAGTCCGGCCAGCAGCGCCGTGAAGATCATGAGCCAACCGGTTGCAGGCTGCACCACGGCACCGAAGAGCACCAGGAACAGGTAGTAGAGGCCCGTGGTCAGCAGGATGCGGACCGTAACTCCCAGGACGTGGCCGAGGGCAATCTGTCCGCTGGAGATCGGCGAAGCGTTGGGTCCGTAGTAGGTCCGGTGCCACTTGAATCCGCCCATGACGGTGTAGGTATTTTCCTCGCTGGAGACCATTAGCGCTGCCGTGGCCACGAGGGCAGGTCCCAGGAACACCAGGTAGGACACGGTCGAACCGTCGCCACCCGGGAAACCCGCGTTCGAGTTCCCGTCGATCAGCACCGCCAGGCCCGTGCCCATGCCCAGCAGGTAGACCAGCGGGGTGCCTATGGCGGTCATCAGCACGGTCCCCTGGTAGCCGCGCATCCGGCGGATCCACATGTCCGCGTAGTACAAGGCACCGAAGCGCCGCGCCTTGGCGGCGGTTTGGCGCGGGGTCAGCGGCGACCGCAGTCCGAGGACCTCATGGCGCTCAAGTGCAGGTTGGGCAGCGGATTCCGGCCTAGTCAACGAGGCTCCTCCCGGTCAGGCGCAGGAACACATCTTCCAGCGAGGAGCGGCGCACCAGCGAGGTGATGGGCCGCAGCCCCCGGCCGGTCACGGCTTCCAGGGCGGCTTCGCCGTCATCGGCGTAAATCAGCACCCGGTCCGGAAGGGTCTCCAGCCGCTCGCCGATCCCCTCCAGCTCAGCGGCCACGGTGGTGTTGCGCTCCGAACCGAACCGCAGCTCTACCACCTCACGGGTGGAATGCTCACGGATCAGGGCCGACGGCGACCCTTCAGCCATGATCGCGCCCTTGTCCACTACGATCAGCCGGTCACACAGCTGCTCGGCCTCGTCCATGTAATGGGTGGTGAGGATCAGCGTCACCCCGGCTTCCTTGAGCCGGAACAACCGGTCCCAGAGGATGTGCCGGGCCTGCGGATCAAGGCCGGTGGTCGGTTCATCGAGCAGCAGGATCTTCGGGTCGTTGATCAGGGACCGCGCAATGGTCAGGCGCCGCTTCATACCCCCGGAGAGCGAGTCCACACGGGCCTTGGCTTTGTCGGTGAGCTGCGCGAATTCCAGCAGTTCGTCGGCCTTGGGCTGCAGGTAGCTCTTGGGCAGGCCGAAGTAGCGTCCGTAGGCAAGGAGGTTGTCCCGCACGCGCAGGTCCTCATCCAGGTTGTCCTGCTGCGGCACCACGCCCAGGTGTGCGCGGACCTCCGGGCCATAGGTGTTCGGGTCCAGCCCCATGATGCTGAGGTCTCCGCCGCTGCGCTGGGCGACGCCGCCGATCATCTTCATGGTGGTGGATTTCCCGGCGCCGTTGGGCCCGAGGAGCCCGAAGGACTCCCCCGGCGGAACGTCGAAGGAGATGCCGTTGACGGCGGTGAAATCACCGTAGGACTTGGTCAGGTTCCGTGCGGAAATGACGAAGTCGGAGCGGGTTTCGGGGACGGTTTTGCTTGATGTGATCTGTGACACTTGAGACAGCATAGTGGACGCAGGACGGGGCCGGTGCATGTTGCCACGCACCGGCCCCGTCAATTGCACCGATTCGGTTCTAGACCAGGATTCCGGCCTGCCGTTCGGCGGCTTCCACCACGTTCGCCAGCAGCATTGCGCGGGTCATCGGGCCCACGCCGCCCGGGTTGGGCGAAATCCAGGATGCGACGTCGGCCGCTGCCGGCTCGACGTCGCCGGTCAGCGTGGTCTCCCCGGTTTCCGGGTCGGTGACCCGGGTGACCCCGACGTCCAGCACGATGGCGCCGGGCTTGAGCTCCTCGGCACGGATCATTTCAGGGAAGCCGGCCGCGGCAACCACCACGTCGGCTGCCTGCAGGTGCTCGAACAGGTCCGCGGTCCCGGTGTGCGCCAGGGTGACCGTGGCGTTGATCGGCCGGCGGGTCAGGAGCAGGCCGAGCGGCCGCCCGACGGTGACGCCGCGTCCAACCACCAGGACCTTCTTGCCGTTCAGCGAAATCCCGTTGCGGACCAGCAGCTGCACGATCCCGTGCGGCGTGCAGGGCAGCGGAGACGTCATCGGTTCGCTGACGTTGAGCACCAGGCGGCCCAGATTGACCGGGTGCAGCCCGTCCGCGTCCTTTTCCGGCGCAATCCGTTCCAGGATGGCATTCGCATCGATGTGCGCCGGCAGCGGGAGCTGCACAATGTAGCCGGTGGTGGCCGGGTCCTCGTTCAGCTCGTCGATGACCTTTTCCAGGTCTGCCTGGCTGATGTCGCCGGGAAGGTCCCTGCGGATGGAGTTAATCCCCACCTGCTTGCAGTCCTTGTGCTTGCCGCCCACGTAGGAGTGGCTGGCGGGATCATCGCCCACCAGCACGGTGCCCAGGCCCGGGGTGATGCCGTGCTCTTCCTTCAGCACCCGCACCCGTTCGGCCAGGTCATCCTTGATCTCCCGGGCGGCGGCGCGGCCGTCCAGGATCTTCGCCGCGACCGGAGTGCCGTATTCGGTTTTCTCCTTAACCTCCCAGCCAAGGTTGACGCTGGCGGCCTCATCGGTCGCGGGACCCTCCATATTGGTTCCTTTCTCCACGGTTACCATTCCTCCTGTCCGGGGTAGAGCGGGAAGTTCTCAGTCAGCGCACCCACGCGGGCACGAAGGGCCTCAACGTCGGGAGCGGGCTTCAGCGCGGCGGCGATGATCTCGGCAACCTCGGTGAACTCCGTTGCGCCGAAGCCCCGGGTTGCGAGCGCGGGGGTGCCGATCCGCAGGCCGGACGTGACCATCGGCGGACGCGGGTCGAACGGCACGGAATTGCGGTTCACCGTGATGCCAACGGAATCAAGCAGGTCTTCGGCCTGCTTGCCGTCCAGGGCGGAGTGCCGCAGGTCCACCAGGATCAGGTGTACGTCGGTGCCGCCGGTGAGCACTGACACTCCGTGTTCGGCGACGTCCGGCGCATTCAGGCGGTCGGCAATGATCCGCGCGCCCTCGAGCACGCGTTCCTGCCGTTCCCGGAACTCCTCGGTGCCGGCAATCTTAAAGGCCACGGCCTTCGCGGCAATCACGTGCATCAGCGGGCCGCCCTGCTGGCCGGGGAAGACGGCGGAGTTCAGCTTCTTCGCGTATTCCTTTTTCGCCAGGATCATTCCCGACCGCGGCCCGGCAAGGGTCTTGTGCACGGTGGAGGTGACGACGTCGGACACCGGCACCGGGTTGGGGTGCAGTCCGGCGGCCACCAGTCCGGCAAAATGCGCCATGTCGGTCCAAAGATAGGCACCTGCTTCATCGGCGATGGAGCGGAAGGCCTCGAAGTCCAGCTGCCGCGGGTAGGCGGACCAGCCGGCGACAATAACCTGCGGGCGTTCTGCCAGCGCCTGTTCGCGGACCCGGTCCATGTCCACCCGGTACGTCTGCTCGTCCACGCCGTAGGCCGCGACGTCGTACAGCTTGCCGGAAAAGTTCAGTTTCATGCCGTGGGTAAGATGCCCGCCGTGGGCCAGGTTCAGCCCCATCAGTTTCTCGCCCGGTGCCATCAGGGCCGCGAGCGCGGCAGCATTTGCCTGCGCGCCGGAATGCGGCTGGACATTGGCGAACTCGGCACCGAACAGGGCCTTCACCCGCTCGATGGCAAGGTTCTCCGCCACGTCCACATGTTCACAGCCGCCGTAGTAGCGGCGCCCGGGGTAGCCCTCGGCGTACTTGTTGGTGAGGACGGAACCGGAGGTTTCCAGGACGGCGCGCGGCGCGAAGTTCTCGGAAGCGATCATCTCGAGGGTGCTGCGCTGGCGGGACAATTCATCATTCAGTACCGCTGCTATTTCGGGATCAACATCGATAAGCGGCGCGTTGGTGACGGGGTGGGTGGATACTCTCACGTGGATCTCCTGGGAAGGGTTCTCTATAGGTCAGGCTACCTGTCGGGGCATAGGCCGGGCATGGCACAACAGTTTCGCGCGTGACCCTCGGCCCAGGCGTGCGATCCGTGGTCGTTAGGACACCCCGCAGGGTGCCGTGCCGCTTCCTGGTGGTAATCCACCTAACGCCAGTCGCGACGCTCTCCATCCTAGCCTCACCTGTCCCCCGGCCGCAGGGCTTCGGCGGAATAGCCGCAATGCCCGGACCGTTACGGTTCCCAAGAACGAAGGAGTGCAAAAGGTGGAAACGGACATACTGGTGATCGGAGCCGGCCAGGCCGGACTCAGTGCCGCCTATCACCTGCGCCGCCGGGGACTGGAGCCCGGCGGCGGTTTCACCGTGCTGGACGCGAACCCCGGGCCGGGCGGGGCCTGGCGGCACAGGTGGGATTCGCTGACCTTCGGTGCTGCGCACGCCCTGCACGACCTCCCGGGGATGCCGCTGGGCTCACCCGATCCCGCCGAGCCCGCTTCCGCCGTCGTCACCAGGTACTACGGCCGCTATGAGCAGGAGTTCGGATTCGACGTCGTCCGGCCGGTCTCCGTGTCGGCGGTGGCGGAGGGCGACGGCGGCCGGCTCGCGGTCCGCGCCGTGGACGGCCGGGAGTGGCAGGCCCGCACGGTCATCAACGCGACGGGTACGTGGGACCGGCCGTATTGGCCCTACTATCCGGGGCGGGAGTCCTTCCGCGGCCGCCAGCTGCATACCCGGGACTTCCGGAGCGTGGCTGACTTTGCCGGGCAGCGGGTCCTGGTGGTCGGCGGCGGCACCTCCGCGGTGCAGTTCCTGCTGCAGCTGCACCGTGCCGGTGTGGAAACGGTCTGGTCCACGCGCCGGCCGCCGGAATTCACCCTCCGTCCGTTCGACTCCGAATGGGGGCGGGCGGTGGAAGCGAAAGTCAGCGCCAGGACCCGTGCCGGCCTGCCGCCGCTGAGCGTCGTAGCCGCCACGGGTCTGCCGCTGACCGATGAATACCGTCGGGGCATTGAAGACGGGGTGCTCGTTTCGCGCGGAGGGATCGGACGCCTGACCGCCTCCGGTGTTGTTTTCGCGGACGGGTCCGCCGAGTCCGTGGACGCGGTCCTGTGGGCCACCGGTTTTCGTGCCGCCCTGGAGCATCTGGCTCCGCTGCACCTGCGCGAACCAGGCGGCGGGATTCGAATGGACGGGGTTCGGGTGGTGCGCGAGCCGCGTCTGCTGCTGGTGGGCTACGGCGAGTCCTCCTCCACGCTGGGGGCCACCCGCGCCGGCCGTGCAGCGGCGCTTGCTGCCGTACAACGGCAGCCGGCTACGAAAGCACCTCTTCCCAGTTGACGGGCGTAACCGTGCCCTTCTCCCAGTCACGCCGCAGGATGGCGTAAACCACCGTGGCAACCCTGTGTCCGTCTTCCAGCGGCCAGTCCTCTCGGTGATGCGCTTCCTTCACGAAGCCTGAACGCAGCAGGGTCTTGCGCATGGCGATGTTGTCCTCCCGCGTACGGCCCGCAAAGCGGTGCGCTTCGGGGTAGTCGTCGAACACCATGCCGGTAAGGGATTTCAACACCGGGACGCCGTTGCCCCGGCCGCGGAACTTCTCCACCAGGCGCAGGTCCAGCACCGGCGTACTCGTGCCCAGCTCCTCCAGGATGACCAGACCCATGCGGTGGTTGTCGCCGAACACCCAGAAGGTGCTCACGCCGTCGCCGTCGAACCGCCCCTCGATCAGGAGGCGCCGCACCAGCCCCTCGGAAGGCGCCTTGATCCGGTGGTACGGAAAGCTGTTGGTAGTGAGGAAACGTACGAGCTCTCCCTCATCCTTGTCAGAAAACGGAAGGAACATCACATCCATGTGCCCACCCTAGGTCAGGGCGCTGAAACCGGTAACCTAGCAAGGGTGACCGCCATGATTTCCTCTCCCGACGCCCCCGCCGCCAACGCCTTCACCCTGACGTTGTCCTGCCCCGACCGTCCCGGCATTGTCCATGCCGTCAGCGCTTCCCTGGTGGCAGCCGAAGGCAACATCACCGAGTCGGCGCAGTTCGGCAGTCCGGAAACCGGCTCCTTCTTTATGCGCGTGGACTTCACTTCCCCGCGTTCCTACGAGCAGGTCCATACGGAACTCGCCGCAACGGCCTCCGCATTTGCCATGTCCTGGGAGCTGCACCGCGCCGGCCGCCGGACCCGCACCCTGATCATGGCGTCCAAGTCCGGCCGCTGCCTCAATGACCTGCTGTTCCGGCAGCGCGCGGGGACGCTGCCGATTGACATCCCGGCCATTGTCTCCAACCACCGCGAGCTGGAGCCCCTCGCCGATTTCTACGGTGTGCCGTTCCACCACATCCCCGTCGCCCCGGACACGAAGGACCAGGCGGAGGACCGGCTGCGCGCCCTAATGGCCGAGCTGGACATTGAGCTGGTGGTCCTCGCCCGCTACATGCAGATCCTGAGCAACGACCTCTGCCGCGATCTGTCCGGGCGGGCCATCAACATCCATCATTCCTTCCTGCCCTCCTTCAAGGGAGCGCGGCCCTACCACCAGGCGCATGCCCGGGGAGTGAAGCTGATCGGTGCCACGGCGCATTACGTAACGTCGGACCTGGACGAAGGTCCCATCATCGAACAGGAAGTCATCCGGGTGGACCATGCCCGGTCTGCTGCCCAGCTCGCGGCCCTGGGCAGCGACGTCGAGGGGCGGGCGCTGTCCAAGGCGGTGCAATGGCATGCCGAGCACCGGGTCCTGCTGGACGGCCGGCGGACCATCGTCTTCAGCTAGGCCGTTCCTTCTACGGGCGCTGCCTCCGCTAACGGGTATCCGGCCGGCGCTACGCTGGGTTCCATGGCACACATCATTGAATTCCGGGGCAAGACCCCCGCGGTCGATCCCACTGTCTTCCTCGCTCCCACCGCTTCGCTCATTGGCGACGTCACCATGGCAGCGGACTCCAGCGCCTTCTACGGCGCATGCGTCCGCGGTGATTCCAACAGCATCCGCGTGGGGGCCGGGACCAACCTCCAGGACAACGTGGTCCTGCATGCGGACCCGGGCTTCCCGACGTCGGTGGGCGACCGGGTGAGCATCGGCCACAATGCCGTGGTGCACGGCTGCACGGTCGAGGACGACTGCCTGATCGGCATGAGCGCCACGATTATGAACGGTGCCGTAATCGGTGCCGGCTCCCTCGTGGCCGCCGGTGCCCTGGTCCTTGAAGGCACCGTGGTCCCGCCCCGTTCGCTGGTGGCCGGCATGCCGGCAAAGGTCCGCCGGACCCTCACTGACGAGGAGGTCGCCGGGGTGAAGGCGAACGCGGAAAACTACCGGCAGACGGCCGCTGACCACCGGGCTGCCGTAGCGTCGCAGCCCTAGGCTTGTGTTCACTTCTTGACTGCAAGAGTGTGATGTAGCACGCTAAACTAATGCCAGCCGATCCATCCTCGACGTTGAGGACCACCCGTACACCGGGAACCACCCCATCCAAGCCGGGCTCGCAGAGCGCCCTTCGTGAACGCAACCGGCAGCGCATTGTCCAGGCCCTCCTGGCCTCGGGGCCGTTGACGCAGGCGGGACTTTCGCGCCAGACGGGATTGTCCCGCGCCACTGTGTCCAACATCGTGGGTGATATGAGCGAGCGTCAGCTCGTTATCACCGAGCCCACCACCAGCTCCGGGCGCAGGGCACTTTCGGTGCGGCTCAACGAGTCCGGAGCCGTCGCTGCCGGCATCGACATTGGACGCCGGCACGTCAGGGTGATCCTGGCCTCGCTCGGCCACCGGATCCTCCAGGAAGAGTCCATCCAGCTTCCGCTGGGCCACTCCGCAGCAGAGGGCATGGATGCCGCTGCGGCCCTGCTGGCCCGGCTGCTGCGCCGGCAGGGGGCGGACCGCAGTGCCGTCCTGGGCGCCGGCGTCGGCATCCCCGGCCCCATTGACCGGCGCACGGGCACTGTGGTCCAGGGCGCGATCCTTCCCGAATGGGTGGGAATCAATATGCGCGAAGACCTCGCCGACCGGCTGGGTGTCCCGGTCTACATCGACAACGACGCCAACCTCGGGGCGCTGGCGGAAGTCACCTGGGGGCCGCACGGCTGCAGCGAAAACCTGATCTTCATCAAGGTTGCCTCCGGCATCGGTGCCGGGCTGGTCATCAACGGTTCGCTCTACTACGGGAATGTCGGCATCACCGGGGAGATCGGACACGCCACCATCTTCGACCAGGGGCTGATCTGCCGCTGCGGCAACCGCGGCTGCCTGGAAACCATAGCGTCGACCTCCATCATGATCGAGCTGCTGAGCCGCGCCTCCAAGGGCCCCGTCACCACCGCGGACATCCTTTCGCGCGCCGCCGGAAAGGACCCGGCCACCCTGCGCGTCATTGACGACGCCGGCGCTGCAGTCGGCCGCGCCGCCGCCAACCTCGCGAATACCCTGAACCCGGAACTCATCATCATCGGCGGTTCGCTGACCGATCTCGGGGACACGTTCCTGGACCCGATCCGCCGCGGCCTGCTGCGGCATGCCGTTCCCCTGGTCGGCGAAACCTCCACCGTGCTTATGTCCTCCCTCGGGGACCGCGCCGAAGCCCTGGGCGCAGCCGCACTCGTCCTCCAGGAACAGGGGGCCGCGGCAGCCTAGTACTTGCCGGGCGAATCAAAAACTACCCGAAACAGCGGTTGTTGTGTTCAAGACTTGACGGCAGTGCCTGTGACCGTGGTAACTTCCTTACCGGCCCACTCTGTGGGCCGTATCACGACAAAGAGGTCACACGGAGGCACTCATGCGAGCAGAAGCAGCTCCGGCAGTAGGCGCGCGGCGCGCTCCCTGCCACCACGGCAGGGACAAAACGCATGTCGGCTAGTCCATTCATTCTGGAAATGCACTCCATCACCAAGGAGTTCCCCGGCGTCAAGGCCCTCGCGGATGTGGCCCTGAACGTCCGGGCCGGCGAAATCCACGCCATCTGCGGAGAAAACGGCGCCGGAAAGTCCACGCTGATGAAGGTCCTCTCCGGGGTCTACCCCCACGGCACCTACACCGGAGAAATCGTCTTCCAAGGCAGGCCCGTCCAGTTCCGGGACATCCGGTCCAGCGAGGCCGCCGGAATTGTCATCATCCACCAGGAACTGGCACTGATTCCCGAACTCTCCATTGCCGAGAACATATTCCTGGGCAACGAACCCACCCGGTTCGGCGTCATCGACTGGGACAAGGTCAACTTCGACACCCTGGACCTCATGGAACGGGTGGGACTCAACGAAGACCCCACCACGCCCATCAAGGATCTGGGTGTGGGCAAGCAGCAGCTGGTGGAGATCGCCAAGGCACTGAACAAGCGAGTGCAGCTGCTGATCCTCGACGAGCCCACCGCCGCGCTCAACGAGACCGATTCCCAGCACCTGCTGGGCCTGATGTCCGGCCTGCGGGACAAAGGCATCTCCTGCATCATGATCTCGCACAAGCTCAACGAGATTGAGCAGATCGCGGATTCCATCACCATCATCCGCGACGGCCGCTCCGTAGAGACGATCGACGTCGCCGCCGAAGGCGCGGACGAAGACCGCATCATCCGCGGCATGGTTGGACGTTCCCTGGAATCCCGGTTCCCGGACCACACCCCGAAGATCGGTGAAACGTTCTTCGAGGTCCGCGGTTGGACCGTGGGCCACCCCTCCGTCGCGGACCGCCTGGTCTGCAAGGGTGCGGACTTCCACGTGAAGCGCGGCGAGATTGTCGGATTTGCCGGGCTGATGGGCGCCGGGCGCACCGAGCTGGCCCGTTCCGTTTTCGGCCGCTCCTACGGCAACTTCATCTCCGGCCAGATCATCAAGGACGGCAAGGAGATCACCCTCAAGACGGTGCACTCCGCCATTAACCATGGCCTGGCCTACGTCACCGAAGACCGCAAGACCCTGGGCCTGAACCTCCTGGACGACATCAAGGCCACCACGGTTTCAGCTGACCTTAAGAAGATCACCCGGGGCCTGGTTGTCGACAACGACGCCGAGTTCCGCCACGCGGAGGAATACCGCAAGAGCCTGCGCACCAAGGCACCCACCGTCGATGAGGGCGTTTCCAAGCTCTCCGGCGGCAACCAGCAGAAGGTTGTCCTGGCCAAGTGGATGTTCACCGACCCGGACCTGCTGATCCTGGACGAACCCACCCGCGGCATCGATGTGGGCGCCAAGTACGAAATCTACGGAATCATCCAGCAGCTCGCGAACCAGGGCAAGGGAGTCATCGTGATTTCCTCTGAGCTCCCCGAGCTCCTGGGCCTCTCGGACCGCATCTACACCATCTTCGAAGGGGCGATCACCGGCGAGGTCTCCAAGGCGGAGGCCAACCAGGAGAACCTCATGAGGCTCATGACCTCCCCCGCCCGGAAGCCCGCCGACTACGCCACTCAAGGAACACTTTCATGAACGCCATCAAGCAACTCCTGGGCGGCAACGGCCGCCAATTCGGGATGATCTTCGCCTTGGCCATCCTGGTCGGCCTGTTCCAGGTCCTCACCGGGGGCAAGACCCTGACGCCCACGAACATGATCAACCTGTTCAACGGCAACTCCTACATCCTGATCCTGGCGGTGGGCATGGTCTTCGTGATTATTGCCGGCCACATCGACCTCTCGGTGGGATCCGTCGCCGCGTTCTCGGGCATCGTCGTAGCGATGGCCATGCGGGACTGGGGCCTGCCCTGGTACGCGGGCATACTCCTGGGCCTGCTGGTGGGCGCGGCAATCGGCGCCTGGCAGGGCCTGTGGGTGGCGTACGTCGGAATCCCGGCGTTCATCGTGACACTGGCAGGCATGCTGATCTTCCGCGGGGCCAACCAGTGGGTGGGCAAGTCCAACACCGTTCCGGTCCCCTCCGAATTCCAGTTCATCGGCGCCGGCTATCTGCCCGAGGGCGGCCCGATCCCGGGTTACAACAACCTGACCCTGCTGCTGGGCCTGATCCTCTGCGCCGCAGTGATCTACGGCGAAATGCGCAAGCGTTCCCGCAACGCCAAGCTCGGCACCGCCAACCCGCCTGCCTGGGTTCCGGTGGTTAAGATCGGCCTGCTCTGCGCGGTCATCCTCTACGCCACGTACCTCTTCGCCACGGGCCGTCCCGGCACGTCCTTCCCGGTCTCGGGCATCATCCTGGGCGTCCTGGTCCTCTTCTACGGGTTCGTCTCCAACAAGACCATCCTTGGCCGCCACGTCTACGCGGTGGGCGGCAACCGGCACGCTGCGGAGCTCTCCGGCGTGCAGGGCAAGAAGGTCAACTTCATGGTCATGATGAACATGTCGATTCTGGCCGCCTTGGCCGGCATGATCTTCGTTGCCCGCTCCACCGCCTCCGGTCCGTTTGACGGCACCAACTGGGAACTTGACGCCATTGCCGCCGTCTTCATCGGCGGAGCGGCCGTTTCCGGCGGCGTCGGAACCGTAGTCGGTTCCATCGTGGGCGGCCTGGTCATGGCCGTCCTGAACAACGGCCTGCAGCTGCTCGGCGTGGGCGCGGACACCACCTCCATGATCAAGGGCCTGGTCCTGCTGCTCGCCGTCGCACTGGACGTCTACAACAAGACCCAGGGCAAGCCCTCCATCACCGGGCTGCTGATGCGCAACTTCGGCGGCAACAAGCCCAAGCCGGCCCCCGCCGTCGTCGACGCCACCCCGGAAATGCCCACGGGCACCAAGACTGTCATTGCCACCGACGCCTAGACCGCACTACTTACTCCGCTCTATTTCCAGCACCGCTATCAAGAAAGAGAACACCATGCGTAAATTCGCAAAATCCTTCGCCGTTGCGGCAACGGTGGCAGCATTGTCGCTGTCCGCCTGCGGCCGCACCGAAGAAACCGCTTCCGGAGCCGAAGAAGGCTTCGAGGACGGGGCAGCCATCGGCGTCGCCCTGCCGCAGAAAACCTCGGAAAACTGGGTGCTCGCCGAGACCCTCTTCAACGACGGCCTCAAGGAGGCCGGCTACGAGGGCCAGGTCCAGTTCGCCAACGGCGGCGTGTCCGAACAGCAGAACCAGATCAGCTCCATGATCACCAACGGTGTCGAGGTCCTCATTGTGGGTGCCATCGACGGCAGCCAGCTCGGCTCACAGCTGCAGGACGCCAAGGATGCCGGCATCACCGTCATCGCCTATGACCGCCTGCTGACCAACACCGAAAACGTTGACTACTACGTGGCCTACGACAACTTCAAGGTCGGCCAGCTGCAGGGCCAGGCCCTGCTGGACGGGCTGAAGGAAAAGAAGCCCGAAGGTCCGTACAACATTGAGCTGTTTGCCGGTTCCCCGGATGACGCCAATGCCCAGGTCTTCTTCGACGGCGCCATGGATATCCTCCAGCCGGAGATCGAAGCAGGAAACCTCGTAGTCGGCTCCGGCCAGACCGAGTTCAACCAGGCTGTCACCCAGGGCTGGAAGGCAGAGAACGCCCAGAAGCGCATGGACACCCTGCTCTCCAGCAACTACGCCTCCCAGGAACTGGACGGCGTCCTCTCCCCCAACGACACCCTGGCCCGCGCCGTCCTGACCTCGGTCACCGGCGCCGGCAAGGCACTGCCCGTCATTACCGGCCAGGACTCCGAGGTGGAATCCGTCAAGCTGATCATGGAAGGCAAGCAGTACTCCACCATCAACAAGGACACCCGTAACCTGGTGAACCAGAGCATTGACATGGTCAAGGCACTGGGCGCCGGCGAAGAGGTCGAAATCAATGACGACGAGAGCTACGACAACGGCAAGAAGGTAGTCGAGAGCTACCTGCTGGAGCCGGTCATCGTCACCAAGGCCAACGCTGCCGAGGCCTACGCGAATGACCCCACGCTCTCCGAGCTGACCAAGTAATACCTGCACAGCAACTGCCCCTTCGGGCGGAACAGCCCGGGTTTCCTTCACGGAAACCCGGGCTGTTCCACACCTGATCCACCCCGTTCCACACCCTGCTGCCGCACTTGGAGCCGCACGGACTCGAAGTCCACCCCTAGGCCCCGGCAGGCTGCAACCATAGAGTAGGGGTACTCCCTGCAACGACGCGGAAGACGAGGACCATGACTGCCGTTCAACACATACCCACACCCCCCTGTGTCCAGCCGGGAGCTCCAAGTCCCGTCCAGTCCACGGGACGCACCCTGCGCTGGGGCGTAGTGGCCACCGGAAATATCGCTGAGCGTGTCACTGAAGACATCGCCCGGTTGGAGGATGCCGTCCTCCAGGCGGTCAGTTCCCGCCGGCAGGCCACGGCCGAGGAGTTCGCCTCCCGCTTCGGCTTCGCCAGCAGCTACTTCGACGCCGACGATGTCTCGGGCTATGACCGGCTCTTTGCCGATCCCGAAGTGGACGTCGTCTACATCGCCTCCCCGCACGCCCAGCACTATCGGATAGCCCGGCGTGCGCTGGAGGCCGGCAAACACGTGCTGTGCGAAAAGTCGCTGACCATCAATGCCCGCGAAACCGAGGACCTGATCGAGCTGGCGCGGTCCCGCAACCTGTTCCTCATGGAAGCGGTCTGGACCCGTTTCCTGCCCTGCATCAACCGGATCTGGGAACTCATTGCCTCGGGTGAACTCGGGGACATCAACTGGGTGCAGGCAGACCTGGGTTTCCCGGCAGCGTATGACCCGGCCAGCAGGCTCTGGGATCCGGCGGCTGGCGGAGGAGCACTGCTGGACCTGACCGTCTATCCGCTCACCTTTGCCCTGGGTGCGCTCGGCTACCCCGAGACGGTTCACGCGGTCGGCAGCATTAACGCCGACGGCGTGGACACGCAGAACGCTTTGACGCTCGGCTACGCGTCCGGCGGCCTGGCACAGCTGACCTCGTCACTGGTTTCCTCCTCCCCGCGGACTGCGGTCATTTCCGGCACCAGGGGCTGGCTCCGCACCGGTTCACCCCTGCATAACCCGGTGGAACTGACCATCGTGCCGCATGACGGAGAGGCCCGGGTGGAGCGGTTCCCGCAGGTCGGCAACGGCTACGCGTACGAGCTGCGGGAGGTGACCCGGTGCATCCAGGCGGGGCTGGTGGAAAGCCCCACCATGACCTGGGCGGATTCCCTGCGGACCATGCGGCTCTTTGACACCGTACGGGCGCAGATCGGTGTCCTGTATGCCAATGACAAGGACGCTGTCCCCCGCTGACCGGCCCCTGGGGCCGTAGCGGCTGAGGACACGAAAAACGACGGCGGTGCCGCTCCTTTGCAGGTGCGGCACCGCCGTCGTTTTTAGCGTTCTGCTAGGCGTTCTTCACGTTCTGCGGGGCTTCGGTAGCGGAATCCTTGACGTCGGAAGCAGCTGCCTGGCCTTCGGACTTCACGTTCTGCGCGGCGTCCGTGGCAGTGGCCTTGATGTTCTCGACCGCTTCCTGAGCCGGTTCCTTGAGGCCCTCGGCCATTTGCTTGGCTGCCCCGGCCAGTTCGTCGGTCATCGGCTGCGCGGCGGTCTTGATGTTGTCGGCAGCGACGCGCTCCTTGTCGCTGGTGGGGATCAGCGTTGCTGCGAGCAGACCGGCGCCGAAGGCAATCAGGCCTGCTGCAATGGGGTTGCCCTGCGCCTGGCCTGCGAGCTTCGCCGGTGCACCCTGGACAGCGGAGCCGGCGGCGGACATGCCGTCCGAAACACTGCCGCCCATGTCGGAAACGCTGCCGCCGATGTTGCTGCCGGTATTGCTTGCGCTGTTACCTACTGAATCGGCCACACCCATCACCTTGTCCTTCACTCCGAATACCTTGTCCTTCATCTTGTCCGTCTGGCGCTGGACGATGTGGGAGGGAGTTACCTTGTCCGCCACTGCGTCCACGTTGGTGCCTAGGCGCCGGCGGGTTGCTTCGATGTCGGCGCGGATCTCATCGGGGTTTTCACTCATCGTGTTTCCTCGCTTGGTTTCATGGTCTGGGGGATCTCCTGCAGTGTCTCGGACGTCTGCGGCATGCCCTTGATCTTCTTCATTTCCTTGCGTCCACGTGATGCCAGGACGGCGGCAACGATGGCCCAGAGAACCGCCACGATCACTGCGGACCAGCCGAAGCCGATCGCCGTCGTGCCCAGTGCGTACCACAGGGCGATAGAGAGGAAGAGGAGTACGAAGTACCCTGCGACGGCCGCGCCGGCGAACATTCCGGCGCCCGTGCCTGCGCGGGTTGCGGACTGCTTAAGTTCGACCTTCGCCAGCTCCACTTCCTGACGCATGAGGGTGGACATGTCCTGCGTCACCTGGCCGAGCAGATCGCCCAGGGACGTGGATTCAGCCTTAGCCTGCGCTGGTGTGGGAGGGAGTTCGGTGCTCATCAGTGCCGACCACCGCTGTAGGGATCAGCTGCCGGAACGCCGGTGGAGGGGGTGGGCGGAAGAGTCTGCGCCGACGCGGGACCCGTACCGGGCTGGCGGACCGGTTCGGTGCCGAACGGATCGTTGGTCCCGGTGGTGCCAACCGTGGGGTTGGCCGCCGGGGCCGCCGGGACAGGCGTCACGGGAGGCACGGGCGGTGCCACGTGCTGGCCGGCGGATCCGGTTGCGCCCTGACTCGGGAGGCCTGCACTCAGGCCCTTGTTCAGGCGGCCGGCCAGGAAACCGGCTCCGGCTGCGAGAGCCAGGAAGGCAACGGGACGCTGGCGGGCAAAGCCCTTGACCTCATTCAGCAGGGATCCCGGATCACGGCCGTCAAGCCAGGTGGCAGCAGAGGATGCACGGCTGGCTGCTTCACCCACGAGATCGGTGGCTACACCGGACTGGCCGGACTGAGCCATGGAGTGCAGCTCGTCAGCCATCGAGCGGAGACCTTCGGCCACCTTCTGCTGCTGGGTACCAGCCTGCTCGGTGAGATCGGAACGGGCCTGGGTAAACAGGTCCTTGGCGTTGGTCTTTACTTCGGAGGCGACGCCCGCTGCTTCAGACTTGGCGGTGTCCGCTACCTGAGCGGCATTACCCTTGGCCTGCTGGGCGAGGTCACCTGCCTGCTGCTTGGCGGCGTCGGCCTTCGCTGCGGCCGTGGAATCGTTGGTGCTTCCGGCCGGGGATGCTGCATGGCTTCCGTCACGCGGAGTGAAGTTCTCTGTCATCATCGCTCTCTTTCGTCATTGCAACTGCTGATCAAGATCGGATGGTCCGTAACTCGATAATAAGCACACTTAGTTACGAATGTGTAGCGTGTTAGGATTGTAAGCGCCCTTGCTATTGGATTCTGTGCGTGGTTTTCTTTTTGCACCGATCAGAAGAGCCTGCGGGCCCGCTTCCTGCCGAATAATCCGGCTGGACGACCCCTTGGCCCACAACGCACAGGAGCATCACAGTGGCGGCAAACCTAATAGCACGATCTGTCCATGACCTCACGGCAGCGGCTTGGTTCGGTGGTTCCCTGATGGGCGCCGTCGGGCTTAACGGAGCCACCGCGAAGGCCAAGGACCCCACTGAGAGAGCGCGGTTGTCCGCCCTTGGCTGGAAAAAATGGGCCCCTGTGCAGGCCGGGGCAATCGGACTGCACTTCCTCGCCGGACTCGCACTCATCGGCGACAACAAAACCCGGGTTTCCCAGCAGGAGGGGGTTGGCCCACTCACCGTATACAAGACGGCGGTTACGGCACTGGCAGCCGTCGTCACGCTTTATTCGGGGATCCTCGGTGGAAAGGTCGGCAAGCTCTCGGAACAGGGCAGCCAAGGGGCCACGGAGCCCCATGAGGGAGCGTCAAAGGAACTGAAGTCGGCCCAGCGCCAACTGAAGGTCCTGCAGTGGAGCATCCCCGTGCTTTCGGGGGCGGTGATTGTGATGGGTGCCCAGCACGGGGAAATGCAACGGCCCGCCAATGTTCTCAAGGGCCTGAAAAAGAAGTAACGGGCCATGGGCGCAGAAGTTACGAGCAGGACTTTCAGCCGGGCGCAGCGCACGGCCTACCGGCAGCGCTTGCTGGAAAACCTGGACCACTTCGCTCACTTCCTTTCCACCGCGCAGTTTGCGGACACGGCCAGCATTGGCCTGGAACTGGAACTGAACCTGACCAACCGCGACTTCTCCCCCGCCCTCCGCAACAAGGCTGTCCTTGACCGCATCGCCGATCCGGCCTTCCAGACCGAGATCGGCGCCTTCAACATCGAGATGAACCACCCCGCAATGTCGGTGGCGCAGTTTGGGTTGAAGGAGCTCGAGGACAGCCTGCGGACGCAGCTCAACCGCGCCGATGAGCGTGCCGCCCAGGAAGCGGCGGACATCATGATGGTGGGCATCCTCCCCACCCTCACCCCCCGCTTCATGGACGGATGGGACTGGCTCAGCAGCGGGCAGCGTTATGCGGCCTTGAACACGTCAGTCCTCCAGGCCCGGGGAGAAGACGTCCTCCTGGATCTGTCAGGCCCGGAGCCGCTGTCCTTCTACGCACAGAATATCGCGCCGGAGGCTGCATGCACGTCGGTCCAGCTGCATCTGGAAGTCTCGCCCGACCAGTTTGCGCCCGCCTGGAATGCGGCGCAGATGATTGCCGCCCCGCAGGTTGCCCTTGCCGCCAATTCGCCCATCTTTATGGAACACGTGCTCTGGCATGAGACCAGGATTGAACTCTTCAAGCAGGCCATCGACACCCGACCGCCGGAAATGCGCAATCAAGGCGTACGCCCCCGAGTCTGGTTCGGGGAAAGGTGGATTACGTCGATCTTCGATCTCTTCGAGGAGAACGTACGCTACTTCCCCGCACTGCTTCCGGAGCTCTCCGGCAACGGAACGGAAGCCACAGCGTTCGGTGCGCCGCTGCTGCCCGAGCTGCGCCTCCACAACGGCACGGTCTACCGCTGGAACCGGCCGATCTATGACCCCGGCAGCGGCACACCCAACCTGCGCCTGGAGAACCGGGTGCTGCCGGCCGGCCCGTCCGTCCTGGACGTGGTCGCCAACGCGGCGTTCTATTACGGTCTCGTGGAGTATCTCCGCACGGCAGACCGGCCGCTGTGGAGCCGCATCGCCTTCAAGACGGCGTCGGACAACTTCCTGGCCTGTGCCCGGCACGGACTGGAGGCGGCTGTGTACTGGCCGGGCATCGGCGAGATTCCGGTGGCTGAGCTGATTGTGCGCCACCTGATTCCGCAGGCCGCCGAGGGGCTGCGGGAACTGAAAGTGGATTCTTCCCTGATCGACCGCTACCTGAACGTGGTGTCCGAGCGTGCCCGCACGGAGCAGAACGGCGCAGCATGGCAGATCGCCACACTGCGCCGCCTCGAGGGTGCCGGAATGCCCCGGTCGGCGGCACTGGGCGAGCTCTCCCGGCTTTATTGGGAGAACATGCACACCAATGCTGCCGTCCATTCCTGGCCGCTCGGCTGACCGACTAAAACCGGGCGCCTGCGGGTAAAATCGGACGTCGAACCTAGCACTCAAAAGTGCCGAGTGCTAGCGTGAATTTCATCGTTGAGTCACGACGACTCAACCTTTATCGACCCTTTTCCTACAACGGCATTCCAATCACCGGTGCCCGGCGGGTACCGGCGCAACAGGAGTTGATGACAATGGCGATGAAGTTTGATCCTTTCCGTGAGCTTGACCGGATGGCAGGCGCTCTTCTTGATCCCCGGCAGCGGTTGCGGCTTATGCCGATAGACCTCTACCGCGAGGGCGACCACTACATCCTCAACGCGGATCTGCCGGGTATCGACCCCGGTTCAGTGGACGTGGACGTTGACGGCCAGTTGCTGACCATCAGGGCCGAGCGGACCATCCACACCACCGAGGGGGTTACCTGGCTGAACCGTGAACGGGAAAGCGGGACCTTCCTGCGCCAACTGAATCTTGGCCAGGGCATTGATATTGACTCGATCTCCGCGAAGTACGAGAACGGTGTGCTGAGCGTCTTCATTCCGGTGAGCGAACGGTCGAAGCCGCGCAAGATCGAGGTGTCAGCCACCTACAAGGACGGTTCCACGATTTCCGGGCAGTCTTCATCGGAGCCTGCTTCGGTCTCGTCCAGCAGCGGCTCGGGTTCCAGCGGCTCCGGTTCCGGCTCATCCGGTTCCGGCTCGCCGGGCTCGTTCGGCCAACCCGGCGGTTCGGGATCATCCGGTTCGGGATCATCCGGTTCCGGCGGGCACTCTTCCTCCGGCGATCAGGGCGCAGGCATCTAGCCGCAGCGAGACCAGCGGAACCAGCGAGACCAGCGGAACCAGCGAGACCAGCGGAACCAGCGCAGGCCCCGGACAGCATGTCCGGGGCCTGCACTGTGTCACTGGGGGTCACTGGGGGTTCTGGCTGGGTTCGGCGGGGTGCTGCGGGAGAATCAAGCAGAGGGCCGGCGCTGCCAGATGGCCGCCATCAAGGCACCGCTGACGTTGTGCCAGACCGAGAAGACCGCTGCGGGCAGGGCGGCTTCGGGAGCGAAGTACTGCTTAGCCAGTCCCGCGGCCAGCCCGGAGTTCTGCATGCCCACTTCAATGGCCATGGTACGGCGGGAGGCAACCGGTTGCCGGAACAGTTTCGCCGCACCGTAGCCGAGGGCCAGGCCCAACCCGTTGTGCAGCACCACCGCCAGCAGGATCAGCCAGCCCGCGGTAAAGATGGCTTCGGCGCTGCCCGACACCACGGCAATAACCACGAAGGTAATAGCCAGCACCGAAATCCAGGGCAGGACGGGCAGCACCCGGTCCACCAGCCGGGGCACCAGATACCGGATGGCCAGGCCCAGCACCACCGGGATCAACACAATCTGCACGATGGACCAAGCCATCGACCCCGCGTCCACCGCCATGTACCGGCCGGCGAGCCACAGCGCGAGGATCGGGGTCAGCAGGGGCGCAAGAAGAGTGGAAACCGACGTCATGGCGACAGAGAGGGCTACGTTGCCGCGGGCCAGGTACGTCACCACGTTCGACGCCGTGCCGCCGGGTGCGCAGCCCACCAGGATCACGCCGGCCGCGAGTTCAGGGCTGAGCTGCAGGGCCCAGGCGATACCGAAACCGAGCAGCGGCATGATCACGTACTGCGCCACCACTCCCAGCAGGACGGGCAGCGGCTGCCGGACCACCAGAGCAAAATCCGGCAGGGTCAGGGTCAGGCCCATCCCGAACATAATGAGCATCAGCCCGGGGTTGATGTAGCCGGACAGGCCGGTGAACGGCTCCGGGAAGAACAGGGCCACCGCTCCCCCGGCAACAATCAGCAGCGGGAAAACGGTCACCGCTATGCGGGCGCTTCGCTCTTCGGCGCTCTTCGCGGCGGGCTGCGCTGTGGTGGAGTTCGACATCCCCACATGGTGGCACCGCCCGTGCGGCTGCGCTAGTTGTTACGCGTGTGCTTAACAAGGAAGGAAACGACGACGGCGCGCCGCCCCGGTAAGGGGGCAGCGCGCCGTCGTCGTTGGTGCAGTGATGCTTAGGCTGCAACCTCGGCGCCCAGGCGGGCCTTGAGGTTCTCGTCCAGTGCGGCGAGGAACTCTTCCGTGGTCAGGTAGGCCTGGTCGGGGCCGACCAGCAGTGCCAGGTCCTTGGTCATCTTGCCGGATTCGACCGTCTTGATGACAACGTCTTCAAGGGTCTCGGCGAAGTTGATGACCTCGGGGGTGTTGTCCAGCTTGCCGCGGTGCATCAGGCCACGGGTCCACGCGAAGATCGAGGCGATCGGGTTCGTGGAGGTGGGCTTGCCCTGCTGGTGCTGGCGGTAGTGGCGGGTAACCGTACCGTGTGCAGCTTCGGCCTCGACGGTCTGGCCGTCCGGGGTCATCAGCACGGAGGTCATCAGGCCCAGCGAACCGAAGCCCTGTGCCACGGTGTCGGACTGGACGTCGCCGTCGTAGTTCTTGCAGGCCCAGACGTAGCCGCCTTCCCACTTCATCGCGGAGGCAACCATGTCATCGATCAGGCGGTGCTCGTAAGTGAGGCCGGCTGCTTCGAACTGGTCCTTGAACTCGGCGTCGAAGACTTCCTGGAACAGGTCCTTGAACTGGCCGTCGTAGGCCTTCAGGATCGTGTTCTTGGTGGAGAGGTACACCGGGTAGTTACGCTGCAGGCCGTAGGCGAAGGAAGCGCGCGCGAAGTCCTTGATGGAATCGTTGAAGTTGTACATACCCATGGCGACGCCGCCATCTTCGTTGTACGTAACAACCTGCTGCTTGATTTCTTCGCTGCCGTCGGCCGGCGTGTAGGTCAGCGTCAGGGTACCGGCACCGGGAACCTTGAAGTTCGTGGCCTTGTACTGGTCGCCGTGGGCGTGGCGGCCGATGATGATCGGCTTGTTCCAGCCCGGGACCAGGCGCGGGATGTTGGAGATGATGATCGGTTCGCGGAAGACCACGCCGCCGAGGATGTTGCGGATGGTTCCGTTGGGGGAAACCCACATCTTCTTCAGGCCGAATTCCTCGACGCGTGCTTCGTCGGGGGTGATCGTGGCGCACTTGACGCCCACGCCGTGTTCCTTGATGGCGTTGGCGGCGTCGATGGTGACCTGGTCATCGGTCGCATCGCGGTTCTGGATGGAGAGGTCGTAGTACTTCAGGTCGACGTCCAGGTACGGGTTGATCAGGCGATCCTTGATGAACTGCCAGATGATGCGCGTCATCTCGTCGCCGTCGAGCTCTACTACAGAGCCCACAACCTTAATTTTCTCAGCCACACGATCTCCTTGTGTGTTGGTGGGCACCGGAGCATGTCTTGTGGCATGACGGAACCCGTCTTTTTGGCTTTTATTTGAGTTCAACTATGCCACAGCCCACTATCCGTGCCCTAAACAGCAAGGCGGCGCATACCTGCACCGCCTTGCCGTTCCAGGCAGACTTCAGTGGAAGAAGTGGCGCGCACCAGTGAAGTACATGGTGATGCCGGCCGCCGCTGCGGCTTCAATGACTTCGTTGTCGCGGACCGATCCCCCCGGCTGTACCACCGCACGGACGCCGGCGTCGGCCAGGATCTGCAGGCCGTCCGCAAAGGGGAAGAACGCATCGGACGCGGCTACCGACCCGCTGGCCCGTTCCTCGCCGGGACCGCCGAGCGTATTGGCACGTTCGACGGCGAGCCGGCAGGAATCGACCCGGTTGACCTGCCCCATGCCCACGCCCACCGAGGCTCCGTCCTTCGCCAGCAGGATGGCGTTGGACTTGGCTGCACGCACGGCGGACCACGCGAAGGCCAGATCGGCCAGCGTTGCTTCATCCGCAGCCTCCCCCGCCGCCAGGGTCCAGTTCGCGGGGTCATCGCCCTCGGCCTGCAGCCGGTCCGTCTTCTGCACCAGAACGCCTCCGGACACCTGCCGGAATTCAGTGTCATTGCGCCAGTAGCCGTCCGGCAGCGCCAGCAGGCGGATGTTCTTTTTCGCCGAGAGGATCTCCACGGCTTCCGGCTCGAAGTCAGGGGCAATCACTACCTCCGTGAAAATCTCCTTCACGGTCCGGGCCATGCCGGCTGTGACCGTCCTGTTGGCGGCAATCACTCCGCCGAAGGCCGAAACCGGGTCGCAGGCATGGGCCTTGGCGTGCGCGTCCGCGATGGGGTCCGCGGCACCGGGGGAAGCCACGGCGATACCGCACGGGTTGGCATGCTTGACGACGGCGACTGCCGGTTCCGTGAAATCGAAGGCTGCGCGCAGGGCGGCGTCTGCGTCCACGTAGTTGTTGTAGGACATGGCCTTCCCGTGCAGCTGGTCGGCCTGGGCGACCCCGGGCCGGGCGCCCTTGTCCACGTAAAGCGCGGCGTCCTGGTGCGGGTTTTCGCCGTAGCGCAGCACCTCGGCCCGTTCCAGGGACAGACCGGTGTAGGCCGGCCATTTGGTGCCGTCTTCGGTGCCGTCGCCGAACTGCTCTGCCGTCCATGTGGCAACGGCCGTGTCATAGGCAGCGGTATGCGCGAACGCTTCGGCGGCCAGCCGGCGCCGCTCTGCCAGGGCGAATCCGCCTTCGGCTGCCGCCGTGACGACGTCGGAGTACTTGTTGGGATCCACCACCACGGCCACCGAGGGGTGATTCTTCGCCGCGGCGCGGACCATGGAAGGGCCGCCAATGTCGATCTGTTCCACCACTTCGTCCTGGCCGGCGCCGGAGCGGACGGTCTCCACGAACGGGTAGAGGTTCACCACCACCAGGTCGAAGGGTTCAATCTCCATTTCCTCCAGCTGGGCTACGTGGTCCTCGCGGCGGCGGTCGGCGAGGATACCGGCATGTACCCGCGGGTGCAGCGTCTTGACGCGTCCGTCCAGGCATTCCTTGAAGCCGGTGACTTCCGCGACCTCGGTTACGGAGACGCCCGCTGCGGCAATCTGCTTTGCGGTGGAACCGGTGGAGACAATGCTGACGCCGGCTGCCGCGAGGCCCTGCGCAAGCTCTGTCAGGCCCGTCTTGTTGTAGACCGAGATCAGGGCCCGGCGGATAGGAACACGGTCAAGGACGGGATTGCTCACTGCTGACACTCCAAGTGGTCGATGATCGGTGCGCAGGCCGTGCGGCCCACGAGAAGTTTATGCCTTCGCTTCCCGTCGGTCCCGGGACGGAGGTAACAACCTGTCGCGGGGGCCGTTTCCTGCCCGTTCCCGGGATCGAAAGAGCAATAGTTACCAATCACGCCATCGAAAGAGCACTAGTTACCGATTTCCCTTCCTAAAACGGTAACTACTGCCTTTTCGGTGTTCTGCCACCGGCGCGAGACCGGTTACAGAGGCTGTCCGGGCCGCCACCCACGGGCCAGCAGGACGGCGCGGACTTTCCCCGCCGTGCCTGCTTCGTTCTCCGGGCGCAGATGCTTCTTGCTGAATCGCAGCACCACCCACCCCAACTGGCGGAGCCGATCATCCCGCTCGATATCCCGATGCCACTGATCAGGATCCAGCAAGTGGTGTTCCCCTTCGTATTCAAGAGCAATTCGCAGCCGCCGGTACTGCAGGTCATGCTCAGCCATGGCCCCATCCTCCCGGACACCGAAAGCAGTTTCTGCGCTATCCACAGGGGCGGGCACCTAGCCCTGTATTGTTCTCCCCGAACCCGAGCACCTCCCCTCCGAAAGGCCCCGAACCACATGTCCGTCACTAATGTCCTGCCCACCGGAGACCAGGTGGTCCAGAACCTGCCCTGGCGGTGGAAGGTTCAGGGCAAAATCTTCCTCATCGGCGGCCTGGGCTTTATGTTCGATGCCTGGGACGTAACGCTGAACGGCGTCCTGATTCCCCTGCTCTCCAAGGAATGGGCGCTGGCCCCGGCGCAAGCGGCCTGGATTGGAACAGCCAACCTGCTCGGCATGGCGATCGGCGCCTTCGTCTGGGGTTCCATTGCCGATGCGATCGGCCGGAAGCGTGCCTTTTCCGCCACCCTGCTGGTGTTCTCAATCTTTACGGTGCTGGGCGCCTTCTCCCCTGACATCGTCTGGTTCTGCATCTTCCGTTTCATGGCCGGCTTCGGGTTGGGCGGCTGCGTTCCGGTGGACTATGCACTGGTGGGTGAGTTCACTCCCAAGAAACAGCGAGGGAGGGTGCTGACCGCCATGGACGGCTGGTGGCCCGTCGGCGCCGCGTTATGCGGTGTCACCTCGGCGGCCATCATCGCCACCTTCGCGGATTGGCGCTACACCATGCTGATCATGGTGATCCCTGCGCTCCTGGTCTTCTGGGTGCGGCGCTCGGTCCCCGAGTCTCCGCTTTATCTGGTCCGCAAGGGCCGCACCTCGGAAGCCTCCGCTGTCATCGATGACCTGGTCCGCCGAACCGGCGGGACGCAGACCGAATGGCACCTGCCTGAACCGCAGGCCCCTGAGAAGCTGTCCCTGCGCACCATGGGCACCCAGCTCACGGACCTCTGGCGGTTCAGCGCGAAGACCACTATTGCCGCCTGGTCCCTGTTCCTGACTATCCTGCTGGTCTATTACCTGGCCCTGCAGTGGATGCCGAAAATCCTCGTGGACGCCGGGTTCGCCGAACACCGCGCGTTCCTCACCACCTCGGGGATGGCCGCCGTCGGCCTGCTGGGAGTCATCGTGGCGGCGCTGCTCGTGGAAAAGGTCGGCCGGAAATGGATCCTGGCGATCACCGGTCCGCTGTCGGCTGCCATCCTGGTGGTGGTCGCCCTGGTGGTGGATGTCCCCGCTGCAGCCACGATACTGCTGCTGGTGTACGGATTTGTGGTGCAGGTGGCCATTCCCGTGCTCTATGCCTACGTCTCGGAGCTTTACCCCACCAACCTGCGCGGCAGCGGTTTCGGCTGGGCGTCCACCGTTTCCCGGATCGGTGCCGGGTTCGGTCCGCTGATCTTCGTGTCGGTGCTCTGGCCCTATCTGGGACTGCCGATGTCCTTCGCACTGGCCGGGGTCCTGGTCCTGCTGGCCGTACTGTGGATGGCCCGGTTCGCGCCCGAGACGAAGGGCGCCGCACTGGACTAGCCGCTGGTTAGAGCGCGGGCAGGCCCTCGCGGCTGATCCGGTCCAGCGTTTCGATCAGCAGCCGCCGTTCCTGCACCTTGATGCGTTCGTGCAGCGTTTCCTCAGTGTCGCCGTCGAGCACTTCGACGGCGGCCTGGGCGAGAATCGGCCCGGTGTCCACGCCGGCGTCGGCCAGATGAACCGTGCAGCCGGTGACCTTCACACCGTACGCAAGCGCGTCACGGACGCCGTGCGCCCCGGGGAAGGACGGCAGCAACGCCGGGTGCGTGTTCAGGTAGCGTCCCTCGAAGGTGTCGATGAAATGCTCGTCCACTATCCGCATGAATCCGGAGGACAGGACCAGATCCGGCTCATACGAGGCAACCTTCTCCGTGAGTGCCCGGTTCCAGTCCGCCCGCACCGGGTACTCCCGGAAGGGGACCACGAAGGTGGGGTAGCCGGCGTCGGCGGCGCGCTGGACCCCGAAGGTTCCGGGCCGGTCCGAGCCGACGGCGGCAATCTCCACGTCCAGCCTGCCGTCGCGGACGGCGTCGAGCACCGCCTGGAGGTTGGATCCGGTGCCGGACACGAGGACTACGATGCGCATGCGTCCACCATAGGACGCGGCGTCCCCTACGCTTAAACCCATGACCGACGGCACTCAGCACCAGACCAAGACCCTGCCCGCGCCCGACAGCCGCCACCCCGCGCCCTCGGACGAGCAAAAACGCAACGCGTTTCAGTATGTAGTTCTGTTCTGGCTACTGATGTTCGCCACACTGCTGAGCAGCAACCTGGTTCTGCCGTGGAAGCTGATCCCGCTTGCGCTGGGGATCGCCGCACTGGTGGTGGGGATCATCGCCGTGATCAAGCTGGCCAGGCGCCGGATGGGGCCGCTGATGCCGATACTGGTGTCGCTGAGCCTGGTCATCACGGCCCTCACGACCTTGGGGCTGGCCGGAATGACCTTGCTCTGGGATGAGACCATGACCTACGAATCCTGCATGCGCTCCGCCCTCACCCTCGACGGAGTGGAAGCCTGCGAGGCCGAATACCTGCCGTTCCAGCAGATCCGCTAGGCGTCCGGCTTGGGCTCGCGCTCCAGCCACGGGCCTACTGCGTAACCAAGTACGACGCCGATCCCTACTTCCGCGGCCACCCACAGCCCCAGACACAGCGGGTCCGATCCCAGACTCACGAAGCGTCCGATGCCAAGGGAGCCGAGCGCCAGCCACGCAGCGCCGGCGGCCAGCAGCCCGGACACCAGACCGACGATCACCCCGAGTACAAGCGTGGAGACGGGTGCGGTGAACCAGCGGGCGCGGATCTTGATGGAAAGCCACTCGTCGAAGTGGTTTTCGCCTTCCCGGAGGAACCACCAGCCCGCCAGGATCCCGGCCATCACCGGGATCAGCAGTGCCGCGTAGCCGTATTCCATATTTCCCACAGGCAAAGCTGCCAGCACCGGCAGCGCGGGCAGCGGACCGACGGTGGTTTCCAGCGGACTGATCATGCTTCCGGTTCCCAGCGAGAAGCCTGCACCCGACGCCCAGCCCAGAGTCCAGACCACGAAGTTCGGCATCAGCCCCAGCTCCACCACAGTGAGCACGGCACCGCCCAGCGCACCGGCGTCGAGCCGCTCGTAGACGGACGCGATCTCGGCCCAGTTCATTGCCAGGGCCACCACGAGCAGCACGGATGAGAGACCCAGTGCGGCGAGCGTGCCCACCGCGCCGGCGCGCAGCGCCGCCCACATGTATGAACCCGCCCAGCGGGAATGCTGGCTGGTGCGGGCAATCCAATCGGTCAGGTCCATGCCGATCAGCCGCACCCAGGAACCGGCCTCTATCCGGGCACCCACAATGAGCCCCGCTCCTGCAGCGATCAGCGGCACCAGTGCACCTGCCGTCACGGAAATCCGCACGCCTTCGGTACTGCAGAAGTACGCCGCTGCGGCACCGATCAGCGCATAGGTACCCATTGCGCCCAGCAGCGCCTGCCAGAGCTGGTCCGTGTAGGAGGCCCGGGCAAGCCGCCGGCCGGCCCGCCAGGACAGGAAGAACGGAATCAGCGTCAGTCCCAGCGGAAAGAAGGAGAGGAGCCCGGAGGCGGGTGCCTCTCCCAGTTCGCCGGCCGGGAAGCTTAGCGACATCGGCACGCCGTGGATCAGCAACCACGCCTGGCCACCCAAGCGAGCCAGGGAGGTGAAGTCTCGATCCGTAAAGCCATTGGCAAACCACACGCCTATGAGCGGCAGGAGGACCAGCAGGGCTGAAAGCACCGCAGCCTGACCCAACTCGAGGGTTCCCTGCAACCAGAGTGGCATGGGCGGCACACCCGGCTTCTTCGGCCGCAATAAAATTTTCATCGTTTCTATCGTGCCATCCGGCCCCGCGCAGCCCGTTGAGGCGCCGGCGTGAGTCGGGTAACTCCGGCCGGGCCCTAGAGGTCGACCAGGCCCTTGACCAGTGCCGTTGCTGCGCCGATGAACGCAATAATGATCACGGCCAGCCGGGCCTGGTCATCGCGGATGTAGCGCTGCAGCTTCTCCCCGACGAAGATCCCGCCCACAATCATGAGCCCGATCAACGCCCACGCCCAGGACTGGAACGGCGGCATCTGTCCCGGATCCAGCAGCAGCTTGGACGTCAGGGTGACCATAGCGGTCGTGACGAAGAACGGCTGCAGCGTGGCGGCGAACGGGCGTTGCGGCCAACGGGCCAGCAACGCATACACGCTTACCGCGGGACCGCCGACGCCGGCCATCGCGTTCGTGATCCCGGAAGCGAAACCCGCCACGGCTTTCGGGACATTGCCGGTCAGCACCACGGAGGTGCGCTGCAGGAGCAGTGAGATGCTCAGCGCCACGAGGACGACGGCGCCCACCGTCACGGCCAGGGGCGCTGCAGGCAGGTACACCGCGGCTGCTGACGCCGGCACGCTGGCAATGACCGCGGGGACGGCCAGCCACCGGTACATCGACCAGTCCACGTCACGCCAGACGCGGAACATGATCAACAGCGAAGAGACCAGTCCGCAGATGTTCACCATCAGCACTCCCCCGTGGGAGCCGAGGATGATCACCAGGAAGGGTGAAATCAGGAGCGCAAAGCCCAGGCCGGCGATCCGCTGGGCGATCGCGCCGATAAAGATGGCGACGAGCACCACTATGAGGAGTCCGGTAGTCACTCGAACACACTACGCTGGACGAATGGTATCTCCCGTCACAGCCCTTGCCACCGCCGATTGGCGTCGTAATACGTTCGCCCTCTACGAGCAGGCGCGGCGCGCCGCGGAGGGCATTTCGGCGTCGCACTCCCATGCTTTGTGGGCCACCGGACGGGACCGGCTCTTCGGCACCCACCCGGCGTCGCCCCTTCCCGAAGACACGCGGCGCCGCTTCCGCGGGCTGCGTACGGCCCGCTACGATCCGGCGTTCCGGTTCGAGGCAGTAATTGACGACGCCGGCGCCGGCGAGAAGATGGAGGTCGCTACGGGGACGGACGGCGTGGTGCCGTTCACCCGGCTCGGCACAGTCTCCGCCGACGGCGTAGGCAGCCTGGCCGTCTGGCATCTGGACTCCTATGGCGGCGGAATCTTCATTCCGGTGCGCGATGCGACGTCCGGCGTCGACGGCGGCAGCTACGGAGGCGGGCGGTACCTGCTGGACACCATAAAGGGTGCGAACCTCGGGACGGGCGATCTTCCCGGCAGTCTGATCCTGGATTTCAACTTCCTCTACAACCCGTCCTGCGCCTATGACGAGGCATGGGCTTGCCCGCTTCCGGGTCCGGACAACACCGTGGACGCCGCCCTGCAGGTGGGCGAGCTGTACGCGAGGTACTGATTCGGGGAACCCTGCCGGGTTACGCGGGCGGGCCGGTCCGGCGTTCCCCGTGCCTATGCTGGAAGGGTGCAAGCTTCCATTTCATCCGCAACGCTTGAAGATGTTCCCGGGCTTGCCGATCTGGCTGCCGTCACCTTTCCGCTGGCCTGTCCGCCTGAGGTAACCCCGGCGGACAGCGCGGCGTTTGTCGCGGCGAATCTTTCCGCGGAGCGTTTCGCCGGCTATCTCGGCGACGAGACCTGCCGTGTGCTCGTCGCCCGGACGGAGGGCCGGCTAAGCGGTTACTGTCTGCTGGTGCTGGCGCCGCCGTCGGATCCGGATGTGGTGGAGGCGCTGGCGTCGAGGCGGGCGATGCAGCCCTCGGCCGAGCTGAGCAAGTTCTACCTGCATCCGACTGCGCACGGAAGCGGTCTTGCCGGGCAGCTGGTGGAAGCTGCCGCTAGGGCGGCTGAGTCCGCGGGCGCCCGGTCTATGTGGCTGGGCGTGAACAACCGGAATGTTCGGGCGCAGTCCTTTTACCGCAAATCCGGGTTCCAAACCGTCGGACGCCGGTCCTTCCAAGTGGGAGTCCATACTTTCCGGGACCTGATCATGGTCCGGCAGCTCGGCGCCGGCGGGCAGTGACAGACTAGGCCCGTGCAGACCTTCCTTCCGTATCCGAGCTTCGCCCGCAGCGCCGCCGTCCTGGACCAGGCGCGGCTGGGCAAGCAGCGGGTGGAAACCCTGCAGTTATTGCGCGGGCTGGTGGTTCCCGATTACGGCTGGCAGCGCCACCCCGCCCTCCTGATGTGGAAGGGATTCGTGCCGGCGCTCACCGCCTACGGGCTGGCGATGACGGATGAGTGGATTGCCCGCGGACACGCCGACACCGTCCGGGAACAGATCCTGGAGTTCGCTCCGGAGGCTGCGGAAGCCTCGGAGGCCGACGTCGACCTTCCCGCCTGGATCGGGAACGAAGAGCTGCACCGCAGTCACCGCTCCAACCTGATCGAGAAGTCTCCGGACGTGTACGGACCGCTGTTTCCGGATACCGATGCCGGGCTGCCCTATGTCTGGCCCTCCCCTGCCGACGTTCCGGATCCTGTTGACCCTGGCCCGGATGAAGGACTGTGGGTGGTGCGTGCAGTCCCCGACGGCGATGCTGCCGCCATCGTGCTGCCGATGCTTTCCGCCAAGGGCACCCCCATCACCGGTAAGAAAGGCCGGCAGTTGCTGCGGTTGCTGGAGGACATGGACGACGGCGACCAGGTGGCTGTCCTTTCTCCAGCTGACCGGACCCGCCTGCTTCTTGGCCGAGCCGGGCCAGTGGAGCTCACGAACGATACAGCGGTGCGGCAGGTAAAGCTGAACGGGGAAATTTCCCGGGCAGCGTTCTCCTACCCTGCGGTTCTCCAGGATCCCCGGACACTGTTTGCGGTGCCGCGCCCGGAATCGGTCTAGCCGCTGTCATCTGTTGGGTCCGCCATGCACGTACCTTCATGGTCGCGGTGGTGACGACTTCCACTTCGCCATCCTTGTCCGGATCATCCCTGCGGTTTGTCCGAATCCCCGCACCTCGTCCGGATCCCCCTGCGGTTGTCCCAATCCCCGCACCTTGTCCGGATCCCCCCTGCGCTTTGTCCCAATCCCCCTGCGGTTTGTCCGAATCCCCGCACGTTGTCCGGATCCCCCCTGCGCTTTGTCCCAATCCCCCTGCGGTTTGTCCGAATCCCCGCACCTTGTCCGGATCCACCCTGCGGTTTGTCCGAATCCCCGCACGTTGTCCGGATCCCCGCACCTTGTCCGGATCCACCCTGCGCTTTGTCCGAATCCCCGCACGTTGTCCGGATCCCCCCTGCGGTTTGTCCGAATCCCCGCACCTTGTCCGGATCCCCGCGCTGCGCGGCGCAGGGATTGTCACAAACCGTAGGGATTCCGACAAATCGAAGGATTTCCGGGCCCGGCGCCCGGAGCTCACGCGATTCGCGGCCCGCCGGGGCAGACTGCTCGGCATGGACAGGCAAGAAGAGCCCGACTATGTGCCGCACCGCTCTGCCGGGCCGGTACCGGCTGATCGCTGTCACACTCCGGGCTGCTTGTCGCTCCACGAGCCCCACTTCACCGGCTTGAAACCGTAGTTCGCAGACTGATACCAGCCTGTGCGCCAGGCTAACATCCGACGCCGCTAGGGTTCACCAGGCAGTTGTCGGCGACGCTGCGGGTTTCCGCCCGCCAGACGCTCAGGGTCTGGGGTTCGGAGGACACCGCTGCCCGGCCATCGATGGGAATCATCGGCCCCCCGTTCACGGAATAGGTTCCGGAGAAATGCACAGTGGCACCCACTTGGTAATCGCCGCTGGCCGTGTATTTGTGGCTGGTCTGGGTCTGCTCGCCCCACCGACCCTGGATCAACGGGGCTCCCGGGACACTGGTGGGCCCGTAGGCCGTGCCGTCCCCGTAGTTCAGTTCGAACTCGGTGGGCGTGGCGACAATCCGGACCGTCTGTTCCAGCAGGACCATTTCAAAGACCTGCTCCGAGGCCTCGACGTAAACGTTGGTTTCCATCCCTATCAAGGTGTGCGGACTGGGCTGCAGGACCAGTTTCCCTGCTGCTATCGGCCGCTCCTGAAACGCTGTGAGGATCTGCCCCTGGATCTGCTCGCCGATGTCGACCGGCTCTTCGGAGTAGATGCAGGACGGGGTTTCATCGACTAGTGACCAAGTGTTCGAGTCGGTTCCCTTTAGGCCGGAGTACCAGTAGACCAATCTCCCGTCCTCGCCGGCTGTGCAAGCGGCCTGATTGGCTGCCAAACAGCCGACGTCTCCTTCCAGATCATCAAAGCACACAGGCTCGAAATAGTACCCGTTGGGGTCATCAGGGATCCCAACTTGGATCTGCGTCCAGACACCGCTTCCTGGGTGCTGATGGTAGGCAGACCCAATCACAGAATCGCCGCCGTTCCAGCCCCCGCCTGCATCAGCCGCGTACAACACTGAAGCAGTGGATAGAGCGACGCAGAAAGACGCAGCTCCTATAGACGCGATCCCCCGATGTGCCCTCATTTTGGTGGACTTTGGATCGTTACAACCTTGTCTGCATACCAGCTATTACCCGTGTGGGTTGCCTCGATCATTTGGACTCCGAAGGACTCAGCCCCTGGGTACTCGTTATAGAGCCCTGCGGGGCCGTAGTACATGAGTGTCTCCTGCCTTTCGCGGATAAGGACCTGGAAGCGGCCGTCCGGCGTCAGCACGAAGTCGGAGTGGACACCTTGCACTTCGATTTGGCCTCCCACGATCCAGTCATCGTTTTCATACCCTTTACCCACCATTAGGTAGAAAGTGTCACAGACGGCACAGTCCGGGCCGCTGATCGCGCGGATCGGTTCCACGTCTCCGGTCTCGAAGCCGTAATTCACCAGGTCGTACCAGTACCGGGCAAAGGCCTCGAGCCCTTCCTTCGACTCAACCTTCGCCTCCTCGGGCATCACCGGCAGCGGAACGTTCTCCGCCGGTCCCTCAGCCGACGCCGGCTTGTACTTGGCGCTGGGAGTGGGGGTCGGCGTCGGCGTTTCGGAAGCTGTGGCAGCCGCACTCGAAGGCGACTCCCCCGCTCCGGAATCCCCTGAATCGCCCGCCGCTCCGGAACACGCCGTCAGGAACAGCAACGGGACCGCAACCGCGGCGGTCGCGACCTTCAACCGCACAGCAGGACGGAGCACTTCAGTTCTACTCATTCGAAAACCCCCAACGCTGGGTGGGCCGAGAGACAAAGTCGGTTCGGCCATAGTAATCAGGCCGCTGCAGAGCCTAACGACTTATCCACAGGGCACCAGAGTGGCTCTAAGTAATCAGCTTGCTTATAAGTTCCGCATTTGGGAGTATCGTCTGGACGTGGTCCAGCAGCTGTCCACCCGGTCCTACCTCCGCGGAGCCTGCTGTGAACCCCCTGACCCCTACCGCCCCTGCGGCCGAGCCGACGCCAAACCTCGGTGCGCTCACCACTACGGATCTGCAGGAACGGGTTGCCTCTGCAGCCGATGACCTCGCCCGCAGCCCGAACAGTGAAACCAGGGAACGCTACCTCACCGTTCTGTCCGCTTTGGAAGGACGCGGTGATGCGAGCCGGGGCCGAGAACGTGCGCTCAAACCGCAAAGGGTGACACCGGACAATACGAGTGTTTACAACAACCACCTGCACGGCCGGTACGAACTCTTCATAGACGGCACCCTGGCGGCCTACCTCCGGTATGAAATGCACCGGGGAGAGCTCTGGGCCCTGCGGACGACGGTTGATCCGGATTACCGGCCCAGCAAAGTCCAGGCCCTGCTCATCGAGGAAGTCCTCACTGATTCCCTGCGCCGGCGTGTGGCGGTGTTGCCCTTCTGCCCGGAGACCCGGGAGCACCTTGCCGCCAAAAGGGAATTCCACAAGCTCGTGCCGCGCGAGCATTGGTCCCGTTTCACGCTCCGGCCGCCACGCAAGTCGCGACGGCGGCGCGCAGCTTCCGCCGACCCGGGCAAGTAAACCGGCCCGGGCATGTAAACCGCCGCGGGCAAGTAAACCGGGAGCCAGTGGACACCGCAGCTAATCCGCGTTGCGCAGTGACGTCAGCATCTCTCGAAGGTCCCGGTATTCCTGTGTTTCCCGGTACCGGGAAACACCTTCAAGGTATTCCTCCTGCGACACCCCGGAACTGGCCGCATACTCCCCCGCGAACCGTCCCCCGCTGGACTCGGTCAGCGTGAAGAAATCGAACAGCCCGCACTCCGGACTCTGCTGCTGTCCGCTCACCACGGCGTAGGTCGCCTGCGCTGCCAGGCCCCCGGACGGCGCTAGGGAACGGTAAACAAAACGCTGGTCAGACCCCTGTTTGGACTCCAACGCCGGCATCGGCACGCTCTCATACTCCACGTAGGACGCCGGTTCGGCGGGTTCGGAGCAGCTCAGGTCCGTGATGATGCCGGTGTCCAGCCGGGCAAGCACGCGGCCGCCGTCGTCGACCACTTCCAGGGACACCCCGCCTGCCGGATCATTGGCGCGAGCCGGAAGCTCCCGGATGTCCCAGCCGGACGGGTGCTCGAAGCGGAGACTGCTATCCGCCGTCGTATAGGTGGCCCATTGCGGGGCGGACGACGTCGGGCCCTCCTGCGGCGGAGCAGCACAGGATGAGATACTGGTGAGGAGCAATGCTGCCGCGAGCAGGCCACTGTTACGGGCGGTTATGTTACGGGCCATGGCTTTATGGGCGGTGCTGCCACGGGCGGTGTTACGGTATCCCACATCTACTCCCGGAATGTCCGTGTCCGAAGACAATGCTACTGGCGGCCCGCAGTTGAGCACATAGCGTTCGGAGCATCCCCGGCGCATCCGAAAGGACCCGCCGGACGCCCGGCAGCAGTTCCCGTGCAACGCAGCACTCATCAGCGCCTGCACTGTGGGCGCCTACCCGCCCTAGGAGGTTCCTATTACCGATACAGCTGCTGAACACGATATCTACTTCGGAGCCCCGGAACCGGATCTAGAACCGGAGACCCTGCTCGCCGCTTCCCCCGCGGTGCTCCAGCGAGTGGAACAACGAACCAATGTCGCCCTGGTCAAGGGCCGCCTGGCCCTCATGGATACAGGACTCACACCGCACGAGGCCATGGTCGAGGACCTGCTCTTCGTACGCCGTGTACTCGACGACGCCGGTGTGACCTACCTTCTGGTGCGCGGAAATGACCAGCGGCCGGTGATCGCGGTCGACCTCCGGATGCGCCAGCAGCTCCGGAAGGCGATGGTCGAGGCCTGCCGCGACGAACCGTTCTACGCCCGGACCGTCGATACCAAAAAGAGCCGCACCCTGCTGATCGCAGACGGCGACCTCTCCTCCATCGACAAGGCCCGGATCATCCGGGTGTACCGTCCGCGGGCGTTTACCGGCACCAACCTGCTGATTTCAAGCTCGGCCGGCGTGCAGATTGAACTATGGGACCTGGAGGGCGAGAACATCACCCTGCCCGTGGAGAACTCCCTGACCCGCCGCACCCTCCCGGCCAGCGAGGCGGTCCGCGGCACCGTGGAAAAGCACGGATTGGCTTGGCCGACCATCGAGAACATGTTCGCGGACCACGCCACGGACATCCGGTTCGACATCGATCTGGTGTTCTCCTGGGTGGACGGCAGTTCCCCCGAGTTCCAGGCCGCCCGTGCCGCCCGGATGAGCGGCGTCGTGGTGGGCGAAGGCGATGACCACGAGGCCCGGTTCCGGCAGATCAACGAATTGAAATACGCCCTTCGTTCGGTGCACATGTTCGCGCCCTGGATCCGCCGCATCTTCATTGCCTCGGACTCGCCGCGGCCGGACTGGCTGGCTGAGCATCCGTCCGTCACCTTCGTGCCGGCGTCGGAGCATTTCAAGGACCCGTCCGTGCTGCCCACGCACAACTCCCAGGCGGTCGAGGCCCAGCTGCAGCACATCCCGGGACTGGCGGAGCACTTCCTGTACTCCAATGACGACATGTTCTTTGGCCGTCCGGTTGCCCCGGACATGTTCTTCTCCCCCGGCGGGATCACCAAGTTCATCGAGGCCAGCACCCGGATTGGCCTGGGCGCCAACGATTCCGAGCGCAGCGGCTTCGAAAATGCTGCAAGGGTGAACCGGCGGCTGCTTTGGGAGCGCTTCGGCCGGGTCACCACCCGCCACCTGGAACACACGGCAGCTCCCCTGCGCCGCAGCGTCCTGCTGGAAATGGAGGAGGAATTCCCCGAGGAGTTCGCTGCCACGGCCGCGAGCACCTTCCGGGCCAAGGACAACATCTCCGTGACCAACTCGCTCTACCACTACTACGCGCTGCTCACCGGCCGGGCGGTCACGCAGGAGACAGCGAAGGTTCGGTACGTGGACACCACCAGCTATGCCGGTCTGAAGATGATGGACCGGCTGCTCGCCAAACGCCACAAGGACATGTTCTGCCTCAATGACGGAAGCTTCCCGGAAGTCCCCGCGGCGGAACGGGCCGAACGGGTGACGGAGTTTTTGGAAAAGTACTTCCCGGTCCGGGCACCTTGGGAAAAGTAGGGGATTAAACGACGACGGCGCGGAACGCACCAAAAGTGCGCCCGCGCCGTCGTTGTGTGAAAGCTAATTACCGGGAAACTACCACGTGCTCATTGGGCACGCAGTGAGTCATGGTCAGGCCTTCGACGTTCCGGGGACCGTTATGGCCCAGGTTCTTCATGCGCTCGGTTTCTTCCTCATTGAGCGTCTGGGTGGCCAGCGGGCCGAGATCCTTGATCTCGTCCAAGCTGATGCCCAGGCCCTCTCCGACGCGTGCGCCCAGCTCGTCGTCGGTCATGTAGAAGTGCCAGAGCATGCGCTCCTGCACCGGGCGGACAGCCTGGCCGACGTTGGCAATGAAGTTGGCGACCAAGTCGTCCTTCTCCCACTGCTCCATCAGCTGGTAGCGCTGGCCGGCCTGCATGTAGTCGTTCGTGCGGGGCAGGCGGGCGCGGGTCAGGCGACCCTCAAGCTCGGGACCGACTTCAGCCTGTTCCGGCTTGGGTGCTTCCTGCAGGCCGCCGGTGATGTTCGGCTCGTAGTTCACGTGCGGGTTCTGCCCCGGCGCGAGGTCGGTGCCGTAGGACATCTGGCCGCCGCGCTGGTTGGTGGCGACCCGTGCGTTCTTCGCCGAGTTCACCGGAAGCTGCAGGTAGTTCGGGCCTACGCGGTAACGCTGCGTATCGGAGTAGCTGAACGTACGGCCAACGAGCATCTTGTCGTCGGAGAATTCCAGCCCGTCCACCAGAACACCGGTACCGAAAGCAATCTGCTCGTTTTCGTTGTGGTGGTCGGTGACGTTGCGGTTCAGGGTCATGGTGCCAATGAGCTTGGGTTCGAAATCCTGCTCCGGCCACGTCTTGGTGTCATCCAGCGGATCGAAGTCCAGTTCCGGATGGTCGTGGTCATCCATCATCTGGACGTACAGGTCCCACTTCGGGTAGTCGCCGCGTTCGATGGCCTCGTAGAGGTCCTTCGACGCATGGCCCAGATCATTGGCCTGGATGTTGGCGGCGTCTTCCTCGGTGAGGGACTTCACGCCTTCCCGCGGCTGGAAGTGGTACTTGACCAGCTTCGACTCGCCGGCAGCGTTGACCCAGCGGTAGGTGTTAACGCCGAAGCCCTGCATGTGGCGGTAGTCGGCCGGGATGCCGCGCGGGCTGAAGAGGTTCACCAGCATGTGCATGGCTTCGGGAGTCTGCGACATGAAGTCGAAGATGCGGGCCGGTTCCTGGCGGAAGGTGACGGGGTCCGGCTTCAGGGAGTGGATCACGTCGGGGAACTTGATGGCATCGCGGATGAAGAAGACGCCGAGGTTGTTGCCGACCAGGTCCCAGTTGCCGTCTTCGGTGTAGAACTTCACGGCAAAGCCGCGCGGGTCACGGGCGGTCTCCGAAGAGTCCCGGCCACCGATAACCGAGGAAAGGCGGATGGCCAGGTCGGTCTTCTTGCCCGGCTCGGAGAAAAGCTTGGCGCGGGTGTACTTGGCAATGGGCTCGTCGCCCCACTTGCCGGTCGCTTCGAACTCGCCGTACGCCACGAAGCCGCGGGCGTGGACCACGCGCTCGGGGATCCGCTCACGGTCGAAGTGGCTGATCTTCTCGAGGAGCTGGTAGTTCTCCAGCGTGGCCGGGCCACGAGCTCCCACAGTCCGGGTGTTCTGGTTGTCGTAGACCGGGTGTCCCTGGCGTGTGGTCAGGGTCTTCGGGTCTCCGGCGTCGTTCTGGCCGGTAGTGGAATGCTGCTGTCCTGCGTCTGTCATAACGTGTGCTCCTCGGTGGTGAGGTCTATTGCTGGCTGGCAATACTACCTACTCCACTCTCTTGCAAGGGTAGGGACAGAGTCAAGTTCATAAGCAACCTGATGGTGGCGGTCCGGAGGTGCTGTTGGCACACTGTGTGAATGACTAATGAAGAGCTGCCGCCCGTGGTTGAACTGTCTTCAGAAGAAAGCTGGAAGTTTCTGGAACACACGCATCACGGCCGTCTTGCGGTCAGCGTGGCTAACCGCCCCAGCATCTATCCCATCAACTATCTGGCGCACGACGGCGTACTCCTCCTTCGCACCGCGCCGGGCACGAAGCTGGCGGAAATGGCGGTCAATACGCACGTAGCGTTCGAAGCCGACGGCATCCACAGTGACCAGGCCTGGTCCGTCATCGTCAAGGGAACAACCCGCTTCCTGGAGACGGGGGCCGAGATCGAAGCCGCGGACAGCCTTCCCCTGCAGCCCTGGGTTCGAACGGAGAAGTACCGCTACGTGGAGATTGTGCCCGAAACCGTCACCGGCCGGTTCTTCAACCTGGGTCCGGACCCGTCCCGGGACTAGGCGGATGTCAGTGTGAGCGCACCTGGTAGCCGGATACCTGCCTCCGCCAGGCGGGCAGCGGTTTCCTCCGGCCCCACCTGCTCCCCCACGGTGCCGCTTTCCTCCATGGGCACCACGGAGTGCACCACCGAATCCTCGTAGAGGTGGACCATGTTGTAGCCCTGGCCCGCGTCCTGGCCGCGGGTCCCCGGCGTCGCGAGGTCCTGCGTGTAACAGGTGGCTGACGCTACGGACACGGGGATTCCGGCGAAGGTGCTGAAGGTCGAATAGTGCAGGTGCCCGGCGATGATGGCCCGGACATCGCTGCCCGCCAAGACGCCTGCAAGCCGGTGCTGATGCCGCAGTTCAACCAGGACGGCGAGGTCCTGCACGCTGGGGACCGGCGGATGGTGCATGGCCAGGATGGTTCCCTCCGGAGCGGCCTTCTGCAGTTCCCGCCGCAGCCAGGCAAGCTGGCTGTCGCTGAGCTCCCCGTGGTGGTGGTCCGGGACGGTGGTGTCGAGGGTGATGATCCGCAGCCCGCCGAGGTGGTGCACCTGGTCCACCGGCGACATTTCCGGAGCCTCGTTTAGCAGGACCTGGCGGAAAGCCGCCCGGTTGTCGTGGTTGCCCATCGCCCAGATCACCCGGGAACCCATCCGTTCAGCGGCAGGGATAACGATCTCCCGGAGCTTGGCGTAGGCGCCGGCTTCACCGCGGTCCGCCAGGTCGCCGGTGAAAATAAGAGCTTCGGGCTGTTGTCCGCTGTCTTCGAGACGGGCGAAAAGTGCACGAAGTTTGGCATAGCTGTCCACTGCGCCATACAGGCGGTTGTCACCCCCGAGCAGGTGCGTGTCGCTGAGATGGAGGAGGAAATGACGCGGGCGAGGATGCTCACCCGGGAGGAATTCCATCGGAACCTTCTTGTGTCGACAGCTGCTGCGGCGTACCCCTTTATAAAAGCAGACAAGGCGACCGGTGAGTAACCTGTTCCCCCGCGTTTCGGACATTTTCGCCCGGCTCTTCGCCACCGTTCGTTCCAGCGTCTACTCTGGCGCAGGCACCGCGGCGGCCGTAGGCTCAGAATTGAATCGAAGGGACTCCCATGAAACTCAGCCATATTCCCCTGCGCCTGACCACCGGCGCCTACATCCTCAATTCCGGTCTCAATAAGCGCAATCTGGATGCGGAGAGCGCCGCGTACCTGCAGCAGATGGCCGCCAAAGCCTTTCCCCAGGTCCAGGACATTGAACCGGCGAAATTCGGCAAGCTGCTGAGCAACGCGGAGATCTGCGTGGGACTGTCCCTGCTGCTCCCGTTCGTTCCCAGCCGCCTGGCCGGGCTCATTTTGGGCGGCTTCTCCGGCGGCATGATCCGGATGTACCTCATGACGCCGGAAATGACGGAAGCGGATGGCATCCGCCCCTCCCCCGACGGCATGGGGCTGGCAAAGGACACCTGGATGGCCGGCATTGCCACCGCACTGGTCCTGGACCGCAAACGGCCGAAGACCAAGGTCAAGGTCGTCAAGGTTCCGACGCCGGTGATGGGTACCGCGGCAGCGGTCGGCGCCAAGGGCGCAGGCAAGGCAGCGGCGAAGGCGGGCAAGACGGCCAAAGCCGCCAAGACTGCGAAGGCAGCCAAAGCCGACAAGTCCGGGAAGGCCGTGAAGGTTGCCAAGGCGGCTGCAGCCGTGAAGGTTGCCAAGGCCGCCAAGGAGCGTGCGGGAAAGTCCGGCGGCAAATAGGCTCTGCGGCTACTGCAGGTCGATGATCCCCTTGACCAGGGCGGACACGGCTCCCAGGTAGGCCAGAACGACGACGACGCGGCGGGCCGTGGACTCGGGAACGTGCGGTGCCAGCCGGCTTCCGGTTCGTAGCCCGGCAACGGTGAGGATGCCGAGCAGTACCCAGAGCCACCAGGACAGCTGCGGCCACTCCCCCGGGTCCACCACGGCGTGGGCCGCCAGGGTCACAATGCTCAGCGTGGCAAGGAAGGGCTGCATGGTCGCCATGAAGGATGCCTGCGGCCACTTGGCCAGGACTGCGTAGGCGCTCACGGCTGGAACCCCGGCTCCGGCCATGGAGTTGCTGATTCCGGCTAAAAGTCCTGCGGCAGCTTTCGGCGAACCTCCGCGCAGCACCATCTCGGTCCGGTTCAGCACCAGGGATGACGTCAGGGCGGCGAGCATAAAAACACCGACTCCGATTTCCAGCGGTCCCACCGGAAGGACCGACGCCGCATATGTTCCCAGCAGCACGCCGAGCGCCGCCGGCACGGCCAGCGAGACGTACATTTTCCAGTCGATACGCTGCCAGACGTGCCGGATCACCAGACCGGCGGCCAGCATGCCGCACACATTGGTGACCACGACACCCGGGTACGGGCCGAGGGCAACGATGAAGAACGGCGCCAGCAGGAGTCCGAAGCCAATCCCGGCCACACGCTGCGCGATTCCCCCAACAAAGACGGCGACCAAGATCGCCAGCAGCAGTCCGGAACTCACTGCCGAAGTCTATGGCGGAAGACTCCCGGCTCCCAATTTCGACGTTTAGGTTTCGAGGTTTAGGCAAATTACGCAACACCCCGGAAACAACCCGGTGGCACAATCGGCGCATGTTCCTCACTCCCGCTGATAAGGACAAGCTGCTGCTCAGTGTTGCCGGCATGGTGGCACGGGACCGCAGGGAACGCGGCATCCGGCTCAACTATCCCGAGGCCGTGGCCCTGCTTTCCTGCTGGGTGATGGAACGGGCACGCGAGGGCGGGCTGGTTGCCGACCTGATGAGCGAGGGCCGCTCGGTCCTGCGCCGCGACGAAGTGATGGAGGGGGTGCCGGAAATGCTTCCGGACCTGCAGATTGAAGCGACCTTTCCTGACGGCCGCAAACTGGTCACTATTACGGACCCGATCTCATGAGCATGGTTCCCGGCGAAATCCGTACCGCGCAGGGAGACGTGGAGATCAATGCCGGACGCGAGACCCGCAGCTTGGTAGTGACCAACGACGGCGACCGTCCGGTCCAGATCGGCTCCCACTTCCACTTCGCGGACGTGAATTCGGCGCTGCGCTTCGACCGGGACGCCGCCGTCGGCTTCCGGCTGGGCGTCCCGGCAGGTACGGCCGTCCGCTTTGAACCCGGCGCCTCCCGCGAGGTAACCCTCGTCCGGTTGGCTGGCAGCGGCAAGGTTCCCGGCCTTCAACTACGGGGTACCGCGACGGAAGGGGCCTGAACATGCGGATCAGCAGGGATGAATACGCCCACCTATACGGCCCCACCACGGGCGACTCGGTCCGGCTGGGCGATACCGATCTTTGGATCAGCCCGGAACAGGATTACACCTTCGGCGGGGATGAATCCGTCTTCGGAGGCGGCAAGAACATCCGCGAGTCCATGGCCCAGTCCACCCGTACTTCCGCCGAGGGTGCTCCGGACCTGGTAATCACCAACGTCGTCATCGTGGACCACTGGGGCATTGTTCGCGCCGACGTCGGCGTCCGGAACGGCCGGATAGCGGGCATCGGGAAGTCCGGCAACCCGGACATCATGGACGGAATCGATCCGGCGCTGGTCATCGGCCCCGGGACCGAGATCATTTCCGGCGAGCGCCGGATCCTCACTGCCGGCGGAATCGACACCCACGTCCACCTGCTGGGCACCGATGCCCTGCGGGAGGCGCTTGCCTCCGGCATCACGACCGTGGGCGGCGGCGGCACCGGTCCGGCCGAAGGGTCCAAGGCGACGACCGTGACGCCGGGCGCCTGGAACCTGCAGGTGATGCACCGGGCGCTGGACCACCTGCCGCTGAACTTCCTGCTCTACGGCAAGGGCAACACGGTCAGCCAGGCCGGGCTGGAAGAGCAGGCACTTGCCGGCGCCGCAGGCTACAAGGTACACGAGGACTGGGGGTCGACGCCGGCCGCCATCGACGCCGCGTTGACCGCCGCGGACCGGTGGGGCGTGCAGGTGGCGTTGCACGCGGATTCACTGAACGAGGCCGGCTATGTGCAGAACACGCTGGACGCGATCAACGGCCGCGGCATCCATGTGTTCCACGCCGAGGGCGCCGGCGGCGGGCATGCCCCGGACATCATCACGGTGGCTGCCGCCGCGAATGTCCTGCCGGCGTCAACCAACCCGACCCTCCCCTTCACGGTCAACACCGTGGCGGAGCATCTGGACATGCTGATGGTCTGCCATCACCTGAATCCGCGGATCCCCGAGGACCTGGCCTTTGCCGAGTCCCGGATCCGGGCCAACACCATGATGGCCGAGGACGTCCTCCAGGACCTCGGCGCCATGTCCATCACCTCTTCCGACGCCCAGGCCATGGGCCGCATCGGCGAAACGATCACCCGTACCTGGCAGGTGGCGCACGTTATGAAGGACTACATGGGCGCCACGGCGTCCCAGCTACCGGCCGACAATGAGCGGGTGCGCCGCTACATTGCCAAATACACCATCTGCCCTGCGGTGGCGCACGGCATCGACCATGAGGTCGGCTCCGTCGAGGTCGGCAAAATGGCGGACCTGGTGCTGTGGGATCCGGCGTTCTTCGGTATCCGTCCGACGCTGGTGATCAAGGGCGGAGCCATTGTGGCCGGCCAGATGGGTGATCCCAATGCCACCCTGCCCACGCCCCAGCCCGTCTGGATGCGGGAAGCGCTGGCGGGAACGGCGTCGTCGGCTCCGCATCTGTCCACCTCCTTTGTGGCGCCGGCAGCGCTCGAGAACGGACTGGCGGACCGGCTCGGTCTGACCCGGACGCTGACCGCCATCCGTTCCACCCGGGACGTCACCAAGGCATCACTGCCGAATAACACGGCGCTGCCGGACATCCAGGTGAACCCGGAAACATTTATGGTCAGCATCGACGGGCAGGTCATCGAACCGGCTCCCGTATCCGAGCTGCCCCTGACCCAGCGCTACTCGCTGTTCTAGGGGGAACGATGCTGCTAGCTCCCGACGCCGGCGTTGCCGCTTTCCTGCTGGCCGATTCACGGTTGCCGTCCGGAGCGTACTCGCATTCGGCGGGCCTGGAGCCGGCGGTCCTGGCCGGCCTGGACGTCGACGGCGTGTATCCCTACCTGCTCGCCCGGCTGCACACGGTGGTCCGGGTGGAAACCGCCGCCGCCGTGCTGGCACACAGGTCCGCCTGCGGCATAGCGGGCATCGGCTTTGCCCGGATCGAAGCTGCCCTCGACGCGCGGACACCCTCCGCAGCGCAGCGGGAGGCCTCGCGCCGTCTGGGCCGGGGCATGCTGCGCCTGGCCGGGAAGCTGAAACCGGACTCTCCCGCCGTCGTCGAGCTGCAGCGGACCGTTCCGCGCCCCACCCGTCCGGTGGCGCTGGGCGTCACCGCCGCCGCGCTCGGCGTCGGCGAGCTGCAGCTCGCCCGGCTCTGCTGCTATGACGATGCGCAGTCGGTGGTGGCGGCCGCCCTGAAGCTGCTGCCCATCGATCCGATGGATGCCACCGCCTGGATCCTGGACGCCGCCGAAGAGATTGACGCCGTCGCCGTGGAATCGCTGCTCGTCGGTGGCCTAGACGATATTCCTGCCCTCAGTGCCCCGTTGATGGAGCACTGGGCCGAAGACCACACCACTAGAACAAGGAGACTATTCGTTGCCTGACAATTCGTTCCCCGCCGCTGCCCCGTCCACCCGATCGCTGCGCCTGGGAGTTGCCGGTCCGGTCGGCACCGGCAAGAGCTCGTTGATTGCCACCATCTGCCGGGCCATGGCCGGTGAGCTGCAGATCGGCGTGATCACCAACGACATCTACACGGATGAGGATGCCCGGTTCCTCCGCTCCGCGGGCGTTCTCCCGGAAGAGCGTATCCGCGCAGTGGAAACCGGTGCCTGTCCCCACACCGCCATCCGCGATGACGTGACCACCAACCTGCTTGCCGTGGAGGACCTGGAGTCGGACTTCGCGCCGCTGGACCTCGTCCTGGTCGAAAGCGGCGGCGACAACCTCACTGCCACCTTCTCCCCTGCCCTGGTGGACGCGCAGATCTTTGTCCTGGACGTCGCCGGCGGCGGCGATGTCGCCCGGAAGGGCGGACCGGGTATTGCCCGTGCCGATCTGCTGGTGATCAACAAAATCGATCTGGCCCCGTACGTGGAAGTCGACGTGGAACAGATGGTGGCGGACGCCGTCGCGGCCAGGGAAGGAGCTCCGGTGCTGGCCCTCTCCCGCAAGCAGCAGGACACCGTGGACGAACTCTGCGCCTGGGTCCGCGGGTTGGTGGCCCTGCACCGGTCCGGGCAGCACACGCCGCAGGATCCCGGGCCCATGGCTCCGCATTTCCATGCGGACGAAGACGGCGGGTTTGTCCACACGCACGGGGATGAAGACGCTGTCCCCCACCAGCACTGAGCGGGTGCCTGCTTCCGCGCCGGCCGGCGCACACCCCGGGCAGCGGCCAACCCGCATCGCAGTGGAACCCTCCGGCGAGGGAGCACGCTTCGCGCTTCTGGACCAGGGACATTATCTGGCGCCCCGTCCGGTTGCCGGCGGATCGGGTTCCGGCGGATCGGGTTCCGGCGCGCGGCAGCTGCGGGTGGCGCTGATCGGAATCCACATGATGCTGCTCGGCGAAGATGATGTCCGGATTGAGGTGGCTGTGGGTCCGGGTGTCACCTTGGAGGTGGTCGAGCCGGCCGGCATGGTGGCTTACGACGCCGAGGGCAAGCAGTCCCGCTGGACGCTGGAGGCGGTGCTGGATGAGGGTGCGGTGCTGATCTGGGAGGGAGCGCCGTTTGTGGCTGCCGCCGGGTCCAACGTACTGCGCGAAACCCGTGTGAAGCTGGGCGCCGGCGCACGGGTGTTGATCCGCGAAACGCTGGTCCTCGGCCGCTCCGGCGAGGAGGCCGGGCCGCTGCGCAGCATCACCCGGCTGACCGGTCCGGACGCGGACTACCTGTACGAAGACCTTGATCTGCGCGGACCGCGCCGACGCGCCGTCGGCGTCCTGGGCTTCGCCAAGGTGCTCTCCAGTGCGACGGCGGCGGGCTGGCGGCCGCCGTCGCTGCATCCGACCGGCGGCGCCAGGCCAGGTGACGGCGGTGCGCGGCGGCTGGAGTTTGCTGCGGAGGGGGCAGCGATTCGGGCACTTGCCGGTACGGCACATGAAGCCGCACGGGAAACCGACCCCGTCTACCGGTCCTGGAAGGACCGGTTGCTGGGTGAACCTGACCCGATCCTTCAAGCCTGAACATGGCACAATCTGCGTATGTTCACGGACCGATTCCCCATCCGCCAGGTTCGGGAGCATCCCTTGGAACCTCTGGACCGGCAGAAGTGGCCTGCAACCCTGCCTCCTGTGGCCCAGTTGCTGGATGCGGGGCTTGACCTTGCCCGCGCCACGGTCTTCGTGGGCGAAAACGGTTCCGGCAAGTCCACGCTGATCGAATCGGTGGCACTGGCCTTTGGCCTGTCCCCCGAAGGCGGTTCCACCGGCGCCCGTCACACTACCCGCAGCACCGAATCGGAGCTCAGCGGCCACCTGCAGCTGGTGCGTAATCCCGGCGCGACAAAGCGGGGCTATTTCCTGCGTGCCGAGACGATGCATGGCTTCTTCACCTACTTGGAGCAGAACCCCTCCACGGCCCGCCTGGATGTGGAGTTCCATTCCCTCTCGCACGGGGAATCCTTCCTGGCCCTGGCGTCGGACAGGTTCCGCGGACCGGGGCTGTGGGTCCTGGACGAACCCGAATCCGCGTTGTCCTTCTCCGGTTGCCTGGCCCTGCTGGGTGTCCTCAAGGACAAGCTCGCAGACGGCAAATCACAGGTCCTGCTCTCCACCCACTCACCGCTTCTCGCCGCGCTTCCGGGAGCCCGGATCCTCGAGCTGGGTCCGTGGGGATTCCGGGAGCGCCAGTGGGGCGAACTGGATCTGGTGACCAATTGGAAGAGTTTCCTCGACGGCCCGGAACGCTACCTGCACCGGCTGTAACGCTCAGGAGGGGCCCCCAGTAGTCAGGTATTTCCACGGGCGGAATCAGGCCCGCTCAGAAACACTCAGCCGATCCCCCGAGACCCGCCGCAACGCGTAAGCGATTCCCCAGACGCCAACAAACAGACCCACCACTCCGAAACCGAAATACTCCAGGTCCAGGTTCCCCAGCCACGCGACCGGCCCCGATTCCAGCGCCAGCGTCTCGGTGAACAGTCCGCCAAGCACCACAGCGCCGACACCGAAGGCAGCCAGCACCGAAACGGCCGTAATGACCAGGTTGTAGAACAGTTTGCGTTGTGGAGAGTCGAAGGCCCACCGGTAGACCCGGCTCATGAGGATCCCGTCCAGCGAATCGAAAAGCACCATGCCCGCGGTGAACAGCAGCGGCAGCACCATCACCGCCTGCCACGGCAGGACGACGACGGCGCCGCCCGCCACTACAAACAGGCCGATGGTGGTGGCGGTGTCCAGTCCGAGCCCGAACAGGAAGCCGAGTGGATACAGCTTCCAGGCCTTATCCACGCGGCGTGCCAGCGGAGCCAGCATCCGGGCAACCAATCCGCGCTGATCCAGCGTCCGCTCCAGCTCGACGTCGTTGTACCTCCCGGCCCGCAGTTTCCGGTACGCCCGGACAATGCCGCGCAGGGCAAGCAGGTTGATGGCACCGATTGCCAGCAGGAAGGTCCCGGAAACAGCCGGCCCCCACACCCCGGAAAACTGTCGAAGCACCGAAGCGTCATCGGTGAGCTGCCCGGCGACTACATTCACGCCGGCCGCGAGCAGCCCGACGGCGAGCAGCACAACGGTTGAATGGCCCAGGGCAAACCAGAAACCCGTCGAGACCGGCGCGTGGCCGCCGGCAGCCAGTTTCCGGCTCGTGTTATCGATCGCCGCGATGTGGTCCGCATCGAACGCATGCCGTACGCCCAGCAGGTAGGCGGTCAGGGCAAGTCCGGCGCCGAACCCTGATCCCGCAGCCGTGGTGTATCCGTGCGGTGCGACCGCCAGCAGGAAACCGCCCCACCCCAGCAGGTGGAGGGCGAGGACGGCGAGCCCCATCCACACCAGTGTGCGACGACGGCGGGGGTCCTGCGGGGCGGCTGGACCAGACAGGGCAATGGGACGGGAGGGTGCAGTCATGGGGCGATCGTAGGGAACTTAGATTTCCGCGACGTAACAGCAGGGCCGGAATATTTGGCAGCCTCCACGGTTATGCCCTTTATGAGCACACTGGAGAGCACACCTCGTATTCGGACCATCGGCTTTATCGGCAGCGGGAACATCGGGTCGCAGTTGGCTCGCCTGGCAGTGAAGCAGGGGTACGACGTCGTCCTCAGTAACTCACGGGACCCCGAGACCCTCCAGGTACTCATCATGGAATTGGGCGAGCATGCCCGTGCGGCCACCCCGGCCGAAGCCGCGAAAGCCTCAGACCTAGTGGTGGTGAGCATCCCGCTGAAGAACTACGCGGACGTGCGGGTGGAGGAACTGCGCGGCAAGACCGTCATCGACACCATGAACTACTACCCGCAGCGCGACGGGAACATTGCCGAGCTTGACGACGAGTCCATAACCACCAGCGAACTGCTGCAGAACCACCTTCCCGATTCGCACGTGGTGAAGGCGTTCAACAACATCATTGCGGACCACCTGACCAGCCAGGCCGCGCCCGCCGGAACGCCGAACCGCCGCGCGCTGCCGATAGCCGGCAACGACGCGGCGTCCAAGGAACTGGTCACGTCCCTGATAAACGAATTCGGGTTCGACGTCGTCAACGCCGGCCCGCTGGCCGAGGGCTGGCGCTGGCAGCGGGACACCCCCGCCTACGTGAAAGCGCTGGATACCAAGGGGCTGGAACAGGCCCTTGCGGAAGCCGTCCGCTACGCTGACATGCCGTAACGGCGCACGTAGAACGACAGCAGGAGCTCCCCGCCGCGGCGGAGAGCTCCTGCTGTTTACGGCCGGGGAAGCTACGGGATCAGCACCAGGCGGATCGGGTTGCCTTCCTTCGCGTCGAGCGCCTTGACCGCCTGCTCGGCGTCGGCCAGCGGAATGCGTGCGCTGACGGATTTGGCGAAGTCGAGCCGGCCCAGCCGGGCCAGGGACACCAGCTGCGGCACATGGTGGGCGTCCGAGCCGTAATGGCCGCGGATCTGCTTGCGTGCGTAGGAGAAACCGGTGCTGTCGTTGATGGTCATCGGCTTGCCGGACAGGCCCACGAGCACAAGACGTCCGCTCCGGCCCAGGCAGTTGATGGCCTGGGTCCGGACGGCGTCGACACCGGCGAAGTCCAGGGCGACGTCGAGCCCCTGGCCGGCGGTGGCGGCCTTCATCGAGTCCGAGAAATCCTCCGCCATCGGATCGAGGGCCAGATCCGCACCGAATTCCAGGGCACGCTCCCGGGCCTCGGGGATGGGATCAACGGCAATGATGGGCGCGGCACCAATCAGGCGCAGCAGCTGGACACCGTGGGCACCGAGCCCGCCGATGCCCCAGACGCCCACTGCTTCACCGGCGCGCACTTCAGCAGTGGAGGCAATGGCAGCCCAGGGAGTGGACACGGCGTCCGGAATGATGGATGCCTGGTCGAAGGGAATGTCATCCCCCAGCGGCACCAGCACACCGGCGGGAACCACGAGGTACTCGGCCCAGCCGCCGTCGAAATCAACGCCCATGGTCAGCGTGACGCCGTTGTACTCGTACCCGGCCTGCACCACCACCCGGTCGCCGGGAGCCACGGAGGTGACTCCTGCTCCGGGAAGGTCCACGGTGCCGGCCACCTCGTGGCCGAGGGTGACCTCGTTGCCCTCGAGGAACTGCGGACGCAGCATGCCCTGAATCAGGTGGACGTCGGACAGGCACACGCCCGCAGCTCCGACCTTGATACGGACAAAGCCCGGACCGGGATCGGGAATCGGAACTTCCTTCATGGCGAACGTGCCGGTCTCAACGTTGAGCCGTCCTGCAATCATGGTGCCGTTAGACATGGAAAACCTCTTCTGAACTCAGAACTGCGGGGGCAGACGCGGCCGCAGTTCTCATTATCTGCCCATGCCGCCGCTGCACACAAAGGCGGCAACCGGAACCGGCTGCCGCCCTCCTGCCCGCAGAAGAACCGTTCAGGCCTGCAGGATCACCTTGAGCGCGTTCGTTTCGGCGGCGCGGGAGAAGGTGTCGTAAGCCGTGAGGATGTCGGCCAGCGAATAGCGGTGGCTGATGAACTCCTCGGCCGGCAGCTTCCCCTCGGCAATCAGCTTCAGGAGCATGGACAGGGTATTCGTGTTGACCAGGCCCATGCTGATGTTGATGTTCTCGATCCACAGCCGGTCCAGCTCCAGGCTCACGGGCGTCCCATGCACCCCCACGTTGGCGACGTTGCCGCCTGGCCGGACGATACTGGTGCACATCTCGAACGTGGCAGGGATACCCACGGCCTCCACCGCGACGTCCACGCCCCAGCCGTCCGTCAGGTCCATGATCTGTTCCCGCCAGTTCTCATCCCCGGAGTTCACGCCGTGGGTGGCACCGAATTTTCGGGCCTGCTCCACCCGGTTGGCGTCCAGGTCCACGGCGATGATTTTCGCGGCACCGTACAGTCCCGAGGTGGCAATCACGGCCAGCCCCACGGGGCCCGCGCCGATCACTGCGACGACGTCGCCCGGCTGGACCTGCCCGTACTGCACACCCATTTCAAACCCGGTGGGGAAGATGTCGCTGAGCAGGACCCCGTGCTCCTGGGAGACGTTCTCCGGCAGCCGGTACATGGACGTGTCCGCGTAAGGCACACGGACGTACTCGGCCTGCGTCCCGTCGATCAGGTGTCCGAAGATCCAGCCGATACCGGACTGCCCTTCCTCTCCGGTGCAGTGCGAATAGAGCCCGTCCTTGCAGAAACTGCAGGAACCGTCAGCCGAGACGCAGGACAGGATCACTTTGTCGCCGGTCTTGAAGGCATTCACGCCGGAGCCGGTCTCCGTAACGGTGCCAACCCCCTCATGGCCAAGGATCCGGCCCGGCGTAACGGCCGGAACGTCGCCTTTGAGGATATGCAGGTCGGTGCCGCAGATGGTGGTGGTATCTATCTTGACGATGGCATCCCGCGGGTCTTGGATCTGAGGGTCGGGAACGTCCTTCCAGGACTTCTGGCCGGGGCCTTCGTAAACGAGTGCTTTCATAGTGTCCTCGCCTGCTCATCCGACTTACATGCAGGACCTCTGATGCGCCTGCGTTTCGGGAGCTTCCCTGAGCGGGCCTGTTTCGGGGCCGCCGTCGGATGCTTTCAAGCCTAGGTCCCGCCCGTGGCTGTCCGGAAGAAGCGGCGGGCTATCGGCCCTCCACATAGAGCCATTGGCCCCGTTCACGAACAAAGCTGCTTCTTTCCTGCTGTGTACCGCGCTGGCCGTCCTGCCGGTAGTGGGCACGGAACTCAACCATGCCGGTGTTGTCCAGGGGGCCGCCGCCGGAGGTGGAAAGGATATCCAGCCGCCGCCATTCGATCCCTGCGTCCAGCTCCAGGTTCGCGGGTCGGTGGTCCGGATGCCATGTGGCCAGCAGGTAGGGGACGTTACCGGTGGCGAAGGCGCTGTACCGCGAGCGCATCAGCGCCTCCGCGGTGGGGGCGGTGGCGGCTCCGGAGTGGAAGCGTCCGCAGCAGTTCCCGTAGGTTTCCCCGCTGAGGCAGGGGCACCGGCTTTCGTCGGTGACAGCGGTGGACGGGACGGGTGTAGAGGTACTCATCGTTCCAGTATCCCGCGGCTGGTCCGGCTACGGTCCGAAGTTGTCCTGCAGCCGCTCCAGGTTCTGCCCGATCTCCCCCGGAATGACGCCTCCGTCCGGCAGCGCCCCCACCCGCCCGAGCATCAGGACCACCGCTGCCGTCAGCACGGCCATCACCAGGACGGCAAGCAGGGCTCGTCCGGCGAAGGAGGGCCGCGGGTCGGCGAGCACCTGCACGCGCGGCGTCGGCTCGGACAACTGCCTTGCGGCTACCGTCCCTACAGTGGGCGGGGCACTCGGCGGAGACGTAATCTGCCCCGACAGGGCAGGCAGATCCGTGGGCGGAGGAACCGAGGGCAGCGGCGCCGACGGATGCCTGCCCAGGGCCTGGCCGCCGCCGGTTCCGTCATCGTCTCCCGGGGCGACGACGACGCCGGCTCCCCCGGTTTCGTCGTCTATCCCGGAGACGGCATCCGCCTGCGTGGGCGGTCCGCCCCACGGGTCCCACGCCGGATCGGCAGGAGCACGGTCAGCGGTCCCCGGAGGCCCGGCCGGTGCGGACGGTCCGGACGGTCCGGCGGCCAGCTGCGGGACTCGGCCCGGCTGCACCGTCCCTTCCGCCCACCGGTAGTCCAGCAGGGTCGCAGAGACTTCAGCTGCCGTCGGCCTCAGGTCCGGGTCCCGGCTGGTCATGGCGGACAGCAGGCCGCGCCAATGGCTTTCCAGCGAGTCGGGAATCTCGGGGTCACGGCTGAGGCGGGCGACCGCTGCCTCAATAGCACTGCCGTTGAACTCCACCCGTCCCGTGACGGATTCCAGCAGCACCAGGCCAAGGGAGTAAATATCACTTGCTGCCTCTGCCCCGAGTCCGGAAGCCTGCTCCGGGCTGAGGTAGTTGGCGGTGCCGAGGGTGGCACCGGCAGCAGTGATCCGGGCGCCTCCCAGGATCCGGGCGATACCGAAATCCGTCAGCTTGGCCCGCGGCGATGTCCCCGCGACAACCGGCGGCAGCAGGATATTTGCCGGCTTTACGTCGCGGTGAACCACGCCCCTGTCATGGATGTAGGCCAGGGCTCCTGCCAGTTCGGCCCCGATGGAGGGGACATCCGCAGACTGGACGGCGCCCTCGCGCAGGCGCTTGCGCAGGTCCGGACCGTCCACCAGCTCCATGACCAGATAGGTCCGTGGCTCTTCCGCCTTGACGTCGGCGCCGTCGGCGGGACCGGCGTCGTCCTTGCCCGCATCGAACAGGGTGACCAGGCCCGGATGCGAAAGTGAAGCGAGGAGGCGCATCTCGTTATCCTGCCGCCCAATGTCGTCCGGAGCCACGGCACTGGCACGGAAGACCTTAACCGCAATGTCGCGGCCGAGCGCTTCATCCTGGCCTCGATAGACGGTGGCCATGCCACCGCATCCAATGGGTTCGATGAGTCGGTATCGGCCTGCAATGAGCCTGTCGAGGCCACCCGTTGCGCTGGTTTCCATCCTGCAACCTTCTCTCGCCGCTAATAGCGTAGCTGAGCAGAATCGCTGCGTAGATGGCCCGTAACCACTTTTCTTTTACTCTGTTTTACCCCTCGTGGAAGCCCGTCTGCTGCGCTAAACTAGCCCGCCGCCGAAGGCCGGCGGCGGGCTGGTCTGCGGGAGCTTCCCGGGTGTTTCAGTGCCGCTACAGCACCTTGGCGATGTTGTCCCACAGCTGCTGGATGCCCAGCGCAATGAACAGCAATGCGGTGAAACCGAGGGCAAGGTTGGTATGGAGTTTGTTGGCCCATTGCTTGGGGATGCGGCGGCCGTTGAGCAGGCCGAGCAGGGTCACCGCAAGGAAGGGCATGAACAACGAACCCAGCACACCGTAGACCAGGATCAGGCCAATGGGTTGTCCGAGCTGGAACAGGATCATCGGCGGGAAGGTCAGCCACAGGACGTAGAAGCGGAAGTACTTTCCGCCGATACGGGTGTCGGGGCGGCCGGATTCCTTGCCGCGGATGTTCCCCCAGAAGTCGGCGAACATCAGCGAGACGCCGTTCCACACCCCGATGATCGAGGAGAAGGACGCGGCCCAGAACCCGATCAGGAATCCGGTGCCGACCACGTCTCCGTATTCCACCTTCAGCACGTCATACAGGTCCAGCAGGCCGGCGTCGCCGCTGGAAAGGGACACTCCTGCGGAGCGGACCACTTCGGCGCCGACAATGAGCATTGCCACCACGAAAATGCCCGTCATCACGTAAGCCATCGAATTGTCGATGCGCATGACCCGCATCCACTTGGGGGTGTACCAGCCCTTTTCCCGCAGCCAATACCCGTAGGCGGCGAGGGTGATGGTTCCACCCACACCTCCGGCCAGCGCCAGTGTGTAGAAGACGCCGCCCTCGGGAATCATCGGCACCAGCCCGGCGAACATTGCCGGAATGTTCGGCACGGCAATCACTGCCAGCCCCACCACCGTAATGAACATCAGCCCGACCAGCACGGCGGTGATTTTCTCGAAGGTGGCGTATCTGCCGAACCAGACCATCACGAAACCGGCGAGCCCCATCAGGACCGCCCACGCCGTCAACGGGAGCACCGGGAAAACGGCGGCCAGCGGCAAGGCCGCGGAAGACATGGCCGTGGCTCCGTAAATGAAGCCCCAGATCATGATGTACGGGCCGAAGTACCAGGTGGTCCATTTACCCAGGGACCGCCAACCCTCGAAGATGGTCAGGCCGGTCGCAAGGGTGAAGCGGCCGGCGCCCTCCACCAGGATGATTTTCAGGATGACGCCAAGGATCACTGCCCAGAGCAGCGCATACCCGTAGCGGGACCCGGCAACGAGGGTGGCCACCATGTCGGCTGCGCCGACGCCGGTTGCCGCCACGACCAGCCCGGGACCGACGACCTTCCATTTGGCGGGGGCACCGCCGTCGTCGTCCACCGCGTCGGAGTGATTTAAGGGCCTCTTGGGAGGGGTGTCAGCAGACATGCTTAGTTCCTAACCGTGGGGTGCGTGTGGCCGGAGCTTAGCGTGTGCTGCACATCACTTCCGGCCAGGTAATCTTCGCATCCAGGCAGGCGCAAGCGGAATTCCGCGAGTCATCATGAGTTAGATTGCTCACCCGTGCCGATGCACCCATTACAACGCCCGGGTGACTCCGGGCGGCCGCACCGGAAAAGAATCCGGCGGGCAAAACAAAAGCAGGACGGGAATAAATCCCGTCCTGCTCCTGATTCCAGCCGGCCCGTGAAACGGACCTAATGTCTATTTAGACAGCCTGGATGTTAACCGCCTGCGGACCCTTGGGGCCCTGCTCGGTGTCGAAAGTGACCTTCTGGTTCTCTTCGAGAGACCGGTAGCCACTGGAGTTGATAGCGGAGTAGTGGGCGAAAACATCGGCGCTGCCGTCATCGGGCTCGATGAATCCGAAGCCCTTTTCAGCGTTGAACCATTTCACGGTACCTGTTGCCATTTTTAATCATCCTTCTGAACGAAACCTGCCCCGACCTTCGGGGAGTTTCACGCTGCCGTGCCTTCCATGCAAAATACAGAAAAAGCGGCTGGCCCTAGATCTGGGTTTCGCCGCTTGAACGTACAAATTGCACAACACTGCAACAACAAAAGTATACCGCGCACCTCGTGGAGAGTCACCCCTCCGCAAGCCCCTAGGCTTGAAGTATGGACTCCCCGATCGAGAACTACCTGCGCAGGATCCACGCCGAGATAGCCGGTTTGAAAGACGGCACCCCGTACCGCGGCATACCGGCCATGGCCAATGTCGACCCGGATTGCTTCGGGATAGCTCTGGCCACCGCTGACGGCTTTGTCTATGAGGTTGGGGATACGCGCGAAGAGTTCAGTATCCAGTCCATCTCCAAGCCCTTCACCTACGCCCTGGCCCTCGCCGATCTGGGCATGGAAGCGGTGGACGAAAAGGTGGACGTGGAACCGTCCGGAGACTCCTTCAACGAAATCTCCCTGGCCGAAGGTACCGGCCGCCCGGCCAACGCCATGATCAATGCCGGTGCCCTGACCGCCACCTCCCTGGTTAAGGGATCCGGCGGCAGGTCCCGGTTCAAGCGCATACTGGATACCTACTCGGCCTTCGCCGGCCGTGACCTCGACGTGAGCCAGCGGATTTACGCGTCCGAGCTGAGGTCCGGCCACCGCAACACTGCGCTGGCCTATCTGCTGCGTTCCTTCGGGATCATCGAGTCCGACCCCGCCCCGATCATCAAGGACTACTTCCGGCAGTGCTCGGTCATGGTCAACACCCGGGACCTCGCCCTGATGGCCGCTACCCTGGCTAACAGCGGCCGCCATCCCCTCTCCGGAGAAGAAGTCCTGGACCTGGCCTCGGTGGAACGCGTCCTTTCGGTGATGACCACCTGCGGCATGTACGACGACGCCGGATCCTGGATCAGCAGCGTGGGCATGCCCGCAAAGTCCGGGGTGGCCGGCGGCATCTTGGCCGTCCTGCCCGGCCAGGTGGGTTTGGCCGTCTACTCCCCTCCCCTGGACGCCCACGGCAACAGCGTGCGCGGGGTAGCGGTCAGCCAGCGGCTCTCCCATGACCTTGGCCTCCACTTTGTCCGGGCTGCACGGACCGGCCGATCCGCCATCCGGGCCATCTATGACATCACCTCCACCCCCTCCGGCATCCGGCGCACGGACGAGGCTGCGGAGATCCTGGCCGAGCACGGCCATCGGGTACAGGTCATCGAGCTTAACGGCGACCTGCTTTTCGCCGGCGCCGAGTCCATGGTGCGGGCCCTCACCGAACTGCCTGACGACGTCGAACTCGTGGTTGCCGATCTGCGCAGCGTGGACGAAGTGTCCGACGTCGCGATCCGGCTGATTGCCGAGGCGGAAGACATGCTCCGCCGTGCCGGCCGTGAACTGGCCCTGGTGGACATCGAGGGTTCGGTCACGGCAGCCCTGCAGGAACTGGGCCGGAAAACCGAATCCTTCGCGATGCGTTCCGCGGCCATCGAGTGGTGCGAGAACAGGCTGCTGGAAGGCTACGGCACCGAGCTTGTCCTGCCGGACAGCATCGACCCCGCCGATTCCCCCGCCTTCAGCCCGCTGGACCCCGAAGAGGCGCAGCTGCTGCAGAAGATGATGGAAGACCGGACGTACGACGACGGCGACGTGGTCCGCCGCGTGGGTCAACGCTTCGGGGGTGTCTTCTTCATCGTCTCCGGGCACATCACCACGTCCATGCCCGGTCCGGACGGCAGCAGGGTCAAACTCGCCACACTGGGTCCGGGCATGACCTTCGGAGAAATGGCGATGGGCGAGGACAAACGCCAGGAAACCACCGTCAAGGCGGCGGGACCGGTGAAGGTCAAGGTGCTGACTGCTGACTCGATCGACGAGCTGGCTGAAAGGGATCCGGTGCTGAGCATGAACCTGTGGAAGGCCCTGACCCAGGATGCGTACAGCCGGGTGGAACAGTACCTGCGCGAGGCAGCGGTCCGGATTCACGACTGAGGGAGCTGCTCCGGCACCCGGTCCCGCTCCGGCGCCCCGCTCCGGCGCCTCCCGCTCCGGCGCCCGGAACGGCGGCAACGAAATTCCTTGCTCGCAGAGCTCGCAAAGAATATTAAAGCCGCCTAACCCGGGCGCCTGCACGGGAAGGGGAGGGCTCGAACCCGGGAGCCTGCACGGGGTCGGGTGGCTCGAACCCGGGAGCCTGCACGGGGTCCCACGGTGCCGGATCCCTGCGCTTTGTCCGGATCCCTGCAGTTTGTGGCAATCCCTGCGCTGCGCAGTGCAGGGATCCGGACAAACTGCAGGGAAACGCTGCCGCCGGTTTAGCAGACATCGACAGACCACAGGCACGGCACGGGGCCCTGCACGGGAGCTGTGACCCCGCTCCTTCGAACCTAACCCGGGTGCCTGGACGGGGTCCCACGGTTCCGGATCCCTGCGCTTTGTCCGGATCCCTGCAGTTTGTGGCAATCCCTGCGCTGCGCAGTGCAGGGATCCGGACAAACTGCAGGGAAACGCTGCCGCCGGATTAGCAGACACCGGCAGACCACAGGCACGGCACCGGGCGCCTGCACGGGAGGGTGGCTCGAACCCGGGTGCCTGGACGGGGTCCCACGGTGCCGGATCCCTGCGCTTTGTCCGGATCCCTGCAGTTTGTGGCAATCCCTGCGCTGCGCAGTGCAGGGATCCGGACAAACTGCAGGGAAACGCTGCCGCCGGATTAGCAGACATCGGCAGACCACAGGCACGGCACCGGGCCCCTGCACGGGAGCTGTGACCCCGCTCCTTCGAACCCAGCCGGGCGCCTGCACGGGGTCCCACGGTTCCGGATCCCTGCGCTTTGTCCGGATCCCTGCAGTTTGTGGCAATCCCTGCGCTGCGCAGTGCAGGGATCCGGACAAACTGCAGGGAAACGCTGCCGCCGGATTAGCGGACATCGGAAGACCACAGGCACGGCACCGGGCCCCTGCACGGGAGCAGTGACCCCGCTCCTTCGAACCCCAGCCTGGCCCGGAGCCTGGCCCCCAGGCTTAGCGAGACCGGCGAGGACTCGGGGGACGGAGGGCACCATAGCCGGGCCTTAGTGGCGAGGAAGGCACCGGTCTTGCGGAACGGCCCGTCATAGACCGGTGGCCGAACAGAAGTTCCGGGTTAAACACAAGAGCAGGACGGGAGATCCCGTCCTGCTCTATGTAGTATCGGCGCTAAGCGGCCGTTACAAAGTCTCTAAGAAATTAGAGGGCCTGGATGTTCGAGGCCTGCGGGCCCTTGGGGCCCTGCTCGGTGTCGAAGCTAACCTTCTGGTTCTCGTCCAGCGACTTGTAGCCGTTGGAGTTGATCGCGGAGTAGTGAGCGAAGACGTCGGCGCTGCCGTCGTCGGGCTCAATGAAGCCGAAGCCCTTTTCGGAGTTGAACCATTTCACGGTACCTGTAGCCATTTTTTTAATTCCTTCTGCATTCGAAACACATCCCGACTTTCGGGCGGTTTCAGTCGCGGTGTTCCTTTACCGCTTCTACAGAAAAAGCAGCTAGACCAATTGGGTTTCGCCACTTGAAATACAAAATGCGCAACACAACAACTGCGTTTCAGCCTACACGAGGTTTGCCCGGACGCCTAATCCACTCCCCCGCACCCTCCGGTTACCTGATCAGGCCCTTGGTGCGGGCCTCCTCGATCCAGGCTGGATACTCGTCGAGCATGGCGTCGAACAGGGCCACGTCGGAAAGCTGGTCGGTGTCCCCCACCGCCTTGTAGTCGGCGTTGTCCATGAACCGTTCGTCGAGGTCATCGAGTTTCTGCAGGAAAGCCATTTCCTCGCGGCGGATGGACAGGAACTTCCAGAAGATCGGCGTAGTACTGACCTCGGTCAGCGCCTTGACGGCCGCCGGCTTGCTGTCGGGGGCACCGTCCGTAAGGAAGAGGGCGTAGACGGGCTGGTCGGCGGGCACCGTGCCCGCAGCCGGCTCCACCTTCTTCGGGCCGCCGAACAGCCCCTTCCGCGTAGGCGTCTTCGAAGCCGGCGGAAAGCCGAAGTGGTCACGGACGGCAAGGAAGGCCGCTGCGTAGTTGGTGGTACCCATCCGCCGCTTACCGATCAGGCGGGAGACACCGTCACTGAAATCGTCGAGGCTGATTTCACCCAGGTGCGCCGCACCGCTGTCGAAGACGAAGAAGTCGATGGCGCCGTCGTCGTCGAACTGGGTGGCCAGGGCCAGGACCTTCTCGGCCAGCCGCTGCATGGCTCCGGACTTGTACTGCGAGTGCATGGAGCCGGAAAAGTCCAGGACAAGCGCGACTTTGGCGGTCTGCCCGTTCAGGCCGGACATGTCCACGGCAGCTGAGGCGTTCTTCGCGAGGCTGAGGAGGGAAGGAGCCTTCTCGGCAACCTTGTCGAGTGAAAGGGGCATCATGGTCCTTTAGGTGAGTGTGGCGCCCGTCTCAGGGCAGGTACGCAGAAGCCTACCCGGACACGGAACACCTACTCCGGGAGCAACAGGTCACGCGGAATCCGGGATTGGTTAGGAACCCGGCTCAGCAGCAGCGGATCAATGCGCTCGCCCCGGCGAAGGATGCTGACCTCGCCCGTGGGCTCCAGAATCGCCACAGCCACTTCGGTCAGGTTCCGGATGCCGGACTGCCTCAGCTTGAAGAACAGCTCCTCTTCCAGGATGTGCGCCTTACGCAGTCCCTCCTGCACCACCTCGCTTCCGGCCATCAGGAGGATCGGCCGGCTGGTGAGGTAGGCTCCGTGCCGGCTCCGGCGAAGGTAGCCCTCCACCCGCAGCATCCCGAACATCGTCGCCAATCCGATGACGCCGGCCGCAAGGGTCGGCGTGTAGCCGAGGACCACCCGGCCAAGCACAGCGCCCAGGGCAATAACGATGGCGCGGTCCAGCGTGGACCAGCTAGCCAGTGCGCGCTGCCCAAAGCCGCGGACCAGCAGGGAGAAGGCTGCGTAAATGCCGAGGGCACTCAGCACAACCCAAAGAGCTTCGGACGGGGTGATGCCGAGGTTGTGCCACACGGCGCATCTCCTTGGTTACCGGGCTGGACCTGCCGGGACTACGGAAGATGTTAATAGCGGACGCGTGCCGATCACAGGGGTCGAGGGTCGGCGGGGCGCTCAGGCGAAGACGGAAGCCCCTGTATGCGCTGCTGCCATTTCCCGCTGGGCCGGCGTCAGGCGCTGCAGCATCCCGGTGGCTCCGTCGACAAAGGCCAGTGTGGTTTCCGCCCGGACGCAGGCCTGCCCGGTCACCGGGTCATGGATCACGTAGGAGAGTGTGAGGCTGGCGCCCTTGACCGCGCTGATCCAGACGTCGACGTCGGCCGGGACGTTCCGGTAGGTCAGTTCCGCCACGTACCGGACGCGGTGTTCCACCACAAGGGACTGGGTGCCGGGCGGTACATCGCTGAACAGCGGCACTGCAGGCTGTTGCCCCGGCCCTCCCGTTCCGCCGGGAGGGCCGAAGGCATGCACCCGTGCTTCCTCGAGCATCCGGACGATCTCAACATTGTTGATATGCCCGTAGGCATCCATGTCCCCCCAGCGCATGCCGACGGAACAGTGGATAACGTGCGGGTTAGAACTCATCCTTCATATCTAGCACAGCAGCCGCAGGCGGCTGCTGATTAGGCATGGTTAGGCCCGGACCGGCAGTGCGGCGTCTGCAAGCAGCTGGAAGGACCGGAGCCGGGATTCCAGCGTGGCGGTCTGCGTGGCAACGATCAGTTCGTCGGCCTGCGCATGTCCGGTGAACCAGTCGAGGTAGTCCCGGACTTCCTCGGGGTTGCCGACGGCCGAGTAGCGGCCCATCTGCTTGACCTGCTGTCCGCCCGGCGACTGCAGGATGGCATCCGCCTCTTCATCAGTGAAGGTACGGTCCCGGCCGAAGAGCTGGGTCACCCGGCGGCGCTGCGAATCGGCAAACATCTGCTGGGCCTCTTCGGTGGTCTCGGCGGCCACAACGTTCACGCCGGCAATCACGTACGGCTCGGCCAGCTGGGCCGAGGGCTTGAAGTCGCGGCGGTAGATGGTTACTGCGTCCTGCAGTGCCTGCGGGGCGAAATGCGAGGCAAACGAGTAGGGCAGGCCAAGGGCGGCGGCCAGCTTGGCGCCGAAGAGGGAGGAGCCCAGGATGTACAGCGGCACGTTGGTGCCGGCCCCCGGCGTCGCGTTGATGCCCGGGATCAGCGTATTGCCGCTCAGGTAACCCTGCAGTTCCTGGACGTCCTGCGGGAAGCTGTCCGAGGACATGTGGTCCCGGCGGAGCGCGTGCAGCGTCTTCTGGTCCGTGCCGGGAGCCCGACCGAGGCCGAGATCAATCCGGCCCGGGAAAAGCGTTTCCAAAGTGCCGAACTGCTCCGCAATGGTCAGCGGCGCGTGGTTGGGCAGCATGACTCCGCCGGCTCCGAGCCGGATGCTCTGGGTGTGCGCGGCAATGTAGCCGATCAGCACGCTGGTGGCGGAGGAAGCGATGGTAGGCATGTTGTGGTGCTCTGCGTACCAGATGCGGGTGTAACCCAGCTTCTCCGCTTCCTGGGCCAACGCCAGCGAAGACGCAAACGAATCACGTGCGGTCTCGCCCTCATCGATGATGGCGAGATCGAGAATAGAGAGCGGAACAGTCATAGGGGGACTTGCCTTTCAGTTGCTTGCGCGCGGGGCCTGTTTGGCCGGGCACGTAGGATGCAACCGCAGCGGCGGCCGGGTTATTTCATCTGCGGGCACTCCTGCGGCGACGGCTCCGTCACTCCGGTCCGCGCTGCCGGGCCGGGCAGCGGGCGCAATGTCGGCAGGCGGGTCCCGGAAGCGGCTAGTTTGGATGGTGTGAGCATCCATATCGGAACATCGGGCTGGGCCTACAACCACTGGCGCAACGTGCTGTACCCCAAGGGCGTGCCCGCCCGGGTGTGGCTGGAAAAGTATGCAAGTGAGTTCGACACCGTTGAGCTGAACGGCAGCTTTTACCGCTGGCCTCGCGAGGAGGCGTTCGCTGCCTACCGGGACCGGCTGCCGGAAGGGTACGTCTTTTCCGTCAAGGCGCCCCGCGGACTGACCCACGCCCGGAAGCTGCGGGATCCGGATGAATGGATCGGCCGGATAGAGCGTTGCTTCGCCGAGCTTGGCGACCGCAGCGGAGTGTTCCTGCTTCAGCTCTCCCCGGACATGGCGCGGGACGACGACCGTCTGGATTACGTCCTCTCAAAGCTGCCCGGGACTATCCGTGTGGCGGTGGAGTTCCGGCACGACAGCTGGAACGACGAAGAGGTCTTCCGGCTGTTGGAGCGCCACGGCGCTGCCTACACCGTCATGAGCGGCGCGCATTTGCCGTGCATCCTGCGCGCCACCGCCCCGTTTGTGTACGTCCGGTTGCACGGACCGAACCCTGAGCAGCTCTACGTCGATTCCTACTCCGAGGAAGACCTGCAGTGGTGGGCGGCCCGGATGCGCGAATGGGATGCCATGGGCAAGGACGTGTACGCATACTTCAACAACGACGGCGAGGGGCACGCAGTCCGGAACGCCTGGCGGCTGCGGGAACTGATCGGGCAGGCCCGCTAGATCCCCAGTGACGTCAGGGTGCCCTGCAGGGTCTCGGCCGAAGCCATGAGCTTCCCAGTCTCGGCCTCGTCCAGCGGCATTTCGAGCATCTTGTAGACCCCGTTGTGGCCAACAATGGACGGGAGGGACAGTGCAACACCGCTGATTCCGTACTCGCCGTTCAGCGTGGCAGCAACGGGCAGGACGGCATTTTCGGCATTCAGCACCGCCTCGATGATCCGAACTCCGGCCAGTCCGATCGCGTAGTTCGTTGCTCCCTTGCCCTCGATCACCTTGTAGGCGGCGTTGACGACGTCGTCCGTGGCGGCGGCAAGGAACTCATCAGTGAAAACCTGCCGGCCGCTGATTTCCCATTCCCGGATGGGCACGGGGCCGATGGTGGCGTTGGACCAGACAGGGAACTCGCTGTCGCCGTGTTCACCGATGATGGTGGCGTGCACGCTGGTCATCAGTACGTGCGCTTCGCGGGCCAGCAGCAGCCGCAGCCGCGAGGTGTCCAGGACCGTTCCAGAGGAAAACATCCGGTTGCGCGGCAGGCCGGCGATTTTCTGTGCGGCAACGGCGAGGACGTCGGCCGGGTTGGTCACCATGATGTAGACGGCGTCCGGTGCCTGTTCCATCAGCTGCGGCATCAGCTTCTCCAGGATCCGCACATTTGCGCCGGCCAGGTCCAGCCGGCTCTGGCCCGGCTGCTGGCGTGCTCCGGCGGTGATGGCTATGACGTCGGCCCCGGCCAGGTCCTCGATATTGCCTCCCCCGGTGACCGTGTTGGCGCCGGTGAACTGGGTGCCGTGGGCCAGGTCCAGACCTTCGGCCTCGGCCCGGACGGCGTCGATGTCGTAGATCGCAATCTGGCGGGCCGTATCCCGGATGATCGCCGCGTACGCCATTGAAGTGCCGACACTTCCGGCTCCCACAATTCCAAGTTTTGTGACGGGTCGGGTGGTGATATTGGCCATCTTGAAGCCTCGCTCACAGTAGGAAGGAACCCCTCTTGAACTATAGGCTCGGGGCTCACCCAACGGAACGGCCGAAACTCCCCTCCCCCCTGAGGAAGGGGTAAGCCGGCCTCACCGCCCGGCCGCATACCCCTGCGCTCCCCGGGGGTTTGCAGCCGCCTGCAGGAGGCCCGAATCCGGCTCCCGGACCACCGAGGACAACCGTCCCAATGCCCAGTCCCCAGCCCGGGTCACCACATGCCCCCGGGATTCCAGCTCGGCAATCACGTCCTCCCCCAGGCGGTCTTCAACTACCGCACCGCCCGGTGTCCAGGTCCGCGGCCAGAAAGAACCGGGAATGGACGTGGTGTGCAGGGCGGGAGCGTCAATCGCCTGCTGCGGGGTGTAGCCGCCCACGATGGTGCGCAGCAGGTACAGCAGCTGCCATTGGTCCTGCTGGTCCCCGCCGGGCGAGCCCAGGGCAACCACCGGCCTGCCGTCCTTGAGTACCAGTGTGGGGGTCAGCGTGGTGCGCGGCCGCTTCCCCGGGGCCAGGGTGGACGGTGCGCCCTCTTCAAGCCAGGTCATCTGCAGCCGGGAGCCCAGGCAGAATCCCAGTTCCGGGATGGTCGGCGAGGACTGCAGCCAGCCTCCCGACGGGGTGGCGGAGACCATGTTGCCCCACCGGTCCACGACGTCGATGTGGCAGGTGTCCCCGCGGGTCTCGCCGGTGGGCAGCACGGTGGGCTCGCCGACGCCGGCGAAGCCACCCGCACCGCCGGCTCCGGCCAGGGCCGGCGGCAGGTACTCCGTGCGCAGCGGCGGCACGAAGGGCGTGTGTCCCGGCACCGTTCCGGGGCGGAATTCAGCCGAGGCCGTGTCGGTGATCAGGGCGCGGCGGCTGGCCGCGTACTCCTCGCTGAGCAGGTAGTCCAGGGGCACCTGCGCGTCTCCGTAGTAGGCCTCGCGGTCCGCGATGGCCAGCTTCTGGGCTTCCAGGATGGTGTGTGCGCCCAGCGCCGTGGACGGGTCCAGCCGGTCGTCGTCGAAGCCCGCGAGGATGGCCAGGGTCTGCAGCAGCGCCGGCCCCTGCCCCCAGGCTCCGGTCTTGGCGATGGTGTAACCCCGGAAGTCGAACGTGACAGCAGGTTCAAACCCCGCTTCGAACGCCGCGAAGTCCGCCGCGGTGATGACGCCGGCGTGGTCGGTTCCCGAGGAGTGGCGGTGCGGTGCGGCCGCGAAATCCGCCGCTGCCTGAGCCACGAAACCTTCCCGCCATTCACGCCGGGCGGCGTCGATACGTTCTTCCCGGCTTCCGGCGCCGGCGCCGGAGCCGGCGTCGACCAGCCGGTCCAGCACACTGGCGTAGGCCTCGTTGCGGATGATCTCGCCCTCGCGCGGAACGCGCCCCTGGGGCATCCACTGGGCCGCCGAGGTGGGCCAGTGGTCGGAGAACAGCTCCGCCACCGATTCGATGGTGGCTCCGACCCGGGCGAGGACGGGATGACCGTTGCGGGCGTAGTCCACGGCGAACGCCAGGACGTCTGTGAGTTCCCAGCTGCCGTGCTCCCGCAGCAGCAACAGCCACGCGTCGACGGCGGCAGGAACGGCTGCGGCGAGGGCACCAGCGCCGGGCACCAGTTCCAGGCCTTCGGCGAGGTAGTGCTCCCGGGTGGCTGCGGCGGGCGCCGGGCCCTGGCCCATCAGCACCACGGGTTCTTCAGGGTTCTCCGCCGTCGCGAAAACACCGGTCATGTCCCCGCCCGGACCGTTCAGATGCGGTTCCACAACGTGCAGCACAAAGCCGCCGGCAACCGCTGCGTCGAAGGCGTTCCCGCCTCGCTCCAGGACGGCTTGGGCTGACGCCGTGGCCAACCAGTGCGTAGACGCACTCATGCCGAAGGTGCCCTGCAGGGTGGGCCGGGTGGTGAAGGAAGCCGGGGCGGTATAGGTCACGGGGCAGCTTTCGGGAGACGACAGAGTTAGGGGAATCCTTGCATCCCGCGATTTTGAATACAATCGGACCTTCCGCCACGCGTTCGTATACGGACCGCTGCCTAAGGAGACATTCCGCCAGTGAAACGACTCAACGCCGTACCGACCGAACGGGTGCATCTATGGCTGATGCTGGCCCTGACTTTCTCCACCGGGGTAGTGGACGCTGTCGGTTATCTGGGCCTCGACCGGGTCTTCACCGGAAATATGACAGGCAACGTGGTGCTGCTGGGCATGGCCTTTGCCGGTGGTGCCGACCTGCCGATCCTGCGTCCGATCCTGGCGCTTCTCTTCTTTATGCTGGGCGCCGCCCTTGCCGGCCGAATGCTGCGCAAGGGCCCGGAGGGCTGGTCCGGGCGGACCACGCTGTCACTGATGGTGGTGGCCGGTGTCATCTCCGCATTGGCCGTCCTCACGGCGGTGGTGGATGTACAGAGCAATTCCCACTTAGGCAGCATCACGACGTCGGCCCTCGCCATATCGATGGGCATCCAGGCCGCGACCGCCAAGCGGTTGAAGGTCGCTGAGATTACAACAGTGGTAGTGACCTCAACCATTACGGGGCTTGCCTCGGACTCGCGTCTGGCCGGCGGGGACAGCAAGCACTGGGTCCGCCGGGCCCTCGCGATTTCACTGATTATGCTTGGAGCCGTAGCCGGCGCGGCCGCCCTGAAGGTCGGGCTCTGGCTCGGATTGACTATCTCGGCCGTCATCTCGATTGCCGTGGCTGTGACCGGTTACGTCCGCCACCACCGCGAGCGCAGTGCTGCCGGCTCCGTATCTTCCTGACGGGTAACGGGCCTGCCAAGGCGGGCCGGGGGTTACCAACAGGGAACGCCGCCGTACGCTTGAATGAACGCTTGTTCCAGTGCTTCCACGGTTCAGCCGGAGTTCCGGCCTCATCGGGAAGCTCCATCCGTTGAAGTCGGTTCCGCACCGGCGCGGAGGTCTTTATGGACAGCTTCACTCCCAGCACCAACCCCGTCCTCGGCAGCGTGGCCTTGTCCGCGCTCGTAGCGCTGCTGCCGTTGCTCACCTTTTTCTTCCTGCTGGCCTTCGCCAAAACCCGGGCCTACGTGGCCGGGGCCTGGGCGCTCCTCGTAGCCCTCGCCGTCGGCATCTTCGGTTTCGGCATGCCGGTAGGTCTTGCCCTGCTCTCATCCACGCAGGGCGCCGCCTTCGGGTTGTTCCCGGTGGTCTGGATCATTGTGATGGCCGTATGGCTGTACCAGGTGACCGTACTCAGCGGCCGGTTCGAGGACCTGCGAAGGGTCTTTGATGCAATCGGCGGCGGGGACCTGAGGGTGCAGGCCATCCTGGTGGCCTTCTGCTTCGGCGGCCTGCTGGAGGCGCTGGCCGGATTCGGCGCACCGGTCGCCATTACGGTGACCATGCTGCTGGCCCTGGGCATCGCCCCGATCCGCGCGGCAACCGCGGTGCTGGTAGCCAACACCGCCCCGGTGGCGTTCGGCGCCCTGGCCATCCCCATTACCACCGCTGCCAATCTCACCGGCTACACGGGAGATGAAATCGGTGCCGTGGTGGGCCGGCAGACACCGGTGCTGGCCCTGTTTGTACCGCTGATCCTGCTGTTCATCCTGGACGGACGCCGAGGCCTGCGGGACTGCTGGCCCATAGCCCTGTTCACCGGCGTCGTTTTCTCCATTTTCCAGTTCCTGTGCTCAAACTATTTCTCCTACGAACTCACCGACATTGTGGCCTCCCTCGTGGCGTTGCTGGCCGCCGTGGGGTTCCTGCGCTTCTGGCATCCGCGCAACGGCGGCGAGGCCGGCCAGCGGATGAAAGCGGAACTGGCCGAAGCGCGGGCGGACGGCTGGACGCCGGCGGGCACCGGCGCGGCGTCGGACGTCCAGACCGCGGCGGATGACACCGCTGCGGACCGCCTGACCCCGGGACGCGCGTGGATGGCGTTGTTCCCCTATGTGGCGGTCATTGTCATTTTCGGTTTTGTGAACCTGTGGACGCTCGGCATCGACGTGCCCGAAGCACTGGCGAAGACCAACATCGAGATCCCCTGGCCTGTGCTGCACGAAGCCCTGCTGGACAGCAACGGCCAGACCCAGTCCTCCACCGTCTACAACTTCGACTGGCTGATCAGCCCCGGTACCTTGCTGCTGATCACCGGCCTGATTGTTGCCCTGGTCTACTCCCGCTTCAATGAAAACGGCCGGTATCCGTTGAGCATGGGAGCGGCGGTGCGGGAAATCTGGACGACGGCGGTGCGGATGCGTTCCGCAGCGCTGACCATCCTTGGGGTGCTGGCCCTGGCATACGTGATGAACTTTTCCGGGCAGACGGTATCGATCGGGACGTGGCTCGCGGCGACCGGCGGCTTCTTTGCCTTCCTCTCCCCCGTGCTCGGCTGGATCGGCACGGCGGTGACCGGTTCGGATACCTCCGCGAACGCGCTCTTTGCCAAGCTCCAGCAGACAGCCGGAATTGAGGCAGGCCTGGATCCGCAGCTGATGGTTGCCGCCAACACCGGCGGCGGTGTCATGGGCAAGCTCATCAGCCCGCAGAACCTTGCCATCGGGGCTGCCGCGGTGAACATGAGCGGCCAGGAATCGGTGCTGCTGCGCAAGGTGGTCGGCTGGAGCGTGCTTCTGCTGCTCGCCCTGTGCATTCTGGTGTACCTGCAGTCCACCCCGGTCCTTGATTGGATGCTGCCGTAAGCCATGGAGCGGAACCGTGGACACCGGTTTCCGCGGTCGCTAGGGTAACGCGCATGACTCCGGACCCCGTTGAAACGCCTTCCGCCCCCGCCCGGCTACTCACTGGTTTCTCGCTCGAGATGACCGGCAAGGACATCGGTGCGCTCCAGGAGGCGCAGCCTTCCATCCCCCCGGGGACACGGGTCAACGTCACGTTCCTGGGGAATGAGGACCTGCCGATGCGCGTCGCTGCTGCTGCGGCCGTCCGCGCCGGCGGATTCGTTCCCGTTCCGCATATTTCCGCGCGGCGGCTGGAATCCCGGGAAGACCTCGGCAAGTTCCTGGTGGCGCTCGAGGAAGCCGACGCAACGCGTGAGCTTTTTGTGGTCGGCGGAGACCCGGTATCCCCGCTGGGCCCCTTTCCGGACGCGCTGTCCATAATCCGGAGCGGACTGCTTCCCGGGCACGGGGTTCGGGCCGTGAGCATCAGCGGCTATCCCGAGGGACATCCGGACATTGATACCGGCACCCTCTGGACGGCCTTGGAAGACAAGATCCAGGCGCTGGACCAGAGCGGTCTGGAAGCTTCGATCACCACGCAGTTCGGCTTCGACGTGGCACCTGTCCTTATCTGGCTTGAGGAACTCCGCAGCCGCGGCGTGAGTGCACCCGTCCGGATCGGCGTCCCCGGCCCCGCCGGGGTGAAGCGCCTCCTCGGTTACGCCCGCCGGTTCGGCGTTGCCTCCTCGGCAGGAATCGCCCATAAGTATGGGTTTTCCCTGACCAATCTGCTGGGCACAGCAGGTCCGGACCGGTTCATCCAGGACCTGGCCCAGGCTCTTTCACCCACAACCCACGGCGATGTCCGGCTGCATTTCTACACCTTCGGCGGGATCAAGACCACGGCGGATTGGGTACACGCGTACCGCAGCTGAACTCACCCGGACCGTGGCAGGAGCTCTTCCAGATCAGGCTCTTCCTCGATCAGGCCGCGGTCGAGCGAGATGCGCATAACCTCCTCCAGCGAATCCTGGTTGATCTCGCCGTAGTACCTGGGCAGGGTCAGCTCCTCGATGACGTCTGGTTCCAGCGAGGTGTAGCTCGGCAGGACCGCACGTACCTCGTCAGGGTTCTGATCGGCATATTCAAGCGACGCCGTCATCGCACGGACAAATTTCTCCGTAGTCTCCGGGTTCTCCTGCGCGTACTGGTCCGAAGTGAAATAAACAGCCACGGTGAGGTCCTTGATGGGCTCCGCGTAGTTCGAGAACACCGGAACGGCGCCCTGCGCCTCGGTGATGGTCACAAAGGGTTCCACTGCGGCAATGGCGTCCACGTTGCCGCCGTCGAGCTGGGCCGGCATATCGGGAAACTGCATCTCGACAAACTCGATGCTCTCGTAGTCGCCGCCGGCCTGCTTCACCGCTTCGGAAATGGTGGAGTCTGAAATGTTGTTGAGCGTATTCACGCCCACCCTCTTGCCGGCCAGGTCCTCGATCTCCTCGATTCCGCTGCCGGGAAGCGTCATCACCGACGCGAAGTCCGCATCGACGTCGCCGGTGGTGCTGGCGCCCGGGGCCACCATTCGGATGGGCAGGCCCTTGGACTTGCCCACAATCATGGAGGTTACGTTGGAGAAGCCGAACGCCATCTGCCCGGATGTGACTGCCGGGACAATTGCCGCCCCGCCCTGTGCAAGCGTCAAGGTCAGTTCCAGGCCTTCGTCCTCGAAGAAGCCCTGCTCCACCCCCAGGTAAATGGGAGCCACATCCACAATGGGAATCACCCCCACTTCTATGGGCACCAGGTCCGCACTGGCTTCGGTTTCGGTTTCGTTTTCGGACGACGGCGATCCGCCGCCGCATCCCGTAACGCCCAATAAGGCCGCCGCCAGGACCACAGCAACACCGGTTTTCCTCATCGTGCCCTCCAGTTTTCATTAGCCGGAGGCAAGCCAGGTCCCGGCCGCCCTGTCGGTAGCTGCACCCTAACCGCGTTTAGCCTCCCCGGCCAGCGAGGTATCCGGCGGCCCGGGGAACCCCTTCGCCCGGGGGCTCCGCTAACCGGCTCTCGACAGCACTCGAAGATGGCCCTAGGGTCGGGGTCAATCCGTGCTGCTTCTCCGCGGGCGGGCCAGGGACAGCAAACGGAATCCCCTGGTCCGCCGCGAAAGATGCGGATTCCGGAGATAAGCGTTTCCCTATCCCAGCGAAGAAGAGGTTCAACGTGGCACCTAAGAATCTGCAGGACGTCCTCGACTCGAGCTCAAATGTTGTGGATCGACTCCGCAACTCCCAGATCGGGGCGTACATCTATCCCGTGGTGGCACCGGAGTTCAGCAACTGGCGCAGCGAACAGCGGGCCTGGCGCGAGACGGCGGTGCTGTTTGACCAGTCCCACCACATGGACAACTTGTTCATCAAAGGTCCTGACGCCCTGAAGCTGATCTCTGACACAGCGGTCAACAGTGTTGCGAATTTCCCGGTCAACAAGGCGAAACAGTACGTTCCCACCGGCCCGTCAGGCCACGTGATCGGTGACGGCATCCTCTTCCACGAGGACGAGGACGAATACATCTACGTGGGACGGGCACCCGCGGCCAACTGGCTGCTCTTCAACGCCGAAACCGGCGGCTATGATCTCGACGTCCAGATCGACCGGCGCTCTCCCTCACGGCCGATGGGCCGTCCGGTATCCCGCCGCTACTGGCGGTTCCAGATCCAGGGCCCGAACGCCTGGCAGATTATCGAGAAGCTAAACGGCTCCTCGGTGGAGCAGCTGAAATTCTTCAACATGGACCACATGTCGATTGCCGGCGAACGGGTCCGAACGCTTCGCCACGGGATGGCCGGAGCTCCGGGGCTGGAGATCTGGGGCGACTACGGGTCCTATGAGAAAGTGCGGGACACCATCCTGGACGTCGGCGCGGAGTACGGAATGGCCGCCGTCGGCGCCCGCGCCTATCCGTCCAATACGCTCGAGTCCGGCTGGATCCCTTCTCCGCTGCCGGCCATTTACACGGGTGAGGAGCTGCGTCCGTATCGGGAGTGGCTGGGAGCGGACAGCTACGAAGCGTCCAACGCCATTGCAGGCAGCTTTGTCAGCCCGAACATCGAGGACTACTACCTGACCCCGTGGGAACTGGGCTACGGATCCTTCGTGAAGTTCGACCACGACTTCATTGGCCGGGAGGCCCTGGAACAGATGGACCCGTCGGCACAGCGTCGCAAAGTGACGCTGGATTGGAACGCCGAAGACCTGGGGAAGATCCTGGCCTCGCCCTTGGGCACGGAGGAACCCTACAAGCACTTTGACCTTCCCCTGGCCAACTACGGATCCTCCAACTACGACTCCGTCATCGATGCGGACGGGAACGTCGTGGGCCTCTCCATGTTCACCGGGTATTCGGCGAACGAGCGCCGCGGCCTCTCGCTGGCAACGGTCGATCCGGCGGTGCCCCTGGGCGCCGAACTCCGGGTGGTGTGGGGTGAGCCCGACGGCGGCAGCGCCAAAACAACGGTGGAACCGCACCGGCAGCTTGATGTGCGTGCAACCGTGAGCCCGGTGCCGTTCTCCGAAACGGTCCGCAAGGAGTACAAGGGCGGCTGGCGGACGGGTAACAGCCCGGCCTGACCGGGGCCGCACCGGACGCTGCAGGTGCCGGGGACCTTCCCGCTGCAGCGTCCGGGCGCGCTGACCGGCATCCGGATAGTGCGTCCCCGCAGTGCCGTCCACCACCACCTGCCATGAGATTCCTCGCAGCTGCCCGCCCGGAGCCGCTCAACGGCGCGGGACCGGCCGAAAGAGGCCTGTTTCCGGGGATTTAGCTTAAGGGAATGAAGCTCTCCTCGCTTACTTCGGCGGGGATCCTGGCCGGCGCTGCCGCCGTTGCCGGGATCAGCGCCGCTGCCGTACTGCAGCGGGATCCCCGGCCGGCTGCGCTGCTCATTCGCGGCGTGTTCGCCGGTGCAGGCAGGGTTCCGGTGAAAAAGGTCCTTCCCCATATCCCCCGGTTCACGGTGACCCGACACCGGGACCTGCGTTATCTGGGGTCCGCCGGCAAACCCTCCCTTGACCTGTTCCTTCCTGACGATCCGGCCCGGAAACCGCTCCCGGTGGTGATGTGGGTCCACGGCGGGGCATGGATTTCCGGCACCAAGGAAGATGTGGCGCCGTACCTCAGGATCCTCGCCGGATACGGGTACGCGGTACTGGGGGTCGGGTACTCGATCTCGCCCGAAGCTGTCTATCCGACCGCCGTGAAAGAGCTGAACGCCGCGTTGGGCTTCATCCGCGAGCGCGCGGACCGTTACGGGCTGGACCCCGACCGGATTGTGCTGGCCGGCGATTCCGCCGGCGCGCAATTGGCCGCACAGCTGGCCCTGGTCATCACCAACCCGGAGTACGCCCGGGACACAGGCGTTATTCCTGCGGCGGGCCCCGAACAGCTGTGCGGAATCGTGCTCAACTGCGGCGTCTTCGATCTGGAATCCGTGGCCCGCATGGCCGGGCCGGTGGGCTGGGGGCTTCGGAAAGCCCTGTGGGCCTACACCGGGTCCAGGAACTGGGCGGCCACACCTGCCGCAGACCACATGTGCATCCCGAAACACGTGGACTACCGTTTCCCGCCCACCTACATTTCCGGTGGAAACGGTGACAACCTGACCCGGGAGCAGTCGATACCCCTGGCAGACCGGCTCCAGGACCTTGGGGTACCCGTCCGCCGCAGGTTCTGGCCCAAGGATTACAAACCGAAGCTGGGACACGAGTATCAGTTCCAGCTGCACCGCCCGGAGGCGATGGAATCGCTGCAGTCGACGGTTGCCTTCCTGGCGGATGTGACAGGCGTATCCGCCCTGCCCGGGCAGCCGCCGCAGAAGGTTATCTCCCTGGGCAAGGATCTCTCTGAGGACCTTTCCCGCAGGGAGGGGCTGCTCGCCGCCTAGCCGGGCTGCAGGTCAGGACCGGATGATCACGACGTCCAGCCTCCGCGGCCCGTGCACGCCTTCCACCCGCTGGAGCTCAATATCGCTGGTGGCGCTCGGGCCGCTGATCCAGGTCAACGGATGCGTGACATCCAGCCGCCGCACCGCCTCCGGCAGCACCCCGTAAATGTCGCCGGCCCGGACCAGACAGACGTGGTGGTCCGGGATCAGTGAACAGGCCCGCCGGCCCTGTCCCGGGCTGCCGTCCAGGATGATGGTTCCGGTTTCGGCCACCGCCGCCGCGCAGCCGGTGACCACCGCGTCAATGCCGTCCAGCTCCTCCACGCTCAGCGGCTCCTCCGGTGAATCCACCACGCGTCCCGGGGCCAGCGCCGTCCAGCGTTCATCGAGTCCTGCGGGAACCACGTAGGAAGTCTCCCCTTTCAGCAGTTCGGCCACCTTGGCGGGCACGGACGCCTCATCCACCACGCTGACGCCGGCCTTGTAATCCAGCAGCCTGTCTCGAAGCAGTTCGATGAGTTCTTCCTCGTTCATGCCGGAGCTGTGCCGGTACTTCCGTGGAATTTCCGGCGCTTCCGGGGCATCGTGGAGGGCGGACCGAAGCCGGTCCAGGATTTCCGTACGGGCGCTCATGCTTGTTCTTTCGACGCAGTGTCTTCGTGCTCTTTTGCCCACCAGTCCCGGAAGGACTGCGCAGGCGGAGCCGGAAGGTCGCGGCTCCGGGTCCACCCGGCGGCGATGCCGGGAAGCTTCTTGATTTTCCGATCCGGTCCGGCCGCCAGCTTTCCCAACGGCAGGGCCTTCTCCACCAGGGCCATCCGCCGCCCCGAGCCCATCATCCAGGACGCTGCCTTCATGGCCACATCCATCTGCCCCGGCACCTTCTTCGTCCCGCGGCGGCTCTGGACATCCTCGGAGCGCAGGTGCACCAGGATTTCCGGGATGTTGATCTTCACCGGACACGCGTCGTAACAGGCTCCGCAGAGTGAGGAGGCGTACGGCAGGGACGCGTTCTCTTCGGAAGTGATCCCGGTCAGCAGCGGCGAAAGGATCGCACCGATGGGGCCGGGATAGGTGGAGCCGTAGGCGTGCCCGCCGGTGCGCTCGTACACCGGGCAGACATTCATGCAGGCGCTGCAGCGGATGCAGTGCAGGGCCGAACGCCCTCGCTCGTCCGCGAGCGCCGCGCTGCGCCCGTTGTCCAGCAGCACCAGATGCACATTCTGCGGCCCGTCGCCTTCGGTGACTCCGGTCCAGAGCGAGGTGTAGGGGTTCATCCGCTCCCCCGTGGAGGAACGGGGCAGCAGCTGCATAAACACCTCCAGGTCCGTCCACGAGGGCAGCAGCTTCTCCACCCCCATCACGGTGATCAGGGTTTCCGGGAGGGTCAGGCACATCCGGCCGTTGCCTTCTGATTCGACGACGGCGAGCGTGCCCGTATCGGCCAGGGCAAAGTTTGCGCCGGAAATGGCCACCTTCGCGGAAAGGAACTTGCGGCGCAGGTGCAGCCGCGCCGCTTCGGCCAGCCGTGCCGGGGTGTCGGTGAGGTTCGGATCAACGTCCGGCATCTCGCGCAGGAAGATGTCCCGGATCTGGCTGCGGTTCTTGTGAATGGCCGGCACCAGGATGTGGCTGGGCTTGTCATGGTCCAGCTGGACAATCAGCTCCGCCAGATCGGTTTCGAACGCGGAAATGCCGTGCTCTTCAAGGTATTCGTTGAGTCCTATTTCCTGGGTGGCCATGGATTTGACCTTGACCACCTCGTCCGCGCCGGCGTCGCGGATCAGGTCCCGCACTATTTCGTTGGCTTCCGCTGCGTCCCGCGCCCAGTGGATGACGCCGCCGCGTGCGGTGAAGTTTTCCTCGAACTGCTCGAGCAGTTCGGGCAGCCGCGCCATAACAGCGGCCTTGGTGGCGCTGCCGGCTTCGCGCAGTTCCTCCCAGTCCGGCAGTTCGGCCACTACGCGCAGCCTCTTATCGCGGATGGTGTGCGTGGCGTGGCCGAGGTTGGCACGGAGCTGCTCGTTGTCCAGTTCCCGCCGCGCTGCGACCGGAAAGGGTTCAGCGGTGTGCAGATTGCCGCTGCCGAAAACCGGAACGGCCGGCATGCCCAGATAGGTGGAACTCATTGGCGTCCCTTTCCCGTGAGGCGAGCGGCGCTCCGGCTCCCGCCGCGCACGGCACCCGGCGGCGGTGCCGGGTGTTCGCGCGTGCTGGCGAGGATCTCCGCGAAGTGCAGGGTCGATATGCCGCTGCCTTCCCGGGAGAGGCCCCCGCCAATGTGCATCAGGCAGGAGGCGTCACCGCCGCTGCACAGCTGGGCGCCGGTGGCGGCGATGTTCGCGTTTTTGTCTGCCAGCATGGCCGAAGAGACGTCCGCGTTCTTGAGCGAGAATGTTCCGCCGAAGCCGCAGCACTGGTCCGCTTCGGGCAGCGGTTCCAGTTCCAGGCCTTCCACTGTGCGGAGCAGGTTCGCTTGCCGGTCCCCCAGCCGCAGCAGCCGCATGCCGTGGCAGCTGGGGTGGTAGGTGATCCGGTGCGGATACCAGGAGCCCAGCTGGGCCGCGGCGTCCGTCACCCCCAGGACATCGGTCAGCAGGGCGGAGAGTTCGTAGGTCCGTGCGCCGACGGCGGTAGCCCGGGTTTCGAGGTCCGAATCGCCCACGGATCGGGCCAGCATTGCATGCTGGTGTTTCACCGAGGCGACGCAGGAGCCCGACGGCGCCACGGCGACGTCGTACTCCTCTGCCTCAAACGCCTCTACGTGGTTGCGGACTACGGGCACCGCTTCCGGGAAATACCCGGAGTTGAGGTGCATCTGCCCGCAGCAGGCCTGGCCGGCCGGGAACACGACGTCGTGCCCCAGCCGTTCCAGGATGGAGACCGTGGCGCGGGCCGTGGAGGGATACATCGCGTCCACAATGCAGGTGGCGAACAAAGCAATCTTCATGGCTGCCTTTCAGCGGAAGTGCGGCGCTGCACTTCCTCGGGTGGAACCATCTTTCAATATAACTCCGCCGATTGATATGCCTGCTGCAGGTGATGTTCGTGATCGACCCTCGGGCAGTCGCCGCTGCGCTATTCTCTGTTGCATGACGAACATGGGGAATGCCAAAACAATCAGTCTCGAAATAACCTCCAAGCGGGCACGCGGCCGGGGCGAGCTGCTGATCTCCGCGCCCGTGGCTGCCTTGCCGCCCGCCGTCGAGCGGGCAGCCTACCGGCTCCCGACGATGACGCTCACCGGGGTGTGGCAGGAACGGGCCGAGCTCTCGGTCGGAATGACCTGGAAGTCCTTCGGATCCAGCATTGTGCTCACCTTTGAACCGGTCGACGCCGGCACAACGCGCGTGGTGGCCACGAGCACGCCGGCGGTTCCCACCACGTTGACGGACTGGGGTCAGGGCAAAGCGGATCTGGCCGCGGTCCTGAACGCCCTAGCCGCCGAACTTTAGGCACTCTAGGCCTGCGCGGGCCGCCGCGGTGCCAGCAGCCCCGAAAGGGCAAGCGCTGCGGCGGCCAGGCCTGCGGCGCTGGCAAAGGCTCCGATGAACGCACCCAGCGGTGCCACCGGCAGCATCAGGGCAAAAGCCACTGTGCCCAGGGCCAGCCACAGCGACTGGATGAGGTTGTCGTTGACCTGAAGGGAAGAACTGTTGGTGCCTTCCTCCCCCTCTGCGGAAAAGTCCAGCATCAGGACGGACAGGGTAGGGAATGCCATCCCGATGCCGGCGCCCGCAACTGCCCAGCCCAGCACGGGCAGCAGGATACTCATCTGCGGGTCCACGCTCCACGCCGTCGCACCGATGCCTACGGCCATGAGGAGCGCCCCCAAACGGACCCTCGCCACCTTGTTCGCCAGGACCGCCAGGTTGGCCGCGGCCAGCGATCCGGCAAACCAGGTGACGGCCGAGACGGTCAGCAGCAGTCCGGCCTGCGTTGGTGTGAACCCCCGGTGCACGGACAGTGCCAGGGGCAGATAGGCCTCCGCTCCGGCAAAGGCCGCTCCGATGAAACCACGCAGCAGGATGGTTGCCGGCAGGCCGCGGCCCAGGGTCCAGGTCCGCCGCGGCAGCAGCCGCGGGCCGGCCAGCAGCACCAGTGCCGCACAGGCTGCGGCCGGCAGCAGCGCCCATCCCGTGGCATCGCCTCCGGTCAGCCCGATGCCGAGCACTCCCCCGGCCGCCAGGACTGCCCATGCGGTGCGCACATAATTCGGACGCCAGGCTTTGCTCCCCGGCAGCTTCCGGAGCACCGGGGCAAGGCCCGCGTAGGCGGCCACGGCAAGCAGCGGCGCCGCTCCGAAAACCGACCGCCAGCCCAGCAGGTCATTCAGCCAGCCGGCAAGGGCCGGTCCCACCAGCGCGGGAAACACCCAGCCGCTGCTGAGCACTGTGAAGGCCTTGGCCCGCATGGACTGCGGGTAGGCGCGGGCAATGACGACGTACATTGCCACTCCCGCCAGCCCTGCGCCCAGTCCCTGCAGCGACCGGCCCAGGACCAGCATCACCATGGACGGTGCCAGGGCTGCGGCGAGAATGCCCACGGAGAACAGCACAACGCCGGTCCGCAGCGCCGGGGCCGGTCCCCGCGCGTCGGTCCAGCCGCCGGCCAGTGCAATGGTGACAACGGCGGTGGCCATCGGTGCACCGAAGGCCAGGCCGTAGAGGGACAGCCCGTCCAGCTCCCGCGCGACCACCGGCATCACCGTGCCCACGGCGAGGGCTTCGAAGGCGAACAGGAAGGCAAGGGTGAAAAGCCCTACCGTGGTCGGGAGGTAACGGCGGGACCAGAAACCGGCGCGGTCCGGCCCGGTATTGACCTTGTCTTCGGCCTGCAAAGTGATGCTCCTTGAGGATGTTGGCTCCGGATGTGCTGCTCGAAGTCAACAGGCTCAAGTGCGGTTGAGGTCAAGCACGCCAGGTTGTCCTCCGCTACAGCTCCGACGGCAGGGTGGGCGGAACGGCAGGCAGTTCCTGCAGTGACCACTGGTTGCCGTCCGGATCACTGAAATAAACGAACGTTCCCCAGTCCAATGGAGTGATCTCGCTGGCCGCCACGCCGTGGTCCACCAGGTGCTGCCTGGCGTCGGCGGCACTGGGGACCACCACCTGGATCCGCTGCGTGCCGGGAACCATATCGGTGGTGCCCGGGCCGATCACCACCGAGCAGGCAGAACCCGGCGGGGTCAGCTGCACAAAGCGCAGGGTCTCGTCGATGCGTTCGTCAAAGTCATCATTGAAACCCACCTGGTCTACGTAAAACCGCTTGGAGGCGTCGACGTCGGACACCGGCACGGGAACGAGCTCGATTTTCCAGTCCATGGCCCTGACCATAGGACCGCCGACGACGGCGCGGAACAGTACTGCGGACAGCTTCAGTCCTCGTTCGGCAGATAAGTCCGGACTGCAGCTGTCCGTCGAACCGGTACCGGCTAAGTCGAACCGGTTAAAGGGCCGCCGCTTTCCGCCACCCGCCGTCCGTGTACGTTCTGCGGACAACTTCGGAGTACGGCACCGGACTGACGTCCACGCCGACGTTGTATTGCCGGTGCGGTTCCACCGAGGATTTCCGGGTACCGCCGTCCGGTTCGCCCCAGACCACCGACAGCCGCGATCCGATCTCCACGTCCGGGTTCACCACGGCCAGCGAAAGCGGACGCTTCTCATTCCAGCTGTAACCGGTGAACATGGAAATGCCCACCATCCGGCCCGAGTCGTCCAAAACCGTGTCGAAATTCGAGGCACCGTAGTTGGCATTGGGCAGGTCGAAGAACTTGTAGGGCAGTTCCTCTTGTTGGTACATGGAGGCGTGAATGGTTGCTACGTCATCGCCGTCCCAGGCCAGCGTGACCTTCCGGCGCTGGGCCTGCGGGTCCATGGCCTGCAACGCATCCCGGCCGATGAAGTCATGGTCGAACTTGATAAAGGACCCGTAGCCCAGTTCCCAGGGGGTGGTGTAGTACTCCTCGACCGAGTCCGGCACATAGGACCCGGCCACGGCGGAGTTGGCTTCGAAGCTGTCTGCACCCAGCCACCTGCGATAGCCTGCCAGCTCCTCCCCGCTGTAGATGCCGGGCAGGGGTGACGGGATCCACCCGGATTCCAGGGTGTTGCAGGAGTAGGCCCGCGCACCGGCAGGCTCAAGCCCGAACTCCGCGCCGGCTGCGAGGATGGTGTCCCGGATCCGGTCGTAATCCTCGTACGGGCCCCAGAGCTCCAGTCCGGGTGCTCCCGCCATGCCGTGGCGCAGGGTCCGTACCCGGGTTCCGCCCACGGACATGGAGCCCATGGAGAAAAACTTCAGCTGCTCCAACGGGCCGCCGTTCACTTTCTCAATGACGTCCCAGGCGCGCGGTCCCTGGATCTGCAGCCGCCAGTTGTCCCTGAACACGGGCTTGCCCATGGGACGCGACGGCGAGCGCCGGTCGGTCCTCAGCTCGACGTCGTATCCCCCTTGCTCAGCGTTGTAGAGCAGCCAGTTCACAGCAGGTGAGCGGCCGACAAAAACGAACTCCTCCTCGGCTTCCCGAAACAGGATTCCGTCCCCGATGACGTGTCCGTAGGGGGTGACGGGAACATATTGCTTGGCGCGGCTGACGGGAAAGTCCTTCATCGAGTTGATGGCGGTATCGGACATCAACTGCAGGGCTCCCGGCCCGGAAATGGTCAGGTTATCCATGTGGTGGGACTGGTCAAACAGCACTGCCGATTCGCGCCAGGCCCTCACCTCGTTGCGCCAGTTGGTGAACTCGGCAGCGACGACCGGGTAGACATAAGCGCCCACCTGGACGTTGCGCAGATACTCCACGGTGTTTCCGGACGCGTCCAGAACCTCCTGCAGGGAATTCGGGGACATCTTCGGTTCCTTTCGCGAACGTCAGTGCGCAGCGGCGGCTGCAGCCTCGTCAAGGTGGGCAATGGATCGGGTGTCTTGGAAAGCCCGGACGCCCTGGATTCCCTGTTCGCGGCCCATGCCGGACTGCTTCATGCCGCCGAACGGGGCACGAAGGTCCAATCGGGTTGCTCCGTGGTCGTTGACCCACACGTAGCCGCAGGCCAGGCGCGAACCGACCGCGTTGGCCCTGGCCGGGTCCTCGGTCCAGACCGAGCCGCAGAGCCCGGCCCAACTGTCGTTCGCCCAGGCAATGGCTTCGTCCTCGGAATCAAACGGAATGATCGGGATCACGGGCCCGAACTGCTCCTCGGTGACCACACGCAGTTCCGGCGGCGGATCAAGGACCAGTGCCGGGCGCAGGAAGTTGCCGTCCCGCAGGTCCGGACCCTCGGGCAGGGTGCCGAACCGGCGGACCTCGGCGCCGGCACCCTCTGCCTCCTGGATGAGGTCTTCGACGAAGGCTTTCTGCGCCGGGGAATGCAGCGGCCCCATGGTTGTACCTTCGTCGAGGCCGTAGCCGATGACAGCGTTTTCCAGCCGGGCGGACAGTCCCTGCACCAGTTCCTCCATGCGGGACCGGTGAACGTAGATCCGCTTGGCGTTCATGCAGATTTGGCCCGTTGTATCGAAGACAGCGGCATGGAGCCGGTCCAGCCGGGTGTCGTCCAGCAGGGCATCGTCAAGGATGATGGCCGCATCGTTTCCCCCGAGCTCGAGGGTGACCCGGGTCAGGGACCCGGAAGCCATTTCCATGATGCGTTTGCCGCCGTTGACGCTGCCGGTGAAGCAGACCTTGGCCACGTCGTCGTTCCGGATCAGGCCGGACATGTCGCTGTCCCGGCCGGTGACCACGTTCAGCACTCCCGGCGGCAGTTTCTCGGCAACGCGCTGCACAATCCGGGTGGTTGCCAGCGGCGCGGTGGGCGGCGGTTTGACGATGGCGGTGTTCCCGGCCAGCAGGGCGTGGGGCAGGGACGCGCCGAGGATTGCGACCGGCCAGTTGAAGGGCACAATCACCGTGACTACGCCCAGCGGCTGGTAGGACACGCTGGTGGTCACGGGGATGCCCGGCGCCGGTTCGAGGATCCCGTCCTGGTCCACCTGATCAGCCAGGGACAGGGCAAGCTGCCAGCGGAGCTCGAAAACGAGGGCGTCCACCCAGCTCTCCATAACGATCTTGCCGTTTTCACGGGACAGGATGGCCGCGTCCTCATCCCGCAGGTCGGCGATGCCCGCAATTGCGTCGGCCATCCGTGCCGCCCGTTCCTGCGCCGACAGTGCGGACCAGGCGGGAAAGGCCGCCTTCGCGGCACCGACGGCGTCCGCCACGTCCTCCGGCGACGCAGCCGCTGCGTGGCCCGCCACCTGCCCGGGCCGGCCAGGATCGGCGACCGCCAGGGTTTCCTGCGTCCTCCGGGACTCGCCGTTGATGTACAGCCCGGTGTCCACCTGGGCGGATGTCTTTGTCATCGCCAACACCTCTCTGTGTTTGCTGCAGGGGTTGCTGCTGCGGTATCCGCAGGCGGAAGCTTCGAATGCCCTGCCACGGTGGGTACAAGGTAGCCCACCCCGGGAGTCCGGACAACAGGGTCCGGAAGGCCGCCTTCCGGGCCCCGGCTGTCCGCGCAGCACCGGCCGTCGGCCCCGAACTAAGGCTGCTGAGGAATAAACCCGGCGACAGGCCTTGTTGACGCCTGTATGACTGATACGACGGAAAACTCTCCCGCCCTGTCCCCCACCATCGACCTCAAGGATCTCGGCACCGTACACCGTCTGGGCTTTGGGGCCATGCGGATTGTGGGACCCGGTATCTGGGGCGAGCCGGAAAGCCGCGGAACCGCCGTCGACGTGGTCCGCCGCGCCGTCGAGCTGGGCGTTGACTTCATCGACACCGCCGACTCCTACGGACCGAACATCAGCGAAGAAATCATCGCCGAAGCGCTGTACCCCTACCCGGACGGCGTCCGCATCGCCACCAAGGTCGGCTTCGTCCGTACCGGCCCGGACGTCTGGGTACCGGTGGGCCGGCCCGAATACCTCCGCCAGCAGACCGAACTTTCGCTGCGCAAGCTGAAGGTCGATTCCCTGGACCTGCTGCAATTGCACCGCATTGACCCCAAGGTCGATCCCGAAGAGCAGTTCGCCGTGCTGCGCGACCTCCAGCAGGAGGGCAAGGTGAAGGCACTCGGCCTGTCCCAGGTCTCCGTTGCCGAACTGGAAGCCGCATCGAAGTTCTTCACCGTCTCCACCGTGCAGAACCGCTACAACCTCACCGACCGTTCCTCCGAGGACGTGCTGAAGTACGCCGAGGACAACGGCATCGGCTTCATCCCGTGGGCCCCGATCTCCGCCGGCGAACTGGCCCAGCCGGGCGGCCCCGTGGACGAAGCCGCCAAGCGCTTGAATGCCAGCACCTCGCAGGTTGCCCTGGCCTGGCTGCTTCGCCGCTCCCCGGTCATGATGCCGATCCCGGGCACCGGCTCCATCGGCCACCTCGAGGACAACCTGGGTGCCGCAGACGTCCAGCTCGACGACGCCACCTTCGCTGAGCTGGACGCCGCCGGCGCCGCCGCAGCACCGGCCAAGTAACAACACTTTCCGCTTTTCCCGCCAAGCAAAGGAAAAAAGAACGCATGGCAAATATCCTGATGGTTGTATCCGCAGCAGACTCCCTCACCATGAAGGACGGCAGCGAACACCCCACCGGCTACTGGGCCGAGGAACTGGTTGAATCCCACCGGGTGCTCCGCGAAGCCGGACACACGGTCCGCATCGCCACCCCCGGAGGCGTGAAGCCCACCGTGGATCAGGTGTCCCTGGCACCCGAGTCCGCCGGCAGCCCGGAAAAGGCCGCTGCCTTCACCCAGTACATCGCGTACATTGACGCCGAGCTCTCCTCGCCGCTGGTGCTCGCCGATGCAGACGCGTCAGAGTACGACGCCGTGGTGATGCCGGGCGGGCACGGTCCCATGGCGGACCTGGCGTTCGACAAGGACATGGGCCGGATCCTCATTGAGGCGGACGCCGCGGGCAAGATCATTGCCCCGTTCTGCCACGGCCCGGCCGGCCTGCTGGCCGCCGAAACCGCGGACGGCGAGTTCATCTTCTCCGGCCGCAAGCTCACCGTCTTCACGGACGAGGAGGAGCTTAACGGCGGCACTGGCGAGAACACCCCCTGGTTCGTGGAGGAAGTGCTCCGGAACAAGGGCGCCGTGGTTGAAACCGGTCCCGCCTGGACCAGCTACGTGGTCCGCGACCGGAACCTGATCTCGGGCCAGAACCCCCAGTCCAGCGAGGATGTGGCCAAGGCCGTCATCTCCGCCCTGGCTGAATAGAACATGACAGTCCTGATCGCCGGCTGCGGCGATCTGGGCACGGAGGCCTGCCTGCGGTTTGCTGCGGCCGGCTTTTCCGTGCTCGGATGGCGGCGCTCCCCGGAGAAACTGCCGAAGCAAATCGCCGGACAGGCGGTGGACCTGACCGGCGACCTGCCGCGCATTCCTGCGGACACCGACGTCGTCGTTATTGCGGTGGCCGCCGATCAGCGGACCGAGGAGGCCTACCGTGCCGCCTACGTCACCGGCACCGCCAACGTCCTGAACGCGCTTGAGCGCGACGGCGTGGAGCCGCACCGCATCCTGTTCGTTTCCTCCACTGCGGTGTACGGCGATGCCGACGGCGGCGAGGTGGACGAGGGAACCCCGGCCCGCCCGGCGTCGGCCACCGGTGCCGTCATCCTCGAGGCGGAGCAGCTGCTGCACAACCGCCGCCCCGATGCGGTGGTGCTGCGGCTGTCCGGCATCTACGGGCCGGGACGCACCCGGCTGATCGATTCCGTGAACGTCGGAACCGCCGTCGTACCCGCCGGAACCCAGCTGACCAACCGCATCCACCGGGACGACGCCGCCGCGGCCATCGTGCACCTGACCACCCGGGTTTCCCCTCCCGCGCCGCTGTATGTTGGAGTGGATATGGAGCCGGTGGAGCTGGCTGAGGTGCTGGGTTTCCTGGCTGCCGAGCTCGGCCGCGAACTCCCGCCGGCGGGCGACACGTCCAGCAGCCGCAGCGGCAACCGCAGGCTGAGCAACCGGCGTCTGCGCGCAACCGGATTCGAATTCGCCTACCCCACGTACCGGGAAGGCTACCGCGCCGTGCTGGCCGGTGCCGGCGTACGCCACCCCTAGAATTTAGAAACATACAACCGCACCAGGAGTGCCTGTGAGCGATACCCCGCCCGAAACCGGAACACGAAACCGCACTGCGACCCGCACGAGCATCAAGTACATCCTGATGCTCGGCGCCCTGGCCGCCCTTCCGGCAGTGACCACCGACATGTACCTGCCGGCCCTGCCGGAGGTCGCCGAGGACCTGCACACCAGCGCCGCCGCCGCGCAGTTCACGCTCTCCGGCACCCTGCTCGGCGCCGCCGTCGGGCAGTTGGTCATCGGACCGTTCTCCGACCGCTTCGGCCGGCGGCTGCCGCTGATCATCGGCATTGCCCTGCATGTGGTGGTTTCGCTGCTGTGCTTCCTGGCGCCCAACATCGGCGCGCTGATTGTGCTGCGCCTGCTGCAGGGCTTCTTCAACGCTGCCGCCGGCGTGGTGGCCCTGGCCGTGGTCCGCGACCGGTTCACCGGCTCCTCCGCCGCCGCGATGCTTTCCCGGCTGATGCTGATCATCGGCCTGGCACCGCTGCTGGCACCCAGCATCGGGCAGGCCGTTTCCGGGCTCTGGAACTGGCGGGCGGTGTTCCTTGCCCTGGCGCTGATCGGCGTGGTCCTCGGAGCGATCGTGCTGAAGTGGATGCCCGAAACGCTGCCGCCGGAACGGCGCCGGACCAAGGGCGGTGCCAGTACCTTCAGCGGCTTCCGGGTCCTGCTGAAGGACCGGCAGTTCCTGGCCCTGGCCACCATTCCCGGCCTGGGCATGGCTGTGATCATGAGTTACGTGGTGGGCTCGCCGTTCGTCTTCCAGGATGAGTACGGACTCAGCCCGGCACAGTACGCCGCGGTGTTCGCGATCAACGGCGTAGGCATGGTCATTTCCGCACAGCTCAATGCCTGGCTCGTGGGCCGCTACTCCCCCATGGGTATCCTGCGGCTGGCCGTCATCCTGCTGCTGGGGCTGACCGTACTGCTGCCGGTGATTGTGCTGACCGGTCTCGGCGGCGTCGCCGGCCTGACCGCCGGACTGTGGCTGGTCCTGGCCATGCACGGCTTCATTGCCTCGAACTCGTCCGTGCTGGCCCTGAACGACTACGGGCACATGGCCGGCAGCGCCGCGGCACTGATCGGTGCCCTGCAGGTGGGCCTGGCCGGAATCATCAGCCCGCTGGTCGGCATTCTCGGCGGCGGGGCCATGGCCATGGTTTCGGTCATCATCGGCTGTGCCGTCCTGATTGTCCTGATCCTGGCCACGGCGACGACGGCGTACCGCGGCGGCGGCTCCAACCGTCCGGGGCGGCGTCGGCTGCGTCGCAGTGCCGCGCCGAGCTCCGGCGGGTCCGCCGCCCCGCTCGCCGCCGAGTCCTAGCGGTTACCGTTCGGGATCCTTACCCCTTCGGGACGCTTACCCCTTAGGGACGCTTACCCCTTAGGGACGGGCGGGCCGAGGTAGAGCAGGACGGTGAAGACCACAGCCACGGCGACCAGGGCCACAATCCCGGCGGCGACGGGTCGGCGCAGCACGAGGGCGGCGATCCGGTCCACGCCGTTGGTGGGCTCTTCGCCCCCGGGGGCCATCCGCCAGCCGCCGTTCAGCATGCCGCGGCGGTCCACCGACTTCTCGAAGGGAATGGTGGCCCACGGGATCACTGTGGTGGCCAGGCCGAGGATGCCGGTGCGGGCCGGCCATTTCTGGTTGGCCCAGACAAAGAGGGTGACCACGCCGTAGGCCAGGAAAACGAAGCCGTGCAGGCCGCCGAAGATCGGCGTCAGGGGCTCAAAATCCAGCACGTACTTGGCGAACATGCCGATCAGGAGCAGGGTCCAGGTTACGGCTTCGGCCAGGGCGAGGGTGCGGAACAGTTTGCGGGGTGACATGGAGGGATCCGCCTTCAAATCGGGTTTACCAACAGTATGTCAGCATGCCCCGGGTTCAGGCGAATCCCCCCACCGCTCCTTAGGCGCCCGTTTTTTCGAACTGCTCGCGCGTGGCGTAGGAGGTCTGAGTGCCGCGCCGGGTGACGGAATCCGCAGCGTAGGCATTGGCCGTGGCCAACGACGCAGGGACGTCTCCCGATTCCACCAAGCAGTGGCTGAAGCAGCCGATGAACGCATCGCCGGCGCCCGTTGTATCCAGCGCGGGGACGGTCCGGCCTTCAACCAGGACGGGTCCGGCGGCCGAGAGCCACAGGACCCCGCGCGAGCCCATGGTGACAATGACGTTCTTGACGCCGTGGTCCAGGATGGTTCCGGCCGCGGCCTGCACCTGGTCAAGGGTTTCCACCGGCATGCCGGTGAGCAGGGCCAGCTCGGTTTCGTTGGGTACAAAGTAGTCGCACTTTGCCACCTGCGCAAAGTCCAGCTCCGGCGTGGCCGGAGCGGGGTTCAGCAGGACGGGAATGCCGTGCCGGTTGCCGAAGTCGATGGCCGCATAAACCGTCTCGAGGTTGACCTCCAGCTGCAGCACGATCAGGGTGCACTGGGCGATCGCCTCGGCTGCATCCTCGATGTCCGCCGGTGTCAGGAAGGCGTTGGCGCCCTTGGCGATGACTATCGAGTTGCGTGAGTTGTCATCCACGAAGATGGGCGCGACGCCGCTGGTGGCCTCGGTCTCCAGGACGTAGGTGGTGTCGATGCCGTTGGCTTCGAAGTTGCGCCGAGTGGTTTCGCCAAACGCGTCATTGCCGATCCGGGTAAGCATCAGGACCGAGGAGCCCATGCGGGCGGCAGCCATGGCCTGGTTGGCTCCCTTGCCGCCGCAGCCCATCTGGAAGTCCCAGGCCTCGACCGTCTCGCCTTCGTCCGGCATGCGGCTGAGATAGGACACCAGGTCCACCATGTTTGAGCCGATCACTGCAATATCCAACGGGCTTACGCCTCCTCTGTAATGCCGGTACTGACGTGGAAGGAGCGGGACGCTCCAGGTGCCAGTTCAATCAACGTTCCCGCTGCCTTCGCGGCGAGGAATCCTTCGGGCCGGGAGGTACCGGGCAGGACAAATGACGCCACCCGCTGATCCGGGTTGTGCAGCAGCCACCGGGTGGCCACCGGGAAGTCGGCACTGGAGAAGCGGGTGCAGAAAGTAATGCCGTCGGTGCGTTCGAGCCGGAACTCCAGGTCCTGCCCGTACGCGGGCAGGTCATCGGCGAGGAACACGATCTCCGGGTCATACCCCTGGGCAGCATCCAGCACGTCCGCGGCTACCTGCCCGCTGCGGATGGCCTCGTTCAGGACCGTCCACTCCGGCGTCGGGAAGACGTGCGCCGGCACGGTCCCGCGCAGTGCGAACGCGCCGTCGGGCAGGGACTGCGTCATCCGCGCCCCGTCCGAGTAGGCGTAGTTCATGTGGCACATGTACTGCAGCGGCATGGTGCGTACTGCGGACAGGTTGGTCACGGACAGGTCGATGTCGAACATGGCCGAACCGGCCCGGAGGCGGACGGCGGGAACTGCCTCGTAGTGGTCACCGAATCCCTTGACGAATTCATGGCGTCCGGAGACGGCCACGGAGTCAGTGTCGATTTCGAGCCAGGCTTCGTCGAAGACCGCGCACGGGAACTCCCCGTGCAGCGGGTGGTTATCCTCCGGCGACGGGCAACCGGCGGCGAGCAGTCCGGAGTGGAAGGCGAAGCAGCCGTAGGTGTCTTCGATCAAAGTGGCGGGATAGGGCTGCCGGAAGGGCGAATCCATCCGCAGGCTCACGCCGTCGAACTCCGCATCCCAGACCATCTGCCCCAGGAACGGCAGGACTTCCACCCGGCCGCGGGAGTTGGCCACGGTGACGGACTCGACGCCGGAGGGGTACCGGATACCCGTGACCGTGAATTCGTCCGATTCGGCCAGGGTTACCGGGACCGCGGAGAAAGCGGACCGGGCCAGGTTAATGCGAAACATACTCGGCTTCCTTTTCCGTGCTGATGGTGCGCCCGGTTAGCCGGCGCAGGCGGCCGAAGTGCAGCAGGACCACCAGGAAGCAGACCACGGACACAATGAAGGAGAACTGCAGGGAGCCGGAAGCATCCGAGACCAGGCCCTGGACCACGGGGATGACTGCTCCGCCGACAATGGCCATCACCAGCACGGCGCCGCCGGTTTCCTGGTGGCGCTTGTCCGTGATGGTGTCCAGCGTGCGGCCGAAGATGGTGGCCCAGCAGGGACCGAAGAGACCTGAGACCAGCACTGCGGCCCAGACCGCGGTGATGTTCGGAACCAGCATGACGTACACCAGGGCCAGGCTGCCGAGGGCGGCAAAGCCCATCAGGACGGCGTTGACGTCAAAGCGGGCAATCAGGAAGTTGGCGACGACCTTGCCGAGGAAGAAGGCGGCAAAGGCGAACACCATGTAGTTGGTGGCATCGCGTTCGTTGATGGAATCATCCAGGTTCAGTGCCAGCCGGATGGTGAAGGACCACACCGCGGTCTGCATACCCACGTACATGAACTGGGCGAAGATGCCGCGCAGGAATTCCTTGTTGCGGGCCAGGTAGGCCAGGGTCTCCCCCACGCGGGCAGTGGCCAGATGCGTCCGGTCACCCAGCGGCTTGCAGTGCGGGAACTTGGTCAGCGCCACCACGATGAAGACCACCACCAGGATCATGATGATGTAGCGGTACGGCAGCAGGGTCCGCTGCAGCATTTCGGCGCTGAAGGCTGTTTTCTCCTCCATGGTCATGCCGGCCATCTGCGCGTCCAGGGTGTCGCCGTCGGTAAAGACAAGGTACTTGCCCAGCAGGATGCCCAGGATGGAACCCAGCGGCGTGAAGGTCTGGGAGATGTTGAGCCGGAGCGTCGAAGTGGGCTTCGGGCCAAGCATGGTGGAGTACGTGTTGCCGGCCGTTTCCAGGAAGCTCAGACCGATGGCGATGGCAAACAGCGCCACCAGGAACATGCTGTAAGTGGCCATGTGCGAGGCGGGGAAGAATGCCGCGCAGCCGACGATGTAGACGCCGAGGCCGATCAGGATGCCGGTCTTGTACGTGAACCGGCGAATGATGCGGGAGGCGGGAATCGCGATGACGAAGTAGCCGCCGTAGAACGCCGACTGGACGAAGGCGGTGGCCAGGTCCGAAAGGGTGAACACTGACTTGAACTGTGTGATGAGGATGTCGTTCAGGCTTGCCGCGGCGCCCCACAGGGGGAAGCACAGGGAGATCAAGAGGAACTGGAACCACGGGATACGGCTGAGGTAGCCGTCCGGCTGCTGGACGGCTGACGTCTTGAAGAGCATTAGATGGTGCTCCCCGCCAGGATGGCTGCGCCGGCGGAGGCTCCGATGCGGCTGGCACCGGCTTCCACCATCCGGGCGAGATCCTCGGGCGTGCGGACACCGCCGGAGGCCTTGACGCCAAGGTCGGGTCCCACTGTTTCCCGCATCAGCCGCACGGCTTCGACGGTGGCGCCGTGCTTGGAGAAGCCGGTGGAGGTCTTGACGAAGTCCGCGCCCGCGGCGACGGAGCGGCGCGAGGCTTCCGCGGTCTGTTCCGCAGTCAGCAGGCAGGTCTCGAGGATGACCTTGACCAGTACCTGGGATCCGGCGGCGTCGACGACGGCGCGGATTTCCGCTTCAATGTCATCCCACTGGCCGGCGAGTGCCCAGCCGATGTTGATGACCATGTCCACCTCGTGCGCTCCGTTGGTGACGGCGTCGGTGGTTTCGAAAACCTTTACGGCCGTGGTGGATGCGCCGAGCGGGAAGCCGACGACGGTGCACACACCGACCGGGGTTCCTTCTAAGGCACGGCGGGCCCGGCTGACCCAGGCCGGGTTGACGCAGACCGTCTTGAACCCGTGTTCAACGGCCTCCTGGACCAGGGTGTCGATCTGCGTGGCTGTTGCCGTCGGGGCAAGCAGGGTGTGATCGATGAGTTGCGAAATCTTCGACATGTGAGCCTCCTCATTGAGGGTTTTCACTCACTGTAGAAGTGGCTCGGAACACATGTCAAACCAACTATTGACATATTTTCCGCAAATTCGACTAGGACGCAGCGCGCTGCCTGGTCATCCGCAGTACCTGCCGGGCGGTGTCCTGATCGATCACCAGATGGGTCGCATATCCGGAACGCAGTGCGGCTTCGATAGCCGTTGCCTTGTGCTCGCCGCCGGCGACCATGAGGCGGGTGGGCACCCTGCGCAGGTCCTGCAGCGTGATGCCGACCGTCCGCTCATCCAGCTGCGGGACGCAGGGGTTCCCGTCGTCGTCGAAAAAGCGTGAGCAGATATCCCCGACGGCGTGCGCAGCAATGCCGGCTTCCTCCGTCTCGCTGAGGTAGCCAAGATTGAACAGCATGGCGTCCGGACGGATTGCACCCACGGTGAAGACGGCGACGTCGGACTCCCGGCCCATCTCGATGACCCTCCGGATGTGCTCCTCCCTCTCCACGAGCCGCTTGACCTCCACGCTGTCGAAAATCACCGGCAGCGGCAGGGTCCGGGCAAAGGCACCGAAGGCATTGCAGAACAGGGTGATGGTCTCGAAGTCGTTGGTGGCCCGGGTGGTGTAGGACACCCCGCCCTTGAGCTGGATGATTTCCACCCCGCGGCGCTCCTGGCGCTGAAGGTTCCGCGCCACGGCGTACATCGTCTGACCCCAGGTGACACCCACCGAGTCGCCGTCACGGACATTCTCGGCCAGCAGTGCCGCGCCTACCTTGCCGAGCTCCCCCACCAGGGCGTCGGGTCCGCTCTCCGGCACGACGGCGAGGCGGACGGCGGAGAGGCCGAAGGCCTTGCACAGCTCCGTAGCCAGCGAGGATTCCTGCTCCCGCGGATCATGGATCTGGATGGAGACGTACCCTCGGTCCTTGCCGTGTTGGATGAGCTTGGAAACAGTCGGACGCGACAGCCCTAGCCGCTGGGCAACCTCGCCCTGCGAAAGTCCGGTTCCGTAGTAGAGCTTGACCGCGTCAAGCGCCTGTTCATCCCGCGCGTCCATCGTTTCCCCCTTGTCGGGCACCCTCGCCAATGAGGTAGCTCACAGGTGATTGTTCCATCTCCGGCAGTATGCTGCGTCACTAGCCGCAGATCCAACCGACGCCGACCTGCCGTCAGTAGGTCAGCGGTTCGGTGATCCAGTCGATGTCGTCCCACGGATCCAGCCGCTGCACTATGTCGAAGCTCGTGCGGCAGAAGTCCACCACGGCCTGCTGTGGATCGTCATAGGAGAAGGCGTCCTTGAGCGTAAGGATGAATTCGCTGGATCGGGTGAGGAATTGTGCCTTTGCCGGAGCCAGCATGGTGCCGTAGCTGCCGATGTTGGAGAGGAACGGATAGGGCATCACGTAGAACGCGGGATCCGTGGAGGACGGGTCGCCGGGCCAGAAGCCGAATTCGCAGAACCGCTCGTCAAAGCAGTTCACGGCAATCACTCCGTTTCCCGGGTACGGCTCCGATTGGCCGCTGAAGATGGTTCCGGAAAGGTCCATGGTGCCGAACCAGTACGACGGCGCGAAGACCTTTCCGCGCACCGGCCCGAGGAACTGTTCAAGGCTTCGATGGGCGAAGTGCAGGTTGTCCAGGAAGAGCTCCACCGCATGTTTGTCATACGTGGAGTGCTTGGTATCGGCGTCGAAAGGCACCGGATCGTAGAATTCCTGCGGGTCGGTGTTGATGGAGGTGGGCGCCTCGATGAATTCCAGCGCCCCCATCAGCTGGCGGTAGAAGTCCGCCACACTGAGGCCGTCGCTGAGTTCGATCCGGGTGCGGATGTAGTTGGTGTTCTGCACATCCACATGATGCTGGCGCAGGTTGAAGTAAATTTCGAAGTTCGTATCCGGTCCCGGCATGATGCCGGTACCGATGCCCTGGACGGTGAGGGGCATCCGCACGTGGCCCCATTCCGGTTCGGGGTAGCTGCGTTCCAGTTTCACCTTGCCCGCCACCTGCAGGTAGAGGTGCAGGGTGTCGGCGGTGGCCTGCCAGTCCGGGTAGTTCAGGAAGTTCTTGTCCATGGGAAGCACCTTCGGTTGGTGGCTCGGTGGCGGGGGCTCGGTGGCTCGGCTGGCGGGGGCGCGATGGCTCGGATGGCGGACGTGCTGCTCCCAGTCTGAAACCGGTCCCGAAACCGGTCAACGGCGCCCTCTGGCACAATCGGTTTCGTTACTGCAATCAGTCGAGACTCGGGGGATTCATGCGGCTGCACCATGTACAGGTTTCAATACCCAAGGGCGGGGAGGACCAGGCCCGGCGATTTTACGGTGAGGCACTGGGACTGACTGAGGTGGACAAGCCGCCGTCGCTCGCCGGCCGGGGCGGCTGCTGGTTCCGGGCGTTCGACGGCGATGCCGTCGTGGCGGAGATTCATGCGGGAGTGGACTCCCCCTTTGTTCCTGCCAAGAAGGCGCACCCGGCCCTGCTGCTGGAATCAGCTAAGGAGCTCGAGGAGTTGGGTGCCCGGATTTCAACGGGCGGCTTCGAGGTCTCCTGGACTGACCGGTACACCTTCGAGGGTTACGAGCGGTTCCACTGCAAGGACCCGTTCGGAAACCGGGTGGAAATCCTTTCACCGCCTGCGGGCTGATGGCGCCGGGTCGCCGTCTGAAGGGTGGTCCGGCGGTTCAGGCGCAGGGTGTTTTGGCAAGGCTCTCTCCGGTGGATCGGTCCCGCTGACCTTAGCCATGATCAGGTGATCCGTCGAACCTGGGTGCTGAGATATCGGTGCCGAGGCGTTGAGGGCTCCCCCGGCGAACGCTTTTCGGAGCCAGGTTCCCGGGGGTAGGTAGTGCTGCAGAAAAGACAGGTATTTTTGATTTCCGGGGAACCCATTTAGGGGCTGGTTTGGACCCGGAAATGTCAGTGCCGGATGAAATCCTGAGGTATGGATCAGCTCGGGAATACCGAACCGACAACCGAAGAGCCAGGCACTAAAGACCAGCAGCCGGAGGGGCAGCCTGGTGAAGCAAATGCGCCCTGCTCTTCGATAACTTTGTCCGTATACCGGGCGCAACTTGCGGCGCGAGCGTCTGCCGGAGTCGCTGGCGAGTGTACCTCCGGCTCCGCGGATTCCGGTGTCGATCCTGTTGAGGCCTACCCGGACGGTTTCACCGGGACGTTGGCGCTGCAGAACCTTGAAGCCTTTGATGAAGCCATGGTTGGTGAGGCCTTGGTCCGGGTGGAGCATTTGATTTCCTGGGGGCAGGCGCAGCGGGCCAACCTATTGAACCGGATGGAGCAAATCTTCCGGGACAACTTCTTCGACCCGTCGGAGTGGGATAAACCGGGGATCGCTTTCAGCCTCGCGGCGGCCGAATGTGCAGCCATTCTGAATGTTCCGCAGGTGACCGGTCAGCGGATGCTGAGCGAGGCCGGGCAGCTGTGCGGCACCCATACGGCGACCCTGGCCGGCTTGGAGGAGGGGCGGTTTTCGTACCAGCATGCGCAGGTGGTCCTGGATCAGTGTCAGTACGTTCCTGACTCGAAACTGCCAGCGTTCGAGGCGGACCTGTTGAAGGCTGCGGAAGGTCAGACGCGGGCGCAGTTCTCGGCCAAGGCCCGGCGGCTGCGCGAAAAGAAGTTCCCGGAGACCGTCAGCAAACGGCACCTGACCGCTTTCGAGCAGCGCATGGTCACCTTGGACCGGGAAGAGGACGGCATGTCCTGCCTCTCAGCCCACCTCCGGGCCGCGGAAGCGCAGCAGATCTATACCGCTCTCAGCACTGCGGCCCGAGGCGAGCAGGCGGGAGGGGATTCCCGGAGCACGGATCAGTTGCGTGCGGACATTCTGGCGCAGCTGCTGATGGGCGGCAGCCGGAGACTTTTCGCGACGGCCGGAACCCGAGGCGAAGCCGGAACCCGAAACGCGACCGGAGTCCGACCCGGCACCGTCCACACCGGCAATGACACTGGCGCAGCCACCCGGTACGAGGGAAACCTCGGTTTTGACGGCGGCCCGGAAGGCAGTCCCAATATAGAAGGCAGCCCCAAGATGGAAGGCAACCCCGATATAGACGCCAGAGCGGACGTGGGATCAGGACCGGACGAGGGAATCGTCCCTCGGACCGAAATCATGGTGCTGATCAGCGCCGAAACCCTCTTCGGAGCCGACGACCAGCCCGCGGAACTGCACGGCTACGGCCCCATCAGCGCCGAAGAAGCCCGCAGGCTCGCCCGCAATGCCGTCGGATGGACCGGACTCGCCCAGGACCCACAGACAGGGGAAATCCTCGGGGTGGGACGGCGCAGAAAAGTCCCAGCCGGGCTTCGCCGCTGGCTCCGCGCAAGGGACGGAACCTGTAGGTTCCCCGGTTGCCGGGTCAGCACCGCGAACGCGGACATTGACCACACCATCGACTGGGCCCGCGGGGGTCCCACCGACCACGGAAACCTGGAACATCTGTGCCGACGGCACCACCGGTTCAAGACCCTGGGCTTCTGGAAAGCGTGCCAGCCCGAACCCGGGGTAATCGAGTGGACTTCGCCGACCGGACGGGTCTATCGGACCGAGCCCTTCCTGGAACTCGACCCGCCGCGTCCAGCGCCGGACCCGGACCGTGGGCGAACGGACCATGAACAGTCCCAGCCGGAACAGGCACCACCGTTTTGGGGGGCGTGCAGATTGACGGGCGTGCAGAAAGCGTGCCTCCGAACCGACGGGCTTCGGTCACGCGGACCGATACTGGGCGAACGGACTTGGTCGGATGGACTTTAGTCGGACAAACCATGGGCAATCCGGCCTCCGGCTGGAACCAGCGCCCGTCCCAAGCGTGCTCGCCTCCCGTTCCAAGCGTGCTCGGCACGGGCCGGCCAAGCGAACCGAACCTAGCCAGACGAACCCACGGCCGCAGGCACCCGAGCAGTGCTCTGCCGCACCACCAACGAGGTGGCCAGGTCCAGGCGCAGGTTGTTTGGCCGCTCCCCCTCGAACAAGCGAACAGCCATCCGGGCAGCTTCCTCGGCCATCTCAATCAGCGGCTGATGCACCGTGGTCAGCGCAGGACTGGACCACTGCGCCACCTGCAGATCGTCGTACCCCACAATCGAAAGCTCATCCGGGACGCTAATGCCCAGCTGCCGGGCGGCGTCGAGAACCCCCAGCGCCTGCAGGTCGCTGCCGGCAAAAATGGCAGTGGGACGGTCCGGAAGGCTAAGCAGTTCCAGAGCGTGGTCGCGGCCGCCGTCGACGTGGAAGTTTCCGTACCGGATCAGATCCCGGTCCAACGGCAGGGAGGCGTTGTTCAGCGCAGATCGGTAGCCGTCAATCCGGGCCAGCGAACACATCATGTCCTCCGGCCCCGTGATCGCAGCAATCCGGGTGTGCCCCAGATCGATCAGATGGCGGGTGGCCATCATGCCTCCGGACCAGTTTGCCGATCCGACGGACGGCACGTCCGGAGCCGGGTCCCCCGCCGGATCGATGATTACAAACGGGATGGACCGCGCTTCGAGCTGCCGGCGCGAGTCCTGCGCCAGGTCGGAGAAAACCAGAACGACGCCGACCGGCCGGCGGGCGATCACACCTTCCACCCACTCGGGCGACGGCGCGTGCCGGGTACCGCTCTCCGTCAGGACCACGCTCAGGCCCTTCTCGCGGGCAATGTTTTCCACGCCGCGGATAATCTCCAGTGCCCAGGCGCTTTCGAGTTCGTGGAACACCAGTTCCAGCAGCCGCGACTTGGCCCCACCCTTACGGCGGTAGCCGTGCTCCTCCAGCAACGCCTCGACTTTCGCGCGTGTTTTCCGCGAAACGTCCGTCCTCCCGTTGAGAACTTTCGAAACTGTCGAAAGTGAAACCTCGGCCTCGGACGCCAGGTCGGCCAGCGTGACCGGGTTCTGCGGCAGTGATGACTGCATAGGTAGTCCTTCGGGGTTCGAAGCAATGCGGGACAACAGTTTATTGGAAAAGTGTTGCGCATCACATTATGTGCATCTTATGCTGACGGCATCTAGTAACTTTCGACCAATATACCGAAACTTTCGGAAGGTGTTCAACGATGAACAAACCCTCGTCCCGGACCCCGGTCCTGGCTGCCGCCGGCATACTGGCGCTCAGCCTCACCCTGGCCGGCTGTGGAGGCGGCGACTCCGCTGCCTCGGACCGTCCCGAAAATGAGATCCATGTCCTCGTTTACGGAGACGCGAGCAACGACGTCGAATCCGCCATGGTCGAACGCTTCAACGAGACCTCCGACGTGAAGGTGGTGCTGGACACCATCCCCGGCGCCGAATACCAGCAGAAGCTGCAGACGGTCATGAGCACCGACGCAGCACCGGACATCTTCTTCAACTGGGGCGGAGGCAGTATCCAGGACTTCGTGGACGCAGACCTGCTGATGCCGCTGGATGACTTCATCGAGGAGGATCCGAAGCTCAAGGACGCCTTCCTTCCCTCGGTGTTCGACGTCGCCACGGTCGACGACACCCCGTACGGTGTGCCGATGCGCGGCACCCAGCCCGTGATGCTCTTCCACAACAAGGAAGTGCTCGCCTCGGCAGGCATCGAGGAAGCACCGCAGACCTGGGACGAACTGCTCGACGCCGTCGAGAAGCTCAAGGCTGCAGGCAAGACCCCGATCGCCCTCGGCGGCGGCGACGAATGGCCCACCCAGATGTGGTTCTCCTACGTCTATGACCGCGTAGCCGGACCGGAACTCTTCCAGTCCGCTATCGACGGCGACACCGACGTCTGGGATTCCGAAGAAAGCCGCGAATCGCTGGGCATGCTGCGCGAACTCGTGGACACCGGGGCGTTCGGCACCAACTTCCAGTCCGTGAAGTTCACCGACGGCGGCTCCCACACCCTGCTCTCCACCGGCCAGGCCGGCTTCGAACTGATGGGCTCCTGGGAGTACTCCACCATCCAGGACGTCAACCCCGAGTTCGCAGCCAGCGGCCTGGGCTGGAGCGAATTCCCCGAGATCGAGGGAGGCAAGGGAGATCCTGCCAACCTGGTCGGCAACACCAACAACTACTACTCCGTCCTCAAGGACACCCGCTACCCGGAAGCCGCACGCGACTTCCTGAAGCTGATGTACTCGGACGAATTTGTCCAGGAGCAGATGGCCATCGGCAACCTGCCCACCACCACCAGCACCGAGGGCTTCCTGGACCAGGCGACCAACCCGGACTACGCCCGCTTCCAGTTCGGACTGGTGCAGGATGCGCCTAACTTCCAGCTGTCCTGGGACCAGGCCTACCCGCCGGCCGCAACACCCACCATCCACAGTGCTGTTGCCGACTTCTTCGCCGGAAGCATCGACGAAGACGGCTTCATTGAAGCCATGCAGTCGTTGAAGAAATAGCCGGACCGATTGCCGAGACCATGACCACTCTGCTTCCACCCCGGCCTCCGGCCGCACCGGACAACCCCGCCAAGGGTCGTCCGGTGCGGGCCGGCCGGGCCCGGCTGAACCGTCCGGGCGTCGCCTGGACCCTGCCCGCAACCGTCTTTTTCCTGCTTTTCGCCGTGGTGCCGCTGATCGCCGTCGTCGTCCTGTCCTTTATGACCTGGACCGGGCTGGGCGACCCGAAGTTTGTCGGCACCGAGAACTGGGAAACGCTCGCCGGCGATTCGGTGATGCTCAAGAGCCTGTGGCTCAGCGTGCTGTTCATTGTGCTGGGTGTTGCCACCCAGACTCCGGTGAGCATCCTGCTCGGTGTCTGGGCCGCTGGCCCGCAGCGCAACCGCGCCGTGCTCAGCGCCATCTTCTTCCTCCCCCTGCTGCTCTCCTCCGCAGCCATCTCGGTGCTGTGGCGTGCGCTGCTGGATCCGAACTTCGGTGTTCCCGCACAGCTCAAGTGGCTGTTCGGGGACGGGAACCTCTTTGGCAACCAGTCCACCGCCATCGGCGTGATCATCTTCGTGGGCATGTGGCAGTTCACCCCCTTCCACACGCTGATCTACCAGGGCGCCGCCAAATCGGTTCCGCCGGTGCTGTACCAGGCCGCGGAAATCGACGGCGCCGGACGGGTGCGCCAGTTCTTTTCCATTACGCTCCCGCAGCTGCGCAACAGCATCATCACCTCGGTGATCCTGATGGTGGTCGGCGGCCTGACCACCTTCGAGACGGTGCTGATCCTGACCAACGGCGGACCCGGAACGGACACCACCATCACCGCCTTCTACATGTATGAGGAAGCCTTCCGCCGCTACAACTTCGGCATGGGCTCCGCCATTGCCCTGGTCCTGGTGGTGGTGGCCACCGCCATCTCACTGATCATGGTGAAGGTTTCCGGCTACGACAAAATGCGCAGCACCATGGAGGGAGTCTGATGCGTACCCGCCCCAATTACATTGCCGGAGCTGCGGTCACCGTCTGGCTCCTGATCGTAGCCCTGCCGCTGTATGTCATGGTGGCCGCCAGCGTGCAGACCCGCCCCGAGTTCAGCGCCAACGGCCCGCTGTCCGTACCCACCAGCCTGACCTTCGAGAACTTCCTGATGGTCTTCGACAGCGGGTTCGGCAAGTACTTCCTGAACACCTTCATTGTCACGGCCGGCGTGGTGGGCATTGTCCTGCTGGTGGTGCCGCCGCTGTCCTACGCAATCGTGCGCAGCCAGTCCCGCTCCACCACGCTGATCTTCCGGTTCTTCCTGCTCGGGCTGGCCATTCCGGTCCAGGCAGTGATTGTGCCGATGTTCTACCTGATCAACTCGGTGGGCCTGTATGACACCCTGCTCGGCATCATCCTGCCCACGGCCGCGTTCGCGCTGCCGATCTGCACGCTGATCCTCTCCGGGACCATGCGGGACATCACGCCCGAACTCTACGAAGCCATGTCCGTGGACGGAGCGTCCACCACACGTACCTTCCTGCGCCTGGTGCTGCCGCTGTCCAAAGGCGGCCTGTCCACGATCGCAGTGTTCGCCGCACTGCAGGGCTGGAACGGGTTCCTGCTCCCGCTGATCCTGACCCAGTCGGAATCCACCAAGGTGATCACGCTTGGCCTCTTCAACTTCCAAACCCAGTACGGCATCAACGTGCCGGGCATCCTCGCCGCAGTGATGCTCTCCATGATTCCCGTCCTGCTGGTGTACCTCTTTGCGCGCCGCGCACTGGTCCAGGGCCTTATGGGCGTTGGCGGAAAGTAGACATGACAGAAACAACAGTTCAGCACCTCCCCTGGCGGGACACCTCCCTGACCGCCCGCGAGCGCGCCGCCCGGCTGGCCGAGCAGATGACACTGCGGGAAAAGGTGGCCCAGCTCTTCGGCGTCTGGGTGGGTGCGTCCAACGAAGGCGGCCAGGTAGCACCCCACCAGCACGACATGAAGGAACCGGCGCCGCTGGAGGAGCTCCTGCCGAACGGGCTGGGCCAGCTCACCCGGCCCTTCGGCACCCTGCCGGTCGACGCCGGTATGGGCGCCCTGTCCCTGATGCGCACCCAGCAGCGGATCGCCGAGTCCAACCGGTTCGGCATCCCGGCCATGGCGCATGAGGAATGCCTGGCCGGGTTCGCGGCCTGGGGTGCCACGGCGTATCCGGTGCCGCTGTCCTGGGGTGCCACGTTCAACCCGGAGCTGATCGGCCGGATCGGTGCGGCCATCGGCACCGACATGCGCTCGGTCGGCGTGCATCAGGGACTCGCTCCAGTGCTCGACGTCGTCCGCGACGCCCGCTGGGGCCGGGTGGAGGAGACCATCGGCGAAGACCCCTATCTGGTGGGCAGCATCGCTTCGGCCTACATCCGCGGGCTCGAAGGCGCGGGCGTGGTGGCCACGTTAAAGCACTTTGTCGGCTACTCGGCGTCCAAGGCCGGCCGCAACCTGGCGCCGGTGTCCGTCGGTGCACGCGAACGCGCGGACGTACTGCTGGTGCCGTTCGAAATGGCCGTACGGGAATCCGGGGTGCGCTCGGTGATGCACGCTTATACCGACGTCGACGGCGTCCCCTCCGCTGCGGACCGCTCGCTGCTCACCGGCCTGCTGCGCGAGACGTGGGGTTTCGACGGCACGGTGGTGGCCGACTATTTCGGGATCAGCTTCCTCAAGGAACTGCACCGCGTGGCCGGTTCACTCGGCGAGGCCGCTGCAGCCGCGCTGACCGCCGGCGTGGACGTGGAACTGCCCACCGTGGATGCGTTCGGCGAACACCTCATCGCGGAACTGGAGTCCGGGCGGCTGGACGAATCCGTCATCGACACCGCACTGCTGCGGGTCCTGACCCAGAAGGTCGAACTCGGGCTGCTGGACCCGGACTGGTCCCCGGTGCCCTCGGCCCTGGCCGGAGTGGACCTCACGGACTCGTCCGGCGTCCTGGGTTCGGTGGACCTGGACCGGCCGGAGAACCGGTCCCTGGCGGCCGAGGTCGCCGAACAGGCACTGATCCTCACCGCCAACAACGGAATCCTGCCGCTCGCAGCGCCGGGGCGGATCGCCGTCGTCGGACCCAATGCCGACAACCCGATGGCGTTCCTCGGCTGCTACTCCTTCCCCGCCCACGTTGGTGTGCAGCACCCGGAGGTGGCGGCGGGAATCGAGCTGCCAACCGTCGCGGCGTCGCTGCGCGGCGAGTTCCCGGACAGCTCCCTCACCGTGACCACCGGCTGCAGCGTGGACGGCCCCGAGACGGACGGATTCGCCGACGCGCTGACCGCCGCCCGGGACGCCGACGTCGTCGTGGCTGTGCTGGGTGACCGGTCCGGTCTCTTCGGACGCGGCACCAGCGGCGAAGGCTGCGACACCGAGTCGCTGGTCCTGCCCGGGGTGCAGCAGCAGCTGCTGGATGAACTGCTGGACACCGGCAAACCCGTGGTGCTGGTGCTGCTCACCGGACGCCCCTATGCCCTGGGCCGCGCCGCCACGGAAGCCGCCGCGATTGTGCATGCGTTCTTCCCCGGTGAAGAGGGCGGACCGGCGATTGCCGGTGTGCTGAGCGGCAGGGTGAATCCCAGCGGCCGGCTGCCGGTCAGTGTTCCCGCGTCCCCCGGTGCGCAGCCGTCCACGTATCTGGCCGCTCCGCTCGCGCAGCTGAGCGACGTGTCCAGCATCGACCCGACACCTGCCTTCGCGTTCGGCCACGGGCTGGGCTACAGCAGTTTCGACTGGACGGATATCGCCCTGGACGGTCCGGCGGAGTTCGGCGTCGACGGCGAAACCTCCGTTTCCGTGACAGTGGCCAACACCGGCGGGCGCGACGGCGTCGAGATCGTCCAACTCTACCTGCACGATCCGGTGGCCTCGGTAGTGCGTCCGGTGCAGCGGCTGGCCGGGTTCGCCCGGGTCCCGCTGCGCGCCGGAGAAGCGGCGAGGGTGCGGTTTACGGTTCCGGCCGACGCCGCGTCCTTCACCGGGCGGGACGGGCAGCGGATTGTGGAGCCCGGTGACCTGGAGCTGCGGCTCGGAGCATCGAGTGCCGACATCCGCGGTACGGCCGGTGTTAGCCTGACCGGAACCGTGCGGGTAGTGGACCACACCCGGCGGCTGCACTGCCCGGCGGACGTGGCGCCGCTGGGCTGAACACCCGCAACCGCACGCAACGCACCGCCGAAACCCGGGAGCCGATACCGCATGTACTCCGACCTGCCCGCCGACCAGCTGGCCGCCTATCGAGGCAGCACCCGTGCCCCGGAGGACCTGGACCGGTTCTGGGCGGACACCCTGGACGAAGCACGGCAGCACCCGCTGTCGGTAGAGGTCACCCCCTACCCCAGCGGGCTGCGGACCGTGGAGCTCTACGATGTGGTTTTTCCGGGCTTCGGCGGTGACCCCATCCGCGCCTGGCTGCGGCTGCCGGCCCGGAGCATCCGCGGCGACGCTCCGCTGCCCGGCGTCGTACAGTTTGTCGGCTACGGCGGCGGCCGCGGGGACGCCCACGAGAACCTGTTCTGGGCCTCGGCCGGGTTCGCGCACCTGCAGATGGATACCCGCGGGCAGGGGGCCGGCTGGAGCAAGGGCGCCACACCCGACGCCGCCGGCAGCGCCGGACCGCAGGTGCCGGGCGTGATGACCCGCGGCGTGCTCGATCCGCAGACCTATTACTACCGGCGGCTGTTCACCGACGCCGTCCGGGCGGTGGAGGCCATGCGCTCCCTGCCGGAGGCGTCAGCGGTCCAGGTCGATCCGGCCCGGGTGGCCGTGCTGGGACAGAGCCAGGGCGGGGCACTGGCCCTCGCGGCGTCGGCACTCTGCCCGGACGTGGCCGCCGTCGTCGCGTTCGTGCCGTTCCTGTCCGATTTCCCGCGGGCCGTGACCGTCACCGATTCCTATCCGTACCGCGAGATCCGGGACTACCTGGCAGTCCAGCGCGGGCAGGCGGAGACGGTGATGGAGACGCTGGCCTATTTCGACGCCGTGAACCTGGTTCCGCGGTCCACGGCTCCTGCACTGTTCTCGGTGGCGCTGATGGACACCACCACTCCCCCGTCCACGGTCTACGCCGCGTACAACAACTACGCCGGGCCGAAGGAGCTGACGGTGTGGCCGTTCAACGGACACGAGGCCGGGGCCATCGAGGACGACGTCGCCGCGCTGGCGTTCCTGCAGAAGCAGCTGGCGGGTTAGCCCGGGTTCTCGGTGGTGAACAGCTCCAGGACGGTGTTGTAATACCGGTCCGTGCTGCCCTGGGGAACCACGCCGATCTTCTCGCAGACCCGCCGGGAGGAAGTGTTGGCCGGATCGATCACCACCACCACACGGGGCAGCCCCTGCTTGAAAGCGTGCTGCAGGACGGCGGCCGCGGCCTCCGGCGCGTAGCCCCTGCCCCAGCTGTCAGGATGGAAATGCCAGCCGATTTCGATATCGCCCGAGGGCTTCCGCTCCGGACCCGACGCCGGAATGGACTTCAGCAGCAGGGTTCCGGCCAGGTTCCCGGTTTCCCGATCCTGCACGGCCCAGATGCCGCAGGTTCCGTCATCCAGTCGGGCCCAGGCCTGGATCAGGGCGTTCGCCTCGTCGAGGTCCTTCATCAGCTTCGGAACGGCGCCCAGAAAACGCTGCACCTCCATGCGGGAATACAGGTCCAGGACGAAGTCCGCGTCCTCGGAAGTGAACGGGCGCAGGGTCAGTCGATCGGTCTCCAGGGTCTGCATCCGGGAAGTCTACAGCGACTGAAAGAGCAGGTCAGGGGTCGGCAGGCCGCGGCCCGTCCGGCAGCTCCCCCGACGGGTCCGGTTCCTTCAGCTCCACGAAAAACACATGGGTTTCCGTCTCTCCGGTGTTTTCCCCGTAGTGCTCCTGGGCGGGAAGCCAACGGACGGCACCGGCGGGCAGCTCCACGTCCATTCCGCCGCCCGGAGCGGGAGTCGGCGCGCCCGGCCCCGCGCCCGGTCCTCCACCCGCGCCCGGTCCTCCACCCGCGCCCGGCACAGGCATCGGCCCCGGCACAGGACCACCCCCGGGCCCTCCGCCCGAATGCAGCCGCCGCCGGAAGGAGCTGGCGGTAAGCATCACGCTGTCCGGATGCCGATGCATAACGCTTGTATGGCCGGGAGCGTCGCGGTACTCGAGCACGCGCACGCGATCGTTTTCAAACACCACTTTGTAATGGTCGGGATTGGACTCGACGGGATCCTGAGTCATACCTCAAAGGGTAGGCCGGTTCCCTTGCGGGAAACAGGACAGCACGGTGGTTAGGCAGCAGCAATCCGGTAGCCCAGCCGGCGCTCCTCGCCTGGCGCCAGCACAATGAGATCCTTGCCGGAGTTGAAGGCATCCGGCGGGCAGGTCATCGGCTCCACGGCCACGCCCAGCCGGTCCATCTTCTCGCCGGAGTAGACCTGCAGCCACGGCGCATCCTTGCCGGTGGAGGACAGGACGGCGCCGAAGCCGGTCTCCGGGTCGGTGAGCGTCACCTGCCACCCGCCGCCGGGCAAGCCGGTGAAGGCATGGTCTACGCTGCGGGCGCCGATCGGTTCCGGAGCGGAGAAGGAGAGCACGGTGCCCTCGGTGTCCCGCAGTTCACTCAAACCCAGGGGGCTCCCGGACTGCTCCGGGCCGCCCAGCACCCGCGCGGCAGGAACGTCCAGCACGCAGCGGTCCACGGGCACTCGGTCCGCCGTGAGATACGGGTGGGCGGAGACGCCATAGGGTGCGGACGCCGTACCCGCATTGGCGGCGGACAGCTCCACGCTGAGCCCGGTTTCAGCATCGAGCGCATAGACCGCCTGCAGTTCCAGCTGGAACGGGTAGCCGGGCTGGCCCATCAGCCGGTGCCGCAGAACCACACGCTCCGGCGACGTTTCGGCAACATCCCAGGCATCCCACGCCACCAGCCCGTGCAGGGCCATACCGGTCTCGGGTTCGTTGACCGGCACCTGGTACTCGGTGCCGTCGAAGGTGTAGCGGCCGCCGACAATCCGGTTCGGCCAGGGCATCAGCACCTTGCCGGTGAAGGCCTGCGGGATTTCGTCCTCGGCGAGCGGCAGCACCAGGTCCCGGCCGCGGAAGGTCAACCCGGCGAGCGTGGCGCCCACCGGCAGGATGGTGGCCCGGTAATCCCCCGCGGCCAGGGAAACGGGACGGCCGTTGGGGCCGAATGAGGAAGTCATGGGGCCGATCCTATCCGGCAGCCGGCAGCGTAGGGCTTCCCGCCGCCTGCCGGTAACGCTGCAGCACCCCGGGAGTGGGATCCGCCGTCACCACCACGGACGCGCCGTCGTTCCAGGCCGGCCACTCGCCGGTGAGGATGGCAGCGGCCTGCCGGGCGGCGCCGTCGGCCACGTACTCCCCCGGGCGCGGGACGGTGACGGGAAGCTCGAAGACCGCGGCAATGGCCTGCTGGATCGCCTCGGACCGGGCAGCACCGCCCACCAGGATGACGCGCTGCGCGGAGACCCCCGTGTTCTTCAGCGCCGCGAAGCCGTCCGCAAGGGAGCAGGCCACGGCCTCGACGGCGGCGCGGGCCAGGTTGGCGGGAGTGAAGTTCCGCAGCGTCATGCCGTGCAGGGAACCGGTGGCGTCCGGCAGGTTGGGGGTTCGCTCGCCTTCAAAGTAGGGCACCATCACCAGGCCGTCGGCACCGGGCGGCGCGGAGAGGGCCAGCCGCGTCAGTTCGTTCAGTTCCACCCCGAGCAGGGCAGCGGTGGCGTCCAGGACGCGGGAGGCATTCAGGGTGGCGGTCAGCGGGAGGAAGTGGCCGGTGGCGTCGGCAAAGCCGGCCACAAGTCCGGAGGCGTCCGACGTCGGGGCGTCGGCGACGGCGAACACGGTGCCTGAGGTGCCGATGGAGACCACCACATCCCCCACCCCGGCCGCGACGCCCAGCCCGGCGGCCGCGTTGTCACCGGCACCCGGGCCGATCAGCGCGCCGGCGGGAGTGCGTGCACCCGCTTCGAGCGGACCCAGGACGCGGGGCAGCTGCGGCACGTGGCCGAGGGTCTGCTCCAGGACGTCGGGAAGGTACTCCCCCGTGGACGGGGACCAGTAGCCTGTGCCGGAAGCGTCGGACCGGTCGGTGGTCAGGGCGGCCAGTCCCTCCGCCCCGCTGCCCGGCCCGTAACCGGCCAGGCGCCAGCTCAGCCAGTCGTGCGGCAGGCAGACGGCGGCGGTGCGGGCGGCATTCTCCGGCTCGTTTTCGGCCAACCAGCGCAGCTTCGTCGCGGTAATCGAGGCCACCGGCACGGTACCCGTGGTGTCGGCCCAGTACCGGGCGCCGTCGGGTCCGGCGTCGGCTATGAGCTTGTCCGCGGCGGCGGCGGAGCGGACATCGTTCCAGAGCAGCGCCGGGCGGACCACTGCACCGGTTTCATCCAGGCAGACCATGCCGTGCTGCTGCCCGCCCACCGAGACGGCGTCGACGTCGTCCAGTCCCCCGGCAGCCGCCGCGGCCTCCAGGAAGGCTGCCCACCACGCTTCCGGATCCACCTCGGTGCCCGCCGGGTGGCGGGCCGTGCCTTCGCGCAGCAGCGCGCCGGTCTGAGCATCTCGGATGACTACCTTGCAGGACTGGGTGGAGCTGTCGACTCCGGCAACGAGTGGCATGTCGAGCCTTTCAACGGGTGCTGCCGCCGGTCCCCCAGGACCCGGCGGCAGCACGATTCGGTGATGTTTTGCGCGTCGTGCGCAGGTAGCCTAGCGGGCACCCATCAGGTGTTCCAGCGCCAGCTGGTTCAGCTTCACGAACCCGAAGTCGCGGTCCGCGGCGGCGTCGGCGTTGAAGTCCTCGAAGGACGCTGCGTCGGAGAGCAGGTCCGCGACGGATTCACCGGCAGCCAGCGTGGGCTGTGACAGCTCGGTGATGCCGGCGTACTGCATGGCTTCCTGCACCTCGGGATCGGCACGGAAGGCGAGGGCACGTTCCTTGAGCAGCAGGTACATGTCCATGTTGGCCTTGGCGGATTCCCAGACGCCTTCGTAGCCCTCGGTGCGGGACGGCTTGTAGTCGAAGTGGCGCGGACCTTCGTAGCGCGGTCCGCCGTTGGGGAAGCCGTTCTCCAGCAGGTCCACGGTGAAGAAGGCGCTGGTGAGGTCGCCGTGCCCGAAGACGAGGTCCTGGTCGAACTTAATGGACTTCTGTCCGTTGAGGTCAATGTGGAACAGCTTGCCGGACCACAGGGCCTGGGCGATGCCGTGGGTGAAGTTCAGCCCGGCCATCTGCTCGTGCCCGGTTTCCGGGTTCAGGCCGACAATGTCACCGTGCTCAAGCTGGGCAATGAACGCCAGGCCGTGGCCGATGGTCGGCAGGAAGATGTCGCCGCGCGGTTCGTTGGGCTTGGGCTCGATGGCGATGCGCAGCCCGTAGCCCTTCTCCTTGATGTAGCCAGCAGCGGTGTCGATGCCCTCCCGCATACGGTCAAAGGCTGCGGAGAAATCCTTGGAACCGTCGTATTCGCTGCCTTCGCGGCCGCCCCACATCACGAAGGTTTCCGCGCCGAGTTCCGCGGCGAGGTCGATGTTCCGCAGCACCTTGCGCAGTGCGAAGCGGCGGACGGAGCGGTCATTGGAGGTGAAGCCGCCGTCCTTGAACACCGGGTGCGTGAACAGGTTGGTGGTCACCATGGGTGCCTTGAGGCCGGTTTCGGCCAGGGCATTGGTGAAGTTCTTGATGATGATGTCCCGCTCCTGCGCCGTGGCGTCGAAGGGAACCAGATCGTTGTCGTGGAAGGTCACCCCGTAGGCGCCCAGTTCGGCGAGCTTGTGCATGCCCTTGATGGGATCCAGGGCGGCCCGCGTCGGTGTGCCGAAGGGGTCGGTTCCGGTCCAGCCGATGGTCCAGAGGCCGAAGGTAAAGCGGTCGGAAGGCGATGGCGTCATTGTCACGTTAGCTCCAGAATAAGTATTAGTTGGAAGCAACAACATATTGGGGCAATACTCCCCTGTCAATGGTTTTCGGACAATAAAACTCCCCTCCGCGGGTCTTCAGAGCCTGCCGGAGGACATTTTGTTGCCGCCCCCAACCAAATCACGACGGCGACAGGTAGGCTGGAGGATGACCATCAACGGGAGAGGGAACAAAGACGTGGAAAGCGGCATTATCAGCGCGCCTGCCCCGGCGGGCCGCGGCACCGATAACCTGCGGTCCGCCAACCTCTCCCGCATCCTGACCCTGCTGCACCGGAACGGGCAGCTCTCCCGCGCGGACCTGACCCGGCTTACCGGGTTCAACCGCTCCACCATCGGTGCCCTGGTCGGCGAACTGGCCGGCATGGGGCTGGCATATGAGACGGATCCCCCCGCCGGACGGGTCGGCCGGCCCAGCCCGCTGGTCCACCCCAACGAGCGGGTGGCCGCCGTAGTGGTGCATCCCGACGTCGACGCCGTGACCGTAGGCCTGGTGGGGCTGGGCGGGCGGGTGCACCGCCGGGTCCGCCATGACACCGTTTCCCGGCCGAGCGTGGCCGAGACGGTAAGCATCACCCGCGCCGTGCTGGCCGGGATGGCTCCGGATCTGGCCGGGATGGACCGGATTGCCGGCGTGGGTGTGGCCGTTCCCGGCCTCACCCGCACCTCCGACGGCCAGGTGCTGCTGGCACCACACCTGGGTTGGCGGAACGAGCCGCTGGCCGCTCCCCTGGCCGAGGCACTGGCCCTGCCGGTGTTCGCCGGCAACGACGCCACGCTGGGCTCGGTGGCAGAGAGTCTCTTCGGTGCCGCCGTCGATACCGGCAATGCCGTGTACCTCAACGGCAGTGCGAGCGGGATCGGCGGCGGGATCATCGTTGCCGGCACGCCGCTGCGCGGGGCGGACGGCTACGCGGGCGAGCTCGGGCACACGCTGGTCCGCAGCGACGGCGAACAATGCCACTGCGGCCGGCGCGGCTGCCTGGAAACGGAAGTGAACCTGGCCGGCCTGCTGGAGGTCCTGGGACTGGACCGCGCGGACCAGGACACACTGGACGCGGCGATGGCCGACCAGCAGACCGCCGCGGTGCGCGCCGAAGCGGACCGACAGCTGGACCAGCTGGCAGTGGCGCTGACGAACTTCGTGAACATCTTCAATCCGGACACGATTGTCCTGGGCGGATTCCTCGGCACCCTGTTCGCTTCCAATCCCGAGCGGCTGACCGACGCCGTTGCCGCGGAGGCGGTGGCGGGCCTCGGCGAGCGCGTCCAGCTGCGCCGGGCGGCGCTGCGCTCGGAACTGCTGCTGGTCGGTGCCGCGGAACTTGCCTTCGCCCCGGTGCTGGCTGCGCCGCGACCGGCGTAGGAATCACCCGGCTTAGGAATCCCAGCCGAAACTGAAACGCTCGGGCCGGAACGGTTCCAGCAGCGGATGCCGGCGGCCGGTGAGGATTTCATCGGATACCAGCTCCCCGGCGATGAGGCCCAGTGTGGCCCCCGAGTGCGTGAAGGCGGTCCAGCAGCCGGGCAGCGCGACAAGCTCACCGAGCACCGGTTCGCCGTCCCCCGGCACCGGCTTCAACCCCGGCTCCCTGCTCTGCGGCACCACCTCCGGATGCCCGGCCAGCACCCGGCTCGCCTCCGCCGCCAGCTCGGCCGGCACCTCGGGATCCACGCTCCAGCTGCCGTCCCCAAGGCGCTGCACCCGGTCCAGGTACCAGGTGGAATCCATCGCGAGCCGTCCGCCGGGGTGCGGGCGCAGCGAAATCCGCGGCGTGTTCAGCACGGCCCGCAGTCCGTGGTCCACCGGTTCACTGATCACCAGCATGGCCGGGTCAGAGGCGTCGGGCAGATGGACACCGGCCTCGGCGAGTACCGCGGGGGTGCCGGCTCCGCAGGCGACGACGACGGCGTCGGCCGCGTATTCTTCCCCGCCGGCGGTGCGGATCCCGCGCACCCTGACGACGCCGTCGGACCCGGACCCGCGGGTAAGAGTACATCTGCCGGCGTGTTCGATCAGGGTGCCGCCGCGCATTGTGAACTCCTCGGCCAAGTACCGGACCAGGTGCGGCAGCGACACCCAGCCCTCGCCCGGGTTGACCAGCACCCGGTGCGGCAGGACCCCCGGGTCGACGCCCTGCACCATGGCCGGAACGTCTTCGCGTTCCACCATCCGGGCCTCGTAGCCCTGTCGGGTCTGTTGGTTGTGCCGTTCGATGACAACAAACGGATCATCGTCCCAGTACAGGCCGCCGTCGAAGGCAAGCCAGTCAATGCCGGGGTTCTGGGCCAGCAGGGTCCGGTACCGGTCGATGCCGGCCATCCGCAGCCGGTAGTAATCCTCGCCGTATCCGCCGCCGGCGTTCAGCCAGGACAGCGAGCGCCCGGAGGCTCCGCTGCCCACTTCCGCCTCCGTCACCAGCAGCACGTCCGCACCGCCGCGCAGCAGTTGCACCGCAGTGGAAAGTCCCAGCACCCCGCCGCCCAGGACGGCGACGGTATCCGGCGGAAGCGTGTTCGGCATGCTTTTCCCCTTCATGAAGTACCGCAGGGTTCAATTCTCTGGTTACCTTGTCAGGTAATTTCCAGCAGTTTAAGTGAAAGACGGCGCCGTGCATTCTTCTTCCTCCTCCGAACAGCCGCGCCGCATCCCGGTCATTGCCGACGTCGACACCGGCGTGGACGATGCCCTGGCCCTGACCTTCCTGGCCCGCAGCCCACGCATCGACCTGCGGGCAGTGACCTGCGTGGCCGGGAACACCGACGTCGACCAGGTACTGCGCAATACCCTGGACGTGCTGGACCTTGCCGGACGGCCGGATGTTCCGGTGGCCCGCGGGGCGGAGCGGCCGCTGATCAACGAGTCCCGCAATGCCCACGCCTTCCACGGCGCCAACGGGATCGGCGGGCTGCAGCTGCCGGCCGCCAGTGCACTGGCCTCCCCGCTGGCCGCCGTCGAACTCCTGCACCGCACCATTGAAGATTCTCCGGAACCGGTGACCCTGCTGGGCATCGGCCCGCTGACCAATCTGGCGGTGTTCCTGCGTGCCTACCCGCTCACGGCCCGGAAGCTGGAACGGATTGTGTTTATGGGCGGATCCGCCGGGATGGGCAATGCCACCTCGCATGCCGAGTTCAATGCCTGGCATGACCCCGAGGCGCTGGCCGTGGTGCTGGAAAGCGGAGTGCCCGTGACCATGTACGGGCTGGACGTCTTTATGCTCGCCACCCTCGATGCGCCGCAGTACTTGAAACTGGAAGCCTCCACGGATCCCGGTGCACAGCTCGTGGGTTCACTGCTGGCCTTGGGCGCCCGGACTCGGGCGGCCGGGGGCGTCCTGGGCGCGGAGCCCCTTCCCACGGTGAGCGCCAATGACGGCACCCTCGAGCCCATGACCATCGGCGACGCCGGTGCCGCCTGCCTGATCGCCGCACCGGAAACCGTGGTGCTGGAGGATTACCCGGTGCGGGTGGAGCTTGCCGGGCACAGCCGCGGGCAGACCCTGGTGGACCGGCGGAGAATCGCCGGCGAGGACGCGGTGCACGGCCTGCTCGCCCCCGCACCGGTGATTTCGGTGGCCATGGCGCTGGACCACCCCGCCATGGTCCGGACGTTCCTGAACACGGTGGCTCCGGACGAGGCTATTCGTAGCTGAAAAAGCCCTGCCCGGTCTTCCGTCCGAGTTCGCCGCGGGCCACCTTGTCCCGGAGGATCTGCGGCGGCGCGAAGCGGTCTCCCAGCGTCGAATGCAGGTACTCGGCAATCCCCAGCCGGACGTCCAGTCCCACCAGATCAGTGGTGCGCAGCGGGCCGGTGGGGTGGCGGTAGCCCAGCGTCATGGCGGCGTCGATATCCTCGGCGGACGCCACACCCTCCTCCACCATCCGCATGGCTTCCAGGGCAATGGCGACGCCGAGCCGGGAGGACGCGAAGCCGGGCGCATCGCGGACGACGACGGCGGCCTTGCCCAGGGCTTCGATCCATCCCTGTGCGCTCGTGGCCAGCTGCTCCGACGTCCGGGCACCGAGGACCAGTTCCACCAAGCGGGAAGCCGGCACGGGATTGAAGAAGTGCAGGCCGCAGAAGTTCTCCGGCCGCTTCAGGCCCGCAGCCAGCCGGTCCACGGACAGCGACGAGGTGTTGGTCGCCAGCCAGGCGCCGTCGTCGAGCTGTTCCTCCACAGCACACAGGGCGGTGGATTTCAGCGCGAAGTCCTCCGGTACCGCTTCCACTACCAGGCCGCAGCCCGCGAACTCCTCGTAATCCACGGCGAAGACGGCACGCTCGCCGAGCTCTTGGGTGCTTTCGTCCGTATCCCCCCGTTCCACGCTTTTGGCCAGTGACCCGGTGACCCGGGTGCGGGCGGCGTCGGCGGCTTCCTCGTCCCGTTCGACCACCAGCACCTCTGCTCCGGCCAGGAGGAAGGCGTGGGCAATGCCTGCTCCCATGCGTCCGCCGCCCAGCACCCCTACCCGTGCCGGAACGGTACCGGCATTAGCGCTCCCGGGTGCCACGGGGGCTCTCCTTGCGGTCGAGGAAGGCCTGCATACGGTCCAACTTCGCCTCGGATTCGAAGAGGATCCCCTGGGCAAGGTTGTCGATCAGCGGATGGGCTTCACGCGGTGCCGCGAAGGCGGCTTTGGTCAGGCGCAGGGCCAGCGGATCGGACGCGGCGATGCGGTCCGCAAGCGCATGGGCGGCGGGCAGCAGGCCGGCCGGGTGATGGATTTCGGTGATCAGCCGGACGGCCAGTGCTTCCTCCCCGGACAGGATCCGCCCGGCCAGCAGCATGTCCTTGGCCAGCGGCTCCCCCACCAGCTCCTTCAGCCGCCAGGTGGCTCCGGCAGCCGCCATGATTCCCAGCCCCGCTTCAGGCTGGCCGATCTTCAGCCGCGGGGTGCCCAGCCGGAAGTCCGCGGCGTAGGCCAGTTCCGCCCCGCCGCCCAGGGCAAATCCGTCCAAGGCTGCAATCACGGGCAGCGGCAGGGCGGCAATTCGGGTGAAGAGACCGGAGTTGATGCCCGCCAGGGCGTCGTCGCGGCGCCGTTCGCGCAGCTCGGTAATGTCCGCTCCGGAGGCAAAGATCCCCTTTCCACCAACCTCGGTGCCGGAGAGGATCAGCACCCGCGGCCGCCGCTCCAGTTCGGCGCAGACCGCATGCAGTTCCGCCACCATGGCCGCGTCAATGGCGTTGCGGACCTCGGGCCGGTGCAGCTGGACGTGGATCCGGTCCGCTCCCTCGGCCACCCGGAGCGTGGAGAATCCTGCGAATGCCTCGGTCTGGTGCTGCGGGAGTTCCGTCACGGTGCGCCCGTCCTCTCGTTGGGGGCCGGCGTCCTTGCCGGCAGTCCCAGTATTACGCAGGCACCGGGCTTTGCCGTGATGCGGCTCACTGCGGCACGGGATGCTCGGCGGCCCAGCGGACCAGTTCCGCGGTCATGGCACGGTAGCCCGCATCGGTGGGGTGCAGCAGCTCCTGGTTGGCAGTAAACGAGTCCGCGGCCTGCAACAGCCCGGAGAGATCTGCCGCATGCACGAACGGTTCCGGGCTGCAGGCGCCGTGTCCGGCCAGGGCCTGTTCAAGGGCGTCCACGTAGTAGAGGTTCGACGCGGCCGATGTGTCCACGGCCGACCGGATGACGGCATTCAAGTCATCTATGAGGTCCCGGCCGAAGCGTTGCTCCTCCGTGCTGAGCCGGCCGCAACCGCCGTCGGGCTCATCAAAAAGCTGGGGGTACGGAAGCACCAGCACGGGAGCAGAGACCGCCGCCGCCACATTGGAATAGGCGTCCGTCAGGTCGGCCTCAAGGGCGGACAGTTGCTCCGCCGCATGGGCGACCAGTTGCGGGTCATCGCTGCAGGGAGTGGTTTCCAGCAGGCAGGCCTGCAAGATTCCGGCGAAGTCGAGGTTGTTGCCGCCCACCGAGAGCACCACCAGGGTCGGTTCGAAGCCCTGCAGCTGGTCCAGCTGTGCCGGGACCGTGCCGGGGTCGGTTGCCGGTCCGGCTCCGGGGTCCGGTACTGCCAGTCGTTGCTGTGCGGTCAGGTGCCCGGTGGTTGCCCGGGAACATGCGAGGTTTGCGATGTTCTGCGGGGCAAACAGTTCCGCAGCGGGCGGGTGGAGACTGCGGTGGCAGGAATCCCCGTCGCCGGACACTGCAGGCTGGTAATCGCCGGCGCCCTCCCCTGCGGCGAAGGAGTCGCCGAGGATGGCCAGGCGTCCGGCGTCGCCGGTTACCTCCGCGAGCCAGCCCGAGGGGCGGGGCGGTTCCGGCGTCGGGGCGGGGCTGGGGGTTGGATCGCTGGGCGTTGGATCGCTGGGCGTTGGATCGCTGGGCGTTGGATCGGTACTGGCCGCCGTCGTCGTACTGCCCGACGGCGGACCCGCGGCAGGTGCGGTCGAGCACCCGGAGAGCAGTATTGCGGCCCCCACGATGCCGGCTGCCGCCCGTCGCCTCACGCCCGCGCAGGTTCGGTTTTTCATGAGCGCCCCTGAATCATTGAGCTGGTGGAAGTTAAACGCCGGCGGCCGGCGTCGTTGGCAGTCATACCCCCACCAACGACGACGACCGCCGCTTCATACCTATTACTTAACGCCGGTTACCGACGGCGGCCCAGCGCCTCGTTCACGGCCGGGTCTCCGAGCTGGCTCAGCCAGGTCAGCAGTGCCGGGTAGGTGGACGGGTTGGCTGCCACGACTACTCGGGCACGCGGGTGGGTAGCCAGTTCCTGGAGCCGGGCCAGGGGCGTGGCCGGATCGGCGGCTTCAGCCAGCAGGGCGGCATCCGGGTCAGCGACCGGGGTACGCCGAACGGTGTCCTCGGACACTTCCTCGTCCTGGTCCTGGTCCTGCGGCTCAGCTGCCGCAGACTGCACGGGTTCCTGGGCCGGAGCCGGTCCGGCTGCGGGTTCCTGGACGGGAGCCTGCTGCTGGGGCTGAACCGGAACCTGCTGCTGGGGTTCCTGGACGGGAACCTGCTGCTGGGGCTCCTGGACGGGAACCTGCTGCTGGGGCTGAACCGGAGCCTGCTGCTGAGCGGGCTGGCCCTGGTGCGGGAACTGGTGTTGCTGAGCCCCAACGAAATCCGCCGGCGTCGGAATGGCGGGAACCTGTGCCTGGGCCGGAGCCCCTTCAAAGGCGAAACCGGTGCCCAAGTTGCCGGAGGCCGGCAGCGACTTGAAGTGTGCCCGCGCTGCCTTGTCCAGCCAAAGCACGGCCAGCACCGCGAACGGCATAACCCAGGTAAGCACCATGATCAGGGACATGACCGTCCCGACCGGCAACGGCTCGGCACCCGTCGACCACTCGAAGTCCTGGACTTCGAAAAGGATCATGAGGATCAGCGCCAGGACAAACACGGCACCCGCGTACACGCTGCCCATCACGAAAGCGGACCGCTCGTCGCGGGAGGCAAGCTTCGGGGTCAGTGCGGTGGCGGCGACCAACAGGAGCGCCAGAACCAGGCCAACCGACCAGGAGGCCACGCCGTCGTAGTCTTCGATCAGTGTCTGCACCAGTCCGATCAGCATGAAGACAGCCAAAGCCGCGGCCAGGATCAGGGTCAGGAGCAGTACGGGGCGGAGGGCAGCGAGCCGGTCCGCGGGGGCAACTGCGTTCCGGTCCGTGGTGCGGGCGACGGACGGAGCGGAAACCGTAGCGCCGAAAGCCATCCAGAACAAGATGGAGAATCCTGCTCCACCCGGGAAGAACCCCTGCGGAATCGAATCCACGCCCATGAGTCCCAGCACCGCAAGGAAAGCGCCGCCCACCCCGAGCGCCACACCGGCAAAACGCCAGGCGTCGGAGCCGCGGAAGACCTTCAGTGCGATGAGTCCCAGAACCGCTACCGACAGGAGCGCCGCAACAGTTCGGGAAACCAGCAACATCCATCGGTCCCCGCCCGTGTAGTACTCCTGCACTTCCATGGCAAGCAGGATGATCTGCAGGATGGTGGTGACGGCCATGAAGCCCACGATGCCCAGCATGACGAACAGCCACCGCCGGTGGCGTGCCGCATCAACTTCGCCGGGAGCTATTTCACCCTTTCGCGGCTGTGCCGCGAGGATGGCACCTGCGAGTCCGAAGGCGACGGCGTTGCCCAGGTAACGGAAATCGTCGTCCCCGAAGCCGGAGACGAGGCTCAGCACGAAGTAGACGAGCACCAGGATCACGTACGGAAGATTGGCCAGGAGGCGAATGTCCTGGATCTTCCGGTAGCCGATGGTGGGTCCGAAGACGCCCGCGCGCCACAGGTAGCTGACGCCAATGGACATCATGCTTAGGAGGCTAATGAGGAGTACGTCTACCCGGGTTCCGGCCTTGCTGGGGTCGTCGTAGCTACTCGTACTGATGGACCAGGTCATGAACAGCGACGCAAAGAGGGCCAGGAAAGCCAGGCCGTCACGGACGTAGTCGCTGATCGGAACCCCGGCAAAGGGCGACGGACGCTTGGTGCCGGCGGAAACCTGCGCCTGGGCCTGGCTGTAGCCGGGGTGGCCCGGATACTGCTGCTCTTGACGCTGCTGGGTCGGCTGACCGTAGCCGGACTGGCCGTAGCCCTGGCCGGGCTGACCGGGCTGGCCGTAAGGCGCCTGCCCGTAACCACCCTGGCCGGGCTGGCCCGGCTGACCTGGCTGACCGGGCTGGCCGGGCTGGCCGTAAGGCGCCTGGCCGTAACCACTCTGGCCCGGCTGACCTGGCTGACCGGGCTGGCTTGGTGCGCCGACTGCTGCGAACTGCCGATCTTCCGCCGGTCCGGCAGCTGGTGTTGCGGGTTCGGCGGCAGGCTCCGCAACTGGAGCGGAAGCAGCCGCGGGTGCGGCACCTATGGCGTACCCGCAGTCCGCACAGAACCGGCCTCCCGGTTCTTGCTGTTTCCCACATTCGGGACAGAATTTCATAACGCCTTCCTTGGATCTTCAAGAATCATTTATGCCGGTGGCCCGGCAGACCGGAAACAGGCTGGACCGCCCGCCGGGAAGCCTGCTACTTCGTCTTGACCGCGACCGTGTAGCTCACGAGGTCGAAGTCGGTCTCCGGAGTGGAAGACAGAATCTGGACTTTCAGCTCATGGTCCTTGCCGTCATTGGGGTAGGCGATGGAGTACTCGACCCTCTCCCCCATCGGGATTTCGAGCTTCTCTTCCTTACCGTCCAGCGTGATGCCAAGCACGATCGTTGAAGTCGATGAGCCGAGAGCGCTGATCTCCAGATCGGCTTCGACGTCCGCGCCCGCGATGGTGTGGCTCTTCACGGACTCTGCCGAGGACCCGGTGGAAAGCACTCCGAAATCACTGCTGATGTACGAGCCGGAAGGCACTGAATCCGCGGAGTAATCCGAGTCAGAGTAGTCCGAGTCATTGGAAAAGTCGTAGCCCTTCCCCTCAACCAGGGTCAGGTCGGCGGAGTGCTCGAAGTCGTTGCCCTTTTCGGCGAACCCTTCCTGCCATTCCGAGCCGGCGAAGACCACGAGCTTGTAGTTGCCCGCCTCGACCTCATCGCCCCATCCGAGGTCCGCGATCTGCTCCTTGCCGTCCTCGGAGTACACCAGCATGTCGCCGAAGTCGCCGTCTTCCGGTTCCAGAGCCATGTCCTCGTCCACCGTCAGATTGAGGACCGCGAAGCCCGCCGAGTTGAACTCCACCTCGGTGGATTCGTCCACGCTGATATCTCCGGTGGCATCCTCGGTGTTCGCGAGCTGCATCAGGGCCAGCGCCTGCTCACGGGTCAGGGAATCGGTCCAGTTGATGACCCAGTCCGCAATGGTGTGCCCCAGGCTCACCCGCCACTTGCCTTCCTCCTCAATGGTGGTCAGGCTCATGATCTTCGCGCCGCCCAGCATCTCCATGGAGGGCTCAATGGAGTAACCGGAATCGCTGAAGCAGATGCTGTCGGACTCCCGCTCACCTTCGATGCAGTCGCTGGTCAGGGTGATCTTGTCACCGTATTCGCTTTCAACCGTGATGTTCTCGACGACGGCGACGGCACGGTCGCCGTCCTTGTCGCCATCCGTGAAGCGCACGTCGCTGATATTCAGCTCTTCTCCGCTCGCCCCGGCCATCATGTCGTCAAACAGGTCCTGGTACAGGAACAGCAGGCTGCCTTCGTGGATGGAGAGTGTCCCGGCCAGAGCCTCCAGGCTTCCTTCGGAAACCACGTCTGGAACGGCCTCTACTGCGGCCTGCGCTGCTGCGGCCGGGCTGTCGCTGCCGCCCGCTGTTTCGGGAACGCTGCCGCGGTCGTAGCCTTCGCTCTCGTTGATCATTTCAACGATGCTGTACATCGGGCTCACGTACCAACGGCCGTCACGTTCGGTGGCCACCAGGGTCAGCGGAGAGCCATCCGGTCCCATTTCGTTGAGCTGGACGGTCTCATCGATCTTTTCTTCGTCTTCGTAGCCGCCGGCCTCGAGACCGGAGCGGATGGCTCCGGTGGTTTCAGCCGGATCCAGCTGAATCCGTGCCTCACCGGAGGTGTACTTGATCAGCGCAGTAGAGTCGTCAATCTCGGTGACCTCGGGATCGACACCCTCGAAGGTGATGCTCATGCCGTCGAAGGTCAGTTCGTCGTCGATTTCCGTTTCTTCGTCGGCGACCTTATTGATCGCTTCCTCCAGCTGGAATTCCTCGGCCTTGTCCATCACTTGTTCCTGGATGCGCTGGAGCGGTTCGCGTTCCTCCGGCGGCACCATGGTGGCCAGTCCAATGATGTCCTTGGACTCGATGGCCTCCACCACCTTGTCGGCAGCGCCTTCGGCGGACCCGGCACCTCCGCGGACCATGTTCTGCACGATGAAGAACGCTGCCAGCCCAAGGACTACGAGGAGGGCCAGCACGGAGACCAGGATGATCGTCAGCTTGCGGGAGGGCTTTTTGCCGCCCGACGACGGCGCGCCGGGTCCGGCGGGTCCCTGCGGGCCAGCGGGGCCGCCGTCGTTGGGAGCACCGTAGTTGGGACCACCCGAATTGGGACCACCGGCGGCCGGGCCTCCGGGCGCGGGACCTGAGCCGGCGGGGCCGGTGTAACCGGTGCCGGGCTGGCCGGATCCCGACTGGGCCGCAGCCTGCGAGACAAAGGGTGGGTCGAAAACTGAAGTGGGTGCAGCCGGAGTGCGCATAGCTGCAGTCGGCTGCTCGCTGTGCTGCTGGGCCGGAGCCTGCTCGAACCGCTGCGTCGGCTGCTCGCTGTGCTGCTGTGCCGGAGCCTGCTCGAACCGCTGCGTCGGCTGCTCGCTGTGCTGCTGTGCCGGAGCCTGCTCGAACCGCTGCGTCTGCTGCTCGGCCTGGGCCGGGCTCTGGGAGTCGACGGCCTGAGGGGAGGCTGCCTGCGGGGCTCCGGCCTGCGGGGAGTCGGCGCGGTGCGTTCCGGAACCCGGGGCAGCATCGGCTTCCGTGCCCTGAGGAGCGGTGGTTTCGCCGCCCGACAGTGCCGGCTGAGGCGCCTGGCAATTGGTACAGAATTTCCAATGCGGCTGCAGTTCAGCGCCGCAGGACGTGCAGTGTTTCAAGACTCCCCCAGGATGTCAGCAAGGACCCGGAAGGAGTAAGTGATGGTCCCCCGAGCCAACAGATACGTACGGCACTAGACCCTAGCACGGGCCGTGGTCAGGCGAGGGGGCAGTTTCAGCGGCTGAGACTGACGTCGAGAACGTAGCTGTCGTCGAAGGTTTCGGCGGTGGATTCAGAACCGCCGCCGACGAAGACCCGACCCCATCCGCCCAAGATCCACGAATGAGCCTCTACCCCTATCCGCTTGAGCTACTTCGCAATGAGCTTTCGGTCGACAACTTCCATACGCAGCACGGTCGCCAGGTCCTGCACGGTAGTGGAGATACCGCTATTGCGCTTGACCTCCTTGCGGATGGCATCCAGCACTGTATCGGAGAGGAGGATATCCAACAGCGCTTCAGGGGATGTAGCCGCGCGGTGCTTCCAGAGTTCGTCAATCTTCCGGCGCTTAAGCGCTTCCCGGTGAAGGTAGAAGAGCTTTTCCGCTTTTTCGGCCACACTCTCGGGACCGAGCAGATCCACTTCGAACGCCATATCCACCACCACAGGCAGCCCACCGGTCAGGTGGTAGGCACGCCAAACCTGCCCATTGGTGAGGACCATCCATTCGACGCCCTCGTTTACTGCGTACATCTGAACCTGGCGGAGGTGACGCTCATTCAATTTCTGGCTGATGCGCTTCACTTCAATAAAACCGACAAGCTGCTTGTCGATGCGAACGCCATAGTCCGCGAAATCCTGCTTCACCATGTATTCCGTGGTGAGGTCCCGGAACTTGTCATAGCCGAGGCCTTCACAGAGCAGATCGGTCACGACGAGCCGGGTATCGCCCTCGTTGGCATCCCGCTCAAGGAGACTCTGCAGCGGTTTCGCGAATTTTTTCACGGCTGCCGTTACGTGCTCACGCGCGTCCGATTCCCATTTCGGCATTCGGCTCTGCGCTGTTGCCGGCTTGATTTTGGCAACCACCGTCATGGTGCCTTCCGCCTCACCCTTTTGTGCGGGCACTACGTCCACAAGACTGACCTCAACGGTAGCTGCCGGCTGCGGCGGAACAGGCACACTTGGTGCAACCTCCGAGGAGACAATCACTGGAGCAGGATCCTGAGGGCTGGGAACTTCCTCAATCGCTTCCACGAAACCCAGAGGACGCGCCAGCTCAATGGGCAGCTGCAGATGAGGTGCGGAGACCCCGAAAGCTGCCTGTTTCAACAGCCACTGAATGGTGGGCAGCCAAGGCTCTACAGCCTGCCGGTCCACTTGGTCGGTGGAAGCATCCTTTAGCCGACTGATCGTCTCTAGATCGGTTTCAGACGGAACCGGGTGCCCTTGGACCGCCGCTTCTCGCGCCCATTCAGCCAGCACTGCCAACCGTGCCTCGAACTTTGCATCTGTCATTTACATCCCCCTCAGGACAGCACCTGCACTCCAGGCGCCTGTTCACTTCTCTCCTCGTCAGACTATCCTTAGGCACCCTCAAAGCCCGTTACCGCGATTCCCGCGTACGAAATCGTCCCTTAGGCGTAGGGAATTGCTTCTTTAAAAGGAACGTCCCGCTGCATCGACTTCCTGCAGCGGGACGTTCTGGTTCTCAGTGGCGGCTAGCGGCCGCGGCGCGCAAGTGCTTCGTTCACGCCGGCGTCGCCAAGAGCGCCGAGCCAGGCAAGCAGTTCCGGGCCGGCAGCAGGGTTGGCTGCCACCGCGGGGCGGGCCAGCGGATAGTCGGTGGCCAGTTCCTGCAGCCGGAGCGGGTCGGTACCCGGATCTTCGGCCTCGGCCAGGATGGCAACCTCGGCGGGGTCCACCTGCGCGGGCGGGGCGGCGGATGCGCCGCCGCTGACGACGTCGGCTGCCGGAATGTTCATAACCGGTTCCGGATTTCCGTTCCCATACTTTTCGTCCTGCATGCAGTCCTCCTTCAAATGGGTGCCTGAGTAAGCAGGCTTTCCATTATTGTTTCAGACCGCGGGGCCGCCGCCCAATCGCCGCAGCCCCGTCAAGGGACGGGCCGGACGACCGCCGTCGGCCGCCGCTCCGGTGGCCTGCACTCCCTCGGCTCTACCCTCTCCGCGAACGTCACCGCCGGTAGTTGCCCGCGGTGTCCGGGGTGCGACATACTGAAGCCTAATTCGATTTTGGATGAAGCCATCCTCTACCTAGTTTTTGCCCTTCCCGCCCCACCGGCTGCGCGCAGGAACTGAAGGAGCTGCAAGCAGAGTGTTTTTCAAAACTTTCGGTTGGTCGTTTGTCATCACGGCCGCCGCGCTGGTAACGGCGTTCTTCTACGGCGGGGTAGAGGCACTTATCCTCTGCGCCATCCTGGGTGTCCTCGAAATCAGCCTTAGTTTCGACAACGCCGTGGTCAACGCGCGCATCCTCGAAAAAATGAGCCCCTTCTGGCAGAAGATGTTCCTCACCGTGGGCATCCTGATCGCCGTCGTCGGCATGCGCATCGTCTTCCCGCTCGTCATTGTCGGCGTCACCGCCAGCATCAACCCGATCGAAGCCCTGCAGCTGGCCCTCGAGAAGGGCGACCCGGACGAGCCCGGCAGCTACGGCTACCTCCTGCATGAAGCCCACCCGCAGATCGCCGCCTTCGGTGGCCTGTTCCTGCTGATGATCTTCCTGGACTTCATGTTCGAAGACCGTGACATCCGGTGGCTGCGCTGGCTGGAAACCCCGTTCGCCAAGGTCGGCAAGGTCAACGGCGCTTCCCTGATCGTAGGCCTCGGTGCCCTGCTGGCCGCCGGTGCCCTCTCGGATCCCTCGCACACCACGGACGTCTTCGTCGCCGGCGCCGCCGGCCTGATCACCTACCTGCTGGTCACCGGCCTGGGTGACATGTTCGACGTCGACGGCGACGACGACTTCGATGCCGACGACGTCGAGGCACGTGCCCCGAAGTCCGGCAACGGCGCACTGGTGAAGGCCACCGGCAAGGCCGCCTTCATGCTCTTCCTCTATCTGGAAGTCATCGACGCGTCCTTCTCCTTCGACGGTGTCATCGGCGCCTTCGCGATCACCTCGGACCCCATCATCATTGCCCTGGGCCTTGGCCTCATCGGTGCGATCTTCGTCCGTTCCCTGACCGTCTTCCTCGTGAAGCAGGGCACCCTGGACGAGTTCGTTTACCTGGACCACGGTGCCCACTGGGCCATCGGCGCCCTGGCAGCCATCCTGCTGCTCACCATCGAAATCGAGATCAACGAGGTCATCACCGGCCTCATCGGCGTGGTCTTCATCCTCGCGTCGCTGACCTCCTCGATTGTGCGCAACAAGCGCGCAGCGAAGTCGGGCGCAGCCACAGAACCTGTCTACACAAACTAACGAGGGAGAATCATGGGCCTGAGCCTGGAAAAAGGTCAGTCGCTGTCACTGACGAAGAAGGACGGCGGAGCGCTGAGCAAGACCCGCCTGGGACTGGGCTGGGATTCCGCAGCCCCGGTCAAGCGCGGCCTGTTCGGCGGCAAGAAGACCGCGGAAGTGGACCTCGATGCCTCGGCCATCTTCTTCGACGCCAACGGCAACGCTGTTGACCAGGTCTGGTACGGCCAGCTCGCCAGCAAGGACGGCTCCACCAAGCACACCGGGGACAACCTCACCGGCGCCGGCGAGGGCGACGACGAGGTCATCCTGGTGAACCTGGCAGCCGTCTCCCCCGCTGTGCAGAACATTGTGTTCGTGATCTCCAGCTACAGCCGGCAGACCTTCGACCAGGTGCAGAACGCCTTCTGCCGCCTGATCGACGACTCCACGCCCGGCAGCCCGGAAATCGCCCGGTACCAGCTGACCGACGCCGGCACCCACACGGCCATGGTTATGGCCAAGGTTGGCCGCGAAGGCTCCGGCTGGAGCTTCAAGGCCATCGGCGAACGCGCCCAGGGGCGCACCGTGATGGACCTGATCCCCACCGCAGCCCGCTCGCTCTAACCACCCGCCCGTCCGTAAGGAGAGCACCTTGTCCGGCCTGACACTTTCCAAAGGAAGCAACCTTTCCCTCACTAAGGCTGACCCGGGCCTGGAACGGGCCCTGATCGGCCTGGGCTGGGATCCGCGCACCACCAGCGGAGATCCGTTCGACCTGGACGCCTCTGCACTGCTGCTCGGAGCCGACGGCAAGGTGCGCTCCCAGGACGACTTCATTTTCTACAACCAGCTGTCCGCCAAGGACGGCTCGGTGGTCCACCAGGGCGATAACCGCACCGGCCAGGGCGACGGCGACGACGAGCAGATCCTGATTGACCTCAGCATCCTGACCGACGACGTCGACCGCGTGGTCATTGTGGTCTCCATCGACCAGGCCGAAGCGCGGCACCAGAACTTCGGGCAGGTGCGCGATGCGTACTGCCGGGTGGTCAACCAGGACACCGACGCAGAAGTTGTCCGCTACGACCTCAGCGAGGACGCCGCAGCGGAAACCTGCATGATTTTCGCCGAGATCTACCGCAACCGCGGAGAGTGGAAGTTCCGCGCCATCGGCCAGGGCTACGCGTCCGGGCTGTACGGGGTTGCCACCGACTTCGGCATCGCCCTCGACTAATCCCCACGTCTACAAGGAGCTGAACAGCATGGCAGGACTGACCCTCACCAAGGGCAACAACCTTTCCCTCACCAAAACCGATCCCGGACTCCAGAAGGCCGTAGTCGGCCTCGGCTGGGACCCGCGCACCACCACGGGCGAACCCTTCGACCTGGACGCCTCGGCGCTGATGATCGCAGCCAACGGCAAGGTGCGCTCCTCCGACGACTTCATCTTCTACAACCAGCCCGCAGCCAAGGACGGCTCCGTCACCCACCTGGGCGACAACCGTTCCGGCGCCGGCGAAGGTGACGACGAGCAGATCCTGATCGACCTGACCCAGATGGCCGCCGACGTCGACCGCGTGGTCATCGTCGTTTCCATCGACCAGGCCGAAGCCCGGAACCAGAACTTCGGCCAGGTCCGCGGAGCGTACTGCCGCGTCATCAACCAGGACAACGACAGCGAAATTGTCCGCTTCGACCTCAGCGAGGACGCCGCTCCGGAGACCTCCATGATCTTCGCCGAGGTGTACCGCAACAACGGCGAGTGGAAGTTCAAGGCCGTCGGCCAGGGCTACGCCACCGGTCTGGCCGGCATCGCCACCGACTTCGGTGTGCAGCTCAGCTAGACTCGCATTTCAGTTACACCCTGCGGGGAGTGTTCCGCAGGCCGGGACACTCCCCGCTCCGTATACGCAGCTCACAAGAAAAGGCTGGACCATGACCACACCGCTGACTCCCCCGGACGCCACCGAAGCCGCCCTGGTGCTGAAAGCTCCGGAACCGCCCGCTCCGGTCGCTCCCGAGAGCGCTCCGGGCATGGTTCCGGTGCCGGAGGAACGCCGCGTCGAAATTGCCGCGCAGGCCAAGTCCTTCATGGAGGAAGTCTCCAAGCTGGACGCCCGCAGCCCGGAGTTCACCGCCCAGGTGGATTCCATCAACAAGCTGGCCGGTGCGGAAATGGTGCAGTCCGCCGGATACTCCACCCGCCTGCTGGACCGCTCCTCCACCTCCGTGGCCGGGGCGAAGAAGTCCGGCAACGACGCTCAGAAGAAGGTCGCCGTCACCCTGGGCGACCTGCGCAGCACCGTCGAGGACCTCACCCCGAACCAGGCGAACCTGGGCACCGGACGCAAGATCCTCGGCATCATTCCCGGCGGCAACAAGCTGGCCAAGTACTTCCAGAAGTACGAGTCCGCGCAGGTCCAGCTGGACAAGATCATCAAGGCACTGATGGCCGGCCAGGATGAACTGCTCAAGGACAATGCCTCCCTCGCCGGGGAAAAGGTGGAGCTGTGGAAGACCATGCAGACCCTGAGCGAATACTCCGTGCTCGCCGAGTCGCTGGATGCCGCCTGCGTGGAAAAGGTGGACAAGCTCAAGAACTCCGGGCAGATTGAGCAGGCCAACGCCCTGGAAGCGGACGTGCTCTTCCCCATCCGGCAGCGCCGCCAGGACATCCTCACCCAGCTGGCCGTGTCCGTGCAGGGCTACCTCGCCATGGACCTGATCCGCAAGAACAACGTGGAACTGATCAAGGGCGTGGAGCGGGCGCGCACCACCACCATTTCCGCCCTGCGCACCGCAGTGATCGTGGCCCAGGCCCTGGCCAACCAGAAGATGGTGCTGGACCAGATCGACGCGGTGAACGCCACCACGAACAACATGATCCTGAGCACCAGCGAAATGCTCAAGGACCAGACCGCCCGGATCCACCAGCAGGCCTCCAGCTCCGGCGTGAGCGTGGAAACCCTGCAGAAGGCGTTCGACAACGTGTACCAGACCATGGATGCGATCGACACGTTCCGTTCGGAAGCGGCCCGCAACATGGAAGGGACCGTGAAGTCCCTGGAATCCACCATCACGCAGGCCAAGCCGTACCTCGAGCGCTCCCGCCAGAGCGAGTCCCGCTAAATGCCGGGCAGGACAGCACCGGTGGGTAGGAGCCGGCCATGGCAGTAGGCAGGTTCTTCGGTTCCCTCTTCGGCAACTCGCCGGAGCCGGAACCGCCGCCGGCGCTGTCCGCGGCCACGCCGCCGTCGGGCCCCGACGCCGAACACCAGGAGACCGTAAAGTCCCTGGAGAACCTGCGCAGGGCGGTGCGCAGGGCCGGCGCCGCGCTGCCGACCCTGGTGTCCTCCATGGTCCGGCAGATCGATGACATCCTGGCGCCTTTGGTGGAATACGTGGGCAGCCACGGCGCCTCCACCGAGCAGCGCGTGCTGCTCAACGCCATCATTACCAATTACCTCCCTACTCCCCTGCGTGCCTATGTGGCCCTCAGCGACCGGGAGCGGACCGAGAGTTCAGAGGCCACCACATTGCTCGTTGACCAACTCACCATCCTGGAAGGCATTGCCCGGGACCTGGAGAACCAGGTCCGCACCGGTGCCATTGCCGAGCTGTCCACCCACGGGCGGTTCCTCGATGACAAGTTCTCCCCCTCCTCCCTGACCTTCGGGGAGCACTGATGGGAACCCTGGTAGCCGGCGCCAACGCCGCCCTCACCGCCGAAAACCCCGGCCTCAGCTCCGTCCTGGTGGGACTGGGCTGGGACGTGATTCCCAGCCGCGGGCCCGCAGCCGAACTCGTTCCGCTGACCCTGCTGTGCGGCTCCGACGGCCGGGTCCTCTCCGACGAGCACCTGGTCTTCTTCAACCAGATCGCCAGCCCGGAGGGTTCCGTCGTGTTCGAGGGCGACGACGACACCGAGCAGATCGACGTCGACCTGTCCCGGGTGCCGGACGCCGTCTCCAAGATTGTCTTCGCCGTCTACGCCGATCCGGAGATGCGCGGACCCGGCACGTTCGCCGCCGTGCGCAGCGCCTACATCCGGGTGGCACGGCCCAACGGCGGGGAACTGGTCCGCTTCGACCTGCCCTCGGCGAACCGGGACAGCATCACCGCCATGATGTTCGGCGAGCTGTACCGGCACCGCACCGACTGGAAGTTCCGCGCCCTGGGCCAGGGGTACACCACCGGCCTGCGCGGGCTGGCTGCCGACTTCGGATTCGACCTTTAGGCGATGGCCGTCAACCGCTCGTCGGCCGTCCGCACCGACCTTCCCTTCCTGAGCCGCCGGGTCAAGCCGCGCGCTGCGGCTCCGGTTGCACCCCAGGCTGCCCCCGCGCCGCAGGCGGCCCCGGCACCTCGAACGACGCCGGCACCCGCCGCCGCAGCGCCGCGCACTTCAGCCCCCGCCGCCCGGCCGGCCACTCCAGCTCCGGCTCCGGGGTCCCTCTCGCTGTCCCCGCAGCCGCGGCAGCAGCCCGCGCCGTCGGTCTCCCCGTCGCTTTCGCTGGGCCTGTCCCCCAATGCCGAGGCGGCCAGCAGCCGTGCCGCTGCCCCCGCAGCGTCCCGGCCGACGTCGTCCTCCCGCGCTGCTGAACCGGTACGGGCAGAGCCCCTGCACAACAGGCTCTTCCCGGCACCGGGCATGGGCGAGCTGCGCAGCCTGGACCGGCAGAACCCGGTAGTGCGCCTGACCCCGATGGAATCCGCCGTGGGCAGCCTCGTGGTCGCCGGTACCGTGCGTGCGGTGTGGGAAGGGCCGGGATACAGCACCGGCTCCGTTTCCGCCGGCGAGTTCCGGCCCGAAGACCTGGACGGCGTTATGGTCCAGGCTCCGGGCAACCGGCCGCTGGTCGGCTATGAGGATGACCTCGCGCTGATCCCGCTGCGCCATGTTCGGATGCTGCGCCGGGCACTGTTTTTCCCGAAGCCGAAGCAGCCCATGAGTGTGGGGGTCTACAACGGCAAGTCGGTGACCATCCCGGCGCAGGCCGGCCACCGCAGCTATTACGCGCTTTCCGTGATCCGCATTGACGACGTATTGGAGCTGCGGGCCGAGGAACTGCCGTACGGCATGGAGTTCAAAGCCATCTGGGAGGCCTTCGGCTTCACCATGACCACCCGCCTCCCCTACCAGGGGCGGTAAAGCGATGCGCCACTTCTCCTACCTGAGCGAGCCCGAAACCGCCCGCCTGTTCCACCTCGCACCCCAGGAACTGACCCTCGATTCCGATGCCGGCCTGCTGGCCAGCGCGCTCGGGGCCACGCTTTACTGCCCCGCGACCCGGCCGGACCTGGTCAAGGACGTCCGCAAGCAGGCCGCCCGCGGAGCCGTCAGCATGGTCATCTGTCTGGAGGATTCCATTGCCGACGCCGAGGTCCCGGCCGCGGAGACCAATCTGGTGGAAGCCCTCGCCGAACTGCACTCCGCCGGCGTCCGGAAGGCCGGCGACGCCGAAGACCTGATGCTCTTCGTCCGCGTCCGCACGCCCGAACAGCTGCTGAGCCTTGCCGAGCGCGGCGGACAGACCCTGGACGTCCTCACCGGGTTTGTGATTCCGAAGTTCGAAAACACCTCCGGCGCCGCCCAGCGCTTCCTCGACGCGCTGCACACCGTGAACGACGCCCGGTGGGCCGCCGATCCCGGTGCCCGGCCGCTGCGGATCATGCCGATCCTCGAGTCTCCGCTGATGATCCACGCCGAGACCCGCACCCATACCCTCGGCGGCATCTTCGAGGTGCTGGAAGCGAACCGGCCGGACATCCTGGCCGTGCGGATCGGCGCTACGGACATGTCCAGCGCCTACGGGCTGCGTCGTTCCCGGGACCTCACCATTTACGACGTCAAGGTGGTCTCCGCGGTGATCGGGGACATCGTCAACATGCTCGGCAGGCCGGGCGGCTTTGTCATCAGCGGACCGGTCTGGGAACACTACAGCTCCGGCGAGCGGCTGCTGCGTCCGATGCTTCGATCCTCCCCCTTCGCGGAAGCCGACGAGCTGGGCCTGCGCCAACGGCTGCTGACGGCGAACCTGGACGGGCTGATCCGCGAAATCGAACTGGACCAGGCCAACGGACTGCTCGGTAAAACCGTCATCCACCCCTCGCATGTTCCCCTGGTCCACGCCATGTCCGTGATCAGCCATGAGGCGTACCTGGACGCCCTCCATATTTCCGGCGAGGCCGGGGGCGGCGCCGCGGCGTCGCCCTACCGCAACAAAATGAACGAAATGAAACCGCATCAGGCGTGGGCAGCTTCCACCCTCGTCCGGGCCGCCGCCTTCGGCGTTGCAGCCCCCGACATCACCTATGTAGATCTTCTGGAAGCGAGCATGAATTGAAGCACCACCCCTGGACCGGCGGATTTGTGAACGAGGCCCTGGGAGTGCGGATCACCTCTGATCCTGCAGCGCTGCTGCCGGTAGAGGACCTGGTGGGACTGGCCCTGCGCCGCAACCCCCGCCGCGCGCACCTGCTCGTGTCCCGTGTGCTGGCCAAGCATGTGCCCACCGAACCGGCGCTCGTCCTGGCGGCCGGCGAGCTGCTCGGCGCACTGGCCGGAGCGGCGCTCGGCAGCAAGGTGGACGACGCCGTGCTGCGCGGTGTCGCAGCCGAACTGGCGGCGGTGCTCGAGGACGGCGAGAGTGCGGCCGGGTCCAGGCGGGCGAACGACGACGGCGGCCGCCACGCCGCTCCCCGCACACCGCGCGCCCGGCTGCAGTATGCCCGCGAACGGCTCTGGGACCTGCCCGTCTCCCACCCCGAGGTGGTGACCATCGGCTACGCGGAGACCGCCACCGGTCTGGGCCGGCTCGTTGCCGACATGCTCGGCTCGTACTACATCCATTCCACCCGGCATGCCCCGGAGGGTGCGGTGGCGTACGGCGCGTTCGAGGAAGCCCATTCGCACGCCACCTCGCACCGGCTGCTGCCCGTGGATCCGGCCCAGCTGAACAGCCCGGGTCCCGTGGTGCTGGTCGACGACGAGCTGAGCACCGGCGCCACCGTCATCAACACCATCACCGAACTCCACGCCGCCGCACCGCATCCGCTCTACGTGGTGGCCTCCCTCATCGACCTGCGTTCCGACGCCGACCGTGCCCGTTTCGACGAGCTGGCGGACGAGCTGGGCTGCAGCATCCGCGTGGTAGCTCTCGGGACGGGCAGCATCGAACTCGGTGAGGACATCCTGGTCCGGGCCGAGCAACTGATCGGCGGGCTTCCGGATTCCCCTGCCGGGGCCGCTCGTTCCGATTCCGCCCCTGGCACCGTGACTCTGCTGGAGGACACCGCCCGCAGCCTGCGCAGTGACCGCTTCGGCAACCGTGCCGGCATCTCCTCCGATTACCTCGGCACCCTGCCGGACGCCCTGCCGGGAGCTGTCTCGGCAGAGAGCCTGGCTCTCGTTGCCTCCCGTATCTCCGCCGCGCTGCCCGCTTCGGCGGAATCGGTGCTGGTCCTGGGCTGCGAGGAATTCATCCATGTGCCGCTGACCATCGCCAACGCCGTGGCCGAAGCGCTGCCGGGTGCCTCTGTCCGGTTCTCCACCACCACCCGCTCCCCCATCGTGCCGATCGACCGGCCGGATTACGCCATTGCCAATGCCGTGGACTTCGCCAGCCACGATGTCACTGAGGACGGTCCCGGCCCGCGGCACGCCTATAACGTCGGGCCCCGCCGGGCGGCCGACGGCAGCGCAGCGAACACCGGCTTCGACAGCATTGTGCTCCTGCCCGAACCCGGCACCGACCCTGCATCCATCACCGGCCCGGGCAGTGTGACCGAGGCGCTGCGCGCGGTGACCGGCGCCGTCGTCGTCGTACTGTTGCCGGCCGATGTCCCCGCGGACTGGACCGGTTCCGTTGCTGCGGCCGTGCCGCTGACCGGCCCGGCGTTCGGGTCCTACGCGCCCGAGGACGTGACCTGGCTGCTGAAGGACCTGCGGGACGCCCAGCTGGAGGCCCCCACCGCCGAGCGGGAGGCGGCCATCCAGTCCGGCGGGGCGAACTACGCCGAGTCGCTGCCGATGGAGTACCTGCCCTCGGCCCAGTACCAGGACCTGTACGAGGAGGCGCTGCGCCGTTCCGCGCCGCGGGTCGCGTCCGCCGTCGGCACCGTGACCGAGCTGGCGCTGGCCGCCCGGAACCGCGAGCCGGTGCTGGTGTCGCTCGCCCGGGCCGGAACGCCGATCGGAATCCTGATGCGCCGGTGGGCGCAGCGGATGCACGGGCTGGACCTGCCGCACTACACCATGAGCATTGTGCGCGGCGTGGGGATGGATGAAACGGCGCTGCGGTACCTGGCGCGGACGTACTCCCCCGAGCGGATCCTGTTCGTGGACGGCTGGACCGGCAAGGGCGCCATCACGCGCGAGCTGACCGCGGCGCTGGATAAGTTCGAAGCCACCGACGGCGTGCGGTTCTCGTCCGAACTTGCGGTGCTGGCCGATCCCGGCCATTCCGTGGAGCTGTTCGGCACGCGGGAGGATTACCTGATTCCGTCGGCCTGCCTGAACTCGACCGTCTCCGGGCTGGTCTCCCGCACGGTATTCAACAAGGACCTCATTGCGCCCGAGGATTTCCACGGCGCGAAGTTCTACGCCCATCTGGCCGGTGCCGATGTGTCCCGGGATTTCCTGGCGGCGATCGAGCGGCACTTCGACGACGTGCGGCCCGAAGCGGAGGCTGCTGCGGCATCGCTCGCTGCTGCGGACCGGACCCCCACCTGGGTGGGCTGGCAGGCCGTGGAGCGCCTGAGCGAGGAGTACGGCATCCACAACGTGAACCTGGTGAAGCCCGGCGTCGGCGAGACCACCCGCGTGCTGCTGCGCCGGGTGCCGTGGAAGGTGCTGGTGCATCCCGGGGCGCTGGAGGACGTGGCACATGTGCTGCTGCTGGCCGAACAGCGCGGCGTACCCGTGGAGGAGGTGCCGGACCTGCCGTTCAGCTGCGTAGGCCTGATCCATCCCCGGTTCACCGCCGGCGCCGTGGGCGCGGACGGCCGGGCAGTTGCGGCCGCCGTTCCGGGGGCCGACGCGTGAAGACGATGCTCGCGTCCGACCTGGACCGCACCCTGATCTACTCCGCCAACGCACTGTTCCTGAACACCGAGGATGCCCTGGCTCCGGCCATGGTGGTGGCCGAAGTCTATGAGGGTAAGCCGCTGTCCTTCATGACCCGTGCCGCCGAGGCACTGCTGGTCTCCGCTGCCGAGGCGTCCGTGTTCGTCCCGGTGACCACGCGGACCGTCGCGCAGTACCGGCGGATCCAGTTGCCCGGGCCCACGCCGGAGTATGCGGTCACCACCAACGGCGGCGTCATCCTGCACCACGGGGAGCCCGACGCCGACTGGCAGGCCTCCGTGCGCGGCCTCGTCACGTCCGGGTGCGCTCCGCTGGCCGAGATCGAGGCTTACCTGGGCCGTCCTGAGTTCCATGAATGGATTCTGAAGCTTCGTTCCGCTGAGGATCTGTTCGCGTACGCAATTGTGGACCGGGATGCCCTCCCCGGCGAGTTCCTGCTGGCTCTGGAGGACTGGTGCGATGCGCGCGGCTGGACCGTGTCGCTGCAGGGCCGCAAGCTCTACTGCGTGCCGACGCCGGTCACCAAGCAGCAGGCCGTTGCCGAGGTTGCCCGCCGGATCGGTGCGGACCGCATCATCGCTGCCGGGGATTCCCTGTTGGACCGGCCGATGCTGGAGTGCGCCGACATCGCCTTCCGTCCCGCACACGGCGAACTGGACGACGCCGGCTACTTCGAGCCGCACCTGCAGGTCACCGAGGCGCGCGGGATTCTGGCCGGGGAAGAAATTGTCCGGCGGATGCTGGGGCTGGTGCGGGGCTAAAGGTGGAACGGCGGGACGGGAGCGGGACCTGAGATGGGCCGGCGAATGCCCACCACCGCCGCTGCATAACTGAGGAATTCCTCCAACCGGTGGTTGAACAGCACCGGGACGTCAAAGAGGGTTCCGTTGCCCATCCGAAACCCGTACGTATCGTAGCCGTGGACGTTGATGGCCGTCCCGGAGCCGGAGGGGGAGGTGCTGAACATCAGGGTCAGCGGCACGCTGGCACGGCCTGCGGCGAAGAAGGTGCCCAGCATCCGGTACTTCCAGTACGAGCCGACGTGCACGACCAGCCGGGACTCGTCGCGGCGGACGTCCTCACCGTGGGACGAGAAGGCCGCGGCCAACGCATCCAGGACCGCCTGCGGCGGCTGGACCGAGGTCCACTGTTCCATCTTTTCCACTATCGGTTTCGCGCTGAACAACCCCATGGCTATTCCCCTCGTTTGTGACCGGTTTACTGGAGACTGGTTTATTCGAGAGTGGCGCCGGTGAAGGCCTGCTCGTAGAGAGCCGCTTGCTCGGGACTTAGTGCTCCCGACACCCGTAGGAGCACCGTTCCCTGCAGATAGTGGTACTCAGCGTTGAAGGCCGGTCCCATGCTGATGTGCTGCTGCAGTGCGTACAAGCGGTCCTGGGCTTCTCCTTCGCTGGCGAATACCTCCACGACGGCTCCGCCGACCACGCTGTTCTCAGTCGCCGCAGCACCGGTGTCGGCAATCCACGCAGCGGACGTGTACTTGCCGGGCTGGCCGATAGACCCGGTTGAATCATTGGCTTCCGTCACTTCAATGACGGATGTGATGGTCGGTACCGCTGCCTGCAGACGTTGGGCGATGGTTATGGCGGTCAGGGGATGCGCAGCGTCGTCGGCGGGAGCGGACGTACCGGGGGCGGCCGCGGGCGTGGCCGGGGCCGTCGTCCCGGTGGTGGTTGGGGCCGGGGTGGTCTTGGCCGACGCCGATACGCTCGGGGAAGCTGCGGAAACGGGTTGTTTGGCTGCTTCGGATGAGCACCCTGCTAATCCCAGAAAACCGATAAGCAGCAGCGCGGAGACACTTCCCTTGTGCATTCTTCCCCCATATCTACAGACCGATTATCTGCCACAGCCTATCCCGGAGAAATATGCGACTCTTCCAAGCTGGTTTGGCCGACGGCCAGAATCCAGACCGCCACAGGCAGACGGTAGAGTGCTCGCATGACTGAGCAGCATGAGGACCCCCAAGACAACGAGGATCGAGACGAACGCCGGCGTGCAATCGACGCTGCGCTCCACTCCATCCTCACGAAGGATGCCGAGCTGCTCGCGAGGCTCGCTGACGCGTAGGTAAGCGCCTACACCCGTTCCAGCAGCATCGACACACCCTGGCCCAGCCCCACACACATGGTCACCAAGGCCTTCGAAGCACCCTCGCGTTCCATCCGGTTCAGCATCGTCACCGTCAGCCGGGACCCGGACGACCCCAGCGCGTGACCCAGGGCGATGGCCCCGCCGTCGCGGTTCACGATCGACTCGTCCAGGTTCAGTGCCCGCATGCACGCCAGCGACTGCGCGGCGAAGGCCTCGTTCAGCTCCACGGCTTCAATGTCGCCGAGCGACCAGCCGGCCCGGTCCAGCACCTTCTGCGTCGCCGGCACCGGCCCGATGCCCATCACGGCGGGCGCCACTCCGGCGGAGGCGCCGTCGACAATCCGGGCGCGGGCGTTCAACCCGAGCCTGCGGACGGCGTCGGAACTGGCGACGACGACGGCGGACGCGCTGTCGTTCAGCGAGCTCGAGTTCCCGGCGGTCACCACGCCGTCGGGCCGGACGATGGGCCGCAGCTTCGCCAGGGCCTCGATGCTGGTTTCCCGGCGCGGACCCTCGTCGGTTTTCACCACGCCCTTCTTCGTTTCCACCGGCAAGATCTCGTCCGTAAAGCGCCCCTCGTCAATGGCCGCGACCGCCCGCTGATGCGAGCGCAGCGCGAACGCGTCGGAGTCCTCGCGGGAGATCCCGTCCCGGGCGGCCAGTTCCTCGGCGGTTTCGGGCATGGAGTAGGTGGTGCCGGGCAGGTCGTAGAACCGAGGATTGGTGAACCGGGCACCGATCGCGGAATCGGCCAGCTCCCCCGGCTTCGCGAAGGCCGTCTCCGGTTTCGCCAGCACCCACGGCGCCCGCGACATCGACTCCACTCCCCCGGCCACCACAATGTCCGCGGCGCCCGTCTTGATCATTTGCGAGGCCGTGATGATCGCACTGAGCCCGGAGGCACATAGCCGGTTCACCGTCATCGCCGGCACGGTGTCGGGGAACCCGGCGAGCAGGGTCGCCATCCGTGCCACGTTCCGGTTGTCCTCGCCGGCCTGGTTCGTGTTGCCCAGCAGTACCTCGTCGACGTCGGCCGGGTTCACCCCTGCGCGGGCCACCGCTTCCCGAAGCACCAAGGCTGCCAGATCGTCGGGGCGGACGCTCGAGAGGGCACCGCCGTAGCGGCCGACGGGAGTGCGGACGCCGGACACCAGATAAGCCTCAGTCATGCTGGAAATAGTACTGCGCCCGCAATAGTAGTGTGACTTGGACAACACGCCGCCGATCCCGGCAAGATACCCCGTTCGGGCCGCAGAGCTGCGGCCGCAGGAGGAACCATGAGCATGCCCACGACGCCGTCTACCGCCCCGGCGTCCCCGGCCCCCGCTGCGCCGGACCTCGAGACCCTCCGCACGACGTCGGACGTCCTGGGCCTGGACGGACTCCTCACCGAGGACGAACTCGCCCTCCGCGCGAAAGTCCGGGCCTTCGTGGATGCGCGCATCCGCCCGAACATCAAGGACTGGTACGAGGACGCTGTGTTCCCGGTGGAGATCGTCCGAGAGCTGGGCGATCTCGGCGTGCTCGGCATGCATCTGGAAGGCTACGGCTGCCCCGGCCGCTCCGCCGTCGAGTACGGGATCGCCGCGATGGAACTGGAGGCCGGCGACTCGGGCCTGCGCACCTTCGTCTCCGTGCAGGGCTCGCTGGCCATGACAGCGATCCATAAATGGGGCTCCGAGGAACAGAAGAACCGGTACCTGCCGGGCATGGCCCGCGGCGAACTGATCGGCTGCTTCGGCCTCACCGAACCCACCGCAGGTTCCGACCCGTCGAGTATGAGCACGTTTGCCCGGCACGACGGCGACGGCTGGGTCCTTAACGGAACCAAGCGGTGGATCGGGCTGGCCTCCATTGCCGACGTCGCCGTGATCTGGGCGCAGACCGACGACGGCGTCCGTGGCTTCCTCGTGCCCACGGACACCCCGGGCTTCTCCGCCGTGCCGATCGAACCGAAGCTCTCCATGCGGGCCTCCATCCAGTGCGATGTGTTCCTGACGGATGTACGGCTGCCCGATTCGGCGCTGCTGCCCGGCGCGAAGGGCCTGCGCGGCCCGTTCTCCTGCCTGAACGAGGCCCGCTACGGGATCCTCTGGGGCTCGATGGGCGCGGCCCGGGACAGCTACGAGGAGGCGCTGAAGTACTCGCTGGAACGGCTGCAGTTCGACAAGCCGCTCGCCGCCTACCAAATCACCCAGGAGAAGCTGGTGAACATGCTGCTGGAAATATCCAAGGGCGTGCTGCTGGCCATCCACACCGGGCGGCTCAAGGATGCCGGCACGCTGGAACCGGTGCAGATCTCCGTGGGCAAGCTGAACAACGTGCGCGAAGCGATCGCGATCTGCCGGGAAGCCCGCGCCATCCTGGGCGGCAACGGCATCACCCTGGACTATTCACCGCTGCGGCACGCCAACAACCTCGAATCGGTGCGGACCTACGAGGGCACCGACGAGGTCCACACCCTGATCCTGGGCCAGCACATCACGGGCATTTCCGCGTTCCGGTAGAGCGGTTTACCGGGCGGCAGGCACTACGGCTTCGATGGCCGCCTCAGTCGCATCCGGTGCGTCTGGCGGCGGAGCGAACGACGACGGCGGCGGTGTTGGCCGGGGCGGCGACGGCGGGTTGGGCGGGAACGGGAATTCCGGCGGAATGACCGGAATGTCCGGGTCCGGCGTCCCCGGCTCCGGCGGATTGGGCGGTCCCGGCGGTGTGGGCGGCACGGTGGGCGGCGCCGTCGGGTCCGGGCTGGGCGGGGAAGTCGGCGGTTCCGTGGGAGGTTCCGCCGGCGGCTCGGTCGGTGGCTGCGTAGGCGGCTGGCCTGGTTCCGGCGGTTCAGGCGAGGGTTCGGTCGGCGGAGGCTGCGGCGAATTGCCCGGTGGGTTCACCGGCGGCTGTTGAGGTGCCGGTTGTGGGTTCCGGGCGGCTTCCTCCGCGCGGGCGCGTTCTTCGGCTGCCTGTTGCTGTGCCTGCTCCCATCGGGCTGCCTCCGCCTGACGCACCCTTTCCGCTTCGGTCTGGCGTTCCTTTTCCGCCTGCTCGGCTTGTTCCAGCCGGGATGCACCGTCCAGCCACACGAGATCCCCGGCCGGGTTGCGCGTGCAGCGGTACTCGACCTGGTCTTCCGTGCGGACTTCTTCTTCGGTGGCACACGGGCCGTTTCGGATGGAAACCTGCTGGGCGGGTTCCTGAACCAAAGCATCGGCAAGTACGGCAACACCGCCCGGCTCGTTGGCAGAATCGTCGGTGGCGTCCTCCACTCCGGGCGGAAGGGGGAGGTTCAGGACGGACCCGGGCGGCGGCGTCGTCGGCAGGGCGAAAAGATCGGGCCGTGGCCGAAGGCCGTCGGCCTCTGCAGATAGCGAACTTGGAACGGGATCCGGCGTCGAGACGACTCCAGCGACCATGCCGACCACCAGCACCACGGCACCGAGGGACAGGGCAAATTTCCGCTGTTCGAGCGTGTCCAGGTTGGCCCAGCTGCGACGTCGGAAACCCAACGCGTAGAGCGCGGTAAGCACCAGTAGCGATCCGATGGCCAGCAGCCACACGATGACGCCGAGGCTCCCCTGCAATGCCGCCACCCAGAGCAACCCGGCTGCCAGGCCGAGGACCAACCACGCGGAGCGGGGATTCCCGAGACTGGGACTTCGCTGCGGCACGGATGCATCGAAGGGAGCTGCTGCCGGTGTTGATTCGTGCGACATGATGCCTCAGCGCTGTGGAACCGGGCCGGTCTCCCCCCGATCCGCGGACCGCGGCCGGCTTCTGATGCGGCAACAGCGCTGGCCGGACCGGATACCGGAACCGTTAACGCGAGTTGCCCTTGGAACCACGCTAGGCGGGTCCAAGGGCAACTTCTACTGCTTCCGGAAACTGGAGGGGATTACTCGCAACCGACGCCGTCGCCGTCGCGGTCCAGGTGAGTGCCGTAGCCGGGTCCACCGGCGTAGACGGGAGCGCCTCCGGCGTTACGGGCCGCGGTGCAGTTGGGGTAGTAAACGCTGGCCGGCGGCGCGGGCGGCGCCGGTGCCGGAACCACGGGGGCGGGAACAGCCTGCTGGCGGGCCTGTTCGTCCGCCACTCGCTGCGCTTCCGCCGCGGCTGCCTGCTCGTCGGCCACGCGCTGCGCCTCAGCTGCAGCTGCCTCGTCATCAAGGCGCTGCTGTTCGGCTGCTGCCGCGGCTTCCTCTGCCGCTTGCTTGTCCGCAGCTTCCTGGCGCTCGGCAATCAGCTTGATGGAGCTGTCCTCGTCCATCCAGACGAGCAAGCCGTTGTCATTTTCGGTGCAGACATAAACCACGGACTGGGACGTCGGGGTGGCTGACGGTGTGGCTGACGGCGAAGCCGTTGTCGTCGACGGGGACGGGGACGACGACGGCGTGGCCTTGGCGGATTTGGTGGATGCCGACGGCGTGGGCGTGGGGCTCGCGGTTCCAGCCTGCTTCTGCGTCTGGGTGGCACCGGCGGTCTTGCAGGCCTTGTTCGCGATCTGCGTCGCAGTCGGTGTCGGCGTCGGTGACGGGGACGAGGTGGTCTTGGTCGGCGACGGAGTGGCGGCAGCGGGTTCTGCGTCGCCGCCGCCGCAGCCGGACAGGACGACGACGGTGCTGATCGCCAGCGCGCCAAGAGTGAGCACCCGGGAGCGGGCGGAAGATGCAGTGCGGCGTGCGGGCAAAACAGGCATAGGTCCCCCATGGACAAGACATGAATGTGGATGCAAATGCATCGACCCAAAGGCTACAGGACTTGTGGAGGAGCAATTACCATCCGGAACGGACACCAAGTAGTCCGGTCCGACGTCGGTTCTCTAGCCGATGCCCGGATACGGCCGTAGCCTCTCTGCACGTCCTGGAGGAGGTTGCGATGGAGTGGATCTGGAACGTTCTCTGGCCCATCGTTGGGGTGCTCATCGGCTTCGGTGCAGGCTGGCTGACCAAGCGGAGCCTGGACCGGCGGCACGAGTCCCGGGCGCTCAACGAGCTGGTCACCTACCTGCATCTGAAACGCACGCTGGCCCCGATCGATCCGCAGCCGGCACAGGGCGGACCGATGGAAGCCCGGCACAGGTCCGCCGTGCAGGATCTGCGCGAAAACCTCATGGAGACACTCGCGCATCTCACGCCCGGATCCGGTGCCACCGAGATATTGATGCGGATGTCCGCAGCCAGCAACCGCTACCTGCGCGATGTTGCCGCAGATCCGGGGAGCTACCAGTTCGCACTGATGGAGCTGCGGCGGAACCTGGACGAGGACCTGCGGATCCTCACCGACGGCCGCCGCGACGTCCAGTACCTCAGCCCCGGTGAAGCCCCGGCCGGCAAACGGCCGGGTGTAGGAGAGAGGTCTGCCATATAGGGACGAAAGCGGTCACGCCCTTTAGAACGCAGACCTTTCGTCACATGCTTCATGCTTCCGGGATCGGATTAGTTCGACGGCAGTCCGGCGCATCGCATATGAAGGAGTGACTCGAAGCACTCGTATCGAGATCAGGGATTTCTTCCTTGAGCGCGTTCAAGGATTGAAGGAGATCCCCATTGTCCATCTTGATATGTTGAGCAAGAATCTTTAGATTTCTGGCTTGCTCTTGGACATGCCACTTAATTCTCTTGTCGAAAGTCGCGATTGTGCGCCGATCGGAAAAGCGCAACACACCGAGAGCACTCCGTCCGGCCGCAAGACGTTCTATAGCCCATGCGACCGTGTAGTAAGACTGGATCAGTTCGCTTTCCTCAATTTGGGAGTGTCTTACGTGCGGCCCATATAGCCAGCTCCCAATAACGTTACGGGCGGCTGCAACTTCCCCCGTTGTTAGGTCTGCTTGCAGGCTTGCCGCATAGCGGCGGCGCTCGGCCAGCATTGAATTGTGTGCCACCATCCAGCTGAAGAAGGCAGCGACGGCGCTGGCAAGAGCAGCAGCGGCCGCCGCGGAGGTCATGAGATCCATGCCTCATTCTCTGATGGAACCAAGACACCTTCCGCCGACACGCCGCTCACATGCCCACCCCGACCCGCAAACGGCCGCCGCCGTCGTCGTCCGGAACTACCCGGCCGAGCGGGACGAGCCGAACCCGTCGATAACGAACCCGGCGGTGGCACGGCCAGTGGCCGCCGCTTCTTCCGGCGAGGAACCGCGGAGCAGCATGCCCAGTACGCCGGTGAAGATCAGCAGCAGGTGGGCCGCCAGCGCGTCGGCGTCGTCCGCGCCGACAACGGGGACAGCCAGTTCGCGGAAGCGGTCGGTGAGCAGCTGCGTATCCTGCGACAGGGTTTCGGCGAGCTGCTGGCCCGGGTCGACGGTTTCGGCCGCGACGCCGAGCGCGGCACACCAGCGCGCGGCAGACGTGCCGGACCGGTAGCTCGTGAGGGCGGGAAAGACCGCCAGGAGCCGGTCCCGGTCCGTGGCGGCGGCGTCGATTTCCCGCTGCCAGGCCGCGTCCCAGTTCTGCAGCCGGCGGCGCAGGGCCTCCGCGATTAGGCCCTCCTTGTTGCCGAAATGCGCGTACAGCGTCGCCGGGGCAACGTTGGCGCGCTGCAGGATCCGGTCCACGGGCGTCGCCGCGACACCCTGCGTGAAGGCGAGTTCCTCGGCGGCGTCGAGCAGCCGGTTTCGTGCACTGGGTTGTCCAACCATGCGCACAGCATATAACGTACGTTTCAATGAAACGACCGTTACAGCCTTCTGTTCCGACCGCCGGCCCGCTCTTCGCGGTCGCCGCGGTGACACTTATCGCCGCGACCTACGGACTGGCACGGCTGGGCTACGGCCTGTTCCTGCCGGCCTTCTCCGCCTCCTTCGAACTGACCCCTGCCGTCGGCGGGCTGCTCTCCTCCGGCGCCTCGGTGATCTACTGCGTCTCCGCCGGGCTGGGGTTCGCGTACGCGCCGCGGCATCCGCGGCTGATGACCATTCTGGCGGGGTCGACGGCGGCACTCGGTTCGGCCGGTATCGCGGCGGCTTCGTCCACGGGGTTCTTTGCCGCGGCCGTGCTGCTGGCCGGGATGGGTGCCGGGTTCGCCTCCCCTGCCCTGGTGGAACTGGTGCAGCGCAACACGAAGCCGTTCTCCGCGGCGAAGCGACAGTCGGTGGTGAACTCCGGAACCGGCTTCGGCGTGGTCGCAGCCGGGCTGCTCGCACTGCTGCTGGGGCCCGCATGGCGGCTGGCGTGGGTGCTGATCGCGGTGATCGCAGTGGCGGGGATGATCGGGGTGCTGCTTGGGGACGTCTCGCGGGACCGCGGGAATGCGGGTCTTCAAGACGATGCAGAAGGTGCAAACGGGAACGACGACGCCGGGCAGCGGCAGCGCGGCGGAAGCCAGCAGCGGGGGCTCGGTCTGGGCGCGTTGAAATGGCCGCTCACTGCGGCGTTCATTTACGGCATCGGCTGCGCCGCGGTCTGGGTGTACGGACGCACCCTGCTCGAGGATCAGGGCGGCATGCCCGTCGCGCTGTCCGCCGGAGCCTGGATTGCCCTTGGCGTCGGCGGCGCGGCCGCAGTGCTGACCGCCCCCTGGCTGGCCCGGCACTCGATCCGCCTCACCTGGCCGGTCACGGTACTGGCCACCGCAGCGGCCACGGCGGGTATGGCCCTCGCACCGGGAAGTACCGGAATCTCCTTCGCCGCGGCTGCACTGTTCGGACTGGCCTACACCGCCGCGACGTCGGTCCTCATCATCTGGGCCACCGCCACGGCGAGCAGTAGTGCAGCCGGCACGTCGGCCCTCTTCATCAGCCTCATTCTGGGGCAGGCCGCCGGGGCAGCGCTGACCGGTGCCCTCATCGAAGCGTCCGATTTCGGGCTGGCCTTTGCCGTTGCCGCAGGGGCGTGCGGCGTCAGCGCTGCCGGGGCCATTGCCCGCACCCGAAACCACCACACGCCGGAAGACGACGGACTCCGGGCTGCCCCCTCCGACGCCGCGTCCTGACCGGTGGACCGGCGCCCGCGGATTGCAATTCCCGGCGGCGAGCGAGCCCTGCGGGTCACACGCTGCGGATATGCTCCGGACGCAGCTCGGCCACGCTCGTGACGCCGAGCAGCTGCATCACCAGGGTCATTTCGGTCCGCAGCAGCTCCAGGGTGCGTTCGGCGCCCTGCCGGCCGCCGGCCATCAGCCCGTACAGGTAGGCCCGGCCGATCAGCGTGAAGTCCGCGCCGGCAGCAAGCGCCGCCACGATATCGCCGCCGGACATGATGCCCGAGTCCAGGATGATCTCCGCTTCGGGTCCGACGGCGGCCCGGATGGACGGCAGGATCCGCAGCGGCACGGGGGCACGGTCCAGCTGTCTTCCGCCGTGGTTGGAGACCACCAGGGCGTCCGCACCGCGGGCCAGGACCTCGACGGCGTCGTCGGGCGTTTGGATGCCCTTGACGATGAGCTTGCCCGGCCAGGTCTCGCGCAGCCAGTCCAAGTCGGCGAGGTTCAGCGAGGGTTCGAACATGGTGTTCACGGTTTCGGCCAGGGAGACCCGTTCACCCTCGAAGTTGGCGAAGCCCAGCGGTTTGGTGGTGAGGAAGTTGAACCACCACTCGGGCCGGTAGGAGGCGTCCAGAATGGTTTTGGCGGTCAGGGTGGGCGGCATCGTCATGCCGTTGCGGGTGTCGCGGAGCCTGGCGCCGGCCACCGGGGTGTCCACCGTGACGATCAGCGCGCCGTACCCCGCCGCCGCGGCCCGCTGCACCAGTTCACGCGAACGTTCGCGGTCTTTCCAGAGGTAGAGCTGGAACCATTTGGCGGCGTCGGGCACCGTTGCGGCCAGTTCCTCGATGGAGGCGGTGCCCATCGTGGAGAGCGAGAAGGGCACCCCGAAGGCGGCCGCGGCCTGCGCGCCGCCCACCTCCCCTTCGGTGTGCATCAGCCTTGTCAGCCCGGTGGGTCCGATGCCGACGGGCAGGGCCGACTCGGTGCCGGCGATCTTGGTGCTCAGGTCCACGCTGGTCACATCGCGCAGCACGTGCGGCACGAATTCGATGTTGTTGAAGGCCTCGCGGTTGCGCTGGAGCGCGTGCTCCCCGAATGAGCCGCCGTCCACGTAGTCGAAGGCTGCGGCCGGGATCCGCCGCTTCGCGATGTCCCTCAGTTCCCAGATGTTGGTGGCCTTGGCCAGGCGGGCACGGCGGCGGTCCAGGTCGAGGGACTTGAACTGGACGAGATCGCGGAGTTCGGAGTACTGGGGAATTCGGCGCTTCATGGCTGCTTTCTGACTCGGCTTGGCGCCAGTCTAAGACGGCGGAACCGCCATGGAGCAGGAGTTGACCGATCGTTACGCGCAGCCTCAATGCCTTTTCGTTAAACAGCGAAGCCAGCGGAGGATATCCGCTGGCTTCGCTTGCAGCCTTCCACCGACCCCCCACAGGCAGCGGATGCTACAGATACAGCGCGCCGAAACGCGCCGACAAACGGGAACGGAGGCCTGTAGGCCTTCGAGGTGGAGACTTCGGCAGTGACCCCCCAGCCACAAATACACGAAGATTCCCCATCGGGCTCAGGATCGCTCTGTCCGCCGTTTATGAACTTTTCAAACTCGTCTCACACATGTGTGAGACATGGGTGAGACGCTACCACCGCTCGGTGTCCGGGTCAAAGTTTTACTCGACGTCGCGCAGGCCGCAGAAGGCCCCGGGACGGGAGGCGGAGGGCTAGTGATCCTCGTCCAGGATTTTCGCGATCGCCTTCAAGGCCTCCGGATCCACCGGACCCAGTGCCCTGGCCGCAAAGTTCCGCACCTCGGCACGGCGCAGGCTGCGGAGCAGCTCCAGCTCGGCCTCGACCCGCTCAGGCAGGTTTCCGTCTTCCTGCAGCAGATAGTCGGGGTCGACGTCGAAGACGGCGGCAATGGCGCGCAGGGCTTCCTCCGGAACCACCTGCTCCTTGCCGGATTTCAGCAGCGACCACCGGGTGCGCGAGAGGTAGTAGCCGGCTTTCTGCGCGGCGTCCCTAATTGTCGGGTAGTCAAAGGGCTTGCCGGAGTCGGACATGATGACGTCCAGCAGGAGATTGATCTTCCGGGCAAGCGTTTCGGCTCGTCGGATGCCCGCAGCACGCTCCGGGGGAAGATCAAAATCATTCACGTAGTTCAGCTCCATGTCATAACTGCGAGGAAACAGCAGAAGGTGGCCAGTCCCAGGGCCGCGCCGGACAGCGCTTCCCTCAGGGTATGTTCGCCGAGGGACACCCGGCTGAAGATCATCAACGGCGATAGTATCAACAGCCACGCCCAGCCCGCCCCGTATGTCGCGATTACCCAGAGCACGCCGAAGGTCAGGACGGACACGTGCGCCGAAACGTTGAGCCAGCGCCGGAAGAAGACGAGGCCCAGGTTGCCGAGCAGCAGCCCGGTCACCGTTTCCGGCACCGGGGAGGCCACGGGCAGGAGGTAGCAGACGACTGCGCCGGCCAGCATCAGGGCAGCCACCAGGGCGGCCCGCCAGCGGTCAGGGATCCCGCGGCGTCGGAACAGTCCCTTGGTGCCCTTGTAGATCGCCCCGGGCACCACGACGACGCCGGCCAGGAGCAGGAGCACGCCCACCGGTCCCAGCCCCGCCTCGATCCCCGCAGCAATGATGAGGACCGCCAGCACCAGGGCCGGCGGCAGGATTTTGGAGTACCAGCTAGCCGCCGAGGATAGCTGCGCGGCGGGCGGGTGTTCCCTTGTCTTCAATTCTTGTGCCTATCTCGTCAATGATGCGGGTCTCCTCCGGCGACAGCAGCCCGGGTTCCAGGACCCGGATGTCGCCGATGAAGATGAACCAGCGGTAGAGCTGGGTCTTGGAGGTGCGGGCGTTGAGGGATACGTTGGCCGCTTCCAGGGCCCGCGTGCCTTCGCAGGTCTTCATCAGGCGGCGCACGATCGGCCGCAGGGCGTCCAGATCCTCGGCACGACGACGGCGGTCGGCGGCGGCGGTTTTGAGGCGGGCGTAGGACGGCACCGCGAACCCGACCGCGAAGCCGAACATGGTCAGCGCCATAAGGATGCGGTAGCCGATGTAGAGGCCGAAGGACGCCTGCACGCCGGCGAATTCCAGACCGATGAGCAGCATTTTCACGGACACGGCGCCGACTCCGGCCAGGCACCCGGCGCTGAGGATGCTCAGGCCGACGCCGAACTCCCGGGATTCCCCGCTCTTGTCCCGGCGCAGGCATTCGACGCCGGTATAGCCGAGCACCACGCCGATCCAGGCAAAGAAGCTCGCCTGGTACGCTGCAATCGTGGGGATGGAGGCGAAGGTGTCGGTGAAGTTGGTGGCGGAGCCAGGGGTATCGGACACCAGCAGCAGGGTCGTCTGAATGACGGCCAGGACAACACCCATGCCGATCAGTGCCTTCACATGCCGCCCGCCGTCGTCGTCCGTTCTGCCGGTGGCCTTGAGCAGCAGGCGGCACAGTTCCGTCATTCCGGCACCCATGAGCAGGTGGACGATCAGGTTGAGCAGGTTCCGCTCCCCCAGCAGGGAATCGACGTACAGGTAGACCTGGTCAATGTTCAGGGTGGCGCCGATGGCCACCGCAGCCATGCCGGGCAGGATGCCAAGCTTCCAGCCGAAGCGCAGACCCACCAGCCGGATGATCACCAGCGTCCAGAGGGCGGCGGCCGGCATCATCTGCAGGGTGATCACAGGAAGGTCCGTTCAAAGGTGCTGGAGCTGTCGCGTTCCCGAGGCAGCAGGGCCAGCGAAAGGAGGTAGGCCACCTGCTCGGCGGCGCGTTCGGTTTCGTTCCAAGCCAGGGACCGCGCCAGCATCCGGCGGATTCCCTGGCGGCTGCCGACGTGCTGGAACAGGGACGGCATGGCCGTTTCCACTCCGCCGCATCCTTGGTGGCGCAGGAGGATGTGTCCGAACTCGTGGCAGGCGGCGTGGGTGCGGTGCAGCCGGTTGTCGCCGGAGGGCAGCAGGATGATCGACTTCGTGTCCTTCTCGATCCAGAGACCGGTGACGGAAGGAATCACGGCGGAGTCGATGTCGCGCAGTTCAATGGGTTTTCCGTGCGTCTTGGTCACGGCGGCCAGCAGTTCATCGAACGTGACGTGCTCGCCCAGCTGTAGGGCGGCGACGACTGCTTTTGAGGTGGCCCGTTCACCGGCGGACTTCCCGAATCGCGTTGTCATGAAACCCCCATCGTTGTTTCACACGTCTTTTTCGTGCCTGCTTATGTCCAATTTGTGTGAAGAGACTGCCCCTGACTTTATCGCAAACTGCGGCTTGGCCCCGGAGTGGGGCTGCCGGGGCCGGCTGTGGTCGCCTGTGGCCGCCTGTGGTCGCCGGGCTACCCGGCCTGGACGTCTTGGGGCGCAGTAGCTGCCTTCTCCTCAGGTAACCGCTCGAACGCAACGGCGTAGACGTCGGTCCCCCGCTTCCGGGCCCGGATGTTTCGGATCTGCCGGATGACAATGCACCCCACCAGAACCAGTGCCAGGTAACCGGCAACCGGGTACAGGACGTTGACGAGTTCCGCGAACGGCACCTGCGCCAACAGCACCGCAGCCACCGTGGCAATGAGGGCGAACATCTGTGCCCGGTTGCTCCTGTCGTTTGTCTCGATCCGGTTGATCGCCGTCCACAGCAGCGGAACGGCGGTGGTGTAAATGCCTGCGAAGAGGACCACCGAGAAGATGCTGCCCGCGCCGGAGAAAATCTGGTTGGCAATCCACAGCATGGGGATCTGCTTGTCATACACGTCACCGATGTTGGCCAGCAGCCCGAAAGCCACCACGGCAACCGCCGCCACAAACGTCATGGCTCCGGCCAATCCGGCGGTGACGGCTTCCCTGTCATTGCGGACTCGTGTGCTCAGGCTTGCAAGGAACGGGACCAGCATCAGGATCCCCAGTCCCGGGTAGTTGAATCCCGACACGGCCCAGTTCGGGGCCGCCTGCAGAACGTCGATGGTGGGGAGGGTATCCGCTGATGCCGCGATGCCCTGCGGGCTCCTGGCGATACCGATGATGCCGACGACGAGGCACAGGACGACGATGACGGGACCGAGTTTGGACACAATACCCACCAAGCCATCGAGCCCCATCATCACCGTCAGCAGCACTCCCACTGCCATCGCAAGGATTCCCACCTGACTGTTCCAGCCCAAGTGCTCGTTGAGCGCGGCACCGGCTCCGGAGAGCATGACTGCGAACAGGCAGAAGAAGAACAAGGGCGCAAAAACGCCGAAGAATTTGCCGATGTACTTTCCGCAGTAATACTCGAAGATCGCATTTCCGGATTTCAACCGGAGGTTGCGGCCATCGCGGAGAACCACCGCCGTGACGTAGGAATAAAGGCAAAAACTAATCACCAGGGCGCCGACTGCACCGGGCGCCCCGAAGGACGCGAAGTACTGCAGTGCCTCCTGGCCTGTGGCGAAACCGGATCCGATCAGGTAGGCAAGGATTGCCCCCATCAAGGTGATGACCGTGCCGGCCCGAACTCTCTTGGATGCTGTCTGAGTCATCCGTCCACATTATGACAAGCGTCACGGTGCCCCGCGTGGTTTCGGGTGTCAAAGCATCCGGATTCGGCGGGTTTGTATTTCGCTCATTCTTCTGTTAACTGGAACGGTCTATTAACGGCTAATTGCAGGGGCTAAAATCGTTAAGGGTTTGTAACAAGACTTATGACTGCAAGAAATGCTTTCCGAACCGCGGATTAGGGCAGCAGCATGGCGGCGGTGAAGGTCAGGCATCCGGCGATGTGTCCGGCCAGGACCTGCGTGGGTGTGTGATCGCCGAGCTTCACCCGGGACCAGCCTGTGGCCGAGGCCAGCAGCAGGGCCAGCGCCGCGCCGACCGCCGGGATGGGCGCAAGCAGGGCCAGCCCGACGTAGGCGGCGACGGCGGAATGCACCGAAAGCTTCCACACCAGGTTCGCTGCCAGGCACAGCATCATGCCGATAAAGACGCCGCCGATTTCGCCGAACATTGCCGCCGGGGCGTCCAGCAGGACCAAGAGCAGCGCGCCGATGCCCAGGGACACTGCGGAGGCTGCCAGGATCGGCGCCCGCTGGGTCCGCACGCCTACATGGTGGTCGGTCACCCTGCCACGCCGCTTCAACACCAGGATCCCGGCGAAGGGCAGCCCCACGGTGAACAGCGCCGCGACGATGCCCTGCAGCCAGGTCACGCCCGGACTGAGCAGCGGCTGCAGCAGCAGGAGGATTCCCACGAGGACGGCCGGGGCGGTGGTTTCGGTGACGATGCGCGCCAGGCGGGTGGAGGCGGTGGCGGCGCGTGGTGCGGTGGGCTGCAGGGTTTCGGGCATCCGTCGATTCTACTGGCGAGGGCCCGCGCCTACGGCAGGATGAGTTTCCACGGCTGGCCGAAGGACGAATCGGCAGCTCGGAGGTATGGCCCTAGGTGCGGGATGTTCTAGACGTAGGTAGTCGTGGTTGTGATGGACTGCTTCCTGCGGCGCGGCGAGATAACGAGGCGCCGCGTCAGCCGGAAAACTGGGCCGGCGACGGCGACGGGCCGGTCATTCAGCCAGTTCCAGAGAAGCTTCCCGCCTGCAATGGTCAGGTCGATCACGGCGGCGTAAATCGCGAGCCACCACATTACGAGAATGTAGTAGGCGAGCCGTACCAGCGTTACTCGGCCTCGGGATTCGGTCGTGGTGATGGTCTGCATGCTAGTTCACCCCGAGGGCCATATCGACAGAGATAACCTCGTCGTCCAGGGCGTAGCGGGCATCCTTGCGGACGGGCCACGATGCCGCGGTATTCTCCGCAGTGTCCTCGTTCGCCGCCTGTACACTGCCGTTGCTGCGGAGCATCCAAACGCCGCGTTCAGTGGTGCCGAGCGGGGTTTCGACTTCCAGGCCAACGACGGTGCCGTCGGCGTGGTCGGCGGCTGCAGAGTCGAGAACGACGTAGCCTTCACCGTCGCGGGGGAAGCCGCTCAGGACCGTTTCGATATCGGCGGGGTCCGCATCGTCGGCGACCTGCACAGGGGTCTCTTCTTCTGCGGGGGCGGGGGTTTCTGTTGCAGGTGCCGGTGCCTCTTCGGTGGCGGCGGGTGCGGGTGTCGCCGTCACGGGAGCCGGTGCCTCTTCGGTGGTGGTGTCCATTGCGGTGGCAATACCACCAATGACGGCCACAGCTGCAATGGCGATGATTGCCTTCTTCTTGTTCAGTGCCACTTGACTTCTTCCCTTTCGACGTTATTGACGTAAGCCTCTACGCCGTCGCCGTCGGTATACAGCGGGTTGATCTTGTAAGAGGACTTTCGCCGTCTGGTCAGTGCGTCACCGCTTTTGCGTTTTTATCGACGGAGATAAACGGCCCGCTATCGAGGGTCATAACCGCCCAGATTCCTATCTCCTCATCTCCTCCGGGCAGCTGGTATCGCATCGCGACCATGTAAGGGTCCGGATGGACCTGGGACCTAAGGGCCGCGCCTTCGATGGGGGTGATGGGCAGGTAATCTTCTGCCTCGTCCGCTACCCTGGCCAGCATTTCCGCCGAAACCGGGATGGGTGTTGCGGGCGTCCCCTCCGTAGGGGTGGGTTCTGTTTTCGTCGTGTCCGTAGCTGGCGGGCGTTTGTGCAACCTGCGTCGGCTCCGGTACGGGGGCGGTGTCTGGTTCATCCACCAGTGCCCCGCTCGCCAGCAACGAGGACAACGCCGACAACGAGCGCGACCGTTTTGCGTCCCCTATTCCTATGCTAGGGCGGATCATCAAGTGGTTGAAGGGCTTTGTTGGGAGGATCACGGGCTGAGGATGACCGGCGATTCCAGAGCAGCCTACGTACCCGGCGGCAGCGGAACCTTCGTAGCAGGTTAATAGATACCGTCCCGGATGATCGGGCAGGGCATGCAGTGCCCGCCGCCGCGGCCGCGGCCGAGTGTTCAGCTGCATGACGGCCCGTTTCACGAAAGGAGGGAACCAGGACTCACTTTCCCGAGAGCGGGCGCGACAATGAGGCATGGATGAACGCAGCGGGCTACTTAGAGCGGTGAAGGTGTTTCACACGTTCGCGTGGGTCACCATTGAAAGCTGCATGCTTTACATACTGGTCACCGGCGTCCGGAAGCTGTCAGACCGGACCGTAGGCGTCGCGGCCGCGGTGGTGGCCGCGGAGACCTTGATCTTCGCCGGCAACGTATTCCGCTGCCCGCTCACGGCGGTGGCACGCGATCTCGGAGACAGTACTGGATCTGTCACCGACATCTATCTCCCGCAGTGGCTGGCCAGAAATCTCCCCGCCATTCACGTCCCGCTAATCATTGCGGCAATGGTCCTTCACTGGCGGAACATCTCGGCACGGAAGGCTCCGGATGGAAACATCGAGCATGTTACCGACGCTGCCGGTGCTGCCCGAAGCCTGCCGGCTACGTAACCCCATGGGCGACGCCGGCGAGCTCGTGGTGAGCCCCCGCCCGCCCGCCACGCGCCGTCGTCGTTAATCCAGGCCATCCCGGATGATCGGGCAGGTCATGCAGTGCCCGCCGCCGCGGCCGCGGCCGAGTTCAGCACCGACAATCGGGATGACCTCGACGCCGGCGTTCCGCAGCGCCGCGTTGGTCTGCGTGTTGCGGTCATAGGTGAACACCACGCCGGGCTCCAGCGCGACAGCGTTGTTCGCGCTGTTCCACTGCTGGCGTTCGGATTCCGGATGGAACAGATGGATGGCCTGCATCAGCAGGATTACGTCGTGCCCGGCCGGCCAGTAGAAGATTCATAGCGGCGGCAGCAGGTACCCGGGTCGGGCCCGGCAGGTCTTCACGGTTGGTCGGCGTGAGCCGTTCGTGGGTCAGACCCGGGGCACAGACCAAAACCTTGCGCAGCTTGCCCACCTCCGGGTGCATACCGCAGGACGCGGCACGCCCTCCGCTCAGAGCGCTATCCAGCCCCGGGTCAGGGCGAGCACGCCTGCAACGGCTCCTGCCAAAGTAATGAGGAAAAGAACAAGCTCCCCTCCCCGGAAAACGCGCTGCCCCTGTTCACGGCGGGCAATCACGAACAGGACGGTGGCGGGGGCGTAGAAAATCATCGAAAGCAGCACCAGGGGCAGCCCGGCGGCATAGACCAGGAACACAGAATAAATGGTGGCAATGACGGCAATGACCAGGTCGCCCCGCCGGGTGCGGCTCGGGGCTCCTTCATACGTTTCCCCGCTCCAACCGAGCTTGAGGGCGTAGAGGGCCGCGAAAAGGAGGGAAAACAACGTCAGGACCGCGGTCATGTCCAGTGCGAAGTCGAAGGCATCCCCGGAGAAGTAGGTGATGACCATTACCAGCTGGCTGAGCAGGGTGCTCAGCAGCAGGGCGTTGACCGGGACATCGTCCTCACTGACCCGGGACAGGAACCGCGGCATGTCCTTCTCCCTGGCGGCCACGTACAGGACCTCCGCTGACATCAGGCTCCAGGCCAGGTAAGCCCCCATCACCGAAATGATCAGGCCTGCGCTGACGAACACCACCCCCCAGGTCCCCACTCCCGCTTCCAGGACACCCGCCATGGATGGTTGGCGCAGCTCGGCGAGCTGTTCCATCGGCAGGACGCCGTAGGAAACGATCGTGACCGAGGCAAAGATGGCAAAGACGCTCAGAAATCCGAGGACGGTGGCCCGGCCAACGTCCTCCCGCCGTCGGGCATGGCGTGAATACACGCTGGCACCTTCGACACCGAGGAAAACGAAGACCGTTACCAGCATCGTGTTGCTGACCTGCTCGAACAGCGGCCCCGTATAGTCCGCACCGGTAAGGTTTCCCGCGAAGACGGCGGGGTCGAACAGGAAGACAGCAAACAGCACGAAGACCAGGATGGGAACAACCTTGGCGATCGTGACTATCCGGTTAATGGCCGTGGCTTCTTTGATCCCGCGCCTGATCAGGAAGAAGAATCCCCACAGCCCGGCCGAGGACAGCACGACGGCGAGGAGGGTGTCCCCTGCACCCAGCTGCGGAAACAGGGCTCCCAGTGTGGACATGGTGAGCACCCAGTAGGTGACGTTTCCAACACAGGCGCTGGCCCAGTAACCCGCTGCGGAGAAGAAACCCACGTAATTTCCGAAGCCGGCCTTGGCGTAGGCGAAGACCCCCGCATCAAGGTCTGGTTTGCGCATGGACAGCCGCTGGAACACGAAAGCCAGCATCAGCATGCCGGAACCCGCAATCAGCCAGGCGACCAGCGCACCCCACACCCCGGTTTCCTCGGCGAAGCGCTGGGGCAGGGAAAACACCCCGGCCCCGACCATGGACCCGATCACCACAGTGGTGAGGGTCAGCAGGGAGAGTTTGGCCGCTGGGGCTTTGTCCCCTGAAGCAGGCGCATTAGACACGGTTCTTTTCCAATCGGATGTTGCGGCCACTGAGGCAACACCGCTTAGACATCTGTGGAGGGACGGACCGCTTCCTGCGGAGGCTCCTCCGTCAGCGGCTCACCATAATCCTCTCAGAGGGAGACGGCAGGGTCCGAATCGGTGGCCAGCACCTCGAGACAGTTGCCGAAGGGGTCCCTGCAGTGGAAAGGCGTGCACCCGTCAGAGATGGTGCGTTCACGTATGTCCAACTTGAAACCGTGGCCGGAATTTCGATGTCGGGCGTGGCCGCGGTCAAGTGCCAGCCGCCGCCGTCGTCGTCGTTAGTCCAAGCCATCCCGGATGATCGGGCAGGTCATGCAGTGCCCGCCGCCGCGGCCGCGGCCGAGTTCGGCCCCGACAATCGGGATGACCTCGACGCCGGCGTTCCGCAGCGCCGCGTTGGTCTGGGTGTTGCGGTCATAGGTGAACACCACGCCGGGCTCCAGGGCGACAGCGTTGTTCGCGCTGTCCCACTGCTGCCGTTCGGAGGCGGAGTAGTCGCCGGCGGTCTCGACCAGTCGCAGCTTTTTGTAGCCCATGGATTCGGCGACCACGTCTACGAAGCGGCGGTCGCGGTGGTCCCGCACCTCCAGGCCGGGGCTGCGGTCCGAGGGGTGGATGGTGAAGGCGTGGATGCCGTCCACGATGGCCGTGTGGATGGTGGCCAGGTCCCGGTCGGCGAAGGTGAACACTGTGTCCAGGTGCATCGCGGCCCGCAGCTTGGGCATGCCGGCCACCACGATCCGTTCGGCGGCCTCGGCGGCGAACAGCGACTGCGCGAGCTGGGTGATGGCCTGGCGGGAGGTGCGCTCCCCCATGCCGATCAGCACGGTGCCGTTGCCCACCGGCATCACGTCCCCGCCTTCCAGGTAGGCCTGGCCCCAGTCCTGTTCCCCGTCGCCCCACCAGACGGTGGACGCCGCGTACTCCGGATGGAACTTATAGATGGCCTGCATCAGCAGGGTCTCGTCGTGCCGGGCCGGCCAGTACAGCGGGTTCAGCGTCAGCCCGCCGCCGACCCAGCAGGTGGTATCGCGGGTGTACAGCGTGTTGGGCAGCGGCGGCAGGAGGTACTCGGGCCGGCCGGAGGATTCCCGGGCCAGGGCGATGTAATCGGTGCGGTAGTCGGCGGGAAGGTCCGACGTCGCGAGCCCGCCGATGAGGTAGCGTGCCAGGTCCGCTCCGGTCAGCGAATCCAGGAAGGCCCGGGTGCCGGATACCAGGCCCAGTCCGACCCGGTTGGCGATGATTTTGCGGTCCAGCAGCCAGGTCCTCACCTCGGGCAGGTCCATGGTCTGGCCCAGGAGATCGTGCAGTTCCACCACGTCCACGCCGTGGTTCTGCATCTTGGTGACGAAGTCGGCGTGGTCGCGCTGGGCGTTTTCGACCCACATCACGTCGTCAAACAGGAGGTCTTCCCGGTTGGTGGGGGTGAGCCGTTCGTGGGCCAAGCCCGGAGCGCAGACCAGGACCTTGCGGAGTTTGCCGACCTCCGAGTGCACCCCATAGGCGGTGGTGTTCGGCGTGGAGGTGGGGGAAGGCATGGGGAACTCCTTTATCAGCAGGCTTACCCTGCATCCTTGCAGAAGGAGGGGCCGGTGCCGAATCGGTTGGATCCCGCCCTCGAGGTCAGGACAGAGGCCCGGGGCTTTCCGAAACCGATCCGCTCCCCCAAAGGAACCTCAGAGCACGCAGCCCACGGCGCACGGATTCCTCGTCCAGTGACGCCAGAGAGACATTCGGACGGCGGGTGGTGAATCTGCTCGCGCGTAGATTCCTACCGACGTCGGCCAGTCCAGGAGTGCTTTCCATCTCGCGCAGGAATGCTTCGATTCCGGCATCCGGCGGCCATTCGCCGCCGGGCAGACGAGACATGGGGATGAGGCTGAACTCCACCGAAGTGCCCTGCCCCGAGAAATGGAACAGGGAGACGGAACCGAGCCGTCTGCCCTGCGCATCGTGGATCTTCAACCCGCCCGACGGGCTGACTGCTTTGGAGCCTTCGAAATCCAACCCCAGTGCTGCGGTCTCGTTGATGAATGCCAGGAAGTTCGGCATCGACGCCGGTTCGTTGTCTTGCAGCCACGCCCGGTACGTCTCCGTGTCCCACACCGTCCGGTCACGAGCGGCCGACGCCGCCTTCGCCTCTGCCAGTTCCTTGCCGTAGGTTTGGGCCATCAGCATCTCAATCGTCCCCTGGGTAAGCCGGGCATATTCGACGGCGATGATCGATGTGTCCGGCCCGGACATGGCGTTGAGGTATTCGGTCATCCTCTTCAGCGGCTCGTTGATTGCGTCGACCGCCAGAACAATCCGAAACCGGCCCTGCGTGAGATTCTCCGCGACGAAGTCACGAAGCCGGACACCGTCGTCGTCGGCCGGGAACGGCGACTGACCGGTGCGGTCCTGCCATCGGGCGTCAAAGTCCTCGATTCCCATCTTCCACAGACGCGAGGCGTAGTCGAACATCTGCCCCACGATCTCGCGCCGAATTTGTGGGTTGCTGGCCAGCTTGCACTCCACGAGCGTCACCTGTCCGTCGGCATCCACAACGACCACGTCGGCCGGCCCGGCTGTCGACTGGAACTCCCGGCAGGTCACGGCGTCGGCGCTGACACCCGGGATTAGCTCCGGGTATTCCGCGAGGATCTGTTGCAAATCCGCTTCAGCGGCGTACCCGGCAGGGTCCGGCTCGCGCCAGGTGCCGTTCGGCTGCCGGATGAGGATCTGTCCCATGTCCCCCGGTTTACCCGGCTTCGTCGGCCAGCGTCCAGATCTGTTTGAGCGGAAGTTCGCGTCGCACCCGGGCAGGGAGGGAGCCGTAGTGCTCCTGCAGCTGCGCCACCACTTCATCAGCGTCCCAAACCCGAATGGCAAAGCGTTGGGATTCCAGCAGTTTCCTGGCCTGTCTGGTGAGACCGCCCCACGCTACGAGCAGGCCCTGGTCCGCGCCGTGGATTGCCAGCGAACCGTGCAGCTGCGAGACGGTAGGCGAATCCACCGGCGATGCCTGGCTTTTCACTTGCACAATCAACCGTGGCGGTTCGAGGCCGAGGATTCCTTTCCCCGCCACAATGTCGATCCCATCGTCGGTTCCTTCACCGTGCTCAGTACACACGTAACCCGCGCTCCGGAGGATATCGGCGATAAGCCCTTCCATCTTGTGTCCGGAGAAGGCCTCGATGAGCCGGCTCGCGATGGAGTCAGCGGCGTACCGCGAGACATCCACCGGGGGTTCTACGAGTTCGGGGTCATCCATCCTGACTGAGGGAATTGAGGGGGTCGGAACAAGTACGGGTTTGGATGAACCCACGCGCGCCCCTGGATCGGATCCTCCTGAAATGCACGCGCGAAGCCGGTATTCGGCGTCGTTACGCTGGATTTGGCAAACTGTAGAGAAGGCACCGAGGGAGTACAGCAGGTCCTGCTTGATCCGCGATCGGGCGAGATCGGTGACTTTCCACGTCACCCGGCGCACATGCCTGCGCTGAGGGTCCGGATCGTCTAAGTAGGTGTACTCGCTGTCGATGCTGCCAATGGCGACCTCCGAGGTTCGCTTCAAGGGCATCACAACCAAGTCGCCTATTTCCATGCGGTCCTTCAGCGCCCACAGCTGTGCCGCGAAATTCTTTACAGCGCCGCTCGAGCTGTTGGGAATACCTTGGCTCACCTTGCGCGCCACATCTTCGCGAGTGGCGCAATCGGTTAGAGAGTCGACGTCGCCATATCCAGCGCCCGTGTAACCGTTATCCAAGGCCCATTGTTCGCGCTCTCCTGCGCTGCCAGCCCTCACCATCCATGCCGCCATGGAACCTCCCCTAGCCGATGCCGTCGAGGCATTCTACGTCACCGTTAGAGGGATCAGTCTGCGTTGAAATTTGACAACCCAAGTAACAGTTGCAACGCTCGGAGACGTTCAGACGCCATTCGGCAGACCTAAACCACCTAAGTCCCCAAGTAACAGGGCGACCTAAGCGTAAGACTTCAAACGCACTTCACCTTCAGGTCCTGAAGCAAAACCGTCAATACTCCCGATAACACTGAAAAGAGATTTACAAAGTGAGCGATGGATCGTATGCGACCCTGACACCAAAACTCCAAGAGACCCTTTCGGAGATGCGGACCCTATTCGTGAGCGACCCGGAACATGCTGTTAGAAGCCAGTCATTCATTAAGCGCTTCCACGGCCACATTGCTAGCGAACTTCGTACCAGCTTGACTCCTGCCGCGATCAAAGCAGGTGTGAAAGTGGTGGAAGAAGCCAAGATCTTTGGTTCTTACAAGTCAAAGGACGTGGACGTCGCGGTCATCCACCCAACAAACGGGCCTCTGATGATGGTAGGGGTACGCAGCCAGATGAGCTCGGTTGGGAAAAACGTTCTGACGTACTATCAAGACATTGTTGGGGAAGCGATTAGCCTGCAGGAACGGTTTCCAATGACGACTGTCGGCTATGCGTATATTCATCCTCTAAAGGTCGTCCCCTGGACAACAAAGAAGGGCACCGAAACGAAGGCCGAAAACCCGAACCATGCTCGTTTCGCACGTATGTATGCTTCGATTAGCGGACGAGACGACCGCCTTTATAAACATCAGACTGGGACATACGACCAATTTTCCTACAGTGTCGTAGATTTCCATTCTGATCCGGTCGGGCTTCGTGACGACATCGTCTCGGCTGCGGTGCCAGAAGTGGATATGTCCATCGCAACGTTCGTTCCGCGGTTGATCTCTACGTTTCATGTTCGAAATATATGGATGGACGACATCTTTATATCCCCTGATTCAGGGGAATATCCCTTGGAAGACGTCGACGTCGCTACGAAGTTAGACAGCCTTCAATGATTTAGGTTCGTGAGAGGACTTCCTCCAGTTACTAAGTGCTTCGATTCCTTCCCAGATAGCATTGCAACCACTACGCCCCACAAGGGCGACTATGCTTTGGTCTCCGGACGCGTAGGCCGTATCGATCTCGTTACTACACAGTGCTTGATTAAGTGATTCTTCATCCCGATTACGAATCACGCTATTCTTTAAGACGTGGACTGAGTCTGCTTCTCTAGGAACAGCTATCATCACCCCTCCTCCCAGCGAGTGAATTTCGAGTTCAACACTGAGGAGTGTCAAGGCGGAATACCAAGATGCTGCGAAATCCGTGGCGGATTCCCCCGGTCGCAAGGTTCCTGCAAGGATACTGTTAGATGCTGCCCAACCACCATCATTGATATAGAGCTTTGGTTTATCGCTAAACGTTGTTAGCAGCAGGTCAGGGATTTTTACACCAGGCACTACATACCAAGGTCGGCGTATACGGCATTTGTAGCCGAGATGAACGCCCTCCTGCTCTCCATGCATGACATACTCCTCTTCTGAAGCCGTTAGTTTACCGGTTGGTAACCAAAGGAAGTTCTCAGGTGAAGACGTAGATGTTCGGAGACCTCCCAATTTCAACTGCCGGGAGTTCACGACCGTGGGCTGAAGCGACTCATGCGGCAGAGAGTAGCGCTCAACAGAATTCTGGTCGGGGTGAAAAAATCCCTTATGCCCAGATACGTATCCGATATTAAACTTTGCTCTCTTCAGGGAACGTTCTGAGTGACTCAGCAGCGCGTCATATGCCTCTCGTGATTCCGTGGAGAGAAGTGCACGTTGAAATACACGCTCGCCCCGCACAATATCGTTAATTTTCAGCTCTCGCCCCCCGAACAGTTCTGGCCCACTGAGTTCCGGGATCTTATCTAAGGGATAAAAATCGACATGCGCGGTAGTTTCGCCTTTTCGATCCGCCAATAAAACCAGTACATTCTGGAGTAGATCAGGGAAAACACGATCTTTGAAGCGCAAGACTTGGAGTCGCCCATAATTTCGCCCCAGGAAATCCCATAGAGGCCTTGCATATCGTACGTATGTGAAGTCTAACGGAAGAACTAAAGCGAGTCGTCCACCAATTTTTAAGTGCGTCGTGGATTTGGCCACAAACGGCAACCAGGCGCTTCCAGCAGGGTCCATGGGGGCGCCCATTGTTGATTCCGCAGCCTGAAGAGCGGATGCCGCCAGCTCGTCATTAAGTGCGCGCACCCTCACGTAGGGGGGATTTCCAACCACTACATCCACCGGCGGTATATCCCTTTCCGAGAGGAAGTCAGCCACTCGGATTGACTGCGGCGCCACGATACCCGCTTCCACTGCGCTGGCCGCTGTGGCTCTATCCAACTCGACGGCGGTCACCCGGGGCTTTTCCCACCCTCGGCGCGTTGCGTAGGCGTTTGCGGTCCGCACAAAAGAACCGTCACCGAGGCTCGGCTCCAGCCATGACTCTCCGTTCCCCCTCAGAGCCCATTCCACCATAAACGCAGTTGCATCATCAGGCGTGAAATAGGACCCCAGTGATCGCCTCGTTGAGTCCAGCATCGGGACAGACATTGACGTCCTTTCCTTCCTAATACTCAACATCCTTGAGAATTCGATGATTTCGTCAGCCGAATAAACATTTCCGTGCATTACTGCAACTGGGCTCGGCATTTTTAGTGGATCACCATCAGCAGGATGAAGTTTTGCCCTACTTGCCCATACCTTAAAGGCGTTCACCGAGATTCCGAGGATCGCGGCAGCGCGGCGGTTATCGACTAATCCATTGACCGGAACCAACTCAGCGTCCTCTTCCACATCCTGACTGTAACACAGTGTTACAGTTTTCCTTGAGTTGCGACTGGGTGTCCTCTGTGTGTTCATATCCGTAGCTAAAGGCACAGCACTACAAAATGCCGGTTAACGAATCCTGCTGTGCACAACATCACCCTGTGGTGGTACAAATTTGATTTCCCGAGGACGAGTAGAGGTCACTCGACCACACTCGGATGCCTGAGTCTGAGCTGGGTTGGGTGGAGGCATTCCTTGCCTTCTCGGCGGGGAGTGTGTATTAGTCACGCGAGGTGGCTCGGTCGCTCTCCCGCGAAGAATTGCGCGGTCGGCGAAGCCAAGAGTCTTTGTCTCGGGCAGATTTCCTGACAAATCCCCGGCACTAGCCGGACGATAAGGGGGAATCGTGCGCTGCATGCCGGAAGAGCCCGACTTTCAGGACGGACACCTAGCCGAACAGGCGGTCTGGAACGCCCTGCACGCCCAGCTGCGCGACGACGTCGTGCTGGCGCACTCGGTCCAGCTGCGGCGCTGCCGCGCCGAACACGAAATCGACATCTTGGTCCTCTGGCCCGGCATCGGCGTCGCGGTCCTCGAGGTCAAGGGCGGCAGGGTCTCCGTGGACAACAGCCAGTGGTACCAGAGCGACAGGACCGGTAAACGCCAGATGGAAAGTCCCGTCGCCCAGGCCCAGAGCGCGCAGCACGCCTTCAAGGACTGGATCGGCAGCCGCCTCGGCACTCCCCTGACCAGCCGCATCACCTACATGGCGTGCTTCCCCTACTCGGACGTCTCTGCGGACTGGGAGATGGCCGGCACGCCGCGCAGCCTCGTCGTCGACCAGGGGGAGCTGGCAAACAACTGCGCCGCAAAAATCCGGGGCGCTATCCAGACGGAAGGGCAGGGGTCCGTACCGCTCTCCCCCAAGTACCTCGAGCGCATCCTCCCCCACCTCTCTGGCGATCTGACCCCGGCAGGCCGTCCGGGTCTGGATGCCGCCGAGCTGGAGTACCACTAGGAACGGCTCACCACCCGGCAGAAGGTCTGGCTGGATTCCACCCGCTCGATCACCCGCGCCCGCTTCGTCGGCGGCGCCGGCAGCGGCAAGACCTGGCTCGCCGTCGAGAAGGCCAAGCTCCTCGCCAAAGGACGGCCAGCGCGTGGGGCTGTTCTGCTACAACAAGGGGCTCAGCGTGCACCTGCCCCGCGAGGTCGACGCCTGGAAGCAGGCCCGGCCCGTATTCCTGGGCGAGTTCCACGACTACGTGCAGTCCCTGGGCGTGCCCGACGGGTCCGGGCAGGAGTACTTCGACGAGGAGATGCCGCGCCTGCTCAAGGAACTCGCCGATGTCCTGCCGATCGAGGAGAAGCTGGACGCCGTCGTCGTCGAGGCCCAGGACTTCGTCCCGCGGCGGGAACGGGCTGCCGGTTCGGCTTGTCGAAGTTCCATATCAGATAACTAAATGCCAAGTATTCGAGCCATGGCCGGAATGTCAGAAGGAGTGACTATGCCAAGCGGTTTCTCGTGCGTCTTTCCCGAATCAGTGATAAGTATAGCTACTGGTGGGGCAGTTTGACTATCCCCGGCGAAAATTTTCAGCGCATCGGCGACCCGCATGTTTTTACCTTTTATAAGCACTGCATCCCTGGGCTCGGAAGCGGAATCAGATACGTCGGAAACAGACACATCGTCCGCTAGATATCCTTGGCTGACTTCATACTGATTCGCCAACCACCGCGCCACTGCATTAGTGGTGATGAGACCCAAATCCCCGTTCTCGCGCCAAAACGGCGTCTGTGAATAGTTGTGCGGATCACCCACCAACCCAAGGAAAACAGACAATCTATCATTTGCGACGAGTGTCTGGGGCGGCACCAAGCGTAATGCCGGGAGAACCTTGGGAGGGTTTTCGATAATGTCCACTTGATCTTCAATCCAGCGAACAGTTTCTTCCCGAGGGTTGGCGTACGGTTCATCGGTTTCGCTATAAGGCGTGTGGGCTATGGCGTTCCTCAAATCGGTCAAGTCAAGCAGTTTCTCCACTTGTTCTCGCACTAGCCGCCTATCATTTTTGACGAGCCTAGCGAACCCAACCTCATTCCCCACCCCCTGGCGCTTTCGCAGAATTGCTTCTATCTTATGATAAGCATTCAAGAATCTACGTGCCGAATCAAAACGGCTTTCTGTATTTGTGGACATTTCTCTCCCAATATAGGCGATGAACCGCGCTGACGTACCTGAACGAGCCGCTTGCCTCACCAGTCAATGAGGCCCCAACTGAGCACGCTAGTCGCGGAAGAGGCATGGTGGCCATACGGATCTGCTCCAAATAACAAATGAAGGGCACGACTCCGCCCTGACTCTCCATCGACGGTTGGCGCCTTGGTGAAGGAGATCCAGCAGTCTCATCTGTTCTGTTGCGGGGAGGGGCGCGGGGAGTAGCTGCGTACCGCCAGATGCCAGTTTGGCGGCAAGGAGGCCAGTGTTTACCCTTCATCCCTAAGGTGATGAAACTGTCAGTGCTGCGATGTTCACTGGGGTGAAGGTGAACGGGCCGAGCCGGTAAGATTACAAGGCTCCACGTTCCTGCCTGGTAGCCTGGAGAGCCGTACTGATTTTGGAGGACCCCGTGATTCCCATCGTTGACATTTTTGCTGGCCCTGGTGGCCTAAACGAAGGCTTCTCCAGCATCCGAGATGAGGATGGCAACCGGGTCTTCCAGACGGTTCTGTCGATCGAGATGGAGACATCGGCAGTAAAGACCCTGACCCTGCGCGCAGCTCACCGGTTCCTTTCCGATTTACCTGAAGGTCAACCTGAGATCTACAAGCAGTTCCTCGCCAAGGACGTCACCTACGACGAGATGCGATCAGCCCCCGAGGTGGCAGCGGCTTTCGAACACGCAGAAGAAGAAGTCCGACAGTTCACCCTGAGCGAGGACAGCCGTCCAGAGTCGGACACGTTGATTCGGGAATCGCTTCAGGATGCCTCTGAATGGGTCCTGATCGGTGGACCACCGTGCCAGGCCTACTCCATGGCCGGACGCTCCCGGCGCAAGCACGACGTCACCTTCAAAGACGACCACAAGCACTTCCTGTACAAGGAATACCTGCACATCATCACCGAGTTCCGCCCCGCGGTCTTCGTGATGGAGAACGTAAAAGGGATGCTCTCGTCCAAAAGCGGGGACGGCAAGATTTTCGAGCTCATCGAACAGGATCTGCGAGCACCTGGCTACGATCTCCACTCCATGGTGGTCAACAGCGACACCGGGGAACTCAAACCCTCCGACTTCATCATCAAGTCAGAGCTGTATGGAATTCCCCAGAAGCGCCACCGGGTAATCATCGTAGGCCTGCGCCGGGACGCCCAGCTTCCGGCCCCAAAGGCCCTTGAACACCGCGAACCCGTAACTGTTCAGGATGCTATCTGGTCTCTGCCCCACCTGCGCTCGGGCATTTCCCGCCGTCCGCATGCCACGTGGGAGGACTGGGCCACCATACGCGAGCAAGCGCACCAGTTCTTGCAGGCGCTTCCGGGTAAAGAGCGGGCGTCCGCTCCCAGCCCTTACGAACTCGACACCAAGTCGACATCCGTCCGCCCCCCGGAGCCCTTCGATAAGGCCTCCGCAGCAGGTGAGCTCCAAACATGGCTCCGTAAAGATGCTGCGCCTGTTACGTGGAACCATGAAGCCCGTGGCCACATGCTTGAAGATTTGGTTCGCTATTATCTGCTGGCTGCGCTGGTGACGGCCGACGGTTCGAGCCCGAAGGTGCGCAGCCTGCCGGCTGCCCACTGGCCCAAGCACAACAACATCAACAACGTGGTGGTGCCCTTCGAGGATCGGTTCCGGGTCCAGGCGTGGGGGAAACCTTCATCCACTGTCGTGTCTCACATCGCCAAAGACGGGCACTACTACATTCACCCCGACCATGAACAGATGCGAAGCCTCACCGTCCGTGAAGCAGCGCGGCTGCAGACCTTCCCCGACAACTACGTCTTCCTGGGGAATCGGACTCAGCAGTACACGCAGGTGGGGAACGCGGTTCCACCACTATTGGCATCGAAAATTGCACAGCGTGTGGCCGAAGTTATGGGATACAGCTGAGCAGCATCCCCCAAGCACCCGATGGGGTTTCCTAGAACAGGAATGTCAGTACGAGAGGATAGTCTGATCCTCATAAGTACTAATCGCATTTAGCTCTGGGGGACGCTTGACGGACGCGATCACACTGCTGCCTGGACCGCAGCTCATGGAGTCCATGAGGGCTGTCGGGTACAACTTGGAAACCGCGTTGGCCGACCTTGTCGACAACTCGATCACAGCCGGCGCAGCAACGGTGGACATTCGGTTTTCTGCAGTAGGTGAGCCCTACGTTGCCGTCATCGACGACGGCTTGGGGATGACCGCCTTGGAAGCACAAGATGCCATGCGTTTGGCAGGGAATGACTCGCGGAACCTGCGTGCGAGCCACGATCTCGGACGGTTCGGCCTCGGACTCAAAACCGCATCCATTTCCCAGTGCCGCAAGCTCACCCTGGTGACAAAACAACGCAGCGAGATACATGCTTTCCGCTGGGACTTGGATTATCTCAGCAGCTCCTCTAGCTGGAGTCTCTTGCGGCTTGCACCGGAAGAATACCAGGCGCTCCCGGAGTATGCGGCGTTGGAGACATTGGATCACGGGACCATGATCCTCTGGCAGGATCTTGATCAGCTCGAAAACAGTAGTGGAAACTCAATCGCGTCCATGGATGAAGCCATGCTGCGTGCTGCCTCCCATTTGGGACTCGTTTTTCATCGATTCCTAGCGGGCGAGCATGGACGGCAGCTCGATATCCGTATGAACTTCACTTCTGTCCCTGCGACTGACCCCCTGCTCAAGGATCACAAAGCTACCCAAATTGGTCCGCTGGAACGCATATCTCTGGACCAAGGCACTATCGAACTGCGTCCCTATACTCTGCCTCACCTGAACATGATGTCGCCCTCGGACCGTAGGAGGGCCCATGTAAACGGCTCATTGCGCGACAGCCAGGGTTTCTACATCTACCGGGCAATGCGCCTTGTTATCTGGGGAACTTGGTTCCGTGTGGCTCCGAAACAGGAATTGGGCAAGCTGGCTCGGGTGCAAGTAGATGTTCCGAATTCCTTGGATCATCTGTGGTCCCTAGACATCAAGAAGGCCCAAGCGGTACCTCCGCCCGTCATTAGGGACCGGCTTCGCGCCGTTGCAGCCACCATTGTGGGCCCGAGCCAGCGCGCGCACACCTATCGCGGGCGAACAGAGCGCAGTCCCATCACACACATCTGGAATGCCGTCTCTGACGCTGAATCGTTCCGTTACGAGGTCAACAGAAATCACCCTGCACTGATCGCGCTCAGCAGCACGTTCGATCGTCATGAGTCGGCTGCCCTGGAAACCGTTCTGAGTCTCATGGAGCGAACGTTTCCCATCGAGGATGTTTACAACAAGATGGGGCAGGACCTGTCCCACTCCGGCGCGGAGGTGCAGGACCAAGACCTTAGGGATTTGGCAAGGGCGCTCTGGGGACAGCTTCAGACCACGCTCGCCCCGGAAGCCTTTGTCAAAGCCATGCTCACCTCGGAACCGTTCGACAAACACCCGCGCGCCGAAGCGGCCCTCCGTGAAACTTCCTACGGGACGGAGTTCTAGAAATGACGGATGCATTCCTATTTCCAGTCTCTGCGGTTGAGGCGACCGCACTGTCTCTCCTTAAAGACTCCGACACCGATGAATACCGTCCGGACCTCACCGAAGATGAGATTCGATTGTCTTTCGATCGTGCACGTACGCGGCTTCCGACGGCCTCAACCGAATCGCAAATGGACGAGCTCGTGGAGCACTGGGTACAAAAGCTGACCGCTACCGGGTCCTCGAGCGAAGGCGGCCCGCTCGTCAAGGACGATCACATACCGTGGCTGCAGAAGAGTAAGGCCGACATCGTATGGCGCCGCTGGTTCGCCTATCGGCATATGCTTTCCGACTCCGGGCGTTCGGGCGCAGTTCTCGACGGACTGGATCACTTCAGCGACGAGATTCTTGACCTTGCCGGGGACCCGAGAAGGACCGGCTTCTGGAATCGCCGAGGCCTTGTTATTGGCGACGTACAGTCAGGGAAAACCCAAAACTATCTTGCTCTGATGAACAAGGCGGCCGACGCAGGTTATCGCGTTATCGTCGTCCTCTCCGGGAACACCGAATACCTGCGTCAGCAAACGCATTCCCGGATCGACGAGGGGTTCATCGGCAGGGACACGGCACTCACCGGGATGCTTAACGGAGCTCGCGTTCCCCGAGACGTGCATATCGGTATTGGCAACGTGGATCGAGGGATCGCAGATGCCACATCTCTCACCACGACTCTGATGGATTACTTACAGGTGAGTCGAACCGCCGGGGATGTCGCCCTACCGACGCCTAGCTCCCCGCCGTTGGTGTTTGTGGTCAAGAAGAACACCCACGTCCTCAAGGCAGTGCAAGGATGGGCCCACGCTAAAGCCGGCAGCCACCAGAAGATCGATCTACCGTTGTTGCTGATTGATGATGAGTCCGACTACGCGTCGATCAATACCAACGACGAAAGCGATGATCCCACTGCAATAAACTCAGCTATCAGGCGGCTTCTAAACCTCTTTACCAGGTCCTCTTACCTGGCTATTACGGCGACGCCCTTTGCCAACATCTTCATCGATGACGAGGCAACGGCTTGCCTCACCGAGGATGGCAAGGAACTGCCCGACCTGTTTCCCGAAGACTTCATTTACCCCCTGGATGCTCCCAGCAACTACGTTGGCGTCCGGGCGGTATTCGGGCGGACGCCGGACGAACCCGGAACCCAGGTACAGAAACTCAAAGACGCTGTTCGCTGGCTTCCCTTAAAACACAAGAAGATTCAACGCCCCCAGGGCCTGCCTTCTAGCCTTGAGGAGGCGCTCCGTACTTACCTACTGGCCAACGCCATCTTGGACCATCGGCTGAAAGCACCCGCAAAACGTTCCATGCTGGTAAACGTTTCGCGCTTCACCGATGTCCAAAACCACGTGGCGGACGCACTTCGTGAAGCGCTTTTTCAATACAAAACAGCCATTCAACTGCACGCTTCCGCTTACGCTGCGGGACGGACACATCCGCTACTAGAGGAGCTGCAGGGAACCTTTGCGCGCCAGTACACCGCGAGTGGTGCCTCCTGGGAAAGTGTTCTGTCCCAGCTGTCAGCTTCAGTCGCGGAAGTGCGAGTCAAGGTCTATAACTCGGCGCCGGGGATCGATCCCTCTGAATATGATGGCGAAGTGCCGGAGAGGCAGATTGCCATCGGCGGTGATTTGCTCAGCCGCGGTTTGACCTTGGACGGACTGGTGGTCAGCTATTTCCACCGGAACGTTGCCGCTGCCGACACTATGATGCAGATGGCACGCTGGTTCGGGTACCGGGACGGGTACCAAGACATTTGCAGGCTGTGGATCAGCGAAGGTACAGCTGCGGACTACAGATTCATTGCCACAGCGGTGGAAGAGCTCCGGGTGGATCTCGCCTATATGCGTCGAAGCAAAATGATCCCCCGGGACTTCGGTCTCGCCGTGCAGCAACACCCCGAGTCACTTCTGATCACCGCCCGAAACAAGTCAAGGCACGCCGTGTCAGCCCAAAAGGAAATCAACCTGCTGGGACGCAATTTGGAAACCACGAAACTCTCCACCAGTGTTGAAGTCCAGAGGGAAAACCACACTTCCATAGTCAAGCTGTTGAGCGAAGCGGTGGGAAACGGCTGCGCCGTCGACAGGACCCGCCGGGGATATACGCGCGTATGCTCGGTCCCCAAGGACCTGATCGCTGACGCGCTCCGCCTCTTTTCGGCGGCACCCGATGACGTACTGTTCAACGGTGCAAGCCTGGAACGCATGGTGCGCAGCAGCGAAGGTGATCTTTTCAAAGAGTGGGACATCGTCGTTGTCAACGGTTCCGTGAAAAGAAACGCGCCCCTCACCCTCGGACCCCTCAGTGGGTGTTATCCCGTTGAACGGCAGATGCTTTTTCGTCCGTTGTTCTCCAAGGACGGGACGTCGAGAGGGGCGTCGCTGTGGGTCAGTGGCAAGCGCGGCCGCTTGGCAGGTCCTGAGGATTTGCAGAAACTCCTCGACGAAGAGATCGAGCAACAAGCTTCCGGAAGATACATGGAGGCTCTCCGGGAGCTCGGTCAGGACGCAAAAAGTTCGATTCCCGAAACCGCTTTTTACGGTCACCTCAGCAAGCCTCAGCTGTTGATCTATCCGCTGTATGTCAGCGCAGGCGGAGCAGACCAGAGTCGAACCATTGAGGTGGAGGATTTGGCCGAGCTTCCGCGGAACACTGTTGAGTTAATGCGCACACTTGAAGAGGCGCAGAAACAACATCTCCCGTTTATGGCTCTCAAGGTTGCCCTACCCAAAACCGGCTACGACCCGCGTGGGCGCAACGGCCGCGCCAAATACTTATTAAACCGCGTTGCCCAACGTTACTGGGTCTCGGATTACGAACAATTAGCTTAGCTGCAGCACAACCGATCCTCTCAGGGATCACCATCAAGACAATGGGGGACAAATGGATATTGAGAGCTACTTCCAGCAGCAGGCCGCTGCTGTCGGTGCCTTGGCTAACGCCGAGGGAGAATTCGTCGCTACCGCCTTTACCAGGCACTGCGGAGAAATACTGACCGAAGCGGGCGAGTTCGATGACATCGAAGTCTTGGACTTCGAGGGCGCGGGTACCAATCAGCGGAAACTCAAGGTCAATGGCTACGACCTCGAGAACGCAGATAACAGTATTGCCGTCGTCGCAAGCGTCCATTACGGGACTGAGACTATTCAAACGCTCTCGGCTACCGACGCCAAAGCTGCTCTCAGGGCCCTTCACTACTTCCTGCTGGATGCACTCGATGGGAGCTTCATGCAGGGGCGAGAACAAAGCTCGCCGGCATATCAGCTCGCGTGGGATCTGCGGAGCAGGGGCAGGAACGTTTCGCGCTACCGCCTCTATCTCATGACAGATGCCCGGTTGAGTGATCGTTTGCGTTCCCTGCCTTCTGAGGACATCCACGGAATCCCCGTGGACTTTCATCTTTGGGATATCGAGCGTTTCCACCAGCTCCACCAGTCCCAGAGCGGCCATGAGCCGCTTCAGATCGATCTGACGGAGTGGGCAAACCAAGGGCTTCCCGCGCTTCGGGTCGAATCCACGCCAGAGTTTGCGACCTACCTGACCTCCGTGCCTGGCCGGGTCCTGTCCTCCCTGTATGCCAAGCATGGGAGCCGGCTGCTCGAAAGTAACGTGAGGTCCTACCTCAGCAATAGGGGCAAGATCAACAAGGGAATCCGTGCCACAATCCATTCCGCTCCGCAGAACTTCATGGCCTTCAACAACGGAGTAACTGCCACAGCAACTAGTGTCACAACGTCTGAGGACGGAAGTTCCATTCTATCGATCGAAGATCTGCAAATAGTGAATGGCGGCCAGACCACCGCGTCGTTGTTTTTTGTGCAAAGGGAAGCAAAATCTGAGGGAGTTTTGGATGGCGTCTTCGTCCAAATGAAACTGGTAGTCGTCGCTCCCGCTCTCGCCGCCGAGCTCATACCGAACATTTCGCGGTTTGCGAACAGCCAGAATGCAGTCAGCTCGGCGGACTTCTTTTCCAACAGTCCATACCACGTCCGCCTGGCCGAGCTCTCGCGCAAGGTGCTTGTCCCGTCCCGTTCCGGTGCCGTCCACAGCACCCACTGGTACTACGAACGTACTCGCGGGCAATATGAAAATGAACGCAGCAAGCTTTCACGCTCAGAGGCCGTCCGTTTCGAAAATCTGAATCCGAAGTCGCAAAAGTTCGATAAACCGGCATTGGCCAAATACCTTATGTCATGGGACCAGCGGCCCCACACTGTGAGCTCGGGGGCACAAAAGAACTTCGTTGCTTTTGCCGATATCGTGGCCAAGAGCTGGGATAAGGATCCAGACCAGTTCAACGAACAGTACTTTAAAGAGACGGTAGCCAAGGGCATCCTCTTCGCCGAGGTCAGGAACGTTATCAAGAATGCTGACTGGTATCGCAAGGCGTACTTGGCGAACATAGCCGCCTACACCGTTGCCAAGATTGCCAGCTTGGTAGAACGGCAGGGACAAGGCAAGGTCTTCGATTTTGACGCCGTGTGGTCCGCACAAGCCGTGCCGGACTCCGTCCTGGTAGTCGCGAACCAGGTGGGACGCCTCGTCCAGGAGGTTCTCACCAGCGAACATCGGAGTACAACGAACGTCACGGAGTGGGCCAAAAAGGCCCAGTGCTGGGACACCATCAAAGCCATGCCCTACACGTTGCCCGCAGACTTCCTCTCGGCTTTGGTTGACGCCGCCACCGTCGCTGCCCGCGGCAAAGCTGCCAAGGCGAACCAAAAGGTGGACAATGGAATCGGCCTGCAAACCCGGCTCTATGAGATCCCAACAGAGCATTGGAAGGCACTGGAAGGGTTTGCCGGCATGAACAGGGTCGCTTCCCCTACCGACATGAGCATCTTGGGACTTATGACAGGACGAAAATCCGGAGTCCCTTCAGAAAGGCAGGCTGCCAGGCTCATCCAGCTGGTTGCCAATGCCAATGAACGGGGATTTACCCTCTTTAGTCCTTGGTGACACGTCACCACACGGTTGCTTTACTCTCGTATCAAGTTCAAGGATGAAAAATGGCCCTAAACGCCCAAGGACTCGCGGCGCTGGATACCCTCGAAGTTCTTATAAAAACCAGCGTTTCCAAAGACGCTGCCATAAATACCTTGCGTATTATGCTCAACAATGACGGGTTGGTTGAGGACGTTCTTACCGAACGCGACCTGATCATCAAGCAAAGACTCGCCGACGCTCACGACGTCACCGTATTCGATGAGGAATCGGAAACGGAGCCATGGTATGCCGGCCCCCAACCCCATGATGTCTTCTGGCCGAGCCTCAAGGCAAAGCTGCAAGCCGACCCGGGTTGGGCGAATGCCGTTCCGTCTCTCGACAAGACCTCCACAGATGTAGTGTCCCTACTGGCCGATCCGCACAGCGAAACCATCCGGACACGCGGAATGGTGCTCGGTTATGTCCAGTCGGGTAAAACTGCCAATTTTACTGCCACCATCGCGAAGGCCGCTGATGCAGGCTACAGACTGTTCATAGTCCTTTCCGGCGTGCACAACTCCCTGCGACGCCAGACCCAACTGCGCCTGGACAGTCAGCTTTGCGATTTGAGACCGGCAGACTGGGTCCAGCTAACAGATGAATTCGGCGATTTCGGCAATCCCGTCAAAGCGCTTCCATTGGTTGCCGGGTCACAGTTGCGGCTGTTGGCAGTGGTAAAAAAGAACGTTTCGCGGCTCACAAATCTTCGCGACTGGCTCTTGGACGCCCATGAAAAGGGCGGTCTTAACAAGTGTCCCGTGCTCATCATTGACGACGAGGCAGACCAGGCCAGTCCCAACTCCGCAAGAGATGCAGAGCTCGATCAAACAGCAATTAACGGCTTGCTCGTTGATCTCTTAGGGTTGCCCCGTGTGGCGTACGTGGGATATACCGCCACACCGTTTGCCAACGTTTTGGCCAATCCCGCAGACCCACAGAACATTTATCCGCGGGACTTCATCTATTCCCTCCCCAAGCCGGCCGGATACTTCGGCTCCGAAGAACTCTTCGGAGCCCCCGTGGCTGAGCCGGAAGAGAGCTCCGATGACCAGGGCCACAACATGATCAGATTCGTACCTGAGTCCGAAGCGGAGGCGTACAAATCCAGCCCTAAGAGCCCCTACTCCCCCAAAGTGACCCCCAGCCTCTCCGACGCCATCCGCTGGTTCCTGCTGGCTACGGCTGCACGGCGGTTTAGAAACGGAGAGGCCAAGCACTCCAGCATGCTGATCCACACAACCATGAGGGTCGAGCCTCAGAACACTTTGGTGCCGGTTATCCGGAAACATGTGAAAGACCTGCAGAAAGAACTCCGAAGCGGCGACACGACGAAGTGGCAGAACCAGTGGGAATCCGAAGTGCAACGGGAACCGGCTGCCCGCCACAATTTGGTAGCGCCGTCATTCGAAGAGTTGCTGGGCCTGCTACCCGACGTACTCACTGACACGAAGGTGGTCGCTGACAACAGCGCCTCGCCCGAGCGCCTCATTTACGCAGCGGACCCAGCGACGGTCATTGCCGTCGGCGGCAACACGCTTTCTCGGGGCTTAACTCTGGAAGGCCTTGTGTCCTCATTTTTCCTGAGGACAGCGGGTGCCTATGATTCCGCACTTCAGATGGGACGCTGGTTCGGGTATCGGCGTGGTTACGAGGATCTTCCTAGGGTCTGGACTACCCGCAAGCTCAAGGATGACTTCCAGTTCCTCGCAGAGATTGAAAGCGACCTTCGATCAGAAATCAAACGCTATGAGGGCGGAGCTGCGTCGCCACGTGATGTGGCAGTACGCATTCAGACCCATCCGCGAATGCAGGTGACGTCTCCCCTGAAGATGCAGTTCGCGATAAAGGCATCTGCCTCTTTCAGTGAAACCCACCCCCAAACGACATATTTCGACCGCACCGATCCCGAGATTCTGGCAGGAAACATTGAAGCAACGAAGGAGCTTCTATCAGCCGCAAAAATCGATGCCCTTGATGAGGGGGTATACGGTGAGAGGATCGTTTTCAAGGGAGTTCCTGCTGAATCAATACTGAGCTTCTTGGGTCACTATCATTTTAATGACAAGTCCGAGATGTCCGAGGGCATGCTCTACGACTATGTAAAAACGCAACTGGAGTTTGGGGCGCTCCATGAATGGAACATTGCAGTGGTCTCGAAATCCGGTCAAAGTGACAAGTCTGCGGAAACACTCGACCTTGGCCTCGAGCAACGCGTGAACCTGATCACTCGTTCACAGCTCGTAAGCAGTGATCCAGAAGTAGCCAACATTGGCACGCTGATGTCACGGGTTGATCGTGTACTCGATCTGGGGTGGACCGCCAGCCAGGCTAAGGCTGCGAGCGATGCTCAGCTACAGGAAGTTCGCAATGCTGAGGGACGTCCGCTGCTAGTGATCTACCCCATTGATAAGGACTCGGCACCCCAACCCCATTTGGACCGCCGCAAAAAGTTGAATGCCGCGGAGCATGTGGTGGGTGTGGCGTTCTCCTTCCCCGCCGCTGCCGCAGGATCGGAGCCGAAGAACGCCATTCAGGTGGATGTGTCCATGCTCAATACTGACGAAGCCGACGACAGCCTGAACGCCTACGTGGATGCTGAGGGCTCCCACGACAAGGTGGCTCTGGGATGACCGAATATCCAGACCTTCTTTCAGTGTGGATGGTCAACTCCGCAGAAGGAACGGGAACTCAAGGGATTACACAGGCGAACCCGATCGGCGTCAGCGTTGAGGCGGGCGACGTCTTGGCAGCGCTCGACTCGAAGGCGGATCGTCATCTGCTCATCCCCTTGCTTCCCGGCGAGGCTGTGACCCAACAGGCTGACGGGGCGGCGGTTCGCTTGAGCAGGGTGAAATTTCAGTCACGGGATTACTTAAGTGCGTTCTGCACGGTGCGAAGACTGGATACAGTTTTTACGCAATTCGCACGTGAACTCTTGGAGGTGCTTCGTGAATCGGAGTCTCCTGCACATGACGTGACACGCGCATTCCAAGAGTGGAAAGCCCTCTTCGCTGCAGCCTCGGGGCCGGAGCTAAACGTTTCTGAGCAGATAGGTCTGCTTGCTGAACTCCAAATGCTGGAAAGGCTGGTTCGCGCAGGAGACCCTCAAGCTCTGTCTCACTGGCACGGACCCGATAAGTCACAGCATGATTTTTGTGCCGGTGATACTGCCATAGAGGTGAAAGCGTCCCTTGCTCGGGAAGGACGCCGGATCGGCATCAGCAGCCTCCACCAACTCGAAGCACCGAACAACGACGCGGGCAAGTTATTCCTGGCCTATACCCGGTATGAGCGTTCCTCGACGGGAGATTCGCTGCCAAGTATGGTCGATACGATTCTCAACCTCGGGGTGGAATCGTCTCTCTTCGAACGAAAACTTCGCAGGGCGGGTTATTTCGACTCGCATAGAGAGGCATATCAGAACTCAAGGTTCACTCTGAAAGAGCAGAGACTATACGACGTCCAACAAGAACACTTTCCAAGGGTGATTCCGCGTTCATTTGAGCAATCTGAGCTTCCCCCAGGAGTGGTGTCGATAACCTACGTCATTGATGTAACCAACGAGCCACCCACACCCTTGGAACAAGTTGAAATGCTCGACCTAATTGAGGGATTTGCAGACAGTGATTCTTGATTGGATTCCCGAGCGGTTTTCCCCTAGTGGAGGGTTAGCGGCTGACGGGTTCGCAAAACTACTCGGCCGCCCCAATCTCGACCCTCTGGCCGTTTTGGTGAGGGAAACAGCACAAAACAGTTGGGACGCGCGTGATGGAAGTGGAGCACCGGTGGTTTTCAACATCGCTGCCGAGACCTTGGCGGCGAGCGTTGTCACTTGCCTTCGTGAATCCGTTTTCCACAACGCCTCCGAACTTCCGGATCCCACGCTCGCGCACTCCCTTCAACGCCCGGACCTAGTGGGCCTATATGTGTCCGACCGCAATACGAAAGGACTTGGAGGACCAGTCCAAGGGCATCTGGAGTCGACGGATGGAAACTATGACTGGGTCGACTTCATCCTCAATGTGGGCAAAGCCAACACCGACGGCATGACCGGAGGTACCTACGGCTTCGGCAAGACCATTGCCTACATCGCTTCACGACCCCACACCATAGTTGTTCACAGCCGGGCTAATCATAACGGTGCTCCCGTGAGCCGCTTGATCGCCTGCAGTATCGGTAGTCAGTTCGCGCTCGGCGGGATCCTCCATACAGGGCGCCATTGGTGGGGCAGAGACGATTCGAGCGAACCCGTCCCGCTGGAGGGCATTGAGGCAGACACGCTCGCCGCTCGGCTTGGTATGCCGGATATCGCTGAAGGCTCGCTGGGAACGAACATTCTGATCCTTGATCCTGACTTCGGACACAGAACCATCCACCAGGGCATGACCTTTATTGCCGAGTCGGTTTTATGGCATCTCTGGCCCAAGCTCGTTGGCAACGATAGGGCCATGGATATCCGAACAACCCTCGACGGTTCAGAAATCTCCATTCCGAAACCGGATTCAAGACCGCCCCTAAACCACTTCGTTGCGGCCTACTCGGCTCTCAGGGGAGACGGTGGTGAACCAACAGCAGTTGTGCGGCTCCATGAGATTAAGCGCAACAAAGAGCGGCTTGGAAGGCTGGCAACAGTCCCGTTTCCGACTCCCCCTTTCAGCGCACCCGTGGCTATTGATGACGGGTACAAGCCGGATGATCCTGACAGCCCGCCTCCGGCCTCACCGTTCACGAACCGGGCCTGTAACCACACGGTGCTGCTACGTTCCCCGGAACTCGTGGTTGAGTATCGGGAAGGTCCGCCAGCCAAGGAAGGTATCGAATGGGCCGGTGTTTTTCGCGCTGACGATGCCATGGACGACGCATTTGCTCATGCCGAACCGCCAACGCATGATTCATGGCAACCGAACCTCGTCACTCTCCGCGACCAGCGGTTGCGTGTGCTCAAAGCCCTTCGTGAAATCGACCACGCAGTCCTGACGCAGTGGGGCAGGCCAAAGCCGGCAGCAGCTGTTGAATCGACCAGTACAGCCGCGGTGGCTAACGCACTCTCCCACTTGGTCGGAACCGCCGGGCAGGGCAAGGGGCGGCCCGGGGCGTCCGGCGGTGGCGGCGCCGGCAAGAGGGGTCTGAAGCGCGTGTCCATCGAGCTACTCGACGCCGGCCCCCGAATGCTCGGCAACCAAACCGCCTCTTATCTGCGCTGCCTCGTGACACCACCTAAGGGCACTGACGTCACTTTTGTCACTGTTTCTGTGGGGGTTGCGCTGGATGGTGCTACGAGTGACGCCACACTGGACCCCCAGCTGGAATTGATCTCCGCGGAGTACGACGGGAACCGAGAACCTTTGAAGGGGCACCGCTCTGGGTTCAAAGTCTTCGGTGACGAGCCCGTACACGCAGTCATCTGCGCGAAACGTTCATCAGCATCCAGTGTTCTCTGGGATGTTTCAGCGGATGTAGAAAGCAGTACTGCATGAAAATCTCCGTGTCACCTTTCTACACTCCGGACCCAAATTCAGTAGTTCATTCAGGGTGGTTTTTCTCCAGAAACGGTTCCGGCGAAGCGCTTCCGGAAGAGATGGACTCGTGGGATTACCAGACTGTGCTCAGCCTTCAAGCTGAGGTCACGATAGACCGTCCGCTTATCCTCGCTCAGTGCCGGATGGGGGAAGGAAGTCAGTTCCGGGTGGTCGTCAAAGCCAAATCCGATTCGACCAAAGCCGACATCCTGCTCTTGGATGCAGCAGCCCCTGCAGATGCGAATGTTTCCGTTCCACTCCAGCTTGATGTTCCCGGCACCGAGTTAGGCGGACGCCTAACCCTTACCACGTTCATTCTCGTAGATGCCTCCGTTCCTCTGGATCCGTTGGCCCCACACCAGCGGGGAAGCATCCTTTGGAAGCACTCGGTACATGTCTATCTCCAGGGGATCGGGGCCCAGTTCCCAACGGATGCGGAAGATTTCCGGCGAACACGCCCGGACACTCCCGATGCCCTTTGGCAGCTGGATGCCGACCTGTCCGACCCGGAAGCCTCCTTTGCAAGTGCCGTGCGCCTGTCCATGAACACGTCACAGCCGGCGATTAGGCGTCTCCTGCAGGGACTGCACACTCCGGAAAACAAGCAGCTGCAGCATTTGCTGGACATTGATGTGACCCGCCAGATGGCCGTCCTGGCAGTGCAGTCAGATACAGTTCTGGACCGGGATCCCGACCATGAGGACCCCTCGGTGGCAGCCGTTCTCCGATGCCTCCTGCAGCAGCTGTGGCCACAAATCTCGGATCCGCACATTCTCCGGAAACTCTGGGACAGTGAACCGTCCAAGTTTGAGGCCCATGTGCAAAGCACCATAGGAAAACTGTCATGAGCATCTACATCTATCCCCGATTGCCCCGCGACGTCGCGCACAGGATTATCGCCGAGCTGGCCGACAAAGGCCTCACTGAATTGGTCGGCTATGGTGCCCTTAGCCATCCTTCCGCGGCCCCTGCAGCTGTAGGCGGAATCCCTGTTCCACAACAAGAGCTGCAACGGATCCAGGACGGACTCCGAGAGATCGCATCCAGGTACGGATTTCCCTCCAAGCTCGATCAGCGATCCCAACAAAATCTCGACCGCACCTTGGGCACCTACCTATATAAGGAGCTCGGAATTGTCCCCGGAGACGCCGCCGTCGAAGGTGTCTGGAGTTTCCTCACGCTGGTATTGGTTCCCGAGCTCGCACCCTGGCGTTTCCCCCAGAGAGCTGAGAATCGACTTATAGGCGTACCCCGAAACGCACTCCGTCGCCTCTGGTGGCGGGCGTGGGCTCTTGGGCCGGACCTGAACGCGGCCCCCGGTGGTTGCTCTCCATTGGGTGAGGACGAGTTTGTGCAGATTATGGAACGGTCCGGCCTTTCGGGGAACCGAAAAGCAGCAAGGGCAGCCCGGGATGCAGTATGGCGGGCTGAAGCGAACGGGCTGCTGCCCATACTTCGAACTGAACTGATGAGGGGGTTGATCCCCCGGGTGTTGGCTGCCCGCTCGCATGTGGTTTTGGACATCCTCTCGGACGACGAACTCGCCGCACTTCTGGATGGGTATGTGAGGCAGGTCCTCGAGCGACCACGGCTCTGATTTGTACTGAGTGCTTGTGTAAACGTTCCCCGCGGTTTCAATCACCTACTGCTAGGTTGAGTGCACTTAATAACAAGGGGAGTTCATTGAGTACAGATCCATCCGGTGCTGATTCAACACCGAGCGCAGGGGCCCGGACGCGGTCCCACATCAGCACACCACATGCACTGCATGCCCTGGCCGACGCCGTCGCAGCGGCCCAGCAGGGCCGGCCGCTGCAGCCGGTCACGGTGATCGCACCCAGCCGCGCCTCGGCACTGGACCTGTCCCATTATCTGGGCCGAATCCTCAACGACGGCCGCGGCAGCGCCGCCGTCAGCACCACCACGCTGGCTGATCTGGCCGAGGAACTCGCGGCCGCAGATGGTCGGCTCTCCGGCCGTGCCCCGCTCCCGGCCATGGTCCGCGAAGGCGCCGTCACCGCAGTCTTGGCCGAAGCGCCCGGGCTGTTTGCCGAAGTCGCCGACCAGCCGGCCACCGCACGCGCGATCGCCGCGACCTCCGCATCCCTCGACGCAGCCTACCCCGACGACGTGACCGGCCTGTCTCCGCTCGTGTCCGAGGTCGCCCGCGTCCACCGAGCCGCTGCCCGAGTTCTGGGGAGCAGCTGGTACACCAAACACGACCTCTATTCCGCTGCCGCTGCAGCCCTGCAGACGCCGCGGATCCGCAAGCTCCTCGGACCGGTGATCGGTTTCCAGCTCGCCAACGAGCAGGACCCGTCCGCCGCAGCGTTCCGTGCCGCTCTCGAACAGCACGCCCGCGCCACCTACCTCACCGCGGCGTCCTCCCCCGCCCTGGGCGAGCAGGTCCTCAGCGCGTCCGACGCCGACGACGAAGCACGCGCCGTCGTCCGCCTGGTCATCAATAAACTGGCAGCAGGCACTCCCGGCCACCGCATCGGCATCTTCTATTCCGCGGCCGACCCCTATCGTTCCCTGCTGGCCCAACGCCTCGACGAAGCCGGCATCACCTTTGTCGGCCCGTCCGCGCATGGCCTGGCCGACACGGGGCTGGCCCGCGGGCTGGTGAATCTCCTCAGCCTCGATCCGGCGAACCCCGATGTTCGGGTGATTCTGGACGTGATGGCACAGGGTGTCCTGTACTGGAGCCAGGACAACCTGCCCAGCAGCGCCGTCTGCGAGCGGCTGCACGCCTCTCCCCCGGCCGAACAGGAGGACGCGGACGAAGGCCAGGAACCAACGGAAGCAGAACAAAAGCGGCAGCAGGACTACGCCCAGTTCACCGGGTTCTTCGCGGTCCTGGGCGAACGGCTTGCCGAGGTCTTCGCCGCCCGGACCTGGGCCGAGGCCGCAGGCACTCTGGGCGGCTTCATCTCGGAGTTCCTTGGCCAGCGGGCCGCAACGGAACGCCCGGAACTCGCCAAGGCCCGCGAGACGCTCCACGACGTGATCCGCGACCTCGAACTGCTGCACGGAATCGCCCCGGCACCCACGGCGGCGGCGGTACGCGCCGCCGTTGCCCGCGGTATTGAGGCCCGCCGGTTCTGGACCGGCAGCAGCGGCACCGGGGTAATCCTGGGCTCCTACGACGACGGCGTGGGCCGGGATCTCGACGTCGTCTTCGTCACCGGCGCGGCGGACGGACTCGCCCCCGCCCGTATCCGGGAAAATCCGCTGCTCCCCGACAGCGCCGGCCATCTGCTCGCGGTAAAGCTGCCGACTGTCCACGAACGTGCCGCCGCCCGGAAGGAACAGTTCCAGCGGCTGCTCGCCACCGGCGTCGAGCGCACCATCCTGTTTCCCCGCGGCAACCTGCGCGCCGGCGGAACCCTGCTGCCTTCGCGCTGGATCGCGGGCACAAAGGTGACGGACCTGCCCTCCTTCGCGCATGACCTGACGCACGGTTCCCCCACAGGCGTGGCAGCCACGGGCCAGGAGTGGCGCGTCCGCCATCTTCTGGCCACCGGGGCCCTGGCGGCCGATCCGGTGCTGGATTCGGTGCTGGAAGTACGGGCCGACCGCCGGAACGGAACCTTCTCCCGCTTCAACGGCAACCTCGCCGGGGTTTCCGGACCGATCATCGATCCCCGGAGGCCCATCTCCCCCACCAATCTGGAGGACTGGGTCGTCAGCCCTCTGGCATACTTCCTGCGCCGCGTCCTCAAGGCCGAGCTGTTTGAGGACGTGACCCTTGAGGTCCAGATCAGCAGACTGCAGCGCGGCAACCTGATGCACCGGATACTAGAGGACTACGTCCGCGGCCTGACCGACGGCAGCCAGACCGCTTCCTCCGAGCGGTTGCTGGAAATTGCCGAGAAGGCATTTGAGGCCACCACCAATCCGGCCTGGCTGCGGCACACCTGGGACCGGGACAAGTCCCGGATCCGCACCGACCTGCAGAAGGTCCACGACATGGACCAGCAGGCGCGCGACGCCGGCTGGCAGCACGTAGCGGTGGAAGCCGAGTTCGGCGCCGAGGCCGGCGAACCTCCCGTGGAACTGGACCTGCCGAACGGAAACACCGTCAGGTTCCGCGGCAAGGTCGATCGTGTAGACCGGCACTCCAACGGACAGGTGCTGGTGATCGACTACAAGACCGGCAAGGCGGACAAGTATAAGAAGCTGACCCGCGAGGATCCCACCGCCGGTGGCACCCGGTTTCAGCTGCCGGTCTATGGAGTGTTCGCCCGGCGTTTAGTTACGGATCCCGCAGCGGAGGTCCGGGCTGAATACCGGTTCATCACCGCCGCCGGGAAGTATGAACGGGTGGGCTACGAGGTGGGTCCCGACGTCGAGGCCCGGCTCCGCGAGGACGCCGGACTGGTCGTGGCGGCCCTGCAGGCCGGGATCTTTCCGCCCCGGCCCGAATCGGACCACTACATCAACCACACCACCCTGATGGGCGCCGCCGGAATGCGGCACACCTGGGAGCGGCTCAAGGACAGCCCCGCCCTGGGCGACTATTCCCGCTTCTTCGAGGAGGACAAATGAGCCAGCCGAAGACCTCCCCGTTCCCGGCCCAGCCGGACCTGAAGGACGCCGACGACCGGTACGTCATCGGCGATGCCCTGGACACCACCGTGTTCGTCGAGGCGGGCGCCGGAAGCGGCAAGACCCATGCCCTGGTCGGGCGCATCGCCGCCCTGGTGGACGGCGGCGTCGACGTCGGCGCGATTGCCGCCATCACCTTCACCGAGAAAGCCGCCGGCGAGCTCCGGGACCGGCTGCGCGGCGAACTCGCCAAAACCTACGGGCTGGATGAGCTCCGGACCGAGCGGCGGAACACCGCGCTGGACCGCCTCGATGCCGCACCCATCGGGACCATCCACTCTTTCGCCGCCCGGCTGATCGGCGAATACCCCATCGAGGCCGGAGTGCCGCCGCTGATCACCGTGGTGGACGAGCTTCGCGCCGAGATCGCCTTCGAACACCGGTGGGAAGAGGCACGCCAGGCACTGTTTACCGATCCGGCGGCCGACGCCGCGCTTCGGGTGCTGCTCGCCGTCGGCGTGACCCTGGACCAGCTGCGGAGTGTTGCCGCTGCCCTCGACGGCAACTGGGACAGGCTTCGGACCCACCCGCCGCTGCGGCAGAGCGTTCCGGCGCTCGATGTGGGGCCGCTCCTGCGTGTCGCCGAATTGGTCCTCGAGCAGAAGGCTGTCTGCACCGACCCGACGGACAAGCTCTTGGCATGCTTCCCCTTGGTGCAGGAGTGGCGGGACGAGCTCGAGGAGGTTCGCGGATCGGGGGATTTCGGGAGGATCATCGACGTCCTGAACACCCTGCCCTCCACCGGCTACGCCAGGAAGGGCTCCAAGAAGAACTGGGGCGGCGACGTCAAAAGCATCCAGCAGCAGTTCCAACTGTTGGTCGAAGAGCGGGACGGGCTGATTGCCCGCCAGGTGTCCCCGGCCGTCAACACGGTCAGCGCGGTCCTGGCCGAAGTCCTGCTGGCTGCTGCGAAGGTGCGCCAGCGCAGCGGTGAGCTGGAGTACCACGACCTGCTCGTCCACGCCCGCGACCTGCTGGTGGGAGACACCGAACCCGACGCCCCTGCACGCCTGCCCCTCCACCGGCGCTACACGCATCTGATGCTGGACGAATTCCAGGACACCGATCCGGTCCAGGCCGAGATCGCCGTCCGTCTGGCGGCGGACACCAGCTGCGGCCCCGACGGCTGGGAGGACCTTCCGGTGGCACCGGGACGCCTGTTTATGGTCGGTGATCCGAAGCAGTCCATCTACCGCTTCCGCCGGGCTGACATCGCCACCTTCCTCGCCGCCCGTGCCCGCGCCGTCGCGGATCCTGGTTCCGAGGTGGCCACCCTGCAGACCAACTTCCGCTCCGGAACGGCGCTGTTGGACTGGGTCAACGCGGTCTTCAATCACCTGATCGTTGGAAACGGGACCATCCAGCCTCCGTACGACCCTCTGGTTCCGGACCCGGCCCGGCCGGCCTGGCACGACGACGACGGTCCCGCCGTCGTCGTGCTCGGACGCAACGGTGCCACTCCCGATGAGAACGGAAAGGTGACCGCGGCGGCCCGGAGCCGGCAGGAAGCGGCCGACGTCGCCGCCGCGATCCGCCTGGCCACCGGCACCGGCGGAACGCCGGCGTGGCAGCACCAGGCTGGAAACAAGGAAGGGTTCGCACGGCGGCCGCTCCAGCTGCAGGACGTCTGCATCCTGCTGCCCACCCGCACCGCGCTGCCCTATGTGGAGGACGCCCTGGACGCCGCGGGCATCGAATACCGGGCCGAAGCCTCCTCACTGGTCTACGCCACGCAGGAAGTGACCGATCTCCTGCTGGCCCTGCGGACACTGGCCAACACCGCCGACCAGGCAGCCCTCGTACTGGCCTTGCGGTCGGCGCTCTTTGCCTGCGGCGACGACGACCTTTTCCGCTGGAAGCAGGCCGGCGGAACCTGGAACCTGTACGCGCCGGCGCCCGAGGGACAGGAGAACTCCCCGGTGCGGGCCGGGCTGGCATACCTGTCCGGTTTGCACCGGGAACTGCCGCTGCTCTCCCCTGCGGAGCTGATCGAGCGGATCGCCGCCGACCGGCGGGTGTTGGAGGCAGCAACCGATACCCCGCGTTACCGCGATGTGTGGCGGCGGATCCGCTTTGTCACCGATCAGGCCCGGGCCTGGACGGAAGCGACCCACGGCGGGCTGCGGGACTATCTGGTGTGGACTGCCGTGCAGCAGGAGGAAAACGCCCGCGTCAAGGAGGCAATGGTGCCCGAGACCGATATGCAGGCGGTTCGGATCATGACCATCCATGCTTCCAAAGGCCTGGAATTCCCGATGGTTGTGCTGGCCGGTGCCGGCTCCGCTCCCAAGCACTCACCTGAGCCCGCCCTTTGGGACGAGGCAGGCAACGTGTTCATCCGCTTCCGTAAGGGGGTCTCGACCGGCGGCTATGCAGAAGCTGCCGCCGTGGAGAAGACGTTCACGGAGGCGGAACGGCGACGCTTGCTTTACGTCGCCTGCACCCGGGCAGAGAGCCATCTGGTCGTCTCGCACTATAGTGGTTCGTCCAGCAGCCTCAGCGCCCTCCTGGCGTCGGTCGACGACGACGAGCTGGCCCCGGAGCGGGAGTTGCCGGAGGATCTCCTACCGCTGCACAAAGACCGAAGCACGGCCGTTCCGGTGCCTGCCTGGGACGATTGGCTGGCTTCAAGTGCCGGCTGGGCCGCCGAATCGGCGCGTGTGTCCCGAACCTCGGTTACCGCTCTGGCGAAGGGTGACGGTAATGGGGTGACGACGAACTACGGTACCGCGGACGTGTTCCATGCGCCGGCCGGAATCGAGGAAGTGCTTCCAGGGTTCGCCGGCAAGCCGGAGGAACACGGGACGGTATTCGGCACCTCGCTGCACCGTCTGCTCGAACTCACGGATCTGGAACTGTCGCCGTCGCTTCCCGGGCTGGCGGCCGACGTCGCTGCAAGCGCGGGCCTGCGCAACGCTGCCGATCTGGAAGCGTCCGCCCGGGCAGCGCTGGAGAGTGCCCCTGTCCGGCGGGCTGCCGGACGCGAGCACTGGCTCGAACTGCCGATCATGGTGCCCGAGGCCGGTCACACCGTAGAGGGCATCATCGACCTGATGTACCGGGAGGATGACGGCAGTCTGGTGATCGCCGATTTCAAGACCGATATCAGCCTGGGACAGGACCAGCTGGCTGCCTATTGGCGGCAGCTGGGGACGTACGCCAAGATGATCGGCCGGATCACCGGCGAAGAGGTCAGTGAACTGGTGCTGATTTTCTGCCGCGCCAGCGGTGCCGAGGTTCTGCGGAGGACGCATGGTTGAGGATTTTCATTTCACGGATGAGTTTTCGGCTACTAGAGCGGCCAGCGAGTTGCTTGCCGCGCCCCTGGTGCCATCGTCAGGGGTTTTCACCAAGGTCCTCCCTCCTCGCACCCATGGCATGTATGCCTGGTGGATGAATCAAGGCGTGGTCCCTGGTCTTTCAGGCCTAACACATCCTGTGGATCCGAGTCTCGAGTTGCTCTACATCGGAATCGCTAGCCGGACGAACAGCAGCCTTTATGCCCGGCTGAACACGCACCTCACGAAGACCAGCCGACGTTCTACCCTGCGGCTCTCATTGGCTTCGTTGTTGGCTACCCGGCACAGCTGGACAGCCTCGCTCGTTTCCGGACGACCCGCGCTCGATCCTGGATTCGAAAATGACTTGACGCAGTTCATCCATAACTCGTTGGCTCTTTCATGGATTCAGCATCCGGCGCCTGGGGATGTCGAAGAGCAAATGATCCAGCGGCTTCAACCGCCCCTGAATCTGGATGGAAACAGCACACATCCGGCTTACTTCTATGTGAAGACAGCCCGTGCCGCCTTCCGGGCAACTGCTTACTCCTAGCAATCACTCAAGTCCTATCGAAAGAAACGTCATGAACCCGCACACTGATGTCCAAAGACTCGCCGGCTTCATCAAAGCCGAATTGCCCCGCGACACATGGAAGCCTTGGCCCGGCGGCTGGCCGGAGCAGATCGAAGCCGCCCTGATCGATGCCGTGCTGAGCATCGCCGCTCAGTACGGCACGCCGGAAAACGGTGTCCGCGGCGCGGTTTCCCGCTACCGAAAGGCGGTCGAAACCGACCGACCGAATGATCTGTCGAGGTTGGCCGATTACGGCCCCGAGGAGCTGCAGGCCGTCCTCAATGACCAGAAGGTCAGCGGACGCACCAAGGCATCCGCGATCGTTGAAGCCGCAGGGAATCTGCTGGCTCTCGGAGTGAAAACGGCCTCAGACCTCGATCCGCACGACGCGGCCCAGAAGCGGGCCTACACATGCGTCCACTGCCTCGGCCCGGTGACCTGGGAATACTTCGGCATGCTGCTCGGTAAGCCGGGAGTGAAGGCAGACCGCTGGATTCTTCGCTTCGTGAACCGAGGACTGGGACGAGATTTGACGCCTGCCGACGCGCGTTCTCTGCTGCACGAGGTTGCCGGCCATCTTGATGCCACTCCCACGGATTTGGACCACGCCATCTGGGCGTACGAACGTGAGCGACAAGCCCCCGAAGGTGTGGCGACTGAATGAAGGACAAAATTTGGGACGCCTTCCACGAATCCATCCACGAGGAAATCAAGTGGCTCAAGGACGGGGACTTCGTGTCCATTGAGTACGGACAGGAAATCGAGGACGCTGTCTCTCCCTATGCTCAGGTCGCCCGCGAAGGCGATTACTACTGGTGCGAGATAGTCTCCAACACTTACCTCCCCGGCGACACGTGGCCGTTGCACGGAGACATTCTTCGCGATGCCGGCTGGAACCCGCCGAACGAGGACTGCCCGAACTGGTACAGCGAACGGTCCGGCGCAGTGGCTGCCACCGCTGCGGTCATCCATGGCCTGCGGTACGGGCGGGCGTGTTCCGATCCGGACTTTATGAAATGGCACGCCGCCACGGCGCCGCCGCCGCTGGACTAGACCCCGCAGCAGTGGATCAGCACGCAGACACTTCCCGTGCACAGGGTCAGGATCGCCGTATCCACGCCGTCCGACGGCCGCGGATAGGCGAGCGAGGAGGGCACGCCCCGACGTTCCCCGTCGGACCGTGTGCTCGTGGCGCTGCGCCGGACCGCGGCTGGGAATGGTGACACGTCGTCCACCAGGCATCCGGTGCCTCTGACCAGCCTTACTGCGCGGTAACCTGCTCACAACGTCTGGCGCACTGCCGGCATACGAGGGGGAACCGTGGAGTGCATACCTGAAGAGCCGATGTTTGGCGAAGGCAGCCTCGCCGAGAAGGCAGTCTGGGAGGCACTGCGTGCCCAGTTGCCCGACGACGTCGTACTCGCACACTCAGTCCAGGTGCGCCATGGGCGGGCCGAACATGAAATCGACATTCTGGTGCTGTGGCCGGGTGTCGGGTTGGCGGCGATCGAGGTCAAGGGCGGCAGGATCTCCGTGGAACAGGGCCAGTGGTACCAGTCCGACAGGCAGGGACCACACAGAATCGGCAGCCCCATCGCGCAGTCCCAAGGCGCGCAGCATGCCTTCAAGATGTGGGTGCAGGACCAACTCGGCGCACCACTGGTCAGCAGATTCGCCTACATGGCGGCGTTCCCGTACAGCACGGTGCCCCAAGATTGGGAAATGGCCGGGGTTCCGCGACCGCTCATCCTGGACTCCGATGATCTGCGCGATTGCCGTGAGCACCTGCGGGCAGCCATCGAGACCCAAGCGCAGGGCGGAAGTCCGCTCGCACCCAGCTACGCCCAGCGGATTGCCCGTCTGCTGTCCGGCGACCTCCAGCCCGCGTCCGCACCGTCACTGACTGCCTTGGAGCTGGAAGATCATCAAGAACAGCTCACCGAACGGCAGAAAGTCCTGCTGGATTGCAGCCGGTCCATCCCGCGGGCACGGTTTGTGGGAGGGGCTGGCAGCGGTAAGACCTGGCTGGCGGTCGAGAAAGCGAAGCGGCTGGCCAAGGAGGGGAAACGGGTAGGGCTGTTTTGCTACAACAGGGGCCTTGCGGAGCACTTGCGCCGGCAGGCCGACGGCTGGCGGCAGGCCAAACCGGTGTTCGTGGGCGAGTTCCATGAGTATGCCGTCTCGCTCGGGGTTCCCAACGGTTCTGGACAGGCCTACTTCGACGAGGAAATGCCGGCCCTCATGAAGGACCTCGCGGCCGATCTGCCGCCTGACCAGAAGCTGGACGCCATCGTGATCGATGAAGCCCAGGACTTCGCTCCCCTGTGGTGGGAGAGTTTGCTCGCCTGCCTCAAGGACCCCGCCCGCGGGGAGATCTACGCGTTTATGGACGAGCGCCAGAATGTTTACGGCCGCTGGGATTCGCTGTCGGCGGGGACCTCGCTTGATCCCACCGCCGGCCTGGTCACCCTGCACATTGACGAGAATCTTCGCAACACCAAACGCATTGCCCACACCTTCCGCGGGTTTGCCGGCAAACACTTCGCGCCGCGCGGGGGAGAAGGCCTGCCGGTGCGCCTGGTGCCGTGCTCCACAGAGGATGCTCTGGACGTGGCCGGGGACTGCGTCGATGCCCTGATCACCGAAGGGTGGGCCAATAACCAGATCGCGTTTCTGACCACCAAGAATAGGCACCCCGTCCACAAGGGTTTCGAGAACGACACCGCCGGATATTGGACGGCGTTTCACGACGATGAGGAGGAGTTCTACGGGCACGTCCTGGGATTCAAGGGGCTGGAACGTTCAGTGGTCATTCTCTGCGTGAACGGGTTCAAGGACATGAGTCGGGCTGCTGAACTGCTCTATGTGGGCCTGTCCCGAGCACGTTGCCTGCTGGTAGTGGTGGGCGACCCCGTCCTCATCGCCGAGGCCGGCGGAGAAGATCTGGCGCGTGCCGTGGACCGGATGCAGGAGTGGCAACAGCAGTTAGATCCTGTCCCCGGCAACAGCGTCCCCTAGCTGTCCCAATACACCTAGTTCCCGTGCCGCCACAACCGCGACGGCCGTCCGCGGGTACCGTCCGACATCTGGCCGGTACCGGCCAGTTGCGGCTCCATCAGGCGGCGGAAGGTGTCGCGCATCAGCGGCCGGCCTGCCACTGCCTCGTGCAGGTCCCTGAGTTCCTTCAGCGTGAAGGGTTCGGGCAGCAGGCCTGCCGGATCGGGGGTCTGCGCATAGTCCTGCCGTATTCGCTCAACCGCCAGGAGCACCATATCTGCGTGGCCGTAGGGCAGAGCAGCGATCAGGTCCGCCTCCGCCGCGATCGAAGCCAGACGAACATCGTCGGACTGCAACGGGGTTTCCAACTCCCGGAACGGGACTGCGTCCACATGGGCTACGGACAGTGTCCAGCCCCGATCATCCCGGCCCGGATCATCGAAGACATGGAGCTGCTGAGGGACCCTCCCCTCGATTCCGGCCTTGTCCCCGAGGGATCGCAGGACGGCGTCCGCCAGGGTCTCGCGTTCCCGCAGGAACGTGCCAGGCAGCGCCCACTCCCCCGCGTGGTGTTCCTCCCGCCTGCGTACGAGTAGGACCATCAGTTCGTCCCCTGCCACGGTCAGCGCTGCGGTGTCCACGGCCACGGAAGGCCGCGGATAATCCAGGAGGGACAAGGGCATACGGGACTCACTCATACCCTCATTTATCTCAATCTTGCGCAAAAGATGCAACCGGGGCATACTGGAACTACTTAGCTCAGATATGCGCTAAAGCGAGGAGGCTCGACATGCAGATTCCACAACTACACGTCGGCGCCGGCGCTGCCGTCGGCCCACTTACGGTCTTCCCCGTCTGGACAGCCGGACGCGGGAGGCTCGGCATCAGCACCGGGCTCCACGCAGACCTTGCCGTCTCCGAGCTGGCGACGGGTGCCAAGGTGGGCCAGCTGACGGCCCGAAACAACGGGAAACGCGCGGCCCTGCTGCTCGAAGGTGAGCTGCTGGAGGGGGGACAGCAGCACCGCACCTGCGCCCGCGACGTCCTCATCGACGCGGGTGAAACCTTGGACATAGACACGTTCTGCGTCGAGGCAGGACGGTGGGAATCCGGCCAGAACGCACACCACCGCCAGGCGCGGAGGGCACCGCTAAACGTCCGCGCAGAGCTAGCTGGCGCTGGGTCCACCCAATCCGGAGGTCGACGGCAGGAGCAGATCTGGGCACGGGTCCGGCGTTTCGACGCCGCCCGTGGGCCCTCAGCCACCAGTTCCCTTCCCGAGCATTTGGACCGGTTCGGCAGCCACGACAGGCACCGCTTCGCCAGCTCCGTACCGGAGCTGCTGGAAGGCCAGCGAGGCGTGGTGATCGGCGTCAGCGGACAACCCCTGCTGCTGGAAGTTTTCGGCACCGCCACTTTGTTCCGACGCCATTACCAGCAGCTCATGGACGCTGCGCTGCTCGATGCGGCACTGTTGCCCACTGCGACCCAGAGCACCGTGCCGATGCCCGGCCAGCTCGCCCGCGACTTCGCTGCCATCGCCGGAAGCATCGATTTCGGCGAGTTCTACAGCGAGGGCGTCCGGCGCCACGACTCGATGCGCAGCCGTAACATCTTGGGGATCCACGGCCCCGTCATCGCAGAAGGCATGGCCGTCCGGCTCCCCAACAGGGAACCCGACATTGCCCACCTATCCTGCTGGAACACCAAACATCCACTTATGGAGGCCCTATGAACCTGAACTCACAGCAGAACCACCGCGCCGCCGGTGTCCTCGTCGCCCTCGCCGCCGGAGATGCCCTCGGCGCCGGCTACGAATTCGATGCCCCGCTGCCGAACGGCACCGAGGTCACGATGAAGGGCGGCGGCCCGTTCGGGTTCGACCCGGCCGAATGGACCGACGACACCTCCATGGCCATTCCGATCGCCGAAGCCTTCCTCGACGCCGGCACCACCCCTGATGCACTCACATCCACGGTCCGTGCCTGGACTACATGGGCACGCGATGCCAAGGATGTCGGTGCGCAGACCAGCAACGTCATCGCCCGCGCCCGCCGCATCGCCAGCGACGACGGCCGGACCGACCCGACCGCTGACCACTTCGCCCGCGCTGCCCAGGAGTTCCACACCCGCGCAGGCCGCAGCGCCGGCAACGGCTCCCTGATGCGCACCGCTCCCCTGGCCCTGGCCTATCTGGACCGGGATCCGGCCGAACTCATGGAGGCGGCCGGCGTGCTCAGCGCGCTGACCCATGTGGAAGACGACGCGCAGGAAGCCTGCGGACTCTGGTGCGTCGCCATCCGCGACGCCGTCCTGACCGGCAACCTCGAAATCCGCACCGGCCTGCCGCTTCTGCCGGCGGACCGCGCCGCAGTGTGGCTGGAGCGCATCGAAACCGCCGAACGCTCCCGGCCGCGCGACTTCACGAAGAACGGATGGGTGGTGGAAGCACTCCAAGGCGCGTGGAGCGCCATCTCCACCACGCGCACCGCGGCCGGCCCCGACCATCTGCGGGCCGGACTGGAAGAGGCGGTCCGCGGCGGCCGGGACACCGACACGGTGGCCGCCATCGCCGGGTCCCTTCTAGGCGCCGCCTACGGCTACTCCGCCGTTCCCTTTGAATGGCGCCGCAACCTGCACGGCTGGCCGGGGCTGCGGGCGCACGATCTGATGACGCTCGGCGTCGAACTCGCCTCCGGTGCGAGACGACGTACGCAGGAGTGGCCGCGGGCCGAGCACCACGATTACAGCTCGTGGAGCAGGACCGATGTCCTGGTCCAGCACCCGGACGACGACGGCGTCTGGCTCGGCGGCGTGGGCGCAGTGGCCAGGACTGCCGAATTGGGCATTGATGCAGTGGTGTCCTTGTGCCGGCTGGGCACGGCCGATGTTCCCGGCATCGCTCCGGAGAACCATGCAACGTTCTGGCTCGTGGATTCGGCTGCCGCGGATTCCAATGCCTACGCCGGCTACGTGCTGCAGGAGGCTGCCGCCGCCGTCGAACGTTTCCGAGCCGAGGGTAAGAAGGTGCTCCTGCACTGTGTGCGCGCCGAATCCCGGACCCCTACGGTTGCTGCGCTCTACGGCTCACGGGTAGCCGGGGTGACTCCGTTGGAGGCGCTGGAGCATGTGCGTCGGGTACTCCCCAACGCCCACCCGAATCCGGTGTTCCGGGAGCTGTTGGCTGCTGAAGACGGTTCCGCAAACTAACCCCGGTATGCCCTAGGACTACCGCACTTTCATACGGTCCGGCTCATGCCAGAATGAAGCGTGACCCGAGACTCCCATGATGTTGAAATCGTCCTCTCCGAGCACGGCGCCCTAGTTGCCGGACCTGACGGAGCCATCGCTGCTCTACTTGCACGTCTGGAACTCCCCGCTACCTCGGTGGAGTCTGCAGGGCAATCAGCCAAGGACCTTTTCGCAGGTCTGGTGGGTATCGCCGGGGTGGCGTCAGCATTCGATCCCAAGTGGATGCGGATGACCAGTGAAAGCTACGCACAGTTGCAGGATCTCGGCGGTTTTAAGATGGATGCCCAAGGGCTGATCTCCGGCGTGCTGCGCGGCGACAAAGGCCGTATTGATCAATTCCTAAAATTCGATGCCGTTGGCGGCGTCAACCCGTTGATGATGTCCAACGCGGCCACCTTGGCTGCGACTATGGCTCTGCGTAGCGCCATAGCCCAGTTGGAGTCCCTCGTGGAAAGCATGGACGTTAAGCTCGACGTCCTACTGGAGGACAACCGAACCGCTGCTATCGGTGATGTCCAGGGCCTGACTTCGGTACTCAGCAAGGCGTACTCGCTGTATGAAAAGACTGGGCGCATCAGCGAGACCGTCTGGAGCCAGATCGCCGGACATGATTCAGCGTTGGCCCAAGCAGAATCGACGGCCCGTAACCACGTGGACAACCTCGCTGTCTCCGTAGGCAAGGGTTCGTTTACGGCCCGCGCCGATGAGGTCCACCGGGTGGCCGAGGGTGAGCTACAGCACTGGCTGGTCATCCTGGCAGCCGTACAGGCCAACCGGCAACGGCTGGATGTGCTGGAGCTAGCGCATCTGCGCGAACGGGATCCGGATGCCGTCGGGCCGCATGCTGAGGAAGCACGTGCTTCATTAGAAGAACGACGGCGTCTGCTCACACAGAGCGTCCAGCGTCTCTCTGATGCACTCGCCAACACAGCGAATGTCGGCGACGCGAGTCGCGTCCGTAATCCCCTGCGCAGCCGGAAACTTATCCTGGAGGCTGAGCAGTCGTTGAGGATCATTTCTGCATTCGTGGAATCGACAGAAATCGACGTCACCGTTGCGGGGGAATTCGAGCGCGAACCGTGGCGCAAATCCCTTACCGATCTGGCCAAAGGTACGGCAGCTGACGCTCGAGCCGTTGCTGCCGCTGTCCCCCGAGAGGTGAACCGCCGGAGGGAAGACGCCTTGCTGCAGAAAGCCACCAAAATCCAAGAGCGCCGCGCCATCAGAGATGGCTCGGCCGGTACGGCACCGAAGGGCAACAGCGAAGACTAGAAAGTCACCCGTGCGGGACGCCTCATTCCGGGACAATCCGAAGGAACTCGAATTTCTACAGGTGCATGCACCGGCTTCTCGGCGGCGCGTACTTCATCGTTACTCTCCCTACGCTAACTCCCCGGCCCCACGCACCTGCCCAAACGGCCCCTCCGCCGCAAACGCATACTCCGCAAACCGTTCCCCCATCAACCGGTGCGTAGCCGTATCCGGATGCAGAGCGTCAGGCAGCGGATGCACCTCGGCGTCCTCCGCACCGTAAAGAGTCAGTCCGTCCAGGAAGTACAGGTTCGGATCATCTGCCCGGCGCTCCACCAGCGACTCCAACGCCTCGCGGATCACCCGCAGCGTCAGTTGGCCCGCAGCCACGCCCTCCGGCGAACCGGTAGCAACGAACTTCACCTGATCCGTCCCGAACGACGCCGGATCAAAGGCGCCAGGCCCCGGAGTATCTTCATGGATGCCGCAGAAGATGGGCGAAATAAGCACCAACGGCGTCTCCGGATGCCCCTCCCGGAGGGTGTCGAGGAATCCGTGCACCGCAGGCACAAAGGCACGCAGCCGCATGGAATCCATATTCACCACGTTGATGCCCAGCTTCACGCTGATGAGATCGGCGGGGGTATCGCGCATAACCTGCGCCGTGAACGGATCCACCAGAGCACTGCCACCCAGGCCAAGATTATGGAGTTCGACGCCGCCGAGGTGGGCCGCAATCACAGGCCAGATCTGAGACGGCGTTGCCGCATTTGAACCATGACTGATGGAGCTTCCGTGGTGCAACCAAACGGGCTTGCCCGAGGAATACGGCGCCACGGGAGCATCCGAGCGCAGTTCCACGAGTTCGACGGCCTCATTGTGCGGAAGCCAAACCTCCACAACCTTTTCGCCGGCAGGCAGCCGAAACACGCTGGTATGCGACGGCCCCTCAAACGGAGTCGCCGCCCCGGTCGACATATCCACCTCGACGTAGTCGCCGCCGGTGAGCTCGTCACTCTCGAGCAGTTTCCCGTCGACCACCAGGTCAACAAAGCCTCTGGGCCGGTCCGCGCCACGGTAAACCACCCGGGACGGATGCGTCACAACCGCCAGGACCTCCGCCGTCGTCGAGGAAACCAGCCGGACACCGGACGGCTGGCTTTCCGCCATCATCAGCTGTGGATCGGGGAACCGGGTACGCACCGAAGCTGGCAGCCGGTGTGGCCGCAGACCGCGGGGTGTCGTTTCCAGCTCCGCCGCACCACGAACAAGGGAGGGCGTAATGGGGGTTGTGATCATGAGGCGCGCTTCTCTCGGTTGTCCGGATCAAGGGTTAGGCACCCACAGTTTATGCGGCAACCAGACAAGACAGCGGCACCCCGGGTTTCCCGGAATGCCGCTGTGATTGCCAAACGGATGTAGTTAGGACGTCTTCTCGGAGAAGGATGAATCGATATAGGTGTCCTGCTTGATGGCTTCCTCGTACTCAATGGCACCGGATTCCATCCAGACGGCTTCCATGCCCTCCAGCTGCTCAGGCAGCGGCTCCAGATTCGGCATCCAGGTGTAGAGCGGAACGGATTTCAGTTCCTCGACCGTCTGTCCCGTCGCCTCGGCAATGATCTTCAGGTTCTCGTCCGAGTAGCGGTCCTCTCCCTGCAGGTCCTTTGCAGCACGGGCGACAGCATCGAAGAACTTCTGTGCGTTCTCGGTGTCCGCGAACTGGCCGCCGTACAGCATGCCGGTGCCGGAAGTTCCGGCCGGCGGGACTGCCATGGATACGCCGGTGCCGTCTTCGATGGCCAGCGTGGAGAAGGGAGCCGAAATCAGGCCGGCGTCCAGGCTGCCGTTGGCCAGCGCCGTCGGCATGTCCGGGTTGCCGAGGTTCACAATCTCGACGTCGTTGATGGTCAGGCCTTCCTCTTCGAGGGCCAGGCTGAGCAGGAAGGCACCCGTGCCGCCCGCACCGCCGGCAGCACCGATCTTCTTGCCCTTCAGGTCAGCGATGCTGGTGATATCACCGGAATCCACTTTGGCCTTGGAAACCACCAGGTCGGTCGGGCTCTTCTCGGTGTCGCCGTCGCTGACACCCATGGATGCCACAACCTTGATGTCCAGGCCGGTTGCAATGGCACTGAACATGCCGGCGGAGAAGCCGGCGGCAACGACGTCGAGCTTTCCGCTGGATGCCAGCGGCACCGCGTCCTGACCGGACTTCACGGTTTCGAGCTGGACGTCCAGGCCCGCTTCGTCGAAGTAGCCCTTCGCTTCAGCGACATAAATCGGTGCGAAAATCGGCAGCTGCACAATTCCGACCTTCACCGTTGCGGTTTCCGTTGTCCCCTCGTCGGAGGAAGAGGAGCCCGAGTCCGCGCCGCAGGCGGAGAGGGTCAGTCCGGCCAGCACCGTTGCTGCCAGGACCTTGAGGTGTTTTTTCATTTTTGATCTTTCTTCTTTGATCCGGATGAGTATTTCCAGGGCAGGGCAGCCCGTTCAAGAAGGATGATGAGCGCCGTCACCGATGCGCCCACCAGGGACACCACAATGAGGCCGACGTACATTTTGCTGGGCTGGAACAGCTGCCAGGAGTTCCAGATGAGATAGCCCAGGCCGTTGTTGGAGGCGACAAACTCGACGGCGGTGATCACGATAACGGACATTCCCGCGGCCACGCGGAGGCCCGTCATAATCGCCGGAGTTGCGCCGGGAAGCAGTACGTAGCGGAAGAGCTTCAATCCGCTGGCCTTGTACGCCCGGGCCGCTTCCAGCACCCGGCTGTCGATCTGGACAATGCCGGCCAGGGTGTTGATCTGCATTACGAAGAACACGGATATGGCGACGGAGAGCACCTTGGGGGTTTCCGTCAGCCCGAAGATCAGCAGCAGCAGCGGAACAATGGCGATTTTCGGCAGGGCATACAGGGCGGTGAAGGTCGGCCCCAACGCGGCGCGCACCGGCCGCCAGACGCCCATCAGCAGACCGGCCAGGATGCCGGCGACGGCGCCCAGCACGAAGCCCAGCAGTAGCCGGACCATCGTGGCCGAGGTGTGCTGCCACAGCTCGCCGCTCAGGGTCATCTTCCAGGCCTGCTCGGCGATGAGGCTCGGCGGGGTGAAGAGCCGGGCGTCCAGGGCACCGTTCCGGGCGGCCACCTCCCATAGAGCCAGGAGCAGCAGCGGTGTCAGGGTGGACAGCAAGATGTCGCGGTAGCGCAGGCGGACGACCTGCTTGTACTCGCGGCGGATGGCACCGTCGAGCTCGGAGGAGTCCGTGGTCTTGGGGGCAGTTGCAGTGTTAGTCATTAGGAGAACCTCAAAGATGCTTGTACCTCGTCGCGGAGGGAGTCCCAGATGTCCTGCTTCATGGAGCCGAATTCGCTGGTGCCCTCGATTTCCATGCTGCGGGGACGTCCGAAGGGCACGTCGATGATCTCCTTGACGCGGCCGGGGCGGGCGGACATCATCACGATCTGGTCGCCGAGCAGGAGGGCCTCGTCGATGGAGTGCGTCACCAGGACAACGGTCTTGCGTTCCAGTTCCCACAGCCGGACCAGTTGTTCCTGCATCAGCATGCGGGTCTGCGCGTCCAGGGCTCCGAGCGGCTCGTCCATGAGCAGTGCCGGGGATCCGGTGGCAAAGGCCCGGGCAATGGCAATGCGCTGGCGCATCCCGCCCGAGAGCTGGTGCGGATAGCTTTCCTCGAAACCGGTGAGGCCGGCTTCCGCAATCCAGTGCCGGGCGTGTTCGAGGCGTTCACGCTTGCCGACGCCGGCCATGTGCTCGCCAAAGGCTACGTTCTGCAGGACGTTGAACCACGGGAACACCCCGTGTTCCTGGAAGACAAAGGCCGACGCCGGCACCTTCTCCGCGGAAACGTTCCGGGTGACCGTGCCCGTGGTAGCCGTTTCCAGTTCCCCCAGGATCCGGAGCAGGGTGGACTTCCCGCAGCCGGACGGGCCGACGATGCAGGTAAAGGAGCCCTCTTTCAGCTTGAGGTTGATGTCATCAAGGGCGTGCACGTTCTGCGATCCGGTGAAGACCTTATGGACCGAGTCGACCTCGAACGCGTAGCGAACCTCGGGTGGAGCTTGTGTCATTTCGAAATTCCTCATCATGTGGAGGGATGCATGCTGGGCTGGCGGGGAGGACGCGGTGAGCAGAAGACGCCGCCGATGAACTGACGGTCCCAGTCGGACTCTTCGGCGGAAGCCGGTGCGGCCGGGCCGGTCAGGTCTCCGGCGTAGCTTTCTGCGTCGTCTTGGGGAACATAGCCGAGGGCGGCCCCGGCGTCCGGCGAGAGATAGCTTCGGGTGTTGGCTGAAACCCCCCAGACAATCCGAAATCCGTTCCCTGAATCTGTCAGGGCTGCCGTAAAGAGGCGGGCGGCGTCGTCGGGCGACAGCCAGGTGCTCAACATCCGGACGTCCCGCGGCCGGTCGAACCGGGACGCGATGCGCAGGCAGATTACGTCCATGCCGAAGCGGTCGGAATAGTAGCTGCCCAGCGCTTCCACCGCCGCCTTCGAGACGCCGTACAGAGTGTTCGGCCGCACCGGTGTGTTGTCCGGAACGAAGTCGCCGGCCGGAGGTACCGGGGTGAACCCGGCGGCGTGGATGGAGCTGGCGAGGATCGCCCGCGGCACCCCGGCCATGTGGGCGGCTTCCAGGACGGAATGGGTGCCGTCGATATTCGCGGTCAGGATCCGGTCCCAGTCATCTTCCAGCGGAATCCCCGCCAGGTGGATGACGGCGCCGCATCCGCGGAACGCTTCCACGAGCGCCCCGGTGTCGGCAACCTCGGTGAGCACCCAGTCCTGCCCGAAGGATTCGGCCGGCGGTGTCCGGTCCACGCAGACCATGGAGTAGCCGGCGTCGGCCAGCCGGGGAATGATGTCCCGGGCCAGGCTGCCGGCGGCACCGGTGACGGCAATCCGTTTGGTGTCCGGGTTAATACTCACAGCAGTGCCCCCTGGTCTTGAAGCAGTCCGCGCAGCTTGGAAACGTCCACGCTGCCGGTGGAACTATGAAGTGATGCCGCCAGGCCAGCCGCATGCCCGGTGGCGAACGAGGTGCCCATCACCCGCAGCGAGGCAAACGAGCGGCTGTCACTGCTGGTGAGCCGGCCGGCGCCCCAGAGGTTGGGGATATTGGCGCTGGTCACGGCCCCGTAAGGGATGTCGTACCACTTGCGGTCCTTGATGGCGCTGTAGGTGGTGGCGCCTGGGGTCGCATGGTCCTCCATCGGCCAGCCGCACCGCGCAATTCCGTCGGTCGGACGACGCCGAGCAGTCAGGACGTCCTCGGCGGTTACGCTTTCGCGGCCCTTCATCCGGCGGGCTTCCCGGATGCCGATCTGCGGACCGGTGGAGGCCAGGTACGCGCCGGACCAGCCGCGCATGCCCGCCTTCAGGGCCTCGAGGTAGTGCCGGGCCTTGACTCGGCCGTCCTGTTCGGCGCGGGAGATTTCGTGCACGTCCAGGACGTCCACGTATTCGTCCGCGAGCAGGAGCATCAGCTCGCGTGAACGGGGCATCCGTACGCAGGTGCCGTTGCTCCGGGTGAGGATCTCTCCGGTGGTTTTGCCGTAGGCGGCGAAGGCGTCATCCATGGCCGCGGTGGACAGGTCCGCATCTTCGCCGACGCCGCCGACCCGCATCACCAGGGTGCTGGCCTGGCGGCGTTCGGTCGGCGAGAGCTGGAACTCGGCGCCGGCGGCCTGCAGCAGCGCGCCATCCCCGCTGCAGTCCACAAACGCACTGGCGGAAAGATGCAGGTTGCCGCCGCGGTGCACCACATGCACGGCACTGATTCCGCCGGCGTCGGTATCCGCGGCTACGAGGGTGCTGTGGAACAGGACGTCGACGCCGGCCAAGCGGACCAACTGGTCCAGCACCGACTTAGTGGTTTCCAGATCGAGGACCACGATGGTGTTTCCCGTGGCGGGCGAGGTCTCGAAGTGCAGGAGTTCCTGGCGTTCCAGCTCGTCCAGGAAGTCCTGTCCGATGCCGCGCACCACCTGTTCCCTGGTCTGGTCAAAGAATCCGCAGTAGGCCAGGACCGAGCTGTTGGTTGCCGCTCCCCCGAGGAATCCGTATTGCTCGATGAGGCAGACGCTGGCTCCGGTGCGGGCAGCGCTGACAGCGGCCGCCACGCCGGCGGCCCCGCCACCCACAACGACGACGTCGTAGGTTGCGGTGGTGGAAAGGGAAGTCATCAAAATCCTTAGATTGCAGGTGAATCACGGAGTGAGTTGAGTCACACCAAGCACATAAGAACCATGGTCCACTTGTACACATAAATCAAATGCCTAAAAGTGCCTGTCGGTATGCCTTTTGGGTATCCCAGGGTCGCAGGGGGCGGGAACATGGAAATCCGGCAGTTGAAATACTTTGTCCGCACGGCGGAGACCGGCAGCATCAGCGGGGCCGCCGCTGAACTGCATATGACGCAGCCGGCGCTGAGCCGGCAACTCGCCGAGCTCGAGAAGGAACTCGGGGGTGCCCTGCTGCAGCGGAACCCGCGCGGCGTGACGCTGACGACCTTGGGGCGCGTCATCAAAACCCACGCGGACACCATCCTCGCCCAGGTGGACCGCACCCCGGAGTTGGTCCGGTTGGCCGCGGGCGGCCGCTCACTGATCCGGCTCGGTGCTCCTCCGGGTTTGCCGCATGATTGGTTCCGCTCGGCCGTGCAGAACGTGGAATCCGCCGGCCTGGCGGTGCGCTTTTCGCTCTATGAGGCCAGCAGTGATGAACAAAGCCGCTTGCTGCGGGCCGGCCAGATCGACCTGGCCCTCCTGCATACGGAACCCGCGGAGGGCATCAACCGGCAGCACCTGCTCACCCAGCCGCTCGGGGCAGCCGTCCGGCCGATGTCGCCGCTCAGCGCCCGGGAGGTCCTGGGCCTCTTCGATCTGGACGGCCTCACCGTGATGGCACACGCTGCCGGGGAAATCCGTATCCAGGAGGTCAAGCTGCGCAGCGCCGCCGAGGCCGAGGGGGTGCGTACGCACTGGGTGTTCCGGCGGTTCAGCCACCACAGCCTATTGATTGCCGACCTGGCCGACGCCGATGCGGCGCTCACCACCGAGGCATCCGCGGGGCTCAACTTTCCCGGGTGGAAGTGGGTGCCGCTGACGGCGCGTGATGCGGGCGGGCATTCGCTGCAGGTCGAGACGTGGGCGGCGTGGAACGCTGCTGCGTCGCCGGAGGTCCGGAAAGTCGCCGACCTGTTCCGGTCGACGCCGGTGCAGATGTTGGACGAGCCGGAAACTTAAACCCCCACCCGCCCCGCGAGCATCCGCTCCACACTCTCCGCGGACAGCGCATGCTGGATCGCGAGCTGGGACGCACCGAGCATCCCGGCGTCGAGCCCGGACGAGGACTGCACAATCCGCAGGTGCTGGGTGGCCAGCGGCATGGTGCGTGAATAGACGACCTCGCGCACCCCGGCAATGAAATGCTCGCCGGTCAGCGCCATCGAGCCGCCGAACACAATCACCTCGGGGTTCAGCATGCTCAGGCACGCGGAGAGCACCTCGCCCACCTCGCGGCCGGCCTGCCGCACCGCATGAACGGCCTCGTGGTTGCCGGAATGGACCAGGGCAACGACGTCGCGCCCGTCCTCGGCAGCCAGACCATGAGCCTGCAGCCGCGCTGCCACGGCAGGCCCTGACGCCAGCGCTTCAAGGCAGCCGCGGTTCCCGCACCGGCAGAGCAGGTCCTCGCCGGACGGGACACGGATGTGCCCGATGTCCCCGGCCACCCCGTCGGCGCCGCGCAGCAGGACACCGTTGCAGATGATCCCGGCGCCGATGCCGGTGGCGACCTTCACGAAGACCAGGTTCTCGACGTCGGGCCACGCCGCCTCGCGCTCCCCCATCGACATCACGTTGACGTCGTTATCCACCAGCACCGGCACGTGGAAGGATTCCTGCAGGTAGCCGGGCACGTCGAAACCGTGCCAGCCGGGCATGATCGGCGGGTTGATCGGCCGGCCGGAGCGGTGCTCCACAGGTCCGGGCAGCCCGACGCCGACGGCAAGCAGCTCGGCAGCGGACCGGCCGGTCTCGGCCAAAAGCGCATTCCCAAGCTCGACCACGGTGTCCAGCACGGCAACCGGTCCGTCACTGACCAGCAGGTCGCGGGACGCATCAGCCAAGGCTGTACCGGCCAGGTCGGTGAGGCCCACACGCAGGTGGCTTGCGCCGACGTCGACCCCCAGGACCACACGCGCCCCGGTCTGCAGCGCGAACCGCGAGGACGGCCGCCCGCCGGTGGACACCGCATCCTCGATGGGTGCCACGAGCCCGAGGTCCATAAGCAGCTCGAGCCGCAGCGCAATGGTGGAGCGGGCCACCCCCACCAGATCAGCCAGCTCGCTGCGGGTGCGGGGCTGTCCGTCCCGCAGGAGCTGGAACAGTTCGCTGGCCCCGGGAGCGGTGGGGTTATTCCTTATATCGACCACTGGGCAATTGAAGCATAGGGATCGACGCTACGGTGTCGGCCCGGCGACGCGAACGGCCCAACAGACATACTCATAACGCCCCCTTCCTTCGACCGGTCCCCCGCACGGCAAACCGCTGCTGCAGCAGCACGGCCACCACAATGATCGCGCCCCGGGCCACGGCCTGCACAGAAGTGTCCAGGTTGTTCTGTGTAAAGACGTTGATGAGGGTGCTGAACAGCAGCACACCCAGCACGGTGCCCACAATGGTGCCGCGCCCGCCGATCAGCAGCGTTCCGCCCACGACGACGGCGGCAATCACTTCCAGCTCGTACAACAGCCCGTGGGTGGAGGTGCCAGCGGTGGTGCGGCCCATCATCATGATCCCGGCGATGCCGGCGGTGAGGCCGGAAAGGACGTACAGCAGGACAATGTGCCGCTTCACCTTGATACCCGCCAGCCGTGCGGCCTCCAGGTTCCCGCCGATCGCCACGGTCCGGCGCCCGAAGGTGGTGCGGTTAAGCAGGAACCAGCCGGCGACGGCCACCAGCAGGAAGATCCAGATCAGCAACGGCACGCCCAGGAAGTTCGAGCGCATCACGGAGAGGAAGTCCCGGTTGGTGACAATCTGCGTGCTGCGGCCGGAGATCAGCTCTGCCACGCCGCGCGCGGCCACCAGCATCGCAAGGGTGGCAATAAACGCCACCACGTTCCCGTACGCAATGATCACCCCGTTGATCAGACCGGCCCCCACACCGACCGCCAGCGCCACCGCCACCATCAGCAGCCAGCTGCTGTTCGTGGCGGCCAGCTGCACTGAGGTGAGGGTGGCCAGCACCGTGGTCAGGCCCATCACCGAACCCACCGAGAGGTCGATGCCGCCGGCGGTAATCACAAAGGTTGCCCCGATGGCGATCACCCCGAAAATCGAGGCGTACCGCAGGATGGTCAGCATGTTGTCCAGGTTCAGGAAGCGCTCCCCGCTGGTGACCGCCCCGACGATAAACAGCAGCGCAAGGGCAATGATCAGGCCGATGTTGCGTCCCGCGGATCCGCCCAGGAACCTTCCCAGCGGATTGCTGCGGGACACCGCAGCCGTGCCGCCGCTGGGAGGCGGCTGCAGCGCCGCCGTCGTTGATTCGCTCACTGCGCACTTCCTTTCAGCACCAGGTCAAGCACGGCGTGCTCGTCCATTTCGTCTGCGTTGCCGGTGGCCAGGACGCGTCCGGCGTCGAGCACCAGGATCCGGTCCGCCAGGCCAATCACTTCCTCGATCTCGCTGGACACCACCACAATCGCCACGCCCTGAGCCGCGAGGCTGCGGATCAGCGCGTAAATCTCGGTCTTGGCGCCGACGTCGACGCCGCGGGTCGGCTCGTCCAGCAGCAGCACCCGGGTGCCGTGGATCAGCCAGCGGGCCAGCAGCACCTTCTGCTGGTTGCCGCCGGAGAGGGTGCGGGCCGCCCGGTCCGGATCGGGCGGACTGAGCTGCAGCGCCTCGGCCTGCTTGCGGGCGGCGGCCTTCTCGGCGCGTTCGTTCAGCCAGCCGTGCCGGGCAAACCGGGCGAAGGTGGAGAGGGTGACGTTGCGGTAAATGGGCTCTTCCAGCAGCAGCCCCTGGCTTTTGCGTTCCTCCGGGGACAGGCCGAGCCCGGCGTTCACCGCGGCCCGCACCGATCCGGGCCGCAGCGTCTTGCCCTCCACAGTGACGGTGCCCGACGTCGCGCGCCGGGCACCGTAAACGGTCTCCAGAATCTCCGAACGTCCGGATCCCACCAGTCCGGCCAGGCCGAAGATTTCCCCGGCCCGGACCGTGAAGCTCACGTCCCTGAAGGAGCCAGCCAGCCCTAGCCCCTCCACCTGAAGCGCCACCGGGGCGTCCGACGACGGCGGCTTCCGCGGCGGGAACACGTTGGCTACGTCCCGGCCGGTCATCAGCCGGACCAGGTCGGCGCGGGACGTCTCGGCAACCGGGAGGGAGGAAGCGGTGCTGTACCCGTCCTTGATCACCGAGATCCGGTTGCCGATCTGCCGGATCTCCTCCAGCCGATGCGAGATGTAGACAACCGCGATGCCCTGGCCGGTGAGCTCCCGGATCACCCGGAACAGGTTCGCCACCTCGCCGGAGTCCAGAATGGCGCTGGGCTCATCCATGATGATCAGCCGGGCGTTGCGGGACAGGGCCCGGGCCAAGCTGACAATCTGCTTCCCGGCGGCGGACAGGCTTCCCACTTCCGCGGACGGTGACAGGTCGTCGTGTCCCAGCAGCGCCAGCAGCTCCCGGGTCCGACGGCGCCCGTCCCGGATCCGGAGCACTCCCCCGCGGGCGTCTTCGTGGCCCAGGAAGATGTTCTCGGTGACGCTCAGTCCGTCCACCACGTCCAGCTCCTGATACATGGTGGCAATGCCCAGTGCCAGGGCGTCGGCCGGCCTAGCCAGTTCCACCGGTTCCCCGTTCCAGCGGATCTCCCCGCCGTCCGGTACGTACACCCCGGACAGGGCCTTGATCAGAGTGGATTTCCCGGCGCCGTTCTGGCCCAGGACGCAGTGCACTTCGCCGGGAAGGACGTCCAGTTCGACGCCGCGCAGCGCCCGGACGCTGGCGAAACTCTTGCTCAGGTTGCGCACCTCAAGCAGCGGCCGCTGTACCGGCTGAGGAGGGGCGTCAGATGCTCCCGATGCTGTCATGGCACGGAGCTTACACACTTATGTCGATCATCAGTAGTATGTTGGCGCTTTATCGCCGGACTTCTGTTACTGTGACGCATGTCACGACGATGTGCAGTGCGCTGACTGGTTCCGATGGGGTGCGGACTCGCCTCAGCGCCCCACTTACAGAGGAGAGAACCATGCACGCACCACGCATGCGCGGGAAGATCATCACCGCAGCGGCCTTCTTCGCCGCCGGCGGGCTTGCCCTCACCGGCTGCACTGCAGGCGAGGACACCAATGCCGAACCGACCAACAACTCCGTGGAAGGCAACCAGTCCGAGGGCGAGACCGTCGTCATCGGGTTCTCCGGACCGGCCGCCGACCACGGCTGGCTGGGCGCCATCAACTCCGCAGCCACCGCCGAAGCCGAGAAGTACCCGGACATCGACCTGCGGGTGGCCGAAGGAACCAATGACGCGAACCTGCAGATCAGCCAAGTGGAGCAGTTCATCAATGACCAGGTGGACGCCATTGTCCTGCTGCCCACCGACGGCGCCGCACTCACCGACGTCGCCATCCGCGCCATGGAGGCGGGCATCCCCGTGATCAACGTGGACCGCGAGTTCTCCAGCCCCTTCGCCGCGCGGGCCACCGTCCTCGGCGACAACTACGGCATGGGCGTCAGCGCCGGTACCTACATCTGCGAACAGGTGGGCGACCAGCCCGACGCCGTGGTGGCCGAGATTGCCGGCATCGACGCCCTGCCGCTCACCCAGGACCGCAGCGAAGGCTTCAAGGACGCCCTCGCCGGCTGCGGGCTCGAGGTCACCAACCGGGTGTCGGCGGACTTCACCGTCCAGGGCGGCGAAGCCGCAGCGTCCCAGCTGCTCGCCGCCGCACCGGAAATCGACGCGCTGTGGAACCACGACGACGATCAGGGCATCGGTGTCCTGGCCGCCATCGACGCTGCCGGACGCGACGAGTTCATCATGGTGGGCGGCGCCGGCTCCGCAAATGCCATGCGGGAAATCGAGTCCGGGGACAGCGTCCTGCAGGCCACCATCATCTATCCGCATACCCAGGCCGCGGACGGCATCCGGCTGGCCCGGCTGCTGGCGCAGGACAAGGCCATGAGCGACCTGGTCGAGATCGAGGTGCCCAACCGCGTGGTGCTCAACGCCCCGGTGGTCACCAGCGAAAACGTCGACGAATACCTGCCTACCGCCTTCGAGTCCTGACCGGGCGGTCCGAACTCGAAGCCGGGCGACCCGGCCACAACAGCAGCAAAGCGCTAAGGAGAAAACATGCAGGACGATAAGCCGCTGAGGGTGGCGCTGGTGGGCCACGGCTTTATGGGGGCGGCCCACTCACAGGCCTGGCGGGTGGCCCCCCGGTTTTTCGACTTGCCCCTGCAGCCGCGGATGGACCTGCTGGTGGGCCGGGATGCGGACCGGACCTCCGCTGCCGCCAGGAAGTGGGGATGGGCCGAGTCCGCCACCGATTGGCGGGAGGCGGTCACCCGGGAAGATATCGACGTCGTGGACATCGTAACGCCCGGTGCCTCCCATGCCGAGATCGCCATCGCCGCGCTCGACGCCGGCAAGCACGTGCTCTGCGAAAAGCCGCTGGCGAACACGGTGGAAGAGGCGCAGGCGATGGCCGACGCCGCTGCCCGCGCCGAGGCCCGGGGCGTCCGGGCGATGGTGGGCTTCACCTACCGGCGGCTGCCCGCGACCACGCACGCCCGGAATCTCGTGGCCGCCGGGGCGATCGGCACGGTCCGGCAGGTGCGGGCCGTCTACCTGCAGGACTGGCTGGTGGACGAGGACTCCCCGCTGACCTGGCGGCTGCAGCAGGACGAGGCCGGGTCCGGCGCCCTCGGGGACCTGGGCGCGCACGCCATTGACCTGGCCCAGTACATCACCGGGGTGCCGCTGGCCGAGGTCAGCGGCACCCTCGCCACCCTGGTCCCCACCCGCCCGGTGCCCGAAACGGACCAGCGGGGCACCGGCCTGGGCGGAAGCGGCGGAGGCTCGGGCGCCCGCGGACCGGTGACGGTCGACGACGTCGCACTGTTCCTTGGGCGCTTCGAGGACGGCGTGCTCGGGTCCTTCGAAGCCAGCCGGATGGCCACCGGACGCAAGAACGCGTTCCGGCTGGAAGTCTCCGGCAGCAAAGGTGCCATCAGCTTCGACCTCGAGGACCTGAACTTCCTGGGCTTTATGGATTACACGGTTCCGCCGGACCGGCAAGGCTTCACCCGCATCATGGTGACCGAACCGGACCACCCCTATGTCTCCGCGTGGTGGCCGGCCGGCCATTCGCTCGGCTATGAACACGGCTTTGTGCACCAGGCGAAGGACTTCGTGGAGGCCATCGCCGCCGGAACCGCACCCGCGCCGTCGTTCGCTGACGGTCTGCAGGTCCAGGAAGTCCTCGACGCCGTGTCCCACAGCGCCGCTAAATCCAGCGTGTGGCTGCCCGTACGCTGACCGCCCCGTCCCACCGCACCATCCCCCGTCCACGCAGGCAAAGGAGCCCGCCATGTCCCGACCAGTCACTCTGTTTACCGGCCAGTGGGCCGATCTGCCACTCGAAGAAGTGGCCCGGCTTGCCTCCGGCTGGGGGTACGACGGGCTGGAAATCGCCTGCTGGGGCGACCATCTGGATCCCTGGCGGTGGGATGACGAGGAGTATGTGCAGAGCCGCCGCGACATCCTGGAGAAGTACCACCTGAAGGTGTTCGCCATTTCCAACCACCTCAAGGGGCAGGCGGTCTGCGACGATCCGATCGATCAGCGGCACCGGGACATGGTCTCGGATGAGGTCTGGGGCGACGGCGATCCGGAGGGCGTCCGGCGTCGTGCCGCCGAGGAAATGAAGCACACCGCCCGGCTCGCTGCAGCCCTCGGAGTGGACACCGTGATCGGTTTTACCGGTTCGTCCATCTGGAAATACGTGGCCATGTTCCCGCCCGTCTCGGCGGAGGCCATCGACGCCGGGTTCCAGGACTTTGCCGACCGGTGGAACCCGATCCTCGACGTCTTCGACGAAGTGGGCGTGCGCTTTGCCCACGAGGTCCATCCCAGCGAGATTGCCTATGACTACTGGACCACCGTCCGGGCGATGGAGGCCATCGGGAACCGGCCTGCCTTCGGCTTGAACTGGGACCCGAGCCACTTTGTCTGGCAGGACCTGGATCCGGTCAGCTTCCTCTGGGACTTTCAGGACCGGATCTACCACGTGGACTGCAAGGATACGAAGAAGCGGATGACCAACGGCCGCAACGGCCGGCTCGGCTCACACCTGCCCTGGGCCGATCCGCGCCGCGGCTGGGACTTCGTGTCCACCGGCCACGGCGACGTCCCGTGGGAGGACGCCTTCCGGATGCTCAACAGCATCGGCTACGACGGCCCCATCTCGGTGGAATGGGAGGACGCCGGAATGGACCGACTGGTCGGAGCACCGGAGGCCCTGGCGTTCGTCCGTTCGCTGGCGATGGATCCGCCGGACGCGGCGTTCGACGCTGCCTTTTCGTCGAGGTAGGCCCGGGAAACGCAAGGGAAACCGCCCCAACTGCCCACCGATCCCACCACCTTGGTTGACGCGCCCTCGCCACACCCATACCGTCCCCCATACACTCGCGCCGCCGCACCGTCACTGGGTGCGGCACACCGCGGACCCCGCCGGCCGGTCGAAGGTGACCGGCCGGCGTCGTCCGCACCGCCGCACGCTCCACGGTGCGGACTCGAAGCGGTACTCGCTGCGCCGGGGGGTGGGCGCGGCCTCTTTATGAGGGATCCTCCATGCAACTTCGACATCGAACCGCCGCGGCGGTTGTCACTTCCTTTGCCCTGCTCGGGCTCACGATTTCCCCGGCCGCCGGAACGCGGGTCGAAACCGCCCCCGCCAGCAAGCTTCCGGATCTGCCCACTCCTGCCGAGTACTTCGGTTTCGAAATGGGTGACGAAGGCCGGCTGGCGGCATTCAGCGACATTTCGGAGTACTTCGAAACCATTGCCGACTCGTCGCCCGAAGTGGAGTACGAGGTGGTGGACCGGACCACGGACAACAATGAATATCCGATCCTGCGCCTGAGCAGCGAGGAAAACCTGGCCCGGCTGGATTCGATCCTGGCCGTCAATGAACGGCTGGCCGATCCCGATGCCATGGCTGCCGAAGCCGCCGGCGCCGGGATGGAACCGGAAGCCTACGCCCGGCAGCTCGCCCAAACCACGGTCCCGGTCTACTACATCGAAGCGTCCATCCACGCGACGGAAGTCGGGAACACCCAGGCGCTGGTCGACGTCGTCCACCGCCTGGCCACCGAAGATTCGGAGGCGATGAACCGGATCCTGGACAACCTCGTGGTGCTGGTGGTGCCCTCCGCCAATCCGGACGGCCAGCAGATGGTGGTGGATTACTTCAACGAGACGGCCGGCACCGAATACAACCGGGTCTATCCGGACCTGTACCACCGCTACGTGGGGCACGACAACAACCGTGACTGGTTCATGTTCACCCAGAAGGAATCCCGCACCCGGGTGGCGCTGGAACAGAAATACCGGCCGGTGGTGCAGCACTACATGCACCAGGCTGGCACGGAAAGCCCGCGGATCTGGACCCCGCCCTACGACGAGCCGCTCTCCCCCGATGTGGACCCGATTGCCATCTCATCCTCCAATGCGCTGGGCCAGTTCACCCAGCGGGACCTCGTGGCCGAAGGGCTCAAGGGCGTGAAGTCCGACGACGCGTACGGCATCCTGTGGAACGCCGACGTCGCCGGGTACGGCACCTTCCTCGGCACCTCGACCTTCCTCACCGAGATCGCTTCCGCCCGGGACCTCGCCTACCCCTACACCGGCGAGAGCGTGCTGGAGCCGGTGGACAAAACCATCCGCTCTCCCCTGCCGTACGATTCGGACACCTGGACGCTCAAGCAGATTGTCCAGTACGCCACCTCCGCCGCGTTCTCCGGGCTGAACACCGTGTCCGGCGATCCGCAGTCCTGGCTGCTGAACAACCTCTACCGGGTCAACGCGAACAGTGAAACCTGGGACGGCGGCCCGTACGCCTACGTGGTGCCCGCCGACCAGCGGGATCCGTACGCGGTGTACGACATGATGCGGATCTTCGATTTCGGCGAGGTGGAGATTGAGCAGGCCACCGCGCCGTTCACTGCCGAGGGCCGGGAGTTCGACGCCGGGTCCTACATCCTGCGCACCCAGCAGCCGCTGGGCCGCTGGGTGGATCAGCTGCTGCGTATCGACGAGTATCCGGACAGCGCCCGCAAATGTGACGACTGCCCGCTGATCCTGCCGTACAGCGAAACCACCGACAATGTGGCCCTGTTTATGGGCGTGGACGTGGCGGCGGTGCAGGAAGAGTTCAACGCCGAAACCCGACGGGTGCAGGCCATCACGCAGGAACGGATCCGGATGCCGCGTGCACCCGGTGCCGACGGCGCCTACATCCTCAGTGCCGAGTCCTACGGGCTGGGCCGGATCATCGACGCACTGCAGGACGCCGGGGTGGATGCTTACCGGGCCGCCGGCGCGATCACTGTCGACGGACAGGAATTCGCGCCCGGCGCCCTGATGGTTCCCGCCGGAGAGCCCCGGGCACGGGAAACGCTGACCCGGGCCGTCCGGGAGACGGCGCTGCCGGTGTACGCCACCGCTGCAATGCCTGCCACCGGGGCGGTCCAGCTCGCCGAGAACACCCGGGTGGGCCTGGTCCGGGGCGCGAACAACATGCCCGGCGGCTGGCTGATGTGGATGATGGACCAGTTCGGCACCAACTACGAGGTGGTGGAGGCCGCGGACTACGCCACCCTGTCCGAACAGTTCGACACCATTGTGCTGGCTCCGGGCATCACCACCGAGCGGCTGACCGTCGGGCTGGACGCCACGAAATATCCGGAGGAGTTCGCCTGGGCTGCCGGTGTTCCGGACGCTCCGCAGCGGCTGGCCGAGTTCGCCAACCAGGGCGGTAACGTCCTGGCGCTGGGATCCTCGTCCTTGACCGCCGCGTCCGCGATGGGACTGCCGGTGGAGAACGTGACTCCGACGGACCGGGAAGTCTTTACCGTGCCCGGTGCGCTGCTGGCCCAGGAGTACGACGCCTCCCAGCCTGCGGCGTGGGGCATGCCGGCGGCCTGGCCCACCTGGTTCAACAACGACGCCGCGTTCCGCCTCACCGGCGAGGGCACGTCGGTGTCGCGCTATCCGGCCGAGGGCAACCCGCTGGTCAGCGGCTACGCCCTTGGTGCCGAGGCGCTCAACGGAGCCACCAACATTGCGTCCTTCGATGTGGGGGAAGGCGAAGTGACCATTGCCGGCGGCCACATCACCTTCCGTACGTGGCCTCGTGCCTCCTGGACGGTGGTCACCAACGCCATCTACAACGGTGCGGGTACCGAGCTGACAGCTGAGGAGATGGCTGCCCGATTCGGGGGCTAGCCGATTAGGGATGAATCCCCGGGGCGGCGCTTTGGCTTCGCCCCGGGGATTGATCCCCGGTGGTTACAGGCCCGGGGCCTTCCCCAACTCGGCTCTCAGCTCTGAGAGACGGGCGTAGGCGGTATCGCGGTAAGCGAGAAGCGCCTGTCGGTCCGTCGGGTCGATCTCCAGGAATCCACGGCCGGTCTTGAGGCCCAGATTCCCGTCCGCGACGGCGGCGCGAAGGCTGTCAGGCGCAGCTAACCGCTCGCCGTATGCCTTCTCCAATGAACGGTAAGAGGATTCATACACGTCCAGGCCGGCCATGTCGCCGATGGCGAAAGGGCCGAAAAGCGCCAATCGGAAACCAAAGCTGTTGCTGACTACGGCGTCAATCTGCGTGGGTGTGGCGACGCCTTCTTCAACCAGGCGAAGCGCCTCCTTATACAGCGCGAACTGCAGCCGATTGGCAACGAATCCCGGAGTATCAGCGACCCGGGCCGCCGTCTTTCCCAGGCCGGTGATGAATTCTTCCGCGAGGTCTACGGCTTCGGCCGCAGTCTCGGGGCCGGGAATGATTTCGACACCGGGGATGAAGGGGGCAGGATTCATCCAGTGCACCCCCAGGAGCCGCGCCGGTGCCTGTACGGAGTCTGCCAACTCAGCAATCGGTATGGCGGACGTATTGGTACCGATGATGCTGCTCTCCGGGGCCGCCGCCGAAATCCGAGCCAGGATTGTCGACTTTAGTGCCGGGTTTTCGGGTACTGCCTCGACTATGTAGTCGGCTTCGGCCACTGCTTTTTCGACGCTCGGTGCTGCGGTGAGGTTGGCGGCGATAAGTTCGGCAGCGCCGGGCGGAAACAGTCCGCGGTCCTCGAACTGCCGTGCCTGTTCCGTAAGGCGGACCCGTGCTGCTTCGGCGGCGTCGCCGTCGACGTCCCCCAGCGTGACGCGGTAGCCGTGCAGGGCAATGACCTGCGCAATGCCGCCGCCCATATAACCGGCTCCGACAACTGCGACGGCGTCGATCCTCTGTGTAATGCCCATGTCGGTTCTCCTGATAAAAAGAGCGGAACCGGGACCGGCCTGTGCGGCCGGTCCCGGAAGCCGTCAGCGGATGGTGTAGCCGCCGTCGATAGGCAGGGTGTGCCCGGTGATGAGCGACGCGGCGTCACTCATCAGGAAGGCCACTGCCCCGGCGATTTCTTCGGGCTCACCGAAGCGGCCCATTGGAATTCGGGAGAGCAGCTCAGCAGCCCATTCCGGCCGGCTGAGCGTTGATTCCAGTAACTCTGTTCGCACAAACGTGGGAGCCACGGCATTCACCCGGATACCGGCGGAAGCCCATTCCAGTGCCAGCACTTTGGTCAGGTGGATCAACGCTGCCTTGCTCGCCCCGTATGCGGCCCGCTCCTCGATCGCTACGATTCCTGCCTGCGACGCTACGTTGACGACGGCGCCGGGAGACCCCTTTGCAATCCAGTGCCTCGCGACGGCTTGGGTGAGGAAGAAGATCCCCTTCAGGTTCGTGTCCAGGACCGTGTCCCACTGCTTCTGCGTAACCTCCAGCGCGGGCCGGGGAATGTTGACGCCTGCATTATTGACCAGCAGGTCCAGCCCGCCGCTGCGTTCCTCCAACTCGTCTACGAAAGCCCCTATCCCCTCGGTCCGGGCCACGTCCAGGACCAGAGGCGGGGTCCCGTAGCGCTGGCCGATTTCCTGGGCAGTCCCGGCGTCACGGCTCGTTCCGTAAACAGTTGCACCGCACTCGGCAAGGCCGTCAGCGATGGCCTTGCCGAGCCCGCGGGCAGCTCCCGTTACCAGGACGGCTTTTCCTTCCAGCTGCAGTTTCACGGATCCCTAGCTGGTGAAGGTGTGGTCGGACCAGTCCAGCGAGGTGCCGCGGTACTTGGCGGCCCGCACGTCGCCTGACCGGGCATGCCCCTCAAAACGTTCGACCCGCGCCGCGCGGCCGCAAAGCTCGCCGAAGAAAGCGCTGGATTCTTCGTTCACGACCTCCTGGTACGTGACGGTGCGCAGGTACTTCCCTACCCAGAGCCCTCCGGTGTACCGGGCGGCGCCTCGGGTCGGAAGAACATGGTTCGTACCGATTACCTTGTCTCCGTACGACACGCAGGTGCCCTCGCCCAGAAACAACGCTCCGTAGTTGTGCATCTTCTCGAGAGCCTCCCGGGGGGCAGCCGTCAGAATCTGCACGTGTTCGTACGCGTATTCGTCGGCCAGCGCATACGCGTCATCGAGATTCTTGACCACATGCACGGCACCCCAATCCCGCCAGGCAGGAGCAGCGAAGTCACGGGTGGGCATATCTACCAGCAGGGTGTCGATATGGTCGATCACCTTGCGTCCCAGCTCCTCGCTGGTGGTAATCAGCACAGCCGGAGAATCCGGGCCGTGCTCAGCCTGGGAGAGAAGATCGACGGCGACAATGAACGGATCAGCGTGTTCATCCGCGACGATCAAGACCTCCGTGGGGCCGGCAAAGAGGTCAATGCCCACCTCGCCGAAGAGCTGCCGCTTTGCTTCCGCCACGAAGGCGTTCCCCGGTCCGGCCAGCATGTTGACCGGCTTGATGCTCTCGGTACCGATGGCCATCGCGGCCACAGCCTGGATGCCTCCGAGCAGGTAGATCTCGTCCGCACCAGCCAGGTACATGGCTGCAACCGTGGCGTCCGGGACCTCGCCTTGGATGAGGGGCGTGCACGCAGCCACCCGTTCCACGCCGGCAACCTTGGCGGTAACGATGGTCATGTGGGCACTGGCCAGCAGGGGGTACTTGCCGCCGGGAATATAGGCACCGACAGCCTCTATGGGAATGTTCTTCTGGCCCAAGAGGACGCCCGGCATGGTTTCGATTTCGAAATCCGAAAGCGATTCGAGCTGCTTCTGTGCCATGAAGCGGACCTGTTCCTGGACAAATTTAATGTCCTCAATGACCTGCTCCGGCACCCGGGCAACGATCTCTTCCAGCTGCTCCTTGCTGAGAAGGAAGGAATCCGGTGCGTACTTATCAAACTTCTGCGAGTACTCTCGTACCGCCTCGTCGCCGCGTTGGCGGACGTCCGCAAGCACGCCTTCCACAGTGGCGCGCACCTCCGGGGTGCTGCCCCGGGACGTACTGAGCTCAGCCGGTTCCTTGAGCATCTCGGAGAAAACTGAACTGGTTTCGGTATCAGCGGTCATCAGAGGGATCCTTCCATCTTCATTGATGAGCGATCAGCGGAGCGCCCGGGCCGGACAGTTCCGCCCGGTTGACCAAGACTGTATACGTATACATTCGCTGCTGCAAGGGATTGTGCTGCGGATTTGTATACGTATACACTCCTTTCTGATGCGGCCTCCTGTGGTTGCCATCACACCCCGCAAACCAGACAAAGGAGTCGCGCCATGAGTGTCCCCGGGACCACAGCCCCACCCGCCATTGATCCGAAAATGCGCCGACGGGCGCTCGTTTCGTCCGTACTCGGAAGCTGCATCGAGTGGTACGACTTCTACGTTTACGGTGTTGCGGCTGCAATCATCCTCAACACTCAGTTCTTCCCTTCCGTGACCCCTTTCACGGGAATCCTCCTGTCCTTCAGCACATACGCCATCGGCTTTGCAGCACGTCCGATCGGCGGCTTCATCTTTGCCCACTTCGGTGACCGGCTTGGGCGCAAGAAGATGCTGATGATCACGCTGGGCCTGATGGGCGGCGGAACCTTCCTTATCGGCTGCCTCCCTAACTTTGCGGCGATCGGTATTGCCGCCCCCATCCTGCTGGTGCTCCTGCGCATCGTCCAGGGCATTGGGGTCGGCGGGGAGTGGGGCGGCGCCGCGCTGATGGCTACCGAATACGCGCCGGCAGAGCGCAGGGGCTTCTTCGGGTCCTGGCCGCAGATCGGGGTTCCGGTGGGAACCCTGTTGGCGAACGGCGCCTTCTTCATCATGGCCGGCACCTTCGACCCCGAGGCCTTCGCCGCTTGGGGTTGGCGCATACCGTTCCTCTTCTCCGTGGTGCTGGTTGCCCTCTCCTTCTACATCCGCAGCAAGGTGGACGAATCGCCTGCCTTCGAGGAGATCAAGCGCAAGGGGGACATCGAGAAGCTCCCGGTCGTGAAGGTCATCCAGACCAAGCCCGTCACCATCCTGAAGGTCATCATGATGCGGTTCGCGGAGAACGCGAACTACTACATCTACACGACCTTCCTCCTCGCCTATGCGCCGGCAATCCTGCTCGGCAACAACACCGTCCTTTTGGCCACCATGATCATGGCGGGTCTGGGCGTCTTCTCCATCCCGCTCTGGGGCTGGGTTTCCGACCGGTGGGGCCGCCGGTACACGGTCCTGGCAGGCGCGCTGACCATGATGCTGATGGCATTCCCCTTCTTCTGGGCCGTCCAGACGGGTGAATTCCTGATGGTCCTGCTGGTGCTGATCCTTACCTGCAATGTGGGCCGAGACCTTTGCTACTCCGTCGAACCGGCGTATTTCACCGAGCTGTTCGAACCGAAGCTCCGGTATTCGGGCGCATCGGTGGGGCCGCAGGTTGCCGCGGTCTTCGCTGGAGGCTTTGCGCCGCTGATCGCCACCGCGCTTATCGGCCCGGACTTCGACCGCTATTGGCTCGTCGCCCTGTACATGATCTTCACTTCCCTCATCACCGTCGTCGGCGTCCTTTGGGCACCCGAAACAGCCCCGCGGGTCCGGATACGCCGGGGACTCACGCCGGAATACGACGCAACCGCTACCCGGTAGCCCCGAACAGCGCCGAGCCACCGGTAGGGAGGCCGCCTCATCGGAGGTGGCCTCCCTGCCGGGTTTTCGATGTCTCAAACTCCGTCCTTGCGGATTTGACGGCGTCCTCTTGGATACGCTGATCCGAGTAATTACCTGACCATCCAAGTAGGCCGACTGAAACGGAAAGAATGAATTCGAACGCGAGGGGATATGGCAGAACGGTGACCAGCCGAGACGTCGCCGAGCTGGCCGGTGTTTCACAAGCCACGGTCTCCCGTCTGTTGGCCGGCTCCGGGAAGGTATCCGCAACCACGCAGGCCAAAGTCCACGCGGCGATGGAAACCCTCGGCTATGTGCCCCATGCGGGGGCAAAGGCAATGAAAACGATGCGGACGAACACCATCGGAGTGGTCGTCGCAGATCTGACTAATCCTTTCTATTCAGAAGTTTTGGATGAACTCAGCCGTGAACTCACCGCTGCGGGCTTCCGAGTCGTCATATGGAATGCAAGTGGTGGAAGCCACCAGGACGCGTTGCACGCCATCCGGGAGCGTGCTGTTGACGGCGTTATTTTCACCACGGCCACGGCGGACTCCGTGGAGCTGCAGGCCGCCGTGGAGCAGGAAAGTCCCATCGTCCTGATAAACCGCGTGGTTGAAGGCTTGGACTGCGACCAGGTATCCAGCAGCAACCTGCACGGGGGCGCTATCGTTGCCGACTACCTGCTGGAGCACAGCAAAACCCGGGTGGCTTTTATCGGGGGAACCAACCAAGCCAGCACCTCCCGCGACCGAGGGCGGGGTTTTCTGAGCAGAATGGAAGAACTCGGGCATCCGGTTCCTGACCATTTCCGCTTCTACGGCGAGTTTTCCCACGACCGAGGCGCCCATATCGTCAATCGGCTGCTATCCCGCGCCGACCGGCCCGACGCCGTTTTCTGCGCCAACGACTACATGGCCTTCGGTGCCCTTGACGCTCTTCGCGCCAACGGGCTTTCCGCCCCGGAAGACTGCTGGGTCATCGGCTACGACGACGTCGATATGGCAGGCTGGGACTCCTTCAGCCTGACTACTGTCCGGCAGCCCAGTAGGGAAATGGCCCGGATCGGTGCCCGATTGCTGGTGGAGCGCATCAACACCCCTGGACTACCGTCACGGCAGGTGAATTTTCCCTGCGATTTGATTGTCCGCGGCAGCACCGGGCATCAGCCGATCTGTTAGCAGCGTGCTTACAGGGCCGCAGAGTGCCGGTACCCGCTCGGGGTGAAGCCCAGGACCTCCCGGAACGCGTTGGCCAGATGGGCGTGGTCGGCGTAACCGAGATCCGCGGCGACATCGGCAATGGAGATTTCACTGTTTTCACGCAGCCGTTCCGCTGCCTCCTGCAGCCGGTAGCGGCGGATCATCGCCAGCGGTGGCAGGCCCACAAACCGGCGCGCCAGGCGCTGCAGGCTCCGGACCGAGACGCCGAGCTGTTGGGCTGCCTGATCAACCCGGATCAGTTCCCGGTCGGAGGAGATCAGGTCCTCCAACCGGTTGGCTGCTTCGGCTTCGGCTGTTGGTACCGGGACGCGGGCTTCCAGCCACTCGGCGGCTATCGATGCTGCACGGCGGTGCCCGGTTAACCACTCCTGGCGGCGGGCGCCGTCGTCGTCGTCACTGTTCCCCTCTCCCCCAGTGCCGCAGCTCATGGCGGCCGTAACCGCGGCATGCAGGTCCGGGGCGTGGAACGGGATTTCAGCGTCGCGGAGGCTGCCCGGGTCATCGGTAAAGACCGGTACGGCGGCGGGACGCAGCAGCATCCCGACAGCCCAGCCCTGCCCCGCCAAATCGCGGAAGGAGCGCCGCGTGGCGGGACCGGAAAGACTGACGCCCTCCGGCTGCACCACCAGGTTCAGGGCCGGGAACGGAAGGACCTCCTGCCGGGACACCTTGCCGGGTGCCAGATCCCATTCCGGGATCCAGACCCAGCGCAAGCGGTCCCGGAGCGCGTCCGGCGGGGGCAACCGGTGGAACGCCGGCAGCCGGGCGGGATAAAGCAGCCCGCGCCACTGGTCCTCCATAGCCTGCTCATTTCTATTGCTTCCGGGCCTGTCGTGAATCTTCAAGCGTCGCCATATTGCTGCTGCCTAGCCTTGCATCATGACATCCACAGACAACACCACTTCAGACAAAACCACAGCCGGCCTCACCGGTGAACACACCACCGGCGGGATCCCGCACGGCGCCACCAGCCTGACCCCGTTCCTGGCCGTACCGGATGCCCGAAACGCCATCGCGTTTTATCGTGACGTGTTCGGGGCCCGGGTGGTGGACATAACCGAGATGGACGGCGTCGTGGTGCACGCCGACCTCGACTTTGGAATGGGCCGGCTGCAGCTGGGCGAGCCCAATCCGGCTTTCGGGCTGGTACTACCACCGGAAGGGGACAACGACTGCTACTCGCTCGGGCTCTACTGCGCCGATGCGGACCAGACCGTCACGCGCGCAGCGGCGGCCGGTGCCGTTATCCGCGAACCACTGACAACCTTTGTCTCGGGAGACCGCTTCGCCAGTATCCGTGACCCATTCGGGGTGCGCTGGTCAGTGATGTCCCGGGTGGAGGACCTCTCCGAGGAGGAGAGCGCCCGCCGGGTCGCGGAGTGGGCGGCAACGCAATCCGGCGGAGGGAGCTGAGCCGCCGTCACGCGGCGGGGCCGCGCGCTGCTCCCGTGCCGGACGGATCGGGTTCTAGGAGTCCTCAGTCTCGATGCTGATCATCCAGCTGGTTCCGAACCGGTCGGTCACCATGCCGAACACATCACCCCAGGGTGCCTTTTCCAGCGGCAGGGTCATCTGGCCGCCGTCGAGCAGCTTGTCCCAGTAGCCGCGCAGCTCGTCGCTGTTGTCGCCGCTCAGTGCAATGGCATAGCCGTTGCTGGAATCAGGGGCCACGCTTTCCGGCCCGGCCATCGCGTTGGGCGTATCCGAGGCCATCAGCACAAAACCGCTGTCCGTGGTGAGCGTCGAGTGCATGATCTTGTTTGCCTCGGACGGGTCGTCGGACATGTTCATTTCCGCGAATGTGGAGCTTTCCAGGGTGCCGCCGAAGACGTCCTGGTAGAAGGACATCGCTTCCGCAGCGTTGTCCCGGAAGTTGAGGTACGGGTTCATGTTCGAGGGCATAGCGGTCTCCTCTCGGGGGAACGGATCAGATGCTCCCGAGTATGCGCCGACGACCATCCCTGCGGAAGCCGCCGGACCTAATTCCGCACCGCTGCTGCGCGGTCCGGCCCGGCGGATTCCCCTGCTTTACTTCCCAGCCTTACTTTCCGGCCGGCCGCCCGTGCACCGCAGACCACTGGCTGTTGAGCACGGCGTCGCCCACGGGCTCCCAGTCATTCGTTTCAACGAGGGAAGCCACTGTGTCCCGGTTCAGGTCCGGGGCGCCGCCGTCGATCTCTGCCGTCGGATAGCAGACCCAGAGGGATCCGCCGGGCTCGACGGCGGCAGCGGCCGTGGCCAGGTCATGTGCCAAATCGGCAGCGGAGCCTACGAACAGCAGCACGACGTCGGCCGGGAAGCGGCCGTCATCTTCGGCAAGGAACGCGGAGTCGGGCAGCAACCCGGCCACCTCCGGGAAGTTCTTCGCACCGTAGACGGTGACGCGGTCCGTTTCGGAAATTTCAAACGGCTGGGCTGATTCGGAAGGCACTTCGGGGGGCTCCATTCACGGGCATGAGACTGTGGCTGTATGGGCGGCTCGAACAAGTAAGCCGCCTTTCCTATTGTTTCAGTTACGGCCCCCGGATTGCCCCGGTTTTGGGTGATCCGGAAGCACCGAAAGTGTAACGACAGCAGCTTCCGGAACGCGGCCACGTGACCCATAACACCTCACCCGGCTAGGCACGCACCAGGTTGACGTAAAAGGCCTCCCCGACGACGAGTAGTCGTTCCGGGAGGCCTTTTTACTTTCCGGTTCGCGGTCAGCGGCAACCCCGTCTAGCCGCGGCCTCCCCCGTGTCCACCCCCGCCCCAGCCACCGTGATGACCCGGATGGCCGTGGTGTCCATGGTGGCCGTGGTGGCCGCCGCCCTTGTCACTGACGTACAGGCTTCCGGCCAGCCGGATATCCTCCACCGAGCGGCCCACATAGACGGGGACCTCCCCGGTGGGAGTCACCCAGGCACCCTCGGTCTCGTCCCAGTACTGCAGGGAGCGCGGATCCAGTTCGATCTCCACCCGGTCCGACTCCCCCGGCGCCAGCGTCACGCTGCCGTACCCGGCGAGCTGCAGGGCCGGCGTCGGAACATCGGTGGGCAGGTTGCCCACGTACACCTGCAGTGTTTCTTCGCCGGTGTAGTGTCCCGTGTTCCATACCCGCACCGACACCGCAGCCTCCGGATCGGAGGCGTCCACCTTGTGCGTGGTCCGCAGTTTCCCGTAGTCGAACTGGGTGTAGGACAGGCCGTGGCCGAAGGGGAACAGCGGCGTCAGCCCCTGCTCGAGATACCCCTTGTAACCCACGAACACACCCTCAACATAGGGCACCTCGGGGTCCACGATCTCAATGAGCGAGAACGGGTTAGGCGGTGCCACCTGGACGGCCTGCTCATCACTGGCCGGGAAGGTGACCGGCAGCTTGCCGGATGGGTTCGCGTCGCCGAACAGCAACGCCGCCGTCGATGTTCCCTGTGCCTGCCCGGGGTACCAGATTTCCATCACCGACGGGACGTCCTCGATCCACGGCATGGTCACCGGACCGCTCGTAGCCAGTACGACGACGGTGTTCGGGTTCACTGCCGAGACCGCGGAGATGAGCCGGTCCTGGTCCTGGGGAAGCACCAGCGATCCGCGGTCAGCGGCCTCCCCGGTGTAGTCCCGCGCCACGATCACGGCCACTTCGGACTCGGCGGCGAGAGCCACCGCTTCGGCCATGGCCGGCGGCAGGACGTCCTCCGGCGGAGTCCAGCCGAAGCGCATCATGGCTCCGGGCTGGTCATTGAGTCCGCCGTTGAACTGGTTGGGCGCGTCCGTGGTGTAGTCGATCCGCACGGCCACATTCTGTCCGGCGGTCAGGTCCACGGTTGCTTCCTGGGTGCCGAAGGGCGCCGCCGGTCCGGTGATGACTTCCTGCTCGTCCAGGAACAGCCGTGCGGTGCCCAGATGGGTGAGCGACAACGTGTAGGTCCCCGTGGAGGGAGCCACCAGCGTTCCGGTCCAGCGGGCCGAAATCGGCTGCGACGCCAGCTGCGGGCCGACGCCGGGCACCTGCGAGGTGTTGATGGTGTCGGCCGAGATACCGGTCCGCAGATTGACCTGCAGCTCGTCCCGGGCCAGCGCCGGTTCGCCCTCGAAGGTATTGATCCCGGTCCAGTAGCTCGCGGACAGTTCCGTCAGCACGCCGCTGGGGACCGGCGCCGGACCGGGAATCGTGTCGCCCAGAGAAACCGGATCGGTGCCGGGCACCCAGTCGACGGCGGATCCCGGTGCCCGCGCGGTGATCCCGTCCAGGATGGTGGTCAGCCGGGCCGGGTTCGGAATGGCACCACTGCCGCCGCCGTCGATGTACCAGTCGGCGTCGGAACCGATGACCGCGACGGACCCGGCGTCGTCATCCAGCGGCAGGGTCCTGCCCTCGTTCTTCAAAAGCACCGCCGCTTCGAGGGCGGCCTGCTCCGCCACCTCGGCGTGCTCGTCGAGCATTTCCGCGGGAACCGGCGGATCGGCCGGCTGCGGATTGATGAAGGAGCCGACCGGCGGGTTGTCCACAATGCCCTTGTCGAACATGGTGCGCGCCACCCGGCGGGCGGCGTCGGTCACCCGTTCCTCGGAGACCTGCCCGTTCTGCACCGCCGCCAGGAGCGCGGGTCCGGAGAATTCGAGGCCCGGCCCGGCGACGTCGAGCCCGGCCGCATAGTCCTCGAAACTGTGCGCGGCGTTGAAGTCCGAGGAGACAAACCCCGGGAAGCCCAGCTGGCCCTTGAGGATCTGGTTGAGCAGCGTGTCGTTGCCGCAGGAGAACGGTCCGTTCACCCGGTTGAAAGCGCACATGATGGCGCCGGGATCACCCTCGGTCACCATGGTTTCCCAGGGGCGGGTGTAGGTCTCCTGCAGGGTCCGCTCGTCCACCAGGACGTTCACGTGCCCGCGGCGGGTCTCGAAGTTGTTCAGGTTGTAGTGCTTGGGCAGGGCCGAGATGTCCGCGCTCTGCTCACCTTGCACCTGCCCCGCGGCAATGTCGCCGCTCAGCATTGGGTCCTCGCCGAGGTCTTCCCACATCCGTCCGTTGAAGGGCGTCCGGACCAGGTCCATGGTGGGGCCGGCGATGGCGTTGTAGCCGGTCGCCCGGGCTTCTTCTCCGCCCACAGCGCCGTAGGCCTGCGCGAGTTCCGGGCTGAAGGAGGACGCGAGTCCCACTCCGGCCGGCAGCGCCGTGGTGTCCTGGGTTTCCAGGGCAAGTCCGCAGCAGCCGTCCTTGCTGCGGATGGGCGGCAGGCCCAGTTCCGGCAGTCCCGGTCCGCCGCTTTGGATCAGGTAGGTCACCTTCTGTTCCAGGGTCATCACGGCGACCACCAGGTCCGCCCGTTCATCCGGTGACAGTTCCGGGTCCATCCACGGCATGCCCGACGGCGCCTGGGCCGGGAGCGAAATCCGGGTTTCGGGTGCTAAGGGTGCCGCAGCGGCACCGGCTGGATAAAGGGTTCCGGCAACCAGCATCGCTGCAAGCGACGCCAGCCCGAGTCGTACTGATTTCTTTCGTTGATGCATGGCGGGTTCCCTCATACTGGGCTTGCGTCTCACCCCCAGGGGCGCAGCGGTGTCAGTTGCCGCATCCGTCAAGATGCGAAGTCGCAGAACAGGCTGGCCCCTCCCCGGCGGGCGGCCCGTGCAGCTGACTTGCCGTCCCGGGTGGCGGGACGGCGGTGCGAGTGCAGGAAGGACGCTATGGGGCCGGGCTGGAAGGAACAACCAAGGTTCGCGGTATCGGGTCCGGGAGGCGGGAATTAGCTTCCGTGCCGGGCTGCTCGCACCGGGAACCCCTTGATTCCCCCGGGCCGCAGGCAAAGACTTTTTTACAGCGGCAGAAAAACCAAAGGACCGGACACCATCCGGGCGTCCGGCGGTTGCCGCGTGAAGGCGGTGTAACGCCATGGACCCCCAGTTTTCCCCGGACTCCGTTGCGGACCTGCGGGCGTCCCTGACCGGTTCCGTTGTCCTGCCGCAGGATGAGACTTACGACGACGCCCGGCGCGTCTGGAACGGCATGATCGACGTCCTGCCCGCGATGGTGGTGCGAGCCGGCACCGTTGAGGACATCGCCCCGGTCCTCGCCTTCGCCCAGCAGTGGGACCTGCCGCTGGCGGTCCGCGGCGGCGGGCACAACGTGGCGGGGAACGGGACGGTTGCGGACGGGATCGTACTGGATATGGGTGGCCTGCGGGACGTCAGCGTAGACGTGGACAGCGGCACCGTTACAGTGCAGGCGGGCGCCACCATTGGCGACGTCGACGCCGCCACCGAACCCTACGGCCTGGCCGTTCCCCTGGGCGTCGTGTCCGGCACGGGGGTGGCCGGGCTGACCCTCGGCGGGGGTGTCGGCTGGCTGACCCGCGCGCATGGACTGAGCATCGACAACCTGGAGGCGGCCGACGTCGTCACCTCCGACGGCGAGTCCGTCCACGCATCCGCCGATGATCATTCGGAACTGTTCTGGGGGCTGCGCGGCGGGGGCGGGAACTTCGGCGTCGTTTCTTCCTTTACCTTCTCCGCGCATCCGCTGCCCGCGCAGGTCCTCAGCGGGAATCTGGCGTACGGCAACATGCACTGGCACCAGGCGCTCGCCGCTTTTGACGCGTGGGCGGCCGATCTGCCCGATGAGATGACCACCATCATCAGTTTTCTGGTACCGGCGGAGGAATGGGACATGGGGGACCAGCCGCTGATGGTGATCGGACTCGCCTGGGCGGACCCGGACCGGGAGGCCGGAGCCGCGCTGATCCGGCAGCTTGCCGCGGCAGCTCCCCCTGACATCGAGGCAGTGGAAGCGGTGCCCTGGTCCGACTGGCAGACGGCCATGGACTCAACCTTCCCGCCAGGCTCACGCGCTTACTGGAAAAACGCCTCCATCGACCGACTGGATGACGCCGCCATCGACGCCCTGGTCCGTGCCGGCTGTGAACAGACCTGGCGCGGGACCGGCTTTGACATCCACCATCTGGGTGGCGCCTACGGCCGGGTGGCGGACGACGCCACCGCCTTTCCCACCCGGGATGCCCCCTACTGGCTGAACATTTACGGCTTCTGGCAGGACCCGGCGGACGACGCCGCCCACACGGCTTTTGTCCGCGGGCTGGCGAAGGCGGTGGAACCGTTTTCCTCCGGCGCGCAGTACGTGAACTTCATGGGCGCCGAGGATCCGGTGTCGCAGGGCACCGCCCCGTCCGTCTACGGCCCGGACAAGCTGGCCCGGCTCACCGCACTGAAGACCGCCTACGACCCGCAGAACCTCTTCCGGCGGAACCACAACATCGTGCCCACCGGGTAGCACGGCAGGTGGCATCCCAGGCCACCCCTCCGGATAGGACGGATCCCCGAAGACCCCGCTGATCTCCAGCCCGTGGTCTCACCGGTCACGGCCACTCTTGCCAGGCCTCCCGCAACGGCACCCGCGGGAGCACAATACTTTGTACCGCAGCCGAAACCGTGGCCTGCCAACACCAGCCACAAACCACAGATTGTTGAACAATCCGACGTGACCGGGCACACTGTAGGAACACATTGCACAAGAAGCGGGAGGCAGGACCATGACCGTCATTGACCTGAACAGCGACGTGGGCGAGTCCTTCGGCAACTGGAGGATGGGCGACGACGCCGCCGTCTTCGAATCCGTCTCCAGTGCCAACGTGGCCTGCGGCTTCCACGCCGGCGATCCGTCCACCATCGCCCAGACCTGCCGCGACGCCGTCACCGCCGGCGTCACCATCGGCGCCCACCCCGCCTACCGGGACCTGGCCGGCTTCGGCCGCCGTTTCCTGGACTGCTCCTACACCGAACTGTTCGACGACGTGCTCTACCAGCTCGGCGCGCTGCAGGCGATGGCCCGCGCGGCCGGTTCCGACATCCGCTACGTCAAGCCCCACGGTGCGTTGTACAACACCATCGTGCGGCACGAAGTCCATGCCAAGGCCGTGATCGACGCGGTCCGCACCTTCGACAAGGACCTACCTGTCCTGCTGCTGCCCGGCGCCGTTGCCCTGGACATTGCCGCCGATGCCGGCCTGCGCGGCGTCACCGAGGCCTTCGCCGACCGCAACTACAACCCCGACGGCACACTGGTGTCCCGACGTGAAGCCAACGCGGTGATCCACGACCCCGACCAGGTCACCACCAACATGGTCCGCCTGGCCACCCAGGGCACCATTACTGCCGTCGACGGCACCGAAATCCCCATGTCCGCAGAGTCCATCTGCGTACACGGCGACACCCCCGGCGCCGTGGCCATGGCCCGGGCCGTGCGTGCCGGCCTGGAAAGCGCCGGAGTCACCATCCAGAGTTTCGTGTGAGTACAGTTCCTGGCTCGACCGAGGGCGGGCCGCGGATCGGCGCCATCCGCCCCGCCGGCACCAGGGCGCTGCTGGTCGAGCTCGACTCGCTGGCCGACGTCGTCGCCCTCCATGCCCGGTTGCAGTCCTCGCCGCTGCCAGGGCAGATTGATGCGCTGGCCGCCGCCGGAACCGTACTGGTCCGGTTCGCCGGCCGCCGCGACACCGTGGCCGCCGTCCGGCTTCTGGAGCGCCTGGACTTCAGCCACGCCGCGCTGTCCGATGCCCGCACGGTCACCATTGACACGGTGTACGACGGCGAGGACCTCGCCGAGGTGGCCCGGCTCACCGGCCTCTCCGAAGAGGCGGTGGTTCAGGCGCACACCGGCACGGCGTGGACCGGCGGGTTCGGCGGCTTCGCCCCCGGCTTCACCTACCTCGTCGGCGGGGATCCCGCGCTGAACGTTCCGCGCCGCAGCACCCCCCGCAAGGCGGTTCCGGCCGGCTCGGTTGCCCTGGCCGGTGACTATTCAGCGGTCTACCCCCGTGAATCCCCCGGCGGCTGGCAATTGATCGGCCATACCAATGCCAAGCTATGGGACCTTTCCCGCGAATCGCCGGCTCTCATCCGTCCGGGCGATTCGGTCATCTTCCGACCTGTCAGGGAATTGATTACCACCAAGACAGCTCAGACGGATGGGGTTGAGTCACCTGACGGAACTCGGGAGACTGCGGACTCCGCATCCCCAGCCCGGTCGGGGCTGGAAAGTCCCGCGAGTCCCGCATCGCCGAGTGAGGAACGAACGAGGTGTCTAAGGGACGATGGGACTTTCCCGCCCGCGCAAGGTGACGATGCGCCCATCCAACGCGACCAGACGACTCTCGAGGTAACCACGCCAGGCCTCCAGTCCCTGATCCAGGATCTGGGCCGCCCCGGTTATGCGGACCTCGGCGTCTCCGTTGCCGGTGCCGCCGACACCCGTTCCGCCCGGCAGGCGAACCGAATGGTCGGCAACCCCGCGGACGCCGCCGTGATAGAGAACCTGCTCGGCGGCCTGGAGCTGGCCGCGCACGGCGACACGGTCCTGGCGTTGTCCGGCGCAGAGGCGCCGGCCGCCGTCGTATCCCCCGGCGGCGACCGGGACCGGCCCGCACCCCGGAACACACCTTTTGCCCTTCTGGACGGCGAAACCCTGACGGTGGGCACACCGTTCCGCGGTGTCCGTACGTACCTGGCCGTCCGCGGCGGGCTGGCCGTGAATCCGGTCCTGGGCAGCCGCAGCACCGACACGATGAGCGGCATCGGTCCGGCACCGCTCGACGCCGGCACCCGCCTGCCGGTCGGTGACGTTCCCGGCGTCGTACCGGTCGGCACCGCCGAACCATCTCCCCTGCCCGAAGGCACCGCCCCGGGCACGCTGGGCGACGGCCGTGCACCCACCCTGCTCCGGATCACGGCCGGTCCCCGGCAGGACTGGTTCGGTCCCGACGCCGCAACGGCCCTGACCGCACAGACCTGGCTGGCCACCAATGAGTCCAACCGGATCGGCGTGCGGCTTGCCACCGACCCGGCGGACCCGGACGCCGCCCCGCTGGAACGCGTCCGGGACGGTGAACTGCCCAGCGAAGGCGTAGTGGCCGGATCGCTGCAGGTGCCGCCGTCGGGCCTGCCCGTATTGTTCCTGGCCGACCATCCGGTCACCGGCGGCTACCCGGTGATCGCCGTCGTCGTTCCCCAGGACCTGCCCGTCGCCGCACAGTTGCCGCCTGGACACCCGGTCCGCTTTGTTTTCTCGAACCCCGACACCCTGGCTTCGCTCTCCGCGGAGGAAACCGCCGGGCTGTTTACGGAAGGAACCCCATGAAGAAGGTCCTGATCGCCAACCGCGGCGAGATCGCCGTGCGCGTGGCCCGCGCCTGCTCCGACGCCGGGATCGGCTCCGCCGCCGTCTACTCGGACCCCGACGCCGATGCGCTGCACGTGCGCGTGGCGGACGAGGCGTATCCGCTGCACGGCTCTGCCAGCGCGGACACGTACCTGAACATTCCCAAACTGATCGACGCCGCCCGCCGCGCCGGTGCCGATGCCGTGCACCCGGGTTACGGGTTCCTCTCCGAGAACGCCGAGTTTGCCCAGGCCGTACAGGACGCCGGACTGACCTGGATCGGCCCGTCCCCGCAGGCCATCCGCGATCTGGGCAACAAGGTGACCGCCCGCGACATCGCCGTCCGCGCCGGTGCACCGCTGGTGCCCGGGACCGAGGGCCCGGCGGAAAGCGCCGAGCAGGTCCGCGCCTTCGCCGAGGAGCACGGCCTGCCGGTGGCCATCAAGGCGGCGTTCGGCGGCGGTGGCCGCGGCATGAAGATCGCCCGCCGGCTCGAAGACGTGGAGGACGCCTTCGAGTCCGCTGTCCGTGAAGCGGTGTCCGCCTTCGGCCGCGGCGAGTGCTTCGCCGAACGGTTCCTGGATAAGCCCCGCCATGTGGAGGCCCAGGTGCTGGCCGACACGCACGGCAACGTCGTCGTCGTCGGCACCCGGGACTGCTCGCTGCAGCGCCGGAACCAGAAACTCGTGGAGGAAGCTCCGGCACCGTTCCTCACGGACGAGCAGCGGGCCACCATCCACGAATCCGCTAAGGCCATCTGCCGCGAAGCCGGCTACACCGGTGCCGGCACGGTGGAATACCTGGTGTCCCCCGACGGACTGATCAGCTTCCTGGAAGTGAACACCCGGCTGCAGGTGGAGCATCCCGTGACCGAGGAAACCACCGGCGTGGACCTGGTCCGCGAACAGTTCCGCATTGCGGACGGACTGCCGCTGTCCTTCACCGAGGACCCCGCGCCGCACGGGCACGCGTTCGAATTCCGGCTCAACGCCGAGGATCCGGCCCGCGGCTTCCTGCCCGGCCCCGGACCCGTGGAGGTCTTCGAGCCGCCCACCGGCCCCGGCATCCGGATGGACTCCGGCGTACGGTCCGGCTCCGTGGTGCCCGCCGAGTATGACTCGCTAATGGCGAAGCTGATTGTCTGGGGCGAAGACCGGCCGCAGGCGCTGCGCCGGGCCCGGGCCGCCCTGGATGAACTGGTGATCCGCGGTGTTCCCACGGTGGTGCCCTTCCACCGGGCCGTGGTGCGCTCGGCGGCGTTCACCCGGGAGGACGAGTTGGGTGTCTACACCACCTGGATTGAGTCCGAGTTCGCTGAACCGCTGGCCGCGTCACCGGAAATCGCCGCGTCCCTGCCCGGCGCCGAACGGGAAACGCTGACCATCGACGTCGACGGCCGGGCGGTTTCCCTGGGCGTGCCGGCAGCGCTGCTCAACGCACTGCGGTCCGGCGGCGGGGCCGCTGCTTCCGCTCCGGCTCCAGACGAAGCCGGAGCCGGTGGGAACGGTGTTCTTGCCTCCCCGATGGCCGGGAACCTGGTGAAGTGGGTGGCCGACGACGGCGCGCAGCTGGCCGAAGGCGATCCGGTGGCCGTGCTGGAGGCGATGAAGATGGAAACCACCGTCCGCGCCCACCGCGCCGGCACTTTCGCGCGCGCCGGGCTGGAACCGGGCGCCGCCGTCGGGCGGCGTGAGTCCCTGGGCACCATCGGCGACTAAAGCCCGGAGGCCCGGCCGTCCCCCTGTGGCCGGGCCTCCGTTTAGCTGCCGCTGCGGCTAGATTAGGGAGATGCCTGTGAACCTGGGGGATGTCACCACCGAGCGCGCCGACCACGCCAACACCACCGTGTGGGTGGCGAACGTGCTGCGCGGCAGCATTGCCGCCGGTGAGCTGCTGCCCGGCACCAAACTCTCCGAACAACAGCTGGCCGCCTCGCTGCAGGTCTCCCGCAATACGCTGCGCGAGGCGTTCACCATGCTCAGCATTGAAGGCGCCGTCACCCGCTATCCCAACCGCGGGGTGTTCGTTGCAGCCCCCGGCGCGGAGGCCGTCCGCGAGATCTACCGGGTGCGCCGGATGCTGGAACCCTCCGCGGTGCTGTGGGGTCCGGAGCTGGACCTGGCCCGGCTGGATGCGGTCATTGCCGACGCGCGGGAGGCCAAGGCGCGCGGCGCGGTAACCGAAATGGCGGCTGCGAATCAGGCCTTCCACGAAGCCATTGTGGCTATGTCCGGGAGCGTGCAGCTGCAGCAGGTGATGGGCCGGGTGCTGGCCGAAATGCGGCTGGTGTTCCATGCCATGAGCAGCCAGCCGGATTTCCACTCTACTTACGTGGAGCAGAACGCCCGGCTGGTGGAACTGCTGCGGCAGGGCAAACGCGCCAAGGCCACGAAGGTCCTGCAGGCCTACTTGGATGCGGCGGAGGCCGAGCTCCTGGCGCACCTGGGCTCGTAGCCGCAGGCTCGTGATTATGGCTATCCACGGGTGGCCTATTCGACTAATACCTTCGTGTTAAAACAACGCGCCGAGCTGCATCCATCCGTAATCCGCTTCTCCTACGACCCCGAAATGGCCATGCGACACGAGCGCACGGATCGAGGCCGTAAATCAAGACGTAAGACATGATTGCTTCGGGAGGCGATGCCTCACGATCGATTTATGGGGGTGTGCTGGATGTCAAGGTGTGCTAATGACGTGGTCCGGGGGACGGCTCTTCACCGGGACGATTTAATCGAGGACCGCGAACTTGCCGCAGCGACGGATGATCGACTCGCGCATGAGGGCATCGTTAATCAGCTGGCTGCCTTAGTGAAGTCGGTGAACACACCTTCCAACATTGCACTTTATGGCCCTTGGGGCTCGGGCAAGACGGGTATCGCAAACTTGCTAAGGTCGAAAATTGACCGTGTGGACGGTATCAGATTCGTTCGATTTGACGCATTCAAATATGCTGACGTACCCCTACGTCGGAATTTCATAAGCGCAGTGGCCGAAGGCTTGGGCCAACAAAACGTGCGATACCACGCCGACCTCTACAGCGGGCGAACCAAGACGGACATCAGCGTCCCCCCGGCCACCGTTTTCAGACTGCTTGGAGCTTTCACGCTTCTCATGGGTGGTCTAACCCTAATCCTGAGCACGATCCTTATTGGTGTAGCTGCATTACAACAGGGGGAATTGTGGCCGTCGTTCGGATCGCTTATGGCGCAGGCTATGAAAGCGGGACTCCTTCCCGCCTCGCTCCTCGCGGCATTGATCGCCTTGGCTAGCAAGACACTGAGCGTCGATCGGAGTCTAGCGAAGCCGGAAAGCGACGAGCAGTTCGAACAGCTCTTCCGTGACCTTGTAAGGGACACTCGCGCGAAGAGGTTGGTTGTTTTCATTGATGAGCTAGATCGTTGCTCTGCCACGGAGGTGGTAGCGACGTTGGACACGGTTCGTACGTTTCTCGGTATCGATGGCTGCGTTTTCGTCATCGCTGCAGATCAGAACGTCTTGGAAGAAGCGCTCACCCAGGCCGCTAAACAAGAAACGCCGACGAACGATGCTAACCCGTACTACAGCACTGGCAGCGCCTACCTTGACAAGGTATTTCAGTACCAAGTCAGTCTTCCGCCGCTCATGGCCCAAAGCATCAGCAACTACGCGCACACGCTCGTTGAGGGGCGTGCGGGAGTATGGGGTGAAATCAATCTGGAGTATGTACTCTCTGTGCTCATCCCCACCCACGTGACAAGTCCCCGCCGCGTCAAACACCTGCTAAACACTTTCGCACTCACCTACCGTCTTGCAGAGGAGCGGCATGGTGCCGGCTTGCTCGCAGAAAGCCCTGGCAACAGTGCCGCAGCGTTAGCAAAATTGGCTTGCTTACGGGTCGAGTTCCCGCTTTTCTCACGCCATCTGGAAGTAGATGCGAACCTTCCGAACCTAGTTCTCCAGCTGGTCCAAGAACCAAAATCCAATTTACCGTCAAGTGTGTCGGAGCGAGTGCACCAATTAGCGCACGGCTATGCGCTCGAAGGGGCTTCGCCAGCAACCCTCCTGAATGACGATGAAGATTCGGTCGCATCTACTGAATTTTCAGATCAGGAAAAGGAAGATTCTCTTGTTGTCAATGAGGCATCACCAACAGCTAGGGCGCATAACAAACAGCTGCTGAATTACCTGCGCCGCACCCGCCAAGTACAGGGGCCTTCACGTCATCTGATCTACATGCAGAGCACCGGGACGATCTTCGGGCTCGATGGGGACCTAGCCTTGGCTATCGAGCGGGCTGCAGAGGATATCGATATCGACACCATCAAGCAACGTATTGACGAGCTCAACGATCAACAAATTGGCGGAGTTCTAGAACTCCTGTCCCAACAAATACGAACCGGAAACGGAATTACCGGGCCGAACACGGCTCGCTCTTTCCTGCTTCTTAGGAAAGCTGTGCCTGACCTGAATGTTGATCGCGTTATCGATTCCGTCATTGAAGCTATCTGTTTAATTCACGAGGACAACGACGGGAGTGTTCTTGATGCTGATACCATCGCTACAGCGTGGGACCTCGCTGCAGGTGGAAACGAGGCTGGAGCGTCAGCGCTTCGTGACCGTGTAATCACTACAGCAATCTCTTCGCCCTCTAGCACGGCCCCGGATTTCCTACTACGGGATGCCTTGACTGCTCTTGAGTTGAAACCTGCTGAGGTAAAAGCGTACTTGGGGTCGCTGCTGGTTTCCGAGGATGGCGACGAGGCGCTTCGTCATCTTTTCGCAACCAACGATGAAGATGTGGTGCAGATACTCGCAATACTTCGGACAACGCTGGCCGTAGGTATTAGAGCCGCCGTAAAAACACATGCCGCGTGGACGGACACAGGGGAACCCGCCACATCTGTAGCAACACGGACGCGCGGTGCGGCTCAAGCATCCGCGTCAACGTCCAGTGATGATGAGCCATATAATCCGGAGATCCTCCTCTCTGCCCTCGTGGAAGCAGCCGGTAATCGGGAGACTCCCATACAGCACGAGACCCTTCGGCTCCTACTTGAGGTGGATACTCAGGCGGGCCGGGCTGCTGCGCTGAGACTCATCAGTCAGACCGAGCCTGTAAGGGCGCCTGAGGTGGCCGGACTGATGCTCGAGGCAGTCCACCGCCGGACACTCTCTGAATGGCCGACCTGGTTGGAAGGAGTATCCCCAAATGCTATCGACCCGGCCCACGGGAAGCTGCTCCGCCGACTGCTGACCAAGTTGTGGAACGACCCGTCCATCACAGTCGCAGAGGGAACTTTCACGGCCCTGCGAAAGCTCGTCGACGTCCTCCCGAAGGATACGCGACCCACCCTTACTGACGATGTTCTCGAAAAACTCGCCCCAGCGGTCGTCGATGAGGACGATGCATCAGCCCGTCGCACACTCCTGAGTCACACGGCAGGGTTCATTAATGCCGATTTCGTTGATGCCCCGCGCGTTGCCGATGCAGTCGTTTCGACGCTTCAGGACACTCTTGCTCAAACACATGTCTTGGCGGACCGCGACGACGCGCTATTTCAGTATGTCGTCGTTGATGGCTGTGCAGCTCTAGATATCTCCGCTAATTCAGTCAGCGAACAACAGCTCAAAAGTATCCTGACCGAAGCGGCGGAGAGCCCGTGGCTGGGAGAGGTGGAACATGTGGAAGTTACCCTCCTCCTAGCCAAAAGCAGCCGAAAAGCCATAGCTGATTTGACTGCAATTCCTACGGCACAGGAAGTTGCCTCTATCGTCTATAACTATGCAGGCGACGCCGTTTCTGCAGCGACCATGTGGGTAGACTTGGTAAAGCCCAGCCTCGACGACTTTCTACCCATCCTAAATCGGCTGATGGCTGAAGATGTGCTGACAGACGAGTTCGCCAGTGCTGCACGAGAAGCACAAATTCTTTGGACCGCCGACCAAAGGAGAGCACTGTTGGACATGTACCTGGCACCTGCCGATTCTCAAATTCCTGCAGATCTGGTACTGACGACGATCGGTTTTACCTCCGCCGATGACGAAGTAGCAGCGGACCTCCTATGTCGCCGCTTCTCCCAAACAACGAACAACAGTCAACGTAAGGCTGTAATCGACCTATGGGCGAAGGCCGTAATTCGGGATGCCGCATCGCGAAAAAGGCTGATTGAGACGGTCGTTTATGGCCTTCTCGATCTCCATATAGCAGGTGCCAGTAACGTGAGTGCGGTGGACCTCGCCCTCAGCGCACTCAGCAATCTCGGCAGACCTTTGCCCCACGGTGTTAAGGGAGCGCTGGGCGAACGGGTGAAATCAGCGGTGGAAAAGAATGAATCACTCGAAAACAATGCTCTTCGAGTCTTGTCTCAACTCGGATACTCGATCTCCTTGAAGGGGAAGATAAACAAAAGAAAGCGACTGAACTACACGACACCCTAAGTTAGACCCATGACTTCGTCACTCGGTATCCAACGCAGTTACGGCACCAGGTAGGAACTGTCCCGCGCATCGGTGATAAGCATGTGCCCCGGCGCGTGGCCGATGGCCAGCGCCGGCTTCGACTCCATGACCGCCGCCTGCGGGGTCACGCCGCAGGCCCAGAACACTGGCACGTACCCGTCGGCAATCCGCACCGGCTCACCGAAGTCGGGCCGGCCCAGATCCGTAATGCCGATCTCCGCCGGGTTACCCACGTGCACGGGAGCGCCGTGCACCGCCGGGTAGCGGGAGGTGATCCGCACGGCGTCGGCCACCTGTGAGGCCGGCACGGGGCGCATCGAGACCACCAGCGGCCCGGCCATGGCCCCGGCCGGCTCGCAGCGGACCCAGGTGCGGTACATCGGCACGTTGGTGCCCTGGTCAATGTGCGCGATCCGGATGCCGCCCTCCTGCAGGGCCGCCTCGAAGGTAAAACTGCAGCCGACAATGAAGGTCACCAGGTCATCGCGCCAGTATCCGCTGATGTCCGTGGGGTCAGCGACCTTCACACCGTCTTCGTACACGGTGTAGCGGGGTACGTCGGTGCGGATGTCGCCGCCGGCCAGCAGCGGCCCGGCGGTTTCCCCGGCGTCGAGCACGCCCAGGATGGGACAGGACTTCGGGTTGCGCTGGGCGAACAGCAGGACATCGAAGGCCTGCGCCTTGGGCACGATGATCAGGTTGGCCTGCGCGTAGCCGGCAGACCAGCCCGCCGTCGGGGTGACCAGTCCGTCCCGGAACAGCGCCCGGGCTGCGGCCGGTGACAGTCCGGCCGGGTTCAAGGCTGCAGGATCCTGGGCCGGGCCTGCGGCGGGGGCATCAGCTAGGTTTTCCATAGTCGCTTCAACCTTTCCGAAAGGGACCGCTACTGCCAGAGTGCGGCGAGCCCGGAGAGGGAGTTCCAGCCCAGGAAGAGGGTCAGCGCCCACGCCAGCACACCGATGATAAGCAGCCATTTGGGGTATTCGTAGCCCTGCAGCAGATCCCGGCGCCGCCAGGCCGCCCAGAGCAGGATGCCGAAGCCCAGCGGAAGAATCAACCCGTTGAACGCCCCGGCGAAGACCAGCAGGGTCTGCGGTGCCTGGCCTAGGAACAGATACACCACGGTGCAGAACGCAATGAACCCGACGGTGATCCAGCTGCGCGTGCGGTCCTTGGTGGCCGGCGTCGTAACGAAGGACACCGAGGTGTAGGCCGCGCCGATCACCGAGGTCAGGGCCGCCGCCCAGAACACGATGCCGAATATCCGCAACCCGATCTCGCCGGCGGCGTGCCGGAACGCGTCGGCGGCCAGGTTGTCGCCTGCCAGGGTAACCCCGCCGGCCACTACGCCGAGGATGGCCAGGAACAGCAGGGCACGCATGACGCCGGTGACAATGATGCCGAGCATCGAGACCTTGGTGATGTCCTTGACATATCCGGGACCGGTGGTGCCCGAATCCAGCAGCCGGTGCGCGCCGGCGTAAGTGATGTACCCGCCCACGGTGCCGCCGATCAGGGTGGTGATGGTCAGGAAGTCGACCTGCTCGGGCAGGACCGTGTTCTTCAGCGCCTCACCCACCGGCGGCGCTGCGCTGACGGCTACGTAGAGCATAAGCAGGATCATCAGCGCGCCCAGTGCCACGACAATCCGGTCCAGGGCCAGTCCGGCCTTTTTGGACAGGAAGATGAAGATGGCGACGCCGGCAGAGATGGCCCCGCCGATCTTGGTGTCCAGGCCCAGCATGGCGTTCAGCCCCAGGCCGGTGCCGGCAATGTTGCCGATGTTGAAGACCAGCCCGCCCAGGAAGACCAGTCCCGCGAGGACCCAGCCGGCTCCCGGCAGGACCTTGTTGCCCAAAACCTGGGCCCGCAGGCCGGAGACACCGATGATCCGCCAGACGTTCAACTGGACGGCAATGTCCACCAGAATCGACACCAGGATGGCGAAGGCAAAGGCAGCACCGAGCTGGACGGTGAAGACCGTGGTCTGCGTGATGAAGCCGGGGCCAATGGCACTGGTGGCCATCAGGAACATGGCACCGAGCAAGGCCGTGCGCTTGGCCTTGGGCCGGACCTTTACCTTGGTAGGCGTGCTGTCCATGGTGATTCCGTTCGCTGGGAGGTGTGGGGCGCGCCACAGGGGCTTCCAGCAGTCTAAGGGTTGTTGAACAATCCACAAGAGTTTTGTTGAACGATCCTGCGATTGTTAACTGACTGCTCGCCGGGGCGGTCCGGCTACGCCCACAAGGCCTGCAGGCCGGCAAGCGAATTCCACCCCAGATACAGGGTCAGCAGCCAGGCCACGACACCGACGGCAAGCAGCCAACGCGGATACCGGTACCCGGACAGGAGGTCACTCCGCCGCCAGGCAGCCCAGAGCAGGATGGCGAATCCGAGCGGCAGAATGAGCCCGTTGAAAGCCCCGGCAAAGACCAGCAAGGTCTGGGGCGGCTGGCCCAGCAGGAGGTAGGCCGCCGCGCACACGGCAATGAAGGCAACCGTAAGCAGGTTTCGAACCCGGTCGCTGCCGGAGAGCTTGGTGATGAACGAAACCGAAGTGTAGGAAGCGCCGATCACCGAGGTCAGGGCGGCGGCCCAGAAAACGATCCCGAAGAGCCGGATTCCCACTTCGCCCGCCGCTATCCGGAAGGCATCGGCAGCCAGATTCTCTCCGCTCAGCACTGCTCCCCCGGCAACCACTCCCAGAACGGCCAGGAACAGCAATACCCGCATCACTCCGGTGACGATCACGCCTAAGAGGGCAGCACGGGTGATGGGGCGGATATTCTCCAGGCCCGAGTTTCCCGAGTCGACCATCCGGTGAGCCCCGGCGTAGGTGATGTAGCCGCCCACCGTCCCGCCGATCAGGGTGGTGATGGCCAGGAAATCCACCTGCTCCGGCAGGACCGTGTTCTTCAGGGCACTGCCGACGGGCGGGTTGGCAACGATGGCCACGTAAAGCATCAGCAGGATCATCAGGGCGCCAAGGACCACCACCACCCGGTCCAGTGCCAGGCCGGCCCGTTTCGAAAGAAAGATCAGAATCGCCAGCACGGCGGATATCGCGGACCCGATCTTCGGATCCAGACCAAGCATGGCGTTCAGTCCCAGTCCGGTCCCGGCCACGTTGCCTACGTTGAAGACAAGGCCGCCGATGAACACCAGGATCGCCAGCACCAGTCCCGCACCGGGAAGCACCTTGTTTCCCAGCACCTGGGCGCGGAGCCCGGAAATACCGACAATCCGCCAGACATTCAGCTGGACGGCAATGTCCACCAGAATGGACACCAGGATGGCGAAGGCAAAGGCAGCACCGAGCTGGACGGTAAATACGGTGGTCTGGGTGATGAAGCCAGGCCCGATCGCACTGGTGGCCATAAGGAACATGGCCCCGAGGATGGCGGACCGTTTGGGATCAACTTTCCTACGCGGTCTGCGTCCGGATGCCGCTGAAGCGCCTGCGGCGGCGGGCTCCCCGGATGCTCCTCCGGACTCCCCCGGGGCCTCCGAACGTTCCTTTGGCGAATCAGACGGCTGCTCGTCCATGTGCTCATCCCTTTCGCGGCCGGTGGGGATCGCCGTCAGTCTACGGGCGCGGGGAAACCACGTGAAGGCAACGCCCGTCCCGCTTCGCTTCCGGCGGCAGGACGCGAGCGCCCTACTTCGCCCCGTCACCCGATAGGCGGCGCACGACGTCGACAGCCTCACGGATTCCGGTGCTCTGAGCGGGGCCGTGCCCGGGCAGGATCAGTGAGGCATCGAGCCCGGCGAGCACCGCGAGCGCACCGACCGACCGGACGCCGTCGTGCTGGAACATCCGAGGGAGCAGCTGCGGGCCGGTCCGGGTGCTGAGGGCGTGCCCGGTCACCAGCGCATCGCCGGTTATGACGGCCTTCGCGTCCGGCAGGTAGAAGGCAGTGTGTCCGGGCGTGTGTCCCGGTGTGGGCACGGCCACCGGACCGCCGGGGAGCGCAGCCAGCAGGTCGACGTCCCAGACCGCGGCGGCCGGTGCGGGCACTATCCTGGCTCCGCCGGCCCGAAGTGCCCTGATGCCCCAGCGGAAGACCCGCGGCCGCCAGGCCCGGACCAGCACCTGAAGTGGTGAGACCTGAAACGTCTCCAGCCCCAGCAGCTGGCGGTGTTCGGCCGCGCTGCTGAGAACGGGTGTGCCGTACTCCCGTGCGAAATGAGCCGCTGCACCGGTGTGATCGGTGTGCGCGTGGGTGATGAGGAGTGCGACGGCGTTCCGCGGCTGGAGCCCGATGTCATGGATGGACGCCAGGACCGAAGGCAGATCGCCCCGGTAGCCGCCGTCGATCAGCGTGAACTGTGCGTCCCGGCGAAGGATCACCCAATTCGATGCCGGCCCCTCCACGAAAAAGACGCCGGCAGCAGGTTCGGTAACGGCATACCTTCGCTTCATGTCCGCCTCCCAGACACTGGTAGCCAGCGCCGCAGCGCTCATTGCTTACCCCCATACGGTGCCGCCCCCAGACGGTCTTTCCGCCCACCCTAACCGACCGGAATTATCGAAAAACCCTTGACCCTCCCCCGGCGTCGTCGTACCTTCGTAATCAACCGAAAGGTTGAACAACCAGCACCTTGATTACACATCGACAGAAGCTGACCGACCGCATGGACTCCCACAGCGACGAACCCCTTCTGGACAAGGCCTTCCTGGCCCTGGCCGATCCGGCCCGCCGCCAAATCATTGCCCGGCTTTCCCGGGGCCCTGCCACGGTCAACGAACTGGCGGAACCCTTCGAGATCTCCAAGCAGGCCGTCTCGAAGCACATCCAGGTCCTCGAGCAGGCGCAGCTTGTCACGCGCAGCCGTGACGCCCAGCGCCGGCCCGTCCACCTGAATCCCGCACGGTTGGAGGCACTCACCGCATGGATCGGCCAGTACCGGCTGGTCCGCGAGGAGCAGTTCCGCAGCCTTGACGCCGTGCTCAACGCACAGGCCGCAGCGAAAGGCGGCCCGCAGGCAAAGGATTCATCATGACCAACGCACTGCAGCTCACCGTCCCGGACGGCGTCCCCTTCATTGATTTCACCCGCGAGGTGGACTATCCCGTGGAGCAGGTCTTCCGGGCATACGCCGAACCGGACCTGCTGGCCCAGTGGCTGGGGCCCCGGGGAATGAAGATGGACATCAACCACTACGATTTCCGCACCGGCGGCTCCTACAGCTATATCCATACCGGGCCGGAGGGAGTGCCCTACGAATTCCGCGGCATCTTCCACACCGTGCGGGAAAATGAATCCGCGATCCAGACCTTCGAGTTCTCCGGCTATCCCGACGTCACCAGCCTGGAATTCATGACGCTCGAGGCGCTCGACGGCGGCCGCACCCGGATCAGCGCCCACGCCGTCTACCCCTCCATGGAGGCACGGGACGGGATGGCGGCCTCCGGCATGGAGTCCGGCGTCGCCGAGGGCTTTGACCGGATGGATGAGCTGCTCTCCCAGCTCCAGCCGGAGGCACTGCAGGGAAGGGGTGCGTGATGAGCAACCCGCTGGTCCTTGATGCTCCCCCGGGGCAACCGTTGATCGAGTATCACCGCGAGTTCGATTTCCCGGTCCATTCCGTCTTCGCCGCCCACACCGATCCGGATCTGTATGCCCGTTGGAACAGCTCCGGGCCCACGCCGCCGCGGTTTGACCTTTTCGAGCCGCGGTCCGGTGGAGCGTACCGCTGGGTTCAGGCCGGTGACGACGGCGCGGAGTACGCCATGCGGGGTGTCTTCCACAGCGTGCGGCAGGACGAATTCCTGCTGCAGACCTTCGAGTTCGAGGGCTACCCGGATGTTGTGACTCTCGAATACAGCACCTTCGCCGGGCTACCCGGCGGCAGGAGTCGGCTGACCGGCCGTTCCCTGTATCCGTCGGTCGAATTCCGGGATGAATTTCTATCAAACGGCATGGGGGACGTTATGTCCGACGGCTACGACCAGCTGGATGATCTGCTCGCCTCCGTCCGGACCGGAAGCTAGGGGCTGATCATGGATTGGACCCTTGAGGTGGTGATCGTCCCGGTCAGCGACCAGGACCGGGCGATCTCCTTCTACCGCGACCAGGTGGGCTTCAACCTGGATCACCGCACGTCGACCGAGCAGATGGACTTCGCGCAGCTGACTCCGCCGGGCTCGGGCTGCTCGATAGTGCTCGGGGATACGGGTTCCCAGCAGGGTATGGTTCCGGGCTCCCTGCGGGGACTGCAACTGGTGGTTTCCGATGCGCAGGCCGCCCGGCAGGAGCTGCTGGACCGCGGGGTGGAGGTTGGCGACGTGACCGTCTTTGATGAGCGCGACGGCGGCACGTTCTTCAGCTTCTCGGATCCGGACGGCAACGCCTGGACCGTGCAGGAGATGAAGGTCCGGGCGGACAAGCCCCTGATTCCGCACGAGGCGCGGATTAGCTATCCACCGGAGCAATAGGGGCTAAGCCGAGTCTTTAACCTGTGACGACGGGGCTTCCGTGCTGGAAGCCCCGTCGTCTAGTACGCGCCGTTTTGTCGCGGGAAGGGAAGATTTACCGCACAGCCCAGTACACGCCGTCGTTGTCATGCATCGAGAAGGTCGGCTCCACCAGGACCTTGGCATCTGCAGTGGACGCCGCTTCAGCCGGAACGTCCATGCAGACCTGGTAGTGGGCGGTGCCGCCCTTTTCCAGCGTCGGTACATCGTAGTCGGGCAGCGCTACCACTGCCCCGGTCGCCGAGTCATACTGCTTGGCATCGGATCCCACGAACTTGGTCTGCAGATCCAGCCAGGGATCTCCCTCCTCGTTGCCCACATATTCAACCGTCAGGTCAACCAGCACATACTCTCCCTCCGGATCATCGTTGAGCGGATTGACGGCCAATATCTCCTGGGTGGCGGCGGTATCCACGCCGGTCACGGTGACGTTGTAATCCCCCACCCGCGCCGTTTCACCCAGTGCTTCGGTCTGCCCGGCCTGGCTGGAACCGGCGGACGCAGCGGAGTCATCTGCAGCGGAGTGCTCGCTGCCAGCGACGGATTCCGTGACGTCATCAATCACCTGCCCGTAAAACGCCTGTGTCGCCACCACGCCGACCAGGGACAGGACCACGAGGATAAGGCCCGCAATCGACATCCCTTTGGATCTTGACCTGTTCCTGACGGCAACCACCACCGCCGGGATAGCGAATCCCAGTCCGATGAGGCCAAGGAGGAATACGAGGTTATTGACGATGGGAACCCAACACAGCAACAGGGACACAAGCCCGATGACCAGCGCCGTGATGGCCAATCCCTTTCCGGCTTCCGGGTTACGGACAGGTGTGCCGGGTGGTTCGGGTCCGCCGGTGGGGGGGCCCTGAGGAACAGACCCTTCGTCATGTTGCCGGGCGGGAGCGTATTGCTTGAACGAGGTGTTATCCATTGAAAATTCTCCCCATGTCGTGAAACAGTCCTATGAATGCGCCACGTCTGCGGGGTCCCGCTCTTCAACTCTGGAAAGGCCCCGCGGCGCTGAACTTCCTTGTTTCAAACAGGGGTGGAGGTTGGGGTATCTTCACGGGTCAGCGACACTGGACAGCTTCATGACGGGTACGTGTCAACCGTCGAATACCGCTCATCAGCGCCGAATACACCCAACGTACCCATGTGTGCGCGTGTTTTCGCTTGCACGGTTAAAGATTAATTCGTCAACGGTTGAGGCTCTATGAGATCGGTCACGCAGAGCGACGGCTGCGCCATGAGATGGCTCACCCTGTCCTCCAAAGACTCCGGGCTGGGACGTAACGAAAAATCCCGGTGGCTCCAGCGGGCGTAATATGGATTGGCCCCTGAACTGGGCCTACCCCCACATTCCAAGGTGCGTTTTCTTGAAGTCCTCCTTTACCCAGGCGTTGGCCCGCGGGCTGAACGTCCGGCACATCCGCTTCATGGCGCTCGGTTCGGCCATCGGCACCGGCCTGTTCTACGGGTCCGCATCGGCCATCCAGTCCGCCGGACCGTCCGTCCTGCTGGCCTACATGATCGGTGGAGCCGCTGTGTTCCTGGTTATGCGGGCCCTCGGCGAGATGGCAGTCCGGCATCCGGTGACAGGTTCGTTCGGCCACTACGCCAGCCGTTATCTCGGCCCGTTCGCCGGGTTCATCACGGGCTGGACGTTCGCCTTTGAAATGGCCATCGTCGCCATTGCCGACGTCACCGCCTTCGGCATCTATATGGGTTTCTGGTTTGAAGACGTGCCGCGCTGGATCTGGATCCTCGCCGTCATCCTGCTGATTGCCGCACTGAACCTCATGCGGGTGAAGGTCTTCGGCGAGACGGAGTTCTGGCTCTCACTGATCAAGGTCGCAGCGATCATCGCAATGATCGTAGGCGGCGCCGCCATCGTGGTCTTCGGGTTCGGACTGCCCGACGCCGCGAACCCCGGCCTGGATACGATGCTCGGCTCCGGAGGGTTCTTCGCCAACGGATTCTGGGGCCTGCTGGCATCCTTCTCGATTGTGATGTTTGCCTTCGGCGGCATCGAAACCATCGGCATCACCGCAGGCGAAGCGGACAACCCCAAGAAGGCCATCCCCGCAGCAGTGAACACCGTGCCGGTACGCATCCTGCTCTTCTACGTATGCGCCCTGGGCATCCTGATGATGATCTTCCCGTGGCAGGACATCAACGGCGAAACCAGTCCGTTTGTGCAGATCTTCGACACCCTGGGCATCCCCGCAGCAGCGCACATCCTCAACGCCGTGGTCATCACCGCAGCGATCTCCGCCATCAACTCCGACATTTTCGGTGCCGGCCGCGTCCTTTACGGACTCGCTCAGGAAGGCCAGGCACCGGCGTCGTTCGCTCGGATTTCCCGGAACGGGGTGCCGTGGATGACCGTGGCGACCATGGCGGTGGTGCTGCTCGTCGGCGTCGTACTGAACGCCCTGCTGCCCGAATCGCTGTTCACGATCATCGCGTCCATCGCCACCTTCGCGACCGTATGGGTGTGGCTGATGATCCTGCTCTCGCACATCGCCATGAAGCGGGAAATCAAGCGCCGGAACCTGCCCGCGTCGGAATTCGGCGTGCCGTTCTGGCCGGCCGCATCCTATGCGGCACTGGCTTTCATGGTGTTCATCGTGGTGCTGCTCGGCATCATGCCGGACACGCGGGTGGCGCTGATTGTCGGCGCCGTGTGGATTGTGCTGTTGTTTGCGGCGTACCGGCTGTGGGTGCGCGGCGACGGCCTGGTACGTGCGGAACTGGCAGATGAAACGGGTGACGCCGGAGCGCACGGGGCAGCGGAAAGCCGCGTCTGATCCCTCCCCCGTTTTTCGCAGGACGCCCCGCCCGGTCAACCCGGGAGGAGTCCGGACGTCCCGTGTGAAGACACACCCGCAGCGGGCAGCCGGAGGGTACGGAACAGAGCCAGGCTGAACCGACCTAACCGGAGCGTGATCAGCGGCCAATCGGTCTGGACGCACTCCTGTCCGTCCGATTGCTCCCGCTCCAGCAGGGTTTGCCTGAAGCGGCGGCGCTGCTCCGCTTCAGCTTGCCGCTGCCTGTGTTCCAGCCGGGCAAGTTCGAGCTCCATGAGTCCCATACCTGCAACGCTAGGCACCGCTCCGGCACGCACGCCACAGCCTTGCGGACACCTTCGGTCCGGAACACCGGGGACCATCTGCGGCCTCCGGAAGCCGCATCACCAAACTTCCGTCCGGTCCCCTGCGGCTGGGCCGAGGCGCCGGGCTACACGGCACCGGAATAGACTGAAGCTGTGCCTATTTCCTCCGCCGCCGGCCGCTTCGCTCCCAGTCCCACTGGAGAGCTGCATGTTGGAAACCTGCGCACCGCCCTGTTGGCCTGGCTCTTTGCCCGCAGCACCGGCCGCCGGTTCCTGCTGCGGATGGAGGACCTCGACCGGGTGCGATCCGGCGCCGAAGCGGCCCAGCTGCGCGACCTTGCCGCCGTCGGCCTGGACTGGGACGGCGAGATCATCCGGCAGACCGAACGCACCGAAATCTATCTGGACGCGATCGCCGGGCTGCGCCGTGCCGGACTCGTTTATGAATGCTTCTGCACCCGGCGCGAGGTGGCGGAAGCGGCGTCGGCCCCGCACGCGCCGCCCGGAGCCTACCCCGGCACCTGCCGCCATCTCACCGAAGAGCAGCGCGCCCGACGACGGCGGGAACGTCCCGCCGCTCTGCGGCTGCGGTCGGAGGTAAACGAGTTCACCGTGACCGATGAGCTGCACGGCAGCTACACCTCGGCGGTGGATGACCTGGTGCTGCTGCGCAATGACGGCGTCCCCTCCTACAACCTTGCGGTGGTCCTCGACGATGCGCTGCAGGGCATTGACCAGGTAGTGCGCGGGGATGACCTGCTCAGCTCGGCACCCCGCCAGGCGTACCTCGGTTCCCTCCTCGGGTTGCCTCCGGTCAGCTACGCCCATGTTCCGCTGGCGCTGAACACTGCGGGCCAGCGGTTGGCCAAGCGCGACGGCGCCGTCACCCTCCCCGACCTCGCCGCTGCGGGGCTGGACGCAGACGCGGTCCGGACCCTGATTCTCGGGTCGCTGGGCCTGCCCGGAAACCTCAGCGACGCCCTGGCCGGATTCGACCCCGCTCGAATCCCGTTGGAGCCGTGGATCTTCGACCCCGCACTGGAAACCGCACCCCTTCCCCGTCATTGGTGAACCCTCGACCCTAGGAGTCCTGCATGAGCCTGCCCTCCCCCGACCGCCGCGACGGCTACGTAGACCTGCGTTCCTACGGCGCGATAGGCGATGGCCGGACGGTGGCACTCGTTGCACTGGATGGATCGATCGATTGGTACCCGACCCCGGACCTGGATTCAACGCCCGCCTTTGCGCGCCTGCTCGACGCAGCGCACGGCGGACAGATTGAACTGCGTCCCGTCGCGGACTTCACCGTCGAGCGGGCGTACGTGGAAGGCACCAACGTCCTGGCCACTACGTTTTCCACCGGGACCGGACGTGTCCGGGTCACGGACTCGCTGAACACAGGGGTGGCGGGAAGGCTTCCGTGGGGCGAACTGGCGCGGCGGATTGAGGGACTCGACGGCGAGGTTCCGATGCGCTGGGCGGTAACCCCGGGCAGCAGTTTCAACACCGCTTCACCGTGGGTTCAGCGTTCGGTGCACGGCCCCGTCCTGCAGGTGCAGGGCACCACCATGGCCGTGCGCGGCCAAGGCATCGGCTTTGAGGGCACGGAGGATGCCGCGGACGCCCGCGATGCCGACCTCGGCACGCATGAGGTTTCGGACCGCGGAATCAGCGGCACGTTCACCGCCCGGGCAGGTTCCCGGCACCTGCTGGCCCTGATTACCACCCATGAAGAGCCGCTGCCTCTGCCGGAGCTGGACACTATCGACGACGGCGTGGACCGCACCATCGCCAACTGGCAGGCCTGGTCCCGGGAGTTCCAGTACGACGGGCCGTGGGCCGACGCCGTCGAACGCAGCGCACTGGCCCTGAAGCTGCTCCTCCACAGCCCCACCGGCGCCATTGCAGCTGCAGCCACGACGTCGCTGCCCGAGAACCTCGACGGCGGCAAGAACTGGGACTACCGCTACGCCTGGGTCCGGGATACCGCCTACACCCTGCACGCCATGATCCGTTTCGGGCTGCGCGAGGAGGTCCACGCCGCGGTGTCGGGAATGCTCAAGAGCGTGCGCCGGCAAGGTGAGGACCTGCAGGTCTTCACCCGGCTGAACGGCGACCGGGCCGAAGGCGCAGAAATCCTCGACATGCCCGGCTGGCGCGGCATCGGGCCGGTGGTCAACGGCAACGACGCCGCCCAGCAGCTGCAGATGGGCGTCTTCGGCGACCTGTTCAACATTGTCCAGATGTATGTGGACGCCGGGCATGTCCTGGACACCGGAACCGGCCGGTATCTGGCAGACCTCGCGGACCTGGCCTGTGATGTGTGGCAGCGGAAAGACTCGGGCATGTGGGAGCTGGACGAGGAACGGCACTACACCACTTCCAAACTTGGCTGCTGGCACGCATTGAGCTGCGCGTCGCACCTGGCCGACCTTGGGCAGATTCCGGGGAATCCGGAACGCTGGCGCGCCGAACAGGAACGCATCCGCGACTGGGTGGCCAGCAACTGCTGGTCCGAGGAGCGGGGCAGCTACGTCTGGTATCCCGGCACGGACCAGCTGGACGCCTCCATCCTGCTGCACGCCATCAGCGGCTTCGACCGCGGTGAACGCATGTCCTCCACCCTGGATGCCCTGCGCAGCGAACTCGGCCGCGGGCCGCTGCTGTACCGGTTCAGCGGCGCCGAGAAGGAAGAGGGGACCTTTGTGGCCTGCGCGTTCTGGATGGCTGCGGCCCTGGACCGCGTGGGCCGGCGGGAGGAAGCCACCGCACTGATGGATGAACTGGTCCCGCTGGCAAACGACGTTGGCCTGTTCACCGAGATGATCGCCGAGGATCACTCCTTCCTCGGCAACTTCCCGCAGGGGCTGTCCCATCTGGCGCTGATTACTGCCGCGCTGACCCTCGCGGAGGAGCGGTAGGTCCTGCAACGGCAGCAGGCCCCGTTTCCGCTAGTGGTGCGGATCCGGAGCCTGCTGGTGGGTCAACCGCTAAGACGTGCAGCCCACGCCGTCGCCGTCCCCGTCGAACTTGGGATCCCAGCCGGCATCTCCCGGACGGATCGGTGCCACTCCCGCGGCCTTGACGGCAGTGCAGTTGGCATAGACGGTTCCGGCGGGTGCAGCGGGAGCGGGTTCCGCCGCCGGAGCGGCAGGTGCGGGCTCGACGGCGGGTGCGGGCTGCGCTGCCTCGGCTGACTGCCCGGCACCGGCAGCAGCAGCCACTGCGGCAGGCACTGAGCCGTCCCGCGCGGGAACCGGCTCATCCGGGCAGCCGGACAGGACGGCAGCAATCGCATCGTGCTCGGCCTGCGTCATCCACAGCCGGTATTCGGCCTTGACCGCGGTCTGGCGGGCCACATATTCGCAGCGGAAAGCCTTGTTGGCCGGCAGCCAGGTGGCGGCGTCGCCGTCGGACTTCGCGCCGTTCGCGGGGCCGTCTGCGGCCATGAGGTTCAGCGGATCATTGGCGAATTGCCGGCGTTCTTCGGCGGACAGCTGCTGCGCCCCCTTCTGCCAGGCATCGGACAGGGCCACCACATGGTCGATCTGGACCGCGGTGCTGGTGGTGTTGCCGCGGACAAACGCAATAGTGGTTCCCGTGTAGGGATCCAGGAACGTGCCGGAGGCAACCACGCATTCCTGCGTTCCGTCCTTGTACACAATGTCCACGAGGTCGCGGGCGAGGATGTCGTTGCGGGTGTCGCAGCCGTTGTGGTCCGTATCGGCCCAGGCGGGCCCGAACTGCTCGCGGTCGTACCCGGTCTTCGGCGCGCGGCCCTTGATCGGGATGCCTGCCAGCTGGTCCAGCGCGGTGCCGGCTGCGGCGGGCTCGGCAGGTGCGGCGGGTTCAGCAGGGGCGGACCGGTCCGCCGGTTCGGCGGACCCAGTCGCAGGCTGGGTCGCGGAGGACGGGGCTGGATCGGAACCGTCATCGGTAACGGGGGTGCAGCCGACTAGGCCTAGGGCGAGCAGGGCAACGAGGGACAGAGCTTTGGTGCGTAGTGAAGTCATCGCGATCCATTATCGGCGGCACGACGCCGCCTCCCGCTCAGGCGCGCCGGATTGTCCAATACCCCCACTGAATCGGTCCGTGGTGCAGCAGGCCGCGGATAGGAGGGTTTTTCAGACATCCGTTATAGTTTGGACGCGCGTCAATAGACGGGTCTCCGGGCCGGCCACCCCTACGAACCGGTAAACCGGGACGCGATGGCCGCCTTCATGAATCGCTACGACTCCGGCCGCTGACGGCACTACGCCGGCTGGCACGATGAAAGGGAGGTCCGGGTTTCCGGGCCTCCCTTCCTGCACCCCACGAGCGGCGGTGCCCGGCAACCGGAAACCTCTTCCCTCCCCCGCTGCATCCAAGTAGGTTCGTAAGCCAACCGGAATCCCGTTCCAAACCTCCGGCAGGAGATGTCATGGCAACCAATAAGAACGGCACCAAGGAAGTTTCCGCCCGGCGGCCGTCAGCCAACGGACTTGCGGCGGATGAGCAAAGCCTGGACGGCCAGCGCGTGGCGGTCGCGGAAGACTATGCCCAGGAACTCGACGAGCTGCAGGAACTGAAAACGAAGGGCAAAAAGCTCAAGATCAAGGTCGACGACGAGGCCTGGCGCCAGAACTACCCATACGACACCAAGCTCAGCCGGCGCACCTATGACCGGCAGAAACGCCGGCTCCAGATCGAACTGCTGAAAATGCAGCTCTGGGTCAAGGAAACCGGGCAGAAAATGCTCATCATCTTCGAAGGCCGCGATGCCGCGGGAAAGGGCGGGGCGATCAAACGGTTCGACGAGCATCTGAATCCCCGCGGTGCACGCGTCGTAGCGCTGGAGAAGCCCACCTCCGAGGAGCAGACCCAGTGGTACTTCCAGCGGTATGTCCGTACTCTGCCCAGCGGCGGAGAGATCGTGATGATGGACCGCTCCTGGTACAACCGGGCCGGCGTCGAACGCGTGATGGGGTACTGCACCCCGGCCCAGTATCTGGAGTTCATGCGGGAGGTTCCGGAGCTCGAACGGATGCTCGTCAATTCCGGCACCCTGCTGCACAAGCTGTGGTTCTCGGTAGGCCGGGAGGAGCAGCTGGCCCGGTTCGCTGCCCGGGAAACGGACCCGGTGAAGCAGTGGAAGCTCTCCCCCACCGACCTGGCCAGCCTGGATAAATGGGACGCGTACACCGAGGCGAAGGAAGCCATGTTCTTTTACACGGACACAGGAGACGCTCCCTGGACCGCGGTGAAGTCCAATGACAAAAAACGCGCCAGGCTCGAAGCGATGCGCCATGTGCTCAGCACAGTGGAATACCCGAACAAGGACCAATCCATTGCGCATGCACCGGACCCGCTGATTGTCGGGCGGGCCTACAACCATTTTGAAGAGGACGACGAACCGCACGGCAGTTTCCCGGTGGTGAAACCGCAGGGAAACGCTACGACGCAGGCCGCGGGGTAGCCGCCGAGTCGCCGTGCCGCTCACGACTCAGACCACGGCCAGTCGCTCCGCCGGTGAGACCAGGAGCACGCATAGGATCGCGGGGTGATAGCCCGCGAAATAGGAAACGGCCAACCCCTGGTGCTCATACATGGGTTTGGCGTGGACCACCGGATCCTGCTGCCCCTGGAAAGCGCCCTCGGCGACCTTGCCTGGCGTCGCATTTATCTTGACCTTCCGTGGGCCGAGAACGGCTCCCGGAAGCCCGCTGCCGGCGCCCAAGAGGTGGCAGACGGCGTCGTCGACGAAATCAGGAACAGGCTCGGCGACGAGCCGTTTGCCCTGATCGGAAATTCCTTCGGCGGCATGGTGGCCCGGCACGTTGCCCATACCCTGAAGGACCAAGTGCTCGGGCTGGCAACCCTGGTGTCGGTGTTCACGGCAGTTCACGAAGACCGGATCCTGCCGCCCCGGCAAATCATTCACCGGGAGCCTGCCCTAATGAAGGCAGCGGCAGAGGGCTCATCCGACTTCGAGGACGAGGCGGTCCTGCAGACAGCCGACGTTTTTGCTGGCTTCTCCGAATACGTGTTCCCTGGCCTCCAGGGTGCGGATCAGGCACTTATGGAACAGATCGCCGCAAACTACGCACTGGACGCGGAGCCCGAGCTCGCCCACCCGCAGCCGTTCGAAGCACCGTCCCTGCATATTTTCGGCCGGCAGGACCATGTCACGGGGTATGAAGACGGCTGGGCAGTGCGGGAGCATTACCCGCGCGGCACCTTCACCGTGCTGGATGCCGCGGGGCACAACCTCCACCTCGAACGTCCGGCGCTGGTCTCAGCACTGATTCGGGATTGGATTGAGCGCGTTGAAATCCACGGCGGTTCCGGTTCATCCGCCGGACTGTCCTAGCCCGCGGCCCGGTATTCCTCTTCCAGCGTCCCGAGCAGCACCTGGTCGTGGAACTCTCCACGATGGAACACGGCCGCGCGGCGTCGCCCTTCCTCCCGGAACCCCAGCGAGCGATACAGGTGGATGGCTCGCGAATTATAGGACCATGTCTGCAGTTCGGCCTTATGCGCACCCATTTCATCAAAGACAATCCGCAGTCCGAGTTGCAGGGATTCCCGGCCCAGGCCCTGGTCCTGGAATTCCGGACTAATGATGATCGCCATGGTTGCAATCCGTTCCGGAACGGATATACCCCAGACACTGATATGACCGATCAGCTTTTCGGCCGGATTGACAATGCTGTAACCGAAACCTGACGGTGACTCATTCTTGCTCCAGGTCCGGAACATGGCCGCCGCGGTCTCCTGCGGACGGACGGTGACCCGGTCCTGCTGGAGGATCGCCTGGGACGGGTCATTCCACCACTCGGCGAGGTGTGCGAGGTCGGGTTCCCGAAGCTCCCGGAAGCGGACCCGCTCGCCGCTGAGCATTGACGATGACCATTCCTGGAGGCCAGCGGAATCATTCATGCGGCGATAATAGCGCACGGGTATTTCGGGGCCGGGACTGCACCGGGGCTTAACGCGGAGGAGGGCGGACGACGACGGCGGCCGGCTCTGGCGTGTGAAAACGGCGGTTCCAAGCAGGTACCCGACAAGGAATGTGAAACGCAGATCACGCCATTGTGACCCGCGCTACTAACATCCTAAACAGGACACCCCGGAGCCTGCCAAATCCCCCGAAGGAACCGGGCGGCGGAAACCGTCAGTACTGCGTGAGACGATAAAACCATGCTCGAAACCCCTCCGCTCGTAGACGTTACCGACGTCATCCGCGTGGTCGGCGGATCAGCGTTTCAGCGGGGCCAGACCTACGCCAAGGGCGGGGCCGTGGAGGCCCTGGAGTGGGATGCGCAAAGCGAGGTGCTGCGCGCGTCTGTCCGCGGCAGCGCTTCCGTCCCCTACCGGACCATGCTGCAGCTCGGCGCCAAACGCCAGGGCGACTACCGCCTGCTGGATAACCATTGCAGCTGCCCCCTCGGCTTCGACTGCAAGCATGTTGCCGCAGCAGCACTGCAGAGCAACACCGAACATTTGATTTCCCGGCAGGAGCTCTCCGCCCCCGCCCTACGGCCATCCGTGCCGGCCTGGCAGCAGTCGCTGCAGACCCTGATCGATGCGGATCTGGCGGACAGCACCAAACCCACGGAAACCACTCCCCTGGCACTGCAGTTCGAACTGCGGAACTTTGCCGCGGCAGCGGCGTCCCGCTGGGGTGCTCCTACCCCGCGCAGCCGGCACCGGGCCACGCCCTTCCGTCTGGGGGTGCGTCCGGTGGTGCGCAATTCCAAGGGCAACTGGGTCAAGAACAACCTGGCGTGGAGCAACATCAGCTACCAGACCTACGGGCTGCGGCTGGATCCGGACCAGCACCGCTGGTTCTCCCAGTTCCCGGCCCTGCACCGTTCCAACGGCGTGAGCTACTTCGGGCAGAATGACTCATGGCTGTATCTCGATGACTTCGCCAATCCCCTGCTCTGGCAGCTGCTGGATGAAGCGGTGCGGCTGGGCATCCCGTTTGTCGGCACCAAGAAGGACGCCGCCGTCCGCGTAGGGAAACTAGCCACCCTGTCCCTGGACGTCCGGGCCGCCGGCGGGGACACTCCGGCACCCCTGCAGCTGCTGCCGACACTCGAAGTGGACGGCTCGCCGGTCCCGCTGGAAGATGCCGGGATTATCGGCAGCCACGGTATTTACCTCCGCTCGCCGCAGAACACCATCACGCTGGCGCCCACGGCCAAGACCCTGACGGAACAGGACAAGGGCCTGCTGCTCCAAGGCGCCCCGGTAATGGTGCCGAAGGCAGATGCCGCCGTGTTCCTCGAGAAGTTCTACCCGCGGCTGCGGCAGGTCCTGCCGGTCACCAGCAGTGACGACTCCGTGGAGTTCCCTGAGATCGAGCCGCCCGCATTGGTTCTCACCGCGGCCTTCGGCCCCGAGGACCAGTTGACCCTGACCTGGAACTGGGTCTACCAGCACGGCAGTTCCCAGACCCGGCTGCCGCTCACCCGTGCACCGCAGAGCGCCAAGGCAGGGACAGCGGACGACGGCGATACCTCCTACCGCGACATCCCCGCCGAGGCAGCGCTCCTGGCCGCCGCGGGGAAAACCCTGCACGCGGTACCCCGCAACCGGACCCTGCGCGAGATAGAAGCAGCCGAATTCACCGAACATGTCCTGCCGGAGCTGGAGAAGCTCGACGGGGTGCGGGTGGAAATCGAAGGAACCCGGCCCGATTACCGGGAGCTGCTCGAGGCGCCGAAGCTGAAGATCACCACGGTGGAAACCGAACGCCGCGACTGGTTCGACCTCGCGGTGATGGTCACGGTGGAGGGCCGGCTGGTCCCGTTCGCGGACATTTTCAAGGCCATCGCGCAGGGCAAAACCAAGCTGCTGCTCGTGGACCGGACCTACCTTTCCCTGGACCGTCCCGAGTTTGAACATCTGCACGCCCTGATCAACGAGGCACAGGGCCTGCAGGAATGGGATACCGGAGAACTGTCCATCAGCCGTTACCAGGCCGGGCTGTGGTCCGAGCTGGAGGAACTGGCGGAGGAAACCGAGGAAGCCGTCGCCTGGCGGGAATCCGTCTCGGCACTGCTGAATCTGGAGTCCGTGGACCCGGTGCCGCTGCCGGCCGGGCTCCAGGCCAGCCTGCGGCCGTACCAGCAGGACGGTTTCAACTGGCTGGCGTTCCTCTGGGACCACGGACTGGGCGGGATCCTGGCCGATGACATGGGGCTCGGCAAGACCCTGCAGACCCTGGCCCTGCTTGCCCATGCCCGTGAACAGGGCGGGACTAAACCGGCTCATCCCTTCCTGGTGGTTGCCCCCACCTCGGTGGTTCCCAACTGGGCCTCCGAGGCCGCACGCTTCACACCCGGGCTGAAGGTGGTGACAGTCTCCGACACCAGCGGCAAGTCCCGCGTACCGCTCGCCGAAGTGGTGGCAGGTGCCGACGTCGTCCTCACCTCCTACGCGGTGTTCCGGCTGGACTTCGCCTCCTACCGGAAACTGGACTGGGACGGCCTGATTCTCGATGAGGCGCAGTTCGTCAAGAACCGGGTGACCCGCGTCCACCAGTGCGCTCGGGACCTGCCCGCGCCGTTCAAACTGGCCATCACGGGCACCCCGATGGAAAACAACCTGATGGAGCTCTGGGGGTTGTTCGCCATCGTGGCACCGGGCCTGTTCCCTTCCGCCCGCAAATTCGCCGACGAATACCAGCGGCCCATCGAACGCGGCGACAGCCCCGACCTGCTGGCACGGCTGCGCAGGCGCATTCGGCCGCTGCTGATGCGCCGCACCAAGGAAGCCGTGGCCAAGGACCTGCCGGAAAAGCAGGAACAGATCCTTGAGGTTGAACTGCATCCGAAGCACCGCAAGATTTACGAGACGCATCTGCAGCGCGAACGCCAGAAACTCATGGGCCTCATCCAGGACATGGACCGGAACCGCATGATCGTCTTCCGTTCCCTCACCCTGCTGCGCATGCTCAGCCTGGACGCGTCACTCGTCGAGGCGGAGGAGTACGACGGCGTGCCCTCGGCGAAGCTGGACGTACTCTTTGAGCAGCTCGAAGACATTACTGCCGAGGGCCACCGGGCCCTGATCTTCAGCCAGTTCACTTCCTTCCTGAAAAAGGCCGCCCAGCGCCTGGACGAGCAGGGCATCAAGTACGCCTACCTCGACGGCTCCACCCGCAACCGGGCCGAAGTGATTGCTTCCTTCAAGGACGGCGTTGTTCCCGTGTTCCTGATCAGCCTCAAGGCCGGCGGATTCGGGCTGAACCTGACGGAGGCGGATTACGTCTTCCTGCTGGATCCGTGGTGGAACCCGGCAGCGGAATCCCAAGCAGTGGACCGCACGCACCGGATCGGGCAGAAGAACAACGTGATGGTCTACCGCATGGTCGCCCGGGACACGATCGAGGAAAAGGTCATGGCGTTGAAGGAGCAAAAGGCGAAGCTCTTCTCGTCCGTGATGGACGACGACGCCGTCTTCAGTTCCGCGCTCACCGCCGACGACATCCGGTCACTGCTGCAGTAACGGACCTGCGCTGGAACCGCTGCAGTAGCGGACCGGCATCTGCAGCGGATCCGGACGTGAATTCGGGCACCCTGCGTCTGCGGACTCCCGCTCAATCCCGCGCCGGCGCCGGGACCGTCCAAATTCCATGGCACGTGGAACCGGTTACTTTGGAAACATGGCCCGCTTCCGCCGTCGGACGGCCGCGGGTCGAGCAACATGCGTACCAAGGAAAGGCAATGAGCGTCCAGGAATCAACGCTGGTCCGGCCGGTCGGGACCCGCCCCAAGGATGAAGACGATCTGGTGCACATTTTCTGCACCCCCTGCAAGCGTCGGGCACGCAGCCGTGCACGCCGCCCGGTTCCCTACTGCGGTAAACAGATGCCCAACCGTCCGCTGCAGGACGATACCGGGGACCTTCCCGTGTGTGCGGTGTGCCTGGACCTCGCCCGGTCCGCCCCCTGCCCCCGGTGCGGCACCCAGGCCCGCTTCGACTGAGCAGAACCCCCACCTGGTCCGACGCGGCCCCCAAGCCCGCTTCGACTGCGGCCGGCTGCCTGCACCGCTGCCATTCCCTGCACGGGGTTTGATTTGTACAGTGGAGTGATGGCGAATCAGGAGCGTCCCATCGGATTCTGGCTCAAGCTCGTCGACCAACTGGTCGACGACCAGTTTGGCGCCAGTTTCGAAGAACACGGCGTGACCCGCCGGCAGTGGCAAATGATGAACCTGCTGGTTGAAGGCCCCGCTACCCAAAAAGAGTTATCAGACGGCCTGCGCCCCTTCTTTCCCGCCGTGGAAACCGGCACCTCCGCGGAACTTATCGAGGAACTGCGGGAATCCGGCTGGGTGCTGCTGGAAGACGGCCAGTACCAGCTCACCGACCTCGGCAGCCGAAGCTTGGAGAACCTCCGCGGTGCGGTGGACCGGATTCGGCAACTGATGACGGACAACATCACTGAAGAGGAATACACCGCCCTGCTTGCCGTCCTGCAGCGGATGGCCAGCAATCTGGGGTGGGACGGCGACGTCGCCTCCGGCCCCCGCGTAGACACGTAGGAGTTCGCGCTTACTTGCGCTGCGTCTGGGCGAGCAATTCCTCGAAGGGCAGCGACTGCGCCGGATCCCGGCGCTTCTGCACCGGTGCATCCCCCAGCAGTGCCACCAGTTCTCCGGCGGCACGGCGGACCCGCTGGTCCAGGGAACCGGTACCGGTTTCGCCCGTTCCCCAGTCGCCCGGTGCGGCGTAGACAGCGGTTGGAGCAACCCGGGCGCGGAGATAGCTGAACATCGGCCGCAGGGAATAGTCCAGGACCATGGAATGCCGGGCACTGCCGCCGGTGGCGCCGAGCAGTACCGGTTTGCCGTCCAAGGCAGTGTTGTCGATGACGTCGAAGAAGGACTTGAACAGCCCGCTCATCGAAGCGGTGAACACCGGGGTCACCGCAACAAGTGCATCAGCCGCAATAAGCTCGTTTATCGCTGCGTCCAGCCGCGGCGCGGCGTAACCGGTCACCATGTTGTTGGCGATATCCACGGCGTATTCACGCAGTTCGAAGGTGCTGACGCTGGCGCTCAGCCCAAGTCCCTCGATCTCAGCCTTGGCCGCCGACGCCAAGGCATCGGCAAGCATCCGGGACGACGACGGAACACCCAGTCCGCCCGAAACCACGACAATCCTGCGATCCACCATATTGGACTCCTCTTCATGCGTTTGCATGTTTATCTCAACTGCGGCGGGGAAGGCGTTATTCCTGTGCGGACACCGACTCGGCTCCGGCGTCTCCGGGCCAGCCCCGGAGTAATCCTTTCGGCGGAACCGGCGTGGGTCCATCCGGTCAAAAACACCCTGGATCTCCGCCGAAGTGGGGAGGCACAACAGGCGAAGTCTTGGTTAGGCTATGCCGAAACGGCCGTTTGTCATTCGCGATCGTGGAACCGTTGGTCAAAAGTATCTAAGGGGAATAATGAGCACGCCTTCGAACTACAACTACAACGCCTTCAGCGGAGGGCAACCCGCTGCCGCCCCTGCCGCGCCGGAGCGTCCGGCCGCAGTGGAGCGTGGGTTCTGGCTCCTGATCGCCTCTGCCGTTCTCAGCCTCATTGCCGGGATCCTTTCCATTGTCAACTTGATGTCCGATGAGGGCCGCAGTGAGCTTGCCCGGGTAAGCGGGCTCACCGCCGCTGAAGCGGACACTGCAGTAACCATCGGAATTGTTACCGGCGTCGTGATCGGCGTGCTCAGTGTTGCGGTCAGCGTCCTGTTCGCCGTGTTTGCACGGAAGGGGCACAACTGGGCACGCATCGTCATCACCGTGTTCGCCGGGCTTTCCCTGCTGAGTCTGTTCCAGGTCAACGGCTCCCTCGAGGGTATCCTCAGCCTCGTTTCCATCCTGCTGATCATTGCCGCCGCGGTGATGCTCTTTACCGCCCCGGCCACTGCCTACTTCAACCAGATGAAGCAGTACCGCCAGGCGAAGTCCCTGGGCTATGCCGGCTAAACCGTAAAACTGCAGCTTCACTGGCCGGGACACCTCAAAGAAGGTGTCCCGGCCAGTGGTCTTTGGGAGACCCGCTGGCTAGCCGGCCGCAGCCCGGCCGGCAGCCCGCCCGCTGAACAGGCACCCGCCGAGGAAGGTCCCTTCCAGCGAGCGGTAGCCGTGCATTCCGCCGCCGCCGAAGCCGGCGGCCTCCCCGGCTGCGAAAAGGCCGGGGACCGGTGTGCCGTCGTCGGCCAGGACGCGGGACTGCAGGTCCGTCTCCAACCCGCCGAGGGTCTTGCGGGTCAGTACGGACAAGCGCACGGCGATCAGGGGGCCGGCCTTCGGATCCAGGATGCGGTGCGGTGCAGCGGTACGAATCAGCCGGTCTCCCATATAGGTGCGTGCCCCGCGGATGGCGGTCACCTGGGAGTCCTTCGTGAACGGGTTGCGGATTTCCCGGTCCCTGGATTCCAGTTCAAGCCGCACCGACTCAGCCGACAGTTCCGGCACGTCGCCATGCACGGACGAGCCCTTGGCCAGCAGGTTCATGCCGGCAACGAGTTCCTCGACCGAATTGGCGGTAATAAAATCCTCGCCGTGGTCCAGGAACGCCTGGACGGGGGCAGGCACTCCGGCGGTGGCCCGCTTCAGCACGTCCCGGAGTGACTTTCCGGTGAGGTCCGGATTCTGTTCCGAACCGGAAAGCGCAAATTCCTTGCGGATGATCGCCTTGTTCAGAATGAACCAGCTGTAGTCGGAGCCGCTGCGGCGCAGGTGCTCCAGCGTGCCCAAGGTGTCGAAGCCAGGGAACAACGGCACCGGCAGACGGTTTCCGGCCGCGTCCAGCCACAGCGAGGACGGACCGGGCAGGATGCGGATTCCATGGTTCTTCCACACCGGGTCCCAGTTCCGGATTCCCTCCACGTAATGCCACATCCGGTCCGGGTTGATCACCCGCCCGCCGGCGGCCTGGGCGATTCCGATGCCGCGTCCGTCCACATGCTCCGGCACCCCGCTGAGCATGTTCGTAGGCGCCGGTCCCATTCTCCGGGGCCACGCTGCCCGGACGGCGTCATGGTCTCCGCCGATGCCTCCGGTGGTGATCACCACGGCGGAGGCACTGAATTCGAAGTCCCCGACGACGGTGCGGCTGGAAGCGGTGCCGCGCGGCGCCGTCGTCGGCTCCAGGACGCTGCCGCGCACGCCGGTCACGGCACCGCCGGTGAGGACCAGGTCATCCAGGCGATGGCGGAACGCGAAACGCACCAGCCCGCGTTCGACGCCGTCGCGCACCTTGGCTTCGAAAGGCGCGGTGATCCCCGGCCCCGTGCCCCAGGTGATGTGGAAGCGCGGGACAGAGTTGCCGGGCCCGTTGGCGCCGTATCCGCCGCGTTCGGCCCAGCCCACCACGGGGAAGATGCGGTGCCCCATCTGCTGCAGCCAGGCCCGCTTCTCCCCTGCGGCGAAATGCACGTACGCTTCGGCCCACTTCCGCGGCCAGAAATCCTCCTCGCGGTCAAAGCCCGCGGTGCCCAGCCAGTCCTGCCAGGCAAGCTCCACGGAGTCCTTCACCCGCAGCCTGCGCTGTTCAGGGGAATCCACCAGGAAAAGCCCGCCGAAGGACCACCATGCCTGGCCGCCCAGCCCCTGGGGTCCCTCCTGCTCAACCAGGATCACCGAGCGCCCGGCGTCCACAAGTTCGGCTGTGGCTACCAGGCCGGCGAGTCCGGCTCCTACGACAATGACGTCCGCGTCTTTTGGCTGCATCCGGCTCACGCTACCGGCGACGCCGGGTACTGGCCAGCAGTTTGGTACAGGCGTGTCCTCACCCGTCCCTCGAGCCCGTGTGCGGCCGCCAGGGGTTCTAGACTCGGGCAGAGGTTTCTAGACTGGATGTAGGGCCGCTCTGAAGGAGAACCGGCGGATGCCGGTGTCGGCTGGATACGAATCGGAGAAACCGCATGAGCGAACAGAGTGCCAACGAGGAAAAGGACTCCAACCGGACACATCCGCAGGAGCCGTCCGAAGGGGATACCGACGACCAGAAGAACGAGCAGCGCGAGCACACCCAGGAGCCGGCCGAAGGTGGCGAAGACCAGACCTGAGTGAGGCTTTTAGGCCCGGCCCCGCGCCCCGCAGTAATGCAGCGCTGCTACAACGGAACAGGCCTCCGGTTCCCGGTGAGGGAGCCGGAGGCCTGTTTGTATGTACGTATGTTCGTCGTCTCGTCAGCTGGCTGCTGCCTTGGGGGCCGATTCCTTCGCTTCGCCCAGCACATCCGAATCCCGGCTCTGGTCGACTACCGGACCCGTTCCTGCGATCTCCCGCAGCTGCGCGATGCCGGCCGCTGCCTCCCGCTTGGTTTCGAAAGTCGTGGACACTGCCATCAGCGTTCCGTCGCCGGCAATGAGCTTAATGCGGAAACTTCCCTCGTGGGCGTCCACCAGCTTGAAGTAGCCCGACATCACTTACCTCCTTGTAAGGGGTCTATCAGTGCCTTCAATGCTAAGTCACCTTATGAGTTTCTGGATCCCCTGCCCAAAGAATCGAGTAGTGCGAAATGCAATTGTGATCTGTTCCTAGACTGGACCCATGGCCGATACCGTCAGTCCGGAGCAGCGCAGCCGCAACATGTCGCGCATCCGGGGAAAGAACACCAAGCCTGAACTCCTGATCCGCGGCATCCTCCACGCCGCGGGATACCGGTTCCGGCTGCACGGCTCCTTCGGTAAGACCCGCCTCCCGGGCAAGCCTGACCTGGTTTTCGCCGGGCGCAGGAAAGTCCTCTTCGTCAACGGGTGTTTCTGGCACTTCCACTCCTGCCGGGCGGGGCAGCACGCCCCAAAGACCAATAGCGAATTCTGGTCCGCGAAACGCAAACGCACCGTCGAGCGGGATGCAGCGGCCCAGGAACGGTTGGCGGCCGGAGGTTGGGATGTCCTGGTCGTGTGGGAATGCGAACTTCGGGACCGCAGCCTTCTCGAAGAACAGCTGCGTACCTTCCTAGGCCCGCCAGGGCGGGTTCGCGCGACGCCGGCAACCGCCGAATCGGACGGCGAGACGCCGGCGGAGGCTGCGTCGTCGTCGGCACGGACACTAGACTTCGAACCAGACGAACCAGACATCGGCTCCAAGGAAAACTGAGGCACACAGCATGAGTGATTCAAGCAACGCCAAGCGCGGAGTTCTTTTCGACGTAGACGGAACCCTGGTGGATTCCAACTACCTGCACGCGGTCGCATGGTGGCAGGCCTTCCGCCGGATGGAGCATGATGTCCCGATGTCCGCCATCCACCGTGCCATCGGCATGGGCGGCGACAAGCTCGTGGAGCACCTGCTGGGCGAAGACCGCAACAAGGACGAGGATGAGCAGCTCGATGCGACGCACGGCGCCATCTTCTCCACCTGGTGGCCGTCGCTGCGCTCTTTCGACGGTGCCAGCGAACTCCTGAACGCCTGCTCGGACAAGGACCTCACCGTGGTTCTTGCTTCCTCCGCCTCCGCGGCCGAACTGAAGTTCCTGCGCACCGTGATTGAGGCCGACTCAGCAATCACCGGCGCCACAAGTTCCTCAGATGCCGAAGCCAGCAAGCCCTCACCGGACATCCTCGAAGCTGCACTGGAGGCCGGTGGCCTAGAGGCCTCCAACACTGTGTTCGTGGGCGATTCGGTCTGGGACGTCAAGGCAGCAGGGAAGCTCTCCATTCCCACTATCGGCCTGACCTGCGGCGGCACGAGCGAAGCCGAACTGCGCGAGGCAGGCGCCCAGGAAGTCTACGAAAACCCGCGGGCACTTCTTGCCGCCATGGACACCAGCCTGCTGAGCGAACTCCTCGCCCAGGGCTAACCGTTTCCGAGAGGACACCATGACTACTGAACCCACCGGCCCCGCGAACGACGCCGAGGATCCCCTCGGCCCCAGCGCCCCGCAGCCCGGGCCAACCGGCGAACCCCGGCGGCCAGGGAGCGCCTCGCATTCGGCCGGCAACATCCGTGACGATCAGGGGACCTCGCCCGCCGGCGCGGTGCCTGCCGCACAGGACAAGGCGGACGAAGCAGCCGACGCCGAGGCACCCTCCGACTCGGAGTAAAGGTCCGGCTACTTCAGCAGCCCGGCCGCCCGCAGCGCGTCTGCCATGGCCCCGGTGGGCGCGCTGGTTTTCGGTGCGCTGGCCTTGGGTGCGCCGGCCTTCTGGGCTTTGGTCCTAGGCTCACCGGGCTTCGAGGCGTTGGACCTGGCCGCACCCGACTGACTAGTGCCTGTCTTGGCGCTGCCTGACTGACCGTTGCCTGAGGTGGGGCTGGCCGACTTGGCTTTCTCCGCTTTGCGGCTCCCCTGCGGAGGGCGTCCGGACCGCCCGCCCGGCTCCGCGGCGTCGTCGTCAAGCCGTAGCGTCAGTGAGATCCGTTTCCGCTCCGGGTCCGCCTCCAACACCTTGACCTTCACCACCTGGCCGGACCGCACCACCTCGCGCGGATCCGAAATGAAGGTATGCGACATCGCGGAAATGTGGACCAGCCCGTCCTGGTGCACTCCGACGTCCACGAAGGCTCCGAAGGCAGCCACGTTGGTGACCACACCGTCGAGGATCATTCCGGGACGCAGGTCCGAAATCTTCTCGATACCCTCCGAGAAGCTGGCTGTTTCAAAAGCGGGCCGCGGGTCCCGCCCCGGCTTCCGCAGCTCGGCAATGATATCCAGGACGGTGGGAAGGCCTACCTGGTCGTCTACGAACGCTGCCGGGTCCACACCCTCCAGGACCGCTCCCGACGCACTCATGGTGGTCCCGGCCGCAGCATGGATCTTCCGGGCAATCGGATAGGACTCCGGGTGGACGCTGGTTGCGTCCAGCGGTTCCTTTCCCCCGCTGACGCGCAGGAACCCCGCACACTGCTCAAAGGCCTTCGCCCCGAGCCGAGGCACCTTCATCAGGTCCTGCCGGCGGGCAAACGGCCCGTTCGCATTGCGGTAGGCCACAATATTTTCGCTGAGCAGCGGACCGACGCCGGCCACCCGGGTCAGCAGCGACGGGGAAGCGGTGTTCACATCCACCCCCACGGCATTCACGCAGTCCTCAATCACCGCATCCAGGGAACGCTCCAGCTTCGCCGGCGTTACGTCGTGCTGGTACTGGCCCACGCCGATGGACTTTGGATCGATCTTCACCAGTTCCGCCAACGGATCCTGCAGCCGCCGGGCGATGGACACGGCGCCGCGCAGGGACACGTCCATGCCGGGCAGCTCGGCCGAGGCAAGAGCGGACGCCGAGTACACCGAGGCACCGGCCTCGGAGACCACCAGCTTGCGCACCGACGCGCTCGGGACGAGGCGGATCAGTTCCGCAGCCAGCTTGTCCGTTTCGCGGGAAGCGGTGCCGTTGCCGATGGCAATCAGTTCCACCCCGTGCTGCTTCACCAGACCGGCCAGCGTGGCCAGGGCGTCATCCCAGCGGCGCACGGGCGCATGAGGATAGACCGTATCGGTGGCAACCACCTTGCCGGTGCCGTCCACCACGGCAACCTTGACACCGGTTCGCAGCCCGGGATCGAGCCCCAGGGTGGTCCGGTTCCCGGCAGGCGCAGCCAGCAGCACATCCCGAAGGTTGGCCGCAAACACGCGCACCGCCTCGGTCTCCGCTTCCGTAAAGAGCCGGACACGCAGATCCACCGAGAGCTTGGCCAGGATCCGGCGCCAGGCCAGCTGCACCGTGGTCATCAGCCATGCGTCAGCGGGACGCCCGCGGTCCGCGACCCCGAGACGGGCGGCCACGGAGCGTTCGTAGCGGGCGCGGGCTGCGGCCAGGGCATCGGCGTCAGCGGGATCCCCCTCCGTCAGGGCCAGTTCCAGCATGCCTTCCTTCTCGCCGCGGAACAGGGCGAGAACGCGGTGGGACGGCATTCCGGAGGGCGACTGGGAAAAGTCGTAGTAGTCGGTGAACTTGCGCCCTTCGGCTTCCTTTCCCGGGCGCACCTGCGAGCGCATCCGGCCCTGGCGCCAGAGCTTCTCGCGTTGTTCGGTCAACAGGTCCGCGTCCTGGGAGACCCGTTCGATCAGGATGGCGCGTGCTCCGGCGAGCGCCTCGGCTGCGTCCGGGATCCCCTCGCGCACGTACCGGGCGGCTTCAGCGTCCGGGGACCGTCGGGGATCGGCCAGCAGCGCATCCGCGAGCGGTTCCAGTCCTGCTTCCCGGGCTATCTGCGCCTTGGTTCGCCGTTTGCTGCGGTACGGCAGGTAAATGTCTTCCAGCCGGGACTTGGTTTCGGCGCCGACGACGGCGGCCCGCAGTTCCGGGGTCAGCTTCCCCTGGGCAGCAATGGCCTCGAGGATGGCCCGCCGCCGGTCCTGCAGTTCGCGCAGGTACCGCAGCCTTTCGTCCAGGTCCCGCAGCTGGGCGTCATCCAGCGTGCCGGTGGCCTCCTTGCGGTACCGGGCGATGAACGGAACCGTGGCGCCGCCGTCGAGCAGGCCAACCGCCGCCCGGACCTGCCACGGCGCTACCCCCAGCTCGGCGGCCAGTTGGGCAATCACCTGCTCGTCGATGGATCCGGAAACATTGACTGGTTCTACGGTGCTAAGACTCACCCGGCCAATTGTTCCCCATTTCTCCGGCGGATGGGCGGATACGGAGCGCGCTGGCTAGTCCTGCTCGGTGAACAATTGACGCCGGGCGCTCAGCAACTCCACTTCAGGCCGGCCCGCCACCAGCCGTTCGGCGGCATCCAGCACATCCACCACATGGGCACGGTCCGCCGCCACAACGCCCACGCCTATTCCTGACCGGCGGTGCAGGTCCAGGGAGCTGACCTCCGCGGCGGAGACATCGAATTTCCTCCGCAGCTCCGCAAGGATGGGCCGGACAACCGACCGTTTCCCCTTGAGGGAATGCACGTCCCCCAGCAACAGGTCCAGCTCAAGCGCCCCAATCCACATGTCTCCCATCCTTGCCGCAGCCGTCGGGCATGTCACGCACCCCTGCGGCCGGCGCCGTGCCGGTGTTATGTTCGAAGCATGAGTTCTCCCCTCCGCGAGCGCCGCTCTCCGCGGCGGCGCAACCTGGTGTCCGGCTTGCTTTTCGGGATCGGACTTGCTGCCTTCGTCGATGAAGTGATCTTCCACCAGCTCCTCCAGTGGCATCATTTCTACGACCGCTCCACTACATCCGTTGGACTGTTTTCGGACGGTTTGTTCCACGCCTTCGGCTGGTTCGCAGTTGTAGCCGGCCTCTTCCTGTTCGCCGATCTGCGCCGGTGGCATGAGACTCTCCTGAAGCGGTGGACCGGCGGTGTCCTGCTGGGCGCCGGTGTGTTCCAGCTCTATGACGGCACGGTGCAGCACAAGCTCATGGGGCTTCACCAGATCCGCTATGAGGTGGATCTGCTGGTGTACGACACGGTTTGGAACGTCATCGCATTGCTGTTGATCGTTGCCGGGGCGTTCCTCACCTACCGCACCCGCACTGCCGTCCCGCGGGAATCAACGGCTCCGGCCGATGCATAACCACGGCAGTGACTTTCCCGTAGAGTCGCTGTTCTTCATCCCCGCCGTAGTTGCCCTGGTCGCCTACTGGGCGGGTGCGCGTTCGCCGCGCTCCGGCCGTTGGCCCTGGTACCGGACGGCTTTCTTCACGCTGGGTGTGGCAGCCGTGCTGGTTACGGTCCTGAACCCCCTGGCCGAACTGGCCCATCGGGATTTCGCGGTACTGAGCTTTTCGCATCTCCTGGCCGGGATGCTCTCCCCGCTGCTGCTGGTGCTCTCCCGGCCGTTCACCCTGGCACTGCGCACCCTCGACGTTTTTCCGGCCCGCCGGCTCTCCCGGGTGCTGCGCAGCAGGTTCGCCCGGTTCCTGTCCTTCCCGGTCACCGCCGCACTGCTCAATACCGGCGGCATGATCCTGATGTTCCGCACCGGACTGCTGCAGGCAATGCAGGAGTCCATGCCGGTGCACTGGCTGGTGACCTTCCACCTGTTGGCTGCCGGCTACCTGTTCACGGCTTCCATAGTGGGGCGGGATCCTTCCCCGCACCGGGCCGGTTATCGGCTGCGGGCCATCGTCCTGGTGCTTTCCATCGCCGCCCACAATATCCTCGCCAAGGGCATCTACGCCGACCCGCCTCCCGGGATCCCGGCCGCTGCCGCGGAAACCGGAGCGCTGGTGATGTACTACGGCGGCGGCATCCTCGAACTGGTGCTGATCGTGCTGTTGTGCCGCCAGTGGTACGCGTCAGCGCGGCCACGCGGCAAAGTCGCGTCCGCTATCCATCCTCAGTAAGCTTACTAATGTGATTGCCGGCAGAGGCCGGCCCGGTTCGCTGAAGGATAAGCAATGCACGTTACGCGGGAAACGCTGGCCCGAACGGCCTCGGAAATCTTCGGCTGGGACACAGCCCGCGAAGGGCAACTGGAAGCCATGACGGCCGTGGCTGCCGGCAGGGACGTCCTGTGCGTTATGCCCACCGGTCACGGGAAATCCGCCGTCTATCAGGTACCCGCCTTCGCCCTGCCCGGCGTCGCCGTCGTCATTTCGCCGCTGATTGCACTTCAAGGCGATCAGGCGGACGCCATTAACGCCGCAGCCGGGGCTACCCGTGCCTATGTCCTGAACTCCACCCAGCCACAGAGCGCCGTTGATGCCGCCTGGGCGGCCGCTGAAGACAAGGACGAAGACCGGCGGGCCAAGTTCCTCTTCCTGGCCCCCGAACAGCTGGCCCGCGAAGAAGTCTTCAAGCGGCTCAAGGCACTGGATGTTTCCATCCTGGTGATCGATGAGGCGCACTGTGTTTCCGCATGGGGCCACGACTTCCGCCCGGATTACCTCCAGCTGGGCTCGCTCGCAGAAGCCCTGGACCGTCCGGTGGTGGCGCTGACCGCTACCGCCGCTCCCCCGGTGCGGACCGAGATTGCCGAGGTGCTTCGCCTGAAGGATCCCTTCCTGATTGCCCAGGGGTTCGACCGCCCCAACCTCTACCTGTCCGTGCAGATGCATGTGGAGGCCGACGATAAACGGCAGGCCGTCCTGGAGAGCGTCCTTGGACTGACCCATCCCGGGCTCGTCTACGTGGCCACCCGTAGGGAAACGGAGGAATACGCCGAGGTCCTTGCCAAGTCCGGGCTGCGCGCCGCGCCCTACCACTCCGGCCGGCCCGCCGGGGAGCGCAAGGAGGTCCACCGGCAGTTCCTCAATGACGAGCTGGACGTAGTGGTGGCCACCACCGCCTTCGGCATGGGCATCGACAAGCCCAACGTCCGGTACGTGGTGCACGCCGGCATACCGGACTCCATCGACAGCTATTACCAGGAGATCGGACGGGGCGGGCGCGATGGGCAGCCGGCAGCCGCCGTGCTGCATTACCGTCCGGAGGATCTGGGCCTGCGGCGCTTCTTCGCCAGCAAACGCGCCGATGATCAGTCCCTGCGCCAGCTGCTGGCCGCACTGCGCGCCGAGCGAGGCACCGTGACGCAGGCCCACCTGAGCCAGAAGCTGGGCGTCAGCTCCCGACGGCTGTCCGGCCTGCTTAACCTGCTGAATGCTGCCGGAGCCGTCACCGCATCCAAGAAGGGCTACCGGGCCCGCAGGATGGCACCCGACGAGGCAGTGGCAGCGGCGGTGGACTACGCCGAGCGGCGGGAGAGCATCGACCAGTCCCGGGTGGATATGGCCCGGCAGTATGCCGAAACATCCGGTTGCCGCCGGCAGTTCCTGCTTGGATACTTCGGCGAGGACCTGCCGGAGCCCTGCGGCAACTGCGATAACTGCGAGAAGGCCGCGGCGGAGGCAGACATCCCGGTCGAGGAGCTGCAGGTGCTGGCGGCCGCGGAAGCACCCAATCTGCCCTTCCCCCTGCAGTCCACCGTCACGCACTCGGAGTGGGGACCCGGCGTCGTGATGAGCTACGAGGAGGAGACGGTGACCGTCCTGTTCGAAGCGGAGGGCTACAAGACCCTGTCGATCGACTTGGTGCTCGAAAAGGAACTCCTCAAGCCGCGAAACCAGTAGCCGGGGCTAATCGTTCAGTAACCCCAACCATTGTGCAGAGCATCGCCATCCCTTAACAATGGACTATGACGGTTACCCTCAGGTCCCTGGAAACTGCGATCCCGCCCACTATTCTGGTGCAGTCCGAAGTCCGCGACACGTTCGCAGCCCAGCCCGGCCTGACCCGGCTGGGTGAGCGGCTGGTGCGCACCTGCTTCGATTCGGCGGCCATCGACACTCGCCGTACGGCGCTGGCTGAACTCTCACTCACCGACACCTCGGAAAATCCCAAGTTCTACGATGCCCGCAGCGGCCTGTTGCTGCGGCCCAGCACCAAGACCAGGAATGACATCTTTGCGGTGGAGGCCACGAAACTCTTCATCGAAGCCGCGTCCAAGGCACTGGATGCCTGCGCCGGTATCTCTCCGTCGGATATCACCCATGTCATCACTGTGTCCTGCACCGGTTTCTTCAACCCCGGCCCGGATTACAAAGTGACCCGCGCGCTGGGGCTGAATCCGTCCGTGCAGCGCTACCACCTGGGCTTTATGGGCTGCTACGGAGCCTTCCCGGCGATGCGCGCAGCCAAATCATTCTGCGAGTCGGATCCCGGCGCCGTGGTGCTGGTGGTCAGTGCGGAGCTGTGCTCCCTGCACGTCCGCACGTCGAATGACCCGGACGCCATCATGGGATCCTCGCTGTTCGCCGACGGCGCCGCCGCCGCCATCATCACCGCCCGCGAAGACCTGCCGGACTCTGGACCGGCCATCCAGCTGGACCACTTTGAAACCATCCTGACCCCGGTCGGCGAAGAGGCCATGGCCTGGAATATCGGCGACGAAGGCTTCGAGATGGTGCTGGGCACCTACGTCCCGCACATCATCGACGACCACATTGTCGGCGCCCTGGAACCCCTGCTGGCGCACGACCAATCGGTAAGCGTCCGGCCCTACCGGGAGATCGAGCACTGGGCCATCCATCCCGGCGGCCGCAGCATCCTGGACAAAGTCGAGGCGAAACTCGAACTGAGCGAACAGCAGCTGTTGCCGGCCCGGGAGACACTGCGCACCGTGGGCAACATGAGCAGCGCCACTGTGCTGTTCGTGCTCAAGTACATCCTGGAACAACCCTTCAGCGGAGGCAACGAACGGATCTGCTCCATGGCCTTCGGCCCGGGCCTCACCGTGGAGACGGGCTTGTTCACCCGGGTCGGCGGCCCGGTGCAGCCTGCGGCAGCGGCGTCTGCGGAACTGGCAGCGCCGGCGGGGGCAGTACCAGCGGGGGTCCCGGCCGCAGTATGATCGCTGTTTTTCCCTCCTTGGCCACCCGGGCAGCAGACGCAGTGGAGGAAATGGACCGGCCCGACGCCGACCTGCAGCGCCTCGAGCGCACCTATGCCCAGTTCTGGCTGGTCAATGCGGTGGTCTCGGGGTGGCGGCGCAACTACATCCGGTACCTCCGTCCGATCTTCGCGGCGAGTGGCGGTGGCACCCTGCTGGATATCGGTTCCGGCGGAGGGGACGTTCCCCGCTGCATTGCCCGCTGGGCGCGCAGGGACGGGTTTGCCTTGGAAATCACCGCCATTGACCCGGATCCGAGGGCACATGCGTTCGCCTCCGCGCTGCCGGCCCTGCCGGGATTGTCCTTCCGCCAGGCCTACAGCAGCGAGCTGGTTGCGGAGGGGCGTTCCTACGACGTCGTGATTTCCAACCACATGCTCCACCATCTGGCCCCGGCGGAATTGCAGGCGCTGCTGGCGGACTCAAGGCGGCTGGGCCGCAAGCTCTGCCTGCACAGCGACATTGAGCGCAGCCGCTGGGCCTACGCCCTGTTCTCCGTCGGCACCTTGCCGTTTTTCCCCGGCTCGTTCATCCGGGCGGACGGGCTGACCTCCATCCGCCGCAGTTTCACCGCGGCGGAAATTGCCGAGGTGACGCCCCAGGGCTGGCAAAGCCTGCAGCAGCGGCCGTGGCAGAACCTGCTGGTTTATCCACCGTTCGCCCGGGGAGACGACCGCCGTGCGGGCTAAGCTGCCGCCCGCGGAACAACCTGCCTCCCCCGCTCCTTACAGCGTGCCCCGCAGCTCTTCCGAAGTGGTTGTGGTGGGCGGCGGGCCGGTGGGCATGTATCTGGCCGTCCTGCTGCTGCAGGAGGGGGTATCCGTCCAGGTTTTGGAACAGCGGCTGAATCGGAGCAGGCATTCGCGGGCCATCGGGGTGCATCCTCCGGCCCTGGCGTCCCTGGCGCAGGCCGGCATCGCCGATGCCATGACTCGGGAAGGAATCCGGATCGCCCACGGGGAAGCCCGCAGCGCGGGGCGGACCGTGGCCCGCCTGGACTTCGCCGCGGCGTCGGCCCGGTACCCTTTTGTGCTGACCCTGCCGCAGGTGAGGACCGAACAGCTGCTGGAGGAACGTCTCAGAGCCCTCGACCCGGGAGCGCTGGTCCGCGGTGCCCGGGTTGAAACCTTCAGCGACAACGGCGCCGCAGTCCGAGTGCACGGCGTTCGCGGCGGAGAACCCTTCACCACACAGGCGGGCCTTCTCGTGGCGGCCGACGGCGCCCGGTCCTCGATCCGGTCAGCGCTGGGCAGCGGCTGGGCTTCACGCGAACTGCCGGATACCTATCTGATGGGCGATTTCCCGGATGACACCGGTGACGGGACGCTGGGCGTGCTTTACCTCGAGCCGGAGGGGATCGTGGAGTCTTTTCCGCTGCCCGGAGGCCTGCGCCGCTGGGTGGTCCATACCGACGCACTGCAGCAGGATCCCACCGCGTCCGGTCTCGCTGAGCTGGTGCACCGGCGGACCGGGCACCGGCTGCAGGTTGCCGGAAACTCCATGCTGAGTGCTTTCGGCGTACAGATCGGCCGGGCGCACCGGCTGGTTTCCGGACGCACGGTCCTGATCGGGGACGCGGCACACCAGATCAGCCCGATCGGCGGGCAGGGGATGAACCTGGGCTGGCTGGATGCCGCTGCCGTTGCCCCGATCATGGCAGCATCCCTGCACGGTAAACCGGTGGGCAGCAAGCTGCGGGAATTCGAACGACGGCGCCGCCGGGACGCCGTCGTCGCCTCCGCCCAGGCACAGATCAACATGGTGCTGGGCCGGCCGCTCCCTGCGGGGGTGATGGCCCTGCGCAACGCCGGGCTGGAACGGATGTTCCAGGTCCCGGCGCTGGGCGGAGCCGTTGCACGGCGTTTCACCATGCAGTAGATGCTTACGGCCGGGTGGTGCCGGCCTTTTCCGTGCCGTCGGTCCGCGGTACGGATTCCTGGCTGCCGGTGTCCGGCACGGTAGCCGGTTCGACGGTGGACATGGCGCCGGTGTGCAGTATTTCCGCACCGCCGGCCAGACCGGGTTCAACCGGGTTGGAGGAGGTGGGCTTGATGTCCAGGGTCCGGCGCAGTGCCTTCTCCTTGATGAACAGCACTGCAACCAGCGCAATGATGGCCACCGCCGCGGCAATCTTGAAGATGTCCGCCGTACCCTCCGCATAGGCGATCCGGAAGAACATCTGGACCTCTGCCGGGAGCCCACCCAGGTCCAGCGTGGCTGTGGTGCCGCCGCCTTCGGACGGCATGCCTGCCTTGTCCAGTTCCTCCGAGACCCGGCGGCTGACCGAGCTCGAAAGGACCGCGCCCAGTACCGAGACGCCGATGGCGCCGCCGACGGTGCGGAAGAATGCAACGGACGCGCTGGCGGAGCCGACGTCGGTGACCTTGACCGTGTTCTGCACGGCCAGCACGAGGTTCTGCATCAGCAGGCCCATGCCCACGCCGAGGATGAAGATGAACAGGCTGACGAGGATCATGTCGGTTTCATGGTTGATGAAGCCGGCCAGCGCCGTCCCGAGGATCACCAGGACCGTGCCGATGATCAGGAAACGCTTCCACTTGCCGAAGCGGGTGATCAGCAGGCCGGACCCTACGGAACCGAGCAGGTTGCCGGCAATCATCGGCAGCATAAGCAGCCCGGCCTCGGTGGGAGTGAAGCCCCGTGCCAGCTGGAAGTACTGGCCCAGGAAGGTGGTGGAACCGAACATGGCGATGCCCACTGCAACGGAGGCGACGATGGCCAGGGCGGTGGTCCGCTGGCTGATGATCTTCAGCGGAATGATCGGTTCGGCGACCTTGGATTCCACCAGCACGAGCAGGGCCAGCAGGATGACGGATCCGCCCACCATGGCAGCCGTTTCCCATGACCACCATTCGTAGTAGTCGGGCTTGCCGGCGAAGGAGACCCAGATCAGGAGCAGGGAGACGCCTGCGGTAAGCAGGATCGAGCCGAGCCAGTCGATCTTGGCCGGACGGCGTACATGCTGCAGGTGCAGCGTGACCTGCAGCAGGAAGAGGGCGACGACGGCGAGCGGAACGCACAGGAAGAAGGTCCAGCGCCAGCCCAGCGGGCTGTCCACGATGAAACCGCCCAGCAGCGGGCCGCCGGCGGTGGCCACTGCCATTACGGCACCCATGTAACCGGAGTACCTGCCGCGTTCCCGCGGCGGAATGATGGAACCGATGATCGCCTGGGCCAGTGCCGTCAGGCCGCCCATGCCCAGGCCCTGGATGACGCGTGCGGTCAGCAGCAGCTCCATGGAATGGGCGAAGCCTGCGAGGACGGAACCGGCAACGAAGATAACGATGCTCAGCTGCACCAGGAGCTTCTTGTTGAACAGGTCCGCGAGTTTGCCCCAGATCGGGGTGCTCACGGCGTTGGCCAGCAGGGCGGCCGTGACCACCCAGGCGAAGTCGGTCTGCGTACCGTGCAGGTCGGCCATGATGGTGGGCAGTGCGTTGGCCACGATGGTGGTGCTCAGCATTGCGGTGAACAACGCAGCAAGCAGGCCGGTAAGGGCCTGCAGGATCTGTCGATGGCTCATCTCGCCGGGAACGTGTTTCTTCCGGGCGGTCTTGGAATCGGTCACTTAGTTGCTAACTCCTGCGGATCGGATACGGGGGTTTCCTGCGTCGGCTCGGGGGCTCCGGGCGCTCGGCGGATGGAGGTGAAGAGCGCGTCGGAGAGCGCTCCAAGGGTGTCGGACGCGAGCTGTGCCTGGTCCTCGGACCAGGCGGCAAGGGCTTCCTGCAGCAGGACGGCCCGGCCATTGAGTGCTTCGCGGAGGACTGATTCCCCCAGCTCGGTCAGGCTGATCAGGTAGGCGCGGCGGTCCTGCGGATGCGGGCGACGCCGGACGTAACCGAGTTCTTCCAGTTCTGCGACGTGGCGGCTGAGTCCGGCAGGGCCGACACCGAGTTTGGCGGCAAGCTCGGTCGCCCGCAGCTCGCCGTCTTCGCCGATCATCCGCATGACGCCTTGCAGTGCTACTCCGGGTCCGCCGATGTCGGCGCTGTGCTGGGTCACGCACCGCAGCGTCCGTTGCAGGGCGAAGATCTTCCGGATCAGGTCATCCGCCGTTTCCTGTTGCATGGGCATGGGGATGGGTCTCCGGAGGTTTGTGTACTGATAGTTGACCTAGGCAACTATACGCGGAAATTTGCCTAGGTCAACTAACTAAACCCCTGGAAGCGTGTGGCCTGCCGCGCGCAGCAACGCGAGGGCCTGCTCGTACTGCGGCGAGGGGACCATGAGGACGTCGCCGTCAAAGGTCGACACGACAAACACCGGGCAGCCGGCCGCTGCGAGCGGTGCGACCAGCGAGGCCACCACTCCTGTCAGCCCGAAGGGAATCGGACCGGAGGCATAAAACGCCGCCCACGTTCCGTCAATTTCGGCGTCCGCCGGGGCAAGCGCGGCGGGGCAGACAATCGAAAGCTCCTGCGGGGTGCGGGTGACGGAAATGAAGCCGTCGGCCGCTGACATAAGCGCGGCGGGAACCTCCGACGCCGGGGGAAGCCGTGCGATCACGTATTCGCCGGCGAGAACGTGCAATTCCACGGAGGGAGCGGTTGGAAGGGGCATGGGTTGGTCCTGATTCGCTTTGTGCGGAAGGCCCCGACAGGTGAGGGGCCACGCCAATCGCACGCCCTCATCATGCCAGAGCCACCCCTTCTATCTGCCCGGGCACGCCGACACCCGGATCACGCAGCAGCGGCGGTTAAACCAGGTGGGTGGGAGCAAAAAGACCTATCCGCGCTTCAACCACAACTACGTTGGGGCCTTCTCCGGCAAATGCCCCTTCCAATGCCGCGCGGATGCCTTCCGGTGCGCAGCGGCGGGCAGGTACACCGAAGGATTCCGCGAGCTTCACGAAATCCGGGCGCGCCAGCTCCGTTGCGGTCGCCTTGCCGAACGCGTCCTCCATGTATTCGCGCAGGATGCCGTAGCCGCCGTCGTCGACAATCAGCCAGGTCACGGGAAGGTTATGCTGCCGCGCCGTGGCCAGTTCGGAAATGGAGTACATGGCCGAACCGTCGCCGGACACGGCAAGCACCCGCTCCCCCAGGCCCACCGCGCCGCCGATTGCGCCCGGATAGCCGTACCCCAATCCGCCGGCGCCCTGGGCGGAGTGGAACCGGCCGGACTTCGCATCCCAGCAGCTCCAGGCCCAGTAGGCGGAAATGGTCATGTCCCAGTAGGTCTGCATCTCATCGGGGACCGCGGCGCGGATGTCCGCCATGAAGCGGCGTTCCATGTCGAGGCCCTGGGTATCCAGCCGCGCCTGAACCCGGGCCAAGGCGCCGGCTACCAGCTCCTCGGCGCTTTGCCCGTGCCACTCGGGAAGGCGGGCCGAGGCCGGAAGGGCGGCGTCGAGCGCGTCCAGGGCCTGCCGGGCGTCGGCGCGGATACCCAGCGCAGGACGGTTGGACTCCAGGACCCGGGGTTCGGCGTCGATCTGGATGATCCGGCCGCGGGGCGCCATGGTGAAGTAATTGGACGTCACTTCGCCGAGCGAGGAGCCGATGACCACCAGTACGTCGGCATCCTCGAGCACGTCCGTCATATGCCGGTCCTCCATCCAGGACTGCAGGGACAGCGGATGGTTCCACGGGAAGGCTCCGTTGCCCCCGGGCGTGCAGATCACCGGGGCATGCAGCTTCTGGGCAATGGAAAGCAACGCAGCCTCGGCACCGCTGCGGCGCACGCCGCCGCCGGCAATGACGGCGGGCCGGCGGGCGTCGGAGAGCCAGCGCACGGCTTCCTTGACCAGTTCGCTGCGCGGGGGGTTGTCGAACGGTTCTGCCAACGCGTCTTCTACGGCAGGCACCATGACCGGGTTGAGCAGCACGTTCTGCGGGATCTCGATCCACACCGGCCCTGCCGGGGAGGAGATGGCTTCGGTCCACGCGTCCTGGATGGCGGAGGGGATGCCGGAGGCGTGCTGGATCAGGCGCTGGCTCTTGGTGACGTTGGCGGCGGAGGCCTTCTGGTCATCTAGTTGGTGCAGCATTCCCCGGCGCCGCGCGCCGAGCCCGTCAATGGGGATCTGGCTGGCCACCACGATCATCGGCACTCCGGTGGCATAGGCCTCCTGCAGCCCGGCCAGCGAGGTCAGGGCACCGGGACCGGTGGACAGGAAAAGCACGCCCACCTGCCCGGTGGCCCGGGAAAAACCGTCGGCCGCAAATGCGGAGTTGTTCTCCACCCGGGAGGAGATGAACTCCAGCCGCGAACGGGAGAGCGCATCGAACAGTCCCAGGGCGTGCTGGCCGGGAATGCCGAATACCTTGCTGGCGCCGAGGGCTTCGAGGGTTTCCACCACCAGGTCTCCGCCGTTGCGGACGGGACCGGCGCCGGGGACAGCGTCGCCCGAACCCGAAGCGGCGGATTCAGTGCTCATCCGACAATCCCATCAGCGTGATGAGGTCATAGGCGACGTGCGAGGCGGCCACGGCGGTGATGTCCGCATGGTCGTAAGCAGGGGCGACTTCGACGACGTCGGCGCCCACCAGGTTCAGTCCGCGCAGTCCGCGCAGGATCTCCAGCAGTTCACGGCTGGTGATGCCGCCGGCCTCGGGGGTGCCGGTCCCCGGGGCGTGGGCCGGATCCAGGACGTCGATGTCCACGGACACATACAACGGACGGCTGCCGATCCGGTCCCGCAGCTTCGCCACCACCTCATCCACGCCCTGGCGGAAGACATCGGAAGAGGTCAGGATGCCGAAGCCGAAGCGGCGATCGTCCTCGAGGTCCTTCTTGCCGTACAGCGGACCTCGGGTGCCCACATGGGAAATGGCCTCGGTATCGAGGATGCCTTCCTCGACGGCGCGGCGGAACGGGGTGCCGTGCGTGTACTCGGCACCGAAATAGGTGTCCCAGGTGTCCAGGTGTGCGTCGAAGTGCAGCATGGCCACCGGAGAACCGGCACGCTCAGCGGCGGCGCGCAGCAGCGGCAGGGCGATGGTGTGGTCCCCGCCCAGGGTCAGGAGCTTGGTGCCATTCCCGGTGAGGTCCAGGGCGTTCTGCTGGACGGTCTCGATGGCCTCATTGATGTTGAAGGGGTTGACGGCCATATCGCCGGCATCGGCCACCTGCAGATTCTCGAACGGGGAGGCATCCAGGGCCGGGTTATACGGACGCAGCAGCCGGCTTGCCTCGCGGACATGGTTACCGCCGAACCGTGCGCCGGGCCGGTAGGAAACTCCGCTGTCGAAGGGCACTCCCACCACCGCGACCTCGGCGTGCTCCACCTGGTCCAGACGGGGCAGGCGGGCAAAGGTGGCAGCCCCTGCGTAGCGCGGGATCTGCGCTGCGTCCACGGGTCCGATGCGGCCGTTCACGTTCACTCGGGGAAGGTTGTCCATAGGTACTGTCTCCGGTTCCGGGATGGGCGTCGTCGCCCGGTGTGCAGGGTTACCTGAGGGTAACCAAAAGTTTACCTAAAAGCTAAAGTGGAAGTGCGGTTGGGGTCAAGACTAGGCTGAGGACATGGCGGCTCACGATAACAGCGAAGACCCTAACTACGACGTCGATGTCCTGATTGTTGGTGCCGGCCCTACGGGCCTTGCCCTGGCCGCCCAGCTGGCTGCTTTCGGTGCCAGCTTCCGCATCATCGACCGGCGCCAGTCTCCCGGGACCGAATCGCGGGCCATCGCCATCCAGCCGCGCACTCTGGAAGCACTGCGCCCCTTCGGCGTCAGCGGCGAGCTCGTTGCCGCTGGGCGTCCCGCCCGCGAGCTCCACCTCCACCTGCCGGAGGAAACGCTGGAAGTAGACCTGTTTGACTCCGGGCTGGAGGATTCGGCGTTCCAGCAGCTGCTGTTCCTGTCCCAGACGGAAACCGAGCGCATTCTTACCCAGCACCTGCTCTCCCGCCGGGTGCGCATCGAGCGCGGCGCGGAGCTGCAGGACCTGGCACGCCTGGATCCCGAGGACCCGTTTGCCGGCATGGAGGCCAAGGTCCAGCGGATGGACCGCGGCATCGAGCGCATCCGTGCCCGTTACGTGGTTGGTGCCGACGGTGCCGGGAGCACGGTCCGCGCCAAGGCAGGCATGGACTGGCGCGGCGGAGCCTACCCCGGCACCTTCATCCTGGCCGACGTTGAAATTGACGGTGCGGAACCGGACGCCGTGCATTCCTACCCCACCGAGGACGGTTTCCTCTTCCTGTTCCCGCTCGGCGGCTCAGCCACCTGGCGGATGATCGCGATGAAGCCGCCGCACCGGCCGGCCACCCTTGAAACGATCCAGGAGCTGGCCGATACCTTTACGCACGGCGCATTGCACGTGCGGGATCCGAAGTGGATCAGCACCTTCCGCCTGTCGCACCAGATGGCCGAATACTTCCAGCAGGGTTCCGTGTTCCTGGCCGGCGACGCCGCCCATGTCCACTCCCCCGTTGCCGCCCAGGGCATGAACACCGGCATCCAGGACGCACTGAACCTGGGCTGGAAACTCGCCCTCGGCGCCCGCGGCCTCGCCAGCGATGAACTGATCGATAGCTACGACGCCGAGCGCCGGCCCGTGGGCCGGGAGGTGGTGTCCACGACGGACCGCATCTTCAAGCTGGCCACCAGTCGCAATGGCCTGAAGAAGCTCCCCCGCACCAAGCTCCTGCCCGCGCTGGCTCCGAAGGCCATAGGCTGGGACGGACTCCGCTCCCGGCTTTTCCGGACCATGGCGCAGCTGAACATCAACTACCGCGGCAGCAGCATGGTCGACGCCGGGAACACCCGCCTCCCGGCGCTCCTGGCCCGCGGCGTCCGGCCCGGTGACCGCCTGCCCGACGCCGACGTCATCTACCAGGACCGGGAACGGCGCCTGCAGGATCTGGTGGCCACGCCCGGCTTCGCCATCCTCCTCAGCGGACCCGGCTGGCCGCAGGACGCACCGCATCAGCTCCGGGCGGCACTGCCCCAGCTCGCCGGACTGCTCAATATCCAGCAGCTGACCGTCGGCAGCAGCCTCATTGCCAATACTCCCGGCATCATCAAGGACGTCAGCGGTCTGGCCTTCCACCGCCTGGGCCTGAGCTCGCGCCGGCCTGAACTGCTGGTCATCCGCCCGGACGGGTACGTGGGCTACCGGTCCTCCGGCAGGGACATCACCGGAGCGGTGGAGTACCTGCAGCGGCTGACCGGTGAAGATGTGGCCGAGCCGGTGGCCGGCGAAACCCTTTCCGCCTAGCTCCGCTGCCCCCGGCTCCGCAGCCTAGGCGCCGCCGGGGCTGACGAGGGTCCAGAGCACAATTGTTTCCTCGTCGGACGGGTTGTGCCATGAGTGCGGTTCCCGGCCGGGGAAGGTGACCGTGTCGCCGGTAGTTAGTTCAATCCGCTCGTTGCCCAGGATGAGTTCGAAGCTGCCCTGGGCAACATGAAGCACCTCCACCTCGCAGTCCACCGAATAAAGATCGGCTTCGCCGGACCCGCCGGGCGCAATCACGGAGCGGACCACTTGGACGCGCCGTTCAGTCCGTGCCGTGACCAGCCGTTCCACGATTCCCTCGCCGCCCAGGCTGATGCGCGGGGCATCGGCCAGGCGCGTCACATTGGTTTCCGGCGCGGCAAAAAGGTCGCCGATGGAAATGGAAAGCACCTGGCACAGGGTCAGCAGGGAAGCCACTGACGGAGAGGTCAGGTCCCGCTCCACCCGGCTAAGGAACCCCTTGGTGAGGCCGGTGGCTTCAGCCACCTGCTCAATGGTCAGATGCCGGGCCTGGCGTGCGGAGCGGATCCGCACCCCAATCGCCACGGGAGCGTTGGTCGGTTCTACGGGCAAGGCCTTCATGCTTACGAGCATACCGAGGGAAACATGCACGTAATGCGGTGGTATTGCGAGGCGGCTAAATTGACGGCGTGACTGAAAGCACACTAGTTTCAGTAAACACTTGTTGCCTGTCAGGCAATTCAAGGCCGGTTCCCTAGCTCGAGGACTGCAATGGAATACATCAACGGGACCATCGTGGTCCTTTACCTGCTGGCAATGCTGGGTTTCGGTTGGTGGGGCAAGTCCCGCACCAAGAACGTCAGCGACTATCTGGTGGCCGGCCGACGCCTGGGGCCGCTGTTTTACACCGGCACCATGGCCGCCGTCGTCCTCGGCGGGGCCTCCACCGTCGGCGGGGTGGGGCTCGGATACAAGTACGGCATCTCCGGCATGTGGCTGGTGGTCGCCATCGGCACCGGAGTCCTGCTCCTCAGCCTGCTCTTTGCCTCCACGTTGCAGAAACTGCGGATCTACACCGTGTCGCAGATGCTGTCCCTGCGCTACGGGACCGAATCCACCAAGGTTTCCTCGATCGTGATGCTGGCCTACACGCTGATGCTCTGTGCCACCTCCACCGGCGCCTATGCCACCATTTTCGTGGTCCTCTTCGGCTTTGAGCGGTGGCTGGCCATCGCCGTGGGCGGCGCCGTCGTCCTCATCTACTCCACCATCGGCGGAATGTGGTCCATCACGCTCGCCGACATGGCGCAGTTCATCATCAAGACCATCGGCGTCTTCGCCCTGATGCTGCCCTTTACGCTCTCCGCCGCCGGGGGCCTTGACGGTATCCGGGAGCGTGCCGGAGCGGAATTCTTCAGCATCACCGGTATCGGCGCGCAGAGCATCATCACCTATTTCGTGGTCTACACGCTGGGCCTGCTGATCGGCCAGGATATCTGGCAGCGGGTCTTTACGGCACGCACCCCGCTGATAGCCCGCTGGGGCGGCACCGCGGCCGGGATCTACTGCATCCTCTACGGCGTGGCTGGGGCACTGATCGGCATGGGCGCCAGCGTCGCTCTTTCCGCAGTGGAGTCCCAGGACGATGTCTACGCCGACGTCGCAATGAACCTGCTGCCGGTTGGCATCGGCGGCCTCGTCCTGGCCGCTGCAGTCGCCGCCATGATGTCCACTGCCTCGGGGGCGCTGATTGCTGCAGCCACCGTGGCTCGTACCGACGTCGTCCCCTTCGTCCGCGGATGGTTCCGCCGTGGTTCCGGCAGTTCCACCGACCGGAGCGCCGGCACCCAACCGGAGACCGGAGACGACGCCGGGGAAGACATCGCGTCCAACCGCTACTGGGTACTCGGACTGGGCGTCGTCGCAATCCTCGTGGCCATCGTGGTCCAGGACGTGGTTGCTGCGCTGACCATCGCTTACGACATTTTGGTGGGTGGACTGCTGGTGAGCATCCTGGGCGGACTGGTGTGGAAGCGCGGCACCGGACTGGGTGCAGGCGTGTCCATGGCTGCCGGAACCGTGGTGACCCTCGGAACCATGATCTACCTTGAGATCCGGGCGGCCGCCCCGTACGACGGCGTGTATGCCAACGAACCGATCTACTACGGGCTCGCCGCCTCGGCCGTTGCCTACTGCGTGGTGTCGCTGCTCTCCCGTCCCACGGCCCCCGAGGTCCGGGCAGCCTGGGAGAAACGGGTGGCCGGCACCTCCAGCGCCGAGGCGGAAGGGGTGCCGGCCGTCTAAGCGGGTACTACTTTTCCGCGGATTCCATTTCCGGCTGGTCCTCCGGATCGGGGATTTCCTTCACCTCGTCGAGATCTTCGCCGTTGTCCTCACCGGTCCAGACCTTGATCACGGCCCAGCCCACGGCGGCGATCGGGACGGCCAGGATAGCGCCGACGATGCCGGCGAGGATGGTTCCTGCGGTCAGGGCCAGCAGGATCACGAGGGCGTGGATGCTCAGGGACTTGCCCATGACCACCGGCTGCAGGAAGTTGCCCTCCAGCTGGTTCACCGCAATGATCACCACGACGACGATCAGGGCAACAACCGGTCCGTTGGCCACCAGTGCGATCAGGGCTGCGAAGACACCGGCAGCGGTGGCGCCGACCAGCGGGATGAACGAGCCGACAAACACAATCACGGTCAGCGGCAGGGCCAGCGGAACCTGCAGGATGAACAGCGCCGCACCGATGCACACCGAATCGACCAGCGCCACAATGGCGGTGCCGCGGATGTACCCGCCGAGGACCTCCATGACGCGGAAGCCGGAGAGGCGGGCCTTGTCCCGGCGGTCGCCCTCGGGGAACATGCGCAGGAAGAAGGCCCAGATCCGGTCCCCGTCCTTGAGGAAGTAGAACAGGACCACTGCCATCAGCAGGAACCCGGTGGCAAAGGTCGTGGCCGCGGAGATCCCGGCGATGGCCCCGCTGCTTACCGTGCTGCTGGTTGCAAAGTCGATAACGGCGTCCCGCGCGTTGGCGAGCATCTCCTGGTCGATCGGGAGCGGGCCGTTAAGTACAAAGTCGTAGAGCTGGTCGAAGCCTGCCACGGCCTGGTCCACCAGGTCGCCCCATTCGCTGCGGATGGCGAATACGATCCCGGTGACCAACCCGCCGAAAATCCCGAGCAGCAGCAGGAAGGACAGGCCTGTCGCCAGCGCGCTGGGCCATCCCTTGCGGCGGAGCCAGTTCACGAACGGAGCGATGGCCGCACCCAGGATCAATGCCAGCAGCACGGGAATAACCACCAGCGTGACCTGCAGCAGCCCGTAGACCGTCACCGAAACCAGAAGCAGGATCAGCAGGATCTGGGCGGAGCGCTGCCCGGCATGGCCAAGGGCGCCGCTCCAGTACCGTCCGGGTCTGGCGTGATCCGGCTGGGTATCCCGTTCAACCCTGTTAGGGCTTGATGCGCTCATGTTTGCTTCTTCCTGGTCACGGCTTGCTCTGGGAATCGGTAGGGGAATTCGTTTCTGCGGTGCCGTCGGCCTGCACGGTACCGGCGCTGCCGTTCTGCAGGCTGTCGCGGACATGCCGTCGCAGGACCTTGCCGATCAGGGACTTCGGCAACTCCTGGATCTCCACGATCCGGCGGGGCACCTTATAGGCTGCCAGCTCCTTGCGCACGAATGCCCGCAGTTCCTCCGCGTTGAAACGGGAACCGGCCTTGGGTACCACCGCTGCCACCACGTCCTCGCCGCCGCCGGAACGGAGCAGGCCGACGACGGCGACGTCGTCGACGGATTCGTGGCGCTTCAGGGCGTTTTCCACTTCCGAGGGAGACACGTTGAAGCCGCCGGTAATGATCAGCTCCTTGATCCGGTCCACGATGGTAACAAAGTGGTCCTCGTCCACGGTGACAATGTCTCCGGTACGGAACCAGCCGCCGTCGAGCAGTACCGCCTCGGTCTCCCGGGGCTTGTTCCAGTAGCCGGCAAAGACCTGCGGGCCCTTGATCAGCAGTTCGCCCCGGTGGCCCTGGGGCACATCGACGGAGGGGTGCTCGGGATCCACCACCCGGATGTCTGTCAGCGGGAAGGGCACGCCCACCGTTCCCGGTTTCCGCGACTTGGCGAACGGGTTGCCCAGCGCGATGGGAGATGTTTCAGTCAGGCCGTAGCCCTCGATCAGGAGTCCCCCGGTGGCCTCTTCCCAGATTTCGACCGTTCGGGGCGGGAGGTTCATGGCACCGGAAATGGCGGACCGGACGCCCCGAAGGGAAATGTTTTGTTCCTTGGCTCCCGCGGCCAGGCGCTCGTAAATGGGCGGTACGGCCGGGAGGAAGGTGGCCGGGGTCTTTTTCATGGCCTTGAGCGTCATGTCGACGTCGAACTTGGGGAACAGCACCACCCGGGCACCCAGGCTCATGGCGGTGGTAAGGCACAGGGTCAGTCCATAGGCATGGAACATGGGCAGCACGGCGTAGAAGGTTTCATTGCCGGGCTTCAGCCCGGGAACCCACGCCCGCCCCTGTGCCGCATTGGCCACGAGGTTGGCATGCGTCAGCATGGCGCCCTTGGGATCGGCGGTGGTTCCGCTGGTGTACTGGATGGCTGCCAGGTCCGTCGCCTCTGGACGCGGATGGCGTTTGCGCAGCGGGCGGTTGTCCAGCAGTTCCTGCCACCGCACCACGCGCCGCGGCCCGCGGGGCGGACGCTTGGAAGGGGAAAGGGCTGCCCGCGCCTCGCGCAGGGCGGGAACGGGGAGCTTCAACGCCAGCCGGTTGATCAGCGGCATGGCCGGGATCAGGTCCACCGAAACAATGCTGCGCACCGGAATATCTGCCGGCAGCTTCTGGACGTTCTCCACAACCTTGTCCCAAACCACGGCCACGGTGGCGCCGTGGTCCTCGAACTGGTGCCGCAGCTCCCTGTCCGTGTAGAGCGGGTTGTGTTCCACCACCACGGCTCCCAGACGGAGGACGGCGTAGAACGCCACCACGTGCTGCGGCGAGTTGGGCAGCACAAGTGCCACCCGGTCCCCCTTACGCACGCCGAGCTTCATCAAGCCCGTCGCCGCACGACGGATCTGGTCACCCAGTTCCTCGTAGGAAGTGGTGGCACCGAAAAACTGCAGGGCGGTCTTGGAACGGTATTTGCGGACCGAGCTCTCCACCACGTCAACGAGGGACTCATCCGGGAGGCTGAAGCCTTCCAGGACTCCCTCGCTGTAGTGGCGGGTCCAAGGGCGGGCAGGATCCGTAAGAGGGAAGTTTTTGCTCACAATCTGACTCTAGCGCCTGCCCGTCACGGACAAGAAGTCAGGGTGCTTAGGGCCCGAAACCGGGCTCGGGCGTATCGCGCATCTCCGACCGGTTCAGCCACCGGATTCGACTAGACTAGGACACGCGAAGGGGAGTAGCTCCGGTGCGGACTTGATGGGTCAGCCCAAATGGTTCAGTTTCCGCCGAGGCCTGTCGACATACTGGACGCCGCGGCGTCCCGGCAGTCCACCCGCCGGCATCCGGCCGCGGGCGAGCGAGACCTTCGGTCAGAAGAGTTGTCTTTTACTTTGAACTGACCGGATCCCCCGTTTCCGGTCCCTGTCAGGAGCACCGTGAATTCCCCTTCCTCGCCGGATCCCGCATTCAGCGATTCCAGCGTTCCTTCCAACGCCGACAAAAAACGATGGCGGCAGTATCTGGCCGATGAACAGGCCGAGGCAGCTACCTACCGGTATCTGGCTGAACGCCGGGACGGTGAGGAACGCGACATCCTCCTGGCACTGGCCGAGGCTGAGGGCCGCCACGAAGAACACTGGCGCACGCTGCTGGGCGACGACGCCGGGCGCAAGGCACGTGCTTCCTTCCGCAACCGCGTCCTCGGCCTGCTGGCCCGCCGTTTCGGCTCGGTGTTCGTGCTGGCCTTGGCGCAGCGCGCCGAGGGCCGCTCCCCCTATGCCCAGGATCCCAATGCCACCAGTGCGATGGCCGCCGATGAACAGATTCACGAGGAAGTGATCCGTGGGCTGGCCACCCGGGGACGGACCCGGCTGTCGGGGAACTTCCGTGCGGCGGTATTCGGCGCCAATGACGGGCTCGTCAGCAACCTTGCCCTCATCATGGGCATCGGCGCCACTGGAGTGTCCAGTACGTTCATCCTCATCAGCGGCCTGGCCGGCCTGCTTGCCGGAGCGTTGTCCATGGGGGCGGGAGAATATGTCTCGGTCCGGTCCCAGCGTGAACTGCTGGAGGCCTCCCGGCCCACGCAGATCACGCTGTCGGCCGCGAAGTCGCTGGATATTGACGCCAACGAGCTGGTGCTGGTGTACCGGGCACGCGGCATGACCAAGGAGGCGGCCGAACACCGTGCGGCGGAACGGATGGGCCTTTACAGCTGCGACTGCGATCCGAGTTTCTCGCTGAACCCCGAGGCGGACGCCGAAGACAAACGCGACGAGCACGAGTCCGTAGGGACGGGGCTGGGTGCTGCGGCCTCCAGCTTCTGCTTCTTCGCATCCGGTGCGGTGATTCCGGTACTCCCCTACCTGTTTGGCCTCACCGGGATGACCGCCGTCGTGCTCTCCTGCGTCTTGGTGGGCCTGGCACTGTTGATGACCGGCGCCGTCGTCGGCCTGCTCTCCGGTGCGTCGCCCCTCAAACGGGCACTGCGGCAGCTGGCGATCGGCCTTGGTGCAGCCGCCGCCACGTATCTGCTGGGCATGGTTTTCGGGACGACCGCCCTCTAGGACACGAAGCATGGGTAGTTCTCCCCATGTACGGATTCCTTCCGGCGGGTTATGTTCTTCCTGACATTCAGGGGGAACTGTCATAGTGCGGCTCTCCCGCCGCCTCGCGACTGCAGCATTCTTGCTGCGGTTCGGGGCCCGTACAAGGGGGAGAAAATGGGCGCCTATGACATAGACGCTGCAGCAGTAGGCAGGATAATCACGGACACCGAGTCCATCCTGTTGCAGAACGAGAGTCTTTACATCGACCTTCAAGACCGGATCGACGGGGTTGAAACCGCACTCGGCAAGAGTGGGGCACTCGCCGGGTTTTCGACGTTCGCTACAGAGACGGTGATGCCGGGCGCGAAGACAGTAATCACCCGAAGCGATAACGCCGTCCTGGCAACCCGGCGGGCCCTGAACGCATATGTCCAGGGCGACGAGGAGATGGTGGCGAATGCCCAGCAAGCGGCAGCGAGCATCGCGCCGCTGGCCATCGGCGCAGGAGCCGCTGCAATCTCCCGCGGCAAGTGGGAGAAGAGCGCGACTCCCGCCCCGACACCTGCCCCAGCTCCCGCGCCAGCACTAGCGCCAGCGCCGGCCCCGTCACCAGCCCCGTCACCAAGTGTGCGCCCGGTAGTTCCGGCCCCGGTTGCCCCCGCCCCGGCTGCCCCGGCCCCGACTGCCCCCGGCCCGGCAGCGGAGGCGCCGGCCGACTGCTGCGAACCCGGGTGTGACTGCTGCGGACCGAAATCCCCGGGAGATGAACACCCCACTCCTCCCGACTACATCGGCAACCCACCCCTCATTCCAGGACATCCCCTGCCCGGTCCCGTCCGAAATCTGCCGTGGTTTCCGGGTCCAGGAAACGTACTCCATCCATTGCCGGCGCCCCTCCCAGAGGCCAACCCGGGTGGACACATCGCCGAGCCTGCGCCCTATTACCCAAGCAACCCGGGTGGAAACGTACTCCATCCGCTGCCGGCGCCCCTCCCAGAGGCCAACCCGGGTGGAAACATCGCCGAGCCTGCGCCCTATCCAGGCGACCCGGGCCGCGTGTGGCCGGGAATAGACCCCGGTTTCTGGGCCGACCCTTCGGGTCCGGACTTGGAGCGTCTTCCCGGCGAAATGCCGCAGGAGATCACGAAGATGCCCGAAATCATCGACATCAAACCGACGCCGCTGCCCGAAATCATCGACATCAAACCGACGCCGCTGCCCGAAATCATCGACATCAAGCCGACGCCGCTGCCCGAAGTCATCCCTTTCGAGCCGCTGCCGGATAGGGCGCCCGGTGACTTTGGCGGCGCCGGCGTTACACCCGAACCCCTCCCCGTGCCGCGGGAAATCAACGGCATTCCAGTAGCGATTCCCCTGGTTGACCAGGCACCGTCCGACGCGGAGCCCAATAAGACGTCCCGCGGAAGGTGGGGTTTGACGTGAGCATCAATGTTGATCTGAGTGGTACTGACAACCTGCCCAACGAAGCGGCGCTGCTGGCTGCTGCCGGCAGGCTGGACAGACGCGCTGAACGTATGGCTGACACCTTGGACGACGCACAGGCCAAGTGGCAGACCGTAAATTCCTTCTACCGCGCCCCGGAAGCAAGCCTCGTGCACACGGCGATGGACAAACCACGCGACGACGGTGAGGAGATCCTGCTTGCGGTGCGCTCCTCAAAACAGGCTTTGGAAGTCTTCGCGGAAGAAATCCGCACCATCAGGGCAAAGCGCGCCGACCTCAAGACCAAAATCGCAACTGCCCAAGCGCAAGACAAGCGCGAAGCCGAGATCATCGATGGAATCGGAGAATTCGGCTTCCTCGGAGAGGCTGTCAGCAAAATCGGGTCCGTCATGGACTCCGCGGACGCTTTCATGGATCAGTTCATGCTCCAAAGGGAAGCGGACCAGCTGGCAGACGACCTGCAAAAGGCAGAGCAGGAGTGTAACCGGGCGCACAGGGCCTTGGTCCGCCCTACTGCTGATGTTCCGCCAATCAGCAAGGAAGCCCTGAACGAATGGGCTATCCAGGATGTTACCCAGGCCTACAACCGGGTGCAGAACTCCATCGGTGACCCGACTGTAGCCATGCAGCAGTATCTTGCGCTCTTGGCCGGGCTCAGGCCCGACCAAATGGATCAGTTCCTGGCCCGTAACCCAGAGGCGGCGCTCTCGCCGCCGGCTCTCGGATCGGATCCCCAGAAAAACAAGGAAGCCTGGGAGAAGCTCACGCCGGAGCAGCGCGCCGTCATTAGCCAGAAGGTGCCGTCCCTCGTAGGCAATCTGGAGGGCATTCCTTACTCAGACCGAATTGCTGCGAACAATGTGGCGCTGGACCTGGCACTGGCCCAGAAGCCGCTTCCGGATGCACAGCGGGATGTCCTGCTGGAAATAAAACATGCCGCTGACCCCGGCCGCGACGATCGGACCGTCCGAGGACTTATTTCCTTTGATCCCACGCACCCGCCGCTGGCCGCCCTGGCTATCGGAAACATGGATACTGCGGACAACGTCACATGGAATGTCCCGGGGATGGGAACGACCGCCGGGTCCATGGACGATTGGGCCAAGGGTTCACAGAACATTTACGATGCCCAGGTGAAGCTCGGCGGCGGCGAGCCGGCAGTGGTTGCCTGGATCGGTTACCACACACCAGCCATGCCGCCCTCCACCGAAGTCTTGGGCAACGCACATGCCCTAGACGGGGGTGAGCGGCTCGCCTCATCGCTGAATGGCTTCAACGCTGCCAGCGACGGCCGTGATGCCTATGTTTCGGTTGCAGCGCACTCCTACGGCACAACGACCACTGCCTACGGCTTGACCGGGATTGATTTTGACGTGGACTCCGTGGCTTTTTATGGCTCCGCGGGCCTGGACGATACGGCTGTGGCGGACATGCGCATTAAAGATGGTCCCGGGGGACAGCCGGCGTTGTTTGCTACCCAAGCCACTCAAGACGACGTCGCATCGCTTGGTCGGTCCTCAGGTCGCACCAACCCGCTGGGGGACGGTTTCGGGTCACATGAATTCAGTTCGGAGGGGGACGCAGAGCGGGAGCTCAAGCAGACCCTGGGACACTCCGTCCTCGGGGAGGACGGTGACAAATGGAATCCCATGCACACCTACGATAAACATGGGTATCTGGACGTTGGAACACAGAGCCTGGATTCCATCGCCAAGATTACAACCGGAAACGGTGATGAGGTCCTAGAGCGCGAGGAAGAATTAGCGGATACTTCGAAAGCCTTTGAAGAGAGACGGTCTGAGATGCCTTATTACCCGCACAGTTTTGGCAGACGATGAACCGGCTGACCCTGGCGGTTGGCTCGATCGCCCTTGCCCTAGCCCTAACGGTGGCCGGCTGCGCCACCCCGTTCGATTCAGAGGACACCATGAAAAGTGAAAACAGCGAAGCCGTGGATCAGTCCCGGCCTGCCTCGGAGCTGCTCGCCAGGATGCTGGAGCTAAGCGATGAAACCACCAAGGTCCACGGTGGACAGTGGACCTATTCCAATGATGCACGTTCCGCCTGGGACGGTACGAAAACGAGCGGGTATATCGCGGATACCTGTACGAGGCTGAAGCCCGGAAGCGGCGAGAAGCGCGCGTACCGCTACAGTTCGATGATCATGGGCCCCGCGGTGGAAGACCCGGAAGCCGCCATGGACAAGTATGTCTCCCATTTCGAACAGCAGGGATTCACCGAAACCAACCGCTACGATTCCCCAGTGCCCAAGTCCCTGGGACCGGGGTACTACATCATGGTTACCCTTCAGGACGACGAGGGAAGCACATTGGTTTACCAGGCCGGCACCCATCTCAGCAGCCTGAGCTACGAAGGGCCATGTTCCTATGACCCTGCAATGGAATTCCGGACCACCTAGAAGACGACCACATAACAATTCGAAGAGCCGCTGCTCTCCTTGCCGTCCAAGCCAGCGGCTGAACTACTTCAACAGATGCTTGTGCTCAGCGACGAATCCACCCGCGTCCACGGCGGGCTACTACATCATGGTTACCCTTGAGGATCCCGAGGATAACGCGTTGATTTACCAGGCAGGCAACCACCTCAGCAGCCTGTCCTACGAGGGCCCGTGTTCCGAGGATCCCAACATGCGGGTGCCAAAAACCTAACGGTCTAGGGGGTCCCGGCGCCCATCACTTCGGTGCAGCCGCCGCCACGTATCTGCTGGGCATGGTTTTCGGGACGACTGCCCTCTGGGACACGCGTACATGGGTAGTTCTCCCCATGTACGGATTGCTTCCGGCGGGTTATGTTCTTCCTGACATTCAGGGGGAACTGTCATAGAGCGGATCTCCCGCCGCCTCGCAACTGCAGTCGTCAGCCTGCCGTTCGGGGCCCGTACAAGGGGGAGAAAATGGGCGGCTATGACATAGACGCTGCACCAGCGGGCGGGATCATCAGTGAGACCGAAGCACTACTGCAGCCAAACGAAACCGTGGCCGCCGAGGTGCAGAACTTCGTCGGCACAATTGAGGCGGCGCTCGCAGACAGCCCGGCGCTGGCCTCGTTTTCGCACTACGCCAGGGAAATGCTCCTGCCGGATATCGACGCTTTGGCGACCAGATCGGCAAACGCCATCCTGGCCACTCGACGGGCCCTGAGCGAATATGCCGCCGGCGATTATGAGATGGTTGCCACCGCCCAGCAGGCGGCTGCGAGCCTCGGCATTTTGACACCCCCTCCGGAGGCGGGGCCGGCGGACCCCGCCCCGTCTGCCGAGCCGTCGCCTGATTCGGCTCCTGCGGCCCACATACCGGCCCCGGCTACACCGCTGCATCCGATGCCCGCCCCGATCCCCGAGCTCGGCAACGCAGACCCTGACGCTGACAAAGTGCGCCCGGCCAAGAACCTGCTCCTCACCCTCGACATCGGGCCAGAAAAAACGCCCGGCGAAAAGATCAGGTTCGCCAAGAATCTGCTCCTCCACGTCGAGTACATAAAGCCCCGGTACGAGCCCGGCGAACGGTTGCCATTCGCCAGGAGTCTCATCCTCTATATGGATAAATGGGGCAACAAGTGGGGACCGGGCTTTCCCGATCCACCCGTATACCGCACGCTGCCGGGGATCGTCGAGCTCGATCCGCCGGAGGTAGGGATCCCGATCCCCGAGACCGGCAGCCCCGAGCCCAAAGCCGGCGGCAACCCACCGCCCATGGCCGATAACTGGCTGCTTCGCATCCCGGAAGACGAGCTTCGGGACCTCAAGGACCGGCGCTTTCCTGACCCACCCTTCGCCACACCGCTGCCCGACTTCCGCCCAGTGCCCGACGTCGGCTTCCCCGAAGACCCACCCGTATACCGCACGCTGCCTGGTGTGTTCGAACCACCACTGCCTGTGCTCCCCAACCCGGATTTGCCGGTTACGGTGCCTCCGATCAGCGGGGACACTCCCGGGCCTGCACCGGTCGTAAATGAAGAAATTCCAGTAGTCGAACTATTTTCGCGAGCCGACGAGGTACCCACCGAATCAGCTCCCAGCCCGGCTCCCCGGGGAAGGTGGGGTTTGACATGAGCATCACAGTGGACCTGAGCGGGACGGATAAACTGCCCGACACCAGCGAAATCCCCAGCGCCGCCCGTGATCTGGGGGCACGCATTGCCCAGATGACCAACGCTTATGGCAATGCCCAGATGAAGTGGTGGTCCCTTACGGATCACTATCGTGCGCCGGAGCAGACGCTCGTTTACACCGCCATGGATGAGCCTCGGAATGCCAGCGCGGAGATCGCCGATGGGGTTGGGTCGTCTGTTAGTGCCCTCGAAGCCTTCGCGGAAGCAGTTGAGGCAATCAAGCTAAAGAGGGCTGCACTCCAGGCAGACATTCTCCAGGCCCAACAGGCGGATGCCACGGAAGACGCCAAGCGCAGCGAGGACCGCACCCACCATGTCCTGGGCGATCTCTTTGACATGGGTGAGGACCTGGTGATTCAACTGCGTCTTCAGCAGCGGGCGGATGCGCTCACGGAGGAACTCCGTGTAGCTGAAGACGCCTGCATTCGGGCCCACTCAGCAATGTTCACAAGAAACACGCGGGATGTGGTTTCCGTGTACGGCGAGGATCAATGAAGCTTTCCCTGGCGGGTTTGCTGTTGCTCACCGTAGCCCTCCCGGGCTGCGCCGCGCCGCTCGGACGCCAACGGGATGGCACTATGGACGCTCAAACGAAAAACCAATCCCGGTCCGTCTCCCGAAGAGCCGCCGTCCTTGCCGCGACCCTGTGCCTCGCCCTTACCGGCTGCATGATGCCTTTGGGCGAAAAAAACCCCCGCGATTCGCAGAGCTCGTCCAAGCCAGCCGCCGAACTGCTTCAGCGCATGATGGAACTGACTGAAGAGACTGTTCAGCTCCACGGCGGCCGGTGGGTCCATGGCGACCCCGAGGAGACTGTTTGGGATGCCAACGACCCCAGTGCGCTCCAAGGCATCCCGTGCTCTGGTCCTGGGAAAACGTACCGGTATGACAACATGATTTTTGGACCCGCAGTGGACGATCCGGCGGCCGCGGTGGACAAGTATGTTTCACACTTCGAACAGCAGGGCTTCGTGGAAACCAACCGGTACAACGCTGACGTGCCGGCAGATATCGGCTCCGGCTACTACATCATGCTGACCCTCGCAGACAAAGAGGGAAACATCCTGTTTTACCAGGCGGGCAACCATCTCAGCACCGTCTCCGTCGAAGGTCCCTGCACGGATGATCCTGCGATGAAAATCCGCCCCAGCCGCGAACCGTAACAGCTTCACCTCAGCGTCCGTGACCCGACGCACAGTGCAGGGTGGCCTCAAGCACAGCTACCAGATACGGCGCCGGAGAACAGTGCGCAAGCGCCCGCGCGGCGTTCTCCCGGGACGCTGTCCAATTTGACTTGGTGCGCCGCAGGCCGCGAGTCTGGAACTAACACACTTGCGAATTATGTAAAGGGACGCAGAAGCTAGGCAGCGTTACTTTATCGATTCCGGTGGACGGTGAACCGTCCACCACACGCTCAAATAAAGAGTGGCTGCCATTCTGCCTGCCCGGGTCCTCCAAGGAGGGCTCGGGCCCTTTTGCGCTGACATGCTGACATAAGGAAGGCCCTATGGCTACCACAGAAGGTCCACCGCGCGACGCCGGGAGACACGCAGCTGACCCCGGCGCCCCGGTTCCCGCCACTACCCACTCCTCCGTTGTCACGGAGGATCCCTCCACTTCGTCGATGCCCATAGTGGAGCAGGAACACGAACTCGTCCAGCAGCTGATCGAGGGACAGCGCGAGCAGGAAGCGGCGCTCAGGCTCGGCGTATCTGCGAAGCTCGACAAGGTGATCTTCGCCATCACCGGTGCCCTTGCGCTGGCGTTCATTGCGTGGGGCTTCTTCGGGACAGACAGCCTGTCCTCCGTCTCCTCGACGGCATTGGACTGGGTCATCACCAACGCGGGCTGGTTCTTTGTGCTCCTTGCCTCGTTCCTCGTGGTTTACGTGATCTGGCTGGCTGTGGGACGCTACGGCAAGATTCCCCTGGGCCAGGACGGCGAGGAACCGCAGTTCAAGACGATCTCCTGGATCTCCATGATGTTCGCCGCCGGCATGGGCATCGGCCTGATGTTCTACGGCGCGGCCGAGCCCCTGTTCTACTACATCTCCCCTCCCCCCGGCACCGTTGACGGCCAGACCCCTGAGGCCCTGCAGACCGCCATGGGTACATCGCTGTTCCACTGGGGCCTGCATCCGTGGGCCATGTACGCCGTTGTCGGCATTGCCATGGCCTACGGCACCTACCGTCTCGGCCGCCGTCAGCTGATTTCCTCGGCCTTCACCTCGCTCTTCGGCGTCAAGCGGGTGGAAGGCCCGCTGGGCAAGGTGCTGAACATCTTCGCCATCTTCGCGACCCTCTTCGGCACCGCCGCTTCGCTGGGCCTCGGCGCCCTGCAGATCGGCAGCGGCCTGCAGTCCGTTGGTTTCCTCGGGACCGCAGGAACCACGGTCCTTGTTGCGATCGTCGCGATCCTGACCGGCTGCTTCGTGGCGTCCGCCGTTTCGGGCATCTCCCGCGGCATCCAGTGGCTGTCCAACATCAACATGGTCCTCGCGCTGGTGCTGGCCGCCATCGTTTTTGTTGTTGGGCCGACCCTGTTTATCCTCAACGTCATTCCGGCAGCCATCGGTGACTACGCCACCAACCTGGCACAGATGGCCTCCCGCACGGAGGTGTCAGGCGACGAATCCATGCGCGCCTGGCTCTCCAGCTGGACCATCTTCTACTGGGCCTGGTGGCTGTCCTGGACACCGTTCGTCGGTATGTTCATTGCCCGCATCAGCCGCGGCCGCACCATCCGCCAGTTCGTCACCGGCGTGCTGGTGGTTCCTTTCGTTGTCAGCGTGGTCTGGTTCTCCATCTTCGGCGGCGCAGCGATCGGTACGCAGCAGGAAGCGGCAGCCAACGGCACACCCGGACTCACCACAATGGTCGACGGCGAACCCACCATTGATTTCGACGGCTCGCTGTTCGATCTGATTGCAGCCCTCCCCATGCCGAACCTCCTCGCCGCTGCGGTGGGCATCCTTGCCATGGTCCTGGTGGCCATCTTCTTCGTCACCGGAGCGGATTCGGCCTCCATCATCATGGCGTCGCTGAGTTCCAACGGGGCCGAGCACCCGTCCCGCGGCGTCGTTATCTTCTGGGGCGTCCTCACCGGCGCCGTGGCGGCGGTGATGCTGCTGGCAGGCGGCGATGACCCTGCCGAGGCACTGGACGGCCTGCAACGGATCACCATTGTGGCCGCGCTGCCCTTCGCCGTGGTAATGCTGCTGATGACCATCGCCCTCGCCAAGGACCTGGCCAAGGACCCGCTGTCACTGCGCCGCCGGCTTGCCGTTTCCGTGGTGGACCGGGCCATCCAGGCCGGCGTGGAGGAACACGGTTCCTCCTTCGATCTGCACACCACAGAGCACGACGACGGCCCGGACGCCGGGCCAGCCAACGCCACGGCGGCTGAACATAAGTAGCCGGAATTCGGAGGCCTTGAATAAAAGGCCGTAATCGATACAGGAAGGTCCCTGAACAGAACGTGCTGGGACCTTCCTGTATTTTGCATCGTCTTAGCATGGGCAGAACTACCCATGTCCATCGGTAGCGGATTCTGTATTCTCACTGAAATCACTTCAAATGCGGGGGAAACCATGAGAATCGATATTCGTGTACCGGAGGTCCGGAGCCTGCTCGGCGACACCGGTGCGGATTTGGAAGACTTGGAAACCGAACGGACCCGGTTGACGGATGCTGCATCCCGCCTGCAGGAGGCGCTCACCGGCTGCACAGGCCTGGATACCGGGATTTCACGGGTCCATGAGGAGGTTTTCCGTCCGGATGCAACCGACATCATGATTCGATGCAACAACGCGGTCCAAGGCACCGGACAAGCGGTGTCCGCCTATCTTGCCGGTGACACGGAGATGGTCCAGAACGCCCAATCTGCTGCGGCCTCAGGCGAATTCCCAACGCAGACCCAGTACGGCGTCCGCCATGCGCAGGCCGTCGCATGATCCGCGCACTGTCTGTCGATACGCTCATGCTGCGCAACCTGCCGCCCGCGGAACCAATTCAGGACGCCGCGGCGGAATTGCTGTCCTCGGCAACCCAATTCAGCGAAGCGATCACCTCCGTGCGCAACAAATGGTCCGCATTGGATGGGTTGTACTCGGCACCCGAACGGGAACAGGTCCTCCAAGCGATGGACACACCGTCCCAGCAATCTGGCGAGCATCTGGAAAATGTATCGACTGCTGCCAAGGCGTTGAATGTCTTGGCAGCCGAACTGGCAGATATCGATACCGCGCGCATTGCCGTCGAGGATGAGGCCGAGGCTGAGGACGCGAGGCTCCGCCCGGAAGTCGAAGAAATCCATAATGATAACCCGGACCGTGCCCACGCTATGTGGGATGACGCACGAGCTGCATTGCAGGCCAAGATAACGCAGCTTGAACATCGCTACGAGGCTGCCCGGGCCACGTGTGAGGCTGCGCTCGGTGATATCGTCCGCGTGTCCTCCCACGTCGTCTCAACCTACGACTCACCGTACATGGATCTGGAGTCCGAGGGCGCCGCGGATCTGACCGCTTCCTTCGCGAACGCCACCAAACCGGACGCAACTGACGAGGATGTTGCCGCGTTCTACCGGCTGCTCGGGGAAATGGGTCCCGCACAGCTCGCGGCCTTCGCTGCAGCCGTGCCCGCGGCCTCGCTGTTCGTGAAGGGCATGGGCGCCTATCAGGAAGCCTCATTCTGGAAGTCCCTGACACCCGCCCAACGTGACGGTCTGGCTAAGTCCATGCCAGGTTTGGTGGGCAATTTGGAGGGCGCTCCATACGCAGTCCGGGACCAGGCTAACCGGAAGGTCCTGGAGGAGGTCCTTTTACCCGGTCACGATGCAACGGAAGAGCAACGGGAGGCCTATCGCTCTATCTGGAACGCACTGGGTGGCGACGCGCAGGAGGCGGAAAAGAAAGACGGTAAACCTCACAAAATGCTGATTTCCTTTGAGCCGGGCCATGATCATCCGCTTGCTGCAATAGCCGTCGGAGACCTGGATGAGGCCAGCAACACCACTTATTTGGTTCCGGGGATGGATAACTATTCCACAGGTATGGGATCCCTGGTCAACGACGCGGGCTTGTTGTTGAAAGAGCAACAGGTGGCTAAGCCGGGGACTACCAGTGCGGTTGTGGCCTACATGGGGTACGAGACCCCCGGCCTTACTGATGTCGTCGGCGACAACCATGCTGACCGCGGAGCCCCGGATTTCGCTAATGCCCTGGATGGCCTTCACCTCACGCGGACCGCTGACGGGCTTCCCGCACCCGTTGTGAATGTACTGGCTCACTCCTATGGGACGACCATGACGACCAAAGCACTAGGCATAACCCTGTATCCAATCAACTCTGCGGTTTTCATTGGATCAGCCGGGGTCGAGGAACACATCACGGCCGAGGATCTGAACGTGGACCGCGGCGCGGATGGCCGCCGAGATATTTACGTGAGCACGGCGGAAGCAGACGAGTTGGCCACCTTCGGTATCGACGCAACTGAATTTATTGCCTACTACAACTCTGGCCAAGGCCTCGACACATTGGACGAAATCCGGGTCGATCCTACGGACGAAGAGTGGGGAGGAAAAGGCTTCACTTCGGACGGTTTCATCACACCAGACGGCGAGGTGTTGTTGCCCACGGAAGAGCATCACCTCTCTGAATACCTCAAGGAGGATTCCAGTAGCCTTCGGGGTATTGTCCTGGCTACTACCGGCGACGGTTGGCAGCTTGTAAACGAGAGCGACGGGCAGTGAACCGAAACCGGCGTAATGGCACGGCATTGATTTGTATTTTCTTAGCGGCCGGACTCGCCGCCTGCACCGAAGGAACTTCTGATATGGAACCACAAGTGAACAGCAGCCAGGCGGCCGTCCTCGATACCAATCGGACGTCGCGCGAGATCTTCGATGACTTCATGGCAACTTCGGACGCAGCCATCCAAGCCACTGGAGCCCTGGAAGGATGGCGATTTACAGATGAAGCACCGTGGTCGCCGGTGCACGAACAGCCGATCCTCGCAGAGACATGTGGAGAAGGGGATAACACTACCGGCCCGTGGCACTTTGAGCATGTGCTGCTGGGTGAGCCCGCTGAGAATCCGGAGGCCGACAGGGACCAAATGCGCCGGTATCTGGAGAGCCAGGGCATGGAAATAACTGCTCAATTCCAACCAGAACCGCACGAACCAGCGCATGCTCCGTGGACGGTCTCTGGAAAATCCCCGGACGGAGTGAAAATCAAATATTCAAGCAATCATTTGGGACGGGGATTTATTGTCACGAGTGAGTGTTCCAGCCATCCGTCGATGCAGGAAGTAGTCTCACCCACCACGCCGTAAACGCCGGCTGTGGCCGGTGTTTCTCATAGTCCGCCTCTATGCGGGGCTAACCGCATGCTCCGCGGACCGGGGGAATACACAACCGGAACCTGCTTTTATCCCTGCCCCAGTGCCGGCGCAATAGCTAGCCGTGAAACTCGTCCGCCGATGTCTGGATTCCCCCAGTTCCTTGCACCCCCGCGATTCTCCTCATAGTCTGCGGAAAGTTACCGCCCGGTAACCACTCGCGCTTTCCCGCAGACAATGAGGTCACCATGAGGAAACATCTGGGCATCTTGGCGGTGTCCGCCGCGCTTTTGGGTTCATCCCTGGCCGCGGCGCCCGCCGTCGCAGCACCGACTGTCGCTGCACCCGCACCTGCCAGCCGCACCGACGTCGTTATCACCAGCTTTGACGGCACCCCCATCCACACGAACTTCTTCCCCGCCACCGGTCTTGCGGCCGGACAACAGGCACCCACTGTGATGGTGGGCCCCGGGTTCGGGCTGCCCGGCGGGCGTATCCCGCTGTCTTCCACCAGCACGCTGATCGGCTCCATCGGTATCGCTCCCCTGCGCGACGCCGGCTACAACGTGGTGACCTGGGACCCCCGCGGTTTCGGGCTCAGCGGCGGCGAGGCCTACGTCAACAATCCCGCCTATGAGGGCAGGGACGGATCCGCGATCATCGACTACATTGCCGCCCAGCCCGAAGCTCAACTGGAGTCCCCCGGCGACCCCGTACTCGGCATGGCAGGGGCGTCCTACGGCGGCGGCATCCAGTTTGTCCTCGCCTCCCAGGACCAGCGCGTGGACGCCATCACCCCGACCATCGCCTGGAATGACCTGACCACCAGCCTGTACAAGGCCGGCTCGTTCAAGACCGGCTGGGGCGCCCTGCTCTGCGCCGAGGGGACGGCGCTGGGACAGCTGGGCTCCCTCGTGGGCAACCAGGGCGCCCTTGCGGCACCGGTCCGCAAGGCCTGCCAGGAAGGCCTGACCTACCCCAACCAGCTCAGCGCCGAGTCCATTGCATACTTTGAATCGCTGACCCCGGACACCATGTTCACCTCGATTACGGCGCCCACCCTGATCATCCAGGGCACGGCGGATACGCTCTTCACGCTGGATGAGGCCCGACGCAACTATGACCTCATCCGCGGCACCGGCACGCCCACCAAGATGCTGCAGTTCTGCGGCGGCCACGGGCTGTGCAATTCCGCTGCCGGACCGGACCGGATCACCCCCGCAGTGCTGAACTGGTTTGCCCGCTACCTGCGGAACGAACCGGTGGACACCGGCGCGGCCTTCCAGTTCATCGACCAGGCCGGCGTGACCCGCGGAGCGCCGGGCTACCCGCAGGCCACCGGCGCCCTGACCGGCACCGGGAAGGGGTCAATCATCCTCTCCCCCGCCGCCATCAGCGGGGCAGTCGTGGCAGCCGCCGTCGCTCCGGTGGCCGTCAACGTCCCCATCAGCGCCCCCACGGTGACGACGTCCGTCTTCGGCGCACCGCAGCTGACGCTGACCTACCGCGGCTCGGCCCGGCAGGTGAACACCCATGTCTATGCCCAGATCATTGATCGGTCCCGCTCCTCCCTCGTGCTGGGCAACCAGGTCACACCGATTCCGCTGATCCTGGACGGGAAGGAACACACCCTGACCATCCCCTTGGAAGAGGTTTCCTACACCGCCGGCCCAAATACCCGGCTGGTCCTGCAGGTCACGCCCGCCACCTCCGTCTACGCACTGCCGAAGGCGACGGCGCTGACCAGCTTCACCGCGTCTGTCACGGTTCCAACCGTGGCCGCCTACCCCGCGATCCCCTAGCGTCGAACAACGAAGAAGGGAACCAGCCGCCGGCTGGTTCCCTTCTTCGTGTGTGCACCCAGGCTCTTACTTCGTACCGACTGCCCGGAGCTGTTCTTCCACCTGTTCCAGGCTCTGCCCCCGGGTCTCGGGGACGAAGCGGCGGACAAACACCAGCGCCAGCAGGCCCAGCACCACGAAGATGAAGAAGGTCTTCGAGATGCCGATGGCGTCCATCAGGATCGGGAAGGAGAAGCCGACGGCGAAGTTGGTCATCCACTGCACGAAGACCGACAGGCCGATGCCCAGGCCGCGGACCTTCAACGGGAAGATCTCCGAGAGCATCAGCCAGGTCACCGGCGAAACGGCGCCCTGCTGGAAGGCCAGGAACGTGACCGTCAGGGCCAGGATGAGGTAACCGCGGACGCTGCCTTCGGTGACGAAGATGGATACCAGCCCGATCAGCAGCAGCGAGGACCCGGTGCCGATCAGTCCGGTCATCAGCATGTGCCGACGGCGGACGCGGCCCAGCAGCCAGATGCCGACGATAGCCGCTGCCACGGACACCACACCGTTGGCAATGTTGGCGGTCAGCGCCGCCTCGGTACCGAAACCGGCGTCGGCAAGGATCTGCGTGCCGTAGTACATGATCGCGTTCACGCCGGTGATCTGCTGAACGATGGACAGCCCCATACCGATCAGCAGCACCCGCAGCAGCCAGGGTTCCGCGAAGTCCCGCAGCGTACCTGCCTGTCCTGATTCCTTTTCCGCCAGGCCGCGCACTTCGTTATGTTCGGCCTGCGCGTCCGCCTCGCTGCGGATGCGGCGGAGCGCCGCGAGCGTTTCGGCAAAGCGCCCCTTGGAGGCGAGCCAGCGCGGGCTTTCGGGAACAAACGCGATGCCGATCCACAGGGCAATGGCAGGCAGGGTGGCCACTACCAGCATCCAGCGCCAGACCCCTTGGTCTTCACCCCAGATGTTGCCGATCACCGCGTTGGCAACAAAGGCGACCAGCTGGCCCGTGACAATCATGAGCTGGTCGCGGGTAACCATCTGGCCGCGGCGTTCCGCCGGCGCGAGCTCGGCCAGGAAAACGGGCACCAGCGCCGAAGCACCGCCCACGGCCAGGCCGAGCACAATCCGGGACAGCACCATGACGGCGATCGTTGGTGCCAGGGAGGTGCCGAGGGTTCCAATCAGGAAGACGACGGCGAGTCCCATCAGGATCCGGCGCCGGCCGAACCGATCGGTCAGCTTCCCGGAAATAGCCCCGCCAAACGCCGCGCCAAAGAGCAGGCTGGAGGTGATCAGGCCTTCGGTGAAGGGGGTCAGGCCCAGATCGTCTTCCATGTACGGCAGGGCGCCGTTGATGACACCGGTATCGTAGCCGAACAGGAAACCGCCAAGGGTGACGATCCAGGAGGCACGGCGAAGCGCGCGTCTGTGCGGGGAAGCCTTGGGAGCCCGGTCGGGGCCATTTACTGTGGTGGACATTTGCGACTTTCGTGGCTGGGACGCACAAAACCCCCGTCCAGCGGAGAAATCCGTTGGACGGGGGTGTGCAGGGACGAGCTAGAGGGCTGCGTAGACTTCGCGCAGCAGCGTAGCGGTCTCGGACGGCGTCTTGCCGACCTTCACGCCCGCGGCCTCGAGGGCTTCCTTCTTGGCCTGTGCCGTTCCGGCGGAACCGGAAACGATGGCACCGGCATGGCCCATGGTCTTACCTTCGGGAGCCGTGAAGCCCGCCACGTAGCCGACAACCGGCTTCGTGACGTTGGCCTTGATGAACTCAGCGGCACGCTCTTCGGCGTCGCCGCCGATTTCGCCGATCATCACGATGGCCTTGGTTTCGGGATCCGCTTCGAAGGCAGCGAGTGCATCAATGTGGGTGGTGCCGATGACCGGGTCGCCGCCGATGCCGATGGCGGTGGAGAAGCCAAGGTCACGCAGCTCGTACATCATCTGGTAGGTCAGGGTGCCGGACTTGGAGACCAAGCCGATGGGGCCCTTGCCGGTGATGTTGGCGGGCGTGATGCCGACCAGTGCTTCGCCGGGGGTGATGATGCCGGGGCAGTTCGGGCCGATGATGCGGGTGACCTGGTTGCCGTCGGCGTCCACCTTGGACTGGGCGTGGGCCCAGAACTCGGCGGAATCCTGTACCGGAACGCCTTCGGTGATGACGACGACGAGGCCGATGCCGGCGTCGATCGCTTCCATTACGGCGTCCTTGGTGAAGGCCGGCGGTACGAAGACGATGGAGACATCGGCGTCGGTCTTGTCGATGGCCTCGGCAACGGTGCCGAAGACAGGCAGTTCAACGTCGCCGTGGGTGACGGTGGTGCCGGCCTTGCGGGCGTTCACGCCGCCGACAACCTGGGTGCCGGCCTTGAGCATCAGGGCGGTGTGCTTGGTGCCTTCGCCGCCGGTGATGCCCTGAACGATGACCTTGGAGTCCTTGTTCAAGTAGATAGACATAGGTGGGTTCTCTCTTCTAGGTTTCGACAGGCTCGGTTAGCGAGCAGCGTGAGCGAGCTCGGCGGCCTTGTCGGCGCCTTCGTCCATGGTGGTGGCCAGGGTGACCAGCGGGTGGTTGGCCTCGGCAAGGATGCGGCGGCCTTCCTCGACGTTGTTGCCGTCGAGACGGACGACCAGCGGCTTGTTGGCTTCGTCGCCCAGGATTTCCAGGGCCTTGACGATGCCGTTGGCCACGGCGTCACAGGCGGTGATTCCGCCGAAGACGTTGACGAACACGGACTTGACCTGGGAGTCATTCAGGATGACGTCCAGGCCGGCGGCCATGACGGAGGCGGAGGCGCCGCCGCCGATGTCCAGGAAGTTGGCCGGCTTCACGTTGCCGTGATTTTCGCCGGCGTAGGCGACGACGTCGAGGGTGGACATAACCAGGCCTGCACCGTTGCCGATGATGCCCACTTCGCCGTCCAGCTTGACGTAGTTGAGGTCGTTTTCCTTGGCCTTGGCCTCGAGCGGATCCGCGGCGTCCTTGTCTTCCAGCGCGGCGTGGCCGGGCTGGCGGAAGTCGGCGTTTTCGTCGAGGGAGACCTTGCCGTCGAGGGCCAGGATCTCACCGTTGCCGGTCTTCACCAGCGGGTTGACCTCAACGAGGGTGGCGTCTTCCTTGGTGAAGACATCCCACAGCTTGATGATGGCGTTCATAACGCCTTCGTGCAGCTCGGGGGCGAACCCGGCGGCGTCGACGATCTCTGCGGCCTTGGCGGAGTCAATGCCGACGGCGGGGTCAACGGCAATGCGGGCGAGTGCGTCGGGACGCTCCACGGCCAGCTGCTCGATCTCCATGCCGCCCTCAACCGAGCACATGGCCAGGTAATTGCGGTTTGCGCGGTCCAGCAGGACCGAGAAGTAGTATTCCTCGGCAATGTCGGCACCCTGGGCAATCATCACCGTGTTAACAGTGTGGCCCTTGATGTCCATGCCGAGGATGTTGGATGCGTGCTCGAAAGCTTCATCGGCGGTCTTGGCAACCTTCACGCCGCCGGCCTTGCCTCGGCCACCAACCTTGACCTGCGCCTTGACGACTACAACGCCGCCGATCTTCTCAGCAGCAGCTTTGGCTTCTTCAGGAGTGTGCGCCACGATTCCGGCGAGCACGGGTACACCGTGCGCCTCAAACATATCGCGCGCCTGATATTCAAACAGGTCCACGGGCTAGTGTCCTTCTACGTCGAAGTAGGGGTTTACATGCGATCTGGCGATCGCCGAGCAGATGCATCCGGCCGGTCTGCCCCATCAGGAACTTTAGTCCCTTAGGGCAGAACGCCGATCCCAGACTACCCCTTTAGTGATAAAGCACACAGTTCTATCGTTTGTAGAAAATGCCCGGTCTGGGTTATGAAAAAATCCCTGCTCAGCTCTCTTTGGTGAGCGGCGCGTAACGCAGCAGCAGGCGTTTCTCGCCGACGTCGAACTTCACCTTCGCTACTGTCTTATCCCCTGCGCCTTCCACCGCCAGCACCGTGCCGGAGCCGAAGGACGTGTGGTTGACCTTGTCGCCGGCGGCCACGGACACGACTTCCTTCTGCGGCTGCACGCGGCCGATGGCCTTGGCCACCGGTGAATTGGCGGTGCTGCCGCCGGTGCCGCTCGGCGCTCCGGCGCCCCAGGAGGATCCGCCGTAGCGGCTTGAGGTGATGCTGCCGCCGCCGCCCCAGGTGGGACGGTCCATGCCCTCGCGCTTCCACTCAATCAGCTCGGCCGGAACTTCGCTGACAAACTGGCTGGCGGGGTTGTACTGGCTCTGGCCCCACATGCTGCGAACCTCGGACCGGGTCAGGTACAGGCGCTGGCGTGCCCGGGTCAGTCCCACATAGGCCAGCCGCCGTTCCTCGGCCAGTTCGGCCGGATCCGTGGCCGAACGCTGGTGCGGGAACAGGCCCTGTTCCATGCCGGTGAGGAAAACGACCGGGAATTCCAGTCCCTTCGCGGTGTGCAGGGTCATCAGGGTCACCACGCCCTGCCGGCGGGATTCCTCGACGGCGGCCGCGACTTCCTCCGCCGAACCGCCGGGGGCATCGGGAATGGAATCGGCGTCCGCCACCAGGGAGACCTGTTCCAGGAACTCGCCGAGGGAACCCTCTGGATTGTCCCGCTCATATTCGCGGACCACGGCGACCAGTTCGGCCAGGTTCTCGACCCGGGATTCGTCCTGCGGGTCATTGCTGGAACGCAGCTGCGCCAGGTAGCCGGTCTGTTCCAGCACGGCTTCCAGGGCTGCGGACGCGCCGGAGCCGCTGGCCACCTCGGCGAGGTCGTCAATCAGCTTGACGAAGCCGTTGATGGAGTTGAGCGAGCGGGTGGCCAGGCCCGGAGCCTCCTCGGCACGCCGCAGGGCGGCCATGAAGGAGATCCGTTCACGTTCGGCGAGGGCGGCCACGGAGTACTCGGCGCGGTCGCCGATGCCCCGCTTGGGTTCGTTGAGGATCCGGCGCAGGTTCACGACGTCGTCCGAGTTCACCAGCACGCGAAGGTAGGCCAGCGCGTCCTTGATTTCCTTGCGCTCGTAGAACCGCGTGCCGCCGACCACCTTGTAGGGCAGACCCACCCGCACCAGGACGTCTTCCAAGGAACGGGACTGCGCGTTGGTCCGGTAGAAGACGGCGACGTCGCCCGGGCGCAGGTTCTCCTCGTCCTGCAGGCGGTCGATCTCCTCGGCGATGAAACGGGCTTCCTCGTGCTCGTTCTCACCCACGTAGCCGATGATCTTTTCGCCGTCGCCCTCCGCTGTCCACAGCCGCTTCTCGGGGCGGTTGGGATTGCGGGAGATCACCGCGTTGGCGGCGTTGAGGATGGTCTGCGTGGAGCGGTAGTTCTGCTCGAGCAGGATGGTCCGCGCGCTCGGGTAGTCCTTTTCGAAGTCATTGATGTTGCGGACGTCGGCGCCGCGGAAGGCGTAAATGGACTGGTCGGAGTCGCCCACCACGGTCAGTTCGGCCGGCGGCACGTCCAGCGCGTCGTCGTCGCTGCCCACCAGTTCGCGGACCAGGGCGTACTGCGCGTGGTTGGTGTCCTGGTATTCGTCCACCAGGATGTGCCGGAAGCGCCGCCGGTAGTACTCGGCGACACCGGGGAACGCGCGGAACATAAACACGGTCTGCGCAATCAGGTCATCGAAGTCCATGGCGTTGGCCTGGCGCATCCGCTGCGCGTAGCCCTTGTAGACGTCTGCGACGGCCTGCTCGAAGGGATCGGAGTAGTTGGCCGATTCCGCGTAGGACTCTTCGTCGATGAGTTCGTTCTTCAGGGCGGAGATCTTGTTCATGATCGACTTGGGCGTGAAGCGCTTCGGATCCAGATCCAGCCCCTTGGCCACCAGTGTGATCAGGCGCAGCGAGTCCGCCGAGTCGTAAATGGAGAAGTTCGAGTTCATCCCCACGGTCTTGGCTTCCCGGCGCAGGATCCGCACGCAGGAGGAGTGGAAGGTGGAGATCCACATGGTCTTCGCGACGCCGCCCACCAGGTTTTCGATCCGCTCGCGCATTTCGGCGGCGGCCTTGTTGGTGAAGGTGATGGCGAGGATCTGGCCGGGGTTGGACCGGCCGGTGGCGAGCAGGTAGGCGATCCGGTGGCTGAGCACCCGGGTCTTGCCCGAGCCGGCACCGGCCACGATCAGCAGCGGTGAGCCGGCATGCTTCACCGCTTCCTCCTGCTGCGGATTCAGCCCCTGCAGCAGGTCCGCGGCCCGGCTTTCGTCCGCGTAGGAGGAGCCCCTTCGCTCAGTGCCGGAAGGCGGCGCCGTTGCGGCAGGCGCCGGTTCGGCTTTGCGGGGTGCGGGAAAGAGTGGATCAAAGAGATAGTCCATGATGGCTTTAAGTCTAGGCGCTGCGGCTGACATTCCGGTGAGCACCCAAACCGTCCGCTCCGGCGGGGCGGACCGGGCCGGACCTGGCCGAACCGGTCAGCCGGAGGTCAGGGCGCCGTGGATCTCGCGGACCGCTGAGGCGGTGCCGGCAATGTGCCAACGGAAGCCATGCACTTCGACGACGGCGGTGCTGCCGCCCGCGGCTCGGACTATGGCCTTGCCCGGCAGCCAGTCCCACTCCGGGCAGCTGTGCTGGAACCAGGCGCCGGACTGGCCGGTGGCCACGCGGGCCAGGTCGCAGGAGCCGGATCCCATCATCCGGATGGTCGCCGCCCGCGAAGCCGCCGCTGTCCATGGACCGGTGACCTCGGGGCGGAGCAGCCAGGTGGGATGGATGTAGGTTCCCGCGGACAGGCGGTCCAGCGATTCGTCACCGGGTGGAGCAATAACGGATCCGTTGACCGTGGCCGGGAAGCCCTTCCCCCCGATCCACAGTCGGTCTTCCTGCGGCTGGTAGATGGCGCCCAGCAGGACATCCGGGTCTCCGGGAGGTTCGTGCGGACCGGGTTCGTTCCGAAGCGCGATGGCCGAGCACCAGTAGGTGGAGCCGGCGAAGAAGTTGTAGGTTCCGTCCACCGGGTCGATGACCCAGGACCGGCCGGAGGTGCCCTGGTGGCTGGCCCCCTCCTCCCCCACAATCCCGTCATCCGGGCGCAGTTGCCGCAGCCGGTTCACCACCAGGGCCTCAGCCTCGCGGTCCGCGGCGGTAACGACGTCGGACACCGACGTCTTCTCGCTGGCGGTCAGCCCTTCCGAGCGCATGCGCAGGGCAAGCTGCCCGGCCTCCCGCACCAGTTCGGCGGCGAGGTCGAAGTCTTCGGGGGATGCAACGGCACTCATAGACCCCAGCGTAGCCGCCTGCCGGCGCCCCGGACAGGCGCACACGGGGCGGCTCATCGGGGTGCGGGACCGGTGCGGCCATACTGTACCTATGGGAAAAACCGCCGCGCAGCGCGCCGCCAAACACGGAGTCCAAGCCGGACAAGCCCGCCCGGGCGCCCCGGGAGCAATACCCGCGGGACCGCAGGGTAAGAGCAGTCCGGGTCTGCTTGTGATTGCGGGGGTGGTGGCCACACTGTTCCTGTTCTGGTACCTGCACCTCATGGTGCCGGGCCAGTTGTCCGAACTCGCGGACGGCCTGTCCATGCCCGACTCCATGGTCTTCGGCTACGGCGAAGACCACCTGGCGGCCCTGCGCAGTGCCATGGACGAGGAGGCGCTGGGCCGGCTCAGTTACGTGCACAAGACGGCCGGGACGCTCTTTCCCCTGATCTTCGGCCTGACCTGGCTGCTGATTATCGGGCTGAACACCCAGCGCCGGGCATTGCGCTGGGTGCTCTTCAGTGCGCCGATCCTCTTTGTGGTGGCCGACCTGTGGGAGAACATTGCCATTGACAATGCCCTCGGTGCGGCCGAACTAACGGGCGGAGATGCCGCCCTGGCCGGCACGCTGACCGTCGCCCGCTGGATCCTGCTGGGGCTCAGCCTCGTGGCGTCCGTGGTGTCCGTCTTTACCCGCAGGGTTGGACGGCCACCAGAACTTGTCGCCCAGGACAAAGGTTAGGGCCGGGACCACGACGGTCCGCACCAGCAGCGTGTCAAACAGGACACCGATGGCCACGATGATGCCCACCTGGGTCAGGGTCACCAGCGGCAGGACGCCGAGGACCGCGAAGACGGCCGCCAGCAGGATGCCGGCGCTGGTGATCACGCCGCCGGTGGAGCGCAGGGCCGCCAGCATGCCCTGCTTGGTGCCCATGGTGGCCGCGTTTTCCCGGGCGCGGGTGGTCAGGAAGATGTTGTAGTCCACACCCAGTGCCACCAGGAACAGGAACGAGTAGAGCAGTGTCTGCACGTCCATGGCCGGGAAGTCGAGCACATTCTCGAACAGCAACCAGCTCAGACCGGTTGCGGCCAGGAACGTCAGCAGCACGGAGGCGACCAGCAGCACCGGTGCCACCAGGGAACGCAGCAGGATCATCAGCACAAGGAACACCAGGGCGATCACGGAGGTGCCCACCAGCACGGTGTCGTGCTGGTTCGCAGCCAGCTGGTCCACCCGTTCGGCGGCCTCGCCGCCTACCAGCGCCTCATAGTCCTCACCGGCAAGGTCGTTCCGCAGGTCGGTGATGAAGGTGTTGGCTTCGTCGGTGCCGGCCTCGTACCCGGTGACCAGTTCCACCCGGGTACGTCCGTCATGCTCGGTGCCGGGAGTCGCCGCGGTGACGCCTTCGATGCCGGAGAGCTGCGCGACGGCGTCGTCCGCCGAGTCGGTGTCCACCAGGACGGTGACGGGCGAGGATGAGCCGGCCGGGAAGCCTTCGGACAGGGTCTCCGCAGCGGTGACGGCCTGGGGCTTTTCCCGGAACTGCTCGTTTTCGCTCAGGCCGATCTGCAGGGTGAACAGGGCACTGCCCAGGGCCAGCAGCACCAGGACGGCGGTGCCGGCAATGGTCTTGGGCCGGCGTGCGGTGGCTTCACCGAGGCGGCCCCAGAACTTGCCTTCCTTGGCCGGGTCCCCCACCTTGGGCACAAAGGGCCAGAACAGTTTGCGGCCCAGCAGCACCAGGGCCACCGGCAGCAGGAACAATGCGCTGAAGATGGCCAGCACAATGCCGATGGCCGCCGAGAAGCCGAGGCCGCGGTAGCTCTGGGTATCGGCGAACAGCAGGGTGAGCAGGGCCAGGATGACGGTGCCGCCGCTGGCAATGATGGCTTCGCGGGTGCGGGTCAGGGCCTTGCGCATGGCCTCGTACACGGAGTCGTGGACGCGCAGTTCCTCCCGGTACCGGGCAATGAGCAGCAGGGCATAGTTGGTGGCTGCACCGAAGACCAGGACGCTGGTAATACCTACGGCGGACGGATCCACGGTGATTCCCGTGGCCGGGGCCAGCAGGTCCACTACCTTTGCGGCCAGCTGTTCGATGGCGCCGACAATCGCCAGCGGCACGATCCAGAGCCACGGCGAACGGTAGGTGATCAGCAGCAGCACGGCGACGACGCCGGCGGTGACGGTCAGCAGCACGAAGTTGGCGCCCGAGAACACGCCGGCCAGGTCGGCACTGAAGGCCGCCCCGCCGGTCAGCTCGGCCTTAACGCCCTCGGGAGCGGCATCGGCAACGGCGGTCCGGAGATCTTCGACCTCCGCAGAGACGGCGTCGCCGTCGTCGGCGGCTGCCTGCAGCGTCAGCGGAACAATCGCGACCAGCCGGTTTTCCGAAACCACCGGCGGAACCTGCGGCGGCGGACCCGAGGCCCCGGCCTCCGTAGCCGCCGCGTTGATCCCGGCAATGCCGGCAGTGTCCGCGTCCGTCAGCGGACCGCCGTCCTCCCGGGAAACCACCACAATGGCGGAGGATTCCTGCGCGTCGGGGAACTCCTGGAGCAGGTCGGCGACCTGGGCGGACTGGTACTTGTCATTCAGCCCACCCACGTCGGTGGTGTCGTTTTCCTGTGCCGGCAGGGCGAACAGGCCAATGATGACGGCCACCCCGATCAGCAGCGTGATCCACGCCGTCTTGGCGTTCTTCACTATCCCTGCATACATGCGCTTCTCCAAGCCGTCTAAAAAGTATCTCCATTCGAAAGTATCTTAGATATAGAGATACTTCAATTCCCAGTTACTATTGGTTTGTGGAGGACAAAGAGCTACGGCGGGAGATCGTCGACGCAATCCGCGGCATGAGCCTGGACGGCCAGCGTGTCGCGGACGCTTTCGCGCACTCCAACGGCCTGAATGCCACGGACATGCGCGCCCTGGTGCTCATCATGGAGGCGGAGATGCGGCATGAGGCACTAACCGCCGGGCAGCTCAGCGCCCGGCTGGGCACCTCCTCCGGCGCCACAACAGCGGTGATCGACCGGCTGGAGCGCATCGGCCACATCCACCGCAACCGCAGCCATGCGGACAGGCGGAAGGTTACCCTGCACTTCGAACCCCTGGCCATGCAGCTTGCCGGTGCCTACTTCGGCCCCCTGGGCGCCCTCACCGACGAGGTCATGTCGCGGTACACGGAAACGGAGCTGCGCACCATCCTGGGCTTTATGCAGGCCATCCGTGAGAGCTATGACCGCCATATTAAGGACCGGCAGTCCGACGGCGCCGCGGCCCCCGACAACGACGGCGCTCCGGACGGGTTGCAACCACGCAGCGGGAGAAACGGGTAAGCTGGTACCGCCCGCCGGGAAGTCGGCGGTCCGCCCTCGTAGCTCAGTAGGATAGAGCGGCCCTCTCCTAAAGGGCAGGTCGTCGGTTCGATTCCGGCCGGGGGCACATTTTTCTTTAAGGGGCACCCCTCTTCGCCCGTGGACTTACTCCACTGCCTCCGTGGCCGGCTCAGCGGCGAACTGGGTGTTGTACAGCTCCGCGTAGCGCCCGTCCCGCTCCAGCAGTTCCGCGTGCGTTCCCTGTTCCGCGATCCGACCGCCCTCGATGACCAGGATCCGGTCGGCATTTCGGATGGTGGAGAGCCGGTGGGCAATCACGACGGCGGTCCGCCCCTGCAGCGCCTCACCCAGGGCGGCCTGCACGGCGGCCTCGGACGTGGAATCCAAAGCGGCCGTGGCCTCATCCAGGATCACGATCCGCGGCTGTGCCAGCAGCAGCCGCGCGATGGTCATGCGCTGGCGTTCGCCGCCCGAAAGCCGGTAGCCGCGCTCCCCCACCATGGTCTCCAACCCGTCCGGCAGGGACCGCACCATATCCTCCAGCCGCGCACGGCGCAGCGCATCCCAGACCTGGTCGTCGCCGGCTTCGGGGTTAGCCAGCAGCAGGTTCGCCCGGATGGTCTCGTGGAACAGGTGCCCGTCCTGGGTCACCATGCCCAGCGCCTGCCGGATGCCGGCAAAACTCAGGTCCCGCACATCGGTGCCGGAGAAGCGCACGGCCCCCGAATCGACGTCGTACAGCCGTGCCAGCAGCTGCGCAATGGTCGACTTGCCCGCTCCCGAAGTCCCAACCAGGGCGACGGTCTGCCCCGGTTCAACGCGGAAGGACACCCCATGCAGGACTTCCTCCCCGCCGCGGGTGTCCAGGACAGCCACCTCTTCCAGCGAGGCGAGGGACACCTTGTCCGCGGTGGGATAGGCGAACCGGACGTCGTCGAACTCCACGCTCAGGGGCCCGGCCGGCACCGGTGCCGGGGATTTTTTCTCACGGATCAAGGGGCGAAGGTCCAGGATTTCGAAGACCCGCTCGAAGCTCACTACCGCGCTCATGATCTCCACCCGGGCGTTGGCCAGGGAGGTCAGCGGCGCATAAAGCCGGGTCAGCAGCAGCGCCAGGGTCACGACGTCGCCCGTGTTCAGGCTGCCCTGGAGCGCCAGGTAACCGCCCAGCCCGTAGACCAGGGCCAGGGCCAGGGCCGACACCAGGGTCAGGGCCGTCACGAAGACGGCCTGCATCATTGCCATCTTCACGCCGATGTCCCGCACCCGGGAGGCGCGGAGGGCGAATTCGCGCGACTCGGCGTCGGGCCGGCCGAACAACTTGACCAGGGTGGCACCGGGTGCGGAGAACCGCTCGGTCATCTGCGTGCCCATGGACGCGTTGTGGTTGGCAGCCTCCCGACGGAGCGCGGCGAGCCGGCCGCCCATCCGCCGTGCCGGCAGCAGGAACACCGGCAGCAGCAACATGGCCAGCACGGTCACCTGCCAGGAAGTTCCGAGCATCACGATCAGGGTCAGCACCAGTGCGACGACGTTGCTCACCACGCCGGAAAGGGTTCCGCTAAAGGCCTGCTGGGCACCGATTACGTCATTGTTGAGCCGGCTGACCAGCGCACCCGTGCGCGTGCGGGTAAAGAAGGCAATGGGCATCTTCTGGACGTGGTCGAACACCGCGGTGCGCAGATCCAGGATGACGCTTTCGCCGATACGCGAGGAAAACCAGCGCGTGGCAAGGGAGACTGCCGCGTCCGCCACGGCGACGGCGGCAATCAGCAGAGCCAACCGGATCACGACGTCCGGCGCGGTGCCGGCCACGATGGAGTTGACCACCTGCCCGGCCAGGACCGGCGTCGCCACGGCCAGGAACGCGCCCACCACGGACAACAGCACGAACCCCAGGAGCCGGGTCCGGTAGGGAGCGGCGAAGCGGACAATCCGCTTCAGTGTTTCCCGCGAAATCTTGCCGTCTACGCCTTTGGCGCGGGAGATCTGCATCAGCGAACCCCACGCTGCGCCTTCCATGCTCATGTCTGTTCCTCCGATATCCGCACGTTCCAGCTTAAGCCCGTCCGGAGGACGTTCCCGGCCGATCGCTAGTGGCTGAAACTGCTGCGGAATCCGCCCCTGAGGGCACAGTGAAACAAGTCACTATTTTGGCTCCGGGCGCTGGTACACTTCGAATCGCTGCCCCTGAAGCTGAACCGGGCACCGACGAAAGGCCGTAATGCCCCCGGCACTCAAACCCTTCGCCGCCCCCATGGGCGACGCCTCTTCGGAGGGCAATATTCCCGGCACAGAACCGCGTCCCACGGCGCTGGTTGCCGTTGAACAGCCCGAGGTCTTCTCCGTCGTGGCCGGAATCCTCGCCGATGCGGGCCTGGATGCAGTCCCCGTGCTGGACCTGGACGAGGCCATGGAAGCTGCCCGGTCCGGCTCGCCGGTGCTGGCGGTGGTGGATTCCACCGTCCGTCAGGTTGCCGGAATGGACATGCTCAAGCGCCTCCGACACGAACCGGCCATGACCAAGCTGCCGGTCATCCTCGTGGCAGGCGAGGCCGGGCTGGACATGGACTTCATGGTTGACCTGGGCATTGCCGACTTCGTGTCCAGCCCGGTGGACCCCGAGGACCTGGCGCGCCGGGTCAACCTCATCCTGGCCACCGCGCGGGCACGCAGGGACCGGCGGGCGGCCACCTCGCGGCTGCGCGAGGATACGCGCCGCATTTCCGCCGCCATCCGGGCCACGAATGATCCGCAGCAAATGGCTGAGGTAGTGGTTCACGGACTCGGAGCCACCTTCGAAGCGGACCACGTACTGCTGGTCACCTTCCCGGATGAGCGCGTTCCGGAACTGGCGCTGGCGTGGAGCCGTGAGGACACCTCCGGGGGCATTCCCGCGTTGAACGCACATACCACCGGCGAGCTGGCCGAAACGCTCTGGGAGCGGGGCCGGGGAATGGCGGTGGAAGACCACGGTCAGCCCGCCGATGAGCCGGTATCGATAAGCGCCGACTCACGGACTGCCGGGCTGCGCACCTCCGTGATTGTGCCGCTCGGCCACGGAGACAAGGCGTTCGGGCTGCTCTGGCTTGCCGGCGAGGGTGCCCCGCGGGACTGGACGAGCACGGAGATCTCCCTGATCCAGCATGTCAGCGGAAACCTGGCGCACGGTCTCGTGCAGGGAAACCTGATTACCGCGCAGCGGATGGTGCTCAAACGCCAGCGTGACCTGGACCGGGCCAAGACCGATTTCGTGGCCACGGTCAACCATGAACTGCGGACACCGCTGACCTCGATCACCGGTTACCTGGACCTCATCCTCGACGGCTCGGGCGGGGACATCCCGGACGACGTCGCGCAGATGCTCAAGATCGTTGGCCGCAATGCCGTTCGACTCAACCAGCTGATCAGTGATCTGCTGACCATTTCCCGGCAGGATGCGGATGAGACCAACCTCGAGGTGGAGGAAGTGGACCTGGAAGAACTCCTGCGCGCCGTTGCCGCCTCACTGGCACCGGCCGCCGGGGCCAGCAGCCTGGATCTGCGGTTGGAGCTCGGCACCGATCCCTTGCTGGTCGACGGAGACCGCGCCCAGTTGGAGCAGGTCTTCACCAATCTCTGCTCCAACGCCGTGAAATTCACGCCGGCCGGTGGAACCGTGCAGGTCAGTGCCGCGCTGGTGTCACCGGACGGCGCCGGCCCCGTTGTGCGGGTACAGATCCGCGACACCGGCATCGGCATCCCGGAAGCGGACCTGCCCAACCTGTTCCGGCGTTTCTTCCGTGCCTCCAATGCCACGTCCGCAGCCATCCCCGGTACCGGCCTGGGCCTGGCCATCGTCCAGGACATCGTGCTTCAGCACGGCGGGGACCTGGGGATTGCCTCCAAGGTGGGCGAGGGCACCACGGCCACCGTCCAGCTTCCGGCCGCCCGCTAGGCGCCCGCCGACAACTGCGGCTGGACGGGTGCGGGGGCGGCAGCTAGGATCCGTTCCGGCGCGGAATAGCAGTTCAGCGACGTACCGCGGCTGAAACCGATCAGCGTTAGTCCGGCGTCCTTGGCCAAATCCACGGAAAGCGCGGACGGCGCGCTGACGGCGGCGAGCACCGGGATGCCCGCGAGCTGGGCCTTCTGGACCAACTCGAAGGACGCCCGTCCGGATACCTGCAGCACCATTCCGCGCAGGGGCAGCATCCCGGCGCGCAGGGCCCACCCCACCACCTTGTCCACCGCGTTGTGCCGGCCAACGTCCTCGCGCAGGCACAACAGCTCGCCGTCGGCGTTGAACAGACCCGCCGCGTGGACGCCGCCGGTGCGGTCAAAGACTTTCTGGCCTTCGCGCAGCCGGTCCGGCAGGGCCGCCAGCATGTCCAACGGGAGCCTCACTCCGTCCGAGGACGGATCGAAGTGCGACGACTTCCGGACCGCTTCGATGGACGCCGTTCCGCAGATGCCGCAGGAGCTGGACGTATAGACGTGCCGTTCCATCCCGGTGTCCGGGAGCGGGGTACCCGGCCGGAGCTGGACATCCACCACATTGAAGGTCTGCTTGCCATCGTCATCCACTCCGGCGCAGTACCGCAGGCTGATGAGCTGGGCCGGATCCCAGATCACCCCTTCTGAGACCAGGAACCCGGCCACCAGGTCAAAGTCGTCGCCGGGGGTCCGCATGGTGACGGTGAAGGACTTACCCATCACCCGGATTTCCAGCGGTTCCTCCCCCGCCAATACGTCGTCCCGCCGGCTGACGGTCCCGTCCAACCGGAAGCGTGTGACCCGCCCTCGCTGGGTAACCCGTCCCATGGTGTCTCCCTGTCTTTAGTGCATTGACTCTGGCTCCGGGTGGCCGGGGCTTCCCGGGGTGTCCTGCTCGCCGTGCCTACCGGTGGCCGGGCTTATCCGGACGGTGCGCGGTTGACCTGCCATGGCAGGGGCAGCGCCATCACGGCCTGGTCCCTGATGCAGCCCTCCGGCGGCACCACCATAACGGCGTCCGCCTCGGCCAGTCCGCGGAGCATCCCGGAGCGGAAATACGGCGAAGGCATGGCCCGGTCTTCCTGGATGCTGCAGGGAACCAGCCGGGTCCTTCCGGGCAATGGTTCCAGATCCACACCCGCAAGGACATGCCGTTCACGGGAAATCGGTGCCCCGCGGAGTCCGTCCAGCAGCGGTTGGACGATCGTGAAGACGGCCATCATCGCGGCCAGCGGGTTGCCGGGCAGCGCTACCAGCAGGCGGCCGTCCTGCAACCGGGCCAGCATGGTGGGATGCCCCGGACGCATGGCAATTCCGTCAACGAGGAGTTCAGCCTCGACCTCTTCCAAGGCACGGCGCAGATGATCCGCGTCCGAACGTCCGGTGCCGCCGGTAGTGACGAGGACGTCGCCGGAAGACATTGCGATGGAGAGTTCATCCGTGGCTTCGCTGCTCAGCGCCGCCACCACATCCTCCAGCCGGTCCGGCAGGCGCCGGACGACGTCGATGCGTCCGCCCAGCATCGTGATCAGCTGCGGCAGCTGGGGTCCAAAGGTGTCCCGGACCTGTCCGGGCTCGGGCAGGCCGGCTTCGATGACTTCATCTCCGGTCAGCAGCAGGGACACGCGCGGGGAGCGCAGCACCGGCAGGGTGTCATGTCCGCACACGGCAGCCAGTGCAATATGGGCCGGGTTGAGCAGCTTCCCCGCAGGGATAGTGGTCTCCCCCGCCGCCGCCTCTTCGCCGGCCGGGCGGATATGTTCGCCGGCACGCGGTTCCGACTCCTTTGCCTGGTCGCTGAGCGTCAGCTGCGGCGGCGTTGTGGCCGACACCGTTCCGCTTTCGGAGCGCAGGACGGCTTCGGCGCCTTCGGGGATAAGCCCGCCGGTGAGGATCTGCACGGCCTCGCCCGGCTGAAGGGCGCGGCGGCCCGATTCACGGTGGATCTGCCAGCGCTCAACCTCGGGTTCCTCATGGGTAATGACAGTCCACGGCGGCGGCCCCGCGACAACCCATCCGTCCATGGCCGCTGAGGCGTAATGCGGTACCGGTTGCAGGGCACTGGTTTCGAGGGCCAGGATCCGGCCGAGTGCCTCGTCGAGGGGCACCGTCTCATACGGCAGTGGACGGGCGGCCGCATAGGCGGCGTGGCGGGCCTGCGCCCAGGACGCATTGGGCTGGGCGGGCAGGATGACGGGTGCGGCATGTTCGCTCATCGGGCATCTCCTTCCGCTGCGGCGTTCCGGCACTGTTCCGTGGCTACAGCCATGGCCGATTCCATGGCGACGGCGTCGCCGGCCTGGCCGCTGCCGGCGGCGAGGCCCGCCGCATATCCGACAATGAAGGTGGTCAGCGGGGCGGCGGGCCGCACCACGCTGTGCGCTGCAGCTGCAGCCAGATCGAGGACAGCGGAGACATCCACCGGTGTGCCCTCGAGTTCCAGCGCCTGCAGCAGCCTGCCGCTCCACGCCTCGAGTTGTTCCTGCTGGCTTGCCATTCGTGCTCCTTCGTTTCGCTTGGGGACCGCCCGGTGCTACGGCAGGTCCCCGGCGCTCACACCCAAGGTTTGTGCATCATTCCAGGTGTCAACATCGGCTGTACTCGTCGGGGGAACATCAACACCCCTCCATTGCACCCTAGCAAGCAACGCCTTCATGGGCTTGTTCGCTAAACCCTCTGCGGCCAGGGAATCAACAGCGGCGCGCAGGTCAGCTGTGCGGTAAAGCGCCGCCAGCGGCTGGCGGGTGCCGCTGGAATCCACTGCCAGCAGGCTCTCGGCGGGCGGCACGGCCGCTGCAGCCAGCAGGGCCCGGACGGCGGCGGCGACCTGCGGCATATCGCAGGCCAGGACCATCGTCCAGGGGCTTTCGCCGCTGTCCCTGTTCCCGTCCGTCAGGGCCGCCAGGGCGGCGACGGCGGCTCCGACCGCTGCTGCCGGTCCGGCGTAGGCCGGCTCCTCGCGGACCAGCAGCGGTCTCCCCGGGCACCCGGCCGGCACGGTGGAACCGAGCAGCTTCGCCAGCTCCGGCGGCCCCGCGACGGCGACGTTTCGTGCATCCGGCACTGCGGCAAGGGTGGTTTCCAACAGGGTTCGCTCCCCGGCCAGGAGCAGCGCCTTGGGTGTGCCTCCAAGGCGTGTGGAACGGCCGCCCGCCAGGATCACTGCATCATAAGCAGCGGACATCAGGCAGCCGTGTCATTCTGCAGGAACGGGTCCCACTGCGGCGACGGACGTTCAAGCTCGCGGATCTGCCAGCGCGCACCCCGGGGTGCCTTGGGAGATACCCGCAGCTCCCAGCCGAGTTGGGCCAGCGTCCGGTCCCCTTTGCTGTTGTTGCATCGCAGGCAGCAGGCCACCAGGTTTTCCCAGCTGTCATCGCCGCCGCGGGACCGCGGCACCACGTGGTCCACGGTAGCCGCCGCCTTTCCGCAATAGGCGCATTCATGGTTATCCCGGCGCAGGACGCCCCTTCGGGTGGCAACGGTGCCCTCCCGGTAGGGAATCTTCACGTACCGGTGGAGCAGGATCACCGAAGGTCGAGGGAGGATTTCGTTTGGTCCGACCACGGGCTCGCCGCTTTCCGCCACCACACTCGCCTTTCCATTCAGGACCAGCACCAAGGCGCGGCGGAAAGTGATCACGGCCAACGGTTCATATCCAGCATTCAGAACGAGAGTGCGCATGCACATACCTCTTCGCCTGCCGCCCGCGAACCGGTGAGTACAAGACACCGCTTCGCCAACGGCACATCGGATTGTCTATGCAAGAGTAGAACGCGATCGCCATCTTTGCTATTTATGCCGGTGGGACAGGGGTCCGGCCCCGGCCAGCAGCACCGCCTGCGTCCGTGCCCGGGCTGCGGTTCAACAAGGGTTTAACCAGGCAAGGCCCCTCCCGAAGGAGGGGCCTTGCCTGAATGCTGTGCCGGGGGCTGCTTAGCCGCCTACGCGGATGTAGACGCCGCCGGAGCCGAGCTCGGCCGGCGCCACAACGGTGGATCCACCGTTGAATCCGCCGTGCACGGCCTGGCCGCCGCCCACGTACACGGCGATGTGGGCCATGCCCATCCCGCCGTCTGCGTAGTAGATAAGGTCACCGGGGATGGCCTCAGCTGCGCTCACCGTCCGTCCAAGGGAGAGGTAGCTTGCAGGCCAGCCGTGGTGGTTGATTCCGGCCGCCGCCAGTGCATTGGTAACCAGCCGGGTGCAGTCCTGGCCGATGCCCAGCTGCGCGTAGGCAGCTGCTGCAATGGTGGATGCCACACCGGAAGGCGCGCTCTGCGTCGGCTGAACGGGGGCCGGCGTGCTGAGGGTTGTGGCCTGAGCAGCAGGAACCGCCTTGGCAGGGGCACGCGTGTCCGCAGCCACGGCAGCCGGTGCAGGTGCTTCGGCAACCGGAGCTACCGGTTCGGCCACGGGAGCCGGAGTGGTTCCGGCAATGCTGTCCCGTTCGAACGAAACCGGCGCATTTCCGGAGACCTGGAGGGTCTTGACCGAGGAAAGATCCAGGGTGCTTGTCTGGACGTCGCGCATGGCGTCTGCCCCGGAGGCATTGGCCGCGACACCGGTGGTCAGTACCAGCCCGGAGGCCGCCGCGATCACGGCGGCCTGGCGGCCCACCGTTCCGGCGTTGGCACTGACGGCGCCGGCAAGGGCGTTCAGCGTGGTGGTGCGTTCCACCGGCGCCCGGTGGCGGGCGCGCTCAATTGTCGAAGTCATGCTGTCTCGAAACCGGGCTTAGCTGACGCGGACGAAGCTGGCGCCCGGCAGATCGGAGAGTGCGTGCAGGCCGGTGTTCATGCCGTTGAGGCCACCACTGACTACCTGGCCGTTGCCAACGTAGATCGCGACGTGGCCGCCGGTGATCACGAGGTCGCCGGGAGCCGGAGTGGAAACTACGGAACCGAACTGGAAGAACTGGCCGGGGGCCAGGTCGCCGACGGACTTGCCGACGGAGCGCAGTGCGTTCTCGACCATGGCGGTGCAATCCTGCGCCACACCGATCTGGCCGTAGGCGGAGGCAACCAGGCCGGCCGCGACGTTGCCGGAAGCCGGAGCTTCGACAGCTGCCGAGGTGGAGGAAGCTGCCACTACGGCGGGGCCGGAGGCTGCCGGGGCGGTGCGGGCGGCTGCGGCATTCTTGGTGGCTGCTGCCTGGGTTGCTGCGGCCTGCGAGGCTGCCAGCTCTTCGGCTGCCTGGGCTGCGGCCTCTTCGGCTGCAACCTGTGCGCGGTATTCGGCGCCCGAGGTGGAGCTGGGGGCAACCAGGGGAAGCTCGAACGGTGCGTTGGCGGGAGCGGTAACGCTGCCGGCCACGATGTTCAGGGGGGTTGCTGCGAGTGCCTGGCGGTCCGTGCTAACGGAAGAAGCCTGTGCAGGAAGTCCGGCAGCCAGCACGAGGCCGGACGCTGCAACTACGACGGCGGCCTGGCGGCCTACGGTTCCGGCGTTGCTGCTGACTGCCTTGGAAAGTGCAGTAATCGGGTTGGTCTGTACGGTGGCAGCGCGACGGCGGCCATGAGCGTGTGATGACACAAGTTTGCCTCTCCCAATTGCCTACGAGGTGAGCTGTCGGATTCGGATGGGAGTCACCCGGTTGCCCGGCCAATGGCCTTTTGCAACTTAACCCCAAGGGTTTCTTTCGAAACCCGAAATTGGTTCCCCCGCCTCTGCCATGCGATTCTGCGAACGGACTTCAAACAGTGGCAGAGCTAGGCGATCTGTTCGAAGGTGCCCCACCTTTGGCGAATCGGGCACGAGGATGAGCGTACAGCAACATTTGAGGTATGTCACGTTCCGATCACGAAATGATATTCAACTGGTTACAACCAATTGAATTACGCGCTTACAACCAATTCAGCGGGTCCACTACTTCGCCGTTAACCATGACCTCGAAATGCAGGTGGCAGCCGGTTGAGGAACCGGTTGTACCGCTTGCGCCGACCAGGAATCCGCGGTCGACTTCGGTGCCCATGGTGACGGCAATGTTGGAAAGGTGGTTGTACGTCGTCTGTACTCCGTTGCCGTGATCAATCACCACGCGGTTGCCGCCGCCGTAGGGATGCCAGCCGGCGAAGACCACGGTGCCGGATGCCGCAGCGTTGACCGCGGTACCGCAGACGGCGGCGAAGTCCTGCCCGTTATGCATCTCGCCGTGCTCCCCGGTAATGGGGCTGACCCGGTGGCCAAACCCGGAGGTCTGCACCAAAGAAGAGTCCAGGGGCGCGGACAGTGTGCCCTTCGCCGCGGCAGGGACTGCATGCGAGCCGGCGGCAACGGTGATGGAGGCCAGCTTGGCGTCCGGGTCATATTTGCTGCTCAGCCCGGCCCGGGCGAATCCGATATCAGCGTTCGGGTCCGCCGAGACGGGCGCGTCGATCGCCGCCGGCTCGAGCTGGACCGGGTCGTCCGCCGCCGCATGCGTGGGCATGGCGGCCGTGAGGATCAGGCCCGACGTGGCAGCGGTAATGGCCACTTTCTGGGCGGCACAGCCCACGGACACGGACTTGGTTTCGGCGCGCCGACGGCCTGACGGTGAGGCGTTGCGCGGGCGCGCAGGTGCAATAGGAGCTGACGCGCGGCGTCGGCCCGAAGCAGCATGCTTCGACAAGTTATTCCCTCTCATGGATCGCCTGCGAAGTTAGCTGTCGGATTCGAGTAGAGAAAACTCGGCCTTTCCGGAAAAGGCGGGGCATCGCCTGCAACTATGCAGGAAATGCCGCCGGCCCCCGAAAGGCTTCACCCCAAGGCAGCATTGCTGCCGGAAAGTGGGTCCTCCGCCCCTGCCTGGACGAGTTTGGTGCTCCGGTCCGCTGGCAGGGCTCGGCGGACGGACCGGATAACGATGGTGTTTCAGCGTCGGAACTCACTATAGGGTAAATGTCACAAAAGTGACCATTCCGTTACCCAATAGGAGAAACAAAGACGTGGGAGGCCACTTCCATAGGCAGTTCCAAGGCACCCTCGATGCCCGGAACGCGAACGGAAATATAGCCGCCTACAACCTCTGCGGTGATCTGGGCTCCGGGCCGCAGCCCCGCTTCGTCCAGTTGGGAAAGCAGTTCGGGTTCCACCTGGATGGGTTCCGCCAGCCGGACCAGCCGAAGCTTGGCCCCCGGCTCGGCCGTAGCGACAGTGGACACCAGGTCGACGACGCCGGTGATGAACACTTCCGCCGCCACCCCGCCGATTCCCTCGAGGCCGGGAATGGGATTGCCGTAGGGCGATTCCGTGGGGCGGCCCAACAGCTCATACAGCCGCCGTTCCACGCGCTCACTCATCACGTGTTCCCAGCGGCAGGCTTCATCGTGCACGTACGCCCAGTCAAGTCCGATGACATCGGCAAGGAGCCGTTCGGCCAGGCGGTGCTTGCGCATAACTTCGGTGGCCCGGCGCCGGCCCAGTTCCGTCAGCTCCAGCCGGCGCGTTCCGGCAACAACTACGAGCCCGTCACGTTCCATCCGTCCAATGGTCTGGGAAACCGTGGGGCCGGAGTGCCGCAGCCGTTCGGCAATGCGTGCACGGAGGGCAACAATGTTCTCTTCTTCCAGTTCCAGGATGGTCCTGAGATACATCTCAGTGGTGTCAATGAGATCCGTCATGACGGGCCGCTCCTAGTAAGGGAGGAAGAAGGGCAACGCACCGCTGCCCGGGGGGTGTACGCCAACACGTTAGCCTATCCGCCGGACCGCCCGATAATTGCGCGGCGCCGGGCACAGGGTCTGGTGGCGGGCGTCATACATCGCCGCCTCCCGGGCGTGTACGGCAGAATGGAAGTGCATATCCGCCACCTTCGAAACCTGCTTGGAGCGTCACGCCATGGGCGATACCGCCGCACTGAAAATTCCCGCTGGACTCCTCCCGAAGGACGGCCGATTTGGTGCCGGTCCTTCCAAGGTACGCCCGGAACAAATGTCCGCACTCGCAGCGGCGGGAGCAAACCTGCTCGGCACCTCCCACCGGCAGGCTCCGGTACGGAACCTCGTTGGCAGTGTCCGTGAAGGCCTCACCGAGTTGTTCTCGGCTCCCGAGGGCTACGAAGTTGTCCTGGGCGTAGGCGGCTCCACCGCTTTCTGGGACATTGCGGCCTTCGGCCTGGTCCAGGACAAGGCCCAGCACCTGTCCTTCGGCGAATTCGGCTCAAAGTTCGCGGCAGCCACCAACAAGGCTCCGTTCCTCTCGGCATCCAGCATCATCACCTCCGTTCCCGGGACGCGCCCCGAGCCCGCCGCGGAGGCCGGCGTCGACGTTTATGCCTGGCCCCAGAATGAGACCTCCACCGGCGTGGCCGCCCCCGTACGGCGCGTGGAAGGCGCCGACGCCGGCTCCCTGGTCCTGATTGATGCCACCTCCGCTGCGGGCGGCCTGGATGTGGACCTGGCCCAGTCGGATGTCTATTACTTCGCACCGCAGAAGAACTTCGCTTCCGACGGCGGACTGTGGCTGGGCATGTTCTCTCCGGCGGCGCTGGAACGGGCGGCCCGGATCAACGCCGGGGAGCGCTGGATTCCGGACTTCCTGAACCTGCAGACCGCCATCGACAACTCGAGGCTGAACCAGACCTACAACACGCCGTCGTTGTCTACGCTGGTGACCCTTAACGCGCAGATCGAATGGCTCAACGCCAACGGCGGTCTTGCCTTCGCAGCCGGCCGGACCGCCGAGTCGGCGGGGCGGATCTATTCGTGGGCGGAGAAGTCCTCGGTGGCCACTCCGTTCGTTCCCCGCGCCGAGGACCGCTCCAACGTGATTGCCACGATCGATTTCGAGGCGGACATCGACGCCGCGGCAATAGCGAAGACCCTGCGCGCCAACGGCGTCGTGGACGTGGAGCCCTACCGCAAGCTCGGCCGCAACCAGCTGCGGATTGCCACCTTCGTTGCCATCGAGCCCGACGACGTCAGCGCCCTGCTCGAGTGCATCGATTATGTGATCGCGAATTCCTGACCCATGCCCCGCAGCAGGACCCGGACGCTAGGCGTTGTCCGGGTCCTGCTGCTTATCCGGAATATCCGTGGTCATGCTCAGCCTGCGCGGCAGGCTCCGGTCATAGTGGAAACGCATGCCGTAGGTGCGCCAGGCCCAGACGAAACCAATCGCAGCGGCCAGCAGACCTGAAGCGGCGGCAACGCCCAGGCTCCAGCGGGGGCCAAAGGAGTTCGAGACCCACCCCACCACCGGGGCGCCCAGCGGCGTGCCGCCCATAAAGATGGCAAAGTACAGGGCCATCACCCGCCCGCGCATGATCTGGGCCGTGGTGGTCTGGACATATGCGTTGGCGCTGGTCATCAGGGTCAGGGCAAACAGTCCGACGGGGATCAGCGAGACGGCGAACAGGATCAGGCTGGGTGCCGCGGCGGACAGGATGCAGGCCAGGCCGAAGGCTCCGGCTGCACCGAAGACAAAGCGCAGGCGGGGCCGGTCCCGCCGGGCGGACAGCAACGCGCCGGCAACGGATCCAATGGCCATCACCGAATTCAGGACGCCGAAAATGCCGGCGTCCCGGCCGAACTCGGTACGTGCCATGGCTGCTATGTAGATAGCGAAGTTCATGCCGAAGGTCCCCACGATGAAGATCGCGAGCATCACCATGATCAGGTCCGGCCGGTGCCGCACGTAGGCAAGTCCGGCCCGGATGCGGCCCTTCCCCGGGGGCGCCTTCGGCAACACGCGCAGCTCGCCGGCACGCATTTTCAGCAGCGCAATGACCATGGCGCCGAACGTCACGGCGTTGAGTACGAAGACCAGGCCCGGGCCCACGGCCACGGTCAGGAGGCCGGCGACGGCGGGGCCGATCATCCGTGCCCCGTTGAAGGAAGCGCTGTTAAGGGCGACGGCGTTGGGCAGGTCCCGCTCGGACACCACCTCGGAGACGAATGCCTGCCGCGCCGGCCCGTCCACGGCGGACACCACGCCGAGAGCCAGCGCGAAGGCGTAGACATGCCACAGCTCGGCATGCCCGGAGAGCACCAGGAACCCCAGCGCCAGCCCCAGGGCGCCCATGCTGACCTGCGTGAGCAGGAGGACCTTGCGGCGGTTGTACGTGTCGGCGATCAGGCCTGACCACGGGGCCAGGAGCAGCTGCGGGCCCAGCTGCAGCGCCATGACTATTCCCATGGCTGCCGCGTCCTGGTCGGTCAGGATGTCATAGACAAGCCAGTCCTGCGCCGTACGCTGCATCCAGGTGCCGATGTTCGACACCAAGGCACCGATAAACCAGATGCGGTAGTTGAAGATGCGAAGGGAACGGAACATCAGTCCAACGCCCCCTTGGGGATAGTGAACTCTGTTGCCGCAACCGTCACGGGATTATTCGTCCTCCTGCGCACCTGTCTCATCGGCGTGCTGTTCGCCGGTCTGGTCCTCGCCTGCCTCGTCCTGCTGCCCGTCGTTGTCCTGGCCAGCCAGTTCCTTATCGGCCTGTTCCTGGTCGGCCTGTTCCTGGTCGGCCTGTTCCTGCGCCCGCTGTTCCTGTTCCTGCTGTTCCTGTTCGGCCGCAATATCTTCCGGACGCAGCCGGTCGGACCAGGGCACCCACTCGGGAGCCAGCAACGCTTCGTCCGAGGGGAGCAGCCCCACCTCGCTGACTGTCACCTTCTTGCTCCGGGGCATACGGGCAACCGTGGCGTACCAGTACCACCCGCGGTAGCCGGGACGGAGGGAAGAGAACCGGTGCGTCACCACCCGTTCGGCGTCGGCCGCTGCACCCAGGTAATTGCCTACTTCGCCTTCGGACACCACGTCCAGCAGTCCGGCGCGGGCTTCGGCCACGGCAGCCGCGAGCACAGCGTCGGGCTTCCCCGGCCGGCGCGGGGCGCGCTTGCGCACCGCCGGAGCAGCAGCATCCGCCGCAGCGTCGGCATCACGTTCAGGGGACGGGTCGGAAGAGGGAGTTACCGGTCTCATAGTCACTTCAGCGCACGTACCTTATATATCCAGATCATCGGCAACGGCCCGCAGGACGGCAGCTACCTTGGATGCGTGCTTCTTATCCGGGTAGCGGCCGCGCCGCAGTCCGTTGGAAATACCGTCCAGCAGCTTGATGAGGTCCTCGGTGATCGCGGCCATGTCTTCGGCATCCTTGCGGGTGGCCTTGGCTACCGACGGCGGGGCCTCCAGAATGCGGGCGGAAAGGGCCTGCGGTCCGCGGCGGCCGTCCGCCACACCGAATTCCATGCGGGTGCCGGGCTTGACCTCGCTGACTCCCGCAGGCAGGGCCGAAGCGTGCAGGAAGACTTCCTGCCCATCGTCCGTGGCCAGAAACCCAAAACCCTTACCAGTGTCGAACCATTTGACCTTGCCGATGGGCACTTCGGTTACCTCGTTCTTAGTTTAATTGCAGCAGGACACCTGCCGCAGGAATGGACGTGACCCGCATTGGCCCGCCAGGCCCGAAGCGGCGCCGGAGTACCTTTGGAGATACTACGGGGAAGTCTGTTCCCTTTAGAATATCCCGACAAGGGAATGGGGCACCAAGGCCTCCCCTTTGTCCCGCGGTTTTCCGCTGTTAGCGTTAATTAACATGAGCAACACCCCACCGGAGAAGGTCCGGGTCCCCGCGGCAAGCGCAGAGAAGCAGATGTCGGCACCCCACACCCCGCCGGATCCCCGAGTTCCTCCCCGCAAATCACCGCTCCGCTGGTTTGCCACCCTACTTGCGGCCGTGCTGGCCCTGTTCGGACTGGGCACGCTCGCTGCGGTACTGATCCTTTCCCTCGGGGGCGAGGCAGTGGCGCCTTGGCTGGTGGCGGCTTCCCTCTACGCGCTCCCCCTCGCGTTCCTGCTTATGGCGGGCCTGGTGATCGACGGAATCAGGCGCCGGCGCCGGGGCTGATCGGTCCGTTTTTCTCCCCACTCAGGTAACGTGGTTTTGATGTCCGCGATTCGAGCTCTGGCCGAAGATTTAGCCGCACGCAGTGATGACCAACTGCGTGAATTGCTCACGGCCCGGCCCGATCTGGCGCTCCCTGCCGTCCCGGATTTCCAGGCCCTGGCTGCACGCGCTTCCACACGTGTCAGCGTCCAGCGGATCCTCGAGAAACTGACGGCACCGCAGCTGCAGGTCCTGGAAGCGGTGGACCTGACCACCAACGAAGATTCCCAGCTCAGCACCACCGCTTCATGGCTGAAAACGGCAATCTCGGGCTCAACCATCAAATCCCTCGATGCGATCCTGGGCCATCTGCATTCCCTGGCCCTGCTTCGGCGGGCCAAGCCGCACCCCGGAGCACCGAAGGCTGACGCGTCGCGCCGGTTCTATCTGCCCGTCTCGGTCCTTGGCGAGGCGCTGGGAGCCTACCCCGCCGGGCTGGGCAGGCCGTACTCCACCCTGGCGGCTCAGCATCCGGAGTTCGGGCAACGCCTGGTGGGCATTGTCGAGGGGCTGCGCAGCAGCGGACTGCCCATAGAGAAGGCCGACACCCCTGCCACCGCCGCCCATTCCCTGCATCATCTGGTCTCTGATCCTGCAGGCTGGGCGACGCTTATGGAGGGCGCTCCGCCGCAGACAACAGAGTTGCTTCGCCGGTTCAAGTATTCGCCGGTGGGCACCATCCCCAAGAAGGCCGCCCTGGGACGCGCCGTCCTGGACAACCCCTCCCCCACCCCGGTGGAGTGGCTCGTGGCCCGCGGCCTCCTGGTCCCCTTGGATGCGCTTCACGTGGAACTTCCGCGGCCGGTGGGCCAGGCGTCCCGTGGCCATGTAATCGTCTCTGACTTCCAGCTGGAGGCACCCCGGCCGGTTCCGCGTAACGTCGCCCGCAACCTCCGGGACAACGCCGCGTTTGGAGCGGTGGCCGAAACCCTGCGGCTGGTTACGGAACTGCTGGCGCTTGCAGCTGAAAATCCGATCGGGACGCTGCGTTCCGGGGGCGTCGGCGTGCGCGAAGTACGCCGCCTCTCCGAGTCCCTGCGGCTGGACGGTGCCGCTACGTCCTGGCTGCTGGAGCTGGCTGCTCTGGCCGGGCTGATCACCTTGGATGCTGCAACCTCACGCTGGGGCGCCACCGAGGGAACCTGGCTCACCCAGAACCGTGAAGATCAGTGGCGCCGATTGGTGGAAGCCTGGCTGGACGCGGACCGCGCACCGTCCCTGGTGGGCGCCCCCCTGCCGGCAGGCGGAGCAGTGAACGCGCTGGCCGCCGAAGTTTCCCGTCCGGACGCCCCTGTGGTCCGCCGTCGGGCCCTGGAAATGCTTGCCCTGCTCTCCGACGTCGAGGGCGCCGGCGAAAACGAGACTGTCGGTGCCTTCGAAACCGAGGACCTCATCAGTGCCCTGACCTGGCACCAGCCGCGGCTGCAGCGGCGTTTTGCCCGGCTGGTGCCGGGCATCCTGAAGGAGGCCGCCCAGCTGGGGCTGCTCGGTTCAGGGGCGTTGACGGTGCTGGGCTCGGCCGTTGCCGGCAGCGACTATTCCCGTGCCACTTCGGTGCTGCGTGACGCGCTGCCTGCGCCCTTGAATTCCTTCCTCCTGCAGGCTGACCTCACGGCGGTGGCGCCCGGGTACCTGGAGCCCGACGTCGCCCGGGAGCTGGCCCTGATTTCCACGGCGGAAGGCCAGGGACCGGCAACGATCTACCGGTTCTCGGCCGAGTCCATCCGGCGGGCACTGGATGAAGGGCACGACGCCGACGGCATCCTCGCCTTCCTGCACCAGCATTCCGCAACGGAGGTCCCCCAGCCGCTGCGCTACCTGGTGGAGGACACCGCAGCCCGGTACGGCCGGCTGCGGGTGGGTGCGGCCGGATCGTATCTGCGCAGTGATGACGAGGCCGGGTTGAACGCCCTGCTGGCGGACCCTCGGACCGCTTCACTCGGCCTGGTGCGGTTGGCCCCGACGGTGGTCGCAGCCAACGTGCCCGCCAAGGAACTCACCTTTTCCCTTCGGGAGCTCGGCTATCCGCCGGCGCTGGAAGGCCCGGCGCGCAAACCGGTTGGCTCCCACCGGATGGTCCCGGTGCCGGCACCGTCCTCCTCTCGGGCCCGGTTGAACCCGTGGGAACTTACGGACGAGGACCTGGACCGGCAGCTTGCCGCGCTGCGCGGCGGAGGGCCCGTCCCACACGCCGGCGAGAGCCAGTCCCTGGTCAGCCTGGAAACCCTGCGCAAGGCCATCCGCACCAAGAGTTCGGTGCGGATGGGCGTGGTGGATGCCCAGGGGAATCAGCGGCAGGAGATTTTCGTTCCCCTGTCAGTGAGCGACGGCAGGGTCCGGGTCTATGACCCGCGCAGCGACGTCGAACGCACAGTGTCAGTACATCGGATTATGGACGTGGAAATAGTGGAGGGTAGCCCGGCACATGGTTGACGGACCGTTGATTGTCCAGAGCGATAAGACGATTCTTCTGGAGGTCGATCATGAACAGGCAACCGAGGCCCGGCACGCCATCGCCGCTTTCGCCGAACTCGAGCGTGCCCCCGAGCACATCCACAGCTACCGGCTGACGCCGCTGGGACTGTGGAATGCGCGGGCTGCGGGGCTCGACGCCGAACAGGTCCTGAACACGCTGCTTATGTACTCCCGTTTCCCGGTGCCGCATTCGCTGCTGATCGACATTGAAGAAACCATGTCCCGGTACGGCCGGCTGCGCCTCGAGAAGGACCCCCAGCACGGGTTGGTGCTGCGCACCAATGATTACCCGGTGCTCGAAGAAGTAATGCACGCCAAGAAAATCCAGCCGCTGCTGGGCCCGCGGATCGACGGCGAAACGGTAGTGGTGCAGTCTGCCATGCGCGGCCAGCTCAAACAGCTGCTGCTGAAGCTGGGCTGGCCTGCCGAAGACCTGGCCGGTTATGTGGACGGCACGCCGCATCCGATCCTGCTCAACGAAGACGGCTGGGCCCTGCGCCCCTACCAGAAGCTCGCCACCGAGAACTTCTGGGCCGGCGGTTCCGGCGTGGTGGTACTGCCCTGCGGTGCGGGCAAGACCCTGGTGGGTGCCGCGGCCATGGCCACCAGCTCCACCACCACCCTCATCCTGGTAACCAACACCGTCTCCGCCCGGCAGTGGAAGGATGAGCTGCTCAAGCGCACCTCCCTGACCGAGGACGAAATCGGTGAATACTCCGGCGCGGTGAAGGAAGTCCGGCCGGTCACCATCGCCACGTACCAGGTCCTGACCCTCAAGCGCGGCGGACTCTATCCGCACTTGGAGCTGCTGGACGCCAACGACTGGGGCCTGATCATCTACGACGAGGTGCACCTGCTCCCGGCACCGATTTTCCGGATGACCGCGGACCTGCAGGCCCGGCGCCGGCTGGGTTTGACCGCCACCCTGGTCCGTGAGGACGGCCGCGAGGGCGAGGTCTTCTCCTTGATCGGCCCCAAGCGCTACGACGCCCCGTGGAAGGACATCGAGGCGCAGGGCTACATTGCCCCGGCCGAATGCATCGAGGTCCGGGTGGACCTGCCGCGGGATGAGCGGGTGGCCTACGCCATGGCCGAAGACGGGGACAAATACCGCCTGTGCTCGACTTCGGAGACCAAGACCGGCGTCGTCGAACAACTGGTCCGCCGCCATGCCGGCGAGCAGACCCTGGTGATCGGGCAGTACCTGGACCAGCTGGACGAACTCTCCGAGCGGCTGGACGCACCGGTGATCAAGGGTGACACCCCGGTCAAGGAACGCCAGCGGCTCTTCAATGAATTCCGCGAAGGAGCCCTGAGCACCCTCGTGGTGTCCAAGGTTGCGAACTTCTCCATCGACCTGCCCGAGGCGTCCGTGGCCATCCAGGTCTCCGGTTCCTTCGGCTCCCGGCAGGAAGAGGCCCAGCGGCTGGGACGGCTCCTGCGCCCCAAGGCGGACGGCAAGGCAGCGCACTTCTACACCGTGGTGGCCCGCGACACCCTGGACCAGGACTTTGCCGCCAAACGGCAGCGCTTCCTCGCCGAGCAGGGTTACGCCTACTCCATCCTGGACGCTACGGATATCGAAAAGCCGGTGTAGTGCGGCCTCGGGGAAGTGCATATCGTTCCGGGCCGAGCGCAATGTCGGCCGATATAGGAGCTGACGCTCACCGGGCACTCCCAGATTTTGTTCTGCACACCTACAGACAACGTCCAGCTAAATGTAAGAAACTGGGCGGGTGAACAAATCGTCTGCACCCGAAGCACGCCTCCTTGTTGTCGATGATGAGCCCAATATCCGCGAGCTGCTGTCCACCTCGCTGCGCTTTGCCGGGTTCGACGTCGTCGCGGCAGCCAACGGCCGTGAGGCCCTTGCCGCCGTCGACTCCCACAATCCGGACCTCGCGGTCCTGGACGTAATGCTCCCGGACATGGACGGCTTCACCCTCACGCGCCGGCTGCGCGCCGCCGGACAGCACTTCCCCGTGGTCTTCCTGACCGCCCGCGACGACACCGAGGACAAGGTCACCGGCCTCACCGTGGGCGGCGACGACTACGTCACCAAACCCTTCAGCCTCGACGAGGTGGTGGCGCGGATCCGCGCCGTGCTTCGCCGCACCCAACCGCTCGAGGACGACGACGCCGTCATCCGCGTGGATGATCTGGAGCTCGACGACGACGCCCACGAGGTGCGACGCGGCGGGGTCACCATCGACCTCTCCCCCACCGAGTTCAAACTGCTGCGGTACCTGATGCTGAACCCGAACCGTGTCCTGTCCAAGGCACAGATCCTGGACCACGTCTGGGAATACGACTTCAACGGAGACGCCTCCATCGTGGAGTCCTACATCTCCTACCTGCGACGCAAGATCGACCGCAGCCCGGACGCGCCGGCGCTGATCCAGACCAAGCGCGGCGTGGGCTACCTGCTCCGCTCCTCGGAGAAGCGCTAGGGCTTTGATACGGCGCTGGAAATCCGCTTCACTTCGGTCGCAGCTTCTCGCCATCATGGCGGTGCTGATGGTGGTCACGGTGACCATCACCGGCTTCGCCACCATTACCCTGCTGCGCCAGATACTGGTGGACCGGCTGGACGCGGACATCGACGCTAATGCGTCCAAGGTCTCGCGCTACCTGCTGGTGAACGAGCCGAGCACCGACGCCTCCTTGTTCCGGTACTACGGGCTGTACCTGAACGAAGACGGCAGCCATGGTCCGGCGACGCATTCGGAGTCGGCGACGGACATCCCGAAGCTCGATAACTACACCTCCGAACAGGTAGAGGCCATGGACGCCGAGGGCTTCGATGTCCGCGGCACGGAGCCGACATCGAAGGGCTGGCGGGTACGCATCTACGACTTCGAGAACCTGCCCGGTTCCGTGGCCGTTGCGATTCCGCTGGACTCGGTCGCCGCGACCGTGGACGAGGCGGCGTCGCTGGTGTTTTCGGTCGGGCTGCTCGGAACCCTGGGCGCCACGGGGATCGCTTATTGGGCGGTCACCCGGCAGTTCCGTCCGCTGAGCCAGGTGGAAAAAACCGCAGCCGCCATTGCTGCCGGGGACCTCTCCCGCCGCGTGGAGGTGGGCAACCCTGCCACGGAGATCGGCCGCCTGTCCCGCTCGCTCAATGCCATGCTGGCCCATATCGAAACTGCGTTTGCAGCCCGCACCCAATCCGAGCGCAAGATGCGCCGCTTCGTGCAGGACGCCTCCCATGAACTGCGGACCCCGCTGGTGACCATCCGCGGCTTCTCGGAGCTGTATCGCCACGGCGCACTTCAGAAACCCGAAGAGATCTCCGCTGCCATGGGCAGAATCGAGAGCGAAGCCAAGCGCATGGGACAACTCGTAGAGGACCTCCTGACCCTGGCCCGGGTGGATGAGCAGCGCCCGCTCGAATACGAGCCGGTGGACCTGATGATCCTGGGCAACGACGCCGCCCTGGACGCGCGTGCCAGCGCTCCCGACCGGGACATCCGGGTGGTGGGGCTGGACGGCCACGCGCCGCAGAGCGCACCGACCATGGGAGACGAGGCCCGGCTGCGGCAGGTCGTGGCGAACCTGATGACCAATGCCCTGCGCTACACGCCGGCCGGTTCTCCCATCGAAGTGGCAGTCGGAGTAGCACCCGTTATCCATGACCGGATGGACGCGGTGCTGGAGGTACGGGACCACGGGCCCGGGATCTCGGAGGACGACGCCGCGCGGGTGTTCGAACGCTTCTACCGCGCCGATTCCTCCCGCTACCGGGAGACCGGCGGCACCGGGCTCGGACTGGCCATTGTGGCCGCCCTGGTGGCCCAGCACGACGGGACGGTGCGGCTGGCCGAGACGGAAGGCGGAGGCGCCACCCTGTCCATCCGCCTACCCTACCGCGCTCCGGAGCAGTTCCCTGAGCGTCCCGACGACGCTGACGACAACTGACCCTCCCCTGGGCGCCGCCGGGCCTCCAGACGGGCCGGAGGGGCCGTTCTGCCCTCCACAGGGGTATCCCGGAGGAAGACCGGCCTTCGTCCTCCACACCCTATTGGTCCTTCTCGCGCCGGCGGCCGGCTGCCGCCCTACCCTTCCGGTATCCGATCCAAGCCGCTACCAGGAGGAAATCATGCCCCTATTTGCCGTGGACAGCGAGGCGCTGGCTGCCAAGAGTGCCGAAGTACAAGGAACCATTGAGCGCCTTCGGGCAGACGTGAACGGCATGCAGGCCGGGCTGGCCTCGCTAAGCGAAATCTGGCGGGGATCCGCGTCGGCCAATTTCCAGCTGCTGGTTACCGATTGGCGGGCCACGCAGGCCCGGGTGGAGGAATCACTGGACAGCATCAACCAGGCGCTGGCCTTCGCGTCAGCGCAGTACGCCGAGACGGAGGCGGCGAACACGTCGCTCTTTATGCACTGATTCCGTCGCCGCCCGGAGCTGTGCTGGCGCTCTGCAAGGCAGTGCCCTCTTACAGGCAGTGCGCTCTTAAATGCAGGTGCGCTCTTAAATGCAAGAGGCGGGGGGGGCGGGCCGCGGGCGGCGGCGGGGCACACGCCAGATGTCGCCGTGGCGGTTGTCTATGAACCCCCGCGGGGGGCCCCCCGGCCGGCGCCCCCCCCGCCTCTTACTTACGCTTTAGGCAAGAGCTGCGGGGGCTTAGAAGCCGCCCATGCCGCCCATGCCGGCCATCTCGTCAGCGCCGCCCATGGCGGGGGCCGACTTCTCCGGCTTGTCAGCAACCACTGCTTCGGTGGTCAGGAACAGGCCGGCGATGGAAGCTGCGTTCTGCAGGGCAGAGCGCGTTACCTTTACCGGGTCGTTGATGCCGGCAGCCAGCAGGTCTTCGTACTCGCCGGTTGCTGCGTTCAGGCCGAAGCCTTCGGGCAGGCCGCGGACCTTGTCCACAACAACGCCCGGCTCCAGGCCTGCGTTGAAGGCGATCTGCTTCAGCGGAGCGTCGATGGCAACGCGGACGATGTTGGCGCCCGTTGCTTCGTCGCCCTCGAGGGACAGGTTCGCGAAGGCCTTGAGGCCGGCCTGGATGAGGGCCACGCCACCACCGGCGACGATGCCTTCTTCAACGGCAGCCTTTGCGTTGCGGACAGCGTCCTCAATGCGGTGCTTGCGTTCCTTCAGCTCAACCTCGGTTGCCGCACCGGCCTTGATGACTGCAACGCCGCCGGCCAGCTTGGCCAGGCGTTCCTGCAGCTTCTCGCGGTCGTAATCCGAATCGGAGTTCTCGATTTCGGCACGGATCTGGTTGACGCGGCCGGCGATCTCTTCAGCGTCGCCTGCGCCTTCCACGATGGTGGTTTCGTCCTTGGTGACAACAACCTTGCGGGCCTTGCCCAGCAGGTCCAGCGTGGCGTTTTCCAGCTTCAGGCCAACCTCTTCGGCGATGACCTGGCCACCGGTGAGGATGGCGATGTCGGCCAGCTGTGCCTTGCGGCGGTCGCCGAAGCCCGGTGCCTTGACGGCTACGGACTTGAAGGTGCCGCGGATCTTGTTGACCACCAGAGTTGCCAGGGCTTCACCCTCAACATCTTCGGCGATGATCAGCAGCGGCTTGCCGGACTGCATGACCTTCTCGAGGACTGCAACGAGATCCTTGACGTTGGAGATCTTCGAGTTGACGATCAGGATGTACGGATCCTCAAGGACCGTTTCCTGGCGCTCGGCGTCGGTGACGAAGTAACCGGAGATGTAACCCTTGTCGAAGCGCATGCCTTCGGTGAGTTCCAGTTCCAGGCCGAAGGTGTTGGACTCCTCGACCGTGATGACGCCTTCCTTGCCCACCTTGTCCAGTGCTTCGGCAATCAGGTCGCCGATCTGCTGGTCACCGGCGGAGATGGAAGCCGTAGCGGCGATCTGCTCCTTGGTTTCGATCTCCTTGGCAGATGCAATCAGTTCGGCGGTAACGGCGGCAACAGCCTTCTCGATGCCGCGCTTCAGGCTCAGCGGGTCGGCGCCGGCGGCAACGTTGCGCAGGCCTTCCCGGACCAGTGCCTGGGCGAGGACAGTTGCCGTGGTGGTGCCGTCACCGGCAACATCGTCAGTCTTCTTGGCAACTTCCTTGACCAGCTCTGCGCCGATCTTCTCGTAGGGATCGTCCAGCTCGATCTCCTTGGCGATGGAAACGCCGTCATTGGTGATCGTGGGGGCGCCCCACTTCTTTTCGAGGACCACGTTGCGGCCACGCGGGCCGAGGGTCACCTTGACGGCGTCGGCGAGGATGTTCAACCCGCGCTCGAGGCCGCGGCGTGCCTCTTCTTCAAATGCAATGATCTTGGCCATAACGGCTATCGTCCTTCCGGAACAGTCATGCTTGGAGCAAAATGTTGCATTCCTGGCTGGAGTGCCCGCGACGGACGGCCCGGATCGCGCGATCTCTTTACGCGCTCCCCGTTCCTCACCCCAGTGGGTTGCTTGTTCACTCAACACCGTCGGACATTTAGCAGTCATCCGGCAAGAGTGCTAAGTCAATAATTAGCACTCCCACACACTGAGTGCAAGCGATCACGCCGACATGCCATCCGGTTCACAGCGTTCCCGGCCGCTGCCGGCGGGCGAATGCAAAAGCAGCGGCGGAGCCGAGGCTCCGCCGCTGCCGATCCCGCCCCCAAGCCGGGAGGATGTTCCTTAAAGTGGCCTACAGTGCACGGACTTCCTCGGCCTGCGGACCCTTCTGGCCCTCGCCGATTTCGAACTCAACCCGTTGGCCTTCTTCCAGCGTCCGGTAACCGGATGCCTGGATGGCTGACCAGTGTACGAACACGTCCGTCTCTGCCTCGTCGAGGGTAATAAAGCCGTACCCTTTTTCACCGTTGAACCACTTGACGATCCCCTGCGCCATGATCTTTCTCCAACCTAGATTCCGATGCCGCCCTCCGGCGGCATGCTTGGACGCCGGAGGCGCCGGATCCGGCGCCTCTGTCGGTTCCCAAGGGAGGCCAAGGTCAGCGGCGCAAACCGGCTGGCATCACTCTAACTACGGTGATACCGATCACATACACAGGCAGCGATAACGTTATGGTCTTTTTACCCGAGCCCGGTTTACCGGTATCCCGGGCCCAGGATCACGGTGACACCGGTGAAGCCGGGCGTTTCCAGAGCGGGTATCCCCAGTTGCGCGCCGATTTCCTGCGCATTTGCTGCCAGCTCCGGCGAGCTGTAGTAAACGCCGGATCCCTGCTGGGGTGCGCCGCCCCAGTTAGCCACAGTTCCCACGGCCCACCCAGCAGCGCTCATCCGGCCGGAAACGCTGGCACCTAGTCCGGTGACCCCGCTGGCATTGAACACTGCCACCGGCTGGGTACGGTCGACCGCCGGCACAGTCGGGGTCGGCGTCGGCTTGGGCGTGGGAGTCGGAGTGGGCGTGGATGCCGGAGTCGGACTCGGCGAGGCGGCGTCGGACTCCACCTCGGGAGTCGGAGTGGCCGCAGCTGAGGCGGACGCAGAGGCAGGCGCCGGAGCCTGTGCCGCCGCGGACGGATCATCGGACCCCGTACCGATGCCCAGCCGCGGCAGCACTAAGAAGGCTGCCAGGCCGATCAGCAGAGCCAACACACCCACGGTGATCAGCAGCCCCAGCCCGTTCGAACGCGAGGGAATGAGGCGTTCGCGGTGCACGCCCTGCCGCGCGGACGTTTCAGGGACCTTGTCGAACTCGTCCCGGGGGTATTGGCTCATTGTGGAGTTTCAATCCTTGTTCTGATGGCGCCGCATGCTGGGCCGCCAACATTGGAGGGAACCGGCGCTAAACGCCGGTGCCCAGGCGGCGGGCGGTACGGGCACGCTGGCGGGTCGTACGTAGTCTACGCAATCGTTTGACCAGCATCGGATCATGGGCGAGGGCTTCCTCGGTATCAATCAGGGCATTCAGGACCTGGTAGTACCTCGTGGCCGACATCCCGAAGAGGTCCTTGATGGCCTGTTCCTTGGCGCCGGCGTATTTCCACCACGCCCGTTCCAACGCAAGCATCTGCTGTTCCTGGGCACCCAACGGGCTCTCCGGGTCCACTGCGTCATCGAGGGAAAACCGCTCGGCTTCGGCCGATTCCGCCACATTCACTCCCAAAAAGATCCCTGTTGTATATCTACCGCCCATGCTAATTGGGAATAACAGGCTTGTCATTTAGGACGGTCCCCGGCAAGACACCGCAAACGCACCGGTGACAAAATGGACCAGTGACCACAGACGAACCCCAGCTTTTTTCCTACACCGGCGAAGCCGCACGGGAGGAAAATATCCCTTTCCCCTTCGCTGCACCCGCACGCCTTGAGGACCTCATGGCTCCCGACTGGGCCCATGTGCTGGCCCCGGTGAAGACGCGCCTGGAAGAAATAGCAGCCGAACTGGAGGCGGAGCGCCGCGCCGGACAGCGCATCCTGCCTGCCCCCGGCAACATCCTGCGCGTCTTCCAGCGTCCGTTGGCCAGCGCCCGCGTGTTGATCGTAGGCCAGGACCCCTACCCCACCCCCGGGCATGCGGTGGGCCTCTCCTTCTCCGTGGGGAAGGGCGTGCGTCCGCTTCCCCGAAGCCTGAACAACATCTTTACCGAGCTCCACGCCGATCTGGGAATCAATGCCTCCCCCTCCGGGGACCTCAGCGCCTGGGCGGATCAGGGTGTGGTCCTGATGAACCGCGTGCTCACCGTGCGTGCCGGGGAAGCAGGCTCACACCGGAAGCGGGGGTGGGAGGAAATCACTGAACTCGCCGTGCGGGCACTGGCTGCCCGCCGCCGCCCGGACGGCACGCGCGTTCCCCTGGTCGCCGTCCTGTGGGGCCGCGATGCGCAGGGCATTGTCCCGTTTCTCGGAGGCACGCCCACCGTCGAATCGGCGCATCCCAGCCCCCTGTCGGCATCACGCGGGTTCTTCGGCTCCCGGCCGTTCAGCCGGGTTAACGAGCTGCTCGCCCAGCAGGGCGCCGAGCCCGTGGACTGGCGGCTTCGCGGGGAGCGGTAAGAGCGGCGCGATACGGTAGTTATAGGCCCTTTCCTAGGAGACACCCATGTCCGAACCAATGACTTCCCCGCGCCAGCAGGAGCCTGAGTCTCCTGCTCCCCGGCGCCAGCGCCCCCTGCTGACCCTTGAGGTTCTCCGCCGGGAGCAGATCAGCGAGCATATGGTGCGGGTGGTTGCCGGCGGACCCGGCTTCGACCGGTTCCAGCCCAACAGCTGCGCCGATGCCTACTGCAAGATCTGGTTTGGCCCGCAGGGCCGCCCGATTGACGGCACCGAGGACCTGGACACCATTCGGGCGCGGAGCGAACGGGAACACTGGCCGGTGTCCCGCACCTACACGGTCCGGAACGTGGATCCTGAAGCACGCGAAATCAGCATCGACTTCGTAGTCCACGGAGACGAAGGCCTGGCCGGGCCGTGGGCGGCGACGGCACAGCCGGGTGAACCCTTGACCTTCTCCGGCCCCGGCGGTGCCTTCAACCCCGACCCCGACGCCGACTGGTACCTGCTGGCCGTCGATGAATCAGCCCTCCCCGCGGCTGCCACTGTGCTCCGTGCGCTGCCGCAGGACGCCGTCGGGCAGGCGTTCATCGAAGTCGCCGGCCCCGCCGACCGCCAGCCCGTGCCGAAACCTGCGGGCGTGGAGCTGACCTGGCTGTACCGCGGGGACATCCCCGCCGGCCGGAGCCGGATGCTGACCGACGCCGTTTCGGCGGCACCCTGGCGGGACGGAACCGTGCAGGTCTTTGCACATGGCGAGCGGGAGGCCATGAAGTCCCTGCGCGATGTCTTGTTCAGCCACCGGGGACTGGAACGCCGGCAGGTCTCCCTTTCCGGCTACTGGGCTGCGGGACGCACCGAAGACGTCTTCCAGGCCGAAAAGCGCACACCGGTGGGCAAGATTCTTTAGCCCGGACGGCAAAAAGCCCGGCCCGCTTCATCAGCGGGCCGGGCTTTTGTCTTTTCGGGGGCTGCTAGCGCCGCCGGTTGCGGCGGTCGTTGCCGTTGAGGTTCCGGGTGAAGGGCCGGCCCAGGTTGTCACCGAGCACCACGCCTCCGGAGATGGCCAGAATGACGGTGAGCGCGTCAAACAGGCCCACCACGCCCTGGTACATCTCGTCGGTGCCGATGCTCAGGCCGTACATGGACCGGAAGATCGCCAGCCCCGGGAAGAGGAACAGGACAGCGGGGACGGCGACGATCAGCTGCGGTGCCCCCATCCGCAGGGCAACGATGCGCGCCACCATGCCGATGAAGATGGCAGCCACCGCCGGTGTCAGGCGCGGCCCCATGCCGCCTGCCTCCGCCAGCTGGTAGACCAGGAAACCGACGGTGCCGATCAGCACCGTGGGCAGCACCAGCCGGCGCGGGGACTGTTCGACAATGCAGATGGTTCCCAGCGCAACGGCCAACAACAGCAGGGTCACCGGGAAGGAGTACTGCGACGAGGTCACGTCCGTCACGTTCAACCGGCCCATGCCCATCAACGCACCCATTACCAGCGCGACGGCGATACCGGCCACCAGGGCGCCGAAGGTCAGGAACGCGGACAGGAACCGGCCCGACGCCGTCACCGGGAACCCGTTGATCGCATCCTGTACTGCGGAGACCAGACGCCCGGTGGGCAGCATCAGCAGGATTCCGCCCGCAACGACAATGCCGGGGGAAATCGGCACCTCCATGGACCAGAACAGCATTGCCATCGCCGTGACGACAAAGCCGCTGGCCGCCGTCGTGAAGAAGTCCGGGACCCGCCACCTGCCCAGCACGCGCTGGAGCAGGCTGACCATCACCGTGCCGGCGAAGCCCACCAGCGAGGCCAGCGGGCCGCCACCGATGAACCCTACGATCGCCGCGGCGAAGACACCGGCGGACACGGTCACCGCCCAGCGCGGGAACGGCTTCGGCCGCTGCGTGATCTCGTTGAGCCGGTTGGCCGCCTCGGCACGCGAGAGCCCGCCGTCGATGATGTCGGTGACCAGCTGGTGGACCAGGCCGAGCCCGGCATAGTTGTTCGTCCAGGAACGGACCACGCGCATCACCGTGATGGGCGTCTGGTCCTTCGGAGAGTAATTGAGCAGCACCGACTGGTTGGTGATGTCCACTTCGATGCTTTCCAGCCCAAATGCGGCGGTCACCGCGATGATGGCGGTTTCCACCTCCAGCGCGCCGGCACCGTAACGGAACATGGTTTCGGCCATGCCGAGGGCCAGGTCCAGGGTCTTGCGGGCATTCGCGTCCGGCCCGCCGGTGCGCACCATGGGGTTGGCATAGGGGCTGCCGGCCAGCCGCTCCACAATGGACATGGCCTGGGTGGGCGGATTCTCCCCCTGGACCAGCCTGCGCAGCATGCGCCGCGCCGCAGCGGACGAGCGGTCCGCACGGACGGTTGTGGACGGCAGCGGCACCGTTCCCGGGGGAACGGTTTTGCGCGTACGCGCCGGCCGTTTCTCACGCGGGTCGGCCGTGGTCCGCATGCGGCCCGTCTGCGGACGAAGCGCCTTGGACCCGGCCGGGCGGATTACTGATGTGGTGGGAGGCGGCGGCTTGGGCCGGGTGCTGCGCAGGGCAGCGGTGGGCATGTCCATACCGGCGGTTGGCTGCCCCGGAGCCTTCGACGGCGGCGTCGGCGCCTTTGCCGCCGGCCGCGAAGACCGCCCGGCCGCGCCTTGCCCCGGCCGGGGTCCCTTGCCGGACTTTGCCCGCTGGGCCTGCGGCTTCCCTGCCTGGGTGCTGCCAGGCTGCCGGCTCCCCTGCTGCGCCTTCCCCTGCTCAGGGTGTTCCGGCTGCGCCTTTGCGGGCTCCGCCCGCCGGCGGGCCGGCACGCTGATCAACGGAATGGGCCCCGCAACCGGGTCCGGATTCGGTGCCGAATCCGGATTCGATCCGGGCTTGCGCCCACCCGGATCGGATGTGTTCTCCAAGGATTCACCCTTTCGCCTGTTCCGGGACCCGCCCGGGTTATTGCCTGCTGGAACTGCTGCTTAGTAGAACGGCTGCTGGTGGCGGCGCCAGTAAATCTGCCGCGCCACGCGTTCGCCGATGGTGTTCCAGATCCGGTAACGGACCGGGTCCACAACGAAGTCGTAGCACCCAACGAAATCCGTGACCGTCTTGGAGAAACTGGTCTTGAACAGACCCAGCCCGTGGTGCGGGTGGCTCTTATCCTTGAGCTGGTTACTCGGCGGTGTGCCGCAGAAGTCGTACTGGACAATGCCGCACTCCTTCTTGAGTTCGGTGATCGCGGTCCACTGGACCAGATGCGAATCCCCGTACTGGGAGCGCCGCGGCTTGGACCCGCCGTCCTTGTACGTGCCCTTGTTCCCGTAGGCAATCACGAAGGCACCCACAGTGGGCTCCCCGTCCTCGAATGCAAAGTAGAAGCGCCCCTGGCCGGCGGCAACGAAGTTGGACCAGAACCGGTGGTAGTACTCGTAGGAGCGCAGCCGTGCAGCGGAGCGGTCCTCGATGTGGGCCATCAGGCGGTACATGGTCCGCATGTTTTCTTCGGTCGGCTCGACCCGTCGGACATCGGCGCCTTCACGGATGGCCCGGCGGACCGCGTTCCGGCCGCGGGAGGAGAGGTTCTTGAGCAGCTGCTCCTCGTCAGGCGTGGTGTCCAGCAGTGCCGTGGAGTCGTTGGGCTGCAGGTTGAATGTCTTAATGAATCCGGCCCCCGTGAACAGGGCCTGGACCTCTTCGCTGTCCACGATGTCCGGCTCGACCTTGATCGCGAAAACCTTGCGGCGGGTCTCCTTGATGAACCGGGTCAGCGCGTTCACCACCAGCGGCACGTCTTCGGGGGCGGCGACGTCGGGACCCTTGATGAGGTACCAGAGGCTGCCCAGGGCCGGGACCTTCTTCTCGATCGCCAGCGTGTAGGTCACGTAATCGGGTCCGGTGAAGGCCAGGTAGACGGGATTCCAGCCGTGGTGGGACTTCACTTCCGCGAAGGACGCCGACTGGAGGACATTGCCGCCCCCGGGGTTGGCAAGCACGTGCTTATCCCAGTTGGCGATCTCCTCGGCAGTGGCCAGGCGTGCACTAAAATCTCGCAAAATACCTCAACTAATGGTTTGTTCACTGCATCGTTTTCAGCGCATCGCTACCAACGCGCCGGCCCGCCGCGGAAACGGCCTTCGAACCGGGTCCCAGTCTATCCGTTGGACTGCCGCCGGGCCGAACGCTCAGGCGGAGGCGGGGAGGAACCAGCGGACCCGCGGTTCCACTTCGGCCAGGTCCCATGCGGCCTGAATGATCCGGCGGTCTTCCCCCGTAGTCCGCGTCTGTTCCTGCCGCAGGTACTCCCGCCAGGTCGGCACATCGTAAATCTCCCGGAACTGATCCTGGTCAGTGACCGAGTGCACCAGTTCCCAGTCCGTGGCACCGGTGCGCATGCGGGACAGCCGGACTCTGTGCATGGCCTTCACGAACTCGTCACTGAGGTCCGCGGGGACCTCGTAGGAGATCAGGACCGTCACCGGCCCGGCACCGGGTTTCGGTTCCTCACCGGCGGGAAGGTGCAGTTCCGTGCCGGCTACGCTGCGGTCCAGGCGTCCGGTGCCCGGCAGCAGCGGAAGCACCGCGACGCTGACCCCCGCCACCAGCAGTACGCCGGCGGCAAAAGCCAGGGTAGGAGCGTAGCCGGCACCGGTGGCACCCGATCCCCAGAAAACAGCGCCCACGGCCTGCGTGCCGGCGGCGACCATCAGATACACAGACAGGCCGCGGGCACGCACCCATTCGGGCAGGGTCAGTTGCATAGCTGCGTTCAAGGTGGAGAACGTGGAGATCCAGGCGAACCCCGCGAAGACCAACAGCACGGCAACGGCCCACGCCGGCAGGTATCCCGAGGCGAAGGTCCCGGCCGCGAAGACCACGGCGCTGATGCCCAGCAGTGTGTTGTCCTTCAGGACGGTCCGGAGCCGCGGCAGGAGCAGGACACCCAGCACGGCGCCGATACCCAGCGCCCCGAGCAGTAGCCCGTATCCTGCCGAACCCAGGCCGAGATGGCCGTTGGCGGCAACGGGCAGCAGCGCATAGAGGGCGCTGGCGGGAAATATGAACAGGCCGGACCGCAGGAGGATCCGGCGGATGAGCGGCGCAGCACGGATGTAGCGGATACCTGCGGCGAGCGCCTCTCCCACGTGTTCGCGTTCGTCCGGATCCCGCTGCGGAGCCCGCCAACTGTAGATCGCAATGGAGGTGCCCACGAAGGACAGTGCGTTCAGGCCGAACACAAAGGCCGGACCGGTCAGGGCCACCAGCAGGCCGGCGATGGCGGGACCAACGGCGCGGGCCGTGTTCATTGCCACACTGCCGAGCGCTGCGGCTGCCTGGATCTCTTCCCGCGGCACCAGTGCAGGGGTGATGGCCTGCCAGGCGGGGGCACTCAGCGCCATGCCGGAGCCGATGAGGAAGGTGTAGAGCAGCAGCGAATCCGGGTCCAGCAGGCCCAGCGCGGCCACGACCGTCAGCACGGTAGCAGCACCGGCGGCGAAGATGTTGGCGCCCAGGATCAGCCGACGTCGGTTGAAGGCGTCCGCCAGCACCCCGGCAATGAGACCCAGCAGAAGGGACGGTGCGAGGTTCGCAGTCTGGACCAGGGATACAAGGGCGGGATTGTCACTGTTTTCCACCAGGAACCACTGGGCCCCCACGGTCTGCATCCAGGTGCCGATGTTGGACCCCAGCTGGGCAAGCCACAGAATGAGGAACATCCGCCGGCGCAGCGGCGCCCAGGGCGATTCCATGCGATTGCCTCCCTCAGGGGCTGGTCGGGAAGCCTTTCCAAGCGTGGGCAAACCGCTCCTGGGCCGACTGGGCCGAGGCCTGCTCCAAGGCATGCAGCCGCCCGTAGGTAAAGCCGTTCTCACCGGCAGCCAACGCCGTTGCCCCCATACGCCGCAGGTAGGCCTGCGTCACCACGCTGTCCTGGTACTCACCCAGGACCTTCTGCACATGCTCGGCGGCGTCCACCATTTCCTTCGCTTCCTTCGGTTGCACGGGCGCCCAGACTTCGGCTGCGTAGCGCAACTGCTTGGCATCCTTGCGCGCGTCATGAAGCGCTTCCGCATATTCGAGGCCCGTCAATGTCCGTGTGGACCGTACCCGACGGTGCAGCCTTTTCCGGTCCCGCCGGATGATGCGGGCAGCTGCGGGACCTGCCGGTTCCCTGGCCGTTTCCGTCCAGAACGGGCTGTCCAGTAGTGCTTCGAGTCCGTCCAATGCCTGGAAATACCGCTGGGAGTGCAGTGCTTCGCGGACGTGACCGTAGGCCTCCCGATAGTCATGGAGCAGTTCCTCGTCCACGCGGGCGGCAACCGGCCCCATGACCAGGTCAGCGGGTTCGGCGGCAATCAGCTGCTGGAGCCGGTGCCGCATCACCTGCGCGTCCCGGGCCTTCCCCAGTACCCGGGCGAGCCACCGCAGCTCCCCGCGCAGCGAGCGCCCCGGCTCGGTGTCCATGATGCTGCGGTAGCTGGAGAGGGCCGAGCGCAGCCTCCTGGTGGCAACCCTCATCTTGTGGATGCCGTCAGCGTCCCCCCGCCGCACGCGCGGATCGTGGCGCAGCAGCTCTTCGAACTGTTCGCGCAGATACTCCAGCAGCAGCAGTGCTACCGGGCTTCGAGCGTCCAGGATGCCGGCATCGGTTCCGTCCGGAGTATCCCCGTTGCCCGCGCCGGTCCCCTCCGGGTGCCGCACTGCGTCCTGTCCCCCAACGCCGTCCGTGCCCGCCGGCACGGCACCGGCAGCGAGGAACATGGTTCCCGCGTCCTTGCCCAGCGCCCCGCCCGCGGACGCAACGGCCCAGACCCGCCGGTCCGGGCCGGAGGGCTCGGCTCCGATGCCCTCTGCCCTGGTGCTTTCATCAGTGACGCGGGCAAGCACCGTGCCCGCACCGTCCAGCAGGCCGTACTCCAGATAGCGCGTGACAAGGGTTTGAACAGGCACCGGTTCCCGGCCCCGAAGCACGGCTTGGAGGTCCTCCACCAGTTCCGCCGGAACCCCTGCACCGGGCCCGGTAGTGTTGCTGGCCCGGACCGCAGGCTCCAAAGAGGGTGCGCTGCGCTCCCAGCGCGTACCGCCGTCGTCGTCCGTGTGCCGGGAGAGGCTGAACCCGCGTCTGCGGAGGGAGCCGTCCGGGGTGTCATACCGGACTTCCGTGCGCCGGCCTTCCCGGGGCTGTGCCACTTTAGCGACACCAGCCAGCTCATGCAGCGGCGGCAGCACCAATGCTTCATCTACCAAGAAACGGCTTGCGGTACCTGTTCCGGCGGCCATGTGCGCCAGTATAGGACCGCAACCGCAGCTGCCGGGAGTCCTCGGGCCTCCTGCCTACCGGAGCGGGGCCGCGTCCCGGTAGCATCGTGCGGTAATGAACCCGCACTGCAGCAGCGGAGGCCAGCCGATGAACTCGATGACATACGCCAAGCTCGGCAAGTCAGGGGCAACTGTTTCGGTCATTGGGCTGGGCTGCCTGGGCTTCGGCGATCCGGACCGCGGCGCGCACGGATGGACCATCCGCGAGGACGAGGCCAAGTCCCTGCTGCGGCACGCGGTGGAGCTGGGCATCAATTTTTTCGACACCGCGAACGTGTATTCCGCCGGCCACAGCGAGGAAATCCTCGGAGCTGCCGTTGCGGAATACTGCCGGCGGGAAGAAGTCGTGATCGCCAGCAAGGTGCACGGCGAGATGGGACCGGGTCCCAATGGATGGGGGTTATCCCGCAAACACATCCTGTGGCAGGTGGAGCAGAGCCTGCGGCGCCTGCGCACCGACTACATCGACCTTTACCAGGTGCACCGCTGGGACGGCACCACGCCGCTCGAAGAAACGCTGGAGACCCTGGACCAGCTGGTCCGGGACGGCAAGGTCCGGTATCTGGGCGCCTCGAGCATGCACGCCTGGCAGTTCTCGAAAGCCATCTTCCTGCAGGAACAGCACGGCTGGGCGCAGTTCATCACCATGCAGGATCACTACAACCTCCTCTATCGCGAAGAGGAACGGGAAATGTATCCGCTCTGCGCGGACCGGGGCATCGGAGCGCTGCCCTATTCCCCGCTGGCGCGCGGGCGCCTGGCCCGTCCCTGGGGAACGAGGACGGTCCGGCAGGACTACGACGAACAGGGCCACATGCTCTACGGGGGCAACGAGGAAGTGGACCGCAGCATCACCGATGCAGTGGGGAACGTAGCCGAGGGGCTCGGCGCCACCCGGGCGCAGGTCGCCCTCGCCTGGGTCCTGGCCAACCCGGTGGTCACGGCTCCGTTGATCGGCGCCACGGCAGCTTCCCATCTGGACGACAACATCCAGGCCCTGGACATCCAGCTCGCCGAAGAGGAGTTCAGTGCGCTCGAGGAGTTCTACCGTCCCCGTCCCGTGGCCGGGTTCTGAGCGACCTGCGCTACGCCACGCCCGTTGTTGCGCAGTTCCCCGACGGCAGACCATCCTTGGGTTGTGATGGTTCCATTGGTTCACTCTGTTCTAATCTGCTGACTCCTGCCCGTACACAGAAAGTCGCTTAGGTACCCATGCTGTCTCTGGTCTTATGGCTTGTTCAACTGCTGTTGGCACTTCTATTTGCCGGAGTCGGCGTCGTAAAGATCTTCCAGAGCTATGCGCGTGTCCGGGAGAACCTTCGCTGGCCCGAGGACTTTTCCCCGGTCACCGTGAAACTGATCGGCGTCCTCGAAGTCCTTGGAGCGGCCGGACTGGTCATTCCCGAGGCAACCGGCCTGGCGCCCGTACTGACGCCGATCGCTGCATCCGGGCTGACCGTCCTGATGGCATTGGCTGTCCTGGTCCACGTGCGGCGGGGCGAACGCAACCGGATCGCCCTGGGCGTCATCCTGATGATGCTCTCGCTGGTGGTGGCGCTGGGCCGGTTTGGTGTCTTCGGGTGAGCAGTGCGGATCCGCAGCCGCCGCCGTCGCTCGGTGCCACCGTCGTCGGGCTCTACGCGCTGCTGCCGTCTGAATTCACTGCCGCTCGCAACGCCGCCGCCGCCGATGCCGGGCGGGCCGGGGACAAGGATCTGGCCAAACGCATCAAGGCCCTGCCAAAGCCCTCGACGGCGGCCTGGCTGGTTAATCTGCTGGCGCACCGGCGGCGGGAGGACCTGGATCAGGTGCTGGAGCTGGGAGCGGCGCTGCGCGAAGCCCAGGAGGACCTGGACCAGAAGCAGCTGCGCCGCTTAAGCACCGAACGCCAGCGGCTGCTGCGCGCGATTGTCCGCCAGGCCCGGGACCTGGCCTCCGAGCTGGACCACCCGGTCAGCGAATCGTTGGCAGCGGAAGCCGAACAGACCCTCTGGGCCGCGATGACAGACCCCTCGGCGGCCGAGGCCGTGGCCAGCGGCCAGCTGGTCCGTTCCCTCGCGGCCAGCGGGTGGGAAGAGGTGGACCTGGACGGTGCCGTTGCCGACCCGGACTCGATAGCCCACGGGGCCGGCGGCAGGGCGGGGGCCGGCCGGGTCGGGGCTGCGAAGGACAAGGGCGGGAGCCAGGACAGTTCCGCGGTCCGCCTACGGCAGGCCGAAGCCCGGCGGGCTGTCCGGAAGGCGCAGGCGGACCTGGAGGAAGCGGCAGCGGCCGAGCGCACGGCGCAGGAAGCGCTGGACGCCGCCCAGCGGGAAGTGGATGAGTCCGCCGGCCGTCGGGACGAGCTCACGGATGAGATCGACGAACTGCGGGAGCGGATTAGGCAACTCGAGCGGGAGGTCGCAACCGTGGACCGGCGTTCCGGGAAGCTGGAACGAGAGCGGGACCATGCCCGGCGCGCGGCCCGTGCCGCCCGACGGGCGGCGGAAAAAGCCCGGCAGAAGCTCGCTGACGCCCAGGACGCGGCCGACGCCGGGAACTGACATCGGGCGCTAACGGTGGGACGCGGTAGTTAACTTCCGGCCGCAGGCAGCTGTTGCAGCATCCCGAACCGGCTGCGGATCCGCGCCAGGTCGGTGGGGTGGGCTATCCCGGGGAACACGCCGTCGTAATCCGGCATCCCGATGACGTCCAGACGGCAGCCGGCGTCGTAGAGCACGTCCACGACGTTGCCGAAGCGCTGCCAGCCGTAGGGATTCGATCCTCCGACCGGGGGCACGCCGCTGATCACCCAGTGCCGGTGCGCCTGCGCCAGCTGCAGGTAGTCGGAGGTGGCCGACTGCGCATGGCACAGGTCCTCGAAATCGAACCACAGCTGCCCGCCGTCCGCCCGCAGGGCCTCCAGCGTCCGGGTGCCCGGTGTCAGCTGCACCCCTTCCGCTGCGCCGGGCGGGATCAGCCCGGCTACGGCAAGCAGCGCGTCGTCGTTGCTGCGCAGGTGATACCCGGCGGCGAAACCGGCGGTGTTTCCGGGGCGGGCACGGTAATCCGTGTCCCCGTCCAGCTCCAGGACCTGCAGGTGTCCGGTTATCAGTGCAATACCGGGTTCGAAGAGGTGGTGGAACATCTCGTCCGGAAGCAGCTCCTGCGGCGCGTAGTTGGATGTCGCCACGAGCACGATGCCGCGGTCCAGCACGGTGCGGAGCAGTCGGGTGATGAAGGCTGCGTCCGCCGGGTCCTTTACATGGAATTCGTCAAAGCACAGCAGCCGGACCCGGCCCAGCATCTGGTCCAGGGCCGCGGCGAAGGCCGAATCCTGCCGGTAGCCGGGGTTTCCGTAACCGGCGAAGACGAGTGCATGGAGTTCACGGAAGAAGTCGTGGAAATGCAGCCGCCGTTTCTGCGCGATATCCACGGAGTCGAACAACGTGTCCAGCAGCCAGGTCTTCCCCCGCCCCGGCGGGCCCCACAGGTAGACGGAGGTATTGTCCGGCGCGGGTTCGGCGGATCGGGCCGCCGCGGCAGCCGCGGCAAGCGCCGGAAGGACGCCCAGCTGGGCAGCGTCCAGGGCCAGGCCCTGCGCTTGCGCTGCGAGCTGGAATTCGGCGGCGGAGGCCGGGGCCTGCATAGCGGTCATCCTTCCGTTCTACCCAACCGGACGGCACCGGCCAAACCGGCCAAATAGGGCAGGGAAATTCGCGCTAATTATTCCCGCACCGCGGTGGTACGTTCGAAACCAGGCACGGAACGAATGACCGCCTTTTGGAGGAACCATGACCGACCACGTTGCCCATGTGCAGGACTGCACCGTATCCAGCTGCGACTTCAACCATGAGGGATGCACCGCCTACGCGATCACGGTGGGCGGCTCTCCCGATCACGCCAGCTGCGCCACATTCATCGACACATCAGCCACCGGCGGGCTGCCCAAGGTCCTCGCCCAGGTGGGTGCGTGCCAGCGCAATGAGTGCCGGTTCAATGACCACCTCATGTGCGACGCCCGCGATGTACGGGTGGGTCCCGGCGCGGAACTCGCTGACTGCCTCACCTACCAGCCCCGCTAACCGGTGGCATCAGTCCTTCTTGAATGGAATCCGGACCTCCCGGATCCCTGGCCCGGCGGTTACGGTCCGGCAGTAGCAGCGGTGAACGACGGCGGAACCTTCCGCCGGAGCATGCCCCTGATGGCCGGCCGCCCGCTGCTTGCTGGAACCGAGGTATGGCTCCTGCTGTGCGGCAGCCAGGGGATGCAGCGCGGACTGGTGGGCCACGGCGTCGTTGTCCCGCCCGGCCCCACCGGCACCGCCGACGCCGTGACGGTGGATTTCGACAGGCTGCTGCCCCTGGGCGAGCAAGTGCCGGCGTCGCTCCTCGAGGAAGATGTGCCGAACCTGCCCCGGGTCGGCGGCGCCGTGCCGGTACCGTCAGCTTCCTTGCCGGCACTGCGGCGGCTGTGGTCGGGATTTCTCGGCGCCGAGCCGGATCCGCTGAGCCCTCCCCCGGGCACGCTGGCTGCCGAAGCGTTGGGCCTGCAGCGCACTAACTCCTACGAGCACGACGCCGAGGCCCGCCGGCTGTGCCTGGCGTTCCACGGCAATTGCTGTGCGGCCTGCGGGCTGGTCCCTTCGCAGCGGTACGGTCCGGGAACCGAGGCGCTGATGCAGGTGCATCATCTGGTGCCGGGCACGGACCTGCCCGGCGGCTACGCATTGGATCCGGTCTCGGACCTGGTGCCGCTGTGTCCCACCTGCCACGCCGTGGCACATACCCGGGTTCCGGTCCCCTACACGCCCGCCGAGGTGCGCGGCCTGCTGGCCGCAGCACCGGATGCCGCAGCACGGGCAGCTGGCGGGGATGCCGTCGTCGTCGGGTCCCTAGTGAGCCCGGAGCAGCAGCAGGCGCTGGAAGACGCCGCCCGGCTGCGCGGACTTCGCTAGACTCGGAACTCCCATGAGCATTCCAGCGAGCACTTCAAAAACCGTCCGGGTGGACGCCTGGCTGTGGGCGGTCCGCGCCTATAAAACCCGGTCCGCGGCCACCGCGGCGTGCCGCGCCGGCCATGTCCGGCTGAACGGCAATCCCGCCAAGGCCGCGCAGCCGGTACAGCCCGGGGACACCGTCCGGATCCGGCAGCCCGGATTCGAACGGATCCTCGAGGTCCGGCAGCTGATCAGCAAACGCGTCGGTGCCGAAGCGGCGTCGCACTGCTTCACGGATTCCACGCCTGCCCGTCCCGCAGCTCCGGCGCTGGGTATTCCGGTACGGGACCGGGGCGCCGGCCGGCCCACTAAAAAGGACCGCCGCGAACTGGACCGGCTGCGCGGGAGCTAGGCCCCCGCGCAGATGCGCTAAAGGCCGGCGGGCTCCGGCAGGCTGGTTCCCGTTTCGACGAACCGCTGGTGGAAGGACAGGGACTCGTCCAGCAGATGCGGGGTGTGCTTGCCCATGCTGTTCCGGCTGGCGCGCTCGAAGTAGTCCTGCAGCAGCGGCTGGAAGTCCGGGTGCGCGCACTTCTCGATGATGACGCGGGCGCGCTGCTTGGGCGACAGGCCGCGCAGATCCGCCAGGCCCCGCTCGGTGATGATCAGCATGGTGTCGTGTTCCGTGTGGTCCACGTGCGCGGCCATGGGCACAATCCCGGAAATCTTCCCGCCCTTGGCCGTGCTCGGGGACATGAAGGCGGAAAGGAAGCCGTTGCGGGCAAAGTCCCCGGAGCCGCCGATGCCGTTCATCATGGCCGTACCGGCAACGTGCGTGGAGTTCACGTTTCCGTAGATGTCAGCTTCGATCATGCCGTTCATGGCGATGCAGCCCAGCCGGCGGATCAGTTCGGGGTGGTTGGAGATCTCCTGGGTCCGCAGGATGATGCGCTTGCGGTAAAAATCGATGTTCGAGTTGAATTCCTCGATGCCCGCCGGGCTCAGCGAGAAGGACGTCGCGGAGGCCACCCGGATCACGCCGTCGCGGATCAGGTGCAGCATGCCGTCCTGGATCACCTCGGTGTAGGCCGTGAGCCCGGTGTACCCGGCGGTGGAGAGTCCGGCGAGCACGGCGTTGGCGATGTTGCCCACCCCCGACTGCAGCGGAAGGAGCTTGTTGGTCAGCCGGCCGGCCTTGATTTCGGCATCGAAGAAGTCCAGCAGGTGCCCGGCGATCTGCTGCGAGGTTTCATCCGGCGCTGCGAACGGAGTCATGCGGTCCGGCGCGTCCGTCTCAACCACGGCAATGACCTTCTCCGGGTCCAGACGCAGGTAAGGCTCCCCGATGCGGTCATCCGGGTTCACCAGCATGATGGGCTTGCGGTGCGGGGGCAGTGCGGTGCCGTAGTAGACGTCGTGCATGCCGTCCATGGCTTCCGGCTGCTGGCGGTTCACCTCGATGATGACCTTGTCCGCCTGCTCAAGCCAGGTCTTGTTGTTACCCACGGAGGAGGACGGGATGAGGCTGCCGTCCTCGTTGATGCCCACTACCTCGATCACGGCCAGGTCCACGTGCCCGTAGAACCCGAACCAGGTGTACTGGGCCACGTGCCCGAGGTGGATGTCGATGTACTCGAGTTCGCCGTCGTTGATCCGCTTCCGCAGCGTGGGATCGGACTGGTAGGGCAGGCGCAGTTCCATGCCGCCGGCCTTGGCCAGCACGCCGTCGAGTTCCGGGGCCGTCGAGGCGCCCGTGAGGACCTTGATCTGGAAGTCCTCGCCCTTTGCGTGCGCTGCTTCCATCTGGGCGGCGAGCGCCTGCGGGACCGCTTTGGGATAGCCTGCGCCGGTGAAACCGCTCATCGCCACGGTCATTCCCGGGCGGATCATGGCCGCTGCCTGTTCGGCGGTCATAACGAGTTGCTGGAGTCCGGGATGGGAAATGCGACGGTGCATGGAGAGGCCTTTCAGAGAACGAGATCGAATTCACCCTATCGCCATGTGAGCCGTGCCTCATAGTCGGGTGTCGGCGCACACGTTGCCGATCGTGCCTAAGATGGTGCCCACAAGCGCCGCCGGCCATGCCCGGCGGATGGCACCCGGGAGGAAACCTGCCATGCCGAAACCCATCATTCCTGCCCCGGCTCCGCTGGCGAATCTGCGGGATCTGGGCGGGATTCCAGTGGACGGCGGAAAGATCCGCACCGGCCTGGTGCTCAGGGCCGACGACGTCGCGACCACCACCGCGGAGCAGGTAGCCGAGCTCGTGGAGGCGGGTCTGCGCACCATCATCGATCTGCGCTCCGCCGGCGAGGCGGAACGCACCGGACGGGGCCCGTCCGCAGACCATCCGGTGCAGTATCTGGCCCTGCCTCTGACCGATGCCATGGACGCCCCGCCGGAACTGGCGGGGCAGCTCCTGCAGTCGGTCCGCTCCCCCGAGCAGGTGGGCCAGTGGTATGCCAAAATTTTCGTCTCGCAGAAAGAGGTACTGGTGCGCGGCCTGCAGGCTGTGGCCGACTCCCCCGGCGCGGTGCTGTTCCATTGTGCCGCCGGCAAGGACCGCACCGGCTTGTTCGCCGCAGCGCTGCTGGTGGTGCTGGGTGCGGAACCGGAGGCCGTCGTCGAGGATTACGCCCGAACCCAGGCCCGGCTTCCCGAGGTCTATCGCAGGATGGGGCTGACCGAGCTCAGCGGCGGTTATGACATCCCCGCGGATCATCCCGTACTGGCGGCCCACCCGGCCGCCATGCGTTCGATGCTGGCAACCCTCGATTCCAGGGCGGGCGGCGCGGCCGCGGTGCTGCGTTCCGGCGGGCTCTCTTCCGAACTGGTCGGCCGCCTGCGCCGCAAGCTGGTGCAGCCCGTACCCGCGCAGGTGTAGCGGTGCCGGCCCGCCCGCAGCGTATTGCCACTACGGCTGCCACCGGCCGGGGTGATGCGGACAAGCGCCCCGCTGCACTGCTGCTGCTGGCCACCATCGCGGCGGTGCTGTGGGCCAATGCGCCGTTTTCCGGTTCCTATGAGTACTTCTGGGAAACCACCGTCGAGGTGCGTGCCGGCAGCATGATTTTGGAGTTGACGGCCCGGGAAGTGGTCAATGACGCGCTCATGGCCGTGTTCTTTTTCGTGGTGGGGCTCGAGGTGCGGCGGGAATTTGCCCTGGGCGAGCTGACCAACCGGTCCCGGGCCGTGATTCCGGTGGTCGCTGCGGCCGCGGGGATTGCCGTGCCCGCCGCAGTCTTCCTGCTGTTCACGGCCGGAACGGACAATGCCGCCGCGTGGGGCGTGGTCATTTCCACCGACACCGCGTTTCTGCTGGGTGCACTGGCCGTTGCAGGACCTCGGGTTCCCGGCAGGCTGCGGATCTTCCTGCTGACCCTGGCGGTGGTCGACGACGTTGCCGCGCTCAGCATCATCGCCCTGGTTTATACCGAACATCTGCAACCCGTGCCGTTGCTGCTGGCCTTCGCCGGGCTCGCCGCCGTCGCACTGACCCGCCGCTTGCCGTACGGTCGCGGCGGCGCCTACGCCGTTCTGGCAGTCCTTGTGTGGCTGGCCTTTTACGCATCGGGAGTGCATCCGACGTTGGCCGGCGTCGGCATTGCCCTGATGGTCCCGGTGTTTCCGCCCGCCCGGCGGGACGTGGAACATGCGTTGGAGCTGACCCGTGTATTCCGCCAGTCGCCCAATTCCCGGTACGCCCGGGCTGCGGTGCACGGCGTGCGGGAGTCCCTCTCCATCAACGAACGCCTGCACAGTGCCTACACGCCGTACGTGGATTACCTGATCCTGCCCGTATTCGCCCTCGCCAACGCCGGAGTGCGACTGGACGGGCCAACGTTGGAACAAGCCCTGCGCTCCCCGCTGGCCTGGGGCATTGTCTGCGGCCTGGTTTTGGGAAAATTCATCGGCATTTTCGGTGCTGCCGCGCTGCTGCACCGGCTGCGGATCGGCGAGTTCGGCCCCGGCCTGACGCTGGGCCGCATCGCCGGCGGCGCCGCCCTGTCCGGCATCGGATTCACCATCGCCCTGTTCATCATCGGCCTCGCCATCGAGGACCCTGCGGTGCAGAACGAAGCACGGGTGGCGGTCTTGGCCGGATCGCTTCTGGCGTTCGCCGCGGGGAGCGCCATCTTCCGGACCGTGGAAGGACGGCGCCCTGCCGTTCCCCCGGGTGAGGTGCTGGCCCGGCCGGTGGATCCGGCCCGCGACCACGTGGTGGGACCCACAGACGCTCCGTTGACCCTCGTGGAATACGGGGACTACGAGTGCCCGTTCTGCAGCCGGGCCACGGGGACCATCATGGAAGTGCGCGAGTACTTCGGTGCAGACCTGCGCTACGTCTGGCGCCATCTGCCCTTGTCCCGGGTCCATCCCAATGCCGTTGCGGCCGCCGAGGCCGCAGAGGCCGCGGGCCGGCAGGGGCGCTTCCGGGAGTACAGCGCGCACCTTTTCGAGAACCAGGACAACCTCCTCCCGGAAGACCTGCTGCGTGCGGCGGAGAGCCTGGGCCTGGACATGGACCGGTTCGAAGCAGACCTGCGCTCGGCGGAGGTCAGCAACCGCGTGCTGGACGATGCCCTGGACGCCGAGTCCATGGACCTGCACGGAACTCCCACCTTCTTCATCGGGCGTCGCAGGCACCACGGCCCCTACGACGCGGCCACCCTGATCCGTGCTCTGGAGGCATCACGTTCCGCCGTGCCGTAGGGCCTGCGGGTAGGCTCGGACGATGAGTACAAACGCATTGGTCACCGGCGCAGGCCGGGGCATCGGAGCAGCAATCGCAGCCGCCCTCGCAGAGGCCGGCTATACCGTGGCGGTGCACGCCGGACACGACGCCGACGCCGCACGCCGGGTTGCCGATGCGCTGCCCGGGGCGGGGCACGCCGTCGTCGTCGGGGATCTGTCCTCCCCCGCGGAGTGCCAACGGGTCTTCGCCGAGGCCGTGGACCAGCTCGGCGGCCTGGACGTCCTGGTGAACAACGCGGGCATCTTCCGGGCCCAGCCGGTGACGTCTGGATCTTTTGCCGATTGGCAGGAGGCATGGCGGCAGACCATCGACATCAACCTGACGGCACCGGCAAACCTCTGCCGGCTGATGGCCGAGCACCTGATTGAGCGGCCCGCGGGTCCGGCGGGCGGACGGCTGGTGAATGTGGGATCGCGCGGCGCGTACCGCGGGGAACCGGAGAACCCGGCCTACGGCGCCAGCAAGGCCGGGCTGCACTCCCTTACCCAGTCCCTTGCCGTGGCGCTGGCGCCGCATGGGATCTTCTCCGCCGCCGTCGCACCGGGATTCGTGGACACCCGGATGGGCCGCCCCGCGTTGGAGGGTGCCAGCGGCGCAGCCATCCGGGCGCAGAGTCCGTTCAACCGGGTCGCGGAGCCGGAGGAAGTCGCTGCGACCGTAGCCTGGCTCGCCACGGCGGCTCCGGAGTGGGTCAGCGGTACGGTGATCGACGTCAACGGCGCCTCGCACCTGCGCTGACCTCCGCGGGCGGGGCTGACCCCTAGGCCTGCTGCGGCTGTCCGTTGCTGGCCGTGGTGCCGCCGTCGACGGGCAGGATCGCGCCGGTGATGAACCGGGCGGCGTCGGAGGCCAGGAACAGGATCGCGTCCGCCACCTCGTCCGGCTGGCCCGGGCGGCCCAGGGCAATCCGTTCGGCGAACTTTGCCTTCTGCTGTTCGTCGTCCTTCTTGTCCTCGACCAGGTCGGTCCAGATCAGGCCCGGTGCCACGGCATTCACGCGGACCCCGTCCTTGCCGTGGTCCAGGGCCACCGCGCGGGTGAAGTTGTTGACCCCGCCCTTGGCCGCGTTGTACGCGCTCATGTTCCAGTCAGCTGCCATGCCGGAGACGGAGGAGGTGTTGACGATGCAGCCCTTGGATTCGATCAGGTGCGGGATCGCTGCCTTGGTGCCGTAGAAGACGCCCGAGAGGTCGGTCTCAATGACCCGGTGCCATTCCTCGACGTCGGTCTCTTCGACCGGCCCGTTGGTCAGCGTGCCGGCGTTGTTTACCAGGACGTCCAGGTGCCCGTGCTGCTGCACGGTGTCCTCGACGAGCTTGCGGACATCGTCCCAGTTGGCGGAATCGGCGACGACGGCCGTGGCCGTGCCCTCGGGCAGGCCGGCTACGGTGGCGGTGATTTTCTCTGCCACGGTGTCGGTCAGGACAACGGTGGCTCCTTCGGCAACGAAGCCCCGCGCCGCTGCTTCGCCGATGCCGGATCCGGCGCCGGTGACAATGACGACTTTGCCCTCAAAACGGTTATTCATGTGCAAGCCTTCCTCGTGTCCAAGCAGGGTGCCAGCGGTAGTGCCAGTCCTTACGAACCTATCACCGGGCGTTTCGGCACCGCGTCCAGTTCGTCGTCCACGAACCGCGGTGCGGCTGCACGGATGCCGGCACCGACCATCACGGCGGCAGAGGCAATCAGGAGCGCCAGCGGCAGGGTCCAGCTGCCGGAGAGATCGTGCAGGGCGCCGATGGCGAACGGTCCCATGGCGGCCAGCAAATAGCCGACGGGCTGGATGAAGCCCGAAAGCTGCGCGGTGACCCGCGGTTCCCGGGAGCGGGCGGTGATCAGCGCCAGCGCGGTGGGGAAGGCGAACCCGCCCACGCCAAGGAACAGTGCCCAGAGCCAGGGCAGTGTGTCCGCTGCCAGCAGCAGCCCGCTGTAGCCGGCCGCCATGCAGACACCGAGGCCAACAATGTAGGTCCGCAGGCGCGGCGAGCGAGCCACCAGCACGGGCATGATCAGGCCGCCCGGGATGCCAAGCCCGGCAATGATCGCGGCCATCAGCCCGGCATGCGCCTGTTCCAGTCCGGCGTCGCGGTAGATCTGCGCAGCCCAGCCGAACTGGACGTAGGCGTGCATGGACTGGACGCCGAAAAAGATGCTCAGGGCGACGGCGGTGCGTGACGAGCGCATCCGGGTGCCCTTCGCCGCGCGCGGCCCGCCGGCAGCCAGCGGGTCCCGCCCGGTGCGAAGTGCCAGGACCGCCCAGAACATAAACGCCGCCAGGGCCGCGGCACCCCACACTCCCAGGCTCAGCCGCCAGCCGGCCGGACCACTGCCCGCCAGTACGCCGCCCAGCAGCAGCGGCAGGCTGGCGCCCAGGGCCAGCGTGGTTCCATAGACGGAGTTCAGCAGCGCCAGGCGCCGCCCGCCGTGGCGCTTGATGAAGGCGGGGACGAGGATGTTGCCCACCGCCATGCCGGCGAAGGCAAGCACGGTAAGCATCAGGAAGAGCACGGCGGATCCTGCCAGCGCCCGCGCCAGCAGTCCGGCGGCCACCGCTCCCAGCGCCAGGACAATGGCGCCGTTGATTCCGGTCTTGCGTGAGAGTGCGACGGCGAGCGCCCCCACCACGGCAAAAGTCAGTCCCGGCAGCGCGGTCAGCACCCCGGCGGCGGTGGCGTCCAGGTCCAGTGCGGCCTGCAGCTCGGCCAGGACCGGACCGACGGAAGACGCGCCGGGGCGCAGATTGACGGCGACCAGAACCACGGCGATGCCGACCAGCCAGATCGGCAGGGTGCGGCCGCCCGCGGTGGTGTTGGCCGGTGTCCCCTTGGTGTCGCTCACCCGAGTCTTTCTATCACGGCGCGGGCACCCGGGACCCATGTGTCAGACGGGCGAACCGGCGGCCGGGCTGAAGCTGGCCGACTCCACGAACGCCGTCGCGGTATCGGGAGCAATCTCCGTCATCCCGGCGTCGACAATCAGAGGTCCTGCGCCCGGGCGGGCGGCCGACTCGGCAAAAAGCTTCCCGGCCGTGAAGCGGACTCCCGCAGGCTCCCCCGCTTGCTGCCAGGCCTGTCGAGCGGACGGGTCCAGCTGCAGGTACCAGGACAGCAACGCGTGCGCTGCCTGGGCGGAGGCCTTGCCGGTGGACATGTCCAGGTCCGCGTTCAGGACGATCACCGGGGCGTTTCCCGGCCAGGGCGCGGGGGCCTCATCCGGCAGCTGGGTACCGGAAACCTGCAGCTTCGCGAGGTTCTTGGGCATCTGCTCGTAAGTGACCGGTTCGAAGGCGAGGGCCTGCGCCCTGCCCACTGTCACCGCTCCCGACGGCGCTTCAGCGGCCAGCTTCCCGAAGGTGCTCGGATTCGCGCGGCGGACGGTCTTCGTAAACCGGCCGTACAACCAGTTCTCCCAGGCTTCGCTGTCCTCAGTGGCCGTATATGCCCGAACGCTGGCGACGGCGGCAGCGGCCACGGCGTCGCGGTGGGCGGCTGGATCGGTCTTGTCCACGAGCAGGACGATGGGCTGGACTTTGTCGAACGGCTGCATGCTTCCAGTTTTCCATGTTCCGGCGGACGCGTTCTGCCGGGGTGCACCGCAGCTGAGCCGGGCCGCCGTCGAACCTTGGATGCCGTCACTACTCTGCCCCTGCTCCCGCCGCCGCGGTAGCGTGCGCGGCATGAGCGATCGCGAAACCCAGAGACACAGTTCCATTCCCCCGCGGCAGGCACCCGCTTCCGCCCCGACCCCGGGTCCTTCCCGCAGCCCCGGGACAGCCGATACGGCAGGACCGGAGACGCAGTGGCAGGCGATGGAACGTGAGGACGGCCTGTACACCGTGGCCCAGATAGCCCAGCAGCTGGGCTTCGGCGGCGGCCCCAATTCGATGGCACGGCAGCTCACCGGGAAGGGGAGGATTCTTGTTGTAAAGCGGGGAGAGCAGTTCCTGTATCCGGGTTTCCAGTTCGACTGGGGCAGCGAACGGGTTCTTCCCACGGTCAAGGACGTGGTCAGGATGGGCCGCCAGGCCGGCTGGGCGGATGAGCGGATTGCCCTGTGGTTCTACACATCCAACCGGCGTCTGTCGCATAAACGCCCGGTGGACGTGAGGGCCAATGAGGAGGAGCTGATCGCTCTCGCCGGGGAAGAGTTCGGGCAGTAACTGCTCGCCGGAACGGGGGTCCCGGGCTAGAGGCGGATGGCGGCAGCCATCTCGTTGACGAAGTCCTCGGTCTCGGCCGCGTTCCGGAACCCGTAGGAGACCTCCCGCACCGCTTCCTGCCGGGAACCGGGCACGGCGTGGTATTTGATAGCGGCAAAGTTGCCCGGTTCGCTGACCGGTTCCACCAGGGGACGGTCATTCAGCCGGGCGAACTGGCGTAGGGTCGGGTCGATGCGCCACTGATCCGTCTCCACCCAGAAGTGATCGCCCATGCCGGAGCTTCCGCTGGCCACCCGCACGTCCTCCAGCCCGGCGGAGGACATCAGCCAGGCAAGCGTGAAGGAAGCGGGGGCACCCAGCCCGGAGCCGTAGGGAATATGGGCCTCGGCTACGGCTGCTGCCTGTTCTGCGAGGGCGGTGGCTTCCTTGAGGCTGAGTGTCTGCATACTTCTATGTTCTCAGCCGCAGGGCACAAACCTTGCCGCCGCCCCGGCACCCTGCCGGCACGCCGCCCCGCCACCCTGCCAGCACGCCGTCCCGGCGCCGGTTCAGGCGGCTGCCCCGGTGTCCGGTCGGCGCATCCGGTCAGTTGCACGCCGGACCGGTGGATCGCTTTCCGCGTTCTGCAGCAGCCGGTCGAAGTCCATGAGCCCCACGTCGCCGCATTTGAAGGACAGCCTGGCCTCGGGCCTGCTGCCCGCCGCGGTAGGTTTCCGCCGCCCGGTAAGCGCCAGGCGCAGCTGCCCGCCGCCGTCGTCGTTGACCTGCAACTGCCGCTTCGCTACCAGTTCACGGACGCCTTTGGCATCCACTGCAGGTGCGTTGTAGAAGTACTCCCGGACCACTCGGGTGAGGGCTTCCGCATCCGTGCGGTCCTGCCGCGGCCACCGGATCAGTTTGTCCGTGACTGCCTGGACGGGCTGAACAATGAAGCCGAACGCGATAAGCAGTGCAATCAGGTCACCGCCGCCCATAACGAGGAACAGCATGGCGGCCACGCTCAGGCCCACGATGGTCCGCACTGAGTGCGGGTGCCGTGGGCTGAGCGGAATGGTGACCAGTATCGGTTGGATCTGCGCGGCCATCAGGACCAGCCTCCCTTTAGCCCGGCCAATGCCTCTGCTTCCCGGGCGAGCCTGGCCGCCTCGTGGAGCTCGTGGTCGGAGCGGCTTCGGTTATAAATCATGGGGTCCTGCTCGATGGCCGCTTCGAGGGAGCGCAGCCGGTTTCGGTGGTTCTCCGCCGTTTGCGCCAGCTTCAGCTGCGACTTCGAATTTGTCAGTTTTTGCATCAATTCCTCCACACGGGATTCCTTCGCACGGACAACCTCAAAATGGTGGCGCGCCGTGGCTTCAACGCGTACCGCCAGGTCATGCATGCGGCGCGCGGTAGCGGCGAGACTGACGGCGTGGCCTGCGGTCAGCCGTTCCTCCGCTACAACAGCTTCCAACGCTTTCAACCGGGTTTCGTAGGACCGCGTGACCGCACTGTAGTGCCGCGTCACTTCCCATGCCGCGCGGACCTGGTTCCGCAGCACGTCCTGGCGTGCTGCGGTGGCAGCAATCGCCGCATCGAGCCGCGCGCAGGTCTCGGCGTACCTGTCCGGGGGCCCGGGAACCCCGAACTGCACCTGCACTATCCTTTGGACCCGCCTGAGGTTTTCGCCCACAGCTGCCTCTCTACAGTCTGCCGCTGTACCGGGAAAGAGTGCCGCATCGGATTCGAGGCAGAAACGGCTCCTGACGGCGGCAACGGTCATCCGGTCCATTAACCCTGCCCGCGCCCGGCCCGCCGGGTCAATGGATGGAGCCCGTTTGCGAGCATGTGGAAGACTGCGGGCATGGAAATCCGTCCCGCCGCGTTGCTCGGCGGCTCTTACCGGGTGCGCAGGGCAGAGCGCGACGACGTCGCTCCGATTGTTCGACTGCTGATGGCCGACATGCCGGCTTCCGATGCCGTTGCCGGTACGCCGGGCGCCAATCCCCTGGCGCCGTATCTGCGCGCTTATGCTGCCATTGCCGCGGATCCGGCCAACTTCCTGGCCGCGGTCGAGGATTCAGCCGGGAAGATTGCGGGGACACTGCAGTTGACCCTGATCCCCTGCCTGGCTCTCGGCGGGGCAACCCGGTTACAGGTTGAAGCCGTCCATGTGCGGGCCGATCTCCGGTCCAACGGGCTCGGTGCGGCCATGATGGACTGGGCGGTTGCCGAAGGCCGGCGGAACGGCGCCACGTTGGTCCAGCTCACCTCCAATGCGCGGCGGGAGTCCGCACACCGCTTTTACCAGCGGCAGGGCTTTGACGCCTCACACATCGGATTCAAGCGTGTACTTCCGCCGCTGCCGTAAGCTGCGTCGATTCCCGTCTCCGCCGCGGCGGGTGGTGATGCGGACCGAGTTCCAACCCGCACCACCCTCCATCGGCTAATCGATGTAGCGCAGTCCTGCCGCTTCCAGCGGTCCCCGCATCGAGTACATGTCCAGTCCGAGTTCTCCCGCGGCGAGGCGTTCGCGTTTGGCTGCCTCGTTGTCCTCCCGCTTCCGGGAAGCCTCGGCCACTTCTGCGGCACGGTCGGCAGGAACGACGACGACGCCGTCCACATCTGCGACCACCACGTCGCCGGGGTTCACCAGGGCGTTGGCGCACACTATCGGAACGTTTACCGAACCCAGGGTCGCCTTCACCGTTCCCTTGGAGTTGATGGCACGCGAGAACACGGGAAAGTCCATCTCTTCCAAAGCCGCGGCATCACGGCAGCCGCCGTCGATCACCAGACCAACACCGCCGCGGGCACGCACCGAAGTGGCCAGCAGCTCGCCGAAGAAGCCGTCTTCGCTCTCCGTGGTGCAGGCGGCCACCAGCACGTCGCCGGGCTGGAGTTGTTCAACGGCCACGTGCAGCATCCAGTTGTCCCCTGGCTGCAGCAGCACGGTCACCGCCGGGCCGCAGAGTTTGGCACCGGGGTAGACGGGGCGCATGTAGGGGCGCATCAGTCCCAGCCGGCCCATGGCCTCGTGCACGGTGCTGGTGCCGTACGGGGCCAAAGCCTCGACGTCGGACTGCGGGGCACGGGTGATGCTGCGGTGGACCACTCCGAGTTCATGCATGGGTGCTGCTCCTTTGGGGTTCATGGCCCTGCCTCGTCAGCAGGGCATCCAGGCGCGGATAGACGGCACGGGTATTGTTCTCACGGATATCGGCAAGTTCCTCGCCGGTCAGGCCCGCCGCAGCCAGATACCGCCCGGTGTCATCGAAGTTAAACCCGGTGCCTGGATCGACGTCCCGCACCGCTCCGATCATCTCGGAGGCGAAGAGGATGTTCCGGGTGGGCATCACCTCCAACAGCAGGTCGATGCCGGGCTGGTGGTAGACGCAGGTGTCGAAGAAGACGTTGTTGAGCAGGTGTTCCTCCAGCGGCGGCTTCTTCAGTGCCATGGCCAGACCGCGGAAGCGCCCCCAGTGGTAGGGCGCGGCGCCGCCGCCGTGCGGAATAACGAACTTCAGCTCCGGGAAGTCCGTAAACAGGTCCCCCTGGATCAGCTGCATTACCGCCGTGGTATCCGCGTTGAGGTAGTGGGCGCCCGTGGTGTGGAAGGCCGGATTCACGCTGGTGCTCACGTGGATCATCGCCGGCAGGCCGTACTCAACCATCTTTTCGTAGATCGGGTACCAGGAGCGGTCCGTCAGCGGAGGGGAGGTCCAGTGGCCGCCGGAGGGGTCCGGGTTGAGGTTCAACGCCACGGCACCGTATTCGTTGACGCAGCGTTCCAGTTCCGGGATGCAGGACGCCGGGTCCACGCCGGGCGACTGCGGCAGCATGGCGGCCGGAGCAAACCGGTCGGGGAAGAGTTGGCTGACCCGGAAGCACAGCTCGTTGCAGATGGCCGCCCACGCGGCGGAAGTGGCGAAGTCCCCTACGTGGTGCGCCATAAAGGAGGCGCGCGGCGAGAAGACGGTCAGGTCGATACCGCGCTCGTCCATCAGGCGCAGCTGGTTCGCGGAGATGCTTTCGCGCAGTTCATCGTCGCTGATGACCAGGTCCGCCGGGTCCGGAGCAGCCGTTCCGGGATCGGCGAGCGCCGCGATCTGCCGGTCCCGCCAGTCGCCCAGGGCCGGCGGTGCGGTGGTGTAGTGGCCGTGGCAATCGATGATCATCGGGTGTTCTCCTCTGTTGCTGCCGCCTCCTGGAGACGGCGCGGGACAAAAACTTCGCCGGCCATGATCAGCCGGGCGGTGCGCAGCAGCGCGGATTTGGTGACGTGCTGGGGGTCCTGCGGGTCGAGCCCGAGTTCCACGGTGAATTCACCGGAGGGATGCTCCACCGAAACCGTCAGGTCCGCTCCGGCACCGGCATCCGCAACGGTGCTGACTTCCCGTGCCACGGTGCCGTCAATGACGCAGGCGGTGGCAGCGGTGACGGCGGCCAGCACGCCAATGGATTCGTGGCATACATGCGGGATGAAGCTGCGGGTGGTGATGGTGCCGCCGTGTGCCGGCGGGGCTATCAGTGTCATCTTCGGGTAGTTCTTGGCGGTGACGTCTCCCAGCCCCATCAGATGCCCGCACTGGAGCCGCAGTGCTTCAAGCCTCTGCTTCAGCTCTTCGTCACGGTTCAAATCGGCGGCGGATTCGTAGCCGGTGCGGCCCAGGTCCGCGGCCCGGACCATGACCAGCGGCTGGCCGTTGTCGATGCAGGTGACGCGGACCGGACCTCCGCCGTCGAGAACGACCGTGTCGCTGGCGTTGCCGGTGGGAAGCAGGGAGGCACAGACGGAACCGGCCGTGTCCAGGAAGTTGATGGTGACAGCCGCCGCCGTGCCGGGAACGCCGTCGATCCGCGTGTCCCCGCCGTACTCGACAAACCGGCCCTGGTCCCCTGCCGGCGTCACGATGCTGATCTCGGCCACCATGCCCGTGTTCAGGGTCAGGACCCGGGCAGTGGTGGTATCCCCGCCGGGCTGAAGGAGGCCGGACTCCACGGCGAACGGAACGACGGCGGCGAGCATGTTTCCGCAGTTGGCCGTGGTATCAACGGTGTCGGAAGTTGGTTGCAGCTGGGCGAACTGGAATTCCAGGTCCACCCCGTCCCGGCTGCTGACGTCCACAATCCCCACCTTGCTGGTCAGCGGATTGCCGCCGCCCAGTCCGTCAATCTGCAGGGGGTGGGGGGATCCGAGGGCGGCAAGCAGCACCTCGTCCCGGCGTTCGCCGTGCAGGGCAGCGGGCAGGTCGGCGCGGCGGAAGAACGGTCCGCGGGAGGTCCCTCCCCGCATGAACCAGCAGGGGATGCCAAGCTGACTGCCGCGGATGGAACCCGGCACCGAGGACTTTTCTGTGGTCTGCACCACAAGAATGTACCGCGTCAACCAGATTGTTGACAATAACGGTGACAAAAACAAATAGCGGAACGGCAGCCCCCATGCTCCCCGGTCCCACGCTGGAGGTCACCCTGGTCCCGGCAGCGGACTGACCTATGCGTTAGATTCGATGGCATGACTACGGGGACATTTGAGCACGTTTTGAGCAGCACGCCGCCCGACAGGAGCGTCCTGCCTCGCCCAGGAGCCGCAGACCGTGGCTGAGGAGCTTGGCGGCCTGATCCCCTTATTACTTTGTCCTCGTCCTCCTGCCGGGCGCCTGTGTTGCAGTCACGCGCCAGGCAGCTGAGGGCCTCATCGGAGCGAACGGTGCCGTCGGGATCCGCACCCGATACACAAAGATGTCCGATGCGGCCTGGGTCGCCGGGCACAGGGCGGCCCTGCCGGTAGTGAAGAAAATGTGGCCCGTTGCTGGTTTCGGACTCTCGGCAGCGGTGGCCGTGCAGCTACTGGCCGGCGGTCCGACAGGTCACGGCGTTGCCCTTCTGGCCCTTGTCTTCCAGACGGTGGTCCTCATCCGTGCTGCCGCAGCCGCTAACCGCGCCGCGCGCTCGGTTGGCGGGAACTCGGCTTAGTGCGCGGATGCAGAGCCTGTCCGGCGGATGGCATCGGCAATGCTCACCATGTGGGCCTCCATCATCCGGGCGGCCTGCTCGCCCTGCCCGGTGCAGATGGCCTCAATGATGTCCACGTGTTCCGGCAGCGAAACGTTGGCACGCCCAGGCTGGACCGCCAGCCGGAACTGGTGGCGCACATTCTGTGCCCGCAGCCTTTCGATGGTGGCCCCGGCGGTTCCCTGGCCGCTGATTTCCACGATGCGCCGATGGAGCTTGGAGTTGATCTCCGAGTAGCGCATCAACTCTCCGGACTTTACGGCGGACGCCATATCGTCGGCCATCTGCCGGAGTTCGGCGACCTGCCCGGCGTCAATCCGCTCCGCTGCTTTGCGGGCACACAGCGCCTCCAGCACGCCGCGGACTTCAATGATCTCCACGGCCTCTTCCACGGGCACCGACCGCACGCGGGCCCCGCGGTTCTGCACCCGCTCCACCACGCCTTCGACGGCGAGTTCGGCAAGGGCGGAGCGGACCGCGCTGCGGCTCGCTTTGAACTGCGTGCACAGGTCCGCCTCCACAAGCCGCTGGGACGGCACTAGCTCGCCGTCAAGAATTGCGGTGCGGATTGCGTCCGCCACCTGCGCAGCGTTACTCGTGGTCGCTGCTGCATCTGCTGTCATTGGAAACTCCTCGGCGGAACGGCACCCCGCCCGCTCTCATTTTAGTATCACGCAAAGTTATCACTGCATTGCCGGGTCCTCCGCAGCCGCAGCTTGGAATTGTTGACAATCATGGCAATAATCGGCGGACAGCTACGAGAGGACACGACCATGACTGCGGTGACCGTACTGGGCCTGGGTGAAGCCGGACGCCTGTATGCCCTTGGACTGGCGGAGGCCGGGGCAGATGTACGCGGCTACGACCCCTACACCGACGCACGGGAGGCCGGCATCCACCAGTTCGGCTCGCTCGCCGATTCCGTTGACGGAACCGATCTGGTCATCAGCCTGGTCGGCGCCGCCGCCGCCCGCAGCGTCGCGGAGCAGGCACTGCCGCTGCTTCCAGCCAACGCAGTGTTCGCGGATTTCAACACCGCCGGCCCGGAGGACAAAGCCGGACTCGCCGAACTCGCCGCAGGCCACGGGGTGGATCTGGTGGACGTGGCCGTAATGGCACCGGTCCCCCGCGCCGGCAGCCGAACCCCGCTCTTGGTCAGCGGCACCGCGGCGGACAGGTTTGCCGCCCTGATGGAAGGCTTCGGCAGCCCCGTCGAAACGATCCCCGGCGCCCCCGGGGCCGCGGCAGGCCGCAAACTGCTGCGCAGCGTCTTCATGAAGGGGCTGGCCGGTCTGGTGCTGGAGTGCCGGGCCGCAGGGAGGGCGGCCGGCGCGGAGGAGTGGCTCCTGGCGGAAATCGCCGGGGAGTTGGGGCCGGACGGGCCGGACCTGGTGACCCGCCTCCTTCAGGGGTCGCAGACACACGCCGTGCGGCGCGCCCACGAGGTCGAAGACTCGCTGGCTTACCTCCGGGGGCTTGGCACGCCCGCCTGGATGACTGAAGGCACGTTCAGCTGGCTGTCCGCGCTGGCTGCGGACGGCGCCGAAGCCGACTGACCCGCATTGGCTGCGAAATTGTTGACAATACTTGGAGCCGCTGGTTGACTCTCAGCACTGCTTCGGGACCGGCAGACCGGCAACGAAGCCCGTGCCGTTTGAGCAGACCGCAAAGGAAACCGCAATGCCTAATGCTTTTCGCGACGTTGCCCATTTGGGCTTCGTGGAACTCTATACCCCGGATTTTGACAAGAGCCTCTGGTTCTTCACCGAACTGCTGGCAATGCGCGAAGTCGCGCGCGACGGCGATTCGGCCTACCTGCACGCGTGGGATGACTACGAACACCACACCATCAAGCTGACCGCCCACGAGACCTCCGGCGTCGGGCGCCTGGGCCTGCGTGCCGCCAGCGAAGAGGCTCTGCAGCGCCGGGTCGCCGCCATCGAGGCGGCAGGACGCGGGATCGGCTGGCACGACGGCGGCCCGGGCATGGGCAAGACCTACGCCTTCACGGATCCGGACGGGCATCCGATGGACATCTATTTCGAGAGCGAATGGCATGTCCCCACCGAGGAGTCCCGGCCGGCCCTGAAGAACCAGGCGGACCGCTTCCCGGGCCGCGGAGTGAATGCCCGCCGGCTGGACCATGTGAACTTCCTCGGCGCAGACGTTGCCGAGAACGGCCGGTTCGTGGAAGAGGTGCTGGGCGGCAAGCCCACCGAACAGATCCGGCTGGACAACGGCCGGCTTTCCGGCCAGTGGTTTACCTTCTCCAACAAGTCCTATGACCTGGTCTACAGCGGTGACTGGACCGGCAGCAGCGGCAGGCTGCACCACGTCGCGTTCGCCACCGACACCCGCGAAGACATCCTCAAGGCTGCGGACATCTTCCTGGAAAACGGCATCCACATCGAAACGGGGCCGCACAAGCACGCCATCCAGCAGACCTTTTTCCTGTACGTGTATGAACCCGGCGGCAACCGGATCGAATTCTGCAATGCCGGTGCCCGCCTGATCCTGGCGCCGGATTGGAAGACCATCGAATGGACCGAGGCCGAGCGTGCCAAGGGCCAGGCCTGGGGCATGAAGACCATCGACACCTTCCATACCCACGGCACTCCCCCGGTGGAGCTTCCCGCCGACTGACCCCGGTATAACGACTTACGGCCCCTCCTTCGCGGGAGGGGCCGTAAGTCGTTTGTTCTAGCGGATTCAGCGCGCCGCGTCCGGCCGGTGGCCCTTCTTGGCGAGCTGGATCTGCTCGTAGACGTGGTGGCGCAGTTCCGTGAAGCGCGGCATTCCCCGGGTCTCCAGCTGGTCGCGGTCCTCCGGGAGATCGATTCGGATATCCTCCTGCACCACGGTTGGCGAGGAGGACAGGATGATGACGCGTTCACCGAGGTACACGGATTCGTCGATGTCGTGCGTGACGAACAGGATGGTCATGCCCAGGTCCTTCCACAGCCGCCGGGTAAGGTCCTCCAGATCGGCACGGGTCTGGGCGTCGACGGCGGCAAACGGCTCATCCATCAGCAGCACCTCCGGCTGGTATGCCACCGCGCGGGCAATGGCCACCCGCTGCTGCATGCCTCCGGACAGCTGCCAGGGATAGGACTTGGGCACGTGCTCCAGTCCCACCGCTTCCAGCGCGTCGGCAACCCGCTGCCGGCGTTCCGCCTTGGGCACGCCGGCGTTCTTCAGGGGCAGTTCCACGTTGTCCGCAACCCGCAGCCAGGGAAACAGGGAACGGCCGTATTCCTGGAACACCACAGCCATTTTCTTGGGCGGTGCCGTCACCTTCTTGCCGTCCAGCAGCACTTCGCCCTCGGTGGCTCCAAGCAGTCCCGCGATGCACTTGAGCAGGGTGGTTTTGCCGGAGCCGGAGGGACCGACCAGACAGGCCAGCTCGCCGTGGCCCAGGTCGAAGGTGAGGTTGCGGACGGCTTCGATGGGGCCGCCGTCGGTGGAGTAGACCTTTTTCAGCCCGCGGACCGAAAGCAGCGCTTCCCCTTCGGGCAGGGTACGCCCGGACGGTGTGGCGGCCGCCGGCGCCGGAGTTGTTTTGGCGGAGATGGCGTCAGGCTGCATTTTCTACCTCTTTAAGGCCGTGGTACCAGCGCAGCACGCGCCGTTCGCACCATTGGAAGATCAGGGACAGGGCCAGGCCGATCAGGCCGAGCACCAGGATGCCGGACCACATTTCCGGGATGGCGAAGGACCGTTGGAACTGCAGGATAGTGAAGCCCAGCCCCGAGGAGGAACCGAACATCTCCGAAATGACCATGAGGATCAGGCCGATGGACAGCGACTGCCGGATGCCTGCCATGATCGTCGGTGCGGCTGAAGGCAGCACCTGGTAGCGGATCCGGTTCAGCCCGGAAATGCCGTAGGACCGGGTCGTTTCGTTCTGCACCGGGTCGATGGAGCGGACCCCTTCGATGGTGTTCAACAGCACCGGCCAGATGCAGCCGACCACAATCACGGCAACCTTCATGCCGTCGTTGAGGCCCACCAGCAGGATCAGCACCGGAACCAGCACCGGGGGCGGCAGGGCACGGAAGAACTCGAACACGGGTTCGGTCAGCGCCCGCAGTGTCCGGTTCAAGCCCACCAGCAGCCCGACGACGATGCCCAGGATGATCGCGATGGCGAGCCCCGCGAGCAGCCGCCCCACCGACGGCAGGACATCCCCGGTGATCCGCCCCTCAAACCAGGTGGGCCCGAAGACATCCACCAGGGCGGAGGGCGTGGGCACGAAGAAGTTCGGTTCGCCGCGGGTGGAAGCCCACCAGAGGAGCACCAGCAGCAGGGGCAGCGCAACCACGTAGCCAAGACTCTTGAGCGTCTTCACAGCACCACCTCTCCGCGGACGGACGGATGCCAGGACAGCAGGCGCTGCTCGACCTGGCGCATCACGATATTGATCGCCACGCCCAGCAGGCCGGTGGCCAGCACCAGCGCGTACATGCCGGAGATGGCACCGCCGGACTGGGCATCGGCAATCTCACGCCCGAGTCCGGGCGAGCCAATGATCAGCTCGGCGGTGATGGCCAGGATCAACGCCACGGAGGCCGCGAGACGGATGCCCGTCATCAGGTACGGCAGCACGGTGGGAAACACCACATGCCGGATCCGCTGCAGCTTGGAGAAGCCGTAGGACTGCGCCGTCTGCGTTGCCACATTGTCGACGTCGGCCACCCCGTAGAGCACCTGGATCAGCACCTGCCAGAAGCAGGCATAGATGATCAGCATCAAAGAAGATTCGATTTTGACGCCGAACAGCAGCACGGCCAGCGGGATCAGCGCAACGGAGGGAACCGGGCGCAGGAACTCGATGGTGGAGTTGGTAAAGCGGCGCAGGAACGGACTCATGCCGATCACCAGGCCCAGGATGCCGGCGGCGACGACGGCGGCTGCTAGGCCGATGGCCCAGGCCATCAGGGTGTGCCCCACGGCCACCCAGAAGGCAGTCAGCCCGAAGTCCCGGACGAGGGCGATGATGACTTCCGAGGCAGGGGGCAGGAAGCGGGGCTGGACCAGGCCGACTCGTGGAACCAGTTCCCAGATCAGCAGGAAGCCAAGGACCCCGGCCAGGCCCAGCACCGGCTTCGGCACTGGGCGGCGCGCACCCGGCCGGGCTGCGCGTGGCTGCGCAGCCCGGCCGGGTTCCAGCACGTCAGTACTCATTACGGCAGCAACTCATCCAGCTTCGGCTCTTCACTGATCAAACCGTCACTGAGCGAAAGCTCCGCAAGCGTTTCCACGCCGGCACGATTGATTTCCGTGGTGAAGCTGGGCAGGGTGAGTGCCTTCGCGGTCTCGGCGTCGATCTTCGTGTAGGTGAGCAGGACTTCGCGGACGGCGTCCGGGTTCTCCTCCGCGTATTCCAAGGACTTGTTCATGGCCGCCGTGAATTTCTCCACCGTCTCGGCATCGTCCTCGGCCTTCGCCGACGTCGTGAAGTAGCCTGCGACGGTCAGGTCCTCCGCGGTATCCACGTAGTTGGAAGCGATCGGCGTGGACCCGGCGTTCTGGCCGCCGGTCAGGAAGGGCTCCACCACCTGGATGGCGTCCACCTGGCCGCGTTCCAGGGCAGCCTGCATATCGGGGAAGGCCAGTTCCACGAACTCGATGCCCGACGGGTCACCGCCTGCCTTGCGCACGGAGGCCCGGACGGTGGTGTCGTTGATGTTGTTGAGCGTGTTGACGGCGACCTTCTTGCCAGCGAGGTCCGCCGCCGTCTCGATCCCGGCATCCGGGTTGACCAGGATGCCGCCGAAATCGGCGCCGTCCTCGCCTGTCGACGCCGCTCCAGCGGCCACCACCTGCACATCCAGGCCCTTGGACTTGGCCACCAGCATCGAGGAAATGTTGCTGAAGCCGAAGTCCATGCTGCCGCTCATGACGGCCGGAACAATGGCCGCGCCGCCCTGGGCCGGCTGCAGTTCCAGCTCCAGGCCTTCCTCTTCGAAGAAGCCTTCCTGGACGCCGAGGTAGATGGGGGCAACATCGACGATGGGAATGACTCCGACCGTCACCTGGGTGAGCTCACCGCCACCGGCCTCGCCGGTGTCTTCGGCCTCCCCGCTGGGCGACCCCGAGCCGCAGGCGGCCAGAGCCAGGACCGCAGTGGAGGCGGCGAGCACCCTAAGAATTGGCTTCATTGTCATTCCCCGGTTTCCGTGTAAAAAGTTAGCTAGGTCACACACACGGTATTTTTGGTAAACACGATTGTCAACAATTCTCAATAACGATCAAGGAGCGGTGCCTGCCGCCATTGCTCCGGCCGCGGTCCGCCCGGAGCGGATCAGCCCGCAGGCCACCGCCCGGTCCGGAACAGTTCCTCCAGCACGGCCGTGGCCCGGGCCGGATCCAGCCCGCGGGACTCCAACCAGGCGTCGTCGCCGTAGGACGCGGTGTACCGGTCCCCCGAGTCGCACACAAGCGAGACGATGCTTCCGGCACGGCCGGCCGCTTCCATTGCTGCGGCCAACTGCCAGACACCCCAGAGATTGGTGCCGGTGGAGGGTCCCGCATGCAGTCCGGTGATTCGCCGCAGGTGCCGCGAGGCGGCAACCGAGGCGGCGTCGGGGACCTGGATCATATGGTCGATTACCGCCGGAACGAAGCTGGGTTCCGGCCGGGGCCGGCCAATACCCTCAATCCGGGAGGGCCTTCCGGCCGCGGGCTCCCCCGGGTTCTGCCAGGCGGGGAAGAATGCGGAGTTCTCCGGATCCACCACTGCCAGCCGGGTGGGATACCGGTGATAGCGGATATAGCGGCCGATCGTTGCACTTGTCCCGCCGGTACCGGCACCCACCACTATCCAGTCCGGCAGCGGATGGTCCTCCTGGGCCATCTGGGAAAAGATCGACTCGGCAATATTGTTGTTGCCCCGCCAGTCGGTGGCGCGTTCGGCATACGTGAACTGGTCCATGTAGTGCCCGCCGGTGCTGGCCGCTACGGCCTCGGCAGCGGCGTACACCTCGGAAGGCTCCTGGACGAAGTGGCAGCGCCCGCCGTAGTGCTCGATCAGCCGGATCTTCTCCGCACTGGTGGTCTGCGGCATCACGGCCACGAACGGCAGTCCCAGGAGTTGGGCGAAGTAAGCCTCCGAGACGGCAGTGGAACCGCTGGAAGCCTCCACGATGGTGGTGCCCTCGGTGATCCAGCCGTTGACCAGGCCGAAGAGGAAGAGGGAGCGGGCCAGCCGGTGCTTGAGGCTGCCGGTGCGGTGGGTGGACTCATCCTTCAGGTAGATCTGCACGGACCAGCCGGCCGGGACCGGGACCTGGAACAGGTGCGTGTCAGCCGAGCGTGCCCCCTCGGCCTCGATGCGTCGGATGGCGGTTTCGGCCCAGCTGCGGTCCGGAAGCGTAAGAGTGTTCACGTTTCCAGCCTACGCGGCAGGCTCTGACATCCGTAGATAAATAAAGTCCCGGTATTTGGAACGTGTTGCACGGGAAAGCCTATTCGGTGCTGGTACATTTCCATTCGCACATCTTTTAGCGCAACTTATTATTTACCCCCTTTTCGAGAGGCACCATTTATGCACTTCCGCCGGAAAACCTTTCTGCCCGGCCGCGGCATGGACAAGACTGCAGTGGCAGCCGGTGCCTTTCTCATGGCTGTTTTGATTACGCTCGGAACTGTCAGCGCAGCGCCACCGGTCATGGCGGCTCCCGCAGGAGCCACTGAAGCACAGGTGCTGAAACCCGCAGCGTGGACAGCCAGCGAACAACAGATCATAGATGTCTTCAACGGAATCAACGCGTTCCGCAAGAGCGAGGGACTTCCTGCCCTGCGCATAGGAGTCAACGCGTCCGCCGTTGCACAGGAATGGTCCCGGCATATGGCCGATACCGGTTTACTGGTGCATTCCACCAGCTACCACAAAGATTTGCGGGTGTCAGGCTACTCTTCAGCTTCCGAAAATATCGCCTACAATTCCCCCGCCGACGCGCCGCTACTCGTCACGCAGTGGATAAACTCCCCTGGCCACAATGACAATATGAGCCGCCGGGAAGACAACGTTATTGGAATAGGCCTTTCCACCGACGGGCGGGAACGGCTATGGGGTTCCACAACTTTCTATACATACCGCACCGTGCCGGAGGCAACCTATGCCACTGCGGAGGAATTCCTGGCCGCTACCGCCCTGCCTCCCGTGCCGGCCGAAACACCGGCCATCCTGGGAACAGCAGCATACGGACAGACCCTCGGGTTGAAGGAAGCCCGTTGGCCGGCCGGAACCCAGCTTACCTATCAGTGGTATGCCGAACTATGGAAGATTCCCGGTGCCACCGAGGCAACACTTCGAGTCAATTACGCCCCCGGCACTAATATCTGGGTGGGAGTGACAGCGACGGCACCTGGTTACCGCACCACAACCGTCTTTTCCGCTGCGACCCCGGTAATTCCGCGACCCACATCGGTGGAAATCTTCGAGGAGCCCACAATTGCCGGCATTCGTGCATGGGGTGAGACACTGACCGTTGCCCCTGGGAAATGGACCGACGGAGCAACGCTGACGTACCTGTGGAGCACCGGCGAAACCGGGCCCACCCATGTAATCCAAGACTTTGAGACGAATACGTCCGTGACCGTCACCGGAAGCGCTTCCGGAATGTCTCCGAAGAGCATTGATTTGGCTATCGATATCCCGGCACCGCAACTGGCTTATACGGTAAAGCCCTCCATCAAAGACGTCACGGCCATTGTCGGTAAACCCATCGTTCCGGATTCCGGAAGCTGGAACGCGAATCCGGTCCTTAAGTACACCTGGCTCCGCGACGGTATGGAAATAAGCGGTGCCGAGGGTGCCACCTCCTACACACCCGTCCCTGAAGACATCGGCGCGGCCATCTCCTTTTCGGTGCAGGCCTCAGCGCGCGGCTACAACCCTCTCACGGTCGTGTCCAACCCTACGGTCCAAGTTGTCGCCGCGCCGGCCGAGACGGTCAAGAACCTCGTTAAGCCCGCCATCTCAGGAGCGGCAGTCCAGGGACAGACACTGACCGTCGAACCGGGAACATGGAGCGACAAAGCTTCGCTGTCCTATCAATGGCTGAGCGACGGAAAGGCTATTGAGGGTGCCACCGGGAAATCCCTCAAACTCACGGCTTTCCACACTGGGACTAGAATCTCCGCGAAGGTTACCGGCAGCAGAACCGGATTCACTTCCGCCTCCGTCACCACGGCACCCACCGCCAACGTGACCATCCGGTCCGTCGCCTACCAGTCCGGACCCGTCATCACCGGAACCCCCACGGTAGGCGAAACCTTGACCGCCGCCCCGGGGACCTGGGACAAGGGCGTCCAGTTCACCTACCAGTGGAACCGTGGAGGCAAAGCCATAACCGGGGCCACTTCGAGCCGATATAAGCTCGACATCGGCGATTCCGGTAGCACCATCACTGTCACTGTGACTGGGTCTGCACCCGACTACGCCAGTACCGCGGTTACGTCCAGCCCTACCGCCATAGTCCGAGGGAGCACCACGCCGGTAACAGCACCGTTCAAGGATGTTCCGGTTGACATGCAGTTTTCCGAGGAAATCCGTTGGATGGCCGCTGAGGGTATATCGACTGGCTGGGACGACGGCACGTACCGTCCCCTAAATCCCGTGGCGCGTGATGCGATGTCCGCATTCATGTACCGCCTTGCGGACGAGCCGTCCTTTGCTGCTCCGAACGTCTCCCCGTTCGCGGATGTGCCGGTAAATAGACAGTTCTTCAAGGAAATGTCCTGGCTCGCCGATCAAGGCATCAGTACCGGGTGGACCGAAGCCAATGGAACCCGCACCTACCGCGCCTTGGAGCCGGTAAAGCGCGATGCCATGGCCGCCTTCATGTACCGCTTGGCCGGTTCCCCCGCCTACACCGCCCCGGCTATTTCGCCCTTTGCAGATGTCACCACCGGCCAGCAGTTTTACAAGGAAATGGCCTGGCTGGCCGATCAAGGCATCAGTACCGGGTGGACCGAAGCCAATGGAACCCGCACTTACCGCGCCTTGGAGCCGGTAAAGCGCGATGCCATGGCCGCCTTCATGTTCCGGTTCGACCAGAAGGAATACAAAGTGTCCGGAGCACGATAAGACCAGCGGCCTGCGGGGCCGGACGATCCTGACTTTCTAATCCTTCGCTAAACAGCGCGACGGCGGCACCGGCCCAGGTGCCGCCGTCGTCACCGTTAATGCGTCAGGGTCTTTGGGAAAGGACCAGCCGTGAGGAAAAGGGAGCGGACCAGCCGGCCGGGACCGGAACCTGGAACAGGCCTGATGGATTGTCCGCCCCATGCGGCAACCCCCGGGATTTTCATAAGCACGCTGATGATCGATATCGTCGAGGTACTGGCCGTTGACCAGGTATTACGGAATCAACAGGAGAACCCATGGAAACCTTCCCTGAAGCAGCCGCCGAGTCACATGCCGGCGCCAACCCGACGCCCGGCATCATCGAACAGGACCAGGCCCACACCGCGGCGCCGCCCCACGACTCGGGAGCCGGCGTCGTGCTCGTGGCCGGCGCCGGCGGAGTGATCGGCCGGCATGCCGCGGACGAGTATGCCCGCCGTGGCTGGAAGGTACGCGGAGCCAGCCGCCGCCCCGTGCCCGGCGCAGACTGGGAGCATCTGTCCGTGGACCTGCTGGATGCCGACAAGGCCCGCGAAGGCCTGGCCCCGGCGGCGGACACCACCCATCTGGTCTTCGGTGCCTACATTGAGCGTCCGACGTCGGCCGAATTGTCCGAGGTCAACACCGCTCTCCTGCGCAACACCTTGGACGGCCTGCACGCCGCCGGGGCTCCGCTGCGCCATGTCACGCTCTATCAGGGCGGGAAGGCCTACGGCGCGCATCTGGGCTACTTCAACGCCCCGGCCAAGGAACGGGATCCGCGGCTGATCCAGCCGAACTTCTACTACGACCAGGAGGACCTGCTGCGCGAGGTGGCCGCCGAGCGCGGCTTCACCCTGACCGTGCTGCGTCCCGAGGGCGTGATCGGCTACGCCACCGGCAACCCGATGAACCTGCTGATGGCCATCGCGGTCTACGCCAGCATCAGCAAGGAACTGGGCCAGCCGCTGCGTTTCCCCGGCACCGTGGCGGCATACGATGCCCTGTACCAGGTCACCGACGCCGAGCTGCTGGCCCGCGCCGCCGCATGGGCAGGCTCGGAACCCACCGCCGCAGGGGAAATCTACAACATCACCAACGGCGACCAGTTCCGCTGGCGGCAGCTGTGGCCGGCCTTCGCCAGGTACTTCGGCATGGAATACGCAGAGCCACAGCCCGTGCCCCTGACGGATGCAATGCCGCAGTACCGTGCCCTCTGGAAGCAGATGACCGCACGGTACGGATTGGAACAGATCCCTTACGAAGAACTGGTGCGCTGGGAATTCGCCGACTTCATTTTCCGCTCGGAGTTCGACAACGTCTCCTCCACCATCAAGGCCCGCCAGGCAGGTTTTGCCGACTGCCTGGACTCCGAAGACCGGTTCCTGGAGCTCTTCGACCGGCTGGCACAACAGCGCATCATTCCGGGGCCCACGGCCCCGCTGCAGAAGTAAGAGGAGTTCCCCATGAAGATTGTTGGCATCCGTGCCTTCGGCGGCCCCGAGGTCTTGGAGGTCCTCGACGTGCCCGAACCCCATGCCGGCCCCGGCGAGGTCCGCATCCGGGTCCACGCGGCCGCGGTCAGCCCCACCGACACCGTGCTGCGCTCCGGCGCCCAGGACATGGGCGGGCAGGAGCCGCCCTATATCCCGGGCATGGACGCCGCCGGAGTGGTCGACGAGGTGGGTGAGGGCGCCGGCTGGCGGATCGGCGACGAAGTCATGGCCCTGGCCCTGCCCCGGGCCGCACGGCGGGGCGCCTATGCCGAGTACTTGGTGGCACCGTCGGACTCCATCGCACGGATCCCGGCCGGCGTCGGGCTGGAGGCCGCCGCCACGCTGCCGATGAACGGACTGACTGCGGTGCAGACCTTGGAGAAACTGGACCTTGCCGAAGGCTCGGTCCTGGCGATCACCGGTGCAGCCGGAACCCTCGGCAACTATCTGATCCAGCTCGCCAAGGAGGCCGGACTGACTGTTGTTGCCGATGCCTCCCCGCGGGACGCTGAGGTCGTAACGGCACTGGGGGCGGACCACGTGGTGGAGCGCGGCGACGACGTTGCCGACCGGATCCGGGAGCTTTTCCCCGACGGTGTAGACGCCGTCGCGGATGCGGCGGTGATGAACGAGCTGGCAGCGGGCGCTGTGCGCGACGGCGGCGGGTTCGCCACCGTACGCGGGTGGGACGGGCATCCCGGCCGCGGCATTACGGTGCATCCGATCCGAGTCGCCGAGGAGTACTCCTCCGGGGTGAAGCTGGACCGGCTGCGGGCGCTGGCCGAAGCGGACCTGCTCAGCCTGCGGATCGCGGACGTCCTGCCCGCCGAACGGGCTGCCGATGCGCACCGCAGGCTGGAGGCCGGCGGCCTGCGCGGCCGAATTGTCCTGACTTTCTAATCCTTCGCTAAACAGCGCGACGGCGGCACCGGCCCAGGTGCCGCCGTCGTCACCGTTAATACGTCAGGTTCTTTGGGAAAGGGCTATCCGGGGCACCGGCGCACTGTTATGGTCATCGGCATGGGAATACTGATATTCGAGTAGCGCCGCGCGCTCGAACCCACCGCAGACACCATCCATTAGAGCTTGTTGAGGCACTGCCTCCGAGTCCGTCCGTCTGCCCAGCCAAAACCTCCCGGTAGAACCGGTGTGCCTTCCGCACGCCCGGACGGTGTCCCTGACATAACCTCAACGGCCCAGAGCCATTGGAGGACACCATGCGTGTACCCAAAGAGAAAAAGCCCGAAGCCCCACAACCCGTATTGCCGCTCGTCGAGATCCATCTCGCTCCCGCGGCCGAAGCACGGCTGAGCGAGGCGAGCGCCCAGCAGCTGGGCTCTGCCCCGGAGACCGCCCTGCCCGGCTGGCAGAGTCTCGGCAAAGACCACAAGCCCACCCGTGCGACCACCAGGCAGGGACCGCGGGAGCGAAAGGTCCGGTGGTAAGTAGCTGAAGGGCATCTTCGGCAGCCCCGCTCTCCCCGGAGCGGGGCTGCCGTCTTTGACTCCCCGATCGGAGCAGGGAACATCCCCCGAATAGGTCGCACCGGCAACCCAAATCAAGCTGCCGTCTGGTGGGGTCCGGGGCGTTCGGTCATGCTGGAAGGGAGGCAGCGGCCCGGCGTCGCGCCCCGCCCGCGAAAGAGCGGCGGACAGCATAATTTCCCCGCAGCCAGATGGCAAATCGGAACGGAGTTCCGGCCGGTGCGCGGCAGGAGCCACGGCGGAGTGGTCCGCAATACGTCTATATCGTTAATTCTGGTGCCAGGCAGGCACTCCCCCATGTCCGCACCGCTGCGGACCGCTGCAGGAGTACCGGAGCCGGACGCCGCAATGCCGGAACTGCGGTCCCGGAGCTAGAACCTCAACGAAGCGGAGACGTAATGCCCCACAAAATCATCCTGGATTGCGATCCCGGGCATGATGATGCGGTCGCCCTGCTGCTGGCACACGGCAGCCCGGAGATCGACCTCCTGGCGGTGACAACCGTCGTCGGAAACCAGACCCTGGAGAAGGTGACACGTAACGCACTGGCAATTGCCCGTGTCGCAAATATCACAGGCATTCCCTTCGCAGCGGGCTGTGACAGGCCCCTGGTCCGCACGATCGAAAACGCCCCGGACATCCACGGCGACTCCGGCATGGACGGTCCCGAGCTTCCGGAGCCAACCCTCGAACTGGATTCCCGCCACGCAGTGGATCTGATCATCGACACCGTCATGGCACACGAGCCGAACACCGTCACCCTCGTCCCCACAGCCGGCCTGACCAACATCGCCATGGCCGTGCGCAAGGAACCGCGCATCGCCGAACGGGTCAAGGAAGTCGTCCTCATGGGCGGCGGCTACCACGTAGGCAACTGGTCCGCCGTGGCCGAGTTCAACATCAAGATCGACCCCGAAGCAGCGCACATCGTGTTCAACGAGAAGTGGCCGCTGACCATGGTCGGCCTGGACCTCACGCACCAGGCACTGGCTACGGACGAAGTTGCCGAGCGCATCGCCGCCGTCGGCACGAAGCCCGCTAAATTCGTCGGCGAACTGCTCGACTTCTTCGGCGAGGCCTACAAGGATGCCCAGGGCTTCGACTTCCCGCCCGTGCATGATCCCTGCGCCGTCGCTTACGTCATCGACCCCTCCGTCATGACCACCCGGCGCGTCCCGCTGGACGTGGAACTGACCGGCACCCTGACACTGGGGATGACGGTGGCGGACTTCCGCGCGCCGGCCCCCGCAGACTGCAACACCTCCGTGGCCGTGGACCTGGACCACCGGAAGTTCTGGGATCTGGTTGTGGACGCCCTTCAGCGCATTGGCGAGGTTGAACTGTGAGTGAAACGACCCGCCGCCGGGTGAGCGTCGGCGCACTGATGGCGGCTCTGCTGGCCGCCTGCGTTGCGTTCCAGCTCAACGCCTCCATGCTCTCCCCCGCCCTGTTCACCATCGAGCAGGAACTTAACACCACTTCGGCTGCCGTAGCCCTGACCCAGACGGCGTTCTTCACCGCCGCCGCACTGTTCTCCCTGTTCCTGCCGCGCCTCGGCGACATCATCGGCCGCAAGAAGGTCCTCGGCGGAATGCTGGTGGTCCTGACCATCGGCTCCGTGATTGCCGCCCTCGCACCGAGCATCGAGGTCCTGTTCCTGGCCCGGCTGATCCAGGGCGTCTCCGGACCCACCGTTGCGCTGTCCATGATCATGCTGCGCGTGGAGATCCGCGACCCCAAGCTGTACGGCACCCTGATGGGCGTCATTGCCGCAGTCAACGGCGGCATCGCCGGCGTTGATGCCATTGCCGGCGGCTATCTGGCGCAGAACCACGGCTTCGCATCAATCTTCTGGTCCATGGCCGTCGTCGGCGTCATTGCCGCCGCCCTCGTCATTGCCGTGATCCCTGAATCCCGTGCCGAGAAGAAGGAAAAGATGGACTGGGTGGGCGTTGTCCCCCTGGTCATCTCGGTCGGCACCCTGCTCACGGCCTTCAACGAGGCCGGCAAACTGGCGGAAGCCAACTGGCCGCTGGTCATCGGCCTGATCGTCATTTCCGTCATCGCGTTCACGGTGTTCTGGAAGATCGAAAACCGGACCGAGCAGCCACTCATCGCTACTTACCTCCTGAAGCAGCGCTCCACCTGGGCCCTGCTGCTGACCACCGTTCTGACCATGACCGGCGTTTTCGCCGTGATGAACGGGATCATCCCGGCCCTGGCCCAGGACGGCGCCGTAGGCTTCGGCATGGGTGCGGAAGAGTCGGCCTGGTGGACCATCACCCCCTACGCCCTCGCCGGCCTCATCGTGGGACCGTTCGCGGGACGGCTGGCAGGCAGCTGGGGCTACGCCAAGGTGCTGCGGATCGGCACCATCGGCTCGGTCATCGCGCTGGCACTGATGCTCCCGGTCGTCGGCAGCGATTCCCGGCTGGGCCTGCTGGCTATTTCCATCCTGGTCGGCATCACCTATGCCGGCGTCGGCAACGTGATGCTCAGCGGCTTGGGCGTCATGCTTTCCCCGAAGGAGAACCCCGGCTTCCTTCCCGGCCTCAACGCCGGTGCGTTCAACCTGGGCGCCGGCCTGAGCTTCGCCGTGATTTACGCCGCGAAGACGGCAACCACGGTAACGGACGGGTCCGGCACCGAGGGCTATTACGGCGGCATCATTGCCGGCGCAGTCATTCTGGCCCTGGCCCTGGCCACGTCCTTCCTCATCCCCAAGCCTGCTGACATCAGTGGTGATCCGGAGGCAGCCGAACCCGATGCCGCCCGAGCCAAAATCGAGGTGAACTCGTGACTGAAACCGCCCGCCGACGGGTAAATGTCGGCGCACTGATGGCCGCCCTGCTGGCCGCCTGCGTGGCGTTCCAGCTCAACGCCTCCATGCTCTCCCCCGCATTGGTCAGCATCGAGGAGGAACTGGAAACCACCTCGGCGGCAGTGGGCCTGACGCAGACCGCGTTCTTCACCGCTGCCGCACTGTTCTCGCTGTTCCTGCCGCGCCTCGGCGACATCATCGGCCGCAAGAAGGTCCTCACCGGGATGCTGGTGGTCCTGACCATCGGCTCCGTGGTAGCCGCCCTGGCACCGAGCATCGAGGTCCTCTTCCTGGCCCGCCTGATCCAGGGCGTTTCGGGACCGGTGGTGCCGCTGACGCTGATCATGCTGCGCGTGGAGATCCGCGATCCCAAGCTGTACGGCACCCTGATGGGCGTCATCACCGCCGTCAACGGCGGCATCGCAGGGGTCGACGCCGTCGCCGGCGGCTACCTTGCGGAAAACCACGGGTTCGCGTCCGTCTTCTGGGCCATGGCCATTGTCGGTGCGGTCGCCACGGCCCTGCTCTTCTTCCTGGCCCCCGAATCCCGGGCCGAAAAGAAGGAAAAGATGGACTGGGTGGGCGTTGTTCCGCTGGTCATTTCCGTGGGCACGCTCCTGACCGCGTTCAATGAGGCGGGCAAACTGGCGGACGCCAACTGGCCGCTGGTCATCGCCCTGATCGTCATTGGCGTAGTCGCCTTCGTGGCGTTCTGGAAGGTGGAGAACCGCACCGAGCAGCCGCTCGTGGCCACCTATCTGCTGAAGCAGCGCTCCACTTGGGCCCTGCTGCTGACCACGCTGCTGACCATGACCGGCGTCTTTGCCGTGATCAACGGCATCATCCCGGCCCTGGCGCAGGACGGCGTTGTCGGTTTCGGCATGGGCGCCGAGGAGTCCGCCTGGTGGACCCTTACGCCGTACGCCCTCGCGGGCCTGTTCCTGGGGCCCCTCGCCGGCCGGCTGGCCGCCAGCTGGGGTTACGGCAAGGTGCTGCGGATCGGCCTGATCGGCTCCGTCATCACCCTGGCCCTGATGCTCCTGATAGTCGGCAGCGACTCCCGGCTGGGGCTGCTGGGCGTATCCGTGCTGATCGGCATCACCTACGCCGGCATCAGCAACATCATGCTCAACGGACTGGGCATCGTGCTCTCCCCGAAGGAGAACCCCGGCTTCCTGCCCGGCCTCAACGCCGGTGCGTTCAATCTGGGCGCGGGCCTGAGCTTCGCCGTGATCTACGCGGTGAAGACGGCTGCCACCCCGGCCGACGGCGCCGGATCCACCGGGTACTACGCCGGTATCATTGCCGGACTGGTCATCCTGGCGCTGGCCCTGGCCTCGTCCTTCCTCATTCCGAGGCCGGCCGATGCCGAGGTTGACGCCGCCCCGGCCGAGACCGACCACCGCTGACCGTCCGCCACCCTAGGAGAATCACTGCATGTCCGCCGGAAAAGTTGTAGTTGTCGGCTCGCTTAATGCCGATCTGACCGTCCGCACCGACCGTTTCCCCTCCCCCGGGGAAACCCTGAACGGATCGGAACTGGTCATTGTCCCGGGCGGCAAGAGCGCCAACCAGGCCGCTGCCGCTGCCCTGCTGGGTGCCGAGGTGCGGCTCTTCGGTGCCGTGGGCGCCGACGGGCACGGTGATCTGCTGCTGAAGGCAGCAGCCGACGCCGGCGTAGACGCCTCCCGCGTCCTGCGCCGCACCGGCACAGCGACGGGCACCGCGATGATCGTGGTGGACGCTGCCGGGGAGAACACCATCATCGTCTCCCCCGGCGCCAACGGCACGGTCACCGGCGCCGACCTCCCGGCGGACCTGTTCGACGATGCCGCAGTGCTCTGCCTGAGCTTGGAGGTTCCGCTCGAAGCGGTGGCCGCCGCAGCGCAGGCAGGGCACGACGCCGGCGCCCAGGTGCTGCTGAATCTCTCGCCGTACCGGGAGGTTCCCGCCGAACTGCTCGCCTTGACCGATGTCCTGCTGCTCAACGCCCACGAAGCGGCGCTGGTCACGGGACTGGCCGATCCGGCGTCGGACTGGGAACGGGTCATCGCTTCCCTGGCCCGCCTGGGCGTGCGCCGTACCATCATCACGCTCGGCGGAGAGGGCGCCGTCGTACTGGACGGCACCGCTGCCGGTGCGGACCGTGTTGCTGCCGTCGCTCCCACCCGGGTGACCGCGGTGGACACCACCGGCTGCGGGGACGCATTCACCGCCGGTACTGCTGCCCGGCTTGCCGCCGGTGATTCGCTGGTCCAGGCTGCCGAGTTTGCGGCGCGCGCCGGCGCATTGGCCGCTACCCGCGAGGGTGCGCAGTCCTCGTATTCGGCGCGGCTGTAATTGGTGGGCTGACCACCGGGCCCCGGCCGCAAAGGGCCCTGCAGCTGCCACTCGGCAGCTGCAGGGCCCTTTTCCGTGCAGCTTTTTCATAGTTCGTTCACCGCCGCCTATGCTGGCAGGTACTGCGGCAAATCCGCCGTGGATCAGCCGGCTTTTATGGGGGAAGCATGTCCGAACAAGTGCCGCAGGGCGCCAACAACAACAACAGCCACAACTCAAATGCGTATCCCGGAGGCCAGACTCCGCCCGGGCCGGCAGCGCCTCCCGTTCCGCAGGCAGGTCCTCCCTACGCACAGGCGGGACCGCCCTTCGCACAGGCAGGCGCTCCCTACGCTCAGGCAGGTCCGCCCTTCGCACAGGCAGGCGCTCCCTACGCTCAGACAGGCGCTCCGGCCGGTCCTCTGGTACCGCCGCAGCGGCCGAAGCAGGTGGATTCCGCTTTCACGCTGCTGATGGTCATTCTGGGCCTGACCGTTCTGAGCGTTCCCGCCGGAATCCTCCTGGCGAACGCAGCCGGCCCCGATGTCCCCATGGCAGGTGTCATGATCCTGGTGGTTCTGGGCATCATCTGCCTCGCCATCACTCTGGTTGCCGCTATTTTCATCCGCAAAGGCCATAACTGGGCCCGGATCCTGCTTGCCGTTTACACAGGGATCTCAGTGCTGACCCTGATCACCAATATTGGCCTGCTGGGTTGGTGGGCAGTCCTGGCCCTGGTTATCGCAACGGCAATGCTGTTCCGGAAGCCGTCGCCGCAGTACTTCCAAGCGATGAGCCAGTACCGGCAGCACAAAATGCTCAAGCAGCCGTACTAAGCAGTTCTGCAACACACTGAAGGCGGTGCCTCCCGGGGAGGCACCGCCTTTTTGCGCCGGTGCTAGGCTCTGCCCGCATGGATGAAAAACTCGGGGCATTCCTTAGCAACTTCAACCGCGCGATCGAACTCTCACGGGAGCACTTGGCACAAAACGACGGCAGGGAACGCATCATTGACGTGTTGACGGAGCACATCGGCGTGCCCGCGTCCGAGGTGCCCATCGTGTCGCAGGATGTTCCCGTTCACCGGTTCGCGGACCTGGACATTTCCATGGAGAAGATCGCCGGACGGGATCCCGGGGCCCGGCTCATCGGGGTGGGCGGCGGGCAGCAGCGCCAGCATCAATCCCTGGCCGACATCGTCCAGGAAGGGTACGGACCCGTGGGGGTCGGCCAGCCCGATTTCGTGAACCTCGCCGTCGGGCCGGACAGTACCCGTGAGGTGGTGGCCTTGGGGCTGCGGTTGTTCGCCTACGAAGGTGTTCCGCTTGCCGTGCTGCAGCGCGCTGCCAACCCCCAGTACGGACGTTCGGGAGCGGACGTGGCGGTGCTCGGCCGGAACCGTGAAGCGGCCGTGGGCTTCCTGGCTGAGCTGCAGGAAGAATTGCGCACCAACAGCATCCTGCGCGGCCAGGTTGTCTCTTTCGCCTTCGATCCGTACGGCCAGCAGGGCGCCGGTGTCACGTTCCTTGCCCGCCCGTCGTTGCCGGCGGAGGAAGTGATTCTGCCGGGTGAAGTGCTCGACCGCGTGCGGCGCCATGTGCTCGGCATCGCGGCGAACCGGGAGGTGCTGCGGGAGCATGGACAGCACCTGAAACGCGGCGTCTTGCTCTATGGCCCTCCCGGCACCGGAGAAACCCATACCGTGCGCCACCTGCTCAGCGCCAGCGAGGGTACGACGGCGGTGCTGCTGGCCGGAAATTCGCTGCACATGGTGGGTGAGGCCGCACGGCTGGCCCGTGCCATGGCGCCGTCCATGGTGATTCTCGAGGACATTGACCTGGTGGCCGAGGACCGGAACATGGGCCACGGCCCGCAGCCGCTGCTCTTTGAGGTTCTGGACGCACTGGACGGGTTGGACGCGGACGCCGACGTCGTGTTCCTGATGACCACCAACCGCGCCGAGGCGCTCGAACGGGCACTGGTGCAGCGGCCCGGTCGGGTGGACCTTGCCGTCCGGATCCCGCTGCCCGGCGTCGAGAACCGGGTCCGGCTGCTGGAACTCTATGCTCCCGCCGGGGTGTTCTCCGATGCCGCGCTGCAGTCCGCGGCCGAGCAGTCCGAAGGCGCGACAGCGTCCTTTGCCCGGGAGTTGGTGCGCCGCGCCGTGCTTCGGGCCGTAGATGCCGGTGAGAAACCCGGCGATTCCCATCTGGCCGCTGCGGCCGAGGAACTGTTGGGCCAAGGAGAGGCGCTGACCCGAAGCCTGTTGGGCGCCGGCGGAGACGGTTCCGGAGGCGACGGCGACGACGGCGGTGCGGGCTTCGGTCCGGGCGGCCCGGATCCGCAGCCCGGGGTCAGCGTGGGGTACACGGTTGGTTGGACGCCGTAGGTCCTGTCCGGAGCCGCTGCTGCTGGCTCGCCCAGGCGGGCTACCGCCGGTTGAGCTTCATTCGGGCCGGTTGCGGCCCGGTGAGCTGGTTCCGCAGTTCCTGGAGGGCCGCCACACGTTCGGCGAGTTCCTCCGGGCCCTCTTCCTCCCACTCCTCGAGGCCGCTGCCCTGATCGATCACATCAAGCGCGGCGGCTTTCACCTCGTCGTCGAGCCTGCCCACCTGGGACTGCGCCGCCGCGAGCGTCACCCACAACTCGGCAGCGTTGTCCTCGCGCAGCATATAACCGAACGATTCGATGACCAGGCGCGTCGCTTCCTCGTCCGGAATCTGGTCCTCGAGATGTTCGCGGTATTCCCCGCGAATGTCCGCCGCCGTGTCATTGGCAAAAATGCCACTCCCCCATGCACCCATACGGCGAGTATTGCAGATAAATGAATTTAAGGGGCGGAAGCCGGTTGGACCTGTTCAGCTTCCGAACGCACCCTCGAGGAAATGCCGGTTTGCTTCGGCCCGCTCCAGGAGATCCTCCCTGGTGAAGTACTTCCGATCGAACTCTTCCCAATCGCCGACGAACATGGTCCACTCGCCGTCGACCTGAACCGGCCAGCAGCGGCGGACCCAGTTGAGCTTTTCGCGGACGTTGTTCCGGTTGGCCGGATCGGTGCTGGTGTACTGCAGGACGGTGCAGTTGTGGATCATCTGCTCTTTGTCCGCGTCCCGTTCCAGGAACTCCTCGTCGCTCCACCGCTCCAGCACCAGGCGCGTGGCCCACATGAATTCACCGTGGGTCACCAGGAGGACGTTGTCGCGGGCGTTTTCGCGGTGCAGGGTGCTCAGGATGTTCCGCACCCGGTTTTCGGCGACATTGGCAATGGATTCGCCGGCGGGCGGAGCCCAGTACAACGGATCGCTCTCGCGGTAGGCGGCGTTCTGCGAGTACTTCTGCGCGAAGTCCTGCTTCGACATGGAGCCGATTTCGCCCCAGGAACGCTCGCGGATCACCCGGTTCTCTTCCCAGCGCACGTCCAGCCCGAGGTGCGCGGCGGTTTCGCGGGTCCGGGTGTAAACGGAGACCATGGCGCGGTCGAATTCTATGTTCTGCCGGGCGATCCATGCCCCGGCGACCTTGGCCTGCTGGACCCCGAGTTCCGTGAGCCGCCACGAGCGGTCCGGGACCGTCATGGTCTCTTCGTTGTAGAGGCTCGGGTCCCCGGCCTTGGCTGCCCTTTGCATAACGTTTGCTTCGCTCTGTCCATGCCGGACGAGGAACAGGTTCCGGGGCATAACCATTGGAGACTCCTAATACGTGCGCACTGATTCTGCTTTTCCATCATATGGGTGGTCGGCGAGGTGGCCTGACCGGGGTTGAGTCATCTCCGACAACAGTGGCTCTAAACAAGAACGGCCACCGGATTTTTAGCCCGGTGGCCGTTCCCTCAATGCCTACTGCTTGGGGACGTATCCCTTTTCTGCAAAGCGATACATGAAGGCCGCCATCGCGTCGCGGTTCACCGGCTGCACCGGACCGAACGTCCGGGTGCCGTTGGGCTGCTCCCAGCCGGTGGAGATGCCTGTAGAGGCGAGCCAGGAGATTTCCCGGTAGAACTGGTTGTCCGTGCTGACATCGGCGAAGGGTGACTGCTTCGGCGGCGTGAACTCGGGATAGCCGGCCATCCGGTAGAGGTAAGCGGCCATGGCATCGCGGTTTACGGGATTGCCCGGGCGGAAGGTTTTGTCGGGGTAGCCCGTCGTAACGCCTGAAGCCAGCAGCCACCCGATCTCACCCTTGAACTGTGAGTTGGCCACATCGGAGAACGCGAAAGAGGCATCGGCGAGACCGTCCTTCTCCCCCTTCAGCGCGTCGAGGCGGTGCATGAAGGCGGCCATTGCCTCGCGGGACACCGGCTGCAGCGGTCGGTATGTGTGATCAGGCCATCCTGTGGAGATGCCGCTACGTGAAACCCACACGATTTCCGCCGCGAACTGCGTCTCCCACGTGATGTCGCTGAACGGCAAGCCGGCAGCTGCGGCAGGCCGCAGCGCTGAGTCTCCGGCATTGGAGGTCTGATTCTCGGTGGCCGAGGCGGGGACAGCACCCGCACCGAAGAGCAGAGCGCCGGACATCAGCACGGCGGTGAGAGCCTTGGCGGATTTGATGCCAGGCCTGGGAATGAAGCTCACGGGGAGTCCTTTCGGGTGGTGCTCGGGTCAATGACGGTGAACGAACCTGACGATTTATCCCGGACGACGGAGAGAAATCCGTGCAGCTTATTGATCGCTTTGCATGCTCCGGCAGGCGCACAAGATGAACATGCGCCTTTGGGGACTGCCTATGGCTGGAAAGCCGGCAAAATCTGGAATTCGCCAGTTCTACCGAATGCCGAAACTACGACCGTGCCACAGTATTTGCGACCGGAATCGTTCACTAAAAAAGGGATAGCGTGGATAGGGTTTCGGCATGGGGGTAGAAACCCGTGATTGATTAATTGGGAGAATAACACGTTTTTTGTTCCTGCCGGGCTGAAGACATTCTCTATGAATTCGACAGTGCCGCTATGGCGAAGAAAAACAGCCGGGTCAGCGGATTTTCTCGTGACAATTAACCGCGGAATTGGTGGGTCTTCGCTTCGATCTAGGCGGACGCCTTAGGCAGTCACCTTCGACAGTTCGACGGGGCGCTTTGAGGAAGTAGTCTTCGCCTTCCGCTTCCGCTTTCGCCGCCGCTTGGTTTTGCCGGCGAATGGAGGGCGCGGTGCGCCGAACCGCGGGCCCCACCAGTACCTGCCGCCGATCAAACTGCCTGCGAGGAAGCCGAACAGCCCGGTGAATACGGCGTCTACGTAGCCAATGAAACCGGCCAGGATCAGTGCAGGTATGAAGGCGAAGAACATGGCAATGAGAATTATGAACCGGGTTTGGAACGACTTCACAAAGCGAACCAGCGCCCACCCGCCGACGAAACCGATGGCCAGGGACACGGCGAGGGTCTGCACCGTGACACCGTCAAGGAGCATGGCTGTGGGCGCACCGAGCAGCACGGCTGCGGAGGCTGCGTTGATCAGCGCCAGTTGCCACCCGCCCGTGTAGCCGCCGTCGGCGGTACGCTCCCGCTTGCGCCTGATTTCAGATCCGGCCTTCTTCCCGGACCACCGGTGTCCGCCGGCAATGCCGCCTGCGATGAATCCCATGAGCGCCGGGCCCTCCATTGGGATGCCAGAGATGTCTTCCATGCGGAGCATCACGATGAGGATCAGAGTGAAGGCCCCGCCCATCACCATTGAAGCGCGCACGGACAGCGAAACCACCCTGAACAGAAGGACCCCGTAGGAGGCACCCAGCGCAAAGAAACCGACGGCCGGGCCAGGTGCGCCGCCGAAGAACCAGACGGTCATGGCCACAGGCGCGACGATTGTCAGGACCCGCGTGAACCGCCAGTCATTGATCCATTTCTTGAGCACTTCTGCCTCACCCCCGTAGCAAGGGTAGGCTGCGGCCGCCGCGTTTGTCCCGGCAGGTCCGGCGCCTCCGCTTCAAGTGCAAAATTCCGCCAGGAACAGGATCAGGAACCGGTTTCCACTGATTGCTGCGTCCGGAACCTCGGTCGCATCGCCGGCAGCCCAAAGAAAAACCCCTCCTGATCAGGCGTTATGCCTAATCAGGAGGGGTTTTCGTGGAGCCCCCTGCCGGATTCGAACCGGCGACCCCCTGTTTACAAGACAGGTGCTCTGGCCAACTGAGCTAAGGGGGCGTGGCTGGCGGCCTAAAAGTCCAAGCCAGTCACGCCGCCGTCGTCCGCCCGAACAAACGGGTGTGAACAACAGCGCTAGACAAGATTAGCCCAGAGCGCCCGCCCCCGTGAAACCGGAAAGGTTTCACGGGGAACGGACGCCGGGCCAAGTCAGGCTTACTTGTTGGCGTCGATGGCGCCCTGGACCGTTTCCACGAAGGCGTTCAGGTCCGCTTCCTCGCCGTTGACGAAGGCCGTCGGGGTGCCGTTGATGCCGTCCACCCGGGCCAGCTGGTCCGCGTACTTCACGAACGGACGGTAGGTGCCGTCGTCGATGCAGTCCTCCATGCCCTCGGTGTCGGCGCCCACGGACTCGGCCATGTCCACCAGCTCGGCGTTCTTCACTTCACCGGCGGCGTGCTGAGCGAAGATGGCCTTCATGAAGTCCCAGTAGGACTCAGGGCTCTGGTCCGCCACGCATGCCGCAGCGTTGGCTCCGCGGGAGGAGTAATTGGTGGCCGAGTTACGGTCCAGGAATGCAACGGTGCGGTATTCGTAGGTGATCTCGCCCGCATCCAGCCACTGGGAGATCTGATCATCGTAGGTCGCGGCGAAGTCCGCGCAGTGCACGCAGTTGATGTCCACGTATTCCACCACCTGGACCGGCTCACCCTCCGGCGCAGCTTCAACCCCCGGCGGAATCGGAGTCTCTTCTGCGGCTTCCTCCGGTGCCGCCGGCAGCGTCTCCGTGTCGAAGTCGAAGGTCTCCGTGGGCTCCAGCGCGGTGGTCGACGTCAGGGTAAACCCGCCGTACTGGTTGGCGTTTGCCGGCGAAGTGCCGGTGTTCGCCACGTCCTTGGCCATGCTGTTAAACACAATCACGCCCACAATCGCGATGACCGCCACGATGGCCACCACAACACCCCAGATCACCAGGAGACGGTTGCGCCGCTCCTTCTTCTGCTGGGCCTCGCGCAGTGCGCGCGCCTGCTCGCGGGCAGCAGCAGTGCGTTCCGCCTTGGTCGGCTTGGGGTTCCGGTCAGTCATATTTCCTCATGTCTCTCAACGCCGGCCACGTTTCCGGGGCCGCTCAGCTCATCACCAGTGTAGGGGGAACGGCGCCCGCCACCCTTCGACCAACGCCCGCGGGCGGTACAAAGTTTCCCCGCTTCGCTAGAGTGGCAATATACGACCAATCTAAAAAGGGGTGCCATTCGTGAACGCTGACGCGGATCCGAGTTCCAAGGAAGACGCTCCGGACAGCTACGGCGACTTCGATTTTATCGTCGTGTCCAACCGGCTTCCGGTTGACCGCGTTAGTGGACCGGACGGCGAAACCTGGCGGCGCTCGCCCGGCGGGCTGGTCACGGCCCTGGCTCCCGTGATGGCAAAGGCCGACGGCGCGTGGGTAGGCTGGCCCGGATCTCCGGACGAAGAAGTGGAACCCTTCGACCACGACAATATGTACCTGAAACCGGTGCCGCTGAGCACCGACGAAGTGGAACTGTATTACGAGGGCTTCTCCAACGCGACGCTGTGGCCGCTCTATCACGACGTGATTGCCGCCCCGGAGTTCCACCGCACCTGGTGGGATGCCTACCGCACCGTGAACCGCCGGTTTGCCGACGCCGCCGCTTCCGTGGCCTCGAAGGGCGCCACGGTCTGGGTCCAGGACTACCAGCTGCAGCTGGTCCCGCAGCTGCTGCGCCAGGCCCGGCCCGACCTGAAGATCGGTTTCTTCAACCACATTCCCTTCCCGCCGCTGGAAATCTTCGCCCAGCTGCCCTGGCGCCGGAACATCATCGAGGGCCTGCTCGGCGCCGATCTGATCGGCTTCCAGCGCCCCTCCGATGCCAGCAACTTCCTGCGCTGCGTGCGCCGCTTCGCCGGCTACACCATCCGCCAGCAGCAGGTGAACGTCACCACGGAAGACGGACTGTCCTACGTTTCCCGCGCCGAGGCATTCCCCATCTCCATCGATGCCGGCCAGATCGCCGAGCTGGCACAGCGCGAAGACGTCATTGAGCGCTCCAAGCAGATCCGCCGCGAACTGGGCAACCCGGACACGGTGCTGCTGGGCGTTGACCGGCTGGACTACACCAAGGGCATCAGCCACCGGCTCAAGGCCTACGGCGAACTCCTCGAAGACGGCCGGATCACAGTGGAAAACGCCGCCATGATCCAGGTGGCCAGCCCCTCCCGCGAGCGCGTGGAACAGTACCGGCTGCTGCGCGAAGAAGTGGAAGGCACCGTCGGCCGGATCAGCGGCAGCTTCGACACCATCTCCAACACCGCACTGCGCTACCTGCACCACAGCTATCCGGTGGAGGAAATGGTGGCGCTCTACCTAGCGGCCGACGTTATGCTCGTCACCGCTCTGCGCGACGGCATGAACCTGGTCGCGAAGGAATACGTCGCCGCCCGCACCGGCAACACCGGTACCCTGGTCCTCTCCGAGTTCACCGGCGCCGCGGACCAGCTGCGCCAGGCCGTGCTGGTCAACCCGCACGACATCGACGGGCTGAAGGCCGCCATCCTCACCGCGGTAAACATGCCGGCCAGGGAAGCCAGCCGCCGCATGCGCCTGATGCGCCGGCAGGTGCTGCAGAACGACGTCGAGCGGTGGTCCCAGAACTTCCTGGAGGCACTCGAACAGGACCAGGCCCGGGAACAAACCGAGGACCGGCAGCAGACCCAGGACCGGGAGCAGTCATGAGTGCACTGGACACCGAGCTGCAGGCGGCGCTGGAGTCCGTGGCCGGCACCGGGAAACTCCTGGTGGCGCTGGACTTCGACGGCGTGCTCGCCCCGTTGGTGGAGCTTGCCGAGGATGCCCGCCCGCTGGACGGATCGGCGGCCGCTGTCCGGGCCCTCGCTTCCCTTCCGAACACAGTCACCGCGTTCATTTCCGGGCGCGCACTGGACAGCCTGCGCACCGTTGCCTCCCCGGATCCCGAAACCCTGCTGATCGGCAGCCACGGCGCCGAGACCTGGACCGGCCCCAACCAGGAACCGCTGCAGCTGACCGCCGAGCAGGCCCAGCTGCTGGCCCGCGCCCGCACAGCGGTGGAATCCGTGGTCGCCCGGCACCCCGGCTGCCGGCTGGAACACAAGCCGGCCGGCGTCGTCCTCCACACCCGCAGCGTCTCCGAACCGGCTGCCGCTGCCGCCGCCACTGAGGAAGCGCGGAGGGAACTCGGCCTGCTTGAGGGCGTTCAGGTCACCGACGGCAAGTCCGTCCTGGAGGCCTCCGTGGTCCACACCAACAAGGGCGAAGGCATCCGCGCCCTGCGCCAACTGACCGGCGCGACGGCGGTGCTGTTCGCCGGCGACGACGTCACCGATGAGCGCGGCTTCGAGGCTTTGCAGCCCGGCGACGTCGGCATCAAGGTTGGCGACGGAAGCACGGCTGCCGCATACCGGGTCGCTTCCCCCGAGGCATTCACTGCGGTACTCGCAGAACTTGCACGGCTGCGCGCCGCCGCCCTCGCTGAATAACTCCCTGCAGCGGCCAGACCTTCGCAGCTGGACAACGTGTGTAATACTGTCCCCGTGAGCCGCGTCACAGTCGCAGAAGATCTTCCGGCAGTAATCAACACAGCGGTTATCAACTCAATTACATAGCTCTCCATTCACAACGGATCGTCGGGCACGTACCTGCCCGTGAAGGGAAACACCATGGCAACGGTAACGTTTGACCAGGCAACACGCGTCTACCCGGGGACGGAACGCCCCGCAGTAGACAACCTCAGCCTCGAAATCGCCGACGGCGAATTCCTGGTTCTCGTCGGCCCCTCGGGCTGCGGAAAATCCACGTCGCTGCGGATGCTCGCAGGGCTTGAAGACGTCAACTCCGGGCGGATCCTCATCGGCGACCGTGACGTCACCGATGTTCCGCCCAAGGACCGCGACATCGCCATGGTTTTCCAGAACTACGCGCTGTACCCGCACATGTCCGTCGCGGACAACATGGGCTTTGCCCTGAAGATCGCCGGCATCAGCAAGGAAGAGCGCATGGAACGCGTCCGCGAGGCCGCGAAGCTGCTGGACCTCGAAGACTATCTGGACCGCAAGCCGAAGGCGCTCTCCGGCGGTCAGCGCCAGCGCGTTGCCATGGGCCGCGCGATTGTGCGTAACCCGCAGGTCTTCCTGATGGATGAACCGCTCTCCAACCTGGATGCCAAGCTGCGTGTGCAGACCCGCACCCAGATTGCTTCCCTGACCCGGCGGCTCGGAGTCACCACGGTGTACGTCACCCACGACCAGGTGGAAGCCATGACCATGGGCGACCGCGTGGCAGTGCTCAAGGACGGCGTCCTGCAGCAGGTCGACACCCCGCGCAACCTCTACGACCACCCGCGGAACGTTTTCGTGGCCGGATTCATTGGCTCCCCTGCGATGAACCTGCTCGAGCTTCCGGTGGTGGACGGAGGCGTAGCGTTCGGCGGGGCCGTGTACCCGGTGGAGAGCTCGGTGCTGGGCGCCGCCGCAGGCAACACCGTCACGCTGGGTGTCCGCCCCGAAGACATGGAAACCGTGCCCGAGGGCGAGGGCCTGCGCGTTGAAGTGGACGTGGTCGAGGAACTGGGAGCCGATGCGTACGTTTACGGCCACAGCACCATCGACGGCAAGGACCATGACATGGTGGTCCGCGTTGACGGCCGGCGTCCTCCGATGAAGGGTGACACGCTCCACGTCCGCCCGCAGAAGGGCCACGTACACCTGTTCGATACCTCCAACGGGGAACGGCTGGCGGAACAGGCGTAACCCGGCCGGAACGACATGCGGTGGCTCCCCTGCTCAACTAAACTCTTGGGGTGGGGAGCCACCGCTTTTTCGTTAACGCATGCTTGAGACGTAAGGGCTTTCGCCGATGACAGACTCCGTACCTGCGAACTGGCAGAACGAACCCACGGACTGGGAGCAGACCGGCAAACTGCCCCGCACCACACGCTCCTCGACCAACCGCATCAACACACTCGGGTCGCTGAACATCACGGCCGCGTCCATGGACCCGGCCCTGCTGGACCTGCCGTGGCACATTCCGCTGGAGGAATGGCCCAAGGAGAACCTGGCCGCACTCCCCCGCGGAATTTCCCGTCACGTTGTCCGCTTCGCCCGGCTGGGCGATTCGCTCATTGCCATCAAGGAAACCAGCGAACACGTGGCGCGGCAGGAATACCACATGCTGCGCAAGCTTCGTCGCCTGAATGTCCCCGCGGTGGCTCCGGTGGCGGTCATCACCGGACGCATGGATCCGGCGGGTGAAGAGCTGCAGCCGGTACTGGTCACCCGGCACCTGCGCTTCTCGCTTCCCTACCGTGCCGTCTTCTCCCAGACCCTGCGCGAAGTCACGTTAACGCGGCTGATCGATGCCCAGGCGCTCTTGTTGGTCCGCCTGCACCTGGCCGGTTTTTACTGGGGCGATGTGTCCCTGTCCAACACACTCTTCCGCCGCGACGCCGGCGCCTTTGCCGCCTACCTGGTGGATGCGGAAACCGGAGAGCTCTACCCGGAGTTGTCCAACGGCCAGCGCGAATACGACCTGGAAATCGCCCGGGTGAACATTGCCGGAGAACTGATGGACCTGGCCGAGGGCGGCCTGGTCGAGGAGTCCGTGGATCCGCTGGCCACCAGCGAACGGATCATGGACAGCTACCGCGGTCTCTGGGCCGAACTGACCGAGCGGGAATCCTTCGGGATGGCCGATCGCTGGCGTGTCGATGCGCGCATCCGGCGCCTGAATGACCTGGGGTTCGACGTCGACGAGCTCAGCATCAGCACCACCCCCGACGGGACGCAGGTCCAGTTGCAGCCCAAGGTGGTCGACGCCGGCCATCACCAACGCCGACTGCTGCGCCTGACCGGCATCGATGCCCAGGAGAACCAGGCCCGCCGGCTGCTTAATGACCTGGACTCCTACCGGGCGACCAACCACCCGGAACTCGACGAAGAGCTCAGCGCACATCTGTGGGTCACGCAGGTCTTCGAACCGATAGTCAAAGCCGTGCCGCGGGATCTGGGCAGCAAGCTCGAGGCTGCCGAGGTGGTGCACGAGGTCCTGGAGCACCGCTGGTACATGTCTGAAAAAGCCAACCGCAACGTGCCCATGGCCGAGGCGGTGCAGTCGTACATGGATACCATCCTCCGCCACCGGCGTGACGAAGCTGCGATCCTGCTTAGCACCGATACCCGGACCATGGAGATCCTGGACGCAGGAGGAGCCCCGACCTAGGGTCGGGGCTCCTCCGGACGTGCCGTGGTTGCGGTCAGTAGCTGGAGCCGCTGTCGGCCGCGATCCCAATCATGATGAGAATAAAGAAGAGGATCCCGAAGAGGGTCCCCAATCCGCCGACGATAATGCCGATCACAGCGGGGACGTTGCTCATGCCCGCCTTGCGTGACTGGTTCAGGCCCACAATGCTCAGCACCAGGCCCACGATGGAGAAGAAGAAGGACGTGATGAGGCCGGCGATGCCCATGGCCTGTCCGGGGTTCGGCCGCGGCTGGGCGTAGGCGTCCTGTCCGTAGGCCGGGTAACCAGGCTGCTGGCCGTAGGCCGAAGCTTCCTGGCCGGAACCCGGGTAGGCCGGCTGCTGGCCGGCACCCGGGTACACAGGCTGCTGTCCGTAAGACGGCGCTTCAGGCTGCTGGCCGTAGGACGGATAGGCAGTATTTCCCGTTTCGTTCTGCGGGGACCCTGGGTAGGCGGACGGCGCCGACGGGGGCGCGCCGTACTGTCCGCTGTCCGATGTACTATCGTTTGTGGCTGCCGGGTCGCCGCCGGTCTGCCATTCTGGTCGGTTCTCTGACACGCGGTATTCCCCCTGAAGATGAAGTGGTTGGCGGAGTCGATTGGGTGTCCATTCGTGCCCATTCAACTACGCGAAGTCGGTGTGACCTACGGCAATCCTATACATCCAAGCCGAGCCGTACCATCCGTTCCCCCGGAACGTTCCCCCTTCCCGTGGGGGCGTGACGAGAATCTCATGTGATCTGCGCGGCCACCGCCAACCTAGCAGAAGCCGACGTCGTTAAATGGAACTGTAAGTCTAAGAACTCTGCGCGAAGGATGACGCCCTGAATGGTTGAACAACTGACTACCGCTTCCAGCCTGACGAGGTTGGTCCCCGTGCATGAGCCGTCCGCCGGCCGTGAGTGGTGGCGGTCCTCGGTGATCTACCAGATCTACCCGCGTTCGTTCCGCGACCTGCGCGGAGACGGAGTCGGGGACCTGCCCGGCATCACCGCCGAGATCCCCGCCCTGGCCGAACTCGACATCGACGCCATCTGGCTCTCCCCGTTCTACCGCTCCCCGCAGAAAGACGCCGGCTACGACGTCGCCGACTACTGCTCAGTGGATCCCCTCTTCGGCACCCTGGAGGACTTCGACGCCCTAGTCGCCGAAGCCTCCCGGCACAACATCCGCGTCATCGTGGATCTGGTCCCCAACCACTGCTCTGACCAGCACCCCCTGTTCCGCAAAGCCCTGGCCTCCCCCGCCGGTTCCCCGGAACGGGAGCTGTTCGTCTTCCGCGACGGCGCCGGAGAGCACGGGGAGAATCCGCCCAACAACTGGCAGTCCCACTTCGGCGGCCCCGCCTGGACCCGCACCACCGAACCCGACGGCACCCCCGGACAGTGGTATCTGCACCTCTTCGACACCTCCCAGCCGGACTTCAACTGGGACAGCCCTGCCGTGCACGCCGAATTCGAAAAGATCCTGCGGTTCTGGCTGGACCGCGGCGTCGGCGGGTTCCGCGTGGACGTCGCCCACGCATTGATCAAGAAATCCGGGCTCCCCGACTGGGGCGGACGCGCGGACGGATCCTCCTCCGAAGGATTCCCCGGCTCCGCGGCTCCCATGTTCGGCCAGCCCGGCATCCACGACATCTTCCGGTCCTGGCGGAAAATCCTGGACTCCTACGACGGGGACCGGGTGCTCTGCGCCGAAGCGACCATCGACCCGATCGAGCGGCTGAGCGACTGGGTCCGGTCCGACGAAATGCACCAGACGTTCAACTTCGCCTACCTGCACCACCCCTGGCATGCCCCGGCCCTGCGGCACGTCATCGAGTCCTCTCTGCGCGCCTTCGACCGCGTCGGGGCACCCACCACCTGGGTGCTGTCCAACCACGACGTTGTCCGGCACACCAGCCGCTTCGGCCTGACCGGAGCCGGTCCACGCTCCGGGGACGGCCTCGGACCGCGGGACGAACAGCCCAACCTTGAGCTCGGCCTCGCCCGTGCCCGCGCCGCCACCTTGCTGATGCTGGCCCTGCCCGGCGGCGTCTACCTCTACCAAGGGGAGGAGTTGGGCCTGCCGGACCACACAATGCTTCCGGACGAGTTCCGCCAGGATCCCACCTTCCACCGCACCGCAGGTGTCCGGGTAGGCAGGGACGGAAACCGGGTGCCCCTGCCCTGGAAGGCGAACCTGCCCAGTTACGGTTTCAGTTCTACGGGTGAGAGCTGGCTGCCGCAGCCGCCTATTTGGGGCCGGTATTCCCGGGATATCGAGCAGCGCAACCCCGACTCGACCCTGAACCTCTACCGCCGCGCTCTTGATCTGCGCCGCGAGCTTGATCTGGGCAACGGTTCACTGGCGTGGTGGCCGGAGCACGACGACGACGGGCTGGTTGCCTTTGTTAATGAGGGCGTGCTGGTGGCCATGAACATGGGGGATGCACCGGTTCAGCTGCCCGATCTGCCGTTGCTGGTGGGCAGCGCTGCTGATGCTCTCGAGGGTGACCGGCTCCGACCCAACCGCACCGTCTGGATGCGCCTGGACTAGTGCGGCTCCCCGGGAATGGCTTTCCCGGGGTTGAGGATGCCCGCTGGATCGAACACTGCTTTCACCCTGCGCTGCAGCTCGAGCACCTCGGCCCGCTGCTCCTGCGGCAGCCAGTGCAGCTTGAACTGGCCAACTCCGTGTTCGCCGGTAATGGTTCCGCCCATTGTCAGCGCAACGGCGATGGACTCGTCCAGTGCGGCGTCCAACCGTTCGCGTCCGCCGTTGTCGGCAGCCTGCACCCAAAAGGTAGGGTGCAGGTTGCCGTCGCCGGCATGGGCCACCACCTTGAGGTTGACCCGGTACTGCCTCGCCATCCGTTCCAGCTCCGCGACATACCGCACCAGCGCGGAGCGGGGGACGGCGACATCCTCCCCCACGCGCAGCTGGTCCGGCACCGCGTCTCCGCGGCTGTGCCGGCGCAGTTCAACCAGCCGTTCGGCCTCGGCCGCCCCTTCCGTACTCACCGTTCCACCCAGTTCACTGAGCACGCTGCGTACGACGTCGGCCTCGGCTCCGGCACCGAAACCATCCGTCTGGATCAGTAGCAGCGCGTCACCACGGGCACGAAGGTCGCTGCCGTGGGCTTCGTCCAGGGCGGTCAGGGTGGCACCGTCCAGCAGCTCCATAATGGCCGGCTGTACGCGGGCGGCACCCACGGCCAGCACGCCCGCGGCCGCCGTCGGAAAATCAGGGAAGAAGGCCGCAATGGTTCGGATCTCCACCGGCAGGTACCTCAGCCGTACGGTGATGCCGACGATGATGCCCAGCGTGCCTTCCGACCCCGTGAAGAGGCTGGTGAGGTCGTAGCCGGCTACTCCCTTGAAGGTGCGCCGACCAGTGCTGATGAGGGTGCCATCGGCCAAAACGACGTCGAGTGCCAGGACGGAGTCACGGGTAACCCCGTACTTGGCGCAGCGGAGACCGCCGGCGTTAGTGGCCACATTCCCGCCGATCGTTGAGGTCAGGTAGCTGGCGGGATCCGGCGCGTACATCAACCCGTGGGCCGCCGCCGCTGCGTTCAGGTCCGCGTTGATCACGCCGGGCTCGACGACGGCCACTTCATCCTGCGCATTGATCTCTAGAATGCGGTTCATTCGGTCCAGGCAGAGGATGATGCATCCGCCCGTAGCGTGGGCCCCGCCCGAGACTCCTGTACCGGCGCCGCGGGGTACCACGGCGGTGCCCGTTGCAGAGGCCCAGCGCAGCACCAGCTGCACGTCCGCCACGCTGGTGGGCCAGACGACGGCCAACGGCTCTATATAGGCCAGTACCGGCCCCTGGTCGGTGGCATAGGCAGCTAATACCTCCGGCGCTGTCTCGACCAGCAGGTTGGGGCCAGTAAGGGTGAGGTCGTGCAGGGCATCCAGAGACATGCCAGCAGACTACCGCGCCCCCATAAAGCGAGCGTAGCGGTCCAGGATCTGGGGCCATTCCCTTTGCAGCCGCTCATATTCCTGAGCCGCGTCGGGTAGCCGGTTAAGGCCTGAGTGACGGAGTGTCACCAGCGTGGAACCGTCATCAGCCGGGGAAAAGTCGACGCGTATATCCGTAGGGATCCGCGGATTCCGGCCAGCCACCCAGTCCAGTTCCAGCAACGTGTCCGGTTCCCGGGTGCGTACTGTGGCCCAGACGGCGGTTTCACCGTCGGGTCCTGTCTCGGTGAGGACGCCGCCCTCAAACTCAGCGTGTGTACCTTCACCGAAGTCCGTAAGGTCCTCCGGCCACCATAGGTGCAGGTAATCGGTGAAGCCGTTGAACGCTTCTTCGGCGTCTCGGGGGATCTGCCGCACCGCCACTACGTCCGGAACGGACGTGCCTTGCTCCGCGTCCTTCGGATCCGGGTCGGGGGCGTGGGAAAACAGGGATGGGCTCATGCTTTCCAGCCTACCGGGACCCGGCCTGCTGCTGAGCGGCCGGCAGCCACAACGTACGGCGGCGCTTAAACAAGGAGAGCCCGTACCAACACTGGTACGGGCTCAACCTCTTCAAATATTGTCCGGCGGTGACCTACTCTCCCACATCCTCCCGGATGCAGTACCATCGGCGCTGTGGGTCTTAGCTTCCGGGTTCGGAATGGGACCGGGCGTTTCCCCCACGCTATGACCGCCGTAACCCTTCTACCCGCACCCACCAAAGGCGGGAGGGGAAAACAATGGTTACAACACTCCCCCGGAACCACCCAATGAGGGGTGCCGGGCAGTGCGGTAAAAATGTGAACCCGCCCCCTGGACAAAGGGGCAATGGTTCGTGTTCCAGGCACAGCAACCAACGGTTGTTGTCCGGGAACCACATAGTGGACGCAAGCAGCATGATCTACAACACCCTTTATACTTTGACGGACCGTTTGAAGTCGTGTCCGTCCAGGTGCTGGTGT
>NZ_JANFLU010000010.1 GCF_024385525.1 Arthrobacter sp. zg-Y238 | reverse complement strand
ACACCAGCACCTGGACGGACACGACTTCAAACGGTCCGTCAAAGTATAAAGGGTGTTGTAGATCATGCTGCTTGCGTCCACTATGTGGTTCCCGGACAACAACCGTTGGTTGCTGTGCCTGGAACACCGAACCATTGCCCCCTTGTCCAGGGGCGGGTTCACATTTTTACCGCACTGCCCGGTACCCCTCTTTTTTGGGGGTGGTTCCGGGGGAGTGTTGTAACCATTGTTTTCCCCTCCCGCCTTTGGTGGGTGCGGGTAGAAGGGTTACGGCGGTCATAGCGTGGGGGAAACGCCCGGTCCCATTCCGAACCCGGAAGCTAAGACCCACAGCGCCGATGGTACTGCATCCGGGAGGATGTGGGAGAGTAGGTCACCGCCGGACAATATTTGAAGAGGTTGAGCCCGTACCAGTGTTGGTACGGGCTCTCCTTGTTTAAGCGCCGGGTGCGTCCGGGGAGGTCGAACGCGGCGGGCCGGCGTCGTGCTCCATGCCTGGACCGAGACGTTGTCCGGGGGCCGTGGTGTCGAGACTCACTCGCTTACCTGGCTCGAATGGGCGAGCAGAATCGGCGCCAGGCAGCGCACTGCACTAGAATTACCCAGAGGCGTGATCGTCTCCCATAACTTTTACATCTTCATTACAGGTACATAGTGACGAGCGACTGCAGTAATTCCGTTGGTCGGCTCACGACGAGAGGAACTCAGCAGCATGTCAGAGCAAAATAACAGGGATCAGCGGGGCAGCGACGCAAACAACGCAGCCCGCAACAGCAGCTCGTCGGACCGCCGCGATGACCGCGGACGCCCCGCCACTAATGACCGTAACGCCCCCAAGCGCTTTGAAGACCGCAAGCCGTCGTTCGGCGGCCGTCCCGCACGAGACGGCGAACGTAAGTCGTTCGGCGACCGCGGAGCAGCCGGTAAGCCGTCGTATTCGAAGGATCGCAAGCCGTCCTTCGGCGATCGTCCCGCTCGGGACGGCGATGATCGCCGTCCCGCACGCGACGGTGAGCGTAAGCCGTTCTCTGCGCGCAGCGGTGAGCGTAAGCCGTTTGGCGACCGCGGCGACCGCAAGCCCTCATTCGGTGGTGACGATCGTCGTCCTGCCCGCGACGCCGAAGGCCGGCCCCCCTTCAACAACCGTTCAGACCGGAATGACCGTGCCAGCCGGGGGAGCGATGACCGTCGTCCGCCGCGTGATGGTGAGCGGAAGCCGTTTGGTGATCGTGGAGATCGTAAGCCGTTCTCGCGCGATGATCGTCCGCAGCGTGATTCTCGTCCGCCGCGTGATGGTGAGCGGAAGCCTTTCGGTGACCGCGGTGACCGCAAGCCGTCGTTCGGCGGCGATGACCGCCGTCCCGCACGTGACGGTGAGCGGAAGCCTTTCTCACGTGATTCCCGTCCGCCGCGTGATGGCGAGCGGAAGCCGTTTGGTGATCGTGGGGATCGTAAGCCGTTCTCGCGCGATGATCGTCCGCAGCGTGATTCCCGTCCGCCGCGTGACGGTGAGCGGAAGCCTTTCGGTGACCGCGGCGATCGTCCGCAGCGTGACAGCCGTCCTCCCCGCGACGGTGAGCGTCGATCCTTTGGCGATCGCAGTCAGTCCGCTGAGCGTAAGCCCTTCGGTGACCGTGGAGACCGCAAGCCGTCGTTCGGCGGCGATGACCGCCGTCCGCCGCGTGACGGTGAGCGCAAGTCCTTTGGTGATCGTGGGGATCGTAAGCCGTTCTCGCGCGATGATCGTCCGCAGCGTGATTCCCGTCCGCCGCGTGACGGTGAGCGCAAGTCCTTCGGCGACCGCCCGTCACACGGTTCCGACCGTCCGTCGTTCCGTCGTGATGACGCTCCGGCGGCAGCTCGTCCCCGTAACGCCAAGGACCTGCGCAGCGCCAACCGGCCCGACCGTGAACGTTCACCGGAAATCGATGAGGACGTTACCGGGCAGGAGCTGGACAAGGTCACCCGCGCCCAGCTGCGCAACTTGGAGGAAGTAAACAGCGAGTGGGTTGCCAAGCACCTGGTGATGGCCGGTCGCTTGATCGATGACGAGCCTGAGCTGGCTTTCCAGCACGCACTGGCCGCCAGCCGACGCGGCGGACGCATGGCAGTGGTCCGCGAAGCCGTTGGCCTGACCGCCTATGCAGCCGAGCACTTCGGGGAAGCACTGCGCGAGTTCCGCACCTACCGCCGGATCAGCGGTTCGAATGCCTACCTGCCGATGATGGCCGACTGCGAACGCGGTCTGGGCCACCCGGAAAAGGCGCTGGACATGGCCCGGTCCGAAGACGCCAAGGACCTGGACACCGCCGGCCAGGTGGAGCTCGCCATCGTCGTTTCCGGCGCCCGGATGGACATGGGCCAGTTCGATGCAGCTGTTGCCGCACTGGAGATCCCGCAGCTGGACCGTAACCGGGCCTTCTCCTACAGCCCGCGGCTGTTCCGCGCCTACGCGGACGCCCTGGAAGTTGCCGGCCGCACCGAAGAAGCGGAAAACTGGCGCAAGCAGGCCCTGCGGGCTGACGAAGCCCTGGGCTTCGGCGACTTTGCAGAGCCGGAAATCTTCGACCTGGTACCTGAGGAAGAAGAACGCCCGAAGCGCCGTTCGGAGGACCGCGAGGACCGCTCCGGCGCCTACTTTGCACCGGCCGAAGAAGCCCCGAAGGACAACCTTGAGCCCTCCGACGAGGACATCGACGCGCTGCCCAGCGACGAGCAGGAAAACCTGCTCGCGGAGGACAGCGACGTCAATGACGACGGCGAGGCCGTGGAAGTCGTAGTCTCGGACTTCAATTACGACGACGACGACGAGGAAACCCCTCGTGAAGACGCCGAAGAGACGGAGCAGCAGCGCACTGATGGCTAATCCTTCACTGGTCTCCGGTTACGACGCGGTCTTTTCCGACCTGGACGGCGTTGTCTACGCCGGACCGCACGCTATTCCGGGGGCCGTGGAGGCCCTCGGCAGGCTGGCCGACGTATCGGTCCAGCTTGCCTACATCACTAACAACGCATCACGCTCCTCGGAAACTGTTGCGGCCCACCTGCGCGAACTCGGAGCACCCGCCACCGCGGAAAATGTGTTCGGGTCCGCGCAGGCGGGCGCGGAGCTGCTGGCGACCAAGGTTGCCCCGGGAAGTAAGGTCCTGGTCACCGGCAGCGCGACCCTGGCCGCCGCCGTCGACGCCGTGGGCATGGTGCGCGTTGCCTCCGCCGATGACGCTCCCGACGCCGTCATTCAGGGGTTCGATCCCTCCTTGGGATGGGCCGACCTGGCCGAGGCAGCCTTCGCTGTTGAACGCGGAGCAGTCTGGGTTGCCACGAACACGGACCTGTCCATTCCGCAGGCTCGCGGCATTGCACCCGGCAACGGAACACTGGTGGCCGCCGTCGGTGCCGCCACGGGACGGGTTCCCTTTGTTGCCGGCAAACCCGAAGCGCCGCTGTTTACGACGGCGGCACGCCACTTGGGTGTTCATCGCCCGCTGGTGGTGGGGGACCGGCTGGACACGGACATCCTGGGCGGCACCAACGCCGGTTTTGATACCGCGCTGGTACTCACCGGCGTCGACACCCCGCTGACGGCGCTGGCCGCACGGACGCCGGAGCGGCCGGTGTACCTCATTGAGAACCTTGAAGCATTGTTTGAACCGTATCCGGCACCCGTCCTCGAGGGCGGGCAGTACCGCTGCGGCAAAGCTGCAGCCCGGATGGAGGACACCGCTCTAGTGATTGCAGGCGATTCCTCGGACCTGGACAGCTGGCGCGCAGGCTGTGCCGCCTGGTGGGCCGCCTTCCCTGATGTGGATTCTGCCCGGGCACCCGAGATCCGCTGGACTGTCACCGCCCGCGGCTAGGCTTCCAAGAGAAGCTCCGTTCACCATTTACGCATTCATCGTCAATGCATCCAGCATGCAACAGCAGGAGGAAGACCGATGCCTGAATCCCAGCCGTCAACGCCATGGCCGCAGTCACCGGTCTCCACGGACGACGAGGCCGTCGATTCCCTGCTCGACGCCCTCGGTCCGCTGCCTGCCCAGCCGGTGGCCGCTCACGCAGCGGTCTACAGGGAACTGCATGATGCCCTGCTCACTGAGCTGAACACCGAGCCCGCGGCACCCTCCCCGGCAGCCGCTCCAAAGGCGCCGCCGGCTCCCGGGAACCATCTCGGGACAGCAGACTAGTCATGCCCAGACTCGACCAGGAACTCGTCACCCGAGGACTCGCCCGCTCCCGCACCCAGGCCGCCAAGCTGATTGCCGCAGGGCGGGTACTGCGCGCAGGGAAGCCCGCCGTCAAACCGTCTGCACCGGTGGACGCCGGCGAACGCCTGGTTGTGCTCGACGACGGACTGCCGGACTATGTCAGCCGCGCCGGGCACAAGCTGGCGGGCGCCCTGGCTGCCTTCCCTGCCGTGCAGCCGCATGGACTGCGCTGCCTCGACGCCGGTGCTTCCACCGGAGGCTTCACCGACGTCCTGCTTCGCTCCGGCGCCGCACACGTGGCCGCCGTCGACGTCGGGCACGGACAGCTGGTGGAACCGCTTCGGCAGGACCCCCGGGTCAGTGTCTACGAGGGCATGAATGTCCGTTACCTCGACCCGGCGGACATCGGGGGAACCGTTGACCTGACGGTGGCGGATCTGTCGTTCATCTCCCTGACAATGGTCGTTGGACCGTTGGCGGCCGCCACCCGTCCCGGGGGAAGCCTGCTGCTGATGGTGAAGCCCCAGTTCGAGGTGGGGCGTGAGAGGCTGGACCGAACGGGGGTGGTCACCGATCCGCTCCAGCACCGCTCGGCTGTGACGTCCGTGGCGGCGGCAGCGCTCGGTGCGGGGCTGGAAATCGCAGGCATTGCGCCAAGCCCGCTTCCCGGCCAGAACGGCAATGTGGAGTTCTTTATGTGGCTGCAGGTTCCCCTGCAGCACTCCGCCTCCACAGCCGACCAAACCGCGCGAAGCGAACAAGGCCCCGGCCCGTCGCCGGCCGATGCGGCCGCCGAACTGGTAGCTACGGCGTTTGCCGGGTTTGCGGAGCGGAAGCCCGCCGTAGAAGACTGACGGATGGGCATGCCGCAGGCATTCACCCGTAGGACGAAGAGGATGAAGACGGACATGAGCAGACGCATACTGGTTTTGGCCCACACCGGGCGGCGGGCCGCCATGACCGCTGCCCAGGAAGCCTGCACCCAGCTTCATTCCTCCGGACTCATTCCGGTGATGCGGCGCAGGGACCTTGAAGACATCCAGGCCGAATACGGAGTACTCACCGCCCCCACCGAAATCCTCGACGAGGATGTCGCACTGGACGACGTCGACCTGGGCATGGTGCTCGGCGGCGACGGGACCATCCTGCGCGCCGCGGAACTGGTCCGCGGAACCAGCGTGCCCCTGCTGGGCGTAAACCTGGGACACGTAGGCTTCCTGGCCGAGAGTGAACGTGCCGACCTCGCCCAGACCGTCCACTGGGTCGTGGAACGCGCCTACACGGTTGAAGAACGCATGACCATTGACGTCAAGGTCTGGCTCGGCGGAGAACTCATCTCCCGCACGTGGGCGCTGAACGAGGCAGCAGTGGAAAAGGCCGACCGCCAGCGGATGCTCGAGGTGGTCATTGAAGTAGACGCCCGCCCCATCAGTTCCTTCGGATGCGACGGTGTCGTGCTGGCCACGCCCACCGGCTCCACCGCCTACGCCTTCTCCGCCGGCGGACCGGTGGTCTGGCCCGAGGTCGAGGCTCTGTTGCTGGCACCCATCAGCGCACACGCCCTGTTCGCCAAGCCGCTGGTGGTGTCGCCGGCGTCCGTGCTGGCGGTGGAGATCCTGACCCGTACCGACGCTGCCGGAGTGCTCTGGTGCGACGGCCGGCGCAGCATCGACCTGCCCCCGGGCTCCCGCGTGGAGGTGACCCGGTCCAAGACACCGGTCCGCCTGGCGCGCACCCATCTGACCCCGTTCTCGGAGCGGCTCGTCCGCAAGTTCCAGCTGCCCACCCACGGATGGCGCGGACCAGCCCCGGTACCCGCCGCCGGGACCCAGCTCAGCCCTGCAGCAGACGGCGACACAGCACCTGGCCGGCGGGCAGCCAGGGACGCAGCAGTTTCGGACAGCGGAGGCATTGTCGAATGATTGAGGAAATCCGGATCCGGGACCTCGGTGTCATCACCGACGCCACCCTGGACCTAGGCCCAGGGTTTACTGTGGTGACCGGTGAGACCGGTGCCGGCAAGACCATGGTCATCACCGCGCTGGGACTGCTCCTGGGTGCACGTTCCGACGCCGGCGCCGTCCGCATCGGTGCCAAGTCCGCCGTCGCCGAGGCCCTCGTGCACGTGGATCCGCAGAGCCCTGCGGCGGTCCGCGCGGCCGAGGCGGGAGCCGAACTCGAGGAGTACGACGGCGCCGCCGAACTGACGCTGGTACGTACCGTCAACGCGGACGGCCGCAGCCGTGCACACGTGGGCGGACGGTCGGCTCCGGTGGGTGTGCTGGCGGAAGTGGGTGAACACCTGGTGGTAGTCCACGGGCAGACCGACCAGCTGCGCCTGAAGAGTGCCGCAGCGCAGCGGGAGGCACTGGACAAGTACGCCGGTTCCCCGCTTGCCGCCGAACTCGGCACCTACCGCGAGGACTACGCCCGCTGGCGGGCCGCCGCGAAGGAACTCGCCGACCTGCGGGACCAGGCCCGGGACCGGCTGCGCGAAGCCGAATACCTGACTGCCGCGCTGGAGGAAATCGAAGCGGTGGATCCGCAGCCGGGAGAGGACGATTCCCTCAAGGCAGAGGCCATGCGCCTGAGCAACCTCGAGGAACTGCGCACAGCTGCAGTGAGCGCCCATGCGGCTCTCATCGCGGACGATTTTGCTGACGGCGGGGACGCCACGTCGCTGGTGGACGCAGCCAAGCGGCAGCTGGAATCCGCAGGGGAGCATGATCCGGCGCTGGCTGCCTCCGGGCAGCGGCTGGCCGAGGTGGGCTACATCCTGGCCGACATCGCCACCGAGCTGGCCAGCTACGGAGCTTCACTGGACTCCGAGGGACCGGAACGGCTGGCCGAGGTGGAGTCCCGTCGGGCGGAACTGGCAGGCCTGGTCCGTAAATACGCCCCCTCGATCGACGGGGTCCTGGAGTGGAGCGGCGAAAGCGCCAAACGCCTCGCCGAACTCAGCTCCGACGATTCCCGGATCGAAGCCCTGGAGGCCGAGATCGATGCCCTCGACGAACGTCTGGCGACCCGCGGAGCGGCCCTGACCAAACTGCGGACCGAGGCTGCCGCGGAACTCGCGCAGCGGGTCAGCGACGAACTCACTGCGCTGGCAATGAAGGACGCCAACCTGGTCATCGAGGTGGAACCCACGGGGGAGCCGGGACCGCACGGTGCCGACAGCATTTCCTTCCTGCTCGCACCGCATCCCGGCGCCCCGGCCCGCCCGCTGGGCAAGGGTGCCTCCGGCGGTGAACTTTCCCGCGTTATGCTGGCGATCGAAGTGGTCCTGGCCGCGGTGGATCCGGTCCCCACCTTCATCTTCGACGAAGTGGACGCGGGCGTCGGCGGCAAGGCAGCCGTCGAAATCGGCCGCCGGCTGGCCATGCTCGCGAAGCATGTGCAGGTGATCGTCGTGACCCACCTTCCGCAGGTGGCCGCATTCGCCGACCACCACATCCGCGTGATCAAAACCTCCACGGCAGCCGACGACGGTTCGGGCGTCACCGCCAGCGACGTCCGGGTGCTGGGCCAGGAGGAGCGGATCAAGGAACTCGCCCGGATGCTTGCCGGGCAGGAGGACTCGGCGTCGGCCCGCGCCCACGCCGAGGAACTGTTGGATTCAGCGGGACATCTTCAGTGAAGTCCCGACGGAAACAAGACACAGGTCAAACCCGAAACGACAAAAGGTGATAGGCTCGAACTCCGTGGTGCAGCGATCAAATTCCAGGTTTCCCAAGTCGTCTTCTACGACCAAACACATCTTCGTCACCGGTGGCGTGGCGTCCTCACTTGGCAAGGGACTGACAGCGTCAAGTCTCGGCCATCTGTTGAGGTCGCGCGGCATAGCGGTGACCATGCAGAAGCTCGATCCGTATTTGAATGTGGATCCGGGCACAATGAACCCCTTCCAGCACGGCGAAGTCTTCGTGACCGACGACGGCGCCGAGACTGACCTCGACATCGGACACTACGAGCGGTTCCTTGATGAGAGCCTCGACGGCTCCGCCAACGTAACCACCGGCCAGGTGTACTCCACGGTTATCGCCAAGGAACGCCGCGGCGAATACCTCGGCGACACGGTCCAGGTCATTCCTCACATCACCGACGAGATCAAGCGCCGGATGCGCCTGCCCTCCGAGGCGAAGAAGACCCCCGACGTCATCATCACCGAAATCGGCGGCACGGTAGGCGACATCGAGTCCCAGCCGTTCCTCGAAGCGGCGCGCCAGGTCCGCCAGGACATCGGCCGCAGCAACGTCTTCTTCCTGCATGTTTCCCTCGTGCCGTACATCGGCCCGTCCCAGGAACTGAAGACCAAGCCGACGCAGCACTCCGTGGCCGCCCTGCGGTCCATCGGCATCCAGCCGGACGCCATCGTCATCCGTTCCGACCGCCCGGTGCCCGATGCCATGCGCAACAAGATCGGCCGCATGTGCGACGTCGATGTTGATGCCGTCATCGGCTGCCCGGATGCCCCGAGCATCTACGACATCCCCAAGACGCTTCACTCCCAGGGCCTGGACGCGTACATCGTCCAGCACCTGGACCTGAAGTTCAAGGACGTCAACTGGACCAAGTGGGACCGCCTGCTTGAATCCGTGCACAATCCGAAGCACCACGTAGACATCGCCCTCGTGGGCAAGTACGTGGATCTGCCGGACGCCTACCTGTCGGTTACCGAAGCCCTGCGTGCCGGCGGCTTCGCCAACAAAGCCAAGGTCAACATCCGCTGGGTACCCTCGGATGACTGTGATACCCCCGAAGGCGCAGCCAAGGCCCTGGCCGGGGTGGACGCGATCTGCGTTCCCGGCGGCTTCGGCATCCGCGGCCTCGAGGGCAAGCTCGGCGCCCTGACCTACGCCCGGGAGAACAAGCTTCCGACGCTGGGCCTGTGCCTTGGCCTGCAGTGCATGGTCATTGAATACGCCCGCAACGTGGTGGGGCTGGAAGGCGCTTCCTCCTCCGAGTTCGAACCGGATACCCAGTACCCGGTTATCGCCACTATGGCCGAGCAGAAGGACATTGTCGCCGGCGGCGGCGACATGGGAGGCACCATGCGCCTTGGCCTGTGGGACGCGAAGCTGGAACCGGAATCCGTGGTCGCCAAGACCTACGGCAAGACGGAGGTGGCCGAGCGCCACCGCCACCGCTACGAGGTCAACAACCAGTACCGCGACCAGATTGCCGACGCCGGCCTGGTGTTCTCCGGAACCACCACCGACGGCGGACTGGTTGAGTTCGTCGAGCTTCCGGCCGACGTCCACCCGTACTACGTCTCCACGCAGGCACACCCGGAGCTCAGCTCCCGTCCGACGCGGCCGCACCCGCTGTTCGCCGGACTCATCAAGGCTGCCCTGGCCCACCAGAGCGGCAAGGCCTAGCCATGGCACCGGGGTTCGCCGACGAACAAAGCCCGCGCCCGCTGCTGGAATCGGAAACGGTTTACAGCGGTCCGGTGTGGGACGTGGTCAAGGAGAAGTTCCTCCTGACCGACGACGGCGAACCCCTGGTCCGTGACTACGTCGCCCACCCCGGCGCCGTGGCCATCCTGGCCATGAACGACGCCGGGCAGGTGCTGCTGATCAACCAGTACCGGCACCCGGTGCGGATGACCCTGTGGGAAATCCCGGCCGGGCTGCTGGACGTGGAGGGTGAAGACTTCCAGGTCGGCGCCGCCCGCGAACTGGCCGAGGAAGCAGACCTTGAAGCCGCCGAGTGGCAGGTCCTCACCGACCTGTTCCTCTCACCCGGCTCCTCCCGGGAAGCCCTGCGCATCTACCTGGCCCGCGGCATCTCCCAGGTTCCGGAGGCGCACCGGCACACCCGTACCCACGAGGAAGCCGAAATCACCACCGCATGGGTGGATTTGGATGAGGCCGTGCAGGCAGCACTGCAGGGACGCATGCACAGCCCTTCCGCGGTGGCCGCCGTCCTGGCTGCCGCCGTCGCCCGCGGCAACGGGTACCGCGACCTGCGGCCCGCCGACGCACCGTGGCCCGAACACCACTCGCAGCACTCCTCCTGGGCCAACGGCCCCGTGCGCTAGGAACCACAATGCCCAGCGCTGATGCTGATGCCAGCTCTACGAACAACGACACCGTTGCCATTAACCTGCGCGGGTCCCTGAATCCCACCCTCAAACTGGACCTGGAATCGGAAGAAGCACGGCGGCTGCGGGACGCAGACCTGGCCGAGCTGGACCGGACCGGTTCCATGCAGCCCCAGCTTCAGGTCGCACCGGCAGCGGAACCCGGGATCGACGCCGAGCGAAACTCCGCGCCGCCCCGCCAATCCAAAGCTGCACCCAAGCCGGCTACCCAGGCACGCTCACGTGCCGCCACGATGATTTCGGCAGCCGAGGAACTGCGTTCCACGCCCGCGGGACGGGCCATCGGCAGCTACCTGCAGCACATGGCCGTTGAACGCGGCCTGGCGGTCAACACCCTCGACGCCTACCGCCGGGACCTGCTGCGGTACGCCCGTTTCCTGAGTGCCCGGGGCGTAGAGGACATTTCACGCATTTCCCGCCACGACGTCACGGCGTTCGCCCAGTCGATTTCCGAAGGCTCCGACGGTGCCTCCGCACTGAGCGTGCGCTCGGCTGCCCGCACCATCGTGGCGGTGCGCGGACTCCACCGGTTCTGGGCGCTCGAAGGCATGACCGCCGCCGATCCGGCGTCGGACGTACACCCGCCCATGCCGGGCAAGCGCCTGCCGAAGGCGATCAGCGTCAACGAGGTCACCCGCATCCTGGAGGCTGTCAGCCTCGATACGCCCTCCGGGCTGCGGGACCGTGCCCTGCTGGAGTTCCTGTACTCCACCGGAGCGCGCATCAGCGAGGCCGTGGGCCTGGACGTCGATGACCTGTCCCTGGAGCGTATTCCGGCCAAGGGGCCGGATGTGGTGCGGCTGTTCGGCAAAGGGTCCAAGGAACGGCTGGTTCCGCTGGGATCCTACGCTGCCCGTGCCCTGGACGAATACCTGGTGCGCGGCCGCCCGGCGGCCTCTGCCAAGGGCAAGGGCACACCTGCCCTGTTCCTGAACGCGCGCGGCGGACGGCTGTCCCGGCAAAGCGCCTGGACCATCCTGAAGAACGCCGCCGAGAAGGCGGATATCGGCCGGGATGTTTCTCCGCACACCCTGCGGCATTCGTTCGCCACGCACCTGCTCGAAGGCGGCGCGGATGTCCGTGTGGTCCAGGAACTGCTCGGCCACGCCTCGGTGACCACCACGCAGGTCTACACGCTGGTGACGGCGGAAACCCTGCGCGAGGTTTACGCCGCAGCCCACCCGCGGGCGTTGTAGTGCAGTTCCGTGCCTCGCCGGTTGTGCTGTGCTTCCTCTTCCGGGAGACGCCGGACGGCGGGCAGGTCCTGATGGGATTGAAAAAGACCGGCTTCGGCCTCGGCCGGGTCGTAACCCTGGGCGGCCATATCGAAGCCGGCGAAACCCCGGAGCAGGCCGCAGTGCGCGAGGTGGAGGAAGAGTCCGGCGTCATCGTCGCGGAAAACGATCTCACGCGTGCCGGAACCATCGAGTGGATCTTCCCGGCGCAGCCCGGGCTGGACATGTCCACCGTGCTGTTCCGTGCACACCGCTGGTCCGGCGAACCGACGGAGTCAGACGAGATCCTTCCGGCCTGGTATCCCGCCGGGGAAATGCCCTACGCCAAGATGTGGCCCGACTCGGCCCTCTGGATGCCCCGCCTTCTGGCAGGCGACTATTTCAACGCTGTCATCACTATTGCTGCCGACAACGTCAACGTTTCGAGTGTCGTCTTCTCTTAGCCGGGTCTATAACACCGCCCCGAAAAGGCAACGGACCCGGAATGGGCAGCCCGGGAGACGGGATCTAGATAAGGCGCCGGGGGAGGATCAGAGAATCCCGGCGCGGCGAGGCTCGGGAGGCATAGTTGGACCAACCGGGCCCCCATAAGGCGCCCTGGGAGAGGCGCAGGGGACCCCGGATAAGGCGGCTTTAATATTCCCTGCGAGCTCTGCGAGCGGGGAATTTCGTTGGCCGCCGTCCCGGGGCCCCCGATGGTGCCCCCGGCGCCAGTCCCGGGCCCCGACGGGCCCGGGACTGGCGCCGGGAGTAGGCCCGGGAAAGCGAAACCTACGGCAGGTGCCGCTCCTCCGCACCGTTGTACTCGCTCAGCGGCCGGATCAGGGAGTTGGCTTCGAGCTGCTCCATGATGTGCGCCGTCCACCCGGTGATCCGCGCGGCCACGAACAGCGGCGTGAACGTGAGCGTGTCGAAGCCCATCAGGTGGTAGACCGGACCGGCCGGGTAGTCCAGGTTCGGCAGGATGTTCTTGCGCTCACCCATGGCCGATTCCAGTGCCGTGTACAGCTCGCCCATGTCCGGACGGTCGTAGTACTTGACCATGTTGTCCAGGGCGGACTTCATGGTCGGCACCCGGGAGTCGCCGTTCTTGTAGACCCGGTGGCCGAAGCCCATGATCTTCTTCTTCTCCGCCAGCGCCTCGTCCAGCCAGGCGGCAGCGTGGGCGGCGACGTCGCCGTCGGCCGCGCTCTCGGTGATCTCCGCGAACGTGTGCATGACTGCTTCGTTCGCGCCGCCGTGCAGCGGGCCCTTGAGCGCACCGATGGCACCGGTCACGGCCGAGTGCAGGTCCGACAGCGTGGAGGTGATGACGCGGGCGGTGAAGGTGGACGCGTTGAAGGAGTGCTCCGCGTACAGGATCATCGAGACGTTGAAGGCCTCCACCACCTCGGGGGCGGCTTCCTCGCCGAAAGTCATCCAGAGGAAGTTCGCCGAGTAGTCCAAGTCGTCGCGCGGTTCCACGACGTCCTCGCCGCGGCGGCGGCGCTGGTCGTAGGCGACGACGGCGGGCATGCCAGCGAAGAGGCTGACGGCCTTGTCCATGTTGGCCTGGACGGAGGAATCCCCGGCCTGCTCATGGGATGCGCCGAGCACGGATGCCGCGGTACGGCAGACGTCCATCGGGTGGCAGGTCACGGGCAGCGCGTCAATGACGGCCTTCAGCTCGGGGGTCAGGGCGCGCTGGCTGCGTTCCCCTTCAGTGAACTCCGCCAGCTGCGCTTCGGTGGGGAGCTCGCCGTTCCACAGCAGGTAGGCCACCTCTTCGAAACTGCACCGGGCGGCGAGTTCCTGGACGGGATAGCCGCGGTACAGCAGGGAATTGGTCTCCGGGTTGACCTTGGAAACGCGGGTGGTGTCTACGAGTACCCCCGCCAGGCCCTTGTGGATCTGGGTGTCTGTCATTGGTGCTGACTCCTTTGTCGTGCAGGAAATGTATGGCGGGTCCTAGCGGGTGCCCGGAACCTGGAAGTTGAAAACGGACGTGTCGAACTGGTTGTACGCCTCATAATCCACCAGTTCGTACAAACGCGCACGTGTGAGCATGTTGGGGACATCGGCCTGCTGGGTGCCGTGCGCCTTGATGGTCTCCAGGGTGCGTTCGGCTGCGCCCATGGCGCTGCGCAGCAGGGTGACCGGGTAGATCACCATGTTCACCCCAGCCGAGGCCAGCTCGTCGTAGGTGAACAGGTCGCTCTTGCCGAACTCGGTCATGTTCGCCAGGATCGGCACGTCGACGGCGGCACGGATGGCCGCGAACTCCTCCAGGGACTTCATCGCCTCCGGGAAGATGGCGTCCGCTCCGGCGTCGACCAGGGCGCGGGCCCGGTCCTGCGCCGCTTCCAGGCCGTCCACGGCGCGGATGTCGGTGCGGGCCATGATCAGGAAGTTCGGATCCCGGCGGGCATCGGCGGCGGCCCGGATGCGCTTGACCGCTGTGTCGGTGTCCACCACGTTCTTGCCGTCCAGGTGCCCGCAGCGCTTGGGGTTGAACTGGTCCTCGATGTGGCAGCCGGCCAGGCCCGCGTTTTCGAGTTCCTGGATGGTGCGGGCCACGTTCATCGGCTCGCCGAAACCGGTGTCCGCGTCCACGATGGCGGGCAGATTGGTCATCCGGGCAATCTGTCCGGCGCGGGTGGCCACCTCGGTGAGCGTGGTCAGGCCGATGTCCGGCAGGCCCAGGTCATTGGCCAGGACGGCGCCGGAGATGTAGACGCCATCGAAGCCTTTTTCCTCGATCAGGCGCGCCGAGAGCGGGTTGAAGGCACCCGGGAACTGCTGCAGGGTGCCGGAGGCCAGTCCTTCGCGGAAAGCAATCCGCTTGGCCTCGGGGGTTACGGAGGAGTACAGCATTTAGAAGAGTCCCTTCGGTGCGGCGGCGGGGTTGATGACGCCCTCGGCAGCGGTGATGTTCAGCTGGTCCAGCTGCCCGGCCGCCAGTTCGGGCAGGCGCTGGACGGTGGCGAGGAAGCGGTCGATTTCCTCGGCCGAGACCAGGCCCTCCGCCAGGGTGCGGAACTTGTTGATGTACTGCTCGCGGGTGAACGGCTTGGCGCCGAGCGGGTGGGCATCGGCGACGGCGATTTCGTCGGTGATGACGGTGCCGTCGGTCAGCACGATGGTCACCTTGCCGCCGAAGGCCTTTTCGCTGATGTCCAGCGAGTGGTAGCGGCGGGTCCATTCCGGATCCTCCACGGTGGTGACCTTGTGCCACAGTGCAACGGTGTCCGGCCGGCCGGCGCGCTCGGGGGAGTAGGAGTCCACGTGGTGCCAGGCGCCGTCCTGCAGGGCGACGGTGAAGATGTACGGGATCGAGTGGTCCAGGGTTTCGCGCGAGGCGGTGGGATCGTACTTCTGCGGATCGTTGGCGCCGGAGCCGATCACGTAGTGGGTGTGGTGCGAGGTGGCGATCAGGACGCTTTCCACGTTGGCCGCATTCGCTGCCTCGGGGTGCTCGGCGTGGATCTTGCGGGCCAGGTCGATCCAGGCCTGCGCCTGGTACTCGGCGGAGTGTTCCTTGGTGTAGGTGTCCAGGATGGCCCGCTTGGCTTCGCCGTCTTCGGGCAGCGGCACTTCGTAGGCGGCGTCGGGGCCGTCCAGCAGCCAGGCAATAACGCCGTCTTCACCCTCATAGATGGGGGTGGGGGAGGTCTGGCCGCGCATGGCCCGGTCCACGGCCTCGACGGCCATCTTGCCGGCGAACGCCGGAGCGTGTGCCTTCCAGGTGGAGATCTCGCCCTTGCGGGACTGGCGGGTGGCGGTGGTGGTGTGCAGGGCCTGGCCGACGGCCTGGAAGATGGTGTCGACGTCGAGCCCCAGCAGGGTGCCGATGCCGGCCGCTGCGGACGGGCCGAGGTGGGCCACGTGGTCGATCTTGTGCTTGTGCAGGCAGATGGCCTTGGCCAGGTTGACCTGGATTTCGTAGCCGGTGGCGATGCCGCGGATCAGGTCCCGGCCCGAGGCGCCGGTGTGCTGCGCAACGGCGAGGACGGGCGGGATGTTGTCACCGGGGTGGGAGTACTCGGCGGCGAGGAACGTGTCGTGGTAGTCCAGTTCGCGCACGGCCACGCCGTTGGCCCAGGCGGCCCACTCGGGAGAGGTCTTGGCCAGCACGCCGAAGACGGAGGCGCCCTTGCCGTGGGCGGACGGGGAGAAGGAGAGGGCCTGGGCGCGGGCGGCGACGATCGGGCCGCGGTTCAGCGAAGCGACGGCCACGGAGGCGTTGTCGATGATGCGGTTGATGACCATGTCCGTGACGTCGTCGGTGACCTCAACGGGATCGGCGGCAACCTTGGCGATCTTGTAGGCCAGCTGGTCTTCGCGGGCCAGTTTTTCGTCGGAGCGGTAGACCCGTACTTTGTTCAGGTTCAAGGGATTGTCCTTATCTCGGGGGTGGTGATCCGGGCGGATCGAAGGTGTTCAAGACTTTTGTGCAGGTGGACCGATACCGAGGCGCTCGCCAGGTCCGGGTCTCCTGTTGCCACGGCGGCGGCGATGGTGGCGTGTTCCCCGGCGGTTTCCAGGAGCCGTTCGGGGTTGTCTTTGGCCAGGCGCCGTACCCGGGCCAGGTGCAGCCGGACGTTGCCCAGCGCCTGTGTGAGGTAGGAATTCGCCGCAGCGGTGTCGATGGCGGCGTCGAGTTCGGCCACCAGTTCGTAGTAGCCGCCGCGGTTCTGCCGGTCGGAGGTACTGATGAGGCTGCCTGCCGAGCGGAAGCGGGACTGCAGTTCGTCAAAGACCGCTGCCTGCCCGCGCACGGCTGCAAGGGCCGCACTTTTGCATTCCAGCGCCTGGCGCAGTTCAAAGAGCTCGGCGACGGTGTCGAGGGAGATGCCGGTAACGACGACGCCGCGTCCGCTGTGCGGTGCGGCCAGGCCGTCAGCAGTCAGCCGGCTCAGTGCTTCACGCAGGGGAGTGCGGGAAATACCCAGGCGCGCGGACTGCTCCACTTCGCCCAGGACGGTGCCCGGCGGGAGCCGCCACTCCACGATGTCCTGCCGCAGGGCGGCGTACGCGCGGTCACTGGCCCGCATGGTGCGCCTCCTTGATATCTGCGTCACGTTTCCCCACAGTGTATACACGAGTGGGGCAAAAAGCGTATCCGTGGTCACATTCACGGGACTCGTCGGAGGTTGTGTATACATTTACCGCCAGACTCGGACCGTATTTGGGGAACTGAAACCGACGGCGCGCCGTCGCACGATGCTGGGCAGCGGCCCCAACCTCAGGCTTCCGCTGACTACCCGCTGAGTAGAACGGCTTGGCTCTACGCACCAGGTGCAAGGCTTTACCGGCGAGCTATTCTAAAGGCCCGAGCGCAGCGTTGCGCCGCAGGAGACAGGTGCCGTTTATGCAGCAGCTTCCCACGCCCAGCATCACCCGGAACCACCAAAGCCATGCTCCGCTCTCGGAACTCGACCGCATCACCGAACTAGCCGGCGACCTCGCCGGGCAGTTCGAACTGGTGCCGCTTCTCGAACGCGTGCTCGGGCACGCCGTCGCCCTCCTCGGCTGCGAGAGTGGTTCCATCTCCATCGTGCATGAAGCCGAGGGGTACTACCGCAAGGAAGTGGATCAAGGCGTCGGATGCCACCAGGGCCAGACGTTTCCGCTGACGGAAGGCCTGACCGGCCAGATCGTCGCGACGCGGGGGACTGTCATCCTCGACTGCTACGCGTCCGTGCCCGCAGGCCACATCGACCCTGACGATCCGAGGTGGCGGAGCGCCGTCATCGGTGTCCCTATCGCATGGGACGGCGCCATCATCGGTACCTTCGCCATCTTCAGCAATGGGCCCGGCCGCGTCTTCACTGCCGAAGACGCTTCCCTCGTGGAACTTTTTGCGAACCACGCTGCCATCGCCATCATGAACAGCAGGCTCCATCAGGCGGCCGCGGCGAAAGAGCGTGAGGCCGCGGTTGCCGGTGAGCGGGAACGGGCTGTGCAGGAAGTCCACGAAACCATCGGCCGATCGCTGAGCTCGCTCCTGCTCCACCTCGACCGTGCGGACAAGGCTACGCCGGGGGGCTCGCCCTCTATCGCGCACATCGACTCTGCCCGCGTGCTCGCCCACGAGGCACTCTTCGAGGCCCGACGCACGGTGCTTGGCCTCGCCCCCTCCAGCCTTGCCGGCAGCACGATCGAGGAGGCTGTCCGGCAGGAACTCGATATTGTGAGTGCCGGCTATCCCATCACCATGACGCTCCTTGTCACCGGCGAGCAGCACGATCTGGCGCCCGTCGTGGCCCATCAGCTCTTCATGGTGATCCAGGAAGCCCTGGCCAACGTCGTCGCCCACTCCCGTGCCACCACCTGTCGGATCGGGATCTTCTACGAAGAAGCAGGCCTGACAGTCATCGTCGAGGACAACGGGCGCGGATTCGAGCGCCCGAACATCCAGGGCGACATAGGAAGCACGCAGGGCAGACGGCTCGGCCTGCACGGCATAGCCGCCCGCGCACACTATCTGCGGGGCGAAGTCCACGTGGACTCAACGCCGGGCTGGGGCACCAGCATCCGCGTGCAGGTGCCGTATTCCTCCAACGGCGACGCATCCCGGGAACGGTGGAAAGTTCTTGTTGCGTGTACCCAACCGCTCATCCGGGCCGGACTCGTCCGGCTGCTTGAAACGTCCGAGCCGTCCGTCCAGGTCCTCGGCGAAGTCACCACGTTGGAGGACCTCACCGAATCCGTGTCACTGCTCCAACCGGACATGATTGTCCTCGATGACCTCCTGCTCAGCGAATATGCAGGGGCGCGATCGATCGGCAGCGACACGGTCGAGAGGCCCGTCGTTGTTGTTATCGATCACCCGACCAATGAGCAGTTGACGCTTTCGGCGTCGTCGGGCGTGCGGGGTTTCATCTCGCTGTCCTCGACTCCCACGGAAGTGGCGCGCGTCGTCGTCGCGGCTGCCCGGGGGGACGCGCTGCTGGACGGTGCGATCTTCAGCCGCCTCGCGGAGGGCAGTGGCACCTCTGAACCCGCAGCGAATACCTCCCGCCTGACCGCCCGGGAACTGGAGGTACGGACCCTGCTGGCGGAGGGGCTGGCAGACAAGCAGATTGCCACGCGTCTGGGAATCTCCGTGAAGACGGTGGAGAAGCATGTGGGCGCGATGCTTCGGAAGACCGGTGCCCGCAACCGCACCATGCTGGTGACCGGAGCAGTAGGACAGGCCTCAGTAGGCAGCCGCACCCGCTGAAGCCACCTCCTGGTCCTGCTCAATGGTGCCCGTGGAGACCCCGACGGCGCCCATGATGCTGCCATCGCGCACCAGCGGGATGCCGCCCGGGAATACCGCGAGCCGGCCGCCGTGGGCGTCGCTCAGCCCGTAGATGGGACCGTCCGGCCGCGTGACTCCCTGCAGGTCGCCGGTTTCACACTGGAACGCAATGGCCGTGTAGGCCTTGTTGATCGAGATGGTGATACTGCCGATGTTGGCGCCGTCCATTCGGACGTGTGCCTTGAGGTTCCCGCCGGCGTCGACGACGGCGATGTCCATCGGCTGGCCGATTTCCGTCGCCTTCGCTGCGGCGGCGTCGATGACGCGGCGGGCTTCCTCGGCGGTGATGGTCTCGAGCACTGATCCCTGTGGCATGGGTGTCCTTCGTCATTGATGTGGAAGACATGCTGGCCGGAGCGGCCGCGCCCCACATAACCACTGATGTCGTGCGCTGGCGAGGTAGTGATTACCCCCATAGGGAGGGAGGGGTAATTACCCATTCCGGCGCGGAGGCCGCGCGCCTAGCGTGGGCAGAAGCCAAGCCAGGAGGAAGTGTTGTGGGCGTTGTGCCGCTGAAGGACATTGTTGATCCGGCGTTCCGCGAGCGCTACGGCGTGCCCGCCATCAACATCTTCAATGACCTGACCATGGAGGGCGTCCTCGCAGGAGCTGTGGAGGCGAACTCGCCGGTGATCCTGCAGACCTCGGTCAAGACCGTACGCAGCATCGGGTCCCGGGTTCTCTTCGACATGTGGCAGTCGATGACGCGCGGCATCGAGGTGCCCGTCACCCTGCATCTGGACCATTGCCCGGACCGCGCGGTGGTCACCGAATGCCTCAAGGCCGGCTGGAATTCGGTGCTCTTCGACGCCTCCAACCTGCCCGTCGAGGAAAACCAGCGCCAGACCGTCGAGGTCGTCGCCGAAGCCCGCAGCTACGGCGCCCAGGTGGAGGGCGAGATCGAGGCGATCACCGGAGTCGAGGACGACCACGGGTCCGACGACGTCTCCAAGCAGCAGAGCCTTGACGTGGCACTGGCCTTTATTGACGCCACCGGGATAGACGTCTTCGCCCCCTCGATCGGCAACGCCCACGGCAGCTACAAGGCTGCACCCGTGCTCGACGCCGAACGCGTCACGCAGATCGTCGAGGCGCGCAACGTGCCCATCGCCCTGCACGGCGGCAGCGGCCTCAGCGCCGGGCAGTTCGCGGACCTCATTGCCCGCGGCTGCGCGAAGGTCAACATTTCCACCGCGCTCAAGGAGACCTACATGCAGTCCAGCCTGGCCTTCCTGAAGCAGGCCGAGCAGAACAGCAAGTGGGATCCGCCGTCGCTGTTTCGGCACACCCGGGCTGATGTCGTCTCGATGGTCACGGACCTCTGCACACAGTTCGGCAGTGCAGGCAAGGACGGCCGTTGACCATGCCCGCCCTCATCTTCGATTGCGACGGCGTGCTCGCCGACACCGAACAGTACGGACACCTGCCCGCCTTCAACCAGACCTTCGCCGACTTCCATGTTCCCGTGCAGTGGTCGGTAGAGGAGTACGCCGAGAAGGTGAAGATCGGCGGAGGTAAGGAGAGGATGCGCAGCATCCTCACACCCTCGCTCTCCGAGTCGCTGGGCCTGGAGAACGACGACGCCGTCGACAGGGCGATTCTCTCCTGGCATCGGCGGAAGACCGAGGTCTACAAGGGGCTGGTGGAGAGCGGCGTTATGCCCGCGCGGCCGGGCATCGCCCGGATCGTCCAGGAAGCGCACGACGCCGGCTGGACCCTCGCCGTCGCTTCCACCTCCGCAGAACCCGCTGTACGCGCCGTCCTGACGCACGCCGTCGGGGACGACCTCGCGGCGCACTTCTCCGTGTTCGCCGGTGACGTGGTGTCGGCGAAGAAGCCTGCGCCGGACATCTACCTCCTCACGCTAAAGGAACTCGGCGTGGAACCGCAGGACGCGATCGTTGTCGAGGACAGTGCGAACGGGCTGCGTGCCGCCGTCGGCGCCGGACTTCGTACCGTCGTGACGGTCAGCGGTTTCACCCGCGGGGAGGACTTCACGGGCGCAGAGCTTGTGGTCTCCTCGCTGGGCGATCCCGACGGAGAGCAGGCCGAGGTGCTCGCAGACCCGCATGGCGTCCGTCCTTCCGGCGCAGTCACCCTCGCCGTCCTGCAGGAGTTGCTTGATCTACCTGCCACAACGCACGAAACGGAGACACCATGAGCAGCACCGATCTGGCCGACGTCGAATTCGTTGTCCGCTCCCTGGCCCAGACTGCCGTCGACAAGGAGGAGGCGTTCGGGGACCTTGACGCCGTGGTGGGAGACGGTGACCTGGGGTATTCCCTCGCCCGCGGCTTCGAGAAGGTCCTGGCAGATTGGGACTCGTTCAAGCGCGACGATGTGGCTACCTTCCTGCAGCAGATCGCGCTCGCCATCTCCAGCAGGATCGGTGGAACCTCGGGTCCGCTGTGGGGCACGGCGTTCCTGCGGGCGTCCGCGGCCGCGAAGACGCTGGACACGATCGACGGCGCCGCCGTCGTCTCCATGCTGCGCGGGGCCACCGACGGCATCAAGGCTCGCGGTAACTCCGACCTTGGTGACAAGACCCTGCTGGACGCCCTGATACCTGCAACCGATGAACTCGAGCGCCAACTCGCCGCGGGCGCGTCGCCGGTTCAATGCCGTGCCGCTTTCGCTGCCAAGACCCGCGAGTGCGCTGATGCAACCTCGGCACTGGAAGCCAAGCGGGGGCGGGCCAGCTATAGCGGAGCGCGCAGCATCGGTTCCCCGGACGCCGGGGCGGCGGCGGTCGCCATCATCGTCGAGCGTATGGTCGCCGACTGGCCCTGACTATTCTTCACCCGCATCAATTTGTCCCTGCCAACTCACAACGACGTGGAGCCCCCATGAAAAAGTTCGTCAACGATCCGCAGCAGTTCGTCCCGGATATGCTCGAGGGCCTCGCCCTCGCGAACCCGGACACCCTGAAGTACGTGCCGGAGTACAACCTGATCATGCGCGCCGACGGTCCGGACCAGGAGAAGGTCTCCATCGTGCAGGGCTCTGGCTCAGGGCATGAGCCGGCCCACGTGATGATCGTCGGCAGGGGAATGCTCGACGCCGCCTGCCCGGGGGACGTGTTTGCGGCGCCGCCGCTCGATTACGTGTACGAGACCACCAAGCTCATGGCCTCGCCCAAGGGTGTGCTGCTGCTGGTGAATAACTACACCGGCGACAAGATGGTGTTCGACATGGCGCAGGAAATGTCCTCCGCCGAGGGCATCGAGGTCAAGACGCTCTTCATCAATGACGACGTCTCCGTCGAGGACTCCACCTACACGATCGGCCGACGCGGTGTTGCCGGTAATTTTTTCGTTATCAAGGCAGTGGCCGCCGCCGCCGAGCGCGGGGCGGACCTCGACGAAGTGATCCGCATCGGTGAGAAGGTCAATTCCGTGACCCGGACGATGGGTGTCGCCCTGACCGCCTGTACTCCGCCGGCGAAGGGGAGCCCGCTGTTCGAGCTCGGAGAGGACGAGATCGAGATGGGCGTCGGCATCCACGGCGAGCCGGGCCGGCGCAGGGCGAAGATGATGAGCGCCAACGAGATTGTCGAAGAGCTCCTCGGCCCGGTGGTGCGTGACCTGCCCTTCCGTGAGGGAGACCGCGTGGCGCTCATGGTCAACGGACTCGGCGGCACTCCGATCAGCGAGCTGTACCTCCTGTACGGGCAGGCACACAAGCGTCTCGCGGAGCAGGGCATCAGCGTGGGCCGCAGCTACGTGGGGGAGTACTGCACGTCCCTGGACATGGCCGGTGCGTCCATCACCCTGGTGAAGCTCGACGACGAGATCGAGTCGCTGCTCATGGACCCCGCCGAGATCCCCATCCGGGTCTTCTAAATCCGGCGCCACCAGACACCGTTGATGTCCCCGGCAGGTCGAAAAGGAGGCGTCCGCAGGCCCGTCCTCGAGTAGCATGGCGTACTACGCCGGATCAAGGAGGATTCATGGGTGGGCACGAAACGTACGCACAGGCCTATGCGCGCAGCAGTTCCGATCCCGAGGGGTTCTGGCTCGCTGCAGCTTCCCTGGTGGACTGGGACAAGCCGCCGTCCCGCGCCCTCGAGGACGCCAGGGCGCCGCTGTACTCCTGGTATCCGGACGCGGAGCTCAACACCTCCTACAACGCCCTGGACCGCCACGTGGCCGCCGGCCGCGGAGACACCGCGGCGCTGATCTACGACTCCGCGATGCTCGGCACCAGCCGCACGTATACCTACAGCCAGTTGCTGGCCGAGGTTGAACGGTTCGCCGGCGTGCTGCGCGGGCTCGGCGTCGGCCCCGGGGACCGGGTGATCATCTACCTGCCGATGATCCCCGAGGCCGTGATCGCGATGCTGGCCACCGCCCGGCTGGGCGCGGTCCACTCCGTGGTGTTCGGGGGATTCGCCCCGCGGGAGCTCGCCGCCCGGATCGACGACGCCGGTCCCACGGTGATCGTGACGGCCAGCGGCGGACTCGAACCCAAGCGCGCCGTCGAATACCTGCCGGCCGTCGCCGAGGCCCTGGAAACCGCCACGCACCGGGTGGCCGCCGTCGTCGTGGCCGAACGGACGGGCTTCACGGCTACCCGCGAGGAGTTTGACGGCACCGGCGGGGCGGCCTGGCATGACTGGAACGCGCTCGCCGCAGCTGCCATGCCCGTCGGCCCGGTCTCCGTGGCCGCCGCCGATCCGCTGTACATCCTCTACACCTCCGGCACCACGGGCGCACCCAAGGGCGTGGTGCGGGACAACGGCTCCCACGCGGTGGCGATGGCCTGGTCCATGGAGAACATCTACGGGGTGGGGCCGGGGCGGGTGATGTGGACCGCCTCGGATGTCGGCTGGGTGGTGGGCCACTCCTACATCGTCTACGGACCGTTGATCGCCGGCGCCACCACCGTGCTGTACGAGGGTAAGCCCGTGGGCACCCCGGACGCCGGCGCGTTCTGGCGGGTGGCAGCGGAGCACGGCGTCGACGTCCTGTTCACCGCACCGACCGCGCTGCGGGCCATCCGGAAGGCCGACCCGGCCGCCGCCGAACCCGGCCGTTACGACCTCTCGAGGCTGCGGCACCTCTTTGCCGCCGGCGAGCGCCTGGACCCGGCCACGCTGGAGTGGGCGGAGGCTGCCCTCGGGGTGCCGGTGATCGACCACTGGTGGCAGACCGAAACCGGCTGGGCCATCTGCGCCAACCCCGTGGGACTGGAGGAACTTCCGGTCAAGGCCGGGTCACCCTCCGTCCCGGTTCCCGGGTTTGCCGTGCGCGTGCTCGGGCCGGACGGGAAGCGGGTGCCGGCCGGAACGGAGGGCAACATCGCCCTGGAACTGCCGCTCCCGCCGGGAACCCTCCAGACGCTCTGGGGCAGCGACGAACGCTACCGCGCCGCGTACCTGGAGGTTTTCGACGGCTACTACGCCACCGGTGACTCGGGGTACGTGGACGAGGACGGCTACGTGTTCGTGATGGGCCGTACCGACGACGTCATCAACGTCTCCGGCCACCGGCTCTCCACCGGCGCCATGGAACAGGCGGTGGGCTCCCATCCGGCCGTCGCCGAAGCGGCAGTGATCGGCATCGCGGATCCGGTGAAGGGCCAGCGCCCGTCCGGCTACGTGGTGCTGAAGGCAGGAACGGAGATCGACGCCGACGTGCTGCGCGCCGAACTGGTCGAACGGGTGCGCTCGCAGATCGGTCCGGTGGCGGACTTCAAGGACGTGTACGTGGTGGACGCCCTGCCCAAGACCCGGTCCGGGAAGGTGCTGCGCAAGACCATGCGCCAGATTGCCGACGGCGTTCCGCACACCGTGCCCTCCACCATCGAGGATCCCGGCGTGCTGGAAGCCCTGACCGCGGTGCTGCGTCCGGTGCCCTAGGCCGCGGCTGGGCACCTCACCGGCGCCAGCTGTACTCCAGCTCCGGCCGGCCCCGGGTGCCGTACCTCGGCGAGCGCAGCACCGACTGCTGGTCCGCCAGGTACTCCAGGTAGCGGCGGGTGGTGATCCGGGACATGGCCAGCGACTCTGCTGCCTCAGTGGCGGAGAGCGGTGCCCGGGCACCCTTGAGCAGATCCGCCACGGCCTCCAGCGTTTCCGCGGACAGGCCCTTGGGCAGCTGTCCTGCCACGGCAGGACGGAGGGCGGCAAAGGCACTGTCGACTTCGCTTTGCGTGGTGGAGGCGGCCTGCTCGGCCATCCGGCGCCGGTATTCGGCGTAGGCGGTGAGCTTGGCGCTGAACGCCGAATAGGTAAACGGCTTGATGAGGTACTGGACAATGCCGCCGGACATGGCGCTGCGGACCACCGCCAGGTCCCGGACCGCGGTGATGGCTATGACGTCCACGGGCAGTCCGGCCCCGCGGATCCGGCGCAGCAGGTCCAGCCCGTGCAGGTCAGGCAGGTTCATGTCCAACAGCACCAGGCCGATCTCGGCTTCGCTGCCCGACGGCGCGGACTCGGCGTCCTTGAGTGCTTCCAGTGCTTCGGCGCCGGTGCGTGCAATGCCCGCCAGCCGGAAGCCCGGCGTCCGGCGGACATACTCGGCGTGGGCCTCGGCGGGGATTTCCTCATCCTCGACCACCAGCACGCCGACGGCGGGGGAGTGCCGCGTCACGATGCTGCCTCAGCCCGGGGGCCCGGAGTCTGGGGGTCCGGAGTAGAGGCCGAATCCGGCAGCGGGAGTTCCACACTGAAGCAGGCCCCCGGGCCGCCCAGTACCTGGATGCTTCCGCCCAGCCGCGTCACCGCCTGGCGGACCAGTGCCAGGCCGATTCCGCGGCCGGACAGCACCCGTCCCTGCGGCAGCGCCTTCGTGCTGAACCCCTGTTCGAAGATATGTTCGATTATCTCGGGGTCCACGCCCGCGCCGTCGTCCTGCACCTCGATCAGCAGCTGGCCGTCTCCGCTGCCCAGGTACAGGCGCACGGAGTCCTCCGCGGCGTCGAACGCGTTGTCCAGCAGGTTGCCGATGATGGTCACCAGCTCTACCGGTTCCAGCCCGGCCCCGCTGAATCGTCCCGTTTCCGGGCCCACCTCGATGTCCAGTTCGATGCCGCGCTCGCGGGCCTGCGCCGCCTTGCCCATCAGCAGGGCGGTTACCGCCGGTTCCTCCACGACGGCCAGCACTTCGTCATTGAGCTGCTGGGACTGTTCCAGATCGGCCGTGGCAAACCGCAGGGCTTCATCGCTGCGCCCCAGTTCGATCAGGGACGCCAGCGTGTGCACGCGGTTGGCGTGCTCATGGGCCTGGGCGCTCAGGGCATCGGCCAGCGTTCGCATGGAGGCCAGTTCACCGGTGAGGGATTCGACGTCGGTATGGTCCCGCAGCGTAGTGACCGTGCCGAACCGCCGGCCGTGCGGCCCTGCGGACACCGCTGCGGACTGGTTGACCACCAGGATGCGCTCGCCGGTGAGATGGATTTCCTCCCGGGCGTCCCGGCCGGAGCGCAGCAGGGATGCCAGCGGTCCGGGAAGATCCGGCAGTTCCCGGCACCGCACGGCGGGATCCGCCGGCGGCAGCCCCAGCAGGACGGCGGCTTCGTCGTTGTAGAGCACCAGCTGTCCCTGGTCATTGAGCAGCAGCAGCCCCTCACGCACCGAATGCAGCGCCGAATCGTAGAAAGCGTACATGTGTGTCAGCTCCGCGGGACCGAGGCCGTGCGTGGCCCGGCGCAGATAGCGGCTGAGCAGGTAGGACCCCACGGCTCCGGCAGCGAGCGCGGCCGCGTCGATGGCGAACAGCTCCGGCAGCCGTGCATCGCGGGCAATGGCCACCCGGTCCACCGTGATGCCGGCGGCGACCAGCGCGGTGACGTTGCCGGCGTCGTCGTACACCGGGGTGACGGCGCGGACCGAGGGTCCCAGCGTGCCGGTGTAGGTTTCCGTGAAGCTCTCTCCGGCCAGGGCCGGATCGATGGAACCGATGTAGGGCCTGCCGATCTGCTCGGCGTTCCGGTGCGTGAACCGCGTGCGGTCCGTGTCCATGATGGTCAGGAAGTCCACCCCGACGTTGTCCATCACCTCCCGCGCATAGTCCTGCAGGCCCGCCGGATCGGGGGAGTCGACGGCGGTGCGGACGGTATCCGCGGCAGCCACGGTGCCGGCGACGGCGAGCATCCGTGAGCCCGTTTCCTCATACGTGTTCTCTTCGGCCTGCTGGTACAGCCCCCAGGCGATCCCGCCCGAAACGCACAGGATGAACGCAAGCTGGGCCAGGAACAGCCGTCCTGCCAGGCTCCGTCGGTGCACGTTTGGTCCTTTGTCGCGGATCCTTACGGGGCGTAAGGAGTTTTCTTGAGAACAATATGAACACAAGGGTGACTGTGATCACATAAGCATCGAAGATGGAAGCCGACCACACGCATCAAGGAGTACCGCCATGGCAGCTGCCGCTAATCCCTACGACGGTTCACAGAAGAGCCGTAAGCGGGACAGAACACATTTCCTCTACATCGCCGTAATCGCTGCGGTGGTGCTCGGTGCCGTACTCGGGCTTCTTGCCCCCGAGTTCGCGAAGAGCCTCAAGCCCCTCGGAACGGGGTTCATCAACCTCATCAAGATGATGATTGCCCCCGTCATCTTCTGCACCATTGTCCTAGGCATCGGATCAATCGCCAAAGCAGCCACGGTCGGCAAGGTGGGCGGCCTGGCGCTTGGCTACTTCATCATCATGTCCACCTTCGCGCTGGCCATCGGCCTCGTGGTGGGTAACCTCATCCACCCGGGCGAAGGCCTGGACCTGCAGGCTTCCGCTGGTGCCGCCCCGGCTGCCCCCGAGGAAGGGGAGGGGATGACGGGCTTCCTTCTGAGCATCATCCCCACCACACTGCTGGCCTCCCTCACCGGCGAGTCCATCCTGCAGACCCTGTTTGTTGCCCTGCTGGTCGGCTTTGCCCTGCAGAAGATGGGACCCGCGGGAGCGCCGGTGCTCAAGGGAATCGGCTACATCCAGGCCCTGGTGTTCCGGATCCTCATGATGATCATGTGGCTGGCTCCCATCGGCGCCTTCGGTGCCATCTCCGCCGTCGTCGGCGAGACCGGCATCCAGGCGATCGTGAGCATGGCCACCCTGATGGTTGCCTTCTACATCACCTGCATCCTCTTCATCGTCGTCATCCTGGGCGGGCTGCTGAAGCTGGTCACCGGGTTCAGCATCTTCAAGCTCATGCGGTACCTGGGCCGTGAGTACCTGCTGATCTTCTCCACCTCCTCTTCCGAGGTGGCCCTGCCCCGCCTGATCGCAAAGATGGAACACCTGGGCATTTCCAAGCCCGTGGTCGGCGTTACGGTTCCGACCGGTTATTCCTTCAACCTCGACGGAACCGCCATCTACCTGACCATGGCCGCACTGTTCGTGGCCTCGGCCATGGGCAAGCCGCTGGAACTGGGCGAACAGATTTCCCTGCTGGTCTTCATGATCATTGCCTCGAAGGGCGCCGCAGGCGTCACCGGTGCAGGCCTGGCCACGCTGGCCGGCGGACTGCAGTCCCACCGCCCCGACCTGATCGAAGGCGTGGGCCTGATTGTCGGCATCGACCGCTTTATGTCCGAGGCCCGCGCCCTGACCAACTTCACCGGCAACGCCGTGGCCACCGTCCTCATCGGCACCTGGACCAAGGAAATCGACAAGGAACAGGTCAAGGCGGTCCTGGACCGCGAACTGCCCTTCGACGAAGCGAGCATGAACGTCGACGCCGGCACCGACGAACCGCGGCAGACGGCGGAATCCGCCGAACTGGCCGCCACGGTTCCCAGCCCTGCCGGCAGTTCCGCAGTCGCCGGCACCGCCGGCGATCCGCGGCACTAAGGCGCCAGCGCTACAACCGGCAGTACCTTGAAACGCGCTCCGCCCCGGAAGACACCGGGGCGGAGCGCGTTTTGCGTGTGCTGCCGGCGGGAATCCGGGCGAGTGCATAATGGTCCTCGATGCCCGCTCTACGAAACGGTGGACCTTCCATGACAGCACTTGGCCCCTATCTGCCGCGCGGGACATTGAGCAGCCGGGTGCAGCCGACCCTCGACGCGGACGGCCTGGTCCTGCGGCCCTGGCGCGACGACGACGCCGCCGTGGTGGCGAAGGCTTACGGCGAGCCGGACATCTCGCACTTCAACCGGCGGACGATGGCAACCGAAGCCGAAGCCCTTGAATGGATCCGCCGCTGGAGTACCCGCTGGCAGGAGGAATCCGGCGCCAACTGGGCCGTATGCAGCAGCGGCCGGAACGTGGTGGGGCGCGTGGCTCTCAGCCGCGTCAATCTGTACGAAGGTGATGCTGAACTGGGCTATTGGGTGCTTCCGGGGGATCGGGGAAACGCGGTGGCATCCCGGGCCGTGGACGCGCTGGCGCGGTGGGCCTTCGGCGCGGCAGGCCTCATGCGCCTCCAGCTTTCCCACTCGGTGCGCAACCAGGCTTCCTGCGCCGTCGCCCGGAAGACCGGTTTCGCGTTGGAAGGAACCAAGCGCAGTGCCCTCAGGCATGCGGACGGCTGGCACGACATGCATCTGCATGCTGCCGTCCGCCCTCAACGTTCGAGTTCTACTTGAGCGTCAAGGCTCGCCGGTCATCACAGCCCTGATTCGCGGGATGGCCGTGGCGCGGCTGTAACCTTGACAAAGACAGCCCGCAGCAAAGCTAGATACGGAAGCGTGGATTTATACGTGAGCAGCGAACAGGGTTCATCAACTCTGCAGGACGCAACCGGAGCCGACACGGCGATGGGTCCAACCGGACGTCCCCTGACGGTATTCCCCGAGCCTCCCGTCCTCACGTCCCATGGTCCTGCCCGGATCATTGCGATGGTGAACCAGAAGGGCGGGGTCGGCAAGACCACCTCCACCATCAACCTTGGTGCCGCCCTCGCGGAAGCCGGCCGCCGCGTGCTGCTGGTGGACTTTGACCCGCAGGGCGCCCTGTCCGCAGGGATGGGAGCCAACCCGCACGAGCTGGACCTCACCGTCTACAACGTGCTGATGGACCGGAAGGTGGATATCCGCGAGGCGATCCACGAAACCTCCATCGAGAACATCCACCTGCTGCCGGCCAATATCGACCTTTCCGCAGCCGAGGTGCAGCTCGTGAACGAGGTGGCCCGCGAGCAGGTGCTCGAACGCGCACTACGCCGGGTATCGGATGACTACGACGTCATTCTCATCGACTGCCAGCCTTCCCTGGGCCTGCTGACCGTCAACGCCCTGACCGCCGCGCACGGCGTGATCATCCCGCTGATCTGCGAGTTCTTTGCCCTGCGTGCGGTGGCCCTGCTGGTGGAAACCATCGAGAAGGTCCAGGACCGGCTCAACCCCAGCCTCCAGGTGGACGGCGTCCTGGCGACCATGTACGACGCCCGCACCCTGCACAGCCGTGAAGTGATTTCCCGCCTCGTGGAAGCCTTCGGGGACAAGGTCTTCGAAACGGTCATCAAGCGGACCATCAAGTTCGCCGACGCCACTGTGGCGGCCGAACCGATCACCTCGTACGCCGGCAACCACCCGGGCGCGGACTCCTACCGCCGTCTCGCCAAGGAACTGATTGCCCGCGGCGGCGCGCCCTAAGCCGGCGCCCGCCCCGGCGGAGCCGGAGGCCAGGGAGCCGGGTTCGCAGGATCCGGCCGCCCGCGCCGGCTTCGAAGTCCGGCTGGCAAACTTCACCGGGCCCTTCGATGTCCTGCTGGGACTGATTTCCAAGCACGAGCTGGACATCACCGAAATTGCCCTTGCCGCCGTCACCGATGAATTCCTGGGCTACATCCGGGAACTCTTCGGTACCGGACCCGAGGTCGCGCTGGATGAGGCGAGCGAATTCCTGGTTATTGCCGCCACCCTCCTGGACCTCAAGGCAGCACGCCTGCTTCCGGCCGGCGACGTGGAGGACGAGGAAGACGTCGCCCTGCTCGAAGCCCGTGACCTGCTGTTCGCCCGGCTGCTGCAGTACAAGGCGTTCCGCGAGATGGCCGCCCTGATGGGGGAGCGGCTGACGGACGAGGCGCGGCGTTACCCGCGGCAGGTATCCCTGGATCCGCACTTCGCGGCGATGCTTCCCGAGCTGGTCTGGCGGACCACGCCGCAGCAGTTCGCGGACCTGGCCGCGCGTGCCCTGCAGCCGCGCGACGAGCAGCCTCCGACAGTGGGGCTTGAACACCTGCACGCGCCCAAGACCAGCGTCCGGGAGCAGGCGCTAATCCTCGCGGAACGCCTCGCTGCAGACGGCGCGGCCTCCTTCGGTGCCCTGGTGTCCGACGCCGACGGTCCCGTGGCGGTGGCCCGGTTCCTCGCGCTGCTGGAAATGTTCCGCGACGGAGTCGTCAGCTTTGAACAGCCTGCCCCGCTGGGTGAGCTGCTCGTCACGTGGACCGGAGGGGCGGATCCGGCAGGCGGGGTTGCCGCCGTGGGAGATGAATATGACGGTGAGCGCGCCGGCGAAAACAGCGGATCCAATGGCGCAGCAGTCCAACACACAACTCTGGAAGAGGACCGGTCATGACGGCGGAACCTGGTTTTGGTCCGGGCACAAGCGGCGGGGACGACACCCGCGAAGACGTTGCAGCACTTCCCGGGGGAGTGAAGGCCGCCGTCGAGGCGGTGCTGATGGTGGTGGACGAACCTGCCGCCCCCGCGGTGCTGGCCTCGGTGATCGGCGTGCCGGAGCCGGAAGTGCTCGCGGCCCTCACGGAACTGCAGCGGGAGTATGACGGTTATACTGGGGATGGACCCGAGGGCGCACCGCGTGGTTTTGAACTCCGTGACGTAGCAGGCGGATGGCGGATTTTTTCCCGCGCTGACTATGCGCCCGTTGTGTCGAAGTTTGTACTGGAAGGCCAGAGTGCACGGCTGTCGCAGGCCGCACTGGAAACATTGGCGGTGATTGCCTATCGGCAGCCCGTCTCCCGGGCCCGGGTCTCCGCGATCCGGGGAGTAAACGTCGATTCGGTGGTCCGCACGCTGGTTCAGCGTGGATTGATCGTCGACGCCGGCACCGAACCGGAAACCGGTTCGCTGCTGTACCGGACCACGCCGTACTTTCTGGAACGGCTTGGTTTGGGCAGCCTCGACGAACTTCCACAGATTGCACCGCACCTGCCCGGGCTGGAAAACCTGGCCGAATATGAAGACACTACTTATTAACCGCTACACCCAAAGGACTTACTCATGACACCAGCACCCCGTTCCGGATCCGGCCGCAATACCCCTCGCGGCGGCGGACGCAGTGCCGGTGGCCCCGCCGGCGGCAAAAGCTACGGCCGCGGCTCCAAGCCCTCCTCCAACCGCACCGGCGGCCCGCGCTCGGCATCGGGTCTCAAGCCCGGTGAAGACCGTGCCAACGGCTACCGGCCCGTCAGCCCCGAGGCGGCCCGCCCGGAGAAGTTCAAGTCCGACGCCGTGAAGGCCTTCGGCTCTAGCAACTCCGGCAAGACCGGTGCACCCCGTACCGACGCCCCGAAGTCCGGTGCTTCCAAATCGGGCGGCTTCAAGCCGGGCGGTTCCAAGTCCGGTGCCGGCAAGTTCGGCGGCCCCCAGCAGGGCCAGCGCAAGAGCGGCGACCGCGCCTTCCGCGGGGAGCGCTTCGGCCAGAACCTGGGCCCCGTTCGCCGATCCACCACCCGCCGCCCCGCCGCCCCGGTGATTTCCGAACAGCACAACCCCGAAGGCGTCCGCCTGCAGAAGGTCATGGCCAGTGCCGGCGTCGCCTCCCGCCGCGTGTGCGAGGAAATGATTGCCGAAGGCCGCGTCGAAGTTGACGGCCAGGTCGTCACCGAGCTCGGCGTCCGCGTTGACCCGGCGACGGTGGCCATCCACGTGGACGGCATGCGCCTGCAGCTGGATGAAACCCAGAAGTACTACGTGTTCAACAAGCCCCGCGGCGTCATCTCCACCATGGAAGACCCCGAAGGGCGTCCCTGCATCAGCGACTTCCTTAAGGCCACCAGCAAGAACGAGCGTTTGTTCCACGTTGGCCGGCTGGACAACGAAACCGAGGGCCTGCTGCTGCTGACCAATGACGGCGAGCTGACCAACCGGCTGACGCACCCCTCCTACGAAGTCCCCAAGACCTACCTGGTGCAGGTCCGCGGACCGATGAGCCACGGCGTGGGCGCGCAGATGCGTGAAGGCATTGAGCTGGAAGACGGCTTCCAGAAGGTTGATTCCTTCAAGCTGGTCGACTCCACCCCGGGCCACCTCCTGGTCGAGGTAGTCCTGCACTCGGGCCGCAACCGCATTGTCCGCCGGCTGTTCGACGCCGTCGGCCACCCGGTGGAGCGCCTCGTCCGCACCAAGATCGGACCGATCAGCCTGGGCGACCAGCGCCAGGGCAGCATCCGCGTCCTCGGCCGCGGCGAGGTCGGACACCTGCTCGCCTCAGTAGGACTGTAGCCAATGGCCGCTGCCGCTGACGGGGGCACCCACCTGTCCGGATCCGTGCTGATTATCGGCACGGGGCTGCTGGGCACCAGCATCGGCCTCGGGCTTTCTGCCCGGGGTGTCGATGTGGTGCTCTCGGACCTGTCTCCCTCGACAGAGGCCGTGGCCCGCGACATCGGCGCCGGACGGCTGCTCAGTACCGCAGGCGAAAGCTTCGAGCCGGCACTCGTGGTCGTTGCCGCGCCGCCGGATGTTACCGCGTCTCTGGCCGCGGCAGCGCTGAAGGACTGGCCGGCCGCCGTCGTCGTTGATATTGCCAGCGTCAAGTCCGCCGTCCTGGCTGACCTGCGGGAGCGCGACGCCGATCTCAGCCGTTACGTGGGCACGCACCCGATGGCAGGCCGGGAGAAATCCGGGCCGGTGGCTGCGCGGGCGGAACTGTTCAACGGCATGCCCTGGGTGATCTGCCCGCCGGAGGAAGCAACTCCGGACGCCGTGCGCCGCGCCGAGGCCCTTGCCTTCGACCTGGGCGCCGTAGTCTCCCGGATGTCCGTCGAAGACCACGACGCGTCCGTGGCGCTGACCTCGCACCTGCCGCAGGTAATGGCTTCCCTGGTGGCCAGCCGGCTGCAGGAAACCCCGCCGCAGTCCCTCGCCCTGTCCGGCAACGGCCTGCGGGACGTGACCCGGATTGCCGCAAGCGATCCAAATCTCTGGGTGCAGATCCTCAGCGGAAACGCCGGGCGGCTGGTGCCGATCCTGCACGGGGTCCGCGAGGACCTGAACCGGCTGATCCGCACGCTCGAAGACCCGGTCGCGGATGGTGCGCGCCTGGACATGGCGCAGCTGATTGCCGAAGGCAACGCAGGGCAGGCCCGGATTCCGGGCAAGCACGGCGGACCGGCGCAGACCTTTGTGTCCTTCACCGTCCTGGTGGATGACACGCCGGGCCAGATTGCCCGGCTGCTCACCGAAATCGGTGAGATCGGCGTGAACCTGGAAGACCTCCGGCTGGAGCACGCCTCCGGCCGGCAGGTGGGACGGGCGGAAATCTCCGTCCTGCCCGGCCGGGTGAATGACCTTGTTTCTGAATTAAGCGCCCGCGGGTGGAAGGTAGTGCAGTGAGTTCTAATGTGGATCCGGCCCAGTTCCGGCAGGGCAAGCCGCTGGTTGTGGCCATCGACGGACCGTCGGGGTCGGGCAAGTCCAGCATCAGCCGGGAAGTGGCCCGCCGCCTGCACGCCGCCTACCTCGACACCGGTGCCATGTACCGTGCGGTCACGCTCTCCTGCATGGAGGCCGGCATCGATCTGACCGATTCGGTGGCCGTTGAGGCCGCCGCGGAAAACGCCGACATTGCCCTGAGCCTGTCCCCGGATGAGGAATGGGTGCGGGTCAGCGGCCGGGACGTCACCGACGCCATCCGCGAGCCCGCCGTGTCCTCCTCGGTCAGCGCCGTCGCCACCACCTTGGGGGCCCGGGCGGAACTGGTCCGACGCCAGCAGCAGCTGATTCGGGACTCGGGCCTGCGGATCGTGGCCGAGGGCCGGGACATCACCACCGTGGTGGCCCCGCACGCCGAGGTGCGGATCCTGCTCACCGCCAGCGAAGAAGCCCGGCTCCGCCGCCGCGGCATCCAGCTGGGCGGCACGCAGACCGCCGCCGCCCTGAAGGAACAGGTCCTGGTCCGCGACGCGAAGGACTCCACCGTGGTGGAATTCCAGCAGGCCGCCGACGGCGTCGTCACCATCGATTCCTCCGACCTGGACTTCGAAGAGACGGTCTCGGCCGTACTCGAAGTGGTTTTCACCAGTACCCACTAGCTCCCCGCCGGGGGACCCGGCACCAATCACGGGCACCCGCCCGTGTTTCAATGGGAGGAGGACATCCGGCGGCAACGCCGCAAGGTATCCTCCCTCACACTTACCGGGCTGAACGTCCGGCGACGGCCTGTACGCAGTGCTGCAGACCTCAACGGAAAGAAAGCAATTCAATGAACGGAAAACCTCTCAACGACGACACCGCCGGTGACGGGACCTCCACGGACGAGTACGTGCCGTCCGGAGAAGACCAGATCGACGAGCGCCTCGCGGCAATGGATGACGACGAGGCCGATATCCGCGCCCGTTCCCTCCGCGCCGGTCTCGACGACTACGAACTTGATGAAGAAGACGCCGCGCTGCTCGCCGGCGGCTTCGAAGAATACGACGAAGACGCACCCCTGCGCCAGGATCCCGTGGTCGCCATCGTTGGCCGCCCGAACGTGGGCAAGTCCACCCTGGTGAACCGTATCCTCGGCCGCCGCGAGGCCGTCGTCGAGGACACCCCCGGCGTGACCCGTGACCGGGTTACCTACCCCGCGACCTGGAACGGGGTGAACTTCACCCTGGTGGACACCGGCGGCTGGGAACACGACGCCCGCGGCATCCACCGCCGGGTTGCCGACCAGGCCGAAATCGCCGTCGACCACGCCGACGCCGTCATGCTGGTGGTCGACGCGACCGTCGGCATCACCGCCACCGACGAAGCCGTGGTGCGGATGCTGCGCGGCAAGGGCAAGCCCGTCGTCGTCGTCGCCAACAAGGTGGACGACATCCAGAACGAAGCCGACGCTTCCTCCCTCTGGGGCCTGGGCTTCGGCGAGCCGTACCCGGTCTCCGCCCTGCACGGCCGCGGCACCGGTGACATGCTCGACGCCGTCCTGGACGTGCTGCCCGAGTACTCCGCATACGGCGGACTGGACCGCTCCGGCGGCCCGCGCCGCATCGCACTGATCGGCCGTCCGAACGTGGGCAAGTCCTCGCTGCTGAACAAGCTGGCCGGGTCCGAGCGCGTGGTCGTGGATGACACTGCGGGCACCACCCGTGACCCGGTGGATGAAATGATCGAACTCGGCGGCCGCACCTGGCGCTTCGTCGACACCGCCGGCATCCGCCGCCGTCAGCACATGGCCCAGGGCGCGGACTTCTACGCCTCCCTGCGTACCCAGGCTGCCCTGGAAAAGGCCGAGGTCGCCGTCGTGCTCCTGGCCGTGGACGAGGTCCTCAGCGAACAGGATGTCCGCATCCTCCAGCTGGCCATCGAATCCGGCCGCGCGCTGGTCCTCGCCTTCAACAAGTGGGACCTGCTCGACGACGAGCGCCGCCGTTACCTCAAGATCGAGATCGAGCGCGACCTGGCCCACGTTGAATGGGCTCCGCACGTCAACATCTCGGCCAAGACCGGCTGGCACAAGGACCGTCTTGTTCCGGCACTGGATACGGCACTGGAAAACTGGGACAAGCGCATCCCCACCGGAAAGCTCAATGCCTTCCTGGGCGAGCTCGTGGCGGCCCACCCGCACCCCGTGCGCGGCGGCAAGCAGCCCCGCATCCTCTTCGGTACGCAGGCTTCCTCGCGTCCGCCGAAGTTCGTGCTGTTCACCACCGGCTTCCTGGATCCGGGCTACCGCCGCTTCATCACCCGCCGGCTGCGCGAGACGTTCGGCTTCGAGGGCACGCCCATCGAGGTCAGCATGCGCGTCCGCGAAAAGCGCGGCAAGAACAGCAAGCGCTAAGTCTCCGGCGTGAATCCCCGGTCCTGGTCCCTTATGGGGGAGCGGGGCCGGGGTTTCTGCGTTTCGGGGGGGTGCTGCCTGCGGTGCTGTGGCAACGGGGCTTCGGGGCTGTGGCAGCGGCCCGGGAGTCCGGCGGCTCATCACTGTACAGATAACGGGGCTATCCGGCTGGGATAAGCCCGTTATCTGTACAAGCACCGCGGCCGGGAAGCGGATAAGCCCGTTATCTGTACAAGCACCGCGGCCGGGAAGCGGATAAGCCCGTTATCTGTACAAGCACCGCAGCCGGGAAGCGGGGGAGCCGGTGCGCGCTCTGTTTTGGCCGTACACCGGTGCCCGCAACGCCCGCGAGCCTCGATGCGACGGATTCACCGGTTGTGGTGTAAGGTATTTGAGGTGGTTCAGCCGGGAGACATTCCGGAAGAACTGCGGGTTGTGGCGCAGCTTGGTAGCGCACTTGACTGGGGGTCAAGGGGTCGCAGGTTCAAATCCTGTCAACCCGACGGTAAGCCTGATGAAACGCGAGTTTCGTCAGGCTTTTGTCGTTTAAGCGGGTGCCGGGCTGGGGGTCGAGCCTGCCGCAGAGCCCGGCCGATGCTCTAGTCACCACCCTCAAGGAAGCCGCCGTCGAGGACCCAGTTGTAGCGCAGCCTCAGTGCACGTTCGGTGCTTGCTGCCAGCGTTGCCAGCAGCAGCGTTATGTTCGCCGATGCCGGAAGCTGGAAAGGGCTGGAGAACGTGCCGATGTTCTCCGCGACGGGCGGGAGCTGCATGATCTGCTCAACGATCTGCGGAACGCCGAGCACGAGCGCGACCACGAGTACGCTGGCCGATACGATGCCAACGGCACGGCTCAGCGCCGGATTGGTCCGTTCCAGTCGGGCGCGCAGTCCTTCGGCCGAGGCAGGATCAGGTAGAAGCTGTCGCTCGGACCCGTCGGGGGTCACATAGTGGCAGCGCCTGAGCCCGTAGATGCTGACCTCGACCTCGATGGCGCCACCCGGCACTGCGAACACCGCGGGAAGTTCCGATCGGGCCTGGTTGATCCCGTTGCGGTAGAGCCGCGCGCGTACTTCGCCGTCCGCATCCCCGCCGGGCCGGACGTCTACGGACCAGATTTCCGGTGCTCCGTCCTCGCCGGCGAGCCGCAGATGAAAGAGGGAACGCGAGAACAGCTGCCACCATCGATAGCGCGGAAGCGTCTGGCCGTCCCCGGGTTCCAGCGTCTCTTTGGGTGTCACTTGTTCCTCCCGGAATCGCTTCTTCGGAACAGCCCTGCCAGCGCGGCTACGTTCCGCCGAGGGGTCGTCGATCCGTGCTTTCATGTGACTCAGACCCCGACGACGTAGGTGAGGGCGGCCCAGACCGAGACGGTGGCCACTGTCGTCCATATGACGATTGCCACACCTTGCCAGAGCAGCACCCAGCCACGGGGGGTTCCGCTCGCGATGAGGATCGCGGATGTGAACTGGGTCGGGATTGCAAGGGGACCGAGGATGCTCGCGCCGGGGACGCCGAAGCGGACGAGCCACTTCATGAAGCGCTGGCGCCCCTTTGATACGGGCTTGGCCGGCACCGTCTCCTCGAACTCAGCGGACCCCTGGTAACCCAGGGAGGCCGGGACACGCTCGGCCCTCCGAGCAGCCGCGACGCGGGCCGTGTTGCGGTCGGTGACCGCAGTGCGGGCCCGGGACGTGAAGAGCACCACGAGGACCACGCTCAGGAAATTGCCGACTGCGGCGGCGATACCGGCAACGACAGGGTGGAGGCCGCCGAGGATGCCGATCACGGAGGCCCCTTCGGCCTCGATGAACGGGACGGCCCCGGCGAGCATCATGATGAAGGGACGGATGATCTCGGGCACCTGGGCCGCCAGATCCTGGAAGTTGATGATCAGTTCCTGAATGGGGTTCATGGTTCGGCGCTTCTTTCTTTTGTCTTATGCGGGTCGTGGATTTGTGCGATTCTCGAAACTGTCCCCAGCAGAAACAGTGTTCCCGGGTCTGGCTGGGCCGTACTGCTTCGCCTGCACCGGTGTCTTCAGATTCGCACCGGAGTCAGCGCCGTCGCGTCGGTGGAAGTCCCTGCATTCCGCCGGTTTCCGCCTACGCGGTAGGTCGGAGCGACTTCGTTTGCGTAGGTGGGAATTGCCTAATAGGGTGCCGACAAGCTGTGAAGGGAGCGACACTGATGGACTTCCTGGGCCGGCACGCGGAGCGTGCAGCGGTCGACAACTTCCTCTCGCAGGCACGAGACGGGCTGAGCGGGGCAGTCATTGTGCGCGGGGAGGCGGGTATCGGAAAGACGGCGCTGCTCCAGTACGCCCGCCGCAGGGCTGATGCCTCAGGGTTCCGGGTGGCGTCCTCGGTCGGAGTGGAGTGCGAGACACAGTTCGCTTTTTCGGGCCTGCATCAGTTGTGCACGCCGCTGCTGGACCGCATGGGTTCGCTGCCCGAGCCGCAGCAGGCCGCTCTGGGCGTGGCGTTCGGGCAGCAAAGCGGTGCCGTGCCGGATCCGTTCCTGATCGGGCTGGCAACTCTCAACCTGTTAGCCGAGGCCGCTGAGGAAAGGCCCCTTCTGTGCATCGTCGACGACGCGCAGTGGCTGGATGAGGCGTCTGCCCAGGTTCTCGCGTTCGTGGCACGACGGGTCGCGGCCGAGCGGATGGTGCTGGTGTTGGCGCTGCGGGAGCCCACCGACCGCGATGTGCGCGGGTTCGACGGTATCCCTGTCTTACGCTTGGGCGGGCTCGACGAGACCGACGCGCGGGAGTTGCTGGCTGCGGCCGACTACATACCCCTGGACGACGGGAAGCGGAACCATGTCCTTGCCGAGGCACGAGGGAACCCTCTCGCCCTGCTGGAACTGGCCCGTAACGCGCCGGCTGCGTGGCTGGCCGGCGGGTTCGAGCCGATGCCGGGGATCACGCACCGCCTTGAGGACACCTTTCGGCGCCGCTCGGACAGCCTGCCGGCACCGACTCAACTCTTGCTGCTGATTGCCGCTGCCGATCCAACCGGAGAGGTGGCGCTGCTATGGCGTGCGGCCGCGCACCTGGGGATCGCCGGCGAGTCTGCCGCGCCCGCGGAAGCCGCCGGTCTGCTGGAGATTGATACGCGGGTGAAGTTTCGCCATCCGCTGGTGCGTTCGGCTGTGCTTCGGTCCGCCGCCCCGCCGGAGCGCCGCCGCGTGCACGCCGCGCTGGCCGCTGCCACCAATCCGGACATCGATCCCGACCGACGCGCCTGGCACCGGGCACGGGCCGTGCTGGGCACCGATGAGGACGCCGCCGCGGAACTGGTACGGTCAGCAGGCCGGGCGCGTGCCCGCGGCGGGCTGTCCGCCGCGGCGGCGTTCATGGAGCATGCAGCCAGACTGACACCTGATCCCGCCGCACGGGCGAGCCGGGCATTGGAAGCCGCGCGTGAGAAGCACGAGGCTGGTGCGGACGCCTCGGAGCTGCTGACCATCGCTTCGGCCGGGCCGCTCGATACCCTACAGCAGGCTCGCCTCGAACTGCTGCGCGCGCGGATCGCGTTCCACCTCAAGCGCGACGCCGAAGGGCAGAGGATGCTGCTGGAAGCCGCTAAGAGCCTGGCCCCGCTGGACCCGGTGCTGTCCCGTGAGACGTATCTGCGCGCGCTCGAAGCGGCGATCGTCACCGGTGACTTCCGCCGCGGCCGCGGCATACCGGAAGTGACCGAGGCTGCCCTGACGGCGCCCGTCGCGACGGGGTCTCTGCGGCCTGCGGATCTGCTGCTCGACGGGCTTGTGACGACCTTCACTCAGGGGTATTCGGCCGGTGTGCCGGGGCTGCGGCGGGCGCTGGCGGCCTTCGGAGGCCAGGAGCAGGATGTTGATGCGCTGAGCGTCGCCGACACCTGCCGCTGGGGGTGGCTCGCCAGCCGAACCGCAATGTCGGTGTTCGACGACGAGATGCTCCACGCGGTGTCCATCCGTCATGTCCGTCTGACCCGTGAGACCGGCGCGCTTGCCGCACTCCCGGACGCACTTCTGGGCCAATCCGTCATGCAAGTGCTCTCGGGTGAGTTCGACCGCGCCGCCGAGCACGCAGCGATCGCAGCCGCGACCGAGGCTGTGCCCTTGCTGCACGCGCAGCTCCTCCTCTCTGCCTGGCGCGGCCGTCCAGACGAGACCGCCGGGATGCGCGCGAGCATTGTCCGCAAGGCTGCCGGACAGGCGCACAGCACCGAGGATGCCCTGACACAGTACGCCATGGCGGTGCTGCATAACGGTCGGGGCGACTACTCCGCAGCTCATGCCGCGGCGGCACGGGCCGTCGACACCGAAGCGGTGAGGTTCAACAACCTGGCCCACTCTGAACTCGTCGAAGCGGCGTGCCGTTCCGGCCGGCCGGAGAGTGCGGCCGATGCGCTGGAGCAACTCACTTCACGCGCCCTCGCCAGCGGTACGCCGTGGGGGCTCGGTCTGGCGGCGCGTGCACGGGCGTTGACCAGTACGGGGAGGACTGCTGAGGAGCACTTTCGTGAGGCAATCGACCAGCTCAGTCGGTGCCGGATAACCACCCACCTCGCCCGTACCCACCTTGTCTACGGCGAGTGGCTTCGTCGCGAGGGCCGACGGCAGGACGCCCGCGAACAGCTCCGCACCGCGCACGAGCTGTTAATGGACATGGGAGCCGAAGCGTTCGCAGCCCGCGCCGCCCGCGAACTGCGTGCCACCGGTGAGCACCCCCGCAAGAGAAGCGCCCAGCCGACCGACAGCCTCACCGCCCACGAAATGCACATCGCCCGGCTGGTGGCTACCGGCGCAACCTCCCGCGAAGTTGCCACCGAGCTCTTCCTCAGCCCTCGCACGATTGACGCCCACCTCCGGAACATTTTCCGCAAGACGGGCGTCACCTCGCGCCGCCAGCTCCGCGAGCTGTCCCTTCGCTGAGCCCCGCAGCGTGGCGGTCGAGGCCCGCCACTAGGGCGTGCCGACGTCGTCGGCCACCGCAGCCATCCGCCCCTCGAACTGGTGCCCGCCGGATGTATGCCGGCGGACGACGGCGTGAGGCAGCCGCGCTGCGTGCCGGTCCAGATGGTCGATGGGCACCACCTCGTCGTCGACGCAATGGTGGAGCCAGACCGGGAAGCCGGTTGGCAGTTCGGCGTCAGCCGGCAGGGCGTATTCCGCCTGCCAACCCTCCGACTCCCAGAAAGGCACTGCCAGGAGGACAAGTCCCAGCGGCGGGGTGCCCTGAAATCCATCGGCGAGGTGAAGCAGGACCATCGACGCCCCGAAGGAATGCCCGACGATGACCAGGTCAGGGGCGAGGGTATTCCGGTGCCGTTCGATTTCGCTGCGCCAGCCCGCGGCTGACATGTCCTGATCGGGGAAGCGGGGCGCCGTAACGGGCAGGCCGAGGCGGGTGTGCAGTTCTTCTGCGAGGGGCAGGTCGTCCGGGTAGCCGCCGGCTCCATGGACGAAGAGGATCTCCATGCGTTCTCCCGGGATTTCATTGCCGTGCCGGGTTTGGGTTGAGAGCGTTACCTGTTCCTGCAGGCCAGCTTGGTCTTCCGCCCGCTAGCCGGTCAAGGGAAGCGGGCCCGGATGACTCCGGCGCCCTGCCCTGCTAGCCTCATCCGTCCGGCGTCACGGCGTCCGCCATCCAGGTTGCGTCGGAGAAGGAGCGGGTCCATGGCTGCGGAAATCCCATCCCGGAAGGTCATTATCCATGGCGCCGGCGGTGCGATCGGCGGTGCCGTAGCGGAGGAATTTGCCCGCCGCGGGGCGGAGCTGTTCCTCGCCGGGCACCGCCTGGACTCCGTTAATACAACGGTGGACCGCATCCGCGGCCTGGGCGGCGGGCCGGTGCATGCGGCCGAAGTCGACGCGTCCGATCCCGCGGCCGTAGACGCGCACGCCGACGCCGTCGTCGACGCCGCAGGACGGATCGACGCAGTGCTCAACGCGGCAGGCCTCCCGGCGGTGCAGGGCGTCCCGCTGCTCGACATGCCCGTGGACGACGTCGTCGCGCCGGCAGCGGGCTGGCTGCGCACACAGTTCATCACTTCGCGGGCCGCTGCAGCGCACATGGTTCGGCGCGGAAGCGGAACGGTCCTGCTGCTGTCCGCCTCGCCGGCAAGGGTCTCCATCGCCGGAGTGGGCGGCTTCGCAGCGGCTTGTGCCGCCGTCGAAGCACTCACGCGGACCCTTGCCGCAGAGCTCGGTCCCTCGGGAGTGAGGGTCGTCTGCCTTCGCCCGCAGCGCATTCTGGAAACCATTGGAAGCACACCGGACCTGCCGATGGCACTGGAGGAGTTCACCCGGTTTCTCGAGTCACTCACCACCACGGGGACCCTTCCCACTCTCGGGGAGGTGGCCAAAGCAGCAGTCTTCCTGGCCGAGGGCGGCGCCGGGAGTATGAACGGCGCCGTCCTGAACCTCACGAGCGGGATGAGCGTCGATTGATACCCGGGACATCGGTGCAAAAGGGAACCGTGAGGATCGCGGCTGCGGGGACCAATGGCACCGGCACGGGTTCCCGGCGCAGCCAGGTACGACGCCGGTTGGCCGCCCTCGCGGCCGTTGCAGTCACGGCGGCCGCGGCGGCCGGATGCACCGGCGGCGGACCGGGACCGGAGCCACCCTCTTCCGTTTCGCCCGGACCGGAAGTGACAAGACCCGATCCGGAAGTCCTCGCCACCGGTCTCGACGCGCCCTGGTCGATTGCGTTCCATGAGGGCATTCCGTTGGTCAGTGAGCGGGACTCCGCACACATCCTGGAGCTCAACGCCGGCGGCAACATCCGGGAAATCGGCACCATCGAGGGCGCCGGCGGCAGGGGAGAAGGCGGCCTTCTCGGGATCGCCGTCCAGGACGGGTACCTGTATACCTATTTCACCGGGGACGGAGGAAACCGGATCGAGCGGCGCGAGGTCACCGGCGAACCCGGGTCATTGGCGCTGGGCGAAGCGGAAACCATCCTCGACTCAATCCCCGCCGGCCCGGTCCACAACGGCGGTCGCATCGCCTTCGGCCCGGACGGCATGCTGTACGCCACCACGGGCGACGCCGGCAACCGGGACAGCGCCCAGGACCGGGACTCGCTCTCGGGCAAGATCCTGCGGATGACCCCGGACGGCACCGCCCCGGAGGACAACCCGTTCCCGGGAACACTCGTGTACAGCTACGGGCACCGCAACCCGCAGGGCATCGCCTGGGACGGCGACGGCGTCCTCTACGCGAGTGAATTCGGGCAGAACACCTGGGATGAGCTGAATGTGGTCGAGGCCGGCGGGAACTACGGCTGGCCCGAGGTCGAGGGCATCGCCGGGGAGGAAGGCTTCATCGACCCGGTGCAGCAATGGACGCCCGGGGAAGCCAGTCCGAGCGGCATCGCCGTGGCGGAGGGCTCCCTGTACATTGCCAACCTGCGCGGTGAACGGCTGCGGGAGGTCCCGCTCGACAATCTGGGCGCCTCCACCGAGCAGCTGGCCGGCGAGTACGGCCGGCTGCGCGACGTCGTCAACGCTCCGGACGGCAGTGTGTGGATCCTGACGAACAACACGGACGGCCGCGGCCGTCCGGGGCAGGATGATGACCGGATCCTGCGCCTGGAAACGGATTAGGCGAGGCTTGTCCGCATCAGCCACCGGGTCTTTCCGCCGGATTTCGACGCCGTCGGCACCACGCGTTCGAAGCCTGCTGCCTCGAACAGCGCCGTAGTGCCGACGTAAGCGAGCGAGGAACTGATCCTGCCACCGGCGGCGTCGATCGGGTAGGCCTCCAACGCCGGAGCGCCGGCAGCACGGGCATAGTCGACGGCGCCGTCGAGCAGGTGCCGGGCCAGTCCCTGCCGGCGGAACTGCGGGCGGATAACCAGGCAGACCACGCTCCACACCGGCACGTCGTCGACGGCGGGGATGGTCCGTGAGGACCGCAGACGGTGGTGGCTGGCGCGAGGACTCACCGAACACCAGCCCGCGGCCTCGCCGTCGACATAGGCGACGACGCCGGGCGGGGTGCCTTCCTCCGCATACCGGCGCAGCCTGCCCTGCTGGTCAGCGCCGGTGAGAGCACGGAACGTCGGGAGGCGGTAGCTGAGGCACCAGCAGGCCTGGGTGTCGGGGTTCTTCGGCGCCAGGACTGCGGCGACGTCGTCGAACCGGTCCGCGGCGGCAGGGTGGACCTCGATCATTTCGCGGCTCCGAAGGCTGAGGATGCTCGAGACGCTTACGGCTCGAATCCCCCGTACCGTAACCTGCCGGTTCAGGCAGCGGAAGCGGGACCGCCGCGACCTGCAGCAGTGCCCGGCCGTGCCGCACCGCTGGCGGCCTCAGGGAAAGGCAAAACCATGCGCGAAGCCGTGAGGGACGTGATCATCGCCGGCGGCGGGCCGACCGGCATTATGCTCGCCCGCGAACTGCGGCTGCACGGCGTGGATGTGCTGGTGCTGGAGCGGGATGCCCAGCCCACGGCAGTGAGCCGTGCGGGAGGCCTGCACGCGCGCAGCTTGGAGATCCTGGATCAGCGGGGCGTGGTCGAGCCGTTCCTGGAACACGGCCGCAGGTATCCGCTCGGCGGATTCTTCGCCGGCATTGTCAAGGACCCGCCGGAGGGGCTGGACACCACCTACCCATACGTCCTGGGCATTCCGCAGCCCGTCACGGAGCGGCTGCTGACGGAATGCGCCCTGGCTGCCGGCGTCGAGCTTCAGCGCGGCCGGGAAGTAACGGGTGTGAACCACAACGACGACAGCGTCACGGTGAGCCTCAAGGGCGGCGGGCTGCTCCGGGCGGGGTACCTCGTGGGCTGCGACGGAGGCCGCAGCACGGTACGGAAACTGCTCGGTATCGGCTTCCCCGGTGAACCCAGCCGGCAGGACCGGCTGCTGGGGGAGATGGAACTCACCGAGCCGGAGGAGACGGTCATGTCCGTGGTGGCGGAGGTACGCGAGAACCATAAGGATTTCGGCGTCGTCCCGCTGGGGGACGGCCTTTATAGCGTGGTGGTTCCGGCCAACGGCGTTGCCGAAGACCGCAGCGCACCCACCCTCGAGGAACTCCGTGTGCAGCTGACACGGTACGCAGGCACTCACTTCGGGGTGCATTCCCCGCGTTGGATCTCCCGCTTCGGCGACGCCACCAGGCTGGCCGAACGCTACCGGTCCGGCCGGGTCCTGCTGGCCGGCGACGCCGCGCACATCCATCCGCCCTTCGGCGGCCAAGGGCTCAACCTGGGTCTCCAGGACGCGTTCAACCTCGGCTGGAAACTTGCCGGCGCGGTGAAAGGCTGGGCACCGACAGGGCTGCTGGACACGTACGACGCCGAACGGCGGCCCGTGGCGGCTGCAGTGCTCGACAATACCCGCGCCCAGTCCGAGCTGACGTCCACGGAACCGGGCCCGCAGGCGGTCCGTCGGCTGCTGGCTGAGTTGATGGATTTCAACGAGGTCAACCGGTATCTGATCGAGAAAATCACAGCGACTGGCATTCGGTACGACTTCGGTACCGGCCCCGACCTGCTTGGCCGCCGACTGCCCGACCTGCCACTGAAGGAAGGCCGGCTCTACGAGCGGATGCATGCCGGCCGCGGCCTCCTACTTGAACGGACGGGGAAACTCTCGGTGGAAGGCTGGGAAGACCGGATCGATACGGTGACCGACCTGGACCGGATGAATCCGTCCATACTGCTGCGCCCAGACGGTCATGTGGCCTGGATGGGCGACGACCAGCAGGATCTCACGCCAGCGGTAGGACGCTGGTTCGGAAACCCGGCCCCTGCGGCGGAATAACCGGCCCGAGAAAGGACCAGCCATGCCCGTGAAAGTCACCTCCTTCGCCGTCTCCCTGAACGTTCCCGCGCCGGAAGCCTCCGCAGCCTTCCTCGTCCGCCATCTTGGCTACATCGTGGAGATGGAAAACGACGGCTTTGTTTCGCTCAGACATCCGGGCGGGGGATCGAACCTCATTTTCCTGCGTACCGGCCTCTCGACGTTTCAGCCGCCGGAGGTCGCTGGACGGGCACGGGAGGGATTGTTGCTGGTGCACGTTGTCGAGAATCTCGACGAAGTCCACCAACAGTTCCTTGCTGACGGTGTGGACGTCGTGACCCCTCCGGAAACGGAGCCCTGGGGTGAACGGTTCGCGCAGTACCGGGATCCGAACGGCTTGATCGTACAAATAGTCCAGTGGATCACCGGCGAATGACCGGCGGGATCCACGAACCGGTATGACTGCGGCTCGCGTTACTACTGGGAACACTGAGGCTGGGGTGAAGAAAGTGGCTTTTACGCTTGCGGAGAACAAGGCAGGGTGTCAACCTCGTCCGCATGCAAACCAAACGCCTTCCACATGCCCTTGCCACTACTTCAATCTGCAGCCTGGCGGCAGCTTTTGCCCTCGTGGGCTCGCTGGCCACCGCTCCGACGGCTGCCGCACAGGCTCCCGCCGCGCCAATGGAATCCGGTGTTCTCGTAGCCGTTTCGGACCCTACGCCCACCTGTCTCATGACCCCCACGCCTACGCCCACGTCGACGCCGACGGGTACCCCGACTAGTACGCCGACCTCGACGCCGACGGGCACCCCGACAACTACACCCACGTCGACGCCGACGGGTACCCCGACGGGTACCCCGACTAGTACGCCGACCTCGACGCCGACGAGCACCCCGACAACTACACCCACGTCGACGCCGACGGGCACCCCGTCAACAACGCCCACGTCGACGCCGACGGTCACTCCGACTAGTACGCCCACCTCGACGCCGACGGGTACCCCCACAGTCACTCCGACGCCGACCGGTACCTCGACGCCGACGCAGACTGATACAGGGGTGACCATGGTCCAGGTAGTGTCCATCACTCCGCCGTGCATGAGGACCGGAGGACCGTCCAATGGTGTGAGCCCTGACCTGGCAGGCACCGGTGCAAGCGGCACCTCGCTCGCACTGTTGGGAGCCGGAGGCCTTCTTGTCGCTGGTGCTGCCGGGGTGTACTTCACGCGTCGCCGCGGAGCCGAGGAATCGTAGGCGTAGCCGCCCTCAAGGACCCCGAAGACGTGCGGCAGCCGGCCCTATCCCAGGGCCGGCTGCCGTTCACCCATCCGCCGTACATCTTGCTCCCTCTGGAATCGGCGAGCCGGTCGCCGTATCCTCCTTCCCATGACTTCCTGTAGAGCTTTTGCCCGCGCTTTCGGCTGCGGGTTCTTCGTGCGCGACCGCCGCCGCTGACGGCGGGCGGCACCTCCACTCGCGGTACCGCGCGCCGTCGTTCCGGATGCCAGGCACCCGGAAGGCGTCGTATGCCTGAAGGGTGCTCCATTTCGCGGCGATTGGAGCGCTCGTGGGAGCGAGAACCCAGTATGGCGGCCGGGAGGAGCTCGGCCAGAATTTCCTGATCCACCAACCCACTATCCGTTTGGTCACTGGCCTGGTCCGTTCCTCGGGCGGCGGGAGCATCCTCGAACTCGGTGCCGGCGACGGCGCCCTGACCCGTCCGCTCGCAGCCCTCGGCCGTGACCTGCTGGCCATTGACTTGGATCCAGGCTGCGTACAACGACTGCAACGGCGTGTGCCCGCAGCACGGGTGCGGCAGGCCGATGCCCTGGCCGTTCCATTTGACCGACCTGTGATTGTGGGCAATATTCCCTTTCACCTGACTACCCCGATCCTGCGTCGTCTGCTGACAACGGGTACCTGGACCCAAGCGGTGCTGCTGACCCAGTGGGAGGTCGCCCGCAAGCGGGCCGGGGTCGGCGGCGGAACCCTGCTGACGGCCCAAACCTCTCCCTGGTTCGAATTCGACCTTCGGGGCCGGGTGCCAGCAGCCGGGTTCCGCCCTCGCCCCACAGTGGACGGCGGAGTCCTCTGCCTCCGGCGTCGCAAGGTTCCGCTGCTGGAACCGCAGGACCGGGCAGCCTACGAGCGGTTCGTGCGCGGCATCTTCAGCGGTCCCGGAGCAGGGCTGGGGGAGATCCTCGGCAGGTATCTTGGGTCGGCACGGGCCGCACGGACCGCGTTGTCCGCTGCGGGAGTTCCGGTGCAGGCGCTGCCCAGGGATGTAGCCGCCGCGCAGTGGCCGCGGTTGTGGCAGGCAACCGCCTCCGCCAACGGGCCGGCAGCTGAGGCAGGGCTGGCCAGGGCGAATGTGTCGCGGCCGAGCAGGTAGCGAGGCTTCGGAATCGGGACGGACAGGATCCGCAGGATCGGCAGGGCCACCTCCGACGCCCGCGCACGCCCCGATTATTACCTCCTGCCCGCACAAGCCGGAAGCAGTACTTGTAAATCAGTGCCACACCGGGCCGGTTACGGGTAGGCTGATACAGCAGGTAAGGCAGAAACAGTCATCGGAACCGGGTCAGCCAGATATTTTTGGCTGATCAGTTTTCTTTTTGGGGAGGAAATTGCACATGGCGGGCGAGCAGTACAGCGCCGAACGAGCGGGCAACCGACGGGCGCCCAGCGCGGAAGACACTACATCCATCAGTCTTCCCCCGATGTCCGATGCCGCATCCGTCGAGCCCAAGTTGACTCCGGACGAGCGAGCCGCCGTCGCGGCCCTCCCTGCGCGCTCAGCCCTGCTGATTGCCCACAGCGGTCCGAACGCCGGTGCGCGCTTCCTGCTGGACCAGGACGTCACCACTGCCGGACGGCACCCCAACGCAGACGTTTTCCTCGATGACGTCACTGTTTCACGCAAGCATGTTGAGTTCCGCCGCACCCCCGAGGGGTTCCGCGTGGTGGACTCCATGAGCCTGAACGGCACGTACGTCAACCATGACCGGGTGGACAGCGTGCTGCTGCGTACCGGGAGCGAAGTGCAGATCGGTAAGTTCCGACTCACTTTTTACGCTGCCCGCCCCGCAACTGCCGGAAACTAGGCTCAGGCCCCGGCGTAGGGCAGATAAGGTAGTAGACATGTCAGCATCACAGTCCGTCAGGCGCACCACCGGACCGGAACGGCTGCGCGGCAGGGTGCTGAATATCGGCGAGGTCCTGAGCGAGCTAAGCACGGACTTCCCTGCCATCAGCGCGTCCAAGATCCGTTTCCTCGAGGAAAAGGGTCTGGTGACGCCGCAGCGAACGGCCGCCGGTTACCGCAAGTACAGTCCGGCCGACGTCGAGCGCCTTCGGTTTGTGCTGGCACTGCAGCGGGACCAGTACCTGCCGCTGAAGGTCATCAAGGATTATCTGGATGCGATTGACCGGGGAGAGCGGCCCGAGTCGCTTCCCGGCGGTATGTCCCTTGCCCCGCGCGTTGTTTCGGACCAGCTGGCCGGAGAGCTCGCGGCCCGTTCCCATGCGCGGACCCTGACCTTCAACGAACTGGTCAAGGAATCCGGCGCCACCACGGAATTGGTGCACAGCCTGGTCAGCTACGGGCTGATCACCAGTGCCGAAGAGAACTATGACGAGCATGCGCTAAAGGTGGCGAAGGCCTGTGTCCAGCTGGAGGCCCACGGCATCGAACCGCGCCACCTGCGTCCTTTCCGAGCGGCCGCGGACCGTGAGCTCGGACTGGTTGAACGCGTGGTTGCGCCCGTCGCCTCCCGCCGGGACGTCGCCTCGAAGGCCCGCGCCGCTGAGACCGCCCGTGAGATCAGCGACCTGTGCCTGAGCCTGCACAGTGCTCTGGTGCATGGCCAAATTGCGCGGATGGAGGGCTGAGATGCAGGAAGTAGAAGTTGTCGGCGTGCGGATTGAACTCCCGTCCAACCAGCCGCTGGTCCTGCTCAAGGAAATCAACGGCGAACGGCACCTGCCCATCTGGATCGGTGCCCCGGAAGCCAGTGCCATTGCCTTTGTGCAGCAGGGAATCGTTCCCCCGCGCCCCATGACGCATGACCTGCTGGTGAACCTGATCCACGCCCTCAAGCGCGAAGTGACACTCGTCCGGCTGATCTCCGTGGAGGACACCGTCTTCCACGCGGAGATTGTCTTCGAGGACGGAACCGCCGTGAATTCGCGGGCATCGGACGCGATTGCGGTTGCCCTGCGGATTCCGTGCCCTATTTACTGCGCCGACGAAGTCCTCAATGAGGCCGGCGTCCGCATTGCCGATGCCGATCCCGAAGACGAAGAAGAGCAGGACAACGCGGAGCAGGAGATGCGCCAGTTCCGCGAGTTCCTGGCCGACGTCGAGCCCGAAGACTTCGAACGCTGAGCAGTTGTCCACGTATGCCTCCGACACGCTTCGGAAAAGTTCCCGGCATCTTTGACCTTGGTGCCCGTCGGTTCTAACGTCGAAGAATAGAGTTCCCATTGCACCGGGGGAGTTCTCGGGGCACACTGAAGAAACCCCGACAGCTCCGGCCTGTGCCGACCCCCAGGGGAACCGTTACTAGGAGGCACACGTGAGTCCGAAAGGCGATGCCGGCGAACACGCCGCAGCACCGGGGAGCATCCCTTCCCAGAGCGCCCAGGGCTTGCTGTTCACCGAGGACCTGCCTCTTCTCGACGAAGACGCTGGCTACCGCGGCCCTACCGCCTGCAAGGCTGCAGGGATAACTTACCGCCAGTTGGATTACTGGGCACGCACCGGGCTTGTGGAACCTGCGGTACGAGGTGCCGCCGGTTCCGGCACGCAGCGCCTCTACGGTTTCCGCGACATCCTGGTCCTGAAGGTCGTTAAGCGACTGCTGGACACCGGCGTATCACTCCAGCAGATCCGAACAGCCGTTGAGCACCTGCGTGAGCGCGGGGTCGAGGACCTGGCGCAGATCACCTTGATGAGCGACGGCGCCAGCGTTTACGAGTGCACTTCCGCCGACGAGGTCATCGACTTGGTCCAGGGCGGCCAGGGAGTCTTCGGCATAGCCGTGGGCCGCGTCTGGCGAGAGGTTGAGGGCAGCCTCGCGCAGTTGCCCAGTGAGCACGTCAACGAGCAGGACTTTCCCGGAGACGAACTGAGCCAGCGCCGCATCGCCCGGAAGATCAGTTAGGCCACGCGGATCAGTTAGGCCACGCAGATCAGTTAGGCGCACCGCTCGAGTAGGGCACGCACAACACAGACCATTAACGCTGAAGGGCATCCCCGCGGGGATGCCCTTCAGCGTTTGTTCAGCTGCTCTGTGGCCTGACCGGCGCTAGGCCACCGGGCGGCGCATCACGCGGTTGCGCACGCTGCCGGAATCCATCAGGTTCTTCATCAAGGCGTCGAAGGTTCCGGCTGCCTGCTTGGCCGATTCGCCGGGCCAGTGGTGCACCGAATGGGCGGCACCCTGGATCTGCTGCCAGTTCGCCTGTTCTGCAATGGTGGGTGTGAGGAGCAGGTCACCGAACATCTGCTTCATTTCAGCAAGCCGGAAAACGTGCTCGTTGGAGCTGGGCCGCACCCGGTTGGCGATGATTCCGGCGGGGGCCAGGTTCGGAGCGAATTCCTCCCGGAAAAGTTCGAGCGCGCGCATGGTCCGCTCGGTGCCGGCCACCGAGAACAGTCCCGGCTCCGCTACCAGCAGCACCCGGTTGCTGGCGGTCCAGGCCATCCGGGTGAGGCCGTTCAGCGACGGCGGGCAGTCGATGAGGACCAAGCCGTATCCGGACACCCGGGACAGCAGGTTGGTCAGGCGTCGAAGATCGCGCTTGCCAAGGTCCGGACGGTCGTAAATACCGGAGTAGGCCGAGCCCATGGCAACATCCAGGACGGCCTTCTTGCCGTCGGAATCCTTCGCAAGGCGGCGGGCGTTCGCCACCCAACCGCTGGGGACTACGTGGTCCGAAAGCTGTGCCCGACGGGCCGTCCGGAGCATCTCGCCGATTCCGAGCTGGTTGCCGGCGCTGACACCCAGGCCGGTAGTGGCATCGGCGTGCGGGTCCAGGTCCACGACGAGCGTCGGAATGCCGGCGGCCAGCGCTGCGGATGCCAGACCGAGGGTGACGGAGGTCTTGCCGACGCCGCCCTTCAGGCTGCTGATGCTCACTACTTGCACTTGATGAACCAAAACCTAACGTGTCTAGGGATCACTGGACGCTGCTGACTCATTCTATGTGACGCACACCCGTTACCTTGGCAGCGGGCTTTTGCAGGGGTGGCGATTAGACTGGTGCAAGTGTGATGTCCAACACGGCAGCTCCGGAGTCCGCCCCCGGCGGGGTTCCGGTACGCCTTGGGGTTTGCCTCTTGTGCCGTGGGTAAGTAATGGCGGTATCTGTCCGGGTGCCCCATCCGCAATTGATCCAGGAGACCCATGTTCTCGAAGATTTTGGTAGCGAACCGGGGCGAGATCGCCATTCGCGCCTTCCGCGCCGCGTATGAACTAGGTGCCAAGACCGTGGCAGTGTTTCCCCATGAGGACCGGAATTCCATCCACCGTCAAAAGGCCGACGAGGCCTACCTGATCGGGGAAGAGGGACATCCGGTCCGGGCGTATCTGGACGTGGACGAAATTATCCGGGTAGCCAAGGAATCCGGCTGTGACGCCATCTACCCCGGTTACGGATTCCTTTCCGAAAACGCGAACCTCGCGCGGGCTGCGGCCGACGCCGGCATCACCTTTGTGGGTCCCGCGGCGGACATCCTCGAACTGGCCGGCCACAAGGTCCATGCCCTGAACGCGGCGCGGAAGGCAGGCATCCCGGTACTGCGCTCCACCGAGCCGAGCGACGACGTCGAGAAGCTGCTCAGCGAGGCGGAGGACATCGGGTTCCCCATCTTCGTCAAGGCCGTTGCGGGCGGCGGCGGCCGCGGCATGCGCCGGGTGGACACCGCGGACAAGCTGCCCGAGGCGCTGCAGGCGGCCATGCGGGAGGCTGAAACAGCCTTCGGCGATGCCACCGTGTTCCTGGAGCAGGCAGTCCTGCGTCCCCGGCACATTGAAGTACAGATCCTTGCCGATGCGGACGGCAACATCGTGCACCTGTTCGAACGTGACTGCTCCCTGCAGCGCCGCCACCAAAAGGTGGTGGAGATAGCGCCGGCGCCCAATCTGGATGAGAACATCCGCCAGGCCCTGTACCGGGACGCGGTGAAGTTCGCCAAGGCCCTGAACTACGTCAACGCGGGAACCGTGGAGTTCCTCGTGGACACCGTCGGCGAACGCGCCGGCCAGCACGTGTTCATCGAAATGAACCCCCGCGTCCAGGTGGAACACACGGTCACCGAGGAAATCACCGACGTCGACATTGTCCAGTCCCAGCTGCGGATCGCGGCCGGTGAGACGCTGGCCGATCTGGGCCTGCAGCAGGACGAACTGCAGATCCGCGGCGCCGCCCTCCAGTGCCGCATCACCACCGAGGACCCGGCCAACGGGTTCCGGCCCGACGTCGGCCGGATCACCGCCTACCGTTCCGCCGGCGGCGCCGGGGTCCGGCTCGACGGCGGCACCGTCTACGCGGGCGCTGAAATCAGCCCGCACTTCGATTCGCTGCTGGTCAAGCTGACCTGCCGGGGACGGACCTACCCCATAGCGGTCAACCGGGCCCGCCGGGCGCTGGCCGAGTTCCGGATCCGCGGCGTCGCCACCAACATCTCCTTCCTGCAGGCGGTCCTGGATGATCCGGACTTCGTTGCCGGCGACGTAGCCACTTCGTTTATCGAGGAACGCCCCGAACTGCTCAACGCCCGCGGCTCGGCTGATCGAGGTACGAAGCTGCTCAACTGGCTCGCCGATGTCACCGTTAATAAGCCCTACGGCGATCCCGTTGCGCACATCGACCCGGCGGAGAAGCTGCCCGCCGATCTGCCGGATGCCGTGCCGGGGTCCCGGCAGCGGTTGCTCGAACTCGGCCCCGAGGGTTTCGCGGCGGACCTGCGGCAGCGGACCGAACTGGCCGTCACCGACACCACTTTCCGCGACGCCCACCAGTCGCTGCTGGCCACCCGGGTGCGGACCAGAGACCTGACCGCGGCTGCACCCGCGGTAGCGGCCCTGACTCCCGAGCTGCTGTCCGTGGAGGCCTGGGGCGGTGCCACGTACGACGTCGCCCTGCGGTTCCTGGGCGAGGATCCGTGGGAGCGGCTGGCGGCCCTCCGGCACCAGCTGCCCAACATCTGCATCCAGATGCTGCTGCGCGGACGGAACACGGTGGGCTACACCCCGTATCCCACTGAAGTCACCGAAGCCTTCGTGGAGGAGGCTGCGGCTACCGGCGTCGACATTTTCCGCATCTTCGACGCGTTGAACGATGTCTCGCAGATGGAGCCTGCCATCCGGGCCGTCCGCAAGACCGGCACCGCGGTCGCGGAAGTGGCCCTCTGCTACACCGGCGACATGCTGAGCCCCAACGAGGACCTCTACACGCTGGACTACTACCTGGACCTGGCGCAGAAGATGGTGGACGCAGGCGCCCATATCCTGGCCATCAAGGACATGGCAGGCCTGCTGCGGCCGGCTGCGGCCGCCAAGCTGGTCGCCGCACTGCGGGAGCGTTTCGACCTGCCCGTCCACCTGCACACGCATGACACTGCAGGCGGCCAGCTGGCGACCCTGCTGGCCGCTGCCGAAGTGGGAGTGGACGCCGTGGACGTTGCCAGCGCGCCGCTGGCGGGCACCACCAGCCAGCCGTCCATGTCCTCGCTGGTCGCCGCGCTGACCAACACCGAACGGGACACCGGGATCAGCCTGGACGCTGTGGGTGCGCTGGAACCGTATTGGGAGGCCGTGCGGCGGGTCTACGCGCCGTTCGAATCCGGGTTGGCGGGTCCCACCGGACGCGTGTACCGCCACGAGATTCCGGGCGGCCAGCTTTCCAACCTGCGTCAGCAGGCGATCGCCCTGGGACTGGGGGAGCGGTTCGAAGCCATTGAGGACATGTACACCGCCGCGGACCGGATCCTGGGCCGTCTGGTGAAGGTCACGCCGTCGTCGAAGGTGGTGGGCGATCTGGCCCTCCAGCTGGTCGGCTCCAACGTTTCCCCGGAGGACTTCGAGGAGAACCCGCAGAACTACGACATTCCGGATTCCGTGATCGGCTTCCTCAGCGGTGAACTCGGCGATCCGCCCGGAGGATGGCCGGAGCCCTTCCGGACCAAGGCGCTGCAGGGCCGCAAGGTCAAGGCGCGCGACGTCGAACTGAGCGAAGTGGACAAGGCGGGACTGCACGCCGATTCCGCTACCCGGCAGGAAACCCTGAACCGGCTGCTCTTTGCCGGCCCGGCAAAGGAGTTCGCAACTGTCCGTGAAACCTACGGAGACGTTTCCGTACTGGAAACCCGGGACTACCTGTACGGGCTGCGGCGCGGGGAAGAACACGTCATCGAACTGGAAAAGGGCGTGCGGCTGATCGCAGCGCTGGACGCGGTGTCCGAGCCGGACGAAAAGGGCATGCGTACGGTCATGACCACCCTGAACGGGCAGATGCGTCCGGTCTCGGTCCGGGACCGCAGCATCGAAAGCACCACGAAATCGGCGGAACGGGCTGATCCGACCGAGGCCGGGCACGTTGCGGCTCCGTTTGCAGGTGCAGTCACCGTCACCGCCAAGGAAGGTGCAGAGGTCGCCGCAGGGGAAACCGTCGCCACCATCGAGGCAATGAAGATGGAGGCCTCCATTACGGCCCCGGTTGCCGGAACGGTTGAACGGGTCGCCATCTCCCGGGTGGAGCAGGTCCAGGGCGGGGACCTGCTGCTGGTCATCGCTCCGAAATGAGTACCGGCTTCACCGGTGCGAAATGATCGGTGGACTGTGACTGCATAGACTGAAGAGCGTGACTCACTTCGATCTGGCCATCATTGGTTCCGGCTCCGGCAACTCGATCATCACCCCGGACTGGGACGGTAAGAAGGTAGCGATCATCGACGGAGGCACGTTCGGAGGAACGTGCCTCAACGTCGGGTGCATCCCAACCAAGATGTTCGTGTATCCCGCCCAGCTGGCGGCCGCCGCAGTGGACGGTGCGCGGCTGGGCGTGGACACGGTGTCCGCAGGCGTCCGGTGGCGGGATATCCGGGACCGGATCTTCACCCGCATCGATGCGATTTCCGACGGCGGCCGCCGTTACCGGGACGAGGAGCTGGACAACGTCACGCTTTTCAGCGAATACGTCCGCTTCGTTTCGCCGCACGCACTCGTCACGGCGTCGGGGCAGGAGATCACCGCTGATGAAATCGTAGTGGCGGCAGGATCCCGTCCGGTCCTGCCCGATGTACCGGGGATGGACCTTCCCCAGGTGCATACCTCCGACACCGTGATGCGTATCGATGAGCTGCCGGCCCGGGTCCTGATCATCGGCGGCGGGTATATCGCCGCGGAGTTCGGCTTCGTTTTCTCCGCCTTCGGGTCCGACGTCACCATGGCTGTGCGGTCGGGGGCGCTGCTTCGGTCCCTGGATGAAACCGTGTCCGAGCGCTTCACCGCAGAAGCCTCCAAGCAGTGGAACGTGCAGTTCGAAACGACGGTGGACTCACTCGTCGAAAACGCCGACGGTTCCGTGCATGCGGTGCTCTCCGGTCCCGCCGGAGAGTCGGCCCTGGATGTGGACCTGGTGCTCGCAGCAACCGGCCGGACCCCCAACACAGACCGGCTGGACATCGGTGCTGCCGGTTTTGACCTCACCTCGGATGGCCGGCTGGCCGTGGACAGCTACGGCCGGGTGCTGGCCTCCGGCGCTCCGGCGAAGGGGATCTGGGCGCTGGGTGACATCAGCAGCCCCTACCAGCTCAAGCACGTGGCCAACCACGAAGCGCGCGTGGTGGCGCACAACCTGGTGCACCCCGGGGACCTGCGTGCCATGGACCACCGCTTCGTGCCGGCAGCGGTTTTCAGCAGTCCGCAGATTGCCAGCGTCGGGATGACCGAGGACCAGGCCATCGCCGATACGGAGGCCCGCGGCGTCGAACTGGCCCTGGCCGTGCAGGAATACGGGTCGACGGCGTACGGCTGGGCGATGGAGGATTCCACCGGGTTCGTGAAACTGCTGGCGGAGCGGGAAAGCGGCCGGCTGCTCGGCGCCCACATCATGGGACATGAGGCGTCCATGCTGATCCAGCCCCTGGTGCAGGCGATGGAGTTCGGCTTGGATGCCGCCACCATGGCCCGTGGGCAGTACTGGATCCACCCGGCACTGACAGAGGTGGTCGAAAACGCACTGCTTTCGCTGAATACAAAGGAAAAGCCGGGCAGGAACCGCCTCTAGGGGAGTCGGTTCCTGCCCGGCTGGGATAAATCAGACCCGCTGCCCGCTGTAGATATCGTCAATGACGTCGGAGAAGTCCCGCATCACCTGGGCGCGCTTGATCTTCAACGACGGGGTCAGGTGTCCGCTGGTCTCGGTGAAGTCGGTCGGGACCACACGGAACTCCTTGATCGCCTCGGCAGAGGAAACCTTCTTGTTGGCACGGTCCACCAGGGCCTGGAGTTCCTTCTGCAGCTCGTCGGTCTTGGCCACTTCGGTCACCGTCATGGTGTCCGGCAGTTTGTGCCGCCCGAGCCAGCCGGGAAGGGCTTCTTCGTCGATGGTGATGAGGGCCGAAATGAACGGCTTCGCATCCCCGACCACCACGCACTGGGAAACGATGGAATCGGCGCGGATGGAATCCTCCAGCTGGGAGGGAACCACGTTCTTGCCGCCGGCGGTGATGATGATTTCCTTCTTTCGGCCGGTGATCTTCAGGAAGCCGTCCGAGTCCAGTTCGCCGATGTCACCGGTATGGAACCAGCCGTCAGTAAACGTTTCACCCATCAGTTCCGGGCGGTTGTAGTAGCCCTTCATCACGCTGATGCCCTTGGCCAGGATCTCGCCGTCGTCGGCGATCTTCACGCTGTTCCCGGGAAGGGGTGCGCCTACCGTTCCCAGCTTGACGAGCTGCGGGGTGTTGGTGGTGAGCGGAGCCGTGGTTTCGGTCAAACCGTAGCCCTCCAGTACCAGCAGTCCGATGCCGTGGAAGAAATGCCCCAGCCGTTCGCCCAGGGGTGCACCGCCGGAGACGGCGTACTTCACGTTGCCGCCCATGGCCTCGCGGATCTTGCCGTACAGCAGGCGGTCGAAGAGAGCGTGCTTCAGGGTGAGGCTCAGTGGCACCTTGCCTTCCTGCTTCGCCTTCGACCAGGCGACGGCGGTCGCGACGCCGGCGTGGAAGATCTTGCCCTTGCCGCCGTCTTCGGCCTTCAGCATGGAGGCATTGAAGACCTTCTCGAGGACGCGGGGAACCACCAGGATGAAGCTGGGCTTGAAGCTCTGCAGGTCAGGCAGCAGGTTCTTGACGTCGGGCGTGTGTGCCACGGTTGCGCCGGTGGCCACGCACAGCACGGAAATGAAGCGGGCGAGGACGTGTGCCAGGGGCAGGAACATGATCGTCTGCGAGCCTTCGGTGGCAACTTCGGGCTCTGCCAGCTCGGAGTTCCGGGACACATCGACGAAGTTGGCGTGCGTGAGTTCGCAGCCCTTCGGCTTGCCCGTGGTGCCGGACGTATAAATGATGGTCGCAAGGTCAGCCATCTGGGCGGTGGAGCGACGTTTCTCGAGATCCTCATCACTCACCGAAGCGCCGTCGGCGCGCAGTGTGTCGAGTCCTCCGCCGTCGATCTGCCACACGTTGGCGACCATGGAAAGGTCCTCGTCGGCGGCGGCCGTGCGGACAATGTTCTCGTGCCTGGCAGCCTCAACCACAATGCCGACGGCGCCGGAATCGCTCAGGATCCAGGCGACCTGCGAAGGGGAGGAGGTCTCATAGACGGGAACCGATACCGCCCCTGCGAACCAGAGCGCAAAGTCCACCAGGGTCCATTCGTAGCGGGTCCGGGACATGATGGCCACGCGGTCGCCTGCCTTGATACCACTGGCCATGAAGCCCTTTGCCAGCGCCCGGACGTCCCTGGTGAACTCGGTGGCACTGATTCGCTGCCATTCTCCCTGGCCGTTCCGGACGGCAAAGAGAGCGGGGTTGCTTGGCTTGGCTGCCTGGTCGAGCAGCATGTTGGTGATGTTCGTCTGCGGCGGGGACTCCGCTAGGACGGGAACGCTGAATTCTCGCACGATAGCTCCTTTGATATCCGGTACGCCCGTAGGCACTGTTCAGCCTATAACGTAGATCACATTTTCTTACCCGTCGGTAACCTTGCAGATTCATAACAAACGCGTCGCCGCTCTTGCCGTTTCCCTAGAATGGGTTTCTGATGCGTCCAGTTACCCCAGCACCCGTTCCCCGTCCGCTTTCCACCCCGCTCCAGCGCAGGCTTGCTGCTTCGGAGCCGTTCCGGCCCCGCAGGCCCATGCGGCTGCCGAACCGAATGCGGCGCCGCGGGCTGGCTATCGGAATTGATATCGGCGGGACGAAAGTGGCGGCGGGGCTTGTGGACGGAGACGGTCGCGTGCTGAAGCAGGCACGCCGGTCGACGCCGGGGCAGGATCCCCGGGAAGTCGAAGCGGTAATCGTGGACCTGGTCCGGGAACTTTCGGCCGAGCACCACGTGTGGTCCGTCGGCATCGGCGCGGCCGGGTGGATGGACCTCGCCGGCAGCACCGTGTTGTTCAGCCCGCACCTGGCCTGGCGGAACGAGCCCCTCCGCGAGAACCTGGAGCGGCTGCTGCGCAGGCGTGTCTTCCTGGTGAACGACGCCGACGGCGCCGCCTGGGCGGAGTACCGGTTCGGAGCCGGCGCGGGGGAGAGCAGGATGGTCTGCGTAACCCTTGGAACCGGAATCGGCGGGGCGATGGTGCTCGACGGGCGCCTTGAGCGCGGCCGGTACGGCGTGGCGGGGGAGTTCGGGCACCAGATCATCATGCCCGGCGGGCACCGCTGCGAATGCGGCAACCGGGGCTGCTGGGAACAGTACGCCTCGGGTAATGCCCTGGGCCGGGAGGCCCGGGAACTGGCCGCAGCCAACTCCCCGGTAGCCCAGGAACTGCTCCGGGCCGTGAACGGCAATGCGGAGCAGGTGACCGGCGCCGTCGTCACCAGACTCGCCCTCGAGGGCGACCCGGCGTCCATCGAACTCCTTGATGAAGTGGGACAGTGGCTCGGGTTGGGGTTGGCGAACCTCGCCGCTGCCCTGGATCCGGGGATGTTCGTCATCGGCGGCGGGCTGAGCGATGCCGGTGATCTGCTGCTTGAGCCGGCGCGGCGGTCCTTTGCCCGAAACCTTACCGGGCGGGGCTTCCGCCCCGCGGCCAAAATGGAGCGGGCGGCACTGGGCCCGTCCGCGGGGATGATCGGAGCTGCGGACCTGTCGCGGATCGCCGCACGGCGCTGAGCCGGGGAGTCCCCGGGAGAGGAAACCGGGCCTAGACGGCCGCGCCGTCGTCATCCTCGTCGCGGTGCTGGGGCAGGCGGAAAAGCAGATAGGCTGCGGATCCCGCGAAGACGGCGATGGTTCCGAGGATGACCGGCAGCGGGGCGCTGCGCCAGAACATGGCGAACACCAGGAGCAGGAGCGGTCCGGCCAGTGTGCCGAGCCAGCTGAGCACTACCAGTGGTTCCCCGGTGCCAAGCGGCGGCGGCTCGGGCGGCACAAACCCGCCGTCGTCCTCATCTTCGTCCTTGGAGATATAGTCCCGGGGCCCAGCTGATGCCAACGGCTGGTTCTCGAAAATGGCGCGGGTCCGTTCGGCCGGTGTCGGTGCCGCCGGATCGCGGGACGGTGTTGTTTGTCCCGTTTCCCCGCTGCCGTGCGGGGCAGCGGCATCCGTGGCGCCGGCGGATTGGCCGGGTTCCGGATGCACCGGATCGCTGGCGTCCATGTGCTCCAGGCGGGCGACCAGGTCCAGCCAGACTTCCTCGTCGGTGGACTCGTTATGTTCCGGCTCGCGTTCGCTCATGCGCGCACCCCGGAGCTCACACGTCGGATGAATTCAGAGGAGCGGTCAAAGATCAGCGGCGCGTCGTGGTCCATGGTGGCAACGTGGTAGCTGTCTTCGAGCGGCACCACCTCAAGCTCTGCATTAACGAGCCGCCGGCGGAGCATTACCATGCTGGATTCCGGCACCACGGCGTCCACCCGTGACCGGAACGCCAGCACGGGAGCCGTAACGTTCGGCAGAGCCGCGGCAGTATTCCGGAAGAGCCTGCCCAGCTGCTGCACCGCGCCCACCGGCGTGCGGGGGTACGCACCCTCATCCTGCCCCTCGAGCCGGATGTCGTTGCCGATGGCAGGCACCGATTTCAGGAAATACTTCAGCACGCCCGAATAGCGTGCCCGGGGGTCGGCGAACGTCAGCCCGGGATTAACCACGACGACGCCGGCCACCGGCTGCGTCGCCGCCAGCCGCAGCGCCAAGGTGCCGCCCATGGAAAGCCCTGCCGACACAACACAGTCCGTCCGCTTCCGCAGGTTTAGGTAGGCGCTCTCGTATTCCTCGTACCAGCGCAGCCAGGGCGTCTGTGCCAATTCCTGCCAGCTGGTGCCGTGGCCAGGCAGCAGCGGCAGGCTCACGGCGTAGCCACGGTCCGCCAGGTGGCGCGCCCAAGCCGCAAGGCTCACCGGGGATCCGGTGAATCCGTGGCTGAGAAGCACGCCCACACCCGCGTTGGGTCCGTGCCCCTCTGAATGGAAGGCATCAGCGCCGGGGAGGAAAGTCATATGTCTATGGTTGCATTAGAGGGGCGTTTTTGGACCCCGCACGGGGGAAACTCCCGGGAACCCCTGTACGCGCCGAATTCACCAGCGGGGGATAAGCGCGCATACAGTAGAGTCTGGGGAACCAAACGGGTCCCCCGTTATTGTCTTGTCCGGACAGGAGATCAAGCCGCGTGTTCTATTGGGTGATGAAGACTATATTCATCGGGCCGGTGGTAAATCTTCTCTTCAGGCCTTGGGTCAAGGGAATGGATAACATCCCCGAATCCGGGCCTGCCGTCCTGGTGAGCAATCACCTTTCGTTCTCCGATTCGATCTTTCTTCCCCTCGCCGTGCCCCGGCCGGTGAGCTTCCTCGCGAAGAGCGATTACTTCAACGGCAAGGGCATCAAGGGCAAGCTCACTGCAACGTTCTTCCGGCTCGCGAACCAGCTGCCGATGGACCGCTCCGGCGGAGCAGCCTCTGCGTCCTCGCTCAAGGCAGGCGTCGATGTCCTGGAAAACGGCGGCCTGCTGGGCATTTACCCGGAGGGGACCCGCAGCCCGGACGGACGCCTGTACCGCGGCAAGACCGGTGTGGCCAAGCTGGTGCTCTCCACCGGTGTTCCCGTCATCCCCGTTGCGATGATCGGAACGGACAAGGTCCAGCCCATCGGCCGGCGGATTCCGAATATCCGTCGGATCGGCATCATCGTAGGCGAACCGCTGGATTTCTCGCGGTACGCCGGGCTGGAGAATGACCGCTTCATCCAGCGGTCCGTGACCGACGAGATCATGTATGAGCTCATGCGTCTTTCCGGCCAGGAATACGTGGATGTATACGCCAGCACCGTCAAGGAGAAAATGGCCGCCCGCAAGGGCGCTAAGGCCGCACAAGCACGCAGCGCGGCTGTCCGCCTTTCCACCACCGGCTCCGAATCCGGGACAGTGCCTCCGGCCGGCGGTTCGGAACTGCCTGCCGAAGCGGGCGACAAACTGCCCGGCGCCGTTACCGTCATCGGTTCGAGCGCGGCGAAGGGCACCGGAAAGCCCCGGGCTGCAGCCGAAGCGGGCGATACCGCGCAGGACGCCGGAAACAAGCGGCGCCTGAAGTTCCGGGGCCGCAGGCCCGGCGCCAACGGTGCCCGCGCTGTCCGGACCGATGCCGCCGAAACCAGCGGTGTCGGAAGCAACGGTGCCGAATCCAGCAGTGTTCGCCCTTCCGCCAGCGATGACCGCGACGTAGATCCGCGCTCCCACACTGCCTAGATTTCCCGAGGGGGAACGGCGGAAGCCTGCGTGTATTGCGTGCCCCGGCAGTGTTTATGACGGTTTTGTTCGCTCCAGGCGGGCAACTAGTAGGATTTAAGCCGTGACTGACACCCCCGTACACCGCGAGTCCATTCCGACCATGCTCTCGGGCGCGGCGGCCACTTCTGCGAGCCACCCCGAGCTGGACAACTGGCGTTCCCTGCCGATTTCCCAGCAGCCGACGTGGCGCGACGACCCGGGGTATGACGCGGCCATTGCCGAACTCTCGATGGTGCCGCCGCTGGTTTTCGCCGGCGAAGTGGATGTCCTCCGGAGCCGTCTGGCCGAGGCCGCCCAGGGCCGTGCTTTCCTCCTGCAGGGCGGCGACTGCGCCGAGACCTTCGAGGCAGCCACCGCGGACAAGATCAGCGCCCGCGTCCGGACGCTGCTGCAGATGGCAGTGGTCCTCACCTACGGTGCGTCCGTTCCGGTGATCAAGATGGGCCGGATGGCAGGGCAGTTTGCCAAACCGCGCTCGTCCAATGAGGAAACGCGTGACGGCGTGACGCTGCCCGCCTACCGCGGAGACATGGTCAACGGCTACGACTTCACACCCGAATCACGCCGGCACAACCCGGCGCGGATGGTGCGCGCCTACCATGCGTCCGCGTCCACGCTGAACCTGATCCGCGCCTTCACGCAGGGCGGTTTCGCCGACCTCCGGCTGGTGCACCACTGGAACAAGGGCTTCACGTCAAACCCGGCGCACTCCCGCTATGAATCCCTGGCCCGGGAAATCGACCGCGCCGTACGCTTCATGGACGCCTGCGGTGCAGATTTCGAAGCGCTGAAGCGAGTCGAGTTCTTCGCCAGCCACGAGGCGCTCCTCCTGGACTACGAACGGGCCCTGACCCGGGTGGACTCCCGGACCGGCCAGCCGTACGACACCTCCGGGCACTTCCTGTGGATCGGAGAGCGGACCCGTGAGCTCGATTCCGCGCATGTGGACTTCCTGTCCCGGGTGCGCAACCCCATTGGCGTGAAGCTCGGCCCGAAAACGAGCGCCGAAGACGCCTTAGCCCTGATCGACAAGCTGGATCCGAACCGGGAACCGGGGCGACTCACGTTCATAACCCGGATGGGTGCCCGGAACATCCGCGAGAAGCTTCCCGCCCTGGTGGAGAAGGTGACGGCCTCGGGTGCCCAGGTGCTCTGGGTGACGGACCCCATGCACGGCAACACCGTCACCTCGCCGAACGGCTACAAGACCCGCAACTTCGACGATGTGATGGACGAGGTGCGCGGCTTCTTCGAAGTGCACGATTCCCTGGGAACCTTCCCCGGCGGCCTGCACGTGGAGATGACGGGCGACGACGTCGCGGAGTGCCTGGGCGGTGCGGACCCCATTGACCAGGAAGCGTTCGTGGAAGGCTACGAATCCGTCTGCGATCCCCGGCTGAACCATATGCAGTCGCTGGAGATGGCCTTCCTGGTTGCCGGAGCCCTTTCCCGCAGGAGCTGACCGGGGCGCAGGACCGCCCGGGGGCTACACCACCTTGAGGACGACGGTGGAGCCCTCGGGGGCGGTTCCCGCACCCGGTTCCTGGTCCCGGACCAGGCCAAGCAATCCGCCCAGCAGATTCTCCACCTCGACGGTGAACCCGCGGCTTTCCAGGTCAGCCCGCGCGGTCTCGACGCGCTGTCCCACGTAATTCGGGACCTCAACCATCCGCGGGCCGAGGGAGATGGTCAGCGTAACGGTGGATCCGCGCTCCAGCAGCCCGGATGCCGGCGTCTGGGCGACTACCGCGCCCGCCGGCACGGTAGCGCTGTTCACCTTGTCCGGAGCCACGGCAGCCGTGAGTCCGGCGTCTTCAACGGCTTTCAGCGCAGCGTCCTCACCCAGGCCGGTGACCACGGGGACCTCGACGGGTGCCGGTCCCTTTGAAACAGTGACGTCGACCGGCGCTCCGAGCCGCAGCAGCGTATCGGGCAGCGGCTGCTGGCTGATGATACTGCCGGCTTCAATGCTTTCGCTGTACTCCTCCGTGACTGCGCCGAGCGCGAGCTCGCCCTCCTGAAGGTCAGCCCGGGCGGCTTCGAGCGTGCGCTGGACGACGTTGGGGACGGAAAACAGCTGCGGGCCCTTGGACACGAGCAGTTTCACGGGCTGGAAACGGCGGATTTCCCGGGCCGCGCCGGGATCGGTGCCCACGGCCAGCCCCGCTGCCACCACCTCATCGAACACTTCGTCGGTGGTGTAGTTCAGGCCGGCCTCGCCCAGCTGTGTGCCGGCTTCCTCGACGGAAGCGTTGCTCACATCCGGTACGGAGACAAGGGCTCCGGGTCCGGCACCGAAGAACCAACCGGCAAAGGCAACCGCCGCAAGCAGTACCGTCAGCAGCACGGCCAGCAGGATGCCCCGGCGGCGCGGCTTTCCGCTGCGAAGGGATAACTGCGGGCGATGGGCCTCACGGTCGTTCAGCCGCTGCCGGTCGCGTTCATCCCGCTGAGCTCTGCGCCGGCGCGCGTTGGGGCTGAGGTCGGCTTCGCCGTCTGTGTCATAGTCGTCGTCCGGGCCCTCGGCGTCGTACCCGTCCTGGTCCGCACCGTCATCCCCTGCACCGCGGCTGCCGGCAGGAAATACCGTGGTGGCGTTGTCGTTCCGGTGGATGACCTCGGTGTGGTTCGCGCGGGTACCGCCGGCGCCCAGTGAGGAGGTGTCGATGACGCTTGTGGCGGCACCGGCACCGGCAGCACCGCCGGCCGTGAGGACTTCCGTGGCTCCGGCCAACGCCTCGGTGGGTGTGCCGGCGCCTGACGGTCCGCTGGCCGGGTCCGGAGTGCACCGGAAGTCAAGCTCTGCATCGCTAAGCGATGTGCGGATGTGCCGCAGCTCGCCGAGCAGGGCCCGGCCGTTTACCGGGCGTTCCTCGGGGTCCTTTGCCGTGCACCAGCGGACAAGTTCGTCCAGGTCTTCCGCCAGTCCCGGGCACAGGTCCGAGGGCGCGGGAACGGAGGAATGGACGTGCGCAAAGGCCACCTGGATGGGTGAATCCCCGGTGAAAGGCTGCCGGCCCGTGAGCATTTCATAAAGCATGATGCCGGCTGAATAGACATCGCTGCGTTCGTCGGCACCGCCCGCAGTAACCAGTTCGGGTGCGAGGTAGGCGACGGTACCCACCAGTGTTCCGGTGTTGGTGCTGGTGGACACGGCGCGCGCCAGTCCGAAGTCGGCGATCTTGATCCTGCCGTTGTCCGCAAGGAGCACATTCTCCGGCTTGACGTCACGGTGGACCAGGCCGGCGTCGTGCGCAGCGGCCAGCCCTTCGACCACCGCATCCATCAGGGCGAGCGCAAGGCGCGGCGACAGGGGGCCGCGCTCGTCCAGCAGCCCGCGCAGGGTCCGTCCGGGCACATACTCCATCACGAGGTAAGCCAGGCTGTCGGTGATCCCCTGGTCCAGGACGCCCACCACGTGGGGGTGGGAAAGCCGCGCAGCCGATTTGGCTTCGCTTTCGAAACGCCGAAGGAAACCGCGGTCCGAGGCAAGGTGCGGGAACAGCACCTTGAGCGCCACATCACGGTCCAGGCGGCGGTCGGTGGCCAGGTAAACACTGGACATTCCGCCGCGCGCAATCAGGGACCTGACGAAGTAACGGTCGTCGACCAGCGTCTCAACGAGGGAGTCTTTCACGGGCTCATGCACTCTTCGATCCTAATGGCGGTACGCGGAAGGGTCCGGATCGACACCCGATCCGGACCCTTCCGCTGCACTCCGTGATTGCCTTACTGGAAGGACGCCCGGTGGGCAAGCACGGAACTGACGTAGTTGCGCGTATCCGCGAACATGCCGTGGGTGGTCACCGAGTACTGGCCCTGGTAGTAGGAAGCAATCGCGTTTTCCAGGCTGTCGCTGCTGCGGATCAAAGCGCTGATGATCGCTACGCCGGCCGTGGCATTGTCGTACGGATCCAGCAGGTTCAGCTGCCGTCCGACCAGCTGCGAGGCCCATTCCCCGGAGGAGGGAATGACCTGCATGGTGCCGATGGCGTTGGCCGGGGAGACGGCCCGCTGGTCGAAGCCGGATTCCTGGAGGGCAAATGCCTGTGCCAGGGCCGGGTCGACGCCCATCTGCGCTGCCGTGTCAGCCACGATCTGCTGCATTTGCGCACGGCTGGGAACGGGCATTGAGTTGAGCGTCTGCTTGTTGAGGTTGGCGTCGGCGACGGTGTGCTCGGGGTAGGTGTAGTGCAGGAAGGTGTTGGGAACCAGATCCGTGGGTGCGGCTGCCACGGGGGCGGAAGCGGTGACACTGACGGTGCTGCCGTCAACGGTGATTTTCTGGCCGGGGCGGATCACCGAGGTCTGCGACAGGCCGTTGGAGGCCATGATGCCGGAGAGGCTGACGCCGTGCTTCGCGGCGATTGCGCTGAGGGTATCCCCGGCAGCGACAGTGTAGGTGCCGCCGGTGCCGGGGGCCGCCTCGACACCGGTAGGTGCCGTGGGAGCGGCGGGTGCCTGGCCGTCAATGCGGATCGACTGGCCCGGGTAGATGACGGACGTGAGGGTCAGGCCGTTCGCGGCAAGGATGCTGGAGAGGCTGACGCCGTGCTTTCCGGCAATGGCGCTCAAAGTATCCCCGGAGACCACCGTGTAGGTGCCTTCGGCGGCAGCGGAGGCGGGAGCAGCGGATGCGGATGCCCCGCCAAGGCGGAGATCGTCCCCTGCGAAGATCAAAGAGGTCGGCTGCAGGTTGTTCACGCGCAGCAGTTCCGTCACGGACAGTCCGTACTGTGCGGCAATTGAACTGACCGTGTCGCCGGAAACGATCCGGTGCGTGGCAGGAACGGCCGACTCAGCCGGCAGCGTCGCGGGAACCTGGGTGGCCAGCTGCGAAGCGGTGACTCCGGTGGCAGCTCCGGTGTTCAGGTTCTTGATGGCCTGCAGGGGGAGCTGGGGAAACAGCGAGTTCTGGGGAGCGGCGGGGGCAGCTGCCGCCGGCTCGGCAAGAGCCAACGCGGACATCATCACTGCAGGAATGGCGGCGGTCGTCACGGCAACACTCAGTTTGCGCGGTATTCCTGTGGCAACGGGACGCGCCTCGGGCGTTCCCGTGGTGGACTGAGCGTTCATATGGTGATGTTTCCTCATCTGTGTTGGCCGCGGCCTTTACCGCAAATCCCTTGGATTAAAAACAAGTATTGGAACGGGTGTTACTGCTGTTGTTTATGTGACTCATGATGTGCTAGTTACTGATGTGATTACAGGTACTAATGTGAATTTACACTAACCAGCGACCGGCACAATACCCGGGTAGTCGTTTTTGTGTTTCAGTTCTGTTGCCAAACGGCAAAGTGGCCCGGGCAACCCCGGACGTGGCACCCTTGAAGGGTGAATGAACTCGAGGAACTTGTTTCCGACTGGCTGACCCTGCCCGATGTGGCTGAACAACTCGATCTCCCTATTAACAAGGTGCATAGCCTGTTGGAGGAGCGCGCCCTGGTGGCTGTGCGCCTCGGCGAGCGGAAGATCCGCAGCATCCCGGCTGCCTTTATCGCTGACGGCTCCGTGCTGGACAGCCTGAAGGGCACCATTTCGGTGCTCGATGACGCAGGCTTCCACGACGACGAGATGATCCGCTGGCTCTTCACGGCCGACGACACTCTGCCCGGCCGTCCCGTGGATGCGCTCCGTGAAGGGCGCAAGACGGAGATCCGCCGCCGAGCACAGGCGCTGGGCTGGTAACAACGCCTAACGCAGCACCTGAATAAGGAGCTGCCGGTCTCCGGACTGGCAGCTCCTTATTATTTGGGGATCTTAGTATCGCTAGGAACTGCGCCGAACGGCTGAGTGGGCCAGCGCGTCAAGTGCGGCCCGGGGGGTGCCGTCAAGGGGGAGTGCGGCTAATGCGGAAAACGCTGTTTCCGTATGCCTCGAGATGAGTTCCTCCGTCGCGGCCAGCGCCCCGGTGTCCAGGATGATTCCGCGCAGCCGGGCCACGCCGTCGTCGTCCAGCTCCGGATCCCCAAGCCGGGCCGTGATCTCTTTCCGGGCGCTCTCGCTTCCGCTGGACAGGGCGTAGGCGATCAGGACCGTGCGTTTACCCTCACGCAGATCGTCTCCTGCCGGCTTGCCCGTGGTCCGGGGATCCCCGAAAACTCCCAGCACGTCGTCCCGCAGCTGGAACGCCTCGCCCAGGGGCAGGGAGAAGCGGGAATAGCCCGCCAGGAGCTCTGCGTCGGCACCGGCCAGGGCACCGCCAAGGGTCAGGGGATGCTCCGTGGTGTACTTTGCCGCCTTGTAGCGCAGGATATTGAGCGCCCGGACGACGGCGTGTTCGGGGTCGTGGCCCGGACCTGCAACCTCTTCCAGGATGTCCAGGTACTGCCCGGCCATGACCTCTGTGCGCATGCGGTTGAAGATGCGCCGGGCCTCGGTGCCGTGCGCCGCCCGCGGACCCACCGCGGAAAACATTTCCTCGCTGAGGGACAGGCAAAGATCACCGGCAAGGATGCCTGCCGATGAACCGAAATGTAATCCGTCCAGATGCCAGTTGGAGTCCGCATGCGCCATCGAGAACGTGCGGTGGACGCTCGGCCCGCCGCGGCGGGTGTCGGACCGGTCAATGATGTCGTCGTGGATCAGTGCGGCACTCTGGAACAGTTCCAGTGCGACGCCGGCCCGGACGGCTTCCGGCTGCAGGGGAGTTCCGCCCGCGCCGCGCCATCCCCAGTACGCAAGGAGAGCCCGCAGCCGCTTCCCTCCGCGGGCAAGGTTGTGCACTGCATCCAGCAGGGGAAGCGCCTCGCGGGAGACCTCGGAGAGCACCGAGTGCTGGAGCGCCAGGAAATCCTCGAGTTCCGTGCCCAGCAGGCCCCGGTATGCAGCCTGCTCCTCCTGCGCGGATTCGACTGGGGTGGCGGGCACTGTTATTTCACCGCTTCTGCGAGGACCGTGGCACCGACAGTCACCGTTGCCGGGCCGCCCTCTTTGGTGATCGCCGTGATGTTGACCGTTTCGGGTTCACCGGCGCCGGTGCGCACGTAGTCGCGTGAGGAAGGGGAACCTGCGGCCGCCTCAGCTGCAGTGAATCCCTGCGCAACCAGCTTGGCATCGTAAAAGGAGAGGATCTCGGCTGCGGGAGCGTCCGAGGACTCCACCAGCACCGCGGTGAGCGTGCCGTTTGAGCGGTCCACGCTGCTTGATAGCAGTTCCGCGCCATCCATCATCGGGATGAGGTCGGACGGGAACCCCTCCGCGAGGGCAACGGGAGACGCCGTGGGTGTCGGGGAGCCGGAAGGAGCGCCGGAAGTAGGGGATGCGGACTGGGAATCGGCGTTCCCTGCCGTGTCGGTGGAGCATCCGGCTGCCGCCAGGATCAGGGCCGCGGCAGAGAGCATCGTGAGCGTCTTTTTCATCGGGTTCCGCTTCGGTGGGGGTCAGGGTCCTGCCACCCAGTCTAGGCGAACCGAAAACCGCTCCAGGGAAGATGGTTAGGGTGCCGAAAAAGAAGCGGAGAAGCGGGAAAGACGGGAATGGGGGCAGGGCTGGCTACGATGATGGAGTGAGCAATGGTCCCGACGCCGGCGGCGGCAACCGCGACTGCACCATCATGCACGTGGATATGGACGCTTTTTATGTTTCCGTAGAGCTGCTTAAACGGCCCGACCTGGTGGGCAGGCCCGTCATCGTAGGCGGGCTCGGGGGACGGTCCGTGGTCCTGTCCGCATCCTACGAGGCGAGGCGATACGGTGTCCGTTCTGCCATGCCGATGGCTGTTGCCCGCAGGCAGTGCCCGCAGGCTGTGGTCCTGGAACCGCACCAGGAGGTTTACCGGACCTTCTCCGGGCAGCTGATGCAGATCTTCGAATCCATTACTCCACTGGTGGAACAGCTCAGCGTCGACGAGGCCTTCCTTGATATTGCGGGAGCCATGCGCAGGCTCGGGCCGCCCCGGGCGATCGGCGAGCATATCCGCGAGCGTGTTGCCGCCGAACTGGGCATGACCGCCAGTGTCGGCATTGCCGCCACCAAGTTCGTGGCCAAGATCGCTTCCACCCGATGCAAGCCCAACGGACTGCTGCTGGTGCCCAAGGAGCAGACAGTGGACTTCCTCCACACGTTGGACGTTTCTGCGTTGTGGGGAGTAGGGGCCAAGACCCGCGAGGTACTGGCCCGTGTCGGCATTGCCACGGTGGCGGATGTGGCCAATACCCCGCCCACTGTGCTCCGCCGGCTGCTCGGGGCCGCGGGGGACCACGTGTATGAATTGTCCTGGGGGCGGGATAACCGGACCGTAACGCCCGTGAGGCGCGAAAAGAGCATCGGCGCGGAGGAAACATTCGCGTCCGACGTCAGCGACGACGACGTGCTGCACACGGAGCTGCTTCGGCTGGCACACCGCAGCGCTGTCCGCCTCCGGGCCGCCGGACTGCAGTGCAGGTCCGTTTCCCTGAAGCTGCGTTATGCGGACTTCACCACGCTGACCCGCACCCGGACCCTTCCCGAGCCGGTGGGCAGCGCCCAGATGATTTACGAGACGGCCAAAGGGCTGCTGACTGCCCTGGGCCCGCGGCCGCAAAGCGTCCGGCTGATAGGACTGCGGGCCGAACAACTTGAATCCGCCGAAGGTGCTGCCATGCAGCTGACCCTGGACGGACGGGAGGACAGCTGGCGTTCGGCAGAGGATGCGCTGGACCGGATCAACCGGCGGTTCGGCGAACTGGGCGTTGTTCCGGCCCGGCTCATCGCGCCGTCTCCCCGGAAGCCTCCGGCGGAGCCGGACCAGTTCCCGGGCTGAACTCCTTCCGGCGCTCTGCCCGGCCCCGGATAGGCGGTGCGTCGAGGCTGGTTCCCTACCCGGTGGAATACGTGGACGTGCCGCTTTCGTGCGGACCGGTTGCCACCTATCCTTGGACTAAGTGCAAAGCAGCAGCGAGCCTGCGCGGGAACATCCGGCGCCACACGTTCGTTGGTTGGTTTACAGGGGCAGGACCGGACGGCAAGGAGGCAGCAATGGCACTGTCGGAACACGAGCAGCGCTTGCTGGATCAACTGGAGCAGCAATTACATGCCGAAGATCCAAAATTCGCGAACTCAATGGCGACGTCCGCGGGCCGTGGGATCTCGACCAGGCGAATAGTCCTCGGCGCCTTGCTGGCTGTGGTGGGCTTGGGCGTGCTGCTTCTGGGAATTACGGAAGCAGGCATTCTGGTCGGCGTACTGGGGTTCCTGATCATGGGTGCCGGCGTGTACTACGCAACCACCCGGGGGAGGAAGAGTCCGCCGGCACCGGCGGACGGGCGCAAGGAGCGTGAGTCCAGTACACAGCGTGGATTCATGAATAACCTGGAAAGCAAGTGGGACGAACGCAAACGCGACCAGCCGTAGGTGCACCCGCCCGGCGGCGCAGGCCCTGGACCCCGTGACAGCTCAGGACCAAAGGGCGGCAGGCAGCTAGGAAGCGCAAAAAGGATCCGTTTCGGCGGGTCCTTTTTTGTGCCCTTTTCCCACTCCGGGATGCGTTTCCGGAACCAATGTCGGTTGGCTAAACCCCTCCACGACACTCCACCGGCCAGAATCCGCTTCAACATGCGGATTTTGGACACGACGCGCCCGGAATACAACGGGCGAAGGCGTTGACTGTGGAGGGAAGTGGAGTAAAGTGGGGGACATAAGAGGGTAGGGGCGGTACTCAAGGGGTTTACCCCCAATCGGACAGGGCGGTGCGGGATGTTCCTAGGAACACATTCGCCGCGTCTGGACGAGAAGGGGAGGCTGATCCTGCCGGCCAAGTTTCGTGAGGAACTGGCCGACGGCCTTGTCCTGACGAGGGGTCAGGAGCGCTGCATCTACGTCTTCAGCCAGAAGGAATTCGAGCGGGTCCACGACCAGATGCGGGAAGCTCCACTTTCCTCCCGCCAGGCGCGTGACTACATTCGTGTCTTTCTCTCAGGAGCCTCGGACGAAGTTCCGGACAAGCAGGGCCGGGTAACCATCCCGCCGGCACTGAGGTCCTACGCAGGGCTTGGGCGCGAACTGGTCGTCATCGGCGCCGGTACGCGGGCCGAGATCTGGGATGCAACCGCTTGGCAGAACTATCTGGCAGAACAGGAAACCGCGTTCTCGGAAACAGACGAAGACGCGATTCCAGGGATTTTCTAGCAGTACCCACCCACTACAACCCGGGCCGGGTCTTGGACGAGATCTCCCGCCGCCCCACCGCAAGGCCATCTGGCTTCCCTTCCCCGGAGCCAGAAGGCACGCAGCGGTGAGGCGCGGATGGGGGTCTGGTTTAAGAACCGGCCGCAGGGCAAATAACACTACGAATGGAAGGAAGCCTCAGATGAGCGAAGAGCGCCCCACCGAGGAACGGCATGTTCCGGTGCTGCGCGACCGCTGCATCAACCTCCTGGCTCCTTCCATCGAAAGCGCCGTGGCCGACCACGGCCGTGCGGTTGTCGTAGATGCCACCCTGGGAATGGGCGGGCACACCGAAGCCATGCTGCAGCGGTTCCCGCAGCTTCACGTGATCGGGATTGACCGGGACCGGCAGGCACTGGCACTGGCCGGCGAGAGGCTGGAGCCGTTTGCGGACCGGATTGACCTGGTCCATGCGGTCTACGACGAGATAGCGGATGTCGTCACGGACCTTGGATTCGAGGGAATCGACGGTGCGCTGTTCGATCTGGGCGTTTCCTCGCTGCAGCTCGATGAACGGGACCGCGGCTTCGCCTACTCGTACGATGCGCCCCTCGATATGCGGATGGACACCACCCGCGGACGTACCGCTGCAGACATCGTCAACACCTACGGTGAGGCGGAGCTGGTAGGCATTATCCGGAAATGGGGGGAGGAGAAGTTCGCAGGGCGAATCGCCTCCGCCATTGTTGCTGCACGTGCTTCGAAGCCCTTCACCACCACCGGTGAGCTTGTCGAGGCGATCCGCGGGGTTGTCCCGGCGGCGGCTGCGCGAACCGGCGGGCATCCTGCCAAGCGAACGTTCCAGGCCCTGCGCATCGAGGTGAACGAGGAACTCGATGTCCTCGAGCGGGCCATTCCCGCATCGTTGTCGGTGCTGAATGTGGGCGGACGCGTGGTGGTGATGTCCTACCACTCGCTCGAAGACAAGATCGTCAAGGGCGTCTTCGCCGCAGGAGCGCGGTCCTCCGCCCCCAAAGGCTTCCCCGTTGAACTTGAACAGCACAAGGCCCAGCTCAAGAGGCTGACCAAGGGCACCGAGGTGCCTACGGACGAGGAAATTGCTGAGAATCCCCGTGCGGCCTCCGCAAAACTCCGTGCAGTAGAACGAATCCGCAAACCCATGGATGGGGCCAGGAAATAATGAGTGAACGTCGGCCATCGGCCCGATTCAGCACCATGGCGTCAGGCGCCGTTGTCGGTAACACGGCGCGCGCGCTTGATTGGGATGCTGCGGCGGCCCCTGCCACCACCGTAAAGCGGCGCACCCCGCTGTCCCTGGTGCCTGCAGCCTCACGCCGCAAACGTGCCCCGTTCGCGGTCTTCTGCTTCGCTGCCCTCGTCCTCGGACTGGCCTCGGTGCTGTTGCTGAACATCTCGGTTTCCAGCGGCCAGTACGAGCTGGTGCAGCTGCAGAGCCAGAAGGCGGAACTGGCCCAGCGCAACGAAGCGCTGACCCAGAAGATCGAAAACCACCAGGCACCCCAGGTCCTGGCTGCTTCCGCGGCCGATCTCGGCATGGTCTCTTCGCCCAGCTTCGGCACCATCGACCTCCAGACCCTCGCTGTCACCGGCAGCCCGGAGGCGGCCAAGGAAGGCGAGCCTGCCGAGCTGCTGATCGGGGCACCGAGTGTCCTGACCCAGCCGATCACCCCCGCACCCTCCGTGGTTCCGGAAGAACCGCAGGAATCGGTACGGGCGCTCGTGGAGCAGGAGGAAGCCGCCGCACGCGAAGCAGCAGCCGCAGCCGCAGCAGCCGAAGAAGCCGCACGGACTCCGGAAGCGGATCCGGCCCAGTCTCCGGACATAGTCCCTGAAGGCGAACTGAACGGCGGAACCATCCCCGCACCCGTACAGCGAAGCGGAAACTAATCGAAGCTAAGCAGTCAGCAAAATTTAGGCATGAACGAGGACACGTTGTGGCACAAAAATCCGGCCCGGACAACCACAGGGTGGCCATCGTAACCGGACGCCTGCGCACCGGACTGATCCTGGCCCTGGCACTACTGCTCGCGCTCGGACTTCGGCTGTTCCATGTCCAGGCACTGGACCCCGACGGCATGGCGCAGAGCGCCGTGGATAACCGGCTCGTGACGGTAACCGTACCGGCGCTGCGCGGCAGCATCCTTGACTCCAACGGCAATTACCTGGCCCGAAGCGTTGAGCGGTTCGACATTGTCGTGGACCAGCGCCTTTCGCAGGACATCGGCGAGAAATTCAAGCGCCGCGACGCCGAGGGGAAACTCCAGGACGTTACCTTCGACCAGGCGTTTGAGGAACTTGGCGCCATCCTCGGGCAGGACCCGGAAACCCTGCGCTCAGCACTGCTGGGGGAGAAGGGCTTCAACTTCGTTGCCAAAACCGTCACCCCGGAAATCAAGGAAAAGGTCCTCGCCGTAAAGTTCCCGGGGATCTACGCGGACCGGACGACGCTGCGGACCTACCCCTCCGGGTCGGTAGCCGGGTCCATTGTGGGCTTCCTCGGCACCGAAGGCGCGCAGGAAGGCCTTGAGCTGACCCAGGACGAAATCCTGGCCGGCGAGGCCGGCAGCAAGACCTACGAAATCGGCGGCGACGGTATCCGCATCCCCTACGCCACCAATGAGGATGAACCCGTCCACGACGGGGAATCGATAAAGCTGAGCATCGACCAGGACCTGCAGTGGTTTGCCCAGCAGACCATTGCCGCACAGGTGGATGAGTACGACGCCGAGTGGGGCAACATCGTGGTCATGGAGGCCGATACCGCCCGAGTGATCGCGCTGGCGGAATCCACCACGGTGGACCCCAACAATCCCGGCGCAACCCCGGCGGAGTCGCGGAAGGCACGGTCCGTCACGGACTTCTTCGAGCCCGGCTCCACCACCAAGGTCATCACCATGGCGGCCGCCATCGAAGAAGGCATCACCACCCCCGAAACGCGGCTGGAGATCGAACCCACCTACACCGTCGACGGCCAGACCTTCAAGGACGCCGTCCCGCACGGGACCGTCAAGATGACCGTAGCGGGTGTGCTGGCCAAGTCCATGAACACCGGAACGGTAATGGTCGGTCAGCAGCTCACGCCGCAGCAGCGGTACGACTGGCTGCGGAAGTTCGGGATCGGCCAACCGCTGAACGTTGGACTCAACGGCGAAACCGCAGGTCTGCTGCCGGAACCCGATGCCTGGGACGGACGGCAGCAGTACACCGTGCTGTTCGGGCAAGGCCTGACGCAGACAGCGCTGCACACGGCAAGTGTCTTCCAGACCATTGCCAACGACGGCGTGCGCGTCCAGCCGAGCATCATCGACTCCGTCATCAAGGAAGACGGCACGGAGCAGCCCATCGAAAAGGAACCGGGTACGCGGGTTGTCTCCGAGGAGACCGCGGTGCAGGTCCAGCACATGATGGAAACGGTCACCAAAGACGGCTCCGGCAAGACCGGTGAGTTGAAGCAGTACCGGGTCGGTTCCAAGACGGGAACGGCTGAAGCCCCCGGGCCGAACGGCGGCTATTCAGGCTCAACCCTCTCTTATGCTGGTATTGCACCCATGGATGATCCGAAGTACGTGGTTGTGGTGACCCTCCAGCGGCCCCAGGGCGACCTCTACTACATCATTCCGGGCCAGTCCTTCCAGAAGGTCATGGAACAGACGCTTGTCAGCAACAACGTCCCGCCTTCCACCGGTGAACCCGAGACTTACCCCATTGAGTACTAATTCCTGGAGCATTGAAGTGCCGATAAGTGAAAATCCTTCCGCCGGATCCGGTCTCCGTCCCGGTGCCGTCGAGCCGGTAACCGTCCGCGCCGCCGTGCAGGCACTGCCTGCACAGCTGCGGGACGTTTCCCCTGCCGCCGGAACGGCGGATGCAGCCTGGGATACGGAGCTCTCGGGACTCACGATCAATTCCCGTGAGGTGCTCCCCGGCGACCTCTATGTGGGCATTGCCGGTGCCCGCCACCACGGCGCCCGTTTCGCAGGCGCAGCGGAAGCGGCCGGAGCGTCGGCGGTCCTGACCGACGAGGCGGGGCTGGCCCATCTGGCCGACCTGCACATTCCGGTCTTCGTTGCCGGTGATGTCCGCCGGCTGGTGGGGCCGCTGGCCGCCGCCGTCTTCAACAGCGTTCCTGCGGACGGCCCCCGCCCCACCCTGTTCGGCATCACGGGCACCAACGGTAAAACCACCACCTCCTACTTCGTGAACTCGCTCCTGCAGTCGCTCGGACGCACCACCGGGCTGATCGGCACCATCGAGATCCTCGCCGGCGGGGAAGCCATTCCGAGCGTCCTGACCACGCCCGAATCACCGCAGGTGCACGGGCTGCTGGCCTTGATGCGCGAGCGGGGCCTGGACGCCGCCACCATGGAGGTCTCCTCCCACGCGATCACCTACCGCCGCGTTGACGGTGTCCGCTTCGACGTCGCCGGGTTCACCAACCTGACCCAGGACCACCTGGACCTGCACGGGTCCATGGAGGAATACTTCGCTGCCAAGGCAGCACTGTTCCAGCCGGACCGGGCCCGCCGGGCCGTCGTCACGGTAGATGACGAATGGGGAGTGAAAATGGCAGCCCGGGCGGGGGTACCCGTCCTGACGCTTGCGACGGACGGCACAGACCGCGACGCCGATTGGTCCGTTACGGACATTGCGCCCCGCGGGCTCGGACACTCCTTCAGTATCCGCGGACCGGTTGGGGAGCAGCTGCGGGTCTCCACCGCCCTGCCCGGAACTTTCAACATCTCCAACGCCGCGCTGGCCACAGTGATGGTGCTGGCCTCCGGCGTTCCCGCAGAAACCGTGCAGGCGGCCCTGGACGCCCATGATCCGTTCACCGTCGAGGTGCCCGGACGGATGCAGCTGATCGCCGAAGAGCCGGCAGCCATCGTTGACTTTGCCCACAACCCCGATGCCCTGACCCGCACCCTTGCCTCCGTGCGGCGTCCCGGCGGCGACTCGCGGGTGATCATCGTCTTCGGGGCCACCGGCGAGCGGGACCAGACCAAGCGTCCGCTGATGGGAGCCATCGCGGCCCGGCTTGCCGACGTCGTCGTCGTCACCGACGATGACCCGCACGGCGAAGACGCCGCCGCTATCCGCGCGGACGTCCTGCGCGGTGCCGAGGGTGCACGGACCGAGGAAAACCTGCCGTGCGTCATTGAAGAAGTCGCGCCCCGTGCCGTTGCCATCGACCGTGCCGTTGAACTGGCCCGTCCGCAGGACACCGTGCTGGTGGCCGGCCGCGGCCACGAAGTGTGGCAGGAAGTCATGGGGGAGAACCTTGCCCTGGATGACCGGGTGGAACTGCGCCGGGCTTTGACAAGATACGGATTCAGTGCCCTTTCGAGCGACGGGGTAGAGTCCTAAATCGTCATGATTGAACTTAATGCAGCCGAAATAGCGGCAATTACAGGCGGCCAGCTGATCGGCCCGGCCGCACAGACTCCGGGTCTAGTCGTGACTTCCGCCACCACGGATTCGCGCGACGCCGTACAGGGCGCGCTTTTCATTGCCAAGCCCGGCGAGAACTCGGACGGCCACCTCTTCGTGGGAGCCGCTTTTGCCCGCGGCGCCATGCTGGCGCTCGTCGAGCGGCCGGTGGCCGACGACGCGGGTGCGCTTTACCCGGGCGTGATGGTCCCCGACGTCGTCCTGGCCATGGGTACCCTTGCCGCGGAGATTGTCCGCCGGCTCCGGGAGCACGGCGAACTGACCGTCATCGGCATCACGGGATCAGCCGGCAAGACCACTACTAAGGACCTGCTGGCCGGCGTCCTGGCCGAGGCCGGTCCCACCGTCGCTCCGGTAGGTTCCTACAACGGCGAAGTCGGCCTCCCGCTGACCGTGTTCACCGCCGGCTACGGCACCCGCTACCTCGTGATGGAAATGGGTGCCACCCGCATCGGCAACATCCGCTACCTCGCGGAGATGGTGAAGCCGGATATCGGCGTCGTCCTCTTCGTAGGTTCCGCGCACGCCGGTGAGTTCGGCGGCGTGGACAACATCGCCGTCGCCAAGGGAGAGCTCGTCGAAGCGCTGCCCGCCGGCGGCACCGCCATCCTTAACGCGGACGACATCCGCGTCGCGGCGATGGCGAAGCGCACCCAGGCGCCCGTCCTCTACTTCACCTCCTCGCCCGAGGAAGCGCACGGTGCCAAGAACGCCGTCCGTGCCCTGGATGCACGCACCGATGCCGAGGGCAGGCCCGTCTTTACGCTGCTGCTGCCCGACGGCAGCCGCCACGAAATCCGCTCCGGGCTCATCGGCGCCCACCACACCGCGAACCTGCTGGCGGCCGCTGCCGCGGCCTACGCCGCGGGCATTCCGGGCGAGCAGATCGCCGCGGGGCTTTCCGGCCGCGCTGCAGCCAGCCGCTGGCGCATGGAGCGCACCGACCGCGCCGACGGTGTCACGGTGATCAACGATGCCTACAACGCGAACCCGGAATCCATGCGGGCAGCCCTGCGCACCCTGGCCGAACTCGGCCGGGAACGGCGCACCTGGGCAGTCCTGGGCGAAATGCTGGAGCTTGGCGAGGATGCCGTCACCGAACACGACGCCATCGGCCGCTACGCTGTCCGGCTCAATATTTCCAAACTCATCGTCGTGGGCACAGGTGCCCGCGCCATGCACACCGGTGCGGTCATGGAGGGCTCCTGGGGGGAGGAATCCACCTTCGTGGAGACGGTGGAGGATGCCGAACGCATCCTTGCCGAATCCCTCGCGCCCGGCGACCTTGTCCTGTTCAAATCCTCCAACGGGGCGGCCCTGCGCTTCCTCGGCGATCGGATAGCCTTGACCCCTGTACCACCGTCCGCAGCAACTGATCCGGCGAGTGCGCCGGCGCGCACCGAAGGGACCGGAGGAGAGAACCTGTGATCTCCCTGCTTGTAGGGTCTTCGCTGGCTCTGGTCTTCGCCTTTGCCGGAACACCCCTGTTCATCCGTTTCCTGGTGCGGAAAGGGTACGGCCAGTTCGTCCGCGACGACGGCCCCACGTCCCACCACACCAAGCGCGGCACCCCCACCATGGGCGGCGCCGTCATCGTGGCCTCCGTGGTGGCCGCGTACTTCCTCACCCACCTCATCAGCGGCATGCTCGGCTTCGGGTCCTTCAGCCCGACGGCGTCCGGCCTGCTGGTCCTGCTGCTCACCGTGGGTATGGGCATGGTCGGCTTCATTGACGACTACACCAAGATTTCCAAGCAGCGCAGCCTGGGCCTGAACGCCAAGGCAAAGATCATCCTGCAGGCAGTCGTCGGCATCACCTTTGCCGTGCTGGCCCTGCAGTTCCCCAATGAGCAGGGCAGGACGCCGGCGTCGACCGCGGTCTCCTTCATCCGGGACACGAACTTCGACCTCGCCTTCGCCGGAACGGTGATCGGCGCGATCCTGTTCGTGATCTGGTCACTGGTCATCATCACCGGCACCACCAACGGCGTGAACCTTGCCGACGGCCTCGACGGCCTGGCCGCCGGTGCCTCGGTACTGGTGTTCGGGGCGTACTTCCTGATCGGGATCTGGCAGTACAACCAGAGCTGCGGCCGGCCGGGCGCCGAGGGCGTCTGCTACGAGGTCCGCGACCCGATGGACCTGGCCCTGCTGGCCGGTGCCATGGCGGGTGCCCTCATCGGCTTCCTCTGGTGGAACACCTCGCCAGCGAAGATCTTCATGGGCGACACCGGCTCACTGGCCATCGGCGGCGCCATTGCCGCGTTCGCCATCCTCTCGCGGACCGAACTGCTGCTGGTGATCCTTGCCGGCCTGTTCGTGATCATCACCCTCTCCGTCATCATCCAGGTGGGCTACTTCAAGCTCAGCGGCGGCAAGCGCGTGTTCAAGATGGCTCCGCTGCAGCACCACTTCGAGCTCAAGGGCTGGGCCGAGGTCACCGTGGTGGTCCGGTTCTGGATCATCGCCGGCCTCTGCGTGGCCGTGGCGCTGGGCATCTTCTACGCCGAATGGGTGGTGGGACTGTGAGTGCACCCCTTGCCGAACTGACCACGTGGGACGCCGACTGGAGCGGACTGCGCGTAGTCGTCACCGGCATCGGCCTCTCCGGCTTCTCCGCAGCGGACACCCTGATTGAACTCGGGGCCCGGGTAGTAGTGGTGGACGCCAGGGACACCGAGGAGAACCGCGCCAAGGCGGACACCCTTCGGATTGTCGGCGCCGCGGACATCCTGCTCGGCGCCGACGCAGTGGCCGGGCTTCCCGCGGTCGACGGCGAAGCCCCTGACCTCGTGGTGACCTCACCGGGCTTCCGGCCCACGCATCCCGTGCTGGCGGCAGCCGAGGCCGCGGACATTCCCGTCTGGGGCGACGTCGAGCTGGCCTGGCGGGTGCGTATCCGCGAAGGCCGCAAGACCGCACAGTGGCTGGCCATCACCGGGACCAACGGCAAGACGACCACCGTTTCGATGACCGAAAGCATGCTCCGGGCCGCCGGACTGCGCGCCATCGCAGCCGGCAACGTCGGGACTCCCATCCTGGATGCGATCCGGGATCCGGAAGGCTATGACGCCATTGCCGTGGAACTCTCCAGCTTCCAGCTGCACTGGACACACTCCATTTCCCCGCTGGCCAGCGTGTGCCTGAACATCGCCGAAGACCACGTGGACTGGCACGGCTCCTATGAGGCCTACCTGGCCGACAAGGCGAAGATCTACGAAAACACGCAGGTCGCCTGCATCTACAACGCCGAGCAGTACGAGACCGAGCGCATGGTCGAGGAAGCCGACGTGGTGGAAGGCTGCCGCGCAGTAGGCTTCACCACCGGCGTGCCGGCCGTGAGCATGGTCGGAGTGGTCGAAGGACTGCTGGTGGACCGGGCCTTCATTGAACAGCGCAAGGACTCGGCCGCGGAGCTTGCAGCCATGACCGACCTGGGCGAGTACGCGCCCCGGCATATGGTGGCCAACGCCCTGGCCGCTGCTGCGCTGGTGCGTGCCCTCGGCGTCGAACCGGCGGCGGTCCGGGACGGACTGCGGGCCTATGCGCCGGGAGACCACCGGATCCAGCCCGTGGCCCGCCTCAACGACATCCTTTGGATCAATGACTCCAAGGCGACCAACCCGCATGCGGCGTCGGCATCGCTGGCTGCCTTCTCCAGCGTTGTCTGGATTGCCGGCGGCCTGTCCAAGGGGGTCAGCTACAACGAGCTGGTTGCTGAGCACCGGGGCCGGCTCAAGGCCGTGGTGCTGATCGGAGCGGACACCGCCGATCTGCAGGCAGCCCTGGCACAACACGCACCCGATGTACCGGTCATCCACGCCCTTGTGGAGCAGACTGGGGAACGGCAGCTGACGGCGGCACCGGTCACCAGTGCCGAAGAGATCATGGGCAGGGCAGTCGCCGCAGCGGCCGCCGTGGCCGAAGCAGGAGACACAGTGCTGATGGCGCCGGCAGCAGCTTCCATGGACCAGTTCACTTCCTATGCCCACCGCGGCGAGGCTTTCATCGAAGCCGTCGCAGGATATATGAGCGAACAGCAGGCACCGGGACAGGCACAGACTCCGAAGGAGCCCTAGATTGGTCACCACGCCCACCGGCAGCAAACGCAAACCGGTCCTGCGCCGGAACCCTGCGGCCACAGCCACTAACGGTACGGGCGCGGTGACAGCGAAAACCGGCCCTGCAACGGAAAAGCCCGCTCGGAAGACGGCAGCCGCGAAGCCGGCCAAGCCGCCGTCGCTCATTGAACGCTTCCTGGTCTTCCTGGAGGGCAGCGGACGCAGCGCCACCGGCTCCAGCTACTACACGATCCTCGGCGCCACCCTGGCTTTGACCGCCATCGGCCTGATGATGGTGCTTTCGGCGTCCTCGGTGGAGTCCATTGCCGCCGCGGCCGGCAGCGATGCGGGAGCGGCTACGACCTTCGATCTGTTCCTGAAGCAGTCCATGTTCGCTGCGGCCGGTGTTGTGGCCATGCTGGGGCTCTCGCGGCTCGGCCCGCCGCACTACCGGTTCCTCTCGTGGTTCCTGTACGGCGTTGCCGTCATCCTGCTCATCCTGGTGCTGGTGATCGGCAAGGAAGTCAACGGCAACAAGAACTGGATTGAAATCGGGCCCATCACGGGACAGCCCTCCGAAGCCGCGAAGCTGGCCATGGCCATCTGGTTCGCGGCGGTCCTGTCCCGGAAGGGGCGGCTGATCAACGAATGGAAACACGCCCTTATTCCGGTGGTCCCCGGCGGCGGGATCCTGATTGTCCTAGTCATGCTCGGAAGCGACCTCGGCACCGTGATCGTGATGGGCATGATCATGGTTGCTGCCCTGTTCTTCGCCGGAGCCCCCCTGCGTTTCCTGGGCGTCCTCGCGGCCGGAGCAGCCGTGGGAGCGGTACTGATGTCCCTGGTGAGCAGCAACCGCTCCAGCCGGATCAGCGCCTGGCTCCAGCTGGACTGCAGCACCGGCCTCTGCGACCAGGCCAACGCGGGCATGTACGCACTGGCCTCCGGCGGCTGGCTGGGAGTGGGCATCGGCCAGAGCCGGCAGAAATGGAACTGGATCCCGGAAGCCCATAACGACTTCATCTTCGCCATTATCGGCGAGGAGTTCGGCCTGCTGGGAACGCTCGTCGTAGTCAGCCTCTTTGCCGTCCTCGCCATCGCCACGGTCCGGGTCACCATGCGCCACACCGACCCGTTCATCCGCATTGTCTGCGGTGCCATCCTGGTCTGGATCATCGGACAGGCTTTCGTGAACATTGCCATGGTGACCGGGTTGCTTCCCGTCATCGGCGTTCCGCTGCCGTTCATTTCCTACGGCGGCTCCTCCCTGACCTTCACGCTCGCCGCCGTCGGCGTCCTGCTTTCCTTTGCCCGCAAAATCCCCGAAAGTGAACCAACAGCTCCATGACGCAGCCTTCCCTCTCCGTAGTCCTGGCCGGAGGCGGCACCGCCGGGCACATCAGCCCTCTCCTGGCCATTGCAGATGCCGTCATGGCACGCCGTTCCGACGCCCGCATCACAGTGGTGGGGACCGCATCCGGAATGGAAACACGCCTGGTGCCCGCGGCGGGCTATGAGCTGGCGACCATCGACCGGGTCCCCATGCCCCGGCGGCCTTCCGCGGACCTGGCCAAACTGCCGGGCCGCCTGATCCGTGCGGTGCGCCAGGCCGGCGAGATCCTGGACGCTGCGCAGGCCGACGTCGTTGTGGGCGTGGGCGGCTATGTTTCCACGCCGGTGTACCTGGCGGCCCGCCGCCGGTCGCTTCCCGTGATCGTGCACGAAGCCAACGCGCGTCCCGGGCTGGCCAACCGAGTGGGTGCCCGCTTCGCGGCCGTGACAGGCGTGGCCTTCGAATCCACCCGCCTGCCCCGGGCGACGTGGGTCGGCATGCCGATGCGCCGGGAAATCTCCGGGCTGGACCGCCGTGCCGCCCGGAACGCGGCACGGTCCGCCCTCGGGCTGGAGCAGGACCGGCCCACGCTGGTGGTGACCGGAGGCTCTTCCGGTGCCGCGAGCATTAACCGGGCAGTGGAGCACGCCCTTCCGGCATTGGCGGCGGCCGGTATCCAGACGCTGCACATCACCGGCCGCGGAAAGTCCCTCGTGGACGCCGACGGAAAACCGATCGCCGCCCGCGGCTACACCCAGGTGGAGTACGTCGACGGCATGGAGCAGGCCTACGCGGCCGCGGACCTGCTGCTGGCCCGCTCCGGGGCGGGAACCGTCTGCGAAATCAGTGCGGTGGGGCTGCCTGCCGTCCTGGTTCCGCTGCCGCACGGCAACGGCGAACAGGCACTCAACGCCGAAGCCCTGGTGGCTGCCGGCGGGGCGCTGACGGTTGCCGATTCCCTCTTCACAGCCGAGTGGATTTCCGACAGGCTGATACCTTTGCTGGCCGATCCCGAGGCATTGGAAGCCATGGCAAAGGCATCGGCGGCGTTGGGTATCCGTGACGCGGACTCCCGGATGGCTGCATTCATCCTCGAAGCAAGCGATAGGTCAAAGGCATGAACCGGCTCAACCCGACAGACCTTGGGAACGTACACTTCATCGGCCTGGGCGGCGCCGGCATGTCGGCCGTTGCCCGGGTACTCCTGGCCCAGGGCATTCCGGTTTCCGGCTCCGATTCCAAGGACTCGGCGGGACTGCGTGCCCTTGAAGCACTGGGGGCGACGGTGTTCGTGGGGCACGACGCCGGACACGTTGCCGGCGCCGACACGGTAGTCGTGTCTACGGCAATCCGCGAGCAGAACCCGGAACTTGCAGCGGCGCGGTCCCGCGGGCTGCGGATCATCCACCGCTCGGTTGCGCTCTCCGCGGCAATGGGGGAGCAGGACCTCATTGCGGTGGCCGGCACCCACGGCAAGACCACCACCACGGCCATGGTGACCGTGATGCTGCGCGAGGCCGGCCTGGATCCTTCCTTCGCCATCGGCGGCGATGTTGCCGCCCTTGGCGTTAATGCGGCCCACGGCGCCGGACCGGTCTTCGTGGCCGAAGCCGACGAATCGGACGGGTCCTTCCTGAACTACAACCCGCGGATCAGCGTGGTCACCAATGTCGAGGCCGACCACCTCGACCACTACGGCACCGAGGAAGCGGTCTTCGCCTCCTTCGACGCCTTCACCGCGCTGCTGCCGGCGGAGGGACTCCTTGTTGCCTGCGCGGACGACGCCGGTGCCGTAGCCCTGGTCGAACGTTGTCCGGGAGTCCGGGTAGCCACCTACGGCTACGCGGACGGCGCAGACGTGCGGGTTACGGCTACCCGCCCGGCCGGCGCCGGCTCGGTCAGCACCCTGCAGTACACCGTGGACGGCCGTGACGCCGAGGTGCAGCTTGCCCTGCAGGTTCCGGGCGCGCACAACATCCTGAACGCGGCTGCCGCCTTTGCCGTGGCCCTGGAACTGGGCGTTGATCCCCGGGTGGCCGCAGCGGGGCTGGGTACGTTCTCCGGAGCCGCCCGGCGGTTCGAATCCCGCGGCAGCGCACGCGGCGTGCAGGTGTTCGACGATTACGCCCACCATCCCACCGAAGTCCACGCCGCACTGAAGGCTGCCCGCACAGTGGCCGGAGGGCACCGGGTGCATGTGTTGTTCCAGCCGCACCTGTTCAGCCGGACCCGCAATTTTGCGGCGGAGTTTGCGGCCGCCCTGGACCTGGCGGATACCGCCACCGTGCTGGACATCTATCCGGCCCGGGAAGATCCGATTGAAGGCGTGACCAGTGAGCTGATCACGTCCCGCCTGCACGTCCCCGGCGGCTATGCCGATAGCCCGGACCTCGCGGTGGCCCGGGTTGCTGACGGTGCCGGCGAGGGAGACATCATCCTGACCGTTGGCGCCGGTGACGTCACCGTCCTCGGATCCGAACTGGTTGCCCGCCTGTCCGCCGTTCCGGCCCGTCCTGCCGCCACCGCTGGGAAAGCCGCCAATGGCCGGTAGGAAGCGCTCCGGGAGCGACGACGAGACCATCACCGCCACGCGGGCCCTGGAGCCGGAAGACCAGACGGTCCGGCCTGCCGCCGGTTCCACCGCCGTCCGGCCCGCTTCCGGCGCCCCCAAGGCGAAGTCCGCGGGGCAGTCTGCCGGGAAGCGGAAATCCGCGGTGAAGGCTGCGGGCCCTTCAGCCGACAAAGTCCCGGGCCGCCTGGCCGGAACCCGGCGCTCCGCAGGCAAGTCCCCGGCGCCGGGCGCCAACAGCGCGAGCACGGACGGAACGGTCCTGGCATTTCCGGAACCGCCCGGCAGGCGGCGGCGCAGGGCAGCCTGGATCACGGCCGGCTCCGCGCTGTCCGTCACCGCACTGTTCTTTGCCCTGTTGTTCTTCTCACCGATGCTCGAGCTGAAGACCGTAGTGGTCGAGGGCACCACGCTGCTGCCCCGTGAGCAGGCTGAAGCAGCGCTGGAACCGTTGAAGGGGCAGACCCTGCCCACCATTTCCGACGCCGACGTGGAAGGGCTGCTGAAAGACCGCCCGGAAATCGAAAAGATCGAGGTCGCAGCGCAGCCACCGTCCACCCTGGTGGTTACGGTTACCGAACGCATTCCCGTGGCCGTGCTGCAGGACGGTGACACGCATGTCCTCATCGATGAAGAGGGCCGCCGGCTGGCAGTAGCAGCCGACCGGGCAGCGGTCGCCCTTCCGCTTATCGCCGGCGGAAGCGAAGCCATTAACGCGAGCGTTTTCCCCAGTATCACGGCCGTACTGGCGGCACTGCCGCCGGAGGTGCTCGGCCGGCTGGAGAACGCCTCCGCCCAGACGCTGGATTCGGTCGAACTGAAGCTTAAGAGCGGGCAGACAGTATTCTGGGGGAGTGCCGATGCCAACGAGGCAAAGGCACGGGTGCTTGAGGCGCTCCTGAAGATGGAGCCGTCTGATCCGCCGGTGCAGGTTTACGACGTGAGTACGCCCGACCGCCCGGTGACGCGTTGACCGGCGCGGAGGACGGCCGGAAACCGTGTGCCGCACCGGACCCGGCCGAGGGGATTTTCGGGGGTCCGAAGCAGGTGATGCTGCGCGGGAGTGAGGAAAGATTCCTCCGACACGCGGGGCCGGTATTTGCGGAAGCGGCGCTGGCCCCATAGCGTCTCAAGTAATGGATTACTTGACATAACTATAACCCTCAAGTTGAGGGTTAGGGTTGTGTCGGTTCAAGGTTTTCGGCCGGGCGTCCAGTGGGAATCTCCGGGATTCCGCTGGAAACCACGGGGGCGTCGGCGGCCGGGAACCGGTTTGTACGCAGACCGGTTCAGCAAGACACATGCAGCTGCAGAACGCAGGCAGTTGCGAAAACATAAAAGTTGCAGAGATTCGAACAAGGGACACAGGACGTGGCAGCACCGCAGAATTACTTGGCCGTCATCAAGGTCGTCGGCATCGGCGGCGGTGGCGTGAACGCCGTAAACCGGATGATCGATGTAGGCCTCCGCGGCGTGGAGTTCATCGCCATCAACACCGATGCACAGGCACTGCTGATGAGTGACGCCGACGTCAAGCTCGACGTCGGCCGCGAACTCACGCGTGGCCTGGGCGCCGGCGCTGATCCCGAGGTCGGCCGCAAGGCTGCCGAGGACCACGCAGAGGAGATCGAGGAAGTCCTTCGCGGAGCGGACATGGTCTTCGTGACCGCAGGCGAAGGCGGCGGAACCGGTACCGGCGGCGCCCCCGTCGTCGCCCGGATCGCCCGTTCGCTCGGCGCCCTGACCATCGGCGTGGTTACCCGTCCCTTCACCTTCGAAGGCCGGCGCCGCTCCAACCAGGCCGAATCCGGTATCGATACGCTGCGCGACGAAGTCGACACGCTGATCGTCATCCCGAATGACCGGCTGCTGTCGATCAGCGACCGCAACGTCTCCATGCTGGATGCCTTCCGTTCCGCGGACCAGGTCCTGCTCTCCGGCGTTCAGGGCATTACCGACCTGATCACCACCCCGGGCCTGATCAACCTCGACTTCGCGGACGTGAAATCGGTTATGCAGGGTGCAGGTTCGGCACTCATGGGTATCGGTTCGGCCCGCGGCGAGGACCGTGCAGTCAAGGCTGCCGAGCTGGCAATAGCTTCTCCTCTGCTCGAAGCCTCGATCGACGGCGCACACGGCGTGCTGCTCTCCATCCAGGGCGGTTCCGACCTCGGCCTGTTCGAGATCAACGAGGCTGCACGCCTGGTCCAGGAAGTTGCCCACCCCGAAGCCAACATCATCTTCGGCGCCGTCATTGACGACGCCCTGGGCGACGAAGCGCGGGTTACCGTTATTGCTGCAGGCTTCGACCAGGTGGATGTCACCTCGCAGCCGGCGCAGCACAAGCCTGCCGAGCCCGCCACGCCTCCTGCCTCGGCAGCGGCCGCCGGCGGCTTCGGGGCTGCTGCTCCGGCATCCGCAGGCCTGTCGGCGTGGTCCCAGCGGTCACAGCACCAGCACAGCGATGTCCCGGCCGACGCCGGATTCGACATCGATCTTCCGGCAGTAGTGGAATCGGATCTGTCCACCGGCCGTCCGGACGACCTGGACGTGCCGGACTTCCTGAAGTAGGAAGACCGGCAGGCAGAACAGCAGAGCAAGAACAGCTGAGCATGACAGCGGGGTTGTCCCGGATGTTTTGGTGGCACCGCCAGGTTGGCGACAACCTGTGGGCGGGATTCACCAACACGTCCGCGGGCAACCTCGCTTTGCATGTGGGGGATGACCCGGATGCGGTCCTGAAGCGGCGTGCGGAACTCGAGGCCGTCATGGGTGTCCGCCCCGGCACCCTGCGCTTTATGAACCAGGTCCATTCAGCGGAGGTGGCGGAAGCAGCAGACCCCGGCGCCGGTGCTCCCACGGCGGACGGCCTGATCAGTGGCGACGGCGCAGCCCCGCTGGCGGTCATGGTCGCCGACTGCGTGCCGGTCCTGCTGGCCGGGGCCGGCCCCGACGGCAGACCCGTTACTGCCGCCGTGCATGCCGGCCGCCGCGGCCTGCTGGACAACATCCTGCCCGTTGCCGTCGACCGGATGCGCTCCGCCGGGGGAACCGGGCTCCGGGCCTGGATAGGTCCCTGCGTCTGCGGGCAGTGCTACGAGGTTCCGGCTGCCATGCAGGCCGAATCGGTTGCCCTGCTCCCGGCGACGGCCGCTGTGACCCGCAGCGGCACCCCCGCCCTGGATCTTCCCGCGGGCGCCCAGGCGCAGCTCGCAGGCCTGGGCGTCTCCGTGGAACGGGTCGGAGGCTGCACCCTGGAGAACGACCAGCTGTTTTCGCACCGCCGGGACCCCGCCACCGGGCGGTTCGCCGGCGTGATCTGGCAGCGTTCCTGATTCCGCCGCAGCGCATCGACGCCGGCCAGGCCGGGATAATGGAAAGACCATGACTTCAATATCCGAATACCCCTCCCGCACTGATGAGCTTCGGGACCGGCTGCAGCGCGTCCGGAACCGCATCGAGGCAGCCGGGCGCCCCGCCGGTGCCGACGAACCGCACCTGATTGTGGTCACCAAGTATTTCCCGGCCTCCGATGTCGACATCCTCGCCGGGCTGGGAGTCCGGGACGTGGGCGAAAACAAGGACCAGGAAGCCGCCGCGAAGGCCGCAGACCTGGCGCACCTGGATCTGGACTGGCACTTCATCGGCCAATTGCAGTCCAATAAGGCAAAGTCCGTGGTGCGCTACGCAGCCTCCGTCCACTCGGTGGACCGCAGCTCCCTGGTGACAGCCTTGGGCAAGGCGATGGCAGCAGAGCAGCGGCGCCGTGAATCCGAAGGACTGGCGGCCCGGAGGGACCTGTCCTGCTTCCTGCAGGTGGACCTGCGCGGCGATGCCGCACGGGCTGCAGATCCAGGCCGAGGGGGAGCGCAGCCGGAGGATCTGCCGCTTCTGGCCGAAGCAGTGGCCGGTACTCCCGGACTGCTCCTGTCCGGGGTGATGGCCGTTGCGCCGCTCGGCGCGGATGCCGGGGACGCCTTCGCGCGCCTCCGGGAACTTTCCGCGCAGTTGCAGGCGCAGCACCCGGGGGCGCGGAGCATCTCCGCCGGCATGAGTTCCGACCTCGAGGCCGCCGTCGCCCACGGGGCGACACACCTGAGAATCGGATCCGATGTTCTGGGCCCGCGCCCGCCGGTACGGTAGCGTCAAAGTACGAACACCATACAGCCGCCGCGCAGCACCCTGCAGTACCGTGCAGTAACAGTACAGTAATGGGCAGCTAGGCGTTGAAGGATTAAGAGGAGCAACCATGGCTGGCGCAATGCGCAGGACAATGATCTACCTTGGGCTCGCCGACGGTGACGAGCACTACGAGTCCGAACAGCGGCACCTGCGGGAAGCCCCTGCCCGGGAGGAAGACTTTGCTCCCGTCCATGAGCCCGATGAGGAAGCGCCGGAGGCGGTTCCTGCCCCCGTCGTCCGCAATGCAGTGGAGGAGTACCGCGCACCCGTGACACCCATCAAGCGTGCCCCGTCGTCCCGCGAGGACGTATCTGGCCTTCGTCAGATCACCACCGTCCACCCCCGCTCCTACAACGACGCCAAGATCATCGGTGAGAGCTTCCGTGACGGCATCCCCGTCATCATGAACGTCACCGATATGGGAGAAGCGGACGCCAAGCGCCTCGTCGACTTCTCAGCGGGCCTCGTTTTCGGCCTGCGCGGTAGCATTGAGCGTGTCACCAACAAGGTCTTCCTGCTTTCGCCGTCCTACGTTGAGGTTTTGGGCGATGACAAGAAGATCAGCGAATCACAGTCCACTTTCTTCAACCAGAGCTGACCCAAGGCCCGCACCGACGGGCCGCGGGTGCTGCCACCGACTTCCGGAAATGAAACCCTGCGCGTGAATATCATTCTTCCCCTGGTGTACCTGGTGCTGGTGCTCTTCCAGCTCGCCCTCATCCTGCGGATCGTGTACGACGCCGTGCAGATGTTTGCCCGGCAGTGGCGGCCAAAGGGGCCGGCACTCGTGCTCGCTACCGGCGTCTACGGTGTTACCGACCCGCCCGTCCGGCTGTTCAGGCGCATCATCCCGCCGGTGCGGCTTGGGGGAGTGGCCCTGGACCTGGCTTTCCTGGTCCTGTTCATCCTTGTATCGATCCTCACGCAGATTGTCGTCAGCGTCGCGCACTAGCGTTTCGATGCAGCAGGGGTCCGGTTAGTTTTCGGAAACCAAACGATATAGTGTGAAACCGAATACAAATCTGCATTTTTTTGTATGTCCGTAATTCTCTACGTAGAACCGCCTGCTTGACTCGCAGGCGAATCTTATAATCCAGTATGAGGTGACCAGATGGCTCTGACGCCAGAAGATGTTGTCAACAAGCGGTTCCAGCCGACCAAGTTCCGGGAAGGCTATGACCAGGATGAAGTCGATGACTTCCTCGACGAGATCGTGGTGGAACTGCGCCGGCTGAACTCCGAAAACGAAGATCTCCGCAGCCAGCTGGCCGCGGCCGTGGCCGGAGGATCCGCCGCTTCGGCGAACTCGGTCCCTGCTCCGGTAGCCGCTGCGCCGAAGGTCGAAAAGGTTCCGGAAGAGCCCAAGCCCGAGCCGAAGGTTGAAGCTCCGGTCGTAGAAGAGCGTCCGGAACCCGTCGAGGCCAAGCCGGAGCCCGCCCCGGTTCCCGCGGCCAACAACACGGAGACCGCTGCAGGCATCCTGGCCATGGCCCAGAAGATGCACGACGACTACGTCGGTGCCGGTATCGAGCAGCGCGACAAGATCATCGCCGAAGCGCAGATCGAGGCCAGCGGCCTCGTCACCGACGCCCAGGAGAAGAGCCGGAAGATCCTCAGCACCCTGGAACAGCAGAAGGCTGTCCTGGAGCGCAAGGTCGAGCAGCTGCGCGGCTTCGAGCGGGACTACCGTTCACGCCTGAAGGCTTACATCGAAGGCCAGCTGCGCGATCTGGATGCACGCGGTTCCGTAGCTTCGGAAACCGCCGACGCGTAATTGCCTCGGGCACGGCGCTCCTGGAACATCGGTTAAACTGATGTACAGGCAGCAACCGGCATTCTGGAAGTCCAGTAATAGAAGAAGCTGAACAATGCAGAAGATAAGCAGTGTATTAGCTGAATAAAACCTAAGGGCCGGAGGCCGGGTCACCCCGGCTGACGGCCCTTAGGTTTTATGCCCGAACATCCGTTTCACCGCGCAGTTCAGCCGGCACCTGATTCCCGCCGGCATTCCGATCACGAAAGCACCATGACTCCTTCCTCAGCGCAGACCCCGGACAGCACGGGTGCCGGACGCAGCCGTGCCCGCAGGGGCACGCCTGCTTTGATCATGCTTGGCATGGCGGTCATCGCCGTTATTTCCGACCAACTCACGAAACTGTGGGTGGTCCGCACCATGACCGAGGGCCAGATAACCGATGTCCTCCCCCCGGTCCTGCGCTGGCACTTCATCCGCAATCCCGGTGCAGCGTTTTCGATCGGCACCGAGTACACATGGGTCTTCACGATCATCATGGTTCTCGTATCCGGTTTCCTGGTCTACCTGATGTTCCGGGTCCGTTCCCTGGCCTGGGCCACGGCCCTGGGTCTGGTGCTCGGCGGTGCGCTGGGCAACCTCACCGACCGGCTCTTCCGGGAACCGTCCTTCGGCCAGGGTCATGTTGTGGACTTCATCGCCTTCCCGAACTTCGCGATCTTCAATATCGCCGATTCCTGCGTGGTCTCCGGCGTGATCCTGGTCTGCCTGCTCACGCTGCGGGGAATCGGCTTGGACGGGGTGCGCACGCCGTCCGGCAAGACAGTTACGACCGACCAGCGCAATGACGACGAGGCAACACGATGAACGAGCTCCACACAGTATTCGCAGTCCCCGAGGAAGCCGACGGCAAGCGTGCCGACGCCGTGCTGGCCGGCCTGCTTGATGTATCCCGCTCCGTTGCGGCCACCTGGTGCACCGACGGCTATTTCAGCTCTGCCGGCCGGGTGCTGGCGAAATCGGACAAGCTGCACGCCGGACAGGAAATCACCGCAGACGTCCCGGAACAGCGGGACCCGCTGGCCGTCGTCGTCGAACCGGTTGACGACCTGCTGATCCTGGCCGACGACGAACACTTTGTCGTCATCGACAAGCCGGTAGGCGTGGCAGCGCATCCCTCGCCGGGCTGGGTGGGACCAACGGTGGTCGGGGCGCTGGCCGCTGCCGGCTACCGCATCTCCACGTCCGGCGCCCCCGAACGGCAGGGTATTGTCCACCGGCTCGACGTCGGCACCTCCGGGGTCATGGTCGTCGCCAAGACCGAGCACGCCTACACGCTCCTGAAGCAGGCGTTCAAGGAGCGCACCGTGGACAAGATGTACCACGCAGTGGTCCAGGGGCTGCCCGACCCGCTGAAGGGCACCATCGACGCACCGATCGGCCGTCACCCCGGCTACGACTGGCGTTTCGCCGTCGTCGAGGGCGGCCGGCCGTCGGTGACGCATTACGAGGTGCTGGAAGCCTTTGGTAAGGCCTCGCTGGTGGAGGTGCATCTGGAGACGGGCCGCACCCACCAGATCCGTGTGCACTTCTCCGCCCTGCGCCATCCCTGCGCCGGCGACCTCACCTACGGTGCGGATGCAAAGCTGGCCGCGGAGCTGGGCCTGACCCGGCAGTGGCTGCACGCCCGGAAACTGGGCTTCACCCACCCCGGCTCGGGGGAGTACGTGGAGTTCACCAGCCAGTACCCGCAGGATCTGCAATACGCCGTCGACGCCCTGCGCAGCGGCGAGGTCTAGCCCCGCCGGAGAGCCGCGGCACACCGGTGGCGGCCCGGCGCGGCGGCGTCCGACGCGCCGCGCGCCGGGGCCTAGAATGTACAGGTGGCTTCAGCAACTAGTACGTCGAAATCGTTTGTCCATCTTCACAACCACACCGAATATTCGATGCTCGACGGGGCTGCCCGGCTGACGGATCTGTTCAGCCACGCCGACGAGCTGGGCATGAACGCCCTGGCAACCACCGACCACGGTTTCGTGTTCGGCGCCTTCGACTTCTGGAACAAGGCCCGCGGTGCCGGCATCAAGCCGATCATCGGTGTGGAGGCCTACCTGACGCCCGGTACGGCGCGCAGGGACAAGACCCGCGTGAAGTGGGGCGACGGCGGCAGGAACGACGTTTCCGGTGCCGGTGCCTACACCCACATGACCATGTGGGCCGAGAACACCGAGGGCATGCACAACCTCTTCCGGATGTCCTCCCTGGCCTCGCTGGAAGGCTACCTCTACAAGCCCCGCATGGACCGGGACCTGCTGCAGACCTACGGCAAGGGCCTCATCGCGACCACCGGCTGCCCCTCCGGCGAAGTCCAGACGAAGCTGCGCCTGGGCCTGTACCGGGAAGCCGTGCAGGCGGCGTCGGACTTCCGTGACATCTTCGGGCCGGAAAACTTCTTCTGCGAGCTGATGGACCACGGCCTGGACATCGAGCGCAACGTGCAGGCGGACCTGATCAAGCTGGCCCGCGAGCTGCAGCTGCCCCTGGTGGCTACCAATGACCTGCACTACACCCACGCCGAAGACGCCTCCGCGCATGCGGCGCTGCTGTGTGTGCAGTCCGGCTCCTCGCTGGCCGACCCCAAGCGCTTCAAGTTCGACGCCGACGAGTTCTACCTCAAGTCTCCGGACGAAATGCGGGCCATCTTCCGCGACCACCCGGACGCCTGCGACAACACCCTGCTCATTGCCGAGCGGTGCGACGTCGAATTCAATACCAAGGCTAACTACATGCCGCGCTTCCCGACTCCGGAGGGTGAGAACGAGGAGTCCTGGTTCGTCAAGGAGGTCGAAGCCGGACTGCACCGCCGCTACCCGAACGGGATCAGCGACGCCGTGCGCAAGCGCGCCGACTACGAAGTGGGCATCATCGCCCAGATGGGCTTCCCGGGCTACTTCCTCGTGGTGGCCGACTTCATCAACTGGGCCAAGGAAAACGGAATCCGTGTCGGCCCCGGCCGCGGCTCCGGTGCAGGCTCAATGGCCGCCTACGCGATGGGCATCACCGACCTGGACCCGCTGCAGCACGGCCTGATCTTCGAGCGCTTCCTGAACCCGGACCGCGTCTCCATGCCTGACTTCGACGTCGACTTCGATGATCGGCGCCGCTCCGAAGTGATCCACTACGTCACGGAGAAGTACGGCGACGAGCGCGTTGCCATGATCGTCACCTACGGCACCATCAAGGCCAAGCAGGCACTGAAGGACTCCTCCCGCGTGATGGGCTACCCCTTCTCGGTCGGAGAACGCCTGACCAAGGCCATGCCGCCGGACGTGATGGGCAAAGGCCTGTCTTTGGCCGACGTGCACAACAAGGAAGCCAAGCGCTACGGGGAGGCCGAGGAGCTGCGCGAACTGCTGCGCACCGACCCGGATTCCCAGCGTGTGTTCGATACCGCACTGGGACTTGAAGGCCTGAAGCGCCAGTGGGGTGTGCACGCTGCCGGCGTGATCATGTCTTCAGACCCGCTGATCGACATCATCCCGATCATGCGCCGTGAGCAGGACGGGCAGGTCATCACGCAGTTCGATTACCCGACCTGCGAAGGCCTGGGGCTGATCAAGATGGACTTCCTCGGCCTTCGAAACCTGACGATCGTCTCCGACGCGGTGGAGAACATCAAGAACAACCGCGGCGAAGACCTGGTCCTGGAAGACCTGCCGCTGGATTTGAAGGAAGCCTACGATCTCCTTGCCAGCGGTGACACGCTGGGTGTGTTCCAGCTCGACGGCGGGCCAATGCGGTCGCTGCTCAAGAGCATGCGTCCGGACAACTTTGAAGATATCTCCGCTGTCATCGCCCTGTACCGTCCGGGCCCAATGGGTGCGAACTCGCACACGAACTACGCCCTGCGCAAGACCGGGCAGCAGGAAATCACCCCGATCCACCCGGAGCTCGAGGAACCGCTCGCGGAAATCCTGAACACCACCTACGGCCTGATTGTGTATCAGGAGCAGGTTATGGCCATCGCCCAGAAGGTGGCCGGCTTCACCCTGGGCCAGGCAGATATTCTCCGCCGTGCCATGGGCAAGAAGAAGAAATCGGAGCTGGATAAGCAGTACGCCGGTTTCCATCAGGGCATGGTGGACCGCGGCTATTCCGAAGCGGCCATCAAAGCGCTCTGGGACATCCTGCTCCCGTTCTCCGACTACGCCTTCAACAAGGCGCACTCCGCGGCCTACGGCGTCGTCTCCTACTGGACCGCGTACCTGAAGGCCCAGTATCCGGCCGAGTACATGGCGGCCCTGCTCACCTCCGTGGGTGATGACAAGGACAAGCTGGCGCTGTACCTGAACGAGTGCCGCAAGATGGGCATCACGGTCCTGCCGCCGGACGTGAACGAATCCTCGGTGAACTTCACCCCTGTGGGCAAGGACATCCGCTTCGGCATGGGCGCCATCCGCAACGTCGGTGCCAACGTGGTGCAGGCCATGGTCGCCGCCCGTGAGGAGAAGGGCGCGTACACCAACTTCAAGGACTTCCTGATGAAGGTCCCGGCGGTGGTCTGTAACAAGCGCACCATCGAGTCCCTGATCAAGGCGGGTGCCTTCGACTCGATGGGTCATGCCCGGCGTCCGCTGGCAATGATCCACGAAGAAGCGATCGACTCCGTGGTGGTGCTCAAACGCAACGAGGCCGTAGGCCAGTTCGACCTCTTCGCCGCCATCTCCGACCAGGAACCGGAGGACTCGATCAGCATCGATATTCCGGACCTTCCGGAATGGGAAAAGAAGGACAAGCTGTCCTTCGAACGCGACATGCTCGGCCTCTACGTCTCGGACCACCCGCTGCAGGGCCTGGAAGGCATCCTCAGCCAGCACGCCGACTCCACGATCACCAACATTGTGGGGGAGGAAGGCCCGCCCGACGGCGCCATCGTCACCATCGCAGGCATGATCACCTCGCTCCAGCGGCGCATCGCCAAGAACAGCGGCAACGCCTACGCCCGCTGCGAGATCGAGGACCTCGCCGGGTCCATGGAAGTGATGTTCTTCGGGCAGGTCTACGGCCCCATTGCCGCCGTGCTGGCTGAAGACCTGATTGTGGTGGTCCGCGGCCGGCTGCAGCGGCGCGACGACGGCGCCGTCACACTGAACGCGCAGGAACTCACCGTCCCCGACCTCAGCGAGGGTCATTCCGGGCCCGTGGTGATTTCCATGGCCACCTATAAGGCCACTGAAACCGTGGTCTCCCAGCTCGGCGACGTGCTGCGGACGCACCCGGGTACCTCCGAAGTGCAGATCCGGCTCAACGGCTCCCGCACGGTGGAAGTGATGAAACTGGGCGTGGACATGCGGGTCAACCCCACGCCGTCGCTGTTCGGTGACTTGAAGGTGCTCCTCGGCCCGGCCTGCCTGGATGGCTAAGCCGGCCACGCGCCCAGGGGGTGCATGCGGCGACATATTCGCCGCGGGCCGTGAGCGGGGCTGGGTAGAATGGTGATGTGAATTCATCCAGCCCCGCAGCAGCCTTTGAATCCTTCCGCACCATTGACCTGCGCGGCCGGCACCTCAGCCCCGCTGAGCTGAAGGCAGCCATGCCGCGGGCGGAGACGACCTTCGACGCGGCGTCGGATGCCGTCTCCGCCATCATCACCGACGTCCGTACGCGGGGCTTTGCCGCGCTGACGGAACTGGCCCAGCGGTTCGACGGCGTGGAACAGCAGGCGGTCCGGGTCCCGGCGGCAGCGCTCGACTCGGCGCTTGAGCAGCTGGACCCCGCCGTGCGGGCCGCCCTGGAAACAGCCATCGAGCGGACCCGGATCTTCGCCCGCGCCCAGCGACCGGCCGATGCCGAAGTGGAAATCCGTCCCGGTGCCGTCCTTACGCATAAGTGGATGCCCGTCTCCCGTGTTGGGCTCTATGTTCCGGGCGGACTGGCGGTATATCCGTCTTCCGTGGTCATGAACGTGGTGCCGGCCCAGGAAGCCGGCGTCGCCTCGCTGGCACTGGCCTCCCCGCCGCAGAAGGAATTCGGCGGACTGCCGCACCCCACCATCCTTGCCGCGGCCAAGCTGCTGGGCATTGACGAGGTCTACGCCGTGGGCGGTGCCCAGGCCATCGCCGCGTTTGCCTACGGTGTCCCTGCGGACGATGCCAATGCCGCCATCCTGCCCGTGGATGTGGTCACCGGTCCCGGCAACGTTTTCGTGGCTACTGCCAAGCGCCTGGTCAAGGGGGTGGTCGGCATTGATTCCGAGGCCGGTCCCACCGAGATCATGGTCCTGGCAGATGAGACGGCCGATGCCCGGCTGGTCGCAGCGGACCTGATCAGCCAGGCCGAACATGATCCCAATGCCGGATCCGTCCTGGTCACTGCGTCGGAGCAGCTTGCCGGGAAGGTCCGGGAGGAGCTGGGGCGCCAGGTCGGGGAGACCAAGCACAGCGAACGCGTGCGCGAGGCTCTCTCCGGCGCCCAGTCCGGGGTGATCCTCGTTGACGGGTTGGAGCAGGGCATTGCCGTCTGCGATGCCTACGCCGCCGAGCACCTGGAAATCCAGACGGCCGACGCCGAGGCCGTAGCGGCGCGGGTCCGGAGCGCCGGTGCCATTTTCGTGGGGGACTACAGTCCCGTCAGCCTGGGCGATTACTGCGCCGGTTCCAACCACGTGCTGCCCACCGGCGGCACGGCGGCCTTTTCCTCCGGGCTGAACGTCACCACCTTTATGCGTGCCATCCAGGTGGTCAACTACAACCGCGAAGCGCTGGAGGAAGTAAGCGCCGACATCGTGGCCCTCTCACAGGCGGAAGACCTGCCGGCCCACGGCGACGCCGTCAGCATCCGCTTCGAATAGCGCGCGGGGCAGGGCCCGGGGTCGCTTCGGCAACCCCGGCCCGGTGCGGCGCCCGCCCGGTGCGGCGGCCGTGGTTCCCTTCGGGGCCAGTGGTTCCCTTCGGCGCCCGGGGTTCCCTTCGGCGCCCGGAACGGCGGCAACGAAATCCCTTGCTCGCAGAGCTCGCCGGGATATTGAAGCCGCCTAACCCGGGTGCCTGCGGGCCGGGGTGAGGCTCAGATGCCCGGTGCCGGCCGGCGGACTGGGGGGCACTGCCGCCGCTGAACTGCGATCCGCAGAGCGCGACTCCGCCCTTTGCCCCTCCGCCTTTCCCCTCGGTTTGTCCCGTCGGTTTGTCCCGTCGGTTTGTCCGGATCCCTGCGGTTTGTACGGATCCCTGCTTCGCGCGGAGCAGGGATCACGACAAACCGCAGGGATTGCGACAAACTGTGGGGTTTCCTCGATCGGAGGGATGCGCCCCGGACCCGGTGCCCCGCCACACGCCCGGGACCAGGCGCCCCGCCACGCGCCCCACGCGCCCGGGACCCACGCGCTTCGCGGCCGTCACGCGGAGCTCACCTACATGTAGTACAGCCGGCACTACATGTTGTGGTTGTGTACTTGGTGATGCGGCAGGGCGGGCCCTATAGTGAGAGCACCACAAGGCCCCTTCGCGAAAGGACGGGACATGTACTGTCCGTTTTGCCGCAACGCTGATTCCCGCGTCGTGGACAGCCGCCTGGCCGACGACGGATCGGCGATCCGCCGCCGCCGGCAGTGCCCCCAGTGCGGGCGCCGCTTCTCCACCGTGGAAACCACCAGCCTGAGCGTCATCAAGCGCTCCGGGGTGGGCGAGCCCTTCAGCCGCAGCAAGGTAATCAACGGTGTGCGCAAAGCCTGTCAGGGCCGGCCCGTGAGCGAAGACGACCTCGCCATGCTGGCCCAGGAAGTGGAGGAATCCATCCGGGCCAGCGGAGTAGCGGAAATCGATGCCCACGAAGTGGGGCTGGCCATCCTCACCCCGCTGCAGAAGCTGGACCAGGTGGCGTACCTGCGCTTTGCCAGCGTTTACCAGTCCTTTGACTCCCTCGAGGATTTCGAGACAGCCATCGAGAAGCTGCGGACCGAGGCCAGGGAAAATTCGGGACGCGTACCGTCCGGTGCCCAGCGCCCGCTCACCGCGCAGTAGCTGGTAAGCAAAAAGCGGCGGAAAGGATACCTTTCCGCCGCTTTTTGCTTACCCCGTATCCGGGAAACCAGTTACTTGATGTATTTGAAGTGCATGGCTGCCTGGAGTGCGGCGCCGACAATTCCGGCGTTGTTCTTCAGGTTGGCGGTGACCATCGGGGTCCGCAGGCTCAGCATGGGCAGGAAGTCCTCGCTGCGCTTGGAGATGCCGCCTCCGATCACGAACAGGTCGGGGGAGAAGAGGAACTCCACGTGCGAGAAGTAACGCTGCAGCCGCTGGGCGTATTCTTCCCAGCCGATCCCGTCGCGTTCCCGGGCCGAGGCGGAGGCCTTGGTCTCGGCGTCGTGTCCGTCGATTTCCAGGTGGCCGAGTTCGGCGTTGGGAACCAGCATGCCCTTGTAGATCAGGGCCGAACCGATGCCGGTGCCCAAGGTGATCACCAGAACGGTGCCGTCCACTTCACGGCCTGCACCGTAGCGGGCCTCCGCGAGGCCGGCGGCGTCGGCGTCGTTCATGACCTGCACGTCGCGGCCGAGTGCCTTGGTGAGCAGTGTGTCGACGTCGGTATCGATCCAGCTCTTATCCACATTGGCCGCGGAGCGGGCAATGCCGTGCTGGATGATGGCCGGGAAGGTGACACCCACCGGGACTTCGGGGCCGGGGCCGCCGGGACGGGAGGACAGCTCCGCGACGATCTGGCCCACCACTCCGGCCACTGCCTCGGGCGTTGCCGGCTGCGGGGTGGGAATGCGGAAACGATCGCCAATCAGCTTGCCCTTGGACAGGTCGACGATGCCGCCCTTGATGCCCGTGCCCCCGATATCAATTCCAATGACGGCGTCGACGTGCTTGTCGGACTTGTGCTTCTTGGCCATGGTTCTCCAGTAGTAGTTCTGAGCTCGGGTCAGCGGATCAGGGAAGGGTCAGAACTTCGGCTCCGTCATCAGTAACGAGCAGGGTGTGCTCGAACTGCGCGGTGCGTTTGCGGTCCTTGGTGAGGACTGTCCAGTTGTCATCCCACATGTCCCACTCGATAGTGCCGAGAGTGAGCATAGGTTCAATCGTAAACACCATTCCCGGTTCAATCAGCCTGCTGTAGGCGGGCGCGGCGTCGTAGTGCGGAATGATCAGGCCGGTGTGGAAGGCTTCGCCGACGCCGTGGCCGGTGAAGTCACGGACAACGCCGTACCCGAACCGCTTGGCATAGGACTCGATGGTTCGGCCAATGACATTGATCTCCCGGCCCGGAGCCACGGCCTTGATGGCACGGCGCAGGGATTCCTGGGTGCGTTCCACGAGCAGCCGGGACTCGTCGTCGACGTCTCCGACGAGGAAGGTCCAGTTGGTGTCGCCGTGGACGCCGTTGATGTAGGCGGTGATGTCGATGTTGATGATGTCGCCGTCCTGCAGCACCGTGGTGTCCGGAATGCCGTGGCAGATGACTTCGTTCACGGAGGAGCACAGGGACTTCGGGAAGCCGCGGTAGCCCAGCGTGGAGGGGTAGGCGTTGGAGTCCAGCAGGAACTGGTGCCCGATCCGGTCCAGTTCGTCGGTGGTGACGCCGGGAGCAATGTGCCGGCCCACCTCAACGATGGCCTGCGCGGCAATCCTGCTGGCAATCCGGATCTTCTCGATGGTTTCCGCAGACTTGACCTCGGAGCCGGTGAACGGTGCGGGCGCTTCCCTGTCCACGTATTCGGGGCGGGGGATGGATGCCGGAACCCGCAGCCGGGGGCTCACGCTCCCCGGTGTCAGGTGTCCAGCGGGTGCAGAGGCGAGTTTCTGGGGCATACCATCGATCTTATCGCCAGCGTGCCCGAAGGTGGGACGAGACCGTCCGGCAGAGGCACGGCACGCCAATGGCAACAGCACGTCAACAGGAGGACCCCATGGCCGATTACTGGTTCAACGTAGTGACCCACGAGGTGGAGGAGGGCCCGCAGTCGGACTGGACCAAGCTGCTGGGGCCGTACCCCACCCGCGAGGAAGCCGAGCTCGCGCTGCAGAAGGTGCAGGCGCGGAACAAGGCCTGGGACGCCGACGAAGACTAGAAGCTGTGTTCCCTAGAAGCTGTGCTCCGGGCCGGGGAAGGAACCGCTGCGTACCTCATCGGCGTATTCCTTCGCCGCCCGGGACAGTTCGGTCCGCAGGTCCGCGAACGTCTTGACGAAACGCGGCTGCTTTCCGCCGCGCAGTCCGGCCATGTCCTGCCAGACCAGCACCTGTCCGGTCGTGGCGTTACCCGCGCCGATCCCGATGGTCGGTACCCGCACCGCGGCGTCGACCTCCGCGGCGACGTCGGCGGGCACCATTTCCATCAACACGCAGAACGCCCCGGCCTCCGCGAGGGCGACGGCGTCCTGCACCACCGCGGCTCCCGCATCGCCGCGGCCCTGCACCTTGTAGCCGCCGAGCGCGTGTTCGGCCTGCGGAGTGAAGCCCACATGGGCCATGACCGGAATACCTGCCGCCGTCATGGCACGGACATGCTCAACGTAGTGCCGTCCGCCTTCCATCTTCACCGCATGGACCAGGCCTTCCTTCATGAGCCGCACCGAGGACTCGATGGCCTGGGCGGGGGAAACCTCGTAGGAGCCGAAGGGAAGGTCGCAGACCACCAGCGAATGGCTGGCTCCGGCGGTAACGGACCGGGCGAAGACGATCATCTCGTCCATGGTGATGGGCAGGGTGGTGGCATGGCCCATCACATTGTTCGCGGCCGAATCGCCCACCAGCAGCACCTCGATGCCGGCTTCGTCGAAAATGCCGGCGGCGTACTGGTCATAGGCGGTCAGCATGGCGAACCGGCCGCCGTTGTCTTTCAACTGCTGCAGATGCGAGATGCGGATTTTCTTCAGCGCCGGTGCGCCAGGAGCGGAAGGGTCCGCGGGATTGGCGGCGTACGGGGAGGGCTGTTCGGCACTGGTCATGCTTCGAGCCTACTAAACAACGGACCGCGGGGACCCGCCGGGCCGGTTGGTTGAGGGGATCCCCGCGGGCTGCCGACCAAATCCCGCACACGTAGGTAGAGTGAAGAAGGTTTCACATGTCTCTGAGCCGTGAAGAGGAAAGAAGGTAAGGATGAACCGCCAGCAGGAATTCGTTCTGCGCACCATCGAGGAGCGCGATGTCCGGTTTGTGCGGTTGTGGTTTACCGACGTCGTCGGCCAGCTGAAGTCCGTGGCGCTGGCACCGGCGGAAGTGGAAGGCGCCTTTGAAGAGGGCCTGGGCTTTGACGGTTCCTCGGTCGAGGGCCTGGCCCGGATCTTCGAGTCGGACCTGCTGGCCCAGCCGGATCCCTCCACCTTCCAGATCCTGCCCTGGCGCGGCGACGAGGAGCAGACCTCACGGATGTTCTGCGACATCCTCACCCCGGACGGCCAGCCGTCCGCTGCCGATCCCCGGAACGTGCTCAAGCGCCAGCTGGCGAAGGCCGCGGACATGGGCTTCACCTGCTACACCCACCCCGAGATCGAGTTCTACCTGCTGAAGTCCGATGAACTCGGCGAAGACGGCCAGCCCGTTCCCGTGGACCAGGCCGGCTACTTCGACCACGTCCCCGGCGGCGTCGCGCAGGACTTCCGCCGCACCGCCGTGTCCATGCTCGAGGCAGTGGGCATCTCCGTGGAGTTCAGCCACCACGAGGCCGGGCCGGGTCAGAACGAGATCGACCTGCGCTATGCCGACGCCCTGCAGACCGCGGACAACATCATGACCTTCCGCACAGTGGTGAAGGAAGTCGCGTTGATGACCAACTGCTACGCGAGCTTCATGCCCAAACCCTTCTCGCACCACCCCGGTTCCGGCATGCACACCCACTTCTCCCTCTTTGAGGGCGACAGCAACGCCTTCTTCCAGGCCGGTGCCGAGTTCCAGCTCTCCACCACCGCACGCCAGTTCATGGCGGGCATCCTGCGGCACGCCCCGGAATTCACGGCCGTCACCAACCAGTTCGTGAACTCCTACAAGCGGCTTTGGGGCGGCGGCGAAGCCCCCAGCTACCTGTCCTGGGGCCACAACAACCGGTCCGCGCTGCTGCGGGTGCCGTTGTACAAGCCGAACAAGGGCCAGTCCGCCCGGATCGAGTACCGCGGCATCGACGCAGCAGCCAACCCGTACCTGTCCTACGCCGTGCTGCTCGGGGCCGGCCTGAAGGGCATTGAAGAGGGCTACGACCTGCCCCCGGGCGCCGAAGACGACATCGAGAGCCTGAGCGCCGCCGAACGCAGGGCCATGGGCCACGACCCGCTGCCGGCGTCCCTGCATGACGCCGTGCGCGTTATGGAGGAGTCCGAGCTCGTGGCCGACATCCTGGGCGAGCAGGTGTTCGAGAACTTCCTGCGGAACAAGCGTGCGGACTGGAACGAATACCGCCAGCAGGTGACCAGGTTCGAACTGCAGAAGAACCTGGGCATCCTCTAGGAAAGGGCCGGCACCGATGAGCCTGACTCGACGGCTGATCGCCACGGGTTTCCGCGACCTCGAAAAAAGCACGCGGTTCCTGGCGGCTTCGGAACTCGAGGGCATCGATGAGGACGCGCTGTTCGCGGGCTTCAACTGCTCGGCGGATCCGGACCTGGCACTGCAGTCGCTGGTTCGGCTGATCGGGCGTGCCCCGGAGCTGGTGGAACTGGTCAACGGCGGCGCCGAGCGGAGCGAAGCCCTGTTCCGGCTCCTGGGGGCCTCCGATGCCTTGGCGGAGTTCCTGATGCGGCATCCCGGGGATGTCGGTGTGCTGCACCGCGAGCTGCGTGCCGAACCCGGCAGCACGGATGAACCCACCCTGCGGGCCTCGCTGCTGGACGCCGTACATGCGGGCAGCGGCGCAGCGCCCGTGGCCGGCCTGACGGGCACGGGCGCCTATGTGGCGCTGCGGTCCCGGTACCGGCGGCACCTGCTGGACCTTGCCGTGCGGGACCTCGGTGCGGCGTCGCCCACTGACTTCCTGCCTGCGGCCGGACGCGAGCTCGCGGACCTGGCCGGCGCGGCCCTGGAAGCCGCGTTGGCGGTCTCCCGGGCGGAGCTGGCGGCGAGCTACCCGGCCGAAGAGATCTCCGCTGTACGCCTGGCCGTCATCGGGATGGGCAAGGCCGGCGCGCGGGAACTGAACTACATCTCCGACGTCGACGTCATCTACGTGATTGAGGCCTCCGGGCTGCCGGAGGAGCGGGCCTCCGCCATCGGCACGGCGCTGGCCGCCGGGATTTCCCGCGCCATCAACGCCTCGGCACCGGAGCCCCCGCTTTGGGAGGTGGACACCAACCTGCGTCCCGAGGGCAAGGACGGCCCGCTGGTGCGCACGCTGGAGTCGCATCTGAACTATTACCAGCGCTGGGCACACAGCTGGGAGTTCCAGGCGCTCCTGAAGGCCCGCGCCATGGCAGGGGACAGGGACCTGGGCCGGCGCTACGAAGAAGCCGTCGCCCCCTTGATCTGGAGCAGTTCCGAGCGGGACGGATTCGTCGAATCGGTGCAGGCCATGCGCCGCCGGGTCACCGACAACATTCCCGCCCATGAAGAGGCGCGGCAGCTGAAGCTGGGCAGCGGCGGACTGCGCGACGTCGAATTCACCGTCCAGCTGCTGCAGCTGGTGCACGGCCGGGTCGATGAATCCCTCCGGGTGCGCACCACAACCGCTGCGATTGCCGCGCTCAGCGATGCCGGGTACATCGGGCGTACCGATGCCCGGGAACTGGACGAGTCCTACCGCTACCTGCGTGTGCTTGAGCACCGCATCCAAATGGTGCACATGCGCCGGACCCACCTGATGCCCGAGAGTGAGGCCGCGCTGCGTGCCCTCGCCAAGTCCAGCGCCGGTTCCCTTTCCCCGGAGCGGCCCAGCGCCGAACGCCTGCAGGAGCAGTGGCAGCGCCGCAAGCGCCTGGTGCGGCGGCTGCATGAGAGCATCTTCTACCGCCCGCTGCTGAGCACCGCGGCGAACCTGAGTGCGGACGAGGTCCGGCTGACACCCGAGGCAGCCCAGGCCCGCCTGGCCGCCCTGGGTTACGCAGATCCCCGCGGCGCCATGCGCCACATCGAGGCACTGACCGTGGGAGTCAGCCGCCGTGCCGCGCTGCAGCGGCAGCTCCTTCCGGTGCTGCTGGCGTGGCTGGCCGACGGCGTGGACCCTGACGCGGGCCTGCTGGGTTTCCGGCGGCTCAGTGAAAACCTGGGCGATACGCATTGGTACCTGGGCATGCTGCGCGACTCTTCGGCCGCGGGGGAGCGGCTGTGCTCCATCCTCTCCTCGAGCCGGTTCATTACCGACCTGCTGGAGGTTTCGCCGGAATCCACCTCCTGGCTGGCCTCCGACAAGGACCTGGTGCCGGCGTCCTTTGACGCGCAGTGGCAGGAAATCCAGTCAAAGATGTCCCGCCATCCCCGCCCTGCGGAGGCCATGCGGCTGATCCGGCTGATCCGCCGGCGGGAAATGCTGCGCATTGCCATCGCCGACAGCGCAGGCCTGGTCAGCCAGCAGGACGTCGGCCGTGCCCTGGCCGACGCCGACCGTGCCGCTGTGCTGGGAGCCCTGCATGTGGCGGAGTCGGAGGTGTTCGACAGCAGCGAGAAGCTCACCGATCTGCTGGTGGTAGCGATGGGCCGGCAGGGCGGACGGGAGATCGGCTACGGTTCCGACGCCGACGTGATGTACGTGCACCGCCCGCTGCCCGGCGTCGACCCGGCCGCAGCGCAGGCGCAGGCGGAGAAGGTCGTCTCGCAGATCTCCACATTCCTGCAGCAGCCCTGCAGCCCGGCCGTCCAGGCCGAACGCCCCCTGGTCCTCGACGCCGGACTGCGCCCCGAGGGCCGGCAGGGGCCGCTGGTGCGCAGCCTGGAATCCTACCGTGGCTACTACGAGCGCTGGTCCGTGATCTGGGAAGCGCAGGCGCTGCTCCGGGCGCGCCCGATGGCCGGCAGCGACGCCCTGGCCGAGGACTTCATGGCGCTGATCGATCCGGTCCGCTACCCGGAGGAGGTCACGGTCAAGGACGTGCGGGAAATCCGCCGGATCAAGGCCAGGGTGGAAGCCGAACGGCTGCCCCGGGGGGCCGATCCCTCCCGCCAGCTCAAACTCGGACGCGGCAGCCTCAGCGACGTTGAGTGGCAGGTCCAGCTGCTCCAGCTGCAGCACGCGCACCGCGTGCCGGAGCTGCGGACGACGGCGACCCTGCCCGCCCTGGACGCGATTGAGGCGGCGGAGCTGCTTCCCGCCGTCGACGTCGACACCCTCCGCCAGGCCTGGCTGCTCGCCAGCCGGGTCCGAAGCGCAAATGTTATCCGCGGCGGACGGAACCCCGACGTGCTGCCGTCCTCCCGGCGCGAACTGGATGCCGTGGCCCGCTGGTGCGGTTACGGCGCAGGCCAGGGCGGGGTCCTGGAGGAGGACTACCTCAAGCTCACCCGGCATGCCCGGGCCGTTTTCGAACGGTATTTCTACGGATACGGGACCTAGGTCACGCTCCTGGAGGCCCTTCCAGTTCGTTGCATTGCCACTGCTCTAGGTACGCTCTATGAGGGCATTTGCGGCGTGGGCCGCAGTGAAAGAGCTAGGAGACGTTTACTTTGCTTAGTGGCAAACGGGCCTTAAAGGGCCCGGCTAAACTGGCCGTACCGCTGACCACCTTCCTCGCAACCCTGGCTTTGTTGCTGGGGATACCTGCGGCCGGAGCCTTTGCAGCGGACGGCGTCGAGGGCGAGACCTTCGTCATCGGCACCGATACCACCTTCGCACCGTTCGAATTCCGTCAAGACGGCGAACTGGTCGGTATCGACATGGACCTTCTCAACGCGATCGCCGAGGAGGAGGGTTTCAATGTCGAAATCCAGTCCCTCGGCTTTGATGCGGCACTGCAGTCGCTGCAGTCCAACCAGGTGGACGGCGTCATTGCCGGCATGTCCATCACCGACGAGCGCCGGCAGGTCTTCGACTTCTCGGATCCGTACTTCGAGTCCGGCATCCAGATGGCCGTCGCCGAGAACAACGACGACGTCGCCGGGTACGAGGATCTGCGCGGAAAGCGCGTAGCGGTCAAGACCGGGACCGAAGGTCAGACGTTCGCCGAGTCCATCAAGGACGAGTACGGCTTTGAGGTGGTTGCGTTCGCGCAGTCCGCCCAGATGTACGACGACGTCAAGGCCGGCGGCTCCGTGGCCGTGTTTGATGATTACCCCGTGCTTGCCTACGGTGTGGCCTCCGGCAACGGCCTGAAGACTGTCACCGAGAAGGAAGCCGGCAGCTCGTACGGTTTCGCCGTGAACAAGGGTGCCAACCCCGAACTCCTCACCGCCTTCAACGCCGGCCTCGCCGACCTGAAGGAAAGCGGCGAATACGACGAAATCCTGGATACCTACCTGGAAGCCGGCGCCAAGGACTCAAGCTTCTGGTCCCTCATCACGGACAACGGCCCGGCCTTCGCCAAGGGCATGGGCCTGACCCTGCTGGCAACCGCACTGTCGTTGCTCTTCGCGCTCGTCCTGGGCGTGTTCTTCGGCTTCCTGAAGGTCGGCTCGTCAAAGATCCTGCGCGGCATCGCCACCGTGTACGTGAGCATCTTCCGCGGCACCCCGGTGCTGGTCCAGGCCTTCTTCTTCTACTTCGGCCTGCCGCAGATCATCGGCCAGCCGGTGGACGTGCTGACGGCCGGTGTGCTGACGCTGAGCCTGAACGCCGGCGCCTACATGACCGAGATTGTCCGCGGCGGCATCCAGTCCGTGGATCCCGGCCAGATGGAAGCAGCACGCAGCCTCGGACTGGGCTACGGGAAGACCATGCAGAAGGTCATCATTCCCCAGGCCATCAAGATCATGACGCCTTCCTTCATCAACCAGTTCGTCATCACCTTGAAGGACACCTCCCTGCTTGCCGTCATCGGCTTTGCGGAGCTGACGTACCAGGGCCAGCAGATCTACGCGGTGAACTTCCGTACCGCGGAGGTCCTGATCATCGTGGCTGCCCTGTACTTCATCGTCATTACGCTGCTGACCAAGTTGGCGGACGTCCTGGATAAGAGGTTTAACAAGTGAGCAAGATCCAAACCATCGGACTGCGGAAGTCCTACGGATCCAACGAGGTCCTCAAGGGCCTGGACGTCAGCGTGGCCGAGGGCGAAGTGGTCTGCGTGATCGGCCCCTCCGGCTCCGGCAAGTCCACGTTCCTGCGCTGCCTGAACAAGCTCGAAGACATCACCGGCGGCACCGTCATGGTTGACGGTTTCGACCTCACCGATCCGAAGGTGAACCTGAACGAGGTGCGCCAGCACATCGGCATGGTCTTCCAGCACTTCAACCTGTTCCCGCACATGAGCGTGCTGGACAACATCATGCTGGCTCCGGTGCAGCTGAAGAAGGCACCGAAGGCCGAGGTCCGCAAGACCGCGCTGGCACTGCTGGACCGGGTTGGGCTGGCAGACAAGGCCGACGCGCGTCCCGCTCAGCTTTCCGGCGGCCAGAAGCAGCGTGTGGCTATTGCCCGTGCGCTGGCCATGCAGCCCGACATCATGCTCTTCGACGAGGCCACCTCTGCCCTCGACCCGGAAATGGTGGGCGAAGTGCTGCAGGTCATCCGTGACCTGGCCCGGGAAGGCATGACCATGGTTGTTGTCACCCACGAAATGGGCTTCGCCCGCGAAGTGGCCGACCGCGTGATCTTCATGGCGGACGGCTACATCGTCGAAGAGAACACCCCTGAACTGCTCTTCGGCAACCCGCAGGCTCCGCGGCTTCAGGACTTCCTGGCCAAGGTGCTCTAGCGCTCCGGACGCTTTTTACGGTGGCCGCCGCCGGTATTCGTTATGCTCTTCTGAATGAGCGAACTAACCGGTACGGCGGCCACTGTCGTACTCCTTCGGGATTCCGACGCCGGCCCCGAAGTGCTGCTGCTCGAGCGGCCGACTGCGGGCTCCTTCGGCGGTGCCTGGGTGTTTCCCGGCGGCCGGGTGGACCCGGAAGACCGCGTTGAGGGAGAGCCCGAAGCAGCGGCCGCTCTGCGGGCCGGAGTACGCGAAACCGCCGAAGAGACCGGGCTGGTCCTTCCTGCCGCGGACCTGGTGCCGCTTTCCTGCTGGATCCCTCCGGAGAACATTCCCCGGCGCTACCAGACCTGGTTCTTTGCGGCGGAGGCTCCAGACGGGAATATCCGGCTCAACCCGGGGGAGCTGCTCAACCACCTGTGGCTCCTGCCGGCGGAGGCACTGGACCGGCACCGCAACGGGCTGATGCAGCTCGTTGCGCCGACCTGGGTCACCCTGCACTCCCTGACCACCGATACCTCCGCGGCTGCCGCCCTGGCCCGGATTGCGGGTGCTGAACCGGAAACCTTCCGGACCCGTCCCCTCTCCGGATACGAGCCCGCGACGGTTTTGGCCTGGGCGGGCGACGATGAGTACGACGGCGCGGGCGGCGCTTCCGGCGCGGCTGTCGGTGGATCTTCTGCGCCGACGTCGGATCCTTCTCCGCCGGCGCGGCACCGGCTCGTAATGGACAAGACCTCCTGGCGCTACGAGCGGACCCGGTAGCCTGTAGCCATGGGGTTTACGGGAATAGTGATGCTAATGTGCGGACTCGGCCTGTCCTGGGCGGCTGAAGCCACCGCCCGGGGGAAGGTTGGCGTCAACGGCCTGATTGGCATCCGAACGGGATACGTGACGGATTCGCCGGAGGCCTGGCGGGCGGGACATGAGGCAGCGCGCGGACTCATACACGCGGCAGCTGCCGTTTTTGCGGTCATGGGCATCCTCGCCCTGGTCTTCGACGGCACCGAGGGAGTGCTTGCCGTCGTTGCCATTACGGGAAGCCTCGGAGTACTTGCGTTGATTCTTGCGGCTGCCTCCCGGGCGAACCGTGCTGCGGGACGGGTTGTTGCTGCGAGTGGCTCTGAACCTGCGGGGAAGCAACACTAGAGGCCGGCTCGCTGAAGGGTGATGCCGTGACCTGCTTGGAGGACGGTGGACTTCGACGCTGTGCAGCCGCCGCTTGCGAGCGGGCACCGTGGCAGGGCTGAGCAGGTCCGGCGTTTTGGCTTATTCAACCTGGTCGCTGCAGACGGGTGTGAGCCAGGAGCAGAGAGTTCCTCCACAGGCTGGGCCCTCATGATGCCGTAGAGCAGTTTTCCACATAGTGCCGGCCCACCGGTCCGGGCAGGCCTCCGCGCTGGTGGACTTGGCTTATGGAACAGGCCACTGCCCGCAATTCTCGCTCCCGGAGTCGAGCGGCTCGTCATCCGGGGGCATATCCACGTTCGGACAGCACGGGTACCGGAAATGCCGGGGGCCGCGCTGAAGAGCCGCGGGAGCCATTCAGGGCATGGACAACCAGCACACCTCCCCAGGCGGACATGGGATTGGCGCTGCCGGGTGTGTTCTGCGTGTCCGCCGGTGATGCTCCTGCTGCAGGCACGGTGTTGCCGCCCGGGTTGATGGGGATGCTCTCCCTCCAGGAGCCTGGGGAACTGGGGCAGGAAGCGGCGCTGCAGACTCTGGAGCGTCTCAACGCAGTGGTCTGCTGGGTGCAGGCGCAACAGGCACGCACCGTGTACCGGCTGCAGGAACTCACTGCGCAGAACCTATATCCACGTCCGGATCCCTACGCGGCAACTCCGGGTCCGGCTGCCAGCGCCCACGCAGCTGATACGGCTACCGAGGCTAACTTTGCCTCTAACGCGAACCCTGCGGCGGAAGCCTCGAACGATACGGCTTCGGCCGCCACCGGCAACGACCGGGCGGGTGGCCGGGATTGCAGCCGGGGTGGTGCCCGTGGCAGAGACTGGGGTGCACAGTGGGACGGGGAGTGGGTGCTCAGGGCCACCGCTGCGGAGGTCGGTGCCCTGCTGTGCCTGCCCGGAGTTACCGCGCAGCGGCTGGTCGCCGATTCGGAGCAGTTGTGCACCAGATGCCCCGAGACCTTGGCTGACCTCGAACACGGTGCCATCGATTACCGCAGGGCCCGTACGGTTGTGGACCAGACCGCTGGCCTGCGCCTCGAGGACAGCAGGGTGCTGGAGGCCGGACTGTTGCCCCTGGCCCCGGGGAAGACCGGTCCGCAGTTCGACCGCACGGCCCGCAGGATCAGGGAGGGGATGTTCCCGCAGACCATTCCGGAGCGCCACCGGGCGGCCGTGTCGGATCGCCGGGTCTGGGTGGAGGACCTGCCGGACGGGATCGGTGTCCTTTCGGCTTTCCTGCCTGCTGCTGCGGCGCACGGGATCTTCAACGGTTTGACCGGCTGCGCCCGCGGCGAGCAGAAGGCAGGGGATTCCCGGACATTGGATCAGTTGCGTGCCGATGTCTTCGTATCGGCGCTTACCGGCCAGACGACACGCTCCATGGCGGAACCGGGCATGCCGACAGGCACGGCGGCGGAACCGAGCATGCCGACAGGCACGGCGGCAGGCACGGCGGCGGAACCGACCCTAGGGATGCGAATGCGCTCGGCTGCGGAACCGACCGCGGTAAAACGTGAACCGGGCGATCGAGACAGGCCGGAAGGGGCGGGAACCGGACCGAAATCATCTTCGCGAACAAGCGAACCGTGGGTGGGCGCAACCCCGGGTTCCGATGCCCCGCAGGAGCCAGGCATGCCGGGGGAGGGCTGGTCCGCCGGGGGATTACGGGCGGAGGTGATGGTGATTGTGTCGGCCGAATCGCTGCTGGGGCTGTCGGATGCGCCGGCGGAGTTGAATGGCTACGGTCCGATCAGTGCCGAGGTCGCCCGGGACCTGCTGGCGAACATGGGCCGGTGGACCGGCTTGCTGCAGGGCGGCGACGGAGAAATCCTGGCGGTGGGCCGGCAGCGCAGGATTCCGCACGCACTCAAACGCTGGCTGCAGGCCCGTGACGGGACCTGCCGGTTCCCGGGATGCAGCGTGGCGGCAGAGAACTGCGAACTCGACCACACCCTGCCCTGGGCCGTTGGAGGGCCAACCGAGCACGGGAACCTGGCCCACCTATGCAAGGAGCACCACCGGTTCAAGACAGTCGGGTTGTGGAAGGCAAGGCAACCGGAGCCGGGCATCATCGAGTGGACTTCGCCGATGGGACGGGTCTACCGAATGGACGCGAAATTACACGGCAGGGACTTCAACGGACTTGGTTCTTCCGGGACCAGATGGTCTGGAACCGGCGGAACCGTCGGAACCGGCGGACCGAGCCCGGAGCCAGAGGAGAACATGCCGCCCTTCTGACGGCACCGACGGTCGAATCGACGGCCCGCTTTTCCTGTCCCGGCGTCGACATCCTGCCCCTGTATCTCCCGCGGCTCCGGTAATCAGGCCCGCAGCAGCTCCAGGATCCTCTTCCGCGCAGCCCTGCCCTCGGGCACGGGAAGCAGGGGATAGACATGGACCCCGCCGTCAGCGACCTGCAGCGAAACCGGGGTTCCGGCCGACTTCAGCAGTCTTTCCAGCCGGAGCACATCGGGATAGGGCAGGTCATGGGTTCCGACAAACAGGTCCGTCGGCGGCAGACCCGACAGCATGCCGTTGACGGGACTGACCCGTGGATCCGTCAGGGCGTCACCCGAAGCCCAGGCACGCGCCGCAACCCGCAGCCCGGCACGGCTGAGCCACGGATCCACCGCTTCAACCGCGGCAAGCTCCGGATTCTCCATCGCCACGTCCACCCACGGGGACAGCAGAACCAAACGCCGCGGTTGAGGCAGAGACAACTCCGTTAGCTGCTCGGCAAAGGCCAGCGCCAGTCCGCCACCGGCTGAGTCGCCCATAAAAGCCACGTCCCTGGGATCGTAGTCTTCAAGCAGCTGCCGGTACACGGACGCCAGCAGTCCTGGTGCGTCCCGGTGGTTGTACTCCGGGGCCAGACCGTAGAGCGGAACCTCCACCCGGTGGCCCGCTGCCGCCAGACGGGCGATGAACCGCCAGTGCCAGGCGCTGATCGGGCTGATGTACGAACCGCCGTGCAGGTACAACACCGCGCAGGAGGCAGTTCCGGGCACGGAGCTGCCCCCGGCCCCTGGCATCACCGAATAGCAGGAGAACCCCTCGACGCTCCTCTGTTCCACACGGAACTTCCGCAGCAGGCTTCGGGGAGGCGGGGCGGGCTGCCTCCCCTTCGCCAGTCTCGCCTCCGTACGTTCCACCGTGGCCGTCAACGGCTTCCTGGTCAGCCGTAAGAACGGTGCCAGAAGCTGCATCGGCAGGCTTGCCATCAACTCCTCCCGGCTTCTGCGTCCCGGATAAACCGCAGGACCGGCTCAGCGAGTCCGGCACCTATGACGTCAGGCGTGCGCTTCTGTCCGCGCACCTCAAAGGAGTGGTTCCCGCCCTCAATCCGTTCAACCCGGGCGTTCGGACCAATCCGATGGGCCACGGGTTCCAGCTCGCCGGGCAGGGCGAAAGTGTCACGTGTGCCTTGCAGGAACAGCATCGGCAGGGTCAGGCCGTATAAATGCTCATCGCGCAGCTTCTCCGGCTTGCCGGGCGGATGCAAAGGGTAGCCCAGATACACCAGGCCTGCCGCAGGCATGCCTTCCGCGACCGACATGGACGCCATCCGGCCGCCGAAGGACTTCCCGCACGCCCAGACCGGCCCGGCGTCGTCGCGCTCCGCCACAGTGGCCATAACGGCCTTCCACGTTTCCACGGCCACGGGAGCCCGGTCCGGAAACTTCTTCCCGGCTTCGCGGTACGGAAAGTTGAAGCGCAGGGTGGCCGCGCCGCCGTCGGTCAGGGCGCCGGTGAACCCGGTGAGGAAGGGGTGCTCCATCCCGGTTCCGGCTCCGTGGGCGACGACGACGGTCACGTCCGCGCCGTCGGGGCGGGACAATACGGCGGATACGTGCCCCTCGCCGACGGGAATGGACAGGTCAAGATGATCAACTTGCATGTGTTCAAACGTACTGCCATCCCGGGCCTCGCACCTTGAGCACAGAAGGTAATACCAGTAGACTGGAAAGCGGACAGGATCCGAAGGCCCCATAAGCGCAGCCAGTAAGTGCAGCACGCGCAGCCTCTCCTGAATTCCGCGGTCCGCCTTGGGCGACGAACCGCAAAACCACCACTCCGGCGCAGAAGCCACCGCTTTTCGGCACATCGATTCAGTGTGTCCGGAGTGCTACCCCATGCCTCTCGAAGGGAGCATCAGCTATATGTTGAAGCACGTCAATGTCACACGCAGCAGGACCACCACTTCACGATTCACCGCACAGATCACGGCCATTGCGGCCGGATGCGCACTGGTTGCCGGGGGAGTATCGGCAGCAGAGGTCGCAATGCTGAACGCAGAACCGGCCGCGAGCCAGGTCGTCGCTGAGGCCACCGCGTAACGCACAAGGCACAGCGCAGAAGAAGTCTCCGCCGTCGTTCCCACCCGGGAATGGCGGCGTTTTTGCATTTGAAGGACCGGGGACAGCGGGCTCCTAGAATAGGAGAAACACCATTCCTACATCCGGGGAGCACCGTGCCCAGAGGCAAACACCACCCGCCGCGTCCGAAACCGGCAAACAGCGAGGGCATGCTCATCGCCGATGACCTGAAGAAGGAACGGGGCTGGACCGACGGGCAGATCAAGACCTTCCTGCCCGAACCGGATCAGACCGCACGGAACCCGTTTTCCCGCAAGGCAGCCCCCATGAAGCTCTACGCCCTGGAACGCGTCGAAGCCATCGAGGCCACGCCGGAGTACCAAAAGGCCCGGGAGGCCTCCCGCAACCGTCAGCTGGCAGCCCGGGAACGTGCCCTGGTGAAGAAGAAGGCAGCGGTCGCCGTCGCCGAAGCGCTGGACCTGCGCATTGTTCCCGAGCCGTGGGAAACCATGCAGCGCAAGGCGATCGAGCATTTCAACGGCAGGCTCCGCGGCAAGCAGTCCCCGGCCAGCCTCTCCACGGCACCGTCGCGGCTAAACCGGCTGACCGTGAACTACCTGCGCCACCAGCAGACTTCCTACGAGGAGGAGCTCAAGGAATTCAAGGGCGTGGTGGGCGTCGGGGAGGCTTACCTGGTGGTCCGCAACCGCATCCTGGACCTGATTGCCGCCACCTACCCGCAGCTGAAGGCCGAGTGTGACCGGCAGAAATTCGATGCACCGGACCTTCCCGACGGCGTGACGCTGTAGCCGCCGGGAAAACCGGGACGCGGCGCTAGTCGAAGGTCACGACCACCTTGTCGGCAGCACCCGGGGTCTGTGCCAGCGTGAGGGCGTCCAATGCTTTATCGAAGGGCAGCGTGTCGCTGATGATCAGCGCGTACTTCTGCCAGTTTTCGATGATGTCCTCGGTCACTTCGAAGATCTCCGTCGGATAGCCCATGGCAAAAACGATGGTGAGTTCGGTGGTGAGGATCGTGCCGAAGTCGAGCTCGACGGGCTTCTTATGGACCGCCACGACGCCGAGCACTGCTCCCTGCTTGGCGAGGCCGGCGACGGTAGCGGGGATGACGGGTGCGCCGGCCGCGTCCAGGAAGATGTCGGTACCTGACCGGACCCCGCGGACCATCATGGTTGCTCCGTCACCGTGCAGCTCCACGAGCCGGGCGGCAAGGTCCTCTTCTGCGGAGTTGATGACGGCGTCCGCGCCGATCTGGAGGGCCTTCTCAAGGCGGGACGCGATGACGTCGACGACGACGATGTGGCCCACACCGCGGCGTCGGTAGCCGAGGAGGGCGCCGAGGCCGATGGGACCGGCACCGAAGATCACCACTTTGTCACCGGGCTTGGGATTGGTGCGGTTCACGGCGTGGAGGGCCACGGCCATCGGTTCGTTCAGGGCGGCCACTTCCCACGGAATGTCCTTGGGAATGACTTTGAGCTGGCGGCCAAGGGCTGCGTCGTGAACCACCACGTACTCCGAGAGCCCGCCCTGCGCACCGCCGCTGCCGAGCAGCCCGTCAGTGAAAGCCATCGTGTCAATCACCACGTGGTCGCCTACCGCGATGCCGTCGACCTCGGAGCCGACTTCCGCCACCTCGGCCGCCGGTTCGTGGCCCAGCGGTGTTGCACCCTGACGGGGCGGAATGCCGCCGATGTGGCTGTAAAACGCGTCTGATCCGCAGATCCCGCAGGCCTTCATCTTCAGCAGGACGTCGCTGGGCCCGATGGTGGGCTGCTCAACCTCAACCCATTCGTTGGTGTCCGGGCCGGTGACGTAGACAGCTTTCATAGCAGTGTTCTCCTTAGTGATGACGGGGATCTCCCCGCTCCCGATGCTACGCGAGCCGAACCGGGATGAAGGGTTTCGAAAGCGGCCCTGCACAGCAAAAAGCGGGGTCCCATCATGTTGGGACCCCGCTTCCATAGGCAGGCAGTTACTGCTGGCCGGCTGCGGGCAAGCCGCGGCCCAACCGCAGAGCCGGATTAGACGCCGTAGTACAGCTCGAACTCGAACGGGTTCGGGCGCAGTGCCAGCGGCAGGATTTCGAATTCACGCTTGTACGAGATCCAGCTGTCGATCATGTCCTGGGTGAACACGCCGCCGGCCTGAAGGAACTCATTGTCGTTCTCCAGGGCAACCAGTGCCTCTTCGAGCGACGCCGGGGCCTTCTGGATGTGCTTGGCCTCTTCGGGCGGCAGTTCGTAGAGGTCCTTGTCGATCGGGTCAGCCGGCTCGATGCGGTTCTTGATGCCGTCCAGGCCCGCCATCAGCTGCGCGGAGAACGCCAGGTAGGGGTTGGAGGAGGGGTCCGGAGCGCGGAACTCGAGGCGCTTGGCCTTCGGGTTGGAACCGGTGATCGGGATGCGGATAGCGGCGGAGCGGTTGCCCTGCGAGTAGACCATGTTCACGGGAGCTTCGAAGCCCTTGACCAGACGGCGGTAGGAGTTGACCGTCGGGTTGGTGAAGGCAAGCACGGCCGAAGCGTGCTTGAGCAGGCCGCCGATGTACCAGCGGGCCAGATCGGACAGACCGGCGTAGCCCTTCTCGTCGTAGAACAGCGGCACGCCGCCGTTCCACAGCGACTGGTGGCAGTGCATGCCCGAACCGTTGTCACCGAAAATCGGCTTCGGCATGAAGGTGGCGGACTTGCCCCAGGCATCGGCCACGTTCTTGACGATGTACTTGAACTTCTGCAGGTCGTCAGCCGCGTGGGTCAGGGTGGTGAACTTGTAGTTGATTTCAGCCTGGCCGGCACCGCCGACCTCGTGGTGGGCGCGTTCGACTTCGAGGCCTACGTTGTCCAGCTCCACGCTGATGGCGTCGCGCAGGTCGGCCTGCTTGTCCACGGGTGCCACGGGGAAGTAGCCGCCCTTGTACGGCGTCTTGTTGCCCAGGTTGCCGCCGTCTTCCTCGCGGCCGCTGTTCCAGGGCGCCTCGATGGAGTCCACCTTATAGAAGCTGCCCTTGGGGGAGGACTCGTACTGCACGTTGTCGAAGATGTAGAACTCGGCCTCGGAACCGAAGAAGGCCGTATCGGCGATGCCCGTGGAGGCCAGGTAAGCCTCGGCACGCTCGGCAACGCCGCGCGGGTCGCGGTGGTACGGCTCGCCGGTACGCGGGTTCACAATCGAGAAGTTCAGCGCGAGGGTCTTCTCGATGCGGAAGGGATCGACAAACGCCGTCGTCACATCCGGGATGAGCTGCATGTCGGACTCTGCAATGCCCTGGAAGCCGCGGATGGATGAGCCGTCGAACAGCTGACCGTTGACGAAGAAATCGGCATCTACGGTTTTGGCCGGCACGTTGAAGTGCTGCTGCACTCCGGGAACGTCGGTGAATCGGATGTCGACGAACTTCACTTGCTCGTCAGCGATGAACCTGAGGACTTCGTCCGCGTTCTTGAACATCGTTTATGTGCTCCTATACAACTGTTTGGGTGGAAGACCTCGGGCTGCAAGACCTGGCTGGCGCCGGGCCCTTTGAACGTCCCGCGCGTCACCTTGACCCTAAAGGGGCATGGTTTCCCGGCGGTGACGCATGTGTTTCCGGTACGTTACGCAGTCGATGGTCTCCCTTCCACCCTATCCGCAACCACGGGGGACAGTGATAATGGAGGGTGCCTTTCCGCCGTTGCCACCCGGGTAGTCTTTAACCGTGGTCGATAGAAGCGATATAGGTTCCTGGCTGGAAGGCCCTCCCTCCGATGAGAGTACGTGGCCGGGCAAACGCCTCGGCCGCCCGCGTACCGGACCGGGATCCATTGCGCGCGTCGGTCCCCGGCTGGGTGCCTTGGTCATCGACTGGGCCATCGCCTCGCTCATTGCCTACTGGCTCTTCGGCGGAGATGACTTTGCCATCCTGGCGATCTTTGCCGTAGAGCAGATCCTCCTCGTCAGCCTCCTCGGCTACAGCATCGGTCACCGCGTCTTCAGCCTGCAGGTGCAGAAAATGGACGGCCGTCCGGCCAACATTCCGGCTGCGATTGTCCGCACGCTGCTGCTGTGCCTGGTGATCCCGGCGGTGGTGTTCGACGCCGACCAGCGCGGCCTGCATGACCGCGCCATGGGCACGGTCCTGGTGAAGGTGAAGCACTAGGCTTCCACCGGACCACAGAATCTGGCAGATTCCGGGTATGAAACTACTGATTCTGGGCGGAACCGCCTGGCTGGGTCACCACACCGCCGTCGCTGCACTGGCTGAAGGTCACGACGTCACCTGCGCCGCCCGCGGCAGCTCCGGCGAACCGCCGGCCGGAGCGGATTTCCTCAGGGTGGACCGCGACGCCGACGACGGCCTCGCAGCAGCCGCACAGGAGCACTGGGACGCTGTCATCGACGTCTCCCGCCAGCCCGGACAGGTGCGCCGCTCCGTCCGCGACCTGAGGGCCGCCGCGGGCTTCTATGTGTTTGTCTCCACCGGCAACGTCTATGCCAGCCAGCGGGAATTCGGCCAGGACGAGGATGCCCCGCTGCTGGCACCCCTGGCGGCAGACGTCATGGAGAGCATGGAAAGCTATGGTCCCGCCAAGGTCGCCTGCGAGCAGGCGGTCACTGACGGCTTCGGCGACGGCTCCCATGCCATAGTCCGTGCAGGGCTCATAGGCGGCCCGGGGGATACCTCGGGCCGCAGCGGATACTGGCCGGTGCGCTTCGCCCAGGGCGGCTCAGTCCTCGTGCCGGACGTGCCGAACCAGCCGACGCAGCTCATCGACGTCCGGGACCTGGCACAGTGGCTCGTGCTCGTGGCTGAGCAGCGGACCGCCGGAGTGTTCAACGCGGTGGGGGAGACGCTGCCGTTCTCAGGGCACCTGGCCGAGGCAGCGTCGGCAGCAGGGGTCAGGGAGCCAGATGCGCGGGAGTCATGGGTGGCGGATTCCGCCCTTCCACCGATTACCGTACCGGCCCCGCCGCAATGGCTCCGCGAACAGGGCGTGAACGAGTGGTCCGGTCCCCGGTCGCTGCCGCTCTGGCTGGAAGATCCGGACTGGCACGGCATGAACGCCCGGTCGAATGCACGCGCGCATTCCGCCGGACTCCGGCTTCGACCGCTGCTGCAGACGCTCAAGGACACCCTCGCCTGGGAGGAAGCCGCCGGCGTCGGACGTCCGCGGGGAGCTGGACTCACCCTGGCGGAAGAACACGACCTGCTGGTCCGGCTGGCGGACGCGGATTCCCTGCTGCCGGATGGGACCTAAGGGCAAAACAAAAGGGCCCCCAGTAAAGGGGCCCTTTTGGTGGAGAATCGGCTAGCGTCCGCGGGTTGCCTTGCGGTCCGGACGGGCGCGGTACGGGTCGATGCCCTTGGGGATCGGCAGCCGGGTGCCAAGCGCCGAGAGCCGCTTGTTGACGGTGGCGACTTCCTGCTTGGTCAGTGCCTTGGGGAGCTTCTTGGCCGTGGTCGCCACCTTGGACAGCGGAACCTGGCCTTCGCCGCGGCCGGTGTGGATGACCGTGATCGGAACCTTGGGGACGATCCGGTTCATCCGGCGCCGTTCGCCGTCGGCAAGTGCCTTGGCGCGGGCGGGCGAACCTTCGGTGACCAGGACGATGCCGGGACGGCCGATGGCCCGGAACACGGCTTCCTGGGTGCGGGGGTTCACGGCGACGGGCTGTTCTTCCAGGATCCAGCCGCGGCGCAGCACGCTCAGGGCGGCGCCGGAGGCTCCCGGCTGGCCTTCAATCTGTGTGAATGCCGCCCGCTCGGCACGGCGGGACAGGATGAATACTGCCGCGAGCAGGCCGAGCGGGATGGCGATGATGAGCATCGTGATCCAGTTGTCGATCAGGAAGCCGATCAGCAGGCCCACGGCGATGATGCCGAGGAACGCGCCGAGCATCAGCCATACGACGTTGGGGTCATTGCGCCGGGTCATCTTGAAGACCTGGGCAATCTGCTTCATGCGCCCTTCCTTCTTGGGCTTCTTTTCCCCCTTCGCCTTGCGGGAAAAGACGCCTTTGCGGGCGCTCTGGGATGCGTCTGAATCGGTGCTTTTGGCCATAATGAGTTCATTCTACGTGATGTGAGGCGTGCGGTTAGGAACGTTGTGCGGTTAGGCGGAATTCGGTACACAGGGGTTGGCGCAGTGCCCGGGGGACCGGGCCGCCGTCACCTGCGGGCGAGGATGGAGGAGGCTTCCTGGAGCGTGCTCCCGGAATCCTCGATGTGGGCCAGCTGCGGAGGCAGTTCGCGTCCCTTGCGGCGCATGGCCGTAGCCCAGAGCCTTCCGGCACGGTAGGAGGAGCGAACCAGGGGACCGCTCATCACGCCGAGGAAACCCAGTTCTTCTGCCTCGGTGCTGATATCGACGAATTCCTGCGGCTTGACCCAGCGGTCCACGGGCAGATGGCGTTCGCTGGGGCGCAGGTACTGGGTGATGGTGATCAGGTCGCACCCGGAGTCCCGCAGGTCCTTCAGAGTTCCGGAAATCTCCTCACGCGTCTCACCCATGCCCAGGATCAGGTTGGACTTGGTGACCATCCCCATGTTCTGGCCCTGCGTGATGACGTCCAGGGAGCGCTCGTACCGGAAGGCAGGCCGGATCCGCTTGAACAGGCGGGGAACCGTTTCCACGTTGTGGGCGAAGACCTCGGGCCGGGCTTCGCAGATGTCGATGATGTGCTCCACTTTCCCGGAGAAGTCCGGAATCAGGATCTCGACGCCGGTGCCTGGGTTCAGTTCGTGGATTTTGCGGATCGTTTCGGCGTAGAGCCAGACACCCTCGTCCTCGAGGTCGTCGCGGGCCACACCGGTGACCGTGGCGTAGCGCAGGTTCATCTGCTGGACCGAGCGGGCGACTTTGGTGGGTTCCATCAGGTCCAGCGGCGAGGGCTTGCCGGTGTCGATCTGGCAGAAGTCGCAGCGCCTGGTGCATTCGGAGCCGCCGATGAGGAACGTTGCTTCACGGTCCTCCCAGCATTCGAAAATATTGGGGCAGCCTGCTTCCTCGCAGACGGTGTGCAGGCCTTCCTTCTTGACCTGCTTCTTCAGCTCCACGTATTCAGGGCCCATGTTTACCTTGGCCTTGATCCATTCGGGCTTCCGTTCCACGGGGACGGCGGCGTTGCGCTGTTCAATGCGCAGCAGGCGCCGTCCTTCAGGGGCGAGGGTCACAGCAGGGCTCCTTTCGGCCGGCTGCCGGCAGGGACGGCGCCGATGCCGGGGGAGTTCTTCGAGGGGGTGGTGCCGGTCAGGTCCGCCTCACGGGCGGCAAGTTCGTCTTCCACGCGGGCGACGACGTCGGCCGGGGACACTGCTTGTCCCGTCTCGGCGCTGATCGACGTGGTTCCCGCGTCGCTGATGCCGCAGGCAATGATCTGGCTGTACGGCGCCAGATCATTGCTGCAGTTCAGCGAAAATCCATGCATGGTGACGCCTTGGTGGACGCGGATGCCGACGGCTGCAATCTTCCGGTCCGGAAGTCCGAAGGGCCGCCCGTCTCCGCGGACCCACACCCCCGAACGGCCTTCGACGCGGACCCCGGGGATTCCGTAGTCCTGCAGCACGCTGATGACAGCCGCTTCCAGGGCGTCAACATAGGCCAGCACACGCGCGGGATCGGAGAGCTTCAGGATCGGATATCCCACCAGCTGTCCCGGACCGTGCCACGTCAGCTTCCCGCCGCGGTCCACGTTGACCACTTCAGTTCCGTCAAAAGGCCGCTCGTGCGGCTCGGTACGCCGCCCGGCGGTATAGACAGGGGTGTGTTCAAGCAGCAGCACCGTGTTCGGTGCCTTGCCCTCAAGAACCTGCCGGTGCAGCTGCTGCTGGAGGTCCCAGCCTGCTGAATATTCCACGTAGTGCGGAGACAGGCCTACGCGGGTGAACTCCAAAGCCATGGCCCCTAGCCTAGACCTCCGTAGACGTAATGTGGACCACACTTCAGGCGTGCCCGGCCGGCGCAGTTTCCCGGCGTCCCGCACCCGTCCCGCTACCCTGTGGATAACTGCTCCGCGGACCGGGCGGAGGGTAAGACTTTGCTTTCATGGACACGACCCAGCCGGTGGAACCCCCTACGAGAGATTCCGCAGCCAGTGGCGGTATTCCACTGCCTCCCGCGCCTGCTGCACCCGAAGTGCCGGGTTTCCGCGTAGAGCGATTGCTGGGAATGGGCGGCAGCGCTGCCGTGTGGCTTGTGCGGGACGACGACGGCGCTCCGTTCGCGCTCAAAGTCCCGGCAACCGGGGCAGAAGGGGCACTCAACGCCTTCGAAGCCCGACGGGAAGTCAATATTCTTGCCCGCCTGGAGCACCCGCATCTGCTGCGGATGCACGCGGTGGTCGAGACGAATCACGGCGCGGGGCTCCTCAGCGGATACGCGGCCGGCGGGAGCGCGGCGGGTCTGGTGGCCGCCCGGGGGCCGGTCCAGCCCGGAGAAGCGGTCAGCATCCTCGTGGGGATAGCGGAAGCCCTGGGATATCTCCATTCGCGGGGTGCGGCCCACGGGGACGTATCACCGGGAAATATCCTGTTCACCCCGGAGGGCAGGCCGCTGCTGGCGGACTTTGGGTCGGGGCGACTGCTGGGGGAGCCCGGAGCGAAGCGGCCGGGGACGCCCGGGTTCGCTGCGCCGGAGGCCGCTGACGGGGAAGGGCCCGGGCTGGGTGCGGCAATGGATGTGTATGCGTTGGCGGCGGTGGGCTGGTTTCTGCTGACCGGACGCACTCCGCCGCCCAGCCGCGACCGGCCCCCGCTGTCGATTCTGGTCCCGGACGTGGGCCGGGAGCTGCCGGCCCTGCTGGAGGCGGGATTGGCGGAGGATCCCGCCGAACGGCCTACGGCTGGGGAATTTGCGGCGGCGGCATACCGGGGCGCTCCCGCGCTGCCCGTGGACCTGGTGGCCGCTGTCCATCCGGATGTCCATCCCGAACTGCTGACGCGCCGGACCGGTTCCGCCGGGTCCGCGACTCAGAAACGGACACGCCGGTGGCGGAAGCGTGGCCCGTCCGGAAGAGCTGGCGGGCCGGAACCGGAACGGGGACGCAGCAGGGCACTTGGACGCAGGCACGATCGCGGCCGCAGGCAGGCGAACGGAAGCAGGCACGATCGCGGACGTAGGCAGGCGAACGGAAGAGGCGGAGTGCCGGGTGCAGCGGGAATCAGCCGGTGGGGAAGGGACAGGCTGGACCGTCAGCACGCAGGACGCCGCCGCGTATCCCGCAGTTCCCCCGCTGGAAGCAGGGTGTTTCCCGTGGCAGCCACAGTGGTGGTTGTTGCGGTCCTGCTGCTTGCCGGCATAGCGCTCGCCGCCCCTGATCTCCTGCGTGCCCGTGGTGCAGGTGCCGGTGACCGGGAAGGTTCACCCGGCGGTTCCCGGGGTGCCCCGAGCACCTCCGCACCGGTGGCGGCACCTTTGCCCGGCGCATCGACGGCCGAAGCTCCAGCACCGCCCGCCACGCGGGAAACCGTAGAAACCGTGGAATCACTCCTGGCAGAGACCGCCGCCGAGGACCCCGCGCAGGCCCTGCCCGCGCTCGCCGAACTGCGGAGCAGGTCCTTTACCAGCGCAGACCCCGCGCTGCTTCACCATGTGAATGCTCCGGGGTCAGAAGCGCTGCAGGCGGACCAGGACCAGGTCGCCCGGCTGGCTGCGGAAGGGCAGGCCCTGTCCGGCCTGGCCATGGAGGTATCCGTGGTGGACGGCAGCCGGACTGCTCCGACGACGCAGGAAACGGCAACGGCCGAACTGCGGGTTCGGATGCAGGTTTCCGGCTACACGCAGGTTGACAGCGCCGGGGCGGTGCTGCGTTACGCACCAGCAGAGCAGCAGGAGGTGCTGCTGGTGCTGGTGCGAAACGAGGGACAATGGCGGATCAGCCGGATCCTGGCTCCATAGTGAGGCTGCTGGCTACACGGACAAGTCAGTGGCGAAAGATAGGATCATTCCATGAGTCCAACTGCATACCTCCGTTACCCCGATCTGCACGGGGACCTCCTCACTTTTGTCGCCGAAGACGATGTCTGGATGGCTCCGGTCAGCGGCGGCCGCGCGTGGCGGGTTTCCGCGATGCAGCTGCCCGCCCGCAGCCCGAAGTTCTCCCCGGACGGGAGCCGGCTGGCCTGGCAGGTGGTCCAGGGCGGTGCCCCGGAAATCGTCACGGCCGACGTCGACGGCGGGAACTTCCGGCAGCTGACCTTCTGGGGCAGCCAAAGCACGCGGCTCAAGGGCTTCAACTCGGCCGGACACGTCATTGCCACCTGCTCTGTGGAGCAGGAGGATAACCGGCTGCGCTGGGCGTTCACGGTTCCTCTCGACGGCACGGCGCCGGTGAAGCTTCCGTACGGCCCGGTGGAGACCATTGCTGAAGGACCCGCAGTGGGCGATGAACGCCCGATGGTGATCGGGAGCATGCTCACCCGTGAGCAGGCATGGTGGAAGCGCTACCGCGGCGGGACCGCGGGAAAGCTCTGGATCGATGCCGACGGCAATGGAGAATTCCTTCGCCTTGTGCCGGAACTGGACGGCAACCTGTCGGACCCGATGTGGATCGACGGCCGGGTGGTCTTCCTTTCGGACCATGAAGGCTACGGCAACCTCTATTCCGTGACGCCCCAGGGGAACGATCTTCGCCGGCACACCGACTTCGAAGGCTTCTATGTTCGTCACGCCTCCTCCGACGGCAGCCGGATCGTGTTCGAATCGGCGGGACGTATCTGGCTCCTGTCTTCGCTGGACGCCGAAGCGCAGCCGCTGGACATCGTCCTGGGCTCGGCGCGCACTGCCCGCCGGCCGCGTCCCCTTAACGTCGCAAAGCATTTGTCAGCGGTTGTTCCGGATACCAAGGGAACCGCCAGCGTGGTGGAAAGCCACGGAACCCTGCACTGGCTGACCCACCGGGACGGGCCGTCGCGCGTGATCGAAGCAGACTCGGCCGTCCGCGCCCGTCTGGGCAGGCCGTTGGACGGGTCCCGTGCCGTGTACGTGGCGGACCGCAACGGCGAAGAAGCGATCTACATCAAGGATGTTTTTGCCGACCTTCCCGCGGATACGGCGAGTGCGGCTGCCAAGGAAGGGGTGGGGATTCCTGCTGCCGGTGCCGGTGAGGGCGACGGTTTGGTTCTGCCCAGCCCGGTGTCCGCGACCGGTGCTGCCGTTCCGGCCGCCCAGGAGATCGGCGACGGAGCCGGAGACGCCGGAACGGGCAACGCCGCGGTACACGGCGCAGGTGCGCAGGAGGGTGCCGCAGCCGACGCTACCGCCGGCGTCGTCCGCGTAGGGTTCGGCCGCCCCACCCGCATCAGCCAGCTCGTTCCCAGCCCGGACGGACAGCACGTGGGAGTCTCCACCGAATACGGTGAAGTGTTTGTGTTGGACGTCGCCACGGCCGAGCTGTTCCCCGTTGCGTCCACCGGCTTCGGTGCCGTCGACCAGCTGGCTTTCTCTCCGGACTCGCAGTGGCTCGCCTGGGCCGAACCCTCCAGCGGCGAGGGACGGTCACGGATCCGCCTGCGGTCCGTGCGGGATACGGCAGCCCCCGTGATCGATATAACCGACGGCCGGTTTACCGACCATGATCCTTCGTTCACCACTGACGGCCGTTACCTGGCGTTCCTTTCGGAGCGCAGCTTCGACCCGGTGTACGACACCCACCGGTTCGACCTCAGCTTCCCGTCCTCCACGAAACCGTTCCTCGTTGCACTGGCAGCCGGGACGCCTTCGCCGTTCGGCCCGTCGGTGTCGGGGACTTCCATTGCTGCTTCCAAAGCCACGGCGGAGTCCGCAACCGAATCAGACGCGGCACAGGACACGGTGGCGCCGGTGCAGGTGGATGCCGAGCGGATCGGCGACCGCCTGATCGCCGTGCCGGTACCCCAGGGGCGCTACGAAAAACTCCGGCCGGCAGAGGGCGGACTTCTCTGGCTGGCCTCCGACATCTACGGGGTGACCGGCGACGGCCGGGCTTCGGCCGCGGACCGTGATCCGGCCTCCCGGCTGGAGTGCTTTGACCTGGCGAAGAAGGACGTCTCCGTCCTGGTTCCGGCGCTGGACGATTTCGAAGTCAGCGGCGACGGCACCAAGGTAGTGCTGCGCCACGAGGGCAGCGTCCGGATGGTCCCCGCTGCCGCCCGGGTGGAGGAGGACTCGGCCGACAACGTCCGCGTTGACCTGGAGCGCATCCGGGTCCGGATCGATCCCGTGAAGATGTGGGGTCAGGCATTCGATGAAGCGTGGCGCCTGCAGCGGGACTTCTTCTGGGCTCCGGACATGGGCGGGCTGGACTGGGAAGGCGTCCACGCCCGGTACCGCCCGCTGGTGCAGAACCTCGGCAGCCATGACGACCTGGTGGACCTGCTGTGGGAAATGCATGGCGAACTAGGCACCTCCCACGCCTACGTCACTCCCGCGCCGGTCACTGAACAGGGATCCGGGGGGCAGGGTTTCCTCGGCGCCGATCTGCGCCCCGGGGCCGGCGGGTGGGAAGTGGTCCGGATCCTCGGGGCCGAGTCCTCGGATCCGGAGGCCACGTCTCCCTTGACGGCTCCAGGAGCCGGCGTTCACCCCGGTGATGTTATTGCCGCAGTGGACGGGCAGCCGGTTCCGGCGAACGAGGGACCGGCAGTCCTGCTCGCCGGTGCCGCCGGCCGCACCGTCGAACTGACTGTTGTGTCCGCCGGCAAGGACGGCGCACCGGAGCAGCGGCGGATCGCCGTCGTTCCGCTGCGAAGCGAGGAACGCCTGCGTTACCAGAACTGGGTCAGCGCCAACCGCCGCATCGTGCGGGAAGCCTCCAACGGTGAGTTCGGCTACCTGCATATCCCCGACATGATGGCCAACGGGTGGTCGCAGCTGCACCGGGACCTGGACCAGGAAGCGTCCCTGCGCGGCCTGGTGGTCGACGTCCGGCGGAACCGCGGCGGGCACACGTCCCAGCTGGTTGCCGAGCTGATCGGGCGGAAGGTCACGGCCTGGAGCAACCCCCGAGCGGGCACGCCCACACCGTACCCGTCACATGCTCCGCGGGGGCCGGTAGTGATCCTCACTGACGAGTTTGCCGGTTCCGACGGCGACATCGTCACCCAGGTCTCCAAGCTGCGGGGCATCGGCCCGGTAGTCGGCACGCGCACCTGGGGCGGGGTCGTCGGAATCGACGGACGCTTCAGCCTGGTGGACGGAACCGCGGTGAACCAGCCGCGGCACGCCTACTGGTTCACGGGCGGTGCCGGCTGGGGCGTGGAAAACCGTGGAGTGGAGCCGGACATCGAGGTTGCCTTCCCGCCGCACGCCTATGTATCCGGGGACGACCCGCAGCTGGAACACGGTGTCGGCATCCTGCGCGAAATGCTCTCCGAGCTGCCGACGGACGAGCCCCCGGCCATGACGGGCTACCCCGTCCTGCAGCCCGCCCCGTTGCCGCCGCGCCCGCAGGAGCATATGGAAGAGGCGGACCCGTCCTTGCCTGCACCGGTGAGTGCAGGTACCGGAGCGGACGCAGCGAGCCGGGATAACCGGCACTAGTCGCCTCGTAGGCTACGGAAAATCCGGTTGACGGCCCGGACCGCCGCCCCAGCGGCCGGGCCCGGCCCGGACGGCGCCCGGCCCTGGAGCGCCGGGGCCGGGGACATACCCAATTGGCGCCGCACAGCGGATCAAGGCCTGCCGGCCGTTGAAGACGGGAAATGGCCGGAGTAATCTTCCAAAAATGGGGAGTTCCCCGATTCCCCACGAAATCACGCCGCATTCTTAGGCGTGGCCCCCGGGCAACCCGTGCACGTGACCTGCCAAGCAGCCCGCGCCGAGGACGATGCCGCCCATCCTCGAAGCAAGGAATGAGTACCGGAATGCGCCCACAATACCTGCGCTGGGGCCCCATCGGGCTTGTCGCCCTCGGAGGCGGAGCCGGTGCTGCCAGCCGCGAGGGCCTGTCCCTGGTCATACCGAACCTCGGTGAAGTGCCGGTGGCGATCCCGATCATCAACGTGGTCGGCGCCTTTCTGCTCGGCTACCTCTACGAGGCTGTCACTCGCCTGGACAGGTCGGGCCCGGCCGGGAAGAACCTCAAGCTGCTGCTTGGGACCGGCTTCTGCGGCGGCTTCACGACCTACAGCTCGCTGGCCACCGACACCGCCGTGCTTTTCCGCGACGGTTTCCCCTGGACCGCCATAATCTATGCCCTCGGCACGGTGATCGTCGGTGCCTGCGCCACTTGGGCGGGCATCGCCGCCGCAAGCGGTCTCCACGCCCGCGGCTCGGACCCGCAGCATAAGCAGGAGGATGCTTCATGACTCCCGGAATTTTCCTGCTGCTGGCGCTGGCCGGTGGGTTCGGCGCCGTGGCGCGGTTCATCGTGGACGGGCTGATCCGAGACCATTTGAAGACAGATTTCCAGTGGGCGACGACGATCATCAACGTCTCCGGCTCCCTCGTGCTCGGCCTGCTCACCGGCCTCACCATCGAGCACTTTGTGTCGACCGACCTCAGTATCGTGATCGGGACCGGCTTCCTCGGCGGCTACACCACCTTCAGCACCGCGAGCTACGAGACCGTGCAGTTGATCAAGGAGGGCCGTTACGGTGCATCCTTCATCAGCGGTATCGTCATGCTGGTGCTCTCAGTGGCGGCCGCCGTGATCGGCCTCTGGGTAAGTGCCTCGGTGTAAAAAGAAGCGAAGCACAAAGGGCGCTTATGTGCGCTTGGCCGCGGGAATGTAGTTGGCAATCACCAGGAAAACCCATGTGGTGAGGATGTACGGCCAGGTGTAGGTGGGAGCTGAAAGATCGTGCATGATCACTGTCACCACCGCAGTGACCACCGTTCCGATTACGGCCAAAATCCACGAGAGCGTGCTGCTGCGGAGGAAGACCACGGCGAGGGCAATCGTGGTGAGTACACCGGAGTAGCCGGCCAGGCCGTTGGCCGTCTCGGTGAGGGCCTCTCCCATTGCCAGGGCGCACAAGCTGCCCACCACACTGCCCAGCAACCCGGCCAGCCCTACTTTCCAGCTCGCGACGAACAGGCCAAGCAGAATGAGTGCCCCCGACCCGACGTTGTTGATCAGTACCACTTCAGAGACATTCGTCAGCAGGGAGCGTGCAAAGGCGAGCGATTCGGAATCGATGGTGGCCGACGGCGCCGAGGTCACGTGCAGTGCCTCCGTGCTGAGCAGTATTCCCGTCGCGACGATGCAGAACGGTGCCGTCGTGGACGGCAGGGAGAACACCCTCAGTGGTGTCTTGGTGAACAGTGCAACCACCAGCCACGTCACCGGGGCACAGAGCAAGCCGCCGATGAGCGCGATGGGATACGCCGCCCACTGACCCCCAATGGTTGAGAACGTCGCAGCCCCAACAAGGGCGCCGCAAAAACCTTCCAGGCCTGATGTCACCGAGGACGAATCGGCCTTGAGCAGGCGCCCTCCCACCGTGTTTCCCGCGCAGCCAATCAGTACGAGCACGGCCATGCGCCAGTCGGCCACAACGAAGGCGGCCAGGATCAGCAGCGCCGTGTAAATATTGCTTTGGAAGAAGATCTGCGACAGCCCCTGGCCCCAGCCCTTCAGCCAGCCCGCACTGGAGATGGATGGGTTCGGTGATGCCGTACCGGCGCTGCTCATATGTGCTCCGTTCGCGGGGCATCGTCAGGCGGCGCGCCCTTCCCGGGCTCCTGCCCCACCTCCGGCCGGCCCGGTGCCCTCGTACCGCCTCCGGTGCCGGCCCCGCCGCTCGCCAGCGCCCATCGCTCCTCCACATGACCCAACCTCCAGTACGCGGTAGAGGTCAACCAGACCAGTATCAGCGTGGCCACGACGATGTAGCCCACGTTCTCAAGGTCGATGGCAGCTACCCACCCGGTGAGCGGGTCCCGCAGCCCGAGCTTCTCATTCAGCAACCCGACCAGCTCAATGCCGCCGATCATGACGGCAATCATGACTGAGAGCCCGGTAATGGTGAGGTTGTAGTACAGCTTGCGAACCGCGTTGACGCTCGCCCATCCATAGGCTTTCACCATGACGGCTGAATCGAGCGTGTCGAACAGGCTCATGCCTGCGGCAAAGATCAGGGGCAGGCAGAGGACGGCATACCAGGGAAGCCCCGTCGCTGCCCCGGTTCCGGCCAGCACCAGCAGGGCAATCTCGCTGGCGGTGTCGAAGCCGAGTCCGAACAAAAAGCCAACGGCATACATCTTCCCCGGGCGGTCGATCGTCCGAAGCATCGGCCGGATGAGGCGGCTGATGAGGCCTCGGCCCTGCAGGTGCCGCTCCAGCTCCAGTTCGTCGAGGTCGCCATTGCGCGAGGCCCGCCAGACCTTGAGGATTCCGATGAACGCCACGGTATTGATGAGTCCGATGAGCAGCAGGAAGACTCCGGAGACGACCGTGCCGAAGACACCGAGCCCATTGCGGACGGCATTGCCGTCGTCGCTGAGCCCCACCGCCCAGCTCACGCCGAGCGCCAGCAGCGCCGCCATGAGGAAGACGATGGTGGAGTGACCGAGGGAGAAGAACAGCCCGACGCCGGCGGCAGGCCTGCGCAGGTCCACGAGTTTGCGGGTGGTGTTGTCGATTGCAGCGATGTGGTCGGCGTCGAAGGCATGCCGCACGCCGAGCACATACGCCACCACTGCAATGCCCACCCCGAAGACGGAGGAACCCAGCTGCAGATGCAGCGGCTCGACCAGGAAGAAGAACAGTCCGAAGCCCGCAATGTGCAGGAGCACGACCGGGATGAAGGCACGCACCACCTGTGCCCGGTAGGAGCGCCCCTGCGTCGCGGCTTCCTCTTGCATGTTGTTATGCACCGTCACACCCCTCTCTAGCTCTTTCGGATTACGGGTGCCCGCTTCCCAGTCAGCAATTCATGCACCGCTGATGCAGCGGCAGTGTTTGCGGCCGCCACAGCTACGGTGTCGTTGCCCACCAGGCGCATCCACACACCGGCATCGCCGGGTAATGTGCTCACCCCGAAGATCAGGTCACCGCCGCTCTCGGTGAGCGCCCGGTGCAGGGTATCGGCGAGCTGGGCCGCCGGAACAAGGGGCGTGAAGACGTAGAGCATGGCGAGCACATCGTGGTTGGCAAGCACGCCCAGCCCGCCGACGCCGGAGACTGCTCCGTCGGCTCCCGCTCCTGGGCTGAGCCGAACCCGGTCGAGGGCAACCAGCCTGCCGTCCGGCCGCCGCACCTCGAGGTCGGAGGCGTACACATCGTAGGCGTGCCGCTCCCCGCGGGCGAGCCTGCCCGCGTACATGGTGTCGCCGAGCAGCAAGGTTGCCGACTCGTCGATCACCACCGATGTCTGCTGGTAATAGCGCGAAGCAGCGAAGGGCACCACTGGCTCGGGCAGGTACTCCACATACCCGCCTTCTTCTACCGTGATGTTCATCAGCGCGGAGGCGTAGTCGTGGTCCATGCGGTAGACCCTGGTCTGGGTCTGAGTGGTGATGTGCGCCGAAGTACCGGGGCCGAAGCTCAAATCGGTGCGCAGCCGGTCTCCCTGCAGAATGCCGCCGCCTGAGGACATCAGGTAGGTGTAAGCCATGTCGGGGCGCAGCTGGTTGAAATAGAGCGGATGCATGATCTGCAACGGCGACTTCTGGTAGTGCTGCACCAGCTCGGTACGGCCCCGGTTGCAGGCGAACCCAAGCTGCAGAATGCCGACTTTGCCCGGGCTGCCGACGGGGAGATTCCTCCACTCTTCCTCGGTGTGCCGCCGAACTTCGGCAGGCACCCGGCCTGGCTCATAAAACGCCGGATCCAGCCGGTAGCCGCCCGTGCCCGGTGCCGTCCGCCCGGCGTCGCCGGAAACCGGCGGACGGGGGAGAGGGCTCACGCCCGCGAGACCGACGGCACCCGCCGCGGTGTTCCCGGCGGGTGCCGGTGCGCTTCGCGGATCCGTAGCCCTGAGCGTCATCCTATGAGCTCGGTTCTGGCACCGTTCCACTGCGACATGATTTGTTGGTGGAGTTCATCGACCCCGAACCCGGTGAGTGAATTGGTCAGCACCACGGGCCGATCCTCGCGTACCCGGTGTGCGTCGGACTCCATCACGTTGAGGTCGGTGCGGACATACTGCGCGATGTCGATCTTGTTGATCACCAGGATGTCGCTGTCGGTGATGCCGGGACCGCGCTTGCGCGGCATCTTCTCTCCTTCAGCGGTGTCGAGCACGAACACGAACACATCGGCAAGCGCCGGTGAGAAGGTAAGCGTTAAATTGTCGCCGCCGGACTCGTAAATGAGCGTGTCGATGTCGGGAAACCGTTCCAGCATCTCCGCACCGACGGCCAGGTTCATGGTTGGATCGTCGCGCACGGCCGTATGCGGACAGGAGCCGGTCTCGACGCCCATCACCCGCTCGGGGTCGAGGATGCCGGCCAGCTCCCTGCGCACGTGGTGGGCATCCTCCTGGGTATAGATGTCATTGGTGATGACGCCGGGGGTGCGCCCCGCCTCGATCAACAGCGGCACCAGCGCTTCCGTCAGCGCCGTCTTGCCGCTGCCCACGGGCCCGCCGATGCCGATCCTCAACACGTTCTCACTCATGAAGTCCTCGTTTCCGGTGGATCTGCTGTTTTCATGTGGGCGCTCATCGGCGCCGTTCCGTTCGGGTCCGGGCTGCCGTCCTAACTGGCGAACAAGCGTGCCTCGGCCCTCTCATGCTGTGCTGACATAACGTCCGCCATGGGCGCAAAGCCGCCAAGATCGGTGAGATTGCGCTCCAGGGCGGCCTCCGTCACCTGCTCTATGACAGGGGATGTCTGAAGCAGGATGGCCTGCGCCTGCCGGTGGTCGGTCAGCCGCAGGCGAAGGGCTGCCCCGACGAAGCTCGCCGAGAAGGCGAACAGGTCCGATGCCACGGCCTGCCGGGTCGCGACTCCGTTGGCTGCGTACACCACCGCCGCCGCGACCGGTTGGCAACCGGGCGTGCTACGCAGCCGTACCCGCTCGCCATACTCGGCGAGGAGTCCCTGGTCAATCAATTCGGCCCCCAGATCAATCAGCTGGTGGCCGCTGCGTACGGAGGCGGTGCGCATTTCGGCATTCAGTTTCGAGGCGAACAGCCGCTGGTCGACCTCCTGCACAAGTTCGATGTCGCCGTCTGCCGCGGCGCGGTGCGCTGCAGCAAGTGCCGTTGCGTCCCCGGGGCCGACGGAGTGCAGCAGCAGATCGGCCAGCAGCTGCTGCACTCCGTCAGCAGACACGAGCCGCGCCTGCCTGTAACCCTCGAGCCCGTGCGACATCGTGTAGAAGCCGCTGGGAAACGCCGAGTCAGCGAACTGCAGGCTGGTCAGCAACTGGCGTACATCCGACATGCCGTGTCCCTACGCGAGGAAGAACAGCTGGGTCATCGGCAGGGACTGGGCCGGCGGGATGGTGGCCAGCGTGCCGTTGTACGTCACGTCGTATGTCTCCGGGTCCACCTCGATCACAGGCGTCGCGTTGTTGCGGACCATGTGCTCCTTGCCGATGCCGCGGCAGCGTTGCACCGGCAGCACCTGGCTCTCCAGTCCGAGCCGCTCCGGCACGCCCTTGTCGATGGCCGCCTTCGACATGAAAGTCACCCGTGTGCTCTGCAGCGCCTTGCCCTGCGCACCGAACATGGGCCGGTAAAACACGGGCTGCGGGGTGGGCAGCGAGGCATTCGGATCACCCATCAGTGCCCAGTTGATCAAGCCGCCCTTGACGATCAGCCGGGGCTTGGCGCCGAAGGATTGGATCGGCCAAAGCACGATGTCGGCTATCTTGCCGGCCTCCAGCGAGCCGATGTAGTCGGACACGCCCTGGGTGATGGCCGGGTTGATCGTGATCTTGGCGAGGAAGCGCAGCACCCGGAAATTATCGTTGTCGCCGCTGTCCTCCGGCAGTGCGCCACGCTGGTCCTTGCAGTGGTGGGCGATCTGGAAGGTGCGCATAAACGATTCGCCGATGCGACCCATTGCCTGGGAGTCGGACGAGACCATCGAAATGATCCCTTCATCGTGGAAAACCGTCTCCGCGGAGATCGTCTCGGCCCGCACCCGGGAATCCGCGAAGGCGACGTCTTCGGGGACGTCGTGGGAGAGGTGGTGACAAACCATCACCATGTCGAGCAGTTCATCCACTGAATTGACGGTGTAGGGCAGGGTCGGGTTCGTCGAGGACGGGAGCACGTTCGGGTGGCCGGCCACCTTGATGATGTCCGGGGCGTGGCCGCCGCCGGCACCCTCGGTGTGGAAGGTGTGGATGGTGCGGCCGTCGATGGCGTCAAGGGTGTTCTCCACATAACCGGCCTCGTTGAGGCTGTCTGTATGCACCGAGATCTGCACATCGTAGTCATCGGCCACGGAGAGTGCGTTGCTGAGCGCAGCCGGCGTCGTGCCGTAGTCCTCGTGTACCTTGAGTCCGCATGCTCCGGCCTCGACCTGTTCTATCAGGGCATCGGGCAGCGAGCCGTTCCCCTTGCCGAGGAAGCCCATGTTGACCGGCATCCCTTCGGCCGATTCCAGCAGCCGGGCGAGATTCCAGACGCCGGGAGTGGTGGTGACGCCGTTGGTGCCGTCGGTGGGTCCCGTGCCGCCGCCGAAGAGGGTCGTGATGCCGTTGGAGAGGGCAGCCAGCGCCTGTTCCGGCGAAATATAGTGCACGTGTGAGTCGATGCCGCCGGGGGTGGCGATGAAGTGCTCGCCGGCCAGCAGTTCGGTCCCGGGGCCAACCACCAGGCGCGGATCGACTCCGCTCTGGGTGTGCGGGTTTCCGGACTTGCCGATACCGGCGATCTTGCCGTCACGCACACCGATGTCGCCCTTAATGACACCCAGCACCGGGTCCAAGATGATTGCGTTGGTGATCACCAGATCAAGCACGCCTTCCGCGGAGGTTGCCTGGGGATCGGCCGCCATGCCGTCACGTGCGGTCTTGCCGCCGCCGTAGACCACCTCGTCACCGTAATGGCCCTCGTTGTAATCCTTCTCGATCTCGATCACCAGATTGCTGTCCGCCAGGTGGACCCGGTCGCCGGTGGTCGGACCAAAGAGATCGGTATACTGCTTGCGCGAGATTTTCGCCATCACTTCTTCCCCTCTTCCGGGCGGCCCGTTTGTGCTGCAGGGCCCGCGTTGTTTGCACTGGGTTTGGAGCTCGGTTTTCCGTCGGAAAATCCGAGCTCCTTCATCCGCGCCATGGCGCGGATCTTCGTGGCCGCAGAGTCGAGGCCGCCGTCGACGAGGTTGTTGAAGCCAATGACCCGCCGGTTTCCGGCGTACGCGGTGAGGGTCACCTCGCGGGTGTCACCTGCTTCGAAGCGGATCCCGGTGCCCGCCGGCACATCGAGGTGCATGCCGTAGGCCAGTTCGCGTTCGAACAAAAGCGCCTTGTTGGTTTCGAAGAAGTGAAAATGCGAGCCGACCTGCACGGCCCGGTCACCGGTGTTGCTCACCAGCAGAGTGACGCTTGGCCTGCCGGCGTTGATCTCGATGTCCTCTTGCTTGTGGTGGTAGGTGGGGCTGCCCAGCATGGTTTTTCCTTCCCTTGCGGCGCAGCGTCGCTGCACGTGGCGTTTCGATGGGATTTGCGGTCAACTCGAACGGATCGGGGCGGGGTGGTGATGCGGGTGGCTGTTGGCCGCCCCGTGGTTGTGGGGATGGCCGCTGTCCGCGTCAAAGGCGTGTGAGTGCGCGTAACCGTGACCGTGATCAGCCTGCAGTCCGGCGTCAATACCGGTGGAGCCGTGGCTGAGGTTGTGCAGTGCGTCGCGAACACGCTCACCGATAACGCGAAGCACCGCCTGCTCGCTCAGCAGTGCACCGTAGAACCGGGCCTCGGCGAAACCTCCCTCGCCGAAGGGCACCGCTTCACCGTGCACGGTGGCCACCCGCCGAAATCCTGCGGGAACAACCACCGTTTCCGTGCTGCCGAGAAGACCCAGCCTCCGTACGGCCGCCAGGAGTGCATCCGCGTCGGTGACAGCGGCTACCTCCACCAAGTTGCCCGCCCCGTGCGTGCGCACCAGATGCGCGATGCGGTAGAGCTCCGCATCATCGAAGGGATTGGCGGCGTCCGCGACGATCAGCACTGCCGCCTCCGGGGCCAGCCTGCGCACCTCCACGGCGGCGGTCCGAAGCCACGCCGTGAGATGGTCGCGGGTGCCGAATTCGTCCGCCAGGGCCAGCGGGGCCCGGGCGGCACCGTGCGGGACTGCTCCTGCTTCCAGCCAGCGGAGCGTCTTCGCCGTGTCCGCGACGAGGGTCGGGTTACGGCCGAAGGTCATCGGCAGCACCACGACGGGCGCAAGGTCCGCTCCGTCGGCCCTGTCCCCACGCAGCCGCGTGAGGACATTGTGCAGCGGTCGGCCCGCGGGGGTAATGAGGGCGCCCGGAACGGAAGCCGTGATGAAGGACAGATCCACCCCGTTGTCGCTCTCATGTCCTCCGACCAGCACCACCGTCGCACCCGGCTCGATGGGCCAGGTCAAGTCACACCCCGATGGGATCGTGACAGGAGACGAGCTTGCTGCCGTCGACGAAGGTTGCCTCGATCTGCAGGAGCGGCAGCCTCTCACGCACGCCGTCCATGCATTGGCTTTCGGAGACGATGTTCTTGCCGAGCTCCATCACCTCGGCCACGGTCCTGCCGTCGCGGGCACCCTCCAGAATTGCCTCGCAGATGAGGGCGGTTGCCTCGCTGACATTCAGCTTGGTGCCCCGGTCGCGCCGCTTCCGGGCCAAATCCGCCACTTGGTACACGTAAAGCTTGTCGATTTCTTTGGGAGTAAGGTTCATCTCTTTACCTTCAGACGCAGTTGCGGTCCGGTCGAAACCGCTCCCTTGGCACAGGGGCCAAGCTCGCTTGAAAACCACGCTACGCGGGCCCTGCTGCGACCAACACCCCGTCCTGCCGGAAGCCGGCGTGCAATCCGGTATTCGGGGGGGCCCGCCCGCCGCCTCGCGGTGCGGCCGGGACCGCTGCGGGGGGGGGCCGGGCCCCGGGGGCGTGAAGGCTTAGGACTCGAGCGTCGCGTCCATGGTGATCTCGATGCCGGCCAGCGCCTGCGAGACCGGGCAGCCGGTCTTCGCCGACTCGGCAATATCGTCAAACTGCTCCGCCGTCAGTCCGGGTACCACGGCACTGACCACAAGGTGGCTGCCGGTGATGCCCGTGCCCGGAACGAAGGTCACGTCAGCGGATGTGGAAATCCGCTCCGCCGTCTTGCCTGCCTCGGCAAGCGCGTTACTGAAGGCCATCGAGAAGCAGGCCGAGTGGGCCGCGGCAATAAGTTCCTCAGGGCTGGTCTTGCCGTTGGCTTCTTCGGCGCGGGCCTTCCACGTGACGTCGTAGGTGCCGAGTCCGGAGGAGTCGAGGGTGACGTCTCCCTTGCCGTTGAAGAGGTCGCCGTTCCAGACGGTGTGGGCTGAACGGACTGTAGCCATGGGGGTCTCCTTAAACAGTGATGGGACGGGGCCGGCAACAAGCCGGCGCACCATCCCATCCTATTTCCGCTGTTGTGCGGACTACCACATAGTGGCTACGGCAATGTTGATGATCGCAAGGATGCCCACGCCGTTTGCGAGTCCGGAGGACACCGGCTCGTCCTTCTTGTAGCGGCGCTGTCCGATGAAGGCCAGTACGGCAATCACCAGGGTGATCAGCAGCTTGATACCCACCTTCAGGTGGTTGACGTCGCCGTCGCCCATCTCATTCAGCGCCACCAGCGCCAGGCCGGTGACCAGCTGCAGCAGTGCTGCGTGGAACTGGCCGGGCAGCACGGTCGGATTCTTGATGCGGGCAAACCAGATGCCGACAATGATGGCTGCACCGAGGATGTGCAGGAAAACAAGGAAGCTGTGAAGGAAGTCCATAAGGCCAGTTTACCGACTGGAAGTCGGGAACCCTGAGGAATGCATAGGACGCAGGTAACTTTTCTACAACATGTAGAGGAGTTCCGTAGGGGCGACCAACCCGTAGAAACGGCGCAGGGCGCCCTCCCGGTAACGGGAGAGCGCCCTGCCTAAGCGGAACCGGAACTAGAGCCCCAGGTCTGCCTCGAAGTTGCCTTCTTCCAGGCGTGCCTTCAGCGTCTGCAGGAAGCGGCCTGCATCGGCGCCGTCCACCAGGCGGTGGTCGTACGTCAGGGAGAGGTACATCATCGAGCGGATGGCAATGTTGTCATTGCCCTCGGCGTCGGTGACAACCATGGGACGCTTGACGATCGCGCCGGTGCCCAGGATGCCGACCTGCGGCTGGTTGATGATCGGCGTGTCGAAGAGGGCTCCGACGCTGCCGATGTTCGTGATGGTGAACGTGCCGCCGGAGAGCTCGTCGGGGCCGATCTTGTTGTTACGCGTGCGGCTGCCGACGTCGGCAATCTTCTTGGCCAGCCCGGTGATGTTGAGGTCACCGGCATCGTTGATGACCGGAACCAGCAGGCCCTTCTCGGTGTCCACGGCGATCGCGAGGTGCTCGGCGTCGTGGTACGTGATTTCCTGCGTCTCGTTGTTGTACGAGGCGTTGAGGACCGGGTGCTGCTTCAGGCCTTCGACAACTGCCTTGGCAATGAACGGCAGGAAGGTGAGCTTCGCGCCGTTCTGCTGCTGGAAGTTGCCCTTGGCCTTCTGGCGCAGGGCTGCAATGCGGGTCATGTCGACCTCGTGCACCTGGGTCAGCTGTGCCGACTCCTCCAGGGACTCGCGCATGCGGCGCGCGATGGTCTGGCGGATGCGCGGTGCCTTGACCGTGGTGCCGCGGAGCTTCGCGCTGGCTTCGCTGATCTGCGCCGGTGCTGCCTTTTCGGGGGCGGCGGAGGCTGCAGGGGCGGACGCGGCGGGCTGCTGCGAGGCGGCCTTCTTGGCCTCAGCCGCTTCAAGCACGTCCTGCTTGCGGATGCGTCCGGCAACGCCGGAACCCTTGATGCTGGACAGGTCGACGCCGTGTTCGTTGGCGAGCTTGCGCACCAGCGGGGTCACATAGGTGCCGCCGTCGTTGGAAGCCTCCTGCTTCGGAGCCTCAGCCTTGGGGGCTTCCTGCTTGGGAGCTTCAGCCTTCGGAGCTTCCTGCTTCGGGGCCTTGGGCTCTTCCTTCTTTTCCGGCTCGACGGCCGGAGCTTCGCGCTCGTCCTTGGAAGCGGCCGCTACCGGCTCGGCTCCCTTGGGCTCGGCCTTGGCCGGGGCCGCAGCACCCGATCCGATGACGGCCAGGACGGAACCGACCTCGGCCGTGTCGTCTTCGTTAACCCGGATTTCCAGCAGCTTGCCGGCTACCGGGGAAGGGATCTCGGTGTCGACCTTGTCGGTGGAAACCTCGAGCAGCGGCTCGTCCATTTCGACGTCGTCGCCGACGGCCTTGAGCCAGCGGGTGACGGTGCCTTCGGTGACGGATTCGCCGAGGGCGGGGAGGGTGACCTCGGTGCCTTCGCCGGAGCCGCTCTCCGCGGGAGCTTCTTCAGCAGCCGGAGCCTCTTCGGCCGCAGGGGCCGGTGCTTCCTCGGCAGGGGCCTCTTCGGCCGGAGCTTCCTGGTTGGCGGCGCTGCCGCCGTCGTCCAGCTGCTCGCCGGAACCGGAGCCGTCACCGATGCGTACAAGCGCAGCGCCGACCTCTGCGGTTTCGTCTTCGGCCACGAGGATTTCCTCGATCACGCCGGCAACGGGGGAGGGGATTTCCGTATCGACCTTGTCGGTGGATACCTCGAGCAGCGGCTCGTCGACCTCGACGCGGTCGCCCACGTTCTTCAGCCAGCGGGTGACGGTGCCTTCGGTGACGGACTCGCCGAGGGCTGGTAAGTTCACGGTTTCAGACATATTGTCCCCGTTTCTCCTTGATAGATCTTTTGTGACCAGCCGTGCCGCTGGTGCTGGTGATGATTTCCCCCGGGCCGCAGCCGCGAGGCGGAATGCGGCCCGGGGAAGTGAATCTTAGGTGTTAACCGTGAAGGGGCTTGCCGGCCAGTGCCATGGCGGCCTCGCCGATAGCCTCGTTCTGCGTCGGGTGGCCGTGGATCAGGCTGGCAATATCCTCAGGGTACGCCTCCCAGTTAACGATCAACTGGGCTTCGCCGATCTGCTCGCCGATACGGCCGCCGATCATGTGCACACCCACGATGGGGCCATCCTTCTCGCGGACCATCTTGATGAGGCCGGAGGAGCCGAGGATGGAGGTCTTGCCGTTGCCGGCCAGGTTGTACTCCTGGACCTCGACGTTTTCGGCGCCCAGCTTCTCCTTGGCCTTGGCTTCGGTCAGGCCGACGGAGGCGATTTCCGGCTCGCAGTAGGTGACCTTGGGGATGTTGACGTCGTCAACCACAACGGGCTTCAGGCCGGCGATTTCCTCGGCAACGAAAATACCCTGCTGGAAGCCGCGGTGGGCCAGCTGCAGGCCGGGAACGATGTCGCCCACGGCGTAGATGTTGCCGACGCCGGTGTGCAGGCGGTCGTTCGTGATGACGAATCCGCGGTCCATCGTCAGCCCGGCTTCTTCGTAGCCCAGGTTGGCGGTGACGGGGCCGCGGCCCACGGCAACGAGCATCAGGTCGGCTTCGAAGGTCTTGCCATCGGCCAGGGTGACGACGACGCCGTCGTCGTTCTGCTGGACGTTGTCGAAGAAGATGCCCGTGCTGAACTTGATGCCGCGCTTTTTGTACGCGCGTTCAAGCTGCTTGATGATGGCTGCGTCTTCGTTGGGGACCAGGGAGGGCAGGCCCTCGACGATGGTGACGTCCACGCCGAAGGAGTTCCAGACCGAGGCGAATTCGACGCCGATGACGCCGCCGCCGAGGATGACCGCGCTCTTGGGCACGGTGTCCATCTTCAGGGCCTGGTCGGAGGTGATGACCTTGCCGCCGATTTCCAGGCCCGGCAGTGAACGGGAGTAGGAACCGGTGGCCAGGATGATGTTCTTGCCGGTGTAGGTCTCACCGTTGACCTCGATGGTCTTTTCGCTGGTGAGCTTGCCCTCGCCCTCGATGACCGTGATGCCCTTGGACTTGATCAGGCCCTGCAGGCCGCGGAACTTGCCCGCAATGATGTTGTCCTTGTAGGAGTTCACTGCAGTCATGTCGATGGAGTCGAAGGTGGCGTTGATGCCGTACTTCGAGGCCGTCTTGGCGTTCTCCGCGATTTCAGCGGAGTGCAGCAGCGCCTTGGTGGGGATGCAGCCGTTGTGAAGGCAGGTCCCGCCCAGCTTTCCCTTTTCAATCAGACCTACGGAGAATCCCAGCTCCACGGAGCGCAGTGCCGCGGCGTAGCCGCCGCTGCCTCCGCCGAGGATCAGGATGTCGAACTCTTGCGCAGCTGCCTTATCGGCCACTTGGACGCTCCCTCGCGTATTCGTTGACGCGCCCATGCGCGCCGATGAGTTATTGGGCGTTTGTGATCAGTCCTCACCCTATCGCCCCCTACCACCGGCATCCACTTGGACACAGGCAGTAGGGGGCGAAGTGTAATGAGAAACACCTGCCACAAGCGTCAGTTCCGTTTCACGGAACCGTATTGGATGCTATGAGGCGCGCGCCACGACGTCCTCCGCGTAGGCCACCAGGGTGCGGACGGCGACGCCGGTGCCTTCCTTGGGGGTGTAACCGTAGGGGGCGCCGTCGTTGAAAGCCGGTCCCGCAATGTCCAGGTGCGCCCACGGGATCTTGGTTCCGTTGACTTCGCCGACGAATTCCCGCAGGAAGGTGGCGGCCGTCATCATGCCGCCGAAACGCTCCCCGTGGTTGGCGATATCCGCCACCTGGGAATCCAGGCTCGCCCGCAGCTCTTCCGGAATCGGCATCGCCCAGAACAGCTCGCCTGCGCGGTCCGCAGCTGCCTTGACGGCGTCCCGGACTCCTTCTTCACCCATGACTGCCGAAACGCGTTTGCCCAACGCAATCATCTGGGCACCGGTCAGCGTGGCGACGTCGATGATCGCGTCAGGGGCTTCCTCGCTGGCAGCCACAAGACCGTCGGCCATCACCAGCCGGCCCTCGGCGTCCGTGTTCAGGACTTCGACAGTGCGGCCGCCGTAGGTGGTCATTACGTCGGAGGGGCGCTGCGCCGTGCCCGAGGGCATGTTCTCGGCAATGCAGAGCCAGGACGTCACCTTGATGGGAAGCCCCAGTTCGGCGATGGCGAGCAGCGCGTTCAGCACGACGGCGGCCCCGCCCATATCCGATTTCATCGCCTCCATGCCGGCGGCCGGCTTGAGGGACAGTCCGCCGGAGTCGAAGGTGATGCCCTTGCCGACGAGTGCCAGCTTGGCCTTCGAGCGCAGCGGCGCGTATTCGAGCTTCACCAGGCGCGGGGGACGGGCCGATCCCTTGCCCACCCCGAGGATGCCGCCGAAGCCTTCGCGCTCAAGCTTCTTTTCGTCCATCACGGTGACCTTGACGGGCAGCGACTTGGCCAGGTCCTTTGCGGCGGCGGCGAAGGTCTCCGGGTAGAGGTGGCTCGGCGGCTGGTTGACCAGGGTCCGGGTGGCGTTGACCGCGCGGCCGAGGATACGGGCGCGTTCGAGGGCGGGCCGAAGGCCCTTCTCGTCAGCGGCTGCAGTGATAACGGTGATCTCCGAAACCGGCGCCGGAATCTTGTCCGCGGTGGCGGCACTGCGGTGTTCGGTGAAGCTGTACGCGCCGAGCAGGGCACCTTCGGCGACGGCGGCGGCATCGGCCACGGTGCCGGCCGGCAGTGCGAGGGCGACGGATCCGGTGCCGGCAATCTGGCGGACAGCCGAACCGGCGGCGCGGCGCAGGGCTTCCTCGGTCAGGGCGACGCCGGCCGAAACCTTGCCGAGGCCGGTAAGGACCAGCATGTCGGCATCTGCCTCGGGCAGGCCCGGCAGGCGGTGGACTTCGTCAACTGCACCGGTGACGCCGAGCAGCGGCAGTGAAGCAGCCAGGGCGGCAGACGCCTTGGGGGAAAGCGGGCTTTCGATCAGGACCGGGCCGTCGGGGGTCTGGCCGACGCCGATCACGAGTGCGCTGGCGGCAACCTTCCGCCCGTCCCTGGATACTGCCGACAGGCTGGGTTCACTGGCTTTGTTCACGAAGCTGCTTCCTCACGTTTCTGTGTTGCTCTGCGTTTACCACACCGATCGTAGTCTGAAGAACGCCCGCATGCCGCAACGTTGCTCCTTAGCTGCTGCGCAGGGGCTAAGGAACAAAGGCCGGCCCCGGTCCCGGAATGAAACGCACGCGTCCGGACGTTTACCCTTGAGTAAGGGCACAGCAACGGTTTAAAGCAGCCGGAATCACCGGTCGTCACCTTCCTGTGCCGAGAGCGCACGCGAGTTCCCGGGAGGGGTAAGACATGCTGGATCCGTTGACCCTGTTTAATCTGAATCCGGAGGTCGCGGAGTCCGGGGACCTCTCCGGCTTGAAGCTCCTCGTCGGTTTCACCGGCTTCGCCGAGGCCGGCCACGTGGTCAGCCAGATCCGGGATGAGCTGTTTGATGCCCTGGACCATGACCTGGTGGCGACGTTCGACTCGGACCAGCTGATCGACTACCGCAACCGCCGGCCGCAGATTTCCTTTATCGAGGACCACCTCAGCGACTACGAGCCGCCGCGGCTTGAGCTGCACCGGATGTATGACGGGCTGGGGGAGCCGTTCCTGTTCCTGACCGGCTTCGAGCCGGACCTGCAGTGGGAACGTTTCACGGCGGCCGTAGTGCATTTGGTGAAGGCGTTCGACGTGGCCCTGGTCTGCTGGGTCCATTCGATTCCGATGCCCGTCCCGCACACCCGCCCGATCGGCGTCACCACGCACGGCAACCGGCCCGACCTGGTGGAAGGGATCAGCTCCTGGACGCCGATCGCGCAGGTACAGGCCGCCGTCGGACACGTCCTGGAGCTCCGGCTGGTCGAGGCCGGGGTCGACGTCGTCGGCCACGTGGTGCACGTACCGCACTACCTGGCCGAGGCGGAGTTCCCGCCCGCAGCCGTGGCCGGACTCGAGTACCTCGGGGCTGCCGCTTCACTGGTGCTGCCGACGGACCGGCTGCGCGAGGCAGGCCGGGACGTGGAACGCCAGATCACCGAACAGGTGGAGGCATCTGCGGAGGTCAAGGGCGTAGTGGCAACCCTCGAGAAGCGTTACGACCAGTACACCGAAAGCACCGTCCGGCGCTCCCTGCTGGTCAAGGGCAACGACGAACTGGCAGACGCCGAGGAAATCGGAGCCGCGGTGGAGGCGTACCTGGCCAGCCCGCAGGCCGAAGAAGAATCCGAGGCGCTGTGGCCCGAGAACCAGCATGACGCCCAGAACAGCGAACCGAGCGATAACGCGGATCAGGAGAATGCACCAGATGCCACCGAGGGCACGGTCGAGGGCCACGGCAGCGACGACGGGAACGGGCGGACCGGCACGGCCTGACGCCGCGCATCCCGGCCCCGGTCCCGGCCCCGGTCCGGGCCCCCGTCCCGGGCAGGTGTGCCGATGAACGGAACACGTGCCTGGATTGTCTGGGGCGTAGGCGTCTTTGCCTACATGGTGGCGGTGACCCAGCGGACGTCGTTCGGTGTGGCCGGCATCGAAGCCACTGAGCGCTTCTCGGCGACCGCCTCCGTCCTGTCCGTCTTTACGGTGGTGCAGCTGCTGGTCTATGCGGGGCTGCAGATACCCGTAGGGGTGCTGGTGGACCGCTTCGGCCCGCGGCTGCTGATCGCCGGGGGAGCGGCGCTGATGCTTGCCGGACAGCTCCAGCTGGCTGCTGCCGAATCCGTCGGCGCCGGAATCCTCGGGCGTTCCCTGGTGGGTGCCGGCGACGCGCTCACCTTCATCTCCGTGCTGCGGCTCCTTCCGGCCTGGTTCTCCGGCAGGAAAATCCCCGTCCTGACCCAGTACACCGGCATTGTCGGCCAGCTGGGGCAGATTGCCAGCGCAATTCCTTTCGCCTATGTGCTGCACCGGTTCGGGTGGAGCACGGCCTTTGTCTCCGCTGCCTCCCTGTCCCTGCTTGCCCTGGTCCTGACCTTGGCCTGCGTGCGGAACCGGCCGGCCGGCGGTGAGGCGCCCGTCCCGCTGCCGCTGCGGCAGACCGGCACCTCACTGGCAGAGGCGTTCGCCCAGCCGGGGACGCGCCTGGGCATGTGGACCCATTACACCGTGCAGTTCCCCGGCACGGTTTTCGTCATGATGTGGGGGTTCCCCTACCTGGTCAGTGCCGAAGGCGTGTCTTCCGCCGTCGCATCGGGCCTCATGGCTTTCTTCGTGGTGGTCGCGATTGTCTGCGGGCCGTGGATGGGGTCCTGGGTGGGCAGACACCCGCTGCGCCGCTCCACTATGGTGCTGCTGATCGCCGGCGCCATGGCGGCCGGGTGGGCCGCCGTCCTGCTTTATCCCGGCCCGGCGCCGCTGTGGCTGTTGGTCCTCCTCGTGGCGCTGCTGGCCGTCGGCGGCCCCGGGTCCATGATCGGCTTCGATTTTGCCCGGACCTACAACCCCAGTGCCCGGCTGGGGACCGCCACCGGGATTGTGAACATCGGCGGCTTCATTGCCTCGCTGGTCAGCATGTACCTGATCGGCGTGGTGCTGGACGTGTTGAATAACAGCGGCTTTTCAGGGGGGAACCTGTACGCCCTGGACTCCTTCCGGATTGCCTTGTCCGTGCAGTTTGCCGTGATGGCGGTAGGGGTCGCGGGCATTCTCCGGACCCGGGGGCAGATCCGCAGGCGGCTGGCCGACGAAGGATCGCCGCTGCCGCCGCTCCGCGCCGCACTGGCCCGCGAACGGCAGCGCCGCCGCGGGGAACGGGGAGGTCCAGGTCCGCAGTAGGGCCGCGGGCGCCCTCCACCCTTGACCCTTGCGCAGCCCCCCGCCAAAATGATCCGCATGACCAGGGCGCGGGTGCCTGCCGGCACGGTGGTAAGCGTGAGCGGGATAGCCAAGGCTTTCCGGAATGTCACGGCGCTCGAAGACGTCACGTTTTCAATCGACGCGGGTGAAGCCTTCGGAATTCTCGGCCCCAACGGCGCCGGCAAGACCACAACCGTGGAGTGCGTGGCCGGCACGCTGCGGCCGGACAGCGGACGCATCACGGTACTGGGCGTGGATCCCGCGGCTGACCGGGCAACCGTACGCGAGCGGGTCGGCTATCAGCTCCAGGCCGCCGCTCTGCCTCCCGCCCTGCGCGTGGAGGAGGCGCTGCGGCTGTTCGCCGCTTTTTACCCCGCACCGGCCGATGTGCCGGAACTGCTGCGCACCGTCGGGCTGGACGAACACCGCAAACGCCCCTTCGGCAAGCTTTCCGGCGGACAGAAGCAGCGCCTCTCAATCGCCCTGGCGCTCATCGGCAATCCCGGCGTGGTCGTGTTCGACGAGTTGACCACCGGGCTGGATCCGCAAGGCCGGCGCGACGTGCGGCAGTTGATTCAACGGGTGAAGGACGGCGGCATCACGGTCGTCCTCGTCACCCACTACCTCGACGACGTCGAGCGGCTCTGCGACCGCCTGGCGATTATCGACGCCGGCCGGACACGGTTCGTGGGCACACCGGCGGAACTGCTCGCCCTTTCCGGCAGGAACGCCGCCGAGCCCGGTGCTCTCGAGGATGCGTATCTGGCCTTCATCGAGCAGACGGCAGCCGACTGAAGGGAAAGTGGAGCATGCGAGCCCTGGGAGCGCTGACGCGCACTGAAGCCACACTGTATCTGCGCAACCCGGTGAGCATTTTCATGGCATTGGTGCTGCCCTCGGCCATTCTGCTGCTCCAGGGCTTCGTCATTCCCAACACACGCGTCCCGATGGGAGGCACGGATCCCGTCTATGCCGCCCTGCGCCCCATCGACCTGCTCGTGCCGTTGTCCATAGCGGTGGCACTGGCCAGTGTGGCGGTAACCAATTACCCGTCCGCGATCAGCGGTTACCGGGAGACCGGAGTGCTGCGCCGGCTGGGCGTGACACCGGTCGGCGCGCACCGCATCCTGTTCGCCCAATGGATCGTCAGCGGCGTGGCGCTTGCCGTCGCGGTGTCCGTCACCGTCCTGCTCGCCAGGATTGCCTTCGACAGCCGGATGCCGAGCAGTCCCGGACTGGTTGTCCTCGTGGTGGTTTTCGGCGTTGCCGCCATGATGGCCGTGGGATCACTCATTGCCGCCCTCGCCGGGACCGCCCAGAACGCCTACGGCATCGGATTCCTGGTGTTTATGGGATGCATGTTCACCGCCGGATTATGGACACCCGGGCCGCTGATGCCGGAAGGTGTCCGGCAGGTTGCGTCCTTCACCCCGCTCGGTGCCATGACCCAGGCACTGACAGCCGGCTGGTACGGAGGCACCGTCACGGCCGCTCCCTTCCTCGTTATGCTCTTCTGGACCGCTTCATGCACCGTGGTGGCCGCAAAGGTGTTCCGCTGGAAATGATCCCTCCGCTGCCGCCCGGCGGGCGGGCCTGTCGGCCCGGCCCGCGGCCGGCCACTTTTCCTCCACCGCCGCCGACGAGGCGGCTGAGCCGGCGCCGGGTGCACAGATTCCGGGCCTGCCCTGCAGCGACCGCGGATTCCCGGGCAACCTTGGGGCATGAGCACAGAACCGGCCAACGGCACCCCGCGGAACCCCTACCGCGTCAACGCTCCGGCTGACATCCTCAGCCTGATTCCACATACTTTGGGCTTCGAGCCGCGCGAGTCCCTGGTGCTCATGGCACTATGCGGTGGCCGGCTCGGTGCGACGCTGCGGGTGGACCTCCCGCCGCGTAAGGCGCCGCGGCCGGGGCCGGCACCCAAAGGGGCGGATGCCGCCTATTCCGCCACGGCCTCCCGGTTCCTGGCCTCGGACACCGAGGCCGACGGCGTGCTGCTGGCGCTGTATACGGACCTGCCGTGGAAAGACCCCGCGCATCCGCCCTACCGGCCGTTGGTCCGTCGCCTGGAGAAGGACCTGGCCGCCGCCGGCATCCCGCTGCAGGATGGCTGGCTGGTAGGGCCGGACACCTGGCGGGACTACTTCTGCACCCAACCGGACTGCTGCCCCTGGCCGGGGGCGCCCAGGTCGCAGATTGCAGACAGCATGCTGAACACGGAACTGGTGTACCGGGGGAGTGCCTTCGCGGCATCCCTGGAAAAAGCGGTGGGGGAGTCTTTCCCGGCGCAGTGGCCCAACCGGGGCGAGGTAGCGGTGAGCCAGGCACGCTTCGGGAAGCAAATGGCCGCGAATTGGTGTGAACGGGAGCAGTTCCGCCGCACCCTGGAGTTGTGGGGCAGATGTTTTGCAGGCCACGGCCTCGATGCCGGTGCTGTCCCGTACGCCGAAGACACAGCCGAGCCGGACGCCGGCTCCCGGAACCTGCTGCACCGCGATTCCGAATGTGCCGGGTTTCTCCTGGCGAGCCTCTGCGACCGCGGTATCCGCGATGCCCTGCTTGTCCAGACTGCTGCGGGCCACGCCGCAGCCGTTTACGGCGCAGAAGCCAACGGCATGGTCCGCCGCCAGGTCCATCCTGTTGTCCTTCCCGGGGCAGCAGACCACGGCCTCTCCGGACCCGGCGTCGTTCCCCTTCTCCCGCGCGCTCGCAGACAGTCCAAAGCAGCCGCGGACTTCCGCAGCATGCTGGTGGGCAGAGGGAGTGCCCCGGACTGGAACCGGCTGGACCGGGCGTACGGCGTTTTCTCGGATCTCGTGCCCGCGGCGGACGAAGACGCCAAGGCGGCGCTGCTTTCACTGCTTGCCTGGATGGAGTGGGCCAGGGGACGCGGCTCACGGGCGCACCTCCATCTGCAGCACGCACTCGATGTGCGCCCCGGCTACCGTCTTGCCTTGCTGCTGCGTGAACTGCTGGGCACGGGAATCCTTCCGGACTGGACCGGCTCCCGGGACGGGTCATGGCCGGGCACGCCGGACGGCTAGACCGGGACCCGGACGAACCGGTGTGCAACGAGAACCAGCGGGGAAAAGCTGCACGGCGGAACAGGCCCGCGGAGTGCGCCGATAAGGTGCGCCGGTGCGGTGGCGGGGCGGAAAACGTGCGACAATGGGAACCGAGACCCGGTCGGGTTCGTGTATCAAGTGTCCTTTGAACTGCCAGTCCCTGTGGCTTGCGGAACAATACACCGGCACGGTTTGTTCTATTGAGAGCAAGCCAAACCGAACACTTGGATAGAATCACGGACTTGACAGGGTCATAGTGGTGTTGCCCCCAATGGCGGTGCCACAACCCGCCGTATGAAAGGTTTTCTGTGTCGCCGAGAAAGACAACTGCAGTCGAAGAGACTGACACTGCAAATAAGCGCACTGCCGCAACTGAGGCCCCGTCCGCGGTGGCCGCCCAGGAGGCTGCTTCCGGCGAAAAGACCGCTGCCAAGACGCCCCGCAAGACTGCGGCCCGGAAGGCTCCGGCCAAGGCCGGCACCACTGCAGCCGGCCGAAAGACCGCTGCGAAGACCGCCAAGGCCGCCAAGGCCGAGGTTGATGAAGAGGTTGAGTCTGCGGACGTCGAGCCGGACGCAGACGCCGTCGAAGCTGCAGACACTGCAGCACCCACCGGATCCGGTTTCGTGTACTCGGATGCCGACGACGACGACGCGCCGGCCCAGCAGGTCGTCTCCGCCGGCGCCACGGCTGACCCGGTCAAGGACTACCTGAAGCAGATCGGTAAGGTCGCCCTGCTGAACGCCGAGCAGGAAGTCGACCTTGCACTGCGGATCGAAGCCGGCCTGTACGCCGAAGAGAAGATGGCTGCGGATCCCGACATGGACCCGAAGCTCAAGCGTGAGCTTCAGTGGGTGTCCCATGACGGCAAGCGCGCCAAGAACCACCTGCTCGAAGCCAACCTGCGCCTCGTTGTGTCGCTGGCCAAGCGCTACACCGGCCGCGGCATGCTGTTCCTGGACCTGATCCAGGAAGGCAACCTTGGCCTCATCCGTGCCGTAGAGAAGTTTGACTACACCAAGGGCTTCAAGTTCTCCACGTACGCCACGTGGTGGATCCGCCAGGCGATCACCCGCGCCATGGCAGACCAGGCCCGCACCATCCGCATCCCGGTGCACATGGTGGAAGTCATCAACAAGCTGGCCCGTGTACAGCGCCAGATGCTCCAGGACCTGGGCCGCGAGCCTGCTCCGGAAGAGCTGGCGCTGGAACTGGACATGACCCCTGAAAAGGTCGTGGAGGTGCAGAAGTACGGCCGTGAGCCGATCTCCCTGCACACCCCGCTGGGTGAAGACGGCGACTCCGAATTCGGCGACCTCATTGAGGACTCCGAAGCCGTGGTTCCCGCCGATGCGGTCAGCTTCACCCTGCTGCAGGAGCAGCTGCACTCAGTGCTGGACACGCTGTCTGAGCGCGAAGCCGGCGTGGTTGCCATGCGTTTCGGCCTCACCGACGGCCAGCCGAAGACGCTGGACGAAATCGGCAAGGTTTACGGCGTGACCCGTGAACGGATCCGCCAGATCGAATCCAAGACCATGTCCAAGCTGCGCCACCCGTCGCGGTCGCAGGTCCTGCGGGACTACCTGGATTAAGCACCTGCCGGTCAGCCGGCAACCCGCTTCACCAACGGCACCCCGATCCGCGGACGGGGTGCCGTTTGCGTGGGGCACGCACCGGCGGAACAAGATGCAGCTGGACAAAAAAGAAGTCCCCTTCCGACTCGGAAGGGGACTTCTTCAAGCTTGGTACGCCGCGTCTACGCGGACATTACTCCGTGGCATCGCTGACCGAACAAGGCGACTGCCTGTTTACTCTGCAGAGACCGGCGCCTTCTCGTTCAGGCGCGAGGTTTCATCCTGCCATTCCGAGGTGAGCGGACGAAGGTTTGCCTCCACCGCCCGGGCGTGGTGCCCGCAGAAAAGCAGTTCCCCACCGGAGGATTCCAGTACGGCACGTACGTATGCCTGTGCGCCGCAACGATCGCAGCGGTCCAGGCTGTTCAGCTCACGGGTTGCTACTGCTGCTGTCATGAGTTGCCTCCTCAAGGGTGTTGATACTTCATATAACCACCTTTGACACCCCGTCCCTTGCAGGTTGGCCCGCCTTTCGCTCTACGCGTACCCTTCGGCGCGGTCCCCGTGGGCAAACTCACGCAACTGAGTCGTTGGGCGGAAGTGTCACCGCCGGGGATTAACCTTGTAGGAGTCCCTGATTGTTCCCGGATATCTCTACCGGCAAAACAGCCGACACCAAGGAGTTTCAACGCACGTGGCGCCCCCTAGTTCTGATTACACTGCCCGGCACCTGTCCGTCCTGGAAGGACTGGAGGCCGTCCGCAAGCGTCCCGGCATGTACATCGGGTCCACCGACTCCCGTGGCCTGATGCACTGTCTTTGGGAAATCATCGACAACTCCGTCGATGAAGCCCTGGCCGGTTTTGGGCAGAGTATCAAGATCATTCTTCATCCGGACGGTTCCGTGGAGATCCACGACGACGGCCGAGGTATCCCGGTGGATATCGAACCGAAAACCGGACTCTCCGGCGTCGAAGTCGTTTTCACCAAGCTCCACGCCGGCGGAAAGTTCGGCGGCGGGTCCTACGCGGCCTCCGGCGGCCTGCACGGCGTCGGTGCCAGCGTGGTCAACGCCCTGTCCTCCCGCCTCGACGTGCAGGTGGACCGGGCCGGGAAGACGTACCAGATGGCCTTCCGCCGCGGCGAGCCCGGCCACTTCGACGACACGGGCAAAAAGCCCGGCCCCGAGGCCAAGTTCTCTCCGTTCCTGGCCAGCTCACGGCTTGAAGTGGTCGGCAAGGCCAAGCGCGGTGTCACGGGCACCCGCATCCGGTACTGGGCCGACCGGCAGATATTCACGCCGGATGCCAAATTCTCCTACAGCGAGCTGCAGGCCCGCGCCCGCCAGACGTCCTTCCTGGTCCCTGGACTGCGCATCACCCTGCGCGATGAACGGCGCCTGCCCGGAACCCCGGGCGAGAACGGCCCCGTGGAGGAAGTCTTCCACCACGACGGCGGGATCGCCGAGTTCGTCGACTACCTGGCCGCCGACGCAGCGGTCACGGATATCTGGCGCCTGCACGGCTCCGGCAAGTTCAAGGAATCCGTGCCCGTACTCGATGAAAGCGGGCACAGCCGGATCACCGAGATCGAACGCGAGGCCGAGGTGGATATCGCCCTGCGCTGGGGCATCGGGTACGAGACCAATATCCGCTCGTTCGTGAACATCATCGCCACCCCCAAGGGCGGAACGCACCAGACCGGCTTCGAGCAGGGCCTGCTGAAGACCTTCCGCAAGGTCATTGAAGCCAATGCCCGCAAGCTGAAGGCCGGCAACGACAAGATCGAAAAGGACGACGTTTTCGCGGGGCTCACCGCCGTGCTGACGGTCCGCCTCGCCGAGCCGCAGTTTGAGGGCCAGACCAAGGAAATCCTCGGCACCTCCGCCGTAAGGGCCATCGTGAGCAAGGTGGTGGAGAAGGAAATCACCGCCCGGCTGAACTCCACGGCGCGCGCCGACAAGGCGCAGTCTTCACAGCTGCTGGAAAAGGTGGTGGCGGAGATGAAGTCCCGGATCTCCGCCCGCGTGCACAAGGAGACCCAGCGCCGGAAGAACGCGCTGGAAACCTCCACCATGCCGGCCAAGCTGGCGGACTGCCGGATTGATGACCAGGAACGCTCTGAACTGTTCATCGTGGAAGGCGACAGCGCCCTCGGCACGGCGAAACTGGCCCGGTCCTCGGACTACCAGGCGCTGCTGCCCATCCGCGGCAAAATCCTGAACGTGCAGAAGGCGTCCGTGGCGGACATGCTGTCCAATGCCGAGTGTGCAGCGCTGATCCAGGTGGTGGGTGCCGGCTCCGGCCGCAGCTTCCAGCTCGACGCCGCCCGGTACGGCAAGGTCATTTTCATGACCGATGCAGACGTCGACGGCGCGCACATCCGGACCCTGCTGCTCACGCTGTTCTTCCGCTACATGCGCCCGCTGGTGGACGCCGGACGCGTCTATGCGGCCGTTCCACCGCTGCACCGGGTGGAGGTCATCAATGCCGGCTCCAAGAGCAATGAGATGGTCTACACCTACAGCGAAAAGGAACTGCACCAGGTCCTTGCCCGTCTGGAAAAGGAAGGCAAGCGCTACAAGGAACCGATCCAGCGCTACAAGGGCCTGGGCGAAATGGACGCGGGCCAGCTGGCCGAAACCACCATGGACCCCCGGCACCGCACCCTGCGGCGGGTCCGGATTTCCGAGGCAGCTGCGGCCGAGCAGGCGTTCGAGCTGCTGATGGGCAGCGACGTGGCACCGCGCAAGGACTTTATTATCGCCGGGGCGGCCATGCTGGACCGGGACCGGATCGACGCCTAGCCCGGTCCGGATCGACGCCTAGCCCGGACCGGATCGACGCCTAGCGGGGACCACGTCCGATGGGGCCGGGCCCGCACACCACCGAGACGGGTCCCGGCCTAATCCAGCAGCCCCGGGGCGATCAGCAGGGTGGTCGGTACCGCCAGCAGCAGGGCTGAGAGGCACAGTACGCTCCACTGCTGCCAGCGGGGCAGGGGCGGCTGCGGCGTGAGTAACCGGCTGAGCCTGCCGGCAATACCGAGCGGCTCTGACCCCTCCGGTGCACCCAAAGCCAGCGGGGACGCCGCGCTCAGGCGCGCCTGCTGTTCGGCCGGGGGCTTCGGTGCCCCGGGTGCGGCGGGGGACCCTGATCCGACGATTGCCACGGCACGGACGAGTGTCATCCGGTCCACCTCCCGCAGCGCCTCGTCGTCTGCAAGCATCTCGATCAGCTCATTGACCGCGTGCTGGGCCAGCATCGATGTCGGCAGCCACGGCAGGGCGGCACGCCAGGCCGCGAAGGCCCACAGCAGCAGGTGGTGGTGCTGGGCCAGATGGGCACGTTCGTGGGTAAGCACCGCGGAAAGCTCATCCTTGGAGAGCATGTTCAACAGTCCGTCAGAGAGGACGGTGACGGACCGTGCACCGCCGGGCAGGCAGTAGGCCACCGGGGTTGGATGCTGGATGACCAGGGTGGCGGGCGTGTCAGCGGAGGGGGAGCTGAGCAGGTTGAGCATGTCCCGGTGCCGGTGCCGGCCGCGGAGGATCCGGTAGTACGTCAGCAGCAGGGTGAACACCAGATGGGCGCTCAGCAGCATTGCGGCGCTGAGGGCGAAAACATGGACCAGTCCGAGGGTGCTGGCCGGAGCGCCTTCCAGAAGAATCCGCCACAAACCGTGCAGCCCGGCCAGGAGATTGTCCCCGAGCGGCTCCAGGCCCCAGGTAAGCATGGCGCCGATCATGGACAGGCCGCCCGCAAGGGCTATGGCCTGCCACAGGACCATGGCGGTGAAAGGCGAGCGGGCGGGCCACTTTGCCCGCGAGAGAAGAATGGGAACGGGCCACGCCAGCACGATCGCCAGCGCCGCCAATGCGTAGGAGGCCCAGAACACCGCAGGTGCCGGTGCCTAGGCGCCGAGGAGCCTGCGCAGCATTTCGGCCTCTGTGTCCGAGACGGAACCGACGAACCGGGCCAGCACTGCTTCGCGGTCATTGGCAGTACCGAGGGCTTCATGCATGAGTTCGGCCGTGTGTTCGGCGCGGCTGGTCACGGCGCGGTAGCGGTGCGGGCGGATGTCGCGTTCACGCTCGACCAGTGACTTCTTTTCCAGCCGTGACAGGACGGTCAGCACGGTGGTGACAGCCAGGCCCTTGCTGTCGGCGGAATCCTCGCGCTGCGCCAGTTTCTCCCGGAGTTCATTGGCGGTTGCTGCGTCGTTTGATTCCCACAGGAGATCCATCATTGCGCGTTCCAGCTCACCGAGCGTTGCCATGTGCATCCTTTTTCGATCGAGACCTCGGCTGACCCCGTATCGGGTCCAGACTTACTAATGTACCGCGTTTCGCCCGTTTGTTCTACATCACGTAGAAATCCTGGCGAAGTTGTTCTACGCTGTGTAGAAGTAAGGAATTCTACGGCGTGTAGAACTCGTTCCTCAAGTTGAAGGACATGTAAGCGTGGAAGCACTGGATATCGCCCGGTGGCAGTTCGGCATCACGACCGTCTACCACTTCCTCATGGTCCCGCTGACCATTGGGCTGGGGATCGTGGTGGCAGCCATGCAGACAGCCTGGGTGCGCACCGGCAAAGAGCAGTACCTTCGAATGACGAAGTTCTGGGGCAAACTGTTCCTCATCAACTTCATCCTCGGCCTGGCCACGGGCCTGGTCCAGGAGTTCCAGTTCGGGATGGCGTGGAGTGAATACAGCCGGTTCGTCGGCGACGTCTTCGGCGCCCCGCTGGCGCTGGAATCCCTGCTGGCCTTCTTCACCGAATCGGTGTTCCTTGGACTCTGGATCTTCGGCTGGAAACGACTGCCGAAGAAGGTCCACTTGGCCTGCCTGTGGATCACCACACTGGCCTCCATGCTCTCGGCGTACTTCATCCTTGCTGCCAACTCCTGGATGCAGCACCCCGTGGGCGTGGAAATGGTGGACGGCCGCCCGGTCATGAACGACATCTGGGCCGTCCTGACCAACAACACCCTTCTCGTCGCCTTCCCGCACACCATCTTCGGCGCCTTCGCCGTGGCCGGCGGGTTCCTGATCGGCATCGCCTGGTACCACCTCTGGAAGCGGCGCCGGGACGGCATCGACACCGTGGATGCCAAGGGCAACGTGGTGGTGGGCGAGCGGCCGGAAATCGGCCGCGACAAAACCGACCATTCCGTGTGGCTGCGTTCCCTGCGCATTGGTGCCGTCGTCGCCATGATCTCCTTTGCCGGCGTCGCGGTCAGCGGCGACCTGCAGGGCAAGCTGATGTTTGAGCAGCAGCCCATGAAGATGGCTGCGGCGGAGGCAGCGTGCCATGACGGCACCGGCTTCTCCGTCCTGTCCATCGGCGACCCGGGCGCGGAGAACTGTGAAGACGTGGATACCCTGGTCGAAATCCCGGGCATGCTGTCCTTCCTCGCCAACGGGGACTTCGATACCGAAATCCGGGGCGTGAACACCCTGCTGGAGCAGTACCAGGACGATTACGGTACGCATCTGCCCGCTGACGAGATGTACGGCACCAACTCCGGTGCGGAAATTGACTACACCCCGAACTTCGCCGTCACCTACTGGGGTTTCCGCATCATGATCGGCTTCGGCAGCATCGCCGCCATTGCCTCCGCCTACGCTCTCTGGGCGGTCCGCAAGGGCACGGTCCCCGAATCCAAGTGGCTCATGCGCCTGGCCGTCTTCGGCATCCTGGCGCCGTTCGGTGCCAACTCCGCAGGCTGGATCTTCACCGAAATGGGCCGCCAGCCGTTTGTGGTGGCTCCGAACCCCACCGGTTCCGACGGCGTGTTTATGTTCACCGCGGCAGCGGTCTCGCCCGGGGTGAGCATGGGGGAGCTGCTGTTCTCCGTCATCACCTTCACCGTGGTGTACCTGGCCCTGCTGATCGTGGAGGTGATGCTGCTGTTCAAGTTCGTCCGCGGCGGCGTCCCGGCCGCGATGCCGGACCTCCTGGGCGGCGACGACGGTGCCACGGGCGGGATGAATTCCCCCGGCGGCGATCCGGACGGCACCCCCGGAAAGAAGAAGGACGATGTCCTCGACTTTGCCTACTGAGATTCTCCGGAGGGCAACTGCGCGTGCGGGCGCCCTCCGGATACTGTCCGACCACCCTGCAATCTGCCGCACACCGGCACTTCTGGAGCTCTGAACGTAATGTCGCTACCGCTGTTCTGGTTTATCGTGATTGCCTTCCTGTGGGTCGGGTACCTTTTCCTGGAGGGCTTCGACCTGGGCGTGGGCATGCTTATGAAGCTGATGGCCCGCGATGAAAAAGACCGCCGGGTACTGCTGAACACCATCGGTCCGGTGTGGGACGGCAACGAAGTATGGCTGATCACGGTCGGTGCAATGACTTTTGCGGCCTTCCCGATGTGGTACGCCTCGTTGTTCTCCGCCCTGTACCTTCCGCTGGTCCTGGTGCTGCTGGGGCTCATCTTCCGGGCCGTATCCATCGAGTACCGCGGCAAGCATGACAGTGACAGCTGGCGCAACCGCTGGGACTGGGGCATGGCCCTCGGCTCCTTCGCTGCTGCCTTCGGCGTAGGCGCCGCCCTCGGGCTGACCACCACGGGCCTGCCGCTGAATGAGAACGGCGACCGCGTGGGCGGCGCATTTGCCTGGCTGACCCCGTATGCGGTGCTGGGCGGCGTGGCAGTGGTGGCCTTCTGCCTGGTTCATGCCTGCGTTTTCCTGATGCTCAAGACCGACGGACAGATCCGTGACCGCGCCCGGCGCATCGTGATGCGCTGGCTGCCCGTGGGCATCCTGCCCCTGGCGGCATGGGCCATCATCGTGCAGTTCATGAACGCCAAGGTGCAGACCCTGCCCCTGCTGGTGATTGCGGTGGTGGGCGCCCTGCTGGCCTGGATCTACGCACGCCGGGGCCGCGACGGCCTGAGCTTCATCAGCCTTGGCATCTTCCTCGTGGCCGGCGCGGCGACCATCTTCGCCTCCATGTACCCCGTGGTGCTGCCCTCCACGCTGGATGCCGCCTGGAACCTTACGGTGGACAACGCCTCCGCCTCCCCGTACGCCCTGAAGGTCATGAGCTGGGTGGCCCTCTTCGGCCTGCCGGTAGTGGTGCTGTACCAGGGCTGGACCTACTGGGTGTTCCGTAAGCGGGTCACCACCGAGGCCATCCCCGCCCCCCACAGTTTCAAGAACCAGTGAAGCCCGTACTGCCCGTCAGTGCCACGAGCCGCCGGGCGCTGTACCTCCTCGGGCTGCTCGCAGCCATCAAGGCCGCGGGGCTGGTGCTGCTGGCCGACGCCGTAGCCGGCGGCATCGCGGGACTGGCCGAGGGCGGCCCCGACTGGAACCGGGTGTTCCTGCTCGGCATAGCCGGCGCCGTGCTGCGGTCCGTGGCCGTATGGGGCCAGGATACCGTGGCCCAGCGTGCGGCGGCCGGGGTGAAAGACGAACTGCGCCGGCAGCTGTCCGTGCGGGTACTGGCCGACGGCGGCACCGTCCCGGGGATGGGCAGCGGCGCGCTGAGCGTCCTGCTGACCCGCGGGTTGGACGGGCTGGACAACTACTACTCCAAGTACCTGCCCGCATTGGTGACCTGCGCCGTCGTACCCCTGCTCGTGGGTGCCCGGATCCTCGCCGCGGACTGGATCAGCGCCGTCACGATCGTGCTGACCGTACCCCTCATCCCGGTCTTTATGATTCTGATCGGCCTGCACACCGAGGACAAGACGGCCGCCGCGGTGGACGCGCTGAACCGACTCTCGGACAACATGCTGGAGCTGGCCAAGGGCCTGCCCGTGCTGGTGGGCCTCGGCCGTGCCCGTGCGCAGACCCGGGCACTGCGCGACGTCGCCGACCGCTACCGCACCACAACGCTGGCGACCCTGCGGGTGGCGTTTATGTCCTCGCTGGCGCTGGAACTCATTGCCACTATCTCGGTGGCCCTGGTGGCGGTATTCATCGGCGTCCGGCTGGTGCACGGGGGCATGCCGCTGGAACTGGGGCTGCTGGCCCTGATTCTTGCACCCGAGTGCTATCAGCCGCTGCGTGACCTGGGCGCCGCCCACCACGCCAGCGAGGACGGCCTCGAAGCACTGAACCGGACCAACGCTGTGCTGGACGCCCCGGCGGCCGTGCCGCTGGCGGGGGACGCAGCCGCCGCTCCGGAAACCCCCGGATCGGCGCTCGTGGTCAGGGATCTGACCGTCGCGTACGAAGGGCGGCCGCACCCTGCAGTGGAGAACCTGAGCTTCACCGTGCCGGCAGGTGCCATTGCCGCCCTGACCGGTTCCAGCGGGGCAGGAAAAACCTCCGTGCTGGAAGTCCTGGCCGGGCTCCGCCGGAACGGCGGGGACACCCGGCTGGCCGGCACCGTACAGGGGATCAGCCGCAAAACGCAGGCCTGGATACCGCAGCATCCGGTACTCGTCGAGGACACCGTTGCCCAGGAGATAGCCCTCTACGCTGGCTTCCCTGTGTACGGTGCCGGCAGTGCCGAAAGCCCGGACAGCCTGGACAACCCGGGCCGCACCGCAGCCCGGCGCGCACTGGAACGCATCGACGCCGGGCACCTCCTGGATTCCGCGACCGCCGACCTGAGCCCGGGCGAACAGCGCCGGGTGGCCGTGGCGCGGGCACTGGCCCGCGTCGAAGCGGATCCCGACGTCCGGATCCTGCTGGCGGATGAACCGACCGCACACCTAGATCCGCGAAGCGCCTCGGCTGTCCGTGCAGCCCTCGCCGCGCTGCGGGGACGGACCACCGTGCTGCTGGTGGCCCACGACGCCGCCACCGCAGCCATCGCCGACGCCGTGATTCCGGTTGAAGCAGGGGCGGGCGGAAGTCCGGCCCGGGAAGGCGTCAAGGGCAGGCATGCGGCATCCCTGGCAGCCGCTGCCCGCAGCGCCCCGGTGACGGTTCCGGCGGACGTTGGTCCGGCAGCTGCCGACGCCGGTCCCGGCCCGTTCGCCGGTTCGGCAGCCGGCAGCCCAGCCGCAGGCCCTGCAGCAGACACCGCAGCGGAGCCGGCCTCCGGCCATCAACCGCTGTGGAAGAACCTCCTGGTGCTGAAGCCGTGGAGCAGGCAGTTTGTCCTGGCCCTGGTGCTGGGCACGGGCGCCACCATGTTCGCCGTCGCGCTGACGGCCCTGTCCGCCTGGCTGATTGTGCGTGCCGCGGAGCAGCCGCCGATCCTGTACTTGCTCATGGCGATCGTGGGGGTGCGGTTCTTTGGCATCGGCCGGGCGTTGCTGCGCTACCTGGAGCGCCTCTCCCTGCATGACGCGGTGTTCCGGGCCACCAACACGCTGCGGGTCCGGCTCTGGAACGGACTGCTGCAGCGCCCCGAAGGCTGGCGCCGAGTGGCGCGGGGTTCGGGTGCGCTCGAACGCCTGGTGGGTGACGTGGACGAGCTGCGGGACATCGCGCCCCGGGTGGTCTTCGCACCACTGACCGGCCTGCTGACCGCCGTCGGCGCCTGCATCGTGACGTGGCTGCTGGTCCCGGAAGGCCTGGCGGTACAGGTGGCGCTCACCGTGGTGGGGATGGTCATCGCTCCGCTGCTGGCCCTGTTCGCGGATTCGGCGGCCCGTGCAGCCACCGTGAACCTGCAGGCCCGGTCCATGTCTTCCATGGCACGCCTGCTCACGGCGGCCTCCGACCTGGAAGCCAACTCGAGCTCGGGGCCGGTCCTGGCCCGTCAGGAGCAGTTCGAGGCAGCTGCGGCTCAGGCTGTCCGCCGCAGTGCCTGGGCCCAGGGGCTGGCGAATGCGATCACCGCCCTGGCCTGCTCCCTTGCAGCGCTGTACATGATCACCGCTTCGCAGGGCGCGCCGGCCACGGTGGCCGCGGTGGTGGTTCTGGTGCAGCTGGCGCTGATTGAGCCTTTTGTCGCAGTCAACGGCTCCATCCAGCAGTTCTCCGCATGGCGCACCCTCGGAGACAAGGTGCTGCCGGATCTGGGCACTGAAGACGTCGCACCCGATGACACCGCCGCGGAAACCGCTGCCCGGAAGAGCTTCGGCAAGGTCCAGGTACTGGAACTGGATAACATCCGGTACCGCTATCCCGGCGCTTCCGCAGATGTGTTGACCGGCGTGGACCTCTTGGTATCCGCAGGGGAGTGGGTGGCCGTCACCGGTCCGTCCGGCAGCGGCAAGTCCACCCTGCTCGGCGTGCTGCTCGGCTTCCTGCCGCCACGGAGCGGCACCTATCTGATCAACGGCGTTCCTGCGCAGTCGGTCCCGCAGGCAGCGCGGCGGATGGCGTGGTGCCCGCAGGAGGCGCACCTGTTCGACTCGACCCTCCGCGGGAACCTGCTCCTCGCCCGTGACCGGACCCTTGCCCCGACGGAAACGGAAATGATCGCCTCCCTCCGGGCTGTTGGCCTGGGGCCGCTGTTCGACACGCTGCCCGACGGCCTGGATACAGCCATCGGTGCCGGCGGGCATTTCCTCTCCGGCGGCCAGCGCCAGCGGCTTGCCGTGGCCCGTGCGCTGCTCGCGGCGGCCGACGTCGTCCTCCTGGATGAGCCCACCGCCCACCTTGATGCCGAGGCGGGAGCGCAGCTGATGGCCGACCTGAAGTCCGGCCTGCAAGGCAAGGCCGTAGTGGTCGTGACCCATAATCCGGCCGATGCTGCGTGGTGCGAGCGGGAGGTCTCACTGGGAGCGGTGCTGTTGTCCTAGGGTGGATGGATGCAGACGCCTTCCCCACCCCTGTTCCCCGGGTCGGAAACCGGCCTGCGCTGGCGCTCTATCGGAGCCGACGACGTCGACGCCTGGTACGCCCTGATCCGCAGGATAGCGGCGGCGGACAGACCGGGATGGGTGGAGGACCGCAGGGACCTGGAGCAGGCGCTGGAAACCAAGTCCGGCGATCCCGCGCAGGACACGCTGATCGGGCTGGATAAAACCGGTGCGGCCCGGGCCTACGGCCGGATCGCCTTGAACCCCGGATCGGAGACCGGCTCGGGCTTCGGCGGGGTGGACCCGCAGTGGCGGCGCCGGGGCATCGGGTCGAAGGTCTACCGCTGGCAGGAAACCCGCCTGCGCCAGCGGCTGCTCACCGAACACCGGAAACACGGGGTGCTGCGCACTTACGCCGAGGAATCCAACGCCTTCCAGGTGGCACTGCTGCAGTCCGAGGGTGCAGAGGTGGTCCGGTACTTCACCGAGATGAGCCGGCCGCTGGCCGGGGACCTGCCCGACGCGGTGCTGCCGGAGGGCATGGAGTTCCGGACCTTCAATGCGGAGATTTCGGACGCCGTACGCCGGGCGCACAACGAAGCGTTCAAGGACCACTGGGGCAGCGAGCCGCGGAACAAGGAACGCTGGGGATTCGCTGTGGACCATCCGCAGTTCCGGCCGAAATGGAGCTTTGCCGTGGTGGACGCCGCCTCCGGGGAGGTTGCCGCCTACCAACTGGCGAGCTTCGATCCGGAGAGCGAGGACATCCACGGCTACAAAGAGGGTTACACCATGCTCCTGGGCGTGCGGCGGGACTGGCGGGGACGGAAACTGGCTCCGGCGATGCTGCGTGAAGCAATGCGCCGGTTCCGGCAGGGCGGCATGGACAACGCCGGGCTCGGCGTGGACACGGAGAACCCGTCCGGGGCCCTGGGCCTGTACGAAAGCCTGGGCTACAAGCCCACGCACCGGGAAGTGGTCTTCGACAAGCCGGTGTTGTAGCAGGGTTCTAAGGGAAGAGCGCGCTACCGGTCTGCGGGGGCGGTGTCCGGAACCTCGAGGATCCAGATGGCTTCCGCCGCGGGCAGGCCCAGGTCCAGCGTCCGGCCGCCTGCCTCGATGGTCAGCGTGCCGGCATATGGCTGGCGCTGCACCACGGACACCATGGTGTCCAGATGAAGCCCCAGCCCGGCGAGGTAGCGCAGCAGTTCGGGTTCATTGTCGGAGACGCGGGCCACCGTGCCGCGGGAGCCGGGTTCGCACCGGCTCAGCCGCCGTGCATTCAGCACGGGAAAACTGCCGTCGGGGGCCGGGATCGGGTCGCCGTGCGGGTCACGCACGGGATTGCCGAGGCGGGCCGCCAGGGCATCCACCATCTTGTCCGATACGGCGTGCTCAAGGTGTTCGGCTTCGTCGTGCACTTCGTCCCAGCGGTAACCCAGGTACTCCACCAGGAAAGTCTCGATCAGCCGGTGCCTGCGGACCATGCCCACGGCAGCCTTCTCGCCCGCGTCCGTCAGGGCAATCGACCCGTAGCGTGCGTGGGTCAGCAGGCCCTGGCCGGTCAGTTTCTTGACCGCCTCGGAGACCGACGACGGCGAGAAGCCCATGTGGACGGACAGCGCGGACACCGTCAGGGGTTCATCCGTCCATTCCTGCGCGGTCCAAATGACCTTCAGGTAATCCTGGCTTGCTGTCGAGAGTTCACTGTGTGCCACGGATTCCACCTTACTGGCAGGACGCCGCCAGTCGGGAATAAATACCCCCTAGGGGTACTTGAATCGATACCCCGGCAGGGTATAGGTTGGAGACAGTCAAGGACAGGAGCAGAGGCAATGGACGCAGTGACGCAGAACGTTCCGGAAACCGTGGAGACCCACGACGGGCCGCACGGTTACGCGTCGGATAAGGACGCCTACCTCCGCCGGCTGCGCCGGATCGAGGGCCAGGTGCGGGGAATCGCGCGCATGGTCGAGGAGGACAAATACTGCATCGACATCCTCACGCAGGTCGCCGCCATCAACAAGGCGTTGCACGCGGTCAGCCTCGGGCTGGTCCAGGACCACATGTCCCACTGCCTGGTAGACGCCGCGCAGGAGTCCGAACGAACCGGCAACCCCGAGCTTGTCACCGCAAAGGTCCAGGAGGCGGCCGACGCCATCGGCCGGCTGCTCCGCTAGGACCGGCACCCGGTCCACCCACCCATCCAAAGGAAGAAGATTCGCATGGAAACCACCACACTGAACATCTCCGGCATGACCTGCGGCCACTGCGTCGCGTCCGTGACTGAGGAACTGGAGGCACTCGACGGCGTCGATAAGGTCTCCGTGGACCTGAACGCGGGCGGCATTTCAACCGCTACTGTCACAGCGAACCGAAGCCTCAGCCCCGCCGAACTGGGCGAAGCGGTTGCTGAAGCCGGTTACCTGGTGGTGGGCGCCGACGCGTAGCAGCCGCACAAAGCGCAACGAAGCGGACACTGCGGGCAGGAAGTAGGAAAAGGAAAGCATCATGGACACTCGCGAACAAGCGGCAACCAGGGCAGTCGAACTTGAGATCCAGGGCATGACGTGCGCTTCCTGCGTGGCGCGGGTGGAGCGCAGGCTCGGAAAGATCGACGGTGTCGAGGCCGCAGTCAACCTGCCGCTGGAAAGCGCGCGGGTCACCGCCCCTGCAGCGGTCACCGACCAGGAGATTGTGGACGCCGTGAATGCGGCGGGCTACACCGCCCGGTTGAAAACCCGGCAGCCTGCCCGGCCTTCCATCCACGAAGGGCACATGTCCGGTGAAGACCACATGTCCCACGGCGGAACAGCGGCACAGCTGCGTCCCCGGCTGATCCTGGCAGCTGTCCTCAGCGTTCCGGTCCTGCTCATTTCCATGGTTCCGGCACTGGCATTCCCGAACTGGGGATGGGTGGTGGCGCTGCTCGCGCTGCCCGTGGTGACCTGGTCCGCGTGGCCCTTCCACCGGGCCGCGGCCGTCAATGCCCGGCACCTTGCCTCCACCATGGACACCCTGGTCTCCATCGGCGTTGTGGCTGCGTACCTGTTCTCGCTGGGCCAGCTGGCCGTCGATCCGGGACTTACCGCGGATCCGGGCATGGGATCGGACCCGCACCTGTACTTCGAGGTCGCCTCCGTGGTGGTCACCTTCCTGCTGCTGGGCCGCTACCTGGAGGCCAACGCCAAAACCAAGGCAACGGATGCGCTCAAGGCACTGCTGAACCTCGGTGCCAAGGACGCAACCGTGCTGCGGGACGGGCAGGAGGTCCGCGTCCCCGCGGACCGGCTGGAAGTCGGCGACGTATTTGTTGTCCGGCCCGGAGAAAAGATCCCAGCTGACGGCGTGGTCCTGGAGGGCCGGTCCGCGGTGGATGCTTCCCTCATCACCGGCGAGTCGCTGCCGGTGGAGGTGGATGTCAACAGCCCGGTCACGGGCGCCACCATCAACACCTCCGGACGCCTGCTGGTGCGGGCCACCCGGGTAGGCAGCGAGACCACCCTGGCGCAGATGGGCCGCCTCGTCAGCGATGCGCAGTCCTCCAAGGCGCCGATCGCCCGGCTGGCGGACCGGATCAGTGCCGTCTTCGTTCCGGTGGTCCTCGCGATCGCGGTCCTGACGTTCGTGTTGTGGATGCTTCTCGTCGGCGACCTGCAGGCCGCCTTCACCGCCGCCGTGACCGTGCTGGTGATCGCCTGCCCGTGCGCCCTCGGCCTCGCCACCCCGGTGGGCCTGCTGACCGGAACCGGCCGCGGCGCGCAGCTGGGCATCCTCATCAAGGGCGCCCAAGTACTGGAGGACACCCGAACAGTGGACACCATTGTGCTGGACAAGACCGGCACCATCACCTCGGGCCGGCTGTCCGTGGCCCGGATCCGGCTGCTGGACACTGCTTCAGCAGACCTCACGACTGAAGACCTGCTGCGCCTGGCCGGCTCCGTTGAGGACGCCGGGGAGCACCCGATTGCCCGTGCCATCGCCGCCTCCGCACGTACCGGCCCCGGCACCGTACCGGTCACCGACTTCGATTCGGCACCGGGCGGGGGAGTCCGCGGCACCGTGGACGGACACCGCATAGTGGCCGGACGCCCGGCCTGGCTGGACGAAAACGGGATAGACCTGCCGGACGCTGCCTACGCCGCACTGCGGGAAGAGCAGGAGGCCGGCGCCACTGCCGTCCTGGTGGCGGTGGATCGCCGGGCCGCCGGAATCATCAGCCTGCAGGACACCGTCAAGGAGGGCTCCGCGGAGGCCATTGCACGGTTCCGCAGCCTGGGCCTGCATCCGGTGCTGCTGACTGGCGACAACGCGGTGGTGGCCGCGCAGGTCGCGGAACAGGTCGGAATTCCGGCGGAGGACGTGCTTGCCGATGTCCGTCCCGAAGGGAAGGTCGACGCCGTCCGACGGCTCCAGGCACAGGGACGCACGGTGGCCATGGCCGGGGACGGCGTGAACGACGCCGCGGCACTGGCCCAGGCGGATCTGGGCATAGCCATGGGATCCGGCACCGACGTCGCCATGGAAGCGGCGGACCTGACCGTGATGGGCAGCAGCCTGGGACAGGTGGCCACCGCCGTCGAACTTTCCCGGCGGACGCTGGCGACCATCAAGACCAACCTGTTCTGGGCGTTCTTCTACAACGCGGTGGGCATCCCGGTGGCAGCCTCCGGACTGCTCAACCCCATGATTGCGGGGGCTGCGATGGCGGCGAGCTCGGTGCTGGTGGTCGGCAATTCACTGCGGCTGCGCAGCTTCGGCAAATTAGGAAGCAAATAGGAAGACAGCCGCGCACTAAAAAACGGGCCGGCCGGGGAGCATTCAGCTCCCGGGCCCGCCCGTTTTTTGTTAATGCCTGATGTCAGCCCTGGCTTGGTCCTACGGCGTCCACCGCGTTGGCCAGGGGTACGCCGGAGCCGTCCCGCCGGCCGTGTTCGGTGGGCAGGGCCCGCGCCACTCCGTTGGCTGCGGATGCCTTCGCGGGGCCGTGTCCGGCCCAGGCCACGGACAGCGAATCTTCGCCCTTCAGGAAGCGGTGTGCCCGGACGCCGGCAGTTGCCCGGCCCTTGGCAGGGTATTCGGCAAACGGTGTCACCTTCACCGAGCCGCCGGGTGTGCCCGGCAGGGCCTCGGTGGTGGTTGAAACGGTGACGACGACGGCGTCGGGATCCTCCGCAGCCACGGCGCCGAAGAACACCGCGGCGTCGTCGGCTGCCAGCTTGATCCCGGCCACGCCGCTTGCCGTACGGCCCTGGGCGCGGACCGCGGAGGCAGGGAAGTGCAGCAGCTGCGCCGACCGGGTGATAAAGACCAGTTCATCCGTCTCGTCCGCGGCTACGGACACCCCGATGACCTCGTCCTTGGGCTTGAGCGTGATGGCTTCCCAGTCATCGCGGTTCAGCGGGTAATCCGGATTGACCCGCTTCACCACGCCGTTGCGGGTGCCGATGGCCACCACGGCGTTCAACGGGACGAGCCCCACCAGCTTTTCGCCCTTGCCCAGGGTCATGAATTCCTTGACGGGCACGCCGCCGGCAAGGTTCGGCAGGCCGGCGGTCGAGGGCAGTGCAGGCAGGTCAAGGACGGAGATCCGGATCATCCGGCCGGAGGAGGTCAGCGCCCCGATCTCACCGCGGGCGGTGGTCTTCACCACCGATCGGAACACGTCGTGGCGCACCCGCTGCCCTCCTTCGGCGAGCGGTTCCTGGTCCGAGGTCCGTGCCACCTGGCCGGAGGCGGACAGGATGGCCCAGCAGGGATCGTCCGGGATCTCCAGCGGAAGGACCGCCTTGGCGCCCTTGCCTGCGACGCCGGCGGCAGCGGTCACTGCCGCACCCTTCAGGGGTGAAGCGGCCTCCGATTCGAGCAGAACCGTACGCCGCGGCGTCGCGTATTTTGCCGCCACTTCGCCCAGTTCATCCGAGACCAGGGAGCGCAGCCGCTGCTCGGAGCCGAGAATCGCCTCGAGTTCCTCGATGGCCTTCCGCAGCTCGTCCTGCTCCTTTTCGAGTTCGATGCGGGAGTACTTGGTCAGCTGCCGCAGGCGCAGCTCGAGGATGTGGCTGGCCTGGACTTCGGTCAGGTCGTAGACGGCCATCAGCCGTTCCCGGGCCTGGGCCGTTTCATCCGAGGACCGGATGATCTGGATGACCTCGTCAATGTCCACAATGGCGATCAGCAGGCCCTCGACCAGGTGCAGCCGGTCCTGCTTCCGGCGAAGCCGGTAGGCGGTGCGGCGGCGGACCACACCGAGACGGTGCGCAACGTAGACCTGCAGCAGCTCAACCAGGCCCAGGGTCCGGGGCTGGCCGTCCACCAGGGTGACGTTGTTGATGCCGAAGGAATCCTCCATGGGCGTGAACTTGTACAGCTGGGCGAGCACGGCGTTGGGGTTGAACCCGTTCTTCAGCTCGATCACCAGGCGCAGGCCGTGGCTGCGGTCGGTGAGGTCCACAATGTCGGAGATGCCCTGCAGCTTCTTGGACGTCACGGCGTCCTTGATTTTTTCAATGACCTTTTCCGGGCCGACCATGTAGGGCAGCTCGGTGACCACCAGGCCGGTGCGGCGCGCGGTGAGCTGCTCCACTTCCACCTTGGCGCGGGTCTTGAAGGAACCGCGGCCGGTGGCGTAGGCATCGCGGATGCCGTCGAGCCCGACGATCCGTCCGCCCGTGGGCAGGTCCGGTCCGGGGATGAAGCGCATCAGCTCGTCCAGCCCGGCGTCCGGGTTGGCGATCAGGTGCTGGGTGGCGGCAATAACCTCGCCGAGGTTGTGCGGCGCCATGTTTGTGGCCATGCCCACGGCAATACCCGTGGCGCCGTTGACCAGCAGGTTGGGGAAGGCCGCGGGCAGGACTTCGGGCTGCTGGAGCTGGTTGTCGTAGTTCGGGACAAAGTCCACTACGTCTTCGTCCAGGTGATCCGTCAGGGTCAGGGCCGGGGCCGCCAGCCGGGCTTCCGTGTAACGGGCGGCGGCAGGACCGTCGTCGAGCGAACCGAAGTTGCCGTGGCCGTCGATCAGGGGCAGGCGCAGCGCCCAGTCCTGCGCCATGCGCACCATGGCGTCGTAAATGGCCGTGTCTCCGTGCGGGTGCAGCTTGCCCATCACCTCGCCCACCACGCGGGCGGACTTCACATGTCCGCGGTCCGGGCGCAGCCCCATGTCCGACATCATGTACAGGATGCGCCGCTGGACAGGCTTCAGGCCGTCGCGTGCGTCGGGGAGGGCACGCGAATAGATCACCGAGTAGGCGTATTCGAGGAAGGAGCCCTCCATCTCGGTGGTGACATCTATCTCGATGATGTTCTCGGCGATCTTTTCGCCGGGTACGGATTTGGAGACGGGTTGGCGCCGGGCCATGCTGTTGTCGAATCCTTGCAGTGTTAGGGGACAGGTGTTCCGCGCCGTACACAATCCACGCGGTGGGAAGCCACGCTGTACAGAGCGGGTGGATGACTATGGGGAAGTTTGCCCACTACTCTGATTCTATGGTGGAGCAGGGACATTACCCCGAATATTGGGAAGCCGACGTCGTGTTGCGGGACGGGGGGACCGGCCATCTGCGCCCCGTTTCCCCCTCCGACGCGGACGCACTGCAGGCCTTCCACATGCGGCAGTCGCAGAGTTCCATCTACCTGCGGTTCTTCACCTATAAGGCCAAGCTCACCAACAAGGAGCTGGAGCGCTTCACCAACGTCGACTACCGGGACCGGGTGGCGTTCGTCATCACCATCGGTGATGAAATCATCGGCATCGGCCGCTACGACCGGCTCGACGATCCCACCGAAGCCGAGGTTGCCTTCAACATAGCGGACGGCCACCAGGGCCGCGGACTGGGGTCCATCCTGCTGGAGCACCTGGCCGCCGCGGCCCGCGAAAACGGCATCCGCCGCTTCTCCGCGGAAGTCCTTCCCGAGAACCGCAAAATGATCGGCGTCTTCGCCGACGCCGGCTACGAGGTAAGCCGGCACTTCGACGACGGCGTGATCGCCCTGGACTTCAACATCGACCCGACGGAGAAATCGCTGGCAGTCATGGAAGCACGGGAACACCGCGCCGAGGCCCGCAGCGTGGCGGACCTGCTCTCGCCGTCGTCCATCGCCGTCATCGGGGCCAGCCGGGAATGGGGCTCGGTGGGCTACCAGCTGCTCGAGCACATCATCGAGGGCGGCTTCAAGGGATCCGTGTACGCCATCAATCCGGAAGCCTTCGAACTGGCCGGCATGATTTCCTACAGCCGGATCTCCGAAGTGCCGGAAACGGTCCAGCTGGCCGTCATTGCCGTGCCCTACGAACAGGTCCTGGAGGTGGCGGATGAATGCGCTGCCGCCGGGGTGAAGGCCCTGCTGGTGGTCACCGCCGGTTTCGGGCCGAAGGGCCCGGAGGGGCTGGCCCGGCAACGTGCCCTGGTCCGACGCGCACGGGCCCACGGCATGCGGGTGGTCGGGCCGGCGTCGCTGGGCCTGATCAATACCCGGCCGGATGTGTCCCTGAATGCTTCCATGGCACCGGCCCTGCCCCGGCGCGGGGGACTGGGGCTCTTCAGCCAGTCCGCCGCCATCGGCGTCCTGCTCTACGCCACTGCCCAGCGGCGCGCGCTGGGACTGTCGTCCACCATCTCCGCCGGCAACCGGGCCGACGTCTCCGGCAATGACGCCATGCAGTACTGGGAGGACGACGCCGACACCAAGGTTGTCGCGATGTACCTGGAATCGGTGGGGAACCCGCGTAAGTTCTCCCGCCTGGCGCGCAGGCTGGCGCGCACCAAACCCGTGATCGTCGCCAAGTCGGACGTGACCGGCCTCCAGCTTCCGCCCGGCCACGCCGTGCGCACCACGCAGGCCCCTCCGGGTGCCCTGGACGCGATGCTCCGCCAGTCCGGCGTCATCCGGGTGACCACCAACGAGCAGCTGATCGACGTGGCGCAGATCGCTGTCAGCCAGCCGCTGCCGCGCGGCCGCCGGGTGGCTGTCTTCAGCAATTCGGTGGCCCTGGGCCGTGTCCTGGCCGATGCCTGCACCGGCCTGGACCTGGACATCACCCGCCTCGAGGCGGAACTGGCCCTGGACACCGGGATGAGCGTGGCACTGCCGCAGCTGCGCCGGACGGTCACCGAGGTGCTGTCGGACGATTCGGTGGACGCCGGCGTCGTCGCGATTCTCCCGGCGCCCGGGCTGAGGACGGAAGCGATAGCCGCCGTTCTGGCGGAATGCGTGCAGGAGACCGGCAAGCCCCTGGTCGCTGCCTTTACCGGGATCGTGGATCCCAGGGCGCATGTTGAGGGACTGCTTGCGGCGGACCCCGATGTTGCAGGCGGCGGGTTGCCCTGCTTCAGCAGCCCCGGAGCAGCGGTCACCGCCCTGGCCTCCGTGGTGCGCTACACCGAGTGGGCGCAGCGGGACCACGGCAGTTTCGTGGAGCCTGCCGGTGTCGATACCGAGGCAGCGTCGGCCTACCTCGATTCACTCATGGACCGGGTGGAAGGTGACGCCCTGACCCGGCTGGACCCGGAGCAGACGGCAAGGCTCCTGGAGTTCTACGGCATTTCCGTGCTGCCCGCCGTCAGTTTTTCCACACCGGATGAGGCAGTGGCCGCCGCCGAACAGCTTGGCTGGCCGGTGGCGGTCAAGACCCGCGAAGGGCATCTGCGCCACCGCCTGGACCTTGGCGGGGTACGGCTGAACATTGCCACGCCGGAGGCGCTGCGAACCAACATCGAGCAAATGCACCAGGCGCTGCGCCGCTACGGCGAATTCGAAATGGAAGTGCAGTCCATGGCCAACAGCGGGCAGGGCTGCCGCATCCGCGCCATCGAGGATCCGCTGCTGGGACCGGTGATTTCCTTCGGACTTGCCGGTGACGCCACCAGCCTGCTGGACGACTGGGCGCACGGCGTTCCGCCGCTGACGGACCGCGACATTGCCGACCTGGTGCGGGCACCGCGTTCAGCTGCCAAGCTCTTCGGCTATCAGGGACTGCCCGAAGCCGACATCGCCGCGCTGGAGGACCTCATCGCCCGGCTGGCCGTCCTGAAGGATGAGCATCCGCAGATCGCGCTGATCGAGATCAACCCGGTTCTGGTCTCCGCCGACGGGGTCACCGTGCTGAGCGCCGACGTCCGGCTGGGCAACCCGCAGCGCCGCACCGACAGTGCCCGGCGCGCAATGCGGGACTGATCTTTTCCACCACCCGCGCGCCATTTAGGCATGAAGGGGCGGTCTGGGGGAAACTGGAAGCATGTCGCCGTTACTTTCCGCTGAACGCCGCAGCCTTGACGCATCCATGGAACGGGCAGGCTTCTACCCGACGCTTTTGGCCGACGTGGTCCACGATGCCCTCGACGGCCGCGAACCGCTGTCCCATCTGATCCACCTTGAAACGCATTTTGAGCGTACCGAGGTGCACCGCCACATCACGGTCCTGGTGTTGACCGAAGACATGCTCGTTATCACCCACGTGGATGACCAGCAGCTGGACGAGGCAGGCGAGCAGATGATGGCGCAGGTCTCCACCGAATCCGTACCGGTAACGCAGATCCGTTCCGTGGTGCTGGGCTACATGTACGCCCAGCCGCAGAACTACAAGCCGTCGGACCCGGCGCGGGAGATGACCCTCGCCATTGCCTGGTCCGGCGGACAGCGCCTGGACATGGGTCCCGCCGGCTGTGCGGACCCCCAGTGCGATGCGGACCACGGCTACACCGGCACCATCGCACAGGAAGACATTGTGCTGCGCGTCAGTGCGGAAGCCGACGGCGCCCAGGCGGTTCAGAACGCCAAGGCCTTTGCCCGCGCCCTGCGTAAGGTGAACACCGATACCACGGCGGTTCCCCGCCCGATGGACGGCGGCGACCCGCGCCAGCGCATGCCCGGCATCGGCGGACGCTTCAACCGCGCCCACCCGCAGCGCTAGCACCGTGGCATCAAACCCCGCTGCTCCCGACCTCCTGCCCGCCGCACCGGCCTACGGAACCCGTTCCGTAGCGGACGTGCTGTCCAGCGCCGCCGCCGTGCTGGGCGTTCCCGGCTATGTAAACCTGCTGTCCCTTCCGGCAGCCCGGCGTGTCTGCGTAGTGATGGTGGACGGGCTGGGACTGTCCCTGCTTAAGAAGCGCGGCGGGCACGCCCCCTTCCTGAAGGGATTCCTGCCCAAGGCCCGCACCCTGAGCGCTTCCTTCCCCACCACCACGGTTGCCTCGCTGGCATCCCTGGGCACGGGGCTTCCTCCCGGCCGGCACGGACTCGTGGGCTACGACGTCCTGGACCCGAACCAGGACAAAGTAGTAAACATGCTCGGTTCCTGGGATCCGGGAGTGGACCCGCTGCAGTGGCAGCCCTATCCCACCATCCTGGAGACTGCCGCCGAGCATATCCCGGTGGCCACGGTCAGCCTGCCCCGCTTTGCCGACTCCGCACTGACCCGCGCCGCGCTCCGGGGCGGCACGTTCATCCCGGCAACCGGGGTACACGCCCGTGTATCGGCAGCTGTCGACGCACTGGCAGGCGCGGACCGCATGCTGATGTACCTCTACTGGAATGAACTGGACAAGGCGGGGCACCGGTACGGTGCAGCTTCCCCCGAGTGGGGCAACGAGCTGGAAGAACTCGACAGCGCCCTGAAGCGGCTCGTGGCCAGGGTGCCTGCCGGCACCCTGGTGGTGTTGACCGCAGACCACGGCATGGTCGACGTAGCTGCTTCCCAGCGGTTCGATTTCAGTACCCAGCCGGAACTGATCGACGGCGTCCGGCACACGGCAGGGGAGCCGCGCATGGTCCATCTGTATCTGGAACCTGACGCGGGCAATGATGCGCTTGGCCGGCTCAAAGCCGCGTGGCAGACCGCCTACGGGACCCGGGCATGGATTTTCACCCGCGAGGAAGCAGTGCGTGCAGGCTATTTCGGATCCGACGTGGATGCCGCTGTCCTGCCCCGTATCGGCGACCTCATGATCGCCGCCCGCGAGCCGATCGCCCTGTTCGACACGCGCCGGGTGGCTGCCTCGGCGCTGGAGGTCACCGGCCAGCACGGGTCGCTCACCAAGGCGGAGTGCGAAGTCCCCCTCCTGGTCCTGGCACAGCCTGAAACACGCAAGCGCACTACGGTGCAGGGAGCAAAGTAGCCATGGCGGAACTGGTCTTTTTCTCAGGCACCATGGACTGCGGCAAATCGACGCTCGCGCTCCAGATGGATTACAACCACAGCGCCCGCGGCCGCGGCGGGATCCTGTTCAGCCGCAATGACCGGGCGGGGGAGTCCATGATCTCCAGCCGCCTCGGACTGCAGACGCCGGCAGTCGAGGTGCGTGACGACACGGACTTCTGGGCCGAGGTGCTGCACTGCCGGGGTACAGGGCACAACGTGGACTACCTCATCTGCGACGAGGCACAGTTCTACAGCGCCGCACAGGTCGAGCAGCTGGCCTCCATCGTGGACGAGATGGATATTGACGTGTTCGCCTTCGGCATCACGTCCGACTTCCGGACCCGGTTGTTCCCGGGGTCGCAGCGCCTGGTCGAGTTGGCGGACCGCATGGAGGTCCTGCAGGTCCGCGCCCTGTGCTGGTGCGGCCGCCGCGCTACCCATAACGCCCGGACCGTGGACGGCGTGATGGTAACGGAGGGGGACCAGGTGGTGGTTGGCGACGTCGAGTCCCGCACTCCGGCTCCGGCCGTTTCCGCCGAAGCGGAGCTGCCTCTGTTTGCGGACGAGCCCTTGTTCGAGGACCGTCCCTTGTTCGACGATCAACCGTTGTTTGACGCCGACGAGCTGCTTGCAGCCGGCGGCGCCGGGTCCCCGACGGGAACCGAAGCCGCCCCTGTCATCGGCTATGAAACGCTCTGCCGCCGGCACTACATGCGCCGGGTCACCGCGCAGCAGGCAGCCGCCCTCGCAGACGCAGCAGAATCGGCGTCGGTGTGTTGTGTGGAGACGAAGCCGGAAACGTTCCGACCCTAGGCGACGCCGCCCTGGGCCAACGCGCGCCGGTCACCGTCACGGGCAAGCGTGCTTCCGGCCCGGCCGGCGCCAAGGATGGCGGTCGCGGATGTTATCCGGGACTAGTCGCCCTTGGTGCCGAAGACAATCTCGTCCCAGGACGGGACCGAGGACCGCTTGGGCTTGATGGCGCGCCGCTCCTGGGCACTGTCGTCCTTGCCCTTATCGGCGTCGGATTCCTCCGGCTGCTGGCCCTTGCCCCCGCTGGGCAGGCGGTCCCACGGGAAGTCTCGTCCGGCGTTTTTGCGGGCGGAGGGTTCCGCCGGTGCCTCATCCGGAACAGCGGTCTCTGCTTCCGCAGGCGGGTTGGGCGTTTTCTCGTCGATACCGCCTGCGGCAGGTTCCCGGGTTGCACGCCGGCGGAAGGGCCGCGCCAGGACACTGATTTCCCGGGTCTGGGTAACGCTGCCGGGAAGGGCCACGGGATCCACCGGATCGTCGCTGTCTGCGGACTCGACCGAAGGCGCCAGGGTCAGGCGGCCGGTACGCGGCCGCTTGGCATTGCTCTCGTCGTCCTCCGTGTCGGGGCTGCCTTCCCGCGGGTGCGCCGCGGGGACGCTGCCCTTGGACAGCAGTGTTGCCAGCGCGTCGTCGCCGTCTTCATCGCTGCCCAGCCGCTGGCCGCGCCGCGACCGCAGGACTTCGAGAATGTCGTCGGTGTCGTCGGAGGACGCACCGCCTTCTGCTTCGAAATCGAAGACACGGTCCGCGACGGCGGCCAGGCGGCGGGTGGGCACGGGAGTGTCCAGCGGTTCCAGTTCGCTCAGGACCTGCGCCCAGCGGTTGGTGTTCGTAACGCTCTTGCGCAGCGGGCTGAAGATCCAGCGGGCGGGCGGTTCCTCGCCGATGGCGACCCGGGACTTCTCGGTGAGCTCGAAGCGGGCCACCACTTCCCAGGTTCCATCCGGGCGGCGCCACGCGTCCCACTCGACCGAATCGGGGTCCACGCCGAAGGACCGCAGGCGGTGCAGCACCATGTCGCCGAGGTTAACCGGATTCTCGCCGAAGGCGCTGCGGTAACCGTCGTGGGTGGCGGACATGGGTGCGGCAACCTCGACGCCCTGCGCCTGCCGCGCAACGTATTCACGCTCGGCGAGCACGGGACCTTCATAGCGTCGGATGTGCGCGAGGTCGTGGCCGGAAAGTTCGGCAACCTCTTCGGCGCTGGCGCCGGATCGGATGCGGGCCTGGATATCCCGCGGAGTCATGGTGGTGCCGGCCGCCGGAGCAACCTGCGGTGCGGACCGGTGTGCGGGGCGCGATGCCGCTACCCGGAGGGCTTCATCAATCCGGAGACGGAAGGTTTCCCCGCCCTTGCCGCTTAACAGCAGATGTTCGCCACCTTCATGGACACCCACCAGCCGTAGATCCTGCATCAAAAAGTCCTCCACCCGATAGCAATTCCTTCTTGAAACAATGCCATCCCCGGCGCCGAAAACCTAAGCTTTGCCCGGGTGTGGCGCATTTGGAAAGGGTGCAGGATGGACGGCCCGGCGCGGGAGCGCGTGTCCCGAGCGGCAGCCGGTTCGCTTTTTCACCCCATGTGGGTAAAAATCTCTGCTTTACGGGCACAAAACAGGTATCCGTGGCGTTGATATCTCCGAGTCACCGACGCGGGTCCGGGGAGCCGGTCCAACCCGGGGCTCAGGCAGCAGCGAACACCATACAAACGGACGGCGAGATAAGACACTATGGCGACAGATTATGACGCCCCGCGCAAGACCGAGGAAGACGCCGGCGAAGAGTCGATAGAGGAGCTCAAGACGCGCCGCACGGCTGTGCCGTCAGCCCTCGTGGACGAGGACGAGGCTGAGGCGGCGGACGCCTTTGAGCTCCCCGGGGCGGACCTTTCCGGCGAGGAACTGCTGGTCCGGGTCCTTCCGGCGCAGGCTGATGAGTTCACCTGCGCCTCATGCTTCCTGGTTCGCCACCGCTCACAGATAGCCCTGGAAAAGAACGGCATGTTTTACTGCGTGGACTGCGAGGGCTGATTCAGCGCCCGGAGGTGAGTGCTTCGACCAGCTTTTCCGGACGGCGCGTGGAGGTCAGCCAGTACGGCGTGCGGTCCGCCGGATCCGTAATTTCAATGCGGACCACAGGGGAGATCCAGCCGCGGATGCACATGTAGGACGTAGCGTTCAGCGCGGGCCCGCGCTGCATCGTGGCGTCTTCGCCGCGGAAGGCCTCGACCTTGCCGATGAAGCGGCGCTCGATCTGCGCCCGCCCAACCTGCAGGGTTTCGGGGGTCACCCGGATCTGGGGGGTCGAGATCACCAGGAGCACTGCAAAAATGACCGCGGCGACTACGGCGCCGGTGATGCCGGCCCCCAGGCTGATCGGGACAAAAACAAGGATGCAGGCTGCGGAGAGGAGGGCGGCGACGAACCAGATCCCGAAGGAAGGTGTGAGGCGTTCGGAGTACAGGACGGTGCCGGCGGAGCTCTTTGACGAAGGGCTCTTTGCAGAAGGGGATGACATACCCCCAGCTTTTCACCTTTGGCGGGGCATTTCATCCCGCGCCGTGCCGGTGGGCAAATGCCCGGCGACCGCACAGGAAAACGCGCTAAAGTGTGGTGGTTGGCCCGGGGGCCGGGGCGAACGTCTCTGCCTCCCGGATGCTTCCACCGCCCCCGCAGCCGCCCCCGGCTGCTGTTGTTGGAAATCTATTGAAACCGGAGAAACTGGTGCAAGGTGCAGGGACCACGCTGAAGGTACAGCTGAAAATGCTCGACGACGGGCTGGAACCGCCGTCGTACGCGCACCCCGGCGACGCCGGAGCCGACCTTCGCTCCCGGATCGATTTCACCCTCGCCCCGGGGGAGCGGCAGCTCATTCCCACCGGTGTTTCGCTGGCCCTGCCTTTCGGCTATGCAGCTTTTGTCCATCCCAGGTCCGGGCTCGCCACCAAGCACGGCATCAGCATCGTCAACGCGCCCGGGACCGTGGACGCCGGGTACCGCGGAGAAATCTCCGTCACCCTGATCAACACCGACCTCACGCAGCCGGTGACGCTGCGGCGCGGCGACCGGATTGCCCAGCTGGTGATCCAGCGCGTGGAAACGGCCGAGTTTGTTCCCGTCGATGAGCTCCCGGATTCCGTCCGGGGAGCCGGCGGGTTCGGGTCCACCGGAGGATTCACCGCCGTTCCCGCCTGACCCGCACCCGGACCGCGGACAGCGGCCGTACTAAGAACTTGCAGACAAGAGAGAAGGAACTTCGGTTATGGCATTTGGGCGGCGTAAGAAAACCAAGGCAGAGGAAACCGCCGGGGCAGCAGCGGAGAACACATCCGCAACCGATACGGACACGGCAAACGCCGACGCCGGCAGTGACGCCGTGCAGGCTCCGGCGGCAGGCGGCCCCTACGACCTCAGCGAGCGTCCCTCCGAGGAAGGCTACGTTGATCTCGGAGCGCTCCGGATCGCCGCGTCCCAGGGGCTGCAGCTGCGCCTGGAAGTTGAGGAAAAGACCCAGCGCGTGGTTGCCGTGACGCTGGACCTGGAGGGATCCAGCCTTCAGCTGCAGGCCTTCGCCGCACCGCGGTCGGAGACCCTCTGGGACGACATCCGGGAACAGATCGGCAAGTCGGTGGGATCACAGGGCGGCACCGTGGATGAACTCTCCGGTACGTTCGGAACCGAGCTGCTGGCCCGGGTGCCTGCGCAGGCACAGGACGGCTCCAAGGGGTACCGGGTGGCCCGCTTTGTCGGCGTCGACGGTCCCCGCTGGTTCCTTCGCGGCGTCTTCGGCGGCCCGGCAGCCATGAATCCCGAAGCCGCCGGCCCCCTCGAGGAAGTCTTCCGCAACGTAGTGGTGGTCCGGGGCGAGCAGCCCCTGCCGCCGCGCGACCTGCTGCAGCTGCGCCTGCCCCGCGATGCTTCCCCGCTCCCGCGTGCCAACAAGGGTGCCGCTAAGCCCGCCGCACCCGAGCGCGGCCCGGAAATCACGACGATCGGCTAACCAGTGCCCGCCGTTACCGCTTCCACGCACTGCGTGAGCATCAAATCCCTCCCGGAGCGTGGCCGGGCGTATTGCCGCGGCTACGTTTCGGCCATCACCGTGGTGCCGGCCAACGACCCGCCGCGGTTTACCGCAGTGGTAGAGGACTCGATGGCCGCTTACCGCGAAAACCCCCTGGCTTCCCGGGCCAAGGTGCGCCTGGTCTGGGTAGGCCAGCGACGGGTGCCCGGGATCGAAGCCGGAACGTACCTGGCGTTCGAGGGCATGGTGTCCGATGTGGACGGACGCCCCACCATCTTCAATCCGCGATACGAAATCATTGGACGCCCGGAGGCCGACGCATGAGCACACCCAAGCAGCCGGACGAGGGCCAGCCGGACCTGAACCAGCTCGCCGGACAATATGCGGCCCGCGCCGGGGTGGAGCGCCGCGACGACGGGCAGATCGATGTGCTCAAGTCCGTCGGCGGCGTCCGGGGACTGGCCGAGGCGATTGTTCCCGGGCTTCTCTTCACCCTGCTCTACACCGTGGGGGTGGAGCTGAACCTCTCACTGGGTGCGGCCGTAGCCGCCGCAGCCGTGTTTTCAGTAGCCAACCTTCTCCAGCGGCGCCCGTTGATGCAGTCCCTGACGGGTGTGGCAGGCGTCGCCATCTGTGCCTTCGTGGCGCTGCGCAGCGGTGACGGCGCAACGTACTTCGTCCCCGGGTTCTACCTCAACGGCGCCTACATCCTGGCGTTCCTGATCTCCATCGCCGTGAAATGGCCGGTGGCCGGACTGCTGTTCGGGATGATCCGCGGCGAAAACCTGGATTGGCGCACATCGCCGGTCCGGTTGAAGGCCTACACCTGGGCCAGTTGGATCATCGTGGCAGTCTTCGCCCTCCGGCTGGCCGTCCAGCTGCCCCTGTTCCTGGCGGACAATGTTGCCGCGCTGGGCACCATGCGCCTGGCTATGGGCGTGCCGCTCTATGCGCTGGGACTCTGGCTGGCGTGGGTGGTCTCCCGTCCCTCGGCCGTCGTGGCCCCCGAAGCCGCGAGCGGGCCCGGCTCTGCTGCGGGAGACTCCGCAGCGTCCGACCCGGCGTCCAGGGATTCCTGACGGGCGTGTGCGGCTGCCGCGGCCGCAGCCGGGGATAGGACTGCCCGCAGTTCGTCTTCGGCTGCAATCGTGGTGATGAAGAACAGCTCGTCACCCGGCTCCACGACGTCGTCGTTGCTCGGCGTGATGGGTGCGTCGTCGCGCAGGATCGCAACCACGGTGGCATCCAGCGGCCAGTCGATTGATCCCAGGGTCCGGCCCGTGAGGTGCGAATCGGAGGGAACGGTGAACTCCACCATGGAGGACACACCGGTCTGCAGGCTGAGCAGCCGGACCAGGTCGCCGATTTCCACGGCTTCTTCGACCAGGGCGGTCATGAGGCGGGGCGTGTTCACTGCCACGTCAACACCCCACGAATCGTCGAACATCCAGTCGTTCTTCGGATTGTTCACGCGGCCTACGGTCCGAGCCACGCCGAATTCGCTCTTGGCCAGCAGCGAGACCACAAGGTTGACCTTGTCATCGCCGGTGGCGGAAACGACGACGTCGGCTTCCTCCAGCCGCGCATCCTTCAGCGTGGTCAACTCGCAGGCATCGCCGATCAGCCACCGGGCTCCGCGCAGGCCGCTGCGGCCCACGCACTCAGGCTTCTCATCAATCAGCAGCACGTCATGGCCGTGGGAGAGCAGTTCCTTGGCGATGGACGAGCCCACGCTGCCGGCGCCGGCAATCACAACTTTCACAGGGACTCCTTGGCTGGTTCCTTGGACAGGATCTTGCTGATTTCCGCGGTCCGGTCGACTGACATCATTGCGTGCAGGACATCACCCTCCTGGTAGCTGCTGTCCTGGCGCGGCAGGATCCCTTCCCCGAACCGGGTGACATAGGCAATCCGGACACCGGCGGCGGTCTCGATGCTGACCAGCGACCGGCCCAGCCAGCCCTCATGCAGGGACAGCTCACCCAGGATCAGCCGGCCGGAGGACTCGCGGAAGTCGCCGTTGATGCTCTGCTCGGGCAGGATCCTGCGCAGCACCTGGTCGGCGCTCCACCGAACGGCCGCGACCGTGGGGATGCCGAGGCGCTGGTAGATCTCCGCGCGTCCCGGATCGTAGATGCGCGCGACGACGTGCCCTACATGGAAGGTCTCACGCGCCACGCGGGTGGCCAGGATGTTCGAGTTGTCACCGCTGGAAACGGCGGCGAATGCATAGGCCTCTTCGATGCCCGCAGCTTTGAGCGTCTCGCGGTCAAAGCCGACGCCGGTCACCTTGCGTCCCGTGAAGGTCTGCCGCAGCCGGCGGAACGCCCGCTCGTCCTGGTCGATGATGGCGACCGAATGGCCGGCATTGTCCAGGGTATGGGCGAGGCTGACGCCTACGCGCCCGCACCCCATGATCACGTAATGGGCCAACTGCCCTACCTCGGTTTCGGTTTATGGCGAACTGCGCGCCGCAGAAGGCTGCCGCGCAGCTGTCCGCGCAATAAAATCAATCAACGCCAGCTTAGTCCCGACGGCGGTCCAAATAGCACCGCGCCCGGCTCCCGTGGTGAGATGGACTTTTAGGCTCCATGAAGGAAGTACAGCAACCCCATGTCTATTGAACTCACCATCGGCGCCCCGGCCCACGGCGGCCACTTCGTTGCCCGGCATGAAGGGCGGGTCGTCTTTGTCCGGCACGGCCTTCCGGGGGAGCGGGTCCGGGTCCGGCTCACGGAATCGGGCGAGGACGCCAAATTCTGGCGGGCCGACGTCGTCGAGGTCCTCGAGGCAGCAGAGGGACGCCGGGAGCATTTCTGGAAGGAAGCAGACGCGCTGCGCGCGGCGGCACGGGGGAAGCTGCCCGTGGGCGGCGCTGAGTTCGGCCACATTGATCTGCCGGTCCAGCGCCGGCTGAAGGCGGAGGTCTTCGCCGAGCAGCTGCGCCGGCTCGGCGGCACCGACCTGGTCCCGGAGGTCGAACCCGCACTCGAGGAAAGCGCCGACGGACTGGGCTGGCGTACCCGGGTCAGTTTCTCGGTGGCGCCCAGCGGCCGGCTGGCCATGCATGCCCACCGCTCAGATGAACTCATTCCGGTCGAAGCCATGCCCCTGGCCTCCGAGTCCATTAACGCACTGCGGCTGTGGGAGACGGACTTCACCGGCATTGACCGTGTGGAGGTAGCCGCTCCGGCCGCCGGCGGACAGCCCCTGGTCCTCCTGATCCCCGCGGCGGGAACCCACCCGCGGATCCCCGCGCGGATTGCCGGCAACCTGCCCGACGGCGTGTCCGTGGCCGCTTGGAACCCGGAGAGCCACGAACTCACCCGGCTGAAGGGACGCACCTGGGTGCAGGAAACGGTGCTGGGCCACGATTACCGGGTCACCGGGGCAGGGTTCTGGCAGATCCACCGTTCCGCGCCGCAGACGCTGGCGGCGGCCGTGCTTGATGGCCTTCAGGTGCAGTCCGGGGAATCCGTGGCCGACCTTTATGCCGGTGCCGGACTGTTCACCGCTCCGCTGGCGGCGGCTGCAGGGGAATCCGGCCGGGTGCTCTCGGTCGAAGGATCCCCGGGTGCCAGCCGTGACGCCCGAAAGAACCTCTTCGCCGCGCCCCAGGTGCAGATTAGCCAGGGCCGGGTGGACAAGATGCTCCAGGATCCGGGGGACCTCGACGTCGTGCTCCTGGACCCGCCGCGCGTCGGAGCCGGGAAAGCGGTGGTGCAGCAGATCGACGCCGCCGCGCCCCGGGTGGTCGGCTACGTGTCCTGCGACCCGGCGTCGTTCTCCCGTGACCTGGGCTATTTCCGGGCCGCCGGCTGGGAAATGGACAGCCTGCGGGTGTTCGACCTGTACCCGCATACCCACCACATGGAGTCCTTCGCCGTCCTGCGCAAGCGCTAGCGGTTCCGTCGCCGGCGCCGGAAAAGCCGTCGGCGACGCCGGTCACGACGCGTCGTGGCCCATATCTCCTCCGGGCGCCCCTGTAAAGGCTAGGATGGGATGCAGTTGTCCAGTACTGCGCCTTTATGGGGGAGTTCTCCGGAAGTTTCGACTTTCGGGGGAGTCGTTGCCCAGGCAGGGGGCCTGTGTCGGCAGGAAATGAACCACCGGTTTCCATGCCGCCCCCTTTGCCCGACTTTTTAGGGAAACCTAACTGGCGGGCAGTTGTGACCTGGACAAAGATAACAAGGTGGCGAGAGGAGTCCTGTTATGACTAATGTGGACAGCTTCGGATCCAAGGGCGTCTTAGACGTCAAAGGTTCCGAGTATGAAATTTTCCGGCTGAATTCCGTCGAAGGCGCCCAGAGCCTTCCGTTCAGCCTCAAGGTCCTGCTGGAGAACCTGCTCCGCACCGAAGACGGTGCAAACATCACGGCAGACCATGTACGTGCCCTGGCGCAGTGGGACGCAGACGCAGAGCCCAGCACCGAAATCCAGTTCACCCCTGCCCGGGTGATCATGCAGGACTTCACCGGCGTACCCTGCATCGTTGACTTGGCTACCATGCGCGAGGCAGTTGCCGATCTCGGCGGCGACCCCAAGCGTGTGAACCCGCTGGCACCTGCCGAAATGGTCATTGACCACTCCGTGCAGATCGATGCCTTCGGCAACTCCGGCGCCCTCGAGCGCAACATGGAGATCGAATACCAGCGCAACGGCGAGCGGTACCAGTTCCTCCGCTGGGGCCAGACGGCGTTCGATGACTTCAAGGTCGTTCCCCCGGGAATGGGCATTGTGCACCAGGTCAACATCGAATACCTGGCCCGCACGGTTATGACCCGCGAAGTTGACGGCGTCCTGCGTGCCTACCCCGACACCTGCGTCGGCACCGACTCCCACACCACCATGGTCAACGGCCTGGGCGTGCTCGGCTGGGGCGTTGGCGGCATTGAAGCCGAAGCAGCAATGCTCGGCCAGCCCGTCTCCATGCTGATCCCGCGCGTCGTCGGCTTCAAGCTGACCGGTGAGATCCCCGCCGGCGCAACGGCCACCGACGTCGTCCTGACGATCACCGAAATGCTGCGCAAGCACGGTGTGGTCGGCAAGTTCGTAGAGTTCTACGGCGAAGGTGTTGGCGCTGTTCCGCTCGCCAACCGTGCCACCATCGGCAACATGAGCCCCGAATTCGGTTCCACTGCGGCGATCTTCCCGATCGACGACGTGACGCTGGAATACCTGCGCCTCACCGGCCGGTCCGAGGAGAACGTAGCCCTCGTTGAGGCCTACGCCAAGGAACAGGGCCTCTGGCACGACCCGTCCAAGGAAATCAAGTACTCCGAGTACCTGGAACTGGACCTGTCCACCGTGGTTTCCTCCATCGCCGGCCCGAAGCGTCCGCAGGACCGCGTGGAACTGACCAACGCCAAGACGCAGTTCCGTAACGACCTCAAGAACTACGTCCACGAGACCGTAGAGGCCGAGAACGGCACCGTCGACGAGACGCTGGAAGAGACCTTCCCGGCTTCCGACGCACCCTCGTTCAACGCCAACGCCACGACGGTCGAAGACCACGACCACGACCTGGTTGCCGAGGCGGATGCTCCCGCCGAGCGTGCCACCAACTCCGTGCCGGTCACCATGGCCGACGGCCGCAGCTTCGAGCTGGACCACGGTGCAGTAACGATCGCCTCGATCACCTCCTGCACCAACACGTCCAACCCCTCCGTGATGATGGCCGCCGCCGTGCTGGCCCGCAACGCGGTGGACAAGGGCCTGGCGTCCAAGCCGTGGGTCAAGACCTCCGTGGCCCCGGGCTCGAAGGTTGTCACCGACTACTACGAGAAGTCCGGCCTGATCCCGTACCTCGAGAAGCTCGGCTTCTTCGTGGTCGGTTACGGCTGCGCCACCTGCATCGGCAACTCCGGTCCCCTCGAAGAGGAAATCTCCGAGGCGATCAACGAAGCCGACCTGGCGGTCACCGCAGTGCTTTCGGGCAACCGCAACTTCGAAGGCCGCATCAACCCGGACGTGAAGATGAACTACCTGGCCTCACCGCCGCTGGTAGTCGCCTACGCCCTGGCCGGCACCATGGACTTCGACTTCGAGAATGACCCGCTGGGCCAGGACGAAGCCGGCAACGACATCTTCCTGAAGGACATCTGGCCGAACCCGGTCGAGGTCCAGCAGATCATCGATGCCTCCATCGACCAGAAGATGTTCAGCGACAGCTACAACACCATCTTCGAAGGCGACGAGCGCTGGAAGTCCCTGCCCACTCCCGAAGGTGCAACCTTCGAGTGGGATGCGGAGTCCACGTACGTCCGGAAGCCCCCGTACTTCGAGGGCATGAAGGCTGAGCCGGAGCCCGTCTCCGACATTGAGGGCGCACGCGTCCTGCTGAAGCTGGGCGATTCGGTCACCACCGACCACATCTCCCCGGCCGGTTCCTTCAAGTCCGACACCCCGGCAGGCAAGTACCTGCTGGAGCACGGTGTGGCCCGCAAGGACTTCAACTCCTACGGCTCGCGCCGTGGCAACCACGAAGTCATGATCCGCGGCACCTTCGCCAACATCCGCATCAAGAACCAGCTGCTCGACGGCGTTGAAGGCGGTTTCACCCGTGACTTCAGCCAGGCCGACGCACCGCAGGCTGCCGTTTACGATGCCGCGATGAACTACCAGGCCGCCGGCACTCCGCTGGTTGTCCTGGCCGGCAAGGAATACGGCTCCGGTTCCTCACGTGACTGGGCCGCCAAGGGCACCGCGCTGCTGGGCGTGAAGGCAGTTGTTGCCGAGAGCTACGAGCGTATCCACCGCTCCAACCTCATCGGCATGGGCGTCCTTCCGCTGCAGTACCCGGCCGGCGTCAATGCCGAGTCCCTGGGCCTGACCGGTACGGAAACCTTCTCCGTTGAAGGCGTCACCGAACTGAACAACGGGACCACGCCCAAGACCGTCAAGGTCACGGCCACCCCCGAAAACGGCGAAGCCATCACGTTCGACGCGGTCCTCCGCATCGATACTCCGGGTGAAGCCGACTACTACCGCAACGGCGGCATCCTGCAGTACGTACTGCGTCAGATCTCCGCTAAGTAGCAGTAAACGCACCACGTTCAGGGCCCCGTTTCCCCGATCCGTCCAGAGGGCGGAGAAGGGGAAACGGGGCCCTGAAGCGTTGGGTAGGAACCGCGGAGCGCACGCCGCGCGTTAGAGTTAACCCATTGCGACGGCGTGCAGTGCCGCCGATACGACTCAAGGGAGGCACCCCTGTTGGGACTTCTGGAAACAATCCGGGATCCTCGGGACCTCAGCAGGCTTTCGCTGACACAGCTGAAGCGGCTTGCTGAAGAGATCCGTTCATTTCTGATCACGAACGTCGCGCAGACCGGCGGGCACCTCGGCCCGAACCTGGGCGTGGTGGAACTGACCATGGGCATCCACCGGGTCTTTGATTCCCCGCGGGACAGCATTGTCTTCGACACCGGGCACCAGTCCTACGTGCACAAGATCCTCACCGGCCGCCAGGACTTCGCCACGCTGCGCCAGCAGGGCGGCATGTCCGGTTATCCCTCGCGTGCCGAGTCGGTCCACGACATCGTGGAAAGCTCCCACGCCTCCTCCTCGCTCTCCTGGGCGGACGGCATCTCCCGTGCCCGGCAGCTCAGCGGCGAAGGCGACCGCTACACCGTGGTCATGGTGGGCGACGGCGCCCTGACCGGCGGCATGGCCTGGGAAGCCCTGAACAACATTGCCGCGGACCAGCGCCGCCGTGTAGTGATTGTGGTCAATGACAACGGCCGCTCCTACGCCCCGACCATCGGCGGCCTCGCCGACTACCTGGCGTCCCTGCGGCCCACCATTGATGCGGTGCGCACGCACCACGCCTATGAGAACACCCTCGGCTGGTGGCGCGACCGCCTGCAGAAGGGCGGTCCTGCAGGTCGGTTCGCCTACCGAAGCCTGCACGCCGCTAAGAAGGGCATCAAGGACTGGTGGACTCCGCAGGGCCTCTTCGAGGACCTCGGCATGAAGTATGTGGGACCCATCGACGGCCACGACCTTGACGCCGTCGAACGCGCCCTGCACAAGGCCAAGAACTACGCCGGTCCGGTCATTGTGCACGCCATGACCGAGAAGGGCCGCGGCTACGCTCCGGCCCGCGCCCACGAGGCGGACCAGTTCCACGCGGTCGGGATCATCGACCCGGAAACGGGTGCCCCCGTGGAGCCGGGCGGCAAGGAGTCCTGGACGTCCGTATTCGCCACGGAGATCGCCGAGATTGCGGACGAACGCACCGATATCGTCGGAATCACCGGTGCCATGCTTATCCCGGTGGGCCTGCACCGTTTTGCCGAGCGGCATCCGGACCGGGTGTTCGACGTCGGCATCGCCGAACAGCACGCCCTCACCTCTGCCGCAGGCATGGCCTTCGGCGGCCTGCACCCGGTGGTGGCGCTGTACGCGACCTTCCTGAACCGTGCGTTCGACCAGCTGCTGATGGACGTCGCCCTGCACAAGGCCGGCGTGACCATCGTCCTGGACCGGGCCGGCGTCACGGGCCCGGACGGCGCCAGCCACCATGGCATGTGGGACATGTCCATGCTGCAGATTGTCCCCGGGCTGCACCTGGCTGCGCCGCGCGACGCCACCCGGCTGAAGGAGGAGCTGCGCGAAGCCGTGGCCATCTCCGATGCCCCCAGCGTGGTGCGCTTCTCCAAGGGCACCGTGGGAAGCGATATCGATGCCGTGGAGCGGACCTCCGACGGCGTGGACATCCTGGCCCGGCGCCCCACCGGGGACAGCTCCAATGACGTCCTGATCGTCAGCGTGGGCGCCATGGCGGATATGGCCCTCGACGTCGCCGACAGGCTCGGCGCGCAGGGCATCAGTTCCACCGTCGTGGATCCGCGCTGGGTGCTGCCCGTGCCGCGGTCCATCATCCGCATTGCCGCCGACCACCGGATTGTCATTGTGATCGAAGACGGCGTCCGGGCCGGCGGGGTGGGCTCGCGGATCCGGCAGGAAATGCGGGCCGCGGGCGTGGACACCGCATTGAACGAGGTCGGGCTGCCGGCCGAGTTCCTGGACCACGGCAGCCGCAGCGAGGTGCTGGAGCGGGTCGGGCTGACCGCCCGGCAGATTGCCAACGACGTCGTCGCCCAGGTCCTCGGCACGAAGGTGCCGTTTGCCCGGCCGCTGCCGGGCTCCGAAATGCCGACGGGGCAGGTACCGAAGATCCAGTAGCCGCGCAGGGTCCGGGCGGCCGGACGACTCTCTGAAGGGGTGTAAGCCATGGCGGATAATGTTCCTGCCCTCGCCGTTACAGGAGCCACCGGTGCCCTGGGCGGAGCGGTTGCCCGGATGCTGGCCGAGGCCGGGGTCCGGCAGCGGCTGCTCGCGCGGCACACCGCCCGGCTGCCTGAGCTGCCGAATACCCCCGTTTTCGCGGCGTCCTACCTGGACCGGCCGCAGGCGGTCAGTGCCCTGCGCGGCGTGCACACCCTGTTCATGGTGTCGGCCGCAGAGAGCCCGCACCGGGTGGAGGACCACTGCACCTTTGTGGACGCGGCCGTCGATGCCGGCGTGCAGCACATTGTCTACACGTCCTTCATGGGTGCGGCGCCCGACGCCGTCTTCACACTGGCCCGTGACCATGCCGCCACGGAGGAGTACATCGCCTCCAGACAGGGCCTGGAGCACACGTTCCTGCGCGACTGCCTGTACCAGGACGTGCTTCCGACCTTTGTCCAGCCCGACGGCGTCATGCGCGGTCCGGCGGGAGAGGGGAGTTTCGCCCCGGTGGCGCGGAGGGACGTTGCCCGCACTGCCGTGAAGATCCTGTTGTCACCGGAGCAGCACCGGAACCGTGCCTACACCCTGACCGGCCCCGCCGAGCTGAGCATGGCAGAGGTTGCCGGCATCCTGTCCCGGGTGACCGGAACGCCCGTGAGCTACCAGGCGGAAACCTATGACGAGGCCGTGGCCTCCCGAATGAAGAGCGGCGCCGCCCGATGGCAGGCGGAGGCATGGGCCAGCAGCTACCAGGCCATTGCTGCGGGCCAGCTGGCACCGGCCAGCCCGGACATTGAACGGCTCACCGGTATTGCCCCGCTGGGGTTCGAGGATTACCTCCAGCAAACCCGTAACTGAACACCGCCTGGGAGTGCACCACGGGGCGTGCAGGGGATAGGGTCGAAGGTATGGAACACCACATGCCGTCGGACATCGCCCGCTTTCTTGCCGAGTGCACGGTGGGCGACATGGATGATGAAGCAACACCAGTAGCGGACCTGTACGGTATGTACATTATTTGGAGCGAGCAGCAGGGGACCGAGCCGCTGGCCGTGCAGGCGTTCTCCGCAGCGGTCCAGGGCGAGGGGATCGAGGCCGAGCGCCGGCGCAGCGAGCAGGTCTACACCGGACTCCTTCCCACCGGAGCCATCCCCATCCAGTACATCCTGGAAACGGACAAGGCGCCGGGCCCCAACAACAGCCTGGACACGTTCCTGGGCTAGCGCGTTCTGCAGCCGGTCCGGGAGTTTGCTGCCGGTTTGGGAAAAGCCTCCGCTGCGCAGCGGTTGGAATTTCCCAAACCGGCAGGATTTTTCCTAAACCGCAGCGATTCGGATGCCGTGAGTTCCAGCTGGAGCCCGAATCCCTGCATTCTGTCCGATTCCCTGCGGTTTGTCCGGGTTCCCGCGCCGCGCGGAGCAGGGATCCGGACAAACCGCAGGGATTTCCCCCAAACCGCAGGGGTCAAGGGACGCACAAGGAGAGCGGTTCACGGGAGTACCGTAGTTTGCATGACTTCATATAACAGACTCGGAAATTCCGGCCTGACCGTCTCCACGGTCGGACTGGGCTGCAACAATCTGGGCCGTCCGGGGACGCCCACGGAATCGCAGGAGGGCACCGACGCCGTCGTCAATGCCGCCGTCGACGCCGGCATCACGCTTTTTGATGTGGCTGACGCCTACGGGCGTACCCCGGGGCTCAGCGAGGAAATGCTGGGCAAGGCGCTGGGCAACCGCCGGGACGACGTGGTGGTGGCAACCAAATTCGGCATGGACATGAAGGGCGTCAACGGCGCAGACTTCGGTGCCCGGGGATCCCGGCGGTACATCGTCAAGGCTGCTGAGGCTTCCCTGCGCCGCCTGAACACGGACTGGATTGACCTCTACCAATTCCACACCCCGGACCCGCTGACACCCATCGAGGAGACCCTCGCGGCCCTTGATGACCTGGTGACCAGCGGCAAGGTCCGGTACATCGGACACTCCAACCGAGCGGGATGGCAGATTGCCGAAGCGGAGTTTGTGGCCCGGATGGGCGGCTTCACACCGTTCATCTCCTCACAGAACCATTACAACCTGCTGGACCGCCGGGCCGAGCTGGAGGTCACTCCGGCCGCTGAAGCCTACGGATTGGGCGTGCTGCCCTACTTCCCACTGGCCAACGGCCTGCTCACGGGCAAGTACAGCAGCGGCAAGGCTCCCGAAGGCAGCCGGCTGACGCACTCCCGGACCAACCTCCTGGAGAACGCGGACTTCGGGCAGCTTGGGGAGTTTGGCCGGTTCGCAGCCGATCGCGGCCTCACCGAGGTGCAGGTGGCCTTCTCCTGGCTTGCCGCCCAGCCGTCGGTGGCCTCCGTAATCGCCGGTGCCACCAAGGTGGAGCAGGTGCAGCAGAATGCCGACGCCGTGTCCTGGGAGCCGTCCGAGAAGGACCTGGAAGAACTGGACCGGATCTTCCCGAAGACGCCGAAGGTTGCTTTGTTCTAAGTTCCTCTCGTCACCTTGGGTGGTCCGGAGGGTCCGGAACGGCGGCAACGAAAATCCCTTGCTCGCTTCAGCTCGCCGGGATTATTAAAGCCGCTGAACCCGGACCCTCCAGGTCCTCCGGGCAGAACCGCGGCGCAGGAGGAGTACCGGCAAGCCGCTGTGAGTGTTCTATCGCATCTATGCCGATGGCCCAATTGATCCAGATGGCCAGACCTGCCGCCGCCACGACCGTCAGGGACGGGGCGATTCTTTCCCGTTGCCGAGGGCGGAGGATCAAAGCCACCGTGCCCGCCGCGGCAGCGACGGCCGGTAGTACCAATGAGGCTGCCAACACCCACTGGCGCCGTGGGATCTGCCGCCGGTAATAGCAGGCGCTGTGATCGGGATCCATTTCGAATTCGTATGCGAACGCCGCGAATGTAGAAAAACCCGTCAGCATCAGGCAAATAACACCGACCGTCAGTAACGTCCCGGAGTTCATACGTGTGCTCACGCGCAATAGTCAAACATACGAGCGAAGATTTGCCGCTCTAATGGGACGCAATCCTGGGTGGGTCGGTACCGAGGCTCAGGCGGGGTTGGTTGCCTTGCCGTCGAGCCAGAGGGTTTCTGAGTCGTCCCGGTGCGTTCCCGTGGTGCCGACATGTTTCTGATCTATTTGGGCACCGTTTTTGATGACGTGGACGAGTGCCATCCCGTGACCGCGTCCGATTCCGTAATCGGTCTTGAGCCATTCGAGGATCTCGCCGGCCTTGACGTTTCCACCGCTGAATCCTTTCGTTGCGGCGATATCCACGAGCTGGCGGGGCGTTAGTCCTGTTTTTTCTTCAACGGCGTCGAGGTAGGCCTGGAAAGACATCTAGTTCTCCTTTTCCCGTTCATGCCAATACTCCTCCCGCCTCCGGCGGACGAGCTGTGCCAGCATCCTGAGGGAAGCGGCAGTAAGCGCAAGGACAAGGCACACCATCAGCCAGTTCCAGGGCTCATCGAACGGCAACAGGAGGAGCAGCCAGAGAGTAACGAACGTACTCAGCATCACGGCGACCATTTGCCGAATATGGTCGCGCTCCCAACCTGCTTCCATGCAGAAAAGGCTAGTGCCGGAGCTGCACCCTGACCAGAGACACGAGGAACCGACTTTATAGGTAGAGACGGACACCCATAGATACGGTGCTCTGTTTCTCGTCGGCTGCGGTCGATTCAGCGCGAGTTGACCTCCTTCGGTGACGGGATGGCTTCGGCCGGAGATGAGTATTCGCACTGGTGGTCACCAAGACCAGCCGGAAACACTTCACCACCCACACATCCCGATGTATGCCGGAAGCCATTGGCGGTGCAGCTCCTTGACTACGCCTTGACTACTGCTTATCGCTGACCGCAGGGTAGGCAGTCTCAGGCTGGGGCCACGCCGTAGGTGACGTAGCGTGGACGCATACGTCCATCCGGGGGCGCAAACGCCACCATGGCTTGGGGTGGAACCCGATCTATAGGGCAACGACCGTGGACTACCCAGGCTCAGAGTCTACCGTTCCGATACTTCGAACCGCGGTCGGGTATGGCTCATTGGTGGTTTTGGTGTTTGCAACCAACGGAGAATCAGTGACGTCCCAAGCCACAAGCTCCAGTAGAGGGGGAGCCTTGCGGTCCTGACTCATCTAGGGAGCTGGCGCGGCGACTACTCCTCACCAGAGACCACCTGAACTGCACCGTGACGGACACGCAAAAGCGCCGGACGGACCGGGTTAGGCGGCTTTAACAATCCTTGCGAGCCCTGCCAGCGAGGATTTTCGTTGCCGCCGTTCCGGTCCGCCCGGCGCGGGCGATACCTAGGGCTACAGGCTAGGCAGCAGCCGCCTCATGGAACTTCTTGCCGTTCACGCGCTCGGACGCACCGACACGGTCCAGGTACGGCGTGATGCCGCCCAGGTGCATCGGCCAGCCGGCTCCGAGGATCATGCACAGGTCGATGTCCTCCGGAGCTGCGACGACGCCCTCTTCGAGCATGAGTCCGATTTCCTCGGCCAGGGCATCCTGCGTGCGGCGCAGGACTTCCTCGGAGGTGGAAGGCGTGGTGCCGAAGTCCAGCATCGCCAAGGTTTCCTCGGGGATGTAGGCGTTGCCGTCCTCGTCCTTCTGCCACAGGGACTTGATGCCGGCGTCGATGAGCTTCTGCGAGTTCTTCGAGAGCCAGAAGCGCTCACCGAAGGCCGAGTGCAGCGATTCCTGCACATGCTGTCCCACCGGCAGGCCCACGAGGGCGAGCAGGGTGAACGGCGACATCGGCAGGCCCATCGGGCGCAGCGCGTTGTCCGCGGTGGCGGCGTCGGTGCCCTCGTCGAAGACCATGGTGATCTCGCCGAACATGCGGCCCAGGATGCGGTTCACCACGAAGGCGGCGGCATCCTTGACCAGCACGGCGGTTTTCTTCAGCTGCTTGGCCAGGACAAAGGCGGTGGCCAGCACGGCGTCGTCGGTCTTGGGTGCGCGCACGATTTCCAGCAACGGCATGACGGCGACCGGGTTGAAGAAGTGGAAGCCGACTACGCGCTCGGGGTGCTGCAGGTCCGCGGCCATTTCCGTCACGGAGAGCGAGGAGGTGTTGGTGGCCAGGATGCATTCGGGGGAGACCACGGCCTCCACCTCGGCGAACACCTGCTTCTTCACGGAGAGTTCTTCGAAGACAGCCTCGATGACGAAGTCGGCGTCGGAGAACGCCTCCTTCGAGACCGAACCCGTGACCAGGCCCTTGGTGCGGTTGGCGGCGTCGGGGGAGATGCGCTTCTTGGCCAGGAGCTTGTCCACCTCGGCGTGCACGTAGCCCACGCCCTTGTCCACGCGCGCCTGGTCGATGTCCGTCATGACCACGGGCACCTTGAGCTGGCGGGCGAAGAGCAGGGCGAGCTGGCTGGCCATCAGGCCTGCGCCGACCACGCCCACCTTGGTGACCGGGCGGGCCAGCTTCTTGTCCGGTGCACCGGCGGGGCGCTTGCCGCGCTTCTGGACCAGGTCCAGGAACGCATAGACGGTGGAGCGGAACTGCGGGGTCTGCATCAGTTCGGCCAGGGCATTGCACTCGGCCTCGCGGGATTCCTCCCGTGTCCAGGTCTTGCCGGCTTCGAGCAGGTCCAGGACCAGCGCCGGTGCGGGGGCTGCGTTGGAGGTCTTGGCCTCCACAAAGGCACGTCCCTTGGCGACGGCGGCATCCCACGCGTCCCCGGCGTCGGCGGGTTCGACGGCGTTGGGCCGGGAAACCTGCTCCTCGCCGCTGATCACGCGGGAGGCCCAGGCCAGTGACTGCTCGAGGAAGTCCGCCGGCTCGAACAGGGCGTCGGCAATGCCCAGCTTGTAGGCGGCCGCCCCGGAGAGGGTGCGGTTGTTGCTGAGCGGGTTCTCGATCATCACCTTCACGGCGTTCTCGGGTCCGATCAGGCGCGGCAGCAGGTAGACGCCGCCCCAGCCGGGAACCAGACCGATGAAGGCCTCCGGCAGCGACAGTGCGCCGGCGCCGGTGGAGACCGTACGGTAATCGGACTGCAGGGCGATCTCCAGGCCGCCGCCGAGGGCAACGCCGTTGATGAAGGCGAAGCTGGGCACGCCCAGGTTGCCGAGCTTGGCGTAGACGTCGTGGCCCAGGTGGGCCATGGCCGCGCCGTCTTCATATTCGGAGATGGACTTCACGGCCGACAGGTCGGCGCCGGCGACGAGGTAGAACGGCTTGCCGGTGACACCGACACCGACAATCTCGCCCTTGTCCGCACGGGCCTTGAGCTCGTCCAGCTTCGCGCCCAGCTCAAGCAGGGTGTTCGGGCCGAGTGTGGTGGGACGTGAGTGGTCGACGTCGTTGTCCAGGGTGATCAGGGCGAAGGTGCCCTGGTTGCCCGGCAGCTGGATGTCGGAGACGTAGGAGTGGGTGACAACCTCGGTGGGGAACAGTCCCGCGAGGCGCTGGTAGTCAGGAGCAGACATTACTTCGTGGCCTCCGTGGAATCGGTGTTGTATTCGGGGTGGTTCGGGTTTTCCCAGATCACGGTCGCGCCCATGCCCAGGCCGATGCACATGGTTGTCATGCCGTAACGCACGCTCGGGTCTTCCTCGAACTGGCGGGCCAGCTGGTTCATCAGGCGCACGCCCGAGGAGGCCAGCGGGTGGCCGACGGCGATGGCGCCGCCGTAGCGGTTCACGCGGGGATCGTCGTCGGCGATGCCGAAGTGGTCCAGGAAGGCCAGCACCTGGATGGCGAAGGCCTCGTTGATCTCGAACAGGCCGATGTCCTCGATGGACAGGCCGGTCTGCTCCAGCACCTTTTCGGTGGCGGGGACCGGACCGTAGCCCATGACCTCGGGCTCGACGCCGGCGAAGGCGTAGCCGACCAGGCGCATCTTGACGCCCAAGCCGAGTTCTTCGGCAGCTTCCGCGGAGGCCAGCAGGGCGGTGGTGGCGCCGTCGTTCAGGCCGGCGGCGTTGCCGGCGGTGACCCGGCCGTGGGCACGGAACGGGGTGCGCAGGGCGGCGAGGTCTTCCACGGTGGTGCCCGGGCGCGGCGGTTCGTCCACGGTGTTCAGGGTCCAGCCGGTGCCGGGTTTCTTCGTGGCGACGGGAACCAGGTCCGGCTGGATGGAGTTGCCGGCGTAGGCCTTGGCAAGCTTCTCCTGGCTGGCGGCGGCGTACGCGTCGGTGCGGTCCTTGGTGATGTGCGGGAAGCGGTCATGCAGGTTCTCCGCAGTGTTGCCCATGTTCAGGGCGGCGGGGTCCACCAGCCGCTCGGTCATGAAGCGCGGGTTCGGATCGGCGTCCTTACCCATCGGGTGGTTGCCCATGTGCTCTACGCCGCCGGCAATGACGACGTCGTAGGCGCCGAAGCCGATGCCGGACGCGGTGGTGGTCACGGCCGTCATGGCGCCGGCGCACATGCGGTCAATGGCGAAGCCCGGGACGGTGCGCGGCAGGCCGGCCAGGAGCGCGGCGGTGCGCCCGATGGTCATGCCCTGGTCACCGGACTGGGTGGTGGCTGCAATGGCAACTTCGTCGATGCGTTCCGGAGGAAGGGAGGGGTTGCGGCGCATCAGTTCGCGGATGCACTTGACCACCAGGTCATCAGCCCGCATGCCGGCGTAGATACCTTTTTCGCCTGCTTTGCCGAACGGGGTCCGCACTCCGTCAACGAAAACTACGTCCCTGATCTGCCGTGATCGGCTTTGTGGGCTCACGTACTTACTCCTCTTTGAGATATGAAACGGAACAACGTCCGAGCCTATGTTACTCATGAGTAACATAGGCTGCAAGGATGCTGACGGACAGCCGTGGACTGATCCGTTATGGCGTGGATCACGCCGGTCCCGAATCGACCCTACCCACATACCGCCGTTCGAGAAACCCGGTGTTACGTTGGCCCGATGGATTCCGTAGCCGACCCCGCTCTGGCCGCCTGGCTGCAGGAGATCCGGGGTGCTGCGCAGGTGGACGCATCCCTGGAGCAGATCCGGCAGCTGCGCGCGCCGAGGGAGCGTCCGGCCGGACCCGAGGTGGTCGAGGTAAGGGACCTGGAGATTCCCGGATCCGTGCCGGTGCCCGCCCGGCTGTACCGGTCCGGTGCGGCGGCCCAGCCCTTGACGGTCTTTGTCCATGGAGGCGGCTTCGTGTTCGGGGGACTGGAAGCGCACGACCGCCTGTGCCGGCGGCTGGTGCTGCTGGCCGGAACAGCGGTCCTGGCGGTGGACTACCGGCTGGCACCCGAGCATCCGGCCCCGGCGGCGGTGGACGACGTCGCGTTGGTGCTGGCGTGGGCGGCCGGGGGACGGGCGGGGCGGGTTCCGGAGGAGCTCGGAGCGGTACTGCCCGGCGTCGGATTGGCTGGGGACAGTGCGGGCGGGCTTATCGCGTTCCTCGCCGCGCGCAGGCTGGCAGGCACGTCCGCCGGGCCGGCCGTCCTCTTCCTGGCCTATCCGAATGCGGACCTGACTCTCAGTGCTCCCGGTATCCGGGGGAAGGGAGAAGGATGGGGTCTATCGGTCCGGGACCTGGCTTTCTACATTTCGCAGTGGGTTCCGAACGCTTCACCCAAGACCCTTGCGGAATTCAGTCCCGTCCATGGCTTCCCCCTCCCCGGACCGGGCATGCGGGCACGCACCGTCCTTGCCACCGCTGAGCATGATCCGCTCCGGGACGAAGGGGAGCTGCTGGCCGGGAGGCTCAGGGCGGCAGGAGCCGATGTCGAGTATGTGCCGCATGCCGGGCTCGTTCACGGGTTCCTGACGCTGGATGCGGTCTCGCCGGCGGCACGGCTTGCCGGCGACGAACTGCTGGGCCGCTACGGCAGGGTATTGACGGCGGCCGGGAATTGCTCGCCGGTCGCAAGGTACTGACTCGTCAGTATTTCGGCTGTCGGAGCTCGTCGCGCTTGATCCGTGAGCGCCAGCGGTGCATGAAGGTCACGAGGGCTGCGAAGGCGCAGGGGATAATCAGTGTGCCGATGATCCCACCCAGCGTATAACCGGGGCTTTCCGTCCGGGCGTCTGCTAACACCCCGAGCAGGACCGAGGGCACGGACAGCAGGATCAGTCCACCCAGCACATAGCCGATAACCAGTAGAACCATGCTGATAACACGTTTACCCGTCTGCCGCACCGGCTGGGGATACGGCTGTTGGCCGGGGTACTGCTGCTGGCCCGGGTACGGGGGAGGTCCGGGATACGACTGTTGGCCGGTGTACTGCTGCTGCCCAGGGTACGCGGATGCGCCCGGGTACGGCTGCTGCTGGCCGGGGTGCTGGCCGCCGATCGGCGCGTGCCACGGCTCGGGTGACTGCTGGCTATTGCTCATGGTTCCCCCAATGGAATCGCGTCTGCGCCCGGAACACCATCCGGACTTTTCGTACTAACCGGAGAGCATACCCGCGCCGCCTAAGCTGCCGCGGCAACGCTTCGGGGCCGGTGCGTGCGCCCTGAGCGGAACTCCGATAGCCGGGCGGCTCCCGATTCGAACCCCGGCACGAGGCTCGGTAATGTCGAATGGTGAGCACCCCTATTCCAGCAGCCAGCCAGAACTCCTCCAGCGACGCCAGCGGCATGGTGCGCGTGCGCGGAGCGCAGGAGAACAACCTGCGCAATGTCGACGTCGACATCCCGCGCGACGCGATTGTCGCCTTCACCGGCGTTTCAGGTTCGGGTAAGTCCTCCCTGGCCTTCGGCACCATCTACGCCGAGGCGCAGCGGCGCTACTTCGAGTCGGTGGCCCCCTATGCGCGCCGCCTGCTTGCCCAGGGGCATAACCCCAAGGTCGAGGAAATCGCCGGGCTGCCGCCCGCCGTCGCCCTGCAGCAGCGCCGCGGAGCGCCCAGCTCGCGCTCTACCGTCGGCACCCTCACCACGCTCTCCAACTCCATGCGCATGCTGTTCTCCCGCGGCGGCACCTATCCGGCAAACGCCGAACCCGGCAGCCTCGACTCTGACGCCTTCTCGCCCAACACGGCGGCCGGTGCCTGCCGGGAGTGCTCCGGACTGGGCATTGCGCACACCGTCACCGAGGACTCCCTGGTTCCGGACCCCAACCTCAGCATCCGGGACGGCGCGATTGCTGCCTGGCCCGGCGCCTGGCAGGGCAAGAACCTGCGGGACATCCTCATCCAGCTCGGCTACGACGTCGACGTGCCCTGGAACCGGCTGCCGAAGAAGGACCGCGACTGGATCCTGTTCACCGAAGAACAGCCGGTGGTGATGATCACCCCGCAGCGCGACCGTGTGGCCAAACCGTACAAGGGGCGGTTCTGGAGCGCCAAGAGCTACGTGATGCACACCCTGGCGGATTCCGGCAGCGCCCAGATGCGCGAACGGGTCCTGGCCTACATGGTGTCCGGTCCCTGCCCGGTCTGCGGCGGAGCGGGCCTGCGTCCCGAGGCGCTCGCCGTTACGTTCGCCGGCCGGAACATTGCCGAGTTGAACGGCGCCACGCTGGCGGAGCTGGCCGAAATCATCCGGCCGACGGCGGAACTGAAGTCCGCGGGCACCGCCTCCCGTGCTGCGGCCTCCAATGAAGACACCGAAGTTGCCGTGACCATCACCCGGGACCTGCTGGGCCGGTTGGAGGTGCTGATCGGCCTGGGCCTCGGTTATCTCAGCCTCTCCCGCGCCACCCCCACCCTTTCACCCGGTGAAATGCAGCGCCTGCGGATCGCCACCCAGCTGCGCTCGGGTCTTTTCGGGGTCATCTATGTCCTGGACGAACCCTCCGCTGGACTGCACCCGGCGGACGCCGAGCCGCTGCTGACCGTGCTGCAGGAACTCAAGGATGCCGGGAACTCGGTGTTCGTCGTCGAGCACAACATGGACGTGGTGCGCAGCGCCGAATGGATTGTGGATGTAGGTCCGCAGGCCGGCGACGGCGGCGGAACCGTGCTCTACAGCGGCCCCGTGGACGGACTGGCAGAAGTTGAGGAGAGCGCCACACGTCCCTTCCTGTTCGGGGAGGCCGAAACCGCAAAGCCGGCCCGCCGCACTCCGGACCAGTGGCTGAGCCTGAAGGGAATCACCCGGCACAACCTGCAGGGCCTGGACGCCGAGGTTCCGCTGGGCGTGTTCACCGCGGTTACCGGTGTTTCGGGTTCCGGCAAATCCACCCTGGTCAGCCAGGTCCTGGCCGAAACAGTGGGCCGCCAGGTCAACGGCGTGCCGACCGAACCCGAGGACCCGGAGGCTCCGGAAGAACAGGATCCGGGGGCGCACGTGCGCAGCATCGCCGGACTGGAGCACCTGGACCGGCTGGTGCGGGTGGACCAGCGGCCCATCGGCCGCACCCCGCGCTCCAACCTGGCCACCTACACCGGCCTCTTCGACGCGGTGCGGAAACTTTACGCCGGCACCGAGGAAGCCCGCGCCCGCGGCTACAACGCCGGACGCTTTTCCTTCAACGTAGCGGGAGGACGCTGCGAGACCTGCCAGGGCGAAGGCTTCCTCGCAGTCGAGCTGCTGTTCCTGCCCGGCACCTACGGTCCCTGCCCGGTCTGCCACGGCGCCCGCTACAACGAGGAAACCCTGCAGGTCACCTACCGCGGCAAGAGCATCGCCGACGTGCTGGCGATGCGGGTGGAAACCGCCGCCGAGTTCCTGGCTGACGTGCCCGCCGCAGCCCGGAGCCTGCGGACGCTGCTCGACGTCGGCCTGGGCTACCTGCGCCTGGGCCAGCCCGCCACCGAACTCTCCGGCGGCGAAGCCCAGCGGATCAAGCTCGCCACCGAACTGCAGCGCGCCCGCCGCGGCCACACGCTGTTCCTGCTCGACGAGCCCACCACCGGCCTGCACCCGCAGGACGTCCAGCTGCTGCTGCGCCAGCTCAACCGGCTGGTCGACGCCGGCAACACCGTGGTGGTGGTGGAGCACTCCATGAATGTGGTGGCGTCCGCGGACTGGGTCATCGACATGGGCCCCTCCGGCGGCGAGGAAGGCGGCCGGATCATCTGCGCCGGCACTGCCGACGACGTCGCGGCGTGCGACGCCAGCCGGACGGCACCCTACCTGTCGGCGGCGCTCAAGCTGCTCCCGTAAGCCGGCCCGTGCCGGGCAGCACCACGCCTTAGGCCCGTGTGGAACGCGGACCTAAGGCGTGGTGCGGAAACGCTCCCATGCGGATTGGCGCGACATCCCCAGCGATGCGCCGATGACGGCCCAGCTGATGTTCCTATCCCGGGCCGCTGTCACCCAGCGTCGAAGATGCTCCTCCACTTGGTCCCGTGCCTGCGCCACCCGGGGGAGCCGTTCCAATAACTCGTCATTGCTCAGCGCCTCCCAGGGAGTGGCAGGAAGCGGATCGGGATCCGCCGGGCGGGGGGCTTCCAGCAGTTTCAGGGCCCCTTCCGCGCAGTCCCGGCAGATGGCGGCAGTGGGGGCCGCCGCCAATACTCCGGTTTCCTGCCGCGGCCGCAGACAGAACGAACACATGAAGGGCGCGTTTCCCCGGTGATCACGGTCCGTGCCGCTCAGCTCAGAAGGCATGGCCCCAGTCTAGCCAGCGATCCGTCGCACCGATCCTCTTGTGCTGTCAGGTAACCCCTGACAGGATGTCAGGCATTACCTGACAACATCGAGGGGGAGCCGCGTGGCAACTGCACAACTTCCGGAATCGGCGGCGGTCCGGATCCGGGGCGGACGTTCTTTCCGTTTCCTCGCGTCCACCGCCGCGGCGGAGGGGTTCGCTGACGCCCTGACCCGCACGGTCCTGCCCATCCTCGCGGTTGCGGTGCTGGGACTGGGACCGGGCTTCGTGGGTATTCTCAACGCCACCGGAATTGCAGCCTTCCTGCTGCTGGGCGTGAGCGCCGGAGTGATCGTGGACCGCATCGGCAAACCACTGCTTGCGATGGGTGCGGCTTCCCTGCTGCGGTGCGGTGTCCTGCTGTTCCTCGCCGGCGGTGTCTGGCAGGGGTGGCTCTCCGGAACCGGGCTGTTCGCCGCGGCCGTGCTGATCGGCATTTCGGACCTCCTCTTCACCACCGCCCATTCCACCGTTGTGCCGGCGGTGTCCGGACCGCAGGGAATGAAGCGGGCCTATTCCCGGCTGGCCATGGTCAACCAGACGACGACGGCCGGCGGCGCTGCTGCCGCGGGCACCGTTCTGGGCCTGCTGGGGATGCCGGTGCTGCTCCTCACCGGAGCTGCCGCCTACGCCTCGTCCTGGCTGCTTCAACACGGAATCCGGTTGCCTGCGGCTGCACCGGTTCCCGGGCGCCCTGCACGTGGCCGGGCCCGCCGTGGATTCGCCACGCTGCGCTGCACCCCGGCGCTGCGGGCATTGACCCTGTCCGCCTGCCTGACGAATGCCGGCGCCATGGTCGGCAACACCGTCCTGCCGGTCTATCTGCTGCGCGACCTGGCCGTTGCGCCGTCGGCCTTTGCGGCACTGGGCGTTCTGTCCGCTTTCGGAGCAGTTTCCGGTGCTGCGGCCGCGCCGTACCTCAGCGGCCGGATGGGGCTCAGAGCGCTCAGGGCCGGTGCCGCCCTGGTGTCGGTGCCCGCGGTCCTGCTGGCAGTCTTCTGCTCGATCCTTCCCGGGCCGGATCTGGTGTGGCTGGCGGGTTCGACCCTGGCCTGGGGCTTCCTCGTGGCCCTGTCCGGCGTCGCAGGGACGGAAGTGCTGCCCCGGACGGTCCCGCAGAATGAGCTGGCTACGGTGGGTGCTGCACAACGGACGCTGACCCTCGGCGTGATGCCCGTGGCTGCACTGCTTGCGGGGATGGCGGCAGCTGCAGCGGGCACCGGGCCGGTGCTCTGGGTGTGGGCACTGCTGGCCGGGCTGGCCGCGCTCCCGGTCGCCTGCACGAAGTCGCTGGCGCAGTTCCGTTGAACCTGGCTCCCTGCCCAAATAGACGGCGCGCGAAGGTTCAGGCCGCAGGCAAGCGATCAATCTGCCCGGAATGTCCCCTCCCAGGCCTCCATCGAGGTGATGCCCGGGAGCGCCTCGCGGTAAGCGGCACGCAACGACTCCCACTCGGCCAGGAGCCTTGCCTTCAATGCCGCCGTTTCGGCCAGCATCTTCCGGACTTGACGGGGATCCCGTTGGTAGCGGGCGGCTCCGGTACCTTCCGCGTTGGTGACCACCGCTTCGTCGAGCCTGGACAGGGTCCACCATTTGCTGTCTTGATGGGATACGGCGGCCACCATCCGCCGGCTCACCGGCTGCGCCGTGTGTTTAAGTGCCGCTTTGAGAGTCCATGCCCCCCATCGGGGCGCGTCACCGGACCGCCGGCCCAGCGGCTTGGAGAGTCCCTTGCCGGTGTGTCCCGACGGAAGGGCACCAGGTTCGTGGTCGAGTACGGCATCGGAATAGTCCGCCCGCAGCGCCTGCAGCCGGGGGAGGGTGTTCTTCAGTGCTGCATGCAGTCCGGCGGGTCCCTGCAGGACATCCCGAAGTGCCATGAGCCGAATCGTTTCGGGGTAGTACTGCATGGAAAACAAGTGCCGGAAGTCGGTGTCGAGGCTTTCCCGCAGGACGCGGCCGCCCTTGGCATACGGTGAGTGGAGGAGGGCTGCGATCAGGCGGTTCCGCTCGTGGAAATATGCCTGCCAGTCCACGGCATCGTCTTTGTCCGCCCAGGAAACGTGCCATACCGCCGCCCCGGGCAGGGACACCGTGGGGAAGCCGAGCTTGCGGGCCCGCAGCGAGTATTCGGCGTCGTCCCACTTGATGAAGATCGGAAGGGGCAGCCCGGCTTCGTGGATGATCCGGACCGGGATCAGGCACATCCACCAGCCGTTGTAATCTGCATCCCAGCGCCGGTGCAGGATCGAGGATGAACGCAGTCCGGAGACCGCGAAGTCATGGGGGCCCAGACCCTTGCCGGGACCCCAGAGGAACCGGTAGGGGTCCACCATCTCCGCGAAGGCATTCAAGACGGACTTGTTGTACATGTCGAACATGTGTCCGCCGACGATCGTGGGGATGCGGCAGAGGTCCGCGAAGGCAATGGCCCGCAGGATGCCCTCGGGCTCGAGGACAATGTCGTCGTCGAGGAGGATTGCGTATATCGAGGTCCCGGACTGCGCCGTTTCGCTCATGACCCGGGCAAAACCGCCCGAGCCGCCCAGGTTGCCCTGATTGATGACCCGCAGCTGCCCGCCCATCGCCCGGGCCAGGTCCGGGTATCCGGCCTGGTCTTGGACCTTCCTGTTTCCCTGGTCAACCACGATCAGTTCATGGATGGCTTTCCGGACCTCGGGATCAGCCTCGATGGCACCTATTGTGTCGAGGCAGTATTCGGCACGGTTGAAAGTGGTGATCCCCAACGTTGCCTTGCCCGCAGGAACGTCCGACGCCGCGCACCACCTCGCCGAGGCAAGTTCCATGCCGCTGCCCCCGGCCACTAGATCGAACCAGCACCAGCCGCCGTCACCGAACGCGGTGAGCGGAATCTCGAAGACAGAGTGCTGGCTGCCGTGTACCTGCCTGATTTCCAAGCGCCGGGGAGACCCGACGTCGTTGGAGCAGTAGAGCAGGACGAAGCCGGAACCTTCTGTCCGGACCTGCAGGATAACGGCTTCGACCGTCGTCCACCGCCGCCAGTAACTGGCAGGAAAGGCATTGAAGTAGGAGCCGAAGGACAACCGCTCCCCGGCCCGCACACGAACGGACGAGCGGCCCAGGATGTCATCGGGATGGATCCAGCCGACCGGTGCGGTGCGTCCTGCTTGGGTCGAAGATCCGCCGCCGCCTCCGGTATCCGGATCGATGTACAACGACAGGGCACCAATGTCCCTCGCGGCCGGGAGCACCACGCGCTGCAGTACGCGGAGCCCCTCCCGCCCGTCTCCGCCGGATGGCGACGGGTCGGCCAAGTCCAGCCCGTCCGGCGCATTCAAAGTGCCGATGTCCATTCGTTGCCCCCAAACGCTGTGGTGGCGGTTCCCGCCACGTACTGCGGGTCTGCCCCTGTAGTTCCGGGGGGAGAGCATGGCGGACGGAGAAGGCTCGGACAAGAGTAATCTGGCGTGTACGGCTGTTTTCCTGCCGATGGCCTACTTGCGGGATGACCCCGAATGGCGGAAGCGCACATAGCTGTAAACAATCAGGGCCAGGCCGAGGACGCCCGACGCAATCAGGGTTCCGCCTGTTACCCACCCGCCGGGCAGCCACCAGGAATCCCCCAGCGGCCACCAGTGCGGTACCTGCCGCCAGAGCCCCCAGATCACGCCGGCGGCCATGACTGCCAGCCCGCCGCTGACAGCTACGAATATCCGCGGCGTGGTCTGCACCCCCTGTGCGGCCGCACGGAAAGCACGCTCTTTCACCGGATGCAGCCAGCGGTGGGCCCACGCATAACGCAGGGACAGGACAGCGAGACCGGCAACCACCATGAGCAGCCCTGGTCCGGGGAGCACCAGGGCAGCCACGCCCAGAACCACCAGAGACCATCCGGCCACCTCAATGCCGGTGCGGCGCAGCCACGCTGGAATCCGTTCCGTTCTGTTCATTGGGCCACCTTTCCACACCAACCTGCGAGTTGGCCGCGTTGGAAACTGTACCGCTCCCGTTGGCCGGAGGGCGGCACACCGTGGACGCAGAAGTAGCCCTTCGACCCGGACCTGGATCCGGACGGCGCCTACGCCCGGCGTCCGGGTAGTCCTGCCGGCCGGAATCCAGAGTCGACGCGCGGCCGTATGCGCTTTACACAGTGACCGGGAACACGCGAGCTACGCTGAAGTGTGCTTAGCGAACCTCTTCCCGCCCCACAGTTACTGCACGGTATTCAGCTCCGGGTTGCGGATCTGTCCGATGCCGAAGAACTCGCCGCTGCCTATCAGCGGAACCGGAGTTATCTGGCGCCCTTTGAACCGCTCAGGGAGGACACGTTCTTCACCCCGGCCGGCCAACGTACGGTCTTGAGGTCCAAGCTGGTCCAGCATGCCGCGGGTACGGAGGTTCCCTGGGTCCTGGTCCATCACGAGCGGATCGTCGGCACCATTACGCTCACTGGGATCGTCGGGGGTTCCTTCCAGTCGGGCAACCTCGGCTACTGGGTCGACGGCGACTATGCCGGACGGGGGATCGGCACCGCGGCGGTGGAGGCCGTCGTCGAACTTAGCCGAAGCGGGCTGGGGCTGCACCGGGTCCAGGCGGCCACCCTGCTGGACAACGCTGCGTCGCAGAAAGTCCTGGCCCGCTCCGGGTTTGAGCGGATCGGCATGGCGCCGGACTACCTCCGAATTGCCGGAGAGTGGCGGGACCATCTGCTCTTCCAGCGGATTCTTTAGGCGGAGGCGATGACGGGTATGCTCCGGGCCGAGCTGATTACCACTGATCGCTTTACGCTGGAGCCTTTGGGTGTGCACCACGCAGCAGAAATGACGAAGGTGCTGGCCGGTACTGCCATCTACAAATACATCGGCGGCCAGGCACCGACAGCGCAGGAGCTGGCGAACCGGTATGCCGCCCAATCGGTTGGATCGTCGCCGGACGGCCGTGAAACCTGGCTCAACTGGATTATCCGTGAACAGGGCAGAAGCATTGGATTTGTCCAGGCCACAGTGGAGGCGGACGGGCCGACGTCGGACGTCGCGTGGGTGGTGGGCGAGGCGTTCCAGGGGAGGGGTGCTGCCACCGAGGCCGCCCGCGCCATGGTCACCTGGCTGCGCCGCCGACAACCGCCGGTCCGGATCACGGCATCCATCCATCCGGAAAACACCGCCTCATCCTCCGTCGCCCGCCACCTGGGCCTCACTCCATCCGGCCATTTCGACGCCGACGGCGAAGAACTCTGGGACGACGCCCCAGCAGCGGATTAACGACCCAAGGACGAAGCAACAGAACACCGGGGTCTTCCAGAATGGAGCTTTTGCCTGTAACGGTGCCTAAGGGGACATTTGTACGCACTATGAGGAGTTGTTTAATTTGATGCATTCATTCGCCCGTCGCCGGGGTGCTGCCACCGCAGTCACCGCGGCCGTGGCAGTTACACTCGTGTCGATGACACCTGCAGCAGCGGCGCCGCCGGAGCATGCCGGCAAGGACCAGAAAACCAGTGTCACGGTTATGGGAACCTCCGACATGCATGGCTATGTCGAGAACTGGGACTATTTCAAGGACGGCGAATACGACGACGCCGCCCACAACGACGTCGGATTGGCTAAGGTCTCCACGCTGGTGGACTCGGTCCGCGCAGACCGCGGTGTGGAATCCACCATGCTGATAGATGCAGGCGACACCATCCAGGGCACCTCCCTGACCGACTATTTCGCCAACACGGAACCGATTACCGAAACCGGGGAAATCCATCCCATGGCGGCGGCAATGAATTCGATGGACTACGACGCCGCGGCGCTGGGTAACCATGAATTCAACTACGGCCTCGAATTGCTGCGCGAGTTTGAAGGCCAGCTGAACTTCCCGCTGCTCGGCGCAAACGCGGTGGACACAGCAACGGACAAACCTGCCTTCACCCCGTACATCATCAAGACGGTCAAAACCAAGGGCAACAAACCCGTGAAGGTCGGGATCCTGGGGCTCACCAATCCCGGAGTGGCCATCTGGGACAAGAACAACGTTGACGGCAAGCTGGAATTTCCGGGCATTGTGGAGCAGGCACAGAAATACGTCCCGGAGATGAAGGCCCGCGGTGCCGACGTCGTGGTGGTCAGCTCGCACTCCGGAACCTCCGGCACCTCCTCCTACGGCGACGATCTGCCGCTGGAAAACGCCTCCACCCAGCTGGCGGAAACCGTGCCCGGCATTGACGCCATTCTGGTGGGGCATGCCCATCAGGAAATCCCGGAACGCTTCGTGGCCAACAAGACCACCGGTGAGAAGGTGCTGCTGACCGAGCCGCTGAACTGGGGTATGCGCCTGTCCGTAATGGACTTCGAATTGACGAAGGTGCGGGGGCAGTGGGACGTGACGTCGGCGTCGGCGTCCCTGTTGAACGCCAACACTGTCGAGGCGGACCCCGTGGTGTCCAAGCTGGTGGCCGAACAGCATCAGCGGGTGATCGACTACGTGAACACGCCCGTCGGCAATGCCACCGAGTCGATGCCCGCGGAGGAGTCCCGGTACCGCGACACGGCCGTGATGGACTTCGTGAATTTCGTCCAGGCCCAGGCCGTGGACCGGGCGCTCGACGGCGGCCCCAACGCCGACCTGCCGGTGCTCTCGTTGGTGGCACCCTTCAGCCGCACAGCGGAAATTCCCGCCGGTCCGGTCACCATCCGCGACCTGGCCGGTTTGTACGTCTTCCCGAACACTCTGTTCGGCGTGGAGCTGACCGGCGCCCAGGTCAAGGAGTACCTGGAGTACTCGGCGAAGTACTTCACCCAGACCGCCCCCGGCGTACCGGTGGATCCCGCCGCGCTGACCAACGCAGACGGCACCCCCGACTACAACTACGACATGATGTCCGGCGTCGACTATGACATCGACATCAGCCGTCCGGTGGGGGAGCGCATCGTCAATCTGAGCTTCAACGGGGCGCCGGTGGATCCGGCCCAACGGTTTGCCGTGGCAACCAACAACTACCGGCAGTCCGGCGGCGGGAACTTCCCGCACATTTCCACGGCTCCGGTGCTGGTGAACCAGCAGACGGAAATCCGCCAGCTGCTCATCGACTATGTGGTGGCCCAGGGGACGGTGGATCCGGCTGATTTCGCGGAGAACAACTGGCGACTGGTGCGCAACGGGGTGCCTGTCTTCGAATAGCCGGACGCCGGGCGGAAATAGACAGTACGCTTAGGAAATCCGGTGGGTCTTGTCTAAGATTGATGGCAGAACGGATTTGCGGGAGTTCCCGCCCCCGTTGCATGTACCGCTACGAAGGGACCAGAACCATGATCGGATTCATCATTGCAGGGCTTGTTATCGGAGCCCTCGCGCGGCTGATCAAGCCGGGCCGGCAGAACCTGGGAATTGTTGCGACCCTCCTTCTCGGCCTCGTCGGCTCCGTCATCGGCGGAGTCATCGCCAGCCTGCTGGGCACCGGCGACATTTGGGAGCTCAACATCCTTGGCTTCATCGTGTCCGTTGTCGCCGCCGTCCTGCTGATCGGCGTCGCCGAGGGTGTTGCCGGCCGCGGCAAGGGCAACCAGGTACGCCGCTAGGCCCGCGCCAATAACTAAGCCGTCCCGGCACTCGACGCATACGCGTTGGGTGCCGGGACGTTTTGTGTTCAGAGGCTGCTGTTACAGCCGGAAAACAATGCCCGGGGAAGGCTGAGAGATCTCTAGACCGAAACGGGCTGCGGGGTGCTCTGCTGCTGCGCCGGGAGCTCCGGCCTACGGGCCGTATCGGCCTCTCGATCTTGAATCTCAGCCTGAAGCGACAGATAGAACGCAAGCAGGCCCTCAACGACGGGGCCGTCTTCAAGTTGGGTAAATGCCTGATCGCACAAGGATTCGAGCGTGCTATCCGTCATAGCGGAAAAATCCGGGAAAAGGTCAATCGAAACAATGGGACGTTGGGTCATTGAGTGTCCTAAACAGAGGAACCCAGGCCCGCGTCTAAACCAAGGGATTACAACACTAGCGTGTTCGGGCCCCGGTGTAAATGCGGCCAGCGCGGGGACAAGTTCGATTAGATTGAGCCCATGGAAAATGACACGCGCGTGGAACCGCCCGAGGCAGCAGGCGAACGCGAGACCCTGATCGGTTTCCTGGACTACTTCCGGGCCACAGTCCATCTGAAGGCGGCAGGACTCAGCGACGCCGACGGAGCCAAGCAGCTGCTGCCCTCGCTGACAACGGTCTCGGGACTCGTGCAGCACCTGACCGACGTAGAGCGGCTCTGGTTCCAGGACCGGATCGACGGGCAGCAGGGGGTGCCGCTCCGTTGGTCGGCAGAGGATCCCGACGGCGAGTTCCGTGTTTCCGAGTCAGACAGCCTGGTCCGGCTCCTTGCCGATTATGAGGCGGCCTGCGGTGAGTCGCGCGAAGTGCTGGCACGGTATGGACTGGAGGACCGCTGCCGGGGCGGCAGCAAGGGACAGAGCGTGCGCTGGGTCCTGGTCCATATGATCGAGGAAACCAGCAGGCACTGCGGGCACCTGGACATACTGCGCGAGCTGCTGGACGGCTCCACCGGCGACTAGTCCGACAGGACAGCGCTGTCCGAAGCTGACCGCGTCCAGTAGTGCATCTTGACCAGCGCACCGCGCTGGCGTTGCTGCTCGGTCCGCACCGGATGGAAGCCGGCCCGGCGCGCAACCGCCTCGCTCAGGCTGTTTCCGTAAATGGTGCGCAGGGCGACCTCTGGGATGCCGCTGGCCAGTGCCCAGTCGCTGAGCCCGCGGGTGGCGGCAGTGGCGGCGCCCCGGCCGCGCCCGGAGGGCAACAGTGCATACATAAGCTCCGGCGTGCCCTCCATGGTGGAGGAGATTCCCGCTGTGCCCAGCACCTCCCCGCCCTGCCGCAGCGAATACCGTGCCAAGAGGCTCTCGCCGCGTGCTTCCGCTGCGCGGTCCATCCGGGAGCGGGCTCGATCGTCGCTGAGGTCCGGCGGGAAGAGGGTCCAGCGGATGACGTCGTCGTCCCTGGACAAGGCCTGGTCGAGGCGCCAGTCCGCAGCCGTAAGGATGTGGAGGGTGAACCTCCCCACCTGGAGCGTATCCGGGGTCGATGTGAGAAGCGGCATCCGTCATTATTGCGCTCGAGGACGCAGCTACCCAACCCTTAGGCAGGCTCAGCGTGTCCAGCCACGGGAATTGCTTCCACCAGAGTCTTCAGCCCGGCGTAGATACCCGGTGTGTCATGTTCCACGGAGGTGGCAGAAGCACCGTGCAGCCCGGTGATACGCACAGCCAGGTCACATCCGTCTCCGGTTTGCTGCAAGGTGTATTCGAGGACGCCGGGGGCTTCGCCGGCCACCGTTCCATCCCACTGCGGGTTGAAAGTCAGTGCCAGGCGTACGGGTGCCTCCACTGCAAGGACTGTTCCGGTGATCAGGTCCTCGCCGTCGTACTGGAAGGCATAGGAACTGCCCTCGGCCAGCGATCCGATCAGGACAGAGTCCCACATCCAGGCCCTGGGAATATCGGTGGCAGTCAACTCCGCCCAGACCCGGCCGGGAGGGGCTGCAACGTGTGTGCGGTAAATTGTTTCGTCCATAGTGGATCCGCTTTCCTGTGGGGCGGCACTTCCAGGCGCCGTAGCGGTTGACAATAATCCATACATGACTGCACCGCTATCCCTCCGCCGACGTACTGTCGAGGACCTGGAAACCATCATCAACTGGATTCCCGACGACGCCGCCCTTTTGATGTTCACCGGTCCCCGGATGGCCTGGCCGCCTACCGGCGAGCAGTTCGCGGACCTGGCTGCCGTGCCGGGACTTACCCCGTGGGTTCTGTGTGCCGGGCGCACACCAGCGTTCGGTCAGGCCGAACTTCGGGTAGAGAACGGGACCGCGCATATAGCGCGGGTCATCATTGACCCGTTGCTCCGCGGGCGGGGCCTCTCGCAGCAGCTGATACGGCTGGTGCTGGATCAGGCGTGCGCACAGGGTGCCCGGAGCGCGCGGCTGAAGGTCACCAAGGGGAACACGGTCGCCCTGCGTGCCTACCGACGGCTGGGGTTCGTGATCGACCCGCGCGCGGAAACCGCTCAGGCTTGGGTGCTTGAACTGGATTTGGGGCAGCCGGCAGTTACGGGCTAGGAAAGCGTAGTCCGGCGTTTAGCGGCGCCGGCCACGAGCCGGTTGCTCCCCTCCGGAATTGTCCTCAGCCTGCTTTTCCTCCAGCGGATCAGGATCGAGGAAAGCCACGGTGAGGACGGCCGCGGTCTGCTCGATCTGCCACTCGCGGGCGCCGAGTGCGCGCAGGGCAGCACCCACTGTCTCCAGATTGATCTCGGCAGGCGGCCGCCAGGCCAGACGCCGCAGATGGTCCGGAGTGAGCAGGTTCTCCAGCGGCAGGTTCAGCTTCTCCGCCAGGGCGGTGAGCCGAGGCTTGGCGGTCTGCAGGCGGGCGGCGGCAGCCGGATCATTCTTGGCCCAGACGCGGGGAGGCGGCGGGGCGTGGGTCGGAATATGCAGCGGGGGCAGGTCCGCGGAAGAGCGCGCCGCAGAGATGCAGCGGAGCCACCGGGGCGCCTCCTTCTGCGCGGCACGGCCGTGGAAGCCGGGGGTCTTGAGCAGCTGCGGCACCGTCGTCGGCATGGCCCGGGCGGCGGCGACAATGGCCGAATCCGGAATCAGCCGGCCGGGTGCGGTGTCCCGCAGTTCGGCAAGATGCTCGCGCTCGGTCCAGAGTTCGCGCACGGCGGCCAGCTGGCGGCGGTCCCGGAGTTGGTGCATCCCGGAGGTGCGGCGCCAGGGGTCCACCCGCGGGGGTGCCGGCGGAGCGGTACGGATGGCTTCGAATTCCTCTTCGGCCAGTTCCAGCTTGCCGGCTTCCTCCAGCACGCGGATCAGTTCCAGGCGCAGCTCGGCGAGGACCTCGACGTCGAGCGCGGCGTAGCGCAGCCACGGTTCGGGCAGCGGACGGGTGGACCAGTCCGCAGCCGAGTGCTCCTTGGCCAGCGAGAAGCCGAGCAGGGTTTCGATGACGGCGGCCAGGCCCACCCGGGGCAGGCCGGCGAGGCGCGCCGCAAGTTCGGTGTCGAAGAGCTTGTCGGGCCACATGCCCAGTGCCGAAAGGCAGGGCAGGTCCTGCGTCGCGGCGTGCAGGATCCATTCGACGCCGCTCAGGGCCTCGTTGATGATGCGCAGGTCGCCGAAGGCTTCCGGATCGATCAGCCATGTGCCGGCGCCTTCGCGGCGGATCTGGACCAGGAACGCGCGCTGGCCGTAGCGGAATCCGGAGGCGCGTTCCGCGTCGACGCCGGCCGGCCCGGTTCCCGCAGCCAGGGCGGCTGCGGCCCGTTCGAGGCCGCGCTGGGAATCAATGACCAGCGGCACGCCGTCCCGCGGCATTTCCAGCACCGGAATCGGCTGCGGCTCCGGTTGTTCCCCGGCTGGGTCGGGTGTGGTGCTGGACTGATTTTCGGTCTTGCCGGGTATGTGCGCGGTCATAAGGATTCCATTCTACCGAGGAAGGCCGTGGCTGCGGACAGCAGGGACAGCCGCCGGGTCCGCCGCCGCGGCAGGTGCGCGCTCAGCTCCGGCGTCGGCCGGGAAGGGGCGTAACGCCGTCGGGCAGCGGGGGCAGGCCGGCGAAGGTGCATACCATGTCTGACCAGGCTTCCAGATGGGACTGCACGTCGGCGTCGGCCGGGGTCCAGGAGGCGCGGAGCTCTATGTCGATCGAATCGTCCCGGCGCTCGAGGGTTCCGTAACTCTCCGACAGCACCCGGGTGGCCGTTCCGCCGGCCATGGAATACCGGGCATCGTGCTGCTCCAGCGCTTCCACCAGCCAGGTCCAGGCAACTGAGCCAAGCAGTTGGTCATTGCCCATGTCCTGTTCCAGCTCGGCGCGGATATAGGTGACGATGCGGAAGGTGCCGTTCCAGACCGGGGAACCTGCGGGATCGTGGAGCAGTATGAAGCGTCCGGTGGCCAGCTCAAGTTGATCGGGGACCGGCGGGGCTGCGGGTCCGTGCAGGCTGCCGGGACCGACGGGTCCGGGAGCGAGCACCTCGGCGCCGAGTGAGACGGCATACGGGGCCAGGCGCGTGGGTGCCGGGATTTCTTCCAGCTTCAGCTCCGCCCGGCAGGCCGCCCGGCGCAGGGCGCCGAGCGCGGTCAGGAAATCCGGGGGTACCTGGGACAGGTCACCTATTGCACTCACCTCCGCAGACTACGGGCTGTGCAGCGCCGGGGGCGGGGCAGGCTCGCCGCTGTGGCCGTTTCGTTACCTGCCGTCCGCTCCGCGCCAGCGGCCGGACGGCAGGCAACATCGGCTTAGCGCGCGGCCAGCGGTGCCGGATCCGCAGCGACTTCGCGGGCAATGGCCGCAGCGAAGGCATCAACATCATCCTCGGAGGTATCGAAGGTGCACATCCAGCGCACCTCACCGGTGGACTGGTCCCAGTCGTAGAACCGGAAGTCGCCGCGCAACCGGTCGGCGACCCCGGCGGGCAGCTTGGCGAAGACAGCGTTGACCTGGCTGGGCTGGGTGATTTCCACCCCGTCGATCTGCTCGACGGCGGCCCGGAGCCGGCTCGCCATGGCATTCGCGTGCGAGGCTGACCGGTGCCACAGGTCCGTACCGTACAGGGTGATGAACTGGGCGGAGATGAACCGCATCTTGGAGGCCAGCTGCATGTTCATCTTGCGCAGGTAGTCCAGTCCGGGGGAGGCCTCGGGGTCGAAGGTGATGATGCATTCGCCGTACATCATCCCGTTCTTGGTGCCGCCCAGGGAGAGGATGTCCACACCGGCGTCGGCCGTCATTTCCTTGAAGGACACGCCCAGCGCTGCGGCGGCGTTGCCCAGGCGCGCGCCGTCCATGTGCAGCTTCATGCCGCGTGCGTGGATGTGGTCCGCGATGGCGGCGATTTCCTCCACCGTGTACAGCGTGCCGAGCTCGGTGGACTGGGTGATGGACACGGCCAGCGGCTGGGCACGGTGCTCGTCGCCCCAACCCCACGCCTCGCGGTCGATCAGCTCGGGGGTGAGCTTGCCGTCGTCGGTGGGGATGCCCAGCAGCTTCATGCCGCCGATCCGCTCCGGGGCGCCGTTTTCGTCCACGTTGATGTGCGCCGTCGTCGGGCAGATGACGGCACCCCAGCGGGGCAGCAGTGACTGCAGGGCGATAACGTTCGCGCCGGTGCCGTTGAAGACGGGGAACGCACGGATGTGCTTGCCGAACTGGTCGGTCAGAACCTCGCGCAGCTTCGCGGTGTACACATCTTCGCCGTAGGCCACCTGATGGCCCTGGTTCGCGGCGGTGAGTGCCGCGAGAATTTCCGGATGGACACCGGAGTAGTTGTCGGAAGCAAAAGCCTTAATTGCGGTGTCGTGCAGGGGGAGTATGTCAGTCACGGTTCCTAGTATCTCTTACCTTGATGTAGTTCAGGTCACTTCTCCGGGGAGAGGCGAATCCGCTGCCCGTTGACCTCGGCGGCGTCCTGCTGGAAGAGCCGGACGACGGCGGCGGCCAGGTCCGCGACGTCGGTGTAGCCGGGGAACCGGCGGTCCAGGGCAGCGGCGCGCTGTGCGGAGTCCACCAGTGCCTTGACCACGAAGACGACGGCGGCAGAGCGCTGGGGTTCCGGGTTTTCCTTCCGTCCGGATTGGGCGCTGCGGAAACCCGCGGCGATGGCCCGGACCCATGCTTCGGCCGCGGCTTTGGCAGCCGCATATCCTGCTCCGGCAGCTGTGGGGGACTCCACCGCCGTGGAGGAAACGATCGCCAGCCGTCCGTCCGGGGAGGCCTCGAGCTGGTCGTAGAAGCTGCGGCTGACATTGCGCAGGGTGCGCAGGATGTTCGTTTCCAGGAAGTCCCAGTCCGCCTCGCTCTGGGAACCGATGCCGGTACCGGCGCGCCAGCCGCCCACGAGGTGGATCAGGCCGTCGATCCCGCCGTAGGTTTCCTGCATGTCGGCCGCGAGGGCCGCCACCTCCCCGGTGTCGCTGAGGTCGCAGGTGCGCAGGTCGGCGTCGTAAAGGCGGAACAGTGTGTTCTCCAGCCGTGCGGCATCGCGGCCTACTGCAACCACCTTGGCACCTGCCGCCTCCAGGGCTTCGCAGACGGCGGTGCCGGAGGGGCTCCCGGCGCCGGCCACCAGGACGGTCCGGCCCTTCAGCGGGGCCGCGGCGGTCTCTGCTGCCGTGCCGGGTTCGGTGCTCATTCGGGGGTGCCTCCCGTGCTGTAGCCGGTGATCCCGGCCGTGGACTCGATGACCGGGGCCATCTTCTTGGACAGGGCCTCGTAGAACATGGAGAGCGGGAACTCGTCGTCGAGCACCTGGTCGGTAAGTCCGCGCGGCGGTCCGTCCAGCGGGAGCGCCTGCGGGCCCTGTGCCCAGACCGAGGCCGGGTTCGGCGTCAGGGTTCCTGCCACCAGATCGTACGCCGCGAGCCAGTGCGCCGTCTTGGGCCGGTCGATGGAACGCCAGTAGAGTTCCTCGATTTCCGCACCGAGCCGGACGACGACGTCGGCCGTTTCCTCCCAGTCGATGCTCAGCTTTCCGTCGGTCCAGTGGAGTACGTGGTTCTGGTGCATCCAGGCGAAGAGCAGCTGGCCACCGAGCCCGTCGTAGTTGCGCACCCGGCTGCCGGTGATCGCGAAGCGGAAGATGCGGTCGAAGATCACCGCGTACTGGACCAGCCGGGCGTGCCGGCGGGTTTCCTCGGGGGCGTCCTCGTCGTGCTGGATCTTCACGGCCTCGCGGAAGGCGGTGAGGTCGCAGCGCAGTTCCTCCAGGGAGTAGAGGAAGTAGGGCATGCGCTGTTTGATCATGAACGGATCGAACGGGAGGTCGCCGCGCATGTGGGTGCGGTCGTGGATGAGGTCCCACATGATGAAGGTTTCCTCGGTGAGCTGCTGGTTGTGCAGCAGTTCGGCGGCCTCGGCGGGCAGCTGCAGCGAGGTGATGTCCGCTGCGGCGGCCAGGACCTTGCGGAAGCGGGCGGCCTCGCGGTCGGCGAAGATGGCGCCCCAGGTGAAGGCGGGAGTTTCGCGCACGGCCACGGTTTCCGGGAAGAGCACCGCGGAGTTGGTGTCGTAACCGGGGGTGAAGTCCAGGAAACGGATGGGGACGAAGAGCCCGTTGGAGTACTCGCCGGCCTCGAGTTCGGCGACGAATTCAGGCCAGATGACCTCGATCAGCACGGCTTCCACGAGGCGGTTGGTGGAGCCGTTCTGCGTGTACATGGGGAAGACCACCAGGTGGGCAAGCCCGTTCACGCGGTCCCGCTGCGGGGCGAAGGCCATCAGGGAATCGAGGAAATCGGGTTCCTTTTCCAGTCCGCCGGCTACCCAGCGTTCAAAGTCCTCCACCACGAGGTGCAGGTACTCGGCGTCGTGCGGGAAAGCCGGAGCCAGTGCGGTGACGGCAGCGGCAACGGTTCCAATCAGTTCAGCTGCCTGCCCGTGGTATTCCGGATCCACCGAGCCGTTCTTGTTCTGGAGCGGCTGAAGAGCAGTGGCCGCCTGTTTCAGCGCGGTCCAGGCTTCGGATTCCTCGGGCCGGACGTCCCCGGTAACGGCGGCGAAAACCGGGCGGGACAGGGAAGGGAAAATTGAGGAGGACATGGTGCTGTGCCTTCCGGGAAGGGCCTTCCCGTGAGACCGGGGGCGGCAGGTGGAGTAGTTGCGGCCAGCATACTCACAAATTCCTAACGCTTACCTGAAAGCACCGGAGCAATTAGTAAAGCTTATGCTCAACGGGATGTGGCAGGGGTCACTCCAATGGTCTCGCTTGGGTCGGACGGCGAACGGCTGTCTTCTCGGCGGGGCTCGTTCTCGACGGGCATCGGAGCCGAGGTCGCGCTATCCATACGTTCCTGCGTCCAGTACCCCGTCTCGTCGAGTGGTGCCGTGCGGGCGCTGGACAGGCCGCACGGATCGGGGTCCGTAGGTGTTGCCTCCGAGGCCGCCTCATCCGGCGGGACAGACTGGACCGCCGGTGCAGGTTCTACGGGGGTGGCCGGATCGGTCGGCACGGCGTCCGCGCCGCTCGGACATCCGGTCTGCGGGGCAGGTTGCACCGCAATCTGGCCCGGCAGTGCGGGGTCCAGGGACGCGACCGGGTCGGCCGGCACCGCGTCCGCGCCGCCCCCGCACCCCGTCGTCAGCAGTGAGGCAGCCAAGAGTGCACAGCATGCAACTATCCCGTTACGCATCATTCGGGCAGGCTAGCGCACAAAGGAACCGAATGGTGCACCCCGGGGGAGGATCTTTTCGCGGATGCCGACGGCAGGTGGGCAGCAGCGCCTAGTAGCCGCGGCTGCTGTTAGGTGATTCGGTGCCGATGACGGTCAGGGACACCTCCGGGTGGTTCTTTTCCACCCGGCGCAGCGCCCAGACATCGTTGAACACGGCCACATAGGCGCCGTCGGTGCGTACCAGGACCTCGGCCCCATGCACGTTGGACAGGATTTCCGCGGCGTCGGCAGTGGTGAGCCGGGCCAGCGAGTAGGAGAGCTGCTCGTAGCGCATGGGCGCATTGAAGTCCTGCGTCATGCGGTCCTCGACCACTTCGAACTGCATCGGGCCGACGGCTGCCAGGACCGGTGCCTGATCGCCGCGCCGGTCCGAGCGCAGCACCTGGATGATGCCCTCGTGCTCGAGCTGGTCAATGCCGCGGCGGAACTGCTTGTAGCGGCTGGGGTCCTGGGACCGCGCGACGCGGAAGTGTTCGGGGGAGAAGAACGGAATGGGCGGGTATTCCACCGGTTCCTCGACGTAGAGGCTGTCACCCACCCGCAGGGCAGATGCGTTGACCAGCCCGACGACGTCGCCCGGGTACGCCTGGTCGATCACTTCGCGTTCGCGGCCGAACAGGTGCTGGGCGTACTTCGTGGCGAAAGTCTTGCCGGTGTTGGAGTGCGTGACCACCATGCCGCGTTCGAAGATGCCGGAGCAGACGCGGATGAACGCCACGTGGTCGCGGTGGGCCTTGTTCATGCCGGCCTGGACCTTGAACACGAAGCCGGAGAACGGCGCCTCGACGGGGCGGAGCCCGCCGTCCTTGTCCTCGCGGGCGGAGGCCGACGGCGCGAGGTCCACCAGGGCGTCGAGGATCTGCTTCACGCCGAAGTTCAGGGCTGCCGAGGAGAAGAGGATGGGGGTGGCCTTGGCGTCCAGGAACTTGTTGCGGTCGAACTCGCGGCCGTCAATGACCAGCTCGGCTTCGTCCAGCGAGTCGGTCCAGACGTCGCCTTCGCGTTCCAGGGCCTGCTCGGGGGTGAAGTGGTCTTCCTTGGCGAGGGAGGCACCGGAGTTCTGCCGTTCGAAGTGGACGTATTCGTCCTTCTGCAGGTCCCAGACCCCGCGGAAATCGCCGGCGATGCCCACGGCCCAGGTCAGCGGCATCGGCTCGAGGCCGGTGCGTTCGGTGATTTCGTCCATCAGGGCCAGCGGGTCCAGGCCGGGCCGGTCCCACTTGTTGATGACGGTGATGATCGGCAGGTTCCGGGAGCGGCAGACCTCGAAGAGCTTCATGGTCTGGGTTTCCAGGCCCTTGGCGGCGTCCACCAGCATCACGGCGCAGTCCACGGCTGCAAGGACGCGGTAGGTGTCCTCGGAGAAGTCGGCGTGGCCGGGGGTGTCCAGCAGGTTGATTACGGTGTCGCGGTAGGCAAACTGCAGGGCCGTGGAGCTGATCGAGATGCCGCGGTCCTTTTCCATCTGCATCCAGTCGGAGACCGTTTCGCGGCGGTTTTCCTTGCCGTTGGTGGCACCGGCCGTGCCGATCACCCGGGCGTGCAGGGCCAGCGCTTCGGTGAGCGTGGACTTACCGGCGTCGGGGTGCGAGATCACGGCAAAGGTACGCCGGCGGGCGGATTCCTTGACGATCTCTTTGGTGGCGGTGGCGCTGACGGGGGTGGAAACCTGTTGGGACACTCCGCTGCTTTCAGACTCTGGTGGGTGGGACTGCTTGTCGGGCGGGACTTCTCCCCGGCAGCCGGCTGCTCAGAACACAGCTTTTTCATTCTACCCGCCGCCCGTCGAACGCCCGGACGGGTGTGCCGGTGCCGTCGTCGTCGCCTGCGTCGCCTGCGTCTGCCGGTTCGCCTGCGTCTACCGGTTCGCCTGCGTCTACCGGTTCGCCCGCGACTGCCGGGACGGCCGACCGTGCGTGCCGGGAGAGCAGGGGTGCCGCCGCCAACAGGCAGCCGACGCTCATGGCCATCACCAGCACCTGGTAGGGCAGGAGCCCGATCAGCACCGCCGCAAGCATCGAGGCTGCGACCTGGGGGAGGTTGGTCATTACCTGCGTCACGGCGGCGGTCCGGCCCTGCATGCCGGGCGGTGTCTCTTCCTGCCGCAGCGTGACAAAGGCGATGATCATCCACGAAGCGCCCATGCCGACCGCGGCAGCGCCGGCCAGCACCAGGGGCAGGAAGGTAAGCGCGGTGGTCAGTATGCCGCCGGCGAGCAGGGCGACGCCGAAGACCATGCAGCGGCGGACACCGAAACGCCGGATCACCAGGCTTGCCGTGAGCCCGCCCAGAACGGCCATGACTCCCTGCGCACCCAGCAGCACGCTAAGGAATTCCGGCGGCTTGCCCAGGCCCTGCTCCACCGTGGCGAAGATGGTCACGTTGAGGATTCCGGTGGCACCCATGGCGATACCCAGGGTCAGCAGTGCGCGGCCGAGCAGGCGGTGCCGGGCCATGAAACGGACACCCGCCGTCGTGCTCTGCCAGAACGTCTCACCGGCGTCCTTGGTGGCGACCGTTTCGGCCAGTTTCAGGGTGGCCAGGATCAGCGCGGCGGCAAGGAAGCAGGCGCTGGCAAGCAGTACAACGGTGTGCATTCCCCAGAGGGCGAGCATTCCGGCTCCGGCCAGCGGCGAAACGATGCGCAGTCCCTGGTCGATGCTGCTCAGGATGCCGTTGGGGGCGGGTCGGCGTGGGATCGGGGTCGCGGGGGTCGGTGCGCTTCGCGGGGTCGCGGGGATTGGATGGACCGTGCTGGCGCTGGGCGGGACGAAATCCCTGCGGTTTGTCGTAATCCCTGCGGAATGTCGCAATCCCTGCTCCGCGCGGCGCAGGGATCCGGACAAACCGCGGGGATCCGGACAAACCGCGGGGATCCGGACAAAGTGCAGGGACTCGGCTGGGGGCAGTGCTCAAACCGCGGGGATCCGAACAAAGTGCAGGGACTCGGCTGGGGGCAGTGCACAAACCGCGGGGATCCGGACAAAGTGCAGGGACTCGGCTGGGGGCAGTGCACAAACCCAGAGGGGATTCCGGCCCGGAGGACACAGCCCAGCTCGCGGCACGGCCGGGCACATACCGCCGGTTTGGTTACCAGCGTGCCGGAATCACCTATTGTGGTGCACGGCACATGCCTTCTGTATTCAGTGCCGAACCCGGGTCCCGAGGACTTGGCAACAAACCTGCCTTACAACGACGAAAGGCCCTCGACTATGGCTGAAGCGTTCATCATCGACGCCGTCCGCACTCCCGTCGGCAAGCGCAACGGGGGACTGAGCAAGATCCACCCCGCAGACCTGGCCGCGCACGTGATTGCCGAAACGGTCCGGCGCACGGGGATCGACTCCGAGGAGTATGACGAGGTCATCCTCGGTGCGATTGACCAGGTGGGACCGCAGGCCATGGACATTGCCCGCACCTCATGGCTGGCAGCGGGTCTGTCCGAACGCGTTCCCGGCACCACCGTGGAGCGCCAGTGCGGCTCCGGCCAGCAGGCCGTGTCCTACGCGGCGCAGGCCGTCATGAGCGGCACCAGCGATCTCGTGATTGCCGGCGGCGTGCAGAGCATGTCCTCCGTCCCGTTGTCCTTCGCCAACTCGGCGGCCAAGGAGCTGGGCTTCCCGAACCCGTTCGCCGGCTCGGTGGGATGGGAAAAGCGCTACGGGAACCAGCAGATCTCGCAGTTCATCGGCGCCGAAATGATGGTGAAGCAGTGGGGGCTGACCCGCGAGGAGATGGAGGACTTCGCCGTCGAATCCCATGTACGCGCCATCGCTGCGCAGGCCGAGGGGCGGTTTGACCGGGAAATCCTGGCGATGAACGGAGTCACCGCGGACGAGGGGCCCCGTGACCCCGACCGCGCGAAGATTGCCACCCTGGCCCCGCTGGCCGAAGGCGGGCACCTCACCGCTGCCACCTCCTCCCAGATTTCCGACGCCGCCGCCGTCCTGCTGCTTGCCTCCGAGGATGCGGTGCGCCGGTACGGTCTGAAGCCGCGGGCCCGCATCCACTCCATCTCGGCCCGCGGGGATGATCCGGTCATGATGCTCAGCGCCCCCATCGAGGCGACCCGGCATGCACTGAAGCGCACCGGCATGAGCATCGAGGATATGGACCTGCTGGAAATCAACGAGGCCTTCGCCTCCGTGGTGCTGGCCTGGCAGCGTGAACTCGGCGTGGATATGGACAAGGTCAACGTGAACGGGGGCGGCATAGCCCTGGGCCACCCGATCGGGGCCACCGGTGCCCGGATCATGACCACCCTGCTGCATGAGCTTGAACGTACGGGCGGCCGCTACGGGCTGCAGACCATGTGCGAGGGCGGCGGCCAGGCGAACGTCACCATCATCGAGCGGCTGGACGAGGGCTTCCGGCTGTAGCGGCGGCGTCGGGCCCCATGTCCCCGGTCCCCTGACGCATTTGTCCGGGGACCGGCCCGTCAGCCGACCCGGAAGCGCAGCGTCACCAACTCGAAAGGCCGCAGCGACAATTGAGCCCCGCCGTCTCCGGCGCGGCCCACGGCCAGAGAGTCCACCGGTCGCTCCAGCAGGTCCGTCGCCGCAACTGAGGAGTAGCCGAAACCGGCCGTGACCTGCGCCGTCGCCCGCCCGCCGAACGCCTCGTAGAGCCGGACGATGACGTCGCCGCTGCGGTCCTCCGCGAGCTTCACCGCCTCGATCACCACCGCGGGATTGTCTACTGCCAGCAGCGGGACGGTATCGGCGGCAGCAACTCCGGATACCGTGCGCACCGGCAGGTTCAGCCGGTATCCCTCCGACACTGCCTCGGGGATCCCCGCAGCCGGACGCAGCGAGAACCGGAACCGGTGAGGGCCCTGGTCCGTGCCCGGATCCGGGAACACCGGAGCGCGCAGCAGCGACAGCCGGACCGTGGTGCAGGTCCGCCCGTCCACCTCGTCCCGGATCGTATCGTGCCCGTAGGTCCGGTCATTGGCCACGGCGACGCCGAATCCGGGCTCCCCGACGTGGATCCAGCGGTGCGCCACGGTTTCAAAGCGCGCCGCGTCCCAGGAGGTGTTGGCATGGGTGGGGCGGTAGAGGTGGCCAAACTGGATTTCCGACGCCGCGCGGTCCGCGTGCACGTCCAGCGGAAAGGCGAGTTTGAGCAGCTTCTGCCGCTCGTGCCAATCCACATCGACGGTGAGGTCCACCGCCGTACCGTCCGGGCTGAGCGTAATGCGCTGCACCAGGGTGGAAGCGCCGAAAGACCGCTCGATGCTCAACACCCGGCCATCATCCTCCATCTTTACGGCGTCGGGCTGCATCAGCTCGGTGCTGCTGAACCGGTAGTGTGCGTCCAGATCCCAGGCGTCCCATTGGTTGGGGACGTCGCGGAAGAGCTGGAAGTGGTTCCCGGGCCGGCCGGTCAGGAACACTTCCCGGCCGTCGGCAATCAGGGAGGTAAACAGTCCGGCGTCGTTCACGGTCAGCCGAAGGCGGGGTCCCGTCAGGTGCCAGCCGGAGTCGGTGCGTTCCCAGCTGCCGGAGCTTTCCGCAAAAGCCGACGCCGCTGCCGCACCTCCCGCGGGCACGCCCTGCTGCGGATACGGCCCCGCGTTCAGCACCGCCAAGGTGTCGCCGCTGCCCAACAGGGTCCCGGCGGCGTCCTCGATCACCGCCTCAAGTGTTGCCGCCACCCGGGCGTAGTTACGCTCGGCTTCCTGATGCACCCAGGCGATGGAGGTGCCGGGCAGGATGTCGTGGAACTGCTGGAGCAGGACCGTGTGCCAAGACTGTTCGAGCACGTCGTAGGGGTATGCGGCGCCGGTGCGCACCGTGGCAGTCGCTGCCCACAACTCGGCTTCCCGCAGGAGGTGCTCGCTGCGCCGGTTGCCCTTCTTGGTGTTGGCCTGGCTCGTGTAGGTGCCGCGGTGAAACTCCAGGTAGAGCTCCCCGGACCATACGGGAGGCACGGCCAGTTCCTCCTCTGCTGCGGCAAAAAACCGTTCCGGGCTGGAAAACCGCACCTGCGGGGACCCTTCCAGGTCCGCGGTGCGCTCCGCCGCGGCGAGCATTTCCCGCGTGGGGCCGCCGCCGCCGTCGCCCCACCCGAACGGAACCAGGGACGTGTTCCCGAAGCCCTTCTCGGCGTACTGGCGCTGTGCACGGGCCAGTTCCTGGCCGGAGAGCTCGGAGTTGTAGGTGTCCACGGACGGAAAGTGCGTGAACAGGCGGGTGCCGTCGATGCCCTCCCAGAGGAACGTGGAGTGCGGCATGGTGTTGGTTTCGTTCCAGGAGATTTTCTGCGTAAGGAACCACCGGGCGCCTGCGGCCCGGGCGATCTGCGGCAGCGCTGCGGAGTACCCGAATGAGTCAGGCAGCCAGACCACCTCGGGGTCCACCCCGAACTCCTCCCGGAAGAAGCGCTTTCCGGCCACGAACTGCCGCGCCAGCGCTTCACCGCCGGGCAGGTTCGTGTCCGATTCCACCCACATCCCGCCGGTGGGCACGAACTGTCCGCTGCGCACCTTTTTTGCGACCCGGTCAAACAGGTCCGGATAGTGGTCCCTCAGCCAGGCATACTGCTGGGCTGAGGAGGCAGTGAAAACGAACTCGGGTTCGTGATCCATCAGCTCCAGCACATTGGCGAAGGTCCGGGCAACCTTGCGGACGGTTTCCCGCACAGGCCACAGCCAAGCCGTATCGATATGTGCGTGTCCCACCGCGGAGATCCGGTGCGCGCTCGCATACGACGGGCTGGCCAGCACCGCGGCCAGCGCTGCCCGGCCGGCGCCGGCGGTGCCCGGGATGTCGGAGGGGTCAACCGCATCGACAGCGCGTTCCATTGCGCGCAGGATTTCGTACCGGCGGGGCAGGTCCATGGGCAGCTCATGCATTAGCCCGTTGAGGGTCCAGAAGTCCCTCGCCAGGTTCCAGGCCGGGACGTCCAGCAGGGCGAGGTCCGCGGCGCGGAACACATACAGTGGGGCGCTGCCCGCCGTCGTCCGGTCGCCCATTGGAGTGGGTGCGTAAGTGAAGCCCGCGATCACGTTGGGATTGGACGCGGCCTCGATGTAGTAGGTGAAGGTTTCGCCCGGCCGGTGGGGGAGCGGAACATGCAGGTTCCGCGGTTCCACCGCTTTTACTATCGCTCCCTGCTCCGTGTAGACCAGCGCCTCGGCCTGGAAACCCGGGCCATCGCCGTTGAACCCCAGATCGATGACCAGTTCGGGCCGGACGCCGTCCGCTTCGGACCAGCCATCGGGTACCGTTCCGCTGACCCGAAACCATGTGGTGTCCCACGGGGCGCCCCAGGCCTGGCCCGCATTGAAGGGGAGGAATTCCCGGCCTGCTGCTTCCCCGAAGGACACCGGTTCGCCCGGTTCCGTCCAGGCGGCAATGTCCAGCGGCCGCCGTTCCCGCCACCGTGCAGGTTCGAGCCGTTCCCTCAGGAACCGGCTGATGCGGGCTTCAACAAGTTCGCGGTTCGCGTGCACCGGTCACCCTAACCTTTCATTGCCCCGCTGAGGGCAAACGAGCCGCCCAATGCGCGGGAAACGATGTACAGAACGATCACCGGAAGCGAATACAGGATGGAGAAGGCTGCCAGCTCGCCGTAGGCCACGCCGCCGTACTCGTCGAAGAAGCGGAAGATGCTCACTGCCGCAGGCTGGCTGTCGGGTGAGAAAAGGAGGATGAACGGAACGAAGAAGTTTCCCCACGCCTCCAGGAACACGAAGATGAACACCACTGCCAGACCCGGCCGCATCAGCGGGAGCACCACGTAGAACAGCGCCTTCATGGAGGAAGCCCCGTCAATCCAGGCCGCCTCCTCGAGCGACACGGGCACGGAGTCCATGAAGTTCTTGGTCATCCAGATCGCGATCGGCAGGAAGGTGGCGCCCATAAAGAAGATGGTGCCGGCCAGCGAATCCAGCAGGTTCAGTTGCACGAACAGGCTGTACACCGGCACCATGATGGCGGTGATCGGCAGGCAGGTGCCAAAGAGGATGGTGTACATAAACGGGCGCTTGAAGCGCATCTGGTAGCGGGAAAGCGGGTAGGCGGCGAGCACTGCTGCCGTGACGGTGACCAAGGCGGAACCGACGGCGAGGATGAAGCTGTTCAGCAGGGGAATGAACGTCTGCTGCGCCGTCATGATGGCGCGGAAGTTCTCCAGGGTGAGTGTTGTGGGGACAGCCAGTTCGTAGGTGGCGTCTGCATTCACCGAGGCGGCCAGCAGCCAGCTGAGCGGCAGCAGGAAGCAGCCTGCCAGCAGTACCAGCACAATATTGGCGGTGCGGGCGCTGCGGGTTTTACCGGCCCCGCGGGCGGGGGCGGCGGGCGCAGCGGTGGCGACGGCGGCCATGGACTAGTCCTTCCTTTCCCGCAGCATGCGGATATAGGCGATGGAGAACACCGCTCCGATAAGCAGCATCACAACGGCAATGGCGGTGCCGTAGCCGATGTCTCCGTATTGGAAGGCCTGCTCGTAAGCCATGATCGGCAGCGTGGTGCTGGCATTGAGCGGCCCGCCGCTGGTCACCACGTAGATGAGGGTGAACGTGCCCAGGGTCAGCAGGGTGATCAGCATCAGGTTGGTGGCGATACTGCTCTTGATCATGGGCAGCGTGATGAACCGCAGCCGCTGTATTCCGCCGGCACCGTCGATGGTTGCTGATTCGGTGATCTCCGGCGGAACGTCGTTCAACGCGGCCTGGTAGTTCATCATCGAGAAGGCGGTGCCCCGCCAGATGTTCGCGAATACCAGGGCCAGCATGGGGTATTCGTAGAGCCAGTCCACTACGGGCAGCCCTGCCAGTCCGGTGAGCTGGTTGAGCATTCCGTCCCGGAAGAAGAACGCGTAGGCAATAAAAGCAGCGACAATTTCAGGCAGCACCCATGCGGCCACCACGCAGGTGCCCACAATCGCAGCCACCACGCGGTTGGCGCGCTGCATAACCAGGGCCAGCGCCAGTCCCAGGCAGTTCTGGCCAATGACGGCGGATCCGAGGACAAACAGGAACGTCAGCCACAGGGAGTGCGGAAACTGCGGATCGGTGAGCAGGGTGGCGTAGTTGTCCAGCCCGATCCATTCCGGGTTTCGGGCACTGGCGCCGGTGAGGCCCGCATCGGTGAAGGAACCGTAGAAGGCCCAGAGGATGGGTCCGCCGAGGAACACGAGCAGCAGCGCGACGGCGGGCAGCAGCGGCAGGAGGCGGACGGTCTGCCGCAGCCGCACGGTCGACGGCGGTGTCCGCGGCCGGGGAGCCTGCCCGACGGGCCGGTCCCGGTCCCGGCCCGCGGTTGTGCCGGCGGCCCGGGCGGGGGACGTGCTGGACAGGTCCGGACTACTTTTCAATGACGTTGTCTTCGCCGACGATCCGTTTCAGGGCCTCGTCATAGTCGGCTGCTGCCTCCTCCGGGCTCTTACCTCCGGCCACTACTTCCTGGGTGGCCGTGAGCACCGCGGTGTCGATTTCGGCGAAGTCTGCTGTTGCCGGGCGGTAGCGGCTCACTTCCAGCACCTCGGTGACCTCCCCGGCGAAGGGGTTCATGTCCTGGTATTCGGAAGTTTCAGCGACGTCGTTGCGCACGGCTATCTTCGAGGCGTCCACCGTGTAGGCCAGCGAGTTGTCGAAGTTCATGGCCATCTTCACGAAGTCCACGGCCAGCTCGGGGTTTTCGCTTCCGGCACCCACGGCGAGGGTCCAGCCGCCGGACATGCTCACGGCGCCGGGCTCCTGTCCGTTCTGGGTGGGGAACGGTGACGTCGCCATCACTTCGCCGTATTCCGGCCATTCATAATCCGCCCCTTCCTGCCAGAACTGCGGGGCGTAGGAGCCTTCGACGGTGGCGCCCATGCGGTCCTGCGGCAGCATGTCGCCCACAATCTCCTGCCAGATGTTCGGATCCAGCGCCTGGGCCGGAGTGACTGCCAGCCCTTCGTCGTAGATGGTCTTCAGGAAGTCCAATGAATCGATGAACCCTTGGGAGCCGACTACCCACTTCTGTTCGTCCTCGTCGTACAGGGCACCGTCTTTCGTGCCGTACAGCAGTTCGTAGAAGCTCTGCATGGTGCCTGCATACATGCTGAACGGCACCACGTCGGGGTTGGCCGCCTTGACTGTGCGGGCCATCTCCAGCAGGTCGTCCCAGTTTTCAGGCTGCCACGGCAGCTCGATACCGGCGGCGCCAAGGACATTCCGGTTGTACCAAATGACCCGGGTGTCCGCTTCCAGCGGGACCGCGTAGATGCCGCCGTCGTCGCCCGTTCCGGCTTCCTTCGCGGTTTCGTTGAACGCGTCCCAGTCCTCCCAGTCGGCGAGGTACTCGTCCAGCGCGAGGACGTAGCCGGCGTCGACGTCGGCCCGCAGCTTGAACGAATCCTCCACGAAGACGTCCGGAGCGGTGTCGGGGGAGCGCTGTGAGAGAGCCAGCTTGGTCGCGTAATCGTCGTCGTTGCCCTCAATCGGGCTCAGTTCCACGGTGATGCCCTCATTGGCAGCCTCAAACTGCTCTTTGGTGTCTTCCATCAGGGATTCGAGGACCGGGTCGGCCTTCTTGTACGCAATCAGCAGGGTCTGGGAGTCCTCCCCGCTGGAATCGCCGGAGCAGCCGGTAAGGGCCAGGCCCACGACTGTCAATGCAATAAAGGTCTTCTTTATGCCGCGCATGGTTCTCCTTTGATCCATGACTTCCCCCAGCCGCTGACGGCCCTGTTGGTGGCGAGGCTAGTACATGGACGGGATTTAGGCCATGATCCCGACTGCGCGAACATCGCGTGGGATCTCCTCCGCTTGACACGTGACCCGGCTCACTTCACACTAGAGCAGGTTTTCTAATACGCACCACTTGTTTCATTTGAGTGCGCTTTTGGAGAATGTCTCACCCGCCCACGCTGTGCGCAGCCCGTTCTGAAAGGCTGGCCATGGATACCCCCACTCCGGCCCGGTCCCTGTCCGAAAACGATGTCCTCGAAGCCGCGGCACGCCTGGTCGGCGCCTTCTCCCGCACGGACACCGAGGAGTACTTCGCGGCGTTCGCTCCGGACGCAACCTTTGTCTTCCACACGGAGCCGGCCAGGCTCGAAAGCCGCGCCGAATACGAGGCACTCTGGGCGTTCTGGCTCACTGAAGGCTGGTCCGTCTCGGCGTGCGAGAGCACCGATGCACATGTGCAGGTGTACGGTCCCAGCGCCGTATTCAGCCACACAGTGCTGACAACGGCGGGTACCCCGGGGGCAACGGCGACGACCAGGGAACGGGAAACGATCGTCTTCGTCCGGTCCGGTGACCGGATCCTGGCTGTCCACGAGCATCTTTCGCCGGTGCCGGACCCCGGCTTCAGCCTTGAGCCGGCGGATGCGGGTGCCGCAGAAAGCGCCGACGCCGCCGTCACACCCGTCGTCGTTGTTGCCTAAGGGGAATCCGATGTCAGCAACCGCGCAGCCGTCCGCCTGGGCCCGTCTATCCCACCGCCTCGACAAGGACGCCGAGGGCTACGGTCCGCTCCGCGGCACCCTCGGCGTCGGACGCATCGGCATGATCTGGCTGGCCGCCAACCTAGTGGTCACCACGCTGCTCACCGGCACCCTGTTTGTTCCCGGCGTCAGCTGGCCCATGGCACTGGGCATGATTGTCCTGGGCACCCTGATCGGGGGAGCCGTACTGGTACTGGTGGGCAACATGGGCACCCGCACCGGGCTGCCCACCATGTCCCTGACCAAGGGATCGTTCGGACTACGCGGCTCGTTCCTGCCCGTGGCCGCGAACGTGGTCATCCTGATGGGGTGGAGCTGGGTCCAGGCCATGCTTGCCGGAGTCACGGTGAACTTCCTGGTGGAACGCGCCACCGGTTTCTCCAGCCCCGTCCTCTTCTCCGTGCTCTGCCAGCTGCTGGTGGTGGCCCTGGCCATCTTCGGCCACAAGGGCATCGCCCGGGTGGAGCCGTGGCTGGCCCTGGTCATCCTGGCCATCATGGCCTATGTCTTCACGGTCGCGTTCCGGGAATTCCCGGTGGCCGATTTTGCTGCCATTCCGCGGGACGCCGAGGCCGGGATGTCCGCGATCTCGGTGCTCGACATCGTTATTGCCACGGCCATCTCCTGGACCGTCCTTTCCGCCGAGTTCAACCGGCTGGCCAAGTCGCAGACCGCCGGCATGGCCGGCTCCGCCGTCGGTTACGTGGTCTCGACAGTTCTGGCCATGGCGCTGGGCGCCACCGCCATCGGCTACGTGGTGCTCGACGGCGGCGAGGCGGTGGGCTTCGATCCGGCCCTGATCGTGGGGATCTTCGGCGCACCGCTGGCCGTGGTGATTTTCCTGTCCGTGATGGCCACGAACACCATGGTGGTGTACGGCATGGTCTCCTCCGTGGTGAACATGGTGCCGTCCCGGCGGATCCGTTTCCTTCCCACGGCCGTGGTGCTGGGTGCCGTGTCCGTCCTCGGTTCCACCTGGCTGGGACTGCTGGACAGTTTCACGTCCTTCCTGACCGTTATCGGCTCCCTGTTCATTCCGGTGTTCGCGGTGATGATCGCGGACTATTACGTAGTGCAGAAGCGTTCGTACAGCGCGGACATCCTGCTTGGCAGCGGGGGACGGTACTGGTTCCGGCGCGGCATTAACGCGGCGGCCCTGGTGGCCTGGCTGGTGGGCGCGGGTGCTTCCCTGCTGCTGACCTATGTGCTGCCCAGCCCGCTCGGAGCCACCATCCCCACCTTCGCGGTCACCTTTGTCCTCTACCTCGGCTGGTGTGCTCTGACCGGCCGCGTGGTTCCGGGACGGCCGCAGTCCCTGCACCTGAGCGAACCTGCCCCGGTTCCCGGCGGGGCAGCCTAGCCCGATGCAGGCAATCGACCTCAGCCATCCGGTCCGCACCGGAATGCAGGTGTTTCCGGGCGACCCGTCCGTAGAGTTCCGCAGTGCCGCCACCGTGGCTGCGGACGGCTTCGCCGTGGCGCAGCTGCACCTGGGCAGCCACTCCGGAACACATCTGGATGCGCCGCTGCATACCGTGCAGGGCGGCGCGGCAGTGGACGCGATGCCGTTGGAGGCCCTGATGGGACCGGCGCGGATCGTTTCCCTGCCCGAGCCTGCCGCCAATGCCGTCCTCCGCTGGCAAGATCTGATCGGGCAACTGGAGAACCTGCTGCCCGGAACCATCGTGCTGTTTTCCACGGGCTGGTCCCGGCACTTCGATACGCCCGCCTACCTGGAGCACCCGACCTTCGATGCCGAGATCGCCGAGCATCTTGTGGCGGCCGGGGTGCGGCTGGTCGGCGTCGATACCCTTAACCCGGATCCAACGCCCGGACCGGCGGCACCCGGGCACGCGCAGGGCGAAACGTTCCTGCCGTTCCACGATGTTTTCCTGGGGGCCGGGGGTGGGATCGTCGAGAACCTGACAAACCTGGGCGCCGTGCCGTGGGCGGATCCGTGGTTCTCCGCGCTGCCGCTGCGGCTGGAGGGGCTGGACGGTTCACCCGTGCGTGCCGTGGCGTTTAGGCCCTGACCCGTTCCCGGTTCCGGCGGTCCAGCACCAGGCCGAGCAGCAACCCGATAGGCTGGGGCCCCGGGAAATGCCTCCCCGACCAAAGCCCACCTGGAGGAACCAATGAAGACTGTGCCCTTCGGCAGTACCGACCTTTTGGTGCCCAACGTCATTGCGGGAATGATGCGCATCGCCGGCGACACCGATGAGCAGATCCGTGCCCTGTATACGGCGTCCCGCGAGGCGGGGATCGACTTCTTCGACCACGCCGACCTGTACGGGTTCAACCACCCGGGCGGTGGCTACCACCTGTGCGAGCGCCGTTTCGCCGAGGCGCTGCAGCTGACCTCCTCAGAGCGCGGGCAGATCAACCTGCAGACCAAGACGGGCATCGTCGACGACCCCTGGGGCTACGACCAGTCGTACGAACACATCGTCTCCTCGGCAGAGGAATCGCTGAAGGCGCTGCGCACCGACTACCTCGATGTGCTGCTGCTGCACCGGCCTGACGCCCTGGTCGAACCCGAGGAAGTCGCCCGTGCCTTCGACCACCTGGAGTCCAGCGGAAAGGTCCGCTCCTTCGGAGTCTCCAACCACACCCCGCGCCAGATCGACCTGCTGAAGACCGCGGTGCGGCAGCCGATCGTGGCTAACCAGGTGCAGCTCTCGATCACGCACTCCACGATTATCGCCCAGGGCCTGTCATCGAACATGACCAGCCATGACGACTCGATCACCCGCGACGGCGGCGGCCTGGTCGACTATGCCCGGATCAACAAGATCACGCTGCAGGCCTGGTCGCCGTTCCAGAGAGGGTTCCAGGGCGGCGTCTTCTTCGGGTCGCCCGACTACCCGGAGTTGAATGCCGAACTCGACAGGCTCGCGGTGAAGTACGGGGTGACTCCTACCGCGATCGCGGTCGCCTGGATCGCCCGGCATCCGGCCGGGATGCAGGTGGTCCTCGGGACCACGACGCCGCAGCGCGTCACCGATGCCGCACAGGGATCGGACATTCCGCTGACCAGGGGCGAGTGGTACGGACTCCTGCAGGCAGCGGGCCACAACGTGCCCTGAGCGGGTCCTTGTCCCGCTCAGAGCCGCACCGCCTCACATCAGCCCGCCCTCACATCAGCCCGCCCTCACATCAGCCCGGCGGCCCAGCGCAGCCGCAGGCTCTCCTCCAGTTCCTGCTCGGCGATCCGGCGTTCAATGGCCGCCAACTGTTCCTCCAGCCGGGGGATCCACCGGTTCTCCACCGCCCGCTGCCGCGTCCGGGTAGCAGCGAGTTCCTCCGACACCAGCAGCAGCGCCCGCTGCCCGGCCGCCGCAGCCACGGCCGCTTCCAAGGCTGCCCGGTGCGCCGCCGCCGCGAAGGCCAGGGCGGAACTGCCGCCGGCCGGCGGAGACGCCGGGACCGTGCAGGATGCGGACTCGGGATACGAGATGCCCATCGCTCCGCCCCACTGCACGACGGCGACCGCGGGGTCCGCCGGCGAGGCCTCCAGCAGCCGGTCCGCACCATCCAGACCGGTACTGCGCTGCAGCCACACCGCAGCCGTCCGGGCGCTGGTTTCCCAGGCACGGGCCCCCGCATCAGCGCGTTCCTGCAGCCCGTCGATGGCCGCCTGCAGGATGCGCTGCTTCCGGTCCAGCAGCTCGGCCCCGCGCCGGGCGGTGGCGAGCCGCCGCTGCACCTCGGACCGCTCGGCGCGGCTGCCGCCGGACCGGAACCCGCTCACAACCGGTCTCCGCTCACGGCGCGGCGCCGCCCGCCCCGGGAAGGTACCGGTCCAGGAACTCGGCGGACAGCATGGTCAGTTCCCGCCGCGGCAGCAGGGACAACGCCTGCCAGGCCAGATCCAGTGTCTGCTCCAGGGTGCGCAGCTCGTCCCGCCCCTGGTTGAGCAGCTCCTTCTCCACCACGGTGCGGAACTCGATGTAGGCCTTGTCGGTTTCGCTCAGCGCGGCCGCTCCCACCAGTTCGGCCAGTTCCGAGGCGGACCGGGCGCGGGCCATAGCGGACAGGATCTGCGCGGCGACGTCGAGGTGGTCCTCGCGGGTGCGTCCCCGCCCGGCGCCGCTGCGCATCAGCCGGGACAGCGAAGAGAGCACATCCACCGGGGGGTAGATGCCGCGGGCGTCGATGTCGCCGTCGAGCACCACCTGCCCCTCGGTAATGTAGCCGGTCAGGTCCGGCACCGGGTGGGTGATATCTCCGGCGGGCATGGTCAGCACCGGGACAATGGTCACCGACCCCTCCCGGCCGCGGACCCGTCCGCAGCGTTCGTACAGGGTGGCCAGGTCGCTGTAGAGATAACCCGGGTAGCCGCGCCGGGCGGGGATTTCCCGGCGGGCGGCGGACACTTCGCGCACTGCCTCGGCGTAGCTGGTCATATCCGACATCACCACCAGCACATCGGAACCGTCGTCGTAGGCCAGGGACTCCGCGATGGTCAGGGCGATGCGCGGGGTCAGGATGCGTTCAATCACCGGATCGTCGGCCGCGTTCAGCAGCAGGACCAGTTCACCGGCGGCGGAGCGTTCCTCCAGCCGGTCGCGGACATAGGCGATATCGGCATGGGTCATCCCCATGGCGGCGAACACCACCCGGAACGCCCGCCCGGAGGACGCGGTCGCCTGCGCGGCGATCTGCGTGGCCAGGGTGAGGTGCGGCAGCCCCGGGATGGAGAAGATGGGCAGCTTCTGTCCGCGGACCAGGGTGGTGAGGGCATCCACCACGGAGATACCGGTGATCACCGGGTCCTGCGGCGGCTCCCGGAAAACGGGGTTCAGCGGCCAGCCGCCCACCGGGGAAGTATCGTCCGCAGTGACCGGCGGACCGCCGTCGAGCGGTTCCCCCCTCCCGTTGCATACCCGCCCGAGCCAGCCGGTGCCTACCGGGACCGCCAGCGGCCGGCCCTGGAACCGGACCTCCACTCCTCCCAGTGCAATACCCTCGGTGCCTTCGAGTACCTGCAGGGTGGTTTCGTCGCCGTCAATCTCCAGCACCAGCCCGTGCCGCTGGGGACCGCCGTCGACGTCGACGGTCGCGAACTCGTCCCAGCCCACGCCCTCCGTGTCGCCGAGAACCAGCAGCGGTCCGCGCAGCTCACGCACATCACTGTGGCCCACCCGGGCCCGGTTGCCGCTAGCCATGGGCTTCTCCCGTCGATGGCTGGTCCAGTGTCTCGGTAAGCCGCCGCACGAAGGCCCGCCCGCGCTCCTGCACGCCGGCGGCGTCCGTGGGCCCGGTGTCCTCGCGCAGGCGCAGGATGGGGGAGAAGTCATAGCGGTCGATGTCGGCCGGCGGCACTCCGCGCGCCACAAGGGTCTGGCAGGTCTCCACCACGTCCAGCACCGCCTGCAGCAGGGCGGCACCCTTTTCCTCGGAGCTGTAGCCGTCATTGGGGCTGAGCGCGTTCTGCAGCAGCACCCCGTCGCGGATCAGCCGCCCGCCGAGGAGGACCATCTGTTCATGCCCGGGGAGGGAGGAAGCACCGATGATTTCCGCCAGGGCGGTCAGCCGGTCAGCTTCCGAGAGGAGCAGGGAAGCCTGCGCCCGGCGCTGCGCCCACTGCGGATCCCCGTGGGCGGAGTACCAGCGGCCCAGTGCCTCGGCATCCCGGGAGAAGGAGCCGCGCCAGCTGACGGCAGGGTAATGCCGGGAGTAGGCGAGGTCCCGGTCCAGCAGCCACAGCGTGCGGACAAAGCGCTGGGTGCCGGTGGTCACCGGTTCGCTCATGTCCCCGCCGGGAGGGGAGACCGCCCCGATCACGGTGACCGACGCCGTCGCCCCGCCCAACGTGCGTACCCGGGCGGCCCGCTCATAGAATGCCGCGAGTTCGCTGGCAAGGGAGGCCGGATACCCTTCCTCGGCAGGGAGGTCGCCGTTGCGGTTGGCGAACTCACGCAGCGCCTCGGCCCAGCGGGAGGTGGAATCGGCAATCACGACGGCGTCGTAGCCCATGTCCCGGAAGAACTCGGCCACGGTGACGCCGGTGGCGATGGATGCTTCCCGGGCCATCATGGGCATGTTGGAGGTATTGGCGATGATGACGGTCCGGTCAATCAGCTTCCCGCCGGTACGGGGATCGTCCAGCCCGGAGAGCCCGTCCAGCACGTCCGCCATCTCGTTACCACGCTCGCCGCAGCCCACATAGACAATCACATCCGCGTCCGACCACTTGGCAATCTGCTGCAGGGTGAGGGTCTTTCCGGTGCCGAAGCCACCGGGTACCGCGGCTGCCGCGCCGCGGGGCACCGGGAAGAGCAGGTCCAGCACCCGCTGCCCGGTCTGCAGCGGAACCACATCGGTGATGCGCTCGCCGAAAGGCCGGGGGCTATGCACCGGCCAGCGCTGCGCCAGCGGCACCTCCACCCCGCCGATCCGGGCCACGGGATCCAACGGCCGGACCTTGCCTTCGGCCAGCCAGCTCACCTCCCCGGAGACCGACGGCGGCGCCAGCACCCGGAACTCGATCGTCCCCACTCCGGGCACGGTGCCCAATACCTGGCCGGCCTGCACCGTCTCGCCGACGGCTACCGACGGCGCGAACTCCCACCGGGTTTCCAGCACTGCCGGGTCTTCCGCGGAACTCTGCCGCTCCTGCGTCAGCCACAGGGGCGCCGAAGACAAGGGGCGCAGCAGCCCGTCGAAGACCGTGCCCAGCAGTCCCGGACCCAGCAGCCCGGCCAGCTGATGGCCGGTCCGTTCGGCACGGTCGCCGGCCTTCAACCCGCCGGTGTATTCATACGCCTGCAGGGTGGCTTCGTCGCCGTTGATGGCGATGGCCTGCGCGGCAATGCCGTCCGGGCCGATATTGACCACCTCCAGCATGGACAGCCCAGGCAGTCCGCTGATTTCCACCAGCGGTCCGCTCACCCGGGTGATCCGGCCGTCGCCTGCTGATTTTGCCGGGTCCGGAGTCCTCACGCGTCGTCCCATAACCGCCGCACCTCCCCGGCGTGGTCCTCCAGTGCCTGATCGGCCAGGGTGGGCAGCGACAGGTCCAGCCGCCGCGAGCCCGCCGTTCCGATCACGCCGCCCTTGTAGCTCTCGGTCACGGAAGCCATGGGTCCGAGAACGCGGTCCGCCTGCGCGGTCAGCCGCCGCAGGATCTGCGGGTAGCGCGGGTCCCTCCGGACTTCGTGCACCTGCTCCTGCACCTGTTCGGCCAGCAGCGACCGCAGGTGTTCCTGTTCGGCCAGCACCGTCCGGCGTGCCTCCCGGCGGGCGCGTGCGGAGGAGGCAGCGGCGTCGGCCCTGGCGGCTTCGGCCCCCTCGCGCTGCGCGGTTCGGTGGATAGCGTCCGCCTCCGCCTGGGCCCGGCCGAGCAGATCCGCCGCCTGTTGCCTGGCCTCGGCGTCCAGCCGGGCAGCTTCCGTTTCGGCGTTCCGACGCAGTGCCTGCCGCACCGGGTCCAGGGCTGCCTCCGCGCCCTGCGGCAGCCGGGTCATGAAGGCAGCACCGCGGTGAGGGGCGACGCCGGATCCGCCAGTTCGATGCCCAGCTCCGCGGCGGCGTCGGGCGTAAGCAAGACAACGCACACCGAGTCCGGCAGGCCGGCCCAGACCGCCCGCACGTCCGCTGCTCCCGCGGCCGGGTAAAGCACGGCCCCTGCCAGCCGGTATCCCTCCAGCAGGGCCGGGTTGCCCACCGCCGCCACGGTTCCTTCCCGGCTGCTCATGCCTGGCCAATGAGGATGATGGAAATGATCAGCCCGTAAATCGCGATGCCTTCGGCAAGCCCAACCACCACCATGGCGCGGCCGAAGATTTCCGGCCGCTCACTCATCGCCGCCAGGGCAGCCGAGCCGGTGTAGGCCACGGCGATGGCCGCGCCGATGGAGGAACCGGCGACGGCGATCGCGGCGCCGATCAGGGCTGCACCGCTGCTGTCGCTGCCATCGGTCGCCGCAGCGACGGCGGTGGCGGCAGCTCCGCCGTCGCCGGCCGTGGCCGGGACCGCGTTCAGGGCGGAGACCAGCAGGGCCAGCGCTCCGGCCATGAGGACGCCGTTCAACCCGAGCAGCGCGCGGACGCCCGCCCGCCGGCGGCGGCGCATCAGGGCCAGGGCACCCCCGGCCAGCAGGACGGTAAGGAACAGGGCCAGTGGAAGGACGACAAACCAGGGATTCACGGCAGGTGCCTTTCAGCAGGGGCGGAGGCAGCGGAGGCGGGGCCAAGATCGGGGGCCCAGGGGCGGAACGGGCGTCCCTCCTCTGTGAAGACGCGGGAGAAGAGCTCGTAGTACTCCAGCCGCAGGGCCTGGATGCCGGCGACGAGGCCTTCCAGGGCGAAGGTGAGCACATTGCCCAGCACGAACATCAGGATGGCGGGGATGATCCGCCAGCCCGGTTCCCAGATGGCCGTTGTAGCCTGCCAGACCACCATCATCAGGGCGGCGTGGGTGAGGCCGAACGCGGCCAGCCGGGTAAAGGACACCAGGTTGGAGGCCAGCTGCACCACGGTGTCCACCAGCTCCACGGTGGCCTGGAGCCCGCCGGTGGGTCCGCCGCCGGATTCCACGAACAGGCCGATGAAGATGAACACCAAAGCGATCAGTGCGGCGGTTCCGGCGGCCACCAGGATCACTGCACTGCCGGCCAGCAGCCCCCACGCCACCAGCCCGATCGCCGCGAACAGCAGTGCGCCGGCCAGCCCCGAGCGGGCGTAGAGGGCGTACCCCCAGCCGCCCTCGCGGACCCGGTTGATGGTGCCCAGTGCGTAGGACCCGGCCAGCAGGACGGCGCCCAGCACCAGGGCGGCGACGATCAGTGGGATGGGTTCTTCGAGTGGTTCCAGCCACAGCACCGGCAGCACATGGGTGGGGCCGAAGAACTCCCCGTAGAGGAACCCGAAAAACACCGCAGCGGCACCCGCGCCGGTAATGAACAGCCACGTCCTGCGGTAGCGGTCCAGCCAGGGCACGCGAAGGAACCGGACCAACAGCCCGGCAATCACCAGCAACGCCCCCTGTCCGGCATCGCCGAACATCATCCCGAACATCACCACGTACGCCACCGCGGCTATCCGTGCAGGGTCCAGATCCGCATAGGGAACGGTGGTGTACGTGTCCACGAGCAGCCGTGACAGACGGGGCCGGCGTCGTTCCTCGCCGGTCAGCTGGGTGGGCGGCTGCACGCCGTGCGGCCGGCGCAGGGGAACCGCCGAAGCGCCGTGCGGTTCCAGGGCCTTCCGGAGTTCCGGCAGCTGCCGTGTGGGGGACCAGCCAACCAGCGCGGCCACGGGACCGTGCACGACGGCGGCGTCCGCGGCGCGGTCCAGCTCGTCGGGTCCGTCACCGGGTTCGTAGGGTAGATCCAGTTCGACGGCGGCGCTGTCCGCCACCTCGGTCAGCACCGGCCGGCGGCCCTCGAGCGGCCAGACCAGGGCAATGCGTTCCATCCGTACCGGACTGAGGGTTTCACGCCACGGCATCGAGCACCTCGCTTCTTCCGGTGCCGGCAGCCGCGGCGGCCAGTGCAGCCCGGACCCGCCAGGCATCGGCAGCGAGGACCGCCATGGCGCCGAGCACCACGTCCGGGCCGGGCAGCCCGGCGCGCAGCAGGCCGAAGCCGTCCGTTTCCACCTGCGCGGCGAGACGGGCTTCCGCCCGCCACAGGTCCTGCGGCTCCTGGACCTCGGCCAGGACCTGTCCGGCGGCCGGACTCAATGACGCAGTCAACTCCGGCAGCGACGCAGCTTCGGTCCAGCCGGTGCCGATCAGTGGACGGAGCAGGGATACCAGCCGGTCCGTGGTGCCGGTTCCGGTCACCAGCAGCAGGCGGGCGGCCAGCAGCACGGCACCGACAACAGCCCACGGGCGTGTTGCAGGGGCGGCCGAGGCCAGCCGGCGCAGCCAGACGGCGGTGAGCATGTCCGGCAGTGCCGGTGCAGGTCCGGGGTCGCCCCAGGGCGACGCGGCCAGCATCACCTGAAGGCTTTCGGGGGAGTCGGCCGTACGCAGCCGGGGCCAGGCCGTGGCCAGTCCGCCCAGATCGTACTCAGAGGCCGAATCGGAGCCTGGCTCCGGCTCCAACCCGGAATTCCGCTGCAGCGCAGCGGCGAGGGCAACGATGTTGTCCGCCTCGAACCGTGCGGCGGCTGCCCGGACCAGCTGCGTGTCCTGGCCGGCCGGCAGCCAACCCGCCAGGACACGCAGCTGCCAGAGCACGGTTCGCCGGGTGGCCTGCTGGGAGGATCCAAGTGTCCGGGCGCCGGACAACTGATCGGCGTAGACCGATCCCTCCAAGGCTTCAACGGCGGCCGTCAGGTCCGGCAGCGCGGAGAGTTCCCGGCAGGCGCCGGCGCCTACCCTCCGCTGCGCCATGGACCGGGCCCGCACGCTGGCTGCCACCCAATCCGCCCTCATTGGCCGGCATCCGTTCCGCGGCCCAGCAGGTCCTGCACCAGGTCCGCCACTATGGCGGAGGCAAGTTCCGGAACCCGTGATTCACCTTGGCTCCGGAGTCTCCGGGCCTCGTCCCGTGCTTCGTCGAGCAGGCGTTCATTTTCGCGTTCAGCGTCGGCGGAGACCCGCGCTGCGGCGTCGGCCCGCACGGCCGCACTGTCCATCCGGGCCTGCTCCACCAGGGCAGCGGCCTGGCGCCGGGCAGCGGCGACGGTCTGCTGTGCCTGGTCTCCGGCGGTTCGGGTCTGCCCGCTGCCCTTCTCGATCGTTGGGTCAAGTGCTTCGAAGACGGGGATAAGTTCGGCGGCTGTTCCTTCGTGGTCAGCGGCCGGGACGCCGGCCGGGCCGGCCGGTCCAGGCGCGCCGACGGGTCGGAAACGGTCCAGCAGGCTGTTGCGTGCCATGCGGCACCTCCCTGAGCGGAGGAGTGGTTGCGGGTTGCTGCGGGCTAGTCTCCGGTGGCTTCGGCCTCCGAGGCTTCACCGTGGCGGACTATGTCGCCCTCAGTGAAGAGGATGCCGTAGGCGATTTCCCGCCAGAGGGGAGTGCGGCGAAGCAGGAATTCAAGTTCCATGCTGAAGTGCTTGAACTCCTCACCGAGCGAATCGAGCATGATGGCCCGGGATTCGGCATCGGGCTCCACGGCCATCCGCTGCACATACCAGCCAATGGCTTCGGCTTCTTCGGCCAGGCTGGCGCACATACGCGCAAAGGTCCGCGTTTCTGCGGGAAGTTCGGAAGGCGGCTCATGGTACTGGTCTGTGCCCATTTGCATCTCCTGAGGACCGGTGGCTCCGCAGCGTCCAGCCGGCTGCGAACGTTCCCCCGTTCATCGACGTTACGTGGGGCACGGTGGGGAAACAATGGTTCCGGCCGGGCGGAGCGGCCGAGGCGGAAGGAACGAAAGGTCAGCGGGCCAGCCGGGCGTAGGCGGAGGCAAAGTGCAGCAGCGGGTCCGCCTCGTCGTCGGCGCCGGCCCGGCGGCCCATGGCCACCACCTCGCCCACGATCAGCTGGTGGGTGGCCGCCGTCGTCACCTGCGTGGTGCGGACCTCGAACCAGGCGATGGAATCCTCGATGACGGCGGCACCGGTTTCCGGTGCCCGGCCGTAGTTCACCTGGTTCAGCAGCCCTTCGACGGGCGAGCCGGGACTGGCAAGCCAGTTGGCAGTGCCGCGCAGCCGCGCCGGCAGCAGGCTCAGGGCCCAGCTGCCGGCGTCGATCACTGCTTCGGCAATGCGTGCCTCGGCGTACAGGCTCACCAGGAGGGTGGGCGGATCGTAGGAGACGGAGAGGAACCCGCTGACGGTCGCCGCGTAATCCCGTCCGCGCAGTCGCGTTGACACCACGCCGACGCCGGACGCGATGTCCGCGCTCAGCTCCCGGTACCGGTCAATGACCTCGTCCGGAATGTCCGGCCCGGCAACCGTTTCCCCGGAAAAAACTCCGTGCTCCATGGGTTCCTACTCCGCTGTACCAGCGGCGGGGACCAGCTTCACGGAGATCGAGTTGATGCAGAACCGCTGATCGGTGGGCGTGTCGAAACCTTCGCCTTCGAACAGGTGTCCCATGTGGGAATCGCAGTTGGCGCAGCGGACTTCAATCCGGTCCATGCCCATGCTGCGGTCATGCAAATAACGGACCTTGCCCTCGGCCAGCGGGGCGAAGAAGGACGGCCAGCCGCAGTGCGAATCGAATTTCTCACTGCTGGTGAACAGATCGCTGCCGCAGGCACGGCACTGGTAAACGCCGGCGGTCTTGGTGTCCCAGTACTCGCCGGTGTACGGCCGCTCGGTGCCGGCCTTGCGCAGCACCGCGTACTCCTGCGGAGTGAGTTCCTCGCGCCACTGCTCGTCGGTTTTCTGGACCGGGACGGTTCCGGTGTTCTCTTCGGTAGTCATGTCAGCGTCAACGCTTAAGAGTCACCAATAAATCCCGAGCCGCTGTACAGGTGCAGCACGGGAACGCCGAGCCGGTCCTGCGCCTCGTTGGCCCAGTCCGTACGGAAAGTGTCTTCGACGGCGTGCGGCCGGGTAATCACGACCACCTGGTCCGCGTGCGTGCGCTTGGCGGTTTCGACGACGGCGGCCACCGGGTCTTCACCCGTGACCGTGCCGGTGGCCTCCAGGCCGGCTGCCTGCAGCTCTTCCAGGGAATCGGCGAGCGAAGTGACCGCTTCCTTCACCTCGTCGGCCTTGGACGGGCGGCCGCCGGTCAGGTTCCGGAAGGCCTCCGCAAAATCCAGCAGGCTGAGGTTGTCCAGCACGTCCACCAGCAGGTTCCGGCCCGGATCGGCGGGCACCAGCACGTCAAAGCGGACGGGGGCATCGCCTACCAAGGACCGCAGGTTCTCTATGTCGCGGCTACCCAGCGATTCTTCCGTCAGCACCACAATTGTCGAAGTCATGCGCACCAGCCTAGTACGCCTGTCCCTCCCGCCCCACCGGGGGCTACCGGCCTGCCGTTACACGGTCCCGGCGCGCATCCGGTAAAAATGTTCTATGGCTATCTCCGTTCCTTCCGATGCATCCTCCGGCACCACCCCGGTTCTCTCGGTTCCGTGGGTCCGTTGGACGGCGTTCGGCGCCGGCATCGGTGCTGCGGCTTCCACCGCCGTCGTAGCGGCCGCCTCCGGTCTCGGCATCTACTTCGCGCGCCAGGTGGTCACCCCGGCCCGCACGCGGGACGCGAACCTGGAGATCCTGGCGGTCACGGACAGCGAACACGGTCGGCAGGTCATCCTGCCGGCAAACCTGGACACCACGGTCGAAGGCACGTACAGCCTGTACTTCGACAACGGCGACGGGCATGCGCGGATCGGGGCCATCCGTTCCTACGTGCCGCGTGAGGGCACGGTGCAGCGGGATGTGGAAGAGGTGTACAGCGGCGATCTGAGCAAGGCACGGCGTGGCTGGTGGAGCGGTTCGGTCTATCCCTCGCCGGCCGCCGTCGGGCTGCCCGAGGAGGAAGTCGAGATCCCGGTCGAAAACGGAACGGCACCGGCCTGGCTGGTGCGTACCCCCGGTGCCGACACGTGGGCCATCATGGTCCACGGCCGTGGCGCGCGCCGGACCGAATGCCTTCGCGCGCTGCGTACCGCCCGAGAAGCCGGGCTCACCAGCCTGGTGATTTCCTACCGGAACGACGGCGAGGCCCCCTACGCCTCCGACGGCCGGTACGGGCTCGGCCTGACCGAGTGGCAGGATGTGGAGGCGGCCATCCGCTACGCCCTGGACCACGGAGCCGGCGACGTGGTGCTGTTCGGCTGGTCCATGGGCGGGGCGATCAGCCTGCAGGCTGCGGACCGCTCGCCGCTGCGCCGGTACATCCGTGCCATGGTGCTGGACGGGCCGGTGATCAACTGGGTGGACGTGCTGGCCCACCATGCCCGGGTGAACCGGATTCCGGCGCAGGCCGGCCGGCTGGGCCAGTGGCTGATCTCCAACGCTGCCGGACGCGCGCTCACCGGACTGGCGGCTCCGCTGGACCTCAAGAGCATGGACTGGGTGACGCGTGCGGAGGAAATCCGGATCCCTACCCTGATCCTGCACAGCAAGGACGACGACTTCGTACCGTACGGGCCGTCTGCGGAACTGGCGGAGAAAAACCCGGACGTCATCACCTTCGAACCCTTCACCAAGGCCCGGCACACCAAGGAATACAACGTGGATCCCGAGCGGTGGGAGCGTGTGGTCCTGGGCTGGCTTAACGACGCCCTGGGCCGCACCCGGCATCCTTCGGAGCACCGTCTCGACGCGGAGTAGCTAGCCGGGGAGTTCGTTTCAGCGTCGGCTCATCCTGCCAGTCGTCTCCGAAGGCCGGCCAATTAGGGTAGAAATACGGCCATGCGGAATTTGTACGTCGTCACCCACCCGGAGGCGACCCATCACGTGGAGAACCTGGTGGGCGGCTGGCACGATTCCGCCCTGACTTCCCGCGGCCTGGCGGATGCCCAACGGGCGGCAAGGGCAGTGCGCGGCCGGATACCCGGCGATGGCGGCACAGTGCTGTTCGGCTCGGACCTGTTGCGGACCCGCCAGACGGCAGAGGCCGTTGGTGAACTGCTGGGGTTGGAGGCAGTTTTCGACCCGGATCTCCGTGAGCAGTCCTACGGCAGCGCCGAAGGCACTCCCGTCGGTACCACCCCTTACCAACCTCCGCCCGCAAATGGCGACCGGATGCACCATCACGACGGAAATGAGGGGTCCGAGACCAGGTTCGAGTGGGCAGGCCGTGCTTACCGGGTATTGGACCGCATCCTGGCAACGGGTGCCCGGGACATGATTGTGGTTACGCACGGGGGTACGGCAACCTATCTCATCGCAGCCTGGATCGGGATGCCCCTGCATGCTGCCGGCTACGTGAAATTCAATGTGGCGCCTGGCAGCATTACGCATCTGCGGGAAGACGATTTCTACCGTGACCGGCAAGTGGTGGCGCTCAGCGAGGTGGGCCATCTGGGTTGAACGCGGTGGCCTCATGCCCATCACGGCCGGTGGTTTTCCTCCGTTTTGGGTAAAACCCTGCGGTTTGTGACAATCCCCGCGCAGCGCGGCGCAGGGAAATGCACAAACTGCAGGGAAATCAGGCCGGGCGTCGGACCGGACCCAGGACAAGCGCCGGCACCGAGTAGGTTAGATGCGCACTGACACATTTAGGGGGGAACAAAAAATGCAGGACCAACAGGGGACCGCTCCACTGGACGACTTTTTCCCGGCCTGGAACCAAGGCGCCCATCCTGAGCTGTACGAGGTGGAGAACCGGGCCTTTGACCGAGAGGGGACGGTCTGGGACGCACTTGCCCGCCTTGCGCCCTGGGCCGGACGGACTCTCCTCGATCTCGGCTGCGGAACCGGCTTCTGGCTTCCGCGCTACGCCGAACTCGCAAAGTCGGTCATCGGCGTCGAACCCGATCCGGAGCTGCTCGCGGCCGCCCGGTCCAGGCCCGGCGGAGCCGAGGTCCTGCATGGCTCGGCTGAGCACATCCCGCTGCCGGACGCCTCGGTGGATGTTGTCCATGCCCGGTTCGCGTACTTCTTTCCTTCGCCCCAGAACGACTGCACGGCGGGGCTGGAGGAAGTCCTGCGGGTCCTGCGTCCGGGCGGATCGCTGGTCGTCATCGACAACGACCAGCACGACGGCGACTTTGCCGGCCTGCTTGAGGCGGCCAACGCATCGGCGCATCAGGGCGAGGGCAAGTACATCAAAGACTGGTGGGCGCAGCAGGGTGCCGCCACATCCCTGGTCATGAGCAGCTGGACCTTTGATAGTCCTCAGGACCTGGTTGACGTGGTCAGCATGGAGTTCCCAAACGGGACGGCCGATGAATGGCTAGCCCAGGAACCGCAGCGCGTCCGGCTCAGCTACGGCTACGCGCTGCACCACCTTTCCAAAGGAGAGCGGAACCGCCGCTAAGCAGGCGCCGCGGCGATGGGGGCCGTGATGGCGTGGGTGAGCCGGATCAGATCAAAGGGTGAAAGTCCGATCTGCAGGCCCCGCCGGCCGCCCGATACATACACCGTGTCCAGCAGTTCCACTCGGGAATCGATTCCTGCGGGGGAAGAGTGCTTCTGGCCCAGCGGCGAAATGCCGCCCACCATGTAGCCGGTCCGCCGCTCCGCGTCCCGGCGGTCGGCCATCACGGCCTTGCGCGCACCCATCAGCGCGGCGAACTTCTTCAGGTCCAGGTTCAGGGCCACCGGAACCATGGCCACGGCGAGGTGCCCGCCCAGGTCCACCATCAGCGTCTTGTAGACAGCTTCGGGCGGCACGCCCAGCTTCTCCGCGGCTTCCATCCCGTACGACGGCGCGCCGGCGTCGTGCTCATAGTGACGCACCGTGTACGTAACCCCGGCGTCGTCCAGTACCTTGGTGGCCGGCGTCGCGCCCTTCCCCGAATGCTTGTCCCGGTGTCCTGACATGGCTGCGCCTCCTGTGCTTCTGCGGCCGCCCTAGTTACTACCTAAGCCCGGCCGGCTACGGCTACGCCGGCTGCTGTGCCAGTTTTTCGTGCTGGGCGAGCCGACGCTTGATGCGTCCCAGCATGGCGGACATTCCCCGCATGCGCAGCGGGGTGATGGCCCGGGTGAGGCCCAGACGGTCAGGAACATCGGCCGGGACAGCTAGGATTTCGGCGGCCGGAAGACCGTTCAGGCCTTCGTAGAGCACGCTGGCGAACCCGCGGGTGGTGGGAGCCTCCGGCGGTGCCTTGAAGAACAGCGCAACTCGGTGCTCGGGGGAGTCATCCACATCCAGGCTGAGGAACACCGGCGACTGGCATTCCACTACCTGTTCCAGGAGCTCGGGCCGGTCGGCTATTTCGGCCGGCAGTTCGGGCAGGCTGCGGGAGAATTCCAGCAGCAGTTCCAGCCGGTCGGATTCCTCCATCGCCTGGAAGTCGTCGATGATCTCGGCCAGGGAGTCCGGGACGGCGTTTTCGGGTGTGGCAGTCATGGGTAAATCTCTCTTACTTGGGGCTTCAGCTGGGGGCGTTGCCGGGTTCTTCACCGCGGGCAATCGGGACGCGCACGGCGTTGCCCCATTCGGTCCAGGACCCGTCGTAGTTACGAACGGACTCGAAGCCGAGCAGGTGCTTCAGCACAAACCAGGTATGGCTGGAACGTTCGCCGATGCGGCAGTAGGCCACGACGTCGTCGCCTTCCTTCAGCCCGGCGTCGTCCTTGTAGAGCGCCTCGAGTTCCTCGCGTGCGCGGAAGGTTCCGTCTTCGGCTGCGGCCTTGCTCCACGGGACGGACTTTGCGGTGGGGATGTGCCCGCCCTTCATTGCACCCTCGTCCATGTAGTCGGGCATGTGGGTGCGTTCGCCCGTGTATTCGGCGGGGGACCGTACGTCGATCAGCGGACCCTTGCCCAGGTGTCCGACGACGTCGGGCAGGAACGCGCGGATCTTCTCGTCGTCGCGCTCTACCACGGGGTATTCGGTGGGGTCCACGGAAACCTTGTCCGTGGTCACCGGCCGGCCTTCTGCAATCCACTTGTCGCGGCCGCCGTCGAGCAGCCGAACGTCCTCGTGGCCGAAGAGGGTGAAAACCCACAGGGCGTAGGCCGCCCACCAGTTGCTCTTGTCGCCGTAGATCACCACGGTGGAGTCCCGGGTGATGCCCTTGCGGGCCATCAGCTGGGCGAAGGCCTTGCCGTCTACGAAGTCCCGCGTATCGGAATCGTTGAGGTCGGTGTGCCAGTCGATTTTCCGGGCACCGGGGATGTGTCCCGTTTCGTACAGCAGGATGTCCTCGTTCGATTCAAGGACCACCAGCTTCTCAGCCTCCAGGTTCTCTGCCAGCCACTGTGTGGAGACCAGGCGTTCCGGATGGGCATAGGCGGAGAACTTGGGGCTGCTGTCAGCTGCGATCGACATACGCGAAACTTCTTTCCTCGGCAATTGGGCTTCTATCTAGCCTAACGACGACGGGGGCCGAAAACTTCCACGGGCTGAACCTGGGAGGTGAAGCCATCCGGCACGCTGTCCCACGGTTTCGGGTTGGTGGTGTCTACTGAGGTCCCACTGGCCCCGGCAGCACCACTCGGTGGGATGCTGTGCCGCCGCCCTGGGCGGGTGCCACACGCAAGCTTCCCGAGGCACCGGAGGGCCGAGACGGAGGGCCGAGAGGGATGGCCTGAGGGCCATATTCGGATGGGGTCTGTTTGGTCCTGCTGCCAGGTCAAAATGCCCGTTTTCTCAGCACGTAGTCGTCTCAAAAAGACGCGTATTTTAGGTTTCCGCGGAGGCTCGTTTGAGCCTGTTTTCGGCCCGGAAATGTCAGTGCGGGATGAAATCCTGAGGTATGGATCAGCTCGGGAACACCGAATGGACAACCGAAGAACCAGGCAGTGAAGACCAGCAGCCCGATGGCACCGCTGGTGAAAGGGATGAGCCCCGTGCGGCCTGCACCCTGTCGGTGTACCGGGCTGAACTAGCAGCCGAGCCTGCCGGGACCGCTGAGCCTGCCGGGCCTGCTGACGCGAGTGCCGACACTTCCGCCGCCACCACTCCGAAGGACGGCGCCGAGGCCGCCGACCATCCCGTCGGGGAGACCGGTAGCTCCAATCCCGGTGTCCCCCCGAACGAAGATGCCGAGGACGCTTCCGCTCCCGACGACGCAGAAACCGCATCTACAGAGCCAGATGGCGCTGCCCACGCAGGGCCGGACGGCGAGGCTGCCAGCGGTTTCCCGGACGGTTTTACCGGGACCCTGGCGCTGCAGAACCTTGAAGCCTTCGACGAGCAGATGGTGGGCGATGCCCTGTCCCGGATGGCGCATTTGATGTCCTGGGTGCAGGCACAGGAGGCACGTCTGGTGAACCGGATGGAAGAGATCTTCCGGGAGGACTTCCACGCCGCTTCGGGGCGGCTCGAACCCGGGATAGCGTTCACTCTGGCAGCGTCAGAATGTGCAGCCATCCTGAATCTCCCGCAGGTCACCGCCCAGCGCATGATGTTCGAAGCGCTCAACCTGTGCAGCACCCATACCGCCACCCTGACCGCCTTGGAAGAAGGACAGCTTAGTTACCAGCACGCGCAGGTGGTGCTGGACCAGTGCCAGAACGTTCCTCCCGACCAGCTTCCTGAGTTTGAAGCCGATTTGCTGGCCGCCGCTCCCGGGCAGACCCGGGCACAGTTCTCCTGCAAAGCCAGGCGGCTGCGCGAAAAGAAGTTCCCGGACACCGTCAGCAAACGGCATCTGACCGCGTTCGAGCAGCGCAAGGTCACTCTGGACCGGGAAGAGGACGGCATGTCCTGCCTGTCGGCCTATCTGCAGGCGGCAGAAGCCCAGCAGATCTATACCGCCCTGAGTACCGCGGCACGGGGTGAACAGGCGGCGGGTGATTCCCGGTCCACGGATCAGCTGCGTGCGGACATTCTGGCTCAGTTGCTGATGGGCGGCCTCGGCTCAACCCGTGCTGGCGGGGTGGGCGGCGCAGTCGGTGAGAGCGGAACCGGCGGTGCTCCCAGCGGTGCGCACGGAACCGGGGAAGGCGGGGCAGGACCGGACGAGGGAATCGTACCCCGGACGGAAATCATGGTCATGATCAACGCCGAAACCCTCTTCGGAGCCGACGACCAACCTGCGGAACTTCACGGTTACGGACCCATCAGCGCCGAAGAAGCCCGCAGGCTGGCTAGGAACGCCGTCGGTTGGACCGGATTGGCCCAAGACCCGCAGACGGGCGAAATTCTGGGCGTGGGACGACGCCGAAAAGTCCCGGCCGGACTCCGCCGATGGCTACGCGCAAGGGATGGAACCTGCAGGTTCCCCGGCTGCCGGGTCAGCACCGCGAACGCGGACATCGACCACACCGTCGACTGGGCCAAAAATGGTCCCACCGACCACGGAAACCTGGAACACCTGTGCCGCCGTCACCACCGGTTCAAGACCCTCGGGTATTGGAAGGCAAACCAACCCGTGCCCGGGGTGATCGAGTGGACCTCGCCAACCGGACGCGTCTACCGCACGGAACCCTTCCTGGAACTTGGCTCACCGGACACGGCACCGAATCCGGGTATGTACTCCACCCGAGAGGGACCGGGGGAGTCAGACCTGGAAGATTCGTTGCAGGAACAGCTGCCCCCGTTCTGACCCGGTCCCCTCAGAGATGCAGACGGGCATCCGTTACGGTCGCCGTGGGGCAGCGTTCATCCGGCGCCTCCGCGGCGCCGCCGGCGGTGCAGGGAATGTGCCGGCGCGAGTGCACCTGCAGCGCCTAGTGCCCCTGGAGCGGGCGTCTCCGAGGGAAGGCGTAACGCCAGCACGACGACGGCGCCACCGATTCCAATGAATACTGCCTCCAACGGCTGAAACTCAATGAACGCCATTTCCCAAGCCTCGAGACCGATCAGGGCGAGCCCGGCCGCCAGAGAAACCGGCCGGGCAGCCCGGTGGCGTCGAAAGTGCAGCATCCCAGCGGCCAGGTAACCGCCGCCGCAACCCATGGCAAGGAGAAGGCCCGGAAGCCGCCAGTCCCGAAACGGCGTCCGCCGCAGCACGGACGGATCAGCGTGCAGGAAAGCGCCATTGGGCCGCAGGGCCAGAAGGATGCCGCCACCAAGGGCTGCCCCGGCCGTGCCGAACTCCAGTCCCATCAAAGCCCGTTCTTCGGACGAATAAGCTGAGGCGCCTACCGTGTCCCGCTGCCACGTCATGCTCAGACTATGGACCGCAGACACAGCCACAGTCCACTGGCAACAGTTCCAAATTCCCGGACGCGTTGGCGTATCGTTGCGAGGGCGGCAGAACGCCGCAGAACCGGCACGTATGGTGCCGGATGCAGGCATCAAACGGACGGAAAAGCGCGCAGTGGCACAACTCGAGCACCTGACAGAACGGACTCCCCAGGTATCGGTGGATGAACTGCTGCAGGGATTCTTCCCCTCGCCCCGGTTCGGCAGCGTGTCCTTCGATTCCTACCGCCCCGATCCCGAACAGCCCTCCCAGGCCAAAGCCGTGGGCGCGATGCGTTCCTTCGCGGCCGACGTCGACACCCCGGAGCCGAGCGGCCTGCGGAAGTTCTTTGGTGGCAAGAAGCCCGAAACCAAGGCCGGGTTCTACCTGGACGGCGGATTCGGCGTCGGCAAGACCCACCTGCTGGCCTCGCTCTGGCATGCCGTGGAAGGACCGAAGGCCTTCGGCACGTTCGTGGAGTACACCAACCTCGTGGGTGCGCTCACCTTCCGCAAGACGGTGGATGCGCTGAGCGCCTACAAGCTGGTCTGCATTGACGAATTCGAGCTCGACGATCCGGGCGACACGGTGCTGATGTCCCGCCTGATGCGCGAACTGGCCGACGCCGGCGTGAAGCTTGCGGCTACGTCCAACACCCTGCCGGGTTCCTTGGGCGAGGGCCGCTTTGCCGCCGTCGACTTCCAGCGCGAGATCCAGGTGCTGGCGGATCAGTTCGACGTCGTCCGCATCGACGGTGAGGACTACCGCCACCGCGGTCTGCCCGAGTCGCCGCAGCCGCTGCAGGACGGGGAACTGGAAGCCCGGATGGAAACCGAATTCTCCGGCCGGACCGTCGCTGTGGATGACTTCTCCGAACTCATCAACCACCTTTCCCAGGTCCACCCGAGCCGGTACCGGCAGCTGCTCGACGGGGTGGAAGCCGTGGCCTGGCACAACGTGCAGACCATCACCGAACAGTCCGTGGCGCTGCGCTTTGTGGTGCTCGCTGACCGGCTGTACGACAAAGACGTGCCGATCCTGGCCAGCGGGGTGCCGTTCGATCAGCTGTTCACCAAGGAAATGATGGCGGGCGGGTACATGAAGAAGTACTTCCGCGCCGTCTCCCGCCTGACCGCGCTGGCTCGCGAAGGCCAGACCGGAGAAGCGTCGTAGGACTGCTCCTTTAAACGGCGGAAGCGCCGGTGCCGCCTCTCGGCGGGACCGGCGCTTCTTTGTCGTGCTCTTGGGGCTGGTTAGGCCGGAGGCGTCTGCTCGGGACCGTTGCCGGTACCCGGCTCCCGGTTGCGGTTGGTCTTGTCAACTGCTTCCGAGGCCTTGCTCTGGAAGCCATCGATCTTGCTGGAGTACTTGCCGCCGGTCTTCTGGTCGACGAAGTTTCCCGCCTGATCGATGCCGCCCTTGATCTTGTCGGCATTCTGTCCGACAAGTCCGGTGGCCTTTTCCTTCAGCTCACCGGCCCTGCCCTTGAGCTCGTCAAATACAGACACGGATCACCTCCTTTCACAGGGGAAACCCGCTCGTTTCCCGTTCCCCACAATCGTAGGACTGCAAGGGGATGGAGGAAAGGGCTTTCTCTGCAGGCATATCCCGACTATTCCTCCGACCCGTCGCCGCGGACACCGTCACCCGAGTGCCGGTCAGCTCCTCCGTGGTGGTGATGGTACCCGCCGCAGTTGTCGTCCAGCTCAATCCGGATGATGCTGCCGGTCGCCGGGGCCGGCTCAGCCGGAGGCTCCGCAGCTGGCGGTGCCTCGGGGTCTGGGCCGGTCGGTAGTCCGGCAAGAGCATCCACTGACGCATACAGGGCATCACCCCGCAGTTCCAGGGCAGCAGGTTGGTTTGCCTCTAGGAACAGTTGGGGGGTATTCGAGCCGGACGGTACCACCGAGATCCGGTTAGCGAACAGCTCCGCCACGAAGATATCGCCGTTGTCGTTTACGGCCAGACCGGTGGCCCCGACGAAGCCGGTCGCCACGAGTTCCGGTTCGAGAGTGGCAGGGTCGATCCGGAAGACTGATCCCGTGGGGCCTCCTTCGGGGCTTCCGGGCAGAGAGGTCACGTACAGAGCGCCGTCGGGACCGCGTTCGACGTCGGTCGGTACCGGTTCCGCGTTGTAGGCCAGTCCCACTGCGCAATCCGGCCAGCCGATCCCGGCGGGTACGGTCACGGGGATCGGCGGTAGCACCGCGACCGTGGCGATGTCGCCGTCGTCGCTTACCTGGATGAGGGCGTTCATTCCTGCGTCCGCCACAATGGTCCCGCCGAACCGCCCGGGAAGGGAACCCGCCGGGTTTGAGTCCGGCAGCCCGGTGTAGGGCGACGCGGGTATGCCTTCCGGCAACTGTGCCGCGCATCCGGCGGGAAGCGCCTCCTCGAAGCCGTAGGTGTTGATGCTGTCCGGGTTTTCTGCGAATTCGTAAGCAGAAATATCCGCAATCGTTTCGACGGTGCCGTCCCGGTCAACCGACTGCAACAAGGTGATGTTGGCTACCGGGTCGTTGGTTCCGGCACCGGTAGCAACTGTGTAATAAGTAGCTCCACGGTCGCGGGAAACGGAACCGGGGGAATAGCCTTCGGGCGCCGTTGCGAGAACCTCGGGTTCCCCGCCGTCAGTGATGCGGGTCAGGAGCGTAGTGAATGATTGGGCTACGTCGAGGGTGCCGCCACGACCGACGGCGAAACTCAAGGGACCGAGCAGCCCCTCGGCAACGGTGGTCACTTCCCCGGCAACAGGTGCGGGTGAGGGTGATGGTGGGTGGTGCCGTCCGCCGGCGGTCGCAGGTGAGGCTGCGAGCCCCAGCGCTGCGGATGCGGCAAGAACGGCGAGGGCAGGTGATGATTTCTTCACGGTGATCTCCTCAGCATTGGTGCGGTGCAATGCGAGACTCGCCTCTTGGCCTCCCGTGGATCCCGGCCACGCCCCCGGCCAAGGCATACAAAGCCTAGGGGCGGCTGGGTTCTGCGAACACGTAGTTTTGGCACATGCCCCGGCTCGGCGTTCAGAAAAACCAAGTAGTCGACGGGGTGTGTAAGCGAGTAATTTTTCGTGGCGCCGCCGTCGCTGCCCGGATGGACGCTGCCACCGTCTCGGTCGCCGACGCAATCACCGCAGCAGGCGCGGTTGCGTGGATTGCCCGGGTCTTCGTGGTGGACTGGCGTCGGTCAGCACAACTGCCCTGATGCCGATGAACGAGGACCGAACTAATGCCTGCACGCACACCGACTGCAATGACGCTGTCTCAACTGCCGGACCAGACGCGACAACCGATTCCGCGGAGACACGCACTTCGGGCTGTGGTCCTTGGATGGGTGTTCCTCGGCATCGGCCTTGGCACGGCCATAGGGGTCGCCGAAGCCCTCGGCCGGGCTTTTGGCTGGGGACGGCTGACGGAAGTCCTGCTGCAGGCAGTCCTGATGACCGCCGTCGTGGTGCCGGGCATTGTGCTGCTGCGTCGGCGGCTGGACCACCGCCGCCTGGAGGGACTCGGCCTCAGCAGGTCAGCCGCCCGGCCACTGGCTCTGGGTGTGACTGTGGGTGCACTCACCGGCCTTCTCGTCTGGATACCCGCCGGCCAGGCCGGATGGATACGGGTGGAAGAGCTCGACGTCGCCGCTTTCCTGGGTTTCCTGCTCCTGAACGGCGTGGTGCTGGCCCTTTATGAGGCGCTTCCGGAGGAACTTGCCCTGCGCGGGTATGTCTGGACGAACCTGCGGGACGGCTGGGGGCTGGCGGTTGCGACGCTGGTGACCACTGCGTTGTTCCCATTCGTAGGAGTGGTGGTGGGACCGGTGCGGTGGGCGATCACCACGGTGCTCGGAGGCGACGGAGGAGGAATCGAGGTGTTCCCGGCGGGCAACGACCCCGTTGTCTACATCGTGCAGCTGGTGCTGTTCGGGCTGGCACTGGTGGCGGCCCGGCGCATCCCCGTGCCCGGCGCGTTGTTGGTGGCGGTCGCGTTCCACTGGACGCAGCTGACCGTCACCCGCACCATTCTCGGGGGAACGGGATGGCTCGAATCAGGATGGACCATCACCTGGGTTGAACCGGATGCGATCGCCCTGGTCTAAGTGCACATCATCCTTGCCGGCGTTGTCTTCATAGCCGTACGCCGGCGGCTGCAGCGCCGGGCGGGCTGACGAGGCGCAAGCAGGCGCTATCAGCGGGCCCAGGCCCGCATAGTCTCGATCAGCGGCTCGGTAGGCCGCCCGATCAGTTTGGACAGCTCACCGGGTGCCGGAGCCAACGCACCGTCGCGCATGTTGGCATTGAGCGTACCCAGGAAGCCCGCGGTCACCTCATCAAGCCCGAGGGCGATCAACTGTTTCTGTTCCTCCTCCGGAGTCAGGACCTCGTAGCGCACCGGGGTTTCAAGCACCTCCTGCGCGGCAGCCGCGAACTCCGTGTAGGTCCAGGCCGTATCGCCGGATAGTTCATAGGCCTTGCCTTCGTGGCCTGGCGTGCTGAGCACGACGGCGGCTGCCTCGGCATAGTCCCGGCGCGGCGCGCTGGCAATGCGCCCTGAACCCACACTGTTGGCGACGACGCCGGTTTGCCTCGCGGCGTCGAACTCCTGCCGGTGGTTTTGCGTGTACCAGCCGTGGCGCAGAAAGGTCGCCGGAATGCCGGATGCGGTGATGAGTTCCTCGGTTGCCCGATGCTCCGGAGCGAGGGCGAGCACCGTCGTCGGCGCATTAAGGACCGACGTGTAGACAAGGTGGCGGACGCCGGCGGTCTGCGCTGCCTCGACTGCGTTTGTGTGCTGCGCAATCCTGCGTCCCGGTTCGCTCATGGAAATGAGCAGGACCTTTTCGACGCCGTCCAGCACACCCGCTGTGGTGGCGGCTTCGTTGAGGTCAACCCGTGCCGTACGCAGGCCGCGGCCGGCGAACTCAGCCAGCCGGTCCTGGTTCCGGCCCAGGGCTAGGACATCGCCCGGCGCGACACCGCGTCCGATCAGGGCATCGATGGTGAGTCCGCCAAGTTGTCCGGTCGCGCCGAAGATGGCAATGGTCATGAAGGTTCCTTTCAGGTGGACCCGCGGGAGTGGTGAAAGACTATGCCCGGACCGGCTGGGTCACCAGCGAGTCAGGTGCGGTGACGGGACGACGCCGGACGCGGCAGGACGGGTCAGAGCCAGGGGTAGCCATCCGGGTCTTTCAGGGCTTTCACGTCGACCTCCGCCGCGTCGTGTTTCCGTACCTTCCCCATGAAGGGAAAATCCGCCGGTACGACAGCGACTTTCGCGAGAGGCCGCACAGGAGACGGTGATGCCCAATGGGGCTCCTCGATGACATGCCGCCCGAGACGTTCACGCGGCTGGCGGGAAAATCCCTTCCGGGGCAGAACATATACGGTTCCGTTCCGCCACAGGGGAGCCAACGCATTTCCCGGGGAGACCGAGAAGAAATAGTGCATTCCACTGGTGGCTCCGTTGTGCCGGACAAACTGGAGCGCGCTGTTGAGGAACCTCAGGCCCGGCTGGGGGCGGCTGACCACCGCATAGAAAATCGGCCAGATCCCGTCACCGGCGGCATAAACGGCCTTCTGTTTACTGAAGTCATCGGGGGAGTAGTCAACGGGTGTCCGCGGTTCAAACACTTCAATTCCCGGGTCCGGTGACCCGTGAAGCAGGTACCCGAAGGAATGGACCAGCCGGTCCAGGAAAACCCAGACAGGGAGCCCCGGCGGCGGCTGGACCCATCCGCCGTCGGCGGTGTGAACGGATGCCGCCGCTGCCTCAAGATCGGATTCGGCAACGCGATCTCCCAGCGGTGGCCGCGGCAGCCAGTACGGTTCGATGTCCTCCATGGCGTCACCCTAGACCGAACCGATGTGCGCAGCGGTCAGCAGGAGCCCGGAAGGACCACTGCGCCCTGTTCGCGAGCTGGACCGAGGCGCAGAATAAGGGCATGCCTCCGCAAGTCATTCCGATGCTGCCGTGCGCGGACATTGACGAGATAGCCGCCTTCTTTTCCGCGATGGCGTTCCAGGTCCGGTACCGGCAGATTAAGCCGAACCCCTACCTGGCACTGGAAGGATACGGTTTTCCGTTGCACTACTACGTGCTGGAGGGGCACCGCGCCGAAGAATCACACAGCACCTGCGGGATCCTGGTGCCGGACACGGGAGCGCTCTTTGACTCGTTTGCAGCAGGTCTGCAGGCTGCCTACGGCAAGCTGCCGATTTCGGGCTATCCCCGCGTCACCCGCCCGCGGAGGCGCACGAATGCGGATGGGAGGACCGGATTCAGCCTGATCGATCCGGCGGGAAACTGGATTCGAATCATGAACGAAGCCCCGGTTCCGCAGGCTGAGACAGAGTCCTCGCCCCTTGGCCGCAGCCTGGACAACGCCGTAGTCCTCGCTGACAGCAAGGGCGATACGGCCCAGGCCGCCAAGATCCTCTCGGGTGCCATCCGTCGCGCCGATGCCGCGGACCCCGGCATGCCCGCTGCCCGTGAGTTCCTGGCCGAGCTGGAAGAACGGATGCGATAGGCGGCTGCACCTCGGGGCGGCAGGGAAATGGGGTAGCGTTCCCTAATCAGGACCGCCCGTGGAAACGATGAGGGGGAAAGCCATGGCGCCGCAGGCACCGGCAAGCAGTGTCAGGTTCGTGGAACGTTCGCCCGGATGGCTTCGGTGGGGAGGCGGTGCCTTTCTTGCGGCCGTCGGGGCCGCGTTGGCGGGTGGGGCAGCTGTCGAGTCGGTCTGGCATCTGTATGTAGCCGCCGCAGCGTTCCTGCTCGCTGCCGGCTGGTGGTGTTTCGTTGCGCGGATTACGGTCTCGGTGGACCAGCAGGCCGTCACCCTGAGAGGTCCCCTGTGGAAGCGCACCATTCAGCGCCAAAACGTGCAGGACATCATGGTGGCCAAAGACAACGGGCAGAACACCGGACTCGTGAACTGGCCGGTGACGCGGCACGGACGCGGCTCCCTGACGAGACTGAATATGGGCGGCGCCGGTGCTGTCACGTTCTCCGACGCCGGTGGCCACCGCTACCAGGTGGTGCTGGCTGATCTCGCGTCCGCTGAACAGATGGCACTGGCCATCGGAAACTGATCCGTGCGGCACGCGTATCCGTATGCCACAATCTTCGACATGCCGCTCACCTCTGTATCAACCGCCGACGGTTCGCTTCTGATTTCCTGGGCGTTTTCCGCCCCGGCACAAGCCGTGTGGGCGGGGTTCACTGACGCCGCCCTTTTGTCCCAGTGGCTGGGCCGTCCCCTTGAATGCGACGCTCGGACCGGCGGAACAATCGTCGTCGACCATAGCGGAGGCTACTTGTCGCGCAGCGTCATTACTGACATGGACGAGCCTCGCCGGTTGGCCATGAGCTGGGAGTTCCCCGAGGAACCCGAGTCGCGGATCAGCATCCGGCTGGGTGACACGGAGGCGGGGGCGGTGATGGACTTCGTGCACTACGGTCTGGGGACCCTCGTCGATTCCTACGGCCCCGGCTGGATTACCCACCTCGTGTATTTGGAAGCCGCCGTCGCCGGCGCCGCCATTCCTGCCGCACAGTTCTGGCCGCTGCATTCCACTTTTGAGACGTTGTATACCGCAAGCGTGGCAGCGGACGCGGTCACGGGCTGACGGTTTCCTTCTGCAGGATGATTTCCGTCTCCACGGGCGTGAAACCCAGCGCGGAGTTGATGGAACGCATCCAGACATTTCGGGCATCGCTGCTGGTCCGGACCCTATGCACCTTGCCGGATTCGACAGCCCGGTGCAGGGACGCCAACTTCACGGCTGCTCCGAGGCCGTGGCCGCGGTGGCCGGAGACGACGAGCGTTCCTTCAATCTGTGCCGGCCGTTCAGCGTCGGCTGCCGCTACCAAGCAGGTCCAGGCCGCAACCTTTCCGGCAGCGTCCACGGCTATGGACTCGAACACCGTGGAACCCTGAGCGACCCACAGGTCCAGCTCATCGGCATATTCATCGGGCGATACCGGTGCCTCACCCCAGCCGAGCTCGCCGTTGGGCGCCTCGGCATCGACCAGGCCCTTGATCTGGCCTACCTGTTCGCGGAACCGCTCCGGGACGCCGTTGACGTGCGTTGAGATTTCGTAGCCGGGCGCCGTCGTCGGACTCGCTAGCTGCATATCACGGAGATCAAGTTCCACGACGGTTTCAGTGGTTGCCTGGGAATAGCCCAAAGGAGAGGCGAAGGCCCGCGTGAGCGCGTCGATCTCGCTTGTGGTGGACCGGTAAGCGCTTGCCACGAACCTCGCCGTCGACGCCGGACTGGCGTCTTCCGCCGCACGGGCCAATGCCGAACCAATCCCTGCATTTTGGTGGGCGGGGTCGACCCAAACGAATATCCATGTGGTGTCCGGAGTGTCGGTTGAATTCATACCGGCCGCGAAACCAATTAGCGTGGCCCCGTTCCAAACTCCGAGGAGATGGTTCCGCCATCCGTTAGGCGTGCGCCAGCCGAGAATGCGTGATTCCCTGCTGAGAGGAATCCAGCCGGGCCTTACGCTTTGGTTTGCCACGCATTCAACGCGGTAGGCCTCGGACATAGCGCGGTCATCATTGATGTCCAGCGGGCGGATTTCCATAGGCCACACTCTAAGCAGTTAAAACAATTCCGGCACGGAGCTCAAAGAGCGCCGCGCCGGAATAAGTGTCCGGCACAAGGCCGGAAAACGCTGGTTACGCGTTGTTGTTGCTGTTGTGTCCGCGGTGGCCGGACTTGGCCAAGCCGCGGGCAACCATCAGACCGACCGTGAGGAAGGTGATGTATTCCATCGCCTGTGCGGCGTTGAACGCGTCAAGGCCGTTTTCGCTGGCGTTGTCGCCAACAACAGCTGCCGTGATGATCGTGGCGATAACGGCCAGGACGTAAACGGCGAATTCGAGGGTCCGCGTGGACACCTTGATGTCGTTGGCGTTGCGAACGGTGGTGTTCGTGTGCTCGTTGTGAGTCTGCGTATTAGCCATGTGGTTCTCCTCAAGTAGTGGTGTGAGCGGCCTATCGGCCATGCAACTTTGATCCCGCTACTGAAACCAGGTCGACATTTTCTCTACTCGAAAGACATTATCTGTAGGCCGACTAATAAGCAAACTTAGCTTTTACCACCGAGCAGATCAGGCCGGTATGAACTGCGGGTTAAACAAAAGAAGGAACAGGTAAAAACCTGTTCCTTCTAAGCCGGCCAAAACCGGGGGAGAGCGGACGACGGGATTCGAACCCGCGACATCCACCTTGGCAAGGTGGTGCTCTAGCCAGCTGAGCTACGTCCGCAAATGCAAACAGTCGAAACTGTCCGTGCGCGATACTGGGATCGAACCAGTGACCTCTTCCGTGTCAGGGAAGCGCGCTACCGCTGCGCCAATCGCGCCCTAAACTGCTCGGCCCGTTCAGGATTACTCCTGGAAAACCATAAGCAGAAGGGAGAGCGGACGACGGGATTCGAACCCGCGACATCCACCTTGGCAAGGTGGTGCTCTAGCCAGCTGAGCTACGTCCGCAAGAAAAGCACTGAAACAGTACTGTTCGTGCGCGATACTGGGATCGAACCAGTGACCTCTTCCGTGTCAGGGAAGCGCGCTACCGCTGCGCCAATCGCGCCCATAAATGGGTTCTTTACAATCCACTGTGGAGGTGGGGACGGGATTCGAACCCGCGTATACGGCTTTGCAGGCCGCTGCCTCGCCTCTCGGCCACCCCACCGTAACCGCCGCATAAAGCTTTGGAGAACCGAACCCGGCAAAACCGGGAGCGGCTTGTACAGTGACTTGCGAGCGGACGACGGGATTCGAACCCGCGACATCCACCTTGGCAAGGTGGTGCTCTAGCCAGCTGAGCTACGTCCGCATGTTGATCAGGTTGGGAGCTATCGTCCCCGGATTGCTTGCGCTTTCCGCGGCGAACCCCCGCTTTCCAACGAAGAAAAACTCTATAGGACGTTTGCGGGTTCGTCCAATCGGCCCCGGGAACGGCCCTGGTTTGGACTCGGGCGGGATCTGGGCTAGCATCTTTACACGTTGGAGTGCTTCCGGGCGCATCAACGCGAGTGCATAAATTGAAGGGCGATTGGCGCAGTGGTAGCGCGCTTCGTTCACACCGAAGAGGTCACTGGTTCGAACCCAGTATCGCCCACCCTTCACTGGCCGTCACTTTCCTTCGGGAAGGTGGCGGCTTTTTGCGTCTATCTGGCGCCGGCTCCTTTTGGGGCGTAGTTATGTCCTGCATCCACACTGCGGACCCAATGACTACGGAGCCAATCGTGACCCTTCCGGATACCGGCCCGTTGCACGCACCCTTGGACGGGCTGCTTGCCACTTCCGCCGTGCGCCTGCCCTATCAGCACAACGTGCTGCTTCGCTCGTTCGTCCTCGAGCGGCCCGGCGGCAACATGATTGTTTACAACTCGCCGGGGATCAACAGCTCCGCGGAGGCCATCATGGACCGGGGTGGAGCTGCTCGGCTGCTGATCAACCACGCCCATGAAGCGATGTACGGAGCGCCGGAGTTCGATATTCCGGTATACGTCCATGAGGGGGACCGGGCCGAGGTGGCCGGGTCGCTTCCGGTGTCGGCCGTGTTTGACCGGCGTCAGATGATCGGCGAAGACCTTGAGGTAATTCCGACGCCGGGACACACTGCGGGCACAACAAGCTACCTATGGAACAACGGGGACAGGCGCTTCCTGTTCACCGGGGACTTCATCTGGATTGAGCACGGCGAGTGGAAAGCGGTGGTTCTGGACGAGCACCTTCGAGGCGATTACCTCGCCAGCCTCGCGCAGGTCCGTGATCTGGACTTTGACGTACTCGTGCCGTGGGGCACTACGGACGACGGCCCTCCTTTCGGGCTGGTCGGAGGCAAGGATGAAATTCGAAGCCGCGTCGATGCCGTGATGGACCGGGTCCGCGCAGGCGGACGCCGCTAGGCACAGACCGTGCGGGGAGCCGAAAGCAGACTGTCACCGCCGGGTGGCAGACTGGAAACATGACTGAACCAGCACTGGCACACGCAACCGAATACGGACGCATGTATTCGCGGTCGCTCTCCGAGCCGCCCACGGTCCCGTCCATCACCACGGTGATTTCCCAGGGGTCTACGTCCCTGGACGGCTGGCACAGCTATATGGCCGCCTCCGCCGTCGTCAAGGATCCCAAACTGACCGCCGCCCTCGGCAGCCCGTCGCAGCTGCGCTCCGTGGTGAAGGAGGCGTCCTCGGCTTCGGAACGCTACCGCGACGCCGCCGCGCAGCGGGGTACACGCGTCCATTTCTACTGTGAGCAGGTTGCGCTCCGCGCTCTGGACCGCCCGCATGAACTCGAACGTGCCCGCGAGGAGCTTGCGGCCCGCGGCGAGCACCAGTTCGCGGACCGGTTCGACGAATGGTGGAAGCTCTACGACGTCCAGCCCATCGCGCCGGAAATCACCGTGTGGAACGCCGAGCTGGGCTACGCCGGCACCCTGGACCTGGTCGCTCGGATCGGCGGCCGGCTGTGCCTGATCGATTACAAGACCAAGAACACCGACCGCGACGGGCAGGTGAAACAGCTGGATGACAAGGTCGTGATGCAGCTCGTCGCCGGGATGAAGGCACAGGAGTCGCTGGTCGACGCCGGTGCCGGCACCTGGGAGCCGTGGGCCTACGGACAGGACCCGCTGCTGCTGGGCGTCGCTGTTGGCCAGACGGAGGTGCGTCCCATGCGGGCCAATCCTGAGGTGTTGCCCCAGCACTGGTTCAAGTTCTGCGCATTGCGCCGGGTCTGGCAGACCAGTATTGATGCCGTTGCCGCCGGCCGTGCCCTGCTGCCCGTGCCGCCGCCCCCGGTCGGCGCGCACGAAGCCCCTGCTGCCCAGGCATCAGCCCCGGAGGCTGTACCTGCAGAGACTGCGGATCCACAGACTTCAGTGGCAGCGGGCGCTCCACAGGCCTGAGCGTCCCGGCGGGCGGCGGAGCCAACTAGACTGGATTCCGATCCCCTGCAGCAAGAGTAAGGAACAAACCCCCGATGGCCATCCTGACTATCCGCACGCTCGGCGACCCGGTCCTGCGGACCCGCGCCGAAGACGTGACCGACTTCGGCCCCGAACTGGCGAAGCTGGTAGCGGACATGGAGGAAACCATGGAGGACGTCGAAGGTGCCGGGCTGGCAGCACCCCAGGTCGGCGTCAGCCTGCGGGTCTTCACCTACCGTGTGGACGGCCAGGCCGGGCATGTGGTCAATCCCGTCCTGGAACTGAGCGACGACCTCCAGCCGGACCATCTGGAGGGCTGCCTGTCCATCCCCGGGCTTGGCTACCAGACACCGCGCTTCCGCTGGGCCCGCGTCTCCGGCCAGGACCTGCACGGCAACCCGATCAGTATCGAGGGCGAAGGGATGCTGGCCCGCTGCTTCCAGCACGAAACGGACCACCTGAACGGCGCTCTCTATATCGACCGGCTCGAAGGCGAGCAGCGCAAGGAAGCACTCCGGGCCATCCGGCAGCGCGAGTACGACGCGATCGCGGACCGTACCGCAGCGCAGCGTGCCCAAAGCGTGGGCTCCAGCTTCGGTACCTTCGGCCAGGCGGCCAAGGGTACGTTCGGCACCCAGGCCGGAGCCTAGGTGACCGCGGCACTTCGCGTCCTGTTTGCCGGCACACCCTCCGTGGCCGTGCCGTCCCTGGACGCCTTGGTTGACGCCGGATTCGACGTCGTCGGCGTCCTTACCCGCCCCGATGCCCCGCTGGGCCGCAAGAAGGTCCTGACGCCCTCCCCGGTCGCCGCCCGCGCCGAGGAACTGGGCCTGCCCGTAATCCGCGCGTCGAAGGTGGACGACGAAGCCATCGCGGCCATTGCCGCCTTGGAACCCGACGTCGCCGCGATCGTTGCGTACGGCGCACTCGTTCCGGCCCGCGCCCTCACCGTGCCGAAGCACGGCTGGATCAACCTGCACTTCTCGCTGCTGCCCGCCTGGCGCGGCGCCGCCCCCGTGCAGCACGCCGTGATTGCCGGTGACGACATCACCGGCGCGTCGACCTTCCTGCTCGAAACCGGGCTGGACACCGGCCCGGTCTACGGCACACTCACGGAAACGGTGCGGCCCGAGGACACCAGCGGTGACCTGCTCGAACGCCTCTCGCATTCCGGTGCCGTCTTGCTGGCCCAGACACTCAGCGCGGTCGACGCCGGCGCGGCCGTACCGGTGCCGCAGCAGGGTGACATCACCCTGGCACCCAAGCTCAGCATCGACGATGCCCGTGTGGACTGGCAGCAGCCGGCCCTGGCTATCCGCCGCCGCATCAACGGCGTCACTCCCGAACCCGGCGCGTGGACCACCTGGGACGGCGCCCGGTTCAAGATCGGCGCGGCCAGACTGCGCTCCGACGTCACCGACCTGCGCCCCGGCCAGGTTCGCTTCACCGGCGGCGGGGACGCCGCCGCCGTCGTGGGCACCGGCTCGCACGGACTCGAACTGCTGCGTGTCCAGCCCGCAGGCAAGAAAATGATGCCGGGGGCCGACTGGGCCCGCGGCCTCGCCAACCGTGAGGACGTGGTCTTCGAATGACCCCCCAGCCCGACCAGCCCAACAAACACCGTAACGACAAGGGCCACGAACGCCGCCGCGCCGCCGTGAAGACCCGCACCGCCGCCGCCCCCGGCCAGCGCACCCGCGCAGCCGATCCGGCCCGGCTGGTCGCCTTTGAAGTGCTGCGCGCCGTCTCCGGCGAGGATGCCTACGCCAACCTCGTGCTGCCGAAAAGCATCCGCAAGCACCGGTTGGACAAGCGCGATGCCGGCTTCGCCACCGAACTGGCCTACGGCGCCCTGCGCGGCCAGGGCACGTATGACGCCATCCTCGCCAAGTGCGTGGACCGCCCGCTGGAACGCCTGGACCCCGCTGTCCTGGACGCCCTGCGCATCGGCACCCATCAGCTGCTGGCCATGCGCGTTCCTGCGCATGCCGCCCTCGACCAGACTGTGGGCCTGGCCCGTGCCGTCATCGGGGCCGGCCCGTCGGCACTGATCAACGCGGTGCTGCGCAAGGTGTCCGCCCGCAGCCTGGACGAGTGGGTGGAGATCCTTACCGAAGGCGAAACCGACGCCGTTAAGCGCTCCGCCATTGAGCACTCGCACCCGGAGTGGATTGTCCGGGCCCTGCGCCAGTCATTGGTGGCCCACGGACGCAGCGTCGACGAGATCACCGACCTGCTGCGTGCCGACAACGACGCTCCCGTGGTGAATCTGGTCGCCCTGCCCGGCCTCGGCGACCTCGATGAGGCCCGCGCCGCCGGAGCAACCGACGGCGAGCTCGTGAAGGACTCCGCACTGTTCTCCGCCGGCGACGTCGGCCGGCTGGACTCGGTCCGCGCCGGCACCACCCGGGTGCAGGACGCCGGCTCCCAGCTGGTCGCCCGTGCCCTGGCCGAACTGGACCTCGGCGGCGCGTCCGTCGATGAAGACGGCGTCGAAAAGTGGCTGGACATGTGCGCCGGCCCCGGTGGCAAGGCGGCGCTGCTCGCCGCCCTCGCGCACGAATCCGGTGCCGTGCTGCTGGCCAACGAGCCCGCCCCGCACCGCGCGCAGCTGGTCCGCCAGGCCCTTGACGCCGTGCCCGGGGAAACCTGGAACGTACGGACCGGAGACGGCCGCACCATCGCCGAGGACTACCCGGAGACCTTCGACCGGATCCTCGTCGACGCGCCCTGCACCGGCCTGGGCGCGCTGCGCCGCCGCCCGGAGTCCCGCTGGCGTCGCAAGCCCACCGACGTCGGCGAACTCGGTATCCTGCAGCGCGAGCTGCTCACCACCGCCGTGGACGCGGTAAAACCCGGGGGAGTGGTGGCCTACGTAACGTGTTCCCCGCACCCTGCGGAAACCACCGCCGTCGTCGCCGACGTGATGCGCAAGCGCAACGACCTGGAACTGCTCGACGCCGGCGCCGCGCTGGACGCCGTCAGCCTGCCCGGTGCGCTGGAAGCCGGCCACGAGTCCACTGCCCAGCTGTGGCCGCACATCCACGCCACCGACGCCATGTTCCTGGCGCTGATCCGCCGCAAAATCTAGGAGAACCTTCGTGAGCAAGTGCTGCATCAACCCGAGCATCCTCTCGGCTGACTTCGTGAACCTCGAAGCCGAGCTCCAGCGGATCAGCGCCGCGGACGCCGTGCACGTGGACGTGATGGACAACCACTTCGTCCCGAACCTGACCATCGGGCTGCCCGTGGTGGAACGGATCCAGCAGGTGTCCGCACTGCCGCTGGACGCGCACCTGATGATCGCCGACGTCGACCGCTGGGCGCCGCTGTACGCCGAGGCCGGCCTCGCGTCCGTGACCTTCCATGTAGAAGCGTCGACGGCGCCGATCAAGCTCGCCCGCGACCTGCGGGAGCGCGGCGCGAAGGCCGGCATGGCCCTGCGCCCGGCGACCCCGGTGGAGCCGTACCTGGACATGCTGTCCGAGCTGGACATGCTGCTGATCATGACGGTGGAGCCGGGCTTCGGTGGACAGAAGTTCCTCGACGTGACGCTGCCCAAGATCCGGCGGGCCGCCGAGGCCGTCCGCGGCTCCGGGCTGCCGCTGGCTATCCAGGTAGACGGTGGAATCTCCCCGGAGACCATCGAACGGGCAGCCGAGGCCGGCGCGAATGTGTTCGTGGCCGGCTCGGCCGTGTACGGCGCTGGTGATCCCAATGACGCTATCCGCAAATTGCGCGCATCTGCCGAAGCGGCTGTGCAAGAATAGCTAGCAACAAACGTGCTCCGGGGTCGGTGTAATTCCGAACCGGCGGTTATAGTCCGCGACCCGCACTGCTGATCCGAGAACCTCGGGGAGGCGGTTCGGTTGAATCGGTGAAATTCCGATACCGACAGTTAAAGTCTGGATGGGAGAAGCACGTGCAGTTTGTTGTTCCGCCGGCTTTGCTGACCCTTCGAGGTCCCCTTTTGCAGGGGTGACCCCTCGGACCGGTCGCACCCGGGCGACGCATCGTACTGTCGTACCCCCGGAGCACCCGCTTAGGGATAAGGACGACATGGATTTTCTGCGATGGCTCTTTGAGGCACAGATTCCGGTGGGCTCAAGCTCACTGCTGGTGCGCGAACTAGTGGGCAACATCTTCGGGCTGCTCAGCGCCTTCGGCGGTATGCGCCGTAAAGTGTGGGCCTGGCCCGTCGGCATCCTGGGCAACCTGCTCCTGCTGACCGTCTTCCTCGGCTCCATGTTCGGCGGGGCCGATACGGCCACCCTGCTGGGCCAGGCCGGCCGGCAGATCATGTTCATTGCGGTGTCCATCTACGGCTGGCGGCGCTGGCAGCAGAGCAAGTCCCACGGCGAGAGCGCGGTGACCCCGCAGTGGGCCTCCACCAAGGAACGAATCGGGTTGGTGACCATCATGCTGCTGGGCACCGTTGCCCTGACACCGGTCTTCGCCCGGCTCGGTTCCTACGAACCGGTGTGGGCCGACGCCTGGACCTTCGTCGGTTCGCTGCTGGCCACTTACGGCATGGCCAAGGGGTGGGTCGAGTTCTGGCTCATCTGGGTGGCCGTAGACATAGTGGGCGTGCCGCTGCTCTTCAGTGCCGGTTACTACGCCACAGCCTTTATGTACCTCTTCTACGGCGGCTTCACTCTTGCCGGCTTCTTCGTCTGGTGGAAGGCCAAGCGCGACGAGAAGCCGCAGGTGGAAGTGATGATGCCTGATCCGCGGACGCGGTAAAGAACCCGTGGCCGGCAGCTAAACCCGGGTCCGGCGTCCAGGCTGGAAGCCGGACCGGCAACGAGGAGGCGCACCATGGAAGCAACCAGCACCAGCGTCAGCAGCTTCATCGACGGTGTGGCATCGCCCGTTCGCCGCCGCGACGCCCAGACCCTGGTCGCGCTGATGACGCGGATCACGGGCGAGCAGCCAGCCATGTGGGGGCCGTCGATTGTCGGCTTCGGCAGCTACCACTACAAATACGCCAGCGGCCGGGAAGGCAACGCCGGGGCGGCGGCATTTTCTCCGCGCAAGGGCGCCACCACGGTATATCTTCCTGACGGAGTGGACACATACGCCGAGCAACTGTCCCGCCTTGGCAACCACACGACGGGTGCGGGCTGCCTCTACATCAAGGATCTGGCTAAGGTGGACCTGGATGTCCTCGGAGGGATCATTGCCGAGTCCTACCGGCACGTTACCGCGGAAACCCCGGGCAGCGGAACCGACCCAAAGGATGACTCATGAGTGAGCAGAACGCTGAGCAGAAGGTCTGGTTCATCACCGGCGCCGGCCGCGGCCTGGGAACCAGCATCGCCCAGGCGGCATTGGCCGCCGGACACGCCGTCGTCGCCACCGGCCGCAACCCGGACAAGGTGACGCAGGCGGTGGGGGAGAACGAGCGTCTCCTGGCAGTTCGGCTCGATGTAACGGATCCTGCTGAAGCTGAAACCGCCGTCGCGGGAGCGCTTGACCGGTTCGGCCGAATCGATGTGCTGGTCAACAACGCAGGCAACTTCAACGCCGGATTCTTCGAGGAGATGACGCCGCAGGACTTCCGCGCCCAGATCGAGACCACGTTCTTCGGCCCGCTGAACGTTACCCGCGCAGCACTTCCGACCATGCGGTCCCAACGCTCGGGCACCGTCATCGTCATTTCCTCCACCGCGGGACTAGCCGGCGGGGAATTCCAGACCGCCTATGCCGCCTCGAAGTTCGGCGTGGAGGGCTGGGCTGAGTCCCTGGCCCCGGAAGTGGCCCCGTTCGGCATCCGCGTCATGCTGGTGGAGCCGGGATTCTTCCGCACAGAGCTGCTCACCCCGGCATCCACGCGCTACGCCGAATCCACCATTCCGGACTATGCAGAGCGCAACCGGCAAACCGTTGAAGCGTGGCGGAGCATGGACGGGAGGCAGAGCGGCGACCCGGCCAAGCTCGCCGATGCCCTGATTCGCCTGGCGGAATCCGACGACCCGCCGCTGCGGTTCCCGGCCGGAGCCGACGCGGTCGAAGCCTTCGAAGCCCGGGCCGGGCTGCTGCAGGAGTGGGCTGCCGCAAACCGGGACCTGTCCAGCCATCTGGGCTACGACGAGGCCTGAGCGTTCAGCGTTTTACGGTTCCGATAAGCTGGCTTCGCCCGATGAGGGTATTGAAGCAAGCCGGAACGGGGGGAACATCATGGGCGCGATGGATGACCTGCTGGGGCCGAACGAGGTCAAGACCCTGCACGATGCGTTGGTCGGCGCGGAGCCCGGTATCAATTGGGACGAACTGCTGGACACCCGGACCCGGCTGGAACCGTTGTCGCTGCGCGGCCGCACCGACGCCGTCGCGCACGCCCTCGTTAACGCGCTGGGCACCTATCCGGCCGCCGCGGTTGCGTTCCGCGCCGCGCTGGACGATCCGACCTTCACCGGTTGGGCTCTGTGGCCGGTCACCGAGGCTGCCGTCACCTTGGCACTGGCCGACGGCGGCACCCCGGCCTTCGACGACGCTGTGGCACTGCTCGCGGAACTGACCCCGGGGCTGACCAGCGAGTTCGCCATCCGGCGGCTGCTGAAAGCCGATCACGAGCGCGCTTTGGCGATCATCCGCACCTGGACCGACCACCCCGACGAACACGTACGCCGGCTGGCCAGTGAGGGAACCCGGCCCTACCTGCCGTGGGCCGTCCGGGTGCCGATGCTGCTCGCTACGTCAGGGGCCACGCTGCCGCTGCTGGATGCGATGCACAACGACGAGTCCGAATACGTGCGCCGGTCCGTCGCCAACCACGCCAACGACCTCGCGCGGCACGCACCCGAGCTCGTGCTTGAGGCAGCCGCGCGCTGGCAGCAGACGGGAACTCCTGGCAGCGCCTGGGTGGTTCGGCGGAGCCTTCGCACCCTGGTGAAGAAGGGAAATCCCGGTGCGCTCGAGCTGATGGGTTTCACTCCGGCCGAGGTGAGCGTAACCGAGCTCCGGGCGGAAGCGTCCATCCTGCAGCTGCCCGGCGAGCTGGGCTTCGACTTTGTCCTGACCAATACCGGCGACGCTCCGGCCCGGCTGTCGGTTGATTACGCGGTCCATTACGTCAAGGCGAACGGGTCCACGGCGGAAAAGGTCTTCAAGCTGACCACGGTGTCCCTGGAGCCGGGGGAGTCCCGACTGTTGCGCGGCCGGCATGGCTTCCGGCAGATGACCACCCGGCGGCACTATGCGGGCACGCATGCCCTGGAGGTGCAGGTCAACGGGGTCCGGCACGGCCGGCTGGAATTCGGTTTGATGCTGTAATTGGGCGGATATATTCACCGCTTCCATGGGCGGGATATCTGTAGCAAACCGTGTAGTACACTCCAGAAAAGTCTCTTGCCTTTTCCCTGTCTCGCGGAAAGTACACATCCTGAATATGGTTCGTTTCAAAATTGTTTCTGGTGCCTTGGTTGCGCTGCTAATGGGTATTTCGGCGCTGATAGCGGGGGCACCTGCGGCAGTTGCGGAGACTGAAAGTAGTATGCTCGGCACCCCCGCGCCGAGCACGCTGAACCTGGAGAATGAAGAGCACATCGTTGACACCTTTAACTATGTCAATAAGTTCCGCACCGATAAGGGTTTGGAGCCGCTCACCTTCAACGTCACCGTTTCAGAAATGGCTGAAGACTGGTCTGACACTATGGAATCCGCACGCGATATGTGGCATAACCCGGGTTATTACACCGACGAGCGCGTTGTGGACCGATGGACGGCTGCCGGTGAGAATGTTGCATACACCTCGAACGGTTCGGGTGAGGCGATAGTTTTCGGCTGGGAAATGTCGCCGGGACACAATAAGAATATGAGCCGCCCGGAAATCACCACAATGGGTGTAGGCATCGCCGTGACTGGCGACTGCGTACAGAATTCAAAAGACTGCTACATCTGGGCCACGCTCAACCTTTTTGACTTCCACACACCTCCTGCCGGCACCTACAGGACTGCCCAGGATTACTTTGATGGTCGCCCGTCACTGGACGTTCCCTATCCGGTCGTCACTCGTGCGTCGGCACCAACGTTTGATGACCAGGCCCACCGATATTCGATTCCCACCACCACGGGCGTGGATTACTACGTCGATGACGTTGCTGCATCGGCGGGCACATATAGCTCAACGTCCGCACTGGTCCGTGTGGCTGCCGTTGCAGAGGATGGCTATAAGTTGTTGGGGCGGGCCTCATGGTGGCACGACTTTCCCAATGCCCTGCAGGCCACCCCGGCACCTGTCGTCTTCACCGACAAGGACGGCACGGCTCAGGATACCTTCACCATCCCGAGCGTGTTGGGCGTGGATTACCAACTCCACGGGGAGACCCACGAGCCTGGAACCTACCCTGGCTCGGGCACCGTCACTGTCACTGCAAAGCCGGCGGGCGACGGCTACGTCCTGACACCCGGTGCGACTGATAAATGGGTGAAGACCTTCAGTAAGGCCCCGCTGCAGGCCACCCCGGCGGCTGTCGTCTTCACCGACAAGGACGGCACGGCTCACGACACCTACACCATTCCCTCCGTCGAGGGCGTCGATTATCAGGTGGGTGGCAAGACCATAGCGACCGGTACCTATCCCGGCACGGACACTGTCACTGTGACCGCAAAGGCAGCTACCGGCTACTTTCTCGTCAAGGGTGGTATCACCACATGGACCAACACCTTCAGCAAAAAGTCCGACCCGTACACGCCGCCGGTAACGTCGCCGTTTGCGGATGTCTCCACCGGGCAGCAGTTCTACAAGGAAATGGCCTGGCTGGCCGAGAAGGGCATCAGCACGGGCTGGACCGACGCCAACGGCACCCGATCCTATCGTCCGCTGCAGCCCATCAACCGCGACGCGATGGCAGCGTTCCTCTACCGCGCCGCAGGCTCTCCGCCGTACAACCAACCGTCGAAGTCTCCGTTTGCGGATGTCTCCACGGGACAGCAGTTCTACAAGGAAATGGCCTGGCTGGCTGATCAGGGGATTTCCACCGGCTGGACCGAAGCCAACGGCACCCGGACCTATCGTCCATCGCAGTCCATCAACCGCGACGCGATGGCCGCGTTCCTCTACCGCGCCGCAGGCTCTCCGATGTACGCCCAGCCGTCGAAGTCTCCGTTTGCGGATGTCTCCACGGGACAGCAGTTCTACAAGGAAATGGCGTGGCTGGCAGAGAAGGGCATCAGCACCGGCTGGACCGAAGCCAACGGCACCCGGAGCTACCGCCCGCTGGAGTCCATCAACCGCGACGCGATGGCCGCGTTCCTGTACCGATACAGCGCCAAACCATAGGGGAGGCCCTGGACAGCTGGATTTTCAGGGGCGTACCGGCATCCAGCCCTATCTGGCTTGCTAGCCTGTGCACATGAAACAAGGGCAGGTGGTGCCGCCCGTCCGACGGCTCGACGTCGGCGCTGTTGGACGGCGGGCAACGTGCCTCCTCCTTGCCCGCATCGGAATGGTGGCGGCAGCAACGGTGGCGGCGTGGCTCATCATGCGCGCCGTTGACGGTACGGCCACGTTCCCGTCCTCACCGATGCTGGCGTCCCTCAGCCTGATTCCGGTGAACATCGCTTCGCTGCTGCTCGTTTCGCGCCTGCTGCGAAGCGAGGGGTCCAACCTGCGGTCCCTCTTTGCGCCGGGTCGCTCGGTGCTTCGGGACGCCGGGTGGGGCCTGCTGTGGATCGCCGTCCTCTATATACCGTTTGTCCTCGCCGTTATGGCCACGATGTGGGTGCTGCACGGATCCGGCATGTTCGATGCGTTCGCCACCGTGTTCTACGACCCCGACGCCGCCACGATCGCCTCACCGGCCTGGTCACTGATCCTCGGCATCCTTGCTGTGGTGACGTTCGCTCCGCTGAATGCGCCTGCCGAGGAAGCCGTCTACCGCGGCTACGCGCAGTCCCGGCTCTCGGCCTCGTGGTCTCCGTGGCCGGCGATGCTCGTCTGTTCCCTGGCCTTCGGCGCGCAGCATGCTTTCTTCGCTCCGACTACTGACGCGATGGTTGTGTACGTGGTTGCCTTCACCGTGTGGGGACTCGGGTCGGCGCTCATCGTCCGGGCTCAGGGGCGCCTGTTGCCGATCACCATCGCGCATCTGCTCGTGAACCTCATGACGAGTTCCCCGGCAGTCGTGTTCCCCGTCCTGGTGCTCACCGGCGTCGTGCAGTACTGACAGGGAGACCGGACCGGCAATGAAGCAGACCCGCCCAACCATCGTGCTGGATGAGGCGCGCCGCGTCTCGGTTCAGCGGCGTACCCTCGCCGTGGTTGTCCTCAGCCAGATCCTCGGCGGGGCGGGGCTGGCAGCAGGTGTCACGGTGGGGGCACTTCTGGCTCAGGACATGCTTGGGTCGGAGGGCCTCGCCGGCCTGCCCGCCGGATTGATCACCCTGGGTTCCGCGCTGGCTGCTTACCTGGTGGGAAGAGTCACCCAGCGGGCCGGACGGCGCATTGGACTCGGAGCCGGGTTCGTCGCCGGCGGTCTCGGTGCCCTGGGCGTGGTCCTAGCCGCGGTGGTGGACAGCCCTCTTCTGCTGTTTGCGGCCCTGTTCCTTTATGGGGCGGGAACGGCCACCAATTTGCAGGCTCGATATGCCGGAACGGACCTGGCGCTGCCGGACCGCAGGGGACAGGCCATCAGCATTGCGATGGTCGCGACGACGTTCGGGGCGGTTGCCGGACCCAATCTGGTTACACCCATGGGCCGCTTAGCCGAGGGCCTGGGTATTCCCGCCCTGGCCGGCCCGTTCCTTCTTGCTGGAACAGCGTTCCTGGCCGCCGGCGTCGTACTGCTGGTGCTTTTGCGCCCGGACCCGTTCTTTCTGGCACGCCGGTTGCGGAACCAGGCAGCGGAGACGGTGCAGAGCACCGTCGGCGCGGCAGCGGAACGTCCGGGGGCCGGAGTCTACGTGGGCGCCGCCGTGATGGTGCTAACCCAGATCGCGATGGTGGCGATCATGACCATGACGCCGGTCCATATGCGGGCCCATCACCATGACCTTGCTGCAGTCGGCATGGTCATCGGTGTGCACATCGGCGCGATGTACCTGCCGTCGCTTGTCACGGGCGTCTTAGTGGACAAAATCGGGCGTACTCCAATGGCGGTTGCCTCCGGGGTGACCCTGCTCCTGGCCGGAGTCACCGCCGCCTTCGCACCGGGGGAATCTCTGGGCCTGCTGATCCTGGCCCTCGCCCTGCTCGGCATTGGCTGGAACTTCGGCCTTATTGCCGGCACGGCACTGGTTGTTGATAACACGTCCCCGGAGATCCGCCCACGTGTCCAAGGCAAGATCGATGTGCTCGTTGCCTTGGCCGGGGCCGGCGGGGGAACCCTGTCCGGCGTGGTGATGGCGGGCACCAGCTACGCCACACTCGCCCTTTCGGGCGGCATCCTGGCCTTGCTGCTGATCCCGGTGCTGTTCTGGGCCCGGCGTAGCAAGGCAGTGGAGGGGTACTAGTCGTCGGTTCCGACGGCGTCGCTGCGCCGCTCCAGGAACAGGGTGTCCCGCCATTCACCGGTGTGCGGTCCGTGCGTCATTTTCGCCACGCGTTGGCGCCTGCCAACCACGCGGAAGCCCTCTGCCTGGTGCAGGGCGAGGCTGGCCGTGTTCTCCGGAAAGATACTGCACTGAAGCGTCCAGATTCCCGAGGTTTCAGCGGACGCCACCAGTGCGCGCAGCAGAAGCCGTCCGATGCCGCGTCCTCGGGCGGCGGGGGCGATGTAAACAGAATGTTCGACGACGCCCCGGTAGGCATCACGGGTGGAAACGGGGGAGGCCGCCGCCCATCCCAGAAGGCCGTTTCCTGCGTCGGCAACAAGCCGGAGCCCGGGTAGATGGGCGGAATCAAAGGCTTCCCAGTCGGGCACCTTGCTCTCGAAGGTGGCGTGGCCGGTGGCAATCCCCGCTGCGTAGATGCTGCGCACCGAGGGCCAGTCGGAAGCCAGCAGGGAACGGATGAGGATCGCCCCGCCCGGCACCGCGGCAGGCGTGCTGCTCACCGGGGAGACAGGACCGCAGCCGCGCGTTCCAGTGCACCCGGAACGATGGAGTAGTAGGCCCAGACGCCGCGCTTCTCACGGTGCAGGATGCCGGCGTCGACCAGGATCTTCAGATGGTGGGACACCGTCGGCTGGCCCAGTCCGATCGGCTCGGTGAGGTCACACACGCAGGCTTCCTTGTTCTCCTGGGCGGCGATCAGCGAGACCAGGCGCAGCCGGGTCGGCTCGGCCACGGCCTTGAGCAGCTGGGCGAAGCGCTGGGCGTCTTCGACGCTCAACGCTTCTGAAGTCAGCGGGGTGCAGCAGGCCTCGACGGCGGGAGCGGGAACTGTCAGTGCAGTGGTCACCTGCCCATTATGCACAGATTGACAGGCATCGATATATCTAGGGATACTCAACATCGAAGGATATCGATGTTCTTCAATGTAGGTTGCCCTGTCGATGTCCCTGCCGAGGAGCTTTGTGAGCACGTCCACCGCACCACCCCAGACCGGCCAGGTCACCGCCAGGCTCTCCACCCTGGACCGCTTCCTGCCGCTCTGGATCCTCGCCGCGATGGCCGCCGGACTGCTGCTGGGCCGCCTGGTTCCGGGCATCGGGCCCGCGCTGGACTCGGTGAAGGTGTCGAATGTGTCGCTGCCCATCGCCGTTGGCCTGCTGGTGATGATGTATCCGGTGCTGGCCAAGGTCCGCTACGACGAAACCTCGAAGGTCGTCGCGGACCGGAAGCTGATGGTCACGTCGCTGGTGCTCAACTGGGTCGCCGCCCCGGCGTTTATGTTTGCGCTGGCCTGGATCTTCCTGCCGGACCTGCCCGAATACCGCACCGGGCTGATCATCGTCGGCCTGGCCCGCTGCATCGCGATGGTGATGATCTGGAACGACCTCGCCTGCGGTGACCGCGAAGCCGCCGCCGTGCTGGTGGCCATCAACTCCGTCTTCCAGGTCCTCGCCTTTGGCGCCCTTGGCTGGTTCTACCTGCAGGTCCTGCCCGGCTGGCTGGGACTGGAAACCACCAGCGCCGGTTTCTCCTTCTGGTCCATCACGGCCAGTGTGCTCATCTTCCTGGGCATCCCGCTGCTGGCCGGCTTCCTCACCCGCACCCTCGGCGAAAAGGCGAAGGGCCGCGACTGGTACGAGGGCACGTTCCTGCCGAAGATCGGCCCGTGGGCGCTCTACGGCCTGCTGTTCACCATCGTGCTGCTCTTCGCCCTGCAGGGGGATGAGATTACCTCGAACCCGCTCGACGTCGCCCGCATCGCCCTGCCGCTGCTGGTCTACTTCCTGGTGGTGTTCGGCGCCGGCATGCTGCTGGGCAAACTCCTGCACCTGGGCTACCCGCGCACCACCACGCTGGCCTTCACCGCCGCCGGCAACAACTTCGAACTCGCCATTGCCGTGGCGATCGGCACCTACGGCGTGACTTCCGGGCAGGCACTGGCCGGCGTCGTCGGGCCCCTGATCGAAGTCCCCGTCCTGGTCGCGCTGGTCTACGTCGCCCTCTGGGCGCAGAAGAAATACTGGCCCGCCGCCGCTCCCATCCCTCCCGCCTCCACAGACGCCTCCACAGAAAAGATGAACCGATGAGCACCACTGAAACCGCAGCCAAGCCCTCCGTCCTGTTCGTCTGCGTGCACAACGCCGGACGGTCGCAGATGGCCGCCGCCTACCTGCGCACACTCGGCGAGGGACGGATCGAGGTCCGCTCCGCCGGCTCCGCGCCCGCCGACTCGGTCAACCCGGCCGCCGTGGAAGCCATGGCCGAGGAAGGCATCGACATGTCCGCCGAGCTGCCCAAGGTACTGACCACCGAGGCCGTGAAGGACTCCGACGTCGTGATCACCATGGGCTGCGGCGACGCCTGCCCGATCTTCCCCGGCAAGCGCTACGAGGACTGGAAGCTCGACGACCCGGCTGGCCAGGGCGTGGAGGCCGTCCGCCCCATCCGCGACGACATCAAGGCGCGGATCACCGCGCTCATCGCCGACCTCCTGCCGGCCTAGCAAAACCTTCGTACTCCTTGAGGAAAAGCACCAATGAACACTGATCTGTCCCGGCTTCCCGTCGCCGTCATCGGCTCCGGCCCCGTCGGCCTGGCTGCCGCCGCCCATCTGCTTGAACGCGGACTGACGCCGGTCATCTTCGAGGCCGGCGACTCACCTGCCGCCGCCGTCCGCAGATGGGGACACATCCGGCTGTTCTCACCCTGGCAGTACGACGTCGACGCCGCCGCCCGCCGCCTGCTCACCGGCACCGGCTGGCAGGAACCGGACGCCGAAACCCTGCCGACCGGCACGGAACTCCTCGAGCAGTACCTGCTGCCGCTGGCCGCCGTCCCCGCCATCCGGAACGCCCTGCACACGGACAGCGAAGTTGTTGCCGTCAGCCGCGAAGGCCTGGACAAGACCCGCACCGGCGGACGGGATACCACCCCGTTCCTGGTCCGCGTCCGGAACGCCGACGGCACAACCGCCGATCACCGGGTCCGCGCCGTCATCGACGCGTCCGGCACCTGGAATTCGCCGAACCCATTGGGCTCGGCGGGACTTGCAGCACCGGGTGAGGCCGAGGCCTACGCGGAGGGCTTCATCACCGCCCCGCTGCCCGATGTAACCGGCCGTGACCGTGCCCGTTTCGCCGGCAAGCACATCCTGGTGGTCGGCGCCGGCCATTCGGCGGCCAACACGCTGCTGGCACTGGGGGAGCTGGCCGAGCAGGAACCCGACACCCGGATCAGCTGGGCCATCCGCCGGTCCTCGGCGGCAAGCGTGTACGGCGGCGGCGACCTCGACGGGCTGCCCGCCCGCGGCGCGCTGGGCAGCCGGCTGCGGACCCTGGTCGAGGAAGGCCGCATCGAACTGCACACCTCGTTCACCATTACCGGGTTCAAAAGCGCAGACACCCTGACCGTCGTCGGGACGACGCCGTGCGGGGAGACGCAGTTGGACGTCGACCTGCTGGTTCCGGCCACCGGCTTCCGGCCGAACCTGGACATGCTGCGGGAAGTCCGCCTTGATCTGGACCCGGCCGTGGAAGCGCCGCGGGCACTCGGGCCGCTCATCGACCCGGAGCTCCACAGCTGCGGCACCGTGACACCGCACGGCGCCCGCCTGCTGTCCCACCCGGAAAAGGACTTCTACATTGTCGGCATGAAGTCCTACGGCCGGGCGCCGACATTCCTGATGGCCACCGGCTACGAGCAGGTCCGTTCCATTGCCGCAGCCCTGGCCGGAGACCAGAAGGCGGCCGACGACGTCGAACTCGTGCTGCCCGAAACCGGGGTCTGCTCCACGGATCTGGGCGGCAGCTGCGACACCGTGTCCAGCTGCGGCACCGACGCCGGCGCTGATCAGGGGGACTCCGCCTGCTGCGGAGTGCCCGAACCGGCCGCTGCTGCACCCGTTGATTCCTGCTGCGGCGCACCGGAGCCGACTGCGGCTGCTGCACCCGCCGTTGAGTCCTGCTGCTCGGCGCCGGAACCTGCGTTCCTTGGTATTCCTACCGGACTGGAACACGGCCGCTCCGGAGAACAGGGGAACTAGTTCCGGCTACTATGCCGTAGGTCCGCCCGCTACTACATCCCGGAAGGAACCGGCCGATGAACAACGCCGCAAAAGGGTGGCTGCTCCTGTCCGCCGCCATCCTGGCCGAAGTGACGGCGTCGCTCTCGCTCAAAGGTGCGCTGGAGCATGCCGGGCTCTATGCCGTTGTCGCCGCCGGTTACCTAGGCTCTTTCGTCCTGCTCGCCGGCGTGCTGCGTACCGGCATGGCCTTGGGTGTCGCGTACGGCGTCTGGGGAGCAAGCGGCGTCGCCCTGACCGCTATCGGCTCCCTGGTCTTCTTCGGAGAACCGCTCACCCTGCTGATGGGCATTGGTATCGCGGTTGTCATTGCCGGGGTGCTCTGCGTTGAACTCGGGTCACAAGCGGCACATGAGAAAGCCGAAACCTCGTAATGGCCTACCTGTTCCTGATCGGCGCGATCCTCTTCGAAGTGGCCGGCACCGTCTGCCTCCGCCTCGCCGTCGATGACAAGCGCTGGTATGGCGGGGTCGCCGTCGGCTACCTGGTTGCGTTCGCCATGCTTACCCTCACCCTCGCCCACGGTCTGCCGCTGGGTGTCGCCTACGGGATCTGGGCGGCGGCCGGCGTCGCGCTGACTGCGGTTATAGGAAGGGTCTGGTTCAAGGAGCCCTTCACCTGGCTGATGGGGCTGGGAATAGTGCTTATTGCCGGCGGTGTCCTGCTCATCGAACTCGGCGCCGTTCACTGACCGACAGCAGGATCAGTCGGCGCAAGCGAAGGCGCGGGGCCCATTGCGGGTCCCGCGCCTCGGCGTTCCTTTAGCTGATTACTGCCAGGTCGGGCTCATTTCCTCGGGGTAGCGGGAGCCGAATCCGCCGGTCGGAAGGATCTCTGCGATGCGGGCGAGATCGGCATCGGTGAGACTGAGGTCGACGGCGCCGACGTTCTCCTCGACGCGCTTGGCGCTGCGGGTGCCGGGGATCGGGACAATGTGTTCACCCTGCGCGAGCAGCCAGGCGAGGGCGAGCTGCGCCACGGTGGCGTCCTTGGACGCGGCGAGTTCCGTCAGCTGGCGGGTGGCTTCGACGTTCTTCTCGAAGTTGCCGGGCTGCCAGCGGGCGTCCCAGCTGCGCATGTCGGTCTCGTCATACTCGGCGGCCGGCTTCGCGGTACCGGTTAGAAACCCGCGCCCGAGGGGTGAGTAGGGCACGAATCCGATGCCGAGCTCGTTGAGGACGGGGAACAGCACCTCCACGTCGCGCTCGAAGAGGGAGTACTCGGTCTGAAGGACCGAGACGGGCTGCACGGCATGGGCGCGGCGCAAGGTCTCCGGGCCAGCTTCGCTGAGACCGAAGTACTTCACCTTGCCGGCATCGATAAACTCCTTCACGGTCCCGGCGACGTCCTCGATGGGAACGCTGGGATCCACCCTGTGCTGGTAGAGCACATCGATGTGGTCTACTCCGAGACGACTCAAGCTGTTCTCGACGACGTCGCGGATGTGTTCCGGGCGGCTATCGAAACCGCCGTCGCGCGTGAAGCCGAACTTCGTGGCGATGACGACCTCGTCACGGAAGCTCTTCACGGCCCGGCCAACGATCTCCTCGTTCGCACCCCAGCCGTACAGCTCGGCGGTGTCAAAGAACGTCACGCCTAGCTCATGCGCTTTCTGGATCGCCGCAATGCCTTCCTGCTCATCACTAGGACCGTAGGCAAGCGAGATGCCCATCGAGCCGTAGCCAATGGCTGAAGTGGTCAGGCCTTGCGTGCCCAAAGTGCGTGTCTGCATTATGTCTCCTCATGGGGTGGATCGAGCGGCGCCGGAAGCGCTGGCGCGCCGTCGTGCCAGCAGTCTATGCCTGATGTGGCAGAGACTGTCAACAGAGGCAAGGTATGCTCGGAGCATGAGTGCAAGTAGTGACGGGATCGGGCTGCGGCAGCGCACACGCGATGCCGTACGCCAGCAGATCGCGGAGCTTGCTCTCGTAATTTTTGACGAGCAGGGTTTTGATGAGACCACCGTCGACCAAATCGCAGCAGCGGCCTGCATTTCGCCCCGGAGCTTCTTCCGGTACTTCGCCTCCAAGGAAGACGTGGTTTTGGGTGACCCCATGCTGTACGGCGAGCCCGTTCGGCAGCGGCTGGCCCAAAGCCTGGAATCGATGCCCGTATGGCAGGCCCTGCGGTCGGGGTTCGAGGCGGTCGTGGAGACAATCGAAGCGGACCCTGAACGGGCCCTGCGTGCAACGCGAGTGATGATCAGCACGCCTTCTCTGCGCGCCCGGAACACGGAGAAGCACCTCGCTTGGATGACTGTTCTTGTGCCGCTGGTCGCCGATGCCCTGAATGGCCCCGAGGCGGAGCGGCAGTATCACGCACGGGCCATCACACTGTGTGCTCTGACCTGCCTCGACGTTTCCTCAGCCGAGTTGGTGCACCGCAACGGTGCGGTGACATCCCGGGTACTGCTCGATGAAGCGTTCAGGCTCCTGAAACCCACAGCACTGGTCGATTAAGCCTGCTTGAAGGACTCACATTCGTTTGGTCCGGATCAGCGGTGGACTCGGCGCCGGGAAGATTGAAAAGGGGAGCTGATGGGGGAGACACCGCGGGAGCAGGGAATGCTCGATGGTGGAGACGGTCAGAGCATTTACTGGGAAGAGTGGGGGCAGCCCGACGGCGTGCCCGCGCTCTATCTGCACGGCGGCCCCGGGGGCACGCTGGGAACAAGCGGGTACCGGCACCGTTTCGACCTCACGCGAACCCGACTGCTTGGCCTGGAGCAACGCGGCTGCGGACGTTCCCGCCCGCATGCGTCGGATCCTTCTACGCCCCTGGAGACCAACACAGTTGCCCACCTGATTCACGACATCGAAACCCTGCGCGAAGCCCGCGGCGTCGAGAAGTGGATCGTCAACGGAGTGTCCTGGGGCTCCACCCTTGCCCTTGCCTATGCCCAGACGCATCCCGAACGCGTCCTCGGCATGGTGCTGGTCGCGGTTACGACGACGAGCCGACGGGAAGTGGACTGGATCACCGAAGGCGTCGGCGCGATTTTCCCGGAAGCCTGGAATCGCTTCGCCGCGCACGCAGAGCGAAGCGGGATGGGGTACGAGCGCGGACGCGGACGGCTGGTCGAGGCCTACCTGCGGCTGCTGAACTCGCCGGATCCTGCCGTCCGTGACGCCGCCTCCCGCGAGTGGGCGCTGTGGGAGGACACCCATATCTCCATCGGCACAGACGGCTTCCGCCGCGATCCCCGGTGGAACGACGACGGCTACCGGATCGCCTTCGCCCGGCTCACCGCGCATTACTGGGCTTCTGCCGGCGTGAGTGACCCGCCGATCCTTGCCGCCATGGACCGCCTGCACGGCATTCCGGGATCGCTTATTCACGGGCGCCGCGACATCTCCGGCCCCGCGCTCACGGCCTGGGAACTCCACCAACAGTGGCCGGGACCAAAACTCGTTATCGACGAGGGGGACGGCCACGGCGGCGGGAGCATCGTGAAGCACTGGGAGCAGGCCAACGCGCAGCTCGTCAACGGGGCAATCACTCACATGAAAATGAAGTGAGTTCTCCGCTGCCGGAATGCTGCTGGCGCCAGCGCATCTCATTGCTGCTCATCGGGAAAGAAAAGGTCCTCGATTGTGCTGTTGAAGACCGCTGCGATCCGAAAGGCCAGCGGCAATGACGGGTCGAAACGTCCGCGCTCGATGGAGATGACGGTCTGGCGGGATACACCCAACTCGTCAGCGAGCCGCTGTTGGGACCAGGCCAGGCGCTGCCGCGACTCATGCACCAGGTTCCTCACGTCAGCCTTTCCGCCGCAGCACCAGGTACCGGATGCCGAAGGAGGCGAAGCCCAGAGCGATCATGGCCGGAAGGACGAGCTTCAGGTCGACGGAAAAGTCCCATGGGACGAAGGCCAGAACGGTAGCGGCGACCCCAAGCAGCAGGATCAGATCCGTGAAGGAACCCGCAGCCGCCTTCTCGTACCACCCGGACTCGACGGAGTCGTCAGGCCGCTCGGTTGCACCGATCAAAGTGTTTCGATCCACGACCAGGAGATAGACCAGGGCCACAGCGGGCATGGCGATGCAGGCAAAAAAGACCCAGAAGCTGAGCGCAGGATTCGGATCGGTGATGCCGAGCAAGACAGACAGCAAACCTCCTGCTGCTCCCAGAGCTAATCCACAAGGAACAGCGATGGCTGCGGCCGGTACGCGGCCGGTTCCGAACTTGGCATATCCCCAATTTGTGCGGGTTTGCTCAACAGACATTGCCGGCCTCCTCGGATGTACAGCTTGCTTTACATGTCTAATTCGCTTTACAGGTATGCCGCTGTCAAGAGTGCCGAGGCGGCCGGGGATGTCGGTCTTAACCTGGCGTGTGGCAGAGACTGCCATCCGTCACCGGCACTGTACGATCCAGTGATCTTCTCTGGTTAGTAACACTTGGCACCGAGCCGGACATGTAGAGGTATGGGGACAACACGAAGCTCTAAGGAACGCGAGGCCCGCTTCGCCGCGCTCTACGCGACAACATACGGTGACGTCCTGCGTTGTGCAGCGCCGGACCGAACCGCACCGGGCCGAAGACGTAACCCACGAAGCCTTCATGGCAGCATGGCGCCGGCTGGATGACCTGCCTCGGGAGCCAGGGGATGCGCGGGCATGGCTGTACGGCACGGCCCGCAACTGTCTGCTCAACGATCAGCGTTCCCGTGCGCGCCAAGGTGCCCTTGAGGTTCGGATAGCCTCCCATATCCCGGAATTCATCGATCCGGAGGACGACTTGGTTGCCCTCCAAGTGGACTTGGCGGCCGCTTGGAGCAGGGTCCGGCCCGAGGACCGGGAAGTGCTGTCGCTCGCAGTGTGGGAAAACCTGACCTCTCCGCAGGCCGGCCGCGTACTGGGAATTTCTGCGGCCGCCTACCGTATCCGTCTCCACCGCGCACGCCAGTCCCTGCACCGTGCCCTTCGGCACCGGGCGCCGGACTACTCGACCTTGGAGGAATTGATATGAAACCCGATACCTATCTAAGGGCCCTGCGCACGCTGGACCCGGCACCACGTTCCGCACCGGACGGCGAATCCCGACGGCGGTACGAGACGGGACTGCAGCAGATCCTTGCCACCGATCCCTCGGCCGGGGCGGGAGCAACAGCCGAACGGATCGAGTCGGCACCTCACGGGAAGCACCGGCACGCCCGCTGGATAGCGGTACCCGCTGTCGTCGCTGTCCTGGCGGCCGCCGTCGTACTGGCCCCGAACCTGCTTAGCGCCGAAAATGCTTACGCTTCCTGGACCCCCGTGCCTGAGACCCTGACCGAGGCAGACCTGGCCACCACGGAAAAGGCATGCCGCGAGCAGGGCCTGAACATCGACTCTCCGTCACTCGATATCGCCGAGCGCCGGGGGGAGTGGGTAGTGCTCCTTTACGCCGGAGCGAACGATACCTCCGCGGACTGTCTGGCGCATGTGCCGGTAGGCAGCGGCCGGGCGGACGACGTCGCAACCTCGGGCAGCGGCGGAAAAGGTGCAGTGCCCGTCGGGGATCAGTTCACTCAGGGTCCCATCACCGAATACAACGACCGCAGGACGCTGATCAGCCGGCCCCGGCCTACGGTTTCCCTCACCCAGGGCCATATCGGGGACAACGTTGTCGGCGTAACCATTCACACGGCCGATGGGCAGCAGGTCCAGGCCTCCCTCGAAGACGGCCGGTACGTGGCCTGGTGGCCGGGAACCGCGTTCGGTTCCGAGCTTGAGGGCAACGGCGGGCCCGCACCTGACCTCGCCTACACCATCACCCTTCGTGACGGGACGGTCCTGCACGACGCCGAACCCACAAGCCCCTGAGGAGTACCGCCGTACGGGTACCGGACGCGGCAGGGCTGCGCGGCGCGATGGTTGCCGTGGCTGCCCTCGGCGTCCTCATCTTCCTTGCGCCGATTATGCTTCGTCGTATCCTTTCCACGCCTGCACCAAGAAATGGATGAATATGTTCGAGAACATGTCGTGGCTGAACGAGCCGGCCAGTTGGAAAGTCAGCGGGGACTCGCTGACTTTGGAAACTGCTGCCTCCACGGATTTCTGGCGAGAAACCCACTACGGATTCATCCGCGACACCGGACATTTCTTCTACACGGAAGTAACGGGTGACTTTGTGGCCACCGCGACGTTTTCGGGCGATTTCACCACGCTCTATGATCAGGCGGGACTGATGCTTCGGACCGATGAGCGAACCTGGCTGAAGACCGGAGTTGAGAACAGCGACGGCGCGCTTCAGCTCAGCACGGTGATTACCAACGGCACTTCGGACTGGTCTCTGCGTCCTCTCGGCACAACCCAGGACGAGATAACCCTGAGGCTGACCCGGCAGGCCACCGCGGTCCATGTGCAGTACCTGGAACGCGGCGGCTTGGATGGGCAGTGGAGCAGTCTGCGGCTGGGCTACCTTCCCCTGGAGAGTCGTTGCCAGGTAGGGCTGATGGCATGCTCTCCGGAACGCGGCGGGTTAAACGTGCGGTTTACGGACTTCAGCATTGCACCCTCAGACGGGATCAATCTGCATCCCTGAACGGTGAGCGGTAGCGAACTTCCGTCAGCGTTGAATCCCCAATCAGCTCTTGTTTAGTTGTTCCGTCCGGGACCATTCCCATTCGTTCGTAGAAATTCCTTCCGCGCAGATTTGAATCCAGCACCCACACGGACAAAGCGGTGTGTCCGCTTTCGCGTAACTGGTCAAGCGCCGCCTCCCACAAGTGGCGCCCGACTCCCGTACCGACATATTCCTCCAGGAGGTAGAGGGCCGTGACCTCTCCGACGTGAGGATCGGCGTCGTCGTCGCCGCTGGTATTTGCGTGGGAGAACCCCGCGACCTTCGAGCCGATCACGGCCAGATGCGGTTGAGGCACCCGCCCTTCGTAAATCATTCGCTTCCAGCCCGCAGCCCTTCGCTCAACGTCCAGTCCATCGAGGAGGGAATCGGGCATCAATCCGCGGTAGGCCCATTTCCATGCTTGGACATGGACCCGCGCGAGGTCGTGGGCGTCATTTTCGGTGGCTCGGCGGATTTCAACGGCTGGCATAGGCATTAGTCAACAATGAGAAGGCTATTTGCGCTAGGAGATTCTTTAGCTGAACCAGCCCGGACAGGCGGGCTTTACCGGCAGGCGACCGGCTGCTGCTCAAACTCTGTCGGTCCCACGGGTACGTAACCGCTGAGCTCGTTGCCGTCGGCGTCCAGCTGCACGGTGTATTCGCTTGCTTCGACCAGCCGATACCCGTTGGGGGTGGAGGCGCCGTCGACGGTGAGCTGCCCGCCGATGGCGCTCCAAACCAAGGTGTAGTCGCCGGCCTCGATGGGCCGGTAGCCGTCGTCGGTGTTCCACTCACCGGCCAGCCTGCCGATTCCGTGGCTGCCGACCGCGTAAACCTTGCCGCTTCCTGACATGAGGAAAGCGGACTCCCGCACTGCGGCGCGGCAGCCCTCCGGTCCCTGGGGGTCCAGAATGAGGCTCTCGGTCCCTGCATCGAGCAGCGATCCGACGGCGATTCCGACCCCCGCGACGGCGGCCGCCAGCAGTGCCGGAACGGGGGAGTGCAACCGGGGATTCTTGCGGTCGCCGGCTCCGTTCCGAGAGCCGAGCCACCGAATCGCCACGGAGGCCAGCAGCAGCGCGGCGGCCGCCGGCCAGGGGCTGACGATGCGGGAACCGACGACGAGGATCCACCCGGTGGCAGATGGCAGGACAAGCGCGAGCCCAAGCAGCAGGCAGGCACCGGGCACAACAACTCGCAACGCAACTGTCCGGTAGCGAGGTTCGTTGGAGTCCACCGGTTACAGCCTTTCCCGGAGCCAGGTGTTTGCCCGGGTGACCGCCTGCTCAATCTCGTCCGCCGGCCGACGGTTCAGTACAGCGAACGCGACTTGCTGCAGCCGGAAGGTGTTCCGCCGGATGACAGCACGGCCCACTTCCGAGGAGCCGGCGATCAGCGGCAGCTTGTCCCACCCGTTCCAGACACCGATGCAGGCGAGATCTGTGGAGCGGTCGCTCCGGGACGCCAGATCCCAATCCACTACGCCGACTATGCGGTTCCCTTCCCAGAACACGTTGTGTCCTCCGAGGTCACCGTGGGCGAACACCTCGCGGACCGGGTCGAGGTTCGCCAAGGCGGAGACCGCATCAGCGGCCCGCACCCGAACGTCCTGAGCGAGACGCGGCAGAACCTCTTCGCATTGGATCCGATACCAGTCCGATCCTCCGCAGAAGGCCAGGGGTTCGGTCAGCAATCCTTCGAGCGGCTCAGTGGCAATGGAGGATACGGAGTTGAGCAGGTTTCGGAGCTGGCCGGGGTCGCCTTCGCCTGGCGGGCAGGGTCCGCCGGGGATCAGCCGGGTGGCGACAGCCGAAAACCCACCGAGCTCCACGACTGGTCCCAAGGACCAGGGGAGCAGTAAGCCGACCGACTTCGGAATGCTGTCCACCAGCTGCTGCCGCTTCCGCATGGCGGCCGCCGTGCCCGGGCCCCGTCCGATCCGAACGGCGGCGGCGCCGTCCAGCAGCACCACGATATGTGCCGACCCTATGTCCACAATCGACCGGGGCGCTGCTTGTGTCCCCGGGGGCAGCCCGTCAATGGCGGCATCCACGAGGGCATGCAGTGTGCGGCTCTCGATTGTCCCCATGGTCAGAACCTAACAGGATGGTCAAACGGTCCTGGGACGCTACGCTGATCCGGACCCCATCCGACTCACAATCAGCCCCGTTACGGCCGCTCTGCTGCCGCCCGCTGGCGGCCGGCATGCGTGCGGGCCTTCATCCGGTTGCCGCACACTGCCATGGAACACCACTTGGCGGTGCCCGGCCTGCTCCTGTCGATGAGGAAGAGGTTGCATTCGTTGTTGGCGCAGGGACGCAGACGGCCGGGAAACTCCTGGATCACACGGGACCAGGCAAGCGCCACGCGGAAGGCTAGCCGCTCGTCCTCCGGAGCCCGGACTTCCCAGCGGAGTCCCTGCGGAGTGACCCGGGGGACGAGGGCGCCGTCGCCCAGCACTGTTGAAAGGCGGGACAGTGCGTCCCCGGATCCCCGGACAGCGTCCTGCAGGCACTCCCGCATCCGTCGAAGATGTTCAAGCTCGGCTGGAGAGCCCGTGCCTCCGTAGCGTGCAACGAACTCGACGCCGGATGCGCCCGCGAGTTCATCCGTGGGACGGCCCGCGACAACGGGTGTGCTGTTCAGCAGCGCGAGCAGCAGGTCTTCATCCTCTAGCATCGGGTTCCTTTCACGCGGATGGTGCATGGCACGCTTTCCCGGTTCACGCGGGTCCACGGCACGGTTTCCATGGTACCTTCCCATAACCATTAAAACGATTGATAGGGGTTAGTCCATGGTTGCCGTCCATCACCGAACCGTTTCCTTCAACGGCCTAGACGTGTTTTACCGCGAAGCCGGCCCCGTGGACGCCCCGGTGCTGCTACTCCTGCACGGATATCCCACAAGCTCGCACATGTTCCGCCACCTCATCCCCAGGCTCGCCGAACAATACCGGGTGATCGCCCCGGACCATATAGGCTTCGGCCGCTCGTCGGCGCCGTCAGTCGAGGAGTTTACGTACACATTCGACGGACTGGCCGAGGTGACGCGTGCTTTCCTGGCGGAACTCGGCGTGGACGCCTACACGGTCTACACCCAGGACTACGGCGCCCCCATCGCCTGGCGGCTGGCGCTGGCCAACCCGGCAGCGGTGGAAGGGGTGATTTCGCAGAACGGCAACGCCTACGAAGAGGGGTTTGTGCCCGACTTCTGGGCTCCCATCTGGGCCTACGGTGCGGACCCTTCGCCGGAAAACAAGGCGGCCCTGCGTCCGGCTTTGGGCCGGGAGGCAGTCGAGTGGCAGTACAAGCACGGCGTTCCGGATCCCACTACCGTGGACCCGGACGCCTGGGAGCACGATCTGGCGCTCCTGGCCCGCCCCGGCGTCGACGAGGCCCAGCTGGCGCTCTTCGGTGACTACCACACCAACCGGGCACTGTATCCGGCGCTCCATGAATGGCTGCGTTCCGCCCAGGTTCCGGTGCTTGCCGTGTGGGGGCGGAATGACGAAATCTTCGGCCCGGCCGGGGCATCGGCATTCCTCCAGGACGTCGCCAAGGCGCGCGTGGAACTTCTCGACGGCGGCCACTTCCTCCTGGAGTCACACCTCGACGAGGTTGCGGACATCATCCTTGACTGGCGGTCCGGGTTCTAGCCGGCAGCGCCGCGGCACGACGACGACGGCGGGACCTTCGGCGCCTCACCCAGAGAGCGCCGGGCCGCCGTCGTCGGCGAGGCGCACTGCCGCCGCTTGGCCGGGCGGGCGGTTAGCCGCTAGGTTGGCACCACCGTCTACGATTCCCGGGGGAAAGAACCATGAGAAAAGCTGCCGCAGTCCCTGTCCTGGCCCTGCTGCTTGTCACCGGCTGCAGTGCGGCCAACGCGGAGGTGGAAGCCAAGCCCTCTTCGCCTCCGGCGTCTGCGGAGCCCTCCAAGGAAACAGTGGCTGAGGATACGGAAGAGCAGTCCTGTCTCAAGCTCCTGGGGGCAGACGGTCAGGGACCGCTGAACCGGATGATTTCCGTTGTGAGGATCGGCGGCGGGACCAGCGGCGTCGAGATGAGCGCGGCGGATGCACGTCCGCTCCACGAAGAAGTCCTCGCCATAACCGAGAATGCGTCCGCAGACATGGCCCCCTTGCTGAAAGAGCTGTCTTCGGCCACTGAGAACGTCATTATGCAGGCCGAGGATCCTTCCAGGGCGTGGATGTTTAACGCCGCGGTCTGGACCGCGGCCGCCACGGAACTCCAGACCCGGTGCGAGCCCTATAAGGCCGCCGGCTAGTACTTCCACCTTCAAAAAGCATTAGTGGACCGAAAATCCTCCATCGACGGTGATCAACTGCCCGACGACGTAAGCCGACGCAGCGCTGGCCAGGAACACAGCCGCGCCTGCGAAGTCCTCGGGCAGGCCATTTCGCCCGACGAGTGTGCGCCGGGCCAGAGCTTGGACGGCTGCTGGATCCGAGCTGAGCCGCTTGTTCAAGGGGGTTTCCACGAAGCCCGGCACCAATACGTTTGCGGTGACACCGTAGGGTGCCCAGGCCTCGGATTGCGATCGGGCCAAAGCCTCGATTCCTGCTTTCGATACTCCGTAGGCACCGCTTGACGCGAATGCCCGATGTGCCTGCTGAGAGCTGATGTGAATGATCCGGCCGAAACCGCGTTCTGCCATTCCGGGCGCGAGACGCTGACCGAGGATGAACGGCGCCTCAAGGTTGACTCGCATGGTCTCATCCCAGGTGGCTTCGTCGAGCTCGGGCATTAGGGGGCGGAGATTGATACCGGCTGAGTTGACCAGGATGTCGACGTCACCGGCAGCATCGGCAAGAAGGTGTGCTCCCTTGCGGGTTGAGAGGTCCACGACGACGCCGTCGGCGGAGCCTCCCGCTTCGCGTATTTCCGTTACTGTCGCGTCGATCGCCGCTGCGGTCCGGGCCGCGATGAGTACGTGTGCACCCGCTGCGCTGAGTGCGAGTGCTATCGCTTTGCCAATACCCGAACTTCCTCCCGTCACGAGTGCCACGCGGCCATGCACGCCGAAGAGATCACGAAGATACGCTGCTGAGTCCATCGCATGAGCGTAACGCGGAGCTTCCATGGCGGATTTGCCAGCACACTAGCTGTAGGGATGGACAGAGAACGGGGAGGCTATGAGCGCGGAGATGGTCATCAGTGTTCACGGGCTGGAGAAGGCTTTCGGGAGATTCCAGGCTCTGAACGGGCTGGACCTACAGGTTCAGCGTGGGCAGGTGCACGGTTTTCTTGGGCCAAACGGTGCCGGGAAGTCAACAACTATCCGCGTGCTCTTGGGGCTGTTGAAGGCCGACGCCGGAGACCTGCATGTCCTGGGAAAGGATCCGTGGCGGGAGGCCGTGCCGCTGCACCGGCGGCTTGCCTATGTGCCGGGCGATGTCGCGTTATGGCCGGGCATGACCGGCGGCGAGGCCATCGACCTGCTGGGATCGCTCCGCGGCGGGCTGGACGAGGGGCGGCGGGCGGAACTGATCCAGCGGTTTGAACTGGATCCCGCGAAGCGGGGCCGCCAGTACTCCAAAGGTAACCGGCAAAAGGTAGCCATCGTCGCCGCCCTGGCCTCCGACGTCGAGCTCCTGATCCTCGATGAGCCAACCAGCGGTCTGGACCCGCTGATGGAGAACGTCTTCCAGGAAGTGATCGGTGAGGCAAAGCAACGGGGCACCACGGTGCTGCTCAGCAGCCACATCCTCGCCGAAGTCGAAACCCTCGCGGACCGGGTGAGCATTATCCGGGACGGACGGATCGTGGAGGAAGGCACACTGGCCCAGCTTCGCGGGCATACCACCGCCGCCGTCCACGCCACTTTGGAACGTGACCCACAGCCCGGCCAGCTGGCCGCATTCGAGGACGTGCACCTGGACGGCGGCAAACTCACGGCTGTGGTGGAGTCCGCACGGGTGGGTGAGGCAATGGCAGCACTCACTCCGTTCGGCATCACATCGCTGACCGTTGAACCGCCCTCGCTGGAGAGCCTCTTCCTGCGGCTGTATGACGATGACACCCCCTCCACACGGGCGCGCCCATGAGCAACGCCCTGACAGGTACCCGGCCCCTGCTGCGCGCTACTGTCCGGTTCGACGGACGTAGCTTTGTACCGTGGATCATGATCGCGACGGCGCTCTCAGCGTCCTCCGTGCTCGTCTACCCATGGGTCTTTCCGACCCAGCAGGACCGCCTCGGACTAGCCCTTGCCATTGGCTCCAACCCGGCACTGGGCCTGATCTTCGGGCCGGCCTACGATCTGAGCACCGACGACGGTTTCAACGCTTGGCGCAGCCTCGCCCTGGGCGGTTTCCTCGCCGCACTCGGATCGATTTTCACCGTCACCCGGTCCAGCCGGGGCCAGGAGGACTCCGGACAGGCCGAGCTTCTGGCATCCGGTGTCCTGGGCCGGAGCAGCCGTCTGCTGGCGGGAGTGAGCCTGGCCCTGATCGGCTCGGTGGCTCTGGGAGGCGTCGCCGGAGTCGTCACTTCCTGGTGCGGCGGCGGCTGGAATGCGTCCCTGCTGCTGGGAGCAACGTTCACTGCCACCGGTTGGATGTTCGCTGCGGTCGCCGCCGTGACCGCGCAGTTAGGATCCGATGCGCGGACGGCCAACTCGCTGGCTGTGGGTACCTTCGGTGCGCTGTTCCTGCTGCGCGGCTTCTTGTATTCGGTGGAGGCACCGGACTGGACGTCCTGGATAAATCCGTTGAGTTGGATGACGGAAACCCGACCGGCCAGCGGCAACCACTGGTGGCCGCTGATCCCCGCAATGGCTCTTACTCTGGTCCTGCTCGCTATAGCCTTCCTGCTGCAGTCGCGGCGCGACTTCGGGCAGGGGGCAATCGTCCCCGGACCCGGCCCCGCCCGGGGCAGGGTTGGAACTCCGTGGAGCCTGGTGGTCCGGCTGAACCGCGCCCCGCTCCTGACGTGGACCGTTGCATTCATGATTATCGGGGTGGTCTTCGGGTTTTTTGCCCGCTCCTTTAAGGACATCCTGAGCGGTGACAGCGCAGCCGCCTCGGTTCTCGCTTCCGGTGCAGCCACACCGGATGCCCTCGCGCCGGCCTTCCTGGTGACGATCCTGAGCCTGGTCGGTATTCTCGCCGCCATTCCCGGCGTACAGATCCTGCAGAAGGTGCGGATCGAGGAACTGGAGGGCCGGCTGGAACCCGTTCTGGCCGCCGCCGTTCCGCGCTCCCGTTACTTCACAGCAAACGTCATGCTCGCATTGGCCACACCAACCATCTACCTGCTTCTCGCTGGAGCCATCATCACGGCGCTGGCCTCTGGGGACCTGGGCATCGACGCCGGCAAGGTTCTGCTGCAGGCCGTGGTGACGGTTCCGGCCGTATGGACGGCCACCGCCGTTTCGGTGGCGGTCGTCGGTGCGCGGCCGCAGGTGCTAATCGCGTCCTGGGCTGGTGTGTTTATTTCCTTCGTGCTCACGTTGCTGGGCCCGACGTTCAGGCTCTGGGACTGGGTACTGGCGATCAGTCCGTTCTGGCACGTTCCCAACGTTTCCGTCGACGACGCCGGGTGGGGCGGGTTGGTGGGAATCTCCGCCGTCACTGCTGTGTTCCTGCTGATCGGTTTCACTGGTTTTCGCCGTCGCGACCTCGATGGGTAGCCGCGCTACAGTCCAGGCCGTCCCCGGCGTCGCCCAATGAAGAGCGGAACCGCGGTGGCGATGGACCCGCCGGGGAACGCCACGAAGGTGGCGAGAATAGCGACGGCCAGCAGCCGGGTGGTACCGGAGGGGCTGCTGGCCGCGCTGGTCATGAACGAAATACTAAGGTGCCGGGCTCACCCGGTCCCACAGTTCACACCCGTGCTCGGCATCGACCGTTGCATGACTGACCACTTGGGCGCTGGGGGCAACGAATTGCAGCATCTCTCCCTGCGGGCGGTAGCGCGGCCACTCCGGAGCGAAGTTCACATCCGGACGTCCTTCGTCGGCGAAGCTGGACCAGTAGCTGATCATCTGGTCCGAGAGCTGTACCTGTTCGGTGCTGAACGGCAGCGCGGTGCCGAGGTAATCCCACAGGTAGCCAAGGTCATTGACGTGGGTGGCGCCGAACGGGTAGTCGGTGCCGAGCCGCCAGATGGAGGTGAACGCCGGCCCGTCCTTCTCCGCAAACTCGTAGGCATATGTCCTGGTGTCGGCGGCCATCCGGTCCCGCAGGGTCTGGTCGCGGCAGGCACGCTGATCGCTCTGCACATCTCCCCACGCAACGGTGGGTGAGGGATAGTTGGCGGCAGGGTAGGCCGCCGCCACCTGCGCAGCATCGTTCGGATACGTGGTGGCGATCAGATCGGCGAGCATCTCTTCGGTGATCGGATTGCCAACGTAGTCGTAGGCGGCAAAGACGCTCTGCTGCGACTCATCCGCCGTACCGCCCACAATCACCGGAAGCCTCGTGAGCCGGCCGGCCTTCAACAGCTCGAGCGGGTCGGACGGGAGGACGGCGTTGCCGTGAACCGCGCCGCTCTGCCGCACCACCGTCTGGGCGGCGAGCACCTCGGCCGGTGACTTCGCCCGGAGGCAGGCGAGTTCGGTTGCCGGGTCGGGGCAGCCGATCTCCGCCGCGAACTGGGCGCCGGACGCGCGTGCCACCTGGGGCGTGCGGGCCGAACACCCGCCACTTTGCAGGATCGCCTGGTCGAACAAGCCGTCGGCTCCGGGGGAGGCGAGCTGTGCGCAGGTATTCGACGCCCCGGCTGACTGGCCGGCGAGGGTGACATTCCGTGCGTCACCGCCGAACCTTCCGATGTTCTCCTGGATCCAGGTCAGTGCGGCCTGCTGGTCGAGCAGGCCGAAGTTGCCTGCCGCACCGTCCGGGTTGTCCGCTTCCAGCCCGGTGGTGTCGAGCCAGCCCATCGCACCCACGCGGTAGTTGATGGTGACGAACACCGCCTCGCTCTTGGTGATGAACTTGTTCGGGTCGGTGTCGCGGCCGGCGCCGGCGACATTGCCTCCACCGTGGTTCCACACGAATACCGGCAGCTTTTTCGACGACGGCTCGCTCGGCCGGTACACGTTGAGGTACAGACAGTCCTCGTTCAGTGTGGGCTGGTCATAGCCCGGGTCCCATCCGGTGCCCTGGGTGCATGAGCCCCCGAATTGCGTGGCGTCCAGCACGCCTTCCCACGGCTCGACGTCGGCCGGGGCCTTCCAGCGCAGGTCGCCGACCGGGGGAGCGGCATAGGGGATGCCTTTGAACGAGGTGACCATCGACGTCGCTTCCCCCTGCACCTCGCCCTTGTCGGTCGAGACGACGGGGTAGTGGGCCCGGTAGTCTTCGTTGGCATCGTGCGCAGCGGGGGAGCTGGCAAATGCCGTGCCGGTCGCCGTCAGGCCAACCGCTATTCCGGCCGCTGACCATGCGCGCACTCTTTTGGTAATCATCATTGGATACCTCACTCATCGACGAATGTCCGGCCGAGTATTGAGTGTTGAAGTGCGCGGATCAAGCGTTTCATCTAGTTGCATATGTACTTCCGGGATATGGGCCCTTACCTGTTGTGGAATGGGTAAAAGCGTGGACCTGTAGGCAAAGGGGGGCTCTGCCAGTGCCCCCGACCGCGGGGGCACTGGCTAACACTCTGAGGGCTAAGTAGATTCACGACTCACAAATCCGGAGCCTGCACGCTGCAGGACGGCAATTGTGTCCGTGCCGAACGGAGTCCTGAACCGCTAAACCGCTACGAAAGATAGCCTGTTTTTAGGAGCCCACCATGGTTTCACCAGTTCAGATTGCGACTCGTCCGACTCGGACCGTGAGTGCCTACGCCGCGATATCGCCCACCGACCCGCTTGTCGCTACCACGATTGAACGACGCAGCGTTGGCGCGAAAGACGTACTTATCGAGATCGCCTACGTGGGGATCTGCCACTCAGACATCCACACTGTCCGGGGTGACTGGGGGCCGGTGCAGTACCCGTTGACGGTGGGCCACGAGATCGTCGGGGTTGTCAGCGAGATTGGTGCAGACGTCACGCAGCACCAAGTCGGCGACCGCGTCGGCGTGGGGTGCCTCGTCAACTCCTGCCGTGAATGCGCCAATTGCCGCGCAGGTGCAGAGCAGTACTGCCTCAACGGCAACACCGCTACCTACGGCGCCGTGGACCGCGACGGCACCATCACACAGGGCGGGTACTCCACGCATATCGTCGTGGTGGAGGACTTCGTGCTGAGTGTTCCGCAGAGCATCCCGTACGAAGCGGCCGCGCCCCTCTTGTGCGCCGGCATTACGACCTATTCACCACTGGCGCACTGGAATGCCGGCCCAGGCAAGAAGGTAGCCGTCATTGGGATGGGCGGGCTCGGTCACATGGCCGTAAAGATTTCACATGCCATGGGAGCGGAAACCACGGTTCTCTCGCACTCGCTTAGTAAGCAGGAGGACGGGCTGCGGTTCGGTGCTGACTCCTACTACGCCACGAGCGACCCGGCTACATTCGAAACCCTCGCCAACACCTTTGATCTCATCATCAACACGGTGAGTGCCAAGATCGACGTGGATGCCTACCTCATGCTGCTCGGCCTCGACGGAACCATGGTGAACATCGGTGCGCCGACGGAGGTACTGCCGGTACAGGTGTACACGCTGTGCAGCAACCGGCGCTCGTTCGCCGGCACTGGTATCGGCAGTATCCGTGAGACCCAGGACATGCTGGACTTCTGCGCCGAGCACAGCATCGCACCCGAAATTGAGCTCATAGCCGCCGACGCCATCAACGATGCCTACGAACGTGTGCTCGCATCCGACGTACGGTACCGCTTCGTCATCGACACGGCCACACTTCCGGCGATCTAGGCGGGCAACGAGCTGCCGCACACGTTCGCGGCTGGCCGCCTTCGACGCTCCTGGATCTACCCGCAGTCAGCCGGCGTTGACGACCGCCCGGCAGCTGCGCAGGAAGGAAGCGGCGAGGGCGTCGCCGTCGTCGTCAAGGTAGCCGGCAACCATCGCTCCGTCGCGAAGAAGCATCAGATCCTCGGCTGCCGCCTTCGGATCGGCGGGAGCCAGGGGACGGGCGATTTCAGCGAACGCGGCCTTGCACCATTCGCGGTGGTCCCTGATGGTTTTACGGACTGCGCTGGCGGGGTCCGGGTATTCGGCTGCGGCGTTGATGAAGGGACACCCGCGGAATCCGGGCTCACAGGACATAGTGCCTAATTGGTTCGCGATTAGTTGCAAGGTTTTGTCGGCATCCCCGCCGGCGTGTTCCATTGCAGCGCCGATTCCCTCACGCTCGATCTTTGCCCGGCGTTCCAGATGGGCCACCACCAGGTCATCCTTGCTTTTGAAATGCCGGTAGAAGGTCACTTTCGTCGTTCCGGCACGGTCGATCACCTTGTCGACGCTGACCGCTCGAAGCCCCTCGGCATAGAACAGCTCAGTCGCGGCTTCGACGAGACGTTCCCTCATCGATACCTTCACAGCCTCCGCCATGAGATTTCCTTCCGGTTGCCCTTGCGTGTCTCCATGATCCAGATTACAGTCCTTCGAAGTAGAGTGACTAGTCATTCTACCAGCGGGCCGTCCGCTGTCCGTACGGACGCCGGACGGCTTCAACTACTACGAAAGGACATGTGAAATGTTGAACAGTTCATCTCGACTGGGAACCACTACTGATTCCGACGCCGGCGAAAACCAGGGATTGCCGACCATCGTGCTTGTGCACGGCGCGTGGGCCGATTCCTCCAGCTGGGAGCCGGTGATCAACGAACTCCTGCATGCCGGATTCCCGGTCCGGGCCGTTGCGAACCCGCTGCGCGGCGTGGAGCATGACACGGCCTACCTGGCCAGCTACCTGGCAGCGATCGAGGGTCCCGTGGTGCTCGTCGGCCATTGGTACGGCGGTGCAGTCATCACGAACATCGATACGAGTACCGTGGACGTGCAGGCCCTCGTCTACGTCGCGGCATTTATCCCGATCGCGGGGGAGACGGTCGGCCAGCTGGCCGCACAATCATCGACCCCGCTGCCCTTGGTGACAGTCGAAACACCAAGCGGGCCTGAGGTGCACATCAGCCCGGAGGGTTTCCGCGCAGCCTTTGCGGCCGACGTCGACCAGCGCACGGCTGGTGTCCTCGGCATCGTCCAGCGTCCTGCAAACGTCCGTGCGGTAGCGGAACCGATCAGCCGGGAGGCCTTCCGCACCGTGCCGGCCTATGTACTCGTCACCACGGCGGATCGGGCCATCGACCCGGAGGTGCAGCGGATGATGGCCCGCCGGACCGACGCGGCCGTCATAGAGGTCGAGGCCTCCCATGCCGTCATGGTCAGTCGTCCCTCGACCGTCGCGGGTCTCATTCTCCAGGCCGCGACGTCGGCGGTAACCGTCCGATGACCCCTCACCAGACACCCCCTTCCCGCTTTCAAACACTTCAAACAGAACGGAACATCATGACCACATCAACCACCCAGACCCCACCGGCGATCTCACCGGTCCTACGGAAGCTGTACTTCGTCCGCTTCGGATTCGCCATCGTCTGGGCAGTCCTCATTGCCCTGACCGCCTCCACCCTCGGACCCCTCAGCATCGCCCTGCTCATCCTCTACCCGCTGTTCGACGTCGCGGCCGCCGTCGTCGACCACCGCGCCTCCCGCGCCACCCGTCCCGGCCCGCTGCTCCTGGTGAATATGGCGCTTAGCCTGCTGACCGCCGTCGCCCTCGGTGTGGCCGTCACCTCGGGGGTGCCCGCCGTGCTGGTTGTCTGGGGTGTCTGGGCTATTACCGCGGGCGCCGTCCAGCTCGCCGTTGCCATTTCCCGCCTGCGGCTGGGCGGGCAGTGGCCGATGATTCTCAGCGGCGGCATCTCCAGCCTCGCCGGCACCGGATTCATTCTGATGTCCGACACTTCCGCAGCGGCCCTCACCGGTGTCGCGGGATACGCCACCCTCGGCGGCGTGTTCTTCCTCCTCTCCGCGATCCGGCTGCAGCGTCTTGCGAAGGCCGGCACACGATGACCGGGACCGTTACGGAGGTGGTCTCAACCGGTCAATGCACCGTGGTCAAACCAATTTTATTGACGGGGCTGTGGCATGGCCGCGATTGCTCGTCGCTGCACTTCACGGTAGATCGTCGTTCGAGAGACTGAGAATAGTTCAGCGAGTTCGGCCTGGGTGTGCTCGCCTTTGTCGTGCAGCTCGAGTAAGTGCCGGCGCTGTGAAGCAGATAGCTTCGGCGTCTTCCCCCGCAGCCGCCCCTTGGCTTTGGCGACGGCCATGCCCTCACGGGTCCTCATGCGAATGAGATCGGCCTCGAATTCAGCGACCATGCCGAGGACGTTAAAGAGAAGACGCCCAACGGGATCCGTGGGGTCGTAGACGCTGGCACCCAGGCTCAGTGATACGCCCTTGCGTGTGAGCTCGTCGGCAATGTCGCGTGCGTCAGGAAGGGAGCGCGCGAGTCGGTCGAGTTTGGTAACAACCAGAGTGTCCCCGGATCTGACGGCAGCCATGGCCTCACGCAATCCTGGCCGCGTGCGGTTTGTCCCAGTGAGTCCGTGATCGACATAGATGTTCTCGGGGTCAACTCCGAGGACCGCCAAACCGTCCCGCTGAGAGGTGAGGTCTTGTTCGTTGGTCGAGACGCGTGCATATCCAATCTTCACCCGGACAGTGTTTCAGATAAGGTGCCCTCACCGTGCATTTCACCGTACTGGTCTTGCGTACATCGGCGATGTCAATGGATATATGAAGCTGTGCTGGAGCGCATAAGAGCACGGTGAGGGACCGTTCTACGGTGCTTCACTCCATAGAACGGTCGGTAGCGGCCCTTCTATTAAAAGGACTGCGTCTCAGCTCCGAGCAAGGACGATTTGATGATCGCTGGTACTTCCTCCATGACGCCGGCTGCACCCAACCAGTCGTCGGTGACCACAGCCATCGCAGCCTGGATGCTTTCTAGGGCCGTTGTGTCGGCCCGTTGTAGGGCAGTATCCAGTTTTTCCGCGGCGCCTGGTTCGCGCGCTTGGAGATTGCGGGCGCTGAGAAGATAGTCCTCTGCAATTCCTTCTGCTGTGGCGCCGGCGAGGGTGAGCAGGAGCAGCGACATGATGCCCGTCCTGTCGTGGCCACGACCGCAGTGCAAAAGAACTGGCCGCTCTGCGTCAGCAAATGCATTCAGGGCGGAGCCGTACAGATCGGGCCAGCGTTCCAGGGCGTCTTTGAAATACAGGGGGGTTGCCCAAAGGCCTGTACGCGCCCACCGTTCCATAAAGTCGTCGTCGGATCCGTCTTCGATCGGCAAGCGAAGCAGCTCCGCCGATATGCCCTCAGGGACTTCAACGGGGCGGTTTGCACGTAGGGCGGCTTCTCCTTCCAGGCCTCCTGTCTCCAGAGAAACGATCGTGCGAATACCGTAAGAGGCCAGTTGTTCCCACCCTGTCGGCGTAAGCATCAGGGGATGGTCCGAGCGCGCAAAAGCCCCTGCAACTGTGTAACCGCCGCCCTCCAGCGGGATTCCACCAAGATCTCTGGCATTGACCAGCCCGGACCAGTCCAACTTCATCGTCACATTTATCCCCTTCAAAGCAGCGCTAGATTGGTGACGAGCATACATGGATGGCCCCAAGCCTTACCGGGAACAAACAGCGAGATAAAAAATGGATTGTTGGCACGAAAACGATCCTTCCATGCCGTTGATTGTTCAGGCAGCTGGATCCCTCGTTACGTCTAGCGCCCTTGACCGTCGTTAAACCGCGGCCATCCAAGGCAGTTGACTAGGCTGAATGCGACGTCAGCGGTGAGCCATAACGCCTGCTTCGCCGCTGACCACTGGAGGATCCGCTAAGCACTGGGTGAAGCTTGTTCTACAGCGCCTGCAGCAGCCAGGATGGGGCCTATGCAAAGATGACTCCATGACACCCGATCAACCTGTTTTCCTCGTTCCGAGCCGCTACTCCGAATGGACGGGAATGGCGGCTGAAATGATGGACAAGATCCGTCAACAGGTCCACGGTGTCCATCTGGAGCACATTGGTTCCACTGCCGTGCCTGATCTTCCTGCCAAGGATGTTGTGGACATCCTTGTTGGTGTCGAAGCAGATAGAGTCAGCAGCGTTTCACAGCATCTCGCCACGATCGGGTTCGATCTTGAAGGTGAACGCGATCACCATTGTTGGCTTAGTCATCCTTCCAGATCATCCCGTACCTACATTGTTCATGTAGTGGAATACGAAAGCCTGCCGTGGCGCAGGCGCATTAGCTTTCGTGATCTACTCAGGTCCGACGAAAGCGCCCGTGCTGAATACCTTCATACCAAGGTCGGCGCCGCGAAAGCAGCAAGAAACTGGGATGACTACACGCAGTCCAAGACCTCTGTTGTTTCCAACTTGCTGTCTGGTAGTGCCTCCGAGAAAAGCTAATTACTCAATCAACCCAGCTGTTCCGGGAAGAAATGACCACGTTGATCCTGCGGACGACGAGGGCGAGCGGTGGAGGATCGGCTTACAGGCAGTCCGATCAACACCGGAAGGCCGGCATTAGGATGCCCGCTTGGGGCTAGTATTTGGTCATGCCAGACGACCCCGCCCGTCGAGTCATCCGCCTGTTTCCTGACTACGGGCACCGGTGGCCACTTTGGGAGAACAGCACCCCCGGCCACCCGAGCAAATACACAATGGAGCCGGCAGACTTCGGGCTGTCAGAAACCCTAACTGACCGACTTCGCGCTTGGTACGACGCCTGGGATGCCGAGAACCTTTATGAAAACGGTTGGAGTTCACGCGCCAAGGAACGTGAATGGAAGGCTGAGGGTGCCAGTATCGCGGAGCAACTTCGATCAGAGGTCAAAGCCTTCGCTGACGTGGAATACGACGAGTAGCGGCCCCGACACCACAGATGTCCCGCAGAAGGATCGTCCACAGCGTTACAGCCCAACGTCCTTCCGCGAGGTTAGGGCGAGCTGTTCGACGAGGTCGTCAGGGATGGGTTTGTTCACGGGAAATTTGATGCCGGTTTTGGTGGCCTTCAGCCCGGCGGCGGCGATGTCTTCGGCATGAGCGGTGATGGCGCCTGGGGCGAGATAAAGGCCGCATTGCTTACTGAAGGCGGCGTAACTGGCGACAATCGATCGTCCAATTCGGAACCCCGGCATGTTGTACTCAATGACCTCTTCCGCGTCCGGCAGGGTACGCGCGAGCTGAGCACGCAACGTGGTCAGCAGTGGGCGGAACTGTTCCGGAGCCGCAGCGATGTACGTGTCATGGTCGGAGATGGTCATCCGCCATTCTTCAACCATGAGACCTCGTCTCGCAACAGTAGCGATGCTAGACCAACTCATCGGCCTTGACCGTATCCCGCCCGTAAACATGGCGCCAGATCACGTGATCAAGGCGTCTCCGCTGGGCCGGATAGAGCTCTGCAACCTGCTGGATCAGGTCGGCCGTTTCCACGGGCGTCAGCTTCTGAGCGTCGAGGCCCGCAGGCTCCGCTACGAAGCGGATAACCATCCTTTTATAGGACTGGAGCAGGGGCCCTTGCTGAGGGGTTGAACGCATCTGAGGAGGTTGCCCAGTCCAGTACCTTTCGTGGTCTTGTGTTGATCCTGTCTGCTATCTCATTGAGGTCCTGCTGGCTGAACTGACGAAGGTCACCGTTCTTGGGTAGATATTGGCGTAGGAGCCTGTTGGTGTTTTCGTTCGTTCCGCGTTGGCAGGGGCTGCGTTTATCGCAGAAGTATACGGGCAGGCCCAGCTCGGCCGTGAGCTCCTGATGCTCAGCCAGCTCGCGTCCCCGGTCCCAGGTCAGGGACAGCCGTTGCTCAGCCGGTAGCCCGCGGAAGGTTGATGTCAGGGCGGTCCGGACGACGTCGGCTTTGATTCCATTGGGCAGCTGTACCAGCCGGACATACCGGGTCTTGCGATCAACGAGGGTTGCGATAGCAGATGGGCGTGCACCCATCACCAAATCGCCCTCCCAATGACCGATCTCAGTCCGTTGTTCGATGTCAGTTGGGCGGCGGTGGATGGAGACCATTTTCTTCAGGCGTCCCCTGTTGCTTACCCGAGGGGCCCTTGGAATGCGCATCGTGCGTCCCGACCGCAGATGATGCGACGGCCGGACCAGGCATCGCGCGAGGGCTTTGCGCTCAGCGATGTAGATGGACCGGTAGATCGCTTCGTGCGACAACCGCATCGAGGCATCCTCCGGGTACGTGCGGCGTAGCCACTGGGAAATCTGCTCCGGTGACCAGTCCTGCCCCAGCTTGAAGGCCACCACGATGAGCAGCATATGGTTCACATCCAGCCGCTGCGGCTTTGGCCGCTTCGCCAGCAACACCGCGCGCTGATCAGCACTCACAGCACGGTAGTTCTCACGCCCGCCATTGCGGCGGATCTCCCTCGAGACCGTTGAGGCCGCACGCCCCAAGCTTTCAGCGATGACGGCGGCTGAGTGGCCGGCGGCGATACCCCGGGATATTTCCTCCCTGTCAGCCATCGACAGGTGCCGGTCACTGCGCTTCGATGCCGGCAACCGAATACCACCGGACTGCAGCAGGAAGTTCCTCACCCGCTGAGTATTCGTACCCAGGTTCCTAGCGATCGACCGTAGAGAGTCTCCACGTCGCCAGTATTCCCACAGCTGATCCTGCTGCTCAGCAGTAAACCCATAATCACGCACCATTCCCATCACTTTCATATCCGATCACGGGCGGTGCGTTGACCGGTTGAGACCACCGACGTTATTGTTATCGGCGCCGGTACGGTGGGGGAGAACGTTGCGGACCGGCTAGTTGCCGGCGGCCTCAGTGCGGTGATTGTCGAATCCGAGCTGGTGGGCGGCGAGTGCTCCTACTGGGCATGCATGCCTACCAAGGCGCTGCTGCGGGACGCGGCCGCACTCCGCGCGGTCCGGCAGCTGCCCGGTGCCGCCGCGGCAGTAACCGGCAGGCTCGACGTCGATGCGGTGCTGGCCCGCCGGGACCGGTTCGCCTCGAACTGGGACGACGAGGGCCAGGTGGCGTGGCTCCAACAGGCCGGCATCACCCTGGTCCGCGGGCACGGGCGGATCAGTGCCCCGCGGACCGTGGAAGTCACCGGCCGGGACGGCACGGTCAGCACGATCACGGCACGGCACGCCGTCGTCATCGCCACCGGCAGCAGCGCGGCGCTGCCGCCGATCCCGGGACTGGCGGACGCTGCCCCGTGGACCAGCCGTGAAGCGGTGTCCGTGAAGAAAATCCCGGAGCGGCTCGCGATCATCGGCGGCGGCGTCGTCGGCACGGAAATGGCGACCGCCTTCAGCGCGCTGGGCGCCGCGGTGACGCTCATCGCGCGCGACGGCGTCCTGCCGCGGGTCGAGCCGTACGCCGCCGAGCACGTCGTCGCCTCCTTGGAAAGCGCTGGAGTGCGGGTGCTGATCGGTGCAAGCCCGAGCGAGGTGACCCGCGACGCGCGCGGCACCGTGCACGTAACCCTGGCCGGCGGCGGGAGTATCGACGCCGACGAGGTCCTGGTTGCCACGGGACGCAGGCCCAACACCGGCGACCTCGGGCTTGAACACCTCGGGCTCGCGGCCTCCGGCTGGCTGAGCGTGGATGAGACGCTGCGGGTGATCGGCCCCGACGGCACCGTGCCCGACGGCGGCTGGCTTTACGCCGCGGGCGACGTCAACGGTCGTGCGCTGCTCACCCACCAGGGGAAGTACCAGGCCCGGGCTGCGGGAGACGCGATTGTGGCACGGGCAACAGGCGCCCCCGTCGAGGACTTCCCCTGGGGGCGTCATGCGGCGACCGCCGACCTCCGGGCAGTTCCGCAGGTCATCTTCACCGACCCCGAGATTGCCTCCGCCGGCCTCACCCTGGCCGGCGCCGTCGACGCCGGGATCCGGGTCCGTTCCGTGGAATACGACCTTGGATCCGTTGCCGGCGCCTCACTGCATGCCGACGGCTATACCGGCCGCGCAGGCATCCTCATCAATGAGGACACCAACACGATTGTCGGGTTCACCGCCGTCGGACCTGACGTGACCGAGCTGGTGCACGCGGCAACCATTGCGATCGCCGGGGAAGTACCGCTCGACCGGCTTTGGCATGCGGTTCCGGCGTATCCCACGATCAGTGAAGTCTGGCTCCGGCTCCTGGAGACCGCGGCACGGTAGACAAGGGTCCCACGTGCCCGGAAACTTCAACCATCCGCACCCCCGAAAGGAAAGACCCCTATGCCCACCAAGATCACGTTCGTCATCGACAACCCCGCCGACCCCGACGCGTTTGAGACCGCCTACAAAGGCATCGCGGACAGCGCCAAGCAGCTCTCGAAGCTGCGCCGTTACGAGGCCGGCAAGGTCTGGCCGAAGGAAAACGGCTCACCCACGCCTGCCCACCGGACGCTTGACCTGTACTTCGACAGCTACGAGGACGCCTCGGCTGCCGTAACAACACCTGCGGCCGCGGACCTCTTCGGTCAGCTGAAGGCCACCGGGACCACCTTCATCGCCCTGTTCTCGGAGGTGGAAGAGAGCTAGGCGGGGCACGGTTTGCCCGCCTTGACCCCCTATCCGCTTGGTACCGATGCCCGTGTTCCCTCACCGGAACACGGGCATCGGCGCTTATCGGCGACTGTCCGGCCGGGTGTTGGAGTGTGCGGCTCAAGCGTTTGCGCGGCCCCGATGCGGGCGTCCCCTGTTGCGAAACAGGGGGAATCAGAAATGCTGGGAGGGCCGCCAGAGGTGCAGGCGCCTAGTGTGGTGACCGCACCCGCTAAGTGCCAGTAGGGAGAATCCATGGTCGAGCCGGACCGCACGCACAGCACCGAACCCGCGCCCACCGTGGCTCCGCCGTCGGCCGTGGTCCAGATCCGAGGCGCCCGGGTCCACAACCTGAAGAACGTCGACGTCGACATCCCGTTGGACCGGTTGGTGGCCGTTGCGGGAGTCTCCGGCTCGGGAAAATCCTCGCTCGCGATGGGGGTGCTCTATGCGGAGGGGTCCCGGCGATACATCGAGGCGCTGTCCACCTATACCCGACGGCGGATGTCGCACGCGGCCCGCGCCGCCGTCGACTCCGTGCGCCACGTCCCCGCCGCACTGGCCCTGCGCCAACGGCCCGGCGTACCCGGGGTCCGTTCGACCTTCGGGACTTCCACGGAGCTGCTGAATGTGCTGCGGGTAATGTTCTCCCGGCTGGGGTCCCATCTGTGCCCCAACGGGCACCGCCTGCCCCCGACCATCGACGTCGCCGCAGGCAAGGAACTCGTGTGCCCCGAATGCGGGACGGCCTTCCCTCCGCCGGGCGCGGAGTCCCTGGCCTTTAACTCCTCCGGCGCCTGTCCAGCCTGTGAAGGCACCGGCACGGTCCGGGAGGTCGACGACGCCGCCCTAGTCCCGGACCGGTCCAAAACCATCAACGACGGCGCTGTGGCCCCCTGGGGCATGTTCGGCCTGACCATGATGTCGCGCGTAGTGGCCGAATTCGGTGTGCGCACTGACGTTCCGTACGCCGAACTCACCGAGCGTGAGCGGCAGATTGTGCTTGCCGGCCCGGAGGAGAAGAAGCACATCAGCGCAGCGACCAGTAACGGCAAGCTGTTCGAGGTGAACATAACCTACCGCAACGCCCGCCTAGCGGTGCAGGAAGCAATGAGGAACGCCACCAGTGAGGCGGGTTTGGCCCGGGTGGCCCGTTTCATCAGCGCGCACACCTGCCCGGTGTGCCAGGGAACGCGCCTGTCCGGGGCCGCCCTGGGAACGGAAGTGGCCGGCATCAACCTCGCTGACGCGTCGGCCAAGACATTGGAGGAGACGCTCGTCTGGGTGCCGACCGTCGTCGCCCCGCTGCCGGCGGAAATGCATCAGATGGCCCGGATGACCGTGGCCCAGTTCGAGGAGATGGCCCGGCGCCTGGTTCAGCTGGGCCTGGGCTACCTGAGCCTCGACCGCGCCGGTTCCACTCTGTCCACGGGGGAGCGGCAGCGGGTGCAGCTGGCCCGCGCGGTGCGCAACGAAACCACCGGCGTGCTGTACGTCCTCGACGAACCGTCCATCGGCATGCACCCGGCCAACGTCGAAGGCCTCATCGGGATCATGCGGGACCTGCTGGACGGCGGGAACTCGGTGGTGCTCGTGGACCATGACGTGCAGGTGCTGCGCGAGGCCGACTGGATGATCGAAATCGGGCCGGGCTCCGGCGCCGAGGGCGGGACCGTGATCGCGCAGGGGCCAATCAGCGGTATTACTGCGGATCCTGCTTCCCTGATTGGGCCGTTCCTTGAGGGCAGCGGAGAGCCGATAGTCCGCCAACGCGCTGCCGCGGACGCAATGTACGACGTCGGCACTGCCCACCTGGCGACCTCGCCGCTGCACACCGTCCACGCACTCGACGTCGCCATCCCCAAGGGCAGGCTCACGGCGGTGACCGGTATGTCGGGGTCCGGGAAAACGACCCTGGTGCTGGAGAGCCTCGTCCCGGCCATCACGGCCGCGGCAAACGGCACGGCGCTTCCGGAGCACGTGGTGTCCGTGGATCCGGCCGGCCTGTCCCGGGCGGACGTGGTGGATGCGACCCCCATCGGCGTGAACATCCGCTCCACCGTCGCCACCTACTCGGGTATCCTCGACACCCTGCGCCGTGCCTACGCCGCCACGGACGCCGCCAAGGAACGCGGGCTGTCGGCGGGGGATTTCTCCTACAACACCGGCTCGCTGCGCTGCCCGCGCTGCGAGGGCACCGGACAGGTGGTGCTGGATGTCCAGTTCCTGCCCGACGTCGACATTCCCTGCCCCGACTGCACCGGCTCCCGGTACGCCCCGGCCGCCGACGACGTCGTGCTGGATACCGCCGGCGGCAGGTTTTCGCTGCCGGGTCTCCTCGCCCTGACCGTGCGCGAGGCGTACGAGGTCCTTGCCGCCTTGCCGAAGGTCCGCCGGAAGCTGCGGACCCTGAAGGACCTCGGCCTCGGCTATCTGACGCTGGGGGAGGACACCCCGGCACTGTCCGGCGGCGAGGCACAGCGGCTCAAGCTCGCCGGCGAGCTGGGCCGGGACCAGTCCGGCACCCTGTTTATCCTCGACGAGCCCACCGTCGGCCTGCATCCGATCGACACGCGGGTGCTGATCAAGGTGCTGGACCGGCTCCTGGCCAGGGGTGCCACGATCGTCGTCATCGAACACGACCTGGACCTGATTGCGAACGCTGACCACGTCATCGACCTGGGGCCAGGCGGGGGCGAAGCCGGTGGCCGGATCATCGCCACGGGTACGCCCGACGACGTCGCCGCCAACCCTGCCAGCAGCACCGGCCGCTACCTCAGGGCCTTGCTGCAAGGAGCCGGATAACCGCGCCGACGGTGCAGGGAAAGGCCGGACCCGGCGCGTAGTAGGCTTCGGGCCATGGGAACACGGCGAAGCATCAGCAAATCTGATTACCGGCTTTACTCCCGGCCGATGCCTGGGGAAAGCGCGGACTGGGTGGAAGTGGTGTCCGACGGCGGTGAACCTCCGCAGGCGTCCAGTCTTACCGCCCGTACCGGAGCGGAGTTCAGCGACGCGGACCGTGGCGGCGCCACTGCTGAAGGGCCCGTCGATACGGCTGCTGCCTCCAGGAGCCGGTCTAACCCCTATCTCTGGGCCGCGTGGGCAGTTGTGGCGATGATGCTTGTCCTTGGACTGATCTGGCTCTCCGGCAACCTCCAAATAACGTCGGCCATTTACAGCGGCGGCAGTGCAGTCACGAGTGCCCAGGACGTTGCGGTGATGAACTTCCAGATGATGGGCGTGTATCTGCTGCCCTTCGGCCTGGCCGGTGCCCTTGCGCTGCTGATGCTTCAGGCTGCCGGCTACCGTCACGAACGCCGGGACTAACCGGCGAGCTCATAGTGCGACACGGTGCGGTCACGCTCCAGGAGGAAGCGGTCGTCCTCGGGATAGAAGACGGCCCGGCCGACGTCGTCGCCCGCGAAAGCGCGAATCGCATCGAGGGAAACCCACAGCGAAACCGTGACAATCTCGCTGCGCCCCTCGTCCAGGCTGCGGGTGAGAATCCAGGCGCCGAGGTTGCCCGCCGTGGCGCGGTATTCCACGATTCCTGTCTGTTGCACGTATTCGACGTACGCCTCAAGGTCTTGGCCGCGGACAACGCCGCGCCACGTCCGCACAATGCGCATGCCGGTCCTTCCGAAGATGGCGGGCTTCCGGATCCGCCCGGCCCCAAGTGCAGGAGCCTAACGTCGGCCGGGTTGGGCGGCCAGAGTGAGACGGTTGCCGGGGGCATTGACGCCGGCACCGCCGCGGCGTAGCTTATCGACAATCGTTATTAACGACAGTCGATATGGGGGGACCATGAAGCTGATGAAAAACACCGGCGCCGCGCCGGCAGGCGAAAAGAGAATCGTTTCGCGGACGGACGCGACCGTCTTCATGATTGTGGCGGCATTGGCCGCGGTTGTAAGCACTGCCTTTTCAATCTCCGAAATCGTCGGGTACTTCACCGGCCCGGTGACGCTGGAGCTTCCGGTCAGCGCACAGGACCAGAGTGTGGACGGGCTGACCGCCGGAGTGACAGCGCACTACACAACACTGACGGCTACGGTTCCCGCTCTTCCCTCCGGTCCCGCAGTGCTCCTCGCTTGCTCTTCAGCACTGCACCAGGCAGGTGTGCTCGCCGTCCAGGCGCTGGTCTTCCTGCTGGCCTACCGGCTCCGCAGCGCGGTCCTGTTCACCGCCGTGTCCGTGAGGATCATCGGGGCCTGCGGTATCGTCCTGCTGCTGGTAGGGACGTTTAGCCAGGGCCTCTACGGAATCGCGCTGCCCCGCGTGGCGGACCTGGTTGTAATGGAGCGCCAGACGGGCGACGAACTGGTCCTGTTTGAAGGCACGCTGAGCCCCTGGCCGCTGGTGCTTAGCCTCGTCTTGATACTGGTTGCGGGAGTCTTCCAATACGGACGTCGGATTCAGCAGGATACGGATGGCCTGGTCTGATGCCGGCGGATGATTCCTCGAACGTCCACTGCCGTCTTGATGAACTCCTGGAAGCCCGCGGCATGACGCTGACGGAACTGAGCCGGCAGGTCGGTGTCAGCCTCGTGAATCTGTCGGTCCTCAAGAATGACCGGGCCAAAGCCATCAGGTTCTCCACACTGACCGCGATCTGCAATGCGCTGGATTGTGAGGTCGGGGATCTCTTGGTGATTCCCCCTCACGCTTGAACCGGTTTTGGTTTAATCCTTGATCCGTGAAGCCGCCGTATCGTTACACTGCTACTGCTGAAGTTATTGTTCCGTGCGCCTTTTACCGTTAGGTCTCAAGTGTCAAAAGCCAAAGAAATCCCCGGCGTAGAGGCGGGCGAAACCCTCGTTCCCAAGGTGCCCGCCCCATGGCTGGCAATCGTGCTGGCGATCGCATCGATCGGTGGAATGATCGTCGCCAGCGAATTGATGGGTGACCCTAAGGCTGAGGGTTATAAAGACCTGCTGATGCTGGGGATCATCATTCTTCTGGCCGTTTACATTGCTTCTTTTGCCGTGATCATCAAGGCCGGTGTTGCAGCCAAGAGGAAACTATCAACGGCTAAAGGCAGGATCGCGGAAATGCTGCGGCAGGAACACGGCTACACAGTGGATCATCCCAAGACGCTCATCCTGACCGTCCAGAGCAAAACCACGCTGAACCCATACGACATACCGGCCACAGACACCTACGGGCGGCCGGTGAATATTCGGATTAGCCCGGATGAAACGGGGACCAAGGTGGTTGCCTCAATCTGCGAAGAACATCCGGACCCCTCGGCAAATAATCGATCCCGCAGGCACTAGGCGAAGGACCAGTTTCCAGCAGGTCGAAACTAGCCTTCGACGTCGTAGACCTGAGCCGGGTCGCGCTCGAGGATGCGGTCCCGCATTTCGCGCTTGAGGACTTCCAGGTGGGCCAGTTCGGAGGCGGTCTTCTCCGGCTTCGCTGTGAGCTCGATGAACTCGTCCGCGACGATGCCCTCATTCCGGATCACGCAGGTGACGGCTGCATCCCCGGCGGTCAGCTCGAAGACGTAACGGGCCAGGGTGTTACCGCGTTCGGGCCGGGCGAGTTCCGGCAGTACGGCGTAGCGGTCTCCGGTGACCGCGCGGGTCACGAGTTCGAAGGCATCCCGGGCGCCGGGACCGCCGAAGGGGGTGCGGATCCGGATCTCGCGGCGCTCGACGCGGCCGCCGGGGGTGCGGGCTGCCAGTTCCGGCAGTGCCCGGCCGAGTGCTGCGAAGGCGTGCGCGACGCCGCCGGGGAAGCCGGGCCCGTGGTACTTCATGCAGTCGGCGAAGGTGAAGTCCAGCTGCACCCCGTCCTCCCACACGGTGAGCGTGCGCTCGGGGTTCGGGATCGGCGTCGGTTCGGGACGTTCGGGGGATGCTGCGTGCTTGCTCATGTGGGGGTTACTCTCGGTGCGGGGAAAATCTGGCCATCAAAACTTTACCGACCCGCCGGTTTATGCGCCTAGCCGGAGCCGGAGCCGGAGCCGGAGCCGGAGCCTAGTCGGGCCCGTGCCGCGCAGCAGCGTTGAGCCCGGCCGCCTGTCCTTCAGCCCGCCTTCGGTAGCCGATTCATGTCTTTCCGGCCGAGCACGGCCATCAGCGTTGCGAGGGCCGCTGCGGCCGCCGTCATTGGCAGTAGTGATTTGTCCCGGGACTTCCCACGCCAGGCCTGACGGATAGATTTCTCTGCGGGGTATCCGCCGCTCATTATCGCGCCCAGAATGGCGAGGGTCTTAGCGGCGGTGCGGCGCCACCTGCGGCTCAGCAGCCCTGCCGTGGCCAGCCCTTGAAGGATCAGCATCAGGCCCGGGGCCGAAAGATTGGTTCCCATGACCCACTGGTCGCGTGCTGCGTGTCTGGGGTCGCCCTTGAGTTTCCAGACGTCGTAGCTGGTCCGATCCCGCAGCGCCTTCCGGAGACCGGCCAGGCCGAGCGCAAGCTGTGCTGCCGAAACGGTAAACAAAGCCTTCATTAGTGCATCCTTCAGTCGTCCGGCCCCCCAGACAGCATGGCGCTATTTTAAAGCCGTCCCCCCTTCGGCTCAACGTACGCAGGCCGGGGCAGGCATACCTGCTAAGGGCGGGCCCGCGCATGAGGGGAACCAAAGGAACCGGCCTACGCTGAAGCTCGCCGCAACCCCGCTGGATTAAACCATTGTTCCGTTTGACGAACGACCTTAAAATGTTCGCGGGGGAGCCCTTGGTCTTACATAATCCCGTAAGGGGCAATCCAAATGACTGACTTCTTTACAGCTCAACCGGGCGAGACCGCGGCTCCCTTGCCGCCGGGGCCCATCCTCTGTACCGGGACGGTCGGAATGCGGCGCGTTCACCGTTTTTTCCTTTGGGCCTACGATGAGGCACCCGGTCTGGTGCGGTCCACCCCTATCGGCGATACAGATCGCGCCGCATACGTTGGGGAAGTGCTCGGAAACTTCGACGGCGTGCTGCACATCCACCACGAGGGCGAGGACCTGCTCATGTATCCCCAGCTGGAGGGCCGGGCACCGGGGTGCGCCCTGCACGTAGCGCAGATGCTGGAACAGCATCGGCAGGTGGGGCAGCGGCTTGAACACATCGAACCTGTCCGGAGACGCTGGATGGAGACGGCAGACGAGGCGGCCCGCGAGGAACTCGCTGAACGCTATGAGGACCTCTCCGCTCTGCTTAAAGTGCATCTGCGCCGCGAAGTCACTGAGGTGATGCCCGTCGTGGACAGGGTGCTGAGCGAAAAGGAAATGGCCGCGGTCGGTCAGCACGGGATTGAACAGTTCGACAAGAAGTTTTTGGTGGGCTACCTCGGGATGATGATGGCTACGAACCCTCCGGACGACCGAAAGGCTTTCTTCAAGGAAATCCCTGCGCCGGTCCGACTTGCCTACCGCCTCGTGGGGCGCCGAATGTATCGGCGACAATATTCGACGCTCTTTCCCGGCCGCAAAATCCCGGAGACGCTTTAGTCCCGTAACGTGCGTCCCGGTGTCCTCCGCCAGGCCCGCCTATCTGTGCGCTTGGCCGGAGCTGTGCCGCGCAGCCGCATTCAGCCGCGCGGCCTGCAGCGTCAGGTGGTCGCGTTCGGCCAGGTTCGGCGCCAGCAGCGCCGCCTCCGCATAGAGCCGTGCGGCCTGTCCGACGTCGCCGCTCTTCTCGTGCAGGTACGCCCGCGCCGCCGTATGCCGGGGGAGCGATGGATCCAGTTCCGCCAGGGCAGCCAGGCCGGCATGCGGCCCGTCTGCCTCCCCGACGGCGACGGCCCGGTTCAGCCTCGCGACCGGGCTGCCCGTGAACCGGACCAGTTCGTCGTACCACTGGATAATCTGCGGCCAGTCGGTCTCCTCCGCCGTCTGCGCATCCGCGTGCAGGGCGGCAACGGCCGCCTGCGCCTGGTATTCACCCAGCCGGTCGCGCGCCAGTGCCCGCTGCAGGATGGACACCCCTTCCGTGATCAGCCGGGTATCCCAGCGGCTGCGGTCCTGCTGGGCCAGCGGCACGAGCCGGCCGTCGTCGTCGGTCCGTGCCGGCCGGCGGGCGTGGTGCAGCAGCATGAGCGCCAGCAGTCCCTGCACCTCCGGGTGGTCGACGGCGGCGGCCAGCTGCCGGGTGAGGCGGATGGCTTCGGCGGCGAGGTCGACGTCGCCCGAGTAGCCCTCGTTGAAGACCAGGTACAGCACCCGCAGCACGGTGGCGACATCTCCGGGCGTATCGAACCGGACGCCGGCCACGGTCCGTTTGGCCCGGCTGATCCGCTGCGCCATGGTCGCCTCGCCCACCAGATACGCGGCGGCAATCTGCCGGGTGGTCAGCCCGCCCACGGCACGCAGGGTCAATGCCACCGCCGACGATGGGGACAGCGACGGGTGGGCGCAGAGGAAATACAGCTGCAGCGTGTCGTCAATGGAGCCGACGACGCCGGGCGCGGGTTCGCCGTCGACCTTTAGTTCACGACGACGGCGGGACGACTCCGCGCGGACGGCATCCAGGAACTTGCGCCACGCGACGGTGACGAGCCAGCCCTTCGGGTCCCGGGGCGGATGCTCCGGCCATGTGTGCAGGGCTTCGAGCAGGGCGTCCTGCACTGCGTCCTCGGCCGCCGCGAAGTCGGCTCCGCGGCGGACGAGGGCGGCGATGACCTGCGGGGTGAGAACCCGCAGCCGGCTTTCCTCCACCGGTGGTTATTCCGTGATCGTGACGGGCTGGGCCAGGAACGGACGGACCTCGATCCACTCGTGCAGCGGCTTGCCGCCGGCGGCCGGTGCCGCGGACAGTTCTCCGGCCAGTTCGAGTGCGCGGTCATAGCCGTCCACGTCGATGGCGAACCAGCCGGCGATCAGGTCCTTGGTTTCCGCGAACGGTCCGTCCGTTACCGGGGGTCGGCCTTCGCCGTCGTACCGTACGAAGGTTCCTTCGGGGGAGAGGGCCTGGCCCTCGACGTATTCGCCGTTGGCCTGCAGCCGTTCGGCGTAGTCCGCCATGAACTGCATGTGGGCTGCGACTTCGTCCGGTGTCCACTGGTCCATCGGTACGTTGTTGAGCGCTTCGGGTGCGCCGCGGTAGTGCTTGAGCAACAGATACTTGGCCATGACGGTCTCCCTTGTTCTCCTGCAACTGTTCCTCCAACGACACCGCCATTGTGGCTGTGCTTAATGCTGGGACGGAACGGGGGAAGGGATTTCGACATGGACTTGCTGCGCCGTTTCCGCGGCCGTCTGCGCGGGTTTCGGCGGAGCCTTTGCAGCTGGGCCCGCCGGGCGTAGCGTCAATAAGCGTGAGTGAAGTTTCGCTGCCGTTGCGTTTGGCCCGTGCCGTGGGCGCCAGCCCGGTCTCGGAACACGTCGCCGCCGCGCAGGAGTTCCTCTACAGGCCGGTGCTCGAGTGGGCAAGGAAAAGCCCCTTCCATACCGGCGTCCTGGGCCACTCGATCCATCCGCCTCTCACTGATCTGACGCTTGGCTGCTGGGGCAGCGCGTCCATCCTCGATCTGGCCGGCGGAGTCCAGTCACGCCACGGTGCCACCGTCCTGGTGGGCGCGGGGCTGGCCGCGGCGGTGCCCACGGCTATCGCCGGTGCCAGCGACTGGGCGGGAATGACCGGCGACGCGCGTCGAATCGGCGCCGTTCATGCCCTGGGCACCGATGTGGCGGTGTTTGCCAATCTCGGATCCCTGATCGCCAGGACACGCGGCCGGCACGGGCTCGGTGTGGCGCTGGCCCTTGCGGGCAATGCGGTTCTGGCGGGTTCCGGATTCCTGGGCGGGCATCTCGCGCTCAACCGCGGAACGGCCCGCCGGGCACCTGCCGAGGCTTAGCGGTTTTTTGCCGGGGCCGGGCCTCAAGCGAGAGAACCCAGGAACGCCGCCGCATCCGCCGCCACCTGTCCCGGGCATTCCCATAAAACCAGGTGGGCGGCGTCGAGGTAGACCTTCAGTTGCGCGCCCACAATGCGGGCGGCCAGAGTGTCCTGGTCCGCACGGGGCAGCAATCCGTCCTGCCCGCCCCACAGGATCAGCGTGGGAACCTCGATGGCGCCCGTTTCCGTGGGCGGCCTGGCCGTGTACAAGCCGCGCAGGCTGAGCTTCCACGCGTAGCAGGGCATCTTGACGCCGTCGCGCACCCGGTCCTCGATGAACCACGGGGGAACCTCTTGGATGAGGGGAAACGAGGCGAGGAGACCGCGCACCCAGTCCTCGGCGACGGGATCCGTCAGACCGTCGACGTCGTCGGCGAACCCGGGCCGGCCCTGCAGGGTCAAAGGGGAACCCACCAGCACAAGCGCCGCCACCCGGTCGGGGTACTTCACAGCCAGTTGCTGGGCTACATAGCCGCCGCTCGAGGAGCCAAGGACCGACGCCGACGGCACCTCCAGGGCGTCCAGAACCGCGGCGGCATCCTGGGCCTGTTCTGCCAGCGAGTATCCGGCCTGCGGTTTGTCGGCATCGCCCTGGCCGCGGAGGTCCGGAGCGCACACCCGGAAGTCGGCCAGCCCGGGCACCAGCCGGTCGAAGCTCCGGCGCGATTCGGCCCACGCGTGCAGGAGCAAGACCGGTGGTGCCTCGGGCTCGCCCTGGACGAGGCACGGCACCGTGATGCCGGTGCGAAGCGGAAGATCCCGGACTTCGGATTCCATAGCTCAGGGTACGTCGCCCACAGCGGCGGAAACGAGTGGGAAGTTGCCCTGGTGGATGATTTGGCCGAGCCAGGTCGGCCGCGAAGTCGGCTCCGCGGCGGACGAGGACGGCGATGACCTGCGGGCGAGAACCCGCAGCTGCTTATCGTCCACATCGATTGCAAACCATACACGCTGGCGCCTCATGAAAGCAGCCATGGGGCATTGCCGGGTCCCAGGGACATTCCAGTAACTTAACTTCAGGGAAAAATGTGCAGATAATATGCGGCTGCAGGCGATCCGTATTGTTTGATTCAAAATCGCCGAGCAAAACAAGTACGCTTAGACACCGTGAACCAAGGCCTCGGATTTGGCCTAACCGAGAAATAGGACTGTAATGACCGAAACACTTTATGGCGGGATGGTCGTGGTTCTAGCGTTAGGAATCGCGCTTACCACCCACAAGGTTCGTGATGGCACCCTCTCCAGCCGGATTGCTCTGGCAGCTGCGATATCCTGCTCTGTCGGGTTGTTGGGAATGGTGTTGACAGATTGGCCCTGGGAGCTCCTGAATACCTTTTGGGCCGATCACTCGGTATTGACCAGTCTATTATCCTCCATTCTTCTCGTGGGACTCGTTTTCTTAGTCTATGAGCGAGGTGAACAAAGGCGCCAGGAAGAAATGGTCGAAGGCCTGACTGGGGCTGGTGTGGGCGGAATGGTAGATCACGTTATAGATGTCGAAGCAGCCCTGGCTATCTTAGTTCTCCGAACTCCGCCTGATCAGATCAGTCCGCAGTATTGGGCTCACTGGCGCGACGATGGCAAGCCTCTGCGATGGCTGCGGAGCGGGCGCGAGATACTTACCGGTGACGATCCGCGAAAGCTTCCGGTTGGGTTTGATGCTTCCTTGCCTGCTTGGGGACATGAAATTCTCGATCAATCTATCCGCCGACTACTGTCTGGCATGCGGGATTGGGCCCCTTTGATCGGCGCCTCCAAGGATGGCACGTCAGTGCTTCTCCTCCTATCGGAAATAAGAGTAGATCTCATGAGTCTCCACGATCTATGCTTCCCAATAGTGGAAACACCCGCCAGCGCTGATCTCCCTCGCACCCTAGACAGTATCCGAGTGCGATTGCGGGTGTTCGCGCTCTGCTTTGAGGAGTGGAGCGGTGCGCAGAATAATCGGCCCGAAATATTGAGCACGTTCGCTCCGCTAGTCAGTCCACCGCCGGTTTTCCGTGGCACCAGCAAGACGTTGAGTGAACGGTTGGAAAGGGCAGTCGTCATCCTCCAGCAAGGGCAGTGATAAAGGCGGGAAGCCGTACAGGCCGGATCCGACGTCACACCACGCCCCACGATTCCGCCCCACACGGCGCCACAGCGTACCCTTGGCAGTGTGAAAACCTTCGAAGACCTCTTTGCCGAGCTGAGCCAGAAAGTTCAGGACCGCCCCGCCGGGTCACGCACCGTGGCCGAATTCGAGTCGGGCGTGCATGGCATCGGTAAGAAGGTTGTTGAGGAGGCCGCCGAAGTCTGGATGGCCGCCGAATACGAATCCGATGCCGAATGCGCCGAAGAAATCTCCCAGCTGCTCTACCACCTCCAGGTCCTGATGCTGGCCAAGGGACTGACCCTGCAGGACGTTTACAAGCATCTCTAGCCGCGCGCTGACTCTCAGCGTGTGGCCCGCCGGTCGAACCTTCCCAGACGAACTTCCAGCGAAAGATGCTCCCATGCTCCGTGTAGCCGTACCCAACAAGGGTGCCCTGTCCGAATCCGCCTCCGCCATGCTCAACGAGGCGGGCTACCGCCAGCGCCGCGACACCCGCGAACTGGTCATGGTGGACCCCGACAACGACGTCGAATTCTTCTTCCTCCGCCCCCGCGACATCGCCGTCTACGTCGGCGCCGGAACGCTCGACGTCGGCATCACCGGCCGCGACCTGTTCCTGGACGCGCAGGTGGACGCCGAAGAACTGATGAACCTCGGCTTCGGCGCCTCCACCTTCCGCTTCGCCGGCCCGGTGGGGGACTTCTCCTCCATCGACCAGCTCGAAGGCAAGCGCCTGGCCACCAGCTACGACGGCCTGCTGCGCTCCTACCTGTCCGAACGCGGCATCAACGCCTCCGTGGTCCGGCTCGACGGCGCCGTGGAATCCTCCGTGCGCCTCGGCGTCGCGGACGCGATTGCCGACGTCGTCGAAACCGGCACCACCCTCCGTGCCGCCGGGATGGAAATCTTCGGCGAACCGATCCTGAAGTCCGAGGCCGTGCTGATCGGCCGCAAGGGTGCCAGCCCCGCCGGCGTCGACGTGCTGATCCGCCGCCTGCGCGGCGTCCTGGTGGCACGCCAGTACGTGATGATGGACTACGACGTCCGCAAGGACCTCGTGGACGAGGCCGCCGCGCTGACCCCGGGCCTGGAATCGCCCACCGTCTCCCCACTGCAGAACAGCGACTGGGTGGCCGTGCGCTCCATGATCAAGAAGTCGGACACAAACCGGATCATGGACGAGCTCTACGACATCGGCGCGCGCGCCATCCTGGTCAGCAGCATCCACGCCTGCCGGATCTAGGGGAGGGGACACGCCATGAGTGTTGCCATCCGCGTCATCCCCTGCCTGGACGTCGACGCCGGCCGGGTGGTCAAGGGGATCAACTTCGAAGGCCTGCGCGACGCCGGCGATCCGGTGGAGCTCGCGCACCGGTATGACCGTGCCGGCGCCGACGAACTGACCTTCCTCGACGTCACCGCCTCCTCCGGCAACCGCGACACCACGTTCGACGTCGTGGCCCGCACCGCCGAAGAGGTCTTCATTCCGCTGACCGTCGGCGGGGGAGTGCGCTCCATCGCCGACGTGGACCGGCTGCTGCGCTACGGCGCGGACAAGGCCTCCATCAACACCGCCGCCGTCGCCCGCCCCGACGTGATTGACGAAATCACCCGGCACTTCGGCTCCCAGGTCCTGACGCTCTCCGTGGATGCCCGGCGCACGCACGACGGCGCCACGCCGTCGGGATTCGAGGTCACCACCCACGGCGGGCGCACCGGCACCGGGATCGACGCCGTCGCCTGGGCCAAGGAAGCGGCCGACCGCGGCGTGGGGGAGATCCTGCTGAACTCCATCGACGCCGACGGCACCCGCGAGGGCTTCGACATCGAGATGATCCGCGCCGTCCGCGCCGCCGTCGACGTGCCGCTGATCGCGTCGGGCGGGGCCGGCAAGCCGGAGCACTTCCCGGCCGCCGTGATCGCCGGGGCCGACGCCGTCCTGGCCGCCTCGGTGTTCCACTTCGGCCCGGATGATGCGATCCATCAGGTCAAGCAGGCCATCCGCGACGCAGGGTTCGACGTCCGCTAACGGTAGGGAACCCCCTCACGGCCGCTCCGGCCGTGAGGGCGCGCGGGGCGCTCGTCTTCTGCTGTGAGCGCGGATGACTGTGGCATGCTCACGTCCATGACTATGCCAACACGCCTTCGGCCCGCCGAAGTAAGCGATCTGCCTTTCATCCTCCGCCAGGAGCGCGAGTACATGGAGACCATCGAGCCGTATGCGCTCCAGGGTTGGCTGACGGTTCTCGACCAGAACCTGGAAGTCTGGATCGATTGCCTTCCCTCCACGATCTTCTGCATTGATGCAGATGGGCACCCGCTTGGGTATGTCATGTGGAGCCTTGACGGTGACACCGCAACCCTGATCTCGATCAGTGTCCTCGACGGCCGTCGCCGCCAAGGACTCGGGCGGCTCCTCCTGGATGCGTTCGAGGAGAAGGCCGGCGCCAGCGGAGCCCGCGTTGTGGAGATCGGCGTGTACCGCACCAACCAGGCACGCCTGCTCTACCAGGGCGCGGGCTATGAGGCCACGGGCCAGGACGGCGAATATGTGCTGTTCAGCAAGATGCTCAGCCCTGCCGAAGGGGATAACCGGGTATTGCTGGGGTGAACGCATGGGGACGTATGAACGCCCGGGGATCCTGAGCAAGGGAGCCGCCGGCGTCATTCTGGCAGGGGTTATTCTCTGTGCCTTTCCTGCACTCTGGTTCGGTCTGACACTGGGGTTTTACCCGACCCGCATGGTGTGCACACCGGAAACCGGGTACGGCTCGGGCTGCGACGAAATGGGCATGGAGATTGCGCTGATGGTCTTCGCATTGGTGGCCCTGCCCTGGGTCGGCTTCTCGCTGTATCTGACCATCCGGGTCCGGCAGGGGAGGACGTGGCTTCAAAGGTGGTGGCCCTTTTCGGCGTTCACCCTGCTCACAGCCCTCACGGTTGCCGCCGGAACGGTCTCTGCCCTGAGTGACCCTTACGCGTATTTCTAAAACCCAGCAGGCCCTAAGCGCGGGCCTGGACGAGGTTGGCGAAGGGCAGCCTGCCGTATAAACGGACAAACTCCGCCTGGTACTTTGCGAGGGCCGGGTTGAGCGCGTCGGGCGGCAGTTCCTTCCACGCCACCAGAAGATCCTCTGCATCGAGCAGCTGCCAGACCAGCCGGCCGTCCCAGTGCCCCGGCGGCTTTCCCCTGCCGAAGTCCACGAATTCGGAGATCTGCCGTCGCAGACCGCGGTTGCCCTGGCTGCCGGCGCCGGCCTTGCCGAGAAACAGCACGTCGGCATCCGCCACCCACTCGGCGGCGAGCTCATCCCGGGACAGGGTTGGCTTCTTCTTTTTGAACACCCCGGCCGTGCTTTCCTTGAGGAACCGCGGTTCGAACCCCTCGGGCCGCAGCACGGCGAAAATGCCCTGACGCTGCGGGATCCGGTTGACGTCCAGACCGTCGATGGGCCGGAAGCCGGTGAAGCCGTCGTCCTTGAGTGATTTCCTGTTCAACGGGTTCCTAGCGGGTGAAGTGGCGAATTGCGGTCGGCAGGGGGAGATGCTGCGCCCACCAATGATATCCGGACACCCCGGCGGACTCAGTCGGTAACCTTCGTGTCCACAGGCCACAATGGGTCCTGTTGATCCACGAAAGGAATACGCGTGCGCTCCACCGCCGGACCCGGCCTGCTGTTTGTGCTGGTCTGCGCCATGGGCGCCGGCCCGATGATGAACTACGGGCTCTCCGCGACGAGCACGCTGATCATGGCGGACCTGGGAATCAGCGAAGCGCAGTTCGGCGTGCTGGCGGCCACCTGTTTCGCGGGAGCTGCTGTGTCGTCCATGTGGCTGGGCCGGCTGAGCGACCGGATCAGCGCCCGCTCCCAACTGCTGATTATCTTCGGCGGCACCGCCCTCGCCCTGGGCTTCGCCGCCTTGTCCGGCAACTACTTCTGGCTGCTGGCCGCCGTCCTGCTTTCCGGCCCCGCGCAGGCCATCTCCAACCCCACCACGAACCGGATCATCATCCACGCCGTCGAACCGGGCAAACGGCCCGGCTGGATGGGAATCAAGCAATCCGGTGTGCAGGCCAGCCAGCTGTTCTCCAGTCTCTTCTTCCCGGCCGCCGCGCTGGTCGCCGGATGGCGCGGGGCTGCCGTCGGCGCCGTCGTCGTGCTGTTCCTGCTGCTCGCGTACGCGTGGTTCCGGCTGCCGCCCGAACCGACGCCCCACGCTTCGACAGCGCCCCGTCAACACGCAGACCGCAAGTTCCCCGCCTCGGTCTGGCTGCTGGCAGCGTTTGCCCTGTTCTCCGGAGCGGGCATGCAGGCCACCAATGTCTACCTGCCCCTGTTTGCCCAGCGGGAGATCGGCTTCTCGCTGCTTATGGGCGGCGTTACGGCGGCGGTGGCCGGCGTCGTCGGCGTGACCTCCCGGGTGCTCTGGGGACGAAGGATGGCCGACGGCGTCCGCGCCTCCACCCTGCTGCTGATCCTCGCCGCCGGTGCTGTCTGCGGTGCTGCCCTGCTCCTTGCGGCCGGGCAAACCGGCGCGCCCGCACTGCTGTGGGCCGGCGTCGTCTTCCACGGCGCCTCCGTGCTGGGCGTGAACGTGGTGGTGATGGCCGGCGTGCTGCGCGAGGTTCCCCGGGAACGGGTGGGCGCGGCGTCCGGGGCCGTCTCGCTGGGCATGTACTCCGGTTTCGCGCTGGGACCGCTGGCCATGGGCCTGCTGCTCCAATACTCCGGCGGGTTCCTCGCCGGGTGGCTGTTCATAGGCGCGGCCTACCTGATCTGCGGCGGCATTGGCCTGGCGTACCGGCGGCTGGGCTCAAAACGTGCCGGGTCCGCCGTCGTCGGTACCCCGAGGAAATAAACGACGCCGGATCGGGCTTGTGCTTTAAGTGCCCTATGGCACGGTTACCCCACAGCTTGGAGATTTATGAGTACCGCACGCGCTTACGCAGCCACTTCCGCCACCGATCCGCTGGTCCCCACCACGATCGAACGCCGCGAGGTCGGCCCGCATGACGTCCTCATCGACATTGCCTATGCCGGTGTCTGCCACTCGGACATCCACACCGTCCGCGGCGAATGGGGACCCATCGCGTACCCGCAGGTCGTCGGCCACGAAATTGTCGGCACCGTCGCCGAGGTCGGAGCCGACGTCACCGCCCACAAGGTCGGCGACCGCGTGGGCGTTGGCTGCATGGTTAACTCCTGCGGCGAATGCGAAAACTGCCAGGCCGGCATGGAGAACTACTGCCTCAACGGCAACGTCGGCACCTACGCCAGCAAGGACCGCGACGGCACCATCACCCAGGGCGGCTACGCCACGTCCGTCGTCGTGAATGACCGCTTCGTGCTCCGCGTCCCGGAAAGCATCCCGTATGAAGCAGCCGCTCCGCTGCTCTGCGCCGGCATCACCACCTACTCGCCCCTCGCACACTGGAACGCAGGACCGGGCAAGCGGGTCGCCGTCGTCGGCATGGGTGGACTCGGCCACATGGCCGTGAAGATCGCCGTTGCCATGGGTGCCGAGGTCACCGTGCTGTCCCAGACGCTGAGCAAGCAGGAAGACGGCCTTCGTTTCGGTGCCGAGCACTACTACGCCACCAGCGATGACACCACGTTCGAGAAGCTCGCGAACACGTTCGACCTGATCATCAACACGGTCAGCGCGCCGATCGATCTGCAGCAGTACCTGTCGCTGCTGCGCCTGGACGGCACCATGGTCAGCGTGGGTGCTCCGCCCGAGGCACTGCCCATCTCTGTCTTCACCCTGATGAGCAAGCGCCGCTCCTACGCCGCCTCGAACATCGGCGGCATCAGCGAAACCCAGGAAATGCTGGACTTCTGCGCCGAACACAATATTGCCCCCGAGATCGAGCTGATCAAGGCCGAGGACATCAACACCGCCTACGAGCGTGTGCTGAAGTCCGACGTCCGCTACCGGTTCGTCATTGACGCGGCGACTATCTAATCCGTTAGTTGACAGCAGAGGCTAGTTGATAGCAGCGGCGCCCCGCCGGTTGGCGGGGCGTTTCTGCGTTAAGGTGTAGCCAGGTTTGGTGCGGGCAACGGGGGACATAAGGGCAAGGTGGGTACCGGAGGAAACACCATCCGTGTAAAGCCGGCGTAAACCGCCGTAGTCGCTGCCCGCCTATAATTGAGCACATGCCAATTCTGCGTCTCGAGGGCGCCATCTACGAACACCTGCCCGTCCCGCATCATGGAGCCGGACTGTGAGCGGGGGACTCGTCGCCCTGCTGGATGACGTTGCCGCGCTTGCACGAATAGCCGCGGCTTCCGTGGATGACATTGCTGCCGGAGCCGCGAAAGCGGGAGCCAAGGCCGCCGGCGTCGTCATCGATGATGCCGCCGTAACCCCGCAGTACGTGTCCGGTGCCGACCCGTCCCGTGAACTGCCGATGATCAAAAAGATCTTCTGGGGGTCGCTCCGGAACAAGCTGCTGATCATCCTGCCGGCGCTGCTGCTGATCAGTGCCTTCATCCCCGCTGTGATCCCGTTCATTCTTATGCTGGGCGGCACCTACCTCTGCTACGAGGGCGCGGAGAAGGTCTGGCACAAGTTCTTCGGCCACCATGAGGACAAGGAGGCGCCGGCGGTAGAGCGGGGGCCCGACGCCGAGTCCAAGGTGATCAAGGGAGCCATCACCACCGACTTCATCCTGTCCTGCGAGATCATGGTCATCTCCATGAACGAGGTGGGCGATGCGTCCATCTGGGTCCGGGCAATCATCCTCGTGGTGGTCGCCATTGCAATCACCATCCTCGTGTACGGGGCCGTGGGGCTGATCGTCAAAATGGACGACATCGGCCTGCACCTGGCCAAGAAGGACTCAGCAGGCTCCCAGCGCCTCGGCGGACTGCTGGTGAAGGGAATGCCTGCCGTGTTGGCAGCCATCACCTTCGTTGGAACCATCGCCATGCTCTGGGTGGGCGGGCACATCATGCTGGTAGGCGTCTCGGACCTCGGCTGGCACGCACCGTACGATCTGGTCCACACGCTGGAGCACCCCGTGGCCGGCCTCGCAGTTGTGGGCGGCATCCTGGGCTGGCTCGTGAACACCCTCTGTTCGGCCATCGTCGGACTGGCGTGGGGCCTGGTTGTCATGGCGATTCTGCACCCGCTGAAGAAGGTCCTGCCGTTCGGCAAGAAGGACGGACATGAAGACGGTGAGGCCAGGTCGGCAGCAGCCGGGCACAGTTCGGGGAACCCCGACGTCGACCCCGCCGGCTAACCTGGACTCCTGTCTCAGGGGCGGCCTCCTTTGCTAAGGGGGCCGCCCCTTTTTGCGTGCGTGCGGGTTTTCGACAATCCGGGAGCAGACCGGGCAGCGTCAGGATCGCTCCCCGCGCCGGAACGTGACATGCGTGGTGCCGCTCGGTGCCGCTTCCGCCGTGACCTGGCAGTCCGCTTCCAGTCCGCGCAGATCGTCCCACAGCCAGACACCGCGGCCGAGGACGAGAGGCGCGATGGCGACGTGGAGGTCGTCCACGAGGCCGGCCCGAAGGAAATCGCGCACGGTCGACGCGCCCCCGCCAACCCGCACATCTCCGCCGCCGGCGGCCGCGGCGGCAGTATCCAGCGCCTCCTCGGGTGTTGCCGTGAGGAACTCGAAGGTAGTGCCTCCTGCCATTTCGAGCGGCTGCCGCTGCTCGTGCGTCAGCACATAGACGGGAACATGGAAGGGCGGGTCCTCGCCCCACCATCCGCGCCAATCCGGGTCACCAGGGTTCGCATGTAACCCGAACATGGCTGCGCCCATGATCTCCGCGCCAATGTCTTCGAAGTAGTGCTCGGCATAGCGGTCGTCGACGCCGGTGGTTCCTTCTCCGCTTTCGTCGTGCAGCACCCGCTGGCGGAAGGTGCGCGTGGCAGCGTAGGCGGCGGTGAGGCGCCCCCAGTCGTCGCCGAAGGGGTTCTCCGGAGTTTGGTCCGTTGTGGTGGCGAAGCCGTCGAGCGAGATGTTCAGGTCAACGCGGACACGGCTCATGGCTATCTCCTAGTCTGGCGGGCGAGAGAACCAGCGCGGTGGCCGAGAGAATGCGAGGCGTCTCAGCGGCGCAGGCGCAGCACCGTCCGGCACTAAGTTTGGAATGGCACACGCCCAAGATCCAGAGAGGGCAGGCGGACTGTCAATACCGGTGCCCGAAATATCATGGCCCGGCCGCGCGTTCTCCGCGACATGCCGCTAGGCAACTATGCCTTCCCAGATGTGTCTTCGTTCGTTGTCACGGGCTTTTCCGGGTGTCTTCACCGTTGGTTGTACAGATAACGGGCTTACGCGGGGTGTCTTCACCGTTGGTTGTACAGATAACGGGCTTACCCGGGGTGTCTTCACCGTTGGTTGTACAGATAACGGGCTTATCCGGTCGTCTGCACCGTTGGTTGTACAGATAACGGGCTTATCGGCGCGGAATGGGCCCATTATCTGTACACCGAACTCTTAGGCGCAGGCACCCGACCTGCCGCCAGCGGATTCGGGCACCGCGTCGCCACATGATCAGTCCGGCGGCGTGGAGATCCCGCGGAGAACGCCGCGAACAAACGGGAAAGGCAGGCTAAAGCCCGATTTCCGCACTCTCAAGCAGCGCGACGGCGTCCGGCTGGCCCTCGTACATCACCAGCGCATGCCCGGTACGGCCGTGCGCGTGCAGCAGCAGCTCGCAGGGCTCGCCGACAATCGCCACCGACACCGGAGCGCGCTTGGCCACATGCCGGGGACCGTCCGGCCGGACCAGCACAATGCCCAGGTCCACGCCGCGGTACAGGATGGCCGCGCGCTTGATCAGCTCGGCCCACAGGGCGTCCGAATAGTCCGAGTCCAGCGCACGCGGAGCCCAGCGGTCCGAGGCACGCCGAATGTCTTCGGTGTGGACGAAGTACTCGCTCAGGTTGGCGCTGTTGTCCACGGCTTTGAGGTGCATGGGGGAGAGCCGCGGCGGGCCGGCGCGGAAGGCGCGGACCAGCTTGGCGTAGCTCTCAGTAGTGGACGCCTTCTGCGCAGTTTCCTCCAGCGCCTTGTCCGCGCGTGCGGCAAGGGGCTTGATGAACGCGCCCAGGGCAGCACTCATCCGGTGCTCGCGCAGATAGAGGTGAGCTGCGAGCTCCTTGGTCTGCCACCCCTCGCAAAGCGTGGGTGCATTGGGCCCGGCTGCAAGCAGCGTCTCGGCCAGGACTTCACGGGACGGATCAACGAAATGCATCACTGCTGAAACTAGCATGGAACCCCGTCTTTTGCCGGGGCTGCGGCACCAAAAGAACGTGTAAGGCGGCGTTTTTCCGTCGGGCAGTAGAATCGGTAGCGATGCTTCCCACACCTTCCCCCCAGAATCCGCCGGCTTCCCTCGATCCCGAGCTCGCCGCTTCCTTGAAGCGCGACGACGCCGGGCTGGTGGCCGCCGTCATCCAGCAGTACGACACCAACCAGGTCCTGATGCTCGGCTGGATGGATGACGAAGCCCTGCACCGCACCCTGACCTCGGGCCGGGTGACCTTCTGGTCCCGCTCCCGGAAGGAATACTGGCGCAAGGGGGACACCTCCGGACACGTGCAGTGGGTGAAGTCCGTGGCCCTCGACTGCGACGGCGACGCCCTGCTGGTCCGCGTGGACCAGGTGGGGGCGGCCTGCCACACCGGCACCCGCACCTGCTTCGACGGCCGTGAGCTGCCCGCCGTCGTCGGCGCCGCCTAAACCCGCCGCCTAAACCCGCTCCACCCACCTCGTAGGGAAGAAGTAGGAACCACACCATGCAGGATCTAGGAGCCATCCGCCCCACCCTGGACGAATTCCGGGCCCTGGCACGCGACCGCCGGGTGATTCCCGTGCGCCTGACAGTCCTGGCGGACGCGCACACCCCCATCGGCATCTACCGCAAGCTCACCAACGGCGAGGCCGGCACCTTCCTGATGGAATCGGCCGCGTCCGGCGGCGTCTGGTCCCGCTACTCCTTCATCGGCGCCCGGTCCCGCGCCACCCTGACCACCCTCGACGGGCAGGTCCGCTGGCTGGGCGAGCCGCCCGCCGGTGTTCCGCTGGACGGCAGCCCGGTCGAGGCCCTGGCCCGCACCGTGGACCTGCTGGCCACCGACCGGTTCGACGAGCTGCCTCCGTTCACCTCCGGCATGGTCGGCTTTGTCGGCTGGGAAACCGTGCGGCACTGGGAGAAGCTGCCCAACCCGCCGGCCGATGACCTGGACCTGCCGGAGATGGCGATGAACCTGGTCTCGGACATGGCCATCCACGACAACAGCGACGGCACCGTCACGCTGGTGGCCAATGCGATCAACTTCGACGGCTCCGATGAGCGCGTGGATGAGGCGTGGCACGACGCCGTGGCCCGCGTCCGGTCGATGCTCGGCCGGCTCGCGGGATCCGCCCCGCAGGCCGTGTCCGTGCTGGCTCCGGGAACCGCCGTCGACGTCGCCGCCAATGTGAAGGAAAGCTGGCCCAAGCCCGACTACACCCGGGCGGTGGAGCGCGGCAAGCAGGCCATTGTCGACGGCGAAGTCTTCCAGGTGGTCATCTCGCGCCGCTTCGAGGCCGAATGCCGCGCCGAGGCGCTGGACGTCTACCGGGTGCTGCGCACCACCAACCCCAGCCCGTACATGTACCTGTTCAACTTCGAGGACGCGCACGGCAACCCGTTCAACGTGGTGGGCTCATCCCCGGAAGCGCTCGTCACCGTGACCGGCCGCGACGTTATCACCCATCCGATCGCCGGCTCCCGGCCCCGCGGCAAGACGCAGGAACAGGATCGGGCGCTGGCCGAGGAACTGCTGGAGGACGAAAAGGAGCGGGCCGAACACCTGATGCTGGTGGACCTGGCCCGCAACGACCTCTCCAAGGTCTGCCGGCCCGGCAGCATAGACGTCACCCAGTTCATGGAGGTGGAGCGGTTCAGCCACATCATGCATCTGGTCTCCACCGTCGTCGGCCGGCTCGCGGACGCGTCCACCGCCTATGACGTCCTCGCCGCGACCTTCCCGGCCGGAACGCTGTCCGGCGCGCCGAAGCCCCGCGCCCTGCGGCTGCTGGACGAAGTGGAACCGCACCGCCGCGGCATTTACGGCGGGGTAGTGGGGTACCTCGACTTCGCCGGAGACATGGACATGGCCATCGCCATCCGCTCCGCATTGCTGCGCGACGGGAAGGCGTACGTCCAGGCCGGCGGCGGAATCGTCAACGACTCCGACCTCGAAGCAGAAGCGCAGGAAACCGTCAACAAGGCGGCCGCTCCGCTGCGGGCCGCCCTCCTCGCCGGATCGCTGGAGACCGTCGCGGCAACTCCCGCCGGAACTCCCGCCGGCACCATCGCACAGGAAGCAGACAAGTGAGCACCACCACCCCCCGCTGGCAGCGCAAGGGCATCGTCATCATGGTGACCGTCCTGCTGGCGGCACTGGCCTTCGGCACCACCACCCGCACCTGGCTGAACGTCACCCTGCCCGCCGCGAACGTCGTCACGCCCGACGTCGCCGTCTCGGGCAGCGATGCCGCCACCGCCGTCACCGCGTTTGCCGTGGTGGGAGTGGCCGCCGCCCTGGCCGCCGGAATCGCCGGACGGATTGCGCGCTGGATCATCAGCGTCATCATCGTGGTTTCCGGCGTCGGAGTGGCCGTGGCCAGCTCCCGGATCATCAGCGACCCCCTGCAGGGCGCTGCCGGCGCCATCGGCAAGGCCATCGGCGTCAGCTCCGCCGAGGGTACTCAGGTGGAACTGACGCCCATGCCCTACGCCGCACTGGCCATCGGCATCCTCATTGCCCTCGCGGGTATCTGGTTCGCCCTCGCGGGCCGGCACTGGACGACGTCGCGCCGTTACGCCCCCACGGCCGAGCCCGGCGATCCGGACACCGGTGCCGCTGCTGAAGGCACCGGTGCCGCGCCCGGCACCAGCCCGGATGCACGCAACCCCAAGGATGCCGCGGCAGGCCCGCCCGTCGATGAAATCGACAGCTGGGACCGGCTCACCCGCGGCGAGGACCCCACGGACCCCAAGTAGGTCCCCCCACAGCCACCAGATTGGGCCGAACACCGGCGCAATGTGTGAAAGGGTTTCCGCCCAGTAATGGCAGAATGGAAACCAGATTCGTTAACGAGGAGATTCAGCATGAGCACAAACACCGAACAGCACCTGGAAGCCGGTCAGGAAAACGAGGGCGAAAGCCACGCCAGCATCCACGATGAAACCATCGGGCACGGCAACACCCCCGCAGCCTGGACCTGCGTGCTGATCATGATCGTCGGCGCCGCTGTGTCTTCCGTTGCCTACATCATGGCCAGCTACGTCGGCTTCTTCGCCGGCATCGCCGTGATGCTGGTCGGCCTGCTGGTCGGCTTCATCATGCGCAAGGCAGGCTACGGCGTCAACGGATCGAAGCTGAAGAACAGCAGCCACTGAGTGAGCGTTCTCGACGACATCATTGCCGGCGTTCGGGAAGACCTTTCCGAACGCCGGCAGAATGTCTCGCTCGAGGAGGTCCGCGGGCAGGCGCTGCAGGCCCCGGCACCGCTGGACGCCTACGCAGCACTGGGCGGAAACGCGGAACCCCGCACCGAACTGCGGGTCATCGCCGAGGTCAAGCGCAGCAGCCCCTCCAAGGGTGAACTCGCGGATATCGCCGACCCCGCTTCCCTCGCCGCAGCGTATGAGCGCGGGGGAGCAGCCGTCATCAGCGTCCTCACCGAACAGCGCCGCTTCCGCGGATCCCTGGCGGACCTGGACGCGGTGCGGGCCGCCGTCGGAATCCCCGTGCTGCGCAAGGACTTCACTGTCGACGAGTACCAGATCTGGGAAGCCCGTGCCCACGGCGCAGACCTGATCCTGCTCATTGTCGCGGCACTGGAGGACGAGCAGCTGCGCAGCTTCCTGGACCTCACACACGAGCTGGGTATGAACGCCCTCGTCGAGACCCACACCGCCGAAGAAGTGGACCGGGCCCTGGCCCTGGGTGCACGGATCATCGGCATCAACGTGCGCAACCTGAAGACCCTCGACGTCGACCGTTCGGTTTTCGCCTCCCTTGCCGGCGGCATTCCCTCCGGACCGGTGGTGATCGCCGAATCCGGCGTCCGTGACGTTGCCGACGTCGAGCACTACGCTTCCAACGGAGCCAACGCCGTGCTGGTGGGCGAAGCCCTCGTGAAGCACGCATCCCCGGCCGAAACCATCGGCGAATTCACCGCCGTCGGCGCCAAGGCGCTTGCCGCCCGCGCCCGGCACCACGGTGAAAGCTGACCCATAGCACCAACTCCCTGTCCGGGCAGGAACGGCCCGGGCTCAAGCAGGACAGGACACAAAGCCCATGATCGGGAAGTCGGAACAGGCACAGGCAGCCGGTGCTGCCGCGGAAACCGGAACCGGAAGCGTTACGGAGGCCTTCCTGAACGGGGAAGTTCCCTCCCTGCGGCACGCGTCCGGTCCGTACTTCGGCGAGTATGGCGGCCGATGGATGCCCGAATCCCTGATCGCGGCGCTGGATGAACTGGAAGACACCTTCGAGAAGGCCAAGGCCGATCCGGAGTTCACCGCCCAGGTTGCCGACCTGAACAAAAACTACTCCGGCCGCCCGTCCCTGCTCACCGAGGCCAAGCGCTTCTCCGAGCACGCCGGCGGGGTGCGGATCTTCCTCAAGCGCGAAGACCTCAACCACACCGGATCCCACAAGATCAACAACGTCCTGGGCCAGGCCCTGCTTGCCAAGCGGATGGGCAAGACCCGCGTGATCGCGGAAACCGGTGCCGGCCAGCACGGCGTCGCCAGCGCCACCGCAGCAGCACTGCTCGGCCTGGAATGCGTGGTCTACATGGGTGCCGAGGACTGCCGCCGCCAGGCACTGAATGTGGCCCGGATGGAACTGCTCGGCGCGAAGGTCATCCCGGTGACCAACGGTTCCCAGACCCTGAAGGACGCCATTAACGAGGCACTGCGGGACTGGGTCGCGAACGTGGACAACACCCACTACCTGCTCGGCACCGCCGCTGGGGCGCACCCCTTCCCGGCCATGGTCCGCTACTTCCACGAAGTGATCGGCGAAGAGGCCCGCGCCCAGATGCTGGAGCAGGCCGGCCGGCTGCCGGACGCAGTGTGCGCCTGCATCGGCGGCGGTTCCAACGCCATTGGCATTTTCCACGGCTTCCTGGATGATCCCGAAGTGAAGATCTACGGCTTCGAGGCCGGCGGCGACGGCGTCGAAACCGGCCGCCACGCCGCCACCATCACCCTGGGCCGACCCGGCGTGCTGCACGGCGCCCGCTCCTACCTCATGCAGGACGACGACGGCCAGACGATCGAATCGCATTCCATCTCCGCCGGCCTGGACTACCCGGGCGTCGGACCCGAACACGCCCACCTGGCCGACATCGGGCGGGTCAGCTACGAGCCGATCACCGATGCCGAAGCCATGGACGCCTTCCAGCTGCTCTGCCGCACCGAGGGCATCATCCCCGCGATCGAGTCCGCGCACGCCCTGGCCGGTGCCATCAAGGTGGGCCGGCGGCTCGCCGAAGAGGCCGGCTCCGACGGAAATGTTTCCGAGAAGATTGTCCTGGTGAACCTTTCCGGCCGCGGGGACAAGGACGTGGCCACCGCCGCCGAATGGTTCAACCTGCTGGACGAGCGCTCAGCCGAAGCCGAGATCGGCAAAGAAGGGGAACAGCTTTGAGCACCGAGGTAATGCAGAGCAAGTCCGCGGCCGCGATTGACCGGGCCGCCGCCGAGGGGCGTGCAGCGCTCATCGGCTACCTGCCCGCTGGATTCCCCACCGTGGAAGCCACCATTGCCGCAGGCATTGCCCTGGCGGAAAACGGTGCCGACCTGATCGAAATCGGCATCCCGTATTCCGACCCGGTGATGGACGGCCACGTCATCCAGGCCGCCACCACCCAGGCGCTGGCCGACGGCTTCCGTGTGGCGCAGGTGTTCGACGTCGTCGCCGGCATCACGGCAGCCACCGACGCGGCCGTGCTCGTGATGACCTACTGGAACCCGGTAGTCCGGATGGGTGTGGACGAGTTCTCCCGCCGCCTGGCCGAAGCCGGGGGAGCGGGGCTGATCACCCCGGACCTGGTCCCGGATGAAGCCTCCGAATGGCTGGAAGCCTCCGACAAGTACGGCCTGGACCGCGTATTCCTGGTCGCCCCGTCCTCCACACCGGCCCGGATGAAGACCACCGTGGCCGCCAGCCGTGGCTTCGTCTACGCCGTGTCGATCATGGGCGTCACCGGCGCCCGCGACAGCGTCAGCGACGCCGCCCAGAGCGTGGTCAGCGCCGCCCGCGAGGCCGGCGCGGAACGCGTCTGCGTCGGGCTGGGTGTCTCCCGCGCCGAACATGTGAAAGAGATCGGCGCCTATGCCGACGGCGTCATCGTGGGTACCGCCCTGGTGGCCGCCCTGCGGGACGGCGGCACCGACGCCGTCGCAACCCTTACCCGTGACCTCAGTACCGGAACTCCGAAGGCCAGCAAATGAACCCGATGTCCGTGTACGCCAGCATCCCCAGCCCGCCTGCCGATTTCAGCAGCTTCTCGCTGGGGCCGCTGACCATCCACGCGTACGCGCTGTGCATCCTGGCCGGCATCATGCTCGCCCTGTGGATGACCTCCCGGCGCTGGAACGCCCGCGGACTGCCCGCAGACGCGGTCTGGGACATCTCCATCTGGGCCATCCCGTTCGGCATCATCGGCGGCCGGCTCTACCACGTGTTCTCCTCCCCGGACGCCTACTTCGGCCCGGACGGGGACCTGTCCCTTATTCCGCAGATCTGGCTCGGCGGGCTGGGCATCTGGGGTGCGGTGGCCCTGGGCGCCGTCGGTGCCTGGATCGGCTGCCGCCGTGCCGGTATCAAGCTGTCCACGTTCGCCGACGTCGGTGCCCCCGGCCTGCTGCTGGCCCAGGCCGTGGGCCGCTGGGGCAACTGGTTCAACCAGGAGCTGTTCGGTTCCGAAACGGATGCGCCCTGGGGCCTGGAAATCGACGCGGACAACGCCAACTTCCCCGACGGCGCCGCACCCGGCACTACCTTCCACCCCACGTTCCTCTACGAGTCCCTCTGGAACCTGGCCGGCGTTGCCCTGCTCCTGCTGCTTGACCGCCGCTTCCGGCTCCGCGGCGGCCGCCTGTTCTGGATCTACGCCGCGTTCTACACCGCCGGACGGCTCTGGATTGAGCTCCTGCGCATTGACGATGCCGAAATGATTACGCTGCTCGGCGTCACACAACGCCTCAATGTCTGGACCAGTCTGCTGATCCTGATCGCCTCCATCGCGATGTTCATTTACCTTACTTTCAAGGCCCGCAAGGGCGGGGAAGGCTCGCTTTACCTGCCGGGCCACGAACCCGCACCTCAGGACGGTATTACGGCTTCGGATAACAAGAACGAAACAGAAGCCGGGAATGCGGAATCGGCATCAGCCGAACGCCCCGTGCGTGCTAATCTCGCAGAGACAAAAACCGAGGAGTCCCTTCCTCACCGGTCCAAGGACAACGGACCTTCTGCCTGAACCTCCGGGTTACCCTCCCGGCGCTGCAGGCGGAGCCACATTGACGTGGCGCCAGGCGGCTGCAGCACCGGGACACCCCTCCGGAAAAGCGGCGGTTAACGGCACCAAAGATTCCCAGTAAAACCGGATCAGTTTCCGGGTTTACCGGGGTGAAGTGAGCCGTAAAATCAATCAACGCCGCGGAGCGTCCCTCGTGGATTCCCGCAGGGGCCAGCGCTGTCCCCTCCCAACGTTCTACAAGGGGGAAGGACTCACTTCTTATGACTGATTCCCTGTCTGCTTTTCCGGACACCGTGGTGTCACCGTTCACCCGCTTCGCCGCGCTCCCGGAGGATTCCGGCCTGTACCGCGCCGGGAATGAAAAGGACGCCTGCGGCCTGGCCGTTATTGCCACCCTGCGGGGCGAGCCCACCCACGGGATTGTCGACGCCGCCCTGGCAGCCCTGCGCAACCTCGAACACCGCGGTGCGGTGGGCGCCGATGAAGGCACCGGCGACGGCGCCGGTCTCCTGACCCAGGTTCCGGACGAATTCTTCCGCGCAGTAGTGGACTTTGAACTTCCCGCGGCCGGAGGCTACGCCGTCGGCACCGCCTTCCTGCCCACCGAGGACCGGGAGCAGCTGACCGCACGCGCCGGCGTCGAGCTCATTGCCGCCAGCGAGGGGCTGCGGGTGCTGGGCTGGCGCGAGGTGCCCATCGTGGCCGAACTCGTGGGAGCCATGTCCCGCGCCTGCATGCCGCACTTTGTCCAGGTGTTCCTGGCCCCCGAAGAGGGGATCGGAACCGAGGACCTGGACGCCCGGGCCTTCCGCGTCCGGAAGCGTTCGCAGAACAAGTTCGGTGTGTATTTCCCCTCGCTGTCCTCTCGCACCATGGTCTACAAGGGCATGGTGACCACCGCGCAGCTGGAACCGTTCTTCCCGGACCTGTCCGACCCGCGGTTCAAGACCCGGCTGGGCATTGTCCACTCCCGCTTCTCCACCAACACGTTCCCGTCCTGGCCCTTGGCTCAGCCGTTCCGCGCCATCGCGCACAACGGTGAGATCAACACGGTCAAGGGCAACCGGAACTGGATGCGCGCCCGACAGTCGCAGATGAAGAACCCGCTGCTGGGACAGACCCCGGAAGAGCTCTTCCCCATCTGCACCCCCGGCGCTTCGGACTCCGCGTCCTTCGACGAGGTGGCCGAACTGCTGATGCTCTCCGGCCGGCCCATCACCCACGCGATCATGATGATGATCCCGGAGGCCTGGGAAAACCACGCAACCATGGACCCGGCCCGCCGGGCGTTCTACCAGTACCACTCCATGCTTATGGAACCGTGGGACGGTCCCGCCGCCGTGTCCTTCACCGACGGCGTGCAGGTAGGCGCGGTGCTGGACCGCAACGGGCTGCGTCCCGCCCGCTACTGGGTGACCGACGACGGCCTGGTGGTCCTGGCCTCCGAAGTGGGCGTGGTGGACATTGACCCCGCCAAGGTGGTCCGCAAGGGCCGCGTTTCCCCGGGCAAGATGTTCCTGGTGGACACCGCCGAGGGCCGGCTGATCGAAGACGAAGAGATCAAGGCCGAGGTTTCCGCCGCCAACCCGTGGGCGGAATGGGTGAAGGAAAACCAGGTCCGCCTGGAGGAACTGCCCGAACGCGAACACGTGCTGCACACCAAGGCGTCGATCAACCGCCGGCAGCGGACCTTCGGCTACACGGTGGAGGAACTGCGGATCCTGCTGGGCCCGATGGCGCGCACCGGCGCCGAACCGCTGGGCGCCATGGGCTCCGACACCCCCATCGCCGTGCTCTCCAAGCGGCCGCGGCTGCTCTTCGACTACTTTGTGCAGTCCTTCGCCCAGGTCACCAACCCGCCGCTGGATTCCATCCGCGAGGAACTGGTCACCTCCCTGCAGGCCTCGATTGGCCCCAACGGAAACCTGCTGTCCCTGAAGCAGGTGAAAACCAGCCAGGTTGCGTTGAAGTTCCCGGTGATCAACAACGACGAGCTCGCCAAGATCGCCAACCTCACCGACGACGAGGGCGACCGGATAGCGCTGAAGGTCCGCGGCCTCTACCGCCCTGAAGGCGGCGAAGCCGAACTGCGGGCAAGGATCAGCGAGATCTGCGAAAAGGTTTCCGGTGCAGTGAACCGCGGTGTGCAGTACATCGTGCTCTCGGACCGGGACTCCAACGCGCAGTGGGCACCCATCCCGTCCCTGCTGCTGCTCTCCGCGGTGCACAACCACCTGCTCAAGAGCGCCAACCGCACCAAGATCTCCCTGCTGGTGGAAGCCGGCGACGTCCGCGAGGTCCACCACGTGGCCCTGCTGATCGGCTACGGCGCCTCCGCCGTGAACCCGTACCTGGCCATGGAAAGCTGCGAGGAACTGGTCCGCAACGGCGACATCACCGGTGTCACCGGCGAAGAGGCCGTCGCCAACCTGATCAAGGGCCTGGGCAAGGGCGTCCTGAAGATCATGTCCAAGATGGGCATTTCCACCGTCGCGTCCTACTGCGGCGCGCAGACCTTCGAGGCACTTGGCCTGGGCCAGGAACTGGTGGACGAGTTCTTCCACGGCACGCAGACCCAGCTCGGCGGCGTCGGGCTGGACGTGGTCGCCGCCGAAGCCGCTGCCCGGCATGCCGATGCGTACCCGAGCGACGGCGTGGAGGAACCGCACCGCGCCCTGGACAACGGCGGCGAATACCAGTGGCGCCGCGAAGGACCGCCGCACCTGTTCAACCCCGAGACGGTCTTCCGGCTGCAGCACGCCACCCGCGAACGCCGGTATGACGTGTTCAAGGCCTACACCAACGGCGTGAACGACCAGTCCCGGAACCTCATGACCCTGCGCGGGCTGCTGGACTTCCGCACCGGGGACCGCACACCCGTGCCGCTGGACGAGGTGGAGCCCGTCTCCAGCATCGTCAAGCGCTTCTCCACCGGAGCCATGAGCTACGGCTCCATCTCCCAGGAAGCACACGAAACGCTGGCCATCGCGATGAACCGCCTGGGCGCCAAGTCCAACACCGGTGAGGGCGGCGAAGACCCGGAACGGCTGCTGGACCCCGAGCGCAACTCGGCGATCAAGCAGGTGGCCTCCGGCCGGTTCGGCGTCACCAGCCTGTACCTGACCAACGCGCAGGACATCCAGATCAAGATGGCCCAGGGCGCCAAGCCCGGCGAGGGCGGCCAGCTGATGGCCCAGAAGGTCTACCCGTGGGTGGCCCGCACCCGCCACTCGACCCCCGGCGTCGGGCTGATCTCCCCGCCGCCGCACCACGACATCTATTCCATCGAGGACCTCGCCCAGCTGATCTATGACCTGAAGCGCTCCAACCCGAGCGCCCGGGTGCACGTGAAGCTGGTGTCCGAAGCCGGGATCGGCACCGTGGCGGCCGGCGTGACCAAGGCGAAGGCCGACGTCGTGCTGGTCTCCGGGCACGACGGCGGCACGGGCGCCTCGCCGCTGAACTCGCTCAAGCATGCCGGGGCTCCCTGGGAACTCGGCCTGGCCGAAACCCAGCAGACCCTGATGCTCAACGGCCTGCGGGACCGGGTGGTGGTCCAGGTGGACGGCCAGCTCAAGACGGGTCGCGACGTCGTGATGGCGGCGCTGCTGGGCGGCGAGGAATTCGGTTTCGCCACCGCACCGCTGGTGGTCTCCGGCTGCGTGATGATGCGCGTCTGCCATCTGGACACCTGCCCGGTGGGCGTGGCGACGCAGAACCCCGAACTGCGGGCGCGCTTCACCGGCAAGCCGGAGTTCGTGGTGAACTTCTTCGAGTTCATTGCCGAAGAGATCCGCGAAATCCTGGCCGAGCTGGGCTTCCGGACCCTCGAAGAGGCCATTGGCCGCACCGAGCTGCTGGACACGCAGGCCGCCATCGACCACTGGAAGGCGGACGGCCTGGACCTGGAACCGATCCTGCGGGGACCCGAGGTGGACCCCGGCGCGCCGCTGCGGAACCTGGTGCAGCAGAACCACGAACTGGATCAGCACTTCGACAACAAGCTCATTGAGATGAGCGCCGACGCGCTGCAGAACCGGGCGCCGGTGCGGATTGCGCTGGATGTAGTCAACACCGACCGGTCCGTGGGCACCATGCTCGGGCACACCGTCACCAAGACCTTCGGCGTGGACACCCTGGCTCCGGACACCATCGACGTCACCCTCACCGGGCAGGCCGGGCAGTCGCTCGGCGCGTTCCTGCCTGCCGGGATCACCCTGCGGCTGTTCGGCGACTCGAACGACTACGTGGGCAAGGGCCTGTCCGGCGGCCGGATCATCGTCCGCCCGGACCGTGGCAACGTCTTCGCGGCGGAACGCAACGTCATTGCCGGCAACGTGATCGGCTACGGCGCCACCAGCGGCGAGATGTTCCTCAGCGGCCAGGTGGGCGAACGCTTCCTGGTCCGCAACTCCGGGGCCACCGCCGTCGTCGAAGGCATCGGCGACCACGGCTGTGAGTACATGACCGGCGGTCAGGCCCTGATCCTGGGACCCACGGGCCGGAACTTCGGCGCGGGTATGTCCGGCGGCACCGCGTTTGTGGTGGACCTGGAATCCGCCCGCGTCAACAAGGAGTCCCTGGAGCGCGGCGAGCTGCTGCTCGTTGCCCCGGACGCCGAGGACGTCGACATCATCCGCGGGCTGCTGGTCCGGCACCTGGAGGAGACCGGCTCGGACCTGGCCCAGAAAATGCTGGAGAACTTCGAGGACACGGTTACCCGCATTACCAAGGTGCTGCCGCGGGACTACGCGGCAGTGCTCGGCGCCCGCGCCTCCGCCGCCGAAGCGGGACTCGATCCCGACGGCGCCGAGGCATGGAACAAGATTTTGGAGGTTACCGGTGGCTGATCCACGCGGATTCTTGAAGGTACGGGAGCGGGAAACCCAGCCGCGGCGTCCGGTGCCGGTGCGCATCATGGACTACAAGGAGGTCTACGAAGCGCAGGAAAAAGGTGTGCTGCAGGCCCAGGCCGGACGCTGCATGGACTGCGGCATCCCGTTCTGCCACCAGGGCTGCCCACTGGGCAACCTCATTCCGGAGTGGAATGACCTGATGTGGCGGGACAAGGGCGCCGAGGCCATTGAACGGCTGCACGCCACGAACAACTTCCCGGAGTTCACCGGCCGGCTCTGCCCCGCGCCCTGCGAGGCCTCCTGCGTGCTGGGCATCAACCAGCCGCCGGTCACCATCAAGCAGGTAGAGGTCTCCATCATCGACGAAGCCTGGGGCGAGGGCTGGGTTACCCCGCATCCGCCGGAGCGGCTGACCGACCGGACCATCGCCGTCGTCGGCTCCGGCCCCGCCGGTCTGGCTGCCGCGCAGCAGCTCACCCGTGCCGGGCACACCGTGGCCGTCTACGAGCGGGATGACCGGATCGGCGGGCTGCTGCGGTACGGCATCCCGGATTTCAAGATGGAAAAAATCCAGGTGGACCGCCGGCTGGAGCAGATGCGCGCCGAAGGCACCCGCTTCCGCACCGGCGTCGAAGTGGGCAAGGACATCAGCTGGGAGCAGCTGCGCCGCCGCTACGACGCCGTGGTGATCGCCACCGGCGCCACCGTTCCGCGGAACCTGCCGATCCCGGGCCGGGAACTGTCCGGCGTGCATTTCGCCATGGACTACCTGGTGCAGTCCAACCGTGCCGTGGCCGGAGACAGCGTGAAGAACCAGATCAGCGCCGAGGGTAAGCACGTCGTCATTCTTGGCGGCGGCGACACCGGGGCGGACTGCCTCGGCACCGCGCACCGCCAGCAGGCTGCCTCGGTGACCACCCTGGCGATCGGCCAGCAGCCGCCCGCCGAGCGGGCCGCGCACCAGCCGTGGCCGATGTACCCGACGCTGTTCGAGATGGCCAGCGCCCACGAGGAAGGCGGGGAACGCACGTTCCTGGCGTCCACCGTGGAGTTCGTGGGGGAGGACGGGAAGCTCACCGGGGTGAAGGTGGCTGAGACCGAATTCGTGGACGGACGACGGCTGCCGAAGGCCGGTACGGAGCGGATTATTCCGGCGGACCTGGTGTTCCTGTCCCTGGGCTTCACCGGCCCGGAGCCGGCCGGTCTGGCCGAGCAGGTCTCCGCGGAGTTCGACGACCGCGGCAACGTGGCCCGCGACGGCTACTACATGACCGGAACCCCGGGGGTCTTCGCTGCCGGTGACGCCGGGCGTGGACAGTCCCTGATTGTCTGGGCCATCGCCGAAGGCCGGGCCGCTGCGGCTGCCGTAGACCAGTGGCTGATGGGATCGACCCGCCTGCCCGCACCGGTGGCGCCGACGGACCGGGCCATCACGGTGCTGTAGAAAACCGCATAAACAAAGCAGGCGTCGGAGACTTTCCGGCGCCTGCTTTACTGCGCCGGCCTGCTTCCGAAGTCCGGTAGGGTGTCGGTGCACACATACACAAGCACGCTTATGTTGGGGGACAGAAATATGTGGATTGCTTTCACGACGATGGTCGTGTGCGCGGTGTTCGGCTTCGGGGGCGCCGTGCTGGTGATGTATCTGGTGAAGGCCCGGCAACTCAAGCGGCACCCGCTGCGCCCGCAGATGGAGGTCCGGTTTAGTCCGAGGGGGCTCATCGGTCTGGCCCTGCTCATCGGCGTTATGTTGCTGACCGTGAGCCTGGGTTTGTTCCTCGTGATCTATCGGGGCGTGCCCACCTATGCCGTCTCCGTCGCAGCCATATTGGTGGCCACGGTGGTCCGTCCCCTGTACCTTTCCAAGGCCGGACTGCCTTTCGTGTTGGCCGAGATCGGTGCAGAGCTCAATCCCAAGCCCGTTCCCGCGCCGGCTCCCGGGGGAGTGGCGGCCCCGCCCCAGTACCCGGGATTCGCCAACGCGGCGCCGCAGTACAACGCCCCGGCGGGCTACACCGCCCCGCCGGGCTACACCGCTCCGGCCCCGTACACCGCGGCGCCGCAGTCTCCGCCGCAGTACAACGCACCGGCCGACTACACCGCTCCGCCTGCGCCGGGACCCGGCAAGCAGTAGGACGCGCCGTCTGAGCCCGGAGATCACCCACGTGATCTCCGGGCTTTTTCTTTGCCGAAAACCCTTTGCGGCACCGGTACCTAGTGTTACTGTCTACCGGTAGATAGCACTACTAGGTAGATAGGCACGGCTCCATGGGTAAGCAGATGACGGAGATGCTAAAGGGGACCCTCGAAGGCATCATCCTGGGGATCCTCGCCGTTTCGCCCGCCTACGGTTACGACATCACCGCGCGGCTGCGTGAGCAGGGCTTCACCGAGATTGCCGAGGGAACCGTGTATGCGCTCCTGGTCCGGATCGAGAAACGCGGACTGGTCGACGTCGAGAAGGTTCCCTCGGAAAAGGGACCGCCGCGGAAGGTCTACACCTTGAGCACCCAGGGCGCCGAGTACCTCGATGAGTTCTGGGGAACCTGGGGCTTCCTGGCTTCCCGGATCGAACAACTCCAACAGCTTGTTAAGCACCCGCACGAAGGAGACCCATCATGACCGCCAAATGGATAGAGCTGGTCACGGGACCATTGGAGGAAAAAAGGCGCTGGCGCAGGTTCAAGCAGCGCAAGGAACAACTGCCCGCCGGATACCGAAGGGCCATGGACGGCCTCGAACGCTACTTCATGTATGCGGCGCCGATTGCGAAGGGCGATGTTTACGTCCAGATGCTCGAAGACCTTGTTGATCTGGTTGAGCGTGCCGCTGTTGACGGCACTCCGGTCCGCAGCATTGTCGGAGAGGATCCGGTGGAGTTCGCGGAGGCCTTCATTGCGAATTACGCGGACGGCCAGTGGATCGACAAGGAGCGCAGGCGCCTTGTCGAGACCATCGACCGGTCCGCCGAAGAGGTATAAAACACCGGATTGGAGACCGGATATGTATACCGACCAAACCCTCGAACCCGCCATCCGGGTACAGGGCATCAAGAAATCCTTTCGGGATCTGCAGGTGCTGCGCGGCGTCGACTTTGACGTGACTGCCGGCAGCATCTTCGCGCTGCTGGGCTCCAACGGAGCGGGCAAGACAACGCTGGTGCGGATCCTGTCAACGCTGTTGAAGGCCGACGACGGTACGGCCGCAGTGGACGGGTTCGACGTCGCCGCCCGTCCGGGGGACGTGCGGCGGTCGATCAGCCTGACCGGGCAATTCGCCGCAATCGACGAAGTGCTGACAGGCCGGGAGAACCTGGTCCTTATCGCGAAGCTCCGCCACCGGAAGGACCCGGGCTCGGTCGCGGATGACATGCTGGCCCGTTTCGCTCTCACCGACGCGGGGAACCGGAAGGCTGGGGCGTACTCCGGCGGTATGCGCCGCCGGCTGGATATCGCCATGAGCCTGGTGGGGAACCCGAAAATCATCTTCCTTGACGAGCCGACGGCGGGCCTGGATCCGCAGGCGCGCAACGAGGTGTGGAAAACCATCCGGGAGCTTGCCGACGGCGGCACGACGGTGCTGCTCACCACGCAGTACCTCGACGAGGCGGAGCAGCTTGCGGACCGGATCGGGATCCTGCACCGGGGCGTCATCATCCAGAACGGGACCCTGGTTGAACTGCAGCAACTCCTGCCGCCGGCGAAGGCCGAGTACGTCACAAAACAGCCGTCCCTCGAGGACGTCTTCCTCGCCCTCACCGGCGACACCGGTGAGGACACACCGCCCCGGGACGGACTTCCCCCGGCGCAGCAGAAAGAGGGAAACCGATGACCACCCAGATGTTTCATGACACCGCCGCCCTCACCGGCCGCTCCCTGCGCCACGTCCTCCGCAGTCCGGACACGATTATTACGACGGCGGTTACGCCGGTCGCGCTGATGCTGATGTTTGTGTACGTTTTCGGCGGCGCAATCAGCACCGGATCGGGGGAGTCCTACATCAACTACACACTGCCCGGCATCCTGCTGATCACCGTTGCCTCCGGCGTGGCCTACACCGCCTACCGTTTGTTCCTTGATCGGCAGGGGGGAATGTTCGAACGCTTCCAATCGATGCCCATTTCGCGCTCCGGTGTGCTCTGGGCACACGTCCTCACCTCCGTGAGTGCGAACCTGGCCTCGCTCGCGCTCGTCATCGGCGTGGCCCTGATCGCGGGCTTCCGCACCGGTGCGTCGCCGGCGGCGTGGCTCGCCGTCGTCGGCATCCTGGTCCTGTTCACCCTCGCCCTGACGTGGCTGGCCGTGATTGCCGGGCTGGGCGCGAAAACAGTTGAGGGCGCGAGTGCGTTCAGTTACCCGCTGATTTTCCTGCCGTTCATCAGCTCGGCGTTTGTGCCCACCAGCACCATGCCCGGGCCGGTGGCGTGGTTTGCCGAGAACCAGCCCGTGACTTCCATTGTGGACACCCTCCGGGCAATGCTTGCCCAGGAACCCGTCGGCAGCGATTTCTGGGTCGCACTTCTCTGGCTGGTCGGCATTCTGGGCCTCGCTTACGCCGGTGCCACGGCCATTTACCGGCGTCGGGTGAACTAAACGGGGCTGGGGGCGTGCACAGATTCCCACCCCGGCTGGCCGGCATACCGCCTACCGACGCCCGGAATCCTTGGCCTTTCCCGCTTTCTGGGAATCTGTGCACGCCACCCCACTACCCGTAGGGGTCAACAGGTGCATGGCAGTGCCTCCCGGCTCTGGTTCCGGCCGCGCAGACGGCCCCGTCCCATGCGCAAACTGCCGAGGGAGACTAGGCTAGAAGTATGAGACGCGCAAAGATTGTTGCCACATTTGGACCAGCGATCGCCAGCTATGAAAATACCGTAGCGGTTCTTCGCGCGGGCGTGAATGTCGCCCGTATGAATATGAGCCACGGCGACCACTCCGTACACAACGCCACGTACGAAAACGTGCGCAAGGCCTCCGCCGAGCTGGGGATGCCCGTGGGCATCTTCGCCGACCTCCAGGGCCCCAAGATCCGGCTCGGCCGGTTCACCGAGGAACCCCACTTCCTGAACGTGGGCGATACCTTCACCATCACCACTGATGACATTCCCGGCACCAAGGAAATCTGCTCCACCACGTACAAGGGCCTGCCCGGCGACGTGAAGGCGGGCGACTTCCTGCTGATTGACGACGGCAAGGTCAAGCTGCGTGCCGTTGAGGTGACCGCCAACAACGTTGTCACCGAGGTAGTAGTGCCGGGCAAGGTGTCGAACAACAAGGGCATCAACCTCCCCGGCGTAGCCGTCAACGTTCCGGCACTGAGCGAAAAGGATGAGGACGACCTCCGCTGGGCCATGCGCCGCGGCGTCGACATGGTTGCCCTTTCCTTCGTCCGCAACGCCGGCGATATTTCCCGCGTGCACGAGATCATGGACGAGGAAGGCCGCCGCGTGCCGGTCATCGCCAAGATCGAGAAGCCGCAGGCCGTGGAGAACCTCGAAGAGATCATCGACGCGTTCGACTCCATCATGGTTGCCCGCGGTGACCTCGGCGTCGAACTGCCGCTCGAAGAGGTTCCGATCGTGCAGAAGAAAGCCATTGAACTGGCCCGCCGCTGGGCCAAGCCCGTCATCGTGGCCACCCAGGTGCTCGAATCCATGATCGACAACCCCCGCCCGACCCGTGCCGAGGCCTCCGACTGCGCCAACGCCGTACTCGACGGCGCGGACGCCGTCATGCTCTCGGGTGAAACCTCGGTGGGTTCCTACGCGATCGAAACCGTCGAAACCATGGCCCGGATCATTGAGTCCACCGAGCAGCACGGCCTGAACCGCGTTCCGCCGCTGGGCTCCAAGCCGCGGACCCGCGGCGGCGCCATCACCCGTGCAGCAGTGGAGATCTCCGACCAGCTGGATGCGAAGTACATCTGTACCTTCACCCAGTCCGGCGACTCCGCCCGCCGCCTCTCCCGCCTGCGTCCGTCCAAGCCGGTATTTGCGTTCACCCCCGTGGAGGACACCTACCGCTACATGACGCTGTTCTGGGGCGTGGCCCCCATGCTCGTGGAGTTCGCCGAGCACACCGACCAGATGACCGCCCAGGTGGACCGCACCCTGCTCGAAGAGGGCCTGGTGGAAGACGATGACCTGGTGGTTATCGCTGCCGGTTCGCCTCCCGGACAGGCCGGCTCCACCAACAGCATCAAGGTGCACCGCGTGGGCGACATCGCCGACGCAGGCCAGCGCGCTGACGGCCAGGAGCGGGTCAAGGAAAAGGTCGGCCCGTGGCCGGTCAAGGAAAGCAAGAAGGGCCAGGCCAAGGCCATCTAGGTTTCCGGCTTCCCTGCACTAAAAGGAAAGGTCCCGTCCGATTGGACGGGACCTTTCCTGTTGGTTCCTGCGGGGGAGTAGGTGCTAGTTGACCTGGTTGATGATGGTCTCGGCAACTTCGCGCATGCTCAGCCGGCGGTCCATGGAGGTCTTCTGGATCCAGCGGAAGGCCTCGGGTTCGGTGAGGCCCATCTTGGTGGTCAACAGCGACTTGGCGCGTTCGACCAGCTTGCGGGTGGCGAACTGTTCCTTCAGGTCGGTGACCTCGGCTTCGAGGGCCTTGATCTCCTCGTGGCGGGACAGGGCGATCTCGATGGCGGGAATCAGGTCCGCGGGGGTGAAGGGCTTGACCACGTAGGCCATGGCGCCGGCCTCGCGTGCACGCTCCACCAGTTCCTTCTGGCTGAACGCTGTCAGCAGCACCACAGGGGCAATGCGTGCCTTGACGATCTGTTCGGCGGCCGTGATGCCGTCCATCAGTGGCATCTTGACGTCCATCAGGACCAGGTCCGGCTTCAACTCGTTGGCCAGCTGGACGGCCTTCTCACCGTTGTCCGCCTCGCCCACGACGTCGTAACCCTCGCCGGTGAGGATCTCGACAATGTCCAGACGGATCAGGGTCTCGTCTTCGGCGACGAGTACACGGCGGGCCGGGCTGTTGGACGGCGCGGTGTTGGCAGACGCAGCGTTGGTCGACGCGGCGGGCGCGGACTCGGTGGACTCAGACACAGATGGCTCCTCAGATACGGTCTCTCCCGCCGGCAGACCGGCGGTTCACACAATCAGCGTATCCGCATGTAGAGTAGTTTTGCGCTCAACACGGTAAGTACTAGTGCTTCGTGACGCAGGGCACGCCCGAATGGCGGAATTGGCAGACGCGCTGCACTCAAAATGCAGTATCGAAAGGTGTGTGGGTTCGAGTCCCACTTCGGGCACCAGTTTGTTGCAGACGGAAACACCCCGGTCTTCGGACCGGGGTGTTTTCTTTTGCCGCGCTGCCTACGCGTAGCGGTCGAAGGCGTCCAGCAGCCGCTTCACGGACCCGCCCAGGTTCCAGTCCTCGGCCAGGCGCTCAAGTTCGGAACGCTCTTCCCCGGCGATCGCATGCAGCTCGGCCCCCGCCTTCTTGGGCGTGGGAAGATCCAGGTCCCTCACCACCTTTACTACCTTCGGTGCAACCGCCAGATAGTCCGCCGCCTTGGCGAGCTTGGACCGGACCGGGCCCGCAAGGCCGCTGTCCGGGTCCTGCGCCGCGGCCAGCAGGGAATCCAGGGTGCCATATTCGGCCAGCAGCGACGCCGCGGTTTTCTCACCGATCCCGGACACGCCGGGCAGTCCGTCGGAGGCATCGCCACGCAGGGTTGCGTAGTCCGCGTACTGCTCGGGCAGCACCTGGTACTTTGCCACCATTGACGCATCGGTCATCACGTCCAGGTTCTTCATGCCGCGGGCGGTGTAGATCACGCGCGCGTCCCTGCGGTCGTCGATCACCTGGAACAGGTCACGGTCCCCGGTCACCACGTCCACCGGCATGGACGCAGTGGACGCGTAGGTGCCGATCACGTCGTCGGCCTCGTGTTCCGCGGCGCCGACGACGGCGATGCCCGCCAGCTCCAGCGTGCGGCGGATCATCGGGATCTGGGCCTCGAGGGGATCGGGAACCGTTTCGACGTCGGGGTTCCCGCTCACCTCTTCGGCCACCCGGTGCGCCTTGTAGGTAGGGAGCAGCTCCACCCGCCACTGCGGCCGCCAGTCGTCGTCCCAGCAGGCGATCAGGTGCGTGGCCTCGTAGTCGGTGGTGAGCCTGGCGATCATGTCCAGCAGGCCGCGTACGGCGTTCACCGGCGTACCGTCGGACCGGCGGATGCTGTCGGGGACGCCGTAGAAGGCGCGGAAGTACAGTGACGCGGTGTCGAGGAGCATCAGGCGCTGGGTCATAGGCCGATCCTCGCACGGATCATGCGGTGAGGGGCGCCTTCGTGGAGACCTGATCCGCCGGGATACCCGTGCACACCTATAGGCTGAGGCACCAGCTTTCCGACCGAGGGGACCTCCGCGTTGTTGAACCGATTCCAGGTTGTGCCGGCCAGCTATCTCATCTTCCAGCGCGGGGACCGGGTGCTGCTGCAGCTTAGGCAGGGCACCGAGTACATGGACGGCTACTGGGCCACGGCCGCAGCCGGACATGTGGAGGCGGGGGAATCGGCCGTGCAGGCCGCCGTGCGGGAGGCGCGGGAGGAACTCGGGATAGCGGTGGCGCCCGACGACGTCGTCCCGCTGACGTCCATGCACCGCACGCAGGAGGACACCGGGACTGCCGTGGACGAGCGGGTGGACTTCTTCTTCCTCTGCTCCGGTTGGTCGGGGGAGCCGCGCATCATGGAGCCCGGCAAGGCGGCCCGGCTGGAATGGTTTTCCCTCGACGACCTGCCCGGCGCCGTCGTCCCGCATGAAAGGTTTGTTTTAGAGCGGTTGCGCAGCGGACTGCCGCCCATTGTCACATTCGGGTTTGCGGACGTCTGAGCCTTCGAGGGGAGAACGACATGATTTCCAGTGCAGCGATCCTGCTGTACCGGCGCGGTACCGTGGGCCTGGAAGTGTGGATCGGCCATATGGGTGGCCCGTTCTGGGCGCGGAAGGACGAGCATGCCTGGTCTCTTCCCAAGGGGGAGTACCAGCCGGAGGAAGAACCGCTGGCGGCTGCGCTGCGGGAGTTCGCCGAGGAGATGGGCACGCAGGCCCCCGAGGCCGAGTACCTGCTGCTGGGCAGTTTCCGGCAGTCGGCGCAAAAGACCGTGACGTTCGAGTTGGAATGGCCGCGGGGATCGGGCACCGTCCGCGAGTATCCGGAGATCGACCGGGCCGGCTGGTTTCCGGAGGCTGTGGCGCGCAGGAAGCTGGTCAAGGGGCAGGCCCAGGTGCTGGACGCACTCCTTCGGGTGCTGGCGGAGGCGGGGAGCTAGCGGGGCTGCCGGCGCCTCTGGTGTGGTGTCCGGTGTACAGGTAACGGGGTTATCCGGTGCTCTTAGCCCCGTTATCTGTACATTAGCTATCCGGACTAGCCCTGCAGACCCCGGGCGTAGGTGACCAGCGCGTCGCGGACATACTTCGCACCCGATTCGAATGCACGGGTGTAGTTGGCCCCGAACCGGTTATCAGCCACATACATTTCCGCGAGGCCGATCAGCATCTCCGGATCGGGCTCCTTCCGGGTACCGGCTGCGATCCATTCCGCATGCCGCCGTGCGAGTTCCTGCGCTTCGGCGCTCGCAGGTGCCAGCCCCCGACGCTGGGCCTCGTCCCACGCGTCCTGCAGTGCTGCATGTTCCGCGGAGAAGCCGAGCTTCCCGGCGTCGTCCAGCGAACGCCACCACTGGTCGGACTCGGCGTACGCCTCCGAGCCCCAGCGTTCTTCCACCTCCTCGCGGTACTGCGTGTGGTCAAAACCTTCGAACATTTTTTCCGCCATGATTTCCTCATCTCCTTTCAGGGCCTTCAACGTCGAGCGCACTGCACGTATCTGTGTGTGCAGCCGGGCCTGTTCGTCCTGGAGATACACCAGATGCGCGGCCAAGGCAGCGGCATCATCCTGCTGGCCTTCCAACACCTGCCCGATCTGCGGCAGGCCCATCCCGAGCTGGCGCAGCAACAGGATCCGCTGTAGCCGGACCAGTGCTGCCCGGTCGTAATACCGGTAGCCGTTGGCGCCGACCCGTGAGGGGGCCAGCAGCCCGATGCCGTCGTAGTGGCGCAGGGTCCGGGAGGTTGTCCCGGCCAGTTTCGCCACGTCCGCAATGGACCAGTCCATGGTGCTCCTTCTCGACACCACCAACCCTAGAAGTTGACGCTGCGGCAAGGTCAAGGAACTAGTGGGTAACCGTCGTCTGCTGATACAGGGCCAGCCGGATCCGCCCGTCGACGAGACAGTAAACGCTGGACATCAACGCCTCGAACGGCTCCTGCCCGGCGCGGTACGCAGCCGCACGGTAGACCAGCGCTGCTGCGCCGGTGCTTGCCGCCACCACGTGTTCATCCGTGATGCGGTAGGAAGTCCACGGCGGCGCCGCGTTGAGGGTAGAGGCGATAGTGGAACGGTCCAGCACCATGCCGTTGACCAGGACCATCACGGCATCCGGAGTCATAAGCCCACCGTGGAAGTCTCCGCCCTGTCCGCGGCACAGCGACTGCCAGCCGAGGTGTTCGCGCTCGAGCAGGTTGGCGAGGGTGAGGTCATTCATCTGCCGAGGCTAGCTTCAGGGGCGATGTCCGGCAACGGGCACGGTTGTCAGGCGCGACACGTGGCGGTCAGGCAGGCGACGGGCACAGGTATCGGCCATCCGGACGCAGCCGGGCCCACTGCTGTATCCGCAGCCCTGCACGGCGGCTACCCTCAAACGGTAGGACGAATCCCGACTCAGGCTCAGCTGGGAGGTGTGTCCATGTCGGCACATGCGATGGAATCCGATTCCCGTTCCCGAGGGCGCGGGCACGGCAGGCACTCGTATTGGTCCCCGCGGTTCTGGCTCCTGCCGCTGCTGGTGCTTCTGCTGCTGGGCGGCGCCGGCACTGCCCTGTACATCGGCGGTCTGGGCAGCCCGGGGGACCACCTCAAGCACTTTCCGCTGGCCGTGGTCAACCAGGACAGGGGTGCGACGCCGGCCGACGGGGGCAGCCCGGAGAACCTCGGGCAGAACATCACGGACCAGATGCAGCAGGGCTTCGCGCAAAACGACGAAATCGATCTGCGTGTCCTGTCCTGGGACGACGCCCAGGAGCAGCTGCGCAAGGGGCAGATCCACGGCGCCGTCGTTATCCCCGAGTCCTTTTCGGCTGACGCCCTGGGGCTGGTGAGCGGTGCATTGACGGACACGGAAGTTACGCGGCCGTCCATCACCGTCTACTCGAACCCGTTGGCCGGGCCACTGGCGAGCAGCTTGGCGACGTCCGCCGTCGACCCGGCGCTCGAGCAGGCCAACACCGGCCTGGGGGAGCAGCTGGCCTCGGCTGCAGAGGACGCGCAGATGGAAGCCCGGGCGGAACAACAGCGCGAGCTCGGGGAGCTGGGCCTGCCGGCAGAGGTGCAGCAGCAGGTGGCGCCAACCGTGGACGGCACATCAACGGACCTGCTCCGGGCGCCGATCTCTGTCACCACCACCGCCTATGAAACCCCGCCGGAAGGTTCCGCCCTTGGCATGGGTGCGTTCTTCTACTCCGTGCTGCTGATGGTGGTGGGCGTCAGTGGTTCCGTGGCAATCCACTTCCTGGTGGATTCGCGGCTCGGAGTGGCGCCGGTCGAAATGGGGCCGAGGTTCTCCCTGGGGCCGAGGGTGCAGCCTGCCCGCTGGAAAACCTATCTGATCAAGTGGGGCATCGTTGTCCTGGGTGCCCTCCCGACGGCGGGCTTCATGATGTGGGTGGCCTCCGCCGTCGGGATGCCGATCCCGCACGGCGGCTGGTTCTTCCTCACCACCTGGCTGTCCATTGTCACGGTATCGGCGGTCACCACGGCGCTGATCACCCTGTTCGGCAGCATCGGCATGGTGCTCTCGCTGATCTACGTGGTGTTTATGGGCCTGCCTGCCGCGACCGGAGTGGTGCCGCTGGAGGCCCTGCCGGGGTTCTTCACGTTCATTGCCCGCGGCGAGCCGCTCTACCACATGACCATGGCCAACCGGGCGGTCCTGTACTTTGACGCCGAAGGTGACGCGGGCCTGCAGAGCGGGATCATCGGCATGCTCATCCTCATACTCATAGCCGTTGCGGTCGCCATGATCTTCGCGGTGCTTTATGACCGGAAGTTCGGCCGCCGCCGGGTAGAGCTGGCGGGTAGTCCCGCCGGGCAGCCCTAGAGCCGGCAGCCCTAAAGCAGGTAGACCGGGGACGGCTGCGGAAGGAAGTCGCCGGGGTGGGTTACCGGGGCGGAGAGCATTCCGGCACAGGAATCGATGAGGAAGTAGCCCACACCGGTCCAGTTCGGGGTCTCGGCTCCGTCTTGGATGCGTGCCTCGTACTCCGCGCAGACCCCGATGGTCATGGTGCCCAGGATCCACGAACGGCCGTGCAGGACAGCGGGGGCGAGGTCCCCGACCGCGGCCTGGGTCCTGCGGATCAGGTCCTCGCTGACGGGGTTGGCCACGGCCGACCGCTGAAGTACGGATTGCATGGACGGCACCGCACGCATCTGGTGCAGGAAACGCGCCCGCCAGCTCGGCACCGGCAGGGATGCCAGGTGGTCCACCCAGGGCAAGACCAGGCAGGCCAGGAGGTCGCGGAGCCCGGCGCCGTCGTCCAGCTGTTCGGTGAGCACCGCACGGCGGCGGTGGGTGTCCTCGAGATGGCGGGTGATCAAGGCTTCCAGCAGTTCATCCCGGCCGCCGAAGTGATAGGCGACGGCGGAATGGTTGGCAGTTCCGGCATGCTCGGCGATGCGGCGGTTGGACACGGCGTCGATGCCGTAGCGGGCAAACAGCTCTTCGGCGGCATCGAGCAGGGTTTCGCGTGCCTTCGCACCGTGCTGTCCCATGTGCGTTCCCTTGTGTCGGCGTTGATGCGGCTTCGATTATCTAATTTACGCCACATGGCGTAATTTTGACGAGTTGGTCCCACAGACCCCGCCTTGACGATCGCGTCGACGCGCACTTCGCACCATCACCCATGAATTCAGCTACAGGAGCACGTCCTTGACCAGTACTTCCCCGACATCCCCAGGTTCTCCGCCGGATACGGATCCAGCAGGAGAAACCCCGGCGCCGTCGTCGGACGCCGAGGGCCTTGCCGCGGCCAAACGCGCAAAGGCCGAGAAGATCGGCCGTTATGTCGCCATGTTCCTGATGCCGTTGCTGATGGTTTCCATGCTGGTGGGCGGCTACCTCGCCGCCATGCACGCACCTGTTCCGAACAACATGCCCATTGCCGTCACGGGTTCCGGCCAGCAGGCGGACCGCTTCGCCGACGCACTGGAATCCGCCGATCCCGACGCCGTCGACGTCCGCGTGGTGGAATCCGACGCCGAAGCGCGCCAGCTGATCCTGGACCGCGAAGTCTCGGGTGCAGTGTCGCTGAATGAGGGCACTGCCTCGGTTTATACCGCAAGTGCTGCCGGCGCCTCGCAGTCCAGCACCGTCACGGCGCTGCTGGCCCCGCAGGTCCTGGGACAGGGCCTGGTCCTGCAGTCCGAGGACCTCGCCCCGCTGCCGGACCATGACATGGCCGGACTGGGCGCAATGTTCCTGACCACGGCCCTGATGCTGGCCGGCTACATGCCGCTGAGCCTGGTCCTTTCCAACTCACCCGAACTGCTTCGCTTCCGCCGCTTCGTTCCCCTGCTTGCCGGCTGGGCAGCACTGATAGCCGGTCTCGTCTGGGCCGTCACGGGACCGATGCTCGGCGTCGTCGAGGGACACTCCGCCGCCGTGCTGGGGATCTCGTGGCTGACGGTTTTCGCCGTCGGCAGCGTCCAGCTGTTCCTCACCCGGATCCTCGGCCCCATGGCCGTCCTTGCCGGCATGCTGTTCCTGATGGTGCTGGGCGTTCCCGCCTCCAACATGAGCATGTCGGTCCACACCATGCCGGGTCTCTACCCGTACCTCCACAGCTTCCTGCCTGCGGCCGCCACCGGTGAATCGCTGCGTTCGTTCCTGTACTTCGACGGCAACGGCGCCGGTCCCCACCTGCTGGTGCTCGTGATCGGTGCGGTGGCGGCCCTGCTGCTCACCCTCATCCTTGATGCAGTCAAGCGCCGCCGCAAGCCCAATGCTGCTCCGCCGGCAATCAACGTCGCCTCGCTGCACGGCGGGCCGCGCCCGAAGACCCGCCGCTGGCGCTACGGCACCCTGGCCTTCTTCCCGCTGGCCATGGTCACGATGATGCTCTCGTTTATGCTGGGCGCGATGTACGAGCCGACGCCGCGGGACATGCCCGTCGCCGTCGTCGGCTCCACCGCGCAACAGGCGGAGCAGGCGGTGTCCGGCCTGGACGAAAACATGTCCGGGCTCTTTGACCTGCGCGCGATGGGCAACGCAGACGACGCCCGCGAGCAGGTACGGGACCGGACCGTTGTCGGCGCCTATGTCCTGCCTTCGGCCGAAAACCCCACGGCCACGCTCATCACCAACGAGGCCGGCGGCATGAGTCAGCAGCAGGTCCTCACCTCGGTGTTCGGCCAGGTCTCCGCGGGACAGCAAATGGAGATGGGACATGACAATGTTGCTCCGCTGAAGGATTCGGACTCCATGGGCATGGCCACCATGTACCTGGCGATGGGCTGGATCATGGCCGGGTTCATGATCATTGTGGTCGGCTCGACGGCGGCTCCGGCCAGCCGTCCGCTGCGCATGCTGCTCCCCATCGTCGCGGCCTGGGCCGTCGGTATGTCGGCCTTCCTCTGGGTCATCGCCGACGTCTTCGTCGGGGCGATTGACGGGCACTTCCTTCCGCTTTCGGGAGCCGGCGCCGTCGCTATTTTCTGCGTCGCCATGTTCACCACGGTCTTCGAACGGTTCATGGGGATGCTCGCGATCCTTCCGGTGATCGGCATCCTGATGTTCCTCGGCGTACCCGCCTCCGGTGCGGCGATGTCCATCTACATGGAACCGGAGATCTTCCGCTTCCTGCACGAGGTGCTGCCGATGCCGGCCGCTGTGGAGTCGATCCGCTCGATCCTGTACTTCGGCTCGGATACCGTCTGGTCCCACCTGCTGACCCTCGGCATCTGGGGTGCAGCCTCACTGGCAGCGGTGGCCGTTATCGACCACTTCAAGCCGCCGCGCACCGAGGGGCACCCGGTCGACGGTGATGCCCCGGCAGAGCAGGAACGGGTTCCCGCAGGCGTCTAGCCCGCGTCAAGGAGAAACCGGCCGTGGGGGGGGGGCCCCCGCCCCCGGCCGCGCGGCGGTGACAGCGCCCACCCCCCCCCCCCCCCCCCCCCCGCCCGCCCCCCCCCCCCCCCCCCCCCCCCCACGGCTGTTTAAGCGCACCTCACGGAGCCGTGGACTGCGGGACCTCCACCGGTTCGAAGACCCTGCTCGTCCGGGAAAAGCGAATGTAGGCGATGCAGGCGATTTCAAGTGCTCCGCCGATGATGAGCACTGCCTTGGCGGCACTGAGCTGGTCCATTCCGCCCACCGTTGCCAGTGCATCCACCAGCACGCCGCCCAGCAGGACTGCCACCGGGAAGAGGCCCTGGCCGAGGAGCCGCCGGCAGCCGAAGACGATGCCCTGGATCTGAACCGGTGTCCGTTCCTGCCACAGCGCCGTCAGCGGGGCATTGGTGGCCTGCACCATCGCATTCCGCAGAAACATCCCCGGGATGACGAGCCAGAGGGTCGGCGCCACCACCACCAGCGCGCGGCCGAACAGCGACCCCAGGAACGTTGAGCCGCACACGAGGTTGGCCCGGGAGACGGAGGTGCCGAATCTGGCGACCAGGGCAGCGCCGGCCATCAGGCCCAGGGCACTGGCGATATTGCTTGCGGAAAGATTCCATTCCGGTGTTCCGGTGCCCGGAAAAGAGAGGATAAAGACAATTACCACCGGTACGCAGAGGCCGCCGGCAAAATTGTAGACCGCAAAGGCGAGTTGGAGCCGCAGTAAATCACGGCGCTCATTGATGAACCGGAAACCGGCTTTCACATTGCCGCCGAAATACTGCACTTTCCGTGCCCGGGGTTCCTCCGCCGGCCAGGGGAGCAGCAGGACGAGCGCGGCCCCCGCAACGCTCAGTACGGCGTCGGCCAGGAAGACTGCGACGGGTATCCCGAGCGAATACAGGACGGCACCCAACAGCGGACCGAGCAGCACGGGAGCTGAATCAATAAGTCCGAGCATTCCGTTGACCTTGGTCAGATCCTTTTCGGTTCGCAGCACCCGGACCGATGCCTGCAGGGTAAGGGCCAAGGCGGTGGAACAGATGGCCGTGACAAAAACGAAAACGAGCATCAGGGCCGTGCTGTGGATGGCGGTCGCCCAGGCCATGGCAGCCATGGCGGCGGCGTTGGCGGTGTTGACCGTGCAGATGGCGGTACGGCGGGAAAAGAGGTCGGTCAGCCCGCCGATCAACGGGGCCAGATAGATGGCGGCTGCCGCTCCCAGGAACGTGGAAACGGCAAGGACCGCGGCGCTGGCAGAATTCTCAAAAAGGACCAGGGAAACGGCGAGCGAAGAAGCAGAACCGACTATTGCGAGAAGAGCTTGGATTGTCCAAAGCGCGGATAATGTGGAGCTGTTTTTCTGGGTGTCGCTGATGATGGTCCCTTCGGCGCTGCGGTACGGAAAAGGAAGCGGCCGCCTAAATTTACCGTTAGGTTTCAGTGGAAACAAGGTCGGTCTATGCAGAGTTTTTAGGCATTTATCTGTGCGTGACCGGGGTGTGAACTGTCGAACCTACGCGTCGATCCTCCCGGACCGGCCGCAGCTATGGGAAAGTGGGAGGGGAGGGAAGACCAATGCCGCGCCAGCACATCACCACGCACATCGCTATCCTCGGTTGCGTGTGCCTCGGGCTGCTGGCCTACCTCTTTTCCGTGGACCAGCCGGTGTCCGCCTTCACGGCACCGCCGGGGCAGGATTTCGATTCTCCCGGCAGCGTTTCCGTGGTTGTGAACAAGGAGCGGCCGCTCGGTGACCCCGGCTACGCACCGGAGGACGTGGTCGACGCCGGTGGCGTTCCGCTGCGCCGCGAAGCAGCGGACGCCTTTGCCCAGCTGAAGAACGACGCCGCAGCGGCCGGCGTCGTCATTGACGCCGTGAGCGGATTCCGGACCGCCGAAGCCCAGTCCCGGCTGCACGATGCCTACACCGGACGCTACGGCTCCGCGCTGGCGGAATCGATTTCGGCGATGCCTGGCCACAGCGAACACCAGACCGGGCTGGCCGTGGACATCGGTGCCGCCGACGGCGCGTGCTCCCTGCAGGCCTGCTTCGAGGGGACCGGTGCCGGGGCCTGGGCAGCCGCGAACGCCCATCGGTACGGCTTCATCATCCGCTACCCCGCAGGTGCCGAAGCTATTACCGGCTACGCCTACGAGTCGTGGCACCTGCGTTATCTGGGCCCCGACGCGGCCGGGAAGATCCACGAGGCCGGCATCACGCTGGAGGAGTACGCCGGGCTGTACCATCCTCCGGCCCCGCCCAAGCCGGCCACGAAGCCGGCGCACGAGCCCTTGCCGTAAGCCGTGTCCCGGGTGTTGACTGCCGACCGTTGACTCCGGGGTCGCCGGACAATACTCTTTCCAACATGGAAAACAACTTGGGTGCGGCTGAGGATGCTGCCGCCCGGCTCAGGAACCTTGCCGCGGACCGCAACGCCCTGGCAGCAGGTGCCGCTCCTCCGCGTACCCTGCTGGCCGGACTCGGCGGCGTGGCTGCCTGCTGGGTGGCTGGAGCAGCAGACACCCATCCCGGAGCGGCCTACGAATCGCCGTCTTGGACGTGGCTGCTCGTGGGACTGCTGTTCGTCATCCTGCATTTGATCCAGCGCGACACCGGGCTGAAGTTCCGCCGGTTGGGTCCGCGGGCCACCGGAGCCGTCAGCGCGGCTGTTCTGCTCTGCCTCTTTCTTTTCTCAGTGAGCCTGGGATTGGTGTCGCTGGGGATCACGTGGGCGGTGACGCTCACCGGCCTTGCGGCTTTCGTGCTTGTCTCATGGCTCGCCGAAGTTGCGTACCGTGCCGCTGTGGACCACCTCCGTACGGTCAGCCTGCCGCATGCCTGAATCCCGGTTTGACGATGTTGTGCACCCGCCGACGCGGTTGCGGATCTGCGGGCTGCTGCGCCCCCTGGAGGAGATGGACTTCGCCGTTCTCCGGGACACCCTGGGGATTTCCGATGCCACGCTCTCGAAGCAACTGAAGATCCTCGCGGAGGCCGGCTACGTGCGCCTGGCCAAGACGACGTCGCCGGCCCGCCGGGACGCCCGCCGGATCACTTGGGTGGCGCTTACCCCCGCCGGCAGGAAGAGCTTCGACGCGCATGTGTTGGCCCTGCAGGAAATTGCGGGCACGGTGTCCGTCCGGCCCGAGTAATTTCTCCGTAACCGGTCACAAAACCACCCCGGGCGGTGTCTCATGTTCAGCCGGCGCGGAAGCCGGATGAGACGCGAAAGCAGGGAGTGCACTCATGGGCACCACAGCAGTCGTTCTGGGCGGGGGATACGCAGGGGTAATGGCAGCGAACCGGCTGGCGGCCAGTGGGAGGCCGGGACTAGACGTCGTCCTGGTGACGCCTGAGCCCCGGTTCGTGGAGCGGATCCGGTTGCATGAATACGCTGCCGGAGTCCGTGCCGATGCCACTGCCGATTTTGGCTCTCTCCTGCATCCGGGCGTGCGTCGGATCCAGGACCGGGCGGTGCAGATTCGGCCGGAACGGACCGTGCAGCTGGCCGGGGGAGCAGAAGCGGGTTACGACTATCTGGTGTACGCCGTGGGCTCGGCAGCGGGGACGGCGCCGGACGGTGCAGTGCGGATCGAACACCTGGAAGGGGCAGCGTCGGCTCGCAGGGAGTTGGCCGCCCTGCCCGCCGGTGCCCGCGTTGCCGTGGTGGGCGGCGGGCTGACCGCGGTCGAGACGGCCGCCGAGACGGCCAGGTCCTTCGGCTCCCTGCGGGTGAGCCTGCACAGCGCCGGTCCCGTGGTGCCGGGGCTCCGCACGCAGACCCGCCGGTCCGTGGAGAAGAGCCTCCGACGGGCAGGAGTGGAACTGCGCAGCGGGACGCCTGTGCCTGCCGGCGGAGACGTTCGCGCCGGCCTGGGTGCCGACGTCGTGCTCTGGTGTGCCGGCTTCGGAGTGCCCGATCTGGCCGCGGCGAGCGGACTTCCGGTGAACGACGGCGGCCGGCTGAGCCTGGATCCGACCCTGCGGGTACGCGGCCAGGACCGCATTTACGGAGCCGGCGACGCAGCCGTGATTGATGACCCGTTCTACGCCTACCTGCGGATGTGCTGCGCGGCGGCCATGCCGATGGGGGCCGAAGCGGCGGGAAACATCCTCCGGGCCCTGGACGGAAAGGCCGAAGTTCGGCACGACAGCGGATTCCGCGGCCTGTGCATTAGTCTGGGCCGCAGTGACGGAGCGGTTCAGTTCCTGTCTGCCGACGATTCTCCGATCCGCTTCCACCTGCACGGCAGGACGGCAGCCGTCCAAAAGGAAATAATCTGCCGGATGACACTGCGGTGGATCCGCGGTGAAGCGAAACGAAGCGGAGCGTACACATGGCCAACAGGTCCGCAGGCCGGCAAGGCGACGACGGCGGCTCCCGCGCGGACGACGGCGCCCGCGCCGACGGCGGCTCCCGCACCGACGACACGGAGCTGACCGGAGTCCGGACCTGCCGTGACTCCGAGTTCCTGAAGCACCGCGGGATGCTCTTCACCATTGCCTACGACGTCCTCGGCACCGTATCCGATGCCGAGGACGTTGTGCAGGAAACCTATCTGCGATGGCGGGAGGTAGCGGAGCGGGTGGAGAACCCGCGGGCCTACCTGGCCCGGATTGCCTCGCGACAGGCGCTGAATTCCCTCCGCTCAGCGTCCCGGCGGCGGGAGGATTATCCGGGTGAGTGGCTGCCCGAACCGCTGCCTACCGGCGCTGCACGGCTGCCGGCGGATCCGGAGGCGGCGGTACTCACCGCCAGCGAGGTGTCAACGGCCATGCTGGTACTGCTGCAGACCCTGAGCGGTCCGGAGCGCGCGGCGTTCATCCTGCACGAGGTTTTCGGCTTCGGTTATCCCGAAATTGCGGCGACCCTCGAGATGGGCGTGCCCGCGGTGCGGCAGACCGTTCACCGGGCACGGACCCGCCTGAGATCCGGCACGTCCCGGACTGTGCCGGACTCAGGTGAGCACCGTGCCGCCGTCGAACGTTTTCTGGCCGCCACTATGACCGGGCAGATCCAGGCCCTGCTGGACGTGCTGGCTCCGGACGTGGTCTTGGTATCCGACGGCGGAGGCAAGGTCAGCGCCGCGCTTCGGCCGGTCTACGGTCCGGAGAAGGTGGCACGGTTGATGATCGGTCTGGCGGACAAGTACGGCGCCGGGGCCGTCCCCGAATTCGTCGAGCTCAACGGGCTGCCCGCGGTGGCGTTCCGGGAAGAAGGAGCGGTCACTACCGTGTTTCAGCTGGAACTGGTGGATGGCCGGGTGCAGGCGGTGTACGCGATGCGCAATCCGGACAAGCTGGTGCGGCTGCAGGGTTAGGGTTTGGGTCCGCGCACGTGCTCAGCCGCCCGGGACCACCAGCCCGGTTTCGTACGCAATCCCCACCAGCTGGGCCCGGTCCCGGGCGCCCAGCTTCGCGAGCAGCCTGGACACATAGGTGCGTGCGGTGGCCGGGAAAAGAAATGGGGCAGCGGCTGCGACAGGTGCGGTGCCGGCTGGAACGTGGACTACCCGGTACGGTTTCCCAGTCGCTGTGACAGGCGTGGCTGTCACATCAGGAACACTCACACCACCCGGTGGGACGCTGTGCCGTCGATGGGAGTCTCATGCCGAGTCATAGTGCGGTAGATGCCCCTGGCCGGTCAGCATGCAACATTTACTGCACTATGAACGTCCGGAGCGGCATCTAGTGAGCAGATGAAGGGGTCTATTTGCTGAGTATAAGCGCGGGAAGTTCTAGAAATCTCCTAGGCGGCCAGCCCGGCTGAGCCGGTACAGCAGGTCCCAGCTGCATGGCGACTCCGCTGCGCTTTTTGATGCGGCGCTCTTTGATGCCGCGGAAGAAAACCGCCTACCGTGTCCGCGGCACGCGCCGCTAAGGTGGACAGGGTGCTGCCGCCACGGCCGCGCTCTGAAGAAAGCAGGCCTTCGTGTCTCCCAAAACCATCGTGATCACCGGCGCCAGTGACGGAATCGGTGCCGCCGCAGCAAGGCAGCTCACTGAAAACGGGCATCACGTAGTGGTGGTGGGACGGTCGCCCGAGAAGACCGCCGCCGTCGCAAAGGACACGGGCGGCGAGTACTTCCTGGCCGACTTCGCGGACCTGGGCAGCGTGCGTACCCTGGCTTCGGAACTGCTCCAGCGCTACCCGCGCATCGACGTCCTGGCCAACAACGCGGGGGCGGTTTTCGGCAATGAGCGGCAGGTCACCTCGGACGGACACGAGATGACGTTCCAGGTGAACTATCTGGCGCCGTTCCTGCTCACCCAGCTGCTGACCGACCGGCTTCTTGAGTCCAAGGGCACGGTCATCAACACTTCCAGCCTGGCAAACCGGTTGTTTGGCAACGTGGACCTGGACGATCTCGAGAATGAAAACGGGTACAACCCCAGCAAGGCGTATGGGAACGCCAAGCTGGAGCAGATCCTGTTCACGGAGGAGTTCGACCGGCGCTACCGTTCGCATGGTGCAACTTCCACAGCCTTCCACCCGGGCGTAATCGGGTCGAGCTTCTCCAGCGCCGAGGGTTCGGCAATGCGTGCGGTCTATCAGTCGCCGCTCCTGCGCAGGTTCCTTCCGACGCCCGAAAAGGGTGCCCGGACGCTGGTGTTCCTGGCGGAGGGGACGCCGGGAACGGACTATCCCACCGGCAAGTACTTTGTCCGGAGCAAGGTGGCCAAGCCCAACAAGCAGGCCGGGGACGCCGCTCTGGCTTTGGGCCTCTGGAACCGCTCGGTGGCGATGCTCGCGAAGTGACGCGGGGCTGGTCGGAATTAGCTGGCGACTCCGGCCGTGGCGCTGCGGGGTGGTCTGGCTGGATAGTGGGCCCACAGCATCGCTAGTACAGATAACGGCCCTCTGAGCAGCGGATAAGCCCGTTATGTGTACATCCGGTGCGGGGTCTGGCCGCATAGGCCCGTTATGTGTACAACCGGTGCGGGGTCTGGCCGGATAGTGGGCCCACCGCATCGCTAGTACAGATAACGGCCCTCTGAGCAGCGGATAAGCCCGTTATGTGTACATCCGGTGCGGGGGCCGGCCGGATAAGCCCGTTATCTGTACATCGGGTGCGGGGTCTGGCCGGATAAGCCCGTTATGTGTACAACGGGTGCGGGAGCGGCTGGATAGTGGGCCCACCGCATCGCTAGTACAGATAACGGCCCTCTGAGCAGCGGATAAGCCCGTTATGTGTACATCCGGTGCGGGGGCCGGCCAGATAAGCCCGTTATCTGTACATCGGGTGCGGGGGGCTGGCCGCATAGGCCCGTTATGTGTACAACCGGTGCGGAGCATGGCCGAATAAGCCAGGACAACCGACGAGGCCTGCTAGGCTTCCCCCGGATCATCGGGGGAGAGGCTGGGGTATGAAGAAGATGGCGGTTGCGGGCCTGCTGGTACTGGGCGCCGTGCTATCCGGCTGCGGCAGCAACGGGCCCAGCAGCGCGGAAGACGCAAACGAAGAGCCCGCTTGCGTGGGCGGCTTCGAGGGTTGGTGGAATTCGACGCCGGTGTCCGGGAATACGACCGATCTGCCGGAGGAAACCGTGACTGTTGACACCAACACCGGGAAGACCATCGACGCCTTCAACCGCAGCCGGAACGACGCCGGCAAGCCCACCGCCGTGTCCGATGTCAGCTACCAGCCCGTCCCCGACGAAACCTGGCCCAAAGATTCAGCCGTAGTGATCGACACCTCCACCGGCAAGGTCATTGAAACCATCTCGGTCGATCCGGGCACGCAGCTCTGCCAATAGCTGCTCTGCCGGTCCAGCAAGCACAGCATCCCACTAAGTGGTGCTGCTGTTGCTGATGAAATAGCTGGAGGTTACTTCTACCCCAAAGGCCGGGACGCTTTGCGGCAGAGAAACATACCGAACAGCTAGTCCCGCTGCAGGGCGAAAAAGAACGGCGCCCCGGGACCACGGAGGTCCATCGCACCCAGCACTGTTCCGGCGTCGACCCGGCGGAAAACATCCACGACAGGCAGGGCGTCATAGATCATGGCCGCGCTCAATACCCCGCGGTACTCGGTCATCCGCAGCCGGGCGCCGACGCGCCGCGTCCTCGCCAACCGCAGAGCCGGACGGACCTGCGAAAGCAGCCCAGGCTTCCGCAGCAAGGGGCCGAAACGCAGCACGGCCGAAAGCGGGACCAACCCCGGATTCACGTTGAACACACCGCCGCCGGCTCCGGAAAACACCAGCGGAAACACGTCCTCGGCGCCGTCGAACCGTTTCCCGTACCAGCCCAGCGGTTCGAGGAGCCCATCGAGACGGTGACCAGTAGGTATTTCGGTACCCCGCCAGGAGCCGTACAGCTCCGGCACCTGCACCGGCGGCAGGGAATCAAAGTACTCCAAGGCGGTCCCGGCGTCGGTACCGGCCTGCAGCGACTGCAGCCGGAGGGCTGGTTCGTTGTTGTCCATGCGGAGGCCTCCTGGTCGGGCTTTACCTAGCCCTTGCAGGATACAAGGGCTAGGACGCGGCCAGCCGCCGGGCCGAATTCTCGTCCAGAATCAGGTCCGTGACCAGGCCGGCACGCAGGGCGCCGAGCAGGCTGGTGGTCTTGGTTTCGCCGGCCACCACGCAGATCCGGCGCGGAACCTGCCGCAGCGTGGACAGATCGGGGCCGGTGCTGCGGTAATTCAGCTTGATCCCGTCCCAGGTGCCGTCCGCCCGGTAGAACATGGTGGCGACGTCGCCCACTACCCCCTCGGCCATGAGCTCATGGAGGTCTTCCTCGTCGAGGTAGGCGCCGTTGTAGACATGGCTGGGTACCCCCGCCTCCATGGAACCGACGCCGAAAATCGCCGTGTTCATCCGCGCCTGCAGATCGAGCACCCGGCGGACCGGACGTTCCCGCCACATCGCTTCCTTGGTTTCGGCGTGGTCGAAGAACGCCGGAACCGGGAACTGGACCACCCGCGCACCGTAGGCGTGGCCGAAACGCTGCAGGATTTCGCTGGCGTAGGTGATGCCCGACGTGCGGAAGTTGCCTGCCCCGTTCATCTGCACGATTGTGCTGTCATGGGTGTTCTTGATCGGCAGGTGCTGGCTCACGGCCGTCAGGGTTGAACCCCACGCGACGCCGATAATCGCATCCGAATCGATGAGCGGACCGATCAGGTGTGCCGCCTGCACGGCGACCCGCTGCAGTGCCTGGGCAGGGGAGACGGTTTCGGCGACCGGAACCACGTGGGCCTGGATCCGGAAGCGGGAGGCAATCTCCTGTTCCAGTGCCGGAGCACGGTCCGACGGGTTGCGGATTTCGATCCGGACCAGCCCGGTGCTGCGCGCGTAGGAGAGCAGGCGGGAAACGGTGGAACGCGAAATCCGGAGCTCCCGGGCGATGGCCTCCATGGTCAGGCTCTGCAGGTAGTACATCTGCGCGGCCCGGAGGGCATCCCGGTCTCGGCTTTCCTTTTCGTTCGCCGCAGGTCCGGCCCCGGAGGCGTCCGGGAAGCGGCCACTGACACCAATGTTCATTTGCCGTCCATCGACACGGTTGCGTACTCCATGAATCCATTATCGCAGGGTGCACGTATGTGCATTGGTTGGGTCCCGGGAGCCGCGGGCTTCGACCATTGAGTAGATATGGCAATGCAGCCACAGAAGCGTTTGGAGATATACGTGGACAATTCCGTGAACCCCAGCAAGGCAAAGACCGCCGCCCGGACCCGTCCGGTGGTACAGCAGCTGAAGGACCGGCCCAAGGCCTCGGTGCTGATCATCGGCGGCGGCATCAACGGCGTCGGCACCTTCCGTGACCTGTCGCTGCAGGGCGTGGACGTAGCCCTCGTGGAGCGCGGTGATTACTGCCAGGGCGCTTCGGGTGCGTCTTCCCACATGATCCACGGCGGCATCCGCTACCTGGAGAACGGCGAGTTCCGCCTCGTGCACGAGTCCGTCGTCGAGCGCAACGCCCTGCTCCGGCTGGCCCCGCACTACGTCAAGCCGCTGCAGACCACCATCCCCATCACCACCACCTTCTCGGGCATCACTGCTGCTCCGCTGCGTTTCCTGACGCACAAGCAGGGCAAGCACACCGAGCGCGGCGCCGTGCTGATCAAGGCCGGCCTGCTGATGTATGACTTCTTCTCCCGCGGCGGCCGCGTGGCCCCCAAGCACAACTTCGTCGGCAAGAAGAAGTCCCTGCAGGAACTGCCGAAGCTGCGCCCGGACGTAAAGTACACGGCTACGTACTTTGACGCCTCGGTACACAACCCCGAGCGCCTCACCCTCGACGTGCTGCGCGACGGCCTCGAGGCGAACCCGCAGTCCCGCGCCAGCAACTACGTCAGCGCCGTCGGCACCACCGACGCCGGCACCGTGCTGCGCGACGAGGTCACCGGCGAAGAGTTCGTCTTCGACGCCGACGTCGTCATCAACGCCACCGGCGCCTGGGTTGACGAGACCAACGACTCCTTCGGCAAGCGCACCAGCTTCATGGGCGGCACCAAGGGCTCGCACATCGTCCTGGACCACCCGGAACTGCTGGAAGCCTGCTCCGGCCGCGAAATGTTCTTCGAGCACACCGACGGCCGCATCGTCCTGATCTACCCGATGGGCGACCGCGTCCTGGTGGGCACCACGGACATCGACGCGGACATCAACGAGGCATCGGTCTGCACCGACGAAGAGATCGAGTACTTCTTCGAACTGATCGCCCACGTCTTCCCCACGGTTGACGTGCGCCGCGACCACATCGTCTACACCTTCTCCGGCGTCCGCCCGCTGCCCAAGCACGACGACACGCAGCCCGGCTTCGTGTCCCGCGACTACCGCGTGGAAAAGCGCACGGACAACCGCGCCGGCAAGAACGTCACGAGCCTGTCCCTGGTCGGCGGCAAGTGGACCACCTTCCGTGCGCTGTCCGAGACGCTGGCCACCGAGGCGATGACCGCTCTGGGCATGCCGCGGAAGACGACGACGGCGGAACTGCAGATCGGCGGCGGCAAGGACTTCCCGCGCACCGAGGCCGAGGAACGCCTGTGGGTCAACCGCATGGCCTCCGACGTGGCCGACCGTGACCGCGTCCGCGTCCTGCTGACCCGCTACGGCACGCGCGCCGTCGACGTCCTGGAGTTCCTGTCCCAGGGCGGCGACCAGCTGCTGGCCTCCACCAACGAGCTCAGCACCCGCGAGCTGACCTACATGGTGGAAAACGAGCAGATCACGCAGCTCGCCGACATCCTGATCCGCCGCACCTCACTGGCCTTCCGCGGCCTGGTGTCCGAAGCCATGCTGACCGAGCTGGCGGACCTGCTGGCCCCGCAGCTGGGCTGGGACGACGCCGAAAAGCGCCGCCAGGCTGAGTTCGCCCGCGAGCTGCTGGTCACCATGCACGGCATGAAGATCCCGGCGCTGGCTTCCTAACCCGGAGTAAAGCAAAGAGACAAAGCAACAACAGCAGAGGGCGGACACCGATACGGTGTCCGCCCTCTGCTGTTTTTCGTATCCGTTTACCCTGCCGACCGCCGGGTGAACGGCAGCACCAGCCGCGAGGGGTGCGCTGCGTCGCGGTAGATCTTGTGCGTGACCGGACGGCCGACCGGCAGGTGGAACGAATCCGGCGGTAGCAGCGCATTGTGCTCATCCGCCAGCGGTTCGTCGTTGGACAGTTCCACGGTCAGCCGGTGGCCCGGGAGGAACGTCGTGGCAAACGGGTAGAGCCGCACCACATACTCCTCAATCCTGCCCGGCTCCACGGGAACGGCCCGCGTGTGCGGGTGGTGCGGGTTGCCCTCCGTGGTCCGGTCATCGAGTTCGCGGTGGGAGGCCTTCAGGTACCCGGTGGTGACGAGCTGGCGTTTCCCGTTGGGGGCGTTGTCCCAGAGCCGGAGGATGAAGTTGGTGTCCTCCTGGTCGATCTCGGCGAAAATGTGCGCGGCGCCGGTGCCGATCAGCTCGGTGGGTTCGGTGAAGGCATCCGTGCTCCAGTCCAGGATCTCCACCTTGTCCGTCACGGTCAGCGGCGCCTGGTAGAAGCCGTCCGGTGCAGCGTACTCAGCACCCATCGGTTCCGGTTCGGGAGACAGCTTGCGCCGGGGGCGCAGGTACAGCGGCCGGTACTCAACGTCCTTCGGCGGCCAGGCGCTGCCGGTGACGTGCTCGCGGGAACCTTCCACGAAAACGCTGACTTCGGGCTCGTCCATGATGCCGTTGTCGATGCCCTTGATCCAGTAGTCGTACCACCGGAACATCTTGTCGTGTTCCTCGATGAAGGGCCGGGACTGCATCGGCGGGTAGGGGCCGATGTCCAGCTTTTTCGGGCCCTTCAGGGCGTCGAACAGCTCGATGGTCCCGTCCATGGTCCAGCCGCGGCCCTGGTCGATCTGCAGGTAGACCGGGATGTCGATGTTCGGGGCCAGGGTGATGGGATTGCGTTCCTCGTACCAGTCGCCGTCGAGCTCGTTCATCACAATGTCGAACCATGCCTCGTGGTGCTTGGGGTAGTTCAGTACGTGCACGAGGTTGGGCCATGCTGCGACGTCCGGGTCCGCCAGGCGTGCTGCAACGAGTTTCTGCAGCTCGCCCGGGGAATAGGTCTCAAGCATGCGGGACTTGGTCTGGTCGGTGAACGCCCAGCCGGAATCCCCGCCGCGGCCCTCGCGGGCGGCGCGCGGCATGAACCACATGACTCCGCCGTGGTAGGTGGTCTCGTAGAAGTCGTAGTGCCCGCCGGAAACGAAGATCGCCTTCAGATGCGGGGGCCGTTCGGCGGCGGCCAGGACCTGCATGGAACCGAAGTAGGAGATGCCGACCATGCCCACGTTGCCGTCGCACCACGGCTGTTCGGCAACCCATTCGATGAAGTCGTAGGCGTCCTGGCCCAGGGAAACCCCGCCAGCGTTGTAGTTGCCGATGTGTTCGCCGCCGGAGGCGCCGGAACCACGCAGGTCGCCGATGACGTGTGCATAGTCCTCCTTCACGATCCGGGCAATATCGCCCGCTTCGATGCAGCCGTCCCACATCGGGCTGGGCCGCCGCTGCGGGGGCATGGTCAGGGCCAGGGCCTGCAGCTCCTTGCCGTAGGGGCTCAGCGCGACCAGTGCGGGCCGGGGCCGGTCTTCGGTGCCGGAATAGACGTCCGCGGCCAGCTCGACGCCGTCGCGCATCGGCACGCGGAGGTCCTTGGCGACCCGAATCGCCTGTCCGCCCGCGTCGATGTGGTGGGTAGTAGCCATTAGTGCGTAGCTCCTTGCGTTAGGCATTGCCGAAGCGGGTGCGGTACCCGTGCAGCGTAGTGAAGAAGGGGGACGGGTCCAGCGTGGGATCGCCCTGGTAGGCGAGCTCTTCGGCCACCCGTTCGAACGGGGAGTACACCGAATCGGTTTCCCGGAGGCCGTCCCGCAGATAGCCGGCGACGGCGGCACGGACCCGGCCTTCGATGTCCAGGCTCTCCTGGAGCGCCTCGCGTGCCTGCCGGTGATCAAGTTCGACGCCGTACTCCCGGCCGTCGGTCCGACGGTACGGGTGGCCGAGGTAAAGCCGCTCCGGACGGAGGACGTCGCGCAGATACTCCAGGCTGGAGCGGTAGGCATCCGGATCCTCGTAGCCGGGGAACCGGTTGGCCGCGCCGTGGATCTGCACGGCATCGCCGACAAAGGCGGCCCCCTCCAGTTCGTAGGCAACGGACCCGGCCGTGTGGCCCGGAACATGGTGCACGGAGACCGTGACGTCCCCGCCCAGCGACAGCTTTTCGCCTCCCCGCACCAGCACGGACGGTTCCATTTCGCCTGAAATGACCGCCTGCGTGGTCCGGGTCTGCGCTGCTGCGCCGTCCGGCGCGTTCAGGTACCTGCTGCGCCCGTTCACGTACTCTTCGACGTGCGCTTTGCGGGACCGCAGCAGGTGGGCGTCGGCTTCGTGGATTACCACCTTCGCTTTGCCACCGGTCAGTTCCCACAGGGCCTTCGCTCCGCCCAGGTGATCGATGTGGCCGTGGGTCAGCAGGATCCAGCGGACCTCGTCGATGCTCCGGCCCAGCTTCTCCAGTGCGGGGATCATGCCCTCCGCCGGCGAGGAGCCTATGCCGGTGTCCACGATCGCCGGCTCCGGTGCATCGATGAAGTAGCTGTAGAGGCCAAACCGTCCCCAGGGGGACACCAGCGGGTGAACCGTACCTTTGCTCATGGGTGCCTCTCTCAGGCGGGACGGTCGGAGGGGGTGCCGTTCAGGAAATCCCCGGCTTCCCGGAAGGCCCGGTAGAACTCCGGAAGCCAGGAGAAATTGGCAACAAAGCCGTGGTTCGCCCCTGCGTAGCGGTGGACGGTTGCGTCAACGCCGGCTTCTTTGAGCCGCTGCCCGTACAGTTCGCCCTCATCGCGCAGGGGATCGTGTTCCGCTGTGAGGATGAGTGCCTGCGGCAGGCCGCTGAGGTCAACACGCTTGATGGGGGAGACGAGCGGGTCCGCCGGGTCAGCACCGTTCTCGAGGTAAAACGCGTTGAAGGGCTTCAGCCCTGCGGTCTCCAAGCCGTAACCCTCGGCGTTCTCCCGCATTGAGGCATAACGGTCGACGTCGAAGTCCAGGTCCAGCGACGGGTAGAACAGGATCTGGTGCGTGATTCCGCTGAAGCCGTCCTCGCGGGCCATGGCGGTTACAGCCGCGGCGAAGTTCCCGCCCGAGCTGTCACCGGCGACGGCAAGGGTTCCGCCGTTCCACTTCAGGGCCTGGCCCTGCTCGGCGGCCCAGCGGACCACGCCGTAGCTGTCCGCCAGGCCAGCCGGGAACGCGGCTTCCGGTGCCAGCCGGTAGCCGACGGAGATGACCTTGTGGCCCGATTCCTTCGCCAGCGAGCGTGCCACGTGGTCGTGGGTGTCCAGGCTGCCCAGGAAGAAGGCACCGCCGTGGAGGTACACGATCAGCCCGTAGGAGTCGGCGTCGACGGGTGTGTAAATGCGTACCGGGACCTCCCCGGCGTCGGTGGAGGCGATGGTGTCCTCAACCGCGTGCAGCGGAATCCGGTCCTCGAGCGGCGGAACCTGCGCGGCCTCGCCGGCCCGCATCGCCGCCGGATCCAGCGGCGAACCGTCAGGGGCCGGGATGCTGCGGAGTACCTTGGCGATTTCGGGATGAATGGTCATTGCTTGTCCTTGCTGTATTGCGGGGCGGGGGAAGCGGAAGTGCCTGGCTACTTCGCCGGGGTCTGCTCGGGGAAGGCGGTTTCCACCGATCCGGGGTTCCAGCCAAGGCGTGACAGGCGCTGCAGTTCGTCCGTAACCGGTTTCCGGATGGCCTGGTACTGGGTGAGGGCTTCCTTCACGGAATCCGCCTGCAGCAGGGCATCCGCGAGCCCGGCGGCGTCCTGGATGGCTGAGTTCGCACCCTGGCCCTGGTGGTGCAGCATGGCGTGCGCCGAGTCGCCGAGCAGGGCGACGCTGTCGGTGTGCCAGTTATCCACCGGATCGATGTCGAACACGGAGCGGCTGGTGACCTGGCTGATGTCCAGGTTCCGGGCAATGTCCACAATGCGTTCGTCAAAGCCGTCGAGCAGGGAGACGAGGTAGTCATTGGTGATAACCGGTGCCCAGGAGCCGTCCTCGGAGCGGGTGGTGATGTCGTAGGAAAGCTGGTTGCGGTGGCGCAGCGGAAGGTTGTAGGCGATGGTGCCGTTGTCACCCATGTAGAAGCGGGGGTTGTCGTCCTCGACTCCCAGTCCGAAGGCATTGTCTGCGGAGATGACCGCCCGGTAAGCGTGTTCCCCCGCGAAGATCGGTTCATTGTCGGAGAACAGTTCCTTGCGGATCAAGGAACGGATGCCGTCGGCGCCGATCACCAGATCGGCCGTGACTGTGTTTCCGTTTTCGAAGGTGAGGGTCGCCGCATCGCCGTCGTCCTTGATGCCGGTGAGCTTGTGGCCCATGTGCACCATCTCGGCCGGCAGGACGCCCAGGAGCGCGTCAATGAAATCGCCCCGGTGGATGATGCGGGTGTGGTTCGGCTGGTCGAAGTCGTTGAGCTGGGGCCAGACTTCCTGCGCATAGACCTGCTGTCCGTCGGCGCTGAGGATTTCCAGGTAGTCGCTCGGCGAGCTCACGGCAGCGATTTCCTCGAAGATGCCCCACCGGCGGAAGAGTTCAACCGTGATCGGGCGCAGGCCGATGCCGGCGCCCACTTGGCCCAGTGCGGGAGCCTGCTCGTATACGTGGACGTTGCCGGCACCGATGTTCCGCAGGGCAATGGCTGCGGCCGCGCCGCCGTAGCCGCCGCCGACAATGGCGATCTTCAGGTCTTTGAGTTCGGAAGTCTTCATGGTTGCTTCGCTTTCTCGTGTCCGGCGCGCCTATGCGCCGGGATATGGCTGGGTCAGGAGGAGATGGAAAGGAATCCGGCGGGGTTGTCGATGAAGAGGGTTTTGATGGCTGCTTCATCGAGACCGGCACCGCGCAGGTCGGGGATCAGGTCCTCGAAGATGTAGTTCACGGTGTGGCCCTTCACTCCGGGCCAGCCAAGCGGGCTGCAGTTGGCGTCGGCGGAAACCAGGAGCTGGTTCAGGTGCCCCTTCTCCACCAAGGACATAAAGTGGTCCAGCCGCTCCTTGCGGGGGCGGGCCCAGAAGGGCGGGTCCGGGAGCTCGGTCTCGTAGCCGAAGGTGTCGAAGCCGATGCGCCCGCCCTGCCCCATGATCCATTCGCTGGGGGTGTTCTCTGCGTTGAGGCCGTCGTCGGCGTGCCCGAAGAGGACACGGTCCAGCGGCAGGGACTCTTCGGCGAAGATGTCGATGGCCGGCTGCGGGTCGATGGCCAGGTGGGTGAGGATCGGTACACCGGTGGCCACTGAGGCGCGGGCGGCGGCGCGGTAGATGCGCTTGTCCAGTTCGGTCATGCGCCCGCCGCGACTGACGCCCACTTTGATCACGCCGGCCTTGCTGCCGGTGGTGCCGATGCCCACGGTGATTTCATGAATGAACACCTCGGCCAGGTATTCCACGCTGGCCCGGGCGAAGTGCGGCAGCGCGGTGTCCCCGCCGACGAAGCCGGTGCAGGCCACGATGTGGACACCTGTCTTGGCGGAGAGGGACTTGTAATAGTCGACGTCGCGGCCGTTGCAGATGCCGGTCGCATCCACGAAGGTGCCGCCGCCGTATTCATGGAACTGCCGCAGCTTCGGCACGGTTTCCGCGTACCGCTGCTCCGGCGTCTTCCACCAGGTGGAGTCCAGTTCGCTGCCGGGCATGCCGTAGCCGATGTGCTCGTGGACTGCCACTATGCCCAGCTCTTCGGCCGGGATGGTGCCTAGTACCGTGTTTACCTTTGCCAATGCCTACACCTCAAAGAATAGAAAGCTTTTATGGTCATCGCTGCCGCACGGCTTTTAGCGCACCGTTAGCAGGGCGTGCGGATTATCAGTGAGAATGCGCCGGGCATCTTCATCGCTGAGGCCCCTGGCCGAGAGGAGCGGCATAAACGTGGACAGGACATAGCTGTACGGCACGTCGTAGTCCGGCTGGCCCTTGGCGACGCCGACGGCGTTGGCGGAGAGAATGATCCGGTCCGCATGGCCGGCCTGCACCAGTTCCAGGACCAGGGCGGCCCGTGACTCGTCGTCGATGACGTCCCCGCCGGTGGAACCCACATGGTCGATGCCGACGAAGGCGCCGCGGCGCGCCACCTCGAGGGCGGCACCGGCGGCGTCCTTGCGGTCCAGACCGCCGACCAGCACGCGGTCCGCCGGAAGGTTCTCCGCCAGGACCAGGTCCAGTTCGCCAACCGCGTCGGTGCCGAAGCGGATCGACACCGGAACACCGGTGGCCAGAGAAGTCTTGGCGGCGCCGCGGAACAGGCTTTCCTCGGTGGGGGTGATGCCGGAACGGGCCGCGGCCGTGGTTACGAGACCGGCGGCGCCCCGGCGCTCAACCCGGGGGACCACCATGCCCTCGGTGACCTCCTTGGAGAAGAGATCCGCGAACTTGTCCGCCGGCCACGGCGTGGGCGGGTTGGTCTGCGGGGTCAGGAAGTAGCCGCCGAGCATTTCCTCAGGCCCCATGCCGGTGGAGGCGATGATATGCACGCCGGTTGCCCGGGACAGGGCCTCATACAGCGGAAGATCCCGGCCGTGGAACATGCCGGTGCTGTCGACGACGGCGCCGCCGCCGTGTTTCCGGAAGTCCGTCAGCTTCCCGGCAAGGGTTTCGAAGATTTCGGCCCGGTCCATGCTGATATCCGGGGCATGCTCCGCTCCCGGAACCACCGAGAGGAGTGCTTCGTGAACGGCGACAACACCCAGGTCTGCGGCGGGTACGGGACCCAGGACGGTGTTGGCCAGAGCCCCCGGAATATTACCTGGGCCGTTGACGCCCAGGGTACCGGTGGATGTGGACGCGGCGTCGGCGCCTGCGAAGTGGCTCACTTGCCTCTCCTTTGAAGCTAGGGGGATTTGCGTGACTGACGTCACTGCGGATGATGCGGAGTGGCCAGCTTTCCACTTTTCTTTACACGATGTCAAGTAATTTGTCTCGGTGACCAGATGTGCCGCGGCGTCCAAGTGTGATCCTTGACACATTGTAAAGCTTCCAGTCACACTGTCTCGGGAACGCACGGTTGTAAGACAGCCGCTACGCATCCACCGACAGGAGAGTGTTATGACGACACCCGCCGAATCAGACATCGACCTCTGGGACGATGCCGTCCTTGCCGATCCCTATCCCACCTACTCCGCACTGCGCGAACAGGCAGGGGTGGTTTATCTGCCCAGGAACGACGTCTACGCCCTGACCAGGTATGACCTGATCCGTGACGCACTCGGGGATCCGGAGGCCTTTTCCTCGACCTCCATCGGCTTCAACCCCATGGTCAACGAGGCGCTGCAGGGCACGTCCCTGGCGTCCGACCCCCCGCTGCACACGCAGCTCAGGGCAACGCTCTCGCAGAACCTCACGCCCCGCGCGCTGCGCGGCCTCAAAGTGGTTATTGATGAAAAGGCGGACAAGCTGGTAGCCGAGCTGGCCGCCGCCGGAAGCTTTGAGGCCGTGGATTCCCTGGCCCGGGCGTTCCCGCTGGAGATCGTTGCGGACCTGATTGGTTTCAACGGGCAGGTCAAGGACAACATGCTTCGCTGGGGACAAGCCGCGATGCAGGTGCTGGGACCGTTGAACCAGCGTACGCAGGAGAGCTTTCCCATTGCCGGTGAGCTTTACGGCTGGTGCTCTTCGGTGACAGCGGAAGACCTGACGCCCGGTTCGATAGGCCGCGGTATCTTCGATGCGGAAACCCGCGGGGATATTCCCGAGGGATACGCCGGAAACATCATCCACCAGTACCTTGGCGCCGGCGTGGATACGACCATCGCATCCATCGGCAACATAGTGGCGCTGTTCGGACGGCATCCGGAACAGTTCGCCCTCGTGCGCGAGAATCCGGAACTGGTACCGTCTGCCTTTGCCGAAGTGCTTCGGTACTGGGTTCCCATCCACGTCTGGGGGCGCCGGGCAACGCGGGACGTGCAAGTTGACGGCGTCACTATTCCCGAAGGTGCCCAGGTCGGCATTTTGTTCGGCGCCGGCAACCGCGATCCGCGGCATTATGAAAACCCGGACTCCTTTGACGTGACCCGTAATCCGGTGGACCACCTGTCCTTCGGGTACGGCCCCCACGGCTGCGCTGGACAAGGCCTGGCCCGCCTCGAAGGACACGCCATCGTTGCGGCCCTGGCCCGCCGGGCGGAGGTCCTGACCGTGAACGGCGAGGCCCGGATACCAAGCAACATGACGCGCAGCCTGGAAAAGCTGCAGGTGACGATTGTGGAGGCAGCATGAAGATCGAACTGGACCGGCCGCGCTGTGAAGGCCATGGACTGTGCGAAGAGGTCGCCCCCGACCTGATGCATCTCGACGACGACGGCGAGCTCATTATCGATGTCCCTGAGGTGGACGAGGGGGACATGGGAGCCGCGCAGGCGGCCGTTCGGATCTGCCCGGTTGCCGCCCTGAAGCTGGCTTCGTGAGGATGCGCCGCGTCGTCGTCGTCGGCAACGGCATCGCCGGGCTGACTGCCTGTGATTCCCTGCGTTCGGCGGGATTCGACGGCGAGTTGACGGTGGTGGGCTCCGAGGTGCACCGTCCCTACAGCCGCCCCGCGCTGTCTAAGGCCCTGCTGCACGGTGAGGGTGGAAGCACTGCCCACGAGCTGCCGCACCCTACGCATGGGGCCACCGAACTGAGAGGGGTCAGCGCGGCGGGACTGGATCCGGAGGCGCAGGTCGTCCGGCTGGCCGGGGGAGAAACACTGCCTTACGACGGGCTGGTGATTGCGTCCGGCTCCCGGGCAAGGCGGCTTTCTCCGGAGGCCGAGGCGGGTATGCCCGCGCAGGAGCTGACCCTGCGCACCTTGGAAGACGCCGTTGCCTTGAAACAGCGCGTGGCAGCGCGTCCGTCGGTCATCGTCATCGGCGGCGGTGCGCTCGGGATGGAAGTGGCCTCGGGCTGCGTGCAGGCCGGCTGTGAGGTCACCCTGGTTTCGGACGGCCCGCCCCTTATCCGGCAACTCGGCGGGTATCTGTCCGAGCTCTTTGTATCCGCCGCCGTTGGCCGCGGACTGCGGATAGTGGCGGGCGGCAGGGCATCTTTGCTGTCCGCCGGCGAGGGGACGCGGGTAGTCCTGGCCGACGGCACGGTCCTGGAAGCCCAACTGGTGGTTACGGCCATCGGAGATGAGCCGAACACCGGCTGGCTCACCGGATCCGGACTCCTGGCGAACGGCGTGCTGCACACGGATTCACGGGGACGGGTGGGGCCGTCCATTGTGGCTGCCGGGGACGTGGCCGTCTTCCCGACCCGTCGGGGCACAGAGAGGGTTCCTCTCTGGACCAGCGCTATCGACCAGGCGAAAACCGCGGCGTTGGGATTGCTCCGCGGAGACGAGGCTCCCGAACATGACTTCCAGCCCTACTTCTGGACGGAAGGGTTCGGCCTGGCACTGAAATCAGTCGGCTTTACACCCCTGACCGGCCCGCCCGAATTCCGTGAAGCAGGCGGAGCGGAAAACTCAATGCTCCTGCGGTGGGCCCACCCGGGCGGCTCGGGGACGTCCGTTGCGGTCAATTACCGCATCCCGATTCCGAAGCTTCGGCGGCTGGCCAATATCGGCCCGGACGCGCTTCGGTCCCCGGTGCCGGCGGGGCGATAACCGCTGTTAGGGTGGGATTCATGTCGTCGCTCCGTGAAGCCCAGAAACAATTGACGCGGGACCGGATTGTCGACTGCGCCTTGGAGCTTTTCACAGCCAAGGGGTACGCGTCGACGACGATTGACGAGATTGCCTCAGCTGCCGGGACCACGCGTGTGACTTTCTACGCGTATTACCCTTCGCGCACTGACCTCATGAAGGATTTCATGAGCCGCGTGAACTCCGTCCTGGAGCGTGCCGCGGGGCCGGGCAGCACCTCCACCGCCGTGGACCTGGTCGCCGTCGTCCGGGTCGGGGAGCTGCCCGGCATCCTCGCCTGGCTCGAATCGCGGGCAGCCCTGTGGCCGGTGTTCCGGCCTTACCTCGATGTGCTGGATGAGGCGGCAGCCTCAGATCCGGAAATCCGGAAAATCATGGACGCGTGGCATGAGGAAGTCATCTCCGACATAGTCACCGGACTGCAGCTGGCCGGACGCTACACAGAAGAGACCCGTCACATCCGCGGAACCCTTGCCTTTACGCAGCTGGACTATGTGGCAACGCTCTGGACGCGCCGGAAGTTCGAACCGAACCGTGAGCACGCCCTGGAGGTGCTTGCCGACAGCTGGCACCACCTGCTCTGCGGCGAGGCTTAACCAGCGACCGCCGCCACTGGTAGCCAGGGCGGCGGTCTACTGTCTGCGGCCTAGAGTTCGGCGGTCGCCGTCGCGTAATCCAGTCGAGGCAGCCGCGGGTGGCGTGGCCCGCCGGCAGGCACACCGATGTTGACGACGAGGAAGGACTGCAGGTTCAGGCCTGCGTGCAGGTCGGCATCCAGCCCGGCGGCGTCGAAACCGCCCATCGGCCCCGCGGCCAGGCCCAGTGCGCGGACTGCCAAGAGGAAGTAGCCGGCCTGCAGATGCGCATTGTCATTGCCCATCACGGCACTCAGTTCCGGGTTGGCGGCAAAGACTGCACCCTGCTGCGGAGCCGGCGGGAAAACGGTGGGGAAATGCTCCGGCCAGTCGCGGTCGAAGCTCAGCACGGCAACCATGGGAGCCTCGGCTGTCTTGGCCTTGTTGCCTTCTGCCATGTGCTGCACCAGCCGCTGCCGAGCCGCGGCGGAACGCACCCAGGTGATCCGCAGCGGCTGGATGTTCATCGCCGTCGGACCCATCTTGGTCAAGTCGTAGATGGCTTGAAGCTGCTCGTCTGTGACAGCGGCCGTAGTGAATTCCGAGACCGTGCGCGCGTCACGGAAGAGGAGGCCGAGGGCTGCGGCATCGATGGCGGGGATGGACTCCAGAGTGCCGTCGTTCATACGCAGCACACCTCCTTGGGGTAACGGTTCGTGTCTCCAGACACTTGACGCTTCAAGTAAACCCCGGAGGAGTGCAGAACGAGGGCTGCGCCATGGTGATGTCCGTCACACCCATGGTTGTGCGGAGGCAGCAGAAACGGCACGCCCGCAGGGCATGCCGTTCGGTAACGGACCTGTACGCCTAGGCGACTGCGGTGGACGGACGCCACACAGCGTCCAGTTTCTCCCCGGCTTCTCCTTCAGAGAGCCCGAGCGACAGGGAAATCTCCGTCAGCAGCGGCCGCCGGGCATGCCGGAGCATTTCCCGTTCGGCCTGCGAGAGGCCGCGGTCCGCCTCGCGCAGCATGAGGTTGCGGACCACGGCGGCAATCACCATCGGATCACCGGTGGCAATCTTCTCCGTGTTGTCCTTGTACCGGCGCGACCACTGGGGGTCTTCGTTATCGGCGGGGGCGCGAAGGACGCCAAACAGTGCGTCGAGTCCAGCCCGGTCCAGGACGGGACGGAGGCCGACGTGGTCCACTTGGTCAACGGGCACCCAGACCATCAGGTGGGAGGACTGGACCTCCAGGACAATGCAGTCCTTCTGCATGCGCGGATGCGTTTGGAAGGAGCTGACAACGGCGGGGCCGTGATGGGGATGGACCAGGATCTGGCCTTTGGAAAATGGCAACTGCTACCTCCAAGGAAGAGGAAGGGCAGGGGCGAGTGATGAGACTCTTTACATTTTACCGCTTCCCGCACGAGGCAGACTGTAGGAGTGACTTCTCCGGCCTCCCCGCATCCAACCGACCCGCCCTTCAACCTTGCGGCCATCGGCGGGGGATTGGTTTTTGCCGAGTCGGTCCCGCAGCTCGCGGCGGTGCTCGACGGCGGTTCCGGTGAAATCCACGGAGCCGGCACCGCCGTCGTCCAGGCACCCCCGGGAACCGGCAAGACAACCCTGGTGCCGCCGCTCGTCGCGAACGTTCTGGCCCGCGGCGGGACCCAGCCCCGGGTTGTGGTCACCCAGCCCCGCCGCGTGGCCGTCCGCTCGGCAGCGCGTCGGCTGGCAGCGCTGGACGGCACCGCCCTCGGCGGGCGGGTTGGCTACACGGTCCGGGGCGAAAGCCGCACGGGCCCGTCCACGCTGGTGGAATTCGTGACGCCGGGCATCCTGCTGCGCCGCCTGCTGGCCGACCCCGGCCTGGAAGGAACAGCCGCGGTCATCCTGGACGAAGTCCACGAACGCGGGCTGGAAACGGACCTGCTGCTCGGCATGCTCACCGAGGTCCGCCAGCTGCGCGAAGACCTGACCCTCGTGGCTATGTCCGCAACCCTGGACGCGCCGCGGTTCGCTGTGCTGATCGGTTCGCCCGACGGCGCCGGGCCGGCACCCGTGGTCGGCTGCCCGGCAGCGCTGCACCCGCTCCGGACGGTCTGGGCTCCCGCGCCGGTTCCCCGCTTCGACGAACGCGGCGTGACACGCGGATTCCTGGACCATGTGGCCGACACCGCACTGCAGGCCCACTCCCGTGCCGCGGCCCTGGATCCGGACATCGATGCCTTGGTGTTTGTGCCCGGCGCACGCGAGGTGTCCACGGTGGCCGGCCGGCTGCGTTCGCGGGTCCCGGCGGGAACAGACGTCTTGGAACTGCATGGGCAGATCAGTCCGGCGGAGCAGGACCGGGCCGTTTCCGGCCGCGCCCCGGGCGAGCCGGCCCGGATCATTGTGTCCACGTCGCTGGCTGAATCCTCGCTGACCGTTCCCGGCGTCCGGCTGGTGGTTGACTCGGGGCTCGCCCGCGAACCGCGCCGGGATGCGATGCGCGGGATGTCCGGCCTCGTCACCGTCTCCTGCTCCCGTGCCTCCGCGGAGCAGCGGGCCGGCCGCGCCGCCCGGCTGGGGCCGGGTACAGTGGTGCGCTGCTATGACGACAAGGCTTACGGAGCCGCGCCCGCACACCAGACCCCGGAAATCGCCGTCGCGGACCTCACGGCCGCGGCCCTGGTGCTGGCGTGCTGGGGTGCTCCCGGAGGCGAGGGCCTGTCCCTTCCCGACGCACCGCCGCCGGCCGCCATGCGCGACGCCCTCCAGGTGCTGCGCGGGATCGGTGCCGTGGACGCCGAGGGGCTGGCCACGGCCCGGGGCAAAACACTCGCGCGCGTGCCCGCCGATCCCCGGCTCGCACGGGCACTGCTCGACGGCGCCGGTGCGGTGGGTGCCCGGACCGCTGCCGAGGTTGTTGCCCTGCTTTCGGGGGACAACCGTGCACCCGGAGCGGACCTTCCCCGCTTGCTGGCCGGCATGCGGACCGGACGCGAGCCCGGTGACCGCCGGTGGTCCGAAGACGTAAGGCGGCTGGAGCAGCTGGCCCGCCGGGAAAAGTCTGCCGGCCCTGCCGAAAGGGGAGCCCCGGGCGCACGGGAGATCGCGGGCGTCGAAGCGCCGGGCTACGTGATTGCCCTGGCCTTCCCGGACCGGATTGCGCGGCGCGTTCCCGGCGCGGGCCCGGAGCGTTACCTGCTCGCCTCCGGAACCCGTGCCGGGTTGCCGGCGGGCAGCTCCCTCACGGGACAGGACTGGCTGGCCGTCGCCGATGTCGCCCGGGCCGAGGGGCGCGACGCCGCGGGCACCGGTGCGGTGATCCGGTCCGCAGCACCGCTGACCCTGGACACCGCCGAAGCAGCCGCCGAACACCTCGTCACGGACACCGTTGAAGCGGAGTTCGCCGGCGGCCGGGTCACCGCGCGCCGGGAACGCCGGCTCGGCGCGATCCTGCTGGGCTCCACCCCGGTACGCCCGTCCGCCGAAGAGGGACGCGCCGCCGTCGCCCGCGCCCTGACGGTACAGGGGCTGGGCCTGATTGGTTTCTCCGCGGCAGCCGACGCGCTGCGCCGTCGACTGGCCCTGCTCCACCGTGAGCTGGGGGAGCCGTGGCCGGACGTCAGTGAGCCGGCGCTGCTGGACCGGCTCCAGGACTGGCTCGGCCCGGAACTGGACGCACTGGCCCGCGGGGCATCCGCCAACAGCATCGACCTCACCGATGCGCTCCGGCGGCTGCTGCCCTGGCCGGACGCTTCCCGGCTGGGCGACCTCGTACCGGAACGGCTCCAGGTGCCCAGCGGTTCACGGGTCCGGATCGACTATCCGGATCCGGAGCACGACGACGGCCGGCCCGTGGTGGCGGTCAAGCTCCAGGAGTGCTTCGGATGGTCCGAAACCCCGCGGCTCGTGGAGGGACGCGTCCCGGTGCTCTTCCACCTGCTGTCCCCGGCAGGCAGGCCGCTTGCCGTCACCGACGACCTGGCGTCCTTCTGGTCCGGCCCCTATGCACAGGTCCGGTCCGAGATGCGCGGCCGGTACCCCAGGCACCCGTGGCCGGAGGACCCCTGGTCTGCCAAGGCCACTGCAAGGACAAAAGCCCGGATGTAACAGCGGGTGCGAGGACCGTCACACGGGAAGCTGCCGGGCGCCGTCGTCCCAGGGTTTTAGGCTTGAACTGCGGCTCATGTGCCTCCGGCCGCAGTGAAAGGTTCTTTGTTCCCCGTGCAGTTCCCCGTGCAGCAGCATCTCAGCAGCTTCCTCACCGTGCCTCCAGGGCGCGGGCACCGGGTGCCTGCCGTCCGCGTGGCGCTCGGGGTGTTCCTGCCGCTGCTGGTCCTGATCCTGCTGGGACGGACCGATCTCACGATGTGCGCCATCTTCGGTTCGCTGACCGGTATTTTCGGTCGTGCGGAACTGCACTGGCGGCGCCTGCAGCACCAGTCCCTGTCGGGCCTGCTGATGGTCCTGACCGTGGTGGCCGGTGTGTTCCTGTCCCTTTCCGGCGCGGATTCCTGGACTGTCGTGGGCGCCGGAACCCTGATCGCCGGCCTCATTGCGGTGGCGGCCAGTTATCTCAGGGTCCGGCCCGCCGGTCCGTTTACCTACATCTTCGCGTTCACCGCCACGTCCGCGGCGCCGTTCCCGGGCCGGTTGTGGGAAGCGGCGCTGACCGTGACGGGCAGCGTACTGCTCGCCGTAGTGCTGGGTTTTGCCGGCCGGCTGCACGCGCGCCGGCATACTCCGCGCCCGCTGCCGCCGTACCGGCCGCCGTCGTGGGGGCGGATCCTGCGTCACTCGGGCCGCTACGCCGTTGCCGTGGCCGCCGCCGGATCGGTCTCGGCCGGGCTTGGACTGGGGCACGGATACTGGGCGATGCTCGCCGCCTGTGCTCCGATCGCGGCGGTGGATGCAGCCGGGGGAGCGATCCGCGCCGTGCACTTCATCCTGGGCACCTACGCCGGTGTGCTGGTCTCTGCAGTGCTGCTCCAGGTTCAGTGGTCGCCGGTCGAGCTGGCGGTGCTGTTGGCCATGCTGCAGTTATGCGGGGAAATCTACGTGGTGCGGCACTACGGCCTGGCCATGGTGTTCCTGACGCCGGTGGCCCTGCTGATGACGGGGTTTGTCGCTAGCCAGCCGGTGCTGGCGGTGACCTTGGACCGGGCCGTCCAAACGACCATCGGGGCGCTCGTGGCCGTGGCGGTCATTGCCGCCACTACCCGCAGGGGCCCGACGGCTGCTACTCCCTCGACGCGCTGAAGAGCTGTGCCGAGCCCTCGACGTCGGCCGTCGTCGGGTCACCCAGATAGAGCATGCTGGCACCCTGTTCCAAGTAGGTGCTCACGTCGCCCACCGAAACCATCGCTTCTCCCAGTGCGGCGAGCACAACGGTGAACCGTTCCAGCGGGATGGATGCGGTGCCGCCGTGGATCACCGTCCGGCGCAGGTCGAGATCTTCGCTCCAGAGCGGAATATGTTCCTGGCACTCATCAATACGCTCCACCTTAAGAGGTGCCGGGCCGGGCTGGCCGTTGTCCAGGACCTGCTGCAGCTCGGCAACGTCCACGTAGTCCGTGGTTAACCCGGCCTTCAGGGCATTGTCGGACAGGCCCATAACCACCAGCGCCTGCCCGGATAGATAAGAGTGGAGGCACCCCGCGGGCGTAACCATGGCCTGTCCGGGGTCCAGCTTGAGGAGGTTCATGCAGATGGCTATGAGAATCCCGCGGTCGCCCGGGAAAAGCGGCTCAAGCCGGCGGAAAACGGCAGCAGCGTCTGCGGCGGGACCGTCCGTTTCCGCCACTCCGGCCATGGCGGCCCTGGTTTCCCTGAGTGCACGCGCAGTCTCGGAAGGCTCCATGCGGAGGAGGGCGTGCACCGGCATCTCATGCCGGAACGTCAATAAGGCGCGAAGCCATGGAAGGTCCACTCCGTCGGCAATGGCACGCAGTTCTTCCCTGCTGCGCTCTCCTGACAGCACGCGAAGGGGAGTGAGCGCTACCGCTACTTCAAACTTGGCGTACCTGTCCTTATAGTTCCGGTTTCCGGCGTTCAAGGGGACCCCGCGGGTCTGTTCACGGACATAACCGGCCAACGCCTGGTCCGGCCGCGGGTGCAGCTGGATCGGCTTGGGCACATCCGCGTCCAGGAGGTGCATCCGGAAAGGGATAGGGCGAGCCGGTACTTCCTCCGGATTGGAGAAATGGCGGGGGTGGGCCGTAAGAAGCCGATTGAGGGCACCGGGGAGGTCATCGGGATCCCAGGTAATGACGGCACCTGTGGCGGAAGGAGAATTTTCCCGGCTGCCCTGGCCGGGCTGCCCGGAGGCCTTGTCCCTCAGTGCATTCATTGCAGCTGCGGGGTTGCGGGTTTCCCTTACCAGACCGTAGACGGCAGTCACGAGTGCAACGCCTCCTTACGGATGGCAGGCGGGGTCAATACAACAAGGCGGGAGCAGGCTACCTTCAACTCAATTCACCGGGACCTTGCCCGATGTCGCTCATGGACACCAGGACGGCTTCCTTGGACACACGGAAAGATTTCCGTTCAAGTTTACCGGGTTTCCGGCGCCGTGCGGAGGTTCCCGGGCTCCCGGTTTTCCGTGATCTCAGTTACCGGCCCGTATGACCTACTACTCCACCCACCCTCCTGCGGCGTGCCGCCGGACACACAGTTGAAACCTCTCCGTGGTTAGATGCACTCGATGCAATAATTAACGAAATACTTACAAATCCGAAAGAAGCAGGTGCGGGGATGGAATACGCGGCGCGGTCGGTCCGAGGCACCTTCCGAGTGGACGGCTGAGCCGGTGGATTTCCTGATACTCCTGGTCGGGCTGCTTTTCGGAACCGTGCTGGCCGCAGGGATCGGCGAACGCATCCGGCTGCCGTACCCCGTACTGATGCTGATCTCATCGGCCCTGATCGCGTTCCTGCCGATCATCCCCGAAGTGCACATCAACCCTGAACTGATCCTCCCGCTGTTCCTTCCCCCGCTGCTCTTTGCGGCCGCACAGCGCAGCTCCTGGTCCGTTTTCCGGCTGCGCTGGCGCTCCCTGGTGCTGCTGGCGGTGGCATTGGTGGCAGTCACTGTGGCCGTGGTGGCCGGTGTGTCCTGGATTATGGTGCCGGCGCTCGGGCTGCCGGCCGCGATTGCACTCGGAGCCATCGTTGCTCCGCCCGATCCGGTGGCCGTGGAAGCGGTCGCCGGTAAGGTCCGGATGCCGCGGCGGCTCATCACGGTGCTGCAGACCGAGGGCCTCTTCAACGACGCCATCGCCATCGTCATCTTCCAGGCAGCCGTCGCGGCGAGCACCAGCGGCGGGCACGTGGGCTGGGAGGTTGTGCCGGAATTCCTTATTGCCGCAGCCGGCGCCGTGGTGCTGGGCCTGGCGATGGCGTGGATCGTCGGCAGCCTGAACCGGTTCGTACCGAACCTGGTGGCACGTTCGGCATCCACCCTGGTTGCGCCGTTCGCCGTTTACCTGCTCGCCGAAGAAGTGCACTTCTCCGGAGTGGTCGCCGTCGTCGTCACCGCATTGGAACTCGGCCGGCGCGCCCGCCCCCAGGACTCGGAGGAGCGGCTGACCCGCACCGCTTTCTGGGATGTGGTGGAACTGCTGACCACCGGTGCCGCGTTTGGCCTGGTGGGAATCGAGATGCGGTACATCATCGAGGACGAGGGAGCCCAGCTCCTGAGTTTCATCCCCGGGATCGTGGCAGTGTGCGCAGCTGTGCTCATTGTCCGGTTCCTGTGGATGATGGCGATCTACCGGATGGGCGGGACCGAAAAGAACCATGTCCCGGGTTCGCTGAAAGAGGTCCTGGTCCTTTCCTGGTGCGGGATGCGCGGTCTGGCAACCCTGGCTCTTGCCCTCGCCCTGCCGGGCACCACGCTTGCCGGCGACCCGCTGCCCGGACGCAACTTCGTTGTGGCCTGCGCGTGCGCCGTCCTGGTGGTGACCCTGGTGCTGCCGGGATTGACCCTCCCTTGGCTGATGCGGGCCCTGAAGCTGCCTAACGACCACAAGGAAGCGGACCGGATGGAACGCGAGCTCGCGCTCCGGGCCGAACGGGTCGCCGTCGAGACCATGAAGCGCTCTGCGGCGATCCAGCAGCTGCCGCCGGACCGCCGCGCCGCACTGGCCAAGCGGATGGCCTCGCTGCATTCCATGCTGGAGAGCGACGAAGAGGATGAATCGCAGAAGATGCTGGACCGAAAGGCCACCCTGGAGATCATGGACGTGGTCCAGCGTGAAGCCATGGACGCCGCACGCCGGGAAGTACTCGAGGCCCGCCGGCAGCGCGGCATGGATCCGGAGGCCGTGGACCGTGTACTGCGCCGCCTGGATCTGCGCACCGTCACCATGGACCGTCCGGAACGCCACTAGACTTCCCGTACATGAGCAAGAACGTGGAATCGTGGCCGCATCTCGGCGTTGCCTGGCTGGTGCAGTCGGCTGCGGCCGCGGTGCTGGCCGTCACCGTCGTCGTGCTGCAGCTCTGGGTCTTTCCCGAAACCGTCCAGGCGATAGTGCTGCTGGCCCTGATCCTGGCCTCGGCGGTAATGCTGCTGCTCTCCGCGCCGTTGGTCTTCGAGTGGATCCGCAACCGGTTCCAGCGCAGCTGGGTGGTGCTGGTACTCACGGCAGCTGCCGCGATTGTGGGCGGGTGCTGGATGGTGGTGCTGTTTGTGCTCGGCTTCGGACTGCTGGTCACCGGGTTCTAGCCGGTTCCGGCCTCCGGCCCGGGTGCCCGGTTCAGCGCTGGGCGAATATCCGGTGGAACACGCCGGGTGGACGGGTACCGGCGTCGGGGCAGGCAGCTGCCGCCGCATAGGATGGCAGGCCGGGCCCGCTGAAGTGCCGTCCGTTTCCGCGCGCCGAACGCATGCGGCGCATCCGCATCATGAATAGGACCCTCCCTCTTTGAGTATCGATCCCTCCGCAAAACCCGTGCCTGCTGCCGGAACCTCCGGGCGCGCGGCAACGACGCGGGCTCCGTCCACCCTGGATCCCCGCACCAAGACCGTGATCGGCCTGCTGCTGGTCTCCTCGTTCGTGGTCATCCTGAACGAAACAATCATGAGCGTGGCCCTGCCCCGGCTCATGGCTGACCTGGACATCACTGCCGGAACCGCCCAGTGGCTGACCACGGGCTTTATGCTGACGATGGCCGTGGTCATTCCGGCCACCGGCTTCCTGCTGCAGCGTTTTTCCATGCGCGGCCTGTTCCTGACCGCCATGTCCCTCTTCAGCGCCGGGACGCTGCTCGCAGCCCTGGCCCCCGGGTTCGGCACCCTGCTGGGCGGCCGGATCATCCAGGCCGGCGGCACCGCCATCATGCTGCCGCTGCTGATGACCACCGTCCTGAACGCTGTTCCGGCCCATAAGCGCGGACAGATGATGGGCACCATTTCCATCGTCATCGCAGTTGCACCGGCCATCGGCCCGACGGTCTCCGGCATCATCCTCAACGCGCTGGACTGGCGCTGGATGTTCTGGCTGGTCCTGCCCATTGCCCTGCTGTCGCTGGGCCTTGGCGCGTTGAAGATCCAGAATCTTACTGAAACCAAGCGCCTGCCGTTCGACGTGCTGTCGATCGTGTTGTCCACCTTCGCGTTCGGCGGGCTCATCTTCGGCCTCAGCAGCATCGGCGAGGCCGCTCAGGGCAAGGAACTGATGCCGCTGTGGATCCCGCTGACCGTCGGCGTCCTGGCCATGGCCGGCTTTGTGCTGCGCCAGCTGGTGCTCCAGCGTACCGACCGCGCCCTGATGGACCTGCGCACCTTCACCAGCAAGCCCTTCGTGGTGGCGATCATCATGGTCCTGGTGTCCATGATGGCGCTGTTCGGCTGCCTGATCGTGCTGCCCCTGTACCTGCAGAACGTCCTGGGCCTGGACACGCTTCGCACCGGCCTGCTGCTGCTCCCCGGCGGCGCCGTGATGGCCGTTCTCTCGCCGATAGTCGGCAACCTGTTTGACCGTTTCGGTCCCCGCCCGCTGGTGGTTCCGGGCGCCTTGGTGCTCAGCGGTGCCCTGTGGGGGATGACCCTGCTGACGGAAGAAACCCCCGTGGGCCTCGTGATCCTGCTGCACTGCTTCCTGAACGCCGGGCTGGGGTTCATCTTCACTCCGCTGTTCACCTCGGCCCTGGGTTCGTTGGACAAGTCCCTGTACTCCCACGGCAGCGCCATCATCAACACGCTGCAGCAGCTTGCCGGTGCAGCGGGAACGGCAGTCTTCATCACCCTGATGACCACGGGCACGACGGCGGCCCTGGCCGACGGCGCGTCACCGGTCTCCGCTGCCGCCTCGGGCGTGCACACGGCGTTCTTCTGGGGAGCCGTTGTTTCGCTGGTGGCCGTCGCGGCGTCGTTCCTGGTCCGCCGGCCCACCAACGAACTGCCCGAGGGTGTGGCTATCCACTAACGCCGTCGGCGCCGTCGGGTAGTACGGAGGCCGGTGATTTCCGGCAGCAGCGCTCCCGCCGAGTGTCCCCGGACCGCCCCCAACCACACTCCGGCGCCGTAGGCCAGATCGTCCAGGCGGCGGGCCACAGCGAACCGGACGGGATCCAGCTCGGCCCCGGTGCGTCGGTACTCCACGGCAGCGTCCACCACTCCGGCGAGAAGCGCTGCCCGGCGCAGGCGACCGGAAAACAGGCAGCCCACGGCCGTCAGCGGCCACCAGTGCCGCAGCAGCAGCGCTGATCCCTGCCCCAGTGCAGCCAGGACGCCCTGTCCCACGAGGACAGATGCCAGCCGCAGGGGCTTTGGGCGGCGCCGGTGGGGGCGGCCCCGGCGAAGCGGGGTGGCCGCCGCCCGCGCGGCGGCCACCGGCAGTGACCAGCGGCGCTGGGCCAAAAGGGCGAGAAGGAACACGACGCTCCACGGTGCCAGCACCGCAGGGGCCACGTTGCTGCCGTGCCGCCGGGAAAGCTCGTGCGCCCCGGTCCCGTAGAACATCTTGCGTGCAAGCCACGGTACAAGCTCCCGCCGGTGCTCGTGCCGGGCAGCCACCGACGCGTCGTAACGCACGCGCTTGCCTTCACGGACCAGGTTCCAGACCAGATCCACGTCTTCCGCGACCCGCAGTTCGGCGCTGAATCCGCCTCCAAGCGCCTCCACGCGTCCCACCAGACACGCCGCGGGGAGCCATGACACGGTCCCGCGTGGATGCACCAGTGCCGGGCGCCTGCCGAGATCGAGGGAGGACCGGGAATCCTCATAACGGCAGATCCACCCGGCGTCATTGCCCGGATTCCAGCCCAGGATCCGCGGCGCAACAAGCGCTACGCCGGGATCGGCGAAATGCCGCAGCAGTGCAGGAACGGTCCCGGGATCCAGCACCATGTCGGAATCCACAAACGCCACGTAGGGTGTCCGGACCCGTGCCAGCCCGGCATTGCGGGCAGCCGCGGGCCCCGCGTTCACCGCCAGGGGAACATACTCGGCAGCGTAGGCGGACGCGGCGTCGGCGATCGGCTGCGGGGACAGGGAAGCGTCATCCACCACCACCACGCGCTGTCCCGGACCGATACTCTGCAGCAGCCGGCGCAGGTGGTCCGGGCGGTCCCGCACGGGCACCACGAACGTCACTGCCTGGTCGGCCGGTGCCGCAAGGCTGGCGGCCGCGGGGTCGGCCATCCCGAAGGCAAGCAGTTTCTCCGCCAGCTCTGCGGAAGGACCGTCGCTGACCGAGAAGCCGCCTGTTGCGAGCAGATCCCGTGCCGCCGCGCCCGGGAACAGTACGCGCAGGGGAGAACCGCCGGTGAGCACCTGCGCCCTGCCGCCCACCCGCACGCTGTCGGAGAGCCGGATGCCGAAGCCGACGGGAAGGCCGGTCACGGAACTGCCGCCGGCAGGGGCTGGAGGCACCCGTACCGATCCGGAGCGCCGGCCAAACGGGCGGCCACGGCCCCGGCGGCCCCCGTGAGGAGCTCCTGCCCTTCCGCCGCGGAGGCCCCGGCCGGATCGCCCAGGACGCCGAGCGGGGAGACGGCCTTCACGCCGCGGGACCGCAGCACCGGCATCAGCTCGGGAAGCGGGCGTATGTTGCCGCAGACTGCCCGGTCCAGGTGGACGTTCCCGGGCGATAGATACAGCATCAGCGACGTTTCCGTCCGGCCCGCATGGGCATCCCCGGGTCCGAAGGTACAGGGCACCCATCCGACCGAGTGGTTCTCGGCAAGCAGCTGCCCCACCGCCCGGACCAGTCCCGCAGCGTTTCCTCCGTGCGCGTTGACGAAGACAATCCGGCGCGCCCAGGTCGAAAGCGAGCGGACCAGCTCCACCAGCATCAGGTTCAGTGCCTCATGTCCCAGCGACACCGTGCCGGGAAAGTCCTGATGCTCCCCACTGGCACCGTAGGCCAGCGCCGGGGCGACGACGACGTCGGCCCGCCCGGTTATCGCGGCAGCCTCCGCCGCGACCGCCGCCGCAATCACGGTATCCGTGTCCAGCGGCAGGTGCGGGCCGTGCTGTTCGGTGGAGCCGGTGGGCACCAGGACCGTGGCCCCCCTGCGGACCTCCGGCCAGGTGCGTGCAGCCAGGCTCCACGACGTCGGCGGCAAGGGCGTGGACGGTGCCACTCAGCTTTCCCTGTCCTTGGGCGGGTCTCCCACTGACCTGGTGAACCCGGGCGGAATGACCAGGTCCTCGGGACGCAGTTCATGGATGGAGGTCTTCCCCAGCCCCCGCAGGGCGGAGTCCAAGCCGCCCTGGAGAATGTCCAGGACGTTCTCCACCCCTGCCTGGCCGTTCGCGGCCAGGCCCCAGAGGTAGGCCCGGCCGATCATCACGGCCCGGGCACCCAGGGCCAACGCCTTGGCCACGTCGCTGCCGCGCCGGATACCCCCGTCGAGCAGCACCTCAACCTGGCCGCCGACGGCCTGGGCGACGGCGGGGAGGAGCCGGATGGTGGCCGGGGTGCCGTCGAGGTTGTTGCCGCCGTGGTTGGAGACAGACAGTGCGGTGACGCCGGCGTCGACCGCCCGGCGGGCATCATCCACGCGGGTGACGCCCTTGAGCATAAACGGCCCTCCCCACGTCTCGCGCAGCCAGGCCACGTCCTCCCAGGTAGGCGGCGGGGTCTGCATCCACTCGCCGTACGCCCCGAAGAAGGTGGGGGCTTCACCTCCCGGCGGGACCAGGTTCGGCACCGTCAGGTCCGGTACCCGGCCGGACCGGGCAAAAGCCAACAGCCAGCGGGGATGCGGAATGACTTCCGGAGCCAGTCGGGTCATGGCCTTCAGGGTCATCTTTTCCGGGATCACCGGACTGCCCCAGTCCCGGCCGTTGGAGAAGGACCAGTCCAGAGTGGAGATCAGTCCCGTGGCACCGGCGGCCCGGGCACGCTCCATCCGCTGGACCATCGCCTCCCGCGTTCCGCTCCAGTACATCTGGAAGAACAGCTGGGGAGCAGCCGCTCCTACCTGTTCCACGGGTTTACTGGCGAACGAACTCAGGCTCATCACGGTGCCGCGGTTTGCGGCCGCACGTGCCACTGCTACCTCGCCCTCGGGGTGCACGGCCTGCACGCCGGTGGGGGAGATGATCACCGGCAGCGCGATTTGCTGCCCCATGACCGTGGTGGTCAGGTCGCGCTTTGCGGACTGTCCGACCACGTGCGGGGCGAAGCCCAGCTCCGAAAACGCGGCAATGTTGTCCTCCACGGTGACGCCGCGCTCCGACCCGGCGACCAGGGCCCCGTAGACGGACTTCGGCAGGTTTCTCTTGGCGCGGCGCTGGGCCTCGGCAACGGTTTCGAACCAGGGATTGGTGAACATGGCACTGCCTTTCATGGTTGAGACTGGATCTTCAGGTGGCGAACACTGCGCTTACGGCAGGTGCAACGTCCCGGTAGGTATGGATGGTTCGGGCGGTACCGCGTCCTTCCCGGGCGAGCTCACGGCCCAGTTCGACGTCGGTTTCGGCACTGGTGTCGATCAGGACGTCCAGCCGAGGCAGGCGTGCAGCGGCAATCCGGGGATCCGGGCCGGCGTTGTGGACGCAGTCCGAGAGCAGCAGCACCCTTGCGTCCCTCACCGGGATCCGCAGCAGTTCACGGTGGGCGAGCTCCAGCGGAAAGCTGATGTTGGTGAGCCCCCGGGCCGGGATGCGCAGCAGCGTGTCCAACAGCTCCATCGGCTTCAGCTCGGAGCCCAGCGGCAGCAGCAGGGCGGCATCGGACCAGAAGGCAATAACTGCCAGCGCGTCGCGGTGCAGTTCGGCGGCCAACGCCCCCACAGTGGCGGCGGCCGTCTGCAGGCGTTCGCCCTTCATCGACCCCGAAACGTCCACCGCGAGCACCACGGACCGGCGGGTGCGCACCCGGTCCCGGACCACGATGTCTTCATCTTCGGGGACCGGCCGTTCGGCCAGCACTTCCAGTGTCCGGTCCAGATCGATGTCATCGCTGCCGCCCCGGTAGGGCAGACTGGCGAGCGATCCGCTGCCGCGGCGCGGCACCGCGTCCGCCCGCGGTCGGGGCACGGACAGCAGGGCGGCGATATGCCGCACCCGTGCGCGGACCGCCGGGTCCACAGGCACCGGGGTTACCTCGGCAGCGGCCGATGCAGCGACATCATCGGTGAATCCCGGGCGGGACACCCCGGGAGGGGCCGCGCCGCCCCGACTGCGGCGGCGTGCCCCGGCGGGCTGGATCACCGCGCCCGGCCCACCGCCGGGCACCGGCTCAAACACGGAGGGATCCTCGGTCAGCTGTTTCGGGACGCGGCGCAGCGGCGGGCGCCGGTCCGGCCTGCGTCCGGTGCGTCGCGACACCGGTGAATCGGCGGAAACCTCTCTTCAACCCGGTGCCGCCGCGGCAGGATTAAGGATGAAGTGGTCTTCCCAGATCTCCCGCAGCACCCGTTCAGGAGTCGTCTCGGCCGCTTCGTCCAGGTGGATCCGTCCCGAGAGGGAAACCGCCATCGCGTCATAGACCAACTCGCGGTAGCCGGCGCCACCCGGATCCGAGATCCTGCGGAGTCCGGCGAGCTGGCCGGACACCAGCACGCAGTCAATGGCGCCGCGGACGCTGGAGCCTTGGCGGATATCCGGATGGTTCCGGGTGGCGCGCGTCAGTGCCACGGCGTCGGCGATGAGGGCTTCTCCGAGTACCCCCGGCGCGCTGGTGCGCAGTGCCACGATGCCGCGCTCGGCGTCGTCGTCCTGATAGCCGACGGCGAGCCGGTTCAAACGGTCATGCACGGAAGTGGAAAGCCGGGTGGTGCCTTGGTTGTCGTAGGGATTCATGGACGCGATCACCCGGAATGTGTCCAGGGCCGGTATGTTGCCGACACGGGGGACCGTGATGGAACGGTCCGCCATGGCAGCCAGCAGCGTGTTGAGCGTGTCCTCCGGAGCCCGGTTGAATTCTTCGATGTAAAGGAATCCGCCGGTCTGCATGGCTTCCACCAGGGGACCGGCAACGAAGTTGTCCGCACTGTAGTCCTCGCGCAGTACCCGTGCCGGGTTGTGGTGTCCTACGAGTTTGGACGGGGTCAGATCCGCGTTCCCCTCGACGAAGAGCAGCGGAATGCCCCATTCGGCAGTGATGGCCTTGAGCATGGTGGTTTTGCTGGTGCCCGGAGGGCCCTCCAGGACAATGTCGCGGCCGGCGGCGACGGCCGCGAGCGTAAGTTCCAGCTCACGCTCACGGCCGACGAGGTGCGCGGCGATGCGGTCCCGGGTGGCCCCGATATCCGTGGTCTGCACAGGGTTCCTTTCCCGGCCGGTCAGTGAACGGCGCCGCCGGCGTCGACCGGGATCTGGCCGCCGGAAACGTAGTAGGACTGGTCGGAGGCCAGCCATGCCACGGCGTTGGACACATGCTCGGGCTCGATCCACGCCTTGCCCATGGGATTGGTGCCCGCGAACGCCGCTTCGGCGTCCTCGGCCTGCGGATCGTCCAGTTCGGGCCGGAACAACTGATAGGTCTTCCGGTTCTTCACCATCGGGGTGTCCACGGAGTTCGGATGGATGGTGTTGACCCGGATCCCGAACGGGCCGAGCTCGTTGGCAAGCACCTTCATCAGGCCCACAACTGCATGCTTGGTGGTGGTGTACGCCGCGACGTTTGCCAGCCCCTTGAACCCGGCCAGCGAGGAAATGATGACCACTGAGCCGCCGGGGCCGGACGCGATCAGGTGCTCGGCGGCCGCCTTATAGGTATGCCAGACACCGGTGACATTGATGTCCATCAGGTCCTGCCAGGACTGCTCGTCAACCTTGTGCGTGGCAGAACCGAAGGTGAAGATCCCGGCGTTGGCCACCACGATGTCCAGCCTGCCCAGCTGCGCCACCCCCTCGTTCACGGCCGCAGTGAGCGCCTCAATGTCGCGGACGTCGGCCTCCACCGCAACAATGCGCCGGTCCAGGGCTTCGACCTGCTGCGTTGTTTCCTTGAGATCCTCCGGGGTTGCCGGGGGATAGAAGTCCGTCACGGTGTCCACCGGCCCGCAGAGATCGACGGCGATGATGTCCGCCCCCTCCCGGGCCAGACGCAGCGCGTGTGCCCGTCCCTGGCCGCGGGCCGCACCGGTGATAAACGCTACTTTTCCTTCTAGGTTTCCCATGGTGCTTTCCTTTTCTGGGAGTGTGTTGCCGGTCGGTTTAGTACTGGGTAACCCCTGCATCCACGGTCATGGCCAGGGATGTCACGTAGCGGGCCTCGTCGGAGGCGAGGAACAGCACCGCATTGGAAATATCCGCCGGCTGTACGGCCTGGACGTCCAGCAGGTTGGTTGACATGCCGGCCAGCCGGGCGTGCTCCTCCAGCCAGACGGGAAAGGACTGCATGTCCTCGCCGCTGATCATGGTGGTCATCACCCCGGTGGGATGGATGGAATTGACCCGGATATGGTGTTCGGCCAGCTCCGTGGCAAAGGCCCGCATCAGTCCCACCACGCCGTGCTTGGCGGCCACATAGGGGGCCAGGAACGGCAGTCCCTTCAGCCCGGCGGCGGAGCTGGTGAGAATGATGGAGCCGCCGCCGGACTCGACCAGATGCGGGGCCGCCAGCTGGACGGTGTTCCAGACCCCGGTGAGATTGATGCCGACGGTTTCCTCCCACATGTCCGGGGTGGTTTCATCCCAGGGCTTCATGATCATGATTCCGGCGTTCGCGACAACGATGTCCAGTCTGCCCAGCTCGGCCACGCCGGCGTCGAGCACCCGCTGCATGGCGGCCCGGTCCCGGACGTCGGCTTTCGCGGCGACGATCCGCCGGTCCAGGGCCTCCACCTCCTTGACCGTCTGCGCCAGGTCCTCTTCCGTGGCGGCCGGGTAATTCACACCCGGGACGGAGTCGCAGAGATCGACCGCGATGATGTCCGCGCCCTCCTGTGCCAGCCGGATGGCGTGGCTCCGGCCCTGACCGCGGGCGGCACCGGTGATGAACGCTACTTTTCCTTCGACACGCCCCATTGCGTGCTCCCTTCGATTGGTTTTAGTACTGGGTGTTGCCGGCGTCGACGGCCATCGCGAGCGAGGTGACGTAACGTGCCTCATCCGAGGCAAGGAAAAGCACGGCGTTGGATATGTCCACCGGCTGCGTAATGTCCACCGGCAGCAGGTTGGTCATCATGCCGCCGATCCGGGGGTGGGCTTCCAGCATTGAGCCCATGGCCGCCATCCCGTCACCGGAAGCCATCGCCGTATCGACACCGGTGGGATGCACCGTGTTGACCCGGATGTTGTGCTCGGCCAGTTCCGTGGCGAAAGCACGCATAATTCCCACCACGCCGTGCTTGGCTGCGACATAGGGGGTCAGGAACGGCAGTCCCTTCAGCCCCGCGGCGGAGCTGGTGAGAATGATGGAGCCGCCGCCCGCTTCCACCAGATGCGGGGCCGCGAGCTGTACCGTGTTCCACACCCCGGTCAGGTTGGTGCCCACGGTGTCGTTCCAGATCTCCGGGGTGACCTCGTTCCACGGCTTCATGATGCAGATGCCGGCGTTGGCCACCACGATGTCCAGCCGGCCGAGCTCCGCGACGCCGGTGTCGATGGCTTTCTGCAGGGCGCCTCGGTCCCGGACGTCGGCTTTGGTGGCGATGATGCGCCGGTCGAGTGCCTCAACTTCCTTGACGGTCTGGGCCAGATCTTCCTCCGTGGCGGACGGGTAGCCGACCCCCGGCAGGGTGTCGCAGAGGTCCACGGCGATGATGTCCGCGCCCTCCTGTGCCAGCCGGACTGCATGGCTGCGGCCCTGCCCCCGGGCAGCTCCGGTAATAAAAGCGACTTTTCCTTCTACACGCCCCATGGCATGCCTCCTGATTCTCGAAAGGGTTATTTCGCGGTTGATCCGGCGTCGATGGGAAGGGTCACGCCCGTGATGTACCGGGCCTCATCGGAAGCGAGGAACAGGACGGCGTTGGAAATGTCCACCGCGTCCACCCACTTGATGGGCAGCACATTCAAGGCTTGGAACCGTTCCCCGATCTGCTCGCGCGTCGGATTGTCCAGATCGGGTGCGAAGAGGTTGTAGGTGGCACTGTTGTGGATCATGTCCGTATCCACGCTTGTGGGGTGCACGGAATTGACCCGGATCATGTCCGGCGCGAGCTCGAGCGCCAGGGCGCGCATCAACCCGACGACACCGTGCTTCGCAGACACGTAGTGCGCAAGGTTTGCGATGCCCATCAATCCGGCGGTGGAGCTGGTCAGGATGATGGATCCGCCGTTCCCGCCGGCGCGCAGATGGGGGATGGCGGCCTTGGCCGTGTGCCAGACACCGGTCAGGTTGATGTCCAGCATGTCCCCCCATTCCTCATCAGTCAGCTCATCGACGGCACCGAATCCCGCAATCCCTGCGTTGGCACTGACGATGTCCAGTCGCCCCAACTGGGCCACGCCGTCGTCGACCGCGGCCTTGAGCGCGCCGTAATCCCTGACGTCGGCTTCGAGCGCCACGATGCGGCGGTCCAGCGCCTCCACATCCTTGACGGTCTGCGCCAGATCCTCAGGAGTAGCCATGGGATAGTGGACGGTGCCCACCTGGCCGCAGAGGTCGACGGCGATGATGTCCGCCCCTTCCTGCGCCAGCCGCAGCGCGTGGCTGCGTCCTTGCCCGCGGGCGGCTCCGGTAATGAATGCGACTTTGCCTTCAACACGCCCCATTGCGTGTACCTTCTTTCTTTTTTTGACGGGCCGCCGGCTGCGGCCCGGACCTTAGGTGCCGCAGCTCCCGCCGCAGCCGGATGGAACAGGTGCAGGGTTGAAGCCCGCGAGCGGATCTTCAGCACAGGCACTGACCGGCGCGGCATCGGGCCGGCGCCGGGAGATGGTGACCGGCACGGGCCCGGTCCGAGGACGCGGGGGAGAGGTGCGGTGGGAATGGTCTCCGTCGGGGCGGGGCAGGGCTTCCCCGGCCCGCGCCTCGAGGGCTGCCTCGCCCAGTCCCCGGACGCACTCCGGGTCCGGTCCGTCCAGCGGCAGCCCCGTGAAGAACTTGGCCGCCATGCACCCGCCGCGGCAGGTGTCGAAGAACGGGCAGCCGGAGCAGGCCCCGCCGGTCTGCGGGGAACGCAGCCGGGTAAAAAGCTCCGAGTGCCGCCATACCTCGGAGAACCCGCCGGGATTGCGGATGCTGCCGGCCAGGAACTCGTCGTGGATGGCAAAGGGACAGGCGTAAACGTCGCCCACCGGATCGATCAGGCAGACCACCCGGCCGGCACCGCACATATTCAGCCCCGGCAGGGATCCGCCGTACGCGGACAGGTGGAAGAAGGAATCGCCGGTGAGCACGTCCTCGCCGTGTTCCACCAGCCAGTCGTAGAGCTCCCGCTGCTGCGCGGCTGTAGGGTGCAGGTCGTCCCAAACATCGGCGCCGCGGCCGGAGGGCCGCAGCCGGGTCAGGCGCAGCTGGGCCTGGTACTTGTCCGCAATGGCCTTGAACCGGTCCAGCTGGGGAATGTTCTGCCGGGTACAGACCACGGAGATCTTGAAACCGGTGAACCCTGCGTCGGCCATGTTCTGCATGGCGCGCAGCGCGGTGTCGAACGAACCGGGACCGCGGACGGCGTCATTGACGTCCGCGGTGGCCCCGTCAAGGGAAATCTGCACGTCGACGTAATCGCTCGCCGCGAGCCGGGCTGCCACGTCGGGAGTGATCTTCACGCCGTTGGTGGAGAACTTCACGCCCACGTGGTGGGCGGTGGCGTAGTCGACGAGCTCCCAGAAGTCCGGGCGGACCGTGGGCTCCCCGCCGCCGATGTTCACATAGAACACCTGCATTCTTTCGAGTTCGTCGATCACTGCCTTGCACTCCAGCGTGGTCAGTTCCCGGGGATCCCGCCGGCCGGAGCTGGAGAGACAGTGGACGCAGGAGAGGTTGCAGGCGTAGGTCAGTTCCCAGGTGAGGCAGATCGGAGCGTCGAGGCCGGTCTCGAACAGATCGACCAGGGTCCCCGGCCGGGGAGTGGAGAGCACCGTCATGGCGTCCTCTCGATCACCATATTTGAGGAGGCCAGTGCGCCCAGGGCCCGCTGGTAGCGGGGCAGGTCCGCGAGGTCGACGCCGGCGGATGCACAGGCCGCGCCGGCACTCGGCTCGGTACGCAGCTGCTGCACGATTGCCAGGAGGGTCGTGTCCTTGAGAAAGGACAGCCGGCGGGTGCCGAAGTGGTACAGCAGCGCGCCGAAAGGTTCCGGACGGACCGAGACCTGGGGGTGCAGCCGCCAGGGGAGGTTGAGATCAAACGTCTGCATTCCGCGCCGGTCCTAGTAAACGCCGCACATACCGTCGATGGAGACTTCCTCCAGCAGCAGGTCCTCCGTGGCTTCCGGTTCCGCGCCGGTGCGTAAGGGTCCTTCGGGGACGGAACCGGTGAGCGGGGTTGCAATCGGGTCTTGTGCAGCTCGCATTGGTGCTCCTTCTGGCAGAATCCGGCTTCGGCGGCGATACTCTGTGTGCCGGCGAGAGTAACGGCACCGAGTGCCATTGGGAAGAGGTAATTTCGTGGCAACTGCAGCGGCGTTGGGGAAATCGGAACGAGCCGGCAGGAAACCGGTCACTTCCAAGGCAGAGCTCAGCCATACGGCGCTGGTCCTCTTTGACCGGAAGGGTTTTGACCAGGTCACCGTGGATGAGATCGCTGCCGCAGCGGGGATAGGCAGGCGGACCTTTTTCCGGTACTTTCCGTCGAAGAACGATTTGCCGTGGGGAGACTTCGAGGAGCTCCTGGCCCGGATGGACGGGTACCTGGATTCGCTGCCGGAAACCGTGCCGCTGGCCAGCGCACTCTGCAACGCGGTCATTGAGTTCAACCGGCTGCCGCCCGAGGAGGTTCCGTATCACCGGCAGCGGATGGAACTCCTGCTGGGCGTTCCTACGCTGCTGGCACACTCCACACTGAGGTACGCTGCCTGGCGGCAGGTGGTGGCCAGGTTTGCAGGCAAGCGGCTGGATCTGCCGGAGAGCAGCCTCAAGCCACAGGCGATCGCCTGGGCGCTGCTGGGCTTGTGCCTGGCTGCGTACGAGCAGTGGCTGGAAACAACGGACACGGAACTTACCGGGATCCTGCAGGAGTCTTTGAAGCTGTTTCCGGATGTTCTGGAGGGGCAGACCGAAGAATAACCGGTGCGGATGGGGGTGGACATGCCGGAGCACTACGACGTGATTGTGGTGGGTGGCGGAGGCAGCGGAGCACCCCTCGCTGCCCGTGTGGCTGAGGATCCGGACCGCCGGGTGGCGCTGATTGAGGCAGGTCCGGCTCCGGAAGACCGCGCCGGATACCCTTCCGAACTTCTGGACGCGGGCACTGTGCAAGGCGCAATGCCCGGGCATCCCAACAACTGGTCCTTCCTGGGTGAGCTCACTCCCGGCAGGCCGTATTCGATTGCCCGGGGCAGGATCCTCGGAGGATCGACGGCGCTGAACGGGGGCTATTTTGTCCGTGCACCCAAGGAGGATTTTGACCAGTGGGCCCGAGTGGGAGGACCGGCGTGGTCCTTTGCCGAGGCGACGAGGCTGTATTCGGCACTCGAAGCGGACCAGGACTTCGGGGCCGTGCCGGGACACGGGTCGGCGGGCCCGGTGCCGGTGCAGCGGCCGCCGCAGTCCCACAGCATCACCCGTGCCTTCCATCAGGCCGCCCGGGAACTAGGGTTCCCCGAGGAACCGGATAAGAACGCCGACGGTGAGCCCGGCGTCGGGCCGGTACCCATGAACGTGGCAGGAGGCCTCCGATGCAATACGGCGCTCACCTATCTGGTGTCCCGGGGTGTCCCCGCGAACCTGACCATTCTGGGGCAGACCAGAGTCCGCCGGGTCCTCTTCGAGGGCGCCCGTGCAGTGGGCGTCGAGGTGCAGTCAGAGGGGAAAGTATCGGTAATCCGGGGCAACGAGATAGTGCTCTGCGCCGGTGCCATCCAGTCGGCGCACCTGCTGCTGCTCTCGGGCATCGGGCCGGCAGCGGCCCTGCGGGCCCAAGGCATCCCTGTCACAGCCGACAGACCCGGCGTGGGAGCAGGTTTCACCGACCATCCGGAAGTCGCGGTCCGGTGGAACCCTCGGCGGGGCGTGGTGGACACCACGGTTCCGCGCATCATGGAAAGCTCCCTGAATTTCAATGCCGGCGGGCAGCAGGCGAGCGGTGCGGGTGACCTGGAAATTCTGCCCATGTTGAAGCCGATGAGTTATCTGCTGTCAGCCGGCACCTCGCGGGTGGGCCGGGCGGGTCACCGCGAGGACCTGGAGTTCCTGGTTGCCCTCCAGGAGGAACATGCCAGAGGCCGGCTCACAATTTTGTCCGCCAATCCGGACGTCCAGCCGCGGCTCGAGTACAACTACCTGGCCGTGGAATCCGACCGGCAGCGGATGCGTTACGCGGTACGGACAGCCGTAGCCCTCCTTTCGACCCGCGCGTTCCGGCCACTGGTCGCCCGGATCACGGAACCATTGCCGGCCGCCTTGGCTCATGACCACCTCCTTGATGAGTGGATGGAGTCAAACCTGGGTACGGCCCTGCACATGAGCGGAACGGCCAGAATGGGACCGCGGCACGATCCGGATTCCGTTGTTGACTCTTTCGGCCGCGTCCACGGTATCCACGGACTCCGGGTGGCGGATACCTCGATCCTGCCTACGGCACCGCGGCGCGGACCGGCTGCCACAGCTGTCCTGATCGGCGAACTGGTAGCCGGCCATCTGCGCACCGGCGCATCCGGCCGCCCGGACCGCGCACCGGGCCAACCCACCACCCGGTAAAAACCGTCATTGACCGCTAATGTGATCCGCGCCATACTAAATGAACGATTAGTTAGCCCTTCCGTCAGGAGCCCCCATGACCGTCACGCAGACCGCGCGCCCAGCCTTCGACCCCACCGCAGTGGGCGACGTCGACGCTGACCTTTACCTTCTCGACGAACTGCTGGACGACGAGGCCCGCGACGTGCGGGACCGGGTCCGGGCGTTCGTTGACAACGATCTGCTGCCGGTCATCAACGACTACTGGGAGCGGGCAGAGGTCCCGTACGAGCTCGTGCCCAAGCTGGCCGCGCTGAACATCGCCGGCGGCACCATCAAGGGGCACGGCTGCCCGGGGATGAGCCGGCTGGCCGCCTCCACCGCCGCGGCCGAGCTTGCCCGGGGCGACGGTTCCATCAACACGTTCTTCGGCGTGCACTCCGGCCTGGCGATGGGCAGCATCGACATGCTTGGCAGCGAGGAACAGAAGCAGCGCTGGCTGCCCGCCATGGCCAGGTTCGAGAAGATCGGCGCGTTTGCCCTGACCGAGCCCACCCACGGGTCCGATTCGGTGTCGCTGGAAACCACCGCCCGCCGGGAGGGCGATTCCTACATTCTGAACGGCAACAAGCGGTGGATCGGCAACGCCAGCTTTGCCGACATCGTGATCATTTATGCCCGCGACGAAGCTGACGGTGCAGTCAAGGCGTTCGTGATGGAAAAGGATGCCGACGGCAACCACCCCGCCGGCTACCAGGCGACCGTAATCACCGGCAAGATCGGCAAGCGGGCCGTGCTGCAGCCGGACATCGTCATTGAGGACCTCCGCATTCCCGCGGAAAACCGCCTGGCAAACTGCAACTCGTTCAAGGACGTCAACAAGGTGCTGGCGGCCACCCGCGGGGGAGTCGCGTGGGAAGCGCTGGGGCACGCCGTGGCCGCCTACGAGATTGCCGTGGCGTATGCCAAGGACCGGGTGCAGTTCGGTCAGCCCCTTGCCGGGTTCCAGCTGGTGCAGAACAAGCTTGCGAACATGCTTGCCCAGGTCACCGCGATCAAGCTGACCTGTTTCCGCCTCAACGAGCTTGGCGACCAGGGAAAGATGACCGGCCCCATGGCATCCATGGCCAAGATGTTCGCCGCCCGGCAGGGCCGCTGGGTCTGCTCGGAGGCCCGCGACATCATGGGCGGCAACGGCCTGCTCCTGGAGAACCATGTGGCCCGGCACCTGACCGATATGGAGGTGGTGTTCACCTATGAGGGCACCGATTCCATGCAGTCACTGATCCTGGGCCGGCACATTACCGGGCTGTCCGCGTTCGCTTAAGGCGGCTCGGCGGCTGCTTCTCGGGTCAGCGGCGTCAGCGGACCCGCAGGCCCAGGACCTGCCCGGTGCCGGGGGTGGCCGGATCCATCACCGCCGGCCACTGGGCGGTCAGCATAAACAGCAGTCCGCCGTCGTTGCCTCCGATGGCGCAGGAGAAGCAGCCCTGGTCCAGCTGCACCGTTTCCAGCACGGTCCCGCCCTCCCGGACCCGGACGCAGCGTTCGCCGGGCACTTCGGCGAACCAGATGCCTCCGGTGCCGTCCCAGCAGATGCCGTCGGGGGCGCTGCCCGAGACCGCTGCCCATTCCCCGGCAGGCGTGAGGGCGCCGTCGTCGGCAATAGCGAAGGACGTCAGGCGGCCGGCGTGGGACTCGGCGACCACGAGGCTGGCGCCGTCGTCGGAGACCAGCATGCCGTTGGGGAATGCCAGGCCGTCAGCCACCTGCACCACTGAGCCGTCCGGCCGGATGAGCGCGACGATCCCGCTGCTCTGCGGGTCGGCCGAATAGTCGTAGCCCAAGCCGTTCACATAGATGTTGCCGGAAGGGTGCACGGCAATCTCGTTCCAGGGGTGGTCCGACAGTCCGCTCAAATCCGCGTGCGGGACCAGTCCTGCATTGGGAATTTCCAGGAAGACGGTTCGGTCCGTCCCGGAGACCACGGCCATCCGCCCGTCCGGCAGCCAGTCAAAGCTGATGGGGAAGGACGGCACCGCCGTCACCCGCCGCACGTCCCCGTCCGGGCTCAGTGCGGAGATGGTCCCCGCCGTCCAGTCCGCGAACCAAAGTTCGTCGGCGTGCCAGCGGGCGGATTCACCCATGCCGATCCCGGAGACCAGCGTTGTCGGTTCAGCCATGCTGCACCTCGCTTGTTGAGGTTCGGGCTTCCAGTATGCCGGGCACCCCGAGGCGGATAACAGGGCTAGGGCTCCGCGGGTACGGCGGCGCCCAGCATCCGCAGCGCCAACCGGCTGTGGTGTTCCCCGATGCCGGCCGCGGTCTGCCGTCCGTCGCTGCGGTACCAACGCGCCACGTCCACGCAGAGGGAGAGCAGGGCCAGGACGGCAAGGCCGGTGTCCTCGATATCGAACAGGCCTTCCTGCCGTCCGCGGTCGACGACGGTCCGGAACTCCGCGTCCACGGACCGGCGGATCTTCAGCACCTCGGCCCGGTGGTCCTCCGTGAGGGCGGCAAGCTCGAAGTTCACCACGCTGGACTTGGTGCGGTTGGCTGCCTGCCACTGGACGAAGTCGCGCACCATGGTCGAGATCTGCTGCACCGGATCGCTGCTTGAAGCGGCACCGGAACGGACCAGTTCCAGGGTGCGCTCGTGTCCGAGGCGGGAAATGCTGTAGAGCAGCTCTTCCTTGGAACGGTGGTGGACATAGACGGCGCCGGGGGTGACCCCGGCGGCCGTGGCGATGTCGCGGGTGGTGGTGCCGTGGAAACCCTTCGCCGCGAAGGCCTCCGTGGCGGAATCCAGCAGGCGCTGGCCCGTACCTGTTGCGGGCACCTGTACCTCCGGATGATCAGCGGAATGAGCGTTCAGCAACCAGAGTAGCAGTGGGACCGGCTGCCGCTAGGCGAGTCGGGAACGGACGATCTCGCTCACGGTCTTGCCGTCAAACCGTCCGGCCACCTTCGCGGTGACGGGCTTCATGACCTGTCCCATCTGCCGCATCGACGGCTCTTCCCCGCCGGCACGCAGATCCGCGATTGCTTCATCCACAATGGCTTCCACGTCGGCCCGGGTCAGGGGAGCGGGCAGGTAGGCTTCGATGATTTCCGCCTCGGCCGCCTCGGCGGCAGCACGCTCGGTCTCACCGGCCGCCGTGTAGATCCCGGCGGTATCGCGGCGCTTGGCTGCTTCCTTCTGCAGCAGGGACACGATCTGGACGTCGTCGAGCTCCACCGGCGTCTTCCCCGACTTCTCCCGGGTAGTGATTTCGCCCAGTACGTTGCGCACGGTGGTCAGGGCCACACGGTTGCCCGACTTCATGTGCGTCTTCATGTCCGCCTGCAGCTGCTCTTTCAAAGTGCCCATGGTCCCTCGTCCTTACGGTGATGTACTACTTTCCTTTCCATCGTCCCCTATCCGGGCGGGTCGAGCTCCACGGGGCGCCCGGACACGGTGAGCAGCAGGTCCAGGGCATCGGCTTCGATCTCGGTGCCGGCGCCCCACGCCGTCCCGGTGCGCCGGTCGACCAACCGCAGGCCCGCAGCCCGCTCGCGTCCTCCGCCGAACGCAACCGGGGTCCGGACCTGGTAGGCAAGGGCCTGGACAACCGCGGGTTCCGGATAGCTTCCGACGAGGCCGAGGGGCAGGCGGTCGAAATTCAGGCGTGCGCCGAGCATTCCGCGTACGAAGCCAACCCTGCCGGTGCGTGCCGTGTCAACGAGATGGGCCAGGACATCATGGACGCTCCACCCGGGACAGAGCGAGGGCACCTCCCACTGTTCGGCCCGCAGCGGGGAGAGGTCCGCAGCGAGACGCCGCCGCTCAGCGTGTACGGCCTCCCAGACTGCCGCCGTGGACTTCCGCAAGCCGGCTCCTTTGGTTGATAAGCACTCGGTACCCAAGGAAACTAAAGCATTTCGCCAGCGTCAACGCCTTCTTGCGGCGGCGGTCACAGCGTCCGGAATCACAGCGCAAAAGGGCCATAGTTGTCTTGAGGCAATCAAAACAACTGTTAGTGTTTTAGGTATGCAGAACGCGGCGGAAACAGCAGAAACCCTGGCCGGAAACATCCGGTCAGCGGGGCTGAAAGCCACGTCACAGCGCGCTGCAGTGCTGGGAGCACTGCAGCGGGAACCGCATTCCAGCGCCGACAAGGTCCTGGCTTCCGTCCGAGCGGAACTGCCGGGCATTTCCGCGCAGGCCGTCTACGGCATCCTGTCCGCCTTTACCGAGGCCGGACTGGCCAGGCGGGTGGAGCCCGCCGGTTCGCCGGCACTGTACGAGTCGCGGGTGGGGGATAACCACCACCACCTGGTCTGCATCCGCTGCGGAGCCATCAAGGACGTCGACTGCGTCATTGGCCAGGCACCCTGCCTGACCCCGTCGGACGACTCCGGCTTTACCGTACTGGCTGCCGAAGTAACCTTCAGCGGCATCTGCAGCACCTGCGCCAAGCAGGCGGATTCCTCCGCCCGCTAACGCGCACCACCGCCCATACCTACGGCGGGCACCAATCAACGGCGACACATCCCGGGCTGAACGCTGCCCAAAAACCTGCCGCCGCGGCCCGAGTCTCACCCCAAGCGTCAACTGAGGAGACACCCATGACTACCTTGCTCAACCGAAACACCGCCGCGGCCACCACCGAAACCGCCGCCCCCCGCACAGCCGCCGCCGAAAGCACCCCGGCTCCCACGGCTTCTGCCGAACATGCCGCTTCGGCAACCCAGCCCCGTCGAGTGGGCACCTACACCAGCCGCTACGACTGCCCGCTGGGCACCCCGCGTGCCGAGGGGACCTACGTCTCCACCGGCCGCCGGGCGCTCACCCGCCCCCGCAACCTGGGCAGCTACGTGGACACCTCCACACACCTCAACCGCCGCCCCCAGGGCAGCTACACCCTGCGCGGCTAGTCCGGGCCGGCAGGCCGGCCTCCCGCCGCTGCGGCCGGCAGCAGCGGATAGGATGAATGGTCGTTGTCCCGCGGGGCGAGGAAACCAACCCCTTTGAGAGGACACCATGAGCCTGATCCGGCTGCAGGACGTCAATACTTCCTTCGAGAACAAGCAGGTGCTGCGTGAAGCGTTCCTGCGGCTCGAACCCAAGGACCGGATCGGCCTGATCGGCCGGAACGGCTCCGGCAAATCCACCATCCTGAAGCTGGTCCTGGACCAGGTGCAGCCCGACTCCGGTACCGTGACCGTGGAACCGGGCGTGAAGATCGGCTACTTCTCCCAGTTCTCCGAACTGGACGGCCAGGCGAGCATTGCCGAGGTCCTGGACTCCGTCTTCACGGAAATCAAGGACGTCGAGGCTGAGCTGGCGGGCATCGATGAAGCTATTGCTGCAGATCCCTCCGGCAAGGAAATGGACCGGCTCATCCGCCGCCAGTCGGAACTGTTCGAAACCATGGACCGGCTCGATGGCTGGGACTATCCGCGCCGCATTGACAGCGTGCTCACCACCCTCGGCTTCACCGCCGCGCACCGGATCTGCCCCATCGACGCCCTGTCCGGCGGCTGGCGGAACCGTGCGGCACTGGCGAAGATCCTGCTGGAGCAGCCCGATGTGCTGCTGCTCGACGAACCCACCAACTACCTGGACGTGGCCGGCGTCGAATGGCTTGAGGGCTGGTTCCGCGACTTCCGGGGAGCGGCCATCATCGTCTCCCACGACCGGAAGTTCCTCGACGCCGTCGTAACCCGCATCATCGAGGTGGAGAACTTCCACCTGCACGAATACCCGGGGAACTTCGCCGAGTATGTGGTGCAGAAGCAGTTCCGCTTGAAGAACCTCCAGGCCCAGTTCGTCCACGAGGCGGAACTGCTGGCCTTTGAAGCCGAAGGCATTGCGGACCGCCGCGAGGCGGCCAAAGCCGGCGGGCGGCTCAGCACCCAGCTGGCCCGCATCAAGAAATCCCGCGCGCCCCGGCCCGTGGATGAAATCATCACCGGCATCTACGACGGCCTGCACGTCAAGGACGTACTCGGCCGCGTCCGCGGTGTGTCCAAGTCGTACGGGGAAAAGGTGCTCTTCGAGGACCTGAGCTTCGAGGTGAACAAGGGGGACCGCATCGCCGTCACCGGAACCAACGGCAGCGGCAAGACCACGCTGCTGCGCGTGCTCACGGGCGAAGAACAGCCCGACGCCGGCGACGTCACCTGGCCGAAGGGGCCGGCCATGGTGTCCTACAACAAGATGCTGGCGGAACTCGACGACGCCGACACCGTCACCCACGCGGTGAACTCGCTGCCGGGATCCCTCGCCTTCAGCGCCACGAAAAAGTCCGTCAACCGCTTCCTGACGATGTTCCAGTTCTCCGAAGCGGACCTGGTACAGAAGATCGGCAACCTTTCCGGCGGGCAGCGCGCCCGCGTCGCCATGGCCCAGTGCCTGCTTTCGGGCGCTCCCGTCCTGCTGCTGGACGAACCCACCAACCACCTGGACATGTCCAGCACGCAGGTCATGGAACGCGCCCTGCTGCATTTCCCCGGCGCCGTCATAGTGGTCAGCCACGACCGGTTCTTCACCGAAAAAATCGCCACCCGCTGGCTCGTCTTCGGTGCCGAGGGAGCGGAGCCCGGGCAGGTCACCATCCGCGAAGCCTAGGGGAGCCGACGCCGGTTCGGCGCGGCACCTGTCGGGGCGCCCGATGCCGAAGGTAATGTCGGGGGGTGTTTGACGGACCCAGCCTTGTCTTCCTTGCAGCCGGCCTAGCAGTTTTCCTTGCAGCCGTGCTGCCCAAGGTGCTGCGCAACGTTCCGGTTTCCATGCCCATGGTGTTCCTTGGTGCGGGCATCCTGACGTTCAGCCTCCTGAAGGACCTGCCGGACCCGGACCCGGTGCGCTATGGAGAATTCACCACGCACCTGACCGAGGTGTGCGTGATCATTTCCCTGATGGGCGCGGGACTGGCACTGGACCGGCCGGTCGGCTGGCGGCGGTGGTCCACCACCTGGCGGATGCTGGGCATTGCCATGCCGCTGAGCCTGCTGGGCCTGACCCTGCTGAACCTGTGGATCCTCGGACTGGGCCTGGCAGCGGCCGTCCTGCTGGCCGCGGCGCTGGCCCCGACCGATCCGGTCCTGGCTTCCGAAGTGCAGGTGGGCGAACCGGCCGACGACGAGGAAGAGGACTCGGAGCACGAAGCCGAGGACGAGGTCCGGTTCGGCCTGACTTCCGAAGCCGGGCTGAATGACGGCCTGGCCTTCCCGTTTGTCTACCTGGCCATCGGCATGAGCCTGGTGGGGACGGCGCCGTCGGACTGGTTCCCGCACTGGATCGCCGTGGACGTTTTCTGGCGGATCGGCATGGGCGTCCTCCTCGGCCTCGTCACCGGCAAGGTCCTGAGCCGCCTCTTCTTCTCCGCGCGGCTGGAAAGCATCCGCCTTTCCAACCACTCCGAAGGCTTTGTGGCCCTGGCGGCCACGTTCCTGGCCTACGGCATCACCGAGATGCTGGACGGCTACGGTTTTGTTGCCGTCTTCGTCTGTGCCGTCACCATCCGGGCCGCTGAACGCACCCACGGCTACCACCGGGTGCTGCACAGCTACGTGGAGCAGCTGGAGCGGCTGCTGACCGTGGTCCTGCTGCTGCTGCTCGGCGGTGCCATTGCCCGCGGACTGCTGTCGGGCGTCGGCTGGCGCGAGGTGGCGGTGGCCGCCGCATTCCTGCTCTTGGTCCGGCCCCTCGCCGGATGGGTGGGTCTGCTGGGCGGCCGGCCCGGCCCCCGCGAGCGGATGGCTATCGCCTTCTTCGGAGTCCGCGGCATCGGCTCCCTCTATTACCTCGGTTACGCGTTGGGCAAGGGGAACTTCGACGACGCTGAGCAGCTGTGGGGCCTGCTTGGCCTGGTGGTGGCCTCATCCATCGTGCTGCACGGGATCACGGCAGCACCGGTGATCAACCGGCTGGACCGCATCCGCCGCAAGACGGCCGTGGAACGCTTCGGCGAAGAACGGCCGGATACGGCGGTCTAGCCCGAGCCTGCCCTTTCCGCCCGGCCGGCGCGCTGTTACCTTGGCGCCATGGGTACCCCCGTCCACGGCACGGAGGATCCCTGGCCCGCGGGACCAAGGGTGACGCCGCCGATACTGATGGCCCAGACCTGGGCCGGCACGGTTTTCCTCCACTGGCGCATTCCCGCGTCTGCTGCCGCCCCGTACATGCCGCCCGGCGTCGAACCGGATGTCTTCCACGGTTCCACCTGGGTGGGGCTCATCGGTTTCCGGGCGTCGCAGACCGAGCTCGGCAGGGTCCCCGTGCCGTTTTTCGGATCCTTCACCGAGGTTAATGTCCGCCTGTATTCGCGCGGCAGGGACGGCAGCCGGGGCGTGCTGTTCCTGAGCCTGGATGCCTCGAGGCTCGCCCCGGTGCTGGCCGCCCGTTCGCTGCGCATCCCCTACGTCTGGTCCCGCTGCCGTCCCACCCGTTCGGGGTGGGGGGTGGGGTACGACGTCGAGCGGTTCGGGAGGCAGGCCCGCTCGTCTTTCGCGGCGGTGCCGGACTATGCCCGGCAGGCTGATGATGAGCTGTCCGTCCTGCTCACGGCACGCTTCGGACTGCACGCGGCTTTCGCCGGCCGGACAGCGTTCATTCCCATCTCGCACCGGCCGTGGCCGCTGCATCCGGCACGGCTGACGCACTTTCACGATGAACTGGTGCCTGCGGCCGGACTTCCCGTCGAGGGGCCGCCGGACACGGTGCATTACTCGCCCGGGGTGCGGACCTTGTTCGGCAGTCCGCGACGGGTGGCCTGAGCCAGCTCCCGGCGCAGGCCGCGTTCGCCCTGCCGCATCAGCAGCGAGTGGGCGGCAGTGAAGGCCGGCCGTGCCACGGGGGTGAGCAGGCGCATCCAGCGCCGGGTGGGCCGTACCCGCCAGTCGATGTCCATCCGGGTCTGCGCCGCACCACCGGGGGCGTTCCCGGTGGTGGCTGCCGCCACGGGGAACAGGCGGATCCTGCCGGTGCCCGCCAGGTCTCCGCCGGCGTCGAACTCTATGATCCGTGGCCGGACCGCGGCGGTGGGTTGGATGGTGATGGACAGGTCGTAGCCCAGAGCGGCACGGAAGCGCAGACGGACGGTAGTGGCCAGCAGTTGTGACGTTGGGTCTGCGGTATCGGCCCCCGGGTCGGTGGCGAGGTCCTGGAGCGTGCAGCCGGGCCACCAGCGCGGCCAGCTCATTTCCGGGCTGGCCACGGTCTCCCACACCGTCTCGGGGGTCGCATTGAGCAGCCAGCTGGAGGGGAGGATGTAGAGACCGGGCATTAGTTCAGCATGCCATCCGGAATCTGTCCTGCCGAAACGGCACCGTACTTGGACAGCACCGTACTTGGACAGCACCGTGCCGGGACCGATGCTTCGGTCCCGGCACGGTGTCCGGTGTTTGGCCGTTCTTTGCTGCCCGAGTCCTTGAAGGAACTCAGGGGCGGTAGGCCCGGGGCAGGTCGAAGCCCCGCTCCTCCATTACCGCGCGCAGCCGGGTGGGGTAGTCGGTGATGAGTCCGTCGACACCCAGGTCAATGAGCCGGTGCATGTCTGCCAGCTCATTGACGGTCCAGGGAATGACCGGCAGGCCGAGTTCGTGTGCCTCGGCGATCATCTCCGCTGTGACGGTGGTGTAGATGGGGGACAGCACGTCGTAACCCTGGGCATGGGCGGCACGGGCCACGGACCCGCCGAAGTCATCTATATCGATTCCGCCCAGCTGCGGCGCTGCGCCCGGCTGGCCTACGCCGAGGTCTTTTGGCGTGCTGGCCAATGCCACCCGCGTCAATTCCGGGGCGATCCGCTCGAGCAGGTTCAGGGTGGACCAGTCAAAGGACTGGATGGTGGTGCGGCGTTCCCGGTTCGCATCCCGGACCACGTCCACCACCGCCTCGGTCAGGGCCACACTGCCCGGCCCGCCGGCCTGGCCCTCCTCAACCTTGGTTTCGACATTGAAGTGGATTTTGCGTGCACCGTACTCGCGGGCGAGGCGGTAGACATCGCTCAGCTCAGCAATCCGGTTGCCCTCCGCGACATCCTGCTCCGGGTAACCCGGCAGCTGCTGGTAGCCGCAGTTCAGGGTCTGGAGCTGCAAAAGGCTCAATTCCGCTACGCGGTCGCCCACGTAGGGGAATTCCGGATCCCCGGAAGTGGCAGGGGCCGTATCAGCGCATTTTGTGGTCAGGATGATGTCGTCGTGCCAGACGATCACCCGGCCGTCCTCGGTCAGGTGCGTGTCCAGTTCCAGGGTGGTGACGCCCAGTTCCAATGCGTGTGCGAAGGCTGCCAGGGATTCTTCGGTTACTTCTCCGCGTCCGCCGCGGTGCGCCTGGAGGTCAAAGTCCCGTTCCGTGCCGGAGCGCATCACCGAAACCATGACATCGAAGATGTTGGTGTTCTCGTAGACGCCCGTCAGCATTTCTGCGCCGGGTCCCATCGCGGTCAGGGGTACGTCGTCGCCCGTATGGCCGCCGGTAGTCCAATCGATCTGGAACTGCTGGTCGGAACCAGCGACGTCGAACGGACCTTCCTGCACCGGGCTGTCCGGGTTGGAAGCATCCCCCAGCGGTTCGATGGTCATACCGCCGGTCTGGTGGTCGCCCACCGTGATCAGCAGGGTATTGCCGTCCTGCTCGGCGAACTCCTTGGCCAGGGCGACGGAGTTGTCGAACTGAATGCCGGACTCGATGGTCAACGCCCCGTTATTGACATGGCTCATGGCGTCGATGCCTTCTTCCTCCACCATGAGGAAGAAGCCGTTGTCATCCTGGTTGTTGTTCAGGACGTCAATGGCTTTCCGGGTCATTTCGGTCAGCGGAACCGTGGGCTCATAAGCCTCTTCGACGTCGTCCCCGTACTGGAACATCTCCTCGTTGGCGAAGAGTCCCAGGAGCATGTCGCTATCTGCCGCCTGCAGGCCGGGCAGATCCCAGACGTATTCATACCCCAGGTCTTGGGCCTCTTCCACCAGGTTGCCCTCGGTGCCGGCACTTTCCTCGGATTCGTCCTCTGCGGGATTGTCGGGGTACCTGCCCGGATTGCCCGCCGGGTACCAGTAGTCCTCGCCGCCGCCCAGGATCACTTCCGGGTGGGAACTGCGCAGGAACTGGGCAGCGATGGCGCTCTGCTCATCCCGGTCCAGTACATGCGAGCCGAAAGCGGCGGGGGTTGCATCCGTAACCTGGGCGGTCGTAACCAGTCCGGAGGACTTTCCGAGCCGTTCGGCGATTTCCAGCGCCGAGGTCACGGGCTGCTGCTCCAGATCCACACCGATGGCGCCGTTGTAGGTTTTCACCCCGGTGGCCATGGACGTGGCCGCAGCGGCCGAGTCGGTGATGAAGGTGCCGGGATCCGCGGAGTTGGTGTGGACCCGGCCCACCGCGGGCAGCGAATCCATGGCCAGTTCCCCGCTCAGGCCTACCGAGGCCAGCCGGATGGCGTCGCGTTGAGCCGTCCCCATCCCGTCGCCGACCATCAGGATCACGTTGACGGCGTCGTCGTTCCCGTGCCCGCCGCCGTCGTCTGTCGGTGAGGGGGTCGGGGTCTTCGTTGGTGTGGGTGTTCCGGTAGGGGACGAGGTGGGTGTGGAAGTTGCGGTGGGAGTGGCTGTGGAAGTCTTGGTGGGTCCGGGGGAGCCGGTGGGATGGCCGCTCCCGCCGCCTATGCCCGGAAGCCCGGTACCTACGCCGCATCCCGCCAGGACGCAGATACCCAATATCGCCGTTGATAGTGTTTTAGCCGTCTTCTTCATGTGGTTTCCCCTGCGAGTGCCTAGCGATGGTTCCCCCTGACGCGTGCCAGACTTCGTGCATGCCAAGGGAGAGTCAACCGCAGGAACCGATAAAGGTTCCGGGCCGCAGGGGTTACTCGAAGGGCGTCGGATCTCCGGTTCCGCGCCGCACGATTTCCGGCGAGTCGCCGGAGAAATCGATGACTGTTGTGGGCTCGGGGCCGCAGAACCCGGAATCGATGACGGCATCCACCTGGTGGTCCAGACGCTCCTTGATTTCCCAGCCCTGGGTCATGGGATCCTCGTCGCCGGGCAGCAGCAGTGTGCTGGAGAGCAGCGGTTCGCCGAGGCCGTCCAGGATCGACTGCACCACCGTGTTGTCCGGGATCCGCACGCCGACTGTCCGCTTCTTGGGCTGGAGCAGCCACTTGGGCACTTCCTTCACCGCCGGCAGGATGAAGGTGTAGCTTCCGGGGGTGGCGGCCTTGATGCTGCGGAACACCGAGTTGTCCAGCTGCACGAACTGGCCCAGCTGCGCGAAGTTGCGGCAGACCAGGGTGAAGTGGTGCTTCTCGTCCAGCTGACGGATCTGCCGGATGCGTTCCAGTCCCTCCCGGTTGCCCAGCTGCACTCCCAGCGCATAGCAGGAGTCGGTGGGGTAGGCGATCAATCCGCCGGATTCGAGCAGGTTCACTATCTGGCCGATGGCCCTGGGCTGCGGGTTTTCCGGGTGTACGTCAAAGTATCTGGCCATCTCCACAGCCTACCGGTGGCGGCCGCTGACCGGGACTGACGGGGACTGCCGGCGAGCGCTCGCTGTCCGACGACGCCGCCCGGCTATGCAGCCCGGATCAGATCCACCACTATCCTTTCGACGGCAGAGAGGCCCGCCTCAACAGGAGCACCTGCCAATGGCGGCGCAGTGGAACGATATGTGTGTCCGGTTGGGGTGGAGGTCTCCACCGTGTGGGCGGGTAGTGCGGGTGAGCCTTGCCCGGCCACGCCCGCCGCGCCGGTTTCTGCACCGGTTGCAGATGTTGCGCCGGGAGGTTTGATTACCTTTGCAGACCAGCCCGGCGCTTCCTTGGCGTGGTTGCACGCTTCGCAGAGTCCTTGTCCGTTCACGAGGCTGGTGGGACCTCCGTCGCTGTGCCGCCGGACATGGTCGAACGCTCGGATTGGAGCACCACACCACGGCATCCGGCAGGTGGCGTCCCGTGCAGCGATGAACCGGGCCAGGGAGGTGGGGAACAAGCGTGCCCGGGCGTCCATAGCGACCAGCTCGCCGGTTTCCGGAGCCGTGTACAGCCTGCGGATGAAGGTCTGGACATCCTTGGCGGGTCTGTCGCTCCGATCCCGAGGACGGCCCCTGTTCGTGCCGCCGGGCGGGGCGTCGCCGGTGCCATCGACGTCACGACCGGCGTTCTCCCTGAACCGGCTCTCGCCCTTGCCCTTGCGGTTACGGTCATCGCGAACGGCCTTGGCCCCATCCCGGTTGCGGACCAGATCCCTGGCCCATTGCGCCGGAACCGGACCATAGCCAGGAACGAAAGCCGGTTCTGATTCTCCGGCCAGCAGTGTCCGGTCCGTCATCACCAGCTGGACCTCCACCTTCATGGCGTCCGCCTGTGTCTGACCGGTGATTCGGCCTACAAGTGTGTCCGCCATGATCTGGCCGCGGGTACGCCCGTCCCCGGCGGCAGTCAGCCGATCTGCCTCACGGGAGAGGGCAGCGTAAACGCCTACACCCTGGGCGACCGGCAGAAGTCCCGTCAGATACGTCATGGTGTCCGGCGCGGGACGGCAGGAAACGAAACGTTCGGATGCAGCCTTGGCCGCCCGGTTCACGGCAGCCTGCGGGTCCAGCCGGTAAGAGGCACCCCTGGTGCGGGAAATCAGCTGCCGATCTCCCAGGGTTTCCAGCAGCTCCGGATCCCCGGCCACTTCCGCATCCACGCGCTGCCGATCTTCTCTGCTTAGGCACGCGGTTTCACGCACCAGCAGTGTGGCCCGCCATTCGCTGATCTTTCCGTGGCTCAGGGCGTAAAGGGTGCAGGGCATGTCCTGTGTAAGGGCCTTGGCGAACCCCAGCAGGCGCCCGCCGCGGTTCGCCGATTCCCTCCGGGCCAAAGCCATCTGCGAAGCAACGCCCCATCCCTGCTTGTCCCTAGGTACTCCCTCCAACGCCTGCTTCCGGCGCTGGGAGGCGTCAAACGCCGCGGCGGCCCGGGCCTGCGCTGCCGATGCTGCTGCCTTCAGCTCTTCCAGGGCACGAATCCGGTCGATCAGCTCTGTGTCCGGCTCTGGGGCATGCTCAGCGTCGCCATCCTCACTCAAAACGCCCACCCATGCGTTCACTGAGGCGCTGCTGACACGGGAGGGGTCAGCTCTAAAGTGGTGTTCCGCCGGACGATATTCGAACATGTGTTCGAGTCTATCGACGGTAAGCGGCAAGGAGAAGGAGGGGAATACCTGAACTACTACCTGTCTTTGCGGTCCGCTAACCGGGGTCAAATGCCTGGCTGGCTGATTGATTGCTCGTGCCGGGGGTGGGTGCCGCCCCCCGGTGGGGGCTCATAGGCGGAAACCTGTCCTGAGGTTAGGCCCCGGAGTTCAGCACTCGCAGGCGGGCTCCCGACTCACCCTGGAGTTGAGCGCTCGCAAGACGAAGACCCTCCCGGCTTACCCCGACCTTCGGCGCTCGCAGGCGGACTCCCGCCCGACAGCCCCCGAAGAGCCCCTAACCCAACCCCCGAAGCTCCCGGATCCGGCGCACCGAGTGCGCAGCCGTCCTCAGCCGCGCACCTGAGTAGGGAATGCCGCCCCGCAGCCGCCAATACACGGCCAGCCAGACACACAAGGCCCGCTCAACCAGCCACAGTGGAGCCCACAGCGCCGACGCCGGGCCGAACACCTGCCACCCGCCGTCGCGACGTCGCCCGTATTCCGCGGCTGCGGTGGCGGAGACGGCCAGTGCCGCCAGGCGCAGAGGCTTCCGGGCACTCCAGCACAGCACCGGAAGCAGCGACAGCTCGGCAGCCAGCCGCAGCGGCTGGGCAAAATCGTCGTAGGCCTGACGCACGCGCTGCCGGAAGAAGAGCGCTGTGGAGGAGGGGAGCCGGGCAACAAACAGGTCATCGGCACGCACCTCCAGACCGCCGGCCGCCCGGACGGTACGCAACAGTTCGAGGTTCTCGAACAACACGTCCCCGCTGTAGCCGCCGGCCTGCCGAAGGACCTCGGTCCGCACCGCGAGCGTTCCCGGGTAGTCGGCACCGAACGCACGGTTCAGGAGGATGCGGCCGGTATCCCACCGGGCATGCCACGGCAGGGGAGAGGACGAGGAAAAGTAGTTCTGTGGACGCACGACGTCGGCCGCCTCCAATAGTGCGCAGATCCGCTCCAGCTGCTGCGGCGTGTAGCGGACGTCGTCGTCGGCAATGATGAGCTGCTGCCCCTCGGCCAGGTCGACGCCGGTGAGGACGCCGTCGACTTTGCCGTTCCGGCACTCGGGGTGCTTGGGCCGGCAGTGGAGCACCCCGGCAGGAAAGGCCCGCTCGTGGCGGGAGTACAACTCGTCGCCGGAACCGTCCACCACCAGGACCCGCACGTGCCTGCTCAGCAGTTCCAGATATTCCACCAGCTCGTTCAGGCCGGTGTCCTCTGCCCACTTCAGCGGCAGCAGGTACTCCAGTTGGGGGAGGCGGCGTTCCATGCCCGAAAGATATCCAACACCCCGGTTGGTAAGCAACCTTAGTAAAAGCCGCGTGTCCGCATGCCCCGGCCCGCCTGCCCGACGTAGAGTGGTCTGATGTTCGTGCTCATTGGATTCAAGACCGTGCTCTCATCACTCTTTTCGCGGCCGGCCACCTGCCAGTACTGCGGCGTCTACGCAGAGCAGTATGTGGAAGAGCGCGCCAACCGGTTGACGCTTTTCTTCATCCCCGTCCTCACCACCAGCCGCCGCTACGCCTTTACCTGCTCCAACTGCGGCCGCAGCACCGGGATCAACAAGTCGCAGAAGAACGCCCTGCAACGGGGCTGAGCCGTTTCCGCACCGAAGGAATCAGGCCGCCGAACACCCTCCGGAACCGCCCGAGACTCTCCGGGAGAGCCGGGTGTCCCCGGCGCGCCGGAAAAGTCAATAGAATGAAAGAAGCACAACAGCTGTCGGCCCTGTTCTGGCCGCACCACAGACTTCCGGAATGCCGCCGTACGGCTGCCGTTCCACCCTGCAATCCGCTCCCCAACGAAAGAACCCTCATCCGTGAATAGAACACCTGCCGTCCTGAAAGCCCCCCGGGAACTCGCCAAGGGAACCATGCGTGTCATGAACCTCGGCGGCCTTGGCGAAATCGGCAGGAACATGACCGTTTTCGAATTCGACGGCAAGCTGCTGATCGTCGACTGCGGCGTGCTCTTCCCCGAAGAAGAACACCCGGGCGTAAACCTGATCCTGCCGGACTTCACCGCCATCCGCGACCGCCTGAACGACGTCGTCGCCGTGGTCCTGACGCACGGCCACGAAGACCACATCGGCGGCGTGCCGTACCTGCTTCGTGAGCGCTCCGACATCCCCATTGTCGGCTCCAAGCTGACCCTGGCGTTCATCGAGGCCAAGCTGAAGGAACACCGGATCAAGCCCAAGCTGATCCAGGTCAAGGAAGGCGACCGCCGCACCATCGGCGGCTTCGACCTTGAGTTCCTCGCCGTGAACCACTCCATCCCCGACGGCCTGGCCATCGCCATCCGCACGGCGGCCGGCATGGCGCTGCACACCGGCGACTTCAAGATGGACCAGTTCCCGCTGGACCGCCGCATCACCGACCTCACCGGCTTCGCCCGGCTGGGCGTGGAGGGCGTGGACCTGTTCTTGACCGACTCCACCAATGCCGAGGTCCCCGGCTTCATGGCTTCGGAGAAGGAACTGGCCCCGGCCATCGACACCGTGTTCCGCACCGCCCCGCGCCGGATCATCGTTTCCAGCTTCGCCAGCCACATCCACCGCATCCAGCAGGTCATCGACGCGGCATCGCGCTACAACCGCAAGGTCTCCTTCGTGGGCCGCTCGATGATCCGCAACATGACCATCGCCGAGGAACTGGGCTACCTGAACATCCCCAAGGGCATCCTGGTGGACTTCAAGTCGCTGCAGCGCACCGATGACCACAAGGTGGTGCTGATCTGCACCGGTTCGCAGGGCGAGCCCATGGCTGCCCTGTCCCGCATGGCCAACAAGGACCACCAGATCCGCATCCACGAGGGTGACACGGTGTTGATGGCCAGTTCGCTGATCCCGGGTAACGAGAACGCCATCTACGGCATCATCAACAACCTGACCAAGATCGGCGCCAATGTGGTGCACAAGGGCAATGCCAAGGTGCACGTCTCCGGCCACGCCAGTGCCGGCGAACTCGCCTACTGCTACAACATCGTCAAGCCGCGCAACGTGATGCCGGTGCACGGCGAATGGCGCCACCTCAAGGCCAACGGAGCCATCGCAGAGGCGACCGGAATGGATCCCCGCGACGTGGTCATCGCGGAAAACGGCATGACCGTCGACCTGCGCCGCGGCCGTGCCACGATTTCCGGCAAGCACCAGGTGGACCTGGTCTTCGTGGACGGCGACAGCGTCGGCCATACCACCGAGGAGACCCTGAAGGAACGCATGCAGCTGGCCGAGGAAGGCGCCGTCACCGTCCTGGCCCTGGTCGACGCCGACACCGGCACGATCGCCGAGCCCGCCGAGTTCTTCACCAAGGGCTTCACCTGCAAGCCCGAGGACCTGCGCAAGGCGGAGGAAGCCGTGGAGAAGGCCCTGGCCAACGCCGCCGCGGGCAGCCGCCGCGGACCGAAGAGCGAGGACCTCGAAGACGTCATCGAGCGCGCCGTCGCCAACTGGATGCGCCGCTTCTACAACCGCACGCCGGCGATCACCGCGATTGTCGTTGACGCCTAAGTCGCCGCAGCTGTGAGGCTTTAGCCAGCACACCAAAGGAGGGGCCGTAAGTCGCACCAGCGACCTGCGGCCCCTCCTTTTGCACTGCGCGAAGTGCGGGTTTGCTGTGATCTTGTTCTCGCAGGGCTTCCGGGTCGGCCCCGGTGCGGGTTGCCCGGAGCGCGGAGCGGCACCGGCCCGATCCCAGTGCTGGAGCGGGATTCCGGCCCGCTTCGGGGACGCCGGATCCACCCGCCTTTACCCGATGTGACTCATTCGGTCAAGACCCTTCACAGACAAACTCGATAACTTGTAGGGATGCGTCCCCCCAAATCCTCATTCCTCGAGAGACTTTCCGTGCCCGGACGGTTAGTCGCGTTCCTCCTCGTAAGCCTGCTGGCCGGCGTGTTGGCCGCCAGCACCCTGATCCCCATGACGGCAGTCGCAGCCACGGGCACGGACATGGCCGTCGGAGTGCTGGACCAGCTGCCCGACGAGCTGGAAACCGGCCCCCTGGACGAGGGATCGAAGATCTACAGCGCCGACGGTGTGCTGCTGGCCACCTTCTATGCCCAGAACCGGGTTCCGGTGGAGCTGGACGAGATGTCGCAGAGCATGCAGGACGCCATAGTCTCCATCGAGGACGCGCGCTTCTACGAGCACAACGGCATTGACTTCATGGGGATTGCCCGTGCCGTGGCCTCCAACGCCTCGGGCTCGAATACGCAGGGCGCCTCGACCCTGACCATGCAGTACGTGAACAACGTGCTGATCAGCCGTGACATCGCCTCCGGCAAGGGCGGCAGCGACCTTACGCTCAGCGGTACCAAGGACATGGGGGACAAGCTCCGGGAAGCCAAGCTCGCCGTCGCCGTGGAAAAGGAGTACTCGAAGGAGGAGATCCTCGAGGGCTACCTCAATATCGTGCTCTTCGGGGGACAGACCTACGGTGTGGAGGCTGCGGCTCAGAGCTACTTCGGCATCTCCGCCTCGGAGCTCAATCCGGCACAGTCGGCCATGCTGGCCGGCATGGTGCAGTCGCCCAGCCATTACAACCCGTTTACCAACCCCGAGGGGACGCAGGCACGCCGGGACACCGTGCTTGCGGCCATGCTGAAAAACGACAAGATCAGCCAGGCCGAGTATGACGAAGCGGTGGCAAGCGGACTGGACCTGAACCCGCAGACGGTGACCTCCGGATGCACGGGAGCCGAGATGGCCCAGTACTTCTGCAGCTATGTGGAACAAACCATCCTGCAGTCGGAAGCCTTCGGCGCCGACGTCAAAGAGCGCGCCAAGCTCCTGGCACGGGGCGGGCTGACCATCAGGACCACCCTGGACTCGAGGCTGCAGTCGCAGGCACAGAAGCAGATCGAAGCCCAGGTTCCGGTGGGGGATCCCTCCGGGGCCGGCTCTGCCATAGTTTCCGTGGAACCGGGTACGGGCAAGATCCTTGCCATGGCCCAGAACACCGAGTACACGCCGGAGCTTGGCAACGGTAAGACCCAGCTCAACTTCAACGTGGACGCGGACATGGGCGGCACCCCCTACGGTTTCCAGCCCGGCTCCACCATGAAGCCCTTCACCACCGCGGCCTGGCTGGCGGCCGGCCACGGACTCAACGACACCATCGACGCCACGCGCACGTCCTACCCGGCAGGCTTCGACTGGAAGGCCAGCTGCCTCGGCCCGAATGCGGAGTTCGACGAATGGAAATTCAAGAACGCCTCCGAGGGCTTTGAGAAGAAGATGACCGTTGCGGAGGGCCTGCGGCAGTCCGTCAACACCGCCACGGTGGCGCAGGCAGCCCAGCTCGACCTGTGCGACATCCGGGATACCGCCACCAGCATGGGTGTCCACCGTGCAGTGGACGGGGAACCCCTGGAAGTCACCAGTCCCTCCTTTGTCCTCGGCGGACAGGAAGTCTCCCCGCTGACCATCGCTTCGGCCTACGCCACCTTCGCCAGCGGCGGCGAGTACTGCAAGCCCACCGCCCTCACCGAGGTGACCGACGGTTCCGGCAACGCCTACGACGTCGACTCAGGCGAATGCACCCGCGCCATCAGTGCGGATGTGGCCGCCGCCGTGACGCAGCCGCTGCAGAAACTGGTCGAGGGGTCACCGGGCAGCATCCACCCCATCGGCGTACCGGCCGCGGCCAAGACCGGCACCACCGACATGTCCGAGCAGACCTGGACCGTCGGCTACACCACCGGCATTGCCACGGCGTCCTGGGTGGGGAACTGGAACTCCTACTCCTCCCTGAACAACCAGGAGATCAACGGCGTCACCCGCTCCTACGTGGACGGATCCGCCATTGCCGGTGCCCAGTGGACCGACTACATGAGCGCCGTTGCCAAGCTCTACGAAGCGAAGGACTTCCCCTCCGTTCCGGACAGCATGCTCTAGGGCTAGATGCAGGTGCCGGTGTAGGGATCACACAGGGACTGGCCGGTGGGGACGGCGGCAACGCCGTCGCCGCCGGAGACCAGCCGGAGCGCACCCATCTCTTCGAGGGCGGTCAGCACGTTGAGGGTTTCAACCCCGCCCAGGTCAAACTCCTCCGCGATGTCCTGCGGCTGGACCCTGCCGTAGCGGCGGACGTAGTCAATGACGCGCTGCTGGGTGGAAAGCTCGGGCTTGGAATCGGCTGTTGAGGCCATGGTGTCCTTCTCTTGTCCGGTTGGTTCTCCTGTTTTAAGCGCCGCGAGCCGGGAGGAAATTCCCGAAGGTAAGCGTGCTGATGGCAGACTGTAAGAGGCATTACTCCACCACGCGAAGGGAACTAAACGCATGACGACGCCGGACTGGGTGGAGCACGTGGTGTGGTGGCAGGTCTATCCGCTGGGCTTTGCCGGAGCGGAAAAGTCTGCGCTCCCGGAGCAGGCCCCGGCGCGGCACGGGCTGGCGCAGCTGGTCCCTTGGCTCGATTACCTCGTGGAGATGGGGGCCTCCGGGCTTGCCCTCGGGCCCGTGTTTGCCTCCGAAACCCACGGGTACGACACCACCGACTATTACCGGATCGATTCCCGGCTCGGCGACGATGCCGACTTCGACGAACTGGTGGCCCAGGCGCACGCACGCGGGATCAGGGTGCTCCTTGACGGCGTCTTCAACCACACCGGCCGCTCCTTCGCCCCCTTCCGCCAGGCGCTCGAGCAGGGCCCGGGGGCGACGACGGCGGACTGGTTCAGCTTCATCTGGCCGGACGGCTGGACGCCGGGCACGGAGCCCGGGTATCGAGACTTCGAGGGCCATCACCACCTGGCGGCCCTGAACCATGCCGAGCCGGCGGTGGCGGACTTCGTGGCCGACGTGATGAAGCACTGGCTGCGCCGAGGTGCCGACGGCTGGCGGCTGGACGCTGCTTACGCCGTGCCGTCGTCGTTCTGGGCGCCCGTGCTGGATGACGTCCGCACGGAGTTCCCCGACGCCTACTTCGTGGGGGAGTACATCCACGGGGACTACCCGGCGGAGGTACGCGCCGGGCACCTGGATTCGGTGACCCAGTACGAACTGTGGAAGGCCGTCTGGAGTTCGCTGGCGGAAGCGAACTTCTACGAACTGTCCGCGGCGCTGGAGCGGCACAACACGTTCCTGGACACCTTTGTGCCGTTGACCTTTGTCGGCAACCATGACGTCACCCGTATCGCCAGCCGCCTGGCGCCGTCGGGCCGGCTCGCACACGCACTGGTGCTGCTGTTCACCCTGCCGGGCACCCCGACGGTGTACTACGGCGACGAGCAGGGCTACCGGGGCGACAAGGAGGACCGTGCCGGAGGGGACGACGACATCCGTCCGTCCTTCCCGGCTTCCCCCGGGGAGCTTTCGGCCGTGGGGCAGCCGCTGTACCACCTGCACCAGGAACTGATCGGCCTGCGCCGCCGGCACCACTGGGTGCATGCCGCCCGCACGCGGGTGCATTCGCTGGCCAACGAGCAGCTGGTCTACGAGGTGTTCGACGCCGCCCACTCCCTGTTCGTGGCCATGAACCTTGAGGACACGTCGGTCACCGTACAGGTGCCCGAAGCTGCCCGGGACGTCCTGGCCGGCGCGGGCGGGCTGGACGTTCCGGGCAGGCGGCTGGCCCTGCCGGCGAAAGGCTGGGCAATCCTGGCGCCGACCGGCGGCTAGTACAGCTTGATGGTTCCGCCGTCGGCCATGAGGGTCTGGCCGGTCAGGTACTGCGAATCCTCGCTGGCGAGGAACACCACGATGGGGGCAATGTCCGTTTCGGGATCGCCCAGGCGGCCCAGGGGAACGCCGTCGACGACTTCCTGGTAGGCCTCCGGGAAGGCCTGGCTCCACTGGACGATGCCGGGGGTCAGGGCGACGGGGGAAACCACGTTGACGCGGATGCCGTCCACGGCCCATTCATTGGCGGCCGTGCGGGAAATGGCGCGGATGGCTTCCTTTGCCGCGGCGTAGGCCACCTGGTTCGGCAGGCCCTTGATGCCGGCGCCGGAGCCGAAGTTGATGATGCTGCCCCGCGTCTTCTTCAGTTCCGGGTATGCGGCACGCATCAGGTGGAAGGTTGCCATGGTGCCCGTATTGAAGGACAGGTCCCAGATCTCCGGCGTGGTTTCCATGATGGGCGCCTGCTTGGACGCGTGCGCGTTGTTGACCAGGATGTCCAGGCCCCCGAAACGCTCGACGGTTTCGGCAACGATGGCAGCGGCGTTCTCGGGCTTGGAAATGTCCTTGGCGATGAAAATGACCTCGCCCTTGCCCTCAAGATCGGCCAGCAGCTTGTCGCCCTGGGCCTGGTCGATGTCCACCACAGCGACTTTGGCGCCTTCGGCAAGGAAACGGCGGACAATGCCCTGGCCGATTCCGCCGGCCCCGCCGGTGATGATGGCGGTCTTATTGCTGAGTTTCATTTTCTTCCTTCCATGAAACCGGGCGGGTAGGGCCGCCCGGAGCTTTGTTGAGGTCCTGTTCGACGCCGGCAATGAAACTGGCGACGAAGAAGTCCAGTGAGCGGCGCGAGCCCGAATAGCTGATGCCCCGGGCCTGGAACCGGGCCGCCTGCGGGTGCTGCGCGACGGCGTCCGGCGCCCAGCGGAGGTGGCCGTCCGGCCCGGGGCCGTCTGCCTTCCCCGGGGGGCCGAAGTGGGCAGCGGCCGTGATGGACGCAGTGCCGATCACGGCCGCGGAAATGCCCAGCAGGCAGTCGAAGCCCTCGTCCTCGGTCAGGCCGGCCGAGACCAGCCGGGAGAGCACCAGCTCCACCTCGGCCGGGGTGGCCATGTTCACGAGCCGGCGCGGAGTCAGCACAATGCGCAGCAGCCACGGGTGGGCGGTGAAGGCCCGCCACTGGGCATCGGCCAGGTGGCCCAGGGTTTCCTGCCACGACAGGTTCCGGGCAGGCAGGAGCGCGTAGTCCTTGGTGGCGGCATCGGCCATCAGCAGCAGCAGTGCGCTGCGGTCCGCCACATGGCGGTAAAGTGCCATTGCTGAAACCCCGAACTCCGCCGCAACCCTGCGCATGGAAACGGCATCCAAGCCGTCCGCGTCCGCTATCCGGACTGCGGCCGCAGCTATCGCGGCGGGGCTGAGGGGGTGGTTCCTGGACACGGCAGTTCCTTCGGTGGTTGTCAGTTTACAGTGTATACCGCGCCGGCCCGGCCTCTTCCCGCCTCGGTGTCCCGGCGTCGCAATAGGCCGTTTGCATGCGCATTCCGTAAGGGTTTGGAGTGCCGGCGTGAGGAAACCGTGAGGATGGCCTTTTACGCCCGGGCCAGGGCATCTAATCGAATGCGGCACAAGGTGTGCCCGTGCTGCCAAAGCGGCGGCACGCTCAACGGCTGGGGGCAATTCCCGTGCTTGACGTTTTATTTGTAGTGGGCTTCGTAGGGCTTTTCGCTGCGTTTGTCCTGATGGCCGGGGCGGTGGAAAAGCTGTGATCGTTTTCAACGTCCTTGCACTCTGCCTCGGGGTGGCGGCCGTCGGCTATCTCCTGGTGGCACTTGTCCGACCGGAGCGGTTCTGATGGGCGGCTGGGTAACGGCCGCACAGGTACTCAGCCTGGTGGTCCTGCTCGCGGCGGTCTACCGGCCGCTCGGCGACTACATGGCCCGGCTCTACTCCTCCGAGAAACACCTCCGTGCGGAGCGCGGCTTCTACCGCCTGATCGGAGTGGACGGTTCCTCCGGCCAGGCCTGGCAGAGCTACCTGCGCGGAGTGCTGGTTTTCTCCGGGGCCAGCATGCTCCTGCTTTACCTGCTGCAGCGCCTCCAGCACCTGCTGCCGGGCTCGCTCGGCCTTCCGGCGGTGCCCGAGGCCCTGTCCTTCAACACTGCGGCTTCCTTCGTGGCCAACACCAACTGGCAGTCCTACTCGCCCGAGGTCACCATGGGCTACGCGGTGCAGATGGCCGGCCTGGCGGTGCAGAACTTCCTGTCCGCAGCTGTGGGCCTGGCCGTGGCCGTGGCACTGATCCGCGGCCTGGCCGGCCGCAACTCGTCCACCATCGGCAACTTTTGGGTGGATTTGACCCGCAGCGTGCTGCGGCTGCTGCTGCCCGGGGCTTTCCTGGGCGCCGTGGTGCTGATCCTCGGCGGCGTGATCCAGAACTTCAACGGCTTCACCTCCGTCACCAACCTTCTCGGCGGAACCTCCACGATCCCCGGCGGGCCGGTGGCCTCCCAGGAAGCCATTAAGCTGCTGGGCACCAACGGCGGCGGCTTCTTCAATGCCAACTCCGCGCACCCGTTTGAAAACCCCAGCGGGTGGACCAACCTGGTGGAAATCTTCCTGATGCTCGTCATCCCGTTCAGCCTGCCGCGCACGTTCGGCACCATGGTGGGGGACCGCAGGCAGGGTTACGCCATCCTGGCGGCCATGGCCTCCATCTTCACGGTTTCCCTGGCGGCCATGACCGCTTTCGAATTCGGTGCCGCGGACGGTGCAGCCGGTTCCATGGAAGGCAAGGAACAACGGTTCGGCATTGCCGCGTCGACGCTCTTTGGCTCCACCAGCACGCTGACGTCCACCGGTGCGGTGAACGCCATGCATGACAGCTTCAGCCCGCTGGGCGGCATGATGGCAATGCTGAACATGATGCTCGGCGAAGTGGCGCCGGGCGGCGTCGGGTCCGGGCTCTACGGCATGCTGATCCTGGCGATCATCACCGCGTTTGTGGCCGGGCTCCTGGTGGGACGCACTCCCGAGTACCTCGGCAAGAAAATCGGCCCGAGGGAAATCAAACTCGCCAGCCTCTACATCCTCACCATGCCCACCCTGGTCCTGGTCGGGACGGCGCTGAGCTTCGCGGTTCCCGGCATCCGGGCAGACATCGAGGGCACCTCCATCCTGAACACCGGACTCCACGGCTTCAGCGAGGTCCTGTACGCCTTCACGTCGGCAGCCAATAACAACGGCTCCGCGTTCGCCGGACTCACGGCCAACACCCCGTGGCTGAACACCGCACTCGGCGTGGCCATGCTTGTGGGCCGCTTCCTGCCGATGGTCTTCGTGGTCGCCCTGGCCGGAGCCTTCGCCGAGCAGGGCAAGGTCCCCGCTTCGGCCGGCACCCTGCCCACCCACCGGCCGCAGTCCGTGACGCTGCTGTGCGGCGTCACCGTGATCGTGACTGCACTGACCTTCTTTCCCGTACTCGCGCTGGGTCCCCTGGCGGAAGGACTGCAATAACCATGTCCACACTTACCAAACCCCTGGAGTCCGAAGCGGCTTCGGAAGGGGCTCCCGCCGCCCGTGGCATAACCGCAGGCTCGCTGGCCGCCGCCCTGCCCGGAGCCTTCCGGAAACTGGACCCGCGGCTGATGGTCCGCACCCCGGTGATGTTTATCGTCGAAGCGGGTGCCGTACTGATCACCGCGATCGCCGTCGCCGAGCCCTTCCTCGGCGGCCCGCAGGACTCCGGCGGCACCCCCGTCCCCGGTGCTTTCTCCTGGCTGATTGCCGGCTGGCTCTGGGCCACCGTCATCTTTGCCAACCTCGCTGAAGCCGTGGCCGAGGGCCGCGGGAAGGCGCAGGCGGCCAGCCTGCGCAACAGCCGGGCTACCACCACCGCCTACCGGCTGGAGGGTTACGACTCCGGCCGCGATCCCGCCGGCCTCGGGGCAACCATCTCGGAGGTCCCCTCGGCCGACCTTGGGCTGGACGACGTAGTGGTGGTCGAGGCCGGGCAGATCATCCCCGGCGACGGCGACATCATTGACGGCATCGCGTCCGTGGACGAGTCGGCAATCACCGGCGAATCCGCCCCGGTCGTCCGCGAATCCGGCGGCGACCGCTCGGCGGTTACCGGCGGTACCCGGGTCCTGTCCGACCGGATTATTGTCCGGATCACCAGCAAGCCCGGGGAAACCTTCGTAGACCGGATGATCCGGCTCGTTGAAGGCGCCGCGCGGCAGAAGACGCCCAACGAAATTGCCCTGAACATCCTCCTGGCCACGCTGTCGCTCATCTTCATCGTGGTGGTGCTGACGCTGAACCCGCTGGCAAGCTACTCCTCCGCCACGGTCAGCATCCCCGTCCTGGTGGCCCTGCTGGTCTGTCTGATCCCCACCACCATCGGCGCGTTGCTTTCGGCCATCGGCATTGCCGGCATGGACCGCCTGGTCCAGCGCAACGTCCTGGCCATGTCCGGCCGAGCGGTAGAGGCCGCCGGTGACGTCACCACGCTGCTGCTCGACAAGACGGGCACCATCACGTACGGCAACCGCCAGGCCGCCGGGTTCATCCCGATCAACGGCACCGACAGCACCGACCTGATCGACGCCGCCGTGTTGTCCTCCTTCGGTGATCCCACCCCGGAGGGCAAGTCCGTGGTGGACCTGGCCGCCGCGAAGGGCTGCCGCCCGGAACCGCCGGCCGGCTCCACCAGTGTTCCCTTCACTGCCCAGACGCGGATGAGCGGCATGGACTTCCCCGACGGGGCGAAGATCCGCAAGGGCGCCTCCGCCGCCATCCTGGACTGGACGGCGGAGTCCGGCGGCATCGACGTCGACGTCCTCATCGCGGTCGAGGACCAGGTCAAGAAGATCTCCACCGGCGGCGGCACTCCGCTGCTGGTGGCCGTTCGGGACGCCGACGGCGGCACCCGGGTGCTCGGTGTGATCCACCTGAAGGACGTGGTCAAGGACGGCCTGAAGGAACGCTTCACGCAGCTGCGGGCCATGGGCATCCGGACCGTGATGATCACCGGCGACAACCCTTACACCGCCAAGGCCATTGCCGCCGAGGCAGGCGTGGACGACTTCCTGGCCGAAGCCACCCCCGAGGACAAGATGGCCCTGATCCGCCGCGAACAGGCGGGCGGGCATCTGGTGGCCATGACGGGCGACGGCACCAACGACGCCCCGGCGCTGGCCCAGGCCGACGTCGGCGTGGCCATGAACACCGGCACGTCCGCGGCCAAGGAAGCCGGCAACATGGTGGACCTGGACTCGGACCCCACCAAGCTGATTGACATTGTCGGGATCGGCAAACAGCTGCTTATTACCCGCGGCGCCCTGACCACCTTCTCGATCGCCAACGACATTGCCAAGTATTTCGCCATCATCCCGGCGATGTTCGTGGGGATTTTCCCCGGCCTTGCCGCACTGAACCTGATGCAGCTCCACTCTCCGGCCTCGGCCATCCTCTCCGCGGTGATCTTCAACGCGGTGATCATCGTGGCGCTGATTCCGCTGGCGCTGCGCGGCGTGAAGTACCGGGCTGCCGGATCCTCCTCGATCCTCAGCCGCAACCTGCTGATCTACGGGGTGGGCGGCGTGATTGCGCCGTTCATCGGCATCAAGCTCATTGACCTGCTGATCAGCCTGGTCCCGGGGTTCTGACATGGCAACCATCATCCGCACCATCCCCTTTACTAGGAGCAGGAAATGAACCCCGTCCGCAGCAGCATGCGCCAGCTTGGCGTCTCCCTCCGCGCCCTGGCGGTGCTTACGCTCCTGCTCGGCGTCGTATATCCGCTGGCAGTGGCCGGGATCGGCCAGGCCGCTCTGCACGGCCGGGCCAACGGTTCGATGGTCAGCAGCGGCGGCAGTGAAGTGGGATCCGAGCTGATCGGCCAGCCGTTCACGGACGCCGACGGCGCGGCGCTGCCCGAGTGGTTCCAGTCCCGGCCCTCCGCAGCGGGGGACGGGTACGACGGCGGTGCCTCCAGCGGTTCCAACCTCGGCCCGCTGAGCGAGGACCTGGCCGCCGCCGTAACGGAGCGCCGGGCCGCCGTGGCGGAGCTGGAAGGTGTGGCTCCGGAAGATGTCCCCGCCGATGCCGTCACGGCATCGGGATCCGGACTGGATCCGCACATCAGCCCGGAATACGCCCGGATGCAGGTAGACCGGGTGGCCGCCGAACGCGGACTGGATCCGGAGCAGGTGCAGGCCCTGGTGGACGAGGCCACGCAGGCACCGTTCGCCGGAGTTCTCGGGAGCAGTACCGTCAACGTGTTGCTTTTGAACATTTCGCTGGCGGAGCTGGACACTTAGTCCATGACGCGAGGACAACTGAGGGTTTTTCTGGGGGCGGCACCCGGCGTAGGCAAAACCTACGCCATGCTCGAAGAGGGGCGCCGCCTCCGGGATGAGGGATCCGACGTCGTCATCGCGCTGGTTGAAACGCATGGACGTGCCGGGACGGCCGCCGTGGCCGAAGGCCTGGAGACCGTCCCGCGCGCCGTCCTGCGCCACCGCGGGCTGGAACTGCAGGAGATGGACCTGCCTGCCGTCCTGGCCCGGGCGCCTGAATACGCGCTGGTGGATGAACTGGCCCATACCAACGTGCCCGGGCTGCAGCACGAGAAGCGGTGGCAGGACGTGCAGGCCCTGCTCGACGCCGGGATCAACGTCCTGTCCACCGTGAACATCCAGCACATCGATTCCCTGAACGACGTGATCGAGCAGATCACCGGCACCCTGCAGGCCGAAACCGTGCCGGACGCCGTCCTGCGCGGAGCCGAACAGGTGGAGCTGGTGGACCTCACGCCGCAGTCGCTGCGCGGCCGCCTGGCCGACGGCGTCATTTATACCGCCGAACGGGTGGACGCGGCCCTGTCCAACTATTTCCGCCTCGGAAACCTGACGGCGCTGCGCGAACTGGCGCTGCTGTGGCTGGCCGACGAGGTGGATTCGGCCCTGAACCGCTACCGCGAAGAGCACGGCATCAGCAGCAAATGGGAGGCACGGGAGCGGGTGGTGGTGGCGCTCACCGGCGGCCCCGAAGGGCGCACCCTGCTGCGCCGCGGGGCACGGATTGCTGCCCGGTCCGCCGGCGGCAAGCTGCTGGCCGTCCACGTCTCCGGAGCCGACGGACTGCGCGGGCCGGAACCGGCAGAGCTGGCCGCACAGCGGCTCCTGGTGGAAAAGCTCGGCGGCAGCTTCCACCAGGTCGTGGGCAACGACGTTCCGCGTGCACTGGTGGACTTTGCCCGCAGCGTCAATGCCACCCAGCTGGTGGTGGGCGTCAGCCGGCGCCCCCGGATCGCCGCCCTGCTGTCCGGGCCGGGAATCGGCGCCACGGTCATCCGTGAGTCCGGCGACATTGACGTGCACATGGTCTCGCATTCGGCCGCCGCCCGGACCCTGGTACTCCCGCATTTCGGCAGCGCCCTCTCGGTGCGCCGGCGCCTGCTGGGCTTCGCCTTCGCCCTGGTGGGCGGCCCGCTGCTTACGGCCGGGCTGGTCACGGCCCGAAGTTCCGAAACGATCACCGGCGACGTGCTGAGCTACCAGCTGCTGGTCATCCTGGTGGCCCTGGTCGGCGGCATCTGGCCGGCGCTGTTCGCCGCCCTGCTCTCGGGCCTGACCCTGGACTTCTTCTTCATCCAGCCGCTCTATACCGTTACCGTCGCCACGCCGTCGCACATGCTTGCGCTGGGACTCTACGTCGTAAACGCGATGCTCGTCAGTTACGTGGTGGATGCCGCCGCCCGGCGCGCCCGCACCGCCCGGCGTTCGGCGTCGGAATCCGAGCTGCTGGCGTCCGTCGCCGGCAGCGTGCTGCGCGGGGAGGACGCACTGGGTGCCCTGGTGAGCCGCACCCGCGAGGCCTTCAATGTGAGCGCCGCACGTATCCGGTCAGAGGGTGAAGACCTGTATGCCGACGGCGACTGGCCGGCCTCCGTCTCTCCCGACGACCCCGCCTTGACCCGCCTGCCGGTCGGGGAGCGGTGCTTCCTGGACCTGTGGGGGCGCGAACTGGCGGCGTCTGACCGGCGGCTGCTGGCGGTCATCACCGCGCAGATGGAGGCAGCACTGGAACACCGGGAACTGACAGAAACCGCCAGGGGACTGGGCTCCCTGGCCGCGGCGGACAAGGTCCGCACGGCGCTGCTGGCCGCCGTCGGGCACGACCTGCGCCGTCCGCTGACCGCCGCGACCGCGGCCGTCACCGGCCTGCGGGCCACGGACGTCACCTGGTCCGAGCAGGACCGCAGCGAACTTCTTGCCACCGCCGAGGAATCGCTGGCGTCCCTTTCCGGCCTGGTCACCAGCCTGCTGGATGTGAGCAGACTGCAGGCCGGCGTCGTGGGCGTGAGCCTGGAGCCGCTGAATGTCGTGGATGCGGTGCTGCCCGCACTCGAGGAGCTGGAACTGGGCCCGGCGGACGTGGAACTGGAGATCCCCACGGTTCCCCGCGTGGTCCTGGCGGATCCGGTGCTGCTGCAGCGGGTGCTGGTCAACCTGCTGGCCAATGCGGTGCGCTTCAGCCCGGACGGCGTCAAATGCGTGCTGTCCGTCAGCGAGTTTGCCGGCCGGGTGGAAATCCGCGTCATAGACTCGGGACCGGGCGTTCCGGAGCAGCGGCGGGGTGAGATCTTTGTGCCCTTCCAGCGGCTGGGGGACATCGATAACTCGACCGGGCTCGGCCTGGGCCTGGCCCTGGCCAAGGGATTTACGGAAGGAATGGGCGGAACACTGGAAACCGAAGACACCCCCGGCGGCGGACTGACCATGGTCCTCTCACTGCCGGCCGCCAGGCACCGCGTCCCCGCGGGTGGACAACACTCCCCGGCGGTGGCCGGATGAAGATCCTGATCGCCGACGATGACGTGCAGATCCTCCGGGCGCTGCGGATCACCCTGAGCGCCTACGGCTATGAGGTAGTGACAGCGGAAAGCGGCAGTGCCGCAATCCGGAAGGCCGTGGACACCCATCCGGACCTGTTGGTGCTGGACCTGGGCATGCCGGGGCTCAGCGGCATGGATGTCATCGAGGCCGTCCGCGGCTGGAGTGCCGTGCCCATCCTGGTGGTCTCGGGCCGGATCGACCCGGCGGACAAGGTCCGGGCGCTGGATCTGGGGGCGGATGACTACGTCACCAAACCCTTCTCCACCGAGGAGCTGCTGGCCCGGATCCGGGCGCTTTCCCGCCGATCGCCCGCGGCTGCCGGACCCAGCGAAATCACGTTCGGAACGGTGCGGGTGGACCTCGCCGCGCGGCGCATCGCCCGGCTCGACGACGGCTCGGACATCCGCCTGACGCCCACCGAGTGGCGGTTCCTGTCCGAACTGCTCGCCCATCCGGGGATGCTGGTCACCCAGCAGGCGCTGCTGACCAATGTCTGGGGGCCCGGCACCACGGACTCGGGCTATCTGCGGCTGTACATCGGACAGCTGAGGCGGAAACTGGAGCGTGACCCTGCTGCTCCGGAGCATCTGCTCACCGAACACGGCATGGGCTACCGGTTTGTCCCCTGATGCATCCGGGGGCTGGCCGCTTAACGCAATGAGCGCCCGGCCCTTGCGGGTCGGACGCTCATTTTGGCGCTGTGGGGCTAGGAAGCCTTATGCGCGGTAGAACACGGGGCCGGAGCCGACGTTGACGGACTGGACTACGGTCTGGTTGCCGTTCCAGCCGCTGTGGATGGCCTCGCCGTTGCCGATGTAGATGGCAATGTGGGCCAGGCCCATGCCGCCGTCAGCGTAGTAGACCATGTCACCGGGCTCCGGGGTGGAGACCTGGGTGCCGTAGGCGGCCAGCTGTGCGGGACCGAGGTCTCCGACGCTGTGGCCTGCGGCGCGCAGGGCAACCTCAACCAGGACGGTGCAGTCCTGGGCTGCGCCCAGCTGCGACTGTGCCGAAGCCAGCATGATGGCATTGGTGCCGCTGGCTGCGGGGGTTGCTGCAGCCGGCGTGATGTTGGTGGACTGGGTGGTGACCACACCGGTGTTGGCGGGCTCAGCCGGTGCAGCTACTGCAGCTGCCGGAGCGGCGTAGAACGCAGCGGGTGCGGCAGCCGGAGCAGCTTCGCCGGCAACGGTGATGACGTCGCCGGGGTAGATGATGGATGCCAGGGACAAGCCGTTGAGTGCCAGGACGGAGTCCAGGCCAACGCCGTAAGCGGCGGAGATCTGGCCCAGGGTGTCACCGGATACAACGGTGTGGGTGGCGGCAGCAGCTGCGGGGGCAGCTACCGGTGCGGCTTCCACCGGTGCGGCAGCTACCGGAGCAGCCGGTGCAACGGCCTGTGCCGGGGTGTAGTTGTCGTTGGCGACAACACCGGCGGAGGCCGGTGCGGCCATACCGAGCATGATGCCGGAGCCGGCAACGACGACGGCTGCGGTGCTGCCGATGGTCCGTGCACGGCCTGCTGCGACGGTGTTCTCGGCGCGGTGGCGTCCACGAGTCTTGTTGAAAGTCATGTAATAACCTCTCCCGATACCTGCGAGGTGAGCTGTCGGATTCGGATGGGAGACACCCGGCCGCCGGTGAAACCGGAGACTTAACCCCAAGGATTCAAGGAACCCATAATTGGTTCCCCCGCCTCTGCCGTGGTTGTGCGTTCTGTGGACCCCGGGACCAGCGGCAGAGCTAGGTAACAAGCCCGGGGGAGCCGCATCAGAAAGCGGCATGGGTATAACCGTACAAGATAGTTACGGTTGGATAACCATTGTGTGATCTGCTTCTCTCGGGCGTGTGATCGGGGGCGCGATATGCTACCCGAAATAGGCCTCAACGGCCACTTCGGCCTGCTCCAGTCTCAATATTAACAGCGTCGCCCTTTATGCCGATCGGCCCGCAGTTTCCAGGCGTCGTGGCAGGTGTTACGCGTGTGATCCCACTAGTAACAGCTGTATCACTACTCCGGAAACGGCGTCCAGCCCGGTGCGACTTGGGGCCGGAGAATTCCACCCTCCGGTACAGGAGTGACTGATGTTTTCCCCTGCGTCACAACCGCACCAGTGCACGGGCAAAAAGTGTCCGGGATCACTGAAATTTCCTCCAATCCAGCCCGTGGGCGGAGGCAGCAGGCCGATTTCCCGGCCGGCGGAGACGGCGCGTAAGGTTGTTAGGCGGCCTTTCAATCTGGGTCGCTTGTTCCGAGCAAACAGGAGAAGGCAGTGGCTGGCAGCGGTTCTAAATTATGGACTAGGGGATTTGTGCTGGCGATCATCACCAATCTCTTTATCTCACTGGTGTTTTATCTATTGATGACCACCATGGCGCTCTATACGGTGCAGGAGTTCTCCGCATCCGACAGTGCCGCCGGATTCGCTTCCGGATCCTTCGTCCTCGGTGCCTTGGCGGCAAGGGTGTTCGCCGGCAAGTTCCTGGACTTCGTGGGGCGGCGGAGGCTGCTGGTCGTGAGCCTTGCGGTGTTCGTGGTCGCGTCGCTGCTGTACATCCCCGCGTCCAGCCTGGCGCTGCTCCTGACCGTCCGGATCCTGCACGGCATGGCATTCGGAGCGGCCAGCACGAGTATTTCCGCCTCCGTAATGGGATTGATTCCCGTTCACCGGCGGGGTGAGGGCACCGGCTACTTCGGCATCTCCACCACGCTGGCCACTGCAGTGGGCCCGTTCCTGGCCGTGTTCCTGGCGGAGTCCGTCAGTTACCGCGCGCTGTTCCTGTTTGCTGCCGGCTGCGCTGCCGTCGCACTGGTGTTGTCCCTGGTGCTGTCCCTGCCTGAACGCACGCCAACCGCCGAGGAACAGGAGAACAAGTGGCGGATGCACCTAACGGACATCATCGATCCGTCGGCCCTGGCCATTGCATCGGTGATGTTTATTGCCGGCGCGGCTTATGCCGGCATCCTCTCCTTCCTGAACTCCTACGCGCAGACAGAAGGCCTGGTGCTCGGCGCCAGCCTCTTCTTTGTGGTCTATGCGTGCGTGGTGCTGGTTTCACGGCTGTTTGTGGGGCGCATCCAGGACCGGCACGGCGACAACGCCGTGGTCTATCCCACGCTCGTGTCCTTCGCCGTCGGCCTGGCGCTGCTGGCCTACGCCCCCAATGACACGGTGATGGCCCTGGCCGGCGTGTTCGTGGGGTTCGGCTTCGGTGCGCTGATGCCGTGTGCGCAGGCGATTGCCGTGACGACGGCGCCGCCGGCTCGAATCGGCCTGGCCACGTCCACATTCTTCATCCTGATGGATGCCGGGGTGGGCCTTGGCCCGCTGCTGCTGGGAATGCTCCTGCCGCTGATGGGATTCCACGGCATGTACTGGGTGCTGGCCGCCGTCCTGCTGGCCTCCACGGTGCTGTACCACTTTGTCCACGGGCGGAAGAACTACCGGCCCGGCGCACCGTCGGAACCGGTACCGGCGAAGCCTGCCGCCTGACACGGTAACCTCTTTCCCACACTGTCCGATGAGGGAAAGCAGAGCCATGGCACGCGAGGAAACCACCTTGACCGTTCCCGGCCCGGAGGGGGAGCGGCAGGTCCGCATCTCCAGTCCGGGACGGGTCCTCTGGCCGAATCCCGGAATCACGAAACTGGATCTGGCCCGTTATCTCGCGGAGGTGGGCGAGGCATTCATCCGGGCCAACGGCGGCCGGCCCGTCTCGCTGGAGCGCTTTCCGGAGGGCATCGACGGCGAGGTGTTCTTTTCCAAGAATCCGCCGCGTGGAATGCCGGACTGGATGCGCGCCGTCACCGTGAAATACCCGAGCGCCCGTTCACACCCGCAGGTGGTGCTGGATGAGCCGGCCGCCGCGGTGTGGGCGGCCCAGATGAACACGGTGGTTTTCCATCCCTGGCCGTCAAGGGCGGAAGATACCGACAACCCGGACCAGCTGCGGATCGACCTCGATCCCCAGCCGGGCACGGATTTCGACGACGCCGTGCGTCCGGCCCGGGAACTGCGGTCCATCCTCGCGGAGGCCGGGCTCGACGCGTTCATCAAGACCTCGGGCAACCGGGGCATCCACCTGTTCGCCCCGATCCGGCCGGAGCGTGAATTCCTGGACGTCCGGCACGCGGTGATTGCGGCGGCCAGGGAGGTGGAGCGCCGGATGCCGGACAAGGTGACCACGGCCTGGTGGAAGGAGGAGCGCGGCCAACGCGTGTTCGTGGACTTCAACCAGGCCAACCGCGACCGCACCATGGCGGGTGCGTACAGCCCCCGGGCGCTCCCGAACGCACCCGTCTCCTGCCCGATCACCTGGGATGAACTGGAAAGGGTGCATCCGGGGGACTTCACGATGCAGACCGTCCCGGAGCGGCTGCGCACTGTCGGGGACCCCTGGGCGGAAATGTCAGCCCGGCCGGGGTCCATCGACGTCCTGCTGGACTGGTGGGAACGGGACCTGGCCAACGGGCTGGGCGAGCTGCCCTTCCCGCCGGACTATCCGAAGATGCCGGGGGAGCCGCCGCGGGTCCAGCCCAGCCGTGCCCGTCGGAAGGACTAGGCCTTCTGCACCGTGATGGACCACTCCGCGGGACCGCGCTTGGAGAAATCCGTGACCGGGTAGCCGCTCTCCGCAGCCCAGCGCGGAATGGCGTCCGTGGCCTGGGTGCAGTCGAAGTGGATGACGAGTTCGTCGCCGCTCGTAAGCGTTGTCATGGCCTGCTTGGCCTCCACGAGGGGGAAGGGGCAGACGGATCCGTTGGTTTCCAGGGTGACCTGTGCCATGGTGTATTTCCTTTTCTAGCTTTTGGTGGGGGAATTAGACGCCGACGGGAACGCGTGCGGAGGCAGGCGCCGGGCGGCGGTTCATGATGGTGAGTCTCGCAGCCACGCCGGTGCCGAGGATCATGAAGATCAGCGCGGTCCAGCCCTGGAAGGTGAACTGGGCCGTCTGCACCATGGCGTTGCCGATGGTGCAGCCTCCGGCCAGGGCGGCACCGATGCCCATCAGGGCACCGCCGCCGAGGCTCTTGACTGCCGTGGCGGCGTCGGGGACCCGGACCCGGAATTCGCCGCTGCCTTTGGCTGCGATGAAGGAGCCGAGCAGGATGCCGATGACCAGGTACACGCCCCAGTCCACGAGTTCGGCGTCGCCGGTGACCAGGTAGCTGACCAGCTTGGAGGAGGGGGTGGTGATGCCCAGGCCGTCCTCCCGGCCGGTGGCCCAGCTCAGCGGCCAGGCTGCCGTGGCAATGAGCCCGATGACAACGGCAGTGGCGAAGGCATTCCACGGCTTTTCGAACAAGAGGTGCGCCAGTCCGGTTTTCGACGCCGGCAGGGCGGCCATGGCGAATTTCGGCTTGGCCAGGTGGTGCCGGACGGCCAGGGCCACCGCAGCCACAAGCACCGCCACGAACAGCCACGGGGAGATACCCAGGACGGAGTAGAAATTGCTCTGCTCCACGGTCACGGAGCGCATTGCGGTGTTGAAGCCGGCCAGGGGCCCGGTCTTCATGATCGCGGCGAACAGTGCGTAGGAGATCAGCGCCAGCCAGCTGCCGACCAGGCCCTCACCGGCGCGGTAGTAGGTTCCGGTGGCGCAGCCGCCGGCCAGCACGATGGCAAAGCCGAAGATGAAGCCGCCCACGATGGTCGCCAGCCAGGGGAACGCCTCGGCCTGCAGGGTAATGACGCCGGCAGCGTCCAAGGCGAATACGCCGACGCTCTGCACGGCAACAACCACCAGGAACGCGGTGAGCCAGCGGGTATTGCGTGTGACCCAGACATCCCGGAAGGCACCGGTGACGCAGAAGCGGCCCCGCTGCATAACGAATCCGAGTGCCAACCCGACCAGCAGGCCTGAAATAAGCATTGAAACTGCTCCTAGGAGAAAGGGGAGATGCCGCGGCAACGTGCCGCAGTTGAGCAACGCTAGTCCGGGTGCTTTCGGGCCGCCAAGGAATATGGCCCCGCATGTCCGCGGATTAAGCGCCGTGACGGCTTAGGTGGACAAAGGCGGCACCGGAGTGCACCACTTGACCGTGCCGCCCGCCTGCAGCCTTCCCGTCCGTGGCCGGGGGAAGCATGCGGTGGCAGAATCGGAGGGCAACGGACAACCGGCAGCCAGGACGCGATGTCGACTATTACAGTGGTGATCCCCTCCCATAACGACGCCGCCATGCTTGCTGCGTGCCTGCGCGCGGTGGCCCGGCAGACACGGCAGCCGGACGAGGTGCTGGTAGTGGACAACGCCAGTACCGATGCGACGGCGGACGTCTGCCGGGCAGCGGGCGTCCGCAGGATCTACGAGCCCGACGTCGGTGTCGCCTCCGCTACTTTCCGCGGCTTCGATGAGGCGGGCGGTGAATGGCTGGCCCGCCTGGACGCAGACTCGGTGCCTCCGCCGCACTGGCTGGAGCATCTGGAAGCGGATCTCCTCGAGGCCGGCAAAGACACCGCTGTCACCGGACCGGGGGAGTTCTACGGCTCCGGGCCGGTGGTCCGGTGGATAGCGGAAACCCTCTACATCGGCGGCTACCGCTGGTCCATGAACCTGTTGCTGGGGCACCCGCCGCTCTTCGGGTCCAACTTCGGCCTGCACCGGAGCATGTGGATACGGCTAAGGAACCGGGTGCACCGGGGAGATCCCCGCGTGCATGATGACCTGGACCTCTGTTATCAGCTTCGTCCCGGGATGTGGGTCCGCTGGGACCCGGATCTGCGCGTAGGTGTATCCGCCCGGCCCTTTGACACGTGGCGCGGACTGGGGCGGCGGGTTTCCATGGCCTGGACCACGTTCAAGCTCGACTTCGAGCAGGAGCCGCCGTGCCGGCGTCGGCGGGAGCGTGCACGCAGCCTCAGCCGGCGGAATCGAACAGGTGCAGCAGGTCCCGCGTGAACTGGTAGGGCGATTCCTCGCTGGGGCTGTGTCCGCTGCCGTAGGACGCAAAGGATGCTCCGATACCGGCGGCGAACTCCCGGTGCAGCCGCAGCGGCCAGACATCATGCTCGCCCACGGCCACGAACTTCGGGAGGCGGGCCGCTCGAAGGTCCGCCCGCAGGTCCGGGGCGTGCCGCATCAGCCCCACCATGTCCCGGATGGAGTCTTTCCGGGTGCGGGTGAACCGGTGCGACACAAACGCCATCCGGCCGGGGGATGCCCCAATGAAGTTACGCTGCACGCCCCAGACAATCAGGTCCGCGCTGATCCGGTCCCCGACGAACGGGGCGGCCCAGCCGATACGGCTTACACCGCGGAAACTCTGGCCGCCGCCGGGCGGACAGCCAAGCAGGGTGATGCTGCGGAACAGGTCCGGCCGCTGCAGCAGGGCCAGTTGCGCCACGATGCCGGCGAACGAGTAGCCAACCACGTGGGCCGGGCCGCAGGCAGTCAGCACGGATATCAGGTCACCCGTGAACAGCTCGTAGTCGTACCGGTCCCGCGGCGGCCGCAGATGCTCGGGGCCGGCGTCGGCGGACTCGTACTGGCCGGCGAGGTCGAAGCTGAAGGCGAAGTATCCCGCCGCTGCCAGCTCCGCCAGCATCAGTGAGAAGTCTTCCTTTGATCCCATGGCCCCGGGCACCAGGACCACCGCCGGACTTCCTGCGTCTCCCATGCTGATGGCCGCGAGGGACCCGCTGGGTGCCGGAAACCGGGAACTGACGCAACCGGCAGGAAGTGCGGACCAGTCGACGTCGCCGAGTTGCGCGTCTCGGGCGGCAGCAGGATCAGCCGGGGCAGCCGGTTCGGTGCGCAGCCTTGCACCCGGCCCCCGGCCGGCGAACCTCCCGCGTATCACCATGGCTAAAAGATAGCCGCCAACCTGGTCCGCGTCTGCTGAACCCGGGCCCGGGGAGCGCGGGGCGGGTCATTTCCGCGCGGCGCGGACAAGCAGGACAGCAGCCATCGGCCGCCGCGGTAGAATTTCGTTGCCTGCCCCGAAAATCCGCCCGACTCAGGAGCCGACGTTGCCCGCAAAGCGTAACCCCAACAAGTTCGTCTATCGAGGCATCGTATTTACGGGCCTCACTGCCCGCAGCCTCTTTAGGGTCCCCGTGATCCCCTCCGGCCTGGAGAACCTTCCCGCAGAGGAAGAAATCCGCGGCCTGAACCGGACCGTCGTCCCCGGCAAGGGCGCAGTGGTGGCCATCACGCACTTCGGCTACCTGGACTTTGCGTTCGCGGAGCTCCTGATGTGGAGGAAGCTGAAGGTCCACATGCGGTTCCTCGTCACCAAGAAAGCCACGAAGAAGAAGTTCGTCAAGGCTGTCTGTGACTGGTGCGAGCACGTGGTCGTGGACCGTGCCGACGGCGCAGCAGCCTACAAGGAATCCGTTGAAAAGCTGCGCGGCGGTGATTACCTTGCGGTCCTGCCCGAGGCAGGCGTCAGCCGCAGCTTCACCGTGCGGCAGCTGAAGACCGGCGCCGTGCGCATGGCCGCCGAAGCCGGTGTGCCGATCATTCCGGTATCGGTCTGGGGCGGTCACCGCATGCTGACCCGCGGACACGGCCTGAGCATCAAGGCCGCCTGGAAAAATCCGGTGCGCGTGCACGTAGGGGAAATGATCCGCGTTGAAACGGATGCCGACGTCGTCGAAGAGACCCGTCGGCTGCAGGAGGAACTGCAGGAGGGAATCGACTACTGCATCGATACCTACCCGGTGACGCCCGAGCCCGGAGCCTGGTGGATGCCGCGGAGCCGCGGCGGCAGCGCCATGGCCGTTGAGGAACAGCAGATCCTCGACGCCGCGGACCGCGAAAAGTACAAGATCACCGGTTAACACCGCAGAAACAACAACGGCAGCCGCAGGTGCGGCTGCCGTTGTTGTTGGTGGACCGGCTACAGGATCGGGTTGCCGCCGGTGACGGCAATCCGGGCACCGGAAATGTAGCTGCCGTCATCCGACGCGAGCAGGACGTAGGCCGGCGCCAGTTCGGCCGGCTGTCCCGGGCGTCCCAGCGGGGTGTCGGCCCCGAAGGAACCCACCTTGTCCGCGGGCATAGTGGCGGGAATCAGCGGGGTCCAGATGGGGCCGGGGGCCACGCTGTTGACGCGGATGCCCCGCTCGCCCAACAGCTGGGACAGGCTGGCGGAGAAGTTGGCGATGGCGGACTTCGTGGCCGAGTACGGTGCCAGGGTGGGCACCGGCATGTCCGAGTTCACCGAGGAGGTACCGATGATGGACGAACCCGGTGCCATGTGCGGCAGTGCAGCCTTGACCAGGTAGAACATCGCGTTGATGTTGACCTTGAAGGTGTACTCCCATTCCTCGTCCGGGATCTCCTCGATGGTTTCGTGATCCATCTGGAACGCGGCGTTGTGGATCAGGATGTCCACCTTGCCGAATTCTTCAACGGCCGTGCTGATGACCTTGCGGCACTGCTCGGCCGTGTCCAGGTCGCCCCGGACCAGGACGGCCCGGCGGCCGGCCTCTTCCACCAGGCGCGCGGTGTCCTGCGCGTCCTCGTCTTCACTCAGGTAGGAAATCAGGACGTCGGCGCCTTCGCGCGCATAGGCGATGGCCACAGCCCTGCCAATGCCGCTGTCGCCGCCGGTAATGACCGCCGCTTTGCCCTGGAGCTTGCCGCTGCCTCGGTACGAGTCTTCGCCGCAGTCGGGAACGGGCGTCATCTGCGCCTGGGTTCCGGGTACTTCCTGCTGCTGTTCCGGTTGGTTCATGGGGGAATCCTTCGGTTGGCGTGGATAGGGGGACTATAGGGACGGCCGTGGCTGCAGTGCCGGAGAAGATCCCTGCCTAGGCGAGGGAATCCAGGGCCTCGGCAACCGGCGTCGAGCCGTTGTTGAACTCGATCGTCTTGCCGGCGGTGTCGGGGCGCTCGAGGACTTCGGCGGCCACGTGGGCAACGTCTTCACGCGAAACGGACGTGCCCTCAACTCCTGCTCCCGTTTCGATCCGGCCGGTGCCGGGATCCATGGTCAGCGCGCTGGGGCCAAGGATGGTCCAGTTCAGGCCGCTGGCCCGCAGGTGCTCATCGGCGTCGGCCTTAGCTTCGGCGTAGGCAAAGAACCCGTCGTCTTCGGGAACCCCATGGTCCTTGCCGGCACCGAAGTAGGAAACCATCACATAGCGGCCGGCTCCGGCTGCTTCTGCGGCGTCCATGGAGCGGATCGCGGCGTCCCGGTCCACGGCGAAAGTGCGTTCGGGGGTGCCGCCCCCGGCTCCGGCGCTCCAGACGACGGCGTCCTGCCCGCGGAGCAGTTCGGTGATCTGGTCGGTGGAGAGGTTTTCCACGTCGGCGACGACGGCTTCCGCGCCGGTCTTTTCAACATCGGCTGCATGTTCCGGATTGCGGAAGAGCGAGGTGACGGTGTGACCTTTGTCGGTCAGCCGGCGGGCCAGGTGCAGGGCTACTTTTCCGTGACCTCCGATAATGGCGATGCGGGACATATGTTTCTCCTTTAGGTTGGTGACGGTCCTTCCACCATAAGCATGCTGTCGAATTTTTGCAGGGTTCTGCCCCTGCCGTCCGCCAAGGGCTTAGCAGTTCGTGCGAATAGCATGGGCGGGGATAGCGGCGGCCTCCGGCGCTTGGTTATGATCGCGCTGGGCTCGAAAAACCGCGGAAGGAACGCTGTGGCAACAACTACGGCTCAGCCGGACCTCACTGTTTCGACGTCGGACGGAATGGTGCAGGGAATAGTGGTGAACGGTGTGCGGGCGTGGCGCGGAATCCCGTACGCGGCCCCGCCCGTCGGCGACCTGCGGCTGCGCCTGCCCCGTCCGGTACAGCCATGGGAGGGTGTGCTGGACGCCGGCAGGTACGGTCCCGTGCCGCCCCAGGAACCCGGACTGCCGTCCATGGGTGCGGGCCGGAAAACTCCAATGGACGAAGACTGCCTCACCATCAACGTCACCGCACCGTTGGACAATGCTCCGCCGCGCCCCGTCCTGGTGTATTTCTACGGCGGCGGATTCACCATCGGGGCCGCTTCTGCCGCAGCCTATGACGGCACGAATCTCGTGGAGCGCGGGGACGTGGTGTACGTCTGCATGAATTATCGGCTGGGAGCACTGGGGTTCATGGATTTCCGCCGGTATTCGACGCCGGAGCGGCCCTTCGACGTCAACGTCGGATTGGCGGACCAGGTCGCGGCCCTGCGCTGGGTGCAGCGCAACATTGCCGGCTTCGGAGGGGATCCGGAGAACGTGACGGTTTTCGGCGAGTCTGCCGGCGGCATGTCGATTACTGCGCTGATGTGCGTTCCGTCTGCCGAGGGGCTCTTCCACCGGGCCTTCGTGCAGAGCTCGGCACCGGCTACTGCCTACGGCCCCGGCCTGCCGGAAAAGTGGGCGGGCAGCCTGATCGAACTGTTGGGGGTCTCCGATGAGGAAGCACCGAATGCCTTGGCCTCGTTGCCTGCGGAGCGCCTGGTGAAGGCAGTCGGCCGGCTCACCCGCAAGGTCACACCGGAATCCGAGCCCGGCGCCCTGGCCGTGGCGCCGGTAGTCGACGGGGAATTCCTGCCGCTGCATCCCATCGATGCCTTCCGGACGGGCAAGGCACACCGGATCCCGCTGGTCATCGGCAATATGTTCCGCGAAGGTGCGTTGTTCGACCGGGTCCAGGACGTTCTCCCCACCACGGAGGAACGGATTGACACAATGTTTGCCCGCACGGAACCGGAGCTTAAGGCACGCGTCCTCGCCGCCTACCCCGGCTACCCCTCAAAGCACGCAGCCGTGGACGTAGGGGGCGATGTGGTCTTCTGGCTTCCCAGTGTCCAAGTGGCGGAAGGGCACTGCTCCTATGCGCCCACGTGGTCCTACCGGTTTGACTACGCCCCGCGGGTGGCGGGCCTGCTGGGGATCGGCGCCACCCACGGTATGGACACCCCGGCTGTGTTCGGCAACTACACCACCGGGCTTGGCCGGTTCCTGACGCTGCCGGGCAGCAAACGCACTACCGTTTCCGTTGGCAACCGGTTCCGCGGCGCGCTGCTGCGCTTTGCCCGCACTGGAAATCCGGGACTCTGGCCGGCCTACGGGATCGGGACGCGCGCAACCAAGGTCTTCGACGACACCGACCGTGTTGTACAGGATCCCCACCGGAACCGCCGCGAAGCTTGGAACGGCTACCGCGGCTACCGCTGACCTAGACCGGCAGGTCCCGCAGCAGTCCGCCCAGGCGAAGAAGCTCCAGCGGTGCATGCTGGGCGAGCGAGAGGCCGACTATCTCGCCGGCATCGCCCAGGGCATCCATAATCCGAAGCAGGTCCGGCACCCGCATGCCCCGGGTGCCGTTACCCGTTGTTCCCGTGAAATCCCTCCGGTCCAGCACATCCAGATCCACGTGGATGGCCAGCCTGGTTGCTCCGGTGAGTGCCAGCCAATCCAGGATGCGGCGGGTGTCCTCCGGGGTGTCCGTGATGCCCACGCTGGAAATGCCCAGCCGGTGCTTATTGGCCATGCCGGGATCCTGCCAGTCCTGCAGGCCGATGTGGAGGACGTTCGACGGCGCCACCACAGCCGGCAGCGCGGCCAGGAATTCGGCGTCGCCCTCCCCGGCGAGCGTCGACAGGGACATGGAACGGAACCCGGTATAACTGTCGCCAGGGATCCCGGTATCCGGGTGCGCGTCCACCCACAGCACCGCAAGGTCCGGTCCGTACCTGGCGGCCAGGTAGCTGAACGGCGCCACACTCACCGAACATTCCCCGCCGAAGGTCACCACTGACGCCGGATCGGCTTCCGACACCAACCGGAGCCCTTCCCGCAGCTGGCGCAGGACCGCCTCGCGGGCATAGATGCCGTCCACCGTCTCCACTGCCTCATCCGATGTGTCGGTGCTGACCGGCACAAAGGCGGTGGGTCCTTCATGGGCGGGGGAGAGCAGCTCGAGCAGGGCCGGTCCCAGATGGTACGAAAGCTGGGTCTGGTGCGGCTGGCCCGCAGGCAGCGAACCGACGGCGCCTGCTCCGGCGGCGCCCTGCCACTGCGGAAAGATCAGCCGAAGGGCCCCGGGCCCGGATGGATGCATGGAGGTCATGATCGTCCTTAGGTGCGGAACAGGTGATTACCTTACCGCCGGCGACCCGGGCCGAGACAGGTGCGTGCACAAAATAGAATGGAGGAATGACTGCAACCCTCGTCGCCCGGGACCTTTCCGGCGGCCACGCCCACCGCACCCTTTTCGAGCATCTTTCCCTCACTGTCGCGCCGGGGGACGTCGTGGGCGTGGTGGGCGCGAACGGTGCCGGCAAATCGACGTTGCTGCGGTTGCTCGCCGGAGCGGCCGAACCGCAGGCCGGCACGGTCAGCACATCTCCCGCGGACGCCTTCGTGGGCTGGCTGCCGCAGGAGCACGAACGGCTGGCCGGGGAAACCGTCGGCGCGTATCTGGCCCGCCGTACCGGGGCGGCGGCTTCCACCGTTGCCATGGAGGCTGCTGCCGAAGCGCTGGGATCCGGACTCCCCGGTGCGGATGACACCTATGCGGCTGCACTGGACCGGTGGTTGGCGTCCGGTGCAGCCGACCTGGAAGACCGGGCACCCGCCGTACTGGCAGACCTTGGCCTGCAGCTCGGCCTGGACACCGAGATGGCCGGGCTTTCGGGCGGGCAGGCGGCACGCGTGGCGCTGGCCGCCCTGCTGCTGAGCCGCTTCGACATTGTCCTGCTCGACGAGCCCACCAATGACCTTGACCTGGGCGGCCTGGCGCGCCTGGAACAGTTTGTCCGCGGACTCCGCGGCGGCGTCGTACTGGTGTCCCATGACCGTGAATTCCTCGCTCGGTGCGTAACCACCGTGGTGGAGCTGGACCTGGCGCAGAACAGCGTGGCGGTCTACGACGGCGGCTACGAGGCGTACCTGGAGGAACGCGCCGTCGCCCGCCGGCATGCCCGCGAGGCCTACGACGAGTTCGCTGACAAAAAAGCGGACCTGGTCTCCCGTGCCCGGACCACCCGGGAATGGAGTTCGCAGGGCGTGCGCAACGCCATGAAGAAGAACCCTGACAATGACAAGATCAGGCGCAAGGCCAGCACTGAATCATCCGAAAAGCAGGCACGTAAAGTCCGCCAGATGGAGTCACGCATCGCCCGGCTGGACGAGGTGGAGGAACCGCGCAAGGAATGGCAGCTGCAGCTGCGCATCGGATCGGCGCCCCGCTCCAGCTCGGTGGTGTCCACGTTGAACGACGCCGTGCTGGCCCGGGGCGGATTCACCCTCGGTCCGGTATCGGTACAGGTGAACGCCGGGGAGCGGATCGGCATCACCGGTCCCAACGGTGCCGGCAAATCCACGCTGCTGCGGCTGCTGCTGGGACGCGAGGTGCCCGACGCCGGCACGGCCTCCCTGGGTGCCTCAGTCGCCGTGGGGGAAATCGATCAGGGCCGCGGCCAGCTTCCGGCCCATCTACCGCTGGGGGAGGCCTTTGAGGCGGCCGTTCCGGAACTCACGTCCGCGGAGGCACGCACTCTGCTGGCCAAGTTCGGACTCAAGGCCGATCAGGTGGCCAGCCGCGTCGACGCACTCTCCCCGGGGGAACGTACCCGCGCTTCGCTGGCCCTCCTGCAGGCCCGGGGCGTGAACCTGCTGGTCCTGGACGAGCCCACCAACCATCTGGACCTGCCCGCCATCGAGCAGCTCGAAGAGGCGCTGGAAAGCTACGAAGGGGCCCTGCTGCTGGTCTCCCACGACCGGCGACTGCTGGAAAATGTCCGCCTCGACACCCGCTGGGAAGTCACGGACGGAAAGGTCAGCGCAGCCTAGCCCCGTTGCCGCCGGGTGTCGGTCGAATCCCGCGCCGGGCTTCGACCCGGCAGTACGGTGCCGGATGTGATACAAAGTATGCTGTGACGCATCCTTGGGAGGTGCGGAACGTAGGTCTCGGGCGATTTCACGGAAGAAGTGTCCTCATGGCTCCACGGATGGAATACCGCAGTGCCGCCTCAGCGGCCCGCGGAAGCATCGGCAAAACGGATCAGCGCGGGTGCGCAGGAAATCCGGGCGCGCAGTTTGGCCGCGTCGGAACCGCCCTGTGAAGGCGTTAAGGTCGGGGGAAGTTCCCGTCCTGATCCTTGTCTGGATGTTGTGCGTCGGAACCGATTGGTCAACCGGCACAAAGATCGCCCTCAACGTCGCAGCAGTCGCTGGGTTCTGCCTTCGGGAAGTCATTGTGCACCGCCGCCTGGCGGCGAGGCCCGCCCATGGACGGCGCAGCGCCGGTTCCCGGCAGCTCGTCACTGCAGCCTAGGCGCCGGCTCGTACAGCAGGACCAGGATGTTGGGCCGGGGACGGCCGGCAGCGGGTCCTGATCTGGTGGCCCCATCGACGCACGCCTATCGTAGGTAGTCGCAAGGCAGGGGTTCCCCGGCTGAAATGAGTCGATTGTGGCTATTGACGTTGCGTCACTGGTGGTTGAAACCGGCAGCGGGCTGGTACAGGGCATAGTGGACGACGGCGTGCGCACGTGGCGCGGCATTCCCTACGCGGCCCCGCCGGTCGGTGACTTCCGCCTCCGTGCACCGCAGCCGCCTCAGAGCTGGAGCGGTATCCGCGACGCCGGCAGCTTCGGACCGGTTCCTCCTCAGTCCAAGGCGCCGAGCCTCACCGGAACCCGGCGCCGGGTGGCCATGGATGAGGACTGCCTGTCCTTGAATGTCTCTGCACCGCTGGAACCTGCGGACGGTCTGCTGCCGGTCCTGGTCTACCTCTACGGCGGGGCCTTCAGTTCCGGATCCTCGGCGGAGCCGACGTACCGGGGAACAAGACTGGTCCGGGACGGCGGCGTGCTCTACGTTTCGCTCAACTACCGCATCGGCGCACTGGGGTTCATGGACTTCCGCGCGTATTCGACGCCGGACCGACCCTTTGATACCAACATGGGCCTGCGGGACCAGGTCGCCGCTTTGGAATGGGTGCAGCAGAACATCGAAGCATTCGGCGGAGACCCCAACAACGTCACCCTCTTCGGGGAATCCGCAGGCGGGCTCGCGGTCACCTCCCTGATGTGCGTTCCGAGCGCCCGGTCCCTGTTCCACCAGGCCTATGCGCAAAGCCCGGCACCATCGGCAGCCTATTCTCCGGAAATGCACGCGGGCTGGGCGGCTGACCTGCTGGAAATCCTCGGCGTCCCGCCCTCTGCTGCTGCCGACGCCCTGACCCGCCTGCCCGCGGCGAAACTGGTCAACGCCACCCGGAAACTGACCACGAAGATCGGCCCGGTCAAGCAACCCGGGTCCCTGAGCGTCTCACCGGTCATCGACGGCGACTTCCTGCCCAGATACCCCGTTGACATGTTCCTTTCCGGAGACTCGAATCCGGTTCCCCTGGTGCTGGGCACCATGGCCCGGGAAGGTGCGCTGTTCGCGAAGGTATCCAACATCCTGCCGTCCACGCCCGAACGGATCGAGAAGATGTTTGCCGGCACCGATCCGCAGGCCCGGGACCGGGTGGTGGCCGCGTATCCCGGCTATCCGTCCCGCCAGCGTTCAGTGGATATCAGCGGCGACCTGGTGTTCTGGTATCCCAGCCAAATGGTTGCCGAGGGGCACTCACGCGTTGCGCCTACCTGGGCATACCGCTACGACTACGCGACACCGGCAATGAACCTGCTGGGGTTCGGCGCCACCCATTCCTTCGATGTGCCGGTGATGTTCGGGGACATCGGCATCGGAACCGCAAAGGCCCTGACTCTGCTGGGCGGGGCAGAAGAGCTGAGAGCCCTGTCCAAACGCTTCCAGGGCTCGCTGCTGAGCCTGGCCCGGCATTCCCACCCCGGCAGCGACTGGCCGGCCTACGACGAAGCCCACCGGCAAACCCGTGTGTTCGACAAGCTGGACCGGATTGAGTCGGATCCGTTTCCCGAACGGCGCCGGGCCTGGACCGGCTACCGGGGCTACAACTGAACGTTCCCGGCACCCGTGCCCTCGGCGGCAGCCTCGTGAGAGCCTTAAGCCGGCTTAGAAAATTTTCCCGCACCCCCAGGCAAGGAGAGTTGGTTCCCATGAGCGAACATTACGACGTCGTGGTCCTCGGGGCCGGACCCGGCGGTTATGTGGCCGCCATCCGCGCGGCCCAACTGGGCTTGAAAACGGCAATAGTGGAGGAGAAATACTGGGGCGGCGTCTGCCTCAATGTCGGGTGCATTCCGTCCAAGGCACTGCTGCGCAATGCCGAACTGGCCCAGATCTTCACCAACCAGGCCAAGACGTTCGGCATGAGCGGTGACGTCAGCTTTGATTACGGGGCGGCATTTGACCGCAGCCGACAGGTGGCCGACGGCCGGGTCAAGGGCGTCCACTTCCTGATGAAGAAGAACAAGATCACGGAATACGACGGCCACGGCGTCTTCACCGACGACCACACCCTCGAGGTGGACCTGTCCAAGGGCGGCAGCGAGACCATCACCTTCGACAACGCGATCATCGCCACCGGAACCTACGTACGGCTGCTGCCCGGCGTCGAACTGAGCGAGAACGTGGTCACCTACGAAGCCCAGATCATGGACCGGGACCTGCCGAAGAAAATGGTGATCGTCGGTGCCGGGGCCATCGGGATGGAATTCGGCTATGTGCTGCGGAGCTACGGCGTGGATGTCACCATTATCGAATTCCTGGACCGTGCCCTGCCCAACGAGGACGTGGACGTCTCCAAGGAAATCACCAAGCAGTACAAGAAGCTCGGCATCCCCATCCTCACCTCCACCAAGGTTGAAACCGTGAAGGACAACGGATCGTCCGTGACGGTGGCCTATACGGATAAGAACGGCCAGCAGGGCAGCATCGAAGCTGACCGGGTGATGATGTCCATCGGCTTTGCCCCGCGTACCGAGGGTTTCGGCCTGGAGAAAACCGGGGTGGAACTCACGGAACGCGGCGCCGTCGGCATCGACGAGTACATGCGCACCAATGTTCCGCACATCTACGCCATCGGCGACATCACTGCCAAGCTCCAGCTTGCCCACGTGGCGGAGGCCATGGGCGTGGTGGCGGCAGAAACCATCGGCAAGGCCGAAACCCTGCCGCTGGGCGATTACCGCATGATGCCCCGTGCCACCTTCTGCCAGCCGCAGGTGGCAAGCTTCGGGCTCACCGAACAGCAGGCCCGCGACGAGGGCCATGACGTCCTAGTCAGCACCTTCCCGTTTACGGCCAACGGCAAGGCCCACGGGCTGGGCGAACCGGTGGGCTTCGTGAAACTGGTGGCCGACGCCAAGTACGGGGAGCTGCTGGGCGGGCACCTGATCGGCCCCGATGTTTCGGAACTGCTGCCGGAATTGACCCTGGCACAGAAGTGGGACCTGACAGCTGCCGAACTCGCCCGCAACGTGCACACCCACCCAACCCTCAGTGAGGCACTGCAGGAAGCTTTCCACGGACTGACCGGCCACATGATCAACTTCTAGCCGGGTACCGCTTTCCAGCGAGCGAAGGGCAATGCCATGAAGGCAGGCAGAATCGTTCTGGTCATCATTGGTTCCCTGCTGGTCCTTGCCGGACTGACGGCCGGGGTCGGTGCTGCTGCCTTGGGGATCCTCGCCGCTGCCCAGCGCGACGACGGCTACCTGTCCGTTCCCGAAGAGACCTACAGCGTCGGTTCCTACGCCCTGACCAGCCAGAGCTTCGAGGTGAGTCCGGGCGTCCGGCCGGAAGACAACGTCGCGACGGTGCAGGTCCGGGGAACCGACCCCGACGGCGAGCTGTTTATCGGCATTGCGTCCGAGGCCGACGTCGACCGGTACCTGGCCGGCGTCGCCCATTCGGAACTCGGGGACGTTACGTTCGAACCGTTCTCCGCGGAGTACGAGGAGATCCCGGGCACCGCCGCGCCGGCCCCGCCGGGGGAGCAGGACTTCTGGGCCGCCTCTTCCGCAGGAGCCGGCACGCAGGAGCTTGCCTGGCCGCTGCAACAGGGCGAGTGGACCGTTGTCGTGATGAACGCCGACGCCGCCCCCGGGGTCAGGGCGGACCTGCAGGCAGGCATCCTGTCGGATGTCCTGGGACCGCTCACCTTGTGGCTGGTCATCGGAGCCGTCATCCTGGTCCTCGGCGGCACGGCACTGATCCTTGCTGCCATTCTGACCGGCCGGAAGCATGGCGGAGAATACCCAGGACCCAGCGGCGGGCACGGTCCCTACGGTTACGGAGCAGCCCCGGTTCCCGCTTCCGCACAGCTGACTGCCGGAGGCACCGGGGCGCCGTATCCCGCCCGGCTCTACGGGGAACTGGACCCCGGGCTCTCCCGGTGGTTGTGGCTGGTGAAGTGGTTTCTGGCCATTCCGCACTACATCCTGCTGGCTTTCCTGTGGATCGCGTTCTGGGTAGCCACCGTCATTGCGGGTTTCGCCATCCTCTTCACTGCCCGTTATCCGCGGGCGCTCTTCGACTTCAACGTGGGGGTGCTGCGCTGGAGCTGGCGGGTGGCGTTCTATGCCTCAGGGGTGCTGGGCACGGACCGGTATCCGCCCTTCAGCCTGGAGCGGACCGACTATCCGGCCGATTTCGACGTCGCCTACCCGGAACGGCTTTCGCGGGGGCTGGTGCTGGTGAAGTGGTGGCTGCTGGTTATCCCGCAGGCGCTGATCGTGGGGGCGTTCACCGGGTCCGGCTATGTCATTGTGCGCCAAAACGGCCCGTTCGGCGGGTGGGACCGGAGCATGGGCGGCGGCGACGGCGGCTCAGCGGTGAACTGGGCAACGGACCCGGCCGGCGAAGGGCTGCGGTCGGCCGGCGGCTGGACAGTCGGCATATCCCTGCTGTCCCTGCTGGTCCTGGTTGCTGCAGTGGCACTGCTGTTCACCGGACGCTATCCGCGTCCGCTGTTCGACTTCGTTATGGGCCTGCAGCGGTGGTCCTACCGCGTCCTGGCGTACACGGCGCTGATGCGTGACGAATACCCGCCGTTCCGGCTGGACCAGGGACCGGCTGATAGCCGCGACCTGCCGGCTGTCGGGGACGCGGCACGTTCCGGCTAGCCGGCCAATCCGCCGCCGGCGAGGCAATCCCTTGCAGCAGCAGCACCCGCTGCGGGACCCGGTAGGGCATACTGGCCGCATGACGAGCTTGGAAGGGCCGCTTTCCGACCCGCAGTCCGGAGTTTGGATCGCGGAGCGGCTTGCTGAGCCCGGTACGGTTGCGGGCACCGTCCCTGGCGGGTTTGAGGCCTACGCGCGGGTTTTCCACCCGATCCGGGCGCAGCTGCTGGGCTGGCAGCAGGACGGACCGGTGCGTGTTGAGTCCCGCCCCATGCGCTGGGAGGAGCTGGCGGGGGTGCGCGGTACGGTTGCCCACCCGATGATGCAATGGGCCGCCATTCTTGCCGGCTACCGCAATCCGGTATCGAACGAACCGGGGTGGCACTACGAAGACCCGCTGGTCGGCGCGCTCCCGGCGGGCACGCTGGCCGAGGTCAGCCGCGTCCTCGGCGCCCACACGCAAACCCCCGGCAGTTGCTTCGCCGGGCTGTGGGACGGGTACGGCTGGGTGGCCGGCAGCGGGGAAACCCTTTCCCTGTCCGGCGCCGGCGACCGGGAGGCGCTGCCGCAGCCCTTCCGGGGCTACGATTCCGTGGAGACGGTGCGCCGCCTCGAACTGCCGCTGCGCGACTACCTGTTGTTTACCGGCAGCCTGGCGGTCTTTGCCGAACCGGGCTGGCAGGAGCACAACGGCTGGGACCCGATCCAGAGCCCCAACCTGCTCTGGCCGGCCGACGGCGCATGGTTCCTGGCTTCCGAGATCGACTTCGACTCCACGATCGTGGGCGGGTCGGCGGACCTGATCCGGGACCTGCAGCAGGCCGCAGGGCTCGAAGCCATGGAGGTTCCGCCGGACGGTGACCTGACCCACCTCGGCGACCAGCTGAATGAGGCCCCGGATTGAAGCGGCGGCACCGCGCCCGGGAGCGCCGTCACAGCAGCGTCAGACACCTAACAGGGGTCTGTGAGCAAGGCATCCATCGATCCGGCCAACGGGCAACAGTCCTGTGGATAAGCTGAATATATGCCCCTTGAGAACATCAATTTCCATACCCGCAAGTGGGTCCGCCCCGAGGACCTGAACGCCAACGGCACCCTGTTCGGCGGCAGCCTGCTGCGCTGGATCGACGAAGAAGCCACGGTCTACGCCATCCTGCAGATGGGCAACGGCCGGGTGGTCACCAAATTCATGTCGGAGATCAACTTCGTCAGTTCCGCAGTTCAGGGCGACCTGATTGAAATGGGGCTCACCGCAACCAAGTTCGGCCGTACGTCGCTGACCATGCAGGCAGAAGTGCGGAACATGATCACCCGCCGCAGCATCCTCACGATCGACAAGATCGTGTTCGTCAACCTGAATGAGGAAGGCAAGCCCGTCCCGCACGGGTACACCACCATCAGTTACGACCGCGACCGGCTGCCTTCCCACCACATCCCGCCGGTGCCGTTCGGCGCGGAACCCTTCTCCGCCTAGCGCCCCGCCTGCCTGTTACGGCCTGCCGCTGCCCGGGCCCGGCGGAAAATACTAAGGCATACTTAGTAATATGAGTCTTGAATTCCCCCTGCCGCAGGGGCACGCGGCAGACGGGAAACCACTGCGCATAGCCGTCCTGTCCCACCTGCACCACCCGATCTCCAGCCCGTTCCAGGGCGGGCTCGAAATGCACACCTCGCTGATGGCGGACGAGCTCGCCTCCCGCGGCCACGAGGTCACGCTCTTCGCCAAGGCCGGCTCCGTGTCCGCCGGCCGGGTGGTGGAGGTCCTCCCGGAAAACTTCGAATTCCGGCGCGGGTTGGCCCCCGAACGAATGCAGCGGCAGCAGCAGGCCCTGGACACCGCGCTGGGCTCCGCCGTTGCCGCGGTCCGGGACGGCGGTTTCGACGTCGTCGTGAACAACTCCTTGAGCCTGCTGCCCTACCTTCTGCTGGCGGATACACCGATGCTGACCATCCTCCACACCCCGCCGCTGCCGTGGATTGTGGACGCCGTAGAGGACGGACGCGCGCCGCTCTCACCGCTGCACCGCTTCGTCAGTGTTTCGGCCCGCAACGCCACCGGCTGGTCCCCGTACCTGCCGGACCTGCACGTCGTCCACAACGGCATCCGGCTGGCGGACTGGCCCGCAGGCACCGGACGCCGTACTGGAACCGTAGTCTGGGCCGGACGGGTCACCCCCGAAAAGGGCCTTCACATAGCGATCGATGCGGCTCGGATGGCAGGCATGGAACTGCACTTTGCCGGGCCGATCAGCGATGCGAAGTATTTCGAACGCACCGTTGCACCGCACCTCGGCCGCGGGGTGCAGCACGTTGGCCACCTTGACCACCGCGAACTGGCCGCCTTCCTCGGTTCCGGAGAGGTCTTCATTGCCTCGCCTGTCTGGTCCGAGCCCTTCGGATTAACCGCGCTGGAGGCGATGGCCTGCGGTACGCCGGTGGCTGCCCTGCCGCTGGGTGCCATGCCCGAGATCATCGACGCCGACGCCGGCCGGCTCGCCGAAGGCCTCGGTGCAGATGCCCTGGCCGCTGCCGTCACGGATGCCCGCCGGCTCGACCGAGATCGGGTACGGAAATCCGCTGCGCGCTTCAGCGCGTCCGCCATGGTGGATTCCTACGAGGAACAAATGCGGTCACTGCTCGAGCCGGACGGACTACCGTCGGGCTCCGCCCTGCCCGCCGCCGGTCATCCCGACGCCGCCCTCGTGCCGTAACAGGAGCAGTACTTGCCTTCCTCCCGCATGCCGCGCGTGGCCTACTACGCGCACCATCACGGCACCGGACACCTGCGTCATGCCGCCAACATTGCCCGGCTGGGAGCCGTGGAGCTGCTTGTCACCGGCACCGCCCCGGCCGGAGGACCCCCGCGGCTGCCCGGTGGTGCGCGGTTTGCGCCGCTGCCGCCCGACGTCGGACCCGACGGTCCGTTCGCGCCCGGACCGGGGGAGTTCCTGCACTATGCGCCGGCTGGGTCGGCGCTGCAGTCCCGCTTCAGCCGGCTGCACCGGCTCTGGGAGGAGTTTGCCCCGGATGTAGTGGTTGTGGATGTGTCCGTGGAGGTTGCCGCCTTTGCCCGGCTGGCGGGTTATCCGGTCATCCACCGCCGGATGCACGGGGAACGGACCGATCCGGCCCACCGTCTGGCCTACGACTCCGTTCACCGGCTCATCGCCTACTTCCCGGAAGCCATCGAGGATCCGGCGCATCTGCAGGCTTACGGCTCCAGGAGCACCTATCTGGGCATGCTCGCTCCGGACACCGCTCCCTCCGCCGGGCTCGTGCCGGTGCGGCCGCGGACCGTCGCGGTGCAGACCTCCCTGGGCGGAACCGGCGTGGCGCTGGCGGACGTGCTCGCCGCCGCCCGGCAGACCCCGGACTGGCAATGGGACGTGATGGGACATACCGCCGGCGCCCCGGGCGAGGTTCCCGCGAATGTGTCGCTGCTGGGCGTGGTGGCGGATCCGGGACCCCGGCTGGCCGGCGCGGACGTGGTGGTTACCTCGGCCGGGCACAATGCGGTGGCCGCTGCGGCTGCCGCCCGCCGGCCGGCGCTGCTGATTCCCGAACCACGGCCGTTCAGGGAACAGGCCGTGTTCGCCTCTTCGCTCGCTGCGGCCGGGGCCGCGGCCGCCGCAGGCTTCGCCTCAGTGGCGGACTGGCCGAGCCTGCTGGAAGAGCTGCGCGGGTCCGATCCGCAGCTGCTGGCCAGGACCCTGCTGGTTTCTTCCGACGAGTTCCGGGACCGTTTCCTGGCTGCAGTTGGCTCGGCCGTGTCCGGTGTGGATTTGCAGGGGGAGGCCGTTCCCGGCGGCGGGAACGTCAGTACGGTGCATTGACGCGGGCCGCGGCGAGTTCGTCCGGAGCCGGACGGCGCAGCAGCCGCAGGTCCCCGCCGTCGCGGTCCCAGGACACGTAGCCGTCCCGGGCAAAGGCATCGAGCCAGCCGGTCATCGGCCAGCTGCCCCATTTGCCCCGGAACGCCTTGGCGTTAATGACAATGGATTCCAGGTGCTGCAGCGGGGGCCTGTGCACGCCGTGGTGCTGGTGGAACATGGTTGCCCCGGAGAACGCCAGCGGGACCGCCAGCCGCTGCGCCGTGAAGGCGAAGTCGGTATCTTCGCCTCCGTACCCGGCAAAGGACTCGTCAAAGCCGCCGATCCGTTCGAAGGTCTCCCGGTGGACGGCAAACCCCAGCGACCAGAACAGCGCGTATTCCCGGGAGGCAATTGCCGGTTCCCCCTGCGCCGGCGCCAGGGCGGCACGTGCGTGGTGCGGCACGGAGTCCCGGATCAGCACCTGCTCGTCGCCGTCGGACACCCATGCCGGCACGTCCGCGTCTGCCGCGAGGTAGCGGGGGCAGGCCATAACCAGGCCGCCGGTCCGGTCCAGGTCCGACAGCAAATGCTCGAACATCCCGATACCGGGGATGCAGTCCACGTCGAGGAAGACCAGTGTCTCGCATTGCGCCGCAGCAGCTGCGGCATTCCTGCCTGCTCCCAGGGGCAGCGGTTCGCCGGGTCCCGACGCCGCATGGACCACCCGCAGCGGCACGTCACTGGGCGGGGGAACAGCCTCGGGCTGGTTCAGGTAGCAGACCACTATCTCGGCGGGCGTGCGGGTGGAGCGGCTGATCCCGCGGACGGCATTGGCCAGGTGGGCATCGCGTCCCGAGCTGATGATGAGCACGGAAAACGCCTGATCAGGGCCGGTCTGCTGCGGCTGCATTCGTTCCTTCCGCCGGGGGTGCCCTCCGCGGGCACCGCAAAATACTAAGTATACTGAAGACGGTTTTTTATCAGCGGCGAAAGAGGATGCGTGGGCAGGGCTGAAGGATCGAACATCAGGGTGGCGTCAGTGCCGCACAGCCAGGTCTATATCCGGCATACCGGCGCCGTCCCCGGTGAGCGGAACCCGGTGGTACGCCTGCCGGACCCGGACCCCCGCAACCCCGGCCAGTCCACGGAGGCGACGTGGTGGCCGCCGGTCATGCTGGACGCAGGCTGGATCCGGGAGAACGCGGACAGCTTCGACCTGATGCACATCCACTTCGGCTTCGACGCCATTTCGCCCCAGGATCTGCAGGCGGTCACCGACGAGCTGAAGGCCCAGGGAAAACCGCTGGTCTACACGGTCCACGACCTGCGCAATCCGCACCACCTCACGCCGGAGGCACACGACGCGCAGCTGGGCGTGCTGATCTCCGCAGCCGATGCGTTGATCACGCTCACCCCCGGGGCCGCGGCCGTCGTCGAGCGCCGGTGGGGCCGCCGCCCGCAGGTGCTGCCGCATCCGCACGTGGTGGACCTCGAGGAGCTCGAGCGGCGCCAGGCCGTGCGGCTGGCAGCCGGTCCGCGTGAGGAGTTCCGCGTCGGGGTGCACCTGAAGAGCCTGCGTCCGAACATGATGGAGGGGGCGATTCTTCCGGACCTGCTCGACGCCGTGGAGCAGCTGCCCGGTGCCGTGCTGCAGGTGAACGGGCATCCGGACATCCTTACTCCCGGAGGGGACAAGTACCGCCCGGAACTGCACCGCTGGCTGTCTGAAGCCGCCGCGGCAGGACGGCTCGAACTGCACGTCCGGGACTACTTCGACGAACCGCAGCTCTGGGACTACCTGTCGAGCCTGGATGTGTCCGTGCTGCCGTACCGGTTCGGCACCCACTCGGGCTGGCTCGAAGCGTGCACCGACCTGGGCACGGCCGTGCTGGCCCCGTCCTGCGGCTTCTACGCCCAGCAGCGCGCCGGTGTCACCGAATTCGTGCATAACGAGGACGGGCTCGATGCCCAGTCCCTGGCCAACGGGCTCAAGCAGGTGCATGCCGCCCGGAACCGGCCGGGAATGAGCCGGGCGGAGCGGACCGCCGAGCGCCGGATGGTCGCCGCAGCGCATGAGGAGCTCTACCGGTCCCTGCTCACGGACTAGGAGGATTCCCCGCCCGCCGGGCCGGCGCCGCGCAGTACCTGTTCCAGTCCGGCCAGCAGGTCCGGCGTAAGGGGCGTGCCGGGGAACCGGGCCAGCCGGCGCAGCGGCATACTGCCCATGAGCGCCAGCGCGTCGGCCATGCCGCCGGTGCCGGTCCCGCCCGCAGCATCTCCGCCGCTGCCCGGGTCTGCGCCGCGGTCTGTGCCGCCCAGCAGCTTCCGCCCCAGCGGATGGGCCAGCCACTCCGAGATAGTCGAATCCAGTGTCAGCGGGGCCGCCGTGCCGCCTTCTGTGCCGGGCAGGTCAATGGTTCCGCTGAGCCGGATATCCCGGGAGGAGGATCCGACGTCGATCCGGTAGGTTCCGGCGTCGGTAATCCACCGGTGCGACGCCGGGTCGAACCTCGCCAGGTCCGGCAGCGGTACCGTCAACGCAACAGGAGCCGAGGCCCCGGGTTCGAGGAAGACCTTGCGGAAGGCCCGGAGCTCGCGGGGCGGCCGTACCGCGGGTCCCGCGGGAGCGCCCGAGTAAACCTGCAGGACTTCGGCGCCGGCCCGGCTGCCGGTATTCGTGAGCGTTGCCTCGACTGCCAGGACCGGCCCCATGTCCGTGTCCGCAAGGCGGAGGGCCAGGCCGGTGTACTCGAAAGCGGTATAGGACAGCCCGTGGCCGAAGGCGAAGGCCGGTTCGATGGCCCGCGCGTCATACCAGCGGTAGCCCACCAGCACCCCTTCGCCGTAGCGGACGGTGCCCGCCTCGCCGGGATAGTTTCCAAAGGCCGGAGTATCTTCGATCCGCCGCGGAAAGGTTTCGGCCAGTTTTCCGGAGGGGTTGACGTCTCCCAGCAGGACATCCGCCAGTGCTTCGCCTCCGGCCTGGCCGGGCAGCCACGCCTCCAGTACGGCCGGCACCTGCTCCACCCACCCGGTCTCCACTGCGCCGCCGTTGAACAGGACCACCACGGTCCAGGGATTTGCGGCGGTCACCGCCCGCAGCAGCGCCAACTGGTTCTCCGGCAGGGCCAGGTCCGGCCGGTCGAATCCCTCCGACTCCTTGTCCTCGGGCAGGCCGAGGAAGAACAGCACCGCGTCCGCCGCGGCGGCCGCGGTCTCCGCTTCGGTCACCAGCTCCGGGTCGGGCGTTCCGTCCAGCCGGTAACCGGCGGCAAAGACGGCTGCAGCGGTCCGCTCGGACAGGACCTCCAGCGGGACGCTCACCCGTGTGGGGGTCACCTGCGAGGAACCGGCCCCCTGGTACCGGGGGGTGCGGGCCAGCTCGCCCACCACGGCCAGCCGCAGGTCGGGGGAGAACGGCAGGATTCCGCCCTCGTTCTTCAGCAGCACCATGGATGCCGCAGCTGCCTCGCGTGCCAGCTGGTGGTGTCCGTCCAGGTCCGCATCGTTGTGCGCCGGCGCCGCGGTGCGGTCTGCCAGCTGCAGCAGCCGCGCCACGGATGAATCCACCATCTGCTGGTTGACGGTGCCGGCGACCAGGCCGGCCTGCAGTTCCGCCAGCCCCAGCCCGCCGCTGGCGGGCATCTCCAGGTCCAGTCCGGCGTCGAGTGCGGCCGCCCGGTCGGTGACCGCACCCCAGTCGGACATCACCAGGCCGTCGAAACCCCACTCACCGCGCAGGACCGTCTCCAGCAGCCAGGCGTTCTCCGCGGAGTGGATGCCGTTGACCTTGTTGTAGGCAGCCATCAGGGTCCACGGGTGTGCGGTCCGGACCACCGTTTCGAAAGCCCTGAGGTAAATCTCGTGCAGGGTACGTTCGTCCACCGCCGCGTTAATGCGCATCCGGTCCGCTTCCTGGTTGTTCGCGGCGAAGTGCTTGGGGCAGGCCGCCACCCCCTCGGCCTGGACCGCGCGGATCCAGGCAGCCCCCAGGGCGCCGGCAAGCAGCGGGTCTTCGGAGAAGTACTCGAAGTTGCGTCCGCACAGGGGAGTGCGCTTGATGTTCAGCCCCGGTCCCAGCACGACGTCGACATGCGCGGCTGCCGCTTCCCTCGCCGTTGCGGTGCCGAGACGGGCCAGCAGGTCCGTATCCCATGAGCACGCCGTCAGGCATTCGGCCGGGAAGCAGGTGGCGGGAAGCGCGTCGCCGATTCCCGGCTCGGTGTCGCTGCGCGGACGCCGGATGCCGTGCGGCCCGTCGGAGAGCACCAGGGGCCGGAGCCCTGCCGCCGGGGCAGCGGCGGTGCTCCAGAAGGAGGCTCCGGACAGCAGGACGGGTCTTTCGTCCGGCGGGAGAGAGGACACCCGCTCCCGCAGCGAGGCAGCGGACGGCTGGTCAGGTGAGGACATCGGCATGTGCCGGAGTCTAGGTCCCGGCCGCGGCCGGGAGAAGAGCACCGGACGGCTGAAGCGGTACAGGTGCCGTACAGGTGCGGAGCCTGTCGGCGGAACCTGCCCTGCCGCTAGTGTTTCGGTAACGAACAGCACCGGCAGAACCGGAGTCCTCGTGGACGGAGCAGACCAATGATCAGCCAGCTGGACCGTTACCGGCAGATCGCCGAAATCCTCTCCCGCAACGGCCTCGGCTTCCTGGTGTCTGCCCTCGGCCTGGAGGGCAGGCTGCCGTTCCGCCGCCAGCAGGCAGCCGAGCCGGGAGCGAAGCCCCGCACCCGTCCGGAGTACCTGCGCACGGCCCTCGAGGAGCTGGGCCCCACGTATGTGAAAATGGGCCAGCTGCTCTCCACCCGCCCGGACCTGCTGCCCCCGGAGTACCAGCGCGAGCTGGCGAAGCTGCAGGATGACGCCGAAGCGGTCCCGTGGCCGCAGATCGCCGACGAGCTGCGGCAGGAACTGGGCGGAGACCCGCTGGAGGTCTTCCGGTCCTTCGACACCACGGTCATGGCAAGCGCCTCGATCGGACAGGTCTACGCCGCCGTTCTCAAAGACGGCACCGAGGTGGTGGTCAAGGTACGCCGGCCCGGCATCGCCGCGCAGGTGGAGCAGGACCTGGAAATCCTGCAGAACCTGGCCAACGCGGCCGGCAAGCGCTGGGAAGCCGCCCGCGACTACGACCTCACCGGGCTGATGGACGAGTTCGCCTCCACCCTCCGCTCGGAACTGGACTATCTCCAGGAAGGCCGCAATGCGGACCGGTTCCAGGCCAACTTCCAGGACGACGCCGCGATCACCATTCCCGCCGTCTATTGGGACCACAGCACCTCCCGGGTCCTCACGATGGACCGGATCCGGGGAATGAAGGTCACGGACGTTGCCGCGCTCGATGCCGCCGGGATCGACCGACCGGCGCTGGCGGTGTCCGCGGCACGCGTTGAAATGAAGATGGTCTTCGACGACGGGTTTTTCCATGCGGACCCGCACCCGGGAAACCTTTTCGTGCAGCCCGGCGGCCGGGTGGGGCTGATCGACTTCGGGATGGTGGGCGAGGTGGACGAGAAGCTGCGCAGCCAGCTGTCCGCCCTGTTCATCGGCATCGTGCGCAAGGATCCCGAGCGGATCACCAATGCGCTGGTCCGGATCAACGCCTCAGGGATGCGGGTGAACCGGGTGAAGCTGAGGATGGACCTTGGTCCGCTGATCCGCCTGTATTCGGGCAAGGACCTGGCTTCGGCACCGGTGGGAACCATCATCACCACCGGGCTCGGCATCCTGCGCACGCACCACATCCAGCTGCCGCGGGAAATGGCGCTGCTGCTGAGGATGCTGATCATGACCGAGGGAATGGGCGAGGTATTGGATCCCCGGTTCCGGCTGGGCCCCACCCTGGGGCCCTATGCCCGCAGGATGGCGGTGCACCAGCTGAACCCGGTGAACTACGCCCGCAGGCTCGGCCGCGCCGGAACCGAGGTCCTGGAGCTGGGAGCTGAACTGCCGGACCAGGCGCGCCGGCTGCTCAGCACCCTGGAAATCGAGGGAGTGGAGGTCCACCTCCGCGGCGAGGAACTGCTGCCGCTGGTGATGCGGCTGGAGCGCGTGGGAAACAGGCTGGTGGCGGCAATCTTCGCATCGGCGTTTATCCGTGGCGTGGGGGAACTGACCCTGGGTGATTCGTCCCGCTGGAAATCCTGGCAGGCACCGCTGATGAGTGCCGGGCTCGCATCGACGGGGGCATTGGGCGGATACATCGCCTGGACTTCGCGCCGGGCCCGGCTGCGCGGCTTATGACACTGCGGAACGTGACACGGCGCGGCATACGACGCAGGGCCGGGGCGGGAAAAGTTCCCACCCCGGCCCTGCGGGTAATGCGGTTGCCGCCTCCTATGCAGTGGCCGGGCGCACCGGGGCGGCGGTCTTGTCCAGGTGCAGACCCAGTTCCGCCGTCGGGGTGTGTGCGGTCTCCTTGGCGGTGAGGGCGGAAATCGCGGCGATGGCGCAGATGGCGCCGGTGAACATGCTGGTGACCACCCATCCGCCGGGTTCCAGTCCGCCGATGGCAGCAACGATGGACGGTGCAAAACCGGCCATCAGGAAGCCGAGCTGCGTGCCGATGGCGAGGCCGGAGAAGCGGACCTTGGCGCTGAACATCTCTCCGTAGAAGGACGGCCAGACGGCGTTCGCCGCCGCGTAGCCGCAGGAGAATACCGCCACGGAAAGGGCGAACTGCAGCAGGGTGTTACCGGACTCCATGGACAGCAGGTAGAACGGCATGATCACCGCACTGGATACCGCACCGTAGATGAAGACCGGACGGCGCCCGATCCGGTCGGCCAGCCGGCCGAACAGCGGCTGCGTGAACAGCGCGAAGACGTTGCCGGCGACCACGAGCCAGAGCGTAATGTTCGCGTCCACGTCGCCCACCTCGGTGCCGTACTTGATGGCCAGCGTTCCGTAGACGGTGGAAACCGCCGCGATGAAGGCGCAGCAGATGACCCGCAGCACGTCGCGCCAGTGGTCCTTCAGCAGGACGCCCACCGGCAGCTTCACGATCTCGTTGCGTTCCTTGGCCTCCGTGAAGGTGGGGGTTTCATGCAGGGAGCGGCGGATGAAGTAGGTGACTACGACAACCACGGCGCTCAGCCAGAACGGAATGCGCCAGCCGATGCCGTACTTGATGTCGTCCGGCAGGGCAACCACGGGAATGAACACCAGTGCGGCAAGGATCTGTCCGCCCTGGGTGCCGGTCAGGGTCCAGGACGTGAAGAACGAGCGGCGGTTGTCCGGCGCGTGTTCCAGGGTCATGGAACTGGCGCCGGCCTGCTCGCCGGCGGCGGAAAGTCCCTGCATCAGGCGGCAGAAGACCAGCAGGACGGGAGCCCACCAGCCGATCGTGTTGAAGTCCGGCAGGCAGCCGATCAGGAAGGTGGACCCGCCCATCAGCAGGAGGGTGAACATCAGGACTTTCTGGCGGCCCACCCGGTCGCCGAAGTGTCCGAGGATAACGGCGCCGACCGGACGGGCAATATAGGCGAAACCGAAGGTGGCGAGCGACATAACGCTGGCCTGGGTGTCGGCGTCCGGGAAGAACACGCGCGGGAAAATGAGCGCGGCAGCGGAACCGAAGATAAAGAAGTCGTAGTACTCGACGGCACTGCCCATAAAGCTGGCAGTGGCGGCCTTGCGCGGGGTCTTGCCCGTTGCTGGTCCAGCGGGGGCGGATGCGTCCATTGCATCTCTCCTGACGTGGGCTGAGGTGGGGGGGGTGGGCGACGTGTGCGGTATTGGATTGTGCGGAATGCGCACTTGTGTGCATTCTCCGTACGCTTGAAGTAATGTAGCCCACAGTTAAGGGTCCGGCAAGCAGCGACGCATATGAGTCCTGCGTGGTCGAAAGGGCACCGCCGCCCACAGTCAGGCACCGGAAGGAACAGCGCCATGAGCGGCACCGAGGAATCATTCGTTGTCGGGTTGATCGGGGAAGGCATCACCGCTTCCCTCACCCCGCCCATGCATGAAAGGGAGGCCGATCATCAGGGGCTGCGGTACATTTACCGGCCGATTGACCTAACAAAGCTGGGCCGTCCGGGCACCGACGTCGGAGCGCTGCTGCGCGCCGGCCGGGACCTGGGCTTCAATGCCTTCAATGTGACGCATCCCTGCAAGCAGCTGGTCCTGGCCGAACTCGATGAAGTGTCCGACGACGCCGCGCGGCTAGGCGCAGTCAACACCGTCCTGATCCGCGACGGCAGGTTCATCGGGCACAACACCGATTTCTCCGGCTTCGGCGGAGCACTGGCCGGCGGATTGCCGGACGCCAAGCTGGACGCGGTGGTCCAGCTCGGCGTGGGCGGGGCGGGAGCGGCCGTGGCCTATGCCCTGCTCAAGGCGGGCACCGGCCGGCTGACCCTGCTGGACCTGGACCCCCTGCGCGCTGCGGAACGCGCCGCAGCACTGTCCGGGCTCTTCCCGGACCGGCAGATTATCTCCGGCACGCCGGCAGACCTTGCAGCCGTCCTGCCCGGAGCCGACGGCCTGGTCCATGCCACACCGGTGGGGATGCATTCCCATCCCGGCCTCGCCGTGGACCTGGACCTGCTCAGCCCCTCCCAGTGGGTGGCCGACGTCGTCTACCGTCCGGTGGAAACGGAACTGATCCGCGGCGCACAGGCGCGGGGCTGCAGTGTGCTGGACGGCGGCCGGATGGCCGTGGGCCAGGCCGTGGACGCCTTTGAACTGATTACCGGCATCCGGCCCGACGCGGCGCGGATGCTCACCCACTTCCACGAACTGATTAGCCAGGGCCGCTGAGGGCCGGGGACCGGAGCACCATGCGCACGTCAATTGCCACCGTCTGCCTGAGCGGGACGCTCGAAGAGAAAATGCGTGCCTGCGCCGATGCAGGTTTCGACGGCATTGAAATCTTCGAACCGGACCTCCTGGTGTCCCCGTCCAGCCCGGAGCAGATCCGCACCCTGGCGGACGCCCTGGGCCTGACCCTGGACCTGTACCAGCCGTTCCGCGACTTCGAAGGCGTCGAAGCACCCCTGCTGGAAGCCAACCTGGACCGGGCCCGGGCAAAGTTCGAACTGATGAACCGCCTGGGCATCGAAACCATGCTCCTGTGCAGCAACGTGGGCACTGCCACCATCGACGACGACGCCGCGGCGGCGGACCAGCTGCGCCGGCTGGGTGAACTGGCGGCCGGCTACGGGGTGAAGGTTGCCTACGAAGCACTGGCCTGGGGGCGCTACGTGAATGACTTCGAGCATGCCCAGCGCATAGTGGACCTGGCCGACCACCCGCAGATCGGCACCTGCCTGGACAGCTTCCATATCCTCTCCCGCGGCTGGGACCCGGCCGCGATCGAAAAAATCCCGGCGGAGAAGATCTTCTTCGTCCAACTCGCCGACGCGCCGGAACTGTCCCTGGACGTCCTATCCTGGAGCCGGCACTACCGGGTCTTTCCCGGGGAGGGCGCGTTCGACCTGGTGCGGTTCATGGCCCACCTGGTCCGCAGCGGCTACAACGGGCCCGTCTCCTTGGAGATCTTCAACGACGTCTTCCGGCAGACGGCCGAGGACCGCACGGCGGTGGACGCCATGCGGTCCCTGATCTGGCTGGAGGAGCGTACGGCGTCGTACCTCAAAGAGCACGACGGCGGCACGCAGTATCCGATGTCCCTCGCGACCCTGCCGAGCGTGGCCGAGCCCACCGGGTTCAACTTCGCCGAGGTCAAGGCCGGGAACCCGGACGCCGTCTCCGCGCTCCTGTATCAGCTGGGCTTCAGCTTCGCCGGCGGGCACCGGACCAAACCAGTGCAGCTGTGGACCTCCGGCGCGGCCCGCGTGATCATCAACGGGCAGCAGGCCGGCGGCATGGAACCGGGCATCTCGGCACTGGGCCTGGACGTGCAGGACCCGCAGGCCGCTGCCTCCCGCGCCGTGCAGCTGCGGGCACGGCCGGTAAGCCGGCGCAGCCAGGCGGACGAGCAGGTTCTCCAGGCCGTGTTTGCCCCGGACTCCACGGAGGTCTTCCTCTGCGAAGCCACCGCCGACGGCACTGCCGCGTGGGCGGACGAGTTCGGACCCGCGGTGCAGCAGGGACCCGGGGGAACCGCCGGGCAGCCGGCACAGCCGCTGATTTCGGCCATTGACCACATCAACCTGTCCCAGCCCTGGCAGCACTTCGACGAAGCGGTGCTCTTCTACGAGTCCACGCTTTCCCTGACCCCTATCGCCTCGCAGGAGGTCCCCAGCCCCATGGGGCTGGTCCGCAGCCAGGTGATGCGCAGCGCCGACGGCGGGGTGCGGCTGGCGTTGAACATTGCCCCGTTGATCGTGGAGTCCGGGCCCGGCGGCGGGGAATACCCCCAGCATGTGGCCTTCACCTCCACCGACCTGGTCGCCACGGCCCGTCAGGCCGCCGAAAGGGGCCTGCAGTTCCTGCCGGTTCCTGCCAACTACTATGAGGACCTGGCAGCCCGCTTCCGGCTGAATCCGGGCTTCCTGGCGGAACTGCAGGACCTGAACCTGCTCTATGACCGTGACGGCGACGGCGAATTCCTGCACTTCTACACGGGCACGGTGGGTAACGTGTTCTTCGAAGTGGTGGAACGGCGCGGCGGGTATGAAGGTTACGGTGCACCCAACGCACCCGTCCGGCTGGCCTCCCAGTACCTGGCGTCCCGGGGGGAGCCGAAACGGAAGGCGGGTTAAGTGGAGGGCGCAGACGGCTATTACGTGAAATCAGTGGAGAAGGCCTTTGCCGTGCTGGGCGCCTTCACGCTGAACGTGCCCGAACATACGGTCAGCTCCGCGGCCGCGGCCGCAGGCATCAGCCGGGCTGCGTCGCGCCGCTTCCTGCTCACCCTCCGGGACCTGGGCTACCTGGGCTTTGACGGAACCACCTTTCGCCTGGCGCCGAGGACCTTGGACATCGGGTCCTCGTTCCTGGCGCATCTCGCCCTGCCGCACACCGCGGAACCGCACCTGAAGCAGCTCTCCGCAGACCTGGGTGAGACGACGTCGCTGTGCATCCTGGACGGGACCGACGTCGTTTATGTTTCGCGCATCACTTCCCCCCGGCTGGTGCGGGTGGCGGTCAACGTCGGGACCCGGTTCCCGGCCTGGGCCACGTCGATGGGCAGGGTGCTGCTGGCGTCCCTGCCCGAGGCGGAGCAGGAAGACTATTTCAGCACCGTGGAGCTGCTGCCTTACACCGGGCGCACCGTCCGCAGCATCCAGGAGCTGAGGGCTTCCGTACGCGAGGCCGGCGAGAGGGGCTGGTCACGGGTGGCTGATGAACTGGAGGACGGCCTGCGCGGCGTGGCCGTTCCGGTCCGGAGCGGCGACGGCACAGTGGTCGCGGCCGCCAACGTGTCGCTGCAGCTGCACAGCGCCGAGCGCGTGGAGGAGACGGTGCTTCCGCCGCTGCGCGCCGCCGCAGACCGGATAGGCCGGGACCTGGGCTAGTCGCTGTACTCGCTGGCCTTGTATATGCTCAGGCCCAGCGCTGCGGCAACCTGGGCCACCGCAGCCTGGGCCTTGACGCTGTTGCCCACCTCGTCCAGCGGCGGCGCAAACCCGGCAATCGCCAGCTTGCCGGGCATGATGGCCAGGATTCCCCCGCCCACGCCGGACTTTCCCGGCAGTCCCACGCGGTAGGCCCAGTCACCGGAGGCGGTATACATCCCTTCCATGGTCATCTCGGCCAGCATGGCCGGGATGTTGGCAGCCTGCACCACCCGGTCCCCGCTCAGGGGATTGATTCCCTTGTTGGCGATGGTGGCTCCCATGGCGGCCAGGTCCCGGGCAGTGACGAGGGTGGAGCACTGCCGGGTATACACATCACACGCTTCCATCGGATCCGAATACATGGTGCCGCCCGAGTACAGCAGCCAGGCAATCGCCCGGTTGTGGAAGTTAGTGGACTGCTCGGAGTTATTCACCTCGTCACTCAGCGTGATTCTCCGGCCGGCAAATGCGCTCTGGACCTGCAGGATCGCCTCCCACCGATCCTCGGCGTTGTCGCCGGGAATCAGGGAAACCGTAGACATGGCCCCGGCATTGACCAAGGGCGAAACCGGTGTGTCACCGTGCAGTACAACGGAGATCACCGAGTTGAACGGTTCCCCGGTCGGATCCGCACCCACCTTTTCCTGGAAGGTTTCCAGCCCCACCTGTTCCATGGCCCACGCCATGGAGAACACCTTGGAAATGGATTCCAGGGCGAATTCGAAGCCTGTGTCACCGGCTTCGAACAACGCTCCGTCCGCGGTCATCGCGCAAACCCCGAAGAGGTCCGGGTTCACGGACGCCAGGTACGGGATGTAGCTGGCGTTCCTGCCCCCGGAGTCGTTACGGTGGTCTGCGTACGCCGTCCGGACCGCCGATTCAATGGCGGCATCATCGAGTTTCATACCGCCGAGCTCCCGCCGCGCCCGCCGCCGTCGTCGTGCGAGAACATCACCGGCGAACCGGAGGATTCAGCTTCCCGGGTCAACTGCTGGGTCGAAACACTCGACTCGGTGACCGTCCCGGGATGCGAATGCTCAATCTGCCACGTGAACGGAACGAACTCGCTGGTCGGGTCCCGCCAGTGCGGCTTGCGGAAGGCGTAGATAAGGAACGGCAGGATTACCATCACCACCGCCCCGCCCACCAGGATGCCCACGTACACTTCCGGGGATCCCACAGTGATTTGGTCGGGCGGGATGAAGCTGAAGGCGAAAGCCATCAGTGAACCGAGGAAACCCACGCCGCCGATAATCCACATCCCGACGTCGCCTCCGGGCACCCGGTAGGGCCGCGGACGGTTCGGCTGGCTGTAGCGCAGGTAAATCGCGGCAGCGAACATCAGCATGTACATGATGAGGTACAGGATCACTGTCAGCTGGCTCAGGATCTGGTAGGCGGCCTGAACCGAGGGCAGCACCACGTAGGTCAGTCCCAGGCCGGTGACCATAAAGGCCTGGAAGAACAGGATGTGGGTGCCCATTCCGTTCTTGTTGGTGTGCTGCCAGAAGCGGGGGAGGTAGCCTGCCTTCGCCACGGCGAGCATGCCCGTTGACGGACCTGCCACCCAGGTCACCACTCCGGCGAGGACACCGATCAGGAGCATAAACGCGACTATGGGTCCTGCCCAGCCAATGCCGGCCCATTCAAACATGTCGTTGTAGGAGGTCAGCAGGCTCTGGGTCAGGTTGATATCGGCCTGGGGCACCACGAACGCGATGGCCAGGGTTCCCAGCACGAAGATGATGACCGTCCCTGCCGCCGCGGTCAGCACAGCAATCGGGTAGTCGCGGGTGGGGTTCTTGACCTCTTTGACGTGGATCGCGTTCATTTCCATGCCGGCGTAGAAAAGGAAAATCGATGCTGCGAGCACCACGTTGGAGAAGTTGCCGAAGTCGGGAATGAGTTCGCCCCAGCCCAGCTGGATCTGCGGGGTGTTGCCGGCAAAGAAATAGGAGAAGCCAAGGATGATCAAAATGGCGGCCGGAATGATGGTTCCGACGATGCCGCCCCACTGGCTCACCCGGGAGAAGGCCTTCGCGCCGCGGAAAGCAATGAACGTGGCCAGCCAGTAGACCACCAGGACCACCGCGAGGACAAAGAATTTATTTCCTGCCAGCTGCGCATCCAGGCTCTGGCTGTCCCCGGTGTAGGCGAGTGAAACCGCGCCGAAGTCAGCACGGTGGGGAACCAGATGGTGACCTCGATGAAGAGCATAAACATGGCAAGGAACGCCCACCGTGGTCCGAAGGCCTCGCCGACCCAGCGGAATACGCCGCCCGTTTCCGGCCATCCGGTGGCCAGCTCCGCAGCCACAATGGAGACCGGAATCAGGAAGACGACGGCGGCCAGGACGTAGTAGAAAATCGAGCTCAGGCCGTACTCGGCCTCGGACGGAAGTCCGCGGAGGCTGACCACGGCCACAATGTTCATCACTGCCAGGGCACCGATGGTGATCTGGGCGTTCTGCTTCGACTTCGCCCGCCGCCGGTCCGACCCGGACGGATTTGCTGCCTTCGAATCGCTCATTCAGCCCACCTCTTTGATTAGTGATGGAATCCGGGGTGCTCCGCCTCGCGGGGCATGGGGGCGCTCAGGTGTTCCAGATACGCCGTTTCCCGACGGATGTCTGCCAGCAGTTTCTCGGCCAGATCCATGCTCAGCCCGTTGCGGACCACAATCCGTTCCACCGTCAGGTTCGAGAGGTTGTCCGGCAGGGGATAGGCGGGCACGAGCCACCCCCTGGTGCGGAGCCGCTCCGCCAGGTCATACAGGTTCCACTTGTCCGTGTATCCATCCTTCAACCGCCAGGCGAACACCGGAATGTCGGAGCCGTCGTTCCACAGTTCGAAGGGGCCAAGCTCCGCGATCGCGCCCGACAGGTGCAGAGCCACGTCCTGCGATGCCTGCTGGATCCGTGCATAGCCCTCGCGGCCCAGGCGCAGGAACAAGTAAAACTGCAGGACCACCTGGGCACCGGGGCGCGAGAAGTTGAGGGCAAAGGTCGGCATATCGCCGCCCAGGTAGCTCACGTAGAAAATCAGGTCCTCCGGAAGCCACTGCCGTTCCCGCCAGACCACCCAGCCGAGGCCGGGATAGACCAGTCCGTATTTGTGGCCGGAGGTGCTGATCGAGTGGACCCGTTCCAGCCGGAAGTCCCACTCCAGATCCTGTTGGATGAACGGAGCGATCATGGCGCCGGACGCCCCGTCCACGTGGATGGGAATGTCGAGGCCGGTGGAGGACTGGATCTCGTCGAGCTTGGCGGCGACCTGCTTCACCGGCTCATACATGCCGGTGTAGGTCACGCCCATGATGGCGACGACGCCGATGGTGTTTTCGTCGACGTAGTTCTCCAACTCGAAGCCGTCCAGGCATTTGTGCTCTTCACTGATGGGCACCAGCCGCGGCTCGACGTCGAAGTAGTTGCAGAACTTCTCCCAGCACACCTGGACCGCTGAACTCATCACCAGGTTCGGCTTATCAGTGGGTTTTCCCTCGCTGCGGCGCCGATGCTGCCAAAGCCGTTTGAACGCCAGCCCGCCCAGCATGCAGGCTTCGGAGGAACCGACCGTCGAGGTGCCGATGGAGTTCTCCGGGGAAGGGGAATGCCACAGATCGGCGAGGATCCGCCAGCAGTTCTGCTCAATCTGCGCAGTCTGCGGGTATTCATCCTTGTCGATCATGTTCTTGTCGAACGTCTCGCTGTAGAGCCGGTTCGCGTGGTCGTCCATCCAGGTGCTGACAAAAGTCGCCAGGTTCAGGCGTGCATTGCCGTCCAGCATGGTTTCGTCGTGGACAATCTGGTATGCCGTTTCCGGCAGCATTTCACTGTCATTCAGCCGGAACTTCGGGGCGGCGGTTTCCTCGCCCGGCCGGGCAAAAAGTGGATTGACGGAAAGTGAATCAGGATCATTCTGCGCCATTTTTGTCAGCCTCTCATCGACGGTATGCCTACTGCCATCAAGCCGTAGTGAACGGCGGTGGGGTCCTCACAGGGCTGCGCGCAGAAAAAACTCTACGCGCGCCGAAAATCCATGACTAGGGTTCGGACGCCGGGCGCCGGGACCACAAGCAAAACGGCGGCGAAACCCTGTCCCCGGCCCGGGTTTGCCGTTTTTCCATTGAGGACCGCCGGGCAGCGGACGTACCCTTGCGGCACCGTTCATTCCGCCCGGCGCCGCAGCGCCCCGGCAGCTCCAATTAGCTCCAGCGCCGCCGGACCGGGCAACAGAGAAGGAGATATCCATGGCTTCCCTTGCACGCCGCGAGCGTTTTGAACTGCCCGACCAGGTCCGCAAATTCTTCGAGGGGGACTGGGAGGTTCCGGCCTTCCCCGTCGAGGAATACCAGGACGGTTCGGCCATGGTGATCCGGGCCGAACTGCCCAACATCAATCCCGAACAGGACCTGGACGTCACGGTCAGCGACGGTGTCCTGCACATCAAGGGGGAGCGGAAGGAGCAAACGGAGCACAAGGGACGGCACGGCTATCGTTCGGAGTTCCGTTACGGGTCCTTCACCCGGGAAATAGCCCTGCCCTCCGGAGCCAGCCAGGACAATGTCACTGCCACCTACAACGACGGTGTGCTGGAAATCCGCGTGCCGGTCCCGGAGGTTGGACCGACATCAACCAAGGTTCCCATCTCGCGGGGCTAGGGCCCCCGCCGAGCTGAACCCGAAGGACCGGCATGACTGCCCCGCATGCGGCACGCAAGGGCGCGCGCAGGTTCCCCGACTGGCTGATGATTGCCACGCTGGGATGCGGGGGCATAGTTGTCTCGCTCGAAAAAACGGCAGTGGTTCCGCTGCTGCCGGAATACCCCCGGATCTTCGGGGTCACCTCCGACGACGTGTCCTGGCTGGTCACCGTAACACTGCTCTCCGCGGCGGTGGCAACGCCCATCGTCTCCCGGCTGGCGGACATGTACGGCAAACGCCGGATGCTGCTGGTGGCCATGGCCCTGATGGTTGCCGGCGCCTTCACGGCCTCCATCGGCGGGACTTTCGCGTGGGCCCTGGTGGGCCGCGGGCTGCAGGGTTTCGCCGGTGCGGTCATACCGGTGGGGATCAGCATCCTCCGGGATGCCCTGCCGCAGAAGAAGATCGCCGGCGCCGTGTCACTGATGAGTGCCAGCTTCGGCATCGGCAGCGCCTTAGGCCTGCCCCTTGCCGGGCTGGTCTACGAGCGGTTGGGCTGGCAGGGCACCTTTTGGGTGGTGGGCGTGATCGGCGCGGTGCTGATTGCCGCCGTCGTCGTCTTCGTCCCGGAGTCGACGGTCCGCAGTCCGGCACCGTTTGACTACGTCGGGGCCGTGCTGCTGTCGGCGGCCATGACCGCCGTATTGCTGGCCATTACCAAGGGCGGGGTCTGGGGCTGGACCAGTTATCCGGTCCTGGGCCTTTTTGCCGCCGCCGCCGTCTGCTTCGCACTCTGGTTTCCGGCGGAGCTGCGCAACGGACAGCCCCTGGTGGACCTGCGGACGTCTGCCCGCCGTCCGGTTCTGCTCACCAACATCGGGGCCGTTCTAGTGGGCTTCTCCATGTACGCGAACATGCTGGTCACTACGCAGCAGCTGCAGCTCTCGAAGGAAACCGGCTACGGGTTCGGGCTGAGCGTGCTGACGGCCGGGCTCACCATGATCCCGTCAGGGCTGGCGATGGTGGCGGTTGCCCCGGTTTCGGCGCGCATCACCAACACCTACGGAGCAAAGGTCACCCTGGTGACCGGCTGCGCCGTTATGGCTGCGGGGTATCTGGCACGCGTCCTCTTTGTACATACGGTTCCGGAAATCATCACCGGGGCCGTGATTGTGTCGGTCGGCACGGCAATCTCCATGGCCGCCATGCCCACCATCATCATGAGCAACGTCCCGCTGACCGACACTGCGGCGGCCAACGGCCTCAACACCCTGCTCCGGTCCGTGGGCACCTCCACCTGCAGCGCAGCAGTGGCCACTATCCTGGCCTCGCTGACAATAAGCACCGGCGGCAGCACATTCCCCGCACTGGACGCGTTCCGGACCATCTTCGTTCTGGCAGGCCTGGCCGCCCTGGCCGCCACCGGCGTCGCCTGTCTGATTCCCCGGTCCCGCCGGCATGAGGCCACGCATCCGGACCTGCATGCCGTTGCGGGACAGGGGCAGCCGCAGCCGGAGGAAAAGCGGGAGCTCATGGTCGGCGGACGGCTGCTGTCGGCAGCGGACGGCAGGCCCGTGGGCCGGGGGACCGTCACTGTGCTGGACAGCGCGGGCGGGCCGGTGGACTGGGACCGTGCGGACCACGACGGCGGTTATGCCGTCCTGCTCCCTGGCGACGGCCAATACGTCATGGTCGCGAGCCAGGCCCGCTGGCTGCCGGTTTCGGAGGTACTGGCCATCCGGGGCACGGCCGTACACCACGACATCCACTTCCGCCGGCAACTGGCCCTCACCGGACGGATCCGGCATGCCGGCCGTGCCGTCGCGGATGCGCTGGTGATTCTGGTCCGGCCGGGTGGAGAGGTATCTGCCTCGGCCCGCTCGGACAGCAGAGGCAACTACGAACTGCCCCTGCCCGGACCCGGCGAGTATGTCCTCAGCATCATTGAACCGGACGCTCATACCACGCACACCCGGAGCGTGGTCCTGCCCGCACCGGACACCGTGATCGACGTCGAACTCGGAGGGCGTGAGCCCCGCACCGGCCTGAGGATCTGACCCTGGCCGCCCATCAGGGAGAGCAAGGGCACATCCGCCGCTTTGGTACGCGCCTGTCCGAGCGCATACGATCAATCTGGCGTAAAGCGGGCGTCGGCAGCGAAACACGTGCCGAGGGATGTCCCGCTGCGCGGATTCTTTCACTCGTCTTTAGTTAGGGTATGCGGTGGACCTCACCCTTATGGTCGCGCTGGTGATCGCGCTAGCACTATTCTTCGACTTCACCAACGGCTTTCATGACACCGCCAACGCGATGGCTACCCCCATCGCCACCGGCGCCATCAAGCCAAAAACGGCCGTCGCTCTGGCGGCCGTGCTCAACCTGGTAGGTGCTTTCCTCTCAACGGAGGTAGCCAAAACCATCTCCGGCGGACTCATCAAGGAAGGTGAGGGCGGGATCCAGATAACCCCGGTCATGATCTTCGCCGGCCTGATGGGTGCAGTCATCTGGAACCTGATCACCTGGCTGCGGGGACTGCCCAGCAGTTCCTCCCACGCCCTGTTCGGCGGCCTCATCGGTGCCGCCATAGTCGGTGCGGGATTCGGTTCGGTGGATTACTCCGTGCTGATGTCCAAGGTTGTCCTGCCGGCGCTGATCGCTCCGTGCATCGCACTGTTCGTGGCTTACCTCGCCACCAAGCTGGCATACCGGATCACCCGCCGGCATGATCCCGATTCGGGCAACAAGCTGCCCCGCAAGCGCGGCGGCTTCCGCTACGCCCAGATCTTCTCCTCCTCCCTTGTCGCCCTGGCTCACGGCACCAACGACGCCCAGAAGACCATGGGTGTGATCACCCTTGTCCTGGTTGCCGGCGGCCTGCAGACTTCCGGGACCGGGCCCGAGTTCTGGGTGGTCGCAGCCTGTGCCATTGCCATTGCCGCCGGAACCTACGCCGGTGGCTGGCGCATCATCCGCACCATGGGAACCGGCCTGACCGAGGTCAAGCCGGCACAGGGCTTTGCTGCCGAAACCAGTACGGCCGCCGCCATCCTGGCGTCGTCCCACTTGGGCTTCGCACTCTCCACCACACAGGTCGCCTCCGGATCCGTCATCGGTTCGGGCCTGGGCCGCAAGGGCGCCGAGGTCCGCTGGGGCACCGCGGGTAAGGTCGGCGCCGGCTGGCTCCTCACGCTTCCCGCCGCCGCCGTTATGGGTGCCATCGCGGCGCTCATCGCGTCCCTGGGCACTGCAGGTGTGGTTGCAATCTCCATCCTTGGCACCCTCACCATCCTGGGCATCTTCCTGTGGTCCCGCCGCAGCCCGGTCAACCACGACAACGCCGTAAGCGACATTGAAAATGCCGGCGAAGTAGTCCGCATCAAGAAGCGCCGAGGCAAGAACAACCGCAAGGGCAAGAACGGCAGCACCGGCAAGAACAACAACTCCGGTAAGGGCGGAAGCACCGCTGCCGGGGTCAAGGTCAAGGAAGGTTCCAAATGAACATCCACTGGATGGACTACCTGACGGTCTTCGGCGTCACGCTCCTCGCCGCGCTGACCGTGGTCTGCATCTATTCGTTCGGGGTTCGCCTGTACGCGGTCTCGCTCGATGCGGAGACCGGCTCCACCCCGCGCAACCGCGTTGCCCTGGCGAAGGCAGGGGCGTTCGCCTGCTTCGCGCTTAGCGCTGTAGCCGTACTGTTCGGTATCTACCTGATCGTTCCCGCGCTGCACGGCTAAGACTTCAGCACCTACAGAAAAGGCCCGCAGGATCAGTTGATCCTGCGGGCCTTTTACGTTGGCGGTGCTTAGTTCTGCGAAGCAGCCTCGTAGAACGGGTAATCCGTGTAGCCCTCGGGTCCAAAGGAGTAGAAGGTCGTCGCGTCCGGGGTGTTCAGCGGCAGGTCTTCCTGCCAGCGGCGCACCAGGTCCGGGTTGGCGATGGCGGGACGGCCAACGACGACGGCGTCGCCGAGCCCGTCGTCCATGATGGCCAGGGCTTCCTCGCGGGTGGTCAGGGGACCGAAGCCGGTGTTGAGCAGAACCTTGCCGCCGAAGCGGGTGCGCAGGGCCTGCACCAGCTCGCCGGCGGGATCACGGTGCAGGATGCTCAGGTAGGCGAGGCCGAGCGGGGCGATGGCATCCAGCAGGGCGCCGTAGGTGGCAAGCACGTCCTCCGGGTCCATTTCCAGGCAGCCCTGGACATTGTGTTCGGGCGAAATACGCAGGCCCACCCGGTCGGCGCCGATCTCGGCCGCGACTGCCTGAAGCGTTTCGATGACGAACCGTGCACGGTTCTCCGGGCTTCCGCCGTAATTGTCCGTGCGCTGGTTAGCTACCGGGGAGAGGAATTCGTGCAGCAGGTAGCCGTTGGCTCCGTGCAGCTCCACGCCGTCGAACCCGGCGTCCACCGCTGCCCGGGACCCGCGCACGAAGTCCGCGGTCACGGAAGCCAGTTCCTCGGTTTCCAGTGCGCGCGGCACTGTGTAGGCCTGCTTGCCGTCATATGTGTGGGACATGCCGTCCACGGCGATTGCACTCGGGGCTACCAGGTCGACGCCGCCGTTGATGTTCGGATGGGTCACCCGGCCGGCATGCATGACCTGCGCGACGATCCGGCCGCCGGCGTTATGCACGGCGTCGGTGACACTGCGCCAGCCTTCCAGCTGCTCGGGGTCCACGAGCCCGGGCTGTCCGGGGAATCCCTGCCCTTCACGGCTGGGATACGTTCCTTCGCTGACGATCAGGCCCAGCGAGGCGCGCTGGCTGTAGTGCTCAACCATCATCGGACCCGGGATGCCTTCGCGTCCGGCCCGCTGGCGGGTCAGCGGCGCCATCACGAGGCGGTTGGACAGTTCAAGGCTGCCGGCGGTCATCGGGGAAAACAGGCTCACTAAGTAACTCTTCCTATAGGTCGCCGCTGACCTGCGCCCGCGTAGGCGGTGCTGACAGCGGCAGTGTGGTTCCGTAGGCGGCAACCCGGCGCCCCGCGAACCTATTCCTCGGGTGGCGCCGACTGTGGCGGAGCCCATACCTGTCTGACCATCGGCTGGCTACCATGGCGGCATGGTGAGGACTGTCTACTACGCCTCGATATCCCTTGACGGATTCACCGCCGACAGTGCGCCCGGCGGCGAATCCGCCAAGGCGGAAAACGACCGGTTCCGGGTGGCCGAATCGCCGGCGAACGCCGGCGCCGTCGTGATGGGGGCGGGGACCTATGCCCGGCTGCAGCGGCAGGTCGGGGAGGGCGGCGCCGGCGCGTGGGACTGTCCGCCCGGGCCCGTCTGGGTCTACACGCATCATGAGTTTCCCGCGGTCCCCGGCGCGGACATCATGTTTGTCCGCGGTCCGGTGGGGGAATTCGCGGCGGACATCGCGGACTCGGCCAACGGTTCAGACGTGTGGCTGCGGGGTGCGGACCTGGCCGGCCAGTACCTGCATGACGGACTGCTGGACGAACTGCGCCTGGTGGTGCATCCGGTCCTGCTCGGGCAGGGCCGTCCGCTGCTGCCCCTTGCCGCGGAACGGCCGGCGCTGCTGCTCAGCGCCCGCCGGTCCGCCGACGGCAGCATGCGGCTCTGTTACGGATTCGGTGCAGCTGAAGAGCCCTAGCGGGACTCGCGGATCATGTTCGTGATGCGGGCCGTGGACAGCCTGCGGCCCTCCTCATCGGTCATGACCACTTCGTGCGTGGTGAGGGTGTTGCCCAGATGCACGGCGGTGGCCGTTCCGGTGACCAGCCCCGAGGACACGGACCGGTGGTGCGTTGCACCGATTTCTATCCCGACCGCGTGCCGCCCGGGTCCGGCATGGATACCGGCTCCGAAGGAGCCGAGGGTCTCCGCGAGGACAAGGTGCGCGCCGCCGTGCAGGATGCCCGCCACCTGTTCGTTGCCCTCGACCGGCATGGTGGCCACCAGCCGGTCCGCTGACATCTCGAGGAAGCGGATGCCCAGCTTCGCCACCAGCCGGCCCACGCCGTGCGCAGCCAGCCAGTCATGCATCTCCTCCGGGACACCGGCGTCGATAAGTTCCTGCTTGTGGGGGTTGGTGTCCGCCTGACGGCCGGCAGGGCCCGGCGTGAAAATCTCGCTCATGGCAACTAGGCTTGCATTTGTGAGTGAATCTACCAAACTGGCCACGACCCCCCTTAGCGGCAACATTACGAGCGACACGGAAGACGGCGGCAAGAGCAGCGTTAATAACGGCACCACCGCCGTCGAAAACCCGGCCACCCCGGGTACAGCACCCGCGTCCCTGGGAACCGTGAATGCCGGGGGACACAACCGGCTGCTGGTGATTGACGGGCACTCCATGGCGTTCCGGGCCTTCTACGCGCTCCCGGCCGAGAACTTCTCCACCGACACCGGCCAGCACACCAATGCCGTCTACGGTTTCACCTCCATGCTGATCAACCTGATCAAGGAGGAGAAGCCCACTCACGTGGCCGTGGCCTTCGATCTGGACACGCCTACCTTCCGGTCAGAGGAATACACCGAGTACAAGGGCGGCCGGAACAAGACGCCCGAGGAGTTCCACGGACAGATCGACCTGATCATCAAGGTCATGGAAGCCATGCGCATTCCCACGCTGTCCATGGACGGCTACGAAGCGGATGACATCCTTGCGACCCTGGCCGAGAAGGCGTCGGCCCTCAACTGGGACGTCATGGTCGTCTCGGGGGACCGGGATGCCTTCCAGCTGGTGGATGACCACGTCACGGTGTTCTACCCCAAGAAGGGTGTTTCCGACCTGCCGCGCATGGACGCCGCAGCTGTGGAAGCCAAATACCTGGTTCCGCCGGACAAGTACTCCGACCTCGCCGCACTGGTGGGCGAGAGCGCGGACAACCTGCCCGGCGTCCCGGGCGTGGGGCCCAAGACCGCTGCCAAGTGGATCAAGCTTTACGGCGGGCTCGAAGGCATCCTCGAGAACCTCGACTCCATCAAGGGCAAGGTAGGCGACTCCCTGCGCGAGAACATCGAGGATGTGAAGCGGAACCGGCGCCTGAACCGGTTGCTTCGTGACCTGGACCTGCCGGTGGACCTGGAGGCCATGGCCGCCCAGCGGCCGGACCGGGAGGCCATTGAGGAACTCTTTGACGCCCTGCAGTTCAACGCGCTGCGCAAACGGCTCTTCGACGTCTACGGGGAAGATGAGGGCGAGGCCGCCGCGCACCCCGAAGTGGCCGCCCCTGAACACAGCATTATCACCGACGCCGCGGAACTGGACGGCTGGTTCCGTGCCGGCAACCAGGCCCGCACCGCGGTGCAGTTGGTGACGGAGGGTGCCGCCGGGGCGCGCGACGTCGTCGGCCTCGCCCTGGTGACGGACGCATCGGCGGCCTACGTACCCCTTGCCGAGCTCGACGCCGCCGCCGAACAGGTGCTTGCGGCCTGGCTGGCGGATCGAGATGCACCCAAGGTGGTGCACGATTTCAAGGAAGCCTACAAGGCACTGGCAGCCCGCGGCCTGCACCTGGCCGGCGAGGTTGATGACACCGCAATCTCGGGCTACCTGATCCAGCCGGACCGCCGCAGCTACGAGCTGGCGGACCTGGCCCAGTACCACCTGAAGATGAACATTGTTCCCGCGGCGGCCGCCAGCAACCAGCTGGAACTGTCCCTCGGGGACGAAGACGCGGCAACACCCGCCGTGTCCAAGGCGTTTGCCGCCCTGCGGCTCAGCGAGCACTTTGCCGGCCAGCTCGTGGAGCGCGGCGCCAACCAGCTGCTCGGCGGGCTGGAACTTCCGTTGTCCGAGGTCCTCGCCGAAATGGAGCTTGCCGGTATTGCGGTGTCCTCCGAGAAGCTGGACCGGCTGCTGGACGATTTCAGCGCCACCATCACCCGCGCGAGTGACGAGGCCTTCCGGATCATCGGCAAGGAAATCAACCTCGGGTCCCCGAAGCAGCTGCAGGCCGTCCTCTTTGACGAACTCGGGCTACCGAAGACCAAGAAGATCAAGACCGGGTACTCCACCGACGCCGATGCGCTGACGGACCTGATCGTGAAGACCGGACATCCGTTCCTGGAGCAGCTGCTCGCCTTCCGCGACGCGTCCAAGCTGCGCTCCACCGTAGAGGGCCTGCGGAAGTCCGTTGCCGACGACGGCCGCATCCACACCACCTATGCCCAGACAGTGGCCGCCACCGGACGGCTGTCCTCGGTGAACCCGAACCTGCAGAACATCCCGATCCGCTCCGAAGAGGGCCGCCGCATCCGCGAAGTCTTCGTGGTCGGTGAAGGCTACGATTCGCTGCTCACCGCGGACTACTCGCAGATTGAAATGCGGATCATGGCCCACCTCTCCGGCGACGAAGGGCTGATTTCCGCCTTCCAGGCGGGCGAGGACCTGCACCGCTTCGTCGGGTCGCACGTGTTCAACGTGGCCCCCGAAGAGGTCACCAGTGCCATGCGCTCCAAGGTCAAGGCCATGTCCTACGGCCTGGTCTACGGGCTCAGTTCCTTCGGCCTGTCCAAGCAGCTGGCCATCCCGGTGGACGAGGCCAGGACCCTCATCCGTGACTACTTCGAGCGGTTCGGTGCCGTGCGCGATTACCTGCGCGGCGTCGTCGAGCAGGCACGCAAGGACGGGTTCACCTCCACCATCGAGGGCCGCCGCCGCTACCTGCCGGACCTGTCCAGCGACAACCGGCAGCTGCGCGAAATGGCCGAACGGGCAGCACTCAATGCCCCCATCCAGGGATCCGCGGCGGACATCATCAAGAAGGCCATGCTCGGTGTGGACAGTGAGCTGAAGGCGCAGGGGCTGAAATCCCGGATGCTGCTGCAGGTCCATGATGAACTGGTCCTCGAAGTCGCCGCAGGGGAGCGGGACGCGGTGGAGAAGCTGGTGCGGGCCCAGATGGGCTCCGCGGCGGACCTGTCCGTTCCGCTGGATGTCTCCGTCGGCGAGGGCATCAGCTGGCACGAGGCCGGGCACTAGGCGCTGCCGCCTAAACACAGGGGGAACCATGGGTACGGACCACAGCACGGACAGCACCACGGACGGGCTGCGGTTCGCTTCCTTCCCGGCCGGGTACGACGCCGCGGACCCGGCCAAGGCGGACGAGCGGACCGCCGGGTGGTTCGACGCCGTTAACCTGGGCTTCCACGAGGACCGCACCAAAGAGGAGCGGCTGCCTGCCCAGGTGGACGGTTACCTGCGGGACGGCCGCGTCCTGACCGCGGTGTACGACGATCGCCTGCCGGAGTACGCCTGGAACCCGGCAGTGCCCGTGGCCACCTACGGGACCATGGTCAATGACCTGAACGTCGGTGGAAGTGAATTGCTGCCCACGCACCTGGTCACGGCGGTCACCGTCCGGCCCACGCACCGGCGCCGGGGTATCCTGCGGCGGATGATTACCGCGGACCTCACCCGGGCCAAAGACTCCGGCCTGGCGCTGGCCGCCCTCACGGCGTCCGAGGCAACCATCTACGGGCGCTTCGGGTTCGGAGCTGCCACCTCCACCGCCGGCGTCGAGCTGGACACCCGCGGCGGCCTCGAATTCACGGCCCCGCCGCGTGGCAGCATCGCGGTTGCCGACGCCGACAAGCTCCGGGGGCTCGTGCCGGAAATCTTCCGGGCACACCTGGAACGCACGTTCGGCGCCCTCGGGCGGCAGTATTCGTACGCCATGCGTGCTGCCGGGAAGTGGAGCGGGGAAAACACTGAACCGGACACGGCCGTGCGCAGTGTCCTCCGGTACAACGCCGACGGCATCCCGGACGGATATGCGGCCTACAAGTCGCTGGGCTGGCAGAACGAGCCGCATACGGTGAAGATCACCGACCTGGTGGCTGCCAGCGACGAGGCCTACCGCGAGCTGTGGCGCTACCTCGGATCCATCGACCTGGTGGACCGGCTGACCTTCTCCGAGGCCCCGGTCGAGGATCCGCTGCCCTGGATGCTGACTGACCGGCGGCGCTACAAGGTAAAGCACGTCGAGGACGTCCTGTGGCTGCGGATCCTGGATCCCGCGGCCGCACTAGGGGCCCGCGGATACTTCGGCGACGGCGCTGTAGTGCTCGACGTCGAAGATCCGATGGCGCTGGCAGCGGGAGCTTTCCTGCTCGAGGTACGCGGCGGCGTCGGAACCGCACGTCCGGCCGCAGCCGGGGAACACGCGGATACGCCGCGGGTGCAGCTGACCGCCGCTGCACTCGGTTCCCTGTACCTGGGGGCCGTGAGTGCGCGGACCCTGGCGGCAGCCGGATCAGTGCACGCCGGGGACGCTGCCCTAGGCGTACTGGACGAGCTGTTTTCGGCCGGGCCGGCGCCTTACTGCAGCACGCATTTCTAACCACTTGCGTGGCGGGCAGGTATTTTTCCACCGCGGCCCAGCTGTTCCCTTTGACCTGCGTTGGCGGGTCCGGCTAGACTGATCGGGCGCGTAATAGCGCAAGTTATAACCAATCCTGTCCATCTCCGGGCAAACAAGCTGTTCGTCCTCGGCACTTTCGTGCCTTTGGCATTCACTTGGGCAAGTATCTTGCCTGCGGGGGCCACCCGGCCCAACCGCCGGTTAGTGGAAACCAGTCCGGAATACAAAACAACTTCCACATCGGAGTCCCAACTACATGACCATCACCACCAACGAGAAGTCCGGTACCCCGCAGGTCGCCATCAACGACATCGGTACTGCCGAGGACTTCCTCGCCGCGATTGACGCAACGATCAAGTACTTCAACGACGGCGATCTCGTCGAAGGTACCGTTGTCAAGGTTGACCGCGACGAGGTCCTGCTCGACATCGGTTACAAGACCGAGGGTGTCATCCCTTCCCGCGAGCTTTCCATCAAGCACGACGTTGATCCCGGAGACGTTGTCTCCGTCGGCGATCAGGTCGAAGCCCTGGTGCTCACCAAGGAAGACAAAGAAGGCCGTCTGATCCTCTCCAAGAAGCGTGCTCAGTACGAGCGTGCCTGGGGCGACATCGAGAAGGTCAAGGAAGAAGACGGCGTCGTTACCGGTACCGTCATCGAGGTTGTCAAGGGTGGTCTTATCCTCGACATCGGGCTGCGCGGCTTCCTGCCGGCATCCCTCGTGGAGATGCGTCGCGTCCGCGACCTGGCTCCGTACATCGGTCAGCAGATCGAAGCCAAGATCATCGAGCTGGACAAGAACCGCAACAACGTTGTTCTGTCCCGCCGTGCCTGGCTCGAGCAGACCCAGTCCGAGGTTCGTTCCACGTTCCTCAACAAGCTGGAAAAGGGCCAGGTTCGTCCCGGCGTTGTTTCCTCCATCGTCAACTTCGGTGCATTCGTGGACCTTGGCGGCGTAGACGGCCTCGTTCACGTTTCCGAGCTGTCCTGGAAGCACATCGACCACCCCTCCGAGGTTGTCGAAGTTGGCCAGGAAGTCACCGTTGAGGTTCTGGAAGTTGACCTTGACCGCGAGCGTGTCTCCCTGTCGCTGAAGGCTACGCAGGAAGATCCGTGGCAGACCTTCGCCCGCACCCACGCCCTCGGCCAGGTTGTTCCGGGTAAGGTCACCAAGCTGGTTCCGTTCGGTGCGTTCGTTCGCGTCGAAGACGGCATCGAAGGCCTGGTCCACATCTCCGAACTGGCTGTCCGCCACGTGGAGCTCGCCGAGCAGGTTGTCTCCGTTGGTGACGAACTGTTCGTCAAGGTCATCGACATCGACCTCGAGCGTCGCCGCATCTCGCTGTCCCTCAAGCAGGCCAACGAGGGCGTCGATCCCGAGGGCACCGAGTTCGATCCGGCTCTGTACGGCATGGCCGCAGAGTACGACGAAGCCGGCAACTACAAGTACCCGGAGGGCTTCGACCCCGAGTCCAACGAATGGCTCGAAGGCTACGAAACCCAGCGCGCCGCTTGGGAGCAGCAGTACGCTGATGCCCAGGCCCGTTGGGAAGCCCACAAGAAGCAGGTCGCCCAGCACAACTCCGAGGACATCGCTGCTGCTTCGGAATCCACCGATTCCGGCACCACCAGCTACTCCTCCGAGCCGGCCGTTGCCGAGACGGGTGCCGGCACGCTGGCTTCCGACGAAGCCCTGGCTGCACTGCGCGAGAAGCTCACGGGAAACTAATTCCCACTGGTTCCGCTGTCCGGTAAGCCGGACCGTGTAACTGCCTAAAGCGGGCCTCCACTTCGGTGGGGGCCCGCTTTTGCGTGTGCGGGCGTGTCTGTGTGCGGACCAGCCTGCGGCCACCCTAGGGTAGGCCGGAGAACGGTTTTTCGATGTCGATCAGGGGGAGATCATGGCGGAACAAGGGGACCGGCCGGGGCAGGGGCCGTTTGTGCCGCCGCAGCAGTCGTATCCATACCAGCAGCAGCAGTATCCGCAGCAGCAGCAGCAGCCGTATCCGTACCAGCAGCAGCCTTATCCGCAGCAGTTTTTCCCGCAAACGCCTTACGGCCGCCCGGCGAAGGCCAGATCCGGTGCCGAGTTTGCTGCCCTGATGACCGCCTCGGTACTCACCGTCTTAGTTGGTGCCTATACCACGCTCGTGGCATTCGTTGTCTTTATCAATCTCGGCATGACGCAGGGCGCTTCCGATGAGTCCGGGGAACGAGCGAAATACGAGGTTATGTCCCTGTTTCTGTGCCCCGGCCCGTTCGTCGCCTTGGGCCTTGCCTGGGGCGGCTATGCCGTGCTCCGCCGGTTGAAGCATCCGACGGCGGCGCGGTGGTGGTTCGGTGCGGCACTGCTCGTCTGGTTCATGCTGTTCCTGTTCTGGCTGGGTCCGGAAGTGGCGTTCCCCATGACGGGTTCGGTATGAGGAGCTTCAACATCACCGCAGATAATTACGGCCCGTTGGTGGCGCAGGCCCTGTCTGCGGCGAGGGCGTACGAGCAGACCGACGTCGAGGAAATGCCGGACCACCGGTTCGACAGTCTGCTGGCAGCGATCCTGGCCTACGAAACGGCCAACGGCATCTCCGCCTCCCACGGGCTGCACTCGGTTGTCGGCCATGGGGGAGCCCAAGGCGGGAACGTCGAGCATGCCTCGCCGGCCGGGTCGTTGGAAAAGCCCGGCGAGGAGAAGGTCATCGAGTTCGCCGCTGCGCATCCCGATGCAGTGGTTGAACCGAAAATCGACGGTATGGCAATTATCGTCCGCTATAGGGACGGGCGCCTCTTTTCCGCTGCCACGCGGGGCGACGGCTACACCGGTGAAGACGTCACCGGCAAGGTCCGCGGCGTCGAAGGGCTGCCGGAAGCCGCCGGTACAGGCGACTTCGAAGTCCGCGGGGAGCTGTACCTGAACGAGGCGAACCTGGGACAGGCCAACGCGATCCGCGCCGCGGCGGGCCAGGCGCCGTTCAGGAACGCCCGCAACGGAGTAGCCGGAATGCTGAACAAGGACGGCAGCACCTACGCCGGACTGTTCTCCTTCGCGGCATACACGCTTGGCGGGGACGCCGACCACCTGGACGCGATGCAGGAACTTTCAGCCCTGGGCTTCACGACGGCGCGTTCCCTGCTGCCGCACGCCGTCCTGGCTGCGGATGACCCGATGGGAGCGGTCGCTGCCCTGGGTGCGGTCCGTTCTGACCTGGGTTTTCCCATCGACGGCGCCGTCCTGAAGGTGCCCGCTGCCCCAGATCGGAAAGCTCTGGGGGAGGGACCGCATGCCCCCAAGTGGGCGGTGGCCTACAAGTACCCGCCGGTGCAGGTGCCTGCCGTTATTGAAGACATAGAACTCGAGATCGGTAAGACCGGACGGTTGTCCATCCGTGCGCGGTTCACGCCCGTGGACGTGGACGGTTCCACGATCGGATACGCCTCGCTGCACAACGTCCAGGACCTGTTGAAGAAAGACATCCGCGTCGGAGACACGGTCATGGCGTACAAGGCCAACGACGTTATTCCGCAGGTCCACCTGCCGCGAGCCGACCTTCGGGACCCGTCCTCCACGCCGTGGGAACCGCCGGCCGGCTGTCCCAAATGCGGCCGGGAATTCGATAAGTCCACCGGGCTGTGGCGGTGCACAAATCCCGAATGCTCGGTTTCCGGGCGGATTTCCTACGCAGTCTCCCGCGACGCCGGGTTGGATATAGACGGCGTCGGCGGCTCCACCGGGGACGCCCTTATCGAAGCGGATCTGGTCCGGGATGTCTCGGACATCTTCCACCTGACCGAGGATCAGCTAGCCAACCTGAGGCTGGGCACGGGAGAATCGGGTGCGGACCGGCTGCTCGGAGTCAAGAAGGCCAAAAAAATCATGGCCGAAATTGAGCAGGCCAAGTCCCGGCCGCTGAACCGGGTTATCACCGCCCTGGCCATGCGCTACACCGGACGGACCTTCGGCCGCCGGCTGGCCGCACGCTTCGGGACGATGGAGAACCTCCGGTGCGCTTCGGTGGAAGAGCTCGCGGGTGTCGAAGGCATTGGCAAGGCCAAGGCGGAAGTCATCCATGCAGCACTGAAGGACAACGGGCCGGTCATTGACCGCCTGGCCGCGGCCGGGGTGAATATGGTCACCCCGGCGGCCGCACCATTGAAGGCTGCCAGGGCAGCCAGGCTCACCACCCCTGAGGGGGAGGCCATGAATGTGGTCATCACCGGTTCCCTGAAGGGCAGCGCGCTGGGCTCCCTGACCCGGGCGGGTGCCCGGGAACTAATCGAAGCCCATGGAGGCCGCGCAGCCGGTTCGGTCTCGAAAACCACGTCCCTCTTGGTGTGTGCCGAGCCGGGAAGCAGCAAGTTCCTCCGCGCGCAGGAGCTGGGCATCAGGATCGTCACGCCGGACGAGTTCGCGCAGATGCTCGAAGGCCACTGAGGGCATCTAGGCCGAGTCCCGGACCACCAGCGATGTCGGCAGGCGGTTCACCCGTTCAGTGGGCCGGCCTTCTATCAGGTCCACCAGGACCTCCGCCATCTTTCCACCGAGGGCGGTAATCGGGTGGTGAATGGTCGTCAGGGCAGGACTAAGGCTGGTGGCGTAGTAGTCGTCGTCGAAGCCCACCACGGCGACATCCTCCGGGATGCGCAGCCCCCGTTCCTGCAGCACCGAATAAGCACCCGACGCCATCTGGTCGTTTGCCGCGAAGACCGCGTCGATGTCCCTGCCGCGGTCCAGCAGGCGGCGCATCGCGGCCGCTCCGGAGGCCACGGTAAAGTCCCCGGTCTCGACTAGGGCGTCATCCAGGCCTGCGCGGCGGACTTCGGCCCGCCAGCCGGCGAGCCGGTCCACACCTGCAAGCATGTCCTGCGGCCCGGCGATCGTGGCAATGCTCCGCCGTCCGGCGCCGGTGAGCCTGGCCGTGGCAGCCGCAGCGCCTTCCTCATTGTCCACTTCCACGAAGTAGCTCTGACCGGCGTCCACCAGGGGACGCCCGGCGAAAACCACCGGCAGCTGACCGTTCAACCGCTCCCAGGAATGGTCGCCCGTGTGGTGCGAAACCACCAGGACGCCGTCCACGTTTCCGCCCAGCAGGTAGCGGCGGGTTTTCTCCGGGTTGGATTCCGAGGAGGTCACCATGTTGAGCATGTACTCGGTGGTGTTCAGGTAACGGGCAATTCCTTCCACCACGCTGGCGAAGAAGGGATCCGCAAAGACCTTGGAGGTGGACTCCGGAACGAGCAGCGTCACCGTATACGTCCGCCGGCTGGCCAAGGTCCGGGCGGCGCGGTTGGGGACATAGTTCAGCGCCCGGACGGCCTTTTCCACCGAGTCGGCCATGCTCGGGTCAACGGAAGGCGAACCGTTGACCACCCGGGACACCGTGGCCCTGGAAACGCCGGCCAGGGCGGCCACCATTTCCAGGGTCGGGGCGGGGCGCGCCTGGCCGGATTCAGCACTCACAGTTTTCTCCTACGCGACTGAGGGCCGAGACGCCCGATCGCTGCCCAGTTTACGGGACGTCACACCATCGAGGCGGTAGCCGTCCCACGGGTGCCGGAATCCTCGTCCCGGCTGGCCGCGATCAGCCGGCTGTAAGCAAGGCCGCTGTCCTTGACCGTGCGTTCCTGGGTGTCGTAATCCACCCGGACAATGCCGAAACGCTTGCTGTAGCCCCAGGACCACTCGAAGTTGTCCATCAAGGACCACACGAAGTAGCCGCGGACGTCTGCTCCCGCGTCAATCGCACGGCCGACCGCGGCGATGTGGTCCATGATGAAGCCGGTGCGTTCGGCATCCGGCACGCTTCCGTCATCGCTCACGACGTCGTCGTAGGCAGCCCCGTTTTCGGTGATGTACAGCGGCGGCAGGTCCGGGTACTCCTCGCCCAGGCGGACCAGGAGTCGGCGGAGCCCGTCAGGGTTGACCTCCCAGCCCATGGCGGTACGGGGCAGGCCGCGGCTCGGGAACGTGATGTGTTCGGCGCCGATCCACGGGGAGGCCACGGGCCGCCCGGCGCCGCCGGAATGGCCGTCGGCGCCGCTGGTGTCCGGGTGTCCGCTGATCTGGTCATCGTGGTAATGGTTCACTCCCAGGAAATCGATCGGGCTCCCGATGATCTCCAGGTCGCCCGGACGGATGGCCTCGGCCAAGCCAAACGGCTCCAGGTCCTTCAGCGAATCCTCCGGATACGCGCCCCGAAGGATGGGGTCGAGGAAGATGCGGTTCTGCAGGGAGTCAAAGAGCCGTGCCGCTTCCAGGTCCACGGGATCGGAGGCATCCCGCGGGATGGAGTTGCTGAGGTTCAGCGTGATGCCCAGCTGCTGGGCGCCGCGGGAACGGAGTTCGTTGACAGCCATGCCGTGGGCGAGGTGCTGATGGTGGACCGCTGCGATGGCGGCGCGGGGTTCCTGCCGGCCCGGAGCGTGTACCCCGGATCCGTAGCCCAGCAGGGATGAGCAGAACGGTTCGTTGAAGGTGGTCCAATGCTGCACCCGGTCCCCAAGGGCGGAGTAGACATCATTGGCGTACTCAACAAAGCGGTACGCAGTGTCCCGGTTGGCCCAGCCGCCCTTCTCTTCCAGGGCCTGCGGCAGATCCCAGTGGTACAGAGTGAGCCAGGGCAGGATTCCGGCGCCGAGGAGTTCATCCACCAGGCGGGAGTAGAAGTCCAGCCCCGCACTGCTGGTGCCGCGGTCTCCCGGCCGCACCCGTGCCCAGCTGGTGGAGAAGCGGTAGGAGTCCAGCCCAAGGTCCTTCATCAGGGCGACGTCGGCAGGCATGCGGTGGTAATGGTCCACTGCTACTGCCGGAGTGTCGAGATTCTTCACGTTTCCGGGGGTCCGGGCGAACGTGTCCCACACGGAGTCTTCCTTGCCGTCCTCCCACGCGGCTCCTTCGACCTGCGCCGCCGCTGTGGCGGATCCCCAGATAAAGCCCGCTGGAAAATTCCTTCGCTCCGTGGCGTTGTTCGTCATTAACCCTTCACTGCTCCCTGCATGATTCCGGATATAAGTTGTTTTCCTGCCACCGCGAAAAGGATGAGCAGGGGAATGGTTGCCAGCACGGCACCGGTAAGGACCACCGCGTAGTCGGTATACCGGTTGGACTGCAGCTGGCTTAGAGCGGTCTGGAGGGTGGGGTTGCCGGCGTCGAGTACAAGCATCGGCCACAGGAAGTCCGTCCACGCAGACATAAACGTAAACAGGCTGAGGATGGCCATTGCCGGCCTCGCCGCGGGCAGGGCCACATGCCAGAACGTCTTGATCATGTTGGCGCCGTCCATCCGCGCGGATTCGATCAGTTCGTCCGGAATGACGTCCACCAGGTACTGGCGCATAAAGAACACGCCGAAGGCCGTCACGAGCGTCGGGATGATGACGGCACCGATATCACCGGTCCAGCCGTAGTGCCGCATCACCATAAAGAGGGGAATGATTCCGAGCTGGGTCGGAATGGCCATGGTTGCCACCACTGCGACCATCAGCCCGTTGTTCCCGCGGAAACGCAGCTTCGCGAAGGCGTACCCCGCCAAGGTGGAGAACATCACCACGGAAACAGTGATGATGGTCGAGATCAGGATGCTGTTCCACAACGCCGTCCAGAACGGAATGGTGTCGAATACCTCGGCAACGTTCTTCCAGAAGTTCCCGCCTGGCAGCAACGGAGGCCAGGTAAGGCTCAGCGCTTCATTGGACCGGCTGCCCACCACTGCGGACCACCACAGCGGGTAGGCGGAACCGATGAAGAAAGCGAGCAGCAGGCCGTAGGTCAGATATCCGGGGCGAAGGCCGTTGCCCAGGATCCGGTGCCGCAGCGCCGGGCGGCGGCGCGGGGGCCGCGGTTGGGTCCTCGGCGCGGTCTTTTCGACGATACTCACTTTTGCTTCCCTTTCACTGCGGGCCGGCGGCGCTGCCGTTTGCCGTCGGATGACGCTATCCGCCTGGACAAGGCCAGATTGAGGACTCCGAAAAGAATGATGATGAGGAACAGCAGCCAGGCAATGGCCGATGCAGCTCCGAAATCCTGCCGCTGGAAGGCCATCTCCCACAGGTAAAGAACGGTGGTCTGGAACTCGCGCTCCGGGCCGCCGGCATACGTGGGATCGAAGAGGCGCGGCTCGGTGAAGATCTGCAGTCCTCCGATCGTGGAGGTGATGACCACGAAGATCATGGTGGGCCGGATGCTCGGCAGGGTAATGCTGAAGAAGCGCCGGATGGCACCGGCTCCGTCAATAGCGGCGGATTCGTAAATATCGCGCGGAACTGCCTGCATGGCGGCCAGGAGGATCAGCGCGTTGTAGCCGGTCCACCGCCAGTTGACCATGGATGCCACCGCCACGTGGCTGGGAAAGGTTTCGGTCCGCCACATGATCGGATCTATGCCGAAGTTGCTCAGCACGCTGTTAATGAGGCCATGCTGCTCGTTGAACATGTAGGTGAAAATCAGGGCTACGGCAACCGGCGTCACCACGTAGGGGATGAGCACGCTCATGCGCCAGAACGTCTTGCCCCGGATGTTCTGGTCAAGGACTGCGGCTATCACCAGGGCGCCCGCCAGCTGCGGAATCGCCGAGAGCAGGAAAATGCTCATCGTGTTGAAAAGCGAGTTCCAGAAGAAGCGGTCGGCGAGGACCTCGGCGAAGTTCCCCAGTCCGATAAAGTCGCCCTGGCCCTTTAGGAGGTGCCAGTCGTACAGCGAAACGTAGAACGTGTAGACCAGCGGAAACAGGCCCACCAGTGCGAAGAGCACGAAAAACGGTGAAATGTACAGGTAGGGAGAGGCTTTGACGTCCCAGACGTTCAGGCGCTGCCTAAACGTGGGTTTGATTTTCTCCGGCGGCGCGGCGGGCGCGGGCGGCTTCATGGTTACGGTCATATCGATTCTCACAGTCCATCAGGGGGCCTCCGGTTCCCCGGAGGCCCCGCTGGGTACTAGTCCTTGACTACCAGCTCGTTCAGGAGTTGAACTGCTTCATTCCAGGCACCCTCGCCGTCGACCTTGCCCGAATCAAGCTGGGTCAGTGCCACACCGAAGACCTTTTCCTGGATTACCGAATCGTCCGGGCCCTTGAACTGGGCAACCACGCCTTCTGCGCGGGAAGCCAGGATCGCGCCGGTCGGGGCGTTGTTGAACATCGGATTGGGAGTTGCATCCTCCGCCAGCTGTTCCTGCGCCTCAATGGTGCTGGGGAAGTTGTTGGCGGCCGCCGACTGCTTCACCTGCTGCTCGGGAGCGGTGAGCCAGGCCGCGAGTTTCGCCGCTTCCTCCTTGTGCTCGGAGGTTTCGGGGACTGCCAGGAACGCGCCGCCCCAGTTCGATGCACCGCCGGGGAAGACATCCGCGAAGTCCCAGCCCGAGTCCGCGCCGCCGCCGGCCGATTCCAGCTGTTCCTGGATGGTGCCCAGCATCCAGCCCGGGCACACGAAGGTGGCGAAGGAGCCGTCAGTGAACGCCTTGCCGGTTCCCCAGTCCCACTTGGTTTCGTTGGCGGAGAGGCCTGCCTGGGTTCCGGCAGCAAGCTGCATGAACTGTTCCTTCATGGCGTCATTGCCTTCGATGTTCAAGTCACCGTCGGCAGTGTAGTAGCCCTCCTTCATCTGGTTCACCATGGAGTTCCAGACGAATCCGGACTGGTCGTACCAGGCCTTGCCGGTCTTCTCGTGGTACTGGTTGCCAAGTTCGAAGTAGGTGTCCCAGGTTGCGTCGTCGCCGCCGAAGAGTTCCGCTACGGCTTCGCGGTCGCTCGGCAGGCCGGCTTCCTCAAACAGCTTGCCGTTGTAGCACAGGCCCTGCGGTCCGATATCGGTGCCGTAGCCGATGACACGTCCGTCGGCGTCGGTGCCCTGCTTGTACTTCCAGTCCACCCAGTTGTCCTTGATATCTTCCGCGCCGTACTCGTTCAGGTCCACGAACTGGTCCGAGACGTCCATGACCGCACCGAGCCAGCCCTCTTCGAGGGCCACCACGTCGCTGACGCCGGAACCGGCCGCCAGCTTGGTGAAGAGGTCCGTCTGCGCATTGGCGCCGCGGTCGATGTTGTTGGCCTGGATGTCGATGCCGGGGTTGGCTTCCTCGTATTCGGCATACAGATCGTCATAGCCGAAGGTTCCGAAGGTGGTGACGGTCAGCTTCAGGGGATTGTCTTCACTGGCAGCTTCGCTGTCGCCGCCGCCGCAGCCTACGGCCAGCAGGGCTACTACGGCAGCACCTGCAATCGCCGCCGCGGGATGTCGGAAATTCTTCACGGTCACTCCTTTGTGTGTGGGTAAAGCAGTTGATGATCCCGGGTGGTAGACCGTGCCTGGTGCTCGGGTGGCGTGATCCGACGAAAGCGGGAGGAAAGAAAAGTGGTTCCTGCGGCGGGAGCGGAGTCTGAGAGAGCGCTCTCTACGCGTCGGTTACAGGCTAGGAGTGATCTGCGCCACTGTCAAGAGAGCGCTCTCTGGTGCACAAAAAGGCGTCCCCGGGCAGGCCGGGGACGGGGTGCGGCGGTGCGGCGTTAGCGCCGGGTGCTGACCGTGACCGTGAACTTGGGGTTGCGGGCCACTTCCCGGGTGGGACCGACCAGCCTGGTCAGGGCGGGCTTATACAACAGGTGGCTGTTCCAAACGGTCCAGAGCTCCCCGCCGGGCTGCAGGACACGTCCGGCATCGGCAAAAAGCTTGAGCGCGATGCCGGCATGTACCGCGGCACCGATGTGGAACGGCGGGTTCAGGACCACCAGTTCTTCCGAGCGGTCCGGCAGCGGGCCCAGCGCATCGGCCCGGGTGACGACGGCGCGGTCCGCCACGCCGTTGGCGGCCAGGGTGCGGGCGGCGGAGGCGGCAGCAGCGGCTGACTGGTCGGTGGCCAGCACCGTGAGGTCCGGCCGGGTCAGTGCGAGGTAGGCGGCGATGGTGCCGGTCCCGCAGCCAAGGTCCACGGCGCGCCGGGCCGCGCGGGCCTGGGCCAGGTGCGGCAGCAGGAACCGGGTGCCGGGATCCAGTGCGGTTCCGCCGAACGCAGCGCCGTAGGCCCAGAGTTCCAGCGGCTGCGCCAGGCCGACGTCGTGCCGTTGGGAGACCGGAAAGGCCGGTTCCGGGAGCTGCTCCGGCGGAAGGGGCGAGGCCGCCGTCAGGACCCTGGATTTCTGCCGGCCGAGCCCGGCGGTGACGGAGCCGAAGTAGCGGGCGAGGACCTCGTTCATGGCCGGGGTCATGTGTTTGACCCGTCCGCCGGCGTAGACCGTGACATCCGGTGCGGCGTTGGCCGCGATCAGCGCAGCGATCTCTTCCAGGGCGGCCAGCGAGCGGGGGAGCCGCAGCAGCACCAGGCGGGCGCCTTCGACCAGCGGCGCGGCGAGGGCATGGTGGCTGAAAACGTCCGGCAGCCCCAGGTCCGCGGCGTTGGCATCAAGCGCCTGTTCGCCGCTCAGCGGATCCTGGTGGACACGCAGGCGTCGCAGTCCATGCCGGGCCGCGGCTGCGAGCGTGAGCGCTCCGTAGGAATCGCCGATGACGACGACGCCGGGCTGGTCCGGGTTTGCTGCTGCGGAAAGGTCCGGCGCGGCCGTGTCCAGCAGAAGGGTGTCGGCGGCGTCCCAGGCCTGCAGGTTGGGGGCTTCGACGTCCGGCCTGCGGCGCAGGCGGGAAAAGTCGAAGTCGGTCCGGCCCGGTGCGGGGTCAGTCACGGTCGATCCATTCTGTTCCGAGGGGGACCGGTTCGGAGGCTCCGGCGGTCAGGGAAGCGAGCCTGGCATGGAAGGCAGCCAGGGCGTCGGGGGTGTCCGGCAGGGCAACGTTGATGGAGGCACCGGCGGCCGAATAATCGGTGCCCAGCACGCTGATGCCTGCGGTCCGGAGGTCGTTTTCCAACCGTCCGGCCGCTGAGTGCCCGGCCGGGATGCCGTAAAGCTGCATCCGCCGGCGCCGCAGCAGGGGCGCGGTGTCGAGGGCCGAGGAGACGGACTCGGAGTAGGCACGCACCAGCCCGCCCGCTCCGAGCAGGATCCCGCCGAAGTAGCGGACGGTCACGGCGGTGATGTCGCTGAGGTCGGTCGCTCCGTTGAAGGTCTCCCGTTTGGTGAGCGCTTCCAGCATCGGGATGCCGGCGGTGCCGGACGGTTCGCCGTCGTCGCTGGAGCGTTGGACCTCGCGCCCGGGGCCCAGCACGAAGGCGCTGCAGTGGTGCCGGGCGTCGTGGAACTCGCGGCGCAGGTCCGCCACCAGGGCGCGCGCCTGCTCTTCGGTTTCGGTGCGGCGCAGCACGGTGATGAAGCGTGAGCGTCGGATTTCAAGTTCAGCGCGGTGTTCACGGGCGACGGTGGTGTAGCGCCCCGCCGCCGCGTCGATATCGCTCACCCTTCCAGTCTAGTAGGCGGTTCCGGTCCGCGACGGCGGTAGGGTGGGGGCATGCTCAAGGTTGGACTCACCGGCGGGATTGCTGCCGGAAAATCCCTGGTCGCGCGGACCCTCGTCCAGTGCGGCGCCGTGCTGGTGGACGCCGATGCCCTGGCCCGTGAAGTGGTGGAGCCGGGCACGGAAGGCCTGGCCGCCGTCGTCGAGGCCTTCGGCCCTCAGATCCTGGCCGCTGACGGCTCGCTGGACCGCCCGGCGCTGGCCGCAGTAGTCTTCGGCGACGAGGAACGCCGTGCCGTGCTGAACGGCATCATCCATCCGCTGGTCCGGGCGCGGGCAGCGCAGCTTGCGGCGGAGGCCCCGCCGGACGGGATCCTGGTCCAGGACATCCCGTTGCTGGTGGAAACCGGCCAGGCCGGGAACTTCGATTTTGTCCTCGTGGTCGAGGCACCCGAGGATGTCCGGCTGGACCGCATGGTCCGGATGCGGGGGATGGATCCCGAGGCCGCACGCGCCCGCATCGCGGCGCAGGCAACTCCCGAACAGCGGGCGGAGGCGGCCGACGTCGTCCTGCACAACACCGGCACGCCCGAGGAACTGGTGGCCGCCGTACGCCGGCTGTGGGAGACCCGGCTGGTGCCGCTGAACGAGGCGCGGAGCCGGACTGGACGCTAGTTCAGCCCCTAGCAAAGCGGACCACGGCTGTCCGCATAGCGGAGTAGTTTTATAGGCATGAGTCTTGCGCAGGACATCAAGAGAGTCGTGGCACCGTTTGAGGTCATCAGTGACTACAAGCCCGCCGGTGACCAGCCCACCGCCATCAAGGAACTGGCCGAGCGGATCAATGCCGGCGAGAAGGACGTTGTGCTGCTCGGTGCCACCGGTACCGGTAAGAGCGCGACGGCGGCCTGGCTGGTGGAGCAGGTGCAGCGGCCCACGCTGGTAATGGTGCAGAACAAGACGCTGGCCGCCCAGCTGGCCAACGAGTTCCGTGAGCTGCTGCCCAACAACGCGGTGGAGTACTTCGTCTCCTACTACGACTACTACCAGCCCGAAGCCTATGTGCCGCAGACGGATACCTTCATCGAGAAGGACTCCTCGATCAATGAGGAAGTCGAACGCCTGCGCCACTCGGCCACCAACGCCCTGCTGACCCGGCGCGACGTCATCGTGGTGGCCACCGTGTCCTGCATCTACGGCCTGGGCACCCCGGAAGAGTACATCGAGGCAATGGTGACCCTGCGCCGGGGCCAGCAGATGAACCGCGATGACCTGCTGCGCCGCTTCGTAGCCATGCAGTACGTCCGCAATGACATGGACTTCCACCGCGGCACCTTCCGCGTCCGCGGCGACACCGTGGAAATCATCCCGATGTACGAAGAGAACGCGATCCGCGTTGAATTCTTCGGCGACGAGATCGAGAACATCTACACCCTTCATCCGCTGACCGGCGACGTCATCCATGAAGAGACGGAGATGTACGTTTTCCCGGCGTCGCACTACGTGGCCGGCGAGGACCGGATGCACCGGGCCATCCGCCAGATCGAGGACGAGCTCCAGGTGCGGCTGAAGGAACTGGAATCGCAGAACAAGCTGGTGGAAGCCCAGCGGCTGCGGATGCGCACCACCTATGACCTCGAAATGATGCAGCAGATGGGCTTCTGCAACGGCATCGAGAACTATTCGCGGCACATCGACGGCCGCGGCCCGGGTACCGCCCCGCACTGCCTGCTGGACTACTTCCCGGATGATTTCCTGCTGGTGGTGGACGAATCCCACGTCACCATTCCGCAGATCGGTGCCATGTACGAAGGCGACATGTCCCGCAAGCGCACCCTGGTGGACCACGGCTTCCGGCTGCCCTCGGCCATGGACAACCGCCCGCTCAAATGGGACGAGTTCCTGGAGCGGATCGGCCAGACCGTGTACATGTCCGCCACCCCCGGCAAGTACGAACTGTCCAAGGCGGACGGCTACGTGGAACAGATCATCCGGCCCACCGGCCTGGTGGACCCGCAGGTGGTGGTGAAGCCCAGCAAGGGCCAGATCGATGACCTTCTCGGCGAGATCCGCACCCGTACCGAACGGGATGAACGCGTCCTGGTGACCACCCTGACCAAGCGGATGGCAGAGGACCTGACCGGCTATCTGCTGGAGCACGGGGTCAAGGTGGAATACCTGCACTCCGACGTCGACACGCTGCGCCGCGTGGAGCTGCTCCGCGAACTGCGGATGGGCACCTTCGACGTGCTGGTCGGCATTAACCTGCTCCGGGAAGGCCTCGACCTTCCCGAGGTATCCCTGGTCAGCATCCTCGACGCCGACAAGGAAGGCTTCCTGCGTTCCTCCACCTCGCTGATCCAGACCATCGGCCGTGCCGCCCGTAACGTCTCGGGTGAGGTGCACATGTACGCGGACCGGATTACCGACTCCATGGCCAAGGCCATCGACGAGACCAACCGCCGCCGCGAGATCCAGGTGGCGTACAACAAGAAGCACGGCGTGGACCCGCAGCCGCTGCGCAAGAAGATCGCGGACATCACGGACCAGCTGGCCCGCGAGGACGCCGACACCAAGGCTCTCCTGGCGGAGGCGGCCAAGCAGAAGACGAAGGGCAAGGGCAAGGGGGTCCGGAAGGACGGTCTAGCAGCTGCTCCCGCCGAGGACCTCACCAGCCTGATCGCGTCCATGACCGAGCAGATGCATGCCGCTGCGGCCGAGCTGCAGTTCGAATTGGCCGCCCGGCTGCGCGACGAGGTGGGGGACCTGAAGAAGGAACTGCGGCAGATGCAGGCCGCCGGGCACGCCTAGGCGGGCGCTGCCCGGGTCCCTGCGGTGTCAGAGGCGGCGGATAGGCTGGCGGTATGTTCTTGACGCTGCCTTCCCCGCTTCCGGATGTACCGCCGGAGGTGCTGCCGGATGCTGCTCCGGCTCTTTCCGTCGACAGTGCACCATGGTGGGAAATCCTCGCTGCCCTTGGCCCGCTGGCGGTCCTGCTCGCCGGCGCCCTGACCTTCTTTATCGGCTGGAAGACACTGGAGCAGCGCCGGAAGGCGGATCAACGCTCGGAATGGTGGACCCGCGCCCAGTGGGCCATCGAAGCTTCCCTGTCGGATGATCCCCGGCGGCAGGAGACGGGACTGGGCGTCCTGGACCTGCTGGCCCAGAGCGACCTTGCCGGAACCGAGGAAGCGGCTATCATCAGCATTGCGTGGGCACGCCCGCTGACGGCGATAGTGGACTCGACCGGCGATATGAGCCAGAATGAAAACATCACGAGCGCACCCGGAACGGAGGAGGCTGACGATGACAACAGCAGCACTGCCGCTGGCACGCGGTTCTAAGGCTCCCGCCGACCAGCCTGAACGAGATCGAGACCGCGAACGGGTGCAGATCCGGGCCGCACGGCTCCGCCTCACCACCGACCGCAAGCTCGGCAAGCCCACCCCGGAATGGGTCCGGAAACTCGCTGACCGTCCGCTCTAGCGGCCCCTAAGACCAACAAAAGGAAGGTCCCCGGTATACCGGGGACCTTCCTTTTGTTGGTCGACCCTATGCGTCCTGGCCGCGGACCATGTCCAGCAGGCGGTTGAAGATGGCCTCGCCGTCGTCCGCAATGCCGTCATGGTGGAAATCCGCGGTTTCCCAGGCCTGAAGTCCCTTCACGGCACCGGCAGTCTCCAGGGAGAGGTCCCGGTCCACGTAAATGTCGTCCGTGTAGACGGCGGCGGCCACGGGCACGGTGTTCCGGGCCAGTTGGCCGGTGTCGTAGAGGGGGTCCCAGTCGGACTTCCGGGCCAGCAATTCTGCTGTGTCGCGAAGCGGGACCAGTGCCGGGTCCTCGTCGAAGTACCAGGGGTAGACCATCTCACCGGTGAAGAGCGGCTCGGGTGCCGTGGGCTCGAACTCGGGGAAGGACTTCAGCACGCGCTCCGCAGCCCAGTTGGTGGCTTCGCCGTGGCCGTAGATGGACTCGTGCATCACCGCGTACAGCGGATTCGCCGCCCGGCTGACCAGCCCGTGGACGGTCTCCAGGAAGGTGTCGGAGAGGCGTTCCCCGGCCGGGGTGGGAATGAAGGCTTCCTGCAGCAGGTAATGCAGGCCGTCTACCCGCGTGTTGCCGCCCAGATAGGAGCCGGCCATCTGGAAACGCCGTACGCTCAGCCGTTCCCCGGAGGGCAGGAACTCCGGGACGGACTCGAGGTGCCGGGCAATCCGCGTAGTGGTTTCCCGGTCCTCGGGGTAGCGGGAGAAGTACTCGGCGTTGCGTGCGGCCACCCGCCGGAAGGTTGCCTCGTAGACCCGGTCCGCAGGACCAGTCAGGGGTGCCAGCCCGCCGGTGATGAGGCATTCGCGCAGCCCCTGGGGCGCGAAGGACAGATAGCTCAGGGTGCAGAAGCCGCCGTAGCTCTGCCCGTAGGTACTCCAGGGACCCGAGCCGAGCGCCTGCCGGATGAGCTCGGCGTCCGCGACGATGGAATCGGCCCGGAAACGGGTGAGGTACTCGGCCTGCGCCGCGGCGTCTCCGCGCAGCGGCAGGGTCTGCCGGTCCGCCGGAGTGGAGAGCCCGGTCCCGCGCTGGTCCAGCATCAGGATCCGGAAGTGCTTGGAAGCGGCCTTCGTCCAGCCGCCGAACTGCAGCAGCCGGTTGCCCTTGCCTCCCGGACCGCCCTGCAGGTACAGCAGCCACGGCAGCTCCTGCGCTTCGGCGGCGGGCAGTTCGGCGTCGACGTATTCGCGGGCAAAGACGGTAATGGTCTCCCCGTCCGGAACCGCGTGGTCCAGCGGCACCGTGAACCAGTGGTCCGTCACGTTCATCCCGCGCACCGGGTACGTGCGCGACGCCGTGTGCGGAACGGCCGCCGTCACTTCGCCGCCTCCGGGGAGGCGCCGAAGGAGGCCAGCGCGTCGCCGGTGAGCCGGAAGGTGGTCCAGTCATCCTGCGGGACGGCACCCAGGGATTTGTAGAAGCCGATGGAGGGCTCGTTCCAGTTCAGCACGCACCACTCGACCCGGGCGTAGCCGCGCTCGACGGCGGTCTCCGCCAGCGTGCGCAGCAGCGCCTTCCCGATACCCCTGGCCCGCGCTTCGGGCCGGACGTAGAGGTCCTCGAGGTAGATGCCGTGCACACCCTCCCAAGTGGAGTAGTTCAGGAACCAGAGAGCGAAGCCCTGCACCGCGCCCCGGTCCACCGCCACATGGGCGAAGATGGCCGGATGCTCGCCGAAGAGGTTAGCTTCCAGCGCCTGAACGGTGTTCTTCACCGCGTGCGGCTCTTTTTCGTAGATGGCCAGGTCATGGATCAGCTCGAGGATGACGGGGACGTCTTCCCGGCGTGCGGGACGGATCTGCATGCTGCCCAGCCTAATCCAGCCGTCCGGCGGTGATCACCTTGATGACGGGGCTGCCGGCCTCGTCCGACGCGGCCAGGTCCACTTCCGCGGTGATGCCCCAGTCCAGGTGGTTGGCCGGGTCCTTGAAAATCTGCCGGACTTCCCATTTGCCGGGCAGTTCCTTGATGATCAGCAGGTTCGGGCCGCGGCCGTCGGGGCCGTCGTCAATGTCCTCGTGTTCCTCGAAGTACGCGTCCAGGACCTCTGCCCAGCGGTCGGCGTCCCAGCCGGCGTCGCCGTCGAGCTCGCCCAGGGCGCGGTCGTCCTCGTCGGCAAAGAGCTTCACCCGGGAGAACATCTCGTTGCGCACCATGACCCGGAAGGCGCGCACGTTGGCGGTCAGCCGGTCCGGCACCGGGGGCAGCACCGGTTCGTCCGACGCATCGGGGTTGATGCCGTTGGTCAGCTCTTCCCATTCGTCCAGCAGCGAGGAATCGGTCTGGCGGACCAGTTCGCCCAGCCACTCGATGATGTCTTCCAGGTCTTCGCGCAGCCGTTCCGGCGGGACGGTGTGCAGCAGGGCCTTGTAGGTGTCCGAGAGGTAGCGCAGCAGCACGCCTTCGGAACGGGCCAGCGAGTAGAACTGCACGTATTCGCCGAAGCTCATGGCCCGCTCGTACATGTCGCGGACAATCGACTTGGGGCTGAGCTCGAACTCGCCCAGCCAGGGGGCACCGGACCGGTACACCTCGAAGGACTGCTCCAGGAGCTCGGCCAGCGGCTGCGGATAGGTGACTTCCTCGAGCAGGGCCATGCGCTCGTCGTACTCGATGCCCTGGGACTTCATGGCGGCGATCGCCTCGCCGCGGGCCTTCTTCTCCTGGGCGGAGAGGACCTGCCGCGGCTTTTCCATGATCGCCTCGATCACGGACACCACGTCCAGGGCGTAGGACGGGCTCTCCGGATCCAGGATCTCCAGGGAGGCCATGGCAAACGGGGACAACGGCTGGTTGAGGGCGAAGTTCGGCTGCAGGTGCACCTTCAGGCGGACGGTGCGGCCGTCGGCGTCGGGCTCGGGCAGCACCTCGACAATGCCGGCGGTCTTCAGTTCCCGGTAGATGCTCAGGGCCTTCTTCATCAGGGCCAGCTGCGAGGACCGGGTCTCATGGTTGTTGGTGAGCAGCTTTTTGGCCGCAGTGAACGGATCGCCCGGACGCTCCAGCAGGTTCAGCAGCATGGAGTGGGTGATGTTGAAGCTGGAGGTCAGCGGCTCCGGGGTGCCGTCCACGAGCTTCTCGAAGGTGGGCTTGCCCCAGGACACGAAACCGGCCTGCGGTTTCTTCTTCACCACCTGGCGCAGCTTCTTCTGGTCGTCGCCGAACTTCGCCTGCGCCTTGGCCATGGCCTTGACGTTTTCGATCACGTGTTCCGGTGCCTGTACGACGACGGTGCCGGCCGTGTCGTAGCCGGCCCGCCCGGCGCGTCCGGCGATCTGGTGGAACTCACGGACCTTCAGGGGCCGGGTGCGGGTGCCGTCGTACTTGGACAGGGCGGTGATCAGCACGGTGCGGATGGGCACATTGATGCCGACGCCCAGGGTGTCGGTGCCGCAGATGACCTTCAGCAGGCCGGCCTGCGCCAGCTGCTCCACCAGGCGGCGGTACTTGGGCAGCATGCCGGCGTGGTGCACGCCGATGCCGTGCCGGACCAGCCGGTTCAGCGTCTTGCCGAAGCCCGGGGCGAACCGGAAGCCGGCAATCAGCTCGGCGATCCGGTCCTTTTCCTCACGGGTGCAGACATTGATGCTCATCAGGGCCTGGGCCCGGTCAATGGCTTCAATCTGGGAAAAGTGCACCACGTAGACCGGGACCTGCTTGGTGGCCAGCAGCTCCTCGAGGGATTCCTGGACCGGGGTCTCCACATAGTAGTAATGCAGGGGGATGGGCCGCTGCACGGAAGACACCGTGACGGTGTCCCGGTTGGTGAGTTCACTGAGTTCATTCGCGATCCGGGTCATGTCGCCCAGCGTGGCGGACATCAGCAGGAACTGCGCCTGCGGCAGTTCCAGCAGCGGAACCTGCCAGGCCCAGCCGCGCTGCGGGTCCGAGTAGAAGTGGAACTCATCCATGATGACGGTGCCCAGGTCGGCGTCGGGGCCTTCGCGCAGGGCAATGTTGGCCAGGATCTCCGCGGTGCAGCAGATGATCGGGGCGTCCTTGTTCACCGAGGAGTCACCGGTGACCATGCCGACGTTCTCGGCGCCGAAGATCTCGCACAGCGCGAAGAACTTCTCCGACACCAGGGCCTTGATGGGGGCGGTGTAGTAGCTGCGCTCATCGTGCGCCATGGCGTGGAAATGCGCAGCAATCGCCACCATGGACTTGCCGGACCCGGTGGGGGTGGCCAGGATGACGTTGTTCCCCGTCACCAGCTCCATTACTGCCTCATCCTGCGCCGGGTACAGCGACATTCCCCGGCTCTCCACCCACTCCAGGAAGGACGTGTAGGTCTCGTCGGGGTCGATGGTGCGGGTGCTGGACGGGCCGGAGGCAAGCTGCTCAAGAAGTTTCATGTCCATACCAGACTAACGGGGACGTGCCGGTCCCGTTTTCCGCGGGCTGCGGCGGGTAGGCTCGGGCGCATGAAATGGGACCCGGAAAAGTACACACAGTTCTCCTCGCACCGCGACCGTCCGTTCTTCGACCTCACGGCCCGGGTAGCGGCTTCTTCCCCGGCCCGGGTGGTGGACCTCGGCTGCGGCACAGGGGCCCTCACCGCCTCGCTCGCGGCCCGCTGGCCGCAGGCGCAGGTCACCGGCGTCGATTCCTCGCAGGAGATGGTCGACTCGGCCCGGGCGCTGGAGGGCGCGCCGTCGAACCTGGACTTCGTGCAGGGCCGGATCGAGGACTGGGAACCGGAGCCGGGCACGGACGTGGTGGTGTCCAACGCCGCACTGCAGTGGGTGCCGGGCCACCAGGACCTGATGCGCCGGTGGGCCAAGCAGCTCGACGACGGCGCCTGGCTGGCCGTGCAGGTGCCTGGCAACTTCACCGCACCCTCGCACGTGCTGATGCGGGAGCTGGCGGCGAGCGCCGCCTGGGCCCCGAAGCTGGAGGGGGTGCTGCGCCATGCCGACGCCGTGGACGAACCCCGGGACTACCTTGCCCTCTTCACCGAGGCCGGATTCGAAGCGGATGCATGGGAGACCACCTACTCCCAGGTCCTGCCCGGCGTGGACCCGGTCCTGGAATGGGTACGCGGCACCGCCCTGCGTCCGGTCATCAACGCATTGTCCGCCGACGACTTCGCCGCCTTCGAAACCGAATACGCGGCGCTGCTGCGCGAGGCCTACCCGCAGCACGCCTGGGGAACAGTCTTTCCGTTCCGGCGCCTGTTTATGGTGGGGCGGAAGGCGGGCTAGCGGCGCGGCCTAGCGGCGCACCCTAACGGCAAGGAACGCGGCAGCTACCAGCCGCGTTCCTTCCATTCCCGCAGGTGCGGACGCTCGGCGCCCAGCGTGGTGCCGGCGCCGTGACCGGGGTGCACCACGGTGTCATCCGGCAGATAATCGAACACACGTTCGAATACGTCCTGGTACAGCTGCGCGAACCGTTCCGGATCCTTCTGCGTGTTGCCCAGCCCGCCGGGGAAGAGTGAATCCCCGGTAAACAGGTGGGCCGGTCCGTGCGGGTCCCGGTAGAGCAGGGCAACGGATCCCGGCGTGTGGCCGCGCAGCGAGATCGCCTCCAGCTCGAAGTCGGGGAACGTGCCGATGTCCCCGTGCTCCAGGGGGACAAGCGTGGGTACCTCAATGTCGGGGATGTCCGCCGTTCCGGCCGCGGTCTTCGCCCCGGTGGCCGCCGCCGTTTCGGCGAGCGCCCGGACATGGTCCCAGTGGCTGTGCGTGGTGATGATGAGTTCCAGCTTCGCCGGCACCGCCGCGTCCTGCGCACCTTCGGCCAGCAGCCGCTGGATGGCGGGGAAGTCGGCGGCGGCATCGATAAGTACCTGCGCACCGGACGCCTTACCGGTGAGCAGGTAGACGTTGTTGTCCATTTCGCTGACGGACACGCTGCGGATAGTGATGTTCTCCAGATCCTCCATTCCGCCAGTCTAGCGATCCGGCCCCGCACCGGCCTGGGGGCAGCAGTCCTACCCGGGTATTGTCTGCGCTCGCGGACGGGCGTACGTTGCAAGGATGCTTCTGAGGCTGGTCCGGGAAAATCTGGCCCCCTATAAAGGCGCCGTGGCCGCCGTCGTTCTCCTGCAGCTGCTGCAGACCGTCGCCACGCTGTATCTGCCCACCCTGAACGCGGACATCATTGACCGCGGCGTGGTTACCGGGGACACGGACGTCATCATGCAGGTGGGCGGCTGGATGCTTGCCGTCACGGCAGGCCAGGTCCTGTGTTCCGTCTCGGCCACCTATCTGGCGTCGCGGGTGGCCATGAGCGCCGGCCGCAATATCCGGGCGGCCCTGTTCACCAATGTGGAGACCTTTTCCTCCCGGGAAGTCGGGCTGTTCGGCCCGCCGTCGCTGATTACCCGGACCACCAATGACGTGCAGCAGGTGCAGATGACCCTGCTGATGACGTTCACCATGATGGTTTCGGCTCCCATCATGGGGGTGGGCGGGGTGCTGCTGGCCCTGAACCAGGACATACCGCTCTCCGGCATCCTGCTGTTGATCCTGCCCGCACTGTTCCTGGTGATAGGACTGGTGCTGAAGCGCCTGATTCCCCTGTTCCGGCGGGCCCAGCGCCAGATCGACCGGGTCAACTCGGTCCTGCGGGAACAGATCATGGGAATCAGCGTCATCCGCGCGTTCATCCGGGAGCACTCCGAGCAGGACCGCTTCGCCGGGGCGAACAGGGACCTCACCTCCACTCAGCTGCGGGTGAGCCAGCTGCTGGCCCTGCTGTTTCCCGCCGCCATGCTGGTCGCCAACCTCGCGACGGTCGCGGTGATCTGGTTCGGCGCGTTCCGGATCGACGCCGGGCAGATGCAGATCGGTGCACTTACGGCATTTATCGCGTACATCATGCAGATCCTGATGGCGGTGATGATGTCCATGTTCATGATCATGATGCTTCCCCGTGCAGCGGTCTGTGCCGAACGTATCTTCGAAGTGCTGGATACCCGCACCAGCGTTGCGGATGCCCCCGGGGCGGGGAAACTGGCGTACGACGGCGGGAGGCTCACCTTTACCGACGTCGGGTACAGCTACCCGGGCGCCGAGGACCCGGTGCTGTTCAACCTCAGCTTCGAGGCCCTGCCCGGGGAGACCACGGCCATCATCGGTTCCACGGGGGCGGGGAAGACCACGCTGCTCAACCTGGTTCCGCGGCTGCTCGACTCCACCTCCGGCAGCATTGCCGTCGACGGGCAGGACATTGCCGGGGTGACCCTGTCCTCGCTGCGCCGCGGCATCGGGCTGGTGCCACAGCGTGCCTACCTCTTCAGCGGCACCATCGCCTCGAACCTGCGTTTCGGCCGGCCGGACGCCACCGACGCCGAACTCTGGGAGGCCCTGGAGACCGCCCAGGCGGCTGACTTCGTCCGGGCCGCCGAGGGGGGACTGGACCATCAGGTGGAACAGGGCGGGGCCAACTTCTCCGGGGGACAGCGGCAGCGTCTGGCGATTGCCCGGGCACTGGTGGTCCGGCCGTCCATCTACCTCTTCGATGACAGCTTCTCCGCCCTCGACTTCGCCACGGATGCCCGGCTCCGGGCGGCGCTGAGGCCGCAGACCCGGGATGCCACGGTAATCGTCGTGGCACAGCGGGTGAACACCATTACCGACGCCGCGAAGATCCTGGTGCTCGAAGAAGGGCGGATCGCGGGGCAGGGAACCCATGCGGAGCTGATGGCTTCCTCGGACACCTACCGGGAGATCGTCGCTTCGCAGCTCACCGCAGAGGAGGTGGCATGAGTACGCCGGGGGTACGGGGACGCCCGGGAGCTGCCGCAACCGTCAAGCCGGAGAACTTCGCCGCCAGTGTCCGTCGGATCCTGGTGCTGATGGCACCGGACCGGATACGGGTAGCTGCGGTACTGGTTGCCGCCGTCGTCTCCGTGGCGCTCGCCGTCAGCGCGCCCCGGATCCTCGGGGAGGCCACCAACGTCATCTTCGACGGTTTCATCGGCCAGGGCCTGCCCGCGGGGATGTCCAAGGACGCCCAGGTGCAGGCACTGCGGGACTCGGGGGAGCGGCAACTGGCGGACATGCTCGCGGCGATGGACGTGGTCCCGGGACAGGGGCTGGACTTCGGGAGACTGGCGGGGATCCTGCTCGGCGTGCTGGGGATCTACCTGGCGGCCTTCGCCTTCGGCTGGTTCCAGGCACGGGTGACCGCCCGCATCGTGCAGAACGCCATGTACCGGCTGCGCCGCGACGTCGACGGCAAACTGTTCCGGCTGCCCATGTCCCACTTCCAGCAGCAATCGCGGGGAGACGTCCTCAGCCGGGTCACCAACGACATCGACAACCTGGCCCAGACCCTCTCCCAGAGCCTGACCCAGATCATCACCTCGGTCCTGACCATCGCGGGCGTGCTGGCAATGATGGTGTCCATCTCCCCGCTGCTGGCACTGATCGCCGTGATTACCGTGCCCGTCTCGGCCCTGGTCACCGTCCTCATTGCCCGGCGCTCGCAGGCAGAGTTCAAAACCCAGTGGAAGTCCACCGGCGAGGTGAACGGCTATATCGAGGAAATGTTCACCGGACAGGACGTGGTGAAGGCCTTCGGCCAGCAGGAGCGGGTCATCGAAGGCTTCGCCCCCGCCAACAACCGTTTGTACCGCTCCGCCTTCCGCGCCCAGTTCGTCTCGGGCATCATCATGCCGGCCATGATGTTCATCTCGAACCTCAATTACGTGGCCGTGGCGGTCGTCGGCGGACTGCAGGTTGCCGGCGGGCAGCTGTCCATCGGCGGCGTGCAGGCCTTCGTGCAGTACAGCCGCCAGTTCAGCCAGCCGCTGGGACAGCTCGGCGGGCTGATCAACATGCTCCAGTCCGGCGTCGCCTCCGCCGAACGGGTGTTCGCCCTGCTTGACGCGAAGGAGCAGCAGCCGGACCCTTCCCGGCCCGAACACCTGAAGGCTGTGCGGGGCCGGGTGGCCTTCGAAGACGTCTCCTTCAGCTACAGCCCCGATGCGCCGCTGATCCGTCAGCTGTCCTTCACCGCGGAGCCCGGGCAGACCGTGGCCATCGTGGGCCCCACCGGCGCCGGCAAGACCACCCTGGTCAACCTCCTGATGCGTTTCTACGAGGTGGACGCGGGCCGCATCACCATCGACGGGGTCGACATTGCCCGACTCCGCCGCGAGGAACTGCGCAGCCACATCGGCATGGTGCTTCAGGACGCCTGGCTGTTCGAGGGCACGGTGCGGGAGAACCTGGCCTACGGCGCACCCGGCGCCACGGAGGAGCAGATTGTCGAGGCGGCGCAGGCCACCCACGTGGACCACTTCGTCCGATCCCTCCCGGAGGGCTACGACACCGTGCTCGGCTACGACGGCGGGGCGCTGAGCCAGGGCCAGCGGCAGTTGCTGACAATCGCCCGGGCCTGGCTTTCGAACCCGTCCATCCTGGTGCTGGACGAAGCGACCAGTTCCGTGGACACCCGCACCGAAATCGCCATCCGGCTGGCTATGAACGCCCTGCGGCAGGACCGCACCAGCTTCGTGATTGCCCACCGCCTGTCCACCATCCGGGACGCGGACATCATCCTGGTGGTGCGGGACGGGCGGATTGTGGAGCAGGGAACCCATGAAGCGCTGCTGGAGGCCGAGGGGTTCTACACCGAGCTCTACCGCTCCCAGTTTGCCGGACCCGCTCAGGAGGCCGCGGCGGACGTCGCCGGGCCGGCCGCGGCGGACACCCCGGCACCTGCCGATCCGGCCGGGCACTAGCATTGCAGCATGACGCCTGACACAACCCATGCAACCGCACCGACTCCTGCCGGCAACGATGCCGGTGTGCTGGCAGGAGTCCGGATCGACGCTGCCAGCTCGGTCCCGCCCTACGAACAGCTGCGCCTGCAGATCCTGGACGCCGTGAACGAGGGGCGGCTCGCCATCGGGACCCGGCTTCCACCGGTGCGTGCACTTGCCGGACACCTCGGACTGGCAGTCAACACGGTGGCGAAGGCCTACCGGGAGCTGGAGCAGGCGCAGGTGGTCACCACGCGGTCCCGCGCCGGCACGGTTGTCGCGGCGGGCGGCGATACCGGCCGCGGCCGGGTGGCGGAAGCTGCCGCCGCGTATGCCGCGGCAGTGCGGGCCAACGGCGTCTCGGATGACGACGCCGTGTCCCTCCTGCGGGCGGCCCTGCAGTAAACCGAAACCACCGCTCCGGCTTGCGACTCTGCGCGCTGGCGTGTTCCCGCAACGCAGCCCCACAGCACAGCATCCCACTCGATGGCACTGCTGATGCTGGTGGGATCCCAGACGGTACCAGCCGCCCCAAACCGTGGGACCCCGGGCGCGCCGGGCCGGCTCGGCTTCGCCCGCGGCGAAACCCGGGGGGTCGAATACTTTTTCGAATCGGCGTTTGAACTACAGTGGAAAACGTGCCTAAATCGACTCTTCCGACGGCTGACACCACGTTCGTGCCGCATAAAGCCAATGACCTTTCCCGCCTGGTAGTGAAAGGTGCGCGCGAGCACAACCTCCGCAACGTTGACCTGGACCTGCCGCGGGACGCCATGATCGTGTTCACCGGCCTGTCCGGTTCAGGCAAATCCTCCCTGGCCTTCGACACCATCTTCGCGGAGGGCCAGCGGCGTTACGTCGAGTCCCTGTCCGCGTACGCGCGCATGTTCCTCGGCCAGGTAGACAAGCCCGACGTCGACTTCATCGAGGGGCTTTCGCCCGCCGTCTCGATCGACCAGAAGTCCACCAGCAAGAACCCGCGGTCCACGGTTGGCACCATCACCGAGATCCACGACTACATGCGCCTCCTCTGGGCCCGTGTGGGGCGGCCCTTCTGCCCGGTCTGCGGCGAGCCCGTCAGCCGGCAGACCCCGCAGCAGATCGTGGACCAGCTCCTCGAACTGGAAGAGGGAACCCGCTTCCAGATCCTGGCCCCGGTGGTCCGCGGCCGGAAGGGCGAATTCGTCGACCTGTTCAAGGAACTCGCTGCCAAGGGCTACTCCCGTGCCCGGGTGGACGGCAAGCAGATCCAGTTGTCCGATCCGCCGAAGCTCGGCAAGCAGTACAAGCACAACATCGAAGTGGTCGTGGACCGCCTGGTGGCCAAGGACGGCATCCGGCAGCGGCTCACGGACTCGGTGGAAACCGGGCTCGGTCTGGCCGACGGGCGCGTGGTGGTGGACTTCGTCGACATCCCCGAGGACAGCAGCGAACGTACCCGAACCTTCTCCGAGAACCTGGCCTGCCCGAACGAGCATCCGCTGGCCATCGACGAAATCGAACCGCGGTCCTTCTCCTTCAACAATCCGTTCGGGGCCTGCCCGGTCTGCACCGGCATCGGTTCCCGGCTGGAAGTCGATGAGGACCTGATCATTCCTGATCCTTCCAAGTCCCTGGCCGAGGGGGCCATCGCCCCGTGGTCCCTGGGCACGGCTACCACCGAGTACTGGAACCGGCTGCTGGACGGCCTGGCCAAGGACATGGGCTTCTCCATGGACACGCCCTGGAAGAAGCTGCCGGCCAAGGTGCGCGAGGCAGTGCTCAACGGCAAGGACCACAAGGTAGTGGTCCAGTACCGGAACCGCTTCGGCCGCGAACGCAAGTACAGCACCGGCTTTGAAGGCGTCATCCAGTACATCCACCGCAAGCACGGGGAAACCGAATCGGACCACGCCCGTGACCGGTACGAAGAGTACATGCGGGAAATCGCCTGCCCCGAGTGCGGGGGAGCGCGCCTGAACCCGGCGTCCCTGTCCGTGCTGATCAACGGCCGCAACATTGCCGAGATCAGCGCCCTGCCGCTGCGTGAAGCCGCGGACTTCCTCAACACTCTGGTCCTCACCGGGCGCGAAGCACAGATTGCCAACCAGGTGCTGAAGGAGATCCAGGCCCGCCTGACCTTCCTGCTCGACGTCGGCCTCGAATACCTGAGCCTGAACCGCCCGGCAGCCACGCTGTCCGGCGGCGAGGCCCAGCGCATCCGCCTGGCCACGCAGATCGGCTCCGGCCTCGTCGGCGTGCTGTACGTCCTGGATGAGCCGTCTATCGGCCTGCACCAGAAGGACAACCGGCGCCTGATCGATACCCTGATCCGGCTGCGCAGCCTGGGTAACACCCTGATCGTGGTGGAACACGACGAAGACACCATCCAGGAAGCGGACTGGATTGTCGACGTCGGCCCCGGCGCCGGAGAGCGCGGCGGCGAGGTGGTGCACTCCGGCCCGTTGGCCGAGCTGCTGACCAACGAGCGTTCCATCACCGGCGCCTACCTGTCCGGCCGCAAGAAGATCGAAATCCCGGCCAAGCGGCGCAAGGTGGACAAGTCCCGCCAGCTGAAGATCGTTGGTGCGCGGGAAAACAACCTGCAGAACCTGAACGTGGATGTTCCGCTGGGCGTCTTCACGGCCGTGACGGGTGTCAGCGGATCCGGCAAGTCCACGCTGATCAACGACATCCTCTACAAGACCATGGCGAATAAGCTCAACGGCGCCAAGCACGTCGCCGGGCGGCACACCCGGGTCGAGGGCCTGGAGCAGCTGGACAAGGTCATCCACGTGGACCAGAGCCCCATTGGACGGACCCCGCGGTCCAACCCGGCCACCTACACCGGCGTGTGGGACCACATCCGCAAGCTCTTCGCCGAGACCAACGAGGCGAAGGTCCGCGGCTACCTGCCGGGCCGCTTCTCCTTCAACGTCAAGGGCGGCCGTTGCGAGGCCTGCCACGGTGACGGCACGCTGAAGATCGAGATGAACTTCCTGCCCGACGTGTATGTGCCCTGCGAGGTGTGCCACGGCGCCCGGTTCAACCGGGAAACCATGGAGGTGCACTACAAGGGCAAGAACATCGCCGAGGTGCTGGACATGCCGATCGAGGAAGCAGCGGAGTTCTTCGCCGCCTTCGGTCCCATCTCCCGGCACCTGAACACCCTGGTGGACGTGGGCCTGGGCTACGTCCGGCTGGGCCAGCCCGCCACCACGCTCTCCGGCGGCGAAGCCCAGCGCGTGAAGCTCGCCAGTGAACTGCAGAAGCGCTCCAACGGCCGCAGCATCTACGTCCTCGACGAGCCCACCACGGGCCTGCACTTCGAAGACGTGCGCAAACTGCTGGAGGTGCTGCAGGGACTGGTGGACAAGGGCAACACCGTGATCACCATCGAGCACAACCTTGACGTCATCAAGAGCGCCGACTGGATCATCGACCTCGGCCCCGACGGCGGCACCGGCGGCGGCAAGGTGGTTGCCTCCGGCACCCCGGAGAAGGTTGCCAAGGTGGAAGGCAGCCACACCGCGACGTTCCTGGCGGAGATCCTCAACCCGTAGTCCAATGAAGGCCGGTGGCCGCCCATGCGGGCGGCGCCGGCCTTCGGCATGTCCGGCCCGGTCCCGGGAACATCGGCCCCCGGGAGATATACTCCGCCGGGCATACCTTTTTCCCTTAGGCCGCCCGGATATGCCAAACTTAGGCCCGTGACTTCTCCCCGGCTTTTGGTGCTGTTCGATCTCGATGGAACGCTGGTTGATCCGGCCGGTGCCATCACGGGCGGCATCCGTTCCGCCCTCACTGCCTGCGGGCTGCCGCAGCCGTCAGAGGCGGACCTCTTCCGGATGGTCGGCCCCTCGCTGGTCACGTCCCTGCGTGAAATTGCCGGCGTTCCCCAGGACCGCCTGGAAGCGGTGATCCGGCACTACCGCCAGGGCTACCGGCAGACAGGCATGGCGCAGAGCCGGCCTTACCCGGGTATCCAGGAACTGGTGGAGAAGCTGCGCACCGAGCACACCGTGGCCGTGGCCACCCAGAAACCCGAGCACTTGGCCATGGATCTGCTCGGGGTGCAGGGGATGGGTACCCTTTTCGCCTCCGTACACGGCTCACCGGCAGACGAGCAGGCCGCAGCCGCGCTGGACGGCAAGGCCGGCATCATCCGCGCCGCCCTGGACCGACACGCGGGCTCCTACAACCGTGCCGTCATGATCGGGGACCGCCGGCACGACTGCGAGGGAGCCGCTGCCAACGGAATCGACTGCATCGGTGTCTCCTGGGGCTTCGCTGCCGCCGGCGAGCTCGAAGCGGCGGGGGCCGCCGTCGTCGTTGACACCGCGGAAGAACTGGCCGATGCTGTGCTGGCCTATGCACAGAACGGAGCGGCACTGAATGGTTCTGTATAACCTGACCCGCGCAAGCACCCGCGGGCTTGTTGCCGGTCTCTGCCGGCCCACGATCACCGGGCTTGAGCACGTTCCGGCTCACGGGCCGTTCATTGTCGCCTGCAACCACCAGTCCTTCCTGGACAGCGTCCTGGTCCAGGCCCTGCTGCCCCGCCGAGTGGGTTTCTTCGCCAAAGCCGAATACTTCACCGGTACCGGCCTCAAGGGACTCGCGATGAAAAGCTTCTTCGAGGGCGTCGGTTCCATTCCCGTGCAGCGCGACCAGCAGGCGGCCAGCGTTGCGGCACTCAAGACCCTGCTGGACATCCTCGAGGAGGGCGGCGGCGTCGGGATCTACCCCGAAGGCACCCGCTCCCGCGACGGGCTGCTCTACCGCGGCCGCACCGGCGTGGGCTGGCTGGCGCTGACCTCCGGGGCGCCGGTGGTGCCGGTGGGGCTCATCGACACCGACAAACTGCAGCCCGCCGGCAAGAAAACCGTCAAGCCCGGACACTTCACCCTGAAGGTGGGGCAGCCGCTGTACTTCCAGAAGACCGGTCCGGAGCATGCGCTGCCGGCCCGCCGCCAGGCCACCGACCGGGTCATGGACGCCATCGCCGAGCTCAGCGGCCAGCAGCGTTCCGACAGCTACAACCGGAACCGGCCGGAGGGGTAGCCAGGCGTCCGGGCCCTCCTACAACTGCGTCATGCGGACCCGGGAGGTCCAGGCTTCCCCGTCCCAGTAGCGAAACGGTGCAACACCTTCGGGATCCGGATAGAAGCCTGCCGCCCGGCCGCCCGTACGCTTTGCCGGGACCGGTTCGGCCTCAACCTTGTCCTGGCTGATCTTCCTGAACCTCGCGATGGCCTCGCGGATCCCCGGAATCTGCGAGTCCTCGGCCAGGATCTTCTCCAGGTCCGCAACGGCCGGGCCGTACTCGTGCTCCGCGAGGTGAATATTCGAGCGGAGGACCAAAGCTTTGAAGCGGACGTTCCTGGACAACCCGCGGTTCTCTGTCACGGGTTCCAAACATTCCTCGGCTGCCACCCGGTGACCGAGTTCAAGGTGCGCCTGGGACCTGAGGATAGCCAGCAAAGCGGTGACGTCTGAGTCCACGTTGACCCCGTCGGTCAACCGAAGAACCTCTTCCCAGTCGCGGCGATCCGAATAAAGCTCGGTAAGGCTCAGCAGCGCCGGAAGCGTCGGCTCAAGCTGTTCAATGTACTGGATGGCTTCGGGACCCCTCCCCAGCGATTGGAGCCCCTCCGCGAGTGCCAGGGTGAGCGCGGCGTTCGTCAAAGGAAGCCGAACGCTCACGCCGCCCGCTATTTCCAGGGTGAAACTAAAGCCGGGGAGGTACTTCAGGACAAACAGATTGGTTTCGACAGGCTCGGGAGCATGGATAGCACTCTGCAGATGCCGGACACACGCCTCGTGATCTCCGGCGTGCAGCAGCCGCAGCCCCAGCAGGGCCGCAGCTGCCTGCCCGTATACGGGATGCTGCAGCACCAGGGGGTCCAGCCCGGCGGCCGTGCGGGTCACCCCGTAGGCGTAGAGGGCCTTTTCTTCCCTGGGTGCGAGCAAACCCGGCCTCGCCGCGGGTGCGGGGGTTCCGGGAGCGGGTGCGAAGTATTGACCGGATGCGTTAAGCATCTGGGACCCAAGGGAGGCTTGTCCCGCCAGTGTCGACACCGGCGTTGCCCCGAGAAGCCTCGTCCGCCCCACGTACGTGGTGACGGTCACGGTGGAAACGTGGACAGTCACCCCCGGCATCGCGTGGATCGAAGTACTTCGCGCAAAACCCATTGCATCCCTCTCGCTCACAAAAGCCGGAGCCCCCCCCCGGACCCAGTCGCATCAGACCCTATAACGAAAGCCGGGCAAACACGCGCACCGGCGCCGGCAGCGGCGGGGCCTGTTCAGCGCCCCGCGAAACCCCGAGCCGCCGTCCGGGTCAGGAGAAAGGCGAACGTAGGATGGAGAGGTGGCAGATCCAGCAACCTACCGGCCGAAAACAGGGGAGATCCCCACGGCCCCGGGCGTATACCGCTTCCGGGACGAGCACGGCCGGGTCATCTACGTGGGCAAGGCGAAGAACCTCCGCTCCCGCCTGAACTCCTATTTTGCCAACCCGCGCGGGCTGATGCCCAAGACGCGGGCCATGGTGCATACCGCGGCCGGCGTCGAGTGGACGGTGGTGGGCACCGAACTCGAAGCGCTGCAGCTGGAATACACCTGGATCAAGGAATTCAACCCCCGGTTCAACATCATGTTCCGGGACGACAAGTCCTACCCCTATCTGGCCGTAACCATGGGGGAGAAGTACCCCCGCGCCCAGGTCATGCGCGGGGACCGGCGTAAGGACACCCGCTACTTCGGGCCGTTCTATCCGGCCAAGGCCATCCGCGAAACCCTGGATACGCTGCTCCGGGTCTTCCCCGTCCGCACCTGCAGCAGCGGCGTCTTCAAGCGCGCCGAGCGCACGGGCAGGCCCTGCCTGCTCGGCTACATCGACAAGTGCTCCGCCCCCTGCGTCGGACGGATCAGCCCAGAGGACCACCGCGAGCTGGCCGCGGAACTCTGCGACTTCATGGCCGGCGAGGGCAAGCGCTTCATCTCCAGCCTGGAGAAGGAAATGCAGGCCGCCGTCGCCGAACTGGACTATGAAACCGCCGCCCGGCTCCGCGACGATATCTCGGCCCTGCGGAAAGTATTCGAACGCAACAACGTGGTCCTCAGCGAAGACACGGACGCCGACATCTTCGCCCTGGAGGAGGACGAACTTGAGGCATCGGCCCAGGTGTTCCACGTCCGCGGCGGGCGCATCCGCGGCCAGCGCGGCTGGGTGGTGGAGAAGGTGGAGGACAACGACACGGCTGATCTTGTGGAGCACCTGATCCAGCAGGTCTACGGCGAGGCGAACTCGACCGACCGCATTCCCCGCCAGGTCCTCGTCCCGGTGCTGCCGCCGGACGCCGAGGAACTCGCCGAGTGGCTGGGCGGCCTGCGCGGGGCACGCGTGGACATCCGGGTGCCCATGCGCGGCGACAAGAAGGCCCTGATGGAGACCGTTGCCCGCAACGCCGCCGATGCCCTGCGGTTGCACAAGAGCCGCCGGGCCGGGGACATCACCACCCGCTCCGCTGCGCTGCAGGAACTGCAGGAGGCCCTGGACCTGCCCTCGCCGCCGCTGCGCATCGAGTGCTACGACATTTCCCATGTGCAGGGCACCAATGTGGTTGCCTCCATGGTGGTGGCCGAAGACGGCCTGCCGAAGAAATCGGACTACCGCAAGTTCTCGATCACCGGCGACGCCGCCCGGGATGACACGTCCTCCATGTACAACGTCATCTCCCGGCGTTTCCGCAATTACCTTGCGGAGAACGCGGATCCCGCCGCCGACCCCGATGCACCGGCGGACCTGCGGGACGAGCGCGGCGGCGACGGCGATGTCCAGCCGCTGACCGACACCCTCACCCCGGCGCCCAAGGCGAAGTTCGCCTACCCGCCGAACCTGGTGGTGGTGGACGGCGGCCAGCCCCAGGTCGCAGCGGCGTCGAAGGCCCTCGCGGATCTGGGCATCACCGACGTGCAGGTGGTCGGGCTGGCCAAGCGCCTTGAGGAGGTCTGGGTTCCGGACAGCGACTTCCCGGTGATCCTCCCGCGGGCCTCCGAGGCATTGTTCCTGCTCCAGCGCGTCCGGGATGAGGCACACCGCTTCGCCATCACCTTCCACCGGCAGAAGCGGGGCAAGTCCATGACCGCGTCCTTGCTCGATGATGTGCCCGGACTGGGGCCGTCCAAGCGGCAGGCACTGCTCAAGCACTTCGGGTCGGTGAAGAAGCTGCGTGCCGCCACCGAGGAGGAACTCCTGGCGGTGCCGGGCATCGGCCCGGCCATGGCCGCCAACCTGCGCAGCCGTCTGGCCGACAAGGAAACGGCGGGAGTTCCGGCGGTCAATATGGCCACCGGCGAAATCCTGGAAACTTAGTTAGGCTTGGGAACCGGCGTGTCAGCTTCGAACCGTTCGGAGTTCTTCGAAAAGCAGGGACAATCAGGATGGGATCAGTAATGACGCAAGAGGACGGCTTGACCGTAGTCAAACCGGAGGAATCGGAGCTGCTCGTAGTCACGGGCATGTCTGGCGCCGGGCGCAGCACCGCTGCCAATGCCTTGGAAGACCACGGCTGGTACGTCGTCGAGAACCTGCCTCCGATGATGCTGGGCACCCTCACCGAACTGGTGTCCCGGATGCCGCAGTCCATCCCGAAGCTGGCCGTGGTGGTTGACGTCCGCAGCAAGGAACTCTTCCAGGACATCCGCGAAGCCCTGCGCAACCTGCGTAGCGCCGGCGTTACCTACCGCCTGCTGTTCCTCGACGCCGATGATTCCACCCTGGTCCGCCGGTTTGAACAGGGACGCCGGCCGCATCCGCTCCAGGAGGACGGCAGCATCCTGGACGGCATCGCCGTCGAACGCGAGGTCCTGAAGGAGCTGAGGGAGTCCTCCGACATCATCGTGGATACCTCCAAGCTGAATGTCCACGCACTCGCCACGACGGTCACCGAGCTGTTCACGGAGTCCGGCCCGATTGTGCTGCGCCTGAATGTCATGAGCTTCGGCTTCAAATACGGACTGCCGGTGGACGCAAACTACGTTGCCGATGTCCGTTTCATCCCCAACCCGCACTGGGTCCCGCAGCTGCGCCCGCACACCGGGCTGGACGAAGACGTCCGCGACTACGTCCTGCAGGCCAAGGGCACCGCGGAGTTTCTCGACCGTTATGTTGACGCCCTGGAGCCCGTCATTGACGGCTACCGCCGGGAAAACAAGCACTACGCCACGATCGCCGTCGGCTGCACGGGCGGTAAGCACCGCTCCGTTGCCGTCACCGAGGAGCTGGCCAAGCGCCTGGCGCAGCTTCCGCACGTGACCGTCAGCTCCCACCACCGGGATCTGGGGCGCGAGTAATGTCCTTCCTCACCGGACCCCTGCCCCTGATTCCCCAGGGGCAGGGGCGTGAGAGCGACGGCGGATCAATCGTCGCGCTCGGCGGCGGCCACGGACTGTCCGCATCTCTCTCCGCCCTCCGCCTGCTCACCACCGACCTCACCGCCATCGTTACGGTTGCGGACGACGGCGGCTCCTCCGGCCGCCTCCGCCGTGAACTCGGCGTCCTTCCGCCCGGGGACCTGCGGATGGCCCTGGCGGCGCTCTGCGACGACACTGACTGGGGTCGCACCTGGCGAGACGTTATGCAGCACCGCTTCCGTTCCCAGCCGGGGGTCGAAGGTTCCCTGGATGACCATGCCCTCGGCAACCTGCTGATTGTCACGCTCTGGGAGCTGCTGGGGGATCCCGTTGCCGGACTCCAGTGGGCCGGCGCCCTGCTGGGTGCCCGCGGCCAGGTGCTGCCGATGTCCACGCTGCCGCTCACCATTGAAGGTGATGTCCTTCGGCGCACCGAGGACGGAGACGTGTTCGAGACCATCAGCGGCCAGGCCAGCCTCGCCGCTGCCGGCGTCCGCAGCAACGTCAGCGACGTCCGGCTGCTGCCGGTCGATGCCCCGGCCTGCCCGGCAGCGCTCCAAGCAATCGAGCTGGCCGACTGGGTGGTCCTGGGACCCGGCTCCTGGTACACGTCTGTCCTGCCGCATCTGATGCTGCCGCAGCTTCGGGATGCGTTGTGCGCCACATCCGCCAAGCGCTGCCTGACCATGAACCTCAGCAATGAGACCACCGAAACGTCCGGAATGACAGCCGTCGACCATTTGGCGGTAATCCGCCGCTACGCGCCGGAGTTCAAGGTGGACGCCGTGCTGGTGGATCCGTCGGTGGTGGCGGACAAAGCTGCCTTTGAAGATGCAGTAGCAGAACTGGGCGGCCGTGCGGTCTTCGGTAAGGTAGGGGCAGCGTCGGGGCGTCCGATCCATGATCCGCTCCGCCTCGCGACCGCCTTCCACGATATTTTTGGGGAGAATTAGGAGTGTATTTGTGGCGTTAACCGCAGCTGTAAAAGAGGAACTGTCACGTCTGGACGTGAAGAAATCCTCAGTCCGCAAGGCCGAGGTGTCGGCAATGCTGCGTTTTGCCGGCGGCCTGCACATCATTTCCGGACGGATAGTCATCGAAGCCGAGGTTGACCTGGCTTCGACAGCCCGGCGGCTGCGGGCAGCCATTGCCGAGGTCTACGGCCACGCCAGCGACATCATTGTGGTGTCCGGCGGCGGACTGCGCCGTGGCAACCGCTACGTGGTTCGGGTGGTGAAGGACGGCGAATCGCTCGCCCGGCAGACCGGCCTCCTGGACGCCCGCGGGCGTCCGGTGCGGGGGCTGCCCTCCGTCGTGGTCAACGGTTCCGCAGCCGACGCGGAGGCCGTCTGGCGGGGCGCCTTCCTCGCCCACGGTTCCCTTACCGAACCCGGACGGTCGTCCTCGCTTGAAGTCACCTGCCCGGGACCTGAAGCGGCCTTGGCCCTGGTCGGATCCGCCCGTCGGATCGGCATTGCCGCCAAGGCACGCGAAGTGCGCGGCGTGGACCGGGTGGTGATCCGCGACGGCGACACCATCGCTGCCCTGCTCACCCGGATGGGTGCGCATGACGCGCTCATGGTGTGGGAAGAGCGCCGGATGCGCAAAGAAGTGCGGGCCACCGCGAACCGGCTTGCCAACTTCGACGACGCCAACCTGCGCCGCTCCGCACAGGCTGCCGTTGCCGCCGGCGCGCGGGTCGAGCGCGCCCTGGAGATCCTCGGCGAGGACGTCCCGGAGCACCTGCGCTACGCCGGCGAGCTCCGCGTGGCGCATAAGCAGGCCAGCCTGGACGAGCTGGGACACCTCGCCGACCCGCCCATGACCAAGGACGCCATTGCCGGACGGATCCGGCGGCTCCTGGCCATGGCGGACAAGCGCGCAGCGGAACTGGGCATTCCAGGTACTGAGTCCAGCGTCACTCCGGAAATGTTGGATGAATAGCGTTATTGCATAGGATGGAAGCCTGCTGCCCTTCGGCGGCACAACGAGTTTCCGGACGGGAATTCCGTCCGGAACATTGATCCGACACCAACGGAGGATTTTCGTGAACGAATACACACTGCCGGAACTGCCGTACGATTACGCGGCCCTTGAGCCGCACATTTCCGCACGCATCATGGAACTGCACCACGACAAGCACCACGCCACCTACGTGGCCGGCGCAAACACGGCTCTGGCCCAGATGGCCGAGGCACGTGAAAAGGGCGAGTTCGGCACCATCGGCAAGCTCTCCAAGGATCTGGCCTTCCACCTGGGCGGCCACACCAACCACAGCATCTTCTGGAACAACATGTCCCCGGACGGCGGCGACAAGCCCGAAGGCGAACTGGCAGCAGCCATCGATGAGTTCTTCGGTTCCTTCGACGGTTTCCGCGGCCAGTTCACTGCCGTGGCCAACTCCATCCAGGGCTCCGGCTGGTCCATCCTGGCCTACGAACCGCTGGGCAAGAACCTCGTCATCGAGCAGCTCTACGACCAGCAGGGCAACGTCCCGGTGGGAACCATTCCGCTGCTGATGCTCGACATGTGGGAGCACTCCTACTACCTCGACTACGCCAACGTTAAGGGCGACTACGTCAAGGCATGGTGGAACATCGTCAACTGGGCCGACGTCGCCGCACGTTTCGACGCCGCCCGCACCGGTGCCAAGAGCCTGATCGTCCCGGCCTAGTCTGCCCCTTTGCCGCACATTTGTGCGGGTGCCCCGGTCCCTACGGAGACTGTGACGCGTAAGATAAATCCGTAGGTCCGGTCCCGCCCGGAGCCTTCGGGCACCGGCGGGACGGGGCCACGGCGCCGCGGCCGGAAGGGTTTTCCCAAGCGGAAGTGTCAGGCCGCAGTTAGTCCGGTGGCTTCTTACCCTGAGGTCACACAGCTCTCGATTGAACCCCTACTCAAGGAGACAGAACAGTGACTACTCGTGTTGGAATCAACGGATTCGGGCGTATTGGCCGCAACTATTTCCGGGCGGCCCTGGAGCAGAACGCCGACCTCGACATCGTCGCGGTAAATGACCTCACCAGCCCCGAGACCCTCGCCCACCTCCTCAAGTACGATTCCGTCACCGGACGCCTGGGGGCCGACGTCGAAGTCAGCGAGGGCAACATCGTCGTCGGGGGTAAGACCATCCGTGTCCTCGCCGAACGGGATCCCTCGAACCTCCCGTGGAGCGATCTGGGCGTGGATATCGTCATTGAGTCCACCGGATTCTTCACCAAGGCCGAGGACGCCAGGAAGCACATCGATGCCGGCGCCAAGAAGGTCCTGATCTCCGCCCCGGGCAAGGGTGCCGACCTCACGGTCGTGATGGGGGTCAACGACGGCGACTACGACCCCGCGTCGCACAACATCATCTCCAACGCCTCCTGCACCACCAACTGCCTCGGCCCGCTGGCCATGGTCCTGCACGAGGCGTTCGGCATTGAACGCGGCCTGATGACCACCGTCCACGCGTACACCGCGGACCAGAACCTGCAGGACGGCCCGCACCGCGACCTCCGCCGCGCCCGCGCCGCAGCCCTCAACATCGTCCCCACCACCACGGGCGCCGCCAAGGCCATCGGCCTCGTCCTGCCGGCCCTCGACGGCAAACTGGACGGCTTCGCGCTGCGCGTCCCGGTGCCCACCGGTTCGGTCACCGACCTCACCGTGACGGTTTCCAAGGAGGCCACGGTGGAACAGATCAATGATGTCTACAAGACCGCAGGCAACGGTCCGTTGGCGGGCATTCTGCGCTACACCGACGAGCCGATTGTCTCTTCCGACATTGTCACCGATCCTGCCTCGTGCATCTTCGACTCGGGCCTGACGCGCGTTATGGGGAACCAGGTGAAGGTCGTGGGCTGGTACGACAACGAGTGGGGCTACTCTTGCCGTCTGGTGGACCTCACCAAGCTTGTTGGCTCAAAGCTTTAATCAACCGAGTACGCAAAGGTAGACATGACTGTCAAAACTCTCCCCGACCTGATCAGCGAAGGCGTTGACGGCAGGTACGTCCTCGTCCGCTCAGACCTGAACGTCCCGCTCGACGACGGCCGGGTTACCGACGACGGACGTATCCGGGCGTCGATTCCCACCCTGCAGACCCTGGTGGAGCACGGTGCCAAGGTTATTGTGATGGCCCACCTCGGCCGCCCGAAGGGCAAGCCGGATGAGAAGTACTCGCTGCGTCCCGCCGTCGACCGCCTCGCCGAACTGTCCCCGTTCCCGGTGGAGTTCGCCGAAGACGTGGTGGGCGACAGCGCCCGCGAACTGGCATCCTCGCTGGCCGCCGGGTCCGTCCTGGTGCTGCAGAACATCCGGTTCGATCCGCGCGAAACCTCCAAGGACGATGCAGAACGCCAGGCGCTGGCAGGGGAGCTGGCAGCCCTGGCCGGCGGCAGCGGTGCCTACGTGGATGACGCCTTCGGCGCCGTGCACCGCAAGCACGCCAGCGTTTACGACGTTGCCGAGGCGCTGCCCGCCTACGAAGGCGGTTTGGTGCACACCGAGGTTGAGGTCCTCAAGCGCCTCACCGAGAACCCGGAGAAGCCCTACGTGGTGGTTCTGGGCGGCTCCAAGGTGTCCGACAAGCTGGCAGTGATCGAGAACCTGATGGACCGGGCCGACTACCTGCTGGTGGGTGGCGGCATGGTCTTTACCTTCCTGGCCGCACAGGGCCACAAGGTCGGCGCATCGCTGCTCGAGGCAGACCAGATCGAAAATGTGAAGGGATACCTGAGCCGCGCCAAGGAGGTCGGCTGCGAGTTTGTACTGCCCACCGACATTGTGGTGGCGGACAAGTTCGCTGCGGATGCCGACGTCGACACCGTTCCTGCGGACGGCATCGAGAACAGCCGGTTCGGCGCGTCGGGTATCGGCCTGGATATCGGTCCCGATTCCGCCGCGGCCTTCGCTGAGCGGATCCGCCACGGCAAGACCATCTTCTGGAACGGTCCGATGGGCGTGTTCGAGTTCGAAGCCTTCGCCAACGGCACCCGTGCCGTGGCCCAGGCCCTGAAGGACTCCAGCGGCTTCAGCGTGGTCGGCGGCGGCGATTCAGCTGCGGCCGTCCGCAAGCTGGGCTTCTCGGAAGCCGACTTCGGGCACATCTCCACCGGCGGCGGCGCCAGCCTCGAGTATCTCGAAGGCAAGGCCCTTCCGGGCCTTACCGTCCTCGACAAGTAAAACCCAAGGTGCGGGTCCGCTGTCCCAGCGGGCCCGCACCCGCATGTCCCATCCCGCCCGGCCCAGCGGCCGGTGCACCGCGAGTAAGAAACCGGAGTAACCATGACCACCTCCACGAACGGCAAGTTCGACCGCACACCCCTGATCGCCGGCAACTGGAAGATGAACATGGACCACGTCCAGGGCATCACCCTTTTGCAGAAGCTGGCGTGGACGCTGAGCGACGCACGGCATGACTACGGCCGCGTGGAAGTTGTGGTGTTCCCTCCGTTCACCGACCTGCGCAGCACGCAGACGCTGGTGGCGGGCGACAAGCTGAAGGTGGAATACGGCGCGCAGGACCTGTCGCCCAAGGATTCCGGCGCCTACACCGGTGACATCTCCGGCCAGTTCCTGGCCAAGCTCGGCTGCAGCTACGTCCTCGTAGGCCACAGCGAACGCCGGTCCGTCCACGGCGAGAGCGACGAGCTGCTGAACGAGAAGCTCAAGGCCGCCTACCGCCACAACCTGGTGCCCGTCCTCTGCGTGGGCGAAGGGCTCGAGGTCCGGCAGGCCGGGGACCACGTGATCCACACCCTGGAGCAGGTCCGCCGGGACCTCGCCGGGTTGGACGCCGAGCAGGTGTCCCGCCTTGTTATTGCCTACGAGCCCGTCTGGGCCATCGGCACCGGTGAAGTTGCCGGCCCCGAGGATGCCCAGGAAATGTGTGCCGCCATCCGTGCCGAAATCGCTGACCTGTATGACGATGCCGTTGCCGCCAAGACCCGCCTGCTCTACGGCGGCTCGGTCAAGGCCGCCAATGCGGCCAGCATTCTGGGGGAGCGGGACGTGGACGGCGTGCTGGTAGGCGGCGCCAGTTTGGATGTAGGCGAATTTGCTAATATTGTCAGGTTCGAACAACATCTGGTGACTGACTGAACTGCAGCTGAAGGGCGTCGCAGCGGCGTCTCCAATCCATGAGTCACCCGAAAGGCCGTAAGTGGAAATTCTGAAGATCGTCCTGCTGGTGCTCCTTGCGATCACGAGCCTGCTGCTGACGCTGCTCATCCTGCTCCACAAGGGCCGCGGCGGCGGCATGTCGGATATGTTCGGCGGCGGCATGACCAGCAGCCTCGGATCCTCCGGTGTTGCCGAAAAGAACTTGAACCGCTTCACGGTGGCGCTGGCGCTCTCCTGGGGCTTGGTCATCGTGGCCCTCGGGCTGATCCAGAGCTTCGCCGGCGAAGCGTAGGCAGCAACAGCTCCAAAGGAATGGCCCCCGGATTTTTCCGGGGGCCATTCGTTTTCTGTAACGCTGGTCGGGCCTAGTCCTCGTCCCCTGCGTCCGGGTCCTCGGAGTCGAAGAGCCGCTGGGACAGCTGCGACGCCGCAGCCTGGTCAATCAGCCACCGGGTCTTGGTGCGGCCGCGGGCTCCCGCGGCCGGGACCTGGATTTCCCCTGCGCCAGCGAGAGCCAGGCCCACGGCGCCAGCCTTGTCATTGCCGGCGACACCCAGCCATACCTCGGAGGCCGTGTTGATGCTCTCCAACGTAAGCGAGATCCGCTCGGGCGGCGGCTTGGGCGCATCCCGCACGGCTACGGTGGTGGATCCGACGGTGCGCACGCCCGGGGTTTCCGGGAAGAGGGACGCAATGTGCGCGTCCGGGCCCACCCCGAGCAGCAGGACGTCAAAGCGGGGGAGCCGCGGGTCAACGGCGCTGAACCCGGTCGCAAGCTGCTCGGCGGCAGCCGCTTCGGCCAGCTGACGGGCGTAGTCGGCTGCGGCGTCTTCCACTGTGTCGACCTCATTGGCGGAAGCAACCGCGTGGATGCGGCCGGCCGGGACGCCAAGCGGATCCAGCATCGCCTGCCGCGCCTGGAATGAGTTCAGCTCCGGATTGCCGGCGGGGAGGAACCGTTCATCGCCCCACCAGAAGTTGACCTTTGTCCAGTCCACTGCCGTCCGTGCCGGGTTGGCCGTCACGGCCTCCAGGGTCGCGATGCCCACCGTTCCGCCGGTGAGGACCACGGTGGCTTCCCCGCGCCGGCTCTGCACGTCCACGAGCTTGGTGATCAGCCGGGCTGCCGTTGTCGAGACGAGCGCCTGCGGATCCGGGTGGATGCTGACGCCGTTGGGGGAGTGCTTCATGCGTCCGCCCCTTCCTTGGACAGGCACGCGGCCAGTCCCTCGGTGAGTACTTCTCCGAAGACCTCGTCCGGATCGAGCCGGCGCAGCTCCTCCGCCAGGCAGTCCCGCAGGGTGCGGCGCGGAAGCGCAATCTGCTGCTCCGGCTGCCCGGGCTGGGTCAGATGGGCGGTGACCTGGTCCGGCCGGGCCAGCTCCACATCTCCGTCGCCGCGGCTAAACACTACCCTGTGGATACCGGTTCCGGCTTCCCCTTCAATGATTTCCAGCGGTACATCCAATGCCTTTTTCAGCCAGGCGGCCAGCAGGAAGGTACTGGCCGAGTCCGAGGCACCTTCGACGATGACGGACTGGACCAGGGCCGCTCCTCCGCCGTCCAGGACTGCGGCCAGTTGGACGCGCCAATTGGTCAACCGGGTCCAGCTGAGGTCCGTGTCCCCGGCAGCATAGCTGTCCGCCAGTCCCAGCAGCGCCTTCTTCGGATCGTCCTCGGTGGCTGCATCGGTAATCCGGCGGTGGGCAATGCAGCCCAGCGGCGTCTGCGCCGGGTCCTGCGGCACTCCGTGCGGCCACCAGACCACTATGGGTGCATCGGGCAGCAGCAGGGCCGACACCAGTGACTCACTTTCGCCGGCCAGTTCGCCGTGTCCGGACAGGACAATGACCTCTGAGGCCCCGGCGTCGCCTCCTACCCGGATCTGGGCGTCAAGGCGCGTGTCATCATCCGGGCTGCCCTCGGCCAGCACGATGATGCGGCACGGGTGTTCCCGGCTGGCCTCGTTGGCGGCCGCGATGGCCTCCTCAACGAAGTCCGGCTGGGTATCCACCACCAGGGTCAGGACGCGGCCGAGGGTGACCACGCCGCCCTTTTCCCGCATGGCAACAATTTCCTTGGACACCTTGGAGGTGGTGGTGTCCGGCAGTTCTACTATCACGGCCTTCTCCAGGTCCTTCCGTCTTGGGCGAGCAGCTCGTTGGCGGAGTCCGGCCCCCAGCTGCCGGGAGCGTAAGGCTCCGGCTGCGTGTCGAGCGACGCCCAGTATTCTTCGAACGGATCCACGATCTTCCATGACAGCTCAACCTCCTGGTGCCGGGGGAAGAGCGGAGGCTCGCCCAACAGCACGTCCAGAATCAACCGTTCATAGGCTTCGGGGCTGGACTCGGTGAAAGAGTGCCCGTAGCCGAAGTCCATGGAGACATCGCGGACCTCCATCTGTGTACCCGGCACCTTGGAGCCGAACCGGATGGTGGCGCCTTCGTCCGGCTGTACGCGGATGACGACGGCGTTCTGGCCGAAGTCGTCGCCGTCGTGTTCGCGGAACAGCAGATTGGGGGAGCGCTTGAAGACGACGGCGATCTCGGTGACACGCCTGCCCAACCGTTTGCCGGCCCGCAGGTAGAACGGCGCTCCGGCCCATCGGCGGGTATTGATATCCAGGCGGATCGCAGCGAAGGTCTCGGTCTTGGATTCCGGGTTGAACCCTTCCTCCTCCAGGAAACCGGTAACCTTCTCACCGCCCTGCCAGCCGCCGGTGTACTGCCCGCGGGCGGAGCTGCGCGAGAGGTCCTCCGGCAGCCGGACGGCCGCCAGAACCTTTTCCTTTTCCGCGCGAAGGTGTTCCGCATTGAAGGAAATGGGCTCCTCCATGGCGGTCAGCGCCAAAAGCTGCAGCAGGTGGTTCTGAATCACGTCGCGGGCCGCGCCCACGCCGTCGTAATAACCCGCACGGCCGCCGATGCCGATGTCTTCGGCCATGGTGATCTGCACGTGGTCCACGTAGTTGGCGTTCCAGATCGGTTCGAACAGCTGGTTCGCGAAGCGCAGCGCCAGGATGTTCTGGACCGTCTCCTTGCCCAGGTAGTGGTCGATGCGGAACACCGAATCGGCGGGGAACACCGATTCCACCACATTGTTGAGTTCCCGCGCGGAGGCCAGGTCGTGGCCGAACGGCTTTTCAATGACCACCCGCCGCCATTTGCCCTCGGAGGTCTTAGCCAGTCCGTGTCCGGAAAGCTGCTGGCAGACCTGTTCGAAGGACTTGGGCGGCACTGAAAGGTAGAACGCGTGGTTCCCACGGGTTCCGCGTCGCTCATCGAGGTCCTCGAGGGTCGCCTTGAGGTCCTCGAAGGCTTCGTCGCTGTCGAAGCCGCCTTCGACGAAACGGATGCCCTCGGCCAGCTGCTTCCACACGCCCTCATCGAAATCGGTCCGGGCATACGCCTGCACCGACTCCTTCACCTGCGCGGCGAACTCCTCGTGGCTCCACGGCCGGCGGCCGAAGCCCACCAGCGAGAAGCTGGGCGGAAGCAGGCCGCGGTTGGCCAGGTCATAGACAGCCGGAATGAGCTTCTTCCGGGCCAGGTCTCCGGTCACGCCAAAAATCACAAGGGAGGACGGACCCGCGATCCGGCTCAGCCGGCGGTCCCGTGGATCCCGGAGCGGGTTGCCCTTCCTGGTCTTTTCCGCGGCCGTCATTTACTTGCTGCTAACTTCTGCGGCCAGGGAACGCACAACGTTTTCAATTTCACGGACCCCTTCGTCGCGGTTCAACAGGTGCAGCCGCAGTACCGGGCGGCCCTGGTCCGCGAGGACCTGCGCGTCCCCGGCAGCCTGCGCGCTGATGAGTTCACCGAAGGTGAAGGGCCGTTCCGGGATGCCGATGTCCTGCGCGGGCTTGCCGGTGATCTGCAGGTACACCCCCTGCGCCGGGCCGCCCTTGTGGAACTGGCCGGTGGAGTGCAGGAAGCGCGGCCCCCACCCGAAGGTGACGGGACGGCCGGTGGCTGCAGCAAGCTCCGGCCGGATCTGTTCCAGCTCGGCCTGCCGGAAACGGTCCAGGTAGGCCTGGATGCTGAGGTAGCCGTCCGTGCCGAGCTGACGGAGCAGGGCTGCCAGCGCCCCGCGCAGGGTGTGTGCCGTGCCAAGGAGGTCAGCCGGCCCGCGCACCTCGACGGAGCCGTCGATGAAGGACGGTTCCGTGGGCGCCGGAGTGGCGTCCAGCAGTCCGCGTGCTGCCTTCTTCGCAGCTTCGACATCCGGCTGGTCAAAGGGATTGATGTTCAGCAGGCGTCCGGCCACCGCGGTGGCGAATTCCCAGAGCATCATGGAGCTGCCCAGGCTTCCGGAAACCACTACCTGGTCTCCTTCGGGGAGGACGTCGGAATCGACGGGGACAATCCGTACGGTGAGTACGTCGCCGGCACCGGATACCATTTCCGGGGCGCCGGGTTCGACGGCGACGGGCAGCAGGCCCGTGCCGAGCTTGCCGGTGGATTCCGCGATAAGCTGCTCGGCCCAGTCGGGGAAGCCTGCCAGCCCGGAGCCTTCGTCCACGATCACGATCTTGTTGCGCAGCGGGTCGGTTCCGCCCAGTGCCGCTCCGAGTTCCAGGCCGATGTTGTCCGGTGCGTCGTCCCGCAGGATTTCCGCCGTCATCTCGGCGTCGTCCAGCAGGGTTTCAATGTCCGCTCCGGCCAGGCCCGAAGGCACCAACCCAAAGGCCGTCAAGGCGGAGTAGCGTCCGCCGACGTTGGGGTCGGCGTTGAAGACGGCGCGGTAGCCGGCTTCGCGGGCCGCCGCGTCCAACGGCGACCCCGGGTCGGTGACAACCACAATGCGGGACTTGGCGTCGATACCGGCATCGGTGAAGGCCTGTTCGAAAACCCGGCGCTGCGAATCCGTCTCCACCGTGGAACCCGATTTGGAGCTCACGACAATGACGGTCTCAGCCAGCCGGTCACCGAGGGCGGCTGCAACGACGTCCGGGTCGGTGGAATCCAGCACTGTCAGGTCCACGCCCGCGGTGCGGGTGATGACCTCGGGCGCCAGGGAAGAGCCGCCCATGCCGGCCAGGACCACGCGGGTCACTGACTCGGCGGCAAGCTCTTCCCTCAGCGCCGCGATCTGTCCCACGAGCGGCCGGGAGCTTTCTCCGGGGTTGAGCCAGCCCAGGCGGATGGACGCCTCGGCTTCGGCATCTGGTCCCCAGAGAGTGGGATCCTGGGCCACGAGGCGGGAGGCGACTTCATCCCCCACGAGTTCGGGCACCTTGGCGTCGACGGCAACGCTGGCCGCCCCGGCTGCTTCAAAGGACAGAGTTGTCATTTTTTTCCTATGCCTCTTTCGCGGTATCCAGTGCGGTCTCAACGGTCTGGAGGAGCTCGCCCCAGCTGACCACGAACTTATCGAGGCCTTCGGTCTCCAGCTGCTCCACGACGTCGTTGTAGGAGATGCCAAGGCCGTCCAACTGGTCCAGGACGGTATTGGACTCGGCGTACGTGCCGGTGATGGTGTCACCGGTGACTTCGCCGTGGTCCGCAGTGGCTTCCAGCGTCTTTTCCGGCATGGTGTTCACCGAGTTCGGTGCCACGAGGCCGGTGACGTACAGGGTGTCCGGCAGGGCCGGATCCTTCACGCCGGTGGAGGCCCAGAGCGGGCGCTGCGCGTTGGCACCGGCCGCGGCCAGTACCTGCCAGCGTTCGCTGGCGAACTGCTCTTCGAAGACCTGGTAGGCCAGGCGGGCGTTGGCCAGGCCGGCCTTACCCTTCAGGTCCTTGGCCTCGTCGGAGCCGATGCCGTCCAGGCGCTTGTCGATCTCGGCGTCGACGCGGGAGACGAAGAAGGACGCCACCGAGTGGATGGTGGAGAGGTCGTGCCCGTTTTCCTTAGCCTGCTCAATGCCGAGCATGTACGCGTTGATGACCTCGCGGTAGCGCTCGAGGGAGAAGATCAGGGTCACGTTGACGCTGATGCCCGCGGCCAGCGTGGCGGTGATTGCCGGCAGGCCTTCCTGGGTGGCGGGAATCTTGATCAGGACGTTGGCGCGGCCAACCTTGTCGAAGAGTTCCTTCGCCTCGTTGATGGTGCCCTGGGTGTCACGCGACAGGCGCGGATCAACCTCGATGGACACGCGGCCGTCGACGCCGTTGGTGGCCTCGTAGACCGGTGCGAAGAGGTCGCAGGCCTGGATGACGTCGTCGGTGGTGATTTCGAAGACGGACTTGTCGACGTCGGCACCCGAGCGCGAAAGCTGCTGCACCTGGGCGGCGTAGGACGCACCGTTGGCCAGGGCTGCTGCGAAGATGCTCGGGTTCGTGGTCACGCCGACCACGTTGCGCTCATCGATGAGCTTCTTCAGGGAACCGGAAACAATCCGTTCGCGGGAGAGGTCGTCCAGCCAGATGGAGACTCCGGCTTCGGAAAGCCGGGCGGTGGGAGTGGAAGTCATTGTTGGTGCTCCTTTAAGTAAGGGGATTACTGCTGGTCGCCGGTCTCGGTGGACTGTGCTCCGGAAGCGGCGCCGGTGGTGCCGTCGGGGGCGGATCCGTTGCCGCCGGCAGCGGCGAGGGAGTCGCGCGCAGCCTGCGCCACGGCGTCGGCGGTGATGCCGAATTCGCGGAACAGCGTCTTGTAGTCCGCGGAAGCGCCGAAGTGCTCCAGGGAGACGCTGCGGCCGGCGTCGCCGACGATTTCGCGCCAGCCGAGGGCAATTCCAGCTTCGACGGAAACCCGGGCGCGGATGTCCTTGGGCAGTACCGACTCGCGGTATTCCTTGTCCTGCTTGTTGAACCACTCGATGCTCGGCATGGACACCACGCGGGCGGCTACGCCTTCGGCGGCGAGTGCTTCGCGGGCCTCAACAGCCAACTGGACCTCGGAACCGGTACCCACCAGGATGACGTCCGGCGTCACGACGCTGCCGTCGCGGACGGCTTCGGCAAGGACGTACCCGCCGCGGGCGGCACCTTCGGCGGAGCCGAACTCGGTGGCGGTGGCTGCGCCTTCCCCTCGGGCGTAGGTGGGGATGTTCTGGCGGGTCAGCACAATGCCGGCCGGGTTCTCGGTGTTCTCAAGAATGGTCCGCCAGGCGACGGCCACCTCGTTCGCGTCGCCCGGGCGGACGACGTCGAGCCCCGGGATTGCGCGCAGCGAAGCGAGCTGCTCCACGGGCTGGTGGGTGGGACCGTCTTCGCCCAGGCCGATGGAGTCGTGGGTCCAGACATAGATGGCAGGCACGCCCATCAGTGCCCCGAGACGGATGGCCGGACGCTGGTAGTCGCTGAAGATCAGGAACGTACCGGAGAAGGCGCGCGTGTTGCTGTGCATCGTGATGCCGTTGACGATCGATGCCGCGGCGTGTTCGCGGATGCCGAAGTGGAGCACCCGGCCGTACGGGTTGCCGGACCAGGCGTTGGTCTGCTTCCCGGCGGGGATGAAGGAGGGGGAGCCTTCAATGGTGGTGTTGTTGGATTCGGCGAGGTCGGCGGAGCCGCCCCACAGTTCCGGCAGTGCCGGGCCGATGGCGGAGAGGACCTTGCCGGAAGCCGCGCGGGTGGACATATCCTTGCCGGCTTCGAAGACGGGCAGCGATGCTTCCCAGCCCTCCGGCAGCTCGCCCTTTTCCAGGCGGGCCAGCAGAGCGGAGCCTTCGGCGTTGGCTTCTTCCCAGGCCTTGAAACCTTCATTCCACTTCTCGTGGGCCTCGGCGCCGCGGGCCACTGCCTGGCGGGCGTGCTCGAGGACCTCGGGGTCGACGTCGAAGTTCTTCGCCGGGTCAAAGCCCAGGGTTTCCTTCAGTGCGGCCACTTCGTCGGTGCCGAGCGCGGAACCGTGGATCTTGCCGGTGTTCTGCTTGTTCGGTGCAGGCCAGCCGATGATGGTGCGCAGGGAAATGATGGAAGGCCGGTTCGTTTCGGCCTTGGCTGCCATCAGGGCGTTGTAGAGCTCGTGAACGTCCTCGACGTATTCGCCGGTCTTGGTCCAGTCCACCCGCTGGGTGTGCCAGCCGTAGGCTTCGTAGCGCTTGAGCACGTCTTCGGTGAAGGCAATGTCGGTGTCGTCTTCGATCGAGATGTGGTTCTCGTCGTAGATCACCACGAGGTTGCCGAGTTCCTGGTGTCCGGCGAGCGAGGAGGCCTCGGCCGTGACGCCTTCCTGCAGGTCGCCGTCGGACGCGATGACCCAGATGGTGTGGTCGAACGGGCTGGTGCCTTCGGCAGCATCGGCGTCGAGCAGGCCGCGCAGGCGGCGCTGCGCGAACGCGAAGCCAACGGAGGACGCAAGGCCCTGGCCCAGCGGGCCGGTGGTGATTTCCACGCCGTCGGTGTGCCGGTATTCGGGGTGGCCGGGGGTCTTGGAACCCCAGGTGCGCAGGGACTGCAGGTCCTCGAGTTCCAGGCCGTAGCCGGAAAGGAAGAGCTCGATGTAGAGCGTCAGCGAGGTGTGACCGGGGGAGAGGACGAAGCGGTCGCGGCCAATCCACTGCGGATCGGACGGGTCGTGGCGCATGACCTTCTGGAACAGAAGGTAGGCGGCCGGAGCCAGGCTCATGGCGGTGCCGGGGTGGCCGTTGCCCACCTTCTCCACGGCGTCGGCAGCCAGGACGCGGACAGTGTCCACAGCCTTGCGGTCTGTCTCGGTCCAGATCAGTTCTTGCTCTTCCATATGTGGCACGTTTACCGGGCCCCTCTCTCTACAGACAACCGGCGCCGTACAGCGCCGGACATGCCCGGAAGCCCCCGTGAACGGAGTGCGTCCGGTTCCTTTACCACTACAACCAACCGCAGACGCAAATCCATACCGCGTTTACGGCATAACTTGTTCCGCGTTCCGCAGCGAACGCCGCAGATACTGCTTAATACTGTTTGCTGCTTTTCCCGTGCCGCAGCCTAATTAGCCGCGGGAAAGGTCCGTTCCAACCTTATCCTCTAAGGCTGCGTCCTGCCCGCCTCTGTCACATGATCCCGGCCTTCGGCCCTGAGCTGTTCCGGTTCCTGCAGGTGTGCGGGCGCATGCGTATTCCATGCTTCGATTTCTACAGCCGATAGAGGTTATGATTAGGACGGATTTTTCGTTCCAGATTGGATAAAGTGATCGCTTCGTGACTACCCAGCATGCCGAGTCTCCGGTCAACACGGGGAAGATGACGGCGGGCCGCAAGGTCCGGGCTTACGTGGCGCTCACCAAACCGCGCGTCATCGAACTCCTGCTCGTGACTACCCTTCCCACCATGATCTTCGCCGAGCAGGGACTTCCTTCCCTGGGCCTGATCCTGGTCACCATGATCGGCGGCGCACTGGCAGCAGGCAGTGCCGGTGCCTTCAACTGCTATATCGACCGCGACATGGACAAGCTGATGAAGCGGACAAAGAACCGTCCGCTGGTCACCGGCGAGGTGTCTCCGCGGGAAGCCATGGTCTTTGCGTGGGTGCTGGGCGTTGTCGCCATTGCCCTGCTCTGGTTCGGGGCCAACCCGCTGACCGGCCTCCTGGGCCTCGGCGCGATCCTCCTGTACGTGGTCTTCTACACCCTGATCCTCAAGCGCCGCACCACCCAGAACATTGTCTGGGGCGGCGCCGCCGGCTGCATGCCGGTACTCATCGCGTGGGCTGCCGTCACCGACAAGGTGGAATGGCCGGCCATCATCCTGTTCATGATCATCTTCCTGTGGACACCGCCGCACTACTGGCCGCTGTCCATGAAGTACGGCGAGGACTACCGCAACGCCAGCGTGCCGATGCTCGGTGCGGTGGCCGGCGCCAAGCTCGTCTCCGTCCAGGTGGTGCTATACGCCTACGCCACCGTGGCCTGCTCGCTGCTGCTGGTTCCCGTGGGCGGTGCCGGCTGGGTCTACACCATCGCCGCACTGCTCTCCGGCGGCTGGTTCGTGGCCGAGGCCCACAAGCTGCACTCCAAGGCGCAGCGCGAAGACCTCAATGACAAGTCCGCCATGAAGGTCTTCCACCTGTCCATCAGCTACCTCACGATCCTCTTCCTGGCCCTGGCCGTGGATCCGTTCGTGGGCGGCGCGCTGCTCTAGCCTTCCGCTTTCCGATGGCCGGATCCCTTCGGGGTCCGGCCATTGTTGTGTGCGGGACTCTTGGTTGCGGGCTTCTTGGTTGCGGGCTTCTTGGTTGCCACGCGCGCTCCGGGCGTTCCGGAACGGCGGCAACGAAGTTCCCGGCTCGCAGAGTTCGCAGAGTTCGCAGAGTTCGCAGGGAGTATTGAAGCCGCCTAACCCGGAACGTCCTACGTGCCTGTTACAGCACCCCGTTCCTCATCGGGGAGCACCGCGTGGCCCGATGGGTTTCCCTTGTCGCCGGTTGTACAGATAACGGGGCCAAGAAGGTCGCATAACCCCGTTATCTGTACAACCAGCACCCTCGGGCCCGCGCATAACCCCGTTATCTGTACAACCAGCACGCCGGGCCCGCGCATAACCCCGTTATCTGTACAACCAGCACCCCCGGGCCCGCGCATAACCCCGTTATCTGTACAACCAGCACGCCCGACACAGGTTTCCCTGGCAGCGGGACACCGTGCGGGAGACAACCCCTTGCGTGCACAGCATCCCACACTTTGGGACTCCTCTTGCTGCTGGGGTCACCCCCGTATCAGCAACACCAGGGCGTGGGACGCCGTGCGGGAGACAACCCCCAGCATCCCAGGCTTTGGGACTCCTGGGGCTGCCGGGGTCGCACCCGCATCATCAGCACCAGGGCGTGGGACACCGACCGGGCGACAACCCTCCCGCACGCAGTACCCCGGACAAGAAAGAAGGGCCGGACCCCGCGGGGAGTCCGGCCCTTCAATAGGCATGCGCCCGTTACTTGCGAACGGTCCCAGCCTTCCGGCCAGCTCCTGCCCGCCGTGCCTGCCGCACTGCGATGGCGGCTCCACCGGGAACCTGCTTGTTGAAGCCGATGTAGACGGCCTGGGCCGCAGCGGCCGTCAGCAGGCAGGCACCGAGCATGTGCAGGGCCACCAAGGCAATGGGCAGGTGCAGGAAGTGCTGCACGTAGCCGATGGCTGCCTGTGCCAGTACGACGACGGTCAGCACCATCACGGCCTTGCGCACCCGGGCATCGGTCGCCCGGCGGAACACCAGGTACAGGGCCACGGCCAGCGCAAAGACCAGCAGGTAAACGGGCACTACGTGGATGCGCGTAATCAGATCCGGATTCAAGCCGTTGCGGGCAGCTCCATGGTCGCCGGCATGCGGTCCGGATCCGGTGACCACAACGCCCAGCACCACGGTCAGGGCGGAGAGGACACCGATGGCGCCCAGGACGGGACGGAGGCTCTTGTCTGCCAGCGGCGCATGGCGTGCCTGAAGATCCATCGCGGAAAGCCTTGAGCGGTTCACCATGACCACGGCCACGGTGATCATGACGGTGGAGGCAAGGAAGTGCAGGCCCACCACCCACGGGTTGAGGTCGGTCAGGACGGTGATCCCGCCGATGACGGCCTGGGCCGGGACGCCGGCCAGCAGGGCAACGGAAAGCCACCAGAGATCGCGGCGTTCGGACCGCAGGCGCCACACGGAGAAGACCATCGCGAAGGCAATGGCCGTCAGCACGAAAGTGAGCAGCCGGTTGCCGAACTCGATGACGCCGTGCAGCCCCATCTCCGGGGTCGTGACCAGCGAATCAGCCGTGCACAGCGGCCATTCGGGACAACCCAGTCCGGACGCAGTCAGGCGTACGGCACCGCCGGTCACCACGATTACTATGTTGGCCACCAGTGAGGCAACGGCAAGGTTGCGGATGAGGCGTCCGGCCACCGGTAGCGGACTGTTCGATTGCCGGGCGGGGACACCGGCCGAGGTCTGTGACACGGTTTCTAACTCCATTTGAACCAGCGGACAGCACCCAGGCCGCCCAGTATTGTCCACGCCAGAAGGATCAGCGTGGCGGAAATGTTGAACTGCGAGTCGATCAGGGCCGAGCGCAGTGCGTCACCAAGGGCCGCGGAGGGGAGGACCTCGATAAACGGCTGCAGTACATGGGGCAGGTTGCCTACCGGGATGATGATACCGCCGGCGGCAGCCAGGAGGATCCACAGCAGATTGGTAATGGCCAAGGTGGCCTCGGGCCGTACGGTCCCGGCGACCAGGAGGCCCAGGGCAGTGAACGCCACCGCGCCCAGCACCAGCTGCACGGCGGCGGGCAGCAACCCGCTCAGCTCCGGCTGCCAGCCGAACAGCAGCGCCGCAACCGAGACCAGCACCACTTGGATGACCAGGACGGCCAGGACCGCAATGACCTTCCCGGCAATCAGGCCGGTGCGGCCCAGGGGAGTGGTGGACAGGTAGCGGAGCACCCCGTACCGGCGGTCAAAGCCGGTGGCGATGCCCTGCCCGGTAAAAGCAGTGGACATTGCGCAGAGGGCGAAGATGCCGGGGGCAGCCATGTTGATCCGGCTGGTTCCGTAACCGTCCAGCAGTGGGGTGACCACCAGGGCCACCATGGCCAGCAGCGGCAGGACCACGGCGAGGATCAGCTGTTCACCGTTGCGCAGCATCGTCAGGGCCTCATAGCGGCCCTGGTTCAGGATGCGCGCGGGCAGCGATGCGGGAGCACTCAACGGATGGTCCTTCCGGACAGGTCGAGGAAAACGTCCTCGAGGGTACGCGAAGCCATGTGCACTGAAGAAGGAAGAATGTTCCGTTCCGCCCACCACGCGGCCAGTGCGGCCAGGTCGTGGGGAGTCAGGGCACCGCGGACGCCGTAGTGCCCGGGCGCGGCTTCCTCCACCTCCAGATGGTGCAGCGGCCCCGAGGCGAGGGCGACGACGTCGAGGCCGGGTTCGGCGTCGAACGTCAGCAACCGCTGCTCGGCCGTGGAGCCGGTGGAGGAAATGAGTTCGGCCACGGTACCCGAGGCGACGGTCTTGCCGGCGTCGATGATGTAGACATAGTCGGCCAGCTTCTGCGCATCGTCCATCAGGTGCGTGGTGAGGATGATGCCGAGCCCTTCGTCCCGCAGCTCGGAGATCAGCTCGAACACGATCTGGCGTGACTGGGGATCCAGGCCGGCGCTGGGTTCGTCCAGGAAAAGGACCTCCGGACGGCCGATCAGGGCCGCGGCCATGGCCAGTCGCTGCTTCTGCCCGCCGGAGAGGCGCCGGATGCCAGTGTCGGCGAAGCTGCGGATGCCCAGGCGGTCCACAAGCTCGGCGACCGGCCGGGGCGCCTCATACATCCGGGCCACATGCTCAAGCAGGGCTACGGGACGGGCCGACGGCGGGAGCCCGCCTTCCTGCAGCATCACGCCTACGCGGCTGCGGAGGTGGGCATCGGCACGGTAAGGGTCCTGTCCGAGCAGGCGGATTTCCCCGCCGTCAATGGACTGCAGGCCCTGGGCGCATTCAAGCGTGGTGGTCTTGCCTGCTCCGTTGGCACCGAGGAGGGCAGTGACGGATCCGCGGCGGGCGGTGAAGTCGACGCCGGCCAGCACACGGATCATTTTGCCGTCGAGACCAGCAACCGGGCCGCAGTCCTTGATTAGGCCTTTAATGGTCAGGCAGGGTTCATCGATAGGCACCTGCATATTCTACGTTAGGTAGTACAGGGCCCCGCACGGGCGGACGCGCGCGATGGAGCATGGCGATGGCAAGCCTTGCCTTAGTGGAATCGGGGAACAGATTAGGTCATGCTTGTGTTGTGTATTCTGTGAACAACTCTGAGACTAAGGCGGCGGCCGTGCCGAGCGCTGCCCGCGAAGCGGAGGAGCGTACCCGGGACAAGGTTCTGGGTGCGGTTCTGGAGCACGGCCCGGTCAGTGCCGCGGAGCTGGGGGAACGGTTGGGCTTCACGCCCGCCGCCGTGCGCCGGCACCTTGACGCCCTCTCGGGGAAGGGCCTGATCCAGATCAAGCTCGTCCGCAATTCCTCTTCCGGTGCAGGAAGGCCCGCCCGGCGGTACGTATTGAGCCCGCAGGGACAGGCCCATCTGGGTAACGACTACCTCGACATCGCCACCGAGGCGCTTCGCCAGCTCGGTGCAGCCCTTGGACCCCAGGCGATCGAGGCGTTTGCCGCGGAGCGGTTCGGCCGGATGGAGGAACGTTACCGGCCCGTCGTCGACGCCGCCGGTCCCGAACTCGCCGACCGCGCCGAAGCGCTGGCTGCCGAACTGACGAAGGACGGTTTCGTCGCATCGACCACCATGATCGGCGCCACCGCGAAAAAGAGCACGCTGCTGAGCATTCAGCTGTGCCAGGCGCACTGCCCCATCCAGGGACTCGCCACGGCCTACCCCGTCTTCTGTGACAAGGAGACCGAAGTTTTTGCCCGCCTGCTGGAGGTGGACGTCCGCCGACTGTCCACCCTCTCCCGCGGCGGCCACGTTTGTACGACCCACATCCCCGTGGGTCGGACCCGATCCGCGCCGCAGGTTCCACTGCACGCCGAGACCAACCAGTCCACATCCATTCATCAGCAAGAAAGGCCGTGATGACGGATCAAGTAACCCAGAAGCCAACGGCACCTTCCATGGTGCCGGAGTCTGTGATTTCAGACATCCTGGAGAAGAACCCCGAACTCGAGGGCATCGGTACATACGAGTACGGATGGGCAGACTCGGACATCGCCGGTGCTACGGCCCGCCGCGGCCTGAGTGAAGAAGTCGTCCGCGACATTTCGGCTAAGAAGAACGAGCCGCAGTGGATGCTGGACCTTCGCCTGAAGGGCCTGAAGTACTTTGAGCGCAAGCCGATGCCGACCTGGGGCGCAGACCTCTCCGGCATCGACTTCGACAACATCAAGTACTTTGTCCGTTCCACGGAGAAGCAGGCCAACACCTGGGAAGACCTCCCCGAGGACATCCGCAACACGTACGAGAAGCTCGGTATCCCCGAAGCTGAGCGCGGCCGCCTGGTTTCCGGCGTCGCAGCGCAGTACGAGTCCGAGGTTGTCTACCACCAGCTCCGCGAGGACCTGGAACGCCAGGGCGTCATCTTCCTGGACACCGACACCGCGCTGAAGGAACACCCGGAAATGTTCCAGGAGTACTTCGGCACCGTCATCCCCGTCGGTGACAACAAGTTCGGCTCGCTGAACACTGCCGTGTGGTCCGGCGGTTCCTTCGTGTACGTCCCCAAGGGCGTCCACGTGGAGATCCCGCTGCAGGCCTACTTCCGTATCAACACGGAGAACATGGGTCAGTTCGAGCGCACCCTGATCATTGCGGACGAGGATTCCTACGTCCACTACATCGAGGGCTGCACCGCGCCGATCTACACGTCGGATTCGCTGCACTCCGCCGTCGTCGAAATCATCGTGAAGAAGGGCGCCCGCGTCCGCTACACGACCATCCAGAACTGGTCCAACAACGTGTACAACCTGGTGACCAAGCGCGCCATTGCACACGAGGGCGCCACCATGGAATGGATCGACGGCAACATCGGCTCCAAGGTCACCATGAAGTACCCGGCTGTCTACCTGGTCGGCGAGCACGCCAAGGGTGAGACCCTGTCCATCGCCTTTGCCGGCGAGGGCCAGCACCAGGACACCGGATCCAAGATGGTCCACATTGCCCCGAACACCAAGAGCTCCATCATTTCCAAGTCCGTGGCCCGAGGCGGCGGCCGTGCCGCTTACCGCGGCCTGGTCCAGGTCCGCGAAGGCGCCACGCACTCGGCCAACACCGTGCGCTGCGACGCCCTGCTGGTGGACACCATTTCGCGCTCGGACACGTACCCGTATGTGGACATCCGCGAAGATGACGTCACCATGGGCCACGAAGCCACTGTCTCCCGCGTCAGCGAGGAGCAGCTGTTCTACCTCATGTCCCGCGGCCTTCCCGAGGACGAGGCAATGGCAATGATCGTGCGCGGCTTCATCGAGCCGATCGCACGTGAACTGCCGATGGAATACGCCCTTGAACTCAACCGCCTCATCGAACTCCAGATGGAAGGAGCCGTCGGTTAATGTCGAAGCTTAACGACGTCGTCGAAACCGTGACCGAAAAGGTCAGCAATGTAGTGGAGGAGGTCAAGGCGAAGGTAGGTTCCCCCAAGGAAACCAACCGTGTGCGCATTGACGGCTTCACCGAGGAGGGCGAAAACCTCTCCCCGCTGAACGAGGACTCCTCACCGCTGGGCGGCGACAGCAGCAAGTCCCACAGCCATGGTGGCGGAGAGGGCATCCCGGACAGCTCACGCGCCGGCCGCACCACCTCCTTCCACCGGGCTGACTTCGGCAGAATGACCGGCCGCGAAGAAGACTGGCGGTTCACCCCGCTCAAGCGCCTGCGCGGACTGCACACCGCGGACCTCGACGGAACGGCTCCCGAGCTGGCCGTCGTCGCCCCCGACGGCGTGCGGGTCGAAAGCATTGCCCGCACCGACGCCCGTATCGGTTCGGCCGGCATCCCTGAAGACCGGGTTGCCGCAGCCGCGTGGGAAGACTTCCGCGAGGCCACTGCCGTGACCATTCCCGCCGAGACCGTAGTTGACGGCAGCGTCACGCTGACCATCAACGGTGTCAGCAAGGATCCGGCCGCGCAGCACATCGTGATCACCGCGGAGAAGTTCTCCAAGGGTGTTGTGGTCCTGGACCACAAGGGTTCCGCGGTGCTGTCCCAGAACGTGGAAATCGTCGTCGGCGACGGTGCTGAACTGACCGTGGTGTCCGTTCAGGACTGGGACGACGACGCCGTGCACGCCTCCGCGCAGTACGCCAAGATCGGCCGCGACGCGAAGTTCAAGCACGTCGTCGTGAGCCTCGGAGGCGACCTGGTGCGCGTCACCCCGTCCTCCAAGTTCACCGCCACCGGCGGCGACGTGCAGATGTTCGGCCTGTACTACGCCGACGCCGGCCAGCACTTGGAACAGCGCCTGTTCGTGGACCACGCGGTGGCGAACTGCAAGTCCCGCGTGATGTACAAGGGAGCCCTGCAGGGCCGCGACGCGCACACCGTCTGGGTTGGGGACGTCCTGATCCGCAAGGAAGCAGAAGGCACCGACACGTACGAAGTCAACCGCAACCTGCTGCTGACCGACGGCGGCCGCGCCGACTCCGTACCGAACCTGGAGATCGAAACCGGACTGATCGAGGGTGCCGGCCATGCCAGCGCTACCGGCCGGTTCGACGACGAGCACCTGTTCTACCTGATGGCACGCGGTATCCCCGAGGACACCGCCCGCCGCCTGGTGGTCCGGGGCTTCCTTACCGAGATCATCCAGCAGATCAAGGTACCTGCCCTGGAAGAGCGTCTCACCGACGCCGTCGAGCGCGAGCTCGAAGCCTCCGGAGCCTACTGAGACCGAGTCCGGGTGTCGGAGTAATCCGGCACCCGGACCCTCTCGCCTTCCATCCCCAAAGCTTAGTAACGCACCCGCGGGTGCAAAGGAGAAAGCCAACTCGCATGTCTACTCTTGAGATCAAGGATCTTCACGTCAGCATTGAGACCGAACAGGGCCGCAAGCCGATCCTGAAGGGTGTCAGCCTGACCATCAACACCGGTGAGACGCACGCCATCATGGGCCCCAACGGGTCCGGCAAGTCCACTCTGGCCTCCACCATTGCCGGTCACCCGCGGTACAGCGTGGACAGCGGCTCCATCACGCTGGACGGCGAAGACGTTCTGGCCATGAGCGTGGACGAGCGTGCCCGCGCCGGTCTCTTCCTGGCCATGCAGTACCCGGTCGAGGTTCCCGGCGTCACCATGACCAACTTCCTGCGCACCGCCAAGACCGCGCTCGACGGCGAAGCCCCCTCGCTGCGCCACTGGACCAAGGACGTCAAGGCGGCCATGGCCGACCTTCGCATCGACGCCGACTTTGCCCAGCGCAACGTCAACGAGGGCTTCTCCGGCGGCGAGAAGAAGCGCGTGGAGATCCTGCAGATGGAACTCTTCCACCCGAAGATCGCCATCCTCGACGAGACCGACTCCGGCCTCGACGTCGACGCCCTGAAGATCGTTTCCGAAGGCGTTAACCGCGAGCACTCCAAGGGCGGCATGGGCACGCTGCTCATCACGCACTACACGCGTATCCTTCGTTACATCAAGCCCGACTTTGTTCACGTCTTCGTTGACGGCCACATTGCCGAGCAGGGCGGCCCCGAACTTGCCGACCGCCTCGAAGAAGAAGGCTACGACCGCTTCACCGGCGCCAACGCCGCAGCCGGCGCGTAGTAAAGACAGCTGAAGGAGCAAATATGAGCGACTCCGATCTGGCCTCCACGTCCCTCGAGGACGTCGAAGAGGCTCTCAAGGACGTCATTGACCCCGAGCTTGGGGTGAATGTCGTTGACCTTGGCCTGCTCTACGGCCTGAAGTACGCCGAGGACGGCGCACTGCTGATCGACATGACGCTGACGACGGCGGCCTGCCCGCTGACCGATGTGCTTGAAGAGCAGACCGCCCAGGCACTGGACGGCGTCGTTGATGAGTGGCGCCTGAACTGGGTATGGATGCCGCCGTGGGGACCTGACAAGATCACCGACGACGGCCGCGACCAGATGCGCGCCCTCGGCTTCAACATCTAAAGGGTTCTGCACCTAGTAGCTGAACCGGCAACAGGCAGGGCCGTTTCCCCAATGCGGGGAAGCGGCCCTGTCTGCGTGCTAGCGTGTGCGCCATGGGGAACAGCATCCATTTTCATGACCAGTATCTGGCGGCGTGGAACGAGGCCATGGCTTCGGGGGACAGCGCTCCCATCGAAACCTTCCTGTCACCGGATTACCACGGCTGGCTGGGGTCCGAAGCAGCCATCACTGAGCCGTTTGATGCAGCGACTGCCCGCGAAGGTTTTGGCGGCACCGTGTCCGCCCTGCGGGGGAGCACCGTGCATGCGGACTTCCGGACGGTCACGCCCCGCGGCCGGGACGAAGCAGTGGTGTTCTACGAAATGACGTACCGTTCGGACGGCGACGTGACCGGGCGGGCACTGCTGCTGGAATCCTGGCGGCTCCAGGACGGCCGGTGGCTGCTTTGCCGCGATTTCACCGAAGTTAACGTCGGACAGCCGGCGGCCTAGGATGCCGGAGCAGCCCCTGCCGCCGCTTTACGCCCGGATGATCGAGTGCGGCGTGGTCGATTTGGATCCGTGGCACCTGTTGCGCGGGGAAGGTCAGTTGTCACGTTGAGGAAAGTGGGACCGATGGCTAAGGCACCGAGCCGGACAGAGATCAGCCGGGTGTTGTCCCATGCGCTGCGTCATGCTCCGGGAGAGTATGCGCTGGAGCTGGATCCGGAGGGTTGGGCGCCGGTTAGTGAGGTGCTCAGCGCCCTGCACCGGCTGGGCCCGGAGTGGGAGTCCGTTGACGAGGCGGTGCTTCACGAGGTGCTTGAAGCAGCGGAGAAGAAACGGCACCAGATAAGGGACGGTCGAATTCGTGCCGTGCACGGCCACTCCGTGCCGGTGGAGCCGGCAGGGGAGCCCGGTTCACCGCCCGCGGTGCTGTTCCATGGGACCTCACCTGCTGCTGTACCGCAGATTTGCGCAGACGGAATTCTGCCCATGCGGCGGCAATACGTCCATCTGTCGGACTCCGTGGAGCAGGCTCGTCAGGTGGGACAGCGCAAGGACGCCGATCCCGTGATCCTTACGGTGGATACCCGGGTGGCCGTGGCCCAAGGGGTATCTTTCTACCAATCGGATTCAGGAGTCTGGCTGGCCGCATCTATCCCTGCGACTGCTGTGGGAATGCCGGGAGCCTAAGTTGAGGGGCTGGGTGTAGGCCGTGTCTACCGCCCCGATGCCCGAGTCGATGGTCCGTGAACAGGCCAACGCAACTGGCGCGTCCGGGGTAGGTAGTTGCGTTCAAAAGACGGGTATTTCCGGTTTTCGGATCAGGTCCGTTGGGCCTGTTTTTGGCCCGGGAATGTCAGTGCGGGATGAAATTGTGAGGTATGGATCAGCTCGGGAACACCGAATGGACAACCGAAGAACCAGGCAGTGAAGCCCAGCGGCCGGACGGCACCGCTGGTGAAACGGATGAGCCCTGTTCGGCCTGCAGCCTGTCGGTGTACCGGGCAGAACTGAAGGCCGAGCCTTCCGTGGCCGCTGAGGCCAAGCCTGGCACCGAGCCAGCTGAGCATGCCGTCCCTGACGAGGGTCCCGTCCCTGCCGGGCCCGCCGAGGCCGGCCGTCCCGCAGCTTCCGCCTCCGCCGCTCCCGATCCTGACGCCGGCGACGCCGATGCCGGTGTCTCCGAAGCCGGGAGTCCTGCCAGCGGGTATCCGGACGGCTTTACCGGGACTCTGGCCCTGCAGAACCTTGAGTCGTTCGATGCCCAAATGGTGGGCGATGCTTTGGTCCGGATGGAGCATTTGATTTCCTGGGGGCAGGCGCAGCGGGCTCACCTATTGAACCAGATGGAGCAAATCTTCCGGCACAACTTCTTCGACCCGTCGGAGCGGGATAAACCCGGGATCGCTTTCAGCCTCGCAGCGGCCGAATGCGCCGCCATCCTGAATCTCCCGCAGGTCACGGCCCAGCGGATGATGTTCGAAGCGGGCGAACTGTGCAGCACCCATACCGCCACCCTGACCGCCCTGGAAGAAGGACAGCTTAGTTACCAGCACGCGCAGGTGGTACTGGACCAGTGCCAAAACGTTCCCGCCGCGGCGCTCCCTGAATTCGAGGCGGACCTGCTGAAGGCAGCGGAGGGGCAGACCCGGGCCCAGTTCTCCGCCAAGGCCCGCCGGCTGCGCGAGAAACGTTATCCGGACACCATCAACAAACGGCACCTGACCGCGTTCGAGCAGCGCAAGGTCACCCTGGACCGGGAAGAAGACGGCATGTCCTGTCTCTCGGCCTATCTGCAGGCGGCAGAAGCCCAGCAGATCTACACGGCCCTCAGCACTGCGGCCCGCGATGAACAGTCCGCCGGGGATTCCCGGACCACGGATCAACTGCGTGCGGATATTCTGGCTCAGCTGCTGATGGGCGGCCACCGGGGACTTTTCGCGACGGCCGGAACCCGAGACGCGACCGGTGTCCGACCCGGCACCGGCCACACCAGCAATGACACTGGCACAGCCACCCGGGACGAGGACAGAACCGGCTTTGCCAGCGGCTCGGAGGGCGCCCCCGATCGTTCAAACGGACCAAACGGACCAAACGGACCGGACGAGGGAACCGTCCCTCGGACGGAAATCATGGTCCTGATCAACGCCGAAACCCTCTTCGGAGCCGACGACCAACCCGCCGAACTCCACGGCTACGGGCCCATCAGCGCCGAAGCGGCACGCAGGCTCGCTAGGAACGCCGTCGGATGGACCGGATTGGCCCAGGACCCGCATACCGGCGAAATCCTTGGGGTAGGGAGGCGGCGGAAAGTCCCGGCCGGGCTCCGCCGTTGGCTCCGTGCCCGGGACGGAACCTGTCGGTTCCCCGGGTGCCGGGTCAGCACCGCGAACGCGGACATCGACCACACGGTCGACTGGGCCCGCGGCGGCCCAACGGACCACGGGAACCTGGAGCACCTCTGCCGTCGGCACCACCGCTTCAAGACCCTGGGTTTCTGGAAAGCGTGCCAGCCCGAACCCGGGGTGATCGAATGGACTTCGCCGACCGGAAGGGTTTACCGGACCGAGCCGTTCCTGGAACTCGGACCGCCGCACCCGGACCCGCCCCCGGACCCACACCCGGCACCGCCCCCGGCCTCGCACCCGGACCCGCACCCGGCCTCGCACCCGGACGATGAGCCCGAGGCAGTAGCGCCATTCTGACCTGCACTGCCTTAGTCGAACGCCTCGTTCGAACGCACCCCTTGGGGCCCGGCACTGGGTCGGCCCCAAGGGCGAGACGGACGTTGGGCGTTGGGTCAGGCCCTAGGGACATCGCGACTTGGTTCGGTCAGGCCCGAGGGGAAGACGAATCATCCGGGATAGAACCGCCCGGGATAGAGCCGCCCGGAACAGGCCCTACGGGCGGGACAGATCCGCAGCACTGAAGGTATCGCACGTTTCCAGGCTGCCGCCGTCGTTATAGCCGGCAAGGAACCATGCCTGACGCTGGGCGCTGGAACCGTGGGTCCAGCTCTCCGGGTTGACCTGCCCGGTAGCCGAAGCCTGGATCCGGTCATCGCCGATGGCGGACGCCGCAGAGAGGGCGTCACTAATGTCGGATTCGGTGAACGGCGATAGGAAAGGCACGTCCGAGCCCGGAGCCGGCTGGTCCGCCGCATGCCGTGCCCAGAGGCCGGCATAACAGTCGGCCTGCAGCTCGGTGCGTACGGAGGCAGACTCCGCACCCTGAGGATCGGCGTTCCGGCCCGCACTGGAGCCGGTGATCTGCTGGATGTGGTGGCCGAACTCGTGCGCCACCACGTATTCCTGCGCCAACGGACCGCCGGAGGAACCGTAGTTGGTGACGAGGTCGGAGAAGAAGGCGGTGTCGTAATAGGTCTGCTCGTCTGCCGGGCAGTAGAACGGCCCGACAGCGCTGGTCGCCGTGCCGCAGCCGGAAGTGGTCCGGTCGGTAAAGAGCACCACGCCGGGCTCCGTGTAGGTCAGGCCGTATCCGTCCAGATACGGTTCCCAGAAGCTGTCCAGGCTTTCGGCAGTGCCCAGAATGCGGCAGTCCAGCCGTTCGTTGGCGTCTTCGCCGTTCAAGCAGGTGTCGATGCTCTCCGACTGCGCCTCGCCGGCAGCTACGCCGGAGCCGTCGCTCAGCCCGAGCCCGTCAATCACGTCCGATCCGAAGAACAGGGACAGGATCAGCAGCAGCCCGCCGCCCAGTCCGCCGCCGACTGCAATGCCCTTACCCTTGCCGCGCCGATCACTGACCCGGGAGGAATCCAGACGCGCGTTGTTATTGAAACTCATGCCCCTCAGGTTATCGGTTGCCTTTGGCAACCTTCGCGTCGGAGGAGTCCTCACCGATGCCCCGTGCAGCCAGCGCATCACCCGTTTGCCGGGCATAGGCAACCGCACGGATCACCACCGGAACGGTCAGCGCACGGGGATTGCGCTCCAGTCCGCGGGCCATGGCAGATTCGCGCACGTCCCGGGCGGACCCGAGCAGGAACGGAATGCTGCGCAGCATCAGCGCAAGGGTCAGCCCGAAACGTTCCGGATCCGCACCGAACGGTCGGAGCGGACGGGCCAGCGACACGAGCCCGTCCAGGAGCACCTGAGGGGCGGTGGTCAGCGTGAGCAGCCGGGCCGCCACTACGCAGACCGCAATGCTGCCGGTCACCAGCAGCGCCGCCAACACGCCGGACGCCCACCACTGGAAAACCCCGAGCAGCACCAGGACAGGCCACATTAGCTTCAGAGGCACCCAGACCTCCCGCAACAGCCGGGCGCAGGCATAGGCGGCCAGCACCAGGACCGTGGCAACCGCCAACACCACAGGGGAGCGCAGCACCAGCACAGCCACGGACAGCACAACCAGGACGCCGGCCTTCACTCCCAGCGGTGCCGCATGCACCTCAGAGGTGCCCGGGCGGTAGGCGCCCAGCAGGTCATTTGAGCCAGTGGAACGCTTCATCCCACCCCCAGCGCCAGCGCCCGGTACGCGGCGATACCTTCGCGCGGTCCGCCGTCGAACACCACCCGCCCGCTGTCCATCACCAGCACCCGGTCCGCGTCGGCAGCGAAATCCAGGTCATGGGTGGTGTAGACAACCTGCTGCGGCAGGGAGGCAAAGACTTCCCGCAGCCGGGCAGTGTTCCTCAGGTCCAGCAGCGTGCTGGGCTCATCTGCCACCAGCACGGCGGGCTCGACCGCCAGCACCGATGCCAGAGCCATCAACTGGCGTTCTCCGCCGGAAAGGTCATAGATGCTTCGGTCCGCCAGTTCCAGCAGCCCCAGCGCCGACAGCCGAACTTCGGCCGCTGCGCGCCGCTGGGACCTGTTCCGGATCGAGGCACGCAGGGACAGTTCGACGTCGTCCCGCCCCGTGGGCATCACGAGCTGCGAGAGGGGATCGGTGAAAACGAACCCGACCCGCCGCCGCACATCCGCTCCGTGCCGCGCCGTGTCCAGGCCGTCCACGCTGACCGTGCCGGTGTCCGGCAGCACCAGCCCGTTCAGCAGCTTCAGCAGGGTGGACTTGCCCGAGCCGTTGGCGCCGACGACGGCGGTGCGGGGCGTGTCCAGCTTCAGCGACAGCGGGTGCAGGATCGGTTCCGCAGACTCCCCGGGCACCTTGGGAGGAACCACGGAAACGTCCTGCAGCAGGATGCAGGACATCAGCGGGCACCGCGGTCCCGAACAGCCATGCGCGGGAAGGCTTTGAAGACGCTGACGGCCACCGCGGCGGCAAACAGGTTCTTGAGCACGTCACCGGGCCAGAACGCCATGTCCGCTGCCAGCGCCGCGGGGAAGGACAGGTGCCCGTTCAGCATCAGTCCCGCGATACCGGCCGGATGCACCACGGCGAAGCTCGTGGCCAGTCCCGCGGCAAACAGGAGGACAGTCCGCCCCCGGCGGACGCGGCGCAGCACCAGTCCGGACAGCAGGCCGACGACGGCAGCCGCCACCGGGAAGGACAGCAGATACCCTGCCGACGGCCCGGCCAGGACACCCAGGCCGCCGCGGAAACCGCTGAAGACCGGCAGGCCGGCCAGGCCCGCTGCCAGGAAGAGGCCCACAGCTGCGGCTCCGCGCCCGGAGCCAAGCAGCATCCCGGTAAGCATTACCGCCAGAGTCTGCAGGGTGATCGGCACACCGGCCCCCAGCGGCACGCCGGGAAGGATGGAGAACACGGCGGTAAGGGCGGCGAAGACGGCAATCAGGGACAGGTCCGCGGAGGTCCACCGGGAGCGCGACGGCGCGCCCGGTGAACCGGGGGACCAATGTGAACCGGGGGAGCCATGGGAACCGTGGGGACCGGAGCCGGTGCCGGAGAGAGGGCGCGGCGCGTCGGCCGATGTGTTGTTCATCGCTGCACTTTTCCTTGTAGGGGAAGAAAAACGGTCCGGATTGCGTTTCGAACATTAGCTGCGCCGGAGCGGGATTCCATTGGAGGTTTTCTACAAATGGGCATGGGCGGCTAGACTGGAAAGGCTGTTACGGCCAACCAGGCCCCCATGACCGGTCAATGTGACCCTTCCCGCCTCGGTGGAATCCCACCGTTCAAGGCCCGCGCACCGCGCAGCGTATCTGCAATACAAAAACCTTCGAAAGGTCCACTGAGTGATTTCCGTATCTGGTCTCGAGCTGCGTGCAGGCGCACGGCTGCTCATGGAAGCGGTTTCATTCCGTGTTGACAAGGGAGACAAAATCGGGCTGGTCGGCCGCAACGGCGCCGGCAAGACCACCCTCACCAAGGTTCTCGCCGGCGAAGCCCTCCCGGCCGCCGGCACCGTCAAGCGCGTAGGCGACATCGGCTACCTGCCCCAGGATCCGCGCACCCCGGACATGGACCAGCTGGGCCGGGACCGGATCCTCTCCGCCCGCGGTCTGGACAAGGTTTCCGCGCAGCTGAAGAAGTGCCAGGACGAGATGGCCAGCGATGATCCGAAGATCTCGCAGAAGGCCATGAACCGCTATGACCGGTTGGAGTCCGAGTTCCTCTCTGCCGGCGGGTATGCTGCCGAATCCGAAGCGGCCACCATCTGCTCCAACCTGGCCCTGCCGGACCGGTTGCTGAACCAGCCCCTGAAGACCCTCTCGGGCGGCCAGCGCCGCCGCGTGGAACTGGCCCGCATCCTGTATTCCGACGCCGAGACGATGCTCCTCGATGAGCCCACCAACCACCTCGACGCCGACTCCATCGCCTGGCTGCGCGAGTTCCTGAAGAACCACACCGGCGGCCTGATCGTGATCAGCCACGATACCGAGCTGCTCGAAGCGACCGTCAACAAGGTCTTCAGCCTGGACGCCAACCGCGCCACCATCGACATCTACAACATGGACTGGAAGCGCTACAAGGTCCAGCGCGAGACCGACGAGCGCGCCCGCAAGCGCGAACGTGCCAACACCGAAAAGAAGGCCGGCATCCTGCTGGCCCAGGCCAACAAGATGAAGGCCCGCGCGTCCGGTGCCTCCGCGGCCCAGAGCATGCTCAAGCGCGTGGACCGCCTGATGGGCGGCCTGGACGCCGTCCGCGCCAATGACCGCGTGGCAGCCCTCCGCTTCCCGGATCCGGCCCCGTGCGGCAAGACCCCCATGACCGCCGAGGGCCTCAGCAAGAGCTACGGGTCCCTGGAGATCTTCACCGACGTGGACCTGGCCATTGACCGCGGTTCAAAGGTAGTCATCCTGGGCCTCAACGGCGCCGGCAAGACCACCCTGCTGCGGATGCTGGCCGGCGTCGACAAGCCGGACACCGGCAAGGTCATTGCCGGACACGGACTCAAGGTGGGCTACTACGCCCAGGAGCACGAGACCCTCGATACAGACCGGACCGTCCTGGAGAACATGCGCTCCTCCGCCCCGGACATGGACGACGCCGAGGTCCGCAGCGTGCTGGGTTCCTTCATGTTCAGCGGCGACGACGTCAACAAGAAGGCCGGAGTCCTTTCCGGCGGCGAGAAAACGCGCCTGGCCCTGGCCACCATCGTGGCTTCTTCCGCCAACGTCCTGCTGCTGGACGAACCTACCAACAACCTTGACCCTGCGTCGCGTGCCGAGATCCTGGGCGCCCTGAGCAACTACACCGGTGCCGTGGTGATGGTCAGTCACGATGAGGGCGCCGTTGCGGCCTTGAACCCGGAACGCGTAGTACTCCTGCCGGACGGCGACGAGGACCACTGGAACGAGAACTACCTTGACCTGGTGACCCTGGCCTAACCGCCCACCCATCCCCGTACAAAAAGGCGGCCCTGCTCCGATTGGAGCAGGGCCGCCTTTGTGCCAGTGGGAGTGTGCGGGGAACGGTCGGGGCTAGAACCCCTGAGCGTCCAGGATCGCGTCCTCTTCCTCTTCGCCGGTGGGTCCGCGCTTCCTGCGGCGCGGCGGACGACGCCGGGACGGAGCCGGGTGGGCGGCGATAATTTCGTCGTCGTCCTCTTCGTCTTCGTCGTCGATGCCCTCGTAATAGCGGTTCAGGGCTTCCTGCCGTGCCGCGTAACCCAGCCCGATAAACATCATCAGCGCGAACCCGTACCACTGCAGCCCATACGAGAGGTGCAGGCCGTCGTCCACTTCCGGCCGCGGCGCGCTTTCGGGTACGACGGCGGGCCCCGGGTCCTCGCTGGCCATAAGCCCGTAGGAGCCCTGATGCAGCGGATAGTCCAGCTGCTCGGCAAAGGCGCCCAGGTCGATCGAGGGCAGCTGGCCTTCAGGGGCGCTGCGGGTCAGGGTGGGTTCGGCGGCCTTGATCCGGGCCACCACGCTCACCCGTCCCTCGGGGGCGGCAGGGATGCTGTCCGGCCTGCCGGCCTCGTCGTCGCCGATCGGCAGCCAGCCGCGGTTGACCGCCACGCTGGTGCCGTCATCAAGCTTCAGCGGCACCAGGACCTCGTAGCCGGGCCGGCCCTTCAGCGGGCGGTTGCGGATGATGCGCTGCTCGGAGGAGTCGTACGTTCCCTCAAGCTTCACGGGCAGCCATTCGACTGCTTCGTCGTACGTGTCGAAGTAGTCCTTGGCCTCGTCATAGGGGACCGGCGCGGCGTCGTAATTGGATTCAATCCGGTCGGTATCGGCCAGGGAGGCTGCGCGGCGGTCCATCTGCCACTGACCCAGACCCACACAGGCAGCAGCAAGGACGCAGACGAGGACAAACCAGCCGAGCCAGCGGGCCGAAAAGAGGAAACGGTACATCTACGCCGTACCACCTTCAGTGCTGCCGTTCAGCGGGAGAGTTTCCTTCCAGAGGCCGCGCGTACGCAGGTAATCCTCCAGCCAGTCCCGGTGCTCATCGCAGGCAAGCCAGGTCTTGCGGCGTTCCGGGGTATGGATGCGGGGGTTGTTCCACAGCAGCTGCCAGCCGGCGTTGAGCCGGCAGGCCTTTCGGGAACACACCGGGGTGCCGGCGCCTGTGTCCGGGTTGCCGGAGAGGGAGTCGAGGAGGTTCATGCTGGGGGATCAGGCCTTGTCTTCGTCGTCATGGATTTCGTAGTCATTGTCTACGATTTCGCCCGGCAACACAGTGGTTTCGGGACTTTCTCCGGGTTCTTCCGCCGCCCGCGGAGCGTCCAGCGTTGTGGCCGGCGGACTGTCAATCATCGCATCCGAGGCGGTCATAAGGCGGGAATCCGACCCTCCGTTGGCAATGATGACTGCGAAGTAGGGGAGCACCACCGCTCCGGCAATCACCACCCACAGCAACCAGCCGTGCACGAAGAACATCAGGAACAGGCAGACCACACGGATGCCCATGGACACGCTGTACTTGATCATGCGCGCGCGCATTTCGTCCGTGTGCGGGCTGGGTGCGTCGGTGATTCTGGGGACGCTCTCCCCGCGGTTCGTGTCCCTAGCCATCAGTAGCCATCGGTAGTCTTCCTCACCCTCCAAACAGGTTCGTTCATTCTCTCACTAGCAGCAGCGTTGCAGAAGTTGAATCCGGCGCACGTAGGATCGAGACAACCCCCAATCGCTGGCTGAAAGAAGGAACATCCGTGCAGAACACAACAGAGAACGAGTCCGGCCGCAGCGTCCTGGTGACCGGAGGAAACCGCGGAATCGGACTGGCAATCGCCAAGTCGTTCCTCGCCGCAGGTGACCGCGTGGCCATCACGTACCGCAGCGGCGAGGTCCCCGACGGAATGTTGGGCGTCAAGGCGGATGTGACGGATATGGCATCGGTTGATGCCGCGTTTACCGAGGTGGAGGCTGCGCACGGGCCGGTTGAAGTCCTCGTGGCCAATGCCGGAATTACCCGGGACATGCTGCTGCTGCGGATGAGTGAAGACGATTTCTCCGATGTGATTGACACCAACCTCACGGGCGCCTTCCGGGTGGTCAAGCGTGCGTCCAAGGGCATGCTCCGGATGAAGAAGGGCCGGGTGGTCCTGATCTCCTCGGTGGTCGGGCTCTACGGTTCACCCGGGCAGATCAATTACGCCGCCTCCAAGTCCGGACTGATCGGCATTGCCCGTTCCCTCACCCGCGAACTGGGTTCCCGCAACATCACGGCCAACGTCGTGGCGCCGGGCTTCATCAACACCGACATGACCCGTGCCCTGCCCGAGGACACGCAGAAGAACTACCTGTCCTCCATCCCCGCCGGCCGGTTCGCCGAGCCGGAGGAAGTTGCCAACGTGGTGCGCTGGATTGCGGGCGACGAGGCAGGCTACATTTCCGGTGCGGTCATCCCGGTCGACGGCGGCCTGGGCATGGGGCACTAGCCCGGCCCAACGCGGCGCTCCGGAATCATTGGAGGTTTCCTCAACTGCCAGCCGGGTTCCCGGCTGGCAGGATGGGTTCAAAGAGCTGAACGCTTAGATACTTTCTACAACAAGGAGTTCACATGGGTCTGCTGGAGGGCAAAGCAGCGATAGTCACCGGATCATCGCGCGGAATCGGAGCCGAAGTGGCCCGGTTCCTGGCAGCCGAGGGTGCCGGCGTCGTCGTCAACTACCGCCAAAAGGCACCGCGTGCCAACAAGGTGGTGGCTGCCATTGAGGAAGCCGGCGGACGCGCAGTCGCCGTTGGCGCAGACCTCACCGCCGCCGAGGGGACAGCTGCCCTGGTGGCCGCTGCGCAGGAAAACTTCGGCGGGCTCGACGTCCTGGTGCTCAATGCCTCCGGCGGCATGGAAACCGGCGTGGAAGAGAACTACGCGCTGAAGCTGAACCGCGACGCGCAGGTCAACATGCTCACTGCTGCCCTCGAAGTGATGCCTGCCGGTTCGCGGGTGGTCTTCGTCACCAGCCACCAGGCGCACTTCATCAAGTCGGTGCCGACCATGCCGGAATACGAAGCCGTCGCACTCAGCAAGCGTGCCGGCGAGGATGCACTGCGCAGCATGCTCCCGCAGCTGGAAGAGAAGGGCATCACCCTGGTGGTGGTCTCGGGTGACATGATCGAAGGCACCGTGACGGCCACCCTGCTGGACCGGGCCAACCCGGGCGCCATCGAAGCCCGCCGCGAAGAAGCCGGAAGGCTTTACTCGGTGCAGGAGTTCGGCGCCGAAGTAGCGCGCATGGCCACGGCCGATGTTCCGTCCGGCCACACCGAATACGTGGGCGGTGCGGACTACCTGACCGCGGGAGCGGCAGGCGGGCCCGCCTAAAGCTTCACGAAGTGCTGAACCACGTCCAGTTGGGGCAGGTTCACCACGGCATCCGCGGCGGCCTGCACTGCCGGTTTGGCGTTAAACGCCACTCCCAGTGCGGCCGCCGCGAGCATGTCCAGGTCATTGGCGCCGTCGCCCACCGCAATAGTGGACCCGGGTGCCACCTCCAGGGCCCGCGCCCACTCGGCCAGTGAACGCGCCTTGACCGCACGGTCCACGACTTCCCCGGACACCGCGCCGGTCAGCACCCCGTCCTTTATTTCCAGGAGGTTCGCCCGGCGGAAGCTGAGCCGCAGGCGATCGGCCAGCGGGTCAAGCACCTGGGTGAAACCGCCCGACACCACGGCAACCCCGTGTCCGGCCGCAAGGAACTCCTTCACCAGCAGCTCCGCGCCGTCGGAAAGTTCAATCCTGGCCCCCACTTCGTCGATGACGGACGCCGGCAGTCCGGCCAGCGTTTTCACCCGGGCATGCAGGCTCGCGGCAAAATCCAGTTCCCCGCGCATGGCGGCCTCGGTCACCGCTGCGACCTCCGCTTCCCGTCCTGCATGCGCCGCCAGCAGTTCAATGACTTCCTGTTTGATCAGGGTCGAGTCCACGTCCAGCACCAGCAGCTTCCGGGCATCCTCAAGCAGCGACGGCGGCACCACGGCGCTCTGCTCACCGCCCGGCCGTGCCGGTACGGCTGCCGCAGCTGCGGCGACGGCGCGCCGCAGCCGGGGGAGGCCGCCGTCGTACCCCACATAAAGCTTGGACACGGTGAAACCGTTCCCCGCAGCGTTCTCCAGTTCCAGGATCTGTGCCCCCAACCCGGAGACGGCGCCCTGCACCGCCCCCAGATAGGCGTCGGACAGGTCCCGCCCGTAGCTGACGACACTGTATTCGGGGGAGTTCGGCATGGTTTCCGTTCTGCTCGGTCCAACGGGGAAGTACGTGTTCGGTACGGGGATCTCCGGCTGCGTCTGCGTGGCGGCCGGGCGCATCGTTTCGCCAATGCCCCTTTCTTTAGCCTAATGTCTAGTGCTATGAGTGAAGTTCTTGAATTTGCCGGCGTAAGCGTTGTCCGCGGCGGCAAAAACCTGTTGGACGGCGTTAACTGGCAGGTCAAGGAGGGGGAACGTTGGGTCATTATGGGTCCCAACGGTGCCGGAAAGACCACGCTGCTGCAGATTGCCAGCGGCCGGATGCACCCTACCCGAGGCGTAGCGGGAATCCTCGAGGAAGTCCTCGGCGCAGTGGACGTCTTTGAACTCCGCCCGCGTATCGGCCTGGCCTCCGCGGCACTTGCCGGGCAGATCCCCGAGGACGAAACAGTCCTCAACGTGGTGCTCACGGCGTCCTACGGAATGACCGGGCGCTGGCGTGAAAAGTACGAAAAGCTCGACGAACGGCGCGCCTTCCGCCTGCTGCACGAGTGGGGCATGTCCACCTTCATGAACCGCCGCTTCTCCTCGCTCAGCGAAGGGGAGCGCAAGCGCGTCCAGATCGCCCGCGCCCTGATGACGGATCCGGAACTGCTGCTGCTGGACGAGCCGGCCGCCGGCCTGGACCTCGCAGGCCGAGAGGACCTCCTGTTCCGGCTCGGCGGACTGGCCCGGGACGAGGAAGCACCCGCCATGGTGCTGGTCACCCACCACCTGGAAGAAGTCCCCACCGGTTTCACCCACGCCCTGCTGCTCCGCGAAGGCGGCGTGGTGGCGTCCGGTCCCATCGAAGAGGTGTTCACCGAAGAACACCTGAGCACCGCCTTTGACCTGCCGCTGGACCTGCGCCGCGACGGCGGCCGGTATTCGGCCACTGCCCGTCGCGGCTAGGAGCAGTTTCCGGGTGAACCTCCAGTATTTAGAGTCCGCCGACGATCCCCGCGTCTACGACTACACCTCCCTCACGGACACCTCCCTCCGGAAGCGGCGGGAACCGGAGGAGGGCATGTACATTGCCGAATCCTCCAAGGTCCTGCGCCGCGCGGTCGACGCCGGACACCGCCCGCGGTCCTTTTTCCTGGCCGAGAAATGGCTTCCGGACCTGGCGGACGTCCTGGCCCGGTTCCCGGACGTGCCTGCCTACGTAGGTACGCCGGAGGTCCTGGAGCAGATCACCGGCTTCCACCTGCACCGGGGCGCCCTGGCGGCCATGGAACGCCCTGCGCCCCTGGACCTGCCCGGCCTGCTGGGTACGGCCCGCAGGATCGCGGTGCTGGAAGACATTGTCGACCACACCAACATCGGTGCGATCTTCCGATCCGCCGCTGCCCTGCAGGTGGACGCCGTGCTGGTGACACCCCGCTGTGCGGACCCGCTGTACCGCCGGGCCATCCGCGTAAGCATGGGAGCAGTCTTCCAGGTTCCGTGGGTGCGGCTGACGGACTGGCCGGGACAACTCGAACAGCTCCGTGAAGCCGGCTTTGTGACTGCTGCCCTGGCACTGCGCGAGGATTCCCTGACCCTGGATGAACTGAGCGCCCGCCGCGACGAGCGCCTTGCACTGGTCCTCGGCACGGAAGGCGACGGACTGGCCGAGGCCACCCTCGCCGGCGTCGACCTGGCCGTACGCATCCCGATGAGCGGGGGCGTCGATTCGCTGAATGTAGCCGCTGCCAGTGCCGTGGCATTCTGGGAGTGCCGGCCCTGATGCCGCCGGGCAGTCCGCTGCCCTTACCCTGCAGTCCCTCAGGTGCCAGACTGTGCGCAGTCATCCACCCTTCGAGGAGACCAGCGGAGCTGCCATGGAATCCCGTGCAAGCACCCGGCCAGGCAAGGTCCTGGTGCTGTGCGCCGGATTGCTGCTGACCGTTTCGGCCTGCGGCCCCACCGCCGGTCAACTGCAGGAACGGGAAACATCGGCTTCAGCGGCGCCGTCCGGCACCGTTGCCGCAGAGCCGTCCCGCACCCCCTATCCCACCCGGCCGCCGTCGCCCGTTCCCGAAACCACCGCTCCGCCGACGCAGGTGGGTGTCACCGGCAGCCAGGTTGGTATGCCGCAGCCGGTCCAGGATGCCTGCCAGTGGCTCCTTCGCCGGGATCCGGAGCCTGCGTCCGGGGCCGAAGCGGGGGCCTGCGTCTCCGCCGCCATGGCCGCGGGCGGAGGCGGCGTCCAGACCCTTCGGACAGACACCAGCTGGCTCCCGGCCGGCACGTACAGCGTCCGGTTCGCCACCGGCCCCGACTTCGCCATGACCCTGCAGGACACGGAAGCGGACCTCTCAATCACCATCCGCGAGGGGCAGCGGGTGCTGCACAAGGAGAACCAGGACATTTCCGCGGACCGGGAAGGAACGGCTGAAGAGGCCTACGCGGCGATCCTTGCCGATGCCGCCGAGTTGACCGTCCGGCCGGAGAGAGTGGCCGCACTGCTTGCACCGGCGGAAGAGGTCACCGTCCGGTACGGGGTAGTGCTCGACGGGAAGCCCTGCACGCAGATCAGCGGGAGCTTCGACACGGGCGAGGCGCAGCAGCCCGGAAACGGCACCGGACTTCCGGCAGGCTCATCCGCGGTGCTTCCGGCCGGTTCCTTTTCACTGTGCCTGGATGATTTTTACCGCCCCGTACAGATTGAAATCACCGGCCTTAACCAGGGCATCACCTCGAAGATCACCGCCGTCAACGCCCAGTGGGGCACCCACCCGCTCTCTTGAGACGAGAGCCGAAGGGTTTCCTCCGGGTCCGGGAAATGCGCTAGTATGGGTTGCTGGCCGAATGTACGGCCGATAAAGCTTTCAACCACACTGTGCCTGGCAAAATCCAGGCACCAAAAGAAGGTAAAACTGTGAAGTCTGATATCCACCCCAAGTATGCTCCGGTTGTCTTCCGTGACCTCGCGTCCGACACCGCTTTCCTGACGGCCTCCACCGCCACCTCCTCCAAGACGATCGAGTGGGAAGACGGAAACACGTACCCGCTCATCGAGGTGGAAATCTCCTCCGCATCGCACCCGTTCTACACGGGCAAGCAGCGCATCATGGACTCCGCCGGCCGCGTGGAGCGCTTCAACGCCCGCTTCAAGGGCTTCGGCGCGAAGAAGTAGCCAGCACGGAAATACAGCAGTACTTAGAGAAAGGTCCGCCGGCATCAGCCCGGCGGGCCTTTCCCTGTAACGGGGGCCCGTCCGGTCCCGGCAGAGCGGTTCGGAGCTAAGGAGTCTTGATGGCAAGCACGGATAACACTGGACGCCGGCACGGGGAATACAAAGTTCCCGGCGGCAAACTCGTTGTAGCGGACCTGGAAGTCCGTGACGGCAAGCTGGCCGACGTTTCCCTTGGCGGCGATTTCTTCCTGGAACCCGATGAAGCACTCGGGGATATCAATGCCGCCCTTGAGGGCCTGCCTGCCGAGACGTCGTTCGGCGATATTGCCGCAGCCGTCCGCTCCCGGTTGTCCCCGGATACGGTCCTCTTCGGTTTCTCGCCCGAAGCCGTCGCCACCACCGTACGCCGCGCCCTCGGCAAGGCCACCGGCTGGGGCGACCACCAGTGGGAGATCATCCCGCCCACCCCGCTGTCCACACATATGCACGTAGCCATGGACGAGGTCCTGGCGGAGGAAGTGGGCACGGGTAAGCGCAATCCCACCCTCCGGTTCTGGGAATGGGAGTCGCCCTCCGTGGTGATCGGCAGCTTCCAGTCCCTGAAGAACGAGGTGGATCCGGAGGGAGCGGAACGGCACGGTGTCACCGTAGTCCGGCGCATCACCGGCGGCGGTGCCATGTTCATGGAGCACGGCAACGCCATCACCTACTCCCTTTACGTTCCCCAGTCCCTGGTGGACGGGCTCAGCTTCGCGGATTCCTACCCCTTCCTGGACGCCTGGGTGATGGAATCCCTCAAGAAGCTCGGAATCTCCGCCTGGTACGTGCCGCTGAACGACATGGCCACGGACCAGGGCAAGATCGGCGGTGCCGCACAGAAACGCTTCAGCAGCGGCGGGATGCTGCACCACGTCACCATGTCCTACAACATCGACGCGGACAAGATGGTGGAGGTGCTGCGCATCGGCAAGGAAAAGCTCTCCGACAAGGGCACTACGAGCGCCAAGAAGCGGGTGGATCCGCTTAAGCGGCAGACCGGGCTTTCCCGCGAAGACATCATTGCAACCATGATGGACACCTTCGCCACGCGTTACGGCGCAGTCGAGGCGTCGATCTCCGACGAGGAGCTCGCCCTAGCGGAGCAGAAGGTAGCCGAAAAGTTCAACACCCCGGAGTGGCTGAGCCGCGTCCCCTAACCCGCCGGCCTGCGGACCGTCCGCTACCCCGGCGGCGGTCCGTAGGCCTAGACTGCGGAGATGGAGAAAAAGTCGCTGACCGCCCTCGCCCGCCAACACATGGAATCCTCACGGCAGGCGGCCAGCGGACGCAGCGCCTCCACTGTCTACGGCGGACACGAGCACGTGCTGCGGCAGACCGTGATTGCCCTCCGGGCCGGGTTTGTTATGGACGAGCATGAGAATCCGGGCGAGGCCACGGTCTATGTCCTCAAGGGCCGGGTTGCCCTGGCCGCGGAGGGCAACACCTGGGACGGCGCCGCGGGAGACCTGCTGATTGTTCCGCAGGCGCGGCACTCCGTCGCGGCCCTGGAAGACTCGGCCATCCTCCTCACCGTCGCCAAGCCGCAGCTGGCCTGACGCCGGGCCTGGTGCCTCCCCGGACCTACAGTCCGGCCGCCTGGACGCGCAGGGACCGAAGCAGCTGGTCCTGCTGCTCGATGATGATCCGCCGCAGGGCGCCCGGCGCGCCGGGATGAAGCTCCAGCCATTCGACCGATTTCTGCACTACGGGATGGTCGGCCGGTGCCATGCCCGGCGCTGCATCCTGGTGCCCGGGGTAGAGCCCGCCGACCACGCGGGAGGCCAGCTCGATGCTGCGTGCGGACCAGACCTCGGTGAGGGAGGCGAAATAGTCCTCCACGTATCCGTCCAGCAACTCGTGGCTGCCCAGGCCGAACCCGGTGATCGTGGCCGAGAGCAGCTCGTTGGAGAGGCGATCGGAATGGACTGCCGCCTGCCAGGCCGCAGCCTTCACCTCTGGATCCGGGAAGGCAGCCGCTGCGGTCGTGTGGCCCACCCGTCCCGACGCCGTGGTGTCCCGTTCCAGTTCGGCGTCCAGTTCCGCGCGGGTGGCGGAATCGGTGGCTGCGAGTGCAACCCACAGGCGCCAGCGAAGATCGGAATCCACTGCCAGGCCCTCGACGCCGGCGCTGCCGTCCAGCAGTCCGCGCAGCAGCCGGTTGTAGGTGCTGCTGCGCCGCCCGGCCCCTGCGGCGGCCCGGGCCCAGATGATCTGCCGGTCGCTGCCCGGTGCCGCCGTCTTCAACTGCTCGGCAATGTGTGCGTAGAACTCCTCGCGCAGTCCGTCCCGCCGCGACGTCGGTGCGTAATACTCAATGGCACTGAGGGCATTGTCCAGCAGTACCTGCAGTACGCCGGCACCGCTTTCCTGCGGCGCCACCCGCTGGACCAGCCGTACATAGTCCTTGGCACTGAGGACCCCGTCACGGACGCTGTTCCACAGCGCTGAAAGCGTGATGGCCCGGGCCAGGGGATCGGTGAGCCGGTGCAGGGACTCCAGCAGCGTGCCCAGTGACGCGTCGTCGAAACGGATCTTGGCGTAGGTAAGGTCCTCGTCATTGAGCAGCAGAAGGGCAGGACGCTGCCTGCCGAGCAGTTCAGGTACCTCCGTCCGTGCACCGGCGACGTCCAGTTCCACGCTGTCAATGCGGACCAGGGCTCCGGCGGCGTCGAAATCGTACAGTCCGACGCGGAGCCGGTGCGGCCGGGGGACCTGTTCGCCGCTGACCGGATCCGGAGCATTCTGCCGGATAACCACGGAAGTGTAGGCACCGGCGTCGTCGGTTTCGGTCTCCGGGACCAGGACCGGAACGCCGGCGGTCTGGAGCCAGCGGCTGGACCACAGCGCCATGTCCCTGCCGGACGCCGTTTCCAGGGCACTGAGGAGGTCCGCGAGCGTGGTGTTGCCGAAGGCATGGGCACGGAAGTACCCCCGGGCAGCCTCGATAAAGGCATCGAACCCAACGTAGGCCACCAGTTGCTTGAGCACCGAGGCGCCCTTGGCATACGTGATGCCGTCGAAGTTCTGCTTCGCGGCCTCCAGATCGGGGATGTCCGCCACGATGGGGTGCGTGGTGGGCAGCTGGTCCTGGACGTAGGCCCAGGCCTTGCGCCGGTTCGCGAAGCTCACCCAGGAGTTGGTGAAGTCGGTGGCACGGTCCACGGCCAGGGCCCCCATGTAGTCCGCGAAGGACTCCTTGAGCCACAGGTCGTCCCACCACTTCATGGTCACCAGGTCGCCGAACCACATGTGCGCCATCTCGTGCAGGATGGTGTTGGCGCGCGCCTCGTACTGCGCCTCCGTGGCCCTGGAGCGGAACACGTATGCCTCGGTGAAGGTCACCAGTCCGGGATTCTCCATGGCGCCGAGGTTGTACTCGGGGACAAAGGCGGAATCGTATTTCCCGAAGGGATACGGGAAGGCAAAGAGGCGGTGGAAGTAGTCCAGGCCCCGTTTAGTGACCGCGAAGATGTTTTCCGCGTCGAAGTACTCGGCCAGGGAGGAACGGCAGTACGCCGCCAGCGGAACGCGAAGGTCGGTGCCGTCGTCGAGCCGGGTCGACCACTCGTCGTCGGCGCGGTGGTACGGCCCGGCGAGGACCGTGGTGATGTAGGTGGAGATGCGCTGGGTGGCAGCGAACTCCCAACGGCTCAGGGCGCCGTCACCCAGCGGTGTCCGCTGCGTTTCGACGCCGTTGGAAGCCACCTCCCAGCCACTCGGCGCCGTCACCGTGAAACTGAAGGACGCCTTCAGGTCCGGCTGCTCAAAATCGGCAAATACGCGCCGCGCGTCGGCGGGCTCGTACTGCGTGTAGAGGTAGATCTGCCCGTCCGCCGGGTCGCGGAAGCGGTGCAGGCCCTCGCCGCTCCGGCTGTAGAGGGCCGTGCCGTCGACGGTGACGGTGTTTTGCCGCTGCAGGCCGGGCAGGCGGATCCGGGAGGAGCCCACAACGTCTGCCAGGTCCAGTTCGGCCCCGTTCAGGACAACCGAGGACACCCCGCCGTGGATGAAGTCCAGGAACGTCTCGGCACCGGGCTCTGAACAGCCGAAGGTTATGGTGCTTCGGGACCGGAAGCCTGCGGCGTCCTGGTCCTGGGCATTGCCCAGGTCCAGATGGACATCGTAGGAGGTCACGGACAGCAGGCGGGACCGCAGAGCGGCTTCGTCACGGCTCAGGTTCTGGTTAGGCACCTGTTCATTCAATCACTTCTGCGGGCGCCGGCGGTGCCGTCCGATGCGACGGTCGCCGTAACCGGACCCCTACGCGGCTCCGAACCGCTGCCGGGCAATCGTTCCATCACCGCGGAGAAGGACAATGAGGCCAGCACTATGAAATACGGTGCGTAGAGATAGAGGAACCGGGCACGCGCCTCGAAGAGCAAAAGGAACAGGAGCAATCCGAACAGTGCAATCCGCATTGCCGACAGCTCCGGGCGCAGGAGGCGCGGCGTCCGCAGGAACAACGGCACGGACACGAGGGCAAGGATCGCGAACCAGGTTCCCTGCCAGATGGAGAGCATCCATTGAAAGTTCGGACGGGTATTGCCGAACAGGTCCTGGATGCCTTGGTCCGCGGGGCGCGATGAAAGGAAATTCTCCCCGGTCATCCGTCCCTCGCCAAAGGAAAAGAAGGATCCGTCTCCCGTAATCCATGCCAGCTTATGGTGGAGGAAGGCAACGTAACCGCCCGGTCCCATGGCGGACACCCGGTTCTGGTAGGCCTGCACGCCCTGGCGGAATTTCTCCTCTTCACCGGTGATGGCAACCGTACTCTGGTAATCATCCTCGTTGTACGCCCCGTAGTAGGGCCCGTGAGGTCCCTCCGTAGAGCGCGCGCCGACCTTCAGGAAATGGCCCATGTTCATCGCGTGGGGATTGTCTTGGACGTCGAACGCAATCACCGGGCTCCGTTGCTCAAAGCCCGCAATCAGCCGGTTACCGATGAAGAAGCTCCCGCCGACAATAACCACGGCGAGCAGCAGGACCAGGGTGTCCTTCCGCCCGGCGAGCAGGCATACCGCCGTGATGCCGGCAGCCACCAGACAGATCAGCACGGTGGGTTTGATCCCGTAGCCCACCGCGGCCACCGCACCCGCAAGGATCCACAGCGGCACACGGACGGTAAGCCTGGCCGAGCGCCGGGATACCAAGAGCAGGCAGAGGATCAGGACGGTGAACAGAACACCGACCGTGTCCGAGTAGAGCACTCCCGCCCACGGCGATAGAACCAGGAAGACCGTCGTCGGCACCAGCGAAACGGCGGCGGCGATCCGGCCGCCCAACATGCGTACCGCGCAATACGTCAGCACCGTCCCGGCGAAGAGCACCGACCCGTTAAGGAATGCCGTAATCATTCCCAGGTCCTGAAAACCGAGCGAGAGCGCCAGCTCGTAGTACGCCGCTATCAGCAGCATCAGGAGCAGGTTGTTCGGGTTGGTCTCGAAATAGGGAGGCACGGAGTCAATCGTTTTTCCTGCCAGCCCGGCGGCGGCATCGGCGACGGCATACGCATCCCAGTCCGGGGGAAGCCGGACGGCGTAGGCCACCCGCATCTGGATCCACAGCAGCAGCGCCCACACCCCTGCCCACGGCAGGTACGTCCAGGGGCGGTGCCGCGCAGCTGCCGCCGCGGTTCTCCGCAGCAGCCAATACAGCCCGGCCATCAGCCCCGGTACCACTGCCGCGGCCAGCAGTGCCCACCCGGTGCGGTACTGCGAAGCACCGTAGTGCGGGAACACCACGTTGGTCAGCAGGGCCCACAGGATCAACCCGCACAGCACCAGACCGGCGGCAGCCGGCAAGTTCGCGAGCTGCGGGCGGATTCGCAACGGCGCGGCATGACGCCGTTGGGCGCCATCTACCGTGTGTTGCGCAACTCCTTCTCCGGACATGGCTCACAAGTCCTTGGTGGGTGGGTGGGTGGGCAGGGGAGTTGGGTGGGCAGGGGCTGGTTGCTACCCTGACGGCACCCTGGTCCCACTATCCGGCCAGCAGCAACGCCGCGGCTAGGCCCAGGCCGGATATCAGGGCCCACGACGTCAACGCCGCTGCCGCCGCACGGACACCGGACGCGAAGAGCGCCCTCACCCGGACACCGGCCCCCAGCGCAAACAACGCCGCGGCGAAGAGCAGCTCCTGCAGGACGGCGGCGGTTTCCAGCGCCGCCCCGGGCAGCACGCCCCAGGTACGGACCAGGATCAGCGCGAGGAAGCCCAGGACAAACAAAGGGACCAGCGGAGGGCGTTTGCCTTGCAGCGGAAGCTGCGCGCGCCGGGCCCGCAGCCCGGCGGCTGCGGTCATCGGTGCCAGCAGCACTACGCGCGCCAGCTTCACGACGACGGCGGCCGCCAGCGCCGCTGTACCGGCGGTCTGCGCGGTGGCGACCACCTGCCCGACGTCGTGCACCGACGCCCCGGCCCAGGAACCAAAGACTTCCGCCGGCAGGCCCAGCATCCTGCCGGCCAGCGGCAGCACTGCAATGGCCAGCGTGCCGCAAAGCGTCACCAGGGCGACCGGCACCACCGTTTCTTCGGTGCGGGTCCTGCGGACTGCGGCCATCGCCCCGATGGCGGAAACACCGCAGATGGAGAAGCCGGCGGCGATCAGCACCGGTTCATCCCCTGGAAGGCGAAACAACCGGCAGATGCCGTACGTGCCCGCAAAGGCCGCCAGCACCAGCGCCACGATCAGGAGCAGCGCTGTCCACCCCAGTCCGGCGATGTCGACCAGCGAAACCTTCAGCCCCAGCAGCACAATTCCAAGGCGCAGGAACTTCCGCGCAGCCAGGGCCAGTCCCGGTTTCCAGGCACCGGCGGCCATGGCCGCACTACCGGGTACATTCGCCGCCAACAGGCCCAGCACCACCGCAGCCGTCAGGACAGGTACCGCGGGCAGGAGCAGATGTACGAGGAAGGACGCGACGACGGCGGCAGCCGCGGTCAGCAGTCCGGGGACAGTGCCGCGCAGGCGGTCCCATCGGGAGGACGGTGCGGGGGAGGAGGCTGCGGGGGATTCTGGCACGTCTACACCCTGCCGCAGTCGCGTCAGTTATCCAAAGCGCATCCAACGCGCTCCGGCTTTCGGTGTCTCCGGCGCGGGCTGGCCCGCAGTAGGCATACTGCTGCCGCGGCCTGCGTTGCTACCATTAGGGCACCATCCTCAAGGAACCGGGAAGCACCCATGAGTTCGCAAGGCAACAGTGGAAGCGTCCCAAGCGTTTCCATGCAGCAGCAGGTCCTGGAGTCCCCGTGGCTATTCCCCGCGGAAGAGGTGGCCTCGGCGCTGGACACGAACCCGGATGCCGGGCTCGACGCCGGCGAAGTCCGGAACCGGCTGGACCGCTACGGGCCGAACCAGCTCGCCGAGGGTAAAAAAGTACCGGTGTGGCGGAAGATCCTTGCGCTGCTCTCGGACCGGCTGACCATCGTCCTGATCATCGCCGCGGTTGTCAGTGCCGTTGTCTCCCAGGAGTGGGAAACCCCGGTGGTGATCCTGCTGGTCATCATCCTCAATACCACCCTGAACTATGTGCAGGAGCAACGGGCCGAGAACAGCCTGGAGGCCCTGCGCAACGCGTCGGTGGACAATTGCCGGGCGCTCCGGTCCGGCAACCCGGTGACCGTGGAGCGCACGGACCTGGTGCCCGGCGACGTCGTGCTGCTGGAGGCCGGGGACAGCGTGCCGGCGGACGGACGGCTGCTGGAGGCGGTGCGCCTGCAGGTGGCCGAGGCGGCACTCACCGGCGAGTCCAAGCCCACCAACAAGGCAGCCGCCCCGCTTTTAGATCCTCAGCTTCCGGTGGCCGACCGGGTCAACCTGCTGTTCATGGACACCGATGTGACCCGCGGCCGCGGCGTGCTGCTGGTGACGGGGACCGGCATGGACACCCAGATCGGCACCATTGCGCATCTGCTGGGGAGCACCCGCGAGGAAAAAACCACCCTGCAGCGCAGCATCGACCAGCTTGCGCGGGTCCTGACCTACATCGCCTTCGCCGTCGTCGCCCTCGTGTTCGTGCTGGGGCTGCTGCGCGGGGACAGCTGGGAAGACCTGTTCCTGACCGCCGTCTCGCTGGCCGTGGCCACCATTCCCGAGGGGCTGACCGCCGTCGTTGCCTTCACCCTCGCCATGGGTGCCTCCCGGCTCGCCGCGCGCGGGGCCATCATCAAGCAGCTCGCAGCCGTGGAGACCCTCGGCAGCACGTCACAGATCTGCACGGACAAGACCGGCACGCTCACCCTCAATGAAATGACGGTGCGGCGGTTGTACTCGCCCGCGGGCCGCAGGTTCCGGGTGACCGGGAACGGCTACTCCACGGACGGAAAGATCCTCAGCCCCGACGGGGAGGCCGCCCCCCTGCCCCCGGAGGCATACATGGCCATGGCGCTGTGCAACGACGCCTCGGTCGAGGACGGCAGGCTGACCGGCGACCCGACCGAGGGCTCCCTCGTGGTCCTGGCGGAAAAGGGCGGGATCGACGTCGCCGGCGCCCGGGCCACCCACCGGCGCGTCGCGGAAGTTCCGTTCGACTCCGACTACAAGTTCATGGCCACGTTCAACCGCGACGACGACGCCGGAGCCCCCGTGCACTGCAACGTCAAGGGGGCGCCCGGCGTCGTCCTGGACCGGACCGCGTTCCTGCAGACCCCGGACGGCCTGGTCCCGCTGGACGCCGAAGAACGCGCACGCATTTCCCGCGACGTGGAGTCCCTGGCCAATGCAGGCCTTCGGACCATGGCCGTGGCGGGGCGGGTGCTCGACGCACCCCTGCCGGCCAGCCCGGGTGCACTGTTTGCCGAGGCAGCGAGCCTGGTGCTGTACGCCGTCGTCGGGATCCTGGATCCGCCGCGGCAGGAGGCAGCCGAAGCCATTGCCCGGGCGCGGGCCGCCGGAATCGACGTGCACATGATCACCGGGGACCATCTGATCACGGCCTCGGCGATTGCCAGGGACCTCGGGATCGAGGGCAGGGCCGCAGCCGGCACCGCGCTCGATGTCATGGATGACACTGAGCTGCGCAGGCAGGCGCCGCAGCTGGGGGTGCTGGCCCGGGTTTCTCCCGAACACAAGATCCGGATCGTGGAGGCGCTTCAGGCGGACGGCTACATCGTGGCCATGACCGGCGACGGCGTGAATGACGCTCCGGCGCTGAAACGCGCCGACATCGGGATTGCCATGGGCATCACCGGCACCGACGTGTCCAAGGGCGCGGCCAAGATGATCCTCACCGACGACAACTTCGCCACTATTGTGGCGGCTGTCGAAGAGGGCCGCGGCATCTACGACAACATCCTGAAATTCGTCCGGTTCCAGCTGACCACTGCCTGGGGCTTCGTGCTGATCTTCCTTGCAGCGGCAACCTTCGGCTTCGCCGGAGGGGCGCCCTTCACCGCACTGCAGATCCTCTGGGTGAACATCATCATGGACGGCCCGCCGGCCCTGGCGCTTGGCGTGGACCGGACCGATCCGGAGGTGATGAAACGGCCGCCGCGGCCGGCCACCGAGCCCCTGCTGACGGGCAGGCGGATTGCCGTGCTGACAATGCTCGGCATCGTGATGGCGGTGGGTACCTGTACCGTCCTGGTCAATGCGCCGCGGTGGTTCCCCGAAAGCGCCGGCAGCACCAACTTCGCCACCACCATGGCGTTTACCACCTTCGTGTTCTACCAGGTGTTCAACCTGTTGAACGTCCGCTCCGAAACCGGCAGCATCTTCACCCTGCGGACCTTCACCAACCGCGCCATCTGGGTTTCCCTCGTGGCTGTGGTGGTGCTGCAGATCCTGGTGGTTCAGTTGAGCTTCTTCGCGGGGATCTTTGACACGGTGCCGCTGACCTCGGCGCAGTGGTTCCTCTGCTTCGCCGTCGGCGCCACCGTCCTGGTGGTCTCCGAGATCGGCAAGGCGGTGCAGCGGCTGTCCGCCCGCCGTCGTCGGCCGGAGCTCACGACGACGGGACGGAAGTCCTACCAGGGGGAGGGCTTGTAGTCCTTGAGGAAGACGCCGTACTGGTCCTCGCCGTTTTCACCCATGACAATCGGGTCATAGACGCGGGCAGCGCCGTCGACCAGGTCCAGCGGGGCGTGGAAGCCTTCCTCCGCCAGGCGCACCTTGGTGGGGTGCGGACGCTCATCGGTGATCCAGCCGGTGTCCACCGCCGTCATGAGGATCCCGTCCGTTTCCAGCATTTCCTCGGCACTGGTGCGGGTAAGCATGTTCAGCGCTGCCTTGGCCATGTTGGTGTGCGGATGCCCGGGTCCCTTGTAGCGGCGGGAGAACTGACCTTCCATGGCCGAGACGTTCACAATGTACTTCCGCCGCGCCGAGGACGCCGCCATGGCGGGGCGGAGCCGGTTGACCAGCAGGAACGGCGCCGTGACGTTGCACAGCTGCACCTCGAGCATCTCCAGCGGGTCCACCTGGTCCACCACCTGCGTCCAGCTGTTAATGGGCGCCGTGTCCGGCACCAGCCCGCCGGCGTCGATCGCCGTTCCGGCCTCCATCCGCGCCAGTGAGGAAGAGCCGGCGGTGAGCGCCAGGGCTGTGACGGCGTCGGCCGCCAGGACCGGGTGCGCGGCGACTGATCCGGCCAGCGCCGTGGGGTGCGCGTCGTAGGTGTGGCCGAAGGTCACCAGCTCGGGCATGGGACCATCCGGCAGCGGCGCCAGTTCGGCGTCGGTCAGCGGCCGGTAGGCGTTGGAGGAACGCCGGACGGTCTGGGCGGCGTTGTTGATCAGGATGTCCAGGGGGCCTGCCTCCGCCACAGATTCGGCCAGCGAGATGACCTGGGCCGGGTCGCGCAGGTCGATGCCGACAATACGCAGCCGGTGCAGCCAGTCCGCCGAGTCTTCCATCGCGGCGAAACGGCGTGCCGCGTCTTTCGGGAAGCGGGTGGTGATGGTGGTGTGCGCGCCGTCGCGCAGCAGCCGCAGGGCGATGTACATGCCGATCTTTGCGCGGCCGCCGGTCAGCAGTGCCCGCTTGCCGGTCAGGTCGGTGCGGGCATCCCGCTTGGTGTGGCTGAAGCCGGCGCATTCGGGGCAGAGCTGGTGGTAGAAGGCATCCACCACGGTGTAGGGCTGCTTGCAGATGTAGCAGTTGCGCGGCTTGAGCAGCGTGCCGGCGGACGGTCCGTGCGCGGCGGTGGTGAGCTGCGCCCCGCGGGTTTCATCATCAATCCGGTCAGCGGCGCCGGTGGCGGTGAGGGCGACGACGGCGCGGTCCGCCTCTGCGATAGCGGAGCGCTTTTCGGTCTTCCGGTGCTTCTTCACGGACTTGAACATCTTGGCGGTGGCCCGCCGGACCGCGACGTAGTCGGGGTTTTCTTCATCCAGGACATGGATGGAAGCCAGGACCTTGAGGGCTGTCTGGATTTCTTCCGGGCTTAGTTCAGGGGTGCTCATTGGGGCCTTTACGCTCATCGGCACCGGAGGATCCACAGTGCAGGCGCACCATGTGCGCCTTCCGAGGATACCGGAGAAGACCGCAGGCACCCGTATCGGGGGCAGGGGCACCGGGGAATCTCACACCCGGCGCCCCTGCTCCTACCTATTTTTTCAGGCCTCGGGGACGCGCTGTCCCTTGCTGAGCACGGTGAGGCCGGATTCGGTCACGGTGAAACCGCGGCTGAGGTCCAGTTCCCGGTCCACACCAACCGTGGCTCCGGCGGGGATCCGCACGTTCTTGTCGATGATGGCGCGGCGGATGATCGCCCCTTCACCCACATGCACCTTGTCCATCAGCACCGAGTCGGTCACCTCTGCGTTGGAGCCCACATAGACGTCCTGCGCCAGCACGGAACCCGTCACCTTGCCGCCGGAGATCACCGTGCCGTCGGAAACGATCGAGTCGAAGGCGGTGCCGGCCTGGTCGGAGGCGCTGCGCACGAACTTGGCGGGCGGGGAGATGCTCTGCCGCGTGTAGATGGGCCACTGCAGGTTGTACAGGTTGAACGCCGGCAGGGGCGAGATCAGGTCCATGTTGGCGTCGTAGTAGGAGTCCAGGGTGCCGACGTCGCGCCAGTACTGGTGGTCGCTGCCGGTGGCACCGGGGATGATGTTCCGGGTGAAGTCGTACACGGCGGCGTCGCCGCGTTCCACGAAGTAGGGGATGATGTCCCCGCCCATGTCGTGCTTGGTGACCAGGCGTTCCTCGTCCCACTGCAGTGCCTTAACCAGGGCGTCGGTGTTGAAGACGTAGTTGCCCATGGAGGCCAGGAAGCTGCCCGGATCATCGGGCAGGCCCGGGGTGGTCTCCGGCTTTTCCACGAACGCAGCGATGCGCTCCGGGTTCTCGGAATCGGTTTCGATCACGCCAAACTGGTCCGCGAGGTGCAGCGGCTGCCGCACGGCGGCAACGCTCACCGATGCGCCGGAGGCAATATGCGCCTCGACCATCTGGGAGAAGTCCATGCGGTACACGTGGTCCGCGCCGATCACGACAACGATGTCCGGCTGGGCATCCTCGATCAGGTTCATGGACTGGTAGATGGCGTTCGCGCTGCCGAGGAACCAGCTCTTGCCCACGCGCTGCTGTGCGGGCACGGAAGCCACATAGTTCTGCAGCTGGGTGGAAAGCCGCCAGGTTTCGGAGATATGCCGATCCAGGCTGTGGGATTTGTACTGGGTCAGGACCACGATCTGCAGGTACCCGGAGTTCACCAGGTTTGAAAGTGCGAAGTCGATGAGGCGGTAGCGCCCGGCAAAGGGAACCGCCGGTTTAGCCCGATCTGCTGTAAGCGGCATTAGCCGTTTACCCTCGCCGCCTGCGAGAACTACTGCCAGGACCTTCTTTGGCGCCATTGTGTTGAACCTCTTCCGAAAATAAGTCTACTGACTTCAGACTAGATCACTGGTTGCCCGGTGCACTACGTTGGTTTAGTGCGAGTAGATATTGTGTCGAAGGAATTCCCGCCGGAAATCTACGGAGGAGCAGGCGTTCACGTTGCCGAGCTCAGCCGGGTCCTGGCCGGAGAAGTAGATCTCCATGTGCATTGTTTCGGGGCCCCGCGCCCCGAAGATTTCCACGGAGCCAAAGTAAAGAGTTATGCGGTGCCGGCGGAGCTGAAGTCTGCGAATCCTGCCGTGCAGACCCTCGGGACGGACCTTGAAATCCTGGGTGGACTGGCCGGTGCGGACCTGGTCCATTCACATACCTGGTATGCGAATATGGCCGGTCATCTGGGTTCGCTGCTGCACGGCGTTCCGCACGTGCTCAGCGCCCACAGCCTGGAGCCGCTGCGTCCGTGGAAGGCCGAACAGCTCGGCGGGGGATACGCCGTGTCCTCCTGGGTGGAGAAAACCGCCTACGAGGCAGCCGCGGCCATCATCGCCGTCTCCGAAGGCATGCGCCAGGACATCCTGCGCAGCTACCCCGACGTGGACCCGGAGCGGGTTCGGGTAGTCCACAACGGCATCGACGTGCAGCAGTGGCAGCCGGACATCGACCCCGACGGCGTCCGCGCCTTCGACATCGATCCGGACCGTCCCAGCGTGGTCTTTGTAGGCCGCAACACCCGCCAGAAGGGTGTGCCGTACCTGCTGCGCGCTGCCGCGCTGCTGCCGCCGGAGGTCCAGCTGGTGCTGTGCCTCGGCGCCGCCGACACGCCTGAACTGGCTGCGGAAACCGCAGTGCTGATCGAGGAACTGCGGCGCACCCGCACCGGCGTCGTGGTGATTGAGCGCATGCTGCCGCGCGCCGAGCTGATCAAGATCCTCTCCATCGCCACCGTGTTCGCCTGCCCGTCGGTCTACGAACCGCTGGGCATCGTGAACCTTGAGGCAATGGCGTGCGGCACCGCCGTCGTCGCCAGCGCCACCGGAGGTATTCCCGAGGTCGTCGATACCGGCGTCACCGGGTTGCTGGTGCCCATCGAGCAGGTCACCGACGGAACCGGCACGCCGCTGGACCCCGAGAAGTTCGTGCGGGACTTCGCTGAGGCGCTGACCGAAGTGGTCACCGATCCGGCGCTGGCACAGCGGATGGGCGAGGCCGGCCGCGCCCGGGCCACCGAGCAGTTCTCCTGGGAGTCCATCGCGGAGGAAACCCTCGCCGTGTACCGCTCTGTCCTGGCCTAGCACCGGAACACCCGAAAGGCGCCGTCGCAGCTGCGGCGGCGCCTTTTCGCTGTCCGGACCGGGGACCGGCGACCCGCCCCACCGCAGAGGGTCCCACAGATTGGTGCTCCTGTGACTGATGGGACACAACCAGGCAACACCAGCCCCACATCGTGGGACGCTGTGCTGGTCCCAGGCCCGGCGACCTGCCCCGCCGCAGAGGGTCCCACGGTTTGGTGCGCATGTGACTGATGGGACCCAACCAGGCAACACCAGCCCCACATCGTGGGACGCTGTGCCCCAGGCCCGGCGACCTGCCCCGCCGCAGAGGGTCCCACAGATTGGTGCTCCTGTGACTGGTGGGACCCCACCAGGCAACAGGGGCCCCACCCACTGGGACGCTGTGCGGACTCTCAACCCCGGACCCCGGCCGGAACGCAGAAAGGGCACCACCGCACAGTGTGTGCGACAGCGCCCTTTCAGCTGCCCGGCTGCCCAGCTTTCAGCTGCCCGGCTGCCCGGACCGCAGGAAACCTACTTCCGGGACTTCTTCTGCTCAGCCTTCCTGCGGGCAATCAGGACCTTTTCGTCCACCGGTGCGGCGCCGCTGGCACGCAGCAGGCGCTGGTACTCCATGGCCTCATCCTGGCGGACCTTCTCCGCACCCGTGGCAATCTTGGCCCGCAGGTGTTCCTGGCCGTAGCCGAACGAGTCGACCAGGTCCAGGGCGTGCGGACGGATCTTGGCCAACAGGCGGTTGATGTACGGCCCCAGGGTGCGGGCGCGCTGCGCGGACAGACGCCCGTTCATGAGGTACCAGCCCAGGTTCTTTTCAATCAGGCACAGTCCGAACAGGTCGCGGACCCAGGTCATGACCTGGCGGGTGCCCGCGTCCTCCATCCGTTCCAGGCCCCGGGTGAAGGCTTCCCACTGGAGCAGTTCTGCGTGGGCGCGCGCAGCTTGGATCAGGGCGTGCTGGTTCTCGTTGAACACCGCCGCACCCTTGTCCTTCGGCAGCCCGCGGGCTTCCTTGAGTGCAGTGGCAACCTCCGCCACCATGGTGCCGACGCGGTCCGCCAACAGATCATGCTGGGTGCGCGGATCGCGCAGCGCAATGGCGGATTTCTTCTCCGACCCGGAGTCACGGAAGGACTGTGCAATCCGGCGCAGCCCGGTGCGGTGCAGGGTCACGTCCGTGGCCTGGCCAACCACGTAGCGCGCAAGGACGCCGAAGTCGGCACCGGCGAATTCCTTCGCGTAATCAGCCAGCAGGCGCTTGGCAACCAACTGCAGCAGCACCGTGTTGTCGCCCTCGAAGGTGGCGTAGATATCCAGGTCCGCGCGCAGGGCGGTGAACCTGTTCTCGGCCAGGAACCCGGCGCCGCCGGTGGCTTCGCGGCATTCCTGCAGCGTGTCCAGGGCGTGCCAGGTGGACAGGGACTTCAATCCCGCCGCAAGGGTTTCCAGGTCCTGGCGGTCTTCGTCGGTGTCATGGGCACCGGAGAAAACGTCGTCGAACTTGTGCAGCAGTTCCTCGTGCGCGAACGTTGCAGCGAACGTGGTGGCCAGCAGGGGCAGCAGGCGGCGCTGGTGCTGCTGGTAGTCCATCAGCACCTCTTCCTTGATGTCGGAAGCACCGTTGAACTGGCGGCGCTCCGTGCCGTACTGGATGGCCGTCTTCAGCGCCAGCTTGCTCGCGTTGACGGCTGCGCCGTCGAGCGAAACGCGGCCCTGCACCAGGGTGCCGATCATGGTGAAGAAGCGGCGGCCGGGGCTCTCGATATCGGACGTGTAGGTGCCGTCCGCAGCGACGTCGCCGTACTTGTTGAGCAGGTTGGTCCGGGGGATGCGCACATTGGAGAAGTGCAGCCGGCCGTTGTCGATGCCGTTCAGACCGCCCTTGATGCCGTCATCCTCGCCGCCGATGCCGGGCAGGAACCCGTTGTCGTCGCGAAGCTCGACATAGAAGGCATGCACGCCGTGGTCCACGCCCTGGGTGATCAGGTGTGCGAAGACGACGGCGGCCTTGCCGTTGACGGCGCCGTTGCCGATGTAGTCCTTCCAGGCGGCCCGGAAGGGGGTGTTGATGATGAACTCTTCGGACGCGGCGTCGTATTCCGCGGTGGTGGCGATGCTCGCGACGTCGGAACCGTGTCCGGTTTCCGTCATGGCAAAGCAGCCCGGAATTTCCAGGCTCATGATGCCGGGCAGCCACTTTTCATGGTGCTCCCGGTTGCCCAGGTGCATCACGGCGGAACCGAAGAGACCCCACTGGACGCCGGCCTTGATCTGCAGGGACGGATCGGCCACCACAAGTTCCGTGAAGCCGGCGACGTTGGCGCCGTGGCTGTCTTCGCCGCCCACGTACTTGGGGAACGCGCCGTGGACGGACTTGCTCTCCACCAGGATCTTCAACTGGTCCATGACCCGCTCACGGTGCTCGGTATACGTCAGCCCCGCGGGAGTCTGCATGGCTTCCATGCCGGCGATCTTGCGGGCCGCGAGCCGATTGTCGGCCCATTTGCCGAGCAGGACACGGCCCAGCGACTCGACGTCCACGACGGCGGCGTCGTTGTCGCGGATCGTGGCACTGGCCGGGAGCTGCCGTTCGGTGGGGGAAAGTGTTTGCGTCATTGCGTTTCCTTCTCGTGGTTGGAGGGAGTAGCTGGAGGGGTCGGGAGCTGATGCCCCCGGTCGTAGCCGATGCCGTCAAAGAGCCAGGCGGTCAGCTGGTCGGTCATTTGTTCTTCGGTCGGCTTCCCGGGGCCCGGGGGAGCGGCAATCCAGCGCTCACCGGCTGCCCGGATCATCCCGAGTGCCGCCGTAGGCCAGTACTGCGCGGTAGCGCTGGCCTCGGGCGGAACCTCCCGGCCCGCCAGGTAATGGCGCATGGCCGAGTCCATCATCGCGGTGATGGCTTCGAAGAAGGAGGAGAGGGTGCTGTCGATCTGTCCCGGTCCGCCGTCGGCCAGCTGTCCGGTCACGAACAGGTAGACGTTGGGGGAGGTTTCGGCCATCTGCAGGTAGGCGGAGACCATCGCACGGAGCCCCGACCTGGCGGAGGGGGCAGTACGGCCTGCATCCAGGATCTTTTCCTGCATCCGGGCCACCGCCATTTCGCCCATGGCCTTCTGCAGTCCGGCCTTGTCCCCGAAGTAGCGGTAGAAGACGGACTTCGAGGTCCCGGACGCGGCGGCAATCTCTTCCATCGACGCCGCGCAGCCCAGGGTGTGGACGGCCCGGCGCGCCGTCTTGATGAGGGTACGACGGCGCTCGGCCCGGTGCGCTTCCCAGCGGAGGGCGCGGCCGTCCGCAGCCGGGGACGGCGCGGAAGGATCTTCAAGTGCGTTGTTCACGATACTGAGCGTATCAGGTACGCTGGGTTACAGTAACTGGCGTCACACCCACCCCCATGGACTCCCAAGGAGAACGACGAATGGCTGCACAGCCTGAACCCGCACGAGCTACACCCACGAACAACGGCGCCGGGTCTTCGGTGCGCAAGGCGGTGGTGATCGGCGGAAACCGCATTCCTTTCGCCCGCTCGGGCGGCAAGTACACGTACAGCTCCAACCAGGACATGCTCACGGCCGCCCTTGACGGGCTGATTGCCCGCTTCGGCCTGCAGGGCGAGCGGATCGGCGAAGTAGCCGGCGGAGCAGTCCTCAAGCACTCCCGCGACTTCAACCTGACCCGCGAAGCGGTCCTGGGCTCGGCGCTGTCGCCGGAAACCCCCGCCTATGACGTGCAGCAGGCCTGCGCCACGGGCCTCGAGACAGTGGTCAGCCTGGCAAACAAGATCAAGCTGGGACAGCTCGAATCCGCCATCGCCGGCGGCGTCGACTCCGCCTCGGACGCACCCATCGCCGTCAGCGAAGGCCTCCGCCGTGCGCTGCTGGACCTCTCCCGCGCCCGGACCACCAAGCAGAAGCTGGCAGCCGTTGCCAAGATCCGCCCCAAGGACCTGTCCCCGAACGCGCCGTCCACCGGCGAACCGCGCACCGGACTGTCCATGGGCGAGCACCAGGCCCTGACCACCGCCCAGTGGAAAATCACCCGCGAGGCCCAGGACGAGCTGGCCTTCAACAGCCACCGCAACATGGCTGCCGCTTACGACCGCGGTTTCTTCGACGACCTCGTGACCCCGTACCGCGGCCTGGCAAAGGACGCGAACCTGCGCCCCGACACCACCATGGAAAAGCTCGCCAAGCTCAAGCCGGCCTTCGGCAAGAGCCTGGGCGATGAAGCCACCATGACCGCCGGCAACTCCACCCCGCTGACCGACGGCGCCTCCGTGGTGCTGCTGGGCTCCGAGGACTACGCCCGCGAACACGACCTGCCGATGCTGGCGAACATCGTGGATGCAGAAGCCGGCGCCGTCGACTTCGTGCACGGCAAGGACGGTCTGCTGATGGCTCCGGCCTTCGCCGTACCGCGCCTGTTGGCCCGCCACAACCTGACCTTCGACGACTTCGACTTCTTCGAAATCCACGAGGCCTTCGCCGGCACCGTCCTCTCCACCCTGGCCGCCTGGGAGGACGAGGAATTCTGCCGCACCCGGCTGGGCCTGGATGCGCCGCTGGGCAGCATCGACCGCAGCAAGCTCAACGTCAACGGCTCCTCGCTGGCAGCCGGGCACCCCTTCGCCGCCACCGGTGGACGAATTGTGGCCTCGCTGGCCAAGATGCTGCATGAAAAGGGTTCGGGCCGCGGCTTGATCTCCATCTGCGCTGCCGGCGGCCAGGGCCTCGTCGCAATCCTCGAGGCGCGCTGATCATGAGTGATACCTACCTGAACCTCGTAAACAGCGGTTTCACCAAGGAGCTGTCCAAGAAGCTCGGCCTGCCCCGGCCGGCCATCCTGCGCCGCTTCGACCCGTCCAAGCCCCTGGTGCCAGGCCCGGTGCTTGTGCTCGGAAAGAGCACTGCCGCCGATGAGCTCTCCCGCCTGCTCCTTGACTGGGACCAGGACGTCCGCCGGCACGCCACGCCGAAGGAAAAGCTCGGCGCCATCCTGATTGTGGTCGACGACGCCGCGGCGCCTACGGACCTGGGCGAACCGACCCTGGCCGCCGGCGCAGCCCTGCGGGACCTGGCTCCCGGCGGACGGATCGTCACCGTTTCCCGGCCCGCCGCGGAAGCCCAGGACCCGGCCGCCGCCGCGGCCCGCCAGGGTGTCGACGGCACCCTGCGTTCCATTGCGCACGAACTGCGCGGCGGTGCGACGGCGAACGGCATCGTGCTGGCCAACGGCGTACAGGCAACGGCCCCCTCGGTGGCGGCCGCACTGCGGTTCCTGCTGTCGGGCAAGAGTGCCTACGTCAACGGCCAGTTCATCACCGTCGGTTCCGATGCCGGTGAGCTTCCGCAGGACTGGAACGCGCCTCTCGCCGGCAAGGTCGCCGTCGTCACCGGTGCCGCCCGCGGCATCGGTGCGGCCATCGCCCGCGTGCTGCACCGCGACGGCGCCTCCGTAATTGTGGTCGACGTGCCGGCCGCGGGGGAGCAGCTGGCGAAGGTGGCCAACGAAATCTCCGGCACCGCGCTGCAGGTCGACATCACCCGCGAAGACGCTGCGGACCGCATCCTCACCCACGCCGTCGAACGCTACGGGCACCTGGACATCGTGATCCACAACGCCGGCATCACCCGCGACAAGCTGCTGGCCAACATGGACGAAGCCCGCTGGGGCTCGGTCATTGCCGTCAACATCGCCTCGCAGCTGCGGATGAACGAAACCTTCCTCGCCTCGAGCGGCTTCAGCCCCGAGGGCCGGATCGTTTCGCTGGCCTCCACCAGCGGCATTGCCGGCAACCGCGGCCAGACCAACTACGCAGCCTCCAAGGGCGGCGTCATCGGCATGGTCCGGGCCACCGCCCCGCTGCTGGCACCGCGCGGCGGCTCGATCAACGCCGTCGCACCGGGCTTCATTGAAACCGACATGACCGCTGCCATTCCCGCGCTTACCCGGCAGGTGGCCCGCAGGCTGTCCAGCCTGCAGCAGGGCGGCCTGCCGGTGGACGTGGCCGAAACCATTTCCTTCCTCGCCTCCGACGCCACAGCCGGCGTCAACGGCCAGGTAGTGCGGGTCTGCGGTCAGAACATGGTGGGCGCATGACCGACACCCAGCTGAGCGAGATTCCCACGCTCGGGCGGCTTTACGCCGGTGCGGTGGGGAGCGCGGCGAAGTCACGCCTGTCACCGTCGAAGGCCGCGGGCACGCTGACGGCGGACCGGCACGTGGTCCGCGGGGCGTCCGTGGACCTGGCCCGGCTCACCGATTTCCAGCGCCTGGTCCAGCACAGCGCCAGCGACTACCTGCCCACCGGCTACGTGCATACCTTCGCGTTCCCGGTGGCCATGAGCCTGATGGCGCGCGAGGACTTCCCGCTGCCGCTTTTGGGCATGGTGCACCTGCGCAATGAGGTGCAGCATCTGCGGCCGATCCACTACGGCGAAGCGCTGACGGTTACGGCGTGGGCGGAGAACCTCGCCGGGCACCGTGCCGGCACCCAGGTGGAACTCGTCGCGGAGGTCACCGTTGAGGCCGACGGCTGCCCGGAAACCGTGTGGCGGGGCCGTTCCACCTATCTGGCCAAGGGTGTTTTCCTGCCGAAGTTCGACCGCCCGGACAAGTCTGCGGTGCGCGCGGAATTCGTTCCCCCGCTCCCGACGGCGCTGTGGCGCCTGGGTGCCGACGCCGGACGCAACTACGCCCGGGTCTCCGGCGACTTCAACCCCATCCACCTGAGCCGCCTGTCGGCGAAGGCGCTGGGCATGAAGCAGTCACTGGCCCACGGCATGTACCTGGCCTCACGGGTCGTCGCGGATTCCGTGCAGACCCACGAGGGCCCGTTCCAGTGGACCATCGACTTCGAGGCTCCGGTGTTCCTGCCGGCGACCGTGGCCGTGGCCATCTCGGACGAGCAGACGCCCGGCGGCTGGTCCGGCTCCACCTTCACGGGCTGGAACCCGCGTTCCCACCGGCGGCATTTCTCCGGTTCGGTAACTCCGCTGGCCGCAGCCCGGGCCTGAGCCCCCGGCCCCAGAGCCCGTCCGCCTCCGGCAGCACCCGGAAGCGGACGGGCTTGGATGCGCCTGATGCTAAGGTTCCCTCATGATTGATGCTCCCGGCCTGCTGGTTGCCGCCAAGGAACTCGACGCCGCAGACCCCCTCGCCGGATACCGGAACCGGTTCCTGCCGGCGGAGGGAGTCCACGCATATCTGGACGGAAATTCGCTCGGCCGCCCGCTCCGTGCCACCGCCGAAAACCTCCAGGACTTCGTCTCCCGCCAGTGGGGCGGGCGCCTGATCCGCGGCTGGGACGAGGAATGGCTCGAACTGCCCGGCCGGATCGGCGATGCCCTCGGCGAGGTGGCGCTCGGTGCCGCCCCCGGCCAGTGCATCGTGGCGGATTCCACCACCGTGCTGCTGTACAAGCTGGCACGGGCCGCCGTCGCCGCCCGTCCCGGCCGTACCGAGATCCTGCTCGATGCCGACAACTTCCCGACGGACCGGTACGTCCTCGAAGGCGTGGCCCGCGAATGCGGCCTGACCCTGCGCTGGGCGTCCGCCGACTACGCCGGCGGAGTGAGCGCCGAAGCCGTGGCGGACGCCGTCGGCCCGCAGACGGCGCTGGCCGTGTTCAGCCACGTGGCCTACCGCTCCGGGTACCTTGCCGATTCAGCGGCCATCAACAAAATCGTGCACGACGCCGGCGGGCTGGTCCTGTGGGACCTGTGCCATTCGGTGGGTGCCGTACCCGCCGAGCTGGACGCCGAGGGAGCGGACTACGCCGTCGGCTGCAGCTACAAGTACCTCAACGGCGGCCCGGGCGCCCCGGCCTGGGCCTACGTGGCGGCCCGCCATCAGGCGGACTTCTCCCAGCCCATCCAGGGCTGGCTGGGTTCCAGTGACCCGTTCGGCATGGCGCAGGGCTATGTTCCGGCCGAGGGCATCCGCCGCCTGGTCTCGGGCACCCCTCCCATCCTGGGCATGCTCGCCATGCAGGACATGATTGCCCTGCTCCGGGAGGCCGGCATGGAGGCAGTGCGCGCGAAGTCGCAGGCGCTTACCGAATACGCTGTCACGGCCGTTGATGCGCTGCTGGCTCCGCGCGGCGTCGTGCTGGCCTCGCCGCGCGATCCGGAGCGCCGCGGCAGCCACATCACCATCGACCATCCGAAGTTCAAAGCAGTGACCGCCGCACTCTGGGAGCAGGGGATCATTCCGGACTACCGCAATCCGGACGGCATCCGACTGGGCCTGTCGCCCCTGTCCACGTCCTTCGTGGAGACGTTCACCGGAATCGAAGCGGTACTGGCCAAGCTCCAGGACTAACAGGCCTCACGCCTGGCCCGCTTTGACCGCCAGGACCGGGCAGGCAGCCTCCAGCAGCACGCGCTGGGACGTGCTGCCAAGGAAAAGCTTCCCTACCGGCGTCCGGTGCCGGATCCCCAGCACCACCAACTGCGCACCGTGGTCCTGGGCGGCCTTCAGGATTTCCTCGGAGGCATCAAAATCCCCCATGGGGTGAAGCAGGACATGGGAAACCCCGCTGCCCTGCAGGACCCCGGTCAGCGTCTGCAGATAATCCGGGGTATGTTCCGGCCGCGGTTTGCGCGTGCTCTCCACGTTGACCACCACGAGTCCGGTGGCCAGGTCCCGCGCCGCCCGGAGCGCGGCGCGCAGCGCTGTTTCCCCCTCCGGTGTAGGTACGTATCCGACGACGACGGTCATGGTTTCCTTCTTCCTGCCTGCTTCGCCACTGGCTCGCTCAGCTCAGCTGCGAGGGGTCGCTGAAACGGGTTTTACGCGCCTTGACCGCCCGGTTCCAGATCCAGGTGAGCACCCACAGCGCCAGTCCGAGCAGCAGCAGCAACCCGGCAATCCGGTACTCGATGGCATCCTGCGCCCACGGGCCAAGCAGGAAGGCGCAGGTTCCGGCGCCGATGAAGGGCATGATGCCGGGGGAGCGGAAGTGCGGCCGGTCGATCGGCGTTCGTCGCAGGACGATGCACGCGATGTTCACCACCGTGAAGACGGCCAGCAGCAGCAGTGCGGTGGTCCCGCCGAGTGCCGTCACCGTTTCCCGGCCCATGAAGTTGGTGACCACGATGATCAGGCCCACCGCGATCGCCGTCGTAAACGCAATGGACGCCCAGGGGGTGCGGCGTCCGGGCAGGACCGCGGACAGCCCGCGGGGCAGGACATCCTGCTTTGCCATGCCATAGAGCAGCCGGCTGGCCATCAGCATGTTGATCAGGGCGGTGTTGGCGACGGCAAAGATGGACAGGAAGGGATAGATAACGTCCACGGGAAGGTTGGGGGCACCGGCACGCACCACCTCCAGCAGCGGGGTGGCGGATTCGGAGAGTTGCCCCACCGGCACCACGGCGACGGCGGCAATGGACACCAGCAGGTAGACCGAGACCGTGATGGTCAGGCCGGTAAGCATCACTTTCGGGAAGATCCTCACCGGATCGCGGGTTTCTTCCGCCATGTTCACCGAGTCCTCGAAGCCGACCATGGAGAAGAACGCCAGGGCGGTGGCACCCGTGAGGGCGAGGAACACGCTCTTGCCGGTTTCCGTTTCAAACACGACCACCCGGGAGAAGTCCACATTGCCCTGGCCCATGGCCCAGAACCCGATGGCGATCACGATCAGGAGCCCGGTCAGCTCAATTGCCGTCAGGACGATGTTGAACTTCACGCTTTCCGCGGCGCCCCTCAGGTTCACCACGGCCAGCAGCAGCATGAAGGTGACAGCGACCGCGGTGACCCCGGTCTGCCCCCACCCAAGGTGGAATCCGACCATGAAGTTCTCGGCAAGGAACTTCGACGCCGTGGACGCGGAAGTGATACCGGAGCACAGCACCCCGAAGGTCACGAGGAAGGTCAGGAAATGCACGCCGAAGGCCTTATGCGTGTAGAGGGCTGCACCGGCGGCCTGCGGATACTTTGTCACCAGTTCGAGATAGGACAAAGCAGTAATCGTCGCTACCGCGAAAGCGAGCAGGATCGGCGCCCAGGCTGCACCGCCGATTTCGCCGGCCACCTGTCCGGTCAGGGCGTAGACGCCGGTGCCCAGGATGTCGCCGACAATAAAGAGCAGCAGCAGCTTGGTGCCCATGACCCGCTTGAGCTCGGGCTGGACGGTTTCCGCCTTGATGTCAGCCATGGCTGTCCTTCCGGACGTTCAGGGATGCCGCGTTGGTCGGTATTCTGCGCGGTGGCGCCGTCTTTAGGCAATGGGCTGCGGTGGCGGTTTACCCGGATGCTGCCGGAATTACCCGGACCGCACCGATCCGCCGTCCGCGCACGCCCAGTACCTCGAGCCGGCAGCCCGGCGCCTGCACCGCGTCACCGGGCCGGGCCATCCGGCCCAGCTGCTCCAGGATGTACCCGGCCACCGTTTCATACTGGCCCTCGGGCAGGCCGACGCCCGTGAGCCGCTCGAATTCCTGCAGGATAAGTGCGCCGTCCACCACCAGCTGTCCCTTTTCCCTGCGGTAACGGTCCTCGGGGTCCCGGACTGTGTCGTACTCGTCGTAGATTTCCCCCACCAGTTCCTCCACCAGGTCTTCCAACGTGACAATGCCGTCAGTGCCGCCGTATTCATCCGCCACGATCGCGATGTGGCTGTTCTCCCGGCGCATCCTGCCCAGGGACGGCAGGACCGCTGCGGTCCCTGGCAGGAACAGGACCGGCCGCAGGATGTCGGCTACGGTGCGTTTATCCGGACCCGCCGCCTCCGGGTCCGGCATCAGGTCCCGGACGTGGATGAACCCCAGGATGTCATCCACCGATCCGCCGGTGACCGGGTAGCGGGAATAGGGCTGGTGCCGCACCCGGTTCCTTGCTTCCTCCAGCGGAAGGTCTGCCCGGACAAAAACCACTTCGGTCCGGGGCCGCATCACCTCCTGCACCAGCCTCGTGCCTGCTCCGAAGACGTCCGAAAGAATCCTGCGGCTGTCCTCGGCGAGCATCGGACTCGCCGCCACCATGTCCCACAATTCCTGGCTGCTCACCGGCACGGTCTTGACGTTCGGATTTCCGCCCAGCAGGCGCACCACGGCATCGGTCGAAAAGGACAGCAGCCGGATGACGGGACGCATCAGCATGGCAAACCGGTTCAGTGCGGGGGAGAGGATCCGGGCGTAGAGGACCGCATTCTGCATGGCCAGCCGCTTGGGCACCAGTTCCGAGAACACCAGGGACAGATAGGCCACCACGAGGGTCAGCAAAATGAACGCCGTTGCCTCCGCCGCGGACTCGGGCAGCCCCCACTGCCGCAGCACGGGCTCAACGGCCGGGGCCAGCGCCGAGGCACCGTAAGCGGCCGAGAAGAAACCGGAGAGGGTCACGCCGATCTGGATCGCCGACAGGAACAGGTTGGGGTTGCGGGCCAGGTGTGCTGTTCGCCTACCCTGCTTCCCGGTTCGCTCGATGGCGTTGATCTGACTCTCCCGGAGGGACACCAGCGCCATCTCCGCGCCGGCGAAGATTCCGCCCAGCAGAATGAAAAAAGCCACGAGCAGGAGATTAAAGACTCCGCTGCCGTCCATGGTGCGAGGGTACCGAAGGGCGGCAGGCGATGTGAGTCAAAGATCACAGCGGACGGTTCCGGACAAACAAAAAAGTCCTCCCGGAATCCGTGGATTCCGGGAGGACTTCACTGTGCGCGGAGGGGGACTTGAACCCCCACCCTCGTTAGAGGACTAGCACCTCAAGCTAGCGCGTCTGCCATTCCGCCACCCGCGCTGGGTGATCTCCACAGGCTCTTCAGTTGTTCAAAAGCTGTGGAAGCAACGGGAAAAACTCTAACACGGTTTATGCGTGAACCACGAATCGGCCCAAGCCGGAGGCCTGTTGGCCTGCCGTTGCCGCGAAATACGGCCCATCCTGCCGTTGCTCTGGCTAAGCTGGCTGCACAGTTCATCGAAGGAGAAGCACATGCCTACAGACGTCCGTGCCGAGCAGCCCCGCGCCGAAGACGAGGTGGCCCGGATCTGCCAGGAGCTCATCCGTTTCGACACCTCCAACTTCGGTGACAACTCCGGCCCGGGGGAGCGTGCCGCTGCCGAGTACACCGCCGGACTGATCGAAGAAGCCGGGTTGTCCGCCGATCTGTTCGAGTCTGCTCCCGGACGCGCCTCGGTAGTGACCCGGATGGAGGGCACCGACTCCTCCCTGCCCGCCCTCGTGGTCCACGGCCACCTTGACGTGGTTCCGGCCCAGAAAGCGGACTGGACGGTGGACCCGTTCAGCGGCGAGGAACGGGACGGGCTGATCTGGGGCCGCGGGGCCGTGGACATGAAGGACATGGACGCCATGATCCTGTCCGTTATGCGTTCCATGGCCCGCACCGGAACACGTCCGCGGCGGGACATCGTCTTCGCGTTCTTCGCCGACGAAGAAGCCGGCGGCGACTACGGTGCACGCTGGGCAGTGGAACACCGCCCGGAACTGTTCGACGGCGCCACGGAGGCCATCTCCGAGGTGGGCGGCTTCTCGGCCACCATCGGCGGGAAGCGGACCTACCTGCTGCAGACAGCGGAAAAGGGCATCTCCTGGCTGCGGCTGGTGGCCCACGGGCGTGCCGGGCACGGTTCCCAGATCAACACCGACAACGCGGTCACCCGGCTGGCCCGCGCCGTCGCCAATATCGGCAGCCACCCCTGGCCCATCGAGCTGACGGATACCACCCGCGCCTTCCTGGACGGCGTCACCGAACTGACCGGTGTCGAGTTCGATCCGGAGAACCCGGACCGGATCCTTGCCGAACTGGGCACCGTAGCCCGGTTTGTGGGCGCCACCCTGCAGAACACCTCCAACCCCACCGTGTTGAAGGCCGGGTACAAGCACAACGTCATCCCCGGCACCGCCGAGGCCCTGATCGATGCCCGGACCCTGCCCGGGCAGGAGGAACAGGTGCTGGCCACCATCCGCGAACTTGCCGGCGAAGGCATCGACATCAGCTACGAGCACCAGGACGTGTCCCTCGAAGTGCCGTTCAAGGGCAACCTGGTCGACTCGATGATCTCCGCCCTGCAGGCAGAGGATCCCGGTGCTCCGGTGCTGCCCTACACGCTCTCAGGGGGCACGGACAACAAGTCCCTCAGCCGGCTGGGCATCACCGGGTACGGTTTCGCCCCGCTGCGCCTCCCGGCGGACCTGGACTTCACGGGCATGTTCCACGGCGTTGATGAACGGGTGCCGGTGGATTCCCTGAAGTTCGGCACCCGGGTCCTGTCCCGCCTGCTGACCGACTACTGATCCCTTCCCGCCTCCCGAAGGAGAACCCCTTGCCGGCCGCCGCCGATATCCTCACCCCGGAACTGCTGGAGCGCCTGCGCTCCCGTGCCGCAGGCTATGACGAAACCAACAGTTTCTTCACCCAGGACCTGACGGACCTGCGCGCCGCGGGCTACCTCGCCCTGTTCACCTCAAAGGACGAGGGCGGAGCCGGATTGGGGATTCCCGACGTCGTCTCCTGCCAGCGGCTCCTGGCTTCCGCCGCTCCGGCGACGGCACTGGCTGTGAACATGCACCTGGTCTGGTGCGGCGTCGCGCACCTGCTCGCCCTGGCGGGGGATAACTCGCTGGACTTCGTCCTCCGCGAGGCGGCGGCGGGCGAGCTGTTTGCCTTTGGAGTGTCCGAGCCCGGCAACCCCGCCGTGCTCTTCGATTCGCACACCGCGGCCCGTCCCACGGGCGACGGCGGCTACGCCTTCACCGGCACCAAGATCTTCACCAGCCTGTCCCCGGCCTGGACCCGGCTGGGCATCTTCGGAAAGGACTCCTCGGACCCGGAGGAGCCACGGCTGGTCTTCGGATTCGCGGACCGCGGTACCGGGGGCATCACCATCGCGGATGACTGGGACACCATGGGCATGCGGGCCAGCCAGTCCTGCACCACCCACCTGGACAACGCCGTGGTGCCGGCCGCACGGATGGTCCGCACGACGCCGGTGGGCCCGCACGGGGATGCCTTTGTCTTCGGAATCTTCGCCTTGTTCGAAACCCTGCTGTCCGCCGTCTATACGGGCATCGGGGACCGCGCCGTGGAACTGGCCGTTGAGGCAGCCTCCGGGCGCGTCGGGCGCGAGGGCACTCCGGCGTCGGCGGATCCCGCTACCCGCTGGAAGATTGCCGACGCCGCGCTGCGGATGGACGGCGTCCATCTGCAGCTCGGAGCAGTGGCACGGGATCTTGAGGAAGGCACCGACCACGGCAGCTACTGGTTCCCGCTGCTTTCCGGCCTGAAGTACCGGACCACCGAAACGGCGCGCGGCGTGGTGGAGACCGCCGTTCGGGTTGCGGGCGGCCGCAGCTATTTCCGGGGCTCCGAACTGGAACGGCTCTACCGTGACGTCCTCGCCGGCATGTTCCACCCCTCAAGCGAGGATTCGGTGCATGGCAGCGTGGCCAACGCGGTCCTGGGCCCGGCGGAGTAAGAACCGGCGGGCGGAGGCTAGGTGGTCCGCTGGACGCGCAGGACTCTTCGGCGCAGCCAGAACCGACGTCCGCCGCCGCTGTAGATCCGGCTCCGGTGCAGTTCCCACTTGCCGTACTCGGCGTGCTCCACGAGGCGGCGCCGGGCATCGGGCAGTGATTCGTTCGGGTCCACCGACACCACCAGGTACTCGTAGTCCCGGGAATTTTCGCGCCGGCGGGAGACATCAGGTGCAAGAATTTGTTCGCGCATTTCCCTCCAATTTTCCCTACTTTACCGATAACGTCTAGGTCATGAGCATAGATCCGCGCATCGCGCTCCAGTCCCTTGTCACTGCGTTCGAGGAGCACCTCGCGGCCGCGGCCGCACGACGCGGTGAGAAGGATCCGGTGGTCGAAAGCGCGTACCTGGCCATCGCCGATGCCTTCGAAGTCTATGAGGAAGTCCTTTACGACGCCTACGGCGAAGTGACGCCGCTGGAGATCTACGAAGACGATGAGGACGAAGGCGACTACGACGCCGCGGACGAGGTGGACGAAGTTCCGCAGGATCCGACAGCTGCCGGAGACCAGGACAACGGCCCGCTGGGACGCTCAGCCAACCGGTAGCGGCCGCCACGGGTGAACGGATGCGTCACAGGAGTCTATTAGAGTCTTAGGTGTGAATTGGTTTGAAGCGATCTTCCTTGGCCTGATCCAGGGTCTGACAGAGTTCCTCCCCATCTCCTCCAGCGCACACCTGCGCATCGTGGGGGAGTTGCTGCCCGGGGCACAGGACCCGGGAGCGGCCTTTACCGCCATCACCCAGCTGGGCACGGAAACCGCCGTCGCGGTGTATTTCTGGAAGGACATTGTCCGGATCATCAAGTCCTGGTTCGGTTCGCTGTCCGGCCGGGTGCCCCGCAATGATCCGGATGCCCGCATGGGCTGGCTGATCATTATCGGCACCATCCCCATCGTGGTCCTGGGCCTGCTCTTCCAGGACCAGATCGAAAGCACCTTCCGCAGCCTCTGGATCGTCGCCACCATGCTGATTGTCTTCGGCATCATTCTGGCCGTAGCCGACGCGGTCGGCCGCCAGCAGCGCAAACTGGACCAGCTCACCTATCGCCACGGCATCCTGTACGGCTTTGCCCAGGCCCTGGCGCTGATCCCCGGCGTTTCCCGGTCAGGCGGCACCATTACCGCCGGGCTGCTCATGGGCTACACCCGTGAAGCCGCGGCCCGGTACGCCTTCCTGCTGGCCATTCCCGCAGTGTTCGGCAGCGGCCTGTTCCAGCTGGTCAAGTCGCTGGACGAGCCCATGCCCTACACCGCGCTGCAGACCGGTGCCGCTACGGTGGTCGCCTTCGTTGTGGGCTTCATCATCATCGGCTGGTTCCTGCGTTACGTCTCCACCCGCAGCTACCGCCTCTTCGTCTGGTACCGCATCCTCCTCGGCATCTGCATCTACCTCCTCCTGGGCTTCGGCGTCCTTACCGCCTAGCCGTGCCCGTTAGAGTGGAAGGGTGATTGCCTGGAAATCTTCCTCCCTGCCCTCCCTGCCCGGAAAGTCGGACGACGTCCGGCTCTATGACACGGCCGCACAGGCCAGGGTGACCGTGCGTCCCGGCGGGGACGCGAGCATGTACGTCTGCGGGATCACTCCGTACGACGCCACGCACATGGGCCACGCCTCCACCTACGTGGCGTTCGACCTGCTCAACCGCCAGTGGCGCGACGCCGGACACACCGTCCGGTACGTCCAGAACGTCACCGACGTCGATGATCCGCTGCTCGAGCGCGCCAACGCCACCGGTGCGGACTGGCGGCAGCTCGCGCAGGAGCAGACCCAGCTTTTCCGTGATGACATGGAGGCCTTGAACGTCCTGGCCCCGGACCACTACATCGGCGCTGTAGAGGCAGTGGAGTGGATCGTGCCGGTGGTGGAGGACCTGATGGACCGCGGCCTGGCCTACCGGGTTTCCGGCAACGGCGGAGAGCCCGACGGCGACCTCTACTTCGACGTCGACGCCGCTTCCCGTCTGGCTGAAGGGGATCCGGATGCCTGGTGGCTGGGACAGGTCTCGCACCTGACCCGGGAACAGATGCTGCCGGTCTTCGCGGAGCGCGGGGGAGACCCGGAGCGTCCCGGCAAGCGGAACGCCCTGGACCCGCTGCTGTGGCGCATGGCCCGGACCGGTGAGCCGTCCTGGGACGGCGGCCGGCTCGGCACCGGACGTCCAGGCTGGCACATCGAGTGTTCCGTCATCGCCCAGCGTTTCCTGCCCCGTCCCTTCACGGTGCAGGCCGGCGGCTCGGACCTGGTCTTCCCGCACCACGAAATGAGTGCCGGACACGCCTTTGCCTGCGAGGGTACGCCTCTGGCCTCGCACTACGCCCATGCCGGCATGGTGGGGCTCGACGGCGAGAAAATGAGCAAGTCGCTGGGCAACCTGGTCCTGGTTTCCCGGCTGCGTGCCGAGGGAGTGGAGCCGGCAGCCATCCGCCTGGTGCTGCTGTCCCATCACTACCGCACCGATTGGTTCTGGACTTCAGACCAGCTGCGGCGGGCAGAGGAACGCCTGGTGGCGTGGCGGAAGGCCCTGCAGTTCACCAATGATGACGACGCCGCCGCGCTCCTGCAGCAGATCCGCGCCGCACTGGCTGATGACTTGGATGCTCCGGCCGCGCTGCAGGCCGTCGACGCCTGGGCCGGTGCAGCGGTCCGCGGCGAAACGAAGGGGAGCCAGGCCGGCGCCGAACTCGTTTGTTCCGCGCTGAACGCCTTGCTCGGACTCCAGCTCTAGGGGCTCAGTTCCAGGGACGTCCAGCCGCCGGGACTCAGTCCCGGCGGCGGCGCTTCAGGTACCGCTCGAATTCACGGGCAATCGATTCGCCGCTGGCTTCGGGAAGATCGGCGGTGTCCTTGGCCTCTTCCAGCTGGCGGACGTACGCCGCAACCTCGGGGTCTTCGGTGGCGAGTTCATCCACGCCGCGTTCCCAGGCTTCGGCCTCTTCGGTCAGCAGATGCGTATCCAGGGGCGCCTGCAGCAGCTCCTCGATGCGGTTCAGCAACGCCAGCTGCGCCTTGGGCGAGGGCGCCTGCCCCACGTAGTGCGGTACGGCTGCCCAGAGCGAGATGGAGGGAATATCCGCCAGGCCGGCCATCTCGGACACCACGCCCACAATCCCGATCGGCCCCTCGTAGGAGGACGGCTCCAGGCTCAGGCTTTCCTGCAGGTCAGGTTCCTCGCAGGAAGCGCTGACCGGGATGGGCCGGGAATGCGGAACATCGGCGAGCAGCGCACCGGCCAGGACAATGCAGTCCACATCCAGTTCCTTGGCCAGGGCTATGAGCTCGGCGGTGTAGGCCCGCCACTTGTAGGACGGTTCGACGCCGGTGACGAAGATGATGTCCAGGTTGCTGTCCGGCACCTCGGCACGGGAGATGCGCGTCGTCGGCCACTTGATCCGGTGCCCGCCGGAAGCCGTCCGTTTCAGGGACGGTCTGGTGAACTGGAAGTCGTAGTATTCGTCCGCGTCGATACTGGCAATTTTTTCGCTGTCCCAGTGCCGGCTCAGGAATTTCAGGGCATCGGAGGCTGCTTCACCCGCATCATTCCAGCCTTCGAACGCGGCCAGCATCACCGTGACGCGTTCGGAGGACGTCCCGTCGCCAAAAAAGTCCTGGAGGCCTGTGGCTTCAAAGCCTTCGGTATTGCTCACCACTTCACACTATGCCCCGTCCGCCCCGCATGTCAGGACCGGGCAACGGCGCTTCGCGGAGAGCAAAAGAAACACCGGCTTCCGCCGCCCCGTAGACTTAGGACATGCCCCTCCTTTCCGCAGAAGATTCTTCCCACAGCCACGCCGACGCAGCACTGCAGGCTGTTTTCTGGGATATGGACGGCACCCTCGTGGATACCGAGCCGTATTGGATCGCCGCCGAAAAGGAACTGACCTCGAGTTTCAACGTCGGCTGGACGGATGCCCAAGCCGAGGCAATGGTCGGCCAGGCCCTGGAGGTCAGCGCGGGTATGCTGCAGCGAGCCGGTGTCCCCTTGGAAAACCGCGCGATCATCGACCGGCTGATCGGCCAGGTTGCGGCACAGGTCCGCCGCGAGGTGCCTTGGCGCCCGGGTGCCCGCGAACTGCTGGCGGAGCTGCAGGCAGCGGATATTCCCTGCGCCCTGGTCACCATGTCGGAGCCGGTGCTGGCCCGGGAAATTATCCGCGCCCTTCCCGCCGGAACGTTCGACGTCGTGGTGACCGGTGACATGGTCAGCAACGGCAAGCCGGATCCCGAGCCGTATCAGCTGGCCTTCGACACGCTTGCCGGCTCCGTTCCTGACCTGGACAAGGCCTGCGTGGTCGCCGTGGAGGACTCCCTGCCCGGGGCAACCTCGGCGCAGGCGGCCGGCCTGGTGACCCTGACGGTGCCCAACTTCGTTCCGTTGCCGCCGGGCGCGTTCGAGCATGAATGGCAGTCCCTGGCCGGCCGCGGAATAGACCAGCTGCGCGAGCTGCTTCCCGGTTCCGTCCTGGAGTCCGCTAGGTGAGCAGCAACGGGCCCGCCGGAACGGAACGCCGGGAAGGTATCCCGCTGGGCAGCATCGCCGGAGTACCGGTGACCCTGGCGTATTCGTGGTTCCTCATCGCGGCGCTGATCGTGGCGGTATTCGGTCCCCAGGTACGGGAGGCCTTCCCCCGCCTCGGCGCCGGTGCCTTCGCCGTGGCCCTGGGTTACGCGGTCCTGCTGCTGCTCTCGGTCCTGGCACACGAGGCGGCGCACGCCTTAACCGCCCGCGCCTACCACTGGCCTACCTCCAAGATCGTCCTGACGCTGTGGGGCGGACACACCCAGTTCGGGGACCTGCGCTCCACCCCGGGACGGTCCCTGCTGGTTGCCCTGGCCGGCCCGGCAGCCAATTTCCTGCTGGCAGCAGCCGGATTCGGGGTCCTGCAGCTGGTTCCCGAAGGCAGCGTGGCCGAGCTGGTCACCTTCATCTTTGTGTCCGCCAACGTGCTGATAGCCGTTTTCAACGTCCTGCCCGGGCTGCCGCTGGACGGCGGGCGCATTGTGGAAAGCGCAGTCTGGAAGATCACCGGGTCGCAGGAACGCGGCACCGTTGCCGCCGGCTGGGCCGGACGCATCATTTCGGTCCTGCTCCTGGCTGCCGTTTTCATTCCGCCCTACCTCCGGGGAGAGGCGCCTGCACTGAGCCTTGTCCTGTTGGCGGCCCTGCTGTGCGGCTTCCTCTGGATGGGGGCCGGCGCTGCCATCTCCAACGCGCGGGTGCGCCTGCGGCTGCCGCAGGTCAGTGCCGGTGCCCTGATGGAACCGGCGGTTTCCCTGCCCGGCCGGGCATCCGTCGGCGAGGCGCTCCGGCTGGCCCGCCAGTATCCGGACGCCGCCGTGCTGGTCACTGCCGCAACCGGCCAGCCGGAGGCCGTCGTGGACCGCGGGGCCCTCGCCTCGGTTCCGGACGAGCAGGCCGGCCAGGTGCCGGTGAGCGCCGTCGCCCGCCCGCTGGCGGCCGGCGCCTACGTCCCCGAAGCCGCGGCCGGGCAGGAACTCGTCCAGTACCTGGCCAAACTGCAAGGCAGCGAATACGCGGTCATTGACCGGGACGGAATGGTCACTGGCCTGCTGCGCCAAGCCGCCGTCGTCGCCGCCGTCACCGGGAAACCCGCCCGGCCGCAGCGCTGACACCTCCCGCTTTTTACCGCCCCGCCGGCACAAGCACGCCGGCACCCATAATCCAGCAAGAGAACCAAAGGAATACCATGAACGCCGATAACCAGGCCGCCGCTGCTGCACCCCACGGGGCCGAGATCCGCAGGGGACCGCTCCGGCCCGGGGAACGGGTCCAGCTCACCGATGAGAAGGGCCGCCGCAACACCATCACCCTCACCGAGGGCGGCGCCTTCCACACGCACCGCGGCTACCTGCAGCACGACACCGTCATCGGACTGCCCGAAGGGTCCGTCGTGTCCAACACGGCCGGACACCAGTACCAGATCCTGCGCCCGCTGCTCTCGGACTTCGTCCTGTCCATGCCGCGCGGCGCCGCCGTCGTCTATCCCAAGGATGCGGCCCAGATTGTCACCATGGCGGACATCTACCCCGGCGCCCGCGTGGTCGAAGCCGGCGTCGGCTCCGGCGCCCTGAGCATCTCGCTGCTGCGTGCAGTGGGCGACCACGGCAGCCTGCACTCCTTTGAACGGCGCGAGGAATTCGCGCAGATCGCCCGCGGCAACGTGGAGACCTTCTTCGGCGGACCGCATCCGGCGTGGGACATCACCCTCGGGGATTTCCAGGACGAAGTCGTCAAGACCGAAGAGCCCGGCAGCGTGGACCGCGTGGTCCTGGACATGCTCGCCCCCTGGGAGTGCACCGACGCCGTAGCCACCGTGCTCGCCCCGGGCGGCGTGTGGATCTCCTACGTGGCCACCGTCACCCAGCTCTCCCGCACCGCGGAAGCCATCCGGGCCGACGGCCGCTTCACCGAGCCGGATGGCTGGGAATCCATGGTCCGCGGCTGGCACCTGGAGGGCCTGGCCGTACGCCCGGACCACCGCATGGTGGCCCACACCGGTTTCCTGCTCACCGCGCGCCGGCTCGCAGAGGGCGCCACCGGCCTGGTCGCCAAGCGCCGTGCGTCGAAGACCAACTTCAGCGAAGAGGATCTCAACGCCTGGACTCCCGCGGCAGTGGGTGAGCGGGAAGTCTCCGCCCACAAGCTGCGCCGTGCGGCCAAGGATGCCAGTTCCACAGTGCAGCGCGGAGCCCTCGAAAACGCCGAAAAGTTCCAGCAGGAGACAGATACCCCATAGCGGGGGTAACCGGCGAAACACAAGACGCCGGACCCCGTGTATCTTGCGCAGCGCTGGGTTACTGTCATTGGACAGACCCAGAGCTACGTGAAGGCGGTCGGTATCATGGCTGAACCCGAAAACGCTGGACCCGGGACCGGGGGATCCCGCCCGGTGTCCGCAGCGGCTGTAGCAGGCACCGAAGCACGCCAATTGAATGTCCTTCGGGACAAACTCCGGAATCTGGACCGGCAGCTCGCTGCCCTTACGCACAACAACGCCCGGCTCGTGACCATGCTGGAGACCGCGAAAGCCGAAATCATCCGGTTGAAGGATGCCCTGGAGAACGAGGGGGCAACGCCCTTCAGCTTCGGCACCGTCATCGGAGTGAACCAGCGCCGCGAAGCGGAACCCGGCGTGACAACCATCGCGGCAGTGCAGGAAAGCCTGGACATCATCCAGTCCGGCCGCAAGCTCCGGGTAGCCGTTTCGCCCCTCCTGGACCTGGGACAGATCGTCCCGGGCCAGGAGGTGCTGTTGAACGAGTCCCTCACCGTCATTGCTGCCCTCGGCTTCGAACGCGCAGGGGAACTGTTTACGGTGAAAGAGCTCCTGGACCCGGACCGGGTACTGGTGATCGGACGGGCCGACGACGAGCGCGTAGTGCGCCTCAACGGGCCCCTGGGCCGGGAAAAGGTCCGGGTAGGGGATGCCCTGACCGTGGATACCCGCATCGGCTACGCATTGGAAAAGATCCCGCGCAGCGAAGTGGAGAACCTGGTCCTCGAAGAGGTTCCGGACATCTCCTACGCAGACATCGGCGGCCTCGGCCCGCAGATCGAGCAGATCCGCGACGCCGTCGAGCTGCCGTTCATGCACCCTGACCTCTACCGCGAACACGGACTGAAGCCGCCCAAGGGCATCCTGCTCTACGGCCCTCCCGGCTGCGGCAAGACACTCATTGCCAAGGCCGTGGCCCACGCCCTCGCGGCACGGGTGATGGAGCAGACCGGCACCCTTGGTGCCCGCAGCTACTTCCTGAACATCAAGGGACCCGAGCTGCTGGACAAGTACGTGGGGGAGACCGAGCGCCACATCCGGCTGATCTTCGGCCGCGCCCGGGAGAAGGCCTCCGACGGCAGCCCCGTGGTGGTGTTCTTCGACGAGATGGATTCGCTCTTCCGCACCCGCGGCACCGGGGTATCGTCCGACGTCGAAACCACCATTGTTCCGCAGCTGCTCAGCGAGATCGACGGCGTCGAGAAGCTGGAGAACGTGATTGTCATCGGTGCCTCCAACCGGGAGGACATGATCGATCCGGCCATCCTGCGTCCGGGCCGCCTGGACGTGAAGATCAAGATCCAGCGGCCCGACGCCGAAGGCGCGGCGGAAATCTTCGCGAAGTACCTGACCCCGGACCTGCCGCTGCACCGCGACGACCTGGCCGAGCACGGCTACGACCCGGTGGAAACGGTCAACGACATGGTCCGGCGCACGGTGGAGAAGATGTACGCCGAGGACAAGGCCAACGAATACCTGGAGGTCACCTACGCCAACGGCGACACCGAGATGCTCTACTTCAAGGATTTCAACTCCGGCGCCGTCATCCAGAACGTGGTGGACCGGGCCAAGAAGTACGCCATCAAGGACCTGTTGCAGCTGCACCAGCGCGGCCTGCGCATCGAACACCTGATGCGTGCCGTGGTGGACGAATTCCGCGAGCATGAGGACATGCCCAACACCACCAATCCGGATGACTGGGCACGGATCTCGGGGAAGAAGGGCGAGCGGATCACCTACATCCGCACCATCGTCCAGGGCAAGGCCGGCCAGGAACCGGGCCGGACCATCGAAACGGCGGCCAACCCGGGACAGTATCTGTGACCGTGCGCCGTGTCATGGGGACGGAAACCGAGTACGGCGTGCTCGCTCCGTCCCTGCCGTCCGCGAACGCCACCGTCCTGTCCAGCCAGATAGTCAACGCGTACGCGGCCACGCTGCGGACCGGAGCGGGCAACCTGTCGGGCACCCGCTGGGACTACACCGACGAGGCGCCGCTGAACGATGCCCGCGGATTCGCGGTGCCCCGTGCCGCTGCGGATCCCACCCAGCTGACCGACGAACCGCCAGTGCTGGACGCCGAACAGATCGCCATGGAGGGCGGCGGACCCGCAGCACTTTACGGGGAACAGACGCAGGACAACCCGGTGCTGATGAACATGGTCCTGGGCAACGGTGCGCGGCTGTACGTGGACCACGCCCACCCGGAGTACTCCTCGCCCGAGGTCACCCGCCCCCGCGACGCCGTGCTGTGGGACAAGGCGGGGGACATGGTGGTGCTGTCCGCCATGCGGCATATCGCCAGGATGCCGGGATTCGCTCCGGTCAACCTGTACAAGAACAACACCGACAACAAGGGCGTCTCCTACGGGTCGCATGAAAACTACCTTGTTCCCCGCAGCGTTCCCTTCGGAGCCCTCGTCCGCGGGCTGGTGCCGTTCTTCGTTTCCCGCCAGGTCATCGCCGGTTCCGGCCGGGTGGGCATCGGCACCAACAACCAGCGCCAGGGATTCCAGCTGAGCCAGCGGGCGGACTTCTTCGAAACGGAAGTGGGACTGGAAACCACCATCCGCCGACCAATCATCAATACCCGGGACGAACCGCACGCGGTGGCCGAAAAATACCGGCGCCTGCACGTCATCATCGGGGACGCGAACCTCAGCGAGGTTTCCGCCCTGCTGAAGATCGGCACCACCTCGCTTGTCCTGTCCATGATCGAAGCCGGCAGCGCCCCCGACGTCGAGCTCCGGGACCCGGTGGGCGCACTGCAGGCCATCAGCCACGACCCGTCGCTGGAACAGCTGGTGGAACTGACGGACGGCAGGATGGTCAGCGGCCTGGACCTGCAGGAAATCTACTTCGAAGCAGCAGCGGCGCACTCCCGCGCCGGCGGCCCAACGGACGCAGACACCGAAGACATACTGGCCCGCTGGTCCGCGTTGCTGGGCACCCTGAAGCGCGACCCGCTGGAGGCCGCCGCTGCCGTGGACTGGGTGGCGAAGCTGAAGCTGCTGCAGGCCTACCGCGAGCGCGACGGGTTGGCCTGGTCAGACGCCCGGCTGCACCTGGTGGATCTGCAGTACTCGGATATGCGCCCGGAGAAGGGGCTGTATTACCGGCTGGCGGCCCGTGGGCAGATGGAACGGGTGCTTACCGACGAGGAGATTGCCCGCGCCGTTACCTCCCCGCCCGACGACACCCGTGCCTACTTCCGCGGGAACTGCCTTACCCGGTTCCCCAAGGAAGTGATCGGCGCCAGCTGGGATTCGATCATCTTCGAACTTCCCTCCCGCCGGCGGCTCCAGCGGATCCCTACCCGCGAGCCGCTGCGCGGCACCAGGGCCCTGACCGAGGAACTTTTCAACACATCAGCCGATGCGGAGGATTTTGTCGCCAGACTCCTGACCGGTTCCGACGCCGCCGTGGCACCATAGGACTAGGATTCATCCCCCGGGCAAGAAAGGGCTAGGCATCATGGCAACCCAGGACCGCAAAAACACCGGAACGCATCCCGTCGAAGAAGAAGAAACCGAGGCCGTCCCGCCCCCCGCAGCCGAAGCGGAAGCTTCCACCGAGACTGAAGGCGTGGACGACCTGCTGGATGAGATCGACGGCGTGCTGGAGAGCAACGCCGAAGAGTTCGTCCGCGGCTTCATCCAGAAGGGCGGTCAGTAACGGATGGCCCCCCGGGACCCCGCCGCCTCCATCCATCAAGCCCCGTCCTCTTCCTTCACCGACCATCTCGCCCTCCACCGCCCCGAGCTGCTGCCGTCCTCCCGATCCCTGGGACCGGCGTCGAACGGCTCGGCGGGGGAGCTGGCCCCGCAGGCCACCACCATCGTTTCCCTCACCTATGCAGGGGGAGTCCTGATGGCAGGGGACCGGCGGGCCACGATGGGCAACATGATCGCCAGCCGGCACATCAAGAAAGTCTTTCCGGCGGACAACTACTCCGTGCTGGGGATCGCCGGTACGGCAGGGCTCGCCCTGGACATGATCCGGCTGTTCCAGGTGGAACTGGAGCACTACGAGAAAATAGAAGGAACTCCCATGAGCCTGGACGGCAAGTCCAACCGGCTCGCGGCCATGGTGCGCTCCAACCTTCCGCTGGCGCTGCAGGGCCTGGCCGTCGTCCCGCTCTTTGCCGGGTTCGACACCCAGCGGCGGACCGGACGGCTCTTTTCCTATGACGTGACCGGAGGCCGGTATGAGGAATACGAGCACCACAGCGTCGGCTCCGGCTCGGTGTTCGCACGCGGCGCCCTGAAGAAACTCTGGCAGCCGAACCTGGACGAGGAGGATGCGGTCAGGGTGGCCGTGGAGTCCCTGTACGACGCGGCCGACGACGACTCGGCCACCGGCGGCCCGGACATGGTCCGGCGGCTGTGGCCGGTGGTTTATGTGGTCAACAGCGCCGGCAACCGGGAGATCCCCGAACGGGAACTGCAGGAACTCTCCCGTGAACTCATCTCCAGGCGCACCGCCGCCGGACTGGAGGCGTAGCCGTGACCCAGCAGTTCTACGTCTCGCCCGAACAGCTGATGAAGGACCGGGCAGACTTCGCCCGCAAAGGCATCGCCCGGGGACGGTCGGTGGTGGTCCTGACCTGCAGGGAAGGGATTGCCCTGGTGGCGGAGAACCCTTCACCGTCCCTCCATAAGCTCAGCGAAATCTATGACCGGATCGGTTTCGCCGCCGTCGGCAAGTACAACGAATTCGAGTCCCTGCGCCAGGCCGGCATCCGGTTCGCGGATGTGCGCGGCTACTCCTATTCCCGCGACGACGTCTCCGCGCGCGGGCTGGCCAGCGTCTACGCGCAGAGCCTCGGTTCCGTTTTCACCACCGAGGGAAAGCCGTTCGAAGTGGAGCTGGCCGTCGCAGAGGTAGGGGAGGACCCGTATACGGACCGTCTGTACCGCCTGAACTTCGACGGCTCCATCGCGGATGAAAGCAATTACACGGTGATGGGCGGGCAGGCGGAGATCGTCAACGAGGCCCTCAGCCGGACGTGGAACCAGGACGCGGATTTCGGTTCCGCCATCCGGACGGCGGTCCAGGCGCTTTCCGCCACGCGCACAGCCAATGGTTCGGGCGACGGGCAGGCACCAGAGCCCCTGGGCGCCGGCCTGCTGGAGGTCGCCGTCCTGGACCGGGACCCGCTTTCCACCCGCGGCACCGTCAGGGCGTTCCGCAGGATAAACACCGTTGAGCTGGACCGTTTGCTGTCCAGCGCGGAAGGAGACTGATGGACCGCAGGATCTATGGAGTGGAAACGGAATTCGGCATCGCCTATTCCGGCCCCGATTCGCGTCCCCTTTCCCCCGAGGAAGTGGCCCGCTACCTCTTCCGCAAGGTTGTCAGCTGGGGCCGCTCATCAAATGTCTTCCTGACCAACGGCTCACGCCTCTACCTCGACGTCGGCTCGCACCCGGAGTACGCCACCGCGGAATGTGACGATCTGGCACAGCTGGTGGCCCATGACCGGGCTGGCGAGCTGATCCTGGAAGACCTGGTGGAGGAAGCGGAGGACCGGCTGAAGGCGGAAGGCTTCAACGGCAGCGTCTATCTGTTCAAGAACAACACCGATTCCGCCGGCAACTCCTACGGCAGCCACGAAAACTACCTCATTCCGCGCCGCCTCGAATTCTCCCGGCTGGCGGACGTCCTCATTCCGTTCCTGGTCACCCGCCAGCTGCTGGTCGGTGCCGGAAAGGTGCTGAAGACCCAGTCCGGTTCCCTCTTCGCGTTTTCCCAGCGGGCAGACCACATCTGGGAGGGCGTCTCCTCTGCGACTACACGGTCCCGGCCCATCATCAACACCCGGGACGAGCCGCACGCCGACGCCGAGCATTACCGCCGGCTGCACGTGATCGCCGGGGATTCGAACATGTCCGAGACCACCATGCTCCTTAAGGCCGGGTCCGTTGACCTGATGCTGCGGATGATCGAGGCCGGCGTGCTGATGCGGGACCTCCGCCTGGAGAACCCGATCCGCAGCATCCGGGAAACCTCCCATGACCTCTCCGGCAGGCAGCCGCTGAAACTGGCCAACGGTTCCACCATGTCGCCGCTGGACCTGCAGCGCATCTACCTGCAGCGGGTCCAGGACTTCGTCGCTGCCAACGGCGAGCACAACCGGCATGTCGGACGGATCATCGATTTGTGGACACGCACGCTGGACGCCATCGATTCCGGCGACCACTCAGGGATCGACACGGAAATCGACTGGGCCATCAAGAAGAAACTGGTGGACCGGGTGGCTGAGCGGCACGGACTCGAGATGTCTTCCCCGCGCCTGGCCCAGATCGACCTGACCTATCACGATATCTCCCGGCGCCGCGGATTGTTCTACCTGCTGCAGTCCCGCGGGGAAACGGCCCGCGTGGTGGAGGACAGCGATATCAAGGAAGCCGTGGACCAGCCGCCCCAGACCACCCGTGCCAAGCTGCGCGGCGACTTCGTCCGGCGCGCCAAGACCGCCAACCGCGACTTTACGGTGGACTGGGTGCACCTCAAGCTCAATGACCGGGCCCAGCAGACGGTGCTGTGCAAGGATCCTTTCGCGTCCGTCGATGAACGGGTCGAGGCACTGCTTTCCACTCTCTGATTCCTCTTCGCCACGGTCCGCCGCAGCCGCCGCAGCGCCTCACCTAGGCTTCATCCAGCTGGACCGGCTACTCTGGGGCGTATTGCGGCCGCGCGGCGTCTGTCTGCCCGGCGTACCGGCAACTTCGGTAAGGCCGCCCTGCTCACTGTCCACCACTGAAAGAAGTACTGTGCGTAAAGTACTAGCAATCCTCCTGCCCTTCCTGCTGTTCCTCACCGCCTGCTCCGGCGACGACGAGGCCAAGAGCAGCGGGCCGTTGTCCTCCGTGAAGATCGAGCGGGGCGACGACGAAACCTCCGTCCCGAGCGTCGAGTTCGACGAGCCGCTGAGCGTCGAGGAGCCCACCCTGACCCGGATCAACGACGGGGACGGCGACGAAGTAGCCGATGGCCAGACGGCAATGATCCGCCTCGCGATCGTCAACCCGGAAGACGGTACGGTCGGCCAGGAAACCTACAGTGCCGAGAACGCCGAAGGCATCGCCGTGAACGAGAGCCTGAAGACCGGCAATTCACAGATGTATGACGCCCTGCTGGGTGCTCCCGTGGGCTCCGACTTCGCGTATTACATTCCGGCCAACGAGGAATCAGGAACCGAAGCGAACTTCCTCGTCTTCACGATCACTGATGCGATGGACACGGTCCCGACGTTGACCCCGGACGAAGCCGCTGCCCGGAACGCCGACGGCACCCTGCTGATGAGCAGCGAAGACGTCGATGCCCTTGAAGCCGAAGGAAAGCTCCCCGAGGTTACCTTCGCTGAAGACGGCACCCCGTCCATCACCATCCCGGAAGGCGCCGAGGAACCGGAGCGCCTGGTGGTAAAGGTCCTTGAAGAAGGCGACGGTCCGGTGCTCGAATCCACCGGGACCGTTGTAGCCGATTACCTGGGCGTCGGCCTGCGGGACGGCGAGACGTTCGACTCCAGCTACGAGCGCGGCGAGCCTGCCGAGTTCCCCCTGGGCAACGTAATTCCGGGCTGGACCTACGGCCTGGCCGAGCAGAAGGCCGGCTCCAAGGTCCTGCTCGTCCTGCCGTCCGAGCTTGCCTACGGCGATCCCGCCGGCGGCAGCAGCCCCTCGGGTCCGCTGGTCTTCGTCGTGGACATCAAGGAAGTCAAGTAGCCTTAACTCCTTACCCACCAGACATAAGGAGCACCAATGTCATTCGGAAAGCGTGAATACGACCGCGAGAAGCCGGAAATCGATTTCCCGGCCCACGATGCCCCCACGGATCTCGTCATTGAGGACCTGGTGGTAGGCGACGGCCGGGAAGTACAGGCCGGAGACACGGTTTCCACCCACTACGTGGGCGTGGCCTTCTCCACCGGCGAAGAGTTCGACGCGTCCTGGAACCGGGGCACGCCCCTGGACTTCCGTGTGGGCGTTGGCCAGGTCATCCAGGGCTGGGACCAGGGACTGCTGGGCATGAAGGTCGGCGGCCGCCGCCGGCTCGAAATCCCCTCCTCGATGGCCTACGGGGACCGGGGCGCCGGTTCCGCCGTGGCTCCGGGTGAGTCGCTGATCTTCGTAGTGGACCTGCTCGGCGTCCGCTGATCCGTCCCTCCTGCCAAGGGCGGGACCGCTGTCACCTGTGACGGCGGTTCCGCCCTTTCGCATGTCCCGGCCCGGAAGGAAGGTAGATTAGCTCCCGTGTCCGCCAAGAGAACCGAACGCCTGCTGAACCTGGTCATTGCGCTGCTGTCCACGCGCAGGGGCTTCACCAAGCACGAGCTGTTCGAAGAGATTGAACTGTATTCCGAAGCCTCCACGGCAGATGCCCGGGAAAAACTCTTCGACCGGGACAAGGCCTTCCTGCGCGAGCAGGGCATCCCGGTGGAGTCCTACAGCGAAGAGACCCTGTTCGAGGACAACACCACCCAGCGCTACCGCATCCGGCAGGACGCGTACCGGCTTCCGGGTGTCCGGTTCACGCCCGAGGAGTCCGCCGTCCTGACCCTGGCCGCCCGCATGTGGGACCAGGCCTCGCTGGGCTCTGCCGCCGCCCGCGCCCTGCGCAAGCTCCACGCCCGGGGAGTGCTTCCCGACGACGCCGCGACCATCCCCCTGCAGCCCAGCATCCGCACCAATGACGCGCATTTCGACGAGATCTGGCGTGCCGCCACCACCCGCACCCCGGTCACCTTCGGCTACCGGCCGGTCGGCAGCACGGAGCAGTCCGTCCGGCAGGTCCAGCCGTGGGGCATGGGCAGCCGCTTCGGCCACTGGTACCTCGTGGGCTACGACCTGGACCGCGGCGCGGAACGGATCTTCCGGCTCTCCCGCATGGAAGGGCCGGTACGGCTGCGGCCGGGCGCCTACACGGTGCCGGCGGACTTCGACATCGACACCTCGCTCGCCTCCCTGGACGACGTTTACGCACCGCGGCCGGCAGCAGTGGATGTGGACCCCGGCGCCGGGGCGGCCCTTCGGCTGCAGGCGGAATCCATCGAGCCCGGAGAGGCACGCCGGGACCGGCTGCACCTGCGGGTCCGCGACCTGGATGCGCTGGCCGCGGACACTGCCGCCCTCGGCGCGGCTGCCGTCGCCGTCGAACCGGCCGAATTCGCCGACGCCGTCCGTACCGCCCTCACGCGGGCCCTGGAAACCCAGCGCCGGCCGCTGCCAGAGTTCGAACTGGCCGTATCCGCCGCTCCGGCCCGCCGTCCGGCGTCGGGGGCGCAGGACCACCTCACCCGCCTGCTGGACCTGGTGCCCTACGTCCTGGCGAACCAGGGGGCGGACATGAACGAGACCGCCGCTGCCTTTGGCGTCAGCAAGGAACAGCTGGGCAAGGACCTGGCCCTGCTGTTCGTGAGCGGCCCCCGGCATTATCCCAACGGGCTGATGGACGTCAGTTTCGACGACGACCGGATCTACATCGAAAACGCCGAGAACCTCTCCGAGCCGGTCCGTTTCGGCATGGATGAGGCCGCGGCCCTGATCGTGGGGTTGGACACATTGTCGGCCCTGCCGGGTATCGGTTCCTCCGCAGCGGTTGCCAGCGCCCTGGAGAAGCTGACCGAGGCGGCGGGGGAGGCCGGCGGCGTCGGCACCGCCGTCGCGGCCCGCCTGGACGATGCGTCCGGCGGCGCCGTACTGGCCGAACTCCAGCAGGCGATCAGCGGTACGCGCCAGCTTGAACTTCGCTACCTGGTTCCGCGCCGCGACGAAGTCACTCTCCGCACCGTCGACCCGAGGCGGCTCTTCTCCGTGGACAACACCTGGTACCTGGAAGCATGGTGCCACCGGGCGGAAGCTCCGCGGAATTTCCGCGTTGACCGGATCCACGGCGTGCGGGACACCGGCCCGGCACTGACCCACGCCCCGGAGCCCGGAGCGGCGTTCCCCGCCAGCCTGTTCACTCCGGGCCCCCTGGATCACCGGGTCACGCTGGTCCTGGACCCCGCCGCCCTCTGGGTGGCCGAGGCCTACGACGCCGAACGGCAGGCCCCGCTGGCGGACGGACGGACGGCGGTGGAACTGCGCACGGCGGATACCGGCTGGATTCCGGCTTTCACCGCCCGGCTGGGCGGAGCTGCCGCGGTTGCAGCGCCGGACGAGCTGCGTTCCGCCACCCTGGCCTGGCTGCAGGAAGCTGCCGGAAATTATCCGCCTGCCTAGGTGCCGGTCGGGCCGGGCCGGCAGTCTCCACTATGCTTGGGATATGCCTTGGTGGTCCTGGATACTCATTTGGTTTGCCCTCGCGGCAGGCGCGGCGGCCTTCTACGCCCTGATCGGCTACCGGCTCTTCCAAAGGTTCCTCGGTATCCTCCGGGAATTCGAAGCCGCATCTGCGAAGCTGTCCCTACGCACTCCGGATACCGTCCCGTCTTCCGTCCTCCGGGAAGAGCCTGCCGGCATCTTCACGGAGCCGGACGAGGCACGCAAGGCCTACGACGCCGGCAAGGCGGCCCGCCGGGAAGCCCGGCGCCTGCGCCGGATCGAGCGGCGCACCGCCAAGGGACAGCCGCGTGCGTGGCGGGATTTCCCGGAACTCTGACATAGAATATTTCCCAACGAAAGGACACCGCCATGAGGCTTGAAGGCTGGCAAATCATCGTCATTGTTGTACTGGCCATTCTGCTCTTCGGCGCTCCGAAGCTTCCGGGGCTGGCAAGGAGCTTGGGGCAGTCCCTTCGCATCTTCAAATCCGAAGTCCGCCAGATGAAGGACGACGGTCCCTCTAACACGGCGTCCACCGATCCGGTGGAGGGCAAGGTAGTGCCGCCCGCACCGCAGCCGAAGGCGTCCGAACAGACATTCTTCCCCGGACAGACTCCGCCCACCGGAACCCCGGGCGGGTCCGCGGATTCTGCGGGTAACCCGCCAACCAGCCGCTAGCAGCCGTGGCGCTGAGCAAAGGGCGCAAATCCAACCCCGAAGGGCGGATGGCCCTCAAGGAGCATCTGCGCGAATTCCGCAACAGGCTCTTCAAATCCGCCATCGCCGTGGTCCTGGGGACCGTGGGCGGCTTCTTCGTCTACCTGCCCGTTTTTGAGGCGCTGACCCGGCCGCTCCTGGACGCCGGCAACAGCGGCGGCCGTTTCACCACCATCAACTTCGAAGGCGTGGCAACTCCGTTCGACCAGATGGTCCAGGTGTCGGTTTTCGTCGGACTCGTGGCCTCGAGCCCGGTGTGGCTCTATCAGGCCTGGGCGTTCATCACGCCCGGGCTCAAGCGCAAGGAACGCCGCGCGGCCCTGGGCTTCCTGGCCGCCGCCGTTCCGCTGTTCATCGGCGGTATTGTCCTGGCATGGCTGATCCTGCCCCAGGCGGTGCGGGTCCTTACCGATTTCACGCCCGCAGGCGGGTCCAACGTCATTACGGCTTCGGTCTACCTGGCCTTCGTGCTGCGGTTGCTCCTGGCCTTCGGCATCGCCTTCCTGATTCCGGTGTTCCTGGTGGGCCTGAACCTCGCCGGCCTGCTGAGCGGGCGGACCATCATCAAATACTGGCGGATCACGGTGTTCCTGATCTGCCTTTTCGCCGCTATGGCCGCCCCCGGCGCGGACGCCCTAAGCATGTTCTACCTCGCCGCGCCGCTGCTGCTGCTGTTCGCCGTAGCGGTGGGCATCTGCCTGCTCAATGACCGGCGCCGGGTCCGGAAGCAGGCGGAGCGGGAAGCAGCCGTGGAGGCCGAAGCGGACACCGCCACCCCCATTGACAAGCTGTAAGGCCCCGGGCGCGTTCGCCCACCGATGATATTGGCGTACCGCGGCGGGCGCAGCGCATAGGCTTGGTTCATGACTTCTCCTTCGGAGCGGTACCTTGCCGCAAAACAACGTTCCGAACATGCCAAGACCCAGCTGGGGGTCTTCGAGCAGTCGCTGGGCTTCGAACTGGATGCTTTCCAGTCGGAAGCCTGCCGGTCCCTCGAAGCCGGCCGCGGCGTCCTGGTCGCAGCTCCCACGGGGGCCGGCAAGACGGTGGTGGGGGAGTTCGCCGTCTATCTGGCCCTGCAGAAGGGCCTGAAGGCCTTCTACACCACCCCTATCAAGGCCCTGAGCAACCAGAAATACACTGAGCTGGCAGCGGCCTACGGCAGTGACCGGGTAGGCCTGCTGACCGGAGACACCAGCATCAACCCGGACGCCGACGTTGTGGTGATGACCACCGAAGTGCTGCGGAACATGCTGTACTCGAACTCGGACACCCTCATGGACCTGGGCTACGTGGTCATGGACGAGGTCCATTACCTGGCGGACCGGTTCCGCGGTGCGGTCTGGGAAGAGGTCATCATCCACCTGCCTTCCGACGTCCGGGTGGTTTCACTCAGCGCCACCGTGTCCAATGCCGAGGAATTCGGCGCCTGGCTGGACACCGTCCGCGGCGACACCGACGTGGTGGTTTCAGAGCACCGGCCCGTTCCGCTCTGGCAGCACGTGATGGTCGGCCGCGACATCTTCGACCTGTTCGAATCCGATGTTTCCTTCGACGAGGCAGCCGATGAACAGCCCGGTGCCAAGGAACGCTACCGGGTCAACCCCGAGCTGATGGAACTGGCCCGTGCCGAGTCCCGTGTCAGCCAGCGCGGCCACTGGGGCGGTCCGCGCGGTTCCTCCCGCGGCGGACGCCGTGACTCCTCCCGCGGCGGACGGCCGGGCGGCCACGGCGGGCCGCCGATCACGCGCATCCAGCGGGCATCGCGGCCGCAGGTCATCGCCCAACTGGACCGCAACGGCCTGCTGCCTGCCATTACCTTCATCTTTTCCCGCAACGGCTGCGAGGGTGCTGTGCGCCAGTGCGTCGACTCGGGGCTTTGGCTGACCAACGAAGACGAGCGCCGCGAGATTGCCCGGGTGGTGGACGAAGCCACCCAGGACATCCCCGAAGAAGACCTCGAGGTGCTGGGCTTCTGGACCTGGCGCGAGGGCCTGGTGCGCGGTTTCGCCGCCCACCACGCCGGCATGCTCCCCACCTTCAAGGAAGTGGTGGAACGCCTGTTCGCTGCCGGGCTGGTCCGCGCGGTTTTCGCCACCGAAACGCTGGCCCTGGGCATCAACATGCCGGCACGGTCAGTGGTGCTGGAAAAGCTGGACAAGTTCAACGGCGAAGCGCACGTGGACATCACCGCCGGAGAGTACACCCAGCTGACCGGCCGGGCAGGGCGCCGAGGGATCGACGTCGAGGGCCACGCCGTGGTCCTGTGGCAGCCGGGCACCGACCCGGCTGCCGTGGCGGGCCTGGCCTCGCGGCGCACGTACCCGCTGAACTCCAGTTTCCGGCCCACCTACAACATGAGCATCAACCTCATCGCGCAGTTCGGCCGGGAACGGGCCCGCGAGATCCTCGAATCCTCCTTTGCGCAGTTCCAGGCGGACCGGTCCGTGGTGGGCCTGGCGAAGCAGGTGCGTTCACGCGAAGAATCACTTGCCGGCTACGAAAAGGCGATGACCTGCCATCTGGGGGACTTCAACGAGTACGCGGCCCTGCGCCGGCAGCTCTCGGACCTGGAGAGCACCGCGTCAAAAACCAAGGCCCGGAACCGGCGGAGTTACGCCGCAGCCTCGCTGGAGAACCTGCGTCCCGGGGACATCGTGTTCCTTCCCGCCGGCCGGAACTCCGGCCACGCCGTCGTCCTGGACGTGGATGCCTCCGCCCGCGAGGTGCGGCCGGCCGTCCTGACCGAGGACAAGCAGATCCGGCGGATCAGCGCTGCCGACATCGATGACGCCCTTGAACCGGTCTCGCACATCCGCATCCCCAAGTCCTTCAACGCCCGCTCGCCCAAGGACCGGCGCGATCTGGCCTCGTCCCTGCGCAACGCGCTGCACGACCATCGGCCGCCCCGGCCGGCGTCGGCCCGCACCAGTGCCATGCACACGGCAGGCACGGAGCGGCAGGAAAAAGCGATCGCTGAGCTGCGCCGGAAAATGCGGGCGCATCCCTGCCACGGCTGCAGCGAACGGGAAGACCACGCCCGCTGGGCCGAGCGCTGGTGGAAGCTGCGCCGGGAAACCGACAACCTCGTCGGACAGATCCGGGGCCGTACCAACACCATTGCCAAGACCTTCGACCGGGTCTGCGAGGTGCTTACCCGGTACGGCTACGTGGCCCCGGACGAGTCCGGCTTCGACGCCGTGACCCCGGCCGGACAGAAGCTGCGGCGGATCTACGGCGAAAAGGACCTCCTCGTGGCCCTCTCCCTGGAGCAGGGGGCCTTCAATGACCTCGACGCCGCCGAACTGGCCTGCCTTGCCTCCGCCCTGGTCTACCAGGCCAAGCGGGAAGAGCGCGGGCTGCGGCCGAAGATGCCCAGCGTTTCGCTGGAGTCGGCGGTGGACATCGTCATCCGACAGTGGTCCGAGCTCACGGACCTCGAAGAGGCGTCCCGGCTGCCGCAGACCGGCGAACCGGAACTGGGCCTGGTCTGGCCCATGTACAAGTGGGTCAAGGGCAAGCACCTGCAGGTGGCCCTGAACGGCACTGAGCTGGCTGCAGGGGACTTTGTCCGCTGGGCCAAGCAGGTGATCGACATGCTGGACCAGCTGGCCAAGGTCCCGGACCTGCCGCCCGGCATGCGCCGCCGCTTCCTGGACGCCATTTCCCTGGTGCGGCGCGGCGTCGTCGCCTACTCCAACGTCGGCGACTAAACCGCCGCCCCCCTCCATCGCCCTACAGAAACAGGTGAGTCCTTGAACGGCAGTCCCATCCCGAGCGCCCGCACCCTGACGCTCTACCGCAACGGTTCCGTCTACAGCGCCGGCGATCCCTTTGCCACCGCAATGCTGGTCGACGGCGACACCATCGCCTGGGTGGGGTCGGAACAGGCCGCCACCTCCATCCAGGACAGCAAGATGGACGTGGTGGACCTGCACGGAGCGCTGGTGGCGCCCGGGTTCGTGGATTCCCACGTCCACACCACCGAGCTGGGCATGTCCCTGGTCACCCTGGACCTGAGCGGATGCGCCTCCCTTGACGAGCTGCTGGACAAGCTCCGGAACCATGCGGCCGGGACCACCGGCCTGATCCTCGGATCCAACTGGGACGAATCGCGCTGGCCGGAACGCCGGGCGCCCACCGCCGCCGAGCTCGACGCGGCCTCCGGCAACCGCGCCGTGTACCTCTCCCGCTCCGATGTGCACTGTGCGGCCGTCTCCGGCACGCTGGCGGCCGAACTCCGGCTGCAGGAGTACGACGGGTGGGACAACGGCTTCGTAGTCCGTGCCGCCCACGACGCCGCCCGCACCGTGGCCCGCAACGCCGATCCGGACCAGCGCGGCGTCTTCCAGCTGGCCGCGTTGAAGCATGCCGCCTCCCGCGGGGTGGTGGCCGTCGCTGAAATGGCCGCACCGCACATCGCACCGCCGGAGGACCTTCGCCGGTTGCTGGGCCTGGACGGGCCCCTCAGCGACGAGGCGCTGCCCCAGATCCTCCCGTACTGGGGGCAGCTGGTGGAGACCGAGGCGCAGGTAGCCGGACTGGTGGACTTCTTTGAGGGCCGGCTGCTGGGCCTGGCCGGCGACCTGAACATTGACGGGTCCTTCGGCGCCCGCACGGCTGCGCTGCGTGAGCCCTACGCTGACCGTCCCGACAGCACCGGCACCATGTACCTGACGCCGGAACAGGCAGGGCGGCACCTGGAGCTGATGACGAAGGCCGGACTGCAGGGCGGCTTCCACGTCATTGGCGACGCCGGGATGGACACCGCGCTGGCCGGGCTGCGCCTGGCTGCCGAGGCCGTCGGGGAACCGGCCGTCCGGGCAGCCCACCACCGGCTGGAGCACGCGGAACTGACCGACGACGCCGCCATTGCCGAGCTGCTGCGCTTCGGCGTCAGCGTCAGCCTGCAGCCCGGATTCGATGCGGCCTGGGGGCATCCCGGCGGACTGTATGAACAGCGCCTCGGGGACCGACGGCAGAACATGAACCGGATGGCCTCACTGCTCTCCGCAGGTGTGCCCGTCGCCCTCGGGTCCGACACACCCGTCCTCCCGCTGGACCCCTGGTCCGGCGTGCGGGCCGCCGTATCGCATTCCAACCCGAAGGAGCGGGTCTCTGCACGGGCAGCGTTCATTGGGCATACCCGGGCGGGCTGGCGGGCAGCCGGGGAGACCAACTTCATGAGGGGCCAGCTGGCCGCCGGAGCACCCGCATCCTTCGCGCTCTGGGAAGTGCAGGAACTGATGGTCCAGACACCGGATGCCAACGTATCCGCTTGGAGCACGGATCCGCGCGCCGGCACTCCGCTGCTACCCGCACTGGACAACGGGGACGAGCCGCGCTGCCTGCAGACGGTCCATAACGGCCGGGAGCTCTACCGCGCTCCGGATCTTGCCTGAACAGCGAAACTACCTGCCTGCTCCGGCTTTCTCCGCACCGCGTCTGACCTGCATTGATGTGTAAACGTCCTAGTCAGGAGCCTTATTGACAGGGGCTCGACAGCACGTAGGCTATGAGGACTGTAGTCGGGACCGGCTTTTTGAGGTATCCCGGTCACCGTCCGGAGCTCTTTTCCAGACGGTGGCCGGGTGATGCTCCGGCCGGCCCGCGCTGCCATGGCCCGTACTACGCGCACCGGGGCGGATGCTCCGCGGGTGCCGGTTACCGGGTCCAGCATCACACAACCGGGTGGATTCAACCGTCAGTAGAAAACAGGGCCGGCAGTTCGCCGGAACTGGCCCGAAGACGGCTGGATCCGCCCGGTTGCGCTGTCCGGGGCCGCGCGGTGCTGACCCGTGGGGCCGCGTACTCCCATATACTGGATAGTCTGCCGGGGGAGTAACCCCGTCCCTGCCGCGAACAACGCGGCGTGCGTCCGCTGAAAGGCTTACTGAGTGCGTGTCCTGACTATCATCCCCACTTACAACGAGATCGAGTCGCTCCCCATCACACTGAAGCGGCTGCGGGACGCAGTTCCAGATTCGGATGTATTGATTGCGGACGATAACAGCCCGGACGGCACCGGCGGCTATGCCGACGAAGCCGCTGCCAACGATCCCAAGGTGCATGTGCTGCACCGCAAGGGCAAGGAAGGCCTCGGCGCGGCCTATATTGCCGGCTTCCGGTGGGGCCTGGAACGCGGCTACGACATCCTGGTCGAAATGGACGCTGACGGGTCGCACCGCCCGGAGGAGCTGCCCCGCCTGCTTGAAGCCTCCAAGGCAGGCGCCGACCTCGTCATCGGTTCCCGCTGGGTCACCGGGGGATCGGTGGTCAACTGGCCGCTGCACCGAAAGCTGCTTTCCCGCGCCGGCAGCACCTACTCGCGGTTCATGCTGGGCATCCCCGTCCGGGACATCACCGCCGGCTACCGGGCCTTCCGCCGCGGCACGCTGGAGCAGCTGGACCTGGGCGCCGTCGAGTCCGTCGGCTACGGCTTCCAGGTGGATATGACCTTCCGCGTGGCACGCCTGGGCCTGAAGATCACCGAGGTGCCGATCACCTTCGTCGAACGCGAACTCGGTGACTCCAAGATGAGCGGAAATATTGTCGTTGAGGCAATGGCCAACGTGACCCGCTGGGGTCTGTCTGCCCGCTGGCAGAAGCTCACCGGACGCGGTTGAGTTAAACCCAAAGCGGGGGGGGGGGGGGGGGGGGGGGCCGCCCCCCGGGGTGGTGTTGAGGCCCGCAGGGTGCGGGGCCGGCCCCC
>NZ_JANFLU010000009.1 GCF_024385525.1 Arthrobacter sp. zg-Y238 | reverse complement strand
ACCACCCCCCCGGGCGGGTTTGTATAAAACCCCACGGGGGGGGGGGGCCATTTGGCCCCCCGCCCCGCTTTTTTGTCTCTACGCGCCGATTGTCCGCTGACCGGACAGGCGCTGCATGGATCTAGGCGCTGGTGCGCTCTCCGCGGCGTTCACGCAGGATGTTCAGGCGGTCCTGGAGGATCGTCTCAAGTTCCTCGATGCTGCGTCGTTCCAACAGCATGTCCCAGTGCGTCCGCACCGGCTTGTCGTTGCTGGTGTCCGGCTTTTCGCCGTCCACCAGAAGCGCTTCCTTGCCGGTCTTGGAGATCCAGACCGGGGGAACGTCCGCTTCGGCAGCGAAAGTTACGAAAACACGCTCGCCGTCCTCACAGCGGTATTCCACCCGCTGGCGGGGAGCCGGCTCCACACCGGATTCAGTCTCCATGCTCTGCGCGCCCAGGCGCATACCCCGCAGGCTACGATCGCTCATCTTTTCTCCCTCTTCAATCCGCTGGATCCGCTGGCGGATCCCTTGTTATGCCGGTGCCGTGCCCGCCTGCCGCCCGGAGGCGGACCGGCAGGTAAACCTAAGGCTGGCCGTCACAGCCAATACAACGCCGACGACGCCGCAGCTGTTCCCGTCGGCGGTCCCGTTCGGTGCCGCAGCTATTGCCCGGCAAACAACCGATTATACCGGCACCGAACGGGAATCGGCTAACAGGGGAGCGGAACGGGCTAGGCTCCGGCTGCGGGGCCTGATGCGGCGGCAGGGCCGGAAGCCTGGACCGGGGTGCTCCCATTGGACGAGTGCATGGCCGCGTCCGGAACAAAGTCGCCCAATGCGCTGCCGACACCCTTGAGGGCTTCGCCCAGCTCACTCGGGATGATCCACAGCTTGTTGGACGTGCCTTCGGCCAGCTTCGGCAGGGTCTGCAGGTACTGGTAGGCAAGCAGCTTCTGGTCCGGGTTGCCCTTGTGGATGGCATCGAAGACCTTGGCGATGGCCTGCGCCTCACCGTCGGCGCGCAGGATGGCGGCTTTCGCGTCACCCTCGGCAGCGAGGATGGCGGCCTGTCGGCGTCCTTCGGCGGTGAGGATCTGGGACTGCTTGGTGCCTTCGGCGGTCAGAATGGTGGCGCGGCGTTCCCGCTCGGCCCGCATCTGCTTCTCCATGGAATCCTGGATCGACAGGGGCGGTTCAATGGCCTTGAGCTCCACCCGGGAGACCCGGATACCCCAACGGCCGGTGGCGTCATCCAGGACGCCGCGCAGCTGGCCGTTGATCTGGTCACGGGAGGTCAGCGCCTCTTCCAGGTTCAGGCCGCCCACCACGTTGCGGAGCGTGGTGGTGGTCAGCTGCTCCACAGCCTGGATGTAGTTCGCGATCTCATAGGTTGCTGCCCGGGCATCGGTGACCTGGAAATAGACCACGGTATCGATGGAGACCACGAGGGAGTCCTCGGTGATTACCTGCTGCGGGGGGAAGGACACCACCTGTTCACGCAGGTCCAGCAGCGGCAGCATCCGGTCCACAAACGGAACCAGGATGGTCAGGCCGGGATTCAGCGTGCGCTGGTACTTGCCAAGCCGTTCGACGACGCCTGCCCGTGCCTGCGGGACGATCTTGACCGCCTTGACCAGGATGACCAGTACAAAGATCACCAGGACGGCGAGAATTAATAGGACTGCTGTTCCACTCATGTTCCCCCTTGCGTTCCGCGCGATCCGGGACGGATTCCGCGGTTTGGTTCAGCGGGATTCCTTCCGGAATTCCTGCATTTGGTTCGGCGGCCATGCCGCCTGATTTGTCAGTGTGCTGCTGTTGTTCCGGTTCCGGCCGCCTGGACCAGGGCGGTGGCACCCTCGATCCGTGCGACGCTGACCTCGACGCCCGCGGGCAGCGGGGATCCGTCAACGCTGCGGGCAGTCCACGTGTCGCCGCCGATTTTCACCGTTCCGGAGGAACCCGTCACGGATTCCAGCGTCAGCGCAGGCGCGCCGATGATCCGGTCGATGTTGGACAACTGGTCCTTGTCGCCCTTCTGCAGGTGTTTCAGCGCGATCGGCCGTACTACGCCGATCATGAGGACGGAGACCACCGCGAACACCACCACCTGCAGGAAGAGCGGGGCGGCGAAGAACGAGGCCAGCATAGCCGCCAGCGCGCCCACGGCGAGCATTCCGAAGAACAGGTCCAGGGTAAGGGCCTCCACGGCGGCGAATCCGAGGAAAAGCACCAGCCAGAGGGCCCAGCCATAGCTGAGCATCCATTCGAAGACTTCCTGCATCCGTTTTCCCCTTATCTTCCGGACAGTACCCGTTGTCCTGTTTGTCGTGCTTGTCCTGCTTGTCCTGCTTGTTCCGTAGCCTGCGGCACCGGTAGCGCGCGCGGCGGCGGTTACCGGGCGTTTAGTACATTCTGCCCGAGACCGTGCCGCAGACCTAGGGCCGCGGGCGGCGGAAGGATAACGTTTTGTGCGTCCTGCCTCAGTCGGCGCGGAAGATCTGCAGGGTGAAGGAAGCAGTCACCTCGACGGGGTCGGGCAGGGCGGCGAGGGTCCGTCCGAGGGCGTCCGGCTCCAGGTGCCGGGCGGAAGGACCCATCAGCACGGCGTTTCGGACGTCCGCAGTGCGCAGCTGCATGGTGTACGTGCACTGTGTGGTGTGCAGGGCGGAGAATCCGGGTGACAGGGACGCAGCGACCCGTTCTTCCTTTTCGGCGGCGATACCCAGCATCGCCGCCCCTGCCCGGATTTCCTGCAGGTGCTCCGGCCGCGGAGTCACCACGGCCAGGATGCCGCCGGGAGCCAGCACCCGGTGGAATTCCGGCGGGTTCCTCGGTGCGAAGACGTTCAGGACCACGTCCACGGAGGCATCCCGCAGCGGAAGCCGCCGCCAGACGTCCCACACGAGTGCGTAGGTTCCCGGCAGTGCGCGGGCCGCCCGGCGCAGCGCGTACTTGGAAATATCCAGTGCCACCGCCTCGGCCCCCGGAAGCGGACGCAGCACCTCGCCGAGGTAGTAACCGGTGCCCGCGCCGGCGTCGAGGACGGCACCTGCACGGGGTACTGCAGCCGACACGAGGCGTGCCAGCTCGGCCGCCATGGGCTGGTAGTGTCCGGCCGCCAGAAAGTCCGTGCGGGCCTGCACCATGGCGGCAGTGTCCGCCTGGAATTTAGTCCCGCCGCCGGTAAGGAGATTGAAATAGCCCTGCTTGGCCGCATCATATCGATGGCCTGCCGGGCAGCTGAGGGACCGGAAATCGGGATCGGGTTCGAGGCTGCCGCCACAGACGGGACAGACCAGCAGCGGCAGGGAAGGCATGAATCCATCCTAAGGCGGCGGTTGGCCCCGGCGGCCGCGGACATTAGGCTTCGGAGCGTGAAACCATGTGACCTGCCTCTCCTGAATTCCCTGTCCGCTCCGGCCGTGCATCCCGATGCCCTGCACTGCGTGGTCTCAGTGACCCGCCCGGACTTCACCGCCGATGCCTATACCGGGCAGCTGTGGCGTATTCCGTTGACGCAGGGCGGCCGGCCGCGGCGGCTCACCCGCGGTTTCCGGGACACGTTGCCGAAGTACAGTCCCGATGGTTCCAGTCTCGGATTCCTGCGTGCGGCGCCGGGGGAGCCGCCCCAGCTGCACATCCTGGGTGCCGGCAGCGGCGAGCCCATTCAGCTGACTGACGCATTGCTGGGCGTGTCCTGGTTCAATTTCTCCCCGGATGGCCGCAGCGTGGTGTTTTCCGCCCGTGTGCCCGAGGAAGGCCGGTACGGAACCATTGACGGCGTGGGTTCCACCGCTGAGGATCCCCGGCTCATCACCACCTTCAAATACCGGATGAACGGCGTGGGCTACACCAATGACAAGCCCGTGCAGATCTTCCACTTGATGTTGCCTGACCTCGACGCCGAGCCGCACATCCAGCCGCGGGGCCGGGCCAAGGACGACGGCGGGCCCGAAAAGGGCCTGCCCGAGGCCGTGCAGCTGACATCGGACCCAGCGGACCATCTGCAGCCGGTGTTCACTGCGGACGGCAGCAGGATCCTGTTCACGTCCTCCCCGGATCTGGATGACTCCCTGGTGTCCGATGTCTTCAGCATCCATCCGGACGGCACCGGCCTGACCCGGCTTACCAACCACGACGCCGGCAACCCGCTGACGGTCTCGGACCCGGTGGAAAGCGCCAACGGTCACTGGCTGTTCTATCTGGGCCAGGAGGTTTCCGTCACCGGCACCGATTTCGTTGCCCGCAACACCGCCCTGTATGCGGCCCCGGCGGCGGATCCGACGGCAGTGCGCCGGCTGACGGACCCGGAGAGCGTTGACCTGGCGGAGGGTACCGTCGTGCCGCACAACGGCGCCGAGGTGCTGGTCTTTCGCCGGACGCGCGGGGCGGGCGAACTCCTGGCCGTGGACCCGCGCGGACGCGTGGAAGTTCTGGTGGCCGGCCCCCGGGTCGTGGAAGCCGCCGGGTCCGCGGACGGCACAGTGGTGGTCAGCTACACCGACCCGCGGACGGCCGGCGACCTCGCCGTCGTCGAGGACGGCCGCCTCCGCGCCGTCACGGATTTCTCCGAAGCGCTGCGCCGGGAAACCACGGTGACGCTGCCGGCGGAGGAAACGCACCCGTCCGGGGACGGCTATCCCGTGCACGGCTGGCTGGCCCTGCCCGAGGGACCCGGCCCGCACCCGGTGCTGCTGAACATCCACGGCGGTCCGTTCGCCCAGTACGGGTGGGGGTATTTCGACGAGACGCAGATCTACACCAACGCTGGTTACGCCGTGCTGATGTGCAACCCGCGCGGGTCAGCCGGCTACGGGCAGGCGCACGGGCGTAGCATCAAGGAAGCCATGGGCACCCTGGACCTGGCCGACGTGCTCGCGTTCGTTGACGGTGCACTGGCCGCTCATCCGGAACTTGACGGGAGCCGGCTGGGCATCATGGGCGGATCCTACGGCGGCTACCTCACGGCGTGGACTATCGCGCACGACCACCGGTTCACCGCCGCCGTGGTGGAACGCGGCTTCCTTGATCCGCTGTCCTTCGTCGGCTCAGCGGACATCGGCTGGTTCTTCAGTGCCGGTTACACGGGTACGGATCCGGCCGCCGTCCTGGCGCAGAGCCCGATGGCGCACGTGGACTCCGTCCGCACCCCCACCTTCGTGGTCCATTCCGAAGAGGACCTGCGCTGTCCGGTGGAGCAGGCTCAGCGCTACTACACCGCACTGAAGCTGCGGTCGGTGCCTACGGAGCTGCTGCTCTTCCCGGGCGAGAACCACGAGCTTTCCCGCAGCGGCACGCCGTGGCACCGGCGCAAGCGCTTCGAGCACCTGCTCGCATGGTGGGCCCGCTGGCTGCCCACGCCGCAGAACCCGGCCCCGGAGCAGGCGCGCACGCCGGAGCCTGCCCGGGCCTAAACCTGCCGGGTCTAGAAACCCAGTATCCGCTGGGCCTCGCCGATACCCGGCGCGGCCCAGCGGCGGGCGTATTCGGCATTGCTGCACAGGGACCGGGGAAGCATCCTGTCCACGTACACGGTTCCGAAGAGATGGTCCGTTTCATGCTGGACGATCCGCGCCTGCCAGCCGCTGAAGCGTTCCATGCGCTGCCGGGACTGCAGGTCGGTGTAGTCCAGCACCACGGACCGCGGCCGGCGGACCACGCCTTGGTAGCCCTCGAAGGACAGGCAGCCTTCGAAGAACTCCGCAGTCTCGTCTCCGTCGGCTTCGTACCGGGGATTGATGATCGTGAAGAAGGGCAGGGGAGACCGCTCACGGACGGCCGAGGCCTCGGCTCCGGCGTCGAAGGTGTCCTCCAGCACCGCAATCTGCAGCGGAATACCCAGCTGGGGTGCAGCCACTCCCACGCCGGGGGCGGCGTGCATGACCCGGCGCAGAAGTGCAACAAGGGCGTCCAGTTCGGCGGCGTCCAGCTCGCCGTCGAAGGGCAGCGACTCACGGCGGAGGGCGGGGTGCCCCAGTTGGACTATCGGCACGAGCTCCTGTTCGAGCATCGGCAGGACCAGGTCACGCAGGAGGGCGGTGGAATCTGTGGGCACCGCTTCATCCTAGTAGCCGCTACGGTGTTCCCGCGCAGCCGGGGCGGCGTAACGTGTGCTCACCATGACCGAGCAGCAGCCGTACAGCGTCCTGGGACGGTATCCGGATTTCGAGTTGCGCCATTACCCCGCCCACCTCGTGGCCCAGGTCACCGTGAACGCAGGGTTCCAGGGGGCCGGCAATGCCGGCTTCCGGCACCTCTACGCGTATATCAGCGGGAGGAACACCTTTCTGTCTCCGCTGGAACCGTCGCCCGGAACCGACGGCATGCCCCTGGCGATGACGGCTCCGGTCCTGCTGGAACCAAGCCCGCTTCCGGGTGCTTTCTGCGTGGCCTTCGTCCTGCCCGCGGAGCTGACCGCGGCGTCCGCCCCGGTGCCTGAGGACCCGGCCGTCAGCATTGTTCCGGTGCCGGGCCAGACGGCTGCCGCTGCGGCGTTTTCCGGCCGCTGGAGCGAAGCCAACTATCAGGGCCATCTCCACGTCCTCCTGGCGGCTGTGTCTGCCGAAGGGTTCACCCCGCTGGGCCGTCCGCGGTTCGCACGGTTCGACCCGCCGTTCCGGCCCTGGTTCCTGCGCCGCAACGAAGTGGTTCAGGACGTGGAGGGGCCGGGGGATTGAAGCGGCAGCGCACTGATCTTCGGAACCGGATCCAGCCGCGCATGGGTTTCCACGTCGAAGCGTTCCCGGCCGTAGCGCAGCTTGGACCGTTCGATGCCCTCCGGCCGGAACCCGGCGTTCAGCGCCACCCGGCAGGATGCAGGGTTGTTGGTCCGGTGTCCCAGCTCGAGGCGGAAAAGCCCGCCGTCACCGAGGGCCCAGCCTGCTGCTGCCGCGACGCCGCGGGAGGCGAGGGAATGTCCCCGCGCGGACGGAGCCAGCCAATACGAGACCCAGGCGGTCTGGTGCCGCCTGTCGATGGCACTGATTCCGATGTTCCCTACCGCCGTACCGTCCATGTCAACAGCGAAGCTTCGCCGCTGCGGAGAATCAGCCAGGGCGGTCTCGAGATACCCGGCGGCCTGTCCGACGTCGTCGAGCCGGCAGCCCAGCTGCTGCTCAAGCGAAGGATCGGCAGCGAAAGCCGCATGGAGGGACGGTGCGTCGGCCTGCGTCCAGGGACGGTGCGTCGGCCTCCGTCCAGGGACGCAGCAGGGGAGAGGCAGGCATCCGGCGGTTACGCCGCGGGCGGGACGAATCCCAGCGGCAGCAGGTCGCCCGCGGGAATGCTGACCGGACCGTCCGGCGTCGGCAGGATCACGCGGATGCCGGGGTAGTAGTCGGCAAGGACCTGCCGGTCCCGGCCGCACGGGCTTTGGACGCCGCGGCCGTGGTTGCCGACGGCCACGATGCAGGTGGGATCGGCCGCTCCGGCTGCCCGGGCCGCACCCAGGGCAACAAGTTCGGCGCAGGGACCGCCCGTGAAGTGGTACAGGTTCACGCCCGCATGCATCCCGCCGTCGGCCGTCCTGACCGCCGCGCCCATGGTATGGATTCCGTCTTCGCCGGGGCCGGCGTCCGTGGCGGCGTCAATGGTGCGCCGGGCCAGGTCCACGAGCGCCCTGTCCGCCGGGGTGAGTGCAAGGGCGGATGGGGGAAGGGAGGTAGGCATGCGGAGAGTCTACGGTGCGGACCCTGCGTTAAAGACAAACAGCCGGGTCCGCCGTCTGGCGGAACCCGGCTGTGCGGCTCGGGGAGAGACTAGCCCTCGCAGTCCAGGCAGTAGGCCTCGCCGTTCTTTTCGCGGGCGATCTGCGAACGGTGGCGTACGAGGAAGCAGGACATGCAGGTGAACTCGTCTGCCTGCGGGGGAACCACCTTGATGAGCAGTTCCTCGCCGGAAAGATCCGCACCCGGAAGGTCAAAACCGTCGATGGCGTCTGACTCTTCGACATCGATGACTGCTGTCATCGCTCCGCCACGCTGCTGAGCTTTCAGACCCTCGAGGGAGTCTGTGTGCTGGTCTTCTTCCTTGACGCGCGGGGCATCGTAATCGGTAGCCATTTTCTTGTGCTTATCTCCTGATTGTGGGGGGGTGAAGCGTAGATCATATAGGGCAACGAAAGTCGCTGCACCAAACCGTACAGGCGTGGCGGACCACGGATGACGAAATACGGCAGGAAAGTGATCAACGTCCCGTCGGAAGTTTGTATTCCCGCTTTCGCACCGGTAACGGCCCGGGCCGGGTCCGGCGGCGGGGCAGGGGGCGCGGCCGGGTCCGGGGCCGGTTATGTCAACCCGGAGGTCCCGGCCGACCCAGCCGGCGGAGGCATTATGTCAACCCGCCGAGGTGCTCTGCGCGCGGGTGGCGGAGGCGAAAACTGTCCGACCAGGTCCGGCGGTTTGCCGGGCAGGGCAGGAGCCGGCGGGCGGTTATGTAAAGCAGCGCAGACAGCCCCCGGCAGGTTACCGGGGGACGTTATGTCAACTGATCGCGAAGAGGTGGATCCGTTGCCGGGAGGCCGGAAACCGTGCGACCAGGTCGGCCGTTTTTGGGGACTCAGCCGAGGCGGCCTTCTTCGGCGCAGAACAGCGTCCCGGAACCGGAGCCTGTGCAGAAAAGGCCGGGGGTCGGTAAAATCCGGGAAAAAGCGCCAAAAACGGGGGATTAGCGGGTAATCGGGGCCGGATGGAAGGTTCGGGAATATCTGTGGTTTCCGCCACTTCCAGCACCCCGGTTATAACGCCGATAATCCACATTATGTCAACTAACGTTTAGAAGGGGGTCCCCCGGGACGTCTGCTGCCTCCGGTCCGGGCACAGCGTCCCAGGCTCTGTGACGTATGGGCGCCAATGTGACCCCATCAGTCACAGCTGCACCATTTGGTGGGAGGCTGTGCACGGCGATGGCCCAGTCCGGGCACAGGGTCCCAGGCTCTGTGACGCATGGGCGCTAATGTGACCCCACTAGTCACAGCTGCACCATTTGCTGGGAGGCTGTGCACGGCGATGGCCCAGTCCGGTACAGGGTCCCAGGCTCTGTGACGTATGGGCGCCAATGTGACCCCACTAGTCACAGCTGCACCATTTGCTGGGAAGCTGTGCACGGCAACGCACGGCAACAGTCCCTACGGCTCCACGTCCCGGGATCGGCGGCAGCACTGGAGAGGGCTACAGGCCCACTCCCCTAGGCGCGGTGCGCGGTAACCAGCAGATACTCCCAGTCCATGGCCGTGCCGCCGGTGCCGGCGCTGAATCGGCGAACCAGAGCCATCAGTTCCTCGTCCAGTGCTGCGGCCTGGTCGGGGCTGCCAGCAATCGACTTGTACACCGCAATGGTGGGCCCGTAGTTCGCCTTGAAGAAAGCGAGAAACTCCTCCGGCGTCGCAAACCGGTCAACGCGCACCGTCCGGCGCTCAGCCCGGAACTCCCGCACCCGGCCGGCCAGCAGCGACTGCACATGCTCCACACTCCCCCAGAGCGGCGGCGGCTGCGCCCCGGGAGGCGGCGGCGGGGCGTACGGCTTCATGGTGGCGAACATCCGTCCGATGAATCCTTCGGGCGTCCAGTTGATCAGGCCGATGCGACCGCCGGGCCGGCAGACCCGCACCAGTTCGGCTGCCGTCTGCCGGTGATGCGGGGCAAACATCACACCCACGCAGGAGATCACCGTGTCAAAGGACCCGTCCGCGAATGGCAGAGCCTCGGCGTCGGCCACGACCCAGCTGAGGTGCGCCCCGCGTGCTTCGGCCAGACGCTTGCCGGACTCCAGGAGTTCCGGGGTCAGATCCGAGGCGGTCACGTCGGCCCCGGTCTCAGCGGCGGGAATGGCCGCGTTTCCCGTACCGGCCGCGACATCCAGCACTTCGTCTCGATCAGTAATGTTGCAGGCCTGCACCAGCACGGGACCCAGACCGGAAATGATTTCGGTGGCCACAGCGGTATAGTTCCCGAGCGCCCATACCGCCCGGAGTTTTGCTTTGAGTTCCCGATCGGCTTCGACACCGCTTTGGGTTTCCGTCATGGTCCTCACGTCCTTGCAATGGCGGGACGGAAGACCGCCCCCTGGACTGGCTCTCGGTGGGGCAGCCGCACGCTGTTCCCGGCCATGCTCCACACTGTAGGACTGTGCCCGCCCGGACGAAAGACCCGCCCGCTTCAGGTTGCGGGCAACGCCAGTTGCCGCCCTCCGCTCTGGGCAGAACTGCCGCTGGCCCGGACCCATGGCCCCGGGCCGCACTGCGTTTTACCATCAAGGATGAGCGAGATTCTTCCTTTCAACGGCCCGTCCGAAACCGCCTCCGACCCTTTGTGGCGCCAGGTGCTTGGAGAACTCCTGCGCCGGCTGCGGCACGAACGCGGCTGGACCCTCGGCGGGCTCGCTGCCCGGTCGGGGATTTCGCCGCAGTACCTCTCGGAAATTGAACGCGGGCTCAAGGAACCGTCCAGTGAGATGGTGGCCGCCGTCGCCGGGGCACTGGGCCTCACCCTGCTGGACCTGACCCTCGGGGTGGCCGAGTCCCTGATCACCGCAGGCGACGCCGCCCCCGTCACGGCTCCGCAAAACGCCTTCCGTCTCGCGGCCTAGGAGTCGCGGCCTGAAACAGGCACAGGGACAGGTACAGGGACATAGCCCAAGGACCAGTCACCCCTGCTGGATTACGTGGTCCACCAGGCCGTATTCGCGCGCCGCTTCGGCAGTGAACAACCGGTCCCGGTCGGTATCCGTCCGGAGCGTCTGCAGGCTCTGCCCGGTGTGGCGGGCGAGGACCTCCTCCATGTCGGAGCGCACCCGCACCAGCTCGTCCGCCTGCAGGATCAGGTCGGGAATGGTGCCTCGACCTGACGCTGCGGGCTGGTGCAGGATGATCCGCGCATGCGGCAGCGCGGCGCGTTTGCCTTCGGCGCCGGCGGCCAGGAGGACGGCCCCCACAGCCACGGCCTGCCCCACGCACGTGGTGGCAACGGACGGGCGGATGAAGCGGATGGTGTCGTAGATGGCCAGCATGGCGCTGGGATCTCCGCCCTCGCAGTTGATGTAGAGCTCGATATCGGCTTCCGGGTTGTCCGACTGCAGGAAAAGCAGCTGGGCTATCAGCGCATTGGCGACGCCGGCGTCAATGGCCGTGCCGACGTAGACAATCCGCTCCGTGAGCAGGTGGGAGTAAATGTCCATGATCCGTTCGCCGCGGGGATGCTGGGCGACGACGTTGGGGATGGTGTACGTGCTCATCGGACTCCCTCCCGGACCAGGCTCCGAAACCCGGCCGTCACCCGGCCCGCCGGCCTGAACTCCGCCAGGGACCCGGCGATGGCGTCAATAAAGCCGTAGTCGAGGGCTTCCTCTGCGGTATACCAGTGGTCACGCAGGGAATCGGCAAAGATCCGCTCGACGGGCTGGCCGGTGTCCTCCGCGATCAGGCGCAGCACGGTGTCCCGCGTGTAGCGCAGATCGTCCGCCTGGAGCTCGACGTCGGCCGCAGTACCGGCGAGTCCCGCCGACCCCTGATGCATCAGCACGCGGGAGTGTCGCAGCGCCCGGCGCTTGCCGCGTGTGCCGGCCGACAGCAGGAACTGCCCGGCGCTGCAGGCTATTCCGAAAGCGAGGGTGGATACGTCGTTGGGGATTGCCCGCATGACGTCGCGGATCGCCAGCATTGCGGGGACGGATCCACCAGGGGAATGGATCCAGAGTGCTATATCTGATTTCGGGTCCTCAGCCGCCAGGGCAATCAGCTGCGTGGCCAGCAGGGTTCCATTGTCGTCATCCAGCGGCCCGTCCAGGACGAGGACTCGGCGCTCGAAAAACTCTTGGCGGATTCTTTCGGTAAACAGCGGGGCTTTTTCGGTTTCATTCATGCCCCCACGCTGCGCCTGCCCGGACGGCAGGAGAAGGGGTATCTGCCCTCGGCGGATCTGCTGTCAGCAGTGCCTGCTACGGCCCCGGAGAGAGAAAAGATTTTCCGGGCTGTCGATATCCATCCTGCTCGTTCGACGTCATAGTAGGAGGCGCATCAGCACCTTCTACGGAACAAGCAGCAGGGAGAGTGCCATGAAGTACATGTTCATCATGCGGGCCACGGACGAGGCCGTACAGGCATCCAAGGACATCCCGTTTGAGCAGATCATCAACCAGATGGGCGCCTACAACGAGTCGATGATCAATGCCGGAGTGATGATCGGCGGCGAAGGCCTGGCAGACGTCTCCGAGGGCAGCGGGCTGGTGGTCGACTTCGCGGAGGATCCGCCATTGGTCACCGACGGCCCCTACGGTGAAACCCACGAGCTCTTCAACGGGTTCTGGATTGTGCAGGTGGGGTCCCGCGAGGAGGCAGCAGAGTGGGCCAGCCGTGCACCGCTCGGCCCAGGGTCCAAACTCGAGGTCCGCCGCGTGAACGAAGCTTCCGATTTCGCCGATTTTGCGGACAACGAATACATCCGGAAGGAAGAACTGTGGCGTCAGGAAGAGGAGAGCCTGAAGGCGGAGAACAAGTAGCCGTGAATTCCGCGGCAGCGGTCCGGGGACGCCTTGACGCGCTGTGGCGTATCGAAGGCGCCCGGATTGTGGCCGCCCTCGCCCGGGTGACCGGCGACGTCGGACTGGCCGAGGATGCTGCGCAGGACGCCGTCGCCGAAGCCCTGGTGTCATGGAGCGGAACGGGTATTCCCCGTAATCCCGGTGCCTGGATCAGCGCGGTGGCCAAACGCCGGGCCATCGACAGGTGGCGGCGCGCCGAGCGGCTTCAGGACCGCTACGAGATGCTGGCACGCCGGGCGCAGGACGAGGCAGCCCCGGAATGGGACCCGCTGCCCGACGATGTGCTTCGGCTCCTCTTCACGGCCTGCCATCCGGTGCTCTCCACGGAGGCCCAGATTGCGTTGACCCTGCGGGTGGTCGGTTCGCTGAGCACCGCAGAGATCGCCCGGCTGTTCCTGGTCCCGGCCGCCACTGTGCAGCAGCGCATTGTCCGGGCCAAGAAAACACTGGCGGCGGCGCGGGTCCCCTTTGAACCGCCCGAGCCCAATGAGTGGACGCCGCGGCTGCGCGGTGTCCTGCATGTCATCTACCTGATGTTCACCGAGGGGTATGCGGCCACCACAGGGGAAAACTGGACCCGGCCGGAACTGGCGAACGAGGCGCTGCGGATCGGCCGGATCCTCACCGGGCTGGTCCCCCGGGTACCGGAAGCGCACGCGCTGGTGGCCCTGATGGAGTTCTCCGGTTCCCGCTTCGCCGCCCGCAGCGGTCCCGGCGGCGCACCCGTCCTGCTGGCGGACCAGGACCGTACCCGCTGGGACCGGGCGCAGATCCAACGCGGCGTCGCGGGTCTTGCCCGTGCCGACGAACTGTCCAGGGAACTCGGCCGCCCACGGGGCAGCTATGCCCTGCAGGCAGCCATTGCGCAGTGCCACGCCACGGCCGCACGTGCCGAGCTCACGGACTGGCCCCGGATCGTCCTGCTCTACGAAGCACTGGGGCGGCTCTCCCCCGGGCCGGTGGTTGACCTCAACCGGGCGGTGGCAGTGTCCATGGCCACCGGGCCGGAAGCCGCCCTGGCCATCGTGGACCGGCTGGTGGCCGAAGGAGCCCTGCACGGATCCCACCTGTTGCCGAGTGTGCGGGCCGAGCTGCTGGCAAGGCTCGGCCGGACAGAGGAGGCACGGGCCGAGTTTTCCGTTGCCGCAGGGCTGGCCGGGAACCGCCGCGAACGGGAGGTGCTCGAACGCCGGGCCGCCGCTCCCTGAGACGTTAGGTGCGCCACACGCGTTGGTAGAGTCCAGACAACGTAGAAACACCTCCCACCCGAAGGACCGCCTTGACCGCTCCCGCGCAGCCATTCCCCGCCGACCCGATGAAGGATCCGCACTGGTGGCGGCAGGCCGCCGTCTACCAGATCTATCCGCGCAGCTTCTCGGATTCGAATGCGGACGGCCTCGGTGACCTGCCCGGCGTCACAGCCAAGGTCCCGTACCTCGCGCAACTGGGGGTCGACGCCGTCTGGCTGAGCCCCTTCTACCCCTCGGCGCTCGCCGACGGCGGGTACGACGTCGACGACTACCGCGCCGTCGATCCGCGGCTGGGCAGCCTGGCCGACTTCGATGACATGGCCGCGGCACTGCACTCCGCCGGCATCAAACTGATCGTGGACATCGTCCCGAACCACTCCTCCAACCGCCACGCCTGGTTCCAGGAAGCGCTGGCGTCTCCCAAGGGGTCCCCCGCCCGCAACCGGTATATCTTCCGCGACGGAACAGGACCCGGCGGAAGCCTGCCGCCGTCGGACTGGCAGTCCGTTTTCGGCGGCAGCGCCTGGGAGCAGGTGCCGGACGGGCAGTGGTACCTGCACCTGTTCGCCTCGGAACAGCCCGATTTCAACTGGGAGAACCCCGAGGTGCGCGCGGAGTTCCTTACCACCCTGCGCTTCTGGTCCGACCGCGGCGTGGACGGGTTCCGGATCGACGTGGCCCATGCACTCGCCAAGGACCTCGCTGAGCCCCTGGCAACCAGTGCCGAGCTGGCGGCGGAAGGTGAGGGCCTGGACGGCGGCCATCCGTTCTGGGACCGCGACGAGGTCCACGAAATCTATGCCGAGTGGCGGAAGCTGTTCAACGAGTACGATCCTCCGCGCACGGCGGTGGCCGAGGCCTGGGTGCATGCCTCGCGCCGCGGGCGGTATGCCAGCCCCGAAGGCCTGGGCCAGGCGTTCAACTTCGACCTGCTGCAGGCGGACTTCGACGCGGCCCGGTTCCGGGAGATCATCACCGCCAACCTGGACCAGGCCGCGGCCACCGGGGCCTCCTCCACCTGGGTGCTGTCCAACCACGACGTCGTCCGGCACGCCACGCGTTACGGCCTGCCGCCCGCTCCGGCGGGCAGCTCGAAGGGACAGGACGGGAAAGCCTGGGTCTTCTCGGGCGGCACCGAACCGGCACTGGACCGGGAGCTGGGCCTGCGCCGGGCGCGTGCCGCCACCCTGCTGATGCTTGCACTGCCCGGCTCGGCCTACCTGTATCAGGGGGAGGAACTGGGCCTGCATGAAGTGGCGGACATCCCGGACGCTGACCGGCAGGATCCCACGTTCTACCGCAACCCGGGTGTGGACAAGGGCCGTGACGGATGCCGGGTGCCCCTGCCCTGGACTGCGGAAGGCCCGTCCTTCGGATTCGGCGCCGGCTCCGCCCATCTGCCCCAGCCGGAGCACTTCGCCTCCGCTGCGGTATCGGCCCAGGAACAGGACGGGGACTCGACCCTGCTGTTCTACCGCCGGGCACTGGAGCTCCGCGGCAAGCAGCAGGGTCCGGAGGAACTCGACTGGCTGGACAGTCCGGCCGCCGTGCTGCACTTCCGGCGGCCCGGCGGGTGGCAGAGCATCACCAACTTCGGCACCGAATCCATCGGGTTGCCGGCGGGGTCGGTACTGCACAGCAGCGGCCCGCTCGACGGCGGCCTGCTGCCGCCCGACACCACCGCCTGGCTGGCCTAGGCCGGACGCCGGGGGCCTGCTGCGGACCTGCTGCGCCCGGAACCTGTTGCGCTCCGGCACCTGTTGACGGGGACGGCCGGGTAGCTACCGTGGTGGGGACGGCAGCACAATGTGCCGGCCGGTACTGACGATCCACCCGTACCTGAAGGAGGTCCCCCATGGACCCGATCCCCGGTATCAACGTTTCGGTTCCGCCCAGCGGCCCGGGCTGCGTGGAATGCGCCCAACTGGAGGGGTGGTGGTACCACCTGCGCCGATGTGCCGAATGCGGGCACATCGGCTGCTGCGACAGCTCCCCCGGGCAGCACGCCACCCTTCACCAACAGCAGACCGGGCATCCCGTCATCCGGAGCTTCGAACCCGGTGAGGACTGGTTCTGGAACTACGCGGATTCCTCCGTCTTCGCCGGACCGGAGCTGGCCCCGCCGGCCCACCACCCGAATAGCCAGTCCGTTCCCGGACCGGCCGGCCGGGTGCCTCCGGGCTGGCAGGAGCTCCTGCACTGAAATGCCGGTGCCGGGCTGACAGGTCTACACTGTAAACATGACTAGAACCTACATTGTGACCGGATCCGCCTCCGGCATCGGAGCAGCAACCGCCGCAATCCTGAAGGAACGCGGCAACACCGTCATCGGCGTCGACCTGCGCAACGCCGACGTCGAAGCGGACCTGAGCAAGCCCGAGGGCCGCTCCGCCGCCGTCGCCAAGGCCGTGGAACTTGCCGGCGGGAACGTCGACGCCGTGATCGCCTGCGCCGGCATCTCCGCCCCCGCACCCATCACCGTCGCCGTGAACTTCTTCGGCGTCACGGATTTCCTGACCGAACTGGCCCCGGTCCTGGCCAAGAGCAGTGCGCCCCGCGCCGCCGTCGTCAGCTCCATGGCGAGCCTGCAGCCCAACTCCCCCGAGCTTGTCGACGCCATGCTCGCCGGCAACGAGGAAGAAGCCCTGCGGATCGGCCAGGCACTCGCCGACAACGGCCCCCAGACCGGCTACCTCAACTACCCCTCCAGCAAGCGCGCCCTGAGCCGCTGGGTCCGCCGCGAGAGCATCAGCCCCGCCTTCGCCGGCGCCGGCATCCCGCTGAACGCCGTTGCCCCCGGCACCGTGCTCTCCGCCATGACGCGCGACCTGCTGTCCACCCCCGAAGGACGGGCCATGGTGGACGCCAATGTCCCGATGCCGCTCAACGGCCACTCGGAACCGGAAGTCATCGCCCGCCTCCTGATCTGGCTGACCTCCGAGGAGAACAGCCACACCACGGGACAGACCATCTACACCGACGGCGGCGCCGACGCCACGCTGCGCGGCGACGACATCTGGTCCTAATCTGCCTCACCGCCTATCGGCGGGACCGTTGGCGCCGGTGAGGACTATCTCCCGGCGCCGGCGGCCCGCCCGGCGCAGCACACCCAGCCGCAGTGAGACATAGGCCAGCGCCCCTACGGGGATCGGCAGCCAGAACTGCAGGATCCGCCAGGACAGGACCCCCAGGACCGCAACGTGTGACGGTGCGCCGAATCCGGTGAGAGTGGGGACCAGCAGCCCCTCCACCAGCCCTACGCCGCCGGGGGTCAGCGGCACCATCGACACCAGCCCGGCCAGGGAATAAGCGACCAGCAGCTCCCCCGGTCCCAGCACATGGCCAAACGCCGCTACCAGCACCCACAGGCAGGCTGCGTCCAGAAGCCAGCGCAGCGCCGCCAGCGCCACCCCGGCAAGAAGCCGGCGCGGCTGTGCACGGAACATCTGTGTTTCGCCGGCCACCGTCCGGACAAATTTTTCGGCACTGTCCGGGTGCATCAGCGGAACCGCTCCTGCCACCGACCGCACCACCCGCACCGCTCCCGCGAGATGCCGGTTCAGGACGGTCAGCAGAACTACGACAAGCACGAACAGCGCCAGCACCACTGCCCCGGCGGCCGCGTAATAGCCGCTGACGTTCACCTGCCCGAGCATGGACAGCAACCCGATACCAAACAGCGCACCGAGAACCAGGTTCGCTCCCAGCACCTGGATGGTTGCCGCACTGAGCGCATCCTGCGGCGGAGATCCGGACAGGGTGAGCAGCCGGAACCGGGCAGCGGCCGACGTCGTTCCGCCGCCGGGCACCACGTGGTTAATGGCGGTGTCGCACAGGTCGATCCGCACCAGCGTGAAATAGGACGGCCGCGAGGTGCCAGGCAACACCACCCGCGTCAGCGCGCTGTAGCTCAGCCAGGAGGTGACCTCCAGGCACAGCGCACCCACCAGCACTATCAGCGGCAACCCGGCCAAGGACCGCAGGACGTTGTCGATACCGACAAGCTGCGGCAGGACCGCGTATTCGAAGACCAGCACCAGCACCACGGCCACCGCCATCGCGCGCAGATACCGCCGGCGGGACGAATGCCGGGAACCGCGTGCCGAGAAGCCATGCCTTGGCATGGTCCAAGCACAGCAGACGGCCTGCATCCATGCCAGCCCCCGGTCATTGCCCGGGCAGGCAAGGGTGCAACGCGCGCATTTCGCCTCGGAGGGCACTTTCTGACATGATGTTGGTATGTTACCGACACAGTGTTGGCAACATTTCCAGCAATCCACCAAGGGGTTCCGATGTTCCTAGCGCTTCGAGAGTTGCGTTTTGCCCGGGCCAGGTTCGGACTGATGGGCGGCGTCGTCGCCCTCATCGCCGTTCTCATGGTCCTGCTATCCGGCTTGTCCTCCGGACTGGTCAACGACGGCGTGTCCGGCCTGAAAGCCATGCCTTCCACCGCCTTTGCCTTCAATGAAGGCACCAAAACCGACAACGCTTTCTCCCGCAGCGTCGTCGACGAACACCAGGCCGCGGTCTGGGCCGAACAGCCCGGCGTCGAGGAGTCCGCCCTGATGGGCACCGCCATGATGAACGGCACCACCGGCAACGGCACCCAGGTCGACCTGGCCCTGTTCGGGATCGAGCCCGGTTCCTTCCTGGCGCCGAAAGTCGGCGAAGGACGCAGCATTGCCACACCCAACGAGATCGTGGTGTCAGCCACTGCAGCCGAAGAAGGCCTGCACATCGGCGACGTCGTCACCCTGGAGCGCATCGGCGTCGAATTGACAGTGGTGGGCTACACCGACGGGCAGGCGACTTTCGGGCACGTCGACCTCGCCTACCTGCCGCTGGACACCTGGCAGTACCTGGCCAGCGGACAGAGTTCCCCCGGGGCGCCGACCGCTGACACCGTGTCCGGCGTTGACTTCGACACCGCCAGCACGGTTGCCCTAAAGGCGGCCGACGGTGCGGACATCGATTTCGCCGCCGGCGATAAAGCGGCCGGAACGGTCACCTCGACCCTGGCGGAATCCTTCAACGCCTCCCCCGGCTACTCCGCCGAAACCATGACCCTGGAAATGATCCAGATCTTCCTGTACGCCATCTGCGCCCTTGTGGTGGGCGCGTTCTTCACGGTCTGGACCATCCAGCGCAAGCACGAACTCGCTGTGCTGCGCGCCGTGGGCGCCTCCACCGGATACCTGCTGCGTGACGGACTGCTCCAGGCGGCCATCATCCTGGTGACCTCCACCGTTGCCGGCATTCTCGCCGGCCTCGCCATGGGTGCCGGACTGACTGGTACGGCCATGCCGTTTGCCCTTGAGGCCACTCCCATCCTGACGGCCACGGTCCTGACGATCGTCCTTGGTCTGGCGGGCGCCGCCCTGGCCATTGTTCGGATTTCCCGCGTAGACCCCCTGGCAGCCCTTGGAGGACAGAGATGAGCACCGCCACTGAAGAACGCACTCCCGGCACGCGTACCGGCGGACTGCTGATCGAGTCCGCGAACCTCGCTCTGGGCGACGGTGACAGCACGGTGCAGGCCCTGGCTAACGTCTCGCTAACCGTCCGCCCCGGTGAGATGGTCGCCGTCGTCGGCCCGTCCGGCGCCGGAAAGTCCAGCCTGCTTGCCGTGGCCGGGGCCCTCACCACCCCCGATTCCGGGACCGTCCGGGTCAATGGAGTGGATCTGGGCACCTTGGGCAAGGCGGCCCGGGCCCGGTTCCGCCTGCAGGAGATCGGCTTCGTGTTCCAGTCCGGGAACCTGATTCCGGCACTGAATTCGGCGGAACAACTGCGCCTGATGCAGAAGCTTGCCGGCACCCGGGACAGCCTCGACCCGCTGGAGCTCCTGGCGGCCGTGGGCATGGACCACAAGGCCCGGAGCCGGCCCGACCAGCTGTCCGGTGGTGAGCGCCAGCGGGTCGGGATTGCGCGTTCACTGGTGAATCGGCCGTCGCTGCTGTTGGTTGATGAGCCGACCGCAGCACTGGACCGCGCCCGCAGCCAGGACGTGGTTGCCCTGCTTGCCCGGGAAACCCATGAGCGCGGCGTTGCTACAGTTATGGTGACGCACGATCACGACGTCCTGCACCACTGCGACCGCGTCGTAGAGATGGTGGATGGACGCCTCTCAAGCTAGCCACAGCACGAACAGGAGGGCATAAGTGCCCCGAATCACTGCCCCCACGGTGGCCGAACACCGGGCGGCACAGCAGCGGGCGCTGCTGGACGCGGCACGCACCCTCCTGGCCCGCACCGGCGAGGCCCCCAGCATGGCCGAAGTGGCCGCGCTGGCGGGCCTCGCCCGTCCGAGCGCCTACCAGTATTACAAGTCCCGCCAGGATCTCCTCCATGCCCTGGTGCTGGACGTTTTCCCGCGCTGGACGCAGCGGGTGCGGGAAGCCATGGATGCGGAGCCGGAACCCGCGGACCGCATCATGGCCTATGTGCTGACGAACATCCGCCTGGTCGCGGAGGGTGAGCACGCCGTCGGCAACGCGCTGGCCGCCGTCGCCCCCGGCGAGGAACTGGACAACCAAAGTGCCATGATGCACCGCCAGCTGCTCACTCCGCTGGTGGAGACGCTGACTGCGATGGGCGTTCCGGATCCGCCGGTGACGGCCGAGCTCATCAACGCCATCGTGCATTCGTCCACCAGGCTGCTGGAATCCGGCACCGGGCCGGAGACGGTCGAGGAGCGGGTACGGGAACTCCTCGGCCCCTACGTCCGCGAAAACCGCACCATCCCCACCCGGGAGAACACCCCATGACAGACACGACCACCCGCCCAGCCGTCCGGACCTGGCCCTGGGTCCTCGCCTCGGACCTCGTCCTTATCGTCGTTTTCGCCGCCCTTGGCCGGCGAAGCCACGAACATGGCCTGGCCGTACTCGGCATCCTCACCACCGCTCTGCCGTTCCTGCTGGCATGCCTGCTCTCGTGGGCGGCCATGCGCGCCTGGCGGCGTCCGGCACGGCTCTGGCCCGACGGCGTCGTCATCTGGCTCGGAACCGTAGCAGCCGGTCTGGGAATCCGTGCGCTGGCCGGCGGCGGCACCGCCGTCAGCTTCCAGATGGTCACCCTGGCAGTGCTCGGAGTGTTCTTGCTCGGCCAGCGCGCGGCGTGGACAGTGCTTTCCCGCCGCAGGCACCGTTCCATCCACTAGGCTCAAAGAGAGCAGCAGCGGACGCCGCCGCATTAAGACAGTGCCGCATCTAGACACCGCCGCACTAAGAGACCCGCAGGGAAGGCCCCTCCATGATCACCGCTTTTGTACTCATCCAGACCGACTCCGCCAGGATCCCGGAATGCGCCGAGGAAATCTCCGAGATTGACGGCATCAGCGAGGTTTACTCGGTGACCGGCGAATGCGACCTGATCGCCATCGCACGGGTGCAGCGCCATGAGGACCTCGCCGATGCGATTGCCAACCGACTGTCCAAGGTCGACGGAGTGATCGGCACCACCACGCAGATAGCGTTCCGTGCCTACTCGCAGCATGACCTGGACGCGGCGTTCTCACTGGGCTTCGACAGCTAGCAGCCGCCGCCGGCCTGCCGGCCCCGCTTACTGGGTGACGGCCACCCAGCGGTCCAGCGCCGCCTGGGCCCCACCGCTGTCGATCGAGTCGCAGGCGCGGGCCAAACCGCGGGACAGCCGGTCAATCAGCGGGCCGTCCGCCCCGCGGTCCAGGGCCACCAGCGCCGCGGCCGCGTTCAGCACGACGGCGTCCCGCACCGGCCCCTTGTCCCCCGCCAGTACGCTGCGCACCACTGCCGCATTCGCGGCGGCGTCACCGCCCCGCAGATCCTCCAGCGTGGCCCGGCTGATCCCGAGATCCAAGGGATCCACTACGGACTCCTCTACGGCACCGTTACGGACTTCCCAGACGGTAGAGACACCGGTGGTGGTCATCTCGTCCAGCCCGTCGCCGCCGCGGAACACCAGGGCCCGCACGCCGCGCCTGGCCAGCACGCCGGCCATCAGCGGTGCCAGCCGGGCGTCTGCGACACCAATGGCCGATGCGCTGGGGTTGGACGGATTCGTCAGCGGTCCCATGAAGTTGAAGGCGGTGGCCACACCCATCTCGCGGCGCGGCACGGCGGCGAAGCGCATGGACGGGTGGAAGACCTGGGCAAAGCAGAACGTGATGCCGGCCTCGACAGCAGCCTGAGCCACCCGCTCCACCGACAGATCCAGCCGGACCCCCAGTGCTTCAATAACGTCCGCAGATCCGGAGGCCGACGACGCAGCGCGGTTCCCGTGCTTAACCACCTTCGCGCCGGCTCCGGCGCACACGAGTGCGGCCATGGTGGAAATATTGACGGTGTTGTGGCGGTCCCCGCCGGTGCCTACGATGTCGAGCGTCTCCCCCGGGATGTCGATGGGGCGGGCACTGGCAACCATCGCCTCGACGAGGCCGGTGAGCTCGTCAACGGTTTCGCCCTTGGCACGCAGCGCCACGAGGAACCCTGCAATCTGGGAGTCCGTGGCATTGCCGGCCATGATGGTGGCCATGGCCCATCGGGTCTGCTCAGTAGAGAGGTTTTCGCCTCCGATGAGGGCATTAATCAGGCTCGGCCAGGTGTCACCGGAACTCGGAATCGTAGTCACACACCCTAGGTTATCTACGTTTCGTAGAAAAAGCTGATTTCTTTCTGTGAGGCCTATTTCCGCGCCAATACTGGGATCCGGGGCGGCGTTGCCCGCTTTGGACGCGCCGTCGGCCCCGATCTGTTGGAGAACTGGGCAGTTTTACCGCCATAATGTCTATGTGACAACAGCGACCCATGCCCCCAGTACCCCGGCTCACCCCACGCTGAACCGCCCCAATATGGTTTCCGTAGGAACCGTGGTGTGGCTCTCCAGCGAACTGATGTTCTTTGCTGCTCTCTTCGCCATGTATTTCACTCTTCGCTCGGTCTCGACCGAACTGTGGGCCATGGAGACCGAGAAGCTGAACGTTCCGTTCGCTTTCGTGAACACGGTGATCCTTGTTTCCAGCTCCTTCACTTGCCAGTTCGGCGTCTTCGCCGCAGAACGACTTCAGCCTCGCCGCACCGGAGGGCTCCTGAAGTTCTCCCGTTGGGGCATGACTGAGTGGTTCCTGCTGACCTTCTTCCTCGGAGCAATCTTCGTCTCCGTACAGGCCTACGAATACGCCATGCTCGTCTCTGAAGGCGTCTCCCTCTCGTCGAACTCCTACGGTTCCGCGTTCTACCTCACCACCGGTTTCCACGGCCTGCACGTGGCCGGCGGCCTGATCGCGTTCCTCTTCATCATCGGCCGTGCCTACGCCGCCAAGCGCTTCGGACACTTCGAAGCAACTTCGGCGATCGTAACCTCGTACTACTGGCACTTCGTCGATGTGGTCTGGATTGCCCTGTTCGTCATCATTTACTTCCTCAAGTAACACTGCTTGAGGACCCGCACCCCACGAAATACTTCAAAGTGGCACAAGTTTCCCAAAGACCACATAAGTTAGGAACTACGAAGTGAAGGCACTATCGCAAAGGCGGCGTCATCCCCTCGCAGCAGTCGCGCTGCTGCTGCTGGGACTCCTCGTTACGGGTGGTCTCTATGCCGTAGCCAACGGAGCCAACCAGGCCCAGGCAGCTACCACCACGTACACTGCCGAAGACGTCAGCGAGGGCGAGAAGCTCTTCGTCGCCAACTGTGCAACGTGCCACGGCATAGAAGCCACGGGCACCGAAAACGGGCCTTCGCTGGTAGGCGTCGGCGCAGCATCGGTCGACTTCCAGGTGGGCACCGGCCGTATGCCGATGGCCATGCAGGGCCCGCAGGCCCAGGAGAAGCCGGTCCAGTTCAGCGAAGACCAGACCGCCGAACTGGCTGCCTATGTCTCCAGCCTCGGTGCCGGCCCTTCGGTTCCGGATTCGGAATACCTTGAGCCGGACACCACCGATGAAGAGGCATCCGCCAACGGCGGTGAGCTGTTCCGCGTGAACTGCGCCATGTGCCACAACGCCGCAGCTGCCGGCGGCGCACTGACCCGGGGCAAGTTCGCTCCGAGCCTGGACGGCGTCAGCGAAAAGCACATCTACGAGGCCATGGTCACCGGCCCGCAGAACATGCCTGTCTTCAGCGACACCAACATCACTCCCGAGGACAAGCAGGACATCATTACGTTCCTCAAGGACATCGAAACCAGCGGCTCCCCCGGTGGAGCCCAGCTGGGCTCGCTCGGTCCCGTATCCGAGGGTCTGTTCATCTGGACCGCCGGTCTGGGAATCATCATCGCTTTCACCATCTGGTTGACCTCCCGGTCTTCCTAACCACAGCCGCGCTCACCTCCACGGGTGACATCACAGTTACATATAGGTCTATAAATGCAGTTTTCAGAGAAGGATGAGGGGGATCATGGGCGACCATAGTCACGGCAGTCCGAACACCTCGGGCACCGTCGCTACGGCTGGCCAGGGAGATGAGGAGAAGTTCCAGAATCCGGGACTTCCCCCACACCGCCCTCGTCTAGCCGACACAAATCCCCGCGCCGAAAAGCGGGCAGAGCGGCAGGTGGCGAGCCTGTTCATCGTGTCGATCATCGGCACCATCGTATTTTTCATCGGGTACTTCAGCATCCACCTGGATGATGCCAGCATCGCTGAACTGCGGCTGCAGAACATCCTCCTGGGGCTCGGCACCGCGTTCGCGATGCTCGGAATCGGCGTCGGCATTGTCCACTGGGCAAAGACGCTTATGCCGGACCACGAGATCACCGAAGAGCGTCACGAGATCCGTCCTGAAGAGGATCGTGTGATTGCGGAGAAGATGGTTGGGGACATCATCGAGGAAACGGGCATCAAGCGCCGTCCCCTGATCCGCAACACGCTCCTCGGCGCCATGGTCCTGGCACCGCTGCCGGCTATCGCCGTCTTCCGGGACCTCGGCCCGCTTCCGGGCAATACCCTTCGCCACACGATGTGGAAAGAGGGTACCCGCCTGGTGCGCGACCCCAGCGGCACCCCGATCAAGGCTTCGGATGTCACCCTGGGCTCGGCGTTCCACGTCATCCCCGACGGTCTGAACGACCTGCACGAGCACAAGCTCGAGGAAAAGGCCAAGGCTGTTGTCCTGCTGATGCGCCTGAACCCCGAGGACCTGAACCCCTCCCCCGGCCGCGAAGACTGGGCAGTGGACGGCATTGTCGCCTACTCCAAGATCTGCACGCACGTTGGGTGCCCGGTTGCCCTTTACGAGCAGCAGACGCACCACCTGCTGTGCCCGTGCCACCAGTCGACCTTCGATGTCACGCAGGAATGCAAAGTCATCTTCGGACCGGCCGGGCACGCACTGCCGCAGCTGCCGATCGAGGTCGACAGCGAGGGCTACCTGGTCGCCCAGCGCGACTTCGAAGAACCTGTCGGACCGAGCTACTGGGAGCGTGGCTAACCATGAGTGTTACCTCTGCCACCCCTTACGAGGCCAAAACCCGTCTGGGACGCGTCACCAACTTCGTTGACTCACGGGTCAACGGCTCCGGCATGGTCAAGGGTCTGGGCCGCAAGATCTTCCCCGACCACTGGTCGTTCATGTTCGGCGAAGTGGCGCTGTACTGCTTCGTCATCCTGCTGCTGACCGGAACGTTCCTGACGTTCTTCTTCGATCCGTCCATGGCGGAAACGCGTTACGAAGGCAGCTACGTTCCGCTGCGCGGCGTGGAAATGTCCGTGGCCTATGAGTCCTCCCTGAACATCTCCTTCGATGTCCGCGGCGGCCTCTTCATGCGCCAGGTGCACCACTGGTCGGCCCTGCTCTTCGTAGCGGCCGTCTCGGTGCACATGCTCCGCGTGTTCTTCACCGGCGCGTTCCGCAAGCCCCGCGAGCTCAACTGGGTGGTGGGCGGCGTCCTGCTGATCCTGTCCCTGGCTGCCGGCTTCACCGGCTACTCCCTCCCCGATGACCTGCTCTCCGGCAACGGCCTGCGCATCATCGACGGCGTCATCAAGTCGGTCCCCGTGGTGGGCACCTACATCAGCTTCTTCCTCTTCGGAGGTGAATTCCCCGGAACGGCGATTATCGGCCGCCTGTACATGCTGCATATCCTCCTGGTTCCGGCGCTGATCCTGCTGATGATTGCAATCCACCTGTTCATGGTGGTCATCCACAAGCACACGCAGTTCCGCGGCCCCGGCCGGACCAACAACAACGTTGTCGGTTACCCGGTCGGCCCGGTCTACGCAGCGAAGGCCGGCGGCTTCTTCTTCATCGTCTTCGGCGTGATTGCCATCATCGCGGGCTTCTTCACCATCAACCCGATCTGGAACTACGGTCCCTACGATCCCTCCCCCGTATCCGCCGGTACCCAGCCTGACTGGTACATCGGTTGGGTCGACGGCGCCCTGCGCCTGATGCCCGGCTTCATCGGCGGGTTCCCGCTGGAATGGGTCATCCCGTTCCCGTGGGGCGATAACACCCTGTCGCTGAACGTGCTGCTGCCGGCCCTGGGCCCGGCAGGCCTCGTCTTCACCCTGCTGTTCGCATGGCCGTGGATCGAAGCCTGGCTGACCAAGGACAAGCGGGTCCACAACCTGCTGGACCGTCCGCGCAACGCGCCGTACCGCACCGGCGTCGGCGTTGCAGGCATCACGTTCTACTGCGTCATGTGGGCCGCTGCCAGCTCCGACCTCATCGCCACGCACTTCCACGTGTCGCTGAACGATGTGACGTACTGGCTCCGTGTCCTGTTCTTCGTTGGTCCGATCCTGGGCTTCATCATTGCCCGCCGCATCGCCCTGGCGCTGCAGCGCAAGGACCGCGAGATTGTCCTGCACGGTGTTGAGAGCGGACGCATCGTCCGTCTCCCGCACGGCGAGTACATTGAGGTGCACGAGCCGCTGGACGAGTACAAGCGCTACCGCCTGGTGGACTTTGACTCCTACAAGGCGCTCCCGGCCCAGCCGGACGCCAACGGCAAGATCTCCGGGAAGGAGAAGCGACGCGCCAAGCTGTCCCGCTTCTTCTTCGAGGACCGCGTTGCTCCGGTGACGCCGTCCGAACTGGAGAATGCGCATCACCACGAATCGCCGTCCGAGGTTGCAGCCAAGGCTGACGACCAGGTGTCGATCGAACAGCGCTAGCCGCAAGGCAGTGTAAGAAGAGGGCCCGACCGGATCATCCGGTCGGGCCCTCTTCTTTGTTATCCGCACGTACCGGCGGCGTGCCGGTGATTAGTTCGCTAGGCCAGCGTGAACGGCCGCTTGGCCGGAAGCGGATACCGCTGCTTCAGGGCCGTCAGGTCGGCCACGGGTGCGGATCCAATGGTGAGTTTGGTGAAGTCCAGCAGCGGGTCCCGCAGCACTACCTTCAGGCCCGCAACTGCCTTGTTCACATCCGGGACCAGGCAATAGATATTCAGCTTGCGCGGTGCGAACTCCGTGTGGTCCACCTCCCCCAGCCCCCGCCACAGGAAGTACGACGAAATGGCCTGGGTGGCCTTGTGCTCGAGGTAACGGTCCCGCTCGGTGCCGTCGGCGGTCTTGAGTGCGTACTGAACGATGACCCAGTGTTGGTCTGCCGGATCAATCTCCGCGTATCCCTCTTCCTCCGAGGTGACGGCAAAGGCGTGCAGTAGGCCCTCCGCGGCGTCGGGCGCCACATCCTGGACCTTCGCCGACCCTTCGTAGCCCACGGGGCCGGAGGAAAGCATCAACTGCCCCTCGTCCTCGTCATAGAGGGCCTCACGGAAATGGAGCACCCCCGCCTCGTCGCGCTTGTACATCCGAATGGTGACCATAGTGGTGTTCCTCTTCCTGCTGTGGTTTGTGGGCGGGGCCTGCGACCCCCTGAGTGGCACTCAGGCGCTCGGTCGCCGGCGCGGGTGGTATGAGCGGGGGGTGCGTACTCCGGGACGCTGAAGCGGCACCCAGAGCTTGTAGCGGTCCGCGCGGTAGTAGGACACCGAGTAGTCGACCATTGCCCGTGACACATAGGCGTGGCGCTGGATCTTCAGCACCGGTGCGCCGAGCTCAACGTTGAGCAGGCGGGCGATGGAGGCCGAGGCCGCCGTTGCCTCGATGGTGTCCTCACCCCACTCCATCACCAGGCCGTACCGCTCGCTCAGCACGTTGTAGAGCGACGTCGGCGGATCTTCCTCGAGAATGCCGGGTACGTAGTGCGCCGGGATGAAGTTTTCATCAACGCTCATCGGTTCGCCGTCCGCCAGCAGCTGCCTGCGGAAGCGGATAACCGGCTGGCCAGGTTCAATCTGCAGCTCGCGCGCCACCAGCTGCGAGGCGCCGATCTGCTCGAAGCTCAGGACGTGTGCGTCGGGGACCATGCCGCGGCGGTGCATTTCCTCAGAGTAGGAGGTCAGCTGTACCTGCAGGTCCATCTTCGTCCGTGCCACGAAGGTCCCCAGCCCGACGACGCGCTCCAGGACGCCGTCCGCCACCAGGGCATCGACGGCCTGGCGGATGGTCATGCGGGCAACAGAGAAGTGTTCGGAAAGCTCACGCTCTGAAGGGATGGCCTCCCCTGCCCCGGCATGGGTTTCCACGAACCGGCGGAGAATGCCCTGGAGCTGTACGTGCTTGGCGATGCCTGCGGCCGGATCGATGCCCTCGGTGAGCAGCCGCAGCCGGTGATTGCTCACCGGTGGTGTCCCGAAGCGGCGGACGGACCATACCTACGCATACTTCTATTCCGCCCCTTCGGCTGGGAAAACTGCTGCCGTCTAAGAATACCGGTATCTCTGCACCGCCCCTCCCCTGCAGCGTTCCTTGTCTTGTGGGGGCGGACCAACGCAAAAAGGAAGGACCCGCAGTCACCTGCGGGTCCTTCCTTTTTATGCTGTTATGCAGTCCCTAGTGGGCGTGGTTTCCGCGGCTGTACTCGAAAACCCAGCCAACCAGCGCGATGACGGCCAGGCCGGCACCGATGTACAGGATCCACCAGCCCACTGCCATGCCCAGGAAGCCGATAGCGGCAGAGGCACCCAGCAGCAGCGGCCACCAGCTCCACGGGCTGAAGAAGCCCTGCTCGCCGGAACCTTCGTGGATCTCGGCGTCCAGACGATCCTCGGGGCGGGGACCGACCCGCTTGCCGGTGAAGCCGATGTAGTAGGCGATCATCCCGGACATGCCGCCGGTGAGGAAGAGCGCCAGGTAACCAACGGGCTCCGTCCACTCGACCATGTAGCCGTAGACCACGCCGACGACGACGAAGAACGGCGCCATGTAAGCGAAGAGTTTAGTCTCAACCTTCATTAGACTTTTTCCTTCCGGTCGCCGGGGCCGAATACCTTGGCAGCCGCGGAATCGTCAGTGACGTGCTGCTGCAGCTCGGGGTGGTGCAGGTCCAGTGCCGGACGCTCCGAACGGATCCGGGGCAGCGACGTGAAGTTGTGGCGCGGCGGCGGGCAGGAAGTTGCCCACTCGAGCGAGCCACCGAAGCCCCAGGGGTCGTCCACTTCAACCTTCTTGCCGTGGCGCCAGGTGATGTACACGTTCCAGAAGAACGGGATCATCGAGGCACCCAGGACGAAGGAGGCAATGGTGGAGAACTGGTTCATCGCGGTGAAGTTGTCTTCCACCAGGTAGTCGGCGTAGCGGCGCGGCATGCCCAGGACACCCAGCCAGTGCTGGATGAGGAAGGTGCCGTGGAAGCCGATGAACAGGAGCCAGAAGTGGATCTTGCCCAGGCGTTCGTTGAGCATCTTGCCGGTCCACTTGGGCCACCAGAAGTAGAAGCCTGCGAACATCGCGAACACCACGGTGCCGAAGATGACGTAGTGGAAGTGTGCCACCACGAAGTACGTATCCGAGACGTGGAAGTCCAGCGGCGGGGAGGACAGGATGATGCCGGTCAGACCGCCGAAGAGGAACGTAATGAGGAAGCCGATGCTCCAGAGCATGGGGGTCTCAAAGGTGATGGACCCCCGCCACATGGTGCCGATCCAGTTGAAGAACTTCACGCCCGTAGGCACCGCAATCAACATCGTCATGAAGGCGAAGAACGGCAGCATGACTGCGCCGGTCACGTACATGTGGTGCGCCCAGACCGTCACCGACAGTGCGGCGATGGCGATGGTTGCGTAGACCAGGCCCTTGTAGCCGAAGATCGGCTTGCGGCTGAAGACCGGGAAGATCTCGGACACGATGCCGAAGAACGGCAGGGCGATGATGTAGACCTCGGGGTGGCCGAAGAACCAGAACAGGTGCTGCCACAGGATGGCACCGCCGCGTTCCGGATCGAAGATGTGCGCTCCGAAGCGCCGGTCGGCGCCGAGGGCGAACAGTGCAGCCGCCAGGGGCGGGAACGCCATCAGGACCAGGATGGCCGTAACCAGCGTGTTCCAGGTGAAGATCGGCATGCGCCACATGGTCATGCCCGGGGCACGCATGCAGATGATGGTGGTGATGAAGTTGACCGCACCGAGGATGGTGCCGAAGCCGGACAGTGCCAGGCCGAAGACCCAGAGGTCTCCGCCCACGCCCGGAGAGAACGTGGTGCTGGACAGCGGGGTGTACGCGAACCAGCCGAAGGACGCTGCGCCCTGCGGCGTAATGAAGCCGGCAACGGCAATGGTGCTGCCGAAGAGGAAGAACCAGAACGCCAGGGCGTTCAACCGCGGGAAGGCAACATCCGGTGCGCCGATCTGCAGGGGCATGATGACGTTCGCGAAACCGGAGAACAGCGGGGTGGCGAACATCAGCAGCATCACGGTGCCGTGCATCGTGAACAGCTGGTTGTACTGGTCCTTGGTCTGCAGGATCTGCATACCGGGTTCAAACAGCTCCGCGCGGATGACCAATGCCATCACGCCTGCGAGGCAGAAGAAGATAAACGAGGCAATCAGGTACATGTACCCGATCGTCTTGTGGTCAGTGGACGTGATCCAGCTGACAACGATTCGTCCCTTGGAGACGGGTACTACGCGGGGCGCAACCCTGGTGCCGGAATCTTCCGAAGTGTATTCGAGAGTAGTCATGACGTCACCTACTTCCTAACTTCGCTAGATTCTGAGTTGTACTGGCGGTCGTAGTTCTCGTCGACCTGCCCGCTGGGCAGGGTCGCTACGTACTCGTCGTACTCGGCTTCGCTGACAACCTCGACGTTGAAGAGCATTTCGGAGTGGTACTCACCGCAGAGCTCGGCGCACTTACCGTCGAAGGTTCCGGTCTTACCGGTTTCGAGGGTGATGACGTTGGTGCGGCCGGGGTAGACGTCCATCTTCTGCAGGAACGCAGGCACCCAGAAGGAGTGCTGGACGTCGCGGGTGTTCAGCTGCAGTTCGATGGTCTGGTCAACAGGGAGCACCAACGTGGGGAACTCATCCTGCTTGACTTCCTGGCCGTCGAGGTTTACCTGAACGCCCTGGTAGTACTTGTCTTCGTTGACATAGTTGAAGTCCCAGGACCACTGCTTGGCGCGCACATCAATGATGACCCGGTCCGGGTCATCGCTGGTTGCATTGATCGCCTTGATGTCCTGGTTGGTGAAGTAGAACAACACCAGAACCATGAACAGCGGTACGGCCGTGTAGAAGATTTCCAGCGGCAGGTTGTAGCTGAGCTGGCGGGGGTACCCGGTCTCGTTCTTGCGGCGGCGGTAGGCAACCATGCACCACAGGATCAAAGCCCAGGTGAGGATACCAACCGCCAGGGCGGCAATCCACGAGTTGACCCACAGGTCAATGATGCGGCCGGTGTGGTTAGTGGTGTCGCGGTCCGACGGCAACCAGCCCGTTTGAGCCTCCGATGAACACCCCGATAAAAACAACGCGCCGGCCGACGTTACGGCTGAGATCTTTAAGATCCTGGCGCGTCGGCTGCTGGTTCGGTCCTGCGAACTCACAGACGGCCCTTCCTCTTGTTGCGTGCAAGTGCTGTCCGTACGGAGACAAAAAAGTTCCCGTCTACGGACATTAGTTTTACTACTACGTGTAGAGCTTACCCGTACGCGCGGCGATCCAGTGACAGATCACCGCCGCGCCGGGCGTTTAATGCTCCTATTGCGGGCCGCCGCAGCCATGGTTCCTAGTGGAAGGAATCTCCACAGGCGCATGAGCCGCCGGCATTGGGGTTGTCGATGGTGAACCCCTGCTTCGAGATGGTGTCCTCGAAGTCGATCGATGCGCCGGACAGGTAGGGGACGCTCATCTTGTCCACGATGACCTCGACGCCGTCGAAGTCACGGACGGCGTCGCCGTCCAGGACGCGCTCGTCGAAGTAGAGCTGGTAGATGAGTCCCGAGCAGCCTCCGGGCTGGACTGCCACACGGAGACGGAGGTCGGTGCGGCCTTCCTGCTCCAGCAGGCTGCGGACCTTCTGTGCGGCTACATCAGACAGCAGTACTTCGTGTACGGGCAGCTCGGCCTCTGCTGCAGCGGTCGTGTTTTCGCTGGTGGAAACGCTCATAGTTTCTCTCTTTCCTCAGCTGGTCTTTCCGCGTACACGCCTTGAATCGCCTGCCGCGGGCCGGACCAGTGTCTCAATGGTACGTCTGCTGGCCCCCAACGATCTAACAGGTGCCGGGCCTAAAAGAATTCCCGCCCGGCACCTGCTTTGGTCCTGTTTCCTAGCCTGCAACGGCTCCAAGGCGGGCGAGGAGCAGCGCTTCGGCCAGGATGGCGTTCCGGAAGTCGCCCAGGTCCAGTGATTCGTTGGCGCTGTGGGCGCGTGAATCCGGATCCTCGACGCCGGTGATCAGGATCTGCGCCTCCGGGAACAGTTCCACGAGGTCCGAGATGAACGGGATGGATCCGCCCATGCCCGATTCCACCGGCTCCACACCCCACGCCCGTTCGAGGGCCCACAACGCGGTGCGTGCGGCGCTGGCAGTGGTGTCGGTGGCGAAGGCGTTGCCCTGCTCCCCCGGTGTGAACGTGACCTTGGCACCGAAGGGAGCATGAGCCTGGACGTGTGCCTCGACGGCTGCCATGGCCTCCTCCGGGCTCTGCCCGGGGGCCAGGCGCAGACTGAACTTCGCGCGGGCCTTCGGCTGGATGGTGTTGGAGGACATCGCCACGGTCGGTACATCTATGCCGATGATCGACAGGGCGGGTTTGGTCCACAGCCGGGAGGCAATGGAGCCCGTTCCGGCGAGCCGGACGCCGTCGAGCAGCGACGAATCGGCACGGAAGTCCGCCTCGGGGTACTCCACGGCGGCGTCGTCACCGGACACGAGTCCGGCGATGGCGACGTCGCCGGCGTCGTCATGGAACGTCGCAATCAGCCGGGCCAGCAGGGTGGGCGCGTCCAGCACCGGACCGCCGAACATCCCGGAGTGCACGGCGTGGTCCAGCACCTGTACCTCCACGGTGCCGTCCACCAGCCCGCGCAGGCTCGTGGTGAGCGCCGGTACACCTACCTTCCAGTTGCCCGAATCGGCAACCACAATGACGTCGGCCCGCAGCAGGTCCTGGTAGGTCTCCAGGAAGGTGCGGAAGGTCGGCGATCCGGCTTCTTCCTCACCTTCGATGAACAGGGTGACGCCGACGCCGGACTCCTCCCCCAGGACGTCCTCCAGAGCACGCAGTGCACCGATATGCGCCATGATGCCGGCCTTGTCATCAGCAGCGCCGCGGCCGTAGAGCCGTCCGTTGCGCTCTTCGGCGGTGAAGGGGTCGGACTCCCAGAGGTCCGGGTCCCCGGGCGGCTGGACATCGTGGTGGGCGTACAGCAGGACGGTGGGCGCGCCGGCACGGGCGGGACGGCGGGCGACGACGGCGGGGCCGCCGGGGGTGCCGTTGTTGTCCACGCGGAGCACCTGGACGTCTTCGATGCCGGCTTCGCGGACCAGCTCGGCGACGGCGGCGGCACTGCGGTTCAGGTGCTCCGGATCAAAGGAGTCCCACGCGATGCCCGGGATGCTCACCAGGGACTTGAGCTGCTCGACGGTCCGCGGGAAATCCGCGGCCACGCTGGCACGGAGGGCGTCCTCATGGACATCCGCGGATGAGGGATTTGCGTCTGGAGTGGGGTTGGAAGTCATAGCCAAAACCCTACAATCTTTCACGGTATCCTTGGGATGTGTTCGGACGAAAGAAAGAAGCGCCCACCGCGCAGGAAACTGTGGACCAGGCAGCTGCCGCTGACCAGGCAGCCAACGTACGGGTGGGCAAGGGTGCCCCGACGCCCCGCCGCAAGGACCAGGTAGCCGCCCGCCGGCGGCCGTTGGTTCCTGATGACCGGAAGGCGGCCAAGGCTGCCAACCGCGATGCACTCCGGGAGGAGCGGCTGAAGACCCGCCGCGCCCTGGACACCGGCGAAGAGCGTTACCTTCCCCTTCGGGACAAGGGCCCCAACCGCCGGTTTGTCCGCGACGTTGTTGATGCCCGCTGGAACATCGGCGAATTCATCATGATCGCTGCGCTGGTCTTCGTCCTGTTCAGCTTCATCCCGAGCATCGATGTCCAGCTGATTGTGATGGCTGCGTTCTGGGTGCTGATCCTTTTGGTGATTGCGGACAGCTTTATGCTGCGCCGGCAGATCCGGAAGCGCCTGACGGCCAAGTTCGGCGGGCCCAACCCCGGTGATGTCTGGTACGGGGTTTCCCGTTCCCTGCAGCTGCGGCGTTTCCGCCTGCCCAAGCCCCAGGTCCGCCGCGGCCAGTACCCCTCCTGAGCGTTTCCCAAGACAAACTTCCGTACGAAAAATGAAAGGGCCGCCCGAGGGCGGCCCTTTCATTGCTTAACGGCGCGCCCGGGCCAGGCCCCGGTTGATCCGTGCCGCCCAGAAAGGACCTTCATACAGGAACGCGGTGTACCCCTGCACCAGAAGCGCACCGGCATCGAGGCGCTCCTGTACATCGGCGGCCGTTTCCACTCCCCCGACGGAAATGATGGCCGGGCCGTCCTCCCCCAGCCCGGCGCGCAGCCGCCGCAGCACCTCGAGGGACCGTTTCTTCAGCGGGGCACCGCTGAGCCCGCCGACGCCGCAGGCAATCACGCGTTCCGGGTCGGTCACCAGGTTTTCCCGGGTGATGGTGGTGTTGGTGGCGATCACGCCGTCCAGCTTCAGGGACAGGGCGAGCTCGGCGACGTCGTCAATGTCCGCGTCGCTCAGGTCCGGGGCGATCTTGACCAGCAGCGGGACGTGCCGGCCGGCGGCCTCGTCTGCGGCGCTGCCCACCTGCTCCAGCAGCGGCCGCAGCGTGGAAATGTCCTGCAGCAGGCGCAGCCCGGGCGTGTTGGGTGAGCTGACGTTAACGGCGAGGTAGTCGGCGTAGGGGGCCAGTTCCCGGGTGCTGGCGAGGTAATCCTCAACGGCGTCCGTGAGTTCGACGGTCTTGGTCTTGCCGATATTCACACCGATGACGGGCCGCGGCGTCCCGAAGGCTTTTGCCAGTGCCGTCCGGGCCTTGCCCAGGCGGGGCGCCACGGCGGCGGCGCCGTCGTTGTTGAAGCCCATCCGGTTGATCACCGCCCGGTCCTCGACGAGGCGGAACAGGCGAGGCTTCGGATTGCCCGGCTGGGCGGAGGCAGTCACGGTACCCACCTCCACGTGTCCGAAGCCCAGGTTGCAGAGGGCAACAATGCCCGAGCCTTCCTTGTCGAATCCCGCAGCCAGCCCGAACGGGGACGGAAACGTCAGGCCCAGTGCCTCGGTCCGCAGCACCGGGGCAGGGCGCATCAGGCGGCGCAGCACCGGACCGGCGGGCGTGCGGGCGGCGGCACGGATGAGGACAAAACCGATCCGGTGGGCCAGTTCGGGATCCATGCCGGAGAAAACGAGCCGGAAAAAGGCGGGATAGATGCGCATACGTCAAAGATTGCAGAACCGGCACCGTGTGCCAAACCCCAACGGCAAACCGGCGCGCGGTCGGCTAATGTCGGTTGCATGCGCCGCGAACACCCCACTTGGAAACCTGATGTTCTCGGCGACGGGTTCCGCAGCCTGACCCTCGAGCTGGGGGAAGACGACGAAGGCCCGGTGGTTGCAACCCTGGTCTCGTACTGTCCGCCGGTTCCGCCCGTCCCGGCCGGGGGCAAGATCGATGCCGTCCTGTACCTGCACGGATGGAGTGACTATTTCTTCCAGGCGGACCTGGCACGGTTCTGGGCCGCGCAGGGGGCGGCCTTCTACGCCCTCGACCTGCGCAAATACGGCAGAAGCCTGCGCCCGGGGCAGTCGGAGGGCTATGTGAGCGACCTGGCGGAGTACGACGCCGATATCGAGGCGGCGCTCGAGGCTATGGAGGCGGATATCCAGGCCCGTTTCGGCGCGGGCATGCGCACCACGCTGATGGCGCACTCGACCGGCGGGCTGGTCGCCGCACTCTGGGCGGACCGTTTCCCCGGGCGCCTGCAGGCACTGATCCTGAACAGTCCCTGGCTGGAGCTCAGCGGCAGTTCCATGCTCCGCTTCGCCACCAACGGCCTGCTGGAACCGGTCGCCCGCCGGAGGCCCCGGACCCGGCTGAAGATCCCCGAGTTCGGTTTCTACTTCCGGAGCATCAGTTCAGCGATGGACGGAGAGTGGGACGTGGATCCGCTCTGGCGTCCGCCGTTCAGTTTCCCGGTCCGCGCCGGCTGGCTCAGGGCTGTGCTCGCGGGGCACGCCCGGGTCGCCCGCGGCCTCGACATCCGGGTCCCGGTCCTGCTGCTCGCCTCTGCCGCCTCCACCATCTCCCCCACGTGGAATCCGCTGATGCTGCGCACCGACAGCGTGCTGGACGTGAACCTGATGGTGCAGCGCGGCGTCCTGCTTGGCCCGGAGATCACCGTGTACCGGTTCGACGGTGCCCTGCATGACACCCTGCTTTCCGCGCTGCCCGTCCGCACCCGGGTCTACGAGGGGATCCAGCGGTGGTCCAGGGCCTTTATCCTCCCGCGTTAGCTCCGGCCTTGTCAGGAGCAGCCGCAGGCGCCTGGCCGGCCGCTTCCCCCGCGTCCGTGCCGCCGGCCGCCTTGTCTACGGCACCGCCGTACCTGCGGTCCCGGCGGGCATAGATTTCCACCGCTTCCCACAGGGTCCGCCGGTCTACGTCCGGCCACAGGGTATCCATAAAGACCATCTCGGCGTATGCGGACTGCCAGAGCATGAAGTTGGAGAACCGCTGCTCCCCCGAGGTGCGCAGGAACAGGTCGACGTCGGGCAGGTCCGGTTCGTCCAGGTACTTCTGGATGGTCTTCTCGGAAATGGACCCGGGCCGCAGCTTGCCCTTCTGGACGTCGGCGGCAATGGCGGCGACGGCGTCGGCGATCTCGGCCCGGCCCCCGTAGTTCACGCACATGTTCAAGGTGCACACGGTGTTGCTGCGGGTTTCCTCTTCCGCAATTTCCAGTTCCCGCACCACGCTTTGCCACAGCCGGGGACGGCGACCCGACCAGCGGATCCGTACACCCCACTCGTTGAGCTGGTCCCGCTGCCGGCGCAGTACATCCCGGCTGAAGCCCATGAGGAAGCGGACCTCCTCCGGGGAACGCTTCCAGTTCTCCGTGGAGAACGCGTACACGGAAACATGGCGGATGCCCATCTCGATGGCGCCGGCCATAACGTCCAGCAGCGCAGCCTCCCCGGCGCGGTGTCCCTCGGTCCGGGGCAGGCCGCGCTGGTTCGCCCAGCGGCCGTTGCCGTCCATCACGATCGCCACATGGGCGGGCACCAGCTCCGCCGGAACAGGCGGCGGAACCGCGCCGGAGGGGTGCGGAGCAGGCCTGCTCACGGGTCCTGCCGGCCTGGCAGCGGAAGATTTTGAACGCAAGGTCAGACACGCTCCACATGTTGAAGGGACCGCAGCACCCGTTCCAGGTGCCACTGAAGATATCCGGCCACCAGGCCGGCGGACTCGTGGCGCGGCTGCGGGCCGGAGGCGTCGGCCGTGGGCCAGTCACCGGTAAGCAGCGCGCCGAGCAGCACCATGGTCTCCGGGGACGGCGACGCCGAGCCGGGCGGCCGGCACGCGGGACAAACAGCTCCGCCCAGCGGTGCGGAGAACGCGGTGTGCGGGCCAGGGGCTCCGCAGCGTGCACAGTCGGTGAAGCTCGGTGCCCACCCGGCGGTGGACAGGGCGCGCAGCAGATAGGAATCCAGGATCAGTTCCGGGGCGTGGGAACCGCGGCTGAGGGCCGCGAAGGCGCCGATCACCAGCTGGTAGTGGGCCTTGGCGGACTCGCCGTCGATGTCGGTCAGCCGCTCCGCGGTTTCGGCAATTGCGGCCGCAGCTGTGTAGCGGGCGTAATCGGCTGCAATGCCGTGCCCGTAGGCGCCCTTGGTCTGGGCCTGGGTCACGATGTCCATGTTTCGGCCGTGCGCGAGCAGCAGCTCGGCGACCATGAACGGTTCCAGCCGGGCGCCGAACTTGCTCGACGTCCGCCGAACGCCTTTGGCCACGGCCCGGACCTGCCCGTGTTCGCGGGTGAGGAGGACGAGGATGCGGTCCGCTTCGCCCAGCTTGTGGGTGCGCAGGACAACCGCGTCATCCCGATAAGTGCGGGATGCAAAGGATTTGGCCACGAAACCTATTTTCCCATGCCCGGGCACGCCCGGCGGACCGCTGCCGCCCGGCGTGCCTCCGGGCAGCCTAGGACTGGTCCCGGATGGCCCGGTTCACGGCCGAGATGACGGCCTTCAACGCCGACATGGTCGTGTTGGGATCGATCCCCACACCCCACAGCACCCGCTCCCCCACGGCCAGCTCAACGTACGCCGCGGCGTGCGCGTTGCCGCTGGCGGACAATGCGTGTTCGGTGTAGTCGAGCAGCCGGACGTCGATCCCGTCCTGGCCCAGGATTTCCAGCAGCGCCGCAATGGGACCGGTTCCGCTGGCCATCCGCCGCTTCACTATGCCGTCCGCGCTCAGGGTGGCGGTGAGATTGAAGCGCCCGTCGGCAGCCGAGTCCGCGTTTACCGACGTCAGCTCGTAATGTCCCCAGGCCGCGCCGTCGGACTCCGGCGTGTGCGGCAGGTACTCGTCCTGGAACACCTTCCAGAGCTCTGCTCCGGTGATCTCGCCGCCGGCGGTGTCCGTGCGGCGCTGGATCACCCCGGAGAATTCGATCTGCGCGCGGCGCGGCAGGTCCAGGTTGTGCTCATTCTTGAGCAGGTAGGCCACGCCGCCCTTGCCGGACTGGGAATTCACGCGGATCACTGCTTCGTAGCTGCGGCCGATGTCCTTCGGATCGATCGGCAGGTAGGGCACGCCCCACTGCAGCTCGTTCACCGTCTTGCCGTCCGCGGCGGCCTGGCTCTCCATGGCTTCGAAGCCCTTCTTAATGGCGTCCTGATGGGAGCCGGAGAAGGCGGTGAAGACCAGGTCCCCGCCGTACGGTGACCGCTCGGGCACGGGGAGCTGGTTGCAGTATTCGACGGTGCGGCGGATCTCGTCCATGTCGGAGAAGTCGATCTGGGGGTCTATGCCGTGGCTGAACAGGTTCATGCCCAGCGTCACCAGGTCCACATTGCCGGTGCGTTCGCCGTTGCCGAAGAGGCAGCCTTCAATCCGGTCCGCGCCGGCGAGGTAGCCCAGTTCCGCCGCTGCGACACCGGTGCCCCGGTCATTGTGCGGGTGCAGGGACAGGATGACGGATTCACGGTTGGCAATGTTCCGGTGCATCCACTCAATGGAGTCCGCGTAGACGTTCGGTGTGGTCATTTCCACCGTTGCCGGAAGATTCAGGATCATCTGCCGGTCAGGGGATGCCTCCAGGACTTCCGCGACTGCGTCGGAGATCCGCAGGGCAAAATCCAGCTCCGTGCCGGTGTACGACTCGGGCGAGTACTCGTAGGTGACGTCGACGCCGCGCAGCTGCTCCTCATATTTTCTGCACAGGCGCGCACCCGAGAGGGCAATATCCACAATGCCGTCGCGGTCCGTGTTGAACACAACGCGTCGCTGCAGCACCGACGTCGAGTTGTACAGGTGGACGATCGCCCGGTCCGCGCCCTCAAGGGATTCGTAGGTGCGCTCAATCAGGTGCTCCCGGGACTGGGTCAGAACCTGGATGGTGACGTCATCGGGGATCCGGTCCCCCTCGATAAGCTGGCGCACAAAGTCAAAGTCCAGCTGGGAGGCGGAGGGGAAACCGACCTCGATCTCCTTGAACCCCATCTTCACCAGCAGGTCGAACATCTTATGCTTGCGTTCGGGCGTCATGGGGTCGATCAGCGCCTGGTTCCCGTCCCGCAGGTCCACGGCGCACCAGCGCGGTGCCTTGGTGAGGACCTTGTCCGGCCAGGTCCGGTCCGGCAGGTCCACGGCAATCTGCTCGTGGAAGGGGACGTACTTGTTGATCGGCATGCCCGAGGGCTGCTGTGCGTTACGCATGGTGTTGTCTGGCCTTTTCTAGTCGATCGTCAGAAAGAGTGGCCGGGCAACACAGACTCCGCAGCGAGGGGCGGCCTAAGCAGGTGCTTGTGTGGCCTCGCCGCGGCAGCTAAGGAGGAGGATCTCTGCGTGCACGTGACCAGACTAACACGCAGCCGTCCAGGTTCCTGAAGAGCTAGTTCCCAAACGCCGTCTGGCACGTAACCTGGGCCGCGGTTTGTCCGTCCAGGTCTCCCAGATCGCCCAGATCCCCCATCGTGGAACCGCTGGCGAAGTCCGTGCCGATCTGCACGGATACCCCGGTGTAGGCGCCGCTGAGTACCACCTGCACATCAGGAATGTTCAGTGTCCGGGCCACTTCCATGGCCATCTCTTCATATCCGTAGCCGTAGAAGATCTGGGTGGCCGGGCTCTGGGCACCGGCTGTGCCGCCGGCAAGGGCCTGGATGAACCCCTTGGAGGTGAGGTACTCGAGGACCGCGGTGTCGCGGCCGGCGGTGCCCGAAGCGTTGACCAGTGTCACCGGAACGGCAGCGGGGTCAACGGCGGGGGCGGCAGGTTCCGCCGTCCCGGGAGCGGCAGGGGTGCCCGCTTCTGCCGTATCCGTAGCCTCCGGTGACGGTGTTGCGCCCGCGGTGATGCCCTGGTCGGAGACCAGCGCGTCGAAGAGCGGCTGGGCCTTGGCTTCGTCGAGGACCAGCCGGTTGGTGTCGTATTCATACGGCACCACGGGAGCCGTTACGAAGGCAACATTGCCGAGGTCAACGTCTTTAAGGCGGGTGGCCAGTGAAACCAGGTCGGGGATGTTCGCAAGCTCTTCGTCCACGGTGAGGTTCTTCGTGACGGTCTCCGCAATCGAATAGAGCTTGGGCAGGTTGTTCAGCGTTCCTTCATCCTTGACCTTCCGGACCATGGAGGCCAGGAAGCTTTGCTGCGCGCGGATCCGGCCTTCGTCGCCTCCGTTGCCGAAACCGTGCCGGGTCCGGAGGAAGGCAAGGGCCTGCTCGCCCTGGACGCTGCTCACTCCGGCCGGCAGCTTCAGGCCGGAGAGCGGGTCGTCAACGGGCTGGTTGACGCAGACCTCCACGCCGCCGAGGGTGTTCGACAGTTCCTTCACTGCATCGAAGTCGGCCATCATGAAGTGGTCGATCGATAGACCGGTGACCTCGTTAATGGCAGCAACGGTGCAGCCGGGGCCGCCGTTGCCCAGGGCCCCGTTCAGTTGGCCCAGGTCCATGGCGTCATACACCGTGCCGGATTCGGGATCCTCACATGTCGGCAGCGGGACCAGAAGATCGCGGGGGAAGCTGACCACGGTGACGTTCGAGCGGTCCGCCGTGAGATTCACCAGCATCATGACGTCGGAGTTGTTCGAGTCCTGCCCGTCACGCTTATCGGTGCCGAGCACCAGGATCTGCATCGGATCAGTGTTGGCGTCTACCTGCTCCACCGGTGTGTCATCCGACCCAAGATTCAGGGGCTGGGTTTCGAAGTTACCCCTCAGCCTCAGCAGTTGGACGGCGCCGAACACCACCCCGCCGACCAGCACCAGGGCCAGCGCCGCGGCAATGCCTTTAAGCAACGGGTGGCCGGCGGCGGCGCCGCTCGAAAGGTGCCTGCCGCCTGGTTCTGCTGAACCCTTACCTGTAGTCGGTTTTCCCAAGGGGCCGCCGCCCGTTGCGGCACGGCGAGATGACATAGCCGGTCCCCTTCATGAATCAAAGTGCTCAAACGAATGCTTCAAAGTGTACGGCCAGATCCTGTGGATACGGGACCGGGCCGCTCCGGACTAGAAACCGAGCTTCACCAGCTGCTTGGGATCGCGCTGCCAGTCCTTGGCGATTTTAACGTGCAGGTCGAGGTACACCTTAGTGCCCAGCAACGCCTCGATGCCGCGTCGGGCGGTGGTTCCGACGTCGCGCAGCCGGGACCCGCCGCGGCCGATAATAATGGCCTTCTGCGACGAACGCTCTACGTAGAGGTTGACCCGGACATCCAGCAGCGGATTCTCTTCGCTGCGTCCCTCGCGCGGCACAATCTCGTCCACCACTACTGCAAGCGAGTGCGGCAGCTCGTCGCGGACGCCTTCAAGGGCTGCTTCACGGACCAGTTCGGCCACCATCACGGCTTCGGGCTCATCAGTCAGTTCGCCGTCGGGGTACAGGGGCGGGGACGCGGGCATGTGCCCCGCCAGGACTTCCGCCACGGTACCGACCTGGAATCCGTCGGCTGCCGAAACGGGCACGACGTCGGCCCATCCAGCCTCCCCCAGCACTTCATTGCCCAGCGCGGTGACGGACATCAGCTGCTTGGCCAGGGCGGCGCGGTCCACCAGATCCGTCTTCGTGACCAAGGCGATTACGGGTGTCCGCTTCAGGGCCGCCAGCTGGGCAGCGATGTAGCGGTCGCCGGGGCCAACCGCCTCGTTGGCGGGCAGGCAGAAACCAACGGCGTCAACCTCCGCCAGGGTATCCGCCACCAGTTCGTTCAGCCGCTTGCCCAGCAGGGTCCGCGGACGGTGCAGGCCCGGGGTATCCACGAGGATCACCTGGGAGTCCTCGCGGTGGACAATGCCGCGGATGGTGTGCCGGGTGGTCTGCGGCTTGGCGGAAGTGATGGCCACCTTGGAACCGACCAGCGCATTGGTCAGGGTGGACTTTCCGGCGTTGGGCCGGCCCACCAGGGAAACGAATCCTGCGCGGAACTGCGGTTCAGTCATTACGGGGTACCAATTCTGTAGAGCGGGTGCGCGGAGCAGGGTTTCTGCCCTCATCGCTGATTTCTTCGTTTTCTGTGTTCCAGGCCAGCACATGCGAAACGCGGTTGCGCCGGCCCTCCAACCGTTCGGCGTGCAGTGCGATGCCTTCGACCACTACCTCACTGCCGACAATCGGGACGCGGCCCAGGGCCTTGGCCAGGAGGCCGCCCACTGTGTCCACTTCATCATCCTCCAGTTCGACGCCGAATAACTCACCAAGGTCGTCGATGCCGGTCTTGGAGCTGACCCGGTAGCGGCCGTCGCCGAGGCCTTCGATCTCGGGGCGCTCCGAGTCGTACTCGTCCACGATTTCCCCGACGATCTCTTCGATCAGGTCCTCCAGCGTAACCAATCCCGCCGTTCCGCCGTATTCATCGATGACGATCGCCACGTGCGTGGACTCGCGCTGCAGTTCCTGCAGCAGCTCGCTTACGGCCTTGGACTCTGGAACGTAGCGGACGCTCCGGGCGTAATTCTCGACCTTCTGCACCGAGGCCCGCTCCGGGTCACTGTGCATCTGCGCGGCGACGTCCTTCAGGTAGAGGATGCCCACCAGATGGTCCGCGCTGTCCTCGATGACCGGGACACGGGAATAGCCCGAGCGCAGGAACAGCGACATGGCCTGGCGCAGCGTGCTGCCGGCTTCGATGCACACCATGTCCGTGCGCGGGACCATGACGGACCGGACCTTGGTGTCGCCGAGTTCGAAGACCGAGTGGATCAGTTCCGCCTCGGTATCCTCGATCATGTCCGCATCGGACGCGCGGTCCAGCAGTTCCCGGAATTCCTCTTCCGTGAAGAACGCGGCATCGGGCCCCTGGGTGCCGGGGGCGACGGCGGTGCCGAGGCGGACGAGCCATCCCGGGATCGGTCCCAGCACCGTCCGCAGCACACGGACCAGTCCGGCCGTGAGTACAACGACGGCCGTGACGTGCTTGCGCCCGATCTGTCTTGGCGAGACGCCGACGAGGACAAAACCGACGGCAGCCATGGTCACCGTGGCAAGCAGGCCCGCCAGCCAGATATTGTCCAGCAGCAGCTGGAAGAGCGTCGCCACAGACACGGCCATGGCCATTTCGAACCAGACGCGCCAGAACCGCAGCGCATGCATGTGTGCCACCGGGTGCGCCAGGATACGGCGCAGCGGGGCTCCTGCCTTGCCGTGGAGCAGCGCTTCGGCATCCTGCCGGGGCAGGTAGCCGTACGCCGATTCCGCGGCGGTCAGCAGGCCCGCCAGGACCATGAAAGCCATGGCCATGACGATGAGGACGCCAATACTCAACTTCGGGTCTCCTTGGGTGCCTGTTTACCCAGGTAGGCGGAAAGGAGGCGGCGCTGGAGACCGAACATCTCCTTCTCCTCCTCCGGCTCGGCGTGGTCGTAGCCCAGCAGGTGAAGGACGCCGTGGGTGGTCAGGAGCAGCAGCTCCTCACCGGTGCTGTGGCCGGCGTCGGCGGCCTGCCGGGCCGCCACCTGCGGGCACAGCACAATGTCGCCAAGGACGCCCGCGGGGGTGATCCGGCCGGCGGTTCCGGGGCGCAGCTCATCCATCGGGAAGGACAGCACATCCGTGGGACCTGGCAGGTCCATCCACTCGATGTGCAGCTTCTCAATGGCGTCCTCGTCCACGAGGATGATGGACAGGTCTGCTTCCGGATGCACGTACAGGCTGTCCAAGAGGTACCGGCCCAGCCGGGCCAGTTCCTCTTCATCGACAGCCGGTGCACTGGATTCGTTGTTCACTTCGATGCTCATGCGCGGGCCTCCCGGCTGCGTCCGGCACTGGAGTGGCCGCTGCTGTTGGACCGGGCGCCGTCGTTGGACCGGGCGCCGTTTCCGCGGGCTGCTCCGGAGCGCCGGACCTCGTCCCATTCGCTGTAGGCCGTGACAATGTCACTGACGAGGCGGTGCCGGACGACGTCCACTGCCTGCAGTTCCGAGAATGCGACGTCCTCGATGCCGCCCAGGATGTCGTGGACAATCCGCAGGCCGGAGGCGGTGCCGCCGGGCAGGTCCACTTGGGTAACGTCGCCGGTGACGACCATCTTGGAGCCGAAGCCGAGACGGGTGAGGAACATCTTCATCTGCTCGGGCGTGGTGTTCTGGGCTTCATCGAGGATGATGAACGCGTCGTTGAGCGTCCGGCCGCGCATGTAGGCCAGGGGCGCCACTTCAATGGTGCCGGCGGCCATCAGGCGGGGAATCGACTCGGGGTCCATCATGTCGTGGAGGGCGTCGTAGAGCGGCCGCAGGTACGGGTCGATCTTGTCGCTCAGGGTCCCCGGAAGGAAACCGAGCCGCTCCCCCGCTTCCACTGCCGGACGGGTGAGGATGATCCGGTTGACCTCTTTCTGCTGCAGGGCCTGCACCGCCTTGGCCATGGCCAGGTACGTCTTGCCGGTGCCCGCAGGACCGATGCCGAAAACCACCGTGTTGCGGTCAATCGCATCCACGTAGTTCTTCTGGTTCAGGGTCTTGGGCCGAATGGTCTTGCCCCGGGTGGAGAGGATGTTCTGCGTCAGGACATCGGCCGGGCGGTGCGTGCTCTGGTCCTTGAGCATGCTGATCAACTGCTCGAGAACCTGCGGTGTGACCCGGGTCTGGTGACGGGCCAGTACACGGACTTCATTGACCAGGCGTACGGTCTGCTCCACCTCCGCGGCGGGGCCGGATACGGACAGTTCGTTGCCGCGCACCATCAGGCTTACCTCGGGATTTGCCGTCTCAATGATCCTGAGCGCCTCATCGTTGGCACCCAGCGACTGGACCATGTGTTCCGTGGAGTCAAAGACTATTGTCTGGTTGTCCAGCCGAATGGTGCCGATTTCCATTGAAGATTCGGTCATATAGACGGCCCTTTCAGGCCTTTCATCGCCCCTTATAGAGTCTGGTTTTAAAAGTTCATCGAACTTTTTACGGTGGTGACGGTTGGTTCGGGTATCCGTCCCACCAAAGCAAACGCCCTGATGCAGGCGATTATTTCCCCTGAACACGGGTGCGGCCTCTGCGCGCCGCGCACCGCACGCTACCTAAATCTTACTTGATGCACCCCCCGGCGCACGGAACAGCATCCGGTTTTATCTCGGCCCCGCAACGGTGATGTCTCAATCGTGTTTCAGTCCGGGCGCAGGCCCGTCCGCAGCACGGGCGGGCCCCGAAGCATGTGCAAAGGTTGAAGACGTACGTTTTCGAGTTACCCCTAAGGAGGATGGATGGACGCCGGATCCAACAACGCAACGTCCTGTCTCCGAGGGCTAAGCCAGCGGTATTTCCTGGCCGGTTCGCTAGTGGCCGCGGCTGCACTGGGGCTGGGTGGATGCGGCGTTGTAGCCGAGAATCCCACCATCACGATGCCCTCGTCCTTCGACGCCGGCGAAGTCCCCGCCGCTGCTCCCATGACCGTCTCACCGCCGGCGGAAGCGAGTTCCGTCGGCACCCTCATGCCGGTGTACTGGCTGGGACGAAACGACTCGACGGTCAGTCTCTACCGTGAGTTCCTTCACTCGGACAACACCGGTGATCCCATCGGTGAGGCAGTTCAGGCCATGACGGCGGACAAGCCGCTGGACCAGGACTACTTCACGCCCTGGCACGCGGCGGACAGCGTCACCGCCTCCATTTCCAGCAAGAACGTTATTACCGTGGACATCTCCTCGGATGCGTTCAAGGGTTCCCTCGACTCCGGCATGGCCCACCGTGCAGTGCAGCAGCTGGTTTACACAGCCACGGCGGCAGCCGCCAACGCGGGTTTGACGACCGTGGGGCAGGAAAGCAGCGTGGCGATCCTGGTGGACGGCAAGGAGGGGTACCGTGCGTTCGGCCATGTGCCCCTGGAGGAGCCCCTGAACAGGGACCCCGCGCTGGTGGCGCCGATCTGGGTGATTGATCCGCAGGAATCGGAGATCCGCGGCACGGATGTCGAGGTCAGCGGAACTGCGGTGGCGCAGACGGCTGAACTGCATTGGCGGGCCGAACCCATAGTGGACGGCAGGCCCTCATCCGGGGCTGCCGCTTCCGGCAACGTCGAACTGGACAAGGCGCCCGGCAAGACCGGCGAATTCAGCTTCACTGCTTCCCTCGCCCCGGGTGAATACAGCCTTCGGGTCTACTACACCGGGCAGGAAACCGCCGGGGATTCCAAGCGCATTACGGTCTCGGCGTCCCCGCAGGATCCGGGGCACTAGGCCGGCGGACTTCCTCTACCAGCGGCCGAGCAGCTGATTCAGCACGGCCAGCGCCGCCGGCCCCGCAGTGGAGGAACGAAGCACGTGCGGTCCCAGCCGGACGGCAACGGCCCCGACGCCGCGCAGCGCTTCCAGCTCGGCGGGGCTGATGCCGCCTTCCGGACCTACAACTACCGCAATGGATGCGGAGGCGTCGTCCGGAGCGCGCCTGCCGAGGTCACGCAGCGCATTCGCCAGCGGTACATCGGCCTCCTCATGGAGCACAAGGACAAGGTCAAGCTCCGCCAGCCGGGCCGGCAGGGCGCGGCTGTCCAGCGCGGGCTCCACCGCAGGGATCCGGGAACGCCGGGACTGCTTGGCCGCGGCAAAAGTAAGAGCCTGCCATTTGGCCTGTCCCTTGGCCGCCTTCTCGGCGCGCCACCGGACAATGCTGCGGTCGGATTGCCACGGTATGACGGTGTCGACTCCCAGCTCCGTCGCAGCTTCCACGGCCTGCTCGTCCCGGTCCCCCTTGGCCAGTGCCTGCACCAGGAGGAACCGTTCGGGTGCAACCGGTTCGTCAAGGACGTCCGCCACCCGCAGTTCCAGAAGGGACGCACCGGTTTCCGTCACCGTGCCGGTGAGTCGGCGCCCGGCGCCGTCGACCACGTCCACGCTTTCACCGGCTTCGAGGCGCTTGACCGACACCGCATGCCGTGCCTCCGGCCCCTCGAGACGGAAAATGTCTCCGGGCCCGGCCGCTGCCACCTGCGCCGGGTCACCGAAGAAAATCGGGTTGGTCATCTCAGAGGTTGCCCAGACGGTCCCGCAGCTTGGCGAAAACGCCGTTGCCTGAGCTGTTCAGCTTTCCCTCGCTGTATTCCTCACCGCGCAGCTTGGCGAGCCGGCGGAGCAGTTCCTCCTGCTCGGAGTCCAGCTTCTGCGGGGTCTCCACGTGCAGGTGCACCCGGAGATCGCCGCGGCCGTGGCCCCGCAGGTGCGTGACGCCGAGGTCGTTGAGGACGGACACCTCGCCGGACTGCGTGCCGGGCTTGACGGTGATTTCGCGTTCGCCGTCGAAGGTCTCCAGTGCAACGGTGGTTCCCAGCGCTGCGGCCGTCATGGGGATGGTGAGTGTGGCGTGCAGGTCATCGCCGTCGCGGAGGAACGTCGGGTCATTGTTGACCCGGATCTCCACGTAGAGATCGCCGGCGGGGCCGCCGGCCATCCCGGCTTCGCCCTGTCCGCCGAGCTGGATCCGGGTACCGGTGGCGACGCCGGCGGGGATCTTGATGGTCAGGGTGCGGCGGTTGCGGACGCGGCCTTCTCCGGAGCACTCGTGGCAGGGGTCGGGGATGACGGTGCCGAAGCCGTTGCAGGTGCCGCAGGGCGCCGAGGTCATGACCTGGCCCAGGATGGAGCGGACCGCCCGCTGAACCTGACCGGTGCCGTGGCAGATGTCGCAGGTACGCGGGGAGGTGCCGGGCTGGCAGCAAGAGCCGTCACAGGTGGGGCAGACGACTGCAGTGTCGACGTCGATCTTCTTGTTGGTGCCGAAGACGGCGTCCTTGAGGTCGATCCGGACGTTGATCAGGGCGTCCTGTCCGCGCCGGCTGCGTGAGGCCGGTCCGCGTCCTCCGCCCGGGGCGCCGCCGCCGAAGAAGGTGTCGAAAATGTCCTGGAAGCCGAAGCCCTGGGCACCGAAGCCCCCGCCGCCAAAGCCGTTGTCGTTGCCGTTCTCGTTGCCCGTGGTGTCGTAGATCCGCCGTTTTTCCGGATCGGAAAGAACCTCGTAGGCGTGCGATACGGCTTTGAATTCGTCCGAGGCACCCGGAGCATTGTTGACGTCCGGGTGCAGCTTGCGGGCTAGCTTCCGGTACGCCTTCTTGATTTCTTCACCGGTGGCGTCTCGTCCGACACCCAGAACCTGGTAGTGATCGCTCACTCGTGCACATCGCTTTCCTGTATTGCGTGCCTTCAAACTTTGAAGACGGAGGTTGGATTCCGCCGGTTCCCCGGCGGGCGGGTCCGTCACTGCTGGGGACCGCGTTAGTTGTTCAGTATTCGGGACAGATACCTAGCCACGGCACGCACGGCCGCCATGGTGGTGGGATAGTCCATCCGCGTGGGGCCGAGAATGCCGACTTTCGCGGTGGCGTCGGGACCGTATCCCGTAGCCACCACCGATGCTTCCGACAACCCGCCGTGCGGATTCTCCCGTCCGATCCGGACGGCAACGCCGCGCGCATCCTGTTCCATCTCGGACAGCAGCCGGAGCATCACCACTTGTTCCTCAAGCGCTTCAAGCACGGGACCGATAGTCAGCGGGAAGTCTACCGTGGAGCGCGCCAGGTTGGCTGTCCCTGCCATCACCATGCGGTCCTCGCGGTTGATGCCCGCCAGCTGCTCCAGGCAGTGGCCCAGGGAGTTGCCGACGCGCCTGCGATCGGCAGGCACGGTGGCAAGGGCATTGGCCAGCTGGCTGGTGATGCTGCTCAGCGGCGTGCCTGCCAACGCGGCCAGGAAGTGCTGGCGCAGGTCCATCAGGTCCGGCTCCGTCACCGGCTGCGGAACGGTAATGACCCGCTGCTCTACCCGCCCCGTGGTCGAGATGAGCACCACCAGCACCTGCGACGGTGCCAGCAGGACAAATTCAATGTGCCGGACCTTGGCATTGCCCAGATGCGGGTACTGGACCACGGCCACCTGGTTGGTCAGCTGGGACAACAGCCTGACGGTACGGTCCATCACATCGTCGAGGTCGTCGGCCTCCTCCAGCAGCGACTGGATGGCGCGCCGTTCGGGAGCCGAGAGCGGCTTGACGTCGGAGATCCGGTCAACGAACAGACGGTAGCCCTTGTCAGTGGGGATGCGCCCGGCGGACGTATGCGGGGCGGTGATCAGCCCCTCTTCCTCAAGGGCGGCCATGTCATTGCGGATGGTCGCCGAGGAAACGCCCAGGTGGTGGCGTTCCACAAGTGCCTTGGATCCCACGGGCTCGCGCGAATGGACGTAGTCCTCAACAATGGCGCGGAGGACCTCGAGTCGGCGTGGCTCACTCATGGTTTTCCCTCCCTGTTGATCGGCGGTTTGATCGGCTTGTTGACCTGCGTCGTGACCTGCGTCGTGACCTGCGTCGTGATCTATGGGCAGAGCGCCGGACGTTTAGCACTCACAGTGTTCAAGTGCCAAGTCTAGTACGGATCGGCAGCGTTGCTAGCATTGAGGGACCCGTGGCCTGCTGCGGTTTCCGCCCGATCAGAACCGTAAGTGAGGCAACTTCCGTGTCCAGCTTTTCCTGGGGTCCGCAGGACATCACCGCGCCGGCCCGGACCGTCCTGCGCAAAGTCGGCGCTGAAACCGGCCTGGTCCTTGAGGACGTGGCCTCGGGCTGGGTCGGCGCGGTGGTACGCGTGGAGAAATCCGGCGGACTGCACCTGATGGTGCTCGAAGACCGGCGCGGGAAAAAGAAATCCTTCGAACTGGGCTTCGGCTTCCTGCTCGAAGGCGAGCCGGTGGAAGTTGTGCCCGCGGCTGCCGCTTCAGCCAAGGCAGGTCCGGCCCGGACGGCGTCCGGCTCGGTGCGCGTTGCCAACCAGCGCGCCCGCACCGCCCGCGCCAGCCGTATCTGGGTGGAAGGCAAGCACGACGCCGAACTGGTGGAAAAGGTCTGGGGTGATGACCTGCGGGTGGAGGGAATCGTCGTCGAGCCCCTCCACGGCGTCGATGACCTGTACTCCGCAGTTCGGGAGTTTGCCCCGGGCCCGGGACGCCGGCTGGGCATTCTGGTGGATCACCTGGTTCCAGGCTCCAAGGAATCGCGCATCGCGGCCGAGGCGATGACCTCCCCCGGCGCGCCGGGCAATGTCCTGATTGTCGGGCATCCGTACGTGGATGTCTGGCAGGCCATCAAGCCGTCCGTGATCGGACGTACCGCCTGGCCGGTTGTCCCCCGTCACCTGGACTGGAAAACCGGCATCCTGCAGGGACTGGGCTGGCCGCACCGGGACCACACCGACGTCGCAATGGGCTGGAAGAAGCTGCTGGGGCAGGTGAACAGCTATGCGGACCTGGAACCGTCACTGCTCGGACGGGTGGAGGAAGTCATCGATTTCCTGACCGTTCCCGGGTGAGACGCGCATCGCACTGCCTGCCTCCTTTCCTGTAGGAAGTGCGCGAGCCAGTACCCTTGAGGAATACGTAGTAGCGGACCGACCCTGTGTCACCATGAGCCAAAAGGAATATACGCCGTGTCCAACACACGCCAGAACCACCACCCCCGACCGGAAGAACACGGCGGAGCGCAGCGTCCCGTTTACCAGGGCGCCCCGGCCAATGCACTGCCGCTGACCGCATCCGAGGACCGGCAGTGGGCAACTCTGGCGCACTTCGGCGGCATCCTCGCTTTTGTTCCGTCGCTGATCATTTACCTGGTGTTCCGCGACCGCGGTCCGTTCACTGCACAGGAGTCCAAGGAAGCCCTGAACTTCACGCTCCCGCCAAGCATTGCTGCCCTGACGGTCTGGGCTCTGTCCTTCATTCCCGAGATCGGCGGCTTCTTCGCCGTGCTCAATGCCATGATCTGGGTCTACGTTGCCGTGTCCTCGGTGATCGCAGGCATCGAGTGCAACCGCGGCCGGCCGTACCGCTACCCGCTCAACCTGCGCCGTATCCAGTAGCGCCGCATCCAGTAGCGGTGCATCCAGTAGCGCCGCAGGAAGCAGCGGTGCAGGGCAGCTACGCCGCCGAACTCAGTCCGGCAGCAGCCGCCGGACCACTGCGTCGGCCAGCAGCCGCCCCGCCGGGGTGAGGATCACCTTTCCGGTCAGCGCAGCCCTCGGATCCACAAGGCCGTCGGCCATGAGTCCCGCCACGGCCAGCCTGCCGGGCTCACGCAGCCGGTCCAGGGCCAGGCCTTCGGCGAGACGGGTCCGCAGCATAACGTCTTCCACGTACCGGGTATCAGCATCCAGGGTCTCGCGCCCGACGGCGGGCGACTCCCCCGCGCCGATCCGCTGGGCATAGGCGGTGGGATGCTTGGCATTCCACCAGCGGACGCCGCCGGCATGTGAATGGGCTCCCGGGCCGACTCCCCACCAGTCATCGCTGCGCCAGTAGGCCAGGTTGTGGCGGCACTGGTCCTCCGGGGTACGCGCCCAGTTGCTGACCTCGTACCAGTTCAGCCCGGCAGCGGTCATCATTTCATCCGCCAGCACGTACTTGTCGGCATGGTCGTCGTCGTCGATGGGCGGCACCTCGCCGCGGCGCATCCGGGCGGCGAGTTTGGTTCCTTCCTCGATGATGAGCGCGTAGGCGGAGATATGGTCCGGCTCGTAGCTCAGCGCCTCTTCAAGCGAGTGCTTCCAGTCGGCCATGGACTCGCCCGGGGTTCCGTAGATGAGGTCAACGCTCACATGCAGGCCGGCGTCGCGCGCCCACTGCACGGCCTGCGGAACCCTCGACGGCGTATGCGTGCGGTCCAGCACTGCCAGTACGTGCGGCACGGCCGACTGCATGCCGAAGGAAACCCGGGTGAACCCGGCGTCGGCAAGCAGCTGCAGGGACTGCGGCGTGACGGAGTCCGGGTTCGCTTCGGTGGTGACTTCGGCACCGGGAGCCAGGCCCCACTGGTCGACGGCGGTGCGGAGGATCAGCGCAAGATCCTCCGCCGGGAGCAGCGTGGGCGTACCGCCGCCGAAGAAAACGGTGCCCATCCGGCGTTCCGGCAGGCCCGAACGCCGCAGCGCGTCCGCGGCGAAGACCACCTCGCGGGCCGCCGTTCCGCCGTAGGCTGCCTGCGACGCACCGCCGCCCAGCTCGGTGGCCGTATACGTGTTGAAGTCGCAGTAGCCGCAGCGGACGGAGCAGAACGGAATGTGGACGTAGAGTCCGAAGTTCCGCTCCGCTGCTCCGTCCGCGGCCTGTGCGGGGAGGAGACCGTCGGCGGGTGCCGGGTCTCCGAGGGGCAGTGCACTGGGTGTCACTTCTTGGATTTGTCCTTGGATTCGTCGGAGGAAAGCGCAGCCACGAAGGCTTCCTGGGGAACTTCCACGCGGCCCACCATCTTCATGCGCTTCTTGCCTTCCTTCTGCTTTTCCAGCAGCTTGCGCTTACGGCTGATATCGCCGCCGTAGCACTTGGCAAGCACGTCCTTGCGGATGGCGCGGATGGATTCGCGGGCGATGATGCGGGAACCGATGGCTGCCTGGATGGGTACCTCGAACTGCTGCCGCGGGATCAGCTCACGCAGCTTGCCGGTCATCATAACGCCGTAGGCGTAGGCCTTGTCCTTGTGCGTGATGGAGCTGAAGGCGTCAACCTGCTCGCCCTGGAGCAGGATGTCCACCTTGACCAGGTCGGCAACCTGGTCGCCGTCGGCCTTCCAGTCCAGGGAGGCGTAGCCGCGGGTCTTGGACTTGAGGATGTCAAAGAAGTCGAAAACGATTTCGGCCAGCGGCAGGCGGTACCGGATTTCCACGCGGTCCTCGGAGAGATAGTCCATGCCGCCCAGGACGCCGCGCCGGGCCTGGCACAGCTCCATGATGGCGCCGACAAATTCGTTCGGCGCCAGGATCGTGGCGGAGACCATCGGTTCGCGGACCTCTTTGATCTTGCCTTCGGGATACTCGCTCGGGTTGGTCACAGTGACCACCTTTTTGTCTTCGAGCGTCACCTCGTACTCCACGTTGGGCGCGGTGGAGATCAGGTCGAGGTTGTACTCACGCTCGAGCCGTTCACGGGTGATTTCCAGATGCAGCAGGCCCAGGAAGCCCACCCGGAAGCCGAAGCCCAGCGCCGCGGACGTCTCGGGTTCGTACACCAGCGCGGCGTCGTTAAGCATCAGTTTTTCCAGCGCTTCACGCAGCACCGGGTAGTCGGCGCCGTCGATGGGGTACAGCCCGGAGAACACCATGGGTTTGGGGTCGGCGTATCCGGGCAGTGATTCAGAGGCCGGCTTGGCCAGGTTGGTGACGGTGTCGCCCACCTTGGACAGGCGTACGTCCTTCACGCCGGTGATGAGGTAGCCCACCTCGCCCACGCCCAGGCCCTTGGACGGGGTGGGTTCCGGCGAGCTGACGCCGATTTCGAGGAGTTCATGGCTGGCCCGGGTGGACATCATCTGGATGCGTTCACGCGGGGACAGCGATCCGTCGATCACGCGGACATAGGTGACGACGCCGCGGTAGGTGTCATACACGGAGTCGAAGATCATGGCTCGGGCGGGAGCGTTGGGGTCGCCCACCGGTGCCGGAATCTCGCGGACAATCTGGTCCAGCAGGGCTTCAACGCCAACACCGGTCTTACCGGAGACCCTCAGTACGTCCGCCGGGTCGCCGCCGATCAGCTTCGCCAGTTCCTCGGCGTACTTCTCCGGCTGCGCCGCCGGGAGGTCGATCTTATTCAGGACCGGAATGATGGTCAGGTCGTTTTCCATCGCCAGGTACAGGTTCGCCAGCGTCTGCGCCTCGATACCCTGGGCGGCGTCCACCAGCAGCACTGCTCCTTCGCAGGCAGCCAGGGAACGGGAAACTTCGTAGGTGAAGTCCACGTGGCCCGGGGTGTCGATCATGTTCAGGGCGTAGGACTGCCCGTCCAGCTCCCACGGCATGCGCACGGCCTGGGACTTGATGGTGATGCCGCGCTCACGCTCGATATCCATCCGGTCCAGGTACTGGGCCTTCATGTTCCGGTGCTCAACCACTCCGGTGGACTGGAGCATGCGGTCGGCCAGGGTGGACTTGCCGTGGTCGATATGGGCGATGATGCAGAAATTTCTGATGATCGCCGGATCCGTCGCGGCAGGCACCGGCGAGAAGCGGGCCATGGGTGACACTGTGGCGGTTCCTTTACTGTTCCGGGACAATCCGGACGCGGCGCGGTGCGCGGGTGTCCTTGGTCCTGGCGGTTCTAGTGGGAGTTCTGTCGAGTTAACAGTCTCCCACGTTTGCCTGCCGCAGCAGGAACCGGACGCACCTGAGGTTTTGCGGCGGGGAGCATAACGTAGTGCCATGCCCTTTAACGCCCGCTCTTTTGCCTCGATTGCCCGCACGGCGCTCCGCCTGCTGCGTTCCGCTTCCTCCTCTGCCGGCCCAGCCGAAAGCAGCCGTGAGACCCGCAGCCCGGACCGCTCCCGCACACCGGATAGCCGCCGGACCCCGGAGACCCGGCGGACGCCGGAGGGCGGCCGGACCCCGGAGACCCGACGGACGCCGTCGCCCTCCCCCAGGGCCAAGGCAGCTCCCCCGCGCAGCCCGGCGACTGGGCAGTCGCCGTCGACTTTGCCGCCGTCGTCGCAGTCGCGGTCATCCGCGCGGACCACCGCGGCGGCCGCCGGGACAGGTTCCCTCGGTGACTACACCGGTCCTGTCACCCCGGTCTACGCCCCGCAGCCCGACGGCGATCCTGATCCCGGCGAAGTGGTGTGGGCCTGGGTCCCGTTCGAAGACGACCCCAGCCAGGGCAAGGACCGTCCGGTCCTGCTCATCGGGCGCAGCGGCGGCATGTTGCTGGGCCTGATGATGACCAGCCGGGACCGGAACAACAGCAGCGGTTCCGATCCCCGCTACCTCGATGTGGGCACCGGCCCGTGGGACAGCAAGGGGCGGCCCAGCGAGGTGAGGCTGGACCGCGTGCTGCAGCTCGAACCGGGCAGCGTGCGCAGGGAAGGTGCAATCATGGATAAGAACGTTTTCCAGACAGTTGCCCGCCGGCTGGCCGTGATGCGTCCGGCACGCTGAACCGCCGCTTTAGTTACCGGAGCCCAAACTCTGCTAACATTTATTGCTGTGTGTCCGCGCAGGTCGACGGGCACTTTGGTTCAGGCGCCATTACGGTATCCCCACGCCGCTCAGTCAATGTCTGGGCTGAAATACCCTCACCGACCAAGTCCGCAATACAAAGAGAGTTTATAAGTGGCCAATATTAAGTCCCAGAAGAAGCGCATCCTCACCAACGAGAAGGCGCGTCAGCGTAACAACTCGGTGAAGTCCGAGCTGAAGACCGTCATCAGCAAGGTTGATGCCGCAGTCAAGGCCAGCGACAAGGACGCAGCAGCCGAAGCGCTGAAGACCGCCAGCCGCAAGCTGGACAAGGCCGTCAGCAAGGGCGTAATCCACAAGAACAACGCTGCCAACCGCAAGTCGGCCATCTCCAAGAAGGTCAGCGCGCTCTAACCAGCAGCCAGCATTACAGACTTACCAAGCGTGGGGGGGGCCGCGGGGCGCGGGACCCCGGGGGTTTAGCAGGGCCGCCCGTAGCAG
>NZ_JANFLU010000008.1 GCF_024385525.1 Arthrobacter sp. zg-Y238 | reverse complement strand
GGCCCCAAACCCCCACCCCCGAATAAAAGAGTACCAAGGGGGGGCGGGTCCTGCGGCCCCGCCCACGCTGTGTTTTAACCGGCGCGTCCGGACTGTTCCGGCCAGCGTGGTGTGCCGGTCCGAATAGGCCGACTGAGCCAACGCGGGCCGAGCGGGCGCATACCGCCCGACCAACCCGGGCCGAGTGGGTGTAGGCCGGCTGAGTCAACGCCGGCCGAGCGGGCGCATACCGCCCGACCAACCCGGGCCAAGCGGGCGCATACCGGCTGACCAATGCGGGCCTGCGGGCAGCCGCCGCTAGCGCCCGGACGCCGCCAGTGCGATGACGGTGACGGCCCGTTCCACGGCATACACCGGGTCCCGTCCGGCTCCCTTGACCTGTGCATCGGCTTCGGCGAGGGCCTGGACGGCTTCGATCAGGGATTCCGAGGTAAACCGCTGCGCATCCCGCCGCGCCTTGTCCACCTGCCACGGCGCCATGGACAGGTCCTTGGCCATCGAGGCGGAGGATCCACGCAGGTTGGCCACCCGCGCCACTGCGCGGACCTTCATGGCCAGGGCGCCAACCAGCGGCACCGGATCCACTCCGGTGTCCAGCGCGTGCCGGAGCATGGACAGCGCCTGCGCCGCGCGGCCGGCCAGGGCCGCGTCGGCAACTTTAAAGGCCGTGGCCTCGACCCGCCCGCCGTAATAGCGCTCTACCAGTTCCTCGGTGACCTCGCCGGTGGAATCGCTGATCAGCTGCTGGCAGGAGGCTGCAAGTTCGGAGAGGCTGGACCCGACGGCGTTTACCAGCGCCCGGGCCGCACCCGGGTCGATTCTGCGGCGGGCAGTGCGGAACTCCGAAGTGACGAAGTCCAGCTTCTCAGCATCCTTCTTGAAGGGCTGGCACTCGACGACAGGCGCTCCGGCAGCCTTAACTGCATCCAGCAGCTTCTTGCCCCGGTTGCCGCCAGCGTGGTGCAGCACCAGAACGGCATCCGGAGACGGATCCTTCAAATAGGCCAGCGTTTCGGTGAGGAAATCCTCGTTCATCGACGCGAGATTCACGGCCTCGATAAGTTTGGCTTCCCCGAACAGCGAGGGGCTCGACTGCAGTGTGAGTTCCCCGGAGACATAGGTGGAAGCGTCGAAGTGCACCAGTTCCGTGTCGGGCTGCTTCTCCCGGAGCAGTCCGCGCAGCCGGTCCCGGGCCCGGGAGGCCAGATAGTCCTCGGGGCCTGCCAGCAGGACCACCGGGGCTGGTTCGACCTCGCGCCAGGAGACCGTCGCTGAGGACTTGCTTGCGGAGGACTTGCTTGCGGAGCTGCGTTTGGAAGGGACTGCCGGATTCACAGCTGGTGCTCCTGGGATTGTGCGGCGGCCTGTTTCGGCCTGCCGGGGGTAAAGGATTGAAAGGTACCCGCACCGCGGATAGCCTCCCTCCAAGATTGCCACGGTCCCGGTCCGCGGCCAATTTTTCGGCCTGCGGCGGCCGTGTCTCCCGATCCTCTGCGCTGCGGGTTCTACGGGATCTACGGGCACTGCAGGTTCTACGGCGGGAGGCTCTGGACCTCAAGACCGTTGCCTTCACGCACCACCACTACTGTGCCGTGCTGGTCGGTGCGCGCCACCGCTGTGCCGGCGGCCCTGAGCTGCGTCAGGATTTCAGGTGCCGGGTGCCCGTACTCGTTGTCGGCACCAACGGAAATCAGTGCCAGGGACGGTCGGACTGCACGGATCCAGCCTTCACCGCCGTTGCGTGCCCCATGGTGGGCTACCTTCAACACGTCGACGCCGGCACGAAGATTGGCGTGTGTTGCGAGAATCGTTGCGGCGGCCTCCTCCTCGGCATCACCGGTGAACAGTATCCGCAGCGGCCGCTCCCCCTGGCCCGGACCCCCGACAGTCACCAGCAGGACGGCACTGGCGTTGTTCTCCTCCCCGTCTCCGGCAGCAGGCACCGCACTGTCCGGAGCGGGCGGCCAGAGGACCTCCCACTGCACGAGGCCGGCCGTTCCGGCCATCCCCTGGGCCAGGCGTGTCCGGGGTGCTGCCGTTCCGGCCAACACCCCGGTCAGTTCTTCCGGCAGTTCACGCTCCGCCGACGAGTAGCCCACCTGCAGCACGGACCGTCCGGAAAGCACTCCGGCAGCACCGCCGTAATGGTCCAGGTGGGCATGAGTGAACACCAGGAACTCAACGGTCCGCACCCCCAGCCGGTCAAGGCAGGCATCCATGGGGTCGGGCTCTCCGCCGGCATCGATCACCACCGCGCTGTCCGGACCAGCACGGACGGCAAACCCGTCCCCCTGCCCGACGTCGCAGGCGGCCAGCATCCACTCATCTTCCTGGTCCGGTTCTCCCTGCAGTGCACGGACAGCAAGGACCGCGCCGCCCGGCAGGACCAGCGAAGCGGCTGCACCTGCCGCTACCCAGCGCCGACGGGGCAAATACCACCCCGCGAAGCCTCCCCGCGGGTTTGCCGTCGAAGCCCGGCGCCGGGGCCCGGCGCGCCTGTTCGCGTCGCCCTCCCCGTTCGCCTCTGGCGCCTGTTCTTCCCCGTTCGCCCTTTCCGCCCGTCCCGGGAATACCCAGCCAGCCGTGCGCCGCGAGAGATACAGGATTCCAACAACCGATGCGCCCGCACACACGCCCATGAGCACCACGCCAAGGCTGCCCTCCGGCCAGGCCACCAATGCACCGGGAACGGACTCAAAGAACCGGGCAGTTTTAGCCACCCACAAGGCTCCGGCAGCCGCAAGCAGAAGCGGCGGCGCCGCCAGAAAAGGAGCAAGACCCACCAGTGCGACGGCAAGCATCCCGGCAACGGTCACGGCAGGAACGACGGGCGCAGCCACCAGATTCGCAGGGACCGAATACACCGGCAGCTGAGGTTGCAGGAGCACCAGGACCGGAGAGCAAAACAGCTGGGCTGCGACGGGTATGGCCAGGGCCGCTGCCAACCAGCGGGGCAGACGCATCGACAGCACCCGCACCAGATGGGGTCCCAAAACAATAAGCCCCAACGTCGCGCAGACCGACAGGATGAAGGCGTAGCTTCCGCACAACCAGGGATCCACGCACAGCAGTACGGAGATCGATAGGAAGAGCAGTGCTGCCGACAGACGTCCTCGTCCGGAGAGCACGGCGAGGGCGCCCAGCCCGCCCATTACCGCTGCACGCAGCACGCTGGGATCCGGCCTTACAAGGAGTACGAACGCAACTAGCCCGGTCAAGGCCAGCAGCACCGCCGGCGCAGGGGGCATCCGCAGCGCCCGGGCGCCCAGGAAGATGAATGCCAGCAGATAGCTGCAGTTGGCGCCCGAGACAGCTGTCAGATGGGTCAGGCCAGTATTCTTCATCGCCTGCTCCAAGGCGGGATCGAGGCCGCCCCGGTCACCGAGCACCATGCCCGGAAGCAGTCCCTCGACGTCCGCACCCCGGTCTTCGGCCGCCTGGACGAAGGCACCGCGGAGTCCTGCCGTTGCGGCGTACCACCCCTCGGCAGGTGTGACGTCGGGCGGAGCGGCAGCCCGCAGGAGGGCAAGGTTCCTGTCCCCTGCAGGGAGGGCCTGCAGGGAACCGGCACTGCTGAACCTGTCCCCCAACCTGATGGGGGCATAATCCTCCCCGCCGACAACCAGGAGCGTTGCCGAAGCGCCGAACCGCTGGCCGTCCGCAGCGCCCGATTCCGCCACGGCGTCGATGAGATATCGCGGCTTTCCCGTGAATCGGTCCGCCGCTGCCGGTCGTGCGTCTGAGGCGGCCCGCAGTTCCGCGGTAATCACGGCTTCGGCTGTGATGAGCTCCGAAATAGGGCCGCTCGTACGGTTGGCCAAGCTGCCGGCCGCACTGGCACAGACCAGGGCCGCTGCGGCCATGGGAACAGCCGTGCCGCGGAGGAACGCGGCAGTTCCCCCGGTTACGCGGGAGGCCGTCAGGAGCATAAGGACCGCTAGGACGGCCGCCAAACAAGCCAAGGCCCAGCCCGCGGGCATGGGCACCCGAAGAACGGCTACGGCAGCCGCCCATACCGCCGCTGCGGCAGGCAGGAGCCGAAGCTCGCGGAGGGGCTCCGGCGGCGATGCGTCTGACGCGGCCTTACGATTGCTCCAGGCTTCACGCACTGCCCGGTTAACTCCGGTTGTCCGCACTGCCACGGCAACCTCTGTCGTCCGGACCCCCGCCACAGTGATCCCTAGAGGCGGCTCAGATTCCCCGTCTTCCGGCCGGTCGGAGCCGCGGCCGCCGGGATTCAGCGCCGAGGCCACATATCGTGACCACCTGCTCTCGCTCCGGGCCATCCGGTACCCGCTAGACCATGACCAGTGGAAGCAATGCCGCCATCATTGCTTTACCGATTCCCGGTATTGCGTCCAGGTCTTCCGGCCGGCTGAACCTCCCATGCTCGGTGCGCCACGCCATGATCCGTTCAGCCAGCACCGGCCCGACCCTCGGGAGTGTTTGCAGCTGGGCGGAGTCCGCCGTGTTCAGGTTGACGCTGCCGGAAGCCGCACCCGTCCCGTCCGCAGCGGGGGGACTCCCGCCGGCCGGGTTGCCTCCCGGGCTGCCGGCTTCGAGACCCGACGCGCTCTCATCGATCCGCGGAACTAGCACCATCACACCGTCCTCCGCGACCGCAGCCAGATTCACTCTGGCAAGGTCGGCATCCGGCGCCGTTCCCCCGGCGGCCTCCACCGCATCAACGATCCGGCTGCCCGGATCCAGCCGCACCACCCCCGGATGCTGCACAGCCCCGGCGACGTGGACCATGATCATTGCTGTGCCCGCCTTCGGCTCGGCTGCACCGGACGGAACCTGCGCCGACGCAGCGGAAGGAACAGTAGACGGAGTAACGGTATTGCTGCTCCCCGCTTCAGGAAGCGGCGAGGGAGCAGTGCCGGGCGGGGACATTCCGACACTGGCCACCGGAACAGGCTCCCGGTCGCGCAGCACCAGGATGGCCAGCCCGCAGCCCAGCATCATGCAAACTGCCAGGACCGCCGCAGGCAGGGAAAAGGCCCACCGACGCCGCGGCTCTTCAAGGTCCCGATCCCAGGGCCCGGGGCCGTCAGCGTCCTGGCTGTCGACGGTGTCCCAACGGTGTTGTGCCATGGCCCAAAGGTAGCTATCCCGGCTGTCCGGTCCCGTGTTCACTATCGGACAGGTGGAGGACCGGGTCCTGTCCGCGGCCTAAAGCCGGCGTGTGGAGGACCGGACGGTCTATCTTGCGACGCCTTAGCCCGAACCGGTTGCGTCAGCTAGCAACCAGCACTATGACGCCCGCGTCTTCGAAGCTCTTCACGACAATCGCGTCGACTTCGTCGTCCACTATTACATGAGTAAATTCATCAATACCGCCCAAACGGTGCAACGCTCCATGGTCAATCTTACTGTGATCTACCATGAGGACTCTTGTTTGCGCAGCAGCCATCATGGCCCTTTTCGCAGTGACGATTTGCTGGTCCTGGTGGTACACGTCGAGCCCCCTCACTGCGGAAGATGATGCAAAAAGAACGTCTGCATAGAGGTCGGCAATGCTCCGCTCACACATGAGGCCCAGGAACGACTGGTATCGCGGCACGTACTCGCCCCCAAGAGCGATGAGGTGCACATCCGGATTATTAGTTACCTGCTGCATAGCAGGCATGAAGTTGGTGATTATGGTCAGCGGAGATCGGCCAATTAGCAGCGGAACGACCTCCAGTGACGTTGTTGAGTCGTCCACCATCACGACATCGCCTTCGGAGACGAGTTCCACAGCCACCCGTGCCATTTTCTTCTTCTCTTCAACCGCGCTCATTGCGCGAAACTGCACGTCGCTTTCAAATTGCGTCGATCGGTGGACAGACGCACCCCCACGAACCTTGCGCAGCGCGCTGACGCGCTGCAACTCATCGAGATCCCGGTGTACCGTCATGCGGCTAACCCCGAGCTGCTCAGTAAGGTCATCGACGCTTACAAATCCACGCTGATTTACGACCTCGCCGATGAGGCTGAGGCGGGCAGCCTTACTGCGAGGTTTGGGGTGATGAGCGTCATGGGACTGGGCATCGTGGTCTAGGGCATCAATCATGTTGTTGGGTGGATTGTCTGCACGTTCAACACCCGTCCTTTCCGTTCGTCACGTCATTTTATCTCGCCCTATGCGCCAAAGGGCGCCGGCTGGCGGGGCAGCCTCAGGCAGCCAGTCTGGCCTGGGTTTGCTGGAATTTGGCGACTTGATTCCTGTCCACAATTCCGGCATCTGATCCCAGTCCAGTCGCGACGAGACTGCCACAAGCCAATCCCCGTTCCGCTGCACCCATGACATCCAGGCCGTCGAGCAACCCGGAAATCAGCCCGGCACTGAATGCGTCTCCACAACCAGTAGTATCCACGACGCTGATGTCGTAAGCGGGCAGTACAGTTTCCTTGTCACCATTGGCCGCGACACTCACCCCGCCGCCGCCCATCGTTAGCAGAGTGTGCCCCACGCCTTGGGTGTGCAGCCATTCAATGATCTCTTGGCGATCTTCGGTACCGACCAACCACCCGGCTTCCTCGATGTTGGGCATGAGGTAATCCACATATCGTAAGGACGGACCAATTACCCTTTGGGCGTCATCCCGCGGGCTCATCAGGAAGTCCATGGTGACGGTTAGGCCGAGTTCCTTCACTCGCTTCAGGACCCGCCCCATAGGGGCACCATCCAATCCCGGCAGGATAAAGGCACCACCAAGATGGAAAATCTGAGCCTTTTCAACGATTGACCAGGGAACATCTGTTTCAGTCAGGCCCGCATTGGCGCCGATAACATGGAGCGCCGGGCGTGAGCCGTCACGGCGAATCGGCAGAAGACTTGCGGAGGTCTGTCTCCTTGCATCGACCACCAAATTGTCAGTGTTGACCCCGTAACTGTTCATGGTGGAACGAACAAAGTCACCAATGGTGTCGTTGCCGATCCGACCGACGGCACCAACCTCAACACCAAGCTTGGCCAGGTTCACCGCTGGCGCAGCGGCGGTGCCGGCCACAGTAAATTTGATCTGCTCCATGAATTCGAGGCGTTGGCCAGGCGGTACGGACGTGAACGGCCAGCCGAGCGCGTCGGCAATGTGTGCACCCATTGAAATCACTTGAGACGTCATCATTCCTCCATCAATTAGGTCCAGAGATCCATTTGACTTCTGGTACAGCCCTTCATCGCCTAGCGGGCAGATCTCTAGATGACCCTGTCGTTGCCCCCATCGACGGGCACCTGAGCACCAGTCGTTGATTGGAAAGCCGGCGTGCACATTGCTCCTACCATCTGAGCCACGTGGAGGCTTGATACCTCCGTGGAAAGTAAGTTACGGCGCTTGTATTCCTCAACGCTCACTCCGTATCTAGCCGCGCGTTCGGCGAGCAGTTCCGGAGCCCATAGGCCGGTGTCGAAGACGGCGTCGGGATGCACGGTATTGACCCGGATTCCGTCCACTGCCCACTCCAGAGCAGCAACTCGGGCCAGCTGGGTCAGCGCGGCCTTCGACGCGGAGTAGGCGGCGGCTCCCGGACCAGGTGCGGCCACGTTTTTGGAACCGATGACGACAACCCGTCCGTAGGTGGGTGACTCGGCCAATAGCGGCTGAGCGAGCCCGAAGAGAGCCTGAACTGAACCGACGTTGATGGCCAGGGTTCGGTCCCACGCCCTTCCGTCAAGGCCGGTTATCGGCACGCTTTCCGGGAAAACTCCCGCGGCAACTATGAGCATGTCCAGGCCGCCAAAGCGCTGCACAGTCTGTCGCAGCGCGCCTTCTATGGCAAAAAGTTCTTGTACGTCTGCCTGAATGCCCAACCAGGAGTCACACGAAAAGGTGGTCGTGACATCCTCGGAGATGTCGACTCCGACCACGCATGCACCCAGGTCAAGCAGTTTGTTGGCGATGCTGCGACCAATACCGGAGGCTGCCCCGGTTACAAACGCCACTTGGCCGGCCAACTCAGGTGAGACACCACCCCTGCGCAGCTTTGCTTGTTCGAGCTCCCAGTACTCTATATCGAAGAGCTTGTCCTCAGTCAGGGATGTGTACCGCCCGATTTTTTCGGCTGCCTCGATGACATCAAACGTGTGCATGGCTATGTCACGCACTATGTTGGCTTCTTTCACAGTCCTGCCGACCGTGAACATACCCCTCTTTGAATCGAGCATAAATCTGGGCGTGGGATCCAGCATGGTGAGCGGCACAGGTGACCGATCACGGTTTCGCTCGAAGTAAGCCTGATAATCCTGGACGTAGGCTTCAACGTCGTAACCATCGATGTCCCGGCCCACCAGCGGAATGCGCTTCGTGTGAATGATGTGATCGGGGGTTGCAGGTCCACGAGAAACTATCCGAGTCAGGTCCTTCCGTCCTAAAAAGTTCCGGACTCTAGGGCCGATGTGCTGGCACATGATCATCGACTGCCCAGCGTGCCGGGAAATTGCTCCGCGCAGGCGGGCGACAGCCAGCAGATCGACGCTGTCCATGTCGTGCCTTGCAGTTGATGCGTCGGTCTCCGTCAGGGCTTCAATGGACAAGGGCACGGACGGGGCAGGCCCTTCCGTTTCCGAGATGAACCTAAGGTGGTCTTCAGCCGCTGAAATGATCTCTACATGCCGGCTGTACGCTTCCTCCATAGTGTCGCCGAACGTGAAAAGTCCGTGATTGAGCAGCACCATTCCCCGGGTTTCAGGGGTCGCGAGTTGCGGCCAGAGTTCATTGCAACGACGGGCGAGGTCGAATCCAGGCTTGACATAAGGAACCAGTACCAGCTTGTGCCCGAAAAGGGCAGAGACGACGGCTGCTGGGTCAGGTTGATTGGTCAGCGAGACGATTACGTCGGCGTGGGAATGCAGCACAGCCCGATAAGGCAGGAGTGCATGCAATAGAGACTCTATTGACGGGTCAGGAGCAGATGCGTCGACCAGCGCACTTCGCAGTTCATTGACGAGCGCAGTATCAGTGATCGATTTGACCGTCAGGAGCTGTCGCAGGCGGTCCATGCGAAGCGGAGCGAATCCCTGCGGCTCGATGGAGGCCATGTCCCAGCCGCTGCCCTTTACATAAAGGGTTTCGATGTCGTCGCCAGTGACGTCCACAACTGTGGCTTTGATGGATGAGTTGCCTCCGCCGTGGAGCACGAGGGATTTGTGTGCACCTATCGTGCGTGATCCCTGCACGCATTCGTCGACGGCGTTCTGTCCGCTCTTCAGCGGTTGCCACAGGCTTTTCACTGGAACTCCTTTGTTCGCGTACGGTCGCCACGATGGTGTGTGTCGTTACAAATCAGCGAGAAGACCGACGATATAACGGAAACATACCAGAAGCCGTACAGCCGGCATCCCAGCATCGTGAACCTCGCACCTACCTGCCTTTGTCCGGACTTACAGGCAAATTTGGCCAAAACGTTGCGAAGCAAAATTTCGACCACATTGTCTGAATCCGTGTTTTACTGTTACAACCGTCACGGCCGGTACGACCGCAGCGGGCGTTTGTAACACGGCTACGTTCAAAGGAGAACAACTATGAAGCGTCCAGCGAGCTTGCTCAGCCTCGCGGCGACCGCGATTGCGGCAACCGTCCTCTTGTCCGGGTGCGGCACCCTAGGAGACACGGGTAGCGGAACTAAGGCATCCGGTTCCGATGACGGCGTTTTCCGAATCGCGACCGTGTCAAAAGTCGAGGGAATCTCTTGGTTCGAAGCAATGCGTACCGGCGTTGACCAGTTCAACACCGACAACGGCGACGTGGTCGAAGCATGGCAGACCGGCCCGGACTCAGGGGATCCTGCAAAGCAGGTTCAAATCGTCGAAGACCTTATTGCACAGGGTGTCGACGCCTTGGTCGTTGTTCCAAACGATCCGCAGTCCATCGCCCCCGTCCTGAAGAAGGCCCGCGACGCCGGCATCGTTGTCGTAACTCATGAGGCACCGGCGCTTGCCGCAACAGACAGCGTCGACTACGATCTCGAGGCCTTCGACAACGTCGAGTTCGGAGAAAAGATGTTCGAGCAGCTCGCCGACCAGATGGGTGGCTCGGGAACGTTCGTAGGCGAGGTGGGCTCTCTCACCAGCGAAACTCATATGGCTTGGTACAACGCGGGCCTCGACTATCTCAAGGAGAACTACCCAGAGATAACCCCTGTATCGGCTCAGCCCTATGAGGACGATAACGATGACTCCAAAGCCCGCGATAATGCCCTTGAAATCCTCAAGGCCTACCCTGACTTGAACGGCTTCATCGGCACATCGGTTTCTGCCGGGGCCAATTTCGCAGCGGTACTGAAAGAGAAGAACCTGACCAACATCGCCACGTCCATGCTAAGCCTGCCTTCCGTTGCAGGTCCGTATCTCGAGGACGATGTAGTCGGCTCGGCACAAGCATGGAACCCTGCCGGTGCAGGCTACGCCGCAAACGAGGTGGCCTTGGCCGTACTCCAGGAGCGGGCTATCGAGTCAGGTAGCGATCTCAAGTTCGAGGGCTACGAAGACGTCACAGTAGATGGCAAGCTCATCAGCGGCTCTGCGATTTTGATGATCAAGAAGGGCCAATACCCCGACGGCAAGTACCCGTTCTAAGGCTCCAGAAGCCTCACTTCGCTGCGGTGGTGGCGTCTTTCCAGGTGACGACGCCACCGCACGGAGTGTTCACTCTTTCATCCCTATGTGCGGCCTCTCTCCGACCCTGCCGCACATCTTTCTCGACTAGCGAATAGAGCGATCATGGGTGACTCAATCCTCACCGCGGAGAATCTCTCCATAGACTTCGGTGGCGTAACCGCACTAGAAAATATCAACCTGTCGATAGGCCAGGGTGAAATCCTCTGTCTTGCCGGCGAAAATGGATCGGGCAAATCGACATTCGTCAAGATCGTGTCCGGTGTCTACTCGCCTAGCTCCGGCAGTGTTTCGATCGACGGATCCCTAGTCGATTCGCATGGCCCGCGGGGCGCGATCAGTGCCGGGGTTCAGGTTATTTATCAGGATCTCTCCCTCTTTGATCACCTCACGGTGGCAGAGAACATCTCTATTAATCGCATGATGCACGATGGATCCAAGCTCGTGAAGCGTTCCGCTATGCGGACTATTGCTGCGGAACAGCTTGCCCGAGTTGGTGTCGAACTCCCCCTGGATGAGAGGGTCTCCACGCTCTCAGTGGCCAACAAACAACTAGTCGCCATCGCGCGGGCGCTCAGCATGGACGCCCGGATCCTTTTCATGGACGAACCCACCACCGCGCTGACCACCAACGAGGTAAAACGGTTACTGAAGATCGTATTGGAGCTCAAAAACCGCGGATTGTCGATCGTATTTATTAGCCACAAACTCGACGAAGTTTTCGCCATCGCGGATCGGATCATCATTTTTCGCAACGGGCACAAGGTTGGCGACTTTCCCGCTCATGAACTTGACGAAGAATCGCTGAGCTTTCACATGACCGGTCGCCGTGTCTCCTACGCACGCTACCACCGGGAACCCAATGATGAGGCTCCACTTTTGCAGGTCCAAGGCCTCAGCAGGCAAGGGAACTACAGCGACGTCAGTTTCGATTTGCGCAAGGGAGACATTCTGGGGCTCACCGGGCTTCTCGGTGCTGGCCGCACAGAACTGGCGCTTTCGTTGTTCGGCCTCAACACCCCTGACTCCGGGCAGATTCTGATCGATGGAAAACTAACCAGCATCAGCTCTCCACTTCATGCCATGGGCCATGGGATCGCGCTGGTACCCGAGGATCGAAAGGCCCAGGGTCTGTTTGGGGCACAGTCAATCCGAAACAACGTCTCGTCAAATGTGATCGACTCGCTGGTTGGCCGTACCCGCCTGATCGACCGGAAAGCGGAGAAGGCTCTCGCAGAGACAACGGTGCAGAAAATGAACGTTAACAACAAAGATATCGACACTCCCGTCGAGAACCTTTCCGGCGGCAACCAGCAGAAGGTAGTGATCGGCAAATGGATCGCCCGGGAACCCACGATTTTCATCCTCGATAGTCCAACAGTCGGCATAGACATTGGATCAAAACAGGAGATATATGACCGCATTCACGCCCTTGCCGCAAGTGGAATCGGCGTAATCGTGATTTCCGACGAACCCGAGGAGATCATTGCCAATTGCAACAGGGTGCTGGTGATGCATGAGGGAGTTGTACTCGACCGCTTCGGTGAGGCCGATCTCCGTGCCCCCGAATTCAAAGATCGCCTCGCAACGATCATCAGTGACCCCGGCGCCCACGTGAAACACGTAACGGTCCCCCTAACGTCGACCTCAGGAAATCAGCAATGAAGACCAGTCCGTTTCGCGTCATCTTCAACCGGCCCTCCACCGCGATGGAGAAGTATCTGCTAACCATTATCCTTGCGTACATAGTGATCGTGGCCTTGAAGAACCCGCTGTTCTTCAGCCTGGAGACCTTGTTTGACATGCTTCGGAGTGGGTCCGGCGTTATGATCCTCGCCGTCGGCGTACTCCTCGTGCTCATATCGGGCGGCATTGACGTCTCGTTCACAGCAATCGCGGTGGTCTCGGGCTACACATCGGTGCAGCTCATGATGGCGTTGGGGATCGACAACGTTCTGTTCGCATTCATGGTGTCCATTGCTGTGGGATGTCTGCTCGGCGCCGTCAATGCTCTGCTTATTTCCAGATTCAAACTCCCAACCCTAATCGTGACCCTCGGTACCGCCAGCGCCTACCACGGCCTGATGGCAACAGTTCTCGGCACAAAGTCCTACCCCACTGGTGCGATGCCTCAGTCCATGGTCGAGTTCGGGTCCGCCAACTTAGTGGTCATAAACTCCGAGACCGGCAGATACGGCCTCACGGTGTTCCTGCCGATAGTGATTTTTGTGCTCGGACTCACCTGGTTCATCCTCTACCGCACGATGCTTGGCCGACAGATCTTCGCCGTCGGTAGCAATGAGGAATCCGCCTCACGTCTCGGAATTAATATCACCCGCACCAAGTTGTTTGTCTACTCCTACTCCGGCGCTCTCTCCGGATTGATGGGAATCATTTATTTCAGCGAACTAAAGTACGTCAATCCTGTCTCCCTCGTGGGCAGCGAGCTGATGATTATCGCCGCTGTCGTCATTGGGGGTGCGAAGCTCACGGGCGGCGAAGGAACGATTCTCGGCACAATTCTAGGCATCGTTGTTGTGCAGTTGTTTCAATCCACTCTGGTATTCCTCGGCTTGGGATCCTCGTGGAATGACCTATTCTTCGGTGCTGTATTGCTAATGAGTTTGGGCGTTATGTACTACCGCCAACGCATCCAGGACCGAAAGAGTCTCGTCTTCGCGACGAGCTAAACCGGAGAGCAAGGGGAACCAAAAAATGAATTTAGTCGCCCGTATCGTCGCCCGGGACAAAAACCTGTCCGTGCTGGTCCTCATGACAGCCAGTACACTAACGGTCCTTGTTGCCTTGCTCGGCGGTCGATTCCTTTCCGCCGGCAATCTGCAGTCGATGTCCTCTCAAGTCAGTGAATTCGGCTTTCTTGCGCTCGCAATGGGCCTGGCCATGCTCACCGGTGGCATCGATCTGTCTATTGTGTCAGCCGCGGTGCTAGCCGGCATCATGGGTGCCACCGTTATGAGCGGGCAACTCGTACCGGTAACGGAGTCAAACTCGAACGCACTAATGCTCGCCGGCATCCTAGCGGCGCTCGTCACCGGCATGATGTGCGGCTTGCTCAACGGTGTGTTAGTGGCCAAGTTATCGATTCCACCCATCCTCGCCACTTTGGGCACTATGATCCTGTTCACCGGCATTGGCATGGTCATTACAGACGGGCAGAGTGTACCGATCTCCATCGTCAGCTATTCCGCCCTCGGCGCGACTACGATCGCGAACATCCCGCTTATTTTCCTTCTCATGACCGTCGCATTTCTCGTCATGGGCTTTGCGCTTAGCCGCACCCGCTTTGGCCGCCGCATCTACCTTTTCGGTGAAAACAGCGTTGCACTGCGCTTTTCCGGAGTACGCAATGAACGAGTGATCATCCTGACATATGTCACGATCGGCCTGCTCGTGGGGATCGCCGCTGTAATTATGGTATCCAGGGTCAACTCGGCCCGTGTCGGTTTCGGCGAGTCATACCTGCTGCAGGCGATTCTCGTGGTTGTCCTCGCAGGTTACAACCCGTACGGCGGCCGAGGACGGGTTATCAGCTTGGCCCTGGGGCTCATTCTGTTGCAATCCCTTCAGAGCGCATTCACCATCCTGCAATTCAACCCTTACGTAAAAAATCTCATCTGGGGTTCGCTGCTGTTGCTGGTGATGGTGGTCAACTACTACGTTGCTCGCTGGAATCCGCTTCCTGTGTCCCCATCCCTTGGGCCGAAGGAGCCAGGATCCGCATCAGGCTCCACCGGCTCATCGGTAGCCGTCACGCACCGACCACTCGGTAAGGATGCGGACCCGGATCCCCGCGCATCGGTTGAGGCGGGCGGGCAACCAGGATGAGCGCCTTCCACCACCAAGCTGCCGAAATAGTCTCCGAGCTTGATGCGACCGTCGCCCGGGTAAGTACCGACGAGGTGGAGAACACCCTTAATGCGTTGATGACCGCCAATACCATTTTCGTGATTGGTGTAGGCCGGGAAGGACTTGCTGCCAAGGGGTTCGCAATGCGCCTGGCTCACCTCGGCCTTCGTGTGCATTGGGCATGGGATGACACCACTCCCGCTGTCACCGCTGATGATGCACTGCTCATGGTCAACGGGCCCGGAAATATCGGGCATCTCGACTATGTCTTTGATCGGGTGAGAGAGGTGGGAGCAACGACAATCGTGGTTTCTGCACTAGCCGGCGCCCGCACCCCAGGTATGGCCGATGTGACACTTATCGTGCCAGCGACGGTTTATCGAGGGAAGGGAGACCTTGTCCCCTCCATGCAGCCGATGGGCAGCCTGTTCGAGCAGGCAACCCTTTTGGTCTTCGACACGCTAATACTGCAGCTAATTGAGCGTCTAGGCATCCATTCCTACGCCGAATTAGCACCGCGACACCGCAACTTCGAATAGCCGCTCAACGAGGAGTGACCGTAATGACCCACATTTACAACGACCCCGCCGACTTTGCCGAAGAGGCCCTTGCCGGATTCGTGGCGCTGCACAAATCTTACGTACGACCTGTGCCCGGCGGCGTCGTTCGCCGGCAGCCAGGCCCGAGAGGCAAGACCGTAGTAATTTTCGGTGGCGGCAGTGGCCACTACCCAGCTTTTGCCGGACTGGTTGGGCCCGGATTCGGAGACGGATCCGTAGTGGGCAACATCTTCACTTCGCCGTCCGCACAATACGCATACTCTGTGGGCCGACACGCTAACCGTGGCGGTGGCGTCATTTTCAGCTTCGGTAACTACGCAGGAGATGTCATGAATTTCGGCATCGCGTGCGAGCAACTTACTGCCGAGGGCATCGACGCGCGAAATGTAGTCGTCACGGACGATGTGCTGAGCGCCTCAATGGATGAAATCCACAAACGCCGCGGGATCGCGGGCGATTTCGCTGTTTTCAAGGTGCTGGCCGCGGCCGCCGAGACCGGCGCTGATATTGATGAGGTGGAGCGGCTAGGCCGTCTGGCCAACGACCGAACCCGCACAGCCGGAATTGCGTTCTCCGGCTGCACGTTCCCAGGCGCATCCGGCCCGCTGTTCGCCGTGCAGCACAGCCAGATGGCTGTGGGCCTCGGTATTCACGGAGAGCCCGGCCTTCGAACCGTACCGCTGCAGACCGCTACCGAGATTGGTGACTTACTCGTAACCTCTCTACTTTCCGAACGACCCCCCGCCAGCGGTGAACGAGTGGGCGTGATCCTCAACGGCCTCGGCTCCACGAAATATGAAGAGCTATTCCTTCTCTGGGGCGAGATCTCCCCTCGGCTGGAACAGGCAGGCCTTCAACTCGTGGAGCCTCAAGTGGGAGAACTAGTCACCAGCTTGGATATGGCGGGCGTTTCGCTGAGTCTCGTTTGGCTCGACGATGAGCTCGAGCCACTGTGGTGCGCACCTGCAGATACGCCTGCTTTCCGCAAAGGTTCAGCTCTCGCCGATCGTACCGAAACCGAAGATGATGCCTTGATTGACGACTCCTACATCGACAACGTTGCGCAAGGTACACCAACCTCTCAGAAGAGCGCGGCACACGTTGTTGCTTTCGCCTCCGCGGCTCTAAACACCATCCGGGAACATGAAGAGACCCTCGCCCAAATGGACGCTATCGCTGGAGATGGCGATCATGGTCGGGGCATGGTGCGTGGTCTGGACGCTGCTCTGACGGCCGCCATATGGGCATCCAAGGGCGGAGCCGGAGTTGGGAGCACATTGACGCGCGCAGGTGATGCCTGGGCAGAACATGCTGGTGGAACCTCAGGAGTACTCTGGGGCTCAGCCCTACGTGCAGCAGGCCGAATAATAGGTGACGACAACGAAATCGGCTTTCCGGAAATCCTTCAGGCATCCGACGCATTCGCCGACGCACTTACCCGATTGGGCAAGGCATCCTTGGGCGACAAAACCATGGTGGACGCAGTGGTTCCATTCGTGGTTGAACTGCGTAACGCTTCCGACGGCGGGCAAACCTTACCAAACGCCTTGCACCTCGCAGCGGCTGCATCCTTTTCGGCTGCCAGGGCCACTGCAAATCTGTTACCCAAAATGGGCCGTGCAAGGCCTCACGCCGAAAAAAGCCTGGGTAACCCAGATCCCGGAGCCATTTCATTCGCCCTTATTGTGACCGCCCTAGCAGACAACGCCGCTCATGAACGAAAGGTGGAAGTCGAATGACTACACAACCTCTAACTATTGTCATCGGCGCCGATGACGCCGGATACGACTACAAGGAAGTCCTGAAACGCGACCTTGAAGCGAATCCCTTGGTCGACGCCGTGATCGACATCGGCGTGGATGCCTCAAGCCACACTGCCTATCCGAGCGTTGCGATAGAAGCTGCCACTATGGTGGCCAATGGCCAGGCGGACCGGGCCCTTCTGATCTGCGGCACCGGCTTAGGCATGGCCATCGCGGCAAATAAAGTGCCTTCCATTCGAGCTGTGACGGCACATGACGGTTACTCCGTCGAACGGGGGGTGCTGAGCAACAATGCGCAGGTGCTCGCCTTTGGCCAGCGCGTAGTGGGTTTGGAGCTGGCGCGACGCCTGACTCAGGAGTGGTTGCACTATCGCTTCGATGAAAGCTCCGCTTCTGCCGAAAAAGTTCAACTAATCAATGACTTCGATGAAGCCACGTCCTAGATCAAGTGTGGAGGCCAGATGGACTAATCATTCCCTGCGCCTTACTTGAAGATGTTCTTGAACCCCGCATCCATAACAACCTGGCCATTCTGCCAGGCCGGACGGAATTCGCTCAGGGACTTCGAGTACGTTTCCAGTGACTCTACGACAACCCCATCAGCGGTGTTGCGAATAACTCAGATCGCAACCGTGAATACACTCATCCGCTTGGAAGCGTTGGCGGAGGCGATGGTTACGCGGGTCCAGAGCCATTGTCGATTCCCAGGGATACTCCATACTTACGGAAAGAACCCATCCGGTTGGACCGGGCCGAGTAAGAGATGGGAACAACCGCTTCGATCTCGTCCGTCAGCTTGATTTCAATGGTTTCCTGGGCCTTGCCGTTCTGCCCTCGCCCCACGTCACCCAGGTGGCGAACTGCACCGCCGAGCAGTTCCGGCGTCGGCTCCGGCTGTGCTTCGGAGCCGAAAGTGGAACAAACCAGTTCCGTTCCATCCTTGAGAATGTCCAGGGCGTAAAGATAGTAGTCAGTGTTGGATGACCATTCACAGCGAGCCGTGACTACAGGGGTTTTTGCAATGGTGACGCGGTTACCTTTTCAAGGGAAATAGCACCGGCTTTTGACGCCTCTACCGCCGTCGTGCACCCTGTTCTTTGGCGCCGCCGGAAGACTTGCTGCCCTTAGCTTTGGTCTCGGCAGACCTGGTCCGGGATGCCGCACCTGGGGCCGCCGGTTTCCCGGCTGCGTTCCCGGCTGGTTTCCCGGCTGCGTTGCCGGTGTCCGTGCGGCCGCCTTCGTCGTCCGTGGCAACCCCGTCCGCAGCAACCCCGTCCGCCGGCACGCCGGCACCAGCCGGCCCCGCGCCCTGCACTATGTGGCCGGCAGCATCACTTCGGTCTCCTGCAACGGCGACGGCCAGCACCCCCAGCCCGGCATGGGCGGCCAGGACGGCGGGCAGCGGGCAGATCAGGATCTCTACCTCGGGCGCGGCGGCACCGACAATTCCGGCCAGCCGTTCGGCTTCCGAGGCGTTGCCGAAGTGGTGCACCGCGGCGCGGACCTTCCCGTCGCGTCCGGCAATGTCCTGCTGCACCAGTTCGGCCAGCCGTGCCAGCGCTTTGGGTGCAGTCCGAACACGTTCCAGCGGAACAACCATGCCGTCGCGGACCACCAGGATCGGCTTTACGGCAAGCAGGGTACCCAGCCAGCCTGCCGCAGCACCGATCCGCCCGCCACGGCGCAGCTGGTCAAGGCTGGGGACGTAAAAGAGGATAGTGGCATCGGCCGCTACCGAGCGGGCATCTGCCGCTACCTCCGCCGCCGAATAACCGGCCCGGGCCCTCTCCGTCGCCGCCGCCACGGCAAAACCGAGGCCCATGGCCGCCGTCGCACTGTCGATGACCTCGACCGGAATTTCAGCCGAACGCGCGGCAAGCCGCGCCGAATCCACGGTCCCGGAAAGCTGCCCGGAAAGGTGGATTGACACCGCGGAGGTGCACCCGGCGGCAGCAAGCTCGCGGTAGGCCGCTTCGAACTGCCCGGGTGCCGGCCGGGAAGTCCGCACTTCATGGCCCTGCGCCATGGCCAGGGCAAGGGCAGGAATCAGTTCCGCGGATCCTTCGCCGTAGATCTGGTCCCCGATCATGACGGGCATGGGAACCACCCGGACGAAATCGGCGGCATTGGCCGCTTCCGCCCAGCCACCCGGCAGCGCCGACGCCGAATCGGTCACCACCCCCACGGACGGCCCGGGGACGGCCGCGGTTTCCCGCTGCCGTCCCCTGGCCCGCGATGCGAGCCGTTCCAGCCAGTCCATGGTTTCCGGCGCCTAGGCCGGGACGATGTTGACGAGCTTCGGCGCCCGGACGATTACCGTGCGGATGCCGCGTCCGTCTAGGAACCGCTGCACCGCGTCGGACGCCAAAGCGGCCTCCCGCAGGTCCTCCTCGCTGATGTCCGCAGCGACTTCCAGCCGGTCGCGGACCTTGCCCTGCACCTGGACAACGGCGGTGACCGTGTCCTGCACCAGCAGGGTTTCATCGACCACGGGCCAGCCCGCATTTACGACGGAGGCTTCGCGGCCCAGCAGGTTCCAGAGGTCCTCGGCCGTGTAGGGCGCGAAGAGGCTCAGGATGACGGCGACGGCTTCCGCTGCCTCGCGCACTGCCGGATCGGCGGCACCCGCGCCGGAGTCGATGGCCTTGCGGGTCGCGTTGACCAACTCCATCAGCTTGGCCACCACGACGTTGAACTTGTTGTTCTCCAACAGCTCGGTGGCATCGGCGACGGTCCGGTGCGTGAGCGCACGCAGCTTCCGGTCCCCGGCCGAGTAGTCCACGCCGGGTTCGCTGGTGATGTCCTGCCCCAGGCGCCACGCGCGGGCCAGGAACTTCGCAGAGCCCGACGGCGACACATCGGCCCAGTCGACGTCGTCTTCCGGCGGGGAAGCGAAGATCATGGTCAGGCGCACCGCGTCCACGCCGTACTTGTCCAGCTGCTGGCCCAGGTCCACACCGTTGCCCAGCGACTTGGACATGGCCTTGCCGCCGTTGAGCACCTGGCCCTGGTTCAGCAGCGAAGCGAACGGCTCGCTGGCTTCCAGCAGCCCCATGTCGTGGACCACCTTGGTGAAGAACCGCGCATAGAGCAGGTGCAGGATCGCGTGTTCGACGCCGCCCACATACTGCCCGACCGGCATCCAGTTCTTCGCTGCCTCGGGATCGAACGGTCCGTCCGTGAAGTGCGGGGACACGAAGCGCATGAAGTACCAGGACGAATCCACGAACGTGTCCATGGTGTCCGTGTCGCGCTTGGCGGGACCGTCGCACTTCGGGCAGGCCACGTTGACCCACTCCTCGGCCGAAGCCAGCGGAGAGGTGCCCTTCGGCGCCAGTGCTTCGCCGCGCAGCCCGGTGGGCAGCGTGACGGGCAGCTGGTCATCGGGGACCGGAACCTCGCCGCAGCTTTCGCAGTGGATGATCGGGATGGGCGTGCCCCAGAAACGCTGCCGGGACAGCAGCCAGTCACGCAGGCGGAAGTTCACGAACTTCTCGCCGGTGCCCTGTTCCTCGAGCATCCGGACGGCGGCCGGAATGGCTTCTGCCTTCGGCAGGCCGTCCAGGGCGCCGGAGTTGATCAGGGTGCCTTCGCCGGTGGTGGCCACACCGCTGACGGCGGGATCCTCTTCGCCGGTGTCCAGGACAGCCTTGACGGGCAGGTCGAAGGTCTTGGCGAAGTCCAGGTCACGCTGGTCGTGTGCCGGGACGGCCATGATGGCACCGGTGCCGTAGTCCGCCAGCACGTAGTCGGCGGCCCAGACGGGCAGCTTCTCGCCGTTCAGCGGGTTCACGGCGTACCGGCCGGTGAAGATACCGGTCTTGACGCGTTCGGTGGACTGGCGCTCGATGTCCGAAAGTGCCTTCACCGATTCGCGGTAGTCCAGCAACGCATCGCGGTTTTCGTCCGTCACCAGGTCCAGCGCCAGCGGGGCGTCGGCGGCGACAACGAAGAAGGTGGCGCCGGCCAGCGTGTCCGGACGGGTGGTGAAGACGGTGACCTGCTCGGCGGGCTTGCCGCCGTCGGCCTCGATGTTGAACCGGACGTGCGCGCCCTCGGAGCGGCCGATCCAGTTTTTCTGCATGGCCAGGACACGCTCGGGCCAGTGGCCCTTGAGCTGTTCCATGTCATCGAGCAGGCGGTCGGCATAATCGGTGATCTTGAAGTACCACTGGTTCAGCGACTTCTTGGTGACCTGGGTTCCGCAGCGTTCGCAGGCACCGTTGACTACCTGTTCGTTGGCCAGCACGGTCTGGTCCTTGGGGCACCAGTTGACCGGGGAATTCTTGCGGTAGGCCAGGCCTCGCTCGTAGAAGCGGGTGAACAGCCACTGGGTCCAGCGGTAGTACTCGGGATCCGAGGTGTGGATCCGGCGGGACCAGTCAACGCTGATGGCGTAGCGCTTGAAGGACTCCGCCTGCGTCTCGATGTTGCGGTAGGTCCAGTCACTGGGGTGCGCGTTGTTCTTGATGGCTGCGTTTTCCGCGGGCAGGCCGAAGGAGTCCCAGCCGATCGGGTGCAGCACGTCGTAGCCGAGCTGGCGCCAGTACCGGGCGACGACGTCGCCCATCGCGAACGCTTCGGCGTGGCCCATGTGCAGGTCGCCGGAGGGGTACGGGAACATGTCCAGTACATAGCGTCGTTCGCGCGAGCCGTCGTCGGCAGGGGTGAAAACACCGAGGTCATCCCAGACCTTCGGCCATTTCTGCTCGATGGCCGCGAAACTGTAGACGGCCTCTTCCTGCTGATCAGTCTGTGACTGCGTGCTCACTATGCTTCGCCTCTGTCCTCAAAGAAAATCGATCCGCGCTGCGGGCCGTCGGTAAATCCGGCCCTTAAATTTTTGGGTCCTCCCCAGACACACAAAAGCCCCTCGACAAGCAAGGGGCGGCCGCGCACTGACGGTGCGCGGCTAGCTAAGGAGGAGTACTGCGATCATTTCTCCACTTTACAACAGCGCACGGCCCTCGGAGCCAGTGTGTTCGGGTGAGCCGCAGGTCGGATGGACCCCGGCGTATCTTTTGTCCCTTCCCGTGCGTCTACCCGGTAGGACCAACGCAGGAATGCCATTGTTATCGCAGGTGCCGCCGGGGCGGCCGAACGGAATGGAGCCAGGAATGTCAGTAGCAGCAACGAAGCCGGAACCGGTAAACATCCAGGCCGGAGAACTTCGGCAGGCCAGGAGGAATTTCCTCGTAGCGCTCGAGCCTGTGCGCCCGGCCGTTTACCGTTACTGCCGCAGATTGACCGGCACTGTCTGGGACGCCGAGGACCTGTTGCAGGAAACCCTGGTGAAGGCCCTCTCCGATGCCTCCCAGCGGCATGAACCCATCAGCAACGTGGAGGCCTGGCTGATCCGGATCGCCACGAATACCTGGCTGGACACCCTGCGCCGCAGTGGCCGGACAGCGGTGCAGGACTTCAGCGAACCGGGTGTGGACGTGCCCGACGACGGCGCCGCGGATCCCCTGACGTCTCTGGAGGTGGAGTCGGCGCTGGAGCATTTGCTGCTGGTCCTGCCCCCTCAGGAACGGGCCTGCGTGGTCCTCAAGGACGTGTTTCGCTACTCCCTGGCCGAGATCGCGGAAACGCTGGACACCAGCGCCGGGGCGGTAAAGTCCGCGCTTCACCGCGGCCGGAGCACGCTGGCAACGGCCCGGGCGGGAGGATCCGTGCCCGCCGACGACGACGGCGCTGCCGCCGGCTCCGGGACCAAACCACCGCAGCCGGAAGGACACCCGGAGCTGCTGCGCCGCCTCGCCGATGCCTTCAACTCCTACGACATCGATGCGATGGTCAGCCTGTTCCTGACCGGCGGGCGCACGGTGGTGATCGGCAACGTCAGCGAAACCGGGCACGAGGAGATCCGAACCGGCTCCATGACCCACACCTTCGGGCCGGATGCCGCAGAGCTCTACCGGGCCAGCGTGCACAGCTATGACGGCGAGGACGTAATCCTCCTGTGGGAACGCCCCAAGGATGCGCCTAAGACGCCCGAGGTTGTCGCCGATGTTCTTCGTCTCAGCGGTGCCCTCGGGGAACCCCTGATTGCCGAACTTCGGTTGTACTTCTTCTGCCCCGAAGTCCTGGCCGAGGTGGCCGGCGGCCTGGGACTGCCCTTCAAGACGAACGGCGTGTCCTACTTCTGACGTATGTCCCGGGCGGCGTCCCGGGCTGCACGGAACGCGAGGAACGCTTCCCGGCTGGTGCGGGTGGGGGTAAACCCGAACTCCTGCTTAAGCGCGGTGTTGTCCAGCACCGGCCGGTAGCGCAGGAACCTCACCTGCTCCGGCCCGTGGACGGTCAGCCGCAGCAGGTGTCCCAGCCAGAGGGCGGCGGCCAGGGCCGGTGCCGGAACCGTGATGGTGCCGCGCCCCAGCAGCCCTGCGATTTCCCGGACGGTCAGGGCACCGTCTCCGGCGACGTTGAAAATGCCGCTGCGTCCCGTGACGACGGCCTGCACCATAATGCCGGCCACGTCTTCATCCCAGATGAACACGAACGGGGAATCGCTGCCGGCTACCCGCAGCAGTTTCCGTGCGTCGAAAAGGGCGGTGATCTGGTTGCGGACCCGTTCGCCGAGGATGGTGCCGATCCGGAAGATGGTCTGCTGCAGCTCGGGATGTTCCTCGCGGAGCCTGGCCAGCTCCTCCTCGACCAGCCTTTTATGCCGGGAGTAGGCAAACTCGTCATTGCCGCGGAGCGGATCGGATTCCTTCAGCCACGAGGGGTTGTCCGGGTGGTAACCGTATGCGGCGCCGGAAGAGGAAATGACCACATGCTTCACTCCGGAGGAGATACAGGCCGCCAGGACATTCCGTGAACCCAGCACGTCCACAGAGAATTCCTGTTCGGGGGTGGTGTGCTTGCCGGGATTCACAATGGCGGCCAGATGGACCACGGTGTCGATCCGGTGCGACTGCAGCAGCCGGGCCACGTCCGGGGAACACACATCCGCGAGGGCGTACTCGACCCCGGCGAGCCGGCGTTCCTCCGCCGGTTCCCGGATGTCCAGGCTAAGGACATACGAGACCTCCGGATGTCCTGCCAATCCGGCAACCACCGCGCTGCCCAGGAAACCGTTGCCGCCGGTCACGCAGACCCGGGTCATCGTCCCCTCCCCCGCTTCCCGGTCGATCCGACCGACCCTGCCGATCCTTCCGACTCGGCTGACGAGGCCGCCGCACTGCGGCGCGCATCCCGCCGTCGCCACCAGGCGGCCAGCAGCAGTCCGGCCAGGATGTCCCAGATGCCCCACCAGGCGGCAACCATGGCCATCCCGCCCAGCCCGGCGAAGAAGGTCAGGGTCAGCCCGAGCCCGAGCCCGGTATTGCGGGCACCTACCTCGAAGGTAAACGCCCGCCGGCTGGGCTCGTCCAGCCGCACCGCCGCTGCGGTCCAGTAGCCAACAGCCAGTGCCACCGCATCATGCAGCAGCACCACCAGGAAGATGGTCCCAAGATGCTCGCGGAGCGGGCCCAGGTTGCTGGCCGTCCCGGCAACGATGAAAACGAGCAGGGCCAGCAGGCCGATCCGCTGCACCCAGGGCCGCAGGATGTCGGTCACCGCGGGGAAGCGCCGGGCCAACGGCATGCCCACTGCAAAGGGCACGCCGATGATAAGCAGGACCTGGACCAGCATTTCCCAGCGGTCCAGGGAGAAGTCCCGCATCAATCCGGCAGTGGCCGGATTCAGCCGTGCCCACAGCGCCACGTTCAGCGGCATCACGGCGATGGCCACCAGGTTCGAGACAGCGGTCATGGAAGCGGACAGGGCAACATTGCCGTGCGCCCGGTGCGTAAGCACGTTCGAAATGCCGCCGGGCGGACAGCAGGCAACGAGGATCATGCCCAGGGCGATCGATGCCGGGACCTGCAGGAGGAGCGCCAGCCCCACCGTCACCGCGGGAAGCACCAGGTACTGGGCGCAGATCCCCAGCAGCACTGCCTTCGGGCTGCGCGCCACGGTCCGGAAGTCCGCCGGACGCACCTCGAGGGCGATGCCCAGAATGATGACCGCCAGCACTACGTTCAGGATCAGCAGGGAGGCTGGCGTGAAGCTCAGGACGACGTCGTCGATGGGCATCAGCGGTTCACCTCTTCACGCACTGCGGACCCGGCGGAGGCCAGCCGGTCCAGGTGCGCTTCGAGTTCGGCCCGGTAGGCGTCCTTGTTTACGTAGTAGCTCATCCGGTCCAGGCCCAGGTAACGGTAGCCGCCGGTGACATCCGGGGACTTCTCCGCCAGCAGCTGCCGGAACTCCCCCGCCGCCTCCGGGGAGTGTTTTTGGGCTGCTAGGTAGGCGGCTGCCAGTTCGGCCTGCCGGAACCTTCCTTCCCAGCCCAGTCCGGAGGCTTCCACCATGCCGATGACGAAGAGGTTCTCCGCCTGGCGGCTGAAGATGTTCAGGTACAACGACGGCGACGGGCCGTCCCAGCCGAGCAGCGCCGGGTCCAGGAACGGATAGTCCAGGGCGTAGCCGGTGGCGAGCAGGAGGAGGTCATACTCCCCCGTGCTGCCGTCCCGGAAGTGCACGGTGTGCCCGTCCAGCCGGGCAATGTCGCCCTTGACCTGAAGATCCCCGTGTCCCAGATGGTGCAGGATCAGGGAGTTCACCACGGGGTGGGACTCGTAGATGCGGTAGTCGGGCTTCGGGAAGCCGAAGCGGTGCGGATCTCCGGTGAACATGCGCAGCAGCCGCTTGTCGAAGAACTGCTTCAGCGGCCGGGGCAGCGGCTTGCCCTGGTTCAGGGTGTCGGTGGGCCGGCCGAAGACGTACTTGGGAATGAAGTAGTAACCGCGCCGGACGCTGATGTCGACGGCGGCGGCGTGGTGGACGGCGTCCACGGCAATGTCGCAGCCGCTGTTGCCGGCGCCGACAATCAGCACCCGCTTCCCCGCGAGCTCCCGGGCATCCTTGTACTCTGCGGAATGGCGGATCTCTCCGGCAAACCGGCCGGGCAGGGCGGGCACGGCCGGCGTGTGCAGGGTGCCGGACGCAACGATGACGGCACCGAAACGGCCGCTGCCGGGACCGTCGGGGCCATCCCACGAAACCGTCCAGGCGCCGTCGTCGGCCGGCACCGCTGCAGTGACCTTTACACCGAACCGGATGGCAGGCCGCAGACCGAAATGGTCCGCATAGGAACGGAAATAGGCGTGCAGTCGGCGGTGCCCGGGATAGTCGGGAGTGTCCCGGGGCATGGGGAACTCGGAGAACTGGGTGGTGGATTTCGAGGAGATCAGGTGCGCCGATTCATAAACGGTGCTGGCGGGATTCTCGATGTTCCAGAGTCCACCGACGTCCGTGTGCTGTTCAAAGCCCACAAAGTCCAGTCCCCGTTTCGACAAGGCACGCATGGCGGCAAGGCCGCTGGGTCCGGAGCCGATGACGGCGACGGGCAGTTCCGATCGTATGGCGTTTGCTGCGGGAGACACTTCCACCTGCTTCTGTGACCTGCATCACTAGCGATGCTGCCCGAACGCTACCGAAGGGTGGATGTGCGGGTCAAACCGGCCCCGCCCGTGCGGGGAAACGAAAGGCCCCGGCAGTCTCGCTGCCGGGGCCATTCACTACTCTGCGGTTGACTTACTGAACGTCGTCGTCAACCCAGTCGAAGGTCTTGGTGACGGCCTTCTTCCAGAGACGCATCTGGCGCTCACGCTCAGCGTCATCCATCTGCGGGGTCCAGCGCTTGCCTTCGGCCCAGTTCTGCTCGAGCTCGTCGGTGCCGTTCCAGAACCCGACGGCCAGGCCTGCGGCGTAGGCAGCACCCAGGGCAGTGGTCTCGATGACCTTGGGCCGGACCACGTCCACACCGAGGATGTCTGCCTGGAACTGCATCAGGGCATCGTTGGCAACCATGCCGCCGTCCACCCGCAGCTCGGACAGCGGGACACCGGAGTCGGCGTTCACGGCGTCGAGCACTTCCCGGGTCTGGAACGCGGTGGCTTCCAGTGCGGCCCGGGCAATGTGGTTCTTGTTCACGTAGCGGGTCAGGCCCACCATCGCACCGCGGGCATCCGCACGCCAGTACGGTGCGAACAGTCCGGAGAACGCGGGCACAATGTACACGCCGCCGTTGTCCTCCACCTTGCGGGCAAGCTCTTCGATTTCCGGGGCGCTGTTGATGATGCCCAGGTTGTCGCGGAGCCACTGGACCAGGGAACCGGTGACGGCAATGGAACCCTCGAGGGCGTAGACCGGCTTGGCGTCACCCAGCTGGTAGGCAACGGTGGTGATGAGGCCGTTCTCGGAACGGACAATCTCCTCGCCGGTGTTGAAGATCAGGAAGCAGCCTGTTCCGTAGGTGTTCTTGGCATTGCCCTTCTCGAACGCGGCCTGGCCGAACGTGGCGGCCTGCTGGTCGCCGAGGATGCCGGCCACCGGGGTTTCGCGCAGCAGCTGCGAGCCTGCAACCATGCCGTAGACCTCGGAGGAGGACTTGATTTCCGGCAGCATCGACCGCGGAATCCCGAATTCCTTGAGAATGTCCTCATCCCAGGTGAGTGTCTCAAGGTTCATGAACAGGGTGCGGGACGCATTGGTCACATCGGTGATGTGCACGCCTCCGTCGGTCCCGCCGGTGAGGTTCCAGACAATCCAGGAGTCCGTGTTGCCGAACATGAGGTCCCCCGCCTCTGCCCGTTCACGTGCCCCCTCTACGTTGTCCAGGATCCACTTGATCTTCGTGCCCGAAAAATACGTGGCCAGCGGCAGGCCGACGGTGTCCTTGAAGCGGTCCAGGCCGCCGTTTTCCGCCAGCTCGTTGACGATGGGCTGCGTGCGGGTGTCCTGCCAGACAATGGCGTTGTAGACGGGCTCACCCGTGTTGCGGTCCCAGACCACTGCCGTCTCACGCTGGTTGGTGATACCGACGGCGGCAATGTCGTGCCGGGTCAGGTTGGCCTTGGACAGGGCACTGCCGACAACTTCGCGGACGTTCGTCCAGATCTCCATCGGATCGTGCTCCACCCAGCCGGCGTGCGGGAAGATCTGCTCGTGTTCCTTCTGCCCGGTGGAAATGATGTTTCCGTCGTGGCCGAAGACGATGGCCCGGCTGCTGGTGGTGCCTTGGTCGATGGCGATGATGTACCTGGGATTGTCAGGCATTGTTTCTGCTCCTTGCGGTGGGGGTCTTTGGGGTGGCAGACCAAGAGGACTGCCGCTGCGCTTATACCGGAAGCGGGAGGGGGATCTGGGCGCCGATCCAGCCGCCGAGTGCGCCGCCGATCAGCGGACCGACGACGGGCACCCAGGCGTAGGCCCAGTCGCTGCTGCCCTTGCCCGGGATGGGCAACAGGGCGTGCACGATGCGGGGTCCAAGGTCACGGGCCGGGTTGATGGCGTAGCCGGTCGGGCCGCCGAGCGATGCGCCGATGCCGAGCACCACGAGGGCCACGGCCAGCGGGCCGAGCTCCGTGGGGGTTCCTGCGAAGGCAACGATGGTGAAGACGAGGACGAAGGTGCCTACGACCTCGGTCACAACGTTCCAGCCGTAGGACCGGATAGCCGGACCGGTGGAGAAGACACCCAGGATGTTGGCTGCGTCGGGCTCGTCGTCGAACTGCTTCTTGTAGGCGAGCCACGCCACAAAGGCACCAATGATGGCACCGGCCATCTGCCCGGCGAAGTAAACCATGGCCGCGCCGAAGGAGACCTCGACGCCCGGCGCGAATTCCTCATTGCCTGCCGCCCAGAGACCTACCGTGACGGCGGGGTTGATGTGTGCGCCGGAAATAGCGGCCGCATACACGCCGGCAAAAACACCGATGGCCCACCCCCAGTTGACCATCAGGAACCCGCCGCCGGCACCCTTCGTTTTTGCCAGCGCCACGTTGGCCACGACACCGCAGCCCAGAATAATGAGGATGGCCGTTCCGGCCAGCTCACTGATGAAAACTTCTCCGAGAGTCACCATCGACTCCTCCGATCATTCGTATCTGTCCGCGACCCAAGTGGGAGGGCGGACTGTTGGTTTCTATGCAACCAATCTTTTGCAAGAAGCGCCATTACCTTAGCCGACCTGTTTGGCGCCACGCCAATCTTCACGCGGCGAAACAGGTAGTCAGGGCACGATTCGGCACCGTGCCCGCACCTCGGTAAAGTCGTCATATGCAGCCTGCAGCTCGAGTTCCGCTCAATAACGGCGTCATGATGGATCAGGTCGGCTTCGGCACCTACAAGATCCCGGCCGACGACGCCGCCCGGCTGTGCCTTGAGGCGCTCGGGGCAGGCTACCGGCACCTCGATACGGCGGCCCTGTACGGCAATGAAGCCGGGGTGGGAGAGGCCGTGAACACCTTCGTCCGCGCGAACGAAGCCGAGCGCAGCGACATTTTCGTTACCTCGAAGGTCTGGAACACCGACCAGGGCTACGACTCCACTCTGCGTGCCTTTGACGCGTCCCTCTCCCGGCTGGGCCTGGACTACTTGGATCTGTACCTCATCCACTGGCCGTGCCCGCAGCGGGGGCAGTTCGTCGATACGTACCGGGCGTTGGAGGAGCTCTACGCCGCAGGCCGGGTCCGTGCCATCGGCGTCTCCAATTTCCAGCCCGGCCATCTGCATCAGCTGCTGGACGCGACCGGAATTGTCCCGGCGGTAAACCAGATTGAACTGCACCCGTGGCTGGCACAGGAGGAACTGCGGCAGCTGCACCAGCGGCTCGGAATCCGAACGGCTGCGTGGAGTCCGCTGGGCCGCGGTGCAGTCCTCGCGGACCCGGTAGTTGTGCGGATTGCCGCTGAACTCGGCCGCACCCCCGCGCAGGTGATCCTCCGCTGGCACCTGGACCTCGGCAACATCGTTATCCCCAAGGCCAGCAGCCCCGAGCGGATTGCCGGAAACCTGGACCTGTACTCCTTCGAGCTGACCGACGATCACCGGACGGCGTTGAACGGACTGGACCGGGGCCAGCGGTCCGGATCGAATCCCGACGAGGTGAACTGAATGTCCGGTACTGCAGCGCGGAGTTCGGCGACGCCGTCGGGCGCCCCTGCGCCTTTCTCCCGCAAGGCCGCAGTGCGGTCCTTTTCCGTGTACGGCACCGAACAGGTCTGCCGGGACTTCGCGCCGGTAACGGAGGACGACGCCGGCCTGCCGCCGATCTTCATGGTCCACGGTTTCCGCGGCGACCACCACGGACTGCTGCGGGTTGTCGAAGCACTCCCCCGCCACCGTGTCCTGGTGCCTGACCTTCCCGGTTTCGGCGCCGGAGCCGCCCTTCCCGGCCCGCACGATGTCCCCGCCTACACCGCATTTGTCCGCGAAGCACTGGCGGACCTGGGTCTGGGTGCGGACACCGTCCTGCTCGGCCACTCCTTCGGCTCCATCATTGCCGCGCACCTGGCGGCCCAGTCGCCGGAGCTGATCAGTGAGCTGGTGCTCGTCAACCCGATCTGCGAGCCTGCACTGGAAGGTCCCAAGGGGATCACCAGCAAGGCGGCTGAACTCTACTATCGGCTGGCGGCGGCACTGCCGGAGAAATCCGGCATGGCACTGCTCCGCAGCCCGGTAATTGTCCGGGGCATGAGCATGCTGATGGCAAAGACGAAGGACCCGGGCCTGCGCCGCTGGATCCATGCCCAGCACGATGCGTACTTCAGCGCCTTCGCGAACCGCCGGGTGGTCCTGGATGCCTTCCGGGCATCCATTTCGGCCACGGTGCGCGACGTCGCCGCGCAGCTTTCCGTGCCGGTGCTGCTGATCGCGGCGGAACAGGACGACATCGGATCGGTTCGGGGACAGCGCCTGCTTGCGGATCGGATCCCCGACGCGGAACTGCAGATGCTCCGCGGTGTCGGCCACCTGGTGCACTATGAAAAGCCGGCTGAGGCAGCCGACAAGATCGAGGATTTCCTGTCGCGGAGGCATGTATGAGGATGCGCCTGGCCGTAGACGCACGGTTTACCCGCACCGACCACCACGACGGCATCAGCCGCTACGGCGCCAGCCTGATCGAGGCGGTGAGCCGGCACGCCGACGTCGTGATGCTGATTTCGGATGAACGCCAGCTGGGCCTGCTGCCGGACCTGCCGTGGGTGAAGGTCAACAGCCCGCTTTCCCCCGCGGAACTGTTCGTGGCTTTCCGGATTAACCGCCTCGGCGCCGATGCGGTTTTCTGCCCGATGCAGACCATGGGCAGCTGGGGCCGGAAGTATCCGCTGATCCTGACCCTGCATGACCTGATCTATTACCAGAACCCGACGCCGCCGTCGTTCCTTCCGCCGGCGGTTCGCTGGCTGTGGCGGCTGTACCATCTGGCCTACTGGCCGCAGCGGCTGCTGCTGGACAGGGCCGACGTCGTTGCCACCATCAGCGGGACTACGCGGGAGCTGATGTCCCGCCACCGGTTGACGAAACGCCCCGTCCGGATAGTGGCCAACGCACCCCAGGCGGGTGCCGTGCCGCGGGACCCGGATGCGAAGGCCGAGGCGTCGCTGCTGTATATGGGGTCCTTCATGCCGTACAAGAACGTGGAGACCATCGTCCGCGGCATGGAATACCTGCCCGATTTCACGCTGCACCTGCTGAGCCGGATCTCCGATGCGCGGCGAAGCGAGCTTGAGGCGCTGATTCCCGCCGGAGCGCGCGTAAGGTTCCACAACGGGGTCACCGATGAGGAGTATGACGCCCTCCTGCGCCGCACCACGGCCCTGGTGACGCTGTCGAAAGCGGAGGGCTACGGGCTGCCGGTGATCGAGGCAATGGCCGTGGGCACACCGGTGATTGCCAGTGACATTCCGATTTTCCGCGAGGTTTCCGGCGGTGCGGCGGTGCTGGTTGATCCGGATGATCCGTCCGCCTTCGCCGGGGCCGTACGGCACCTTGACGAGCCGGGGCGCTGGCAGAAGGCGTCCGACGCCGGCGTGCAGCGGGCCGCCGACTACAGCTGGGGTGCCTCTGCCGCCCAGCTCATGGAAACGGCCGGGGAGGCTGTCCGCCTGTTCCCCGGCCGCCGCCGTCGTCGTTGATCCCTACTTGCCCAGGTTCACGATCATCTTGCCCTTGTTGGCACCCTTCATCAGGTCAATGAAGGCCTGCGGGGAGTTTTCGAGTCCGTCCATGAACGTCTCGTCATAGCGGACCAGGCCGTCCTGCATCCAGCGGGTCATCAGGGCGGCGAACTCTTCTGCGTACTGGTTGTAGCTGCCCACCAGGAACCCCCGGAGCGTGATTTCCTTGCCGATGGCAATGGCCAGGTTCCGCGGGCCGACGGGCGCATCGTTGTACTGCGAAATGGCGCCGCACATGGCGATCCGCCCGAACTTGTTCATCACCGACAGGGCCGCTTCCAGGTGCTCGCCGCCCACGTTGTCGAAGTAGACGTCAATGCCGTCGGCCCCGGCAGCCTTCTTCAGCGAATCCTTCACGGGACCGTCGTGGTAGTTGAACGCTTCGTCGAAGCCCAGGTCGAGCAGCCGCTGGACCTTTTCGGCGGAACCGGCACTGCCGATGACCTTCTTGGCACCCAGGGCCTTGGCAATCTGGCCGACCAGCGAACCCACGGCGCCCGCGGCACCCGAGACGAAGACGACGTCGCCTTCCTTAAACTCCGCCACCTTGGTCAGGCCGGCGTAGGCGGTCTGGCCGGTCATGCCCAGCACCCCGAGGTACGCGCTGGCCGGAGCGGCATCCGTGTCGATGACACGGGCACGGCGCCCGTCAAGGACGGCGTAGTCGCGCCAGCCGAGGCCGTGCAGCACCTTGTCCCCCGGCTTGTGCTTCGGTGAGCGTGACTCCACGACTTCACCGACGGCGCCGCCCTCCAGCGCTTCGTCGAGCTGGAACGGCGGTACATAGGACTTCGCGTCATTCATCCGGCCGCGCATATACGGGTCCACGGACATGTGCAGGTTGCGGACCAGGACCTGGCCCTCCTGCAGTTCGGGTACCGGTACCTCCGCCAGCCGGAAGTTCTGCTCCGTCGGCCACCCTTCGGGGCGGGAAGCAAGCTGGATTTCGCGGCCGGTTTCGGGGTAACTGCTCATGGAATGAACCTTACTGTCGGGGTTGATGGTAGGTATTGGTGCCGGGCATTGGTGCCGGGTATTGGTGCCGTCACTTCGCCGCGGCCTGCCGCAGTGCGGCAGTAACCTTGGCGAGTGTGTCCTGCAGGCTCTGCAGGTCCTGCGGTGCCAGTCCGGCGGAGGCTGCGAGCCGGTCCGGCAGGTTCCTGGCGTCATTTTGAAGTGCGCGTCCGGCATCCGTGAGGTTGATACGGACGCGCCTCTCGTCCTCGACGGCACGACGCCGCTGCACCAGGTCCGCTGCCTCCAGCCGCTTGAGCAGCGGGGAAAGCGTGCCGGAGTCCAGGTCCAGTGCCTCGCCCAGGTCCCGGACGCTTTGGGCGTCTTTCTCCCAGAGCAGCGACATCACCAGGTACTGCGGGTAGGTCAGCCCCATCTCTTCGAGCATCGGACGATAGAGGGCCGTAGCCGCCCGGGAGGCGGAGTACAGCGAGAAGCACACCTGCCGCTGTAGGGATTCGTTCATGAGCCCACCGTAGGGCACAATTCAATTGTGCACAACCCGTTTGTGGCGGCTCGCTGGATGCGCCCTTGCCTGCTTGGGCACAAGTGCTGCCCTAGGCTGTTCCGAATGCAGAGCATCCCCGATTACCGCCGCACGGCCGCCAGGCGTCCCTGGGCCGGGTTGCCGGCAGTCCTGCAGTTGCGGCTCCGTACATATCTGGGCGGCAGCATCACATCGGTGCAGCCGGCGGGCGGCGGCTTCACGCCCGGTTTCGCCGCGGTTCTCGGGAACGACGCCGGGGTGCGCGTCTTCGTGAAGGCGGCACCGGCGTCGGACACTGTCACTTACCCGTCATGCGTGCGCGAATCGCAGGTGGTGCCCTTGATGCCTGCGGGCATGCCCATGCCGGCGCTGCTTGCCGCCGAATGCCTGGCGGCGGAGGGCACCGACTGGCAGCTGCTCGTTTATGAGGCGGTGGACGGACGCATGCCAGGCCAGCCGTGGACCAGCGGCGACCTGCTCGCCGTCGAGGACTCCTGCAACACCGCCGCCGGCCTCTTGGCGAACTTCCCGCAGGATGCTGCCGGCCGTCCCGTTACAGAAGACGTGGCCCGGATACCCTCCACTTTCGAGCCGGTAGCCGAGGGCGGTCCGGCGCCGTGGTTCCTGCCGACGCTGAGTGCCGAATAGGCCCGGACGTTTTCCGGACTGCTGGAACTGTGTCCCGAGGCCCTGGCAGGTGATGCAGTCCTTCACGGAGACCTGCGCCCGGACAATATCCTGGTCAGCTCCGGGCGGGCACTGTTCTGCGATTGGAATTTCCTCGGGACCGGCGCTCCCTGGCTGGACTGGGTCGGGGTACTTCCTTACGTGCGTGGTGACGGGCTCGACGTCGACGCCGAACTCCGGCGGTCGGCGCTTACCCGGGACGTCCCGGCTGACCATATTGACGCGTGGCTGGCGTCGCTGCTCAACTGCATGATCGACTCGGGCTGCAAGCCCGAGGTGGCATCAAGTCCGCACCTGCGCAGCCACGGCAGGCATACGGCACGGCTGATCTACGCCTGGCTGGCCGCCCGGCGCGGGCTGGCCGGGTGAGGCCCAGGCTTTGATGGAAACAGCGCGGGCTTCGGCCGACCGGGGAACGGAGCGGCAGCGGCGCTTTCGGGTCGGACAACACCGTAAAGACTGATGACACTTCCAATGACGAAGGCTGCGACCAGCCAGGCGTCGACTGATAGTGCTGGTACCTAATGGGTTTCGAAGCGCGGTGCAACCGGCTCCGGAGGACCATCTGGGTCTGTGACCGACGCCGCTCCCACAGCGCACAGTGCCCGTCAAAAAACAGGTATTGAGTCGCGTAGTTTTGGCCTTTTATGCAGTCAAACCGAACACTAGACTCGAACACATGTTCGAATATCTGCCATCGGTTGATCATCATCGGAAGGGCCCGCTGGAGGCCCAATCCGCAGTGTTTGACGCCTGGGTGGAGTACTTGGCAGCTGAGTTCGAACCTAACCCCCTTCCGACGCAGGAGGGCTCAATTTCGGAAATCGCATCGGATTCGGAACTGATCGACCAACTGCGGGCGCTTGAGGAACTGAAGGGTGCCGCTGCCGCAGCGCAGGCACGGATCGCAGCGGCATTCGACGCCTCACAGCGGAGCAAGCAGAAACACGCCGGCCTGCGGAAGGAAGAGTTGGGGCGAGGGGTAGCTTCACAGATCGCACTGGCCCGGCGGGAATCCGCCAACAAGGGCGGACGGCTGCTCGGCTTGGCAAAAGCCCTGACCTCGGAGATGCCGTACACAATGCAGGCTCTGTCCTTCGGAAAGATCAGCGAATGGCGGGCCACACTCCTGGTGCGCGAGACAGCTTGCCTCTCCCTCGAAGACCGGCGGCAAGTGGATGAAGAAGTGGCAGGTGATGCCGGCCTGCTGGAGTCCCTGGGTGACCGGCAGATCATCGCCCGCGCCAAGGCTGCCGCATACCGATTGGACCCGCGGGCGGCAGTGAACCGCGCCGCGAAAGCAGCCTCTGAACGGTTTGTCTCCTGCCGTCCGGCGCCGGACACCATGACGTATCTCACCGGATTACTGCCCGTGGCGCAGGGAGTGGGCGTCTACACGGCGCTATCTCACGAGGCTGACCGGCTGCGCGCCGCCGGCGACTCAAGGGGGCGGGGCCAGATCATGGCGGACACCCTGGTGGAACGGATCACCGGGCTGGGAGATGCGGGCTCGACGAAGGTGGAGATCCAGCTGGTAATGACCGACCGGACCTTACTGGCAGGCGATTCGGAACCGGCGCTGGTACCCGGGTACGGTCCGGTGCCGGCGCAGTGGGCTAGGGATCTGGTTCGGCGTCGGAGCCGGCGGGGCCCGAGCAGACGGCACCAGAGCAGCCGGGGCCGGACTAAGGACCAAGCCATGGGCGGCTCCGACAAGCACGCGGAACACTGGGTCCGGAGGCTGTACACGGCTCCGGACACCGGAGAGCTGGTGGCGATGGATTCCCGCGCACGGCTGTTTCCCAAGTCCCTGGCACGGTTCATCGCGGCCCGGGACACTGCCTGCCGAATGCCCTGGTGCGGAGCACCAATCCGCCATCTGGACCATATCCGCCCTCACAACCGCGGCGGACCCACCAGTGCCTCCAACGGGCAGGGACTATGCGAGGCATGTAACCATGCAAAGGAAGCGCCCGGGTGGCGTGCAGAACCAGTCCGAAGGAGCAGGCCGGAGGCCGAAGCAGACACCGGCATCAACGCGGGACCCGGACGCCCGGTAAACACAGCGACCGAAGGACACACGGTGGACACGACGACGCCGACCGGCCACACGTATCGTTCCACCGCTCCGCCCCTGCCCGGGACGACATTGCCCGGGACTGCGTTGGCCGGGACTGCTTTACCAGGGGCGGAGCCGCCCGGAACACTACCGCGGCTGGCACGTCCGCAAGACCACCCGGCTCACCTGCAAGAGAACCCGACGCCTCCCCTGGCCCGTCCCCCGGCGCGTTCACCGGACTCCCCCGTTGAAGCATGCATAGCTGATTTTGTCTGGGCCGCCTAAAGGCGAACCCCGGAGGGCTGCCGCAGATGGAAGCACGTGGCTATAGTGGCGGCCAACCAGCTAGCGAGGGCCAGAAGCCAGTTGCCAACTCAGCCCTCACGGATCGGCTAATTGTCATCAGAAGGAGGACCCGTGAAGCTTGGACCGCATCTGCACCGCATCGGAAACGACATCGTGGCTGCTTATTTGGTCGACACCGACGACGGGATTACCGTGATCGACACGGGACTCCCCGGGCACTGGAACGATCTGCTCGCCGAGCTTAAATCCATGGGTCGAAGCCTGGATGACATACGCGGGGTGGTCCTGACCCACGGCGACAGCGACCACATCGGCTTTGCAGAAAGACTGCGCCGAAGCCAGAACGTGCCCGTCTTCGTCCATTCCGAAGACGCAGACCGTGCTCGCGGCGGCAAGAAGCCAAAGCCTGCAATGGGCCCCATGCGGCCGGGCCCCGTGGTTCGGTTCTTCGCCTACGCGCTGCGCAAGCGGGGCTGGCGCCCAACGTACCTCACCCAGGTATCCGAAGTGGCCGACGGAGATGTCCTCCCGCTTCCGGGTTCACCGCGCGTCATCGCCCTGCCGGGACACTCTCCGGGGAGCGTCGCCGTGTACGTTCCGGTTGCGGATGCGGTCTTTGTCGGGGATGCCCTCACCACGCGCGACGTACTGACAGGGCAGACCGGCATCCGGCCCGCACCGTTCACCGATGACCCTGCATTAGCCCTCAATTCCCTGAACCGACTGGCCGGCCTCGACGCCACATGGGTGCTCCCCGGACACGGGGCTCCCTGGCGCGGTTCCCCGGGCGAGGTTCAGGAACTGGCACGCCTGGCGGCAGTTCGGACGGATCGCTCCGGCAGCCGCTAAGGCCACAAATTCATCACCAGAAAAAGTAGTTGGCACTCGCCCCACGAGAGTGCTAATCTCATTTTCGCAAGTTGAGTGTTGCTGACTCAACTTTGGAACTGAATCTCGGCACCGCTGAAAAAGCGATCACGTAGAAGGAGTTGGTACCACCATGGCTATGAAGTTTGATCCGTTCCAGGAACTGGACCGCATGGCTCAGGCACTGCGTGGCGAAGGAACCCTGCGCGGCATGCCCATGGACCTCTACCGGCAAGGCGACCAGTACATCCTCGCAGCAGATCTCCCCGGGATCGATCCCGGATCCATCGACATTGACGTCGACGGCCAGCTGCTGACAATCCGGGCCCAGCGCACACTGCAGAACGCGGACGGGGTCAAGTGGCTCACGCGTGAACGGGAAGCCGGTAACTTCCTGCGCCAGCTCAACCTTGGCCAGGGGATCGACACTGAACAGATTTCCGCCCAGTACGAGAACGGCGTCCTCAGTGTCATCATCCCCGTGGTTGAGCGGGCCAAGCCCCGCAAGATCGCCGTCCAAACCTCAACGGAATCTTCCGCCATCAACGGCGAAACAGTCGAAAGCAGCGCAGTCGAAGGTACCAGCCGTGAAACCGTTGGGGCCTAATCCCTGACCACATTTTCTGCGACGAAGGGCTCCGGAGATCCGGAGCCCTTCGTTGTACCCGCCACCGGTGCACACCCAGTGGCAAACTTCACCCCGATTCCGGTCAATTCCGCTTTCCACGGGGCGGGATACTGGGAAATGTACGCCATGAAACGGATCGGGCCGGGGCAAGAAGGTGGCAGCCACAGCTGCAGCCACTAGATTCCGGCGACCGGGAAAGGGGACGCAGCAGTGAGGCTGCCAACTGTCAATCATCGGTACTGGATGATCCACGGAGTACCCCGTGGACTGTTTGGCCGTTTGTCCCGGTTGGGCGGCGCCGCCCAGCTGGCTTTGCTTTCCCTCCTCGGCGCCAGCGCGGTCCTGTTCGAGCTGCTGTAAGTAGGAACTGCCCCAGGAACTCGAGCTGCCGTAAGTAAGAATTGCTTCAGGAACTCGCCAGCTGTAAGCAAGAACTGCCGCAGGAACCCGCCGCCGGACGCCTGGATCTAAAGGACGTTAAAGGACGTCAGTTCCGTCCACTCGAATGTAGACGGGATCGCCCGTCCGGCGGGCAGAGGCAGCAGCCTTGGTAGAACGCAGGGCCGCCGTAATCGCAGGTGCGGCCGTGTACGGGAAAAACAGGAGTGTCCGGTAGCGTCCACCGGCCCCGCCCAGCTGGCCTTCCGGAGACCTGCTGTCCCGTTGCTGGGAGTTGCCGGACGGCGGAACCACTGCGGGTGCCAGAGGCGCCGGCCCCACGGCCCGGACACCCTCAGGCAGCTCGAGCCGAGTGATAAACGCGTCAAGCCCTTCCCTCGACCCGCTCAGTTCGGCATACCGTACGGCCGGAGGCAAACCCAGTTCACGCCGCAGCTCCAGTTCGCGTTCCGCCGCCGAAGCCGGGTCCCAACGGAGCAGATGGCCGACCGTTGCCGAATCATCGGCTGTGACAACCACGAGGCCTTTTTCCGTTGCCGGGCGGACCAGCGCTGCCGCCGTAAACCAGCGGCGCAGGGTGTCCTCCCCCGCCCGCAGCGATTCCCGGGACAGCATCGCATTGCCGTCCAGCAGGATGGCTGCGGCGTAGCCGCCCGGAGCTACGGGTTCGGCTCCGGGGGTGGCGACGACCAGGGCCGGGGTGTCCGGAATCTCGGTCCGGATGTGGTCGCCGGCGGACGAAATCACAGTGGTGGAGGGGAACGCACGGCCCAGTTCCTCGGCGGTGCGCCCGGCACCGGCGGTGGAGCCCCGCAGCTGGGTTCCGCCGCAGTTGCCGCAATGCCACATGGGTTCCGGCCGCCCGCACCAGCGGCATGCCGGAATACCGTTCCTGCTGGCCAGGCCCAACGGACCGGAGCAGTTCCGGCAGCGGGCGGGTTCCCGGCATTCCTGGCAGGACAACGCCGGCGAGAAACCGGTCCGGGCCACCTGGACCAGCACCGGTCCGCGCGTCAGTCCGTCCTGCGCCGCCTTCCACGCTGCGTGCGGTATCCGGGCCCGGGCAGCCAAGGGATCGCGTTCCATCGTGAAGGAATCGGTAGTGCTGACCACCCGCGGGGCATGCGCCCGGACGGTGGAGCGTTCGGCGGCTATACCGGCCGCCCAGCCGCTGGCGACCAGCCGTTGTGCCTCAGTGCTGCGCGAATGGGATGCCAGGAGCAGGGCTGCGCCTTCCAGCTCGGCACGCAGCAGGAGTACGTCGCGGGTGTGCTGGTAGGGCGCCCGCTGTTCGGCGTGCAGGTCGTCTGCGTCATCCCAGATAACGGCCAGGCCGAGATCCCGCACCGGCGCATAGGCGGCCGAACGGGTACCGATGGCCACGCGGACATCACCGTGCAGCAGCTGGAGGAAACTGCGGTAGCGCGGCGTGGGTCCGTCTTCGGCCGTCAACCGGACAAAGGCATCTGCCCCGATCCGGGCAGTAAGCGCGGACTGCACCCGGGAGAGGTCCTTGTTGTCGGGAACGACGACGACGGCGCCCCGCCCGGAGAGCAGCGTGGACCGGACAGCCTCGGCAATTTCGGCAGGCCAATCCTGCGGGCCGTAGCCGCCCAGCGAGGAGAGCACAGCGCGGGGGCGGTGGCCCGCGGCCAGATGGGTCAGGAACCGCGGTCCGTGCGGATAGCGTGCCAGCGGGTTGGCTCCGGCCCCTTCCGGTCCAGGCACGGCGTCGGCCGGTCCGGGCACGGCGACGGCCGGCACCGCCGACGAGCCGCCGCCCGTACCGGAGTCGTCGCCCGTACCGGACTCGCCGTCGGCACCAGAGCCGGCGTCAGCGGATTCCGCCCGGGCCTCGGGAGTAAATTCCTTCTCCACCCGCGCCGCACGCGGCGGAATGGCTACGCGCAGCACATCGTGGACCGTTCCGGCGTAGCGTGCGGCGACGGCCTCGGCCAGGCGCAGGATCTGCGGGGAAAGCACGGGCTGCGGGGAGATTACCTTCCCCAGCGGCATCAACCGGGCAGTGGTGTCCGCTTCGGCCACCCGTTCGGTGATGAATCCCGGGAGTTCCTGGCCGCCGAACCGGACTTTGACCCGGGCGCCCGGCACAGCGTCGGTGTCGAGGTCAGCCGGGACCAGATAGTCAAAGGGACGGTCCAGGTGCGGCAGCGGGGAATCCAGCAGGACGCGGGCAATCGGCAGGGCGGAAGCCGGCTGCGCCTTGCCCACGGGTTTTGCCGACGGCGTGAAGCCGTGCAGCAGGGAAAGCTGCACGGCCTCAGTGGTGTCGTCGGCGGCCATGGCCGGCTACACGTTGAAGTAGCTGCGGAGGTCCTCGACCTTGTCCTTGCGCTCCCAGGTGAAACCTTCGTCCTCGCGGCCGAAGTGGCCGTGGGCGGCAGTCCGCTGGTAGATGGGACGCTTGAGGTCCAGGCCGTTGATGATGCCCAGCGGACGCAGGTCGAAGACTTCCTTCACAGCGTCGGCAATCCGGGCCGGGTCCACTGTTTCGGTGCCGAAGGTTTCAACATAGATGCCTACGGGGCGGGCCATGCCGATGGCGTAGGCAATCTGGATTTCGGCACGCCGGGCCAGACCGGCGGCAACCACGTTCTTGGCTACCCAGCGCATGGCGTAGGCCGCGGAACGGTCTACCTTGCTCGGGTCCTTGCCGCTGAAGGCACCGCCGCCGTGGCGGGCGAATCCGCCGTAGGTGTCAACGATGATCTTGCGGCCGGTGAGGCCGGCATCACCGACGGGGCCGCCGATGACGAACGGGCCGCCCGGGTTGATGATGTGCTCGACGTCCGAGATGTCGAGGTCGGTGCCGGCGAGGACGGGGTTGACCACGTACTCCACCATGTCGGCCCGCAGTTGTTCCAGGTCCAGCTCCGCAGCGTGCTGCGTGGAGACAACCACGGAGTCCACGGAAACCGGCCGGTCGCCGTCGTACCCCACGGTGACCTGGGTCTTGCCGTCAGGGCGCAGGTACGGAAGGGTGCCGTCCTTGCGGACAGTGGTGAGGCGTTCGGAGAGCCGGTGTGCCAGCCAGATAGGCGTGGGCATAAGTACCGAGGTCTCGTCGCTGGCGTAGCCGAACATGATACCCTGGTCCCCCGCGCCCTGGGCGTCATAGGGGTCAACGACCTTCCCGGTCCGGTTCTCCAGGGAGTTGAACACGCCTGAAGCAATTTCCGGGGACTGCTGGCCGATGGAGACGGACACGCCGCAGCGGGCGCCGTCGAAGCCGTTGGCCGAGGAATCGTAACCAATGTCCAGGATGGTGTCGCGCACCAGCTGCGGGATTTCAACGTAACCCTCGGTGGTTACTTCTCCGGCGACGTGCACCAGTCCGGTGGTCACCAGGGTTTCAACGGCTACCCGGGACTCGGGGTCAACCTTGAGCAGGCCGTCGAGGATTGCGTCACTGATCTGGTCACAGATTTTGTCCGGGTGGCCCTCAGTGACGGATTCCGAGGTGAAAAGGCGCAGATTGGACTGCGGCTTAGCGGGAGAGGAAGTAGAAGTCACGGGATTTACTCTACCGGGCCGCACCGACCATCCAAGCACGCGCAGGGTGCGCAGCCTCAGGCGGTGCGTGCAGCGAGCTCGGCGGAAATCCGCGCGATGATGCGTGCCGAAACGTCGGCTTTGGTACCGGCAGCGCTCTCGCCTGCATCCTCTGCGGCGTCTGCCGGTGAGAGAATCCTCACCTCGGTTTCGTCCTGGCCGAAGACAAGGGATTTGCCGACCCGGTTGAGGACCAGCAGGTCGCAGCCCTTGCGGGCAAGCTTCTTACGCCCGTATTCGAGCACATCGGAGGTGGCATCTCCGGTTTCGGCAGCAAAGCCGACAATGAGCTTGGGGGTGCGTGTTTCGGCTGCGTCGCGCGCCTGGACCAGTTCGCGCAGGATGTCGGGATTCCGGACGAGGGTAATCACGGGATCAGCTTCGTCGTCGCGCTTCTTGATTTTGGTGTCCACCACCTGTGAGGGACGGAAATCCGCCACAGCAGCGGCCATGATCACGACGTCGGAGTCCGCGGCAGCCGCATGCACAGCGGTACGCAGTTCGAGGGCTGTTTCAACGCGGAGAAGCTCGACGCCGCTCGGCGCCGGAACGTCCATGTGCGCCGCTATGAGCCGCACCCGGGCGCCGGCCGCCAGAGCCGCTTCGGCCAGCGCTGTCCCCTGCTTTCCTGAGGAGCGGTTGCCGAGGAACCGGACCGGGTCCAGCGGTTCACGGGTGCCGCCGGCAGTGATAGTGACGGTGGTGCCGGCCAGCGCGCCGGGGGCGGATGCCGGCTGGGCGGCTTCGGCGGCTGCTTTAGCTTCGGCGGCTGCTTTGACGGCGGCCAGTGCGGCGGTGAAGATAGCCTCAGGTTCCGGCAGGCGGCCGGGGCCGGTGTCCTTGCCGGTAAGCCGTCCGATGCCCGGCTCCAGCACCACGGCGCCCCGGCTGCGCAGGGTTGCGACGTTGGCGGTGGTTGCGGGATGCATCCACATTTCGGTATGCATGGCCGGCGCGAAAACCACCGGCCCGCGGGCCATCAGCAGGGTGTTGGTGAGCAGGTCGTTCGCCTGGCCGGCGGCAGCCCGGGCCAGCAGGTCCGCAGTGGCCGGGGCCACCACGATCAGATCCGCTTCATGTCCGAGCCGCACATGGTTAACCTTCTCCACTTCGTCGAAGACGGAGGAGGAGACGGGGTTGCCCGAGAGCGCCTCCCAGGTGGAGACGCCGACGAACTGCTTGGAGGATTCAGTAGGGACAACGGTGACGTTGTGCCCGGCCTCGGTGAAAAGCCGCAGCAGCGACGCGGCCTTGTACGCGGCGATTCCGCCGCCGACGCCCAGGACTATGCGCACGCTGCTGCCTTCCCCCTTGTGTTCGCTGAGCTTTACTCGGCGTTCTCGTTCGGGCGCACCACGAGCATGCCGTCGTTGATCTCGCGCAGGGCGATGGACAACGGCTTTTCGTTCAGCTTGGTTTCCACCAGCGGGCCGACGTACTCGAACAGACCCTCGTGCAGCTGGGAGTAGTAGGCGTTGATCTGGCGGGCGCGCTTGGCACCGTAGATGACCAGCGCGTACTTGGAATCGGCTGCTTCGAGCAGGTCGTCGATCGGCGGGTTGATGATGCCTTCAGACACAGGGTTCTCCAAAATTCTTGAACGGGATTCGCGGTTTGTCAGCGCGTGCGCGGACTGATTCCCATGAGTGATACAAGCTCAGCTGCAGCCCGCTGGACGTCATCATTAATGACGGTGTGATCGAACTCGGACTCGGCAGCAAGTTCCAGTTTAGCGGTTTCCAGCCGTTGCTGCTGCTCTTCGGACGTTTCGGTTCCGCGCCCCACCAGGCGCCGCACCATTTCATCCCATGTGGGCGGGGCCAGGAACACGAAATTCGCCTCCGGCATGGACTTCTTAACCTGCCGGGCACCCTGCAGATCGATCTCCAGCAACACGCTGCGGCCCTCGGCCATGGCTGCCTCGACGGTGCGGCGCAGGGTTCCGTAGCGGTTGCGTCCGTGGACCACTGCCCACTCGAGCATCTGGTCCTTTTCAACCATTTCGTCGAACTCTTCGGCGCTCACAAAGAAGTAATGTACGCCGTCTTCTTCGCCCGGCCGGGGGGCACGGGTGGTGGCCGAGACGGAAAGCCAGACCTCGGGATAGTTGTCCCGGATATAGGTGGATACAGTGCCCTTGCCAACTGCGGTTGGACCTGCCAGAACTGTCAGCCGCGGTTGCGACACGTAAACCTCATTCACTCGTTGTTATTGCTGGCCTCCGGAGCCTAATGGCCCGCCAGCAGGTCTATCAGCGCCTTGCGCTGATGCACGCCCAACCCCCGGACCCGGCGGGTCGGCGCGATACCTACCGTAGCCATTATTCCAGCTGCGCGGCGCTCCCCGACACCAGGCAGGGCGCGCAGCAGGTCCATGACCTTCAGCCGGCCGATTGCTTCCTCTCCGGAACGGGACAGGATGACTTCTTCGATGCTGAGGTCACCGGACTTGATTCGTGACTTGACCTCGGCGCGGACAGCCCGGGCCGCAGTGGCCTTTTCGCGGGCCAGCGTACGCTCGGCTTCGGTCAGTGGCTTGAGGTTCAAGAGACTCTCCCGGACGAGGACACACCGCTGTCAGCGGCTCTGCTGGTAGGTCCGAACCTATCCGTAATCGAAGCCCAATTGCAATGGAAACCGCTTCGCACCACACGCCGCTCCGCTAGCGTACGGATGCCAGCTCCGCTCCGGTCCGCAGCGCTGCCTCGCGCAGGGCCCGGGGATCGGGGCCGGCCCGCAGGATGCCGCGGCTGGAGGTCGCCAGGACGTTGGGGTACGCCGCAGCGAAGGTTGCGCGCAGGTCGGCGGCCGTGGCGCCCTGGGCGCCCAGTCCCGGTGCGAGCAGCGGGGCACGCGAGGCCGCGAGGTCAATCTCCAGGTCCGCCAGTGCCGTGCCGACGGTCGCGCCCACCACAAGTCCCACGGAACCCAGCTCCGTCCCGGGAACCACTCCCGCGCCGGCATTTTCCGCCGCTGCCGCGTCCACGATCCGGGCCGCTACGGAGCGTGCCGCTCCCCCGGCGCCGACGTGCTGAACGGACGCCCCTTCCGGGTTTGACGTCAGTGCCAGGACAAACACGCCCCGCCCGCTGGCAGCGGCGAGGTCCAGGGCGGGCCGCAGTGATTCGAACCCGAGATACGGACTGAGTGTCACGGCGTCGGCTGCCAGCGGCGAACCGTCCCGCAGCCACGCGTCCGCATAGGCGGCCATCGTGGAGCCGATGTCCCCGCGCTTGGCGTCGGCGATACTGAGCACGCCGGCGTCCGAACAGGCCGCCAGCAGGCGTTCGAGGACCGCGATCCCGGCGGATCCGTGGCGTTCATACAGCGCCGCCTGCGGCTTCACGGCTGCAACCTGTTCCCCCACCGCCGCGAGGACGGTGAGGGAGAAACGCTCCAGCCCGGCGGCGTCGTCGTTCAGGCCCCACTCGGCCAACAGGCCGGGATGCGGATCAATGCCGACGCACAGCTGCCCGCGGCGGTCCATGGCCGCGCGCAGCCGTGTGCCGAAAGCGGGTCGCGCCTCAGGCACCGGCTGCCTTCAACCGGGCCGCGTGTTCCTGCAGTGAGGTCACGTCCCATTCGTAGGAACGCATTGCTTCGATTGCCTGGACCGCAGCACCGAACTCGGAAACGGTGGTGACCACGGGGCAGCCGATGGACGTAGCCGCGGCACGGATTTCGTAGCCGTCGCCGCGGGCCTGACCACCGGAAGGCGTGTTGACCACGAGGTTGATTTCGCCGGCGGTAATCAGGTCGACGACGGTCCCTTCCCCGTTCGGTCCCGTACCTTCGCCGACCTTGCGCACCACGGTGGCGGCAATGCCGTTGCGGCGCAGCACCTCGGCGGTGCCGCCCGTGGAGAGAATCTCGAAGCCGAGGTCGGTCATCCGCTTCACCGGCATGATGATGGAGCGCTTATCCCGGTTCGCCACCGACACGAAGACCTTGCCGGCGGTGGGCAGGGCACTGTTGGCGGCGGCCTGGGACTTGGCGAAGGCGGTGTCGAAGTACTTGTCGATGCCCATGACCTCGCCGGTGGACCGCATTTCCGGGCCCAGCAGGGAGTCCACCACGGTGCCTTCCGGTGTGCGGAACCGGCTGAACGGCAGCACCGCTTCCTTCACGGCCACGGGGGCGTCCAGCGGCAGGGTGGACCCGTCGCCCACGGCGGTCAGCTTGCCGGCGGCCCGCAGCTCGGCGATGCTGCTGCCGGTGCCGATCAGCGCGGCGGCCTTGGCCAGCTGGACGCCGGTGGCCTTGGAGACAAACGGCACCGTCCGGGAGGCCCGCGGGTTGGCTTCGATGACGTAGAGGATGTCCGAGGCCAGGGCGAACTGGATGTTGATCAGGCCGCGGACGCCGACGCCGGCGGCGATCACCCGGGTGGCCTCACGGACCCGGTCGATCACGTCGGTGCCGAAGGTGATGGGCGGCAGCACACAGGCCGAGTCGCCGGAATGGATGCCGGCCTCCTCGATGTGCTCCATGATTCCACCCACGTAGAGGTCGGTGCCGTCGAAGAGCGCGTCGACGTCGATCTCGATGGCGTCTTCCAGGAACCGGTCCACCAGGACCGGATGGTCCGGGGTGATCTCGGTGGCGTTGGCGATGTAGCGGGAGAGGTTGGCTTCGTCGTAGACAATTTCCATGCCGCGGCCGCCCAGGACATAGGACGGGCGGACCAGGACGGGGTAGCCGATCTCATCCGCCACCCGCTTGGCGTCCTCGAAGGACACGGCCGTGCCGTTCTTGGGTGCGGTCAGTCCGCCCTCATCCAGGACCTGCTGGAACGCACCGCGGTGTTCGGCCAGGTCGATTGCGGCGGGCGAGGTGCCCAGGATGGGCACGCCGGCGTCGGCCAGGGCCTGCGCCAGCTTCAGCGGTGTCTGCCCGCCGAGCTGGACGAAGACGCCCAGGACCCCGCCGGTGCGCTGTTCGGCGGCGATGACCTCCAGCACATCCTCCAGGGTCAGCGGCTCGAAGTAGAGCCGGTCGGAGATGTCGTAGTCGGTGGAAACGGTTTCCGGGTTGCAGTTGATCATCACCGTCTCGTGGCCGGCTTCGCGCAGTGCCATGGTCGCGTGGACGCAGGAGTAGTCGAACTCGATGCCCTGCCCGATCCGGTTCGGGCCCGAACCGAGGATGATGATGGACGGCTTGGCGTGCTCGGCCACCTCGTCCTCCTCGTCATACGAGGAGTAGTGGTACGGCGTGTACGCGGCGAATTCGGCGGCGCAGGTGTCCACTGTCTTGTAGACCGGCCGCACGTTTAGGGCGTGCCGGACGCCGCGCACCACTGCTTCGGGGGTGTTGGTCAGTGCACCGATCTGCTCGTCGGAGAAGCCGTGCCGCTTGGCCAGACGGAGAATGTCCTCGTTGACCGACGGCGTGGCACGGATCTGCTCGGCGGTTTCGTTGATGAGCACCAGCTGGTCCAGGTACCAGGGGTCGATGCCGGTGGCTTCGAAGAGTTCCTCGATCGTTGCCCCGCCCAGCAGGGCCTGCTGCACCTGCTGCAGCCGGGCGGTGGTGGGCCGCCGGGAAGCCTCAATGAGTCCGGGCACGTCGGCGGCGTCCACCGGATCGAAGGACAGCGAAGAGCCCTTCTGCTCCAGGGAACGCAGCGCCTTCTGCAGGGCTTCGGTGAAGTTGCGGCCGATGGCCATGGCCTCGCCCACGGACTTCATGGTGGTGGTCAGCGTGGGATCCGCGGCCGGGAACTTCTCGAACGCGAACCGCGGAACCTTCACCACCACGTAGTCCAGGGTGGGCTCGAACGACGCCGGGGTCTTCTTGGTGATGTCGTTCGGAATCTCGTCCAGGGTGTAGCCGAGGGAAAGCTTCGTGGCGATCTTGGCGATGGCGAAGCCGGTGGCCTTGGATGCCAGGGCCGAGGAGCGGGACACGCGGGGATTCATTTCAATGACCACCACGCGGCCGGTGTCCGGCTCGATGGCGAACTGGATGTTGCAGCCGCCGGTGTCCACGCCTACCTCGCGGATCACGGCGATCGCGATGTTGCGCAGCTTCTGGTACTCGCGGTCGGTGAGGGTCATGGCCGGGGCCACGGTGATCGAGTCGCCGGTGTGCACGCCCACCGGATCGAAGTTTTCGATGGAACAGACAACAACCACGTTGTCGTTCTTGTCCCGCATCATTTCCAGTTCGTATTCCTTCCAGCCCAGGATGCTCTCTTCGAGCAACACCTCGGAGGTGGGGCTGTACTGGATGCCGGCGCCGGCAATGCGGCGCAGGTCCTCGGCGTTGTAAGCCAGGCCGGAGCCGAGCCCGCCCATCGTGAAGGAGGGCCGGACCACCATCGGGTAGCCCAGTTCCTCCGCGGCGGCGAAGGCCTCGTCCATGCTGTGCACGATGATCGACTTCGCGGATTCGGCACCGCAGCGCTCGACGACGCCCTTGAACTTCTCGCGGTCTTCGCCGAGTTCGATCGCGGCGATGTTCGCGCCGATCAGTTCCACGTTGTACTTCTCCAGCGCACCGCTCTTGTCCAGGGCGATGGCGGTGTTCAGTGCGGTCTGTCCGCCGAGGGTGGGCAGGATCGCGTCGGGCCGTTCCTTGGCGATGATCTTCTCGACCACCTCGGGGGTGATCGGTTCCACGTACGTGGCGTCGGCGAATTCCGGGTCGGTCATGATGGTGGCCGGGTTGGAGTTCACGAGGATGACCCGCAGGCCCTCCTCCTTGAGCACCCGCAGGGCCTGCGTTCCGGAGTAGTCGAATTCCGCGGCCTGGCCGATGACGATCGGGCCGGAGCCGATGACCAGGACGGACTTGAGGTCGGTTCTGCGGGGCATTAGATGCTTTCCTTGCTCTTGCTGGCGGCCATCAGGTCCACGAAGCGGTCGAAGAGGTACGCGGAGTCGTGCGGTCCGGCGGCAGCCTCGGGGTGGTACTGGACCGAGAAGGCGGGGATGTCGAGGCAGGCGAGGCCCTCGACGACGTCGTCGTTCAGGCTCACGTGGCTGACCTCCACCGGGCCGTAGCGGGCCTCGGGTGCGGTGACGGGGCCGTCCAGCGGGGCGTCGACGGCGAACCCGTGGTTCTGGCTGGTGATTTCCACCTTGCCGGTCCGCCGGTCCATGACGGGCTGGTTGATCCCGCGGTGCCCGTAGCGCAGCTTGTAGGTGCCGAAGCCCAGGGCGCGGCCGAGGATCTGGTTGCCGAAGCAGATCCCGAAGAACGGGATGCGGGCGTCCAGCACTTCGCGCAGCAGGTCCACCTGGACGTCGGCGGTGGCCGGGTCGCCGGGGCCGTTGGACATAAACACGCCGTCGGCGTTGAGGGCTTTGATGTCCTCGAAGGTGGCGGCGGCGGGCAGCACGTAGGTGCGGATGCCGCGTTCGGCCAGGCGCACCGGCGTCATGGACTTGATGCCCAGGTCGATGGCGGCGACGGTGAACAGCGGTTCGCCGGCCCACCCGTGGTCCGCCGGGTCAATGAGGTAGGTTTCGTCCACGCTGACCTCTTCGGCCAGCCGTGCGCCCTCCATACCCTGCTGGGCACGGACCTCGGCGAGCAGTTCGCTGTCCGGACGTTCGGCGTCGGCCCCGGAGAAGATCCCGGCCTTCATGGCGCCGCGTTCGCGCAGGTGCCGCGTCACGGCGCGGGTGTCGACGCCGGAGATGCCGACGACGCCCTGTTCCGCCAGCTGCTCGTCCAAGGTGGATTCGGAACGCCAGCTGGAGGGGCGGCGGGCGGCGTCGCGCACAATGTACCCGGCCACCCAGATGCGCCGGGACTCGGCGTCGTCGCCGTTTACGCCGGTGTTGCCGATATGCGGGGCCGTCTGGACCACGAGCTGCCGGGCATAGGAGGGGTCGGTGATGGTCTCCTGGTATCCGGTCATGCCGGTGGCGAACACCGCTTCGCCCAGGGCCGTTCCCTGCGCGCCGTAGGCACGCCCGCGGAAGCTGCGGCCGTCTTCCAGCATCAGGACGGCCGGGGTGGGATTGATGATTTCGTGCACTGTCACAGTTGTTCCTCGCTAGGGGTGGCCGATTCCGGCAGAAGTTCAGTAATGGCGCGGACCAGGGGTGTCTTCTCGTCCGCGGAGCGGGTGCGGAAGCCGGTGTCGACGCGCTTGGGTCCCAGCTGCCAGGTCACGATGACCAGTCCGTCCTTTTCCACGAATTTTCCGGCCATGCCGCGCTCCAGCCGGACGCTGTGCAGATCCTGCCGCGGAATCCAGAGGTCGTCGGCGCCGGAGCGGGCAAAGAGCACGCCTTCGGGGAAAACAGCGGCGGTGGCGTTGGATTTTACGCCCAGCCCGTAAACCGCCACGCGGTCCAGCCAGTCACCGGCGGTGGTGGTGGCGACGTATTGGCCCAGCGCCTGGAAGCCCGGATCGGACAGCTCGTCCGGCAGGGGCCGGGGGCGGGGCGTGTCCTGCTGGCGGCGTCGTCGGCCGCGCCAGCCCAGGGCGAACAGACCCAGGACCACGACGATAAGGGCGGCCAGGCCCAGGAAGAAAAAGACCAGTTCCATCAGGATTCCTTTGCGGCAGCGGGGTGGGGCGTGTTCAGTCTGCCGTTCAGGACGGTGGGGTGGCCGGCGTAGAAAACCGTTTCGACTCCACCGGGCAGTTCCAGTCCGGCAAACGGACTGTTGCGTCCCTTGCTAGCCATCTTAGAAGGGTCGACCCTTCTTCGCGCAGACGGGTTCACCAATATGACGTGGGCCGGTTCGCCGGCGGCCAGGGGCCTGCCCTGGCCCGGGACCCGGCCGATCAGCGCTGGTGTCGCAGAGGTGACGCGGGCGAAACCTGCCCAGTCCATCAGCCCCGTGTCGATCATCGCGTGCTGCACCACCGAGAGTGCCGTCTCCAGGCCGGTCATGCCCATGGCCGCCGTCGCCCACTCGCCTTCCTTGTGCTCGCTGGGGTGCGGGGCATGGTCGGTGCCGACAATGTCGATGGTGCCGTCGGCGAGGCCGCGGCGGACCGCCTGCACGTCCGCTTCGGTGCGCAGGGGCGGGTTCACCTTGTAGACCGGATCGTAGGTCCGCACCAGTTCATCGGTCAGCAGCAGATGGTGCGGGGTGACCTCGGCGGTGACCCGGATGCCGCGTTCCTTGGCCCAGCGGAGAATTTCCACCGACCCCGCGGTCGAGACGTGGCAGACATGCAGGCGGGAGCCTGTGTGCCGTGCCAGCAGGACATCGCGGGCGATGATGGATTCCTCGGCGACGGCGGGCCAGCCGGCCAGCCCGAGGACGGCACTGACTTCCCCTTCGTTCATCTGCGCGCCTTCGGTGAGGCGTGGCTCCTGGGCGTGCTGGGCAACGACGCCGTCGAATGCCTTCACGTATTCCAGCGCACGGCGCATCAGCACCGGGTCCGAGACGCACTTGCCGTCGTCGGAAAACACGCGTACCCGGGCGCGGGAATCGGCCATCGCGCCGAGTTCGGCAAGCTGCCGGCCCTCGAGGCCCACGGTGACCGCCCCTACCGGACGCACATCCACCCAGCCGGCCCGCTCCCCCAGGCTCAGGACCTGTTCCACCACGCCGGCGGTGTCTGCGACCGGCATGCTGTTGGCCATGGCGTGCACGGCGGTGAAGCCGCCGAGCGCTGCGGCACGGGTGCCGGTCTCCACCGTTTCGGCGTCTTCCCGGCCGGGTTCGCGGAGGTGTGTGTGCAGGTCCACCATGCCGGGCAGGGCGATCAGGCCCTCCGCCTCCACCACGAGGGCGCCCTCGGGCACCGGCAGCGCCGGGGCGACGGCGGTGATGGTGCCGTCCTCGATGCGGATATCCGCACGTTCGGTGCCGAGCACTGACGCTCCGCGGATCAAATAGGTGCCGGAAGTGCTCATCGCGTCTGCTCCTGCTGGGTACGGGGGGTGCTGTTCTCTCCGGAGAGCAGCAGGTAAAGGGCGGCCATCCGCACGGAGACGCCGTTGCGGACCTGGTCCAGGACGGTGGAGCGGGGCGAATCAGCGGCACGGGCGGAAATTTCCAGCCCGCGGTTCATCGGACCGGGGTGCATGATGATGGTGTCCGTCAGGCCCAGGGCGTCCAGCCGGTCGAGGCGGACGTCGTCCAGGCCCCAGCGGCGGGAATACTCGCGGACGGACGGGAAGAAAGCCGAGTGCATCCGTTCGCCCTGCACCCGCAGCATCATGACGGCATCCGGCCGGGTCGCCAGCGCCTCGTCCAGGTCGTAGCTGACGGTGCAGGGCCAGGACTCGACGCCGAACGGCAGCAGCGTGGGCGGTGCAACCAGGGTGACCTCCGCGCCGAGTGTCCGAAGCAGCCACAGGTCCGAGCGGGCAACCCGCGAATGCAGCACGTCCCCGGCAATCACCACCTTCATTCCGGCCAGGTCGGTGCCGGCGGATTCCGTGCCGTGCAGCCGCGCCCAGTGCCGCCGCATGGTGAAGGCATCCAGCAGCGCCTGGGTGGGGTGTTCGTGCGTGCCGTCCCCGGCGTTGAGCACTGCGGCATCAATCCAGCCGGAGGAGGCCAGCCGCGCGGGCGCTCCGGAGGATCCGTGCCGGATCACCACGGCGTCGGCGCCCATGGCTGCCAGCGTCTGTGCCGTGTCCTTCAGTGATTCGCCCTTGGAGACCGACGACCCCTTGGCGGAGAAATTGATGACGTCGGCGGACAGCCGTTTCGCGGCCGCTTCAAAGGAGATGCGTGTGCGGGTGGAGTCCTCGAAGAAGAGGTTCACCACGGTGCGGCCGCGCAGGGCCGGGAGCTTCTTCACTTCCCGCTCCCCTACCGCGGCCATCTGCTCCGCCGTATCCAGGATGGCCAGGGCGTCATCCCGGCCAAGGTCCAGCGTGGACAGCAGGTGCCTCATGCAATGCCCTCGATGACCACTTCGTCTGTGGCCGGCCCGCCTGCGGCCGAGCTGTCGCTTTCGGCCAGCCGGACCCGGACCTGTTCAATGGAAGCGGTGGGCAGGTTCTTGCCCACGTGGTCAGCGCGGATGGGCAGTTCGCGGTGGCCGCGGTCCACGAGCACCGCCAGCCGGACGATGCGCGGCCGGCCCAGGTCCACGAGGGCATCGAGCGCGGAGCGGATGGTGCGGCCGGAATACAGGACGTCGTCCACCAGCACCACCACCTTGTCATCAATGCCGGTGACCGGGACGCGGGTGGCGTAGGGCGGCCGGGTGGGCCTGCGGGCGAGATCGTCGCGGAACATGGTGACATCGAGCTGGCCGGTGATGGCAGCGGGATCGACGCCGGGGGCCGCCGCCGCGATCTTCGCGGCCAGGCGCTGGGCCAACGGATAGCCGCGGCGCGGAATCCCCATCAGGACCAGGTCTTCGGGGCCCTTGTTGGCCTCGAGGATCTCATAGGCAATACGCGTCAGGGCGCGGTCAATGTCAGCTGAAGACAAAACAGTACGGCTGGAAATGGCATCTTTGGCCGTCATATTCGCTTCCTCCTTCCCCGCCTCACAGGACGGAACTTAAAGGTTGAATGCGGCACCAAGCTATCACAGGCCACGCCGCCGCCCGCTGTGTGTGACGGTAAGTGCCGCGCTGCAACTATCCTGTCTGCTATGAGCAGGCCCAGCGCATGAGCGCACCCGGTATCTTCCCCGCCCAGCAGCAGCATCCAGCCCCTCCGGGCTACGGCCCTGCCGACGGCGCCGCACCCGTCCAGGCGTTCTGGTCCCCTCCGGCACCACGCCGGGACAAGGGCCTGGCCGCCACCGTAGTGCTGATTGCGCTCTCCGCCGTAGCACTGGCCTGGGTGGGCATGTACCTGGTCGACGGCCTCGGCCCGCCGGCCTTTATTATCTGCGGGCTCCTCGCGCTGGTTCCCCTGGGCATCTGTGTGCTGGGTATCTGGTGGGTGGACCGGTGGGAACCGGAACCGCGCAGCAGCCTGGTTTTCTCCTTCCTCTGGGGCGCCGGGGTTTCAGTGGCCATCGCCCTGCTGGTTGGCCCGTACTTCACGTATGCCCTGCTGGAGCTGGTCCCCTACGGCTCGGCGGACCTGCTGGGCGCGGTGGTCCAGGCTCCCGTGGTGGAGGAGATCGCCAAGGGCCTGGGCATCCTCCTGCTGCTGCTGGTGCGACGGCGGATCTTTGACGGGCCGGTGGACGGCATCGTGTTTGCCGCCGCCGTGGCAGCGGGGTTCGCCTTCACGGAAAACATCCTCTACTTCGGGTCGGCGCTGCGGACGGCCGGCCCGGAAACGGTGTACGAGCTCGGGTTTATTTTCATCCTCCGCGGGCTGCTCTCGCCCTTTGCGCATGTCCTGTTCACCGCCTGCACCGGGCTCGCCCTGGGCCTGGCGGCGCGGCGTGCGGGCAACGCGTGGATCCTGCCGGCCTTCGTGCTCGGCTTGATTCCGGCCATGCTGGGGCACATGCTGTGGAACGGCGGCCCCGCGTTGTTTTTCGGGGACTTCTTCCTCTTCTACTTCCTGCTCCAGGTCCCGTTCTTCGGGGCGGCGGTCACCGGCGTATGGCTGCTGCGCCGCGCGGAGCAGCGCCTGACCCTGCGACGGCTCTCCGAATACGCCACGGCGGGCTGGTTCACCCCTGCAGAAGTGAGGATGCTGGCCACCGGTGCCGGCCGCCGCCAGGCAATGGGCTGGGCCCGGGCCGCCGGGGCGGCACCGCACATGAAGGAATTCATCCGGCGGGCCACCCGCCTGGCCTTGACCCGGCAGCAGATCGCCTCCGGCCGGGATGTCAGCGCCAATATGGAGTACGAGCGGACCCTGCTGGGTGAAGTGACCGGCATCCGGACCACCATGCTGGCCGGGCAGGCCCTGCAGCCCCGGTAGAAACGGCTGAAAACAACTGGAAACGCCTGAGACGCAGAAAAGACCGGCCCCGCGGGGCCGGTCTTTTTTCTGGCTGTTTGGATCCTGGCTAGGCCAGCAGGGACGGCTTGAGTTCCTGCAGCCGTCCGAGCAGGCCGTTGATGAAGGCCGGGGATTCGTCCGTGGAGAGCGCTTTCGCCAATTCCACGGCTTCGCTGATGGCCACCTTGTCGGGAACGTCGTCGTTGTAGAGAAGTTCCCAAGTGCCCAGGCGGAGGATGATGCGGTCCACCGAAGGCATGCGATCAAGCGTCCAGCCCTGCGAATACGTGCTCAGGAACTCATCGATCTGCTCCTGCATCGCAACCACGCCTTCCACCAGGTCCATGGTGTAGGGGTTGATGGTCTGGTCGGTCTTTTCGCGGCGGGCCCGAATGGCATCGAAGGCAGAAACCGAACGCTGTTCGGCTTCGAAAAGGACCTCCAGTGCCCGGGTCCGTGCTTTACTGCGTGCACTCACTCGTTAACGCGTCCCAGGTAGTCGCCGGTGCGGGTGTCAACCTTGACCTTGGTGCCCTGCTCCAGGAACAGGGGCACCTGGATCTCGTAGCCGGTCTCGATGGTGGCGGGCTTGGTGCCGCCGGTGGAGCGGTCGCCCTGCAGGCCCGGCTCCGTGTAGGTGATTTCCATGGTGACCGACGGCGGCAGCTCGATGTACAGCGGCGAACCTTCGTGGATCGCGATGGTGACCATCATGGACTCCATCATGAAGTTCGCGTTGTCACCGACAATCTTGCCGGGGACCGTGAGCTGGTCGAAGTCGGAGGTGTCCATGAAGACGTAGTCTTCGCCGTCCTGGTACAGGTACTGGTAATCGCGGCGGTCCACGGTGGCGGTCTCGACCTTGATGCCGGCGTTGAACGTCTTGTCCACTACCTTGCCCGAAGTCACGTTGCGCATCTTGGTACGGACGAACGCACCACCCTTGCCCGGCTTCACGTGCTGGAACTCGATGATGCTCCAGAGGTTGCCTTCAAGCTTCAGCACGGTGCCGTTCTTGATGTCGTTGGTCGTCGCCACAGTTTCTCTTCCGTTGTTAGTCAGTCGTTAATCAAAGTACGTTCGTTAGTCAAAGTACGTTTTATTCAAGTCCGTCGACTATTCTACCCGCTCGCGCAGAACCTACAGGCTGAGGCGGATTCCGCCCTGCGGCTCGGAGGCGATCTCCTGGTAGGCCGCGAACAGCAGCGAGGTGTCCGGGACCTCGAGCATGGACGGTTTAGCCAGTCCGTCCAGCACCACGAAGCGCAACAGGTCCCCGCGGGACTTCTTGTCCCGGCGCATGCCGTCCAGCAGGGCAGACCAGCGGTCCTTGCGGTAGGTCACGGGAAGCCCCAGCGAGGAAAGGATTTCCTTGTGCCGGTCCGCCGTGGCGTCATCCAGCCGGCCCACCGTCCGGCCCAGTTCCGCGGCGAAGACCAGGCCGACGGATACCGCCGCGCCGTGCCGCCACTGGTAGCGTTCCGCCAGCTCGATGGAGTGGCCCAGGGTGTGCCCGTAGTTCAGGAATTCCCGGCGGCCGGATTCGCGCAGGTCCGAGGAGACAATTTCGGCCTTGACCCCGATGGAGCGTTCCACCAGTTCGCGGACGACGTCGGAAGCGCCGTCGGCCACTGCCTCCGGGTTCGCTTCGACCAGGTCCAGGATGGCAGGGTCGGCAATGAACCCGCACTTGATGACCTCGGCCATGCCGCTGAGCAGTTCGTTCTTCGGCAGGGTGGCCAGGGCGTCCAGGTCCGCCAGCACCCCGGCCGGCGGGTGGAAGGCGCCCACGAGGTTCTTGCCCTCGGCGGTGTTGATGGCCGTCTTGCCGCCCACGGCCGCATCCACCATGCCCAGCAGGGACGTGGGGATGTGCACCACTTTGATGCCCCGCAGCCAGGTGGCGGCGACGAAGCCGGCCACGTCGGTGACGGCTCCGCCGCCCACGGCGACAATGGCATCGGACCGGGTGAAATCGTTCTGGCCCAGGACCTGCCAGCAGAAGGACGCCACCTGGATGTGCTTGCCCTCTTCGGCGTCCGGGATCTCGGCGGTGACGGCGGTCAGGCCCGTGGCGGCGAGTTCGTCGCGTACGGTATCGCCGGTCGTACGCAGGGCGCGCGGGTGGATGACCAGGACGCGGCGCACGCGCTCACCCAGCATGTCCGGCAGCCGGCCAAGCAGGCCGTTGCCTACGACGACGTCGTAGTTCTCTGCGGGATTGGAGCCGGTCACCGGGATGATCGTGGGTTCGGAGGGCATCTAGTCTTCTCCTTTGATGAGGACGGAAGTCAGCCGGTCAATAATGGCCGGAACGGTGAGTCCCCTGGTGTCTATGGTGATGTCGGCCAGGGATTCGTATATGGGGCGGCGGATGTCCGCCAGCTCCTGCCAGCGCCGGACCGGGTCCGGTGCGAGCAGTGGACGGTGGCCTGCACGGGTGATCCGCGGAAGCACTGTGGCAAGGTCCGTATCCAGAAACACTACAGTGGCGCCGCTGAGCAACTGCTGCGTCCCCGAGTCCAGTACGGCTCCGCCGCCCAGCGAGATGACCGTGGGCACCCGGGCTTCGAGCGCCGCGGCAACGGTCCGCGCCTCGACCTCCCGGAAATAGTGCTCACCGTAGGCGCTGAAGATACCGGCAATGGGGCCGTAGCGTGCCACTACGGCCTCGTCGGTATCCAGGAACGGCATCCCCTGGCGGGCCGCGAACCCGCGGCCGACCACCGATTTCCCGGCTGCCATAAAGCCCATCAGGACCAGGTGCCGGTCGAGCGCCCTGGACCTGCCGTTCCTAGAGGACATCGGTACCGGCGGATTCCAGCGGCTGCGGGATGGCGGCCAGGTAGGCGTGCAGGTTCCGGGCGGTTTCGGGCACGGAATCGCCGCCGAACTTCTCGATCACGGCTTCGGCCAGGACCAACGCCACCATGGCTTCGGCAACCACACCGGCAGCGGGGACCGCACAGACATCCGACCGCTGGTGGTGGGCCCGGGCCGGTTCGGAGGTACTTACGTCAACGGTGCGCAGCGCCCGCGGCACGGTGGCAATGGGTTTCATTGCGGCACGTACCCGCAGCAGCTCCCCGATGCTCATGCCGCCTTCAATGCCGCCGGCGCGGTTGCCCGAGCGGACCACGCGGCCCTCGGCGTCCTGCAGGATTTCGTCGTGCGCGGCGGAACCGCGGCGGGTGGCAGTGAGGAAACCGTCCCCTACTTCCACGCCCTTGATGGCCTGGATACCCATCAGGGCACCGGCGATCCGGGCGTCGAGCCGGCGGTCCCAGTGAACGTAGCTGCCCAGTCCCGGCGGCAGCCCGTAGGCCAGCACCTCCACCACTCCCCCGAGCGTTTCGCCCTCCTTGTGGGCGGCATCGACTTCGGCAACCATGGCGGCCGAGACGCCTGCATCGAAGCAGCGCATCGGATCGGCGTCGAGCGCGTCGACGTCGGCCGGGAGCGGCAACGCCGAGTCCCCGGGCGCCATCACGCCGGCAATGCCCACGGTATGGCTGACCAGCTCAATGCCCAGCTGCTTCAGGAAGGCAGAGGCGACGGCGCCAAGCGCCACGCGGGTCGCGGTTTCCCGGGCGCTGGCACGTTCCAGGACGGGACGGGCTTCGTCAAAACCGTACTTCTGCATGCCGGTGAAATCAGCATGCCCCGGACGGGGGCGGGTGAGGGGCGCGTTGCGGGCAGAGTCGGCCAGGACTGCCGGATCCACCGGATCCGCAGCCATCACCTGTTCCCATTTGGGCCACTCGGTGTTGCCGATCTCGATGGCCACCGGCCCGCCCTGGGTTTTGCCGTGGCGGACGCCGCCGAGGATGCGTACCGCATCCTGTTCGAATTTCATCCGGGCGCCGCGGCCGTAGCCGAGGCGGCGGCGGGCCAGTGCAGCGGAAATCAGGGTGCTGTCCACTTCCACTCCGGCAGGGACACCTTCAACAATTCCGACCAATGCAGGGCCATGGGACTCACCGGCGGTCAACCAACGCAACATGCTTTCAATACTGCCATGCCCGGCGGGGGCGTTCAGCGCCGCGGGATTCCCACGGCGTCACACATGGCGTTTGTGACGCCGGGTTCGTCAAAGAAGGCTTCCCCGGTAAACAGCTTTACCTGCTCCACGGCCTGGTAGAGCAGCATCTCGATGCCCGGCACCACCGTTCCGCCGAACCCGGACCAGACGGACGCGATCCGGCTTGGCCATGGGTCGTACGCGGCATCCAGGAGGATGGCACCATCCCGGACTTCGGCGATGTCCTCTGCCAGGCCGTCGGCGCCGTGCGGCGGCAGCGTGCAGATTACGACGTCGGCAGCCGCACAGGCCTCGGCCGCCTCCTCCCACGGGCGCGGGCGGACAGCAACGCCGGTTGCGCGGCCTGCGTCTAATACCCCGGCCTGGCCGGGGGCGGGTTCCGGGAACCGACGGGCACAGACCACAGTTTCGGACGCGTCCAGCTGCGCGAGGGCCGCAATGGCCGCGCACGCCGTTCCGCCCGCACCCAGCACCACGGCGCGGGGCCGGGCACCGATTCCGGCGTACCGCAGCGCGCCGGCAATGCCTGCGACGTCGGTATTGTGGCCGGTCAGGACCGTGCGGGATCCCGTCAGGGAGAAGGTCACTGTATTCAGCACCCCGAGTGCCTTCACCAGCGGCTCGACTTCGTCCATCTGCGCCACCATGACCGCCTTCAGCGGCATAGTGACGGACAGACCGGTCCAGCCCGCCTGCCCGCGGAGGGAGGCCGCGAATCCCGCGGCCTCCTCAACGCGAAGGTCTATTGCCTCGTAGCTGCAGTCGAAACCCAAATGGGCGTATGCAGCCCGGTGCAGCCGGGGCGACCTGGAATGGCTGATCGGATGCCCCAGCACGGCTGCGCGCCGCGCAGTGCTATCCACCCCTAACCGCACCGCCCGGCTTTTTGGGTACTGCACCAGTTCTGGTATTCCTCGACGTACTTGGCGTGCTCGGCGAGGGTGGAGGAGAACTTGGTTTCGCCGCTGTCCAGGTTGACGGTGACCCAGTAGTAATACGGGACGTCATCCGGGTTGGCCGCTGCCTCAATGGCCTCCCGGCTCGGGGAACCGATGGGACCGACGGGCAGGCCGGGGTTGGCATAGGTGTTGTACGGGTTGGATTTGTCCGCTTTTTCCTCCGGCGTGAGTTCGTAGCTCTTGCGGTTCAGACCGTAGGTCACCGTGGCATCGGACTGGATCAGCCCGTTGGTTTCCTTGTTGTCCGGGCCCAGCCGGTTCTCGATGGAGCCGGCGACGGCGCCGTAGTCAGCCTCCCCGGCCTCGGCCTGGATGATGCTGGCCTTGGTCAGGATCCGGTACTGCTCGGCGGGATCGGTAATACCGGCCCCTTCGAGTTCAGCGAAGGTGTTATCCACCATCTCGGTAATGATCTCGGTGGCGTCCTTTTCGACGTCGAACCGGTATTCGCCCGGATGCAGGTAGCCCTCTAGGCTTACTGCTTCCTCCGGCAGGCCGAACTGCTGCGGGTCCGCGGCCAGCGCCTGGAACTCCGAAAGCGGGATCCGGGTGGAGGTGTTCAGGACTTCGAAGACCTCGCTCTGGCGCAGGTCGCGTGCAACGGCCGCGTAATGCACCTGGCTGCCGCCGTCCCCGAGCAAGGCATCCACGGCGGCCGAGGAGGACATCTGGTACTTCATTTCGTACGTACCGGGCTGGATTTCCCGTCCGTCCGACTGGGCGGTGAAGGCGTTGACGAATTCCTTGGACGTGGCGACGATGTCTTCGGCTTCGAGCTTTCCGCCGATCAGCAACGGGCCGTCACCTTCTGCAACGGTAAAGGCCACGGTGCCGTTGCCGGCACCCTCGTAGTCCTGGATCTCGTTCATGCCAAGCAGGTCCCGAAGGAACATAATGAGGCCGAAAATCACCCCTGCAAATACGGCCAGCACGGTGACCATGATGATGGTCCGGCGACGGCGGCGGCGCTGCTTTTCACGGCTCGGCCGTTGGCTCCTGCGGCTGGGCAGGTCCGCGGGCTCCTCGAAGAACACACCCACGGGGAGTTCATCACTGCCGCCCTGTCCGGGCCTGCGGTCTGGCTCCGCCATGGCCGGGTAATCGGGATATCTGTGGCTCACGGCGTATTACCGCCTTCGCGCTCGATGTCCTGCGAAATGTCGAACTCCTCAGTCGGGGCCGGCACCCCGCCGCTCTCGCGGCGCGGCCGGCGCAGTGTAACCAGCTCCCCTACGTCCCGGTTCAGGGATCGTTGTGTGTCAATAGACTGCTGCAGAATAGCCACAGCGGCCGCTTGATCAACCACTGTACGGTGATTCCGGCTGTTCATTCCAGCTTCGCGCAGGGAACGGTGCGCGGAGACCGTAGTCAGGCGTTCGTCCACCAGCCGCACCTGCTGTTCCTGGCCGGCGTCGGCCAGGGCGCGGACCAGCGCCTGCGCGTAGTCCCGTGCCATCTGCGTGGAGGCGGTTTCGCCGCCGCCCAGGCTGCGGGGCAGGCCGACAAACACTTCAACGGCACCCCGCTCCGCAGCCTCCCGGACCACCACGCGGATGTCACTGTTCTTCTTCGCGTCCCGCTTCAGCGTCCTGACCGGCATGGCCAGGACGCCGTCGGGGTCGCTGGCTGCGAGGCCGACCCGGACCAGGCCGACGTCGACGCCCAGCTTCACCCCGTGCAGACCACTCAAGTCAGCTCCGCCCGGCCACGGCTTCGCGGATGGCCGTGAGGGCATCTCCGATCCTGCCTGCGTCGGAGCCGCCGCCCTGGGCGACGTCGTCCTTGCCGCCGCCGCCGCCGCCGAGCACGCCGGCCGCAACCTTGACGAGTGCACCGGCCTTGACGCCGGCGCCGCGGGCGCCTTCATTGGTGGCAACAATCACTACGGGACGGTTGTTGGAGACGCCTGCGACAGCCACCGCTGCGGGCTCGCTGCCCAGACGGGAACGCAGGTCGAGGGCCAGGGTGCGCAGATCATCCGCTCCCCCGACCTCGCCGGCGTTGTGTGCCAGGAGCCGGACGCCGTCAACGTCAACTGCAGTGCCTACGAGGGCGGCAGCGGAAGCGGACAGCTGCTCGCGGCGCAGCCTTTCGAGTTCCTTCTCGGTGGACTTCAGCTTTGCCAGGGTGGCGGCAAGGCGGTCCGGGAGCTGCGCCGACGGGACCTTGAGCATCTCGGACAGCTCGTTCACCAGTGCCCGCTCTGCGGCCAGGTGACGGAAGGCATCCATACCCACGAAGGCTTCGACCCGGCGGTTGCCGGAGCCCACGGACTGCTCGCCCAGCAGCGTCAGGCTGCCGATGCGGGACGTCGAGGCCACGTGTGTACCGCCGCAGAGTTCGCGGGACCAGTCGCCGTTCATTTCCACGACCCGCACGGTGTCGCCGTAGGCTTCGCCGAACAGTGCGGTGGCGCCCAGGGCCTTGGCGTCCGCCAGGGACATGACCTTGGTCTCGACCTGGTAGTTGCTGCGGATCGCGAGGTTGGAGACCTCTTCGATTTCGGACTTCGCGGCGTCGGAGAGGCCTTCGCCCCAGGAGAAGTCGAAGCGCAGGTAGCCGGCCTTGTTGAAGGAGCCGCGCTGCAGCGCTTCCGGGCCGAGGATCTGGTGCAGGGCGGCATGCACAATGTGCGTGCCGGAGTGCGCCTGCTCCGCTTCGTGGCGGCGCTGGGCGTCGACGGCGGCCAGCACGTTGGCGCCGGCAGCGATCTCGCCTTCGCGGACAATCGCCTTGTGTACGCTCAGTCCCTTGACCGGGCGCTGGACGTCCTGCACCTCGAGGACGAAGCCGTCACCGGTGATAAGGCCGGTATCGGCGGCCTGTCCGCCTGCTTCGGCGTAGAACGGGGTGGAGTCCAGCACCAGGGAAATCTCCGAACCCTGCCCGGCGTATTCCACCCGGGAGTCCCCGGAAATGATGCCGCGGACCTTCGATTCGGTCTTCAGCTCGTCGTAGCCGGTGAACACTGTGGAGCCGGCGGCCAGCAGTTCGTTGAACACCGACATATCGGCGTGCCCGTGCTTCTTCCCGCGGGCATCTGCCTGGGCGCGCTTGCGCTGCTCGGACATGAGGGAGCGGAATCCGGCCTCGTCGACCTTCAGTCCCGCTTCCTCGGCCATCTCCAGCGTGAGGTCGATGGGGAAACCGTAGGTGTCGTGCAGGGCAAACGCTTCTTCGCCGCTCAGCGGAGCTCCGGCAGCCTTGGACACCTTGACGGCTTCTTCCAGGCGCTCGGTGCCGGAGGCGATGGTGCGCAGGAACGCCTTCTCCTCGGCGTAGGCAATCCGGCTGATCCGGGCGAAGTCCGCTTCAACCTCGGGGTACGTACCCTTCATGGCGTCGCGGGAGACGGGCAGGAGTTCGGGCAGCACGGCGGTGTCCACGCCCAGCAGGCGCATGGCACGCACGGCCCGGCGGATGAGGCGGCGCAGCACGTAGCCGCGGCCTTCGTTGGAGGGGCTCACGCCGTCCGAAATCAGCATCAGGGCGGAGCGGATGTGGTCGGCAACCACGCGCATCCGGACGTCGTCCGTGTGGTGCGGGTCCGAGGGGTCTTCGGAGCTGGTGTAGGTCTTGCCGGAGAGCTCGGCGGCCTTGTCCAGCACGGGACGGACCTGGTCCGTCTCGTACATGTTCTCCACGCCCTGCAGGATCATGGCCAGACGCTCAAGGCCGAGGCCGGTGTCGATGTTCTTCTGCGGCAGTTCGCCGGCCACGTCGAAGTCCGTCTTGGAGCGCACGGCGGAGAGCTGGTACTGCATAAAGACCAGGTTCCAGATCTCGATGTAGCGCGTCTCGTCTACTGCCGGGCCGCCCTCCTGGCCGTAGGCCGGGCCGCGGTCGTAGTAGATCTCGGAGCAGGGGCCGCCCGGGCCGGCCTGTCCGGTGTTCCAGTAGTTGTCCGCCTTGCCGGTCCCGATGATGCGTTCATTCGGAACACCGACTTTGTCCCGCCAGATGGCGCGTGCTTCGTCGTCGCGCTCGTCGCCGTCTTCATAGACGGTGACCCAGAGCCGCTGCGGGTCCAGCCCGTAACCGCCCTTCTCCACGTCGGAGGTCAGCAGTTCCCAGGCGTAGGTGATCGCTTCTTCCTTGAAGTAGTCACCGAAGGAGAAGTTTCCCGCCATCTGGAAGAAGGTGCCGTGGCGGGCGGTCTTGCCCACTTCTTCGATGTCCGCGGTGCGGATGCACTTCTGCACGCTGGTTGCCCGGCTGTACGGCGCCTTTTCGCGGGCGGTGAGGTAAGGGATGAACGGCACCATGCCGGCCACGGTGAACAGCAGCGAGGGATCGTTGGAGACGAGCGACGCCGAGGGCACCACCGTATGTCCCTTGTTGCTGAAGTAATCCAGCCAGCGGCGTGCAATCTCGTGGGACTTCATGGTGCTTCTATACCCTTCCGGTAATGGTGTTTCGGCATGCAGGTGGAACTGCGTGCGTAATGCTGTGCTGCCAGTGACGAAGAAGTGCCGGCCGCTTAGCGGCGCGTGGACCTCAGCGTTTCGGCAACGTTGTCGGAGTTGTCCAGGCCCAGGGCGGCGCGCAGCTCGCCCTCGCGCTGGCCCATGCCTTCACGCAGGGCTTCGGCGAAGCTCTGCACGGCACCTGCTGCGGAATCCACCGCACGGTTGATCCCCGCCTGGCTCAGGCTGGTCTTGGCTTCGGATACCCGGCGGACGGCGATGACGCCGATGGCAACGCCAATGGACATCCAAAATACGCGCTTGATCATGGCTGGCTCCTGTAGTTGTTGGTGTGCTTAGCGGCTGCGTCGGCCGCGGCCGACGGTCCTGCGGGAAGCGAGGGCGGAACGGACGCCGTAGCTGAATGCCGAGACCTTGATCAGCGGGGAACCCACGGTGGCGGCCACCAGGGAGGACAGAGCGGACAAGTTGGCCGATGCGTCCGAAACATTCGAGGAGATGCCGTCCACCTTCTGCAGCTGCTGGTTGGTGGTGGACACCGTTGTGGTGACCTCGTCGATCAGCGGAGTGGTCTCCTCGCTGAGCGTACGGATGGCGCCGCGCATCTCGTCAAAGACCTTCCCCAGTTTCCAGACGGGAACGGCCAGCAACGCGACCAATACGGCAAACACACCGGCCGCGATCAGACCGGCTATATCTCCACCCGACATGGGACTCCTTCTTGCGCAAAAATTTGTGGTTCGCATCACCGTGACCGGATCTGCCCGGAAGGTCCCGCCTGGATACGGCGAAAGACTCCGCTATGTACCTTACCTACTGCAACGCCGCGGCACTTACTTTTGCCGTGTACGCCACGAAAGGAGGAATACGGCCCCGGATAACGGAACAGCCCGCGGCACAAGGCCGCGGGCTGAACAGTAAACGGAAAAGTTTCCGTTATTAGCGTGCGTAGTATTCCACCACGAGCTGCTCTTCGCAGGTCACGGGGACTTCCGAGCGCTTCGGGCGACGCACGAGGCGTGCCTGCAGCTTGTCCAGGGAAACATCGAGGTAACCCGGAACGGCGGGCAGGACGTCGCGGTGGGCGCCGGCTGCGGCAACCTGGAACGGCGTCATGGTCTCGCTGCGCTGGTGCACGTGGATGAGCTGGCCTTCGGAAACGCGGAAGGACGGACGGTCCACGCGGGCGCCGTCAACCATGATGTGACGGTGCACAACCAGCTGGCGGGCCTGGGCGATCGTGCGGGCAAAGCCGGCACGCAGTACGAGTGCGTCGAGACGCATTTCGAGCAGTTCGATCAGGTTTTCACCGGTCAGGCCGGCGGTACGGCGGGCTTCTTCGAAGACACGGGTCATCTGTGCTTCGCGGATGCCGTACTGTGCGCGCAGACGCTGCTTTTCACGCAGACGTACGGCGTAGTCGCTGTCCTGCTTGCGACGGGCGCGGCCGTGCTCACCCGGGGGGTAAGGCCGACGCTCGAAGTACTTTGCTGCCTTGGGGGTCAAAGCAATGCCGAGGGCGCGCGATGCGCGTGCCTGCCGGCGTGCACGTGTGTTGTTAGCCACGTTCACCTTTCACTGTTTGGCGGTTTGGCCACGGCGGTAGTACGTGCCGTGACTGCTGCGAAATATGCTGGCCTCCATTAGGGAGAGCTCCGGCCAACCGCTGCCGTCTGCTACAGCCGAGGGTGTCGAAATCGACAACCGGCTTGCCAGTCAACCATCAATGCTAACACGCACTGCGGCGCCCGCCGGCAGGAGCAGCCGGGGCAGGTCAGGACTTCTCGCCCCGAATGATTCCCCGCAGCCGCTCCAGCCTTGCGGAGATGTCGCGCTCCACTCCGTTGCCGGTGGGTTCGTAGTAGTTCTTTCCAACCAGGTCATCCGGCGCGTACTGCTGGCGTGCGACGCCGTGCGGGGAATCATGCGAATAGACATACCCCTTGCCGTGCCCCAGCTGCTTCGCGCCCGGGTAGTGGGCATCGCGCAGGTGGGATGGAACGCCCTGCCCGCGCCCGGCCCGCACGTCGGCGATGGCCGCGTTGATGCCGTTGTAGGCAGCGTTGGATTTCGGTGCGGTGGCAATATGCACCACGGCCTCGGCCAGGATGATCCGGCCTTCGGGCATGCCGATCAGCTGGACGGCCTGGGCCGCCGCGACGGCGGTCTGCAGCGCCGTCGGGTCCGCCATTCCCACGTCCTCCGAGGCGGAGATGATCAGCCGCCGGGAAATAAACCGCGGGTCCTCCCCCGATTCCAGCATGCGGGCCAGGTAGTGCAGGGCGGCGTCGACGTCGGATCCGCGCAGGGACTTGATGAACGCGCTGGTGATGTCGTAGTGCTGGTCCCCCGCACGGTCGTAGCGCAGCGCGGCGACGTCCAGTGCCTCTTCGGCATGCTTCAGCGTGACTTCCGGGATGTCGTCGCCGTCCGCTTTCTCGGAGTAGGCGACGCCGGCGGCGGCCTCGAGCGCGGTCAGGCCGCGGCGGGCGTCCCCTGCCGCCAGCCGGACCAGGTGCTCCAGCGCCTCAGCGCTAAGCGTGACCCGCCCTGCGAGTCCCCGTTCATCCTCGACGGCGCGTTGGAGCAGGGCGGCAATGTCCTCCTCGGTCAGCGGCTTCAGTGTGAGCAGCAGGGACCGGGACAGCAGCGGGGAAACCACGGAGAAGGACGGGTTCTCCGTGGTGGCTGCCATCAGGACCACCCACCGGTTTTCCACTCCGGGCAGCAGTGCGTCCTGCTGTGCCTTGTTAAAGCGGTGGATCTCGTCCAGGAAGAGGATGGTGGTGACGCCGTGCAGGTCCCGGTCCGTCAGGGCCTGCTCCATGACCCGGCGGACGTCCTTGACGCCGGCCGTGATGGCGGAGAGTTCCACGAACTTGCGGCCTGCGCCCCGGGCGACGACGTGCGCCAGCGTGGTCTTGCCGGTGCCCGGCGGCCCCCACAGCATGACCGAGGAGGGTCCGGCGGGGTTGCGTTCGTCCGCGGACGAAGCCAGTGTGCGCAGCGGCGAACCGGGGCCGAGCAGGTGCTGCTGCCCCACCACCTCGTCCACGGTGCGCGGGCGCATCCGGACCGCCAGGGGGCTGCGCGGCCGCACTCTCGTACCCGGGGCTGCCCCGGCGTCGTCGAACTCTGCGTCGTCGTCTCCGTCTACGCTGAACAAATCATTCCCCGGCAAACCATTCACGCTTCAAGGCTACTCGTGCCGTAACCTGAGCAGGTCCACCCCTCTTTTCGTTGAAAGCAGACCCGGCCATGCCTGCCTCGCGCACCACCTATGTTCCGGCAGAGCGGCTGGCCGGCTGGCTGGAACGGTTCGAGGCGAACCAGGGGGCGCTTCAGTTCCTGCCCGTGAACGAGGGTATCCGGGTCCGGGCGGCGTCCGGGGCCGAGGCCGAACTGCTCGGACCCTGGCCTGCCGACGGCCGTCCCGGGCGGGGAACCAACGACGTCGAACGCCTCGCCTCACTGGCCGGGCAGGCCCGGACCCTGGGGCTGGTGCTGGTCCGCCGCGGCGGATATGCCGTGGGCGTTGCCAGGGAAGGCCGCCTGCTGGGCTCGAAAACGGGCTCACCCAACAGCCGCCGGGCCAACGCAGCCGACGCGTTGGCTACCATCGCCGCGGAGCAGGCAGCGGCCGTATTCGGCGGTGCAACCCCGGAGTACCTCGTCTTCGGCGGCGACCGGATGCTGGCCGAGCAGGTGGCTGGACGGCGGGAGTTTGCGCGCTGGGCCGGCCTGCCCCGGCTGCGCCCGCTGGACGTCGCAGATCCGAAAGCTGCGGTGCTGGCGCAGGCGGCCCGCAATGCGGCGTCGGTGTTCGTCCGGATCAGCCTGCCCTAGGAACGGTTAATGCGCCCACCCAATCGCGCGACCACGGCGGCGGCCGGTTCCGGCAGTGCCGACCGGTAACCGGTTCCGGCCCAGAGGCTGGTGCCGTGCGGGTCCCCCGCGGCCACCGCCTGCGCCCGAAGCCCCTTGGTGATCTGGTTGACCAGCGGGTACGCGGCGGGAGCGTCGGGGTGCCCGGCCATAAAACGATTGGCCAGTCCCCGTGCGGTGCGGCCGGAAAAGGCCCGGGTCAGTGCGGTCTGTGCAAACTGCGGATCCTGCAGTGCCGCTCGGTGCACGGGACTGGTCCCGGCCTCCGGGCTCAACAGCAGCGCGGTGCCGATCTGCACGGCGTCCGCGCCGGCGGCCCGCAGGGTCCGCACCTGTGCAGCGGTGCTGATTCCTCCGGCGGCAATGAGTTCGACCCGGGCTGAGCTGAAGGTGTCCCGGACCGCACGTACCAGGTCGACCAACGGCTGCGCGGCCGGCTCCGCCGCGGCGTCGAACGTGCCGCGGTGGCCGCCCGCCTCCGGCCCCTGCAGGCACAGCATCCGTGCGCCGGCCGCAACGGCGAGTTCCGCTTCCGCTGCGGTGGTCACGGTGACGGCAACGGCGGTGCCTGCGTCCCGGAGCGCAGCAATAACGTCCCTGCCGGGCAGGCCGAAGGTAAAGGACACCACCGGTACCTGCAGGCGGAGGACTGCTTCGAGTTTGGCGTCCCAGCCGTCGTCGTCCTCCGGATCCGGCAGCGGCAGCAGCTCCGGCGGATAGTCCCGGGTGAGCTGCTCCCGGTAGGCAAGGGCGGCAGCGACCTGCCGGGACGTTCCGGAACCGCCGGTGTTCGCGGCGTCCGGCACGAAGAGGTTTACTCCGAACGGCCGCCTGGTCAGTGCCCGGGCCGCGGTTATTTCCTCCGCCAGCGCCTCCGGGCTTCGATAGCCGGCGGCCAGGAACCCCAGGCCGCCGGCGTTGCTGACCGCCGCGGCCAGCGCCGGAGTGGACGGCCCGCCGGCCATGGGTGCGCCGACGACGGCGTGCGGAAGGGACCCCAGAGTAAACATGCCCGCGGCTACAGCTTTACGGTGCCGTCGATGCAGGTGACCGTTTCCCCGCCGACCCAGATTTTCCGGTCCCGGGTAAAGATCCGCACCAGCCCGGAACGCTCCAGCACGGTGCCCTGCGTGACGGTGTAGCGCTCCGGCGCCAGGCCGGCTCCGATCAGCCACTGTGCCAGTCCGGCGTTGAGGCTGCCGGTGACGGGATCCTCCGGCACCCCGTGCCCGGGCGCAAAGGCGCGGACTTCGAAGTCCGTTTCGCCGCCGTCGGGCTGCGGGCCGATAACCCCCACGGCCAGGGATCCCATAGCTGCCGGATCCGGCGTCAGGGACAGCACGGTTTCGGCATCCTTCAGGAGCAGGCCCAGCCAGCCGGGCCCGTTGTCGATCCAGTTCGAGGCGGAAACCTGGTCCCGGCTGATCCCGAGGGCCTCCACGGCCTGCTTCAGCACGGCTTCCTCCAACTCGCCCGCGCGGATCAGCGGCGGTGCACCGAACGCAGCCATCCCGGCCGAGGCGTGCAGGGTCACCAGTCCCACTTCGCATTCGGATATTACGACGCCGGGGTAGTGCGGAATGTTGCCGGCTTCGAGCCACGCATGGCAGGTGCCCAGGGTGGGGTGTCCGGCGAAGGGGATCTCTCCCCCGGGCGTGAAGATGCGCACCCTGTAGTCGGCGCCGTCCTGCGTGGGCGGCAGCACGAACGTCGTCTCCGACAGGTTCGTCCACCGGGCAAAGGAGGCCATGGCGGCGTCGGAAACGCCGTCTGCGTCCAACACCACGGCCACCGGGTTGCCCAGATAGGGCTTGGTGCCGAATACGTCCACCTGCTTGAACCAGCGATCTCTCATGCCCAAACACTATCGGGTGCCGGTGCCGGACTGTCCAGCGGAAACGGGCATGTCCAAAACGCGGTTAAAGCACGGTACCCGGCCGCATGCTGCGACCGGGTACCGTGCCTGCGGCGGAGAGCTATGCTTCCTTCGCGGCTGCTTCCTTGTCCTTCTTCGCCTCAGGCTTGAAGTCCACGCCGGCTTCCTTGCGCTGCTGCGGCGTGATCGGTGCCGGAGCCTGCGTCAGCGGGTCGTAGCCGCCGCCGGACTTCGGGAAGGCGATGACGTCGCGGATGGAATCGGTGCCGGCCAGCAGGGCCACCACGCGGTCCCACCCGAACGCGATGCCGCCGTGGGGCGGTGCGCCGTACTTGAAGCCTTCAAGCAGGAACCCGAACTTCTCCTGGGCGTCTTCCTGTGAAAGGCCCATGACCTTGAAGACACGTTCCTGCACGTCGCGCTGGTGGATACGGATGGAACCGCCGCCGATTTCGTTGCCGTTGCAGACAATGTCGTAGGCGTAGGCCACTGCCGACTCGGGATCCGTGTCGAAGGTATCCATGAATTCGGGCTTGGGCGAGGTGAAGGCGTGGTGCACGGCCGTCCAGGCGCCGCCGCCCACGGCCACGTCACCGGCGGCAACAGCGGCCGACGCCGGCTCGAACATCGGCGCGTCGACAACCCAGACGAAAGCCCAGTCCTTGGGGTCGATCAGGCCGGTGCGGTGGCCGATCTCCACGCGCGCGGCACCGAGCAGGGCACGCGCCTCGCTCTTTTCGCCGGCACCGAAGAAGATGCAGTCACCCGGCTTGGCACCCACCTTTTCGGCGAGGTTCTCCCGCTCGAAGTCGGTCAGGTTCTTAGCGACCGGACCGGTCAGCGTGCCGTCTTCCTGGATCAGCACGTAAGCCAGGCCCTTCGCTCCGCGCTGCTTGGCCCATTCCTGCCAGGCATCAAGGGTGCGGCGTGCCTGGGAGGCGCCGCCCGGCATCACCACGGCGCCCACGTAGGGAGCCTGGAAGACGCGGAAGGTGGTGTCCTTGAAGAATTCGGTGAGCTCGGTGAGCTCCAGGCCGAAACGCAGGTCCGGCTTGTCGGAACCGTAGCGGGCCATGGCATCCGCGTAGGTCATCCGCGGGATGGGGGTGCTGATCTCGACGCCGATCAGCTTCCACAGCGACTTCACGATCTGCTCGCCCAGGGCGATGATGTCGTCTTCTTCAACGAAGCTGGCTTCAATGTCCAGCTGCGTGAACTCCGGCTGGCGGTCGGCGCGGAAATCCTCGTCGCGGTAGCAGCGGGCAATCTGGTAGTACTTCTCGAAACCGCCCACCTGCAGCAGCTGCTTGAACAGCTGCGGGGACTGCGGCAGGGCATACCAGGAACCCGGGGCCAGGCGTGCCGGAACCACGAAGTCGCGGGCGCCCTCGGGGGTGGAACGCGTCAGGGTGGGGGTTTCGATCTCCACGAAGCCTTCGTCGTGCAGCAGTTCGCGGGCAACACGGTTGGCTTCCGAGCGCAGACGCATGGCCGCGGCCGGCGCCGGGCGACGCAGGTCCAGGTAACGGTGGCGCAGGCGGGCTTCCTCGCCGACCTCCACATGCTCGTCGATCTGGAAGGGCAGCGGGTCCGAGGTGTTCAGGATAACGACGTCGTCCGCGATCACCTCTACTTCGCCCGTGGCCAGCGCCGGGTTCTCGTTACCCTCGGGCCGCTTCTGCACGGTGCCGGTGATCTGCAGGACGTACTCGTTGCGCAGCCCGTGGAAGACATCCTCTTCACGCACCACAACCTGCGCCACACCCGAGGCATCGCGGAGGTCGAGGAAGGCGACGCCGCCGTGGTCGCGCCGTCGGGCGACCCATCCTGCGAGAGTAACGGTCTGTCCAATATGCTCGGCCCTCAGGGAACCAAGGGCATGAGTGCGCAGCACAGCTGTCCTTTCGAAAAACTTGCGGAAACCACTGTTTCCGCCCATTGTAAATACACGGTCTACTTGAGAGTTTACCGGTGAACCGACCCCCACCCCGCCACGTACCTACCGATTGGACGGCCTGTTGTCCGGCACTACCCAGCCGCGTGTTCCCCTGGGCGGCTTTGATGCCACCACTGCCGGCCTAGGCTCCATCGTCGGTGCGGGCGCGTTCGTCGCCTTCGCTCCGGCTGCGGCTGCAGCAGGACCGGCGCTGGGCGCGGGCCTCGGCATCGCCGCGGTTGTGGCCTTCCTCTGCGGGCTCTCCACCTTCCAGCTCAGCAGGGCCGTCTCACGCCGGCTCCCCGAGGACCGCGGCGGGGACGCCACGGCGCGCACGGCCGCGAGGATCCTGCTGGGGCCATACAGTGGTTTCCTTTCCGGCTGGACCCTGGTCTGGGCGCTGCTGCTTTCCTCGGCTGTCCTGGCACTCGCGTTCGGCGCTTATGTATTTCCTGAGCATCCCAAGGCCGGCGCGGCCGGGGCCGTGGTTGTTATGGCCGCAGTGAACCTGCTGGGAGTGAACAGGGGTTCCTGGGTTACCCGCTTCATAGTGGCCTTTGTCTTCAGCGTCCTGGCCTTCACCGTGGTGGTGCTCTTCAACGAGGCACCTCACCAGCCACTGCGGGTGGGTGCGGAGATTGAGGCCAGCACCTCGGGTGTGCTGCAGGCAGCCGGGCTGCTGTTCTTCCTTTTCTCCGGGTACACGCGGCTGGCCACGCTGGGTTCGGGTGTACGTAATCCCTCACGCAACCTGCCGATCGCGATCCCCGCTGCCATTGCCGTGGCCTTCGCACTGTATTGGTTCATGGGTTCCTCAATGCTGGCCTACTACGGTGCGGCTGCCCTGTCCGCCGAGACCGCTCCCCTGCTTGATCCGCTGGAGAGCGTGGGCGCAGGCGTGGGTACGGGGGCCGTCATCCTTGCCGTTGCCGCCGCCGCCCTGGGCGGACTGTGGTCGCTGATGGAATCGGCAGGCCGGACAGCCTCCGACATGGCCGCCGACCGTGACCTTCCCCCCTTCTTCGGTTGGTCCAGGGGATCCCGCTTCGGCCGCGGACAGACCCCTTGGGCTGCAGAAGCCGCGGCCGCCGCCGTCGTCCTGATGCTTGTCGTGCTGGGGGATCTGGACGCCCTGCTGGGGATGGCGTCCTTCGCCCTCCTGTTCTACGCGGCCATCACCACTGTGTGTGCTTTCACGCTGAAGGACCGCACGCGCTACGCACCCCGGGTCCTGAACCTGGCCGGCGCCTTGGGCGCGCTGCTGCTGGCCCTCGCCCTGCCGCCCGTGTCCATCAGCCTGACCCTGATCATCCTCGTAGCGGGGCTCGTGGTCCGGTTGAGCTTCCGGCGGCCGCGGACCCCCAGGACCCCGCCGCCGTTCTAGGCCCGCCTAGGCGCCGGCCGCCTCCCATGCACGGACTTCGCCCAGCAGCTCTGCGCGGCGTCCGGCAGACGCGAACGAGGCTTCAATGGAGTTGGCGGCCAATAGGGCAAGCTGCGCCCTGCTGAGCCCGAAGGTTTCCTGCACCGCCCGGAAATTGTCATCCACGTAGCCGTCAAAGTAGGCCGGGTCATCCGAGTTCACGGAAATATTCAGGCCGTGTTCGAGCATCCGCGGCAAGGGATGCTCTGCCAGCCCCGGCACCGCCTGCAGCCGCACGTTGGACAGCGGGCAGACGGTCAGCGGCACTTTCTCCCGGACCAGGCGGTCCACAAGGTCCGGGTCATCCAGGCAGCGGATCCCGTGGTCGATGCGGTCTGCCTGAAGAAGGTCCAGTGCCTCCTCGATGTAGGCGGACGGGCCTTCCTCGCCCGCGTGCGCTACGCTCCGCAGCCCCGCCTCCCGGGCACGCCGGTACAGGTCTATGAACGACGACGGCGGGTTCCCTACTTCCGCAGAGTCCAGGCCGATCCCGATGATCGGCGCGTCCATGGCCAGCAGTTCCTCCAGCACTTCCAGCGCTTCGGCCACCGGGTGGTCGCGCAGGAACGCGGCAATCAGCTCGGTGGAGATCCCGAATTCTTCCTCGCTGCGGGCCAAAGCCGCCCAGACGCCGCCCACAGACACACTCAGCGGGACGCCGCGGACAAGGTGCGCCTGCGGATCCATCATCATCTCCACATGCCGCACCCCGGCCGCCGAGGCCCGGCGCAGGTAGGCGCGGGTCATGTCGGTGAAATCCGCCTCGGTCCGCAGCACATCCATATTGGAGTAATAGAGGTCCAGGAAGGACTGCAGGTCCGTGAACCGGTACCGCGCACGGAGGTCCTCGAGGCTGTCGTAGGGCAGGTCGAGGCCGTTGCGGGCGGCCAGTTCGAAGATCAGCTCCGGTTCCAGCGTTCCCTCGATGTGGAGGTGGAGTTCGGCGCAGGGCGGGGTGCGAATCAGGTCAACGGGCATGGGTAAAGCCTAGGGGCCTGTGCCGTGCACCGCCACGGATGCGGCTAGCTGCGGCCGGCCTTTTCCCGGGGAGCGGTTTCAAACATTCCGTACACCGGGCCGGCCAGCAGCCAGATCCCTGCGACCAGGCCGGCCCGCTTCACCCAGTCCCACAGCACCTCCGCTTGCCCGGGTGCGGCCACGATGGTGATCATGGCCAGCAGGACGGCGACGGTAATCCCGGTGGCCAGCAGGACGCGTCCGTATTCGGCCCACAACGACCGCCGGTACTCCGGCGTCCCCTTCGCCGGCTTCACGGGTGCCGGTCCCCCGGCAAACCGGTGGGCAACCCGTACATCCGCCCACCGGATCAGGCTGTGGCCGAAGGCAACACTGAAGCCGAGGTAGAACGCCGCAAGGCCGTGAATGGACTCGGCCCGTCCGCCCAGCGCGAGGTCAGCCGCGGATGCCGCCAAAAGCACGACGTCGAGCAGGGGAACGCACGCGAGCAGCACCATGCCCAGCCGGCGCCGGTGAAGCACGTAGCGGGCGCCCAGGCCCGCCGCCAGCAGGACCCAGAAGCCGACCTCTGAGCCGATGATCAAATACACGAGGATGTCCATAACCCCAGCCTTCCGTGCGGGGAACCGGGTGTCGTCGGCGAAAGGTGCCACCGGTTGGGTGCCTTCCGTCATCCCTTTGGAGGACATAGCGCTGCACCGGGAGGCAGGCGAACGCCGCTCATTTAGGCTGAACCCATGCAAAAAACCGCAGACCAGCGTGCCGGGAACGGAATTTGGCCTTCCGGCGCCGCCACGGCTGCCGGCTACCTGGTGGGCGGTACCGTGCTGGAACTCCTCGGGGTGAACGCTGCGGGCCTGTTCCCGCCGATTCCGGGCGCACCGGGCTGGGCCTGGGTGCCCGTCCTGGTGCTGGGTTGCGCGGGACTGCTGTTCCGCCGCCGGAATGTTCCGCTGATGCTGGCCGTCACCGGAACGGCAACCTGTGCCGGCGCAGTGCTGGGCGGCGGGATCATCACCTATCTGCTCCTGTTCGAGGTGCTGTACGCCGGGATCCTCTTTGGCTCGCCTCGGGTGAGCCGCGGCGTGCAGCGCGCGGCGGTCACCGGCATGGTTGTCCTTCCCGTTTCCGTAGGACTGGTGTACCGGGAGTGGCCGTACCTGCTCTTCGGTTTATTCCAGGCGGTTTTCGTCTGCCTTGTTCCGCTGTGGTGGGCCGGCTCCCTGCGCCGCCAGACCGAGCGGGCGGAACGCGAACGGCAGCGGGCGGAAACAGAACGCCTTCGGGCCGAACGCACCGCCCAGCTGGCTGAACTTCGCCTCCGGGTTGCGGTGGCGTCGGAGCGCGGCGCCATGGCACGCGAACTGCACGACGCGATTGCCGGGCATCTGTCCGCCATAGCACTCCAGTCCGGCGCTGCGCTGGCGGCGCGCGACGCTGCCCTGGACCACCGGGTGCTGGCCCAGGTCCGGGCGGAAAGCGTCTCCGCCCTGCAGGAAATGCGCTCGATGATCGACCTGCTCCAGTCCGACGGCCCGTTGGACGGCAGGGAGCAGGCGGAAGCCGCTGCAGCCGCAGGCGGCCTGGGCCAGCTGGAATCCCTGGCAGCGTCCGCCCGGCTGGCCGGAAGCCCGGTGGAACTGGATCTGCCCGGGGACGTTGAGGTGCCGGTGCTGGTAGGCAGCAGCGTCTATCGGATCGTGCAGGAATCGCTGGCCAACGCGGTCCGGCACGCGCCCGGCTGCCCCGTCAGCATCTCTGTCCGACTGCGGGACAGGCGGCTGGAGCTGAGCATCAGCAATGCGCTCCCCGCATCCGGCGGCGGCAGTTCCGCGGCCGCCGGAAACGGTTCGGGCCTGCGGAACATGAACCTGCGGGCAGCCCAGCTCGGCGGAACTTTCTCTGCCGGACGGGTCGCAGGTAGTTCCCCTGGGCAGGATCTGCGACCCGTCTGGCTCGTCGAAGCCGCCCTGCCCATAGAAGACGCCGTGGAAGCCTCCCTGCTCCCCCGCGTGCTCCCCCGCGTACTCCCCCGCCAGCCCCAGGAGACACTTTGACCGCCGCCACCGTGCTGCTGGCGGATGACCACTCGGCCATCCGCGGCGGCCTGCGCATGATCCTGGAGTCCATCGGCGGCTTCACGGTCGTCGGCGAGGCTGCCGACGGAGCCGGAGCCGTGCGCATGGCACGTGCCCTGCGGCCCGACGTCGTACTGATGGACCTTCGCATGCCCGGAATGGACGGAATTGCCGCCACCGCCGAGATCACCGGAGAGGGCCTGTCCGCGGTGCTGGTGCTGACCACCTTCGACATTGACGAGTACGTTTTCGCTGCACTGCGGGCCGGTGCCGCCGGTTTCCTGTTGAAATCGGTGGAACCTGCCGAACTGGTCCGTGCGGTGCAAAGCGTGGCCGACGGCGACAGCGTCCTCTCCCCGGAGGTCACCGGCAGGCTGATCTCCGCGTTCGTGCAGTCACCGGTTACGGCACCCGCAGCGGCAATGGCTGCCGGGAACATCGCGGCTGAGCCCCTGACCGCACGGGAGGAAGCCGTCCTGGCCTGCATCGGCGAGGGACTGTCCAACCAGCAGATTTCCCGCCGGCTGGGCATCGCCGAAACCACCGTCAAGACCCATGTCTCCCGGGTCCTGGCCAAGCTGGGAGTCTCCTCCCGGGTGCAGGCCGCCATCGCGTTCCGGGAACGCGGCGGCGGCCCGGGCCGCTAGGCGGACGGCACCTGAACGGGGGTTACCTGCACGGTGAGGTCCTCGGCCGGCGGGGTCCAGAGCGCGGGATCCGCCGGCACCTGCTCACCGGTCCGGATGTCCTTGACCTCGTGGCTGCCGTCTTCGGCGGTGAACCAGACAAACGGGATGCCCCGGCGGTCTGCGAACTTGATCTGCTTCCCGAACTTCTCCGCCTTCGGGGCAACTTCCACTGAAATCCCGCGGCTGCGCAGCTGGGCGGCGGTGTCCTGGGCTTCGGACCAGGACTCGTCGGTGGCCAGGGTCAGCAGCACCGTGGTGGGAACGCTGCGCGAAGCCTGCGCGAATTCCTGGCTGAGGATGCGCATGACCAGCCGGGTGACGCCAATGGAGAGTCCGACGCCGGGGAAGGTGCGGTTGCCCTTGCTGGCCAGGGAATCGTAGCGTCCGCCGGAGCAGATGGAGCCGAGCGCTTCATGCCCAACCAGGACCGTTTCGTAGACGGTGCCGGTGTAGTAGTCCAGGCCGCGGGCAATGCTGAGGTCCGCGAGGACCCGGCCCGGAGCGCGGCGGGAGGCTTCGCTGATGACCTGGAACAGTTCATCGAGGCCTTCGTCCAGCAGTTCGTTGGACACGCCCAGTGCCCGGACCTGCTCCACGAACGAAGTGTCCTCCGTGCGGATGGAGGCCAGTTTCAGGGCAGCCTCGGCCTGTTCGGGGGTGGCACCGAGTTCTTCCTGCAGGAGCTCGGCTACGCGCTGCGCGCCGATCTTCTCCAGCTTGTCGATGCTGCGCAGCACTCCGGCGGTGTCTTCCAGGCCGATCCCGCGGTAGAAGCCTTCGGCCAGCTTGCGGTTGTTGACCCGGATCTTGAACTCGGGGATGGGCAGCGCGCCCAGGGCTTCGGCGATGACCAGCGCCAGCTCGACGTCGTAGCGGAACGGCAGCTCTCCGTCACCCACCACATCGATGTCGGCCTGCGTGAACTCGCGGGCGCGGCCTTCCTGCGGACGCTCGCCGCGCCAGACCTTCTGGATCTGGTAGCGGCGGAACGGGAAGGAAAGGTGGCCGGCGTTCTCCACCACGTAGCGGGCAAACGGCACGGTCAGGTCGAAGTGCAGGGCCAGCTGGTTGGGATCTTCCTTGCCGGCCGCCTCGCCCTCTTCGGCCTGCAGCCGGCTGAGCGCGTAAACTTCCTTGTCGATTTCGCCCTTGCGCAGCAGCTGGCCCACCGTCTCCACGGCACGGGTTTCGATGTTGGAGAAGCCGTGCAGTTCGAAGGTGCGGCGCAGTACGTCCAGGACATGGAGTTCAACAAGGCGCTCCTGCGGTAGCCATTCGGGGAAACCGGACAGTGAGGCCTTGCGTGCCATGGTGGCAACTCCTTAGGTGGGCGAAACGGCACAGGCGGAACCCCGCCCGGCCACGGTGCACGCAACCGCGTGCATAAACTATGTGCGGCACTCATTTTAGCCGCTTGGGAAGCAGCCCCCGTTTCAGACCCGCGCGTCGAACCCAGGCGTCGATCCCCGATCCCGACCACGATCCAGTACAGGAGGCAACGGTGGCAGCAAACCGCACCAGCCGTGAAGACAGGCGCCGGCTGGCCCGGATGGAAGCACGGAAGGCCTTCGCTGCTGCCCGTGCCAAGCGGCGCAGGCGCGACAATCTCTTCGCCGCATCCGCCGCCGTCGTTATCCTGGCCCTTGCCGTTGCACTGCAGGTGGCCTGGTTCAGTTCCGACCCCACTGCGGAAGACCTGGAGCTGCTGCGGGACCAGGCCGACGTCGCCGAACTGCCCGACGTTCCGGATCCCTCCGTCGCCGAGGGCAAGACCTTCACCGGATCCCTGGCCCTGGGCCAGGGCGAGATCGGCGTGGAACTGGACGGCAATGCCGCGCCGCAGGCAGTTGCCTCTTTCAAAACGCTTGCCGATGCGGGCTACTTCACCGGCAAGGACTGCCACCGCCTGACCGCCACCGAATCCACCTCCGTGCTCCAGTGCGGTTCGCCGAACGGGGACGGAAAAGCCGACCAGGACTTCCTGTGGGGGCCGGTGGAGAACACACCCGCCGACGGCTTCTACCCCGCCGGCACCATCGCCGTCGCCCGCGGCGAGGACGTCATGAGCCACGGCACACAGTTCTTCATTGTTTACAAGGATTCGACGCTAACGCAGGAAACCGGCGGCTACACGATAATGGGTAAGGTAACGTCAGGTCTTGACGTACTGGAGGCCATTGCTTCCTCGGGGACAGCCTCCGGGGAGACCGATGGTTTCCCGAAAGACCCGGTGACGATTAACTCGTTCACCCTGAATTAAGTGGCGGCGCGGGCTTCGCAAACTGCCATCCATCGAGTGAAAGACTTTTAGCGGTGACAGACAGTCAGAAATCCGACGAAACAGCAGGCCCGTCCACTACGGAGACGTCCCGGCCTGCCACTCCGAGCCCCGCAGCACTTGCGGCGCGACGGCCCTCCCCCGCAGCCGTAGGCTCCCGGCCCGGCGCGGCCGCCCAGCCGGTGGTGGCTGCCCCCGCGGCCCACTCCACCCCGCTGGAGGAAGCCGCCCGCTTCGCGCGGGTCGAGGAGGACGGCCATGTCTTCCTGATCGTGGACGGCGAGGAATCCGCCGTCGGCCAGTTCCCCGACGCCTCCAAGGAAGAAGCACTGGCCTACTTCGTGCGCAAGTACGACGACGTCGCCAGCCAGCTCCTGCTTCTTGAGCAGCGGGTGCAGGTCAAGGCTCCGGCTGCGGACATCCACAAGACCCTGAAGCACCTTGCCCAGCAGGTGGCCGAGCGCAAGATGGTGGGCGACATCAAGGCGCTTGATGCCCGCATCGAAGCGCTCGAAACCTCGCTGAAGGAAGCCGAGGCCGCCGAGCGTGCCGAGGCTGAGGCCGCCAAGGCGCGTGAGCTTGCCGCCCGTGAAGCCATTGTTGCCGAGGCGGAGGAGATCGCAGCCAAGGACCCGGCCACGATTCAGTGGAAGACCAGCAGCAACCGGATGAACGAGCTGTTCGATGCGTGGAAGACCGCGCAGAAGAACGGCCCGCGTCTGGGCCGCAGCACGGAGGACACCCTGTGGAAGCGGTTCCGCTCCGCCCGCACGGTCTTCGACCGCCACCGCCGCGCCTACTTCTCCCAGCTGGACAGTGAAAACTCGTCCGCCAAGGCTGCGAAGGAGGCTCTCATTGCCCGCGCCGAGGAACTGGCCACGTCCACGGACTGGGGCAACACCGCCGCCGAATACCGGCAGCTCATGGATGAGTGGAAGGCCTCCAAGCGCGCCAGCCGCAAGGACGACGATGCCCTGTGGGCCCGCTTCCGTGCGGCGCAGGATAAGTTCTTCGCCGCCCGCCAGGCAGCGAACGAGGTTATCGACGAGGAATTCGCCGCGAACCTGGTGGTCAAGGAAGAGCTGCTGAGGGAAGCACAGGCCCTGCTGCCGATCACGGACCTGAACTCGGCCCGCAAGGCCCTCCAGTCGATCCGTGAACGCTGGGAAGACGCCGGCAAGGTACCCCGCGCGGATATGGGACGCATGGAAACCGGCATCCGCAAGGTCGAGGAAGCCGTGAAGGCTGCCGAAGACGAGCACTGGCAGCGGAGCAACCCCGAGACCAAGGCACGCACCAACTCTGCCCTGTCCCAGCTGGAGGCGACCATCGCGTCCCTCGAACAGGACCTGGCCGACGCCGAGAAGGCCGGCAACGCGAAAAAGATCGCGGACGCCCGCGAGGCCCTCGAAGCCCGTCAGCAGTGGCTGGCAATGCTGCAGAAGTCCGCGCAGGACTTCGCCTAGGCCCTGTAGCCCGTCCACGGCGCAAGCCCCGCCCCTCCCGTTATCCACAACGGCCGGGTCGGGGCTTTCGCTTTGCCCGCAGGCTGCACATGCTGGTGTGCATGCCTGCGCAGCTCTTTCCCTACCCCGGTGCCCTCCCGCAGATCACTTCCACGGGCGGAGCGCTGTTCACCGCCGGGGACGTGTTCCGGCACGAGGAACTCCAGGCCATGGCGATGGACGGGCTGCTCCGCCATGTGTACGCGGGAACCTTTGTACGCTGGGATGTCCGGCCGGACCCGGTGGTCCGTGCCCTCGCGGCGTCGGCCGAGCTGCCCGTGCAGCTGCGCCGCCGGCTGACCATGGGGAGAATGACCGCTGCCTGGATCTACGGCTGCGCTCCGCGGCCGTCCCGCCTCGATGTCCTGGCGGACCGCCGCAGCCGCACCGGTGCCCTGCAGCCCTTCAGCACCGCAGTCCTCCACGAGGTCCTGCTGGGCCCTGCCGACCGTGCGGACGTAGGAACGGTGTCCGTTACCTCACCGCTGCGGACCGCCGTCGACGTCGCCCTCTATGCCGGCACCGCAGAAGCGGTTTCCACCCTGCGGCGCCTGGCCGCGCTCCCGGCCCTGAACTGCCGGCTGGACCTCGTGCAGCGTGCCCTGGAAGCCGGAAACCGGATACCGGGCAAAGCGGCGGCACTGGACCGTGTTGCGGCTGCCGCCGCCGAGCCGATCCGTTAGCGGACCGCGGGAACTAGACCCGCCGCTGCGACCCGGTGGTGCGGTAGACGTCGAATACGCCGTCGATCTTGCGGACCGCGCTGAGGATGTGGTTCAGGTACTTCGGGTCCCCCATCTCGAACACGAACTTCGACATCGCCACGCGGTCGCTGGAGGTGTTGACGCTGGCGGAGAGGATATTCACGTGGTTCTCCGAGAGGACCCGCGTCACATCCGACAGCAGGCTCTTGCGGTCCAGCGCCTCCACCTGGATCTCGACCAGGAAGACGCTGGACTGGGTGGGTGCCCATTCCACCGGGACAATGCGGTCCGGTGTGGCGCGCAGTTCCTGCACGTTCCGGCAGTCGCTGCGGTGTACCGAAACACCCGAGCCGCGGGTCACAAATCCGATGATCGGATCCGGCGGAACAGGGGTGCAGCAGCGGGCAAGTTTGACCCACACATCGCCGGTACCGCGCACGGTGACGCCGGAATCGGAGAACTTGGGACGGCGGGCCGCGGTGGCCACCGGCGTTTCGGCCAGGTCCTCCTCGGCGCCCTGGTGCCCGCCCATCAGGTTGACCAGGTGCTCAATGACGTTCTGGGCGGAGGTATGGCCGTCGCCCACCGCGGCGTACAGCGCGGAAATGTCCTGGTGGTGCAGTTCTTCGGCCACCGCCACCAGCGCATCATGCGTCATCAGGCGCTGCAGCGGCAGGTTCTGCTTGCGCATGCCGCGGGTGAGCAGGTCCTTGCCCTTTTCGATTGCCTCTTCGCGGCGTTCCTTGGTGAACCACTGCCGGATCTTGTTCCGGGCGCGCGGGCTCTTGACGAAGCCCTGCCAGTCCTGGCTGGGGCCGGCGCCCTCGGCCTTGGAGGTGAAGATCTCCACCCAGTCGCCGTGCTGCAGTTCGCTGTTGAGCGGCACGAGTTTCCCGTTGACGCGTGCACCGATGGTCCGGTGTCCCACCTCGGTGTGGACGGCGTAGGCGAAGTCCACCGGCGTCGACCCGGCCGGAAGCGCCATGACCTCGCCCTTGGGCGTAAAGACGAAGACTTCGCGCGCATTGATCTCGAACCGCAGCGAATCCAGGAACTCATCGGGATCCGAGGTTTCCTGCTGCCAGTCCACCAGGCTGCGCAGCCAGCCCATGTCGTCAGGGGCTTCGGGGCCCTTATTTCCGTCCTTGTACTTCCAGTGCGCGGCCACGCCGTATTCGGCGCGGCGGTGCATGTCGTGCGTGCGGATCTGGATTTCCACGGGCTTGCCCCCGGGGCCGATCACCGTGGTGTGCAGCGACTGGTACATGTTGAACTTCGGCATCGCGATGTAGTCCTTGAACCGCCCGGGCAGGGGGTTCCACCGCGAATGCAGGGCACCGAGGGTCGCGTAGCAGTCGCGGACGGAGTCCACCAGGACGCGCACGCCCATCAGGTCATGGATGTCGTCGAAGTCTTTGCCCCGCACGATCATCTTCTGGTAGATCGAGTAATAGTGCTTCGGCCGGCCGGTGATGGTGGCCTTGATCTTGACCGCATGCAGGTCATCGGCGATCTGCGACCGCACGGTGCCCAGGTACTTTTCCCGTTCCGGCGTCCGGTCCCCCACCATCCGCACGATTTCGTCATACACCTTGGGGTGCAGCGCGGCGAAGGAAAGATCCTCCAGCTCCCACTTGATGGTGTTCATGCCCAGCCGGTGGGCCAGCGGGGCGAAGATTTCCAGGGTTTCGCGCGCCTTCTTGGCGGACGATTCCGGTGACACAAACCGCCAGGTGCGGGCGTTGTGCAGCCGGTCCGCGAGCTTGATGACCAGGACTCGGATGTCCTTGGCCATGGCAACGACCATTTTCCGCACGGTCTCGGACTGCGCCGCATCGCCGAAAGTGACCTTGTCCAGCTTCGTGACACCGTCCACGAGCATGGCTACCTCGGGGCCGAACTCGCTCCGCAGCTCGTCCAGCGTGTAACTGGTGTCCTCCACGGTGTCATGCAGCAGCGCCGCGGCGAGGGTGGTGCCGGTCATGCCCAGCTCCGCCAGGATGGTCGCCACCGCCACCGGATGCGTGATGTACGGATCCCCGCTCTTGCGCTTCTGGCCCTCGTGGCTGCGCTCGGCAACCACATAGGCGCGCTGGATCAGCTCCAGGTCTTCCTTGGGGTTGTTGACCCGGACCGTGCGCAGCAGCGGTTCCAGCATCGGCGAGTAGCCGGGGTTGCCCCGGCCTGCCAGCCGGGCGAGCCGTGCACGCGTGGAGGCACGGCGGCCGGTCGACGGCGCACGGCCTGCGCCGCTGCCGACTTTCGCCGGAGCGGAAGCCGGGCCGGGTACAGGAAGCAGGGCGTCAGTGGTGCTTGCGGCAGCATCCAATGCCGCAGCTTCGCGCGCTGCGGTGCTCTTCTGCCCCGGGTCGATTCCCGCGGTGCCGCTGTTTCCTGCCTCATCGGCAGGCGTTGCACTGTTGGCCACTGACGACCTTTCTTCCGTGCTCTCAAAAGCAGGTGGTCAAAACGTTTTGGCGGCCGCGCTTTACGCAGCCCTGTCAACCAGTCTAAGCCTGCCCGCACCGCACTTAAACCGCCGGTTCCGTACTCACTTGGCATGGAGTACGGAACCGGATGGTCGGAGCGGGATTTACCCCTTAGGCGCTGACCGCCGTCGAGCCCTTGGCTTCGCTTGCACGGCGCTCGGCCACCCGCTTGGCCTGCTTGCGGATGTCCGGTTCATTCCGGCGCAGCCACGCGTACAGCGGCGCTGCAATATAGATGGTCGCGATGGTGCCCAGGATGATGCCCACGAACAATGCCAGGGACAGGTCCTTCAGGGTTCCGGCGCCCAGCAGCAGCGCACCGATGAACAGGATGGAGGCCACCGGGAGGACTGCCACCACGGAAGTGTTGATGGACCGCACCAGGGTCTGGTTCACGGCCAGGTTCACTTCTTCCGCGAAGGTCCGCTTGGTGCGCTTGTCCAGGTCCTTGGTGTTTTCCCGGACCTTGTCGAACACCACCACGGTGTCATAGAGCGAGTAGCTGAGCACGGTAAGGAAACCGATGATGGCCGACGGCGTGACTTCAAAACCGCTCAGGGCGTAGACGCCCGCGGTGACCACCATAACCACCAGCAGCCCGACGACGGCGGCAACCGACATCTTCCAAGTCCGGAAGTACAAGGCCATCAGCACCGCGGCCAGTGCCACGAAGACGACGAGGCCCACGAGGGCCTGCCGGCTGACGTCGCTGCCCCAGGTGGGACCGATGAAGGTGGAGGTGACCTCGTCCTGGCTTACGCCGTAGGTATCCGCCAGCGATTCCTTGACCTCGATGGTCTGGTCATCGCTCAGCTTCTCCGTCTGGATCCGCATGGTGCCCGGGGCGATGTTGGTGACCTTCGGGTCGGCTGTCCCGGCAACCTCGGCCACGGCCTTCTCGCCGCCGCTGACGTCGGTGTTGCTGACGTTGGAGACGGTGAATTCGGAGCCGCCGCGGAACTCGATGCCGAGGTTGAATCCGCCCTTGGCTACCGGTATGGCGATCGAAAGCAGCACGGCTGCCGCTGCGATGATGAACCACAGCTTTGCCTTGCCAACGAAGTTGTAGGACCGCTTTCCCGTGTAAAGGTCGTTGCCGAATGCGGCGAAACTGGGGAGCTTACTCATTACTCGCCGTCCTTCTCGGAGCTGCGGCCGCTACCGGCCATTGATTCCTGCTTTTCGGCAAGCCGCCGTTCGGCGATGGTCATCCGTCGTTCGGCTTCCTTGGCCGCTCCCTTGTTCTTGCCGCGCGCAGCAGGAACATCGGAGGGATTCCGCAGGCGTCCGGCACCGCGGTACAGCGGTACGGCGCCCAGCTTGCTCGGATCGAGGCCCGAGAAGCGGTGGCCGTCGCCGAAGAACTTGGTGCGGGCCAGAAGCACCATGGTGGGGTGCGTGAACATAAAGACCACAATGAGGTCCGCAATGGCGGTGAGGCCCAGGGTGAACGCAAATCCCCGCACGTTGCCCACTGCCACGAAGTACAGGACGACGGCGGCGAGGATGTTCACGGCCTTGGAGGCCAGGACGGTGCGCTTGGCGCGCTTCCACCCGTTGTCCACCGCGGACACCAGCCCGCGGCCGTCGCGGAGCTCGTCACGGATACGTTCGAAGTACACGATGAACGAGTCCGCAGTCTGCCCGATGGCGACGATCAGGCCGGCCACGCCTGCCAGCGAGAGCCGGTAGTTGTGGCTCCAGCCCAGGATGGCGATGGCCAGGTAGGACAGCAGACCGGCCACGACGAGCGAGGCGATGGTCACGAAGCCCAGGGCGCGGTACTGGAACAGCGAGTAGACGGCTACCAGGGCCAGGCCGATCAGGCCGGCGATGATACCCATCTTCAGCTGGTCGGAGCCAAGGGTTGCCGAGACCTGCTGTTCGCTCTGGATCTCGAAGCTGATCGGCAGGGCGCCGTATTTCAGCTGCTCGGAGAGCGCTTCGGAGCTTTCCTGGGTGAAGTTGCCGGTGATCTGGGGCTTGCCGTCGGTGATGACCGCGTTGACGGTCGGCGCGGAAATGATCTGCCCGTCGAGGACGATGGCGAACTGGTTCCGCGGGTCGCCCTGGGGGAAGGCGAAGAGACGCTCGGTAACCGAACGGAATTTGTCGGTGCCCTCGCCGTTGAACTCGATGTTCACGGCCCACTGGTTGGTGGAAACACCGTTGTTGCCCTGTGCCATGCCGAAGCTGGCCGTGGAAATGTCCACGCCGGGAACTTCGACCGGGCCCAGGATGTATTTGCCGGCGGTGCCGGGCTCGCAGGCGACCATGGGCTGGTCGGCCGGCGCCTGCTCCGCGTTTGCGATGGTATCCGGGTTCAGGCAGTCAGTGGTTTCGAACTGCGTCTGCAGTTCCGGTGAAATCCAGTTGGTGTCCGAAGCATCGGTGGGTTCCGCCGACGGGGTAGGCAGCTGTTCCGCGGGAGTGGGATCCGTTACTGCTGCACCCTGTCCCCCGCCGCCGGCCAGGACCGGGCGGAACTCCATGTTCGCGGAAGCCTGGATCAGCTCGCGGGTCTCGGGATCGGGGACACCAGGCAGCGACACCACGACGTTGCGGTTGGACTGCGTGCTGATCTCCGCTTCGGAGACGCCGCTGCCGTCCACGCGCTGGCGGATGATCTCCACGGCCTGGTCGAGCTGCTCGGTCGTGATTTCGGAGTCACCGCCCTGCACCTCGGGAGCAAGGATCATCTGGGTGCCGCCCTCAAGGTCGAGGGCGAGTTTCGGGGTCCAGCTGGCGTTGCTCCACATGGAACCACCGCCAAGCAAAAGGGCCAAGGCAGCAAAAATGACGCCCAACCAGAGGAGCGTCTTTTTCGCGGCCGAGCCGGGGCCGGTACGGGGCATAGGGAATTTTCCTTAAGGGCGAAGATCACCGGGACCGTCATGGTCTCCGGGCGGCAAGCGGGGCACCGATGCCCCGCTTGGCTCGTGGAGAGTCTAGTTCTCTTTTTTGTCGTCGCGGTTCAGGCGCTTGAGTGTTTCTTCAGGTGTCTCGTCCTGCACGGCGTCCTGGCGCTCGGAGGTGTCCTTGCCGAGCGTGAGGGAAGAGGCGTCATCGGGGACCGCGGCGGCGTCATCGGCCGGTGTTTCTTCGGCGGGAACGGTGACGACCTTGGTCAGTGCCTGGAGGTGCACCGTGGCGGTGTTGCCGGGGGAAAGCTCCAGCACCGCCTTGTTTTCTTCCTGGTCCACGGAAACGATCCGGCCGAAAAGCCCGAACTGGGTCATGACCTCGGTACCCGGAAGCATCTGGGACCGCTGCTGGGCAACCGTCTGCTGTGACTTCTTCTGCTTGCGGAACATCATGATGACGAAGACCGCCAGCAGAAGAGGGAGAAAGAGATCAGCGGGATTCACGTGGATGGTTCCTGTTTCTGTTGGGGAAGGGTCAGGCGGGGTCCGGGCATTGTGCCGGGACCGTGCCCAAGGGCCAGTCTAAACGGAAAACGTGGGAGCGGACTGTTAAGTTTCCGGCACGCTCTCGTCGACTGCCGCGGACGAGGTGTTGGTACCCGGGCCGGAAAACATGTTCTGCGGCATGGCAGCGGCCACGTGCTCGGGCATCTGGAGGCCCAGATGCTCCCACGCGGCCCGGGTCGCAATGCGGCCCCGCGGAGTCCTGCCGAGCAGGCCTTCACGGACCAGGTACGGTTCAGCCACCGTCTCCACGGTCTCCGGTTCCTCGCCGACGGCGATTGCCAGCGTGGAAAGTCCCACCGGTCCCCCGTTGAACTTGGTGACCAGCGCGGTCAGCACGGCGCGGTCCAACCGGTCAAGGCCGAGCACATCCACCTCGTACATATCCAGCGCGGCCCCGGCCGAGCGGGCATCAATCTGCTCGATACCGTGCACCAGCGCCCAGTCGCGGACGCGGCGCAACAGCCGGTTCGCAATTCGGGGAGTGCCGCGCGAGCGTCCGGCAACCTCGGCGAAGCCTGCGGAGTTGACCTTCATATCCATCAGCATGGCCGAGCGGCGCAGTACCAGTTCCAGTTCATCCGTCGAATAGAACTCCAGGTGGCCGGTGAATCCGAAACGGTCCCGCAGCGGACCGGGCAGCAGGCCGGCGCGGGTGGTGGCTCCCACCAGGGTGAACGGCGGCAGGTCCAGCGGAATGGCCGTGGCACCGGCTCCCTTGCCGACGATGATGTCGACGCGGAAATCCTCCATGGCCATGTAGAGCATTTCCTCGGCCGGGCGGGACATGCGGTGGATTTCGTCCAGGAACAGCACCTCGCCCTCGGTCAGGGAAGACAGGATGGCTGCGAGGTCGCCGGCATGCTGGATGGCCGGCCCGGAACTGATCCGCAGCGGTGCGTTCATTTCCGCGGCAATGATCATGGACAGGGTGGTCTTGCCCAGTCCGGGCGGACCGGACAGCAGGACATGGTCGGCGCTGCGGCCGCGCAGCCGTGACGCTTCGAGTACCAGCGACAGCTGCTCACGCACGCGCTTCTGCCCCACGAAGTCGTCCAGGTTCTTGGGACGCAGCGCGGCTTCAATGGCTTTGTCGTCCGGATCGGGCCCCGGAGCAACCAGGGAATCAGCGGACACCTCAGCCAGCCTTTCGGCGCGAGGAGGCCCGGGCGCCGTCGGTCCCGAGGCGTCGCAGCGTCAGTTTCAGGATTTCCCCCACGTTGCCGGCGGCAGCGACGTCGGGATGCTCGGCGGCGGTATCGTCCATGGCGGCGGTGGCGTCCTTTTCGGACCAGCCGAGACCGGTCATGGCCGCCAGGACCTGTTCCTGCCAACGGGGTGCGGCCGGGTTTTCCGCGGTGCCGTGCGGCACCAGCTTGTCCGCCAGCTCGAGGACAATGCGGCGGGCGCCCTTGGGGCCAATGCCGGAGACCTTGCTGAAGGCCTTGTCGTCGCCGGTGGATGCGGCCACCCGGATGGCTTCGGGGGTGTGCACGGCCAGGACAGCCAGGGCTATCCGGGGGCCCACGCCGCTGACGCCGAGGAGGATTTCAAAGACCTCGCGCTGATCCGCGTCGCTGAACCCGTACAGGGTCATGGAGTCTTCGCGGACGATCATCGCGGTATGGACGCTGGCTTCACTTCCCGTGCGCAGCGAAGCCAGAGTCTGCGGAGTGGCCTGGACGAGCATCCCGAATCCGTTGACATCAATGACGGCAGAGGTAAGGCCCACGTGCGAAACGACCCCGCGGAGGGAACTGATCATGAAGGAACTCCAGAGGCTGTATAGAACATATCTACGAATACCCTACTTGCTGGCGCCCGCATTCCCCTGCTGTTCAGTAGCTTCCGCGTTTTGCCCGCGCTTCCGCTTCGGCCCAGAGCCGCTGGGCCGGAGTCAGTCCGGTAGCCGGCGCCGTGCCCCGCGACGCAGAGCCTGCGGTGGGTCCGGGACCGGCGACGCCGCGGCGCCAGGCGTGGGTGATCGCCAGGGCAAGGGCGTCGGCTGCGTCCGCCGGCTTGGGCATCTCGTCCAGCCGCAGGATCTTAGTCACCATCTTGCCCACGGCGTCCTTGTTGGCCGAGCCGGAGCCGGTGACCGCCGCCTTGACCTCAGTGGGCGTGTGCAGGGCCACCGGGATGCCGCGCCGGGCAGCGGCGGCAATGACGACGCCGGACGCCTGGGCGGTACCCATCACCGTGCTGACATTGAGCTGGCTGAACACCCGTTCCACGGCCAGGACATCGGGCCGGTGGGTGTCCAGCCACAGCTCGATGGCTTCGGAAATGACCAGCAGCCGTGCGTCCAGCGCGGTTCCGGCCACCGTGCCGACAACTCCGACGGCCACGAGGGTGGCCCGGCGGTTTCCCTCGACCTCAACTACTCCAAGGCCGCAGCGGGTGAGGCCGGGGTCCACCCCCAGGACGCGTAAAGACACTGATTCGGCGCTTAGTCGTCTTCTTCAAGCTCGGCCATAACGGCGGCCGGGATATCAGCGTTGGAGTAGACATTCTGTACATCGTCGAGGTCTTCCAGCGCATCCACAAGCTTGAGGAACTTGCGGGCAGCGTCGGCGTCCAGTTCCACGTGCATGGACGGGACGAATTCGGCTTCATCGGTCTCGTACTCGATGCTCGCCTCTTCCAGCGCACCAACGACGGCGCGGAGGTCCTGCGGCTCGGAGATGATCTCGAAGTTCTCGCCCGATTCCTTCACTTCGTCGGCACCGGCGTCCAGGACGGCCATAAGCAGATCGTCTTCAGTGAGGCCGTTCTTGGGGAGGTTCACCACGCCCTTGCGGGTAAACATGTAAGCCACCGAACCGGGGTCGCCCATGTTGCCGCCGTTGCGGGTCACGGCGAGGCGGACCTCGGAAGCAGCACGGTTCTTGTTGTCCGTGAGGCACTCGATCAGGAGGGCGGAACCCTGCGGACCGTAGCCCTCGTACATGATGGTCTGGTAATCAACGGCTTCACCGAGCAGACCGGCGCCGCGCTTGACCGCACGGTTAATATTGTCGATCGGCACCGACGTCTTCTTGGCCTTGGAAACGGCCAGTTCAAGGGCCGGGTTGCCTGCCATGTCGGCTCCGCCGGCACGTGCTGCAACTTCGATGTTCTTGATCAGCTTGGCGAAGGACTTGGCGCGCTTGGCATCAATTACGGCCTTCTTGTGCTTGGTGGTTGCCCATTTAGAGTGGCCCGACATGCTCTACGCTTCTCCTCTGATCGATAAAAAAGTCCGGCTGCTTGCCGCCCGTCCAGGACTCCGGGGAACCCGGGGCCGAACAGGGAGACCAGCTAAGCTTCCCGAACGCACTGCCACAATTCTAGCGACCGATTCCGTTTCCGGGGCCGGAAACGCTTCCTGGCTCCGGGTCGGGGACGGATCCCAACGGATATAACCCCGCTGACCTGCCCCGATGCGTGCAGCCTCACTCCTTCGGATCGGTGCTGTATCAAGGGTGTGCGCTATATTCAGTAACCATGAGTTCTTTTTCCATCCTGGTCGGAAAACTGGTCCGCAGTGCCTCCAAACTGCGTGGCGGCGGCTCCGCCCTGCCGGGCCTGGTGGTGGAGAAGATCGATCCGGATTTCATCCGCCGCACGCTCGCAGACCTGCCGCTCGGCGTCGCCGTCGTGTCCGGAACCAACGGCAAGACCACCACTACCAAGATGGTGGTGGAGCTCCTGGAGAGCCAAGGGCTGAAGGTCTTCACCAATCGCACGGGCAGCAACTTCACCCGCGGCGTCGCCGCAGCCCTGCTGGGCGAAGTGAACCTGCGCGGGCACCTGGATGCTGACATCGCCGTCCTGGAACTGGACGAGGCCCATGCCGTGCACTTCGTGAAACTGATCCAGCCGCGCTACAGCCTGCTGCTGAATGTCCTGCGTGACCAGCTGGACCGGTTCGGCGAAATCGACAAGACCACCCGCCTGCTGGAATCCATTGCCCGCGCGACCACCGAGACGGTGGTGCTGAACCGCGAGGATCCCCGCGTGGCGGGCATTGCCGATTCCCTGAACGGACAGCGTGCCGTGTACTTCGGGCTCGACGCGTCGCTGCGCAGCACCTTCCCCAACGACGACGAGATGCGCGGCAGCCTCGCCGAGGCGCTGGCGGCAACGCAGGAGGCCGACGTCGTCCTTGAACGCGTAAGTGAGACGGACGCCGATTTCCTGGTCGACGGACAGGTCCGCACTACCGGACTGAAGCTGCGCGGTGTCTACAACATCTTCAATGCCGCCGCCGCCCTCGCCTTTGCGCGGACGATCAAGGGCAAGAACCTCGACTCCGACGCGTTGTTCGAGGCGCTTGCGAATGTGGAGCCTGCGTTCGGGCGCGGCGAGTCCCTGACCGTCAACGGCCAGCCGCTGGAGCTGGTGCTGGTCAAGAATCCCAGCGGCTTCCGCCTGGGCCTGAAGTCCTTCGCCGCCCACGGCTATTCAACAATGATCGCCATCAATGACAACTACGCCGACGGCCGGGACATGTCCTGGCTGTGGGACGTGGACTTCGAATCCCTGGCCGAGGGCGGAGTCGACGTCGTCAGCGGCGTGCGCGCCTACGACATGGCGCTGCGGCTGAAGTACGACGACGTACCCGTGCGCACCATCGAACCGGACATCACGGATGGATTGAAGCGTTTTATCAAGGACTCCCCCGGGGTTCCCATGCGGATCTTCTGCACGTACACGGCCATGCTGGCCGTACGCCGGGAACTCTCCAAGATCACGAAGGTAGAGGTGGTCTCATGACCGAGGACCGCACAATCAAAATCCTGCAGCTGTACCCGCGGGAAATGAACATTTACGGCGACTGGGGCAACGTGCTGGTGCTCAAGCAGCGCCTGAAGTGGTACGGCTACCAGCCTGTCGTCGAGGAGTACAACGCCGGGGACGAGTTCCCTGCCGACGTCGACATCATTGTCGGCGGCGGCGGCCAGGACAGCGGACAGGTGGTGATCCAGCAGGATCTCCAGCAGTTGGCGCCTACCCTGCAGTGGCTTGCCGAGGACGGCCTGCCGATGCTGGTGATCTGCGGTCTGTACCAGTTGTTCGGACGGTTCTTCAAGACGCATGAGGGTGCGCTCATTCCCGGCATCGGCATCCTGGACATGGAGACCCACGGCGGTGACGTGCGGTTGATCGGCAACGTGCTTTCGGTCAGCGAAGAATTCGGCGAGATCCACGGTTACGAGAACCACAGCGGCCAGACGTTCCTCGGCCCGGGCGTGAAGCCGCTCGCGGAGATCCGCAAGGGTGAAGGCAACAACACCAAGGACAGCACCGAGGGCGCCCGGTACAAGAACGTAGTGGCCAGTTACCTGCACGGTTCCCTCCTTCCCAAGAACCCGGCCATTGCGGACTTCCTGATCGAAAAGGCAGCAATCCGGAAGTACGGCAGCTTCTCTCCTGTTCCCCGTTCGGAAGAGGATCTGGCTGAGCTGTCGAAGCTCTCGGAGATGGCACGCCAGCACGCCGGGCAGCGGCCGCGCTAGGGACTCGCTGCGTGGGACGCTTTTCGTCCGGGTGCCGGGGCTGCCCGTTAGTCTGATGGTCATGATGCCCAGTGCTGACCTTGATTCCTACGCCAAAAAGATGCTCCGGCTAGTGGAAATAGGAACCGACCTTGAGGTCGATGCCCGGTTTATAGACATGCTGGCCCCCCGCAACAGCCGGATCCTTGATGTCGGCTGCGGCATCGGCTCGGCGGTTAATGCGCTGCGTCAGAGTGGGCATCACGCGTACGGCATCGATCCGGCTCGTGCCGTTTTGGATGTCGCCGCCGACATCTTCGATAGCGAATGGTATCGACAGCTGGCCGTGGACGAACTCTCTGATGAGCGCCTGCGTAGTGAGGGTCTGCCCGGCAGGTACGAGGTCATCTTGATGTCTGGAAACGTGCCGGCATTCCTTTCCAGCGAGGCTTTGCAGGACGCTTTCAGGCGAGTCTGTGGGCTCCTGGTTGACGGTGGCCTGTTTGTGGTCGGTACCACCGTTGACACAAGGGGCGGTCCGCAGGCACAGGATGCTGCGGCGGGTTCCGCAGGGCTACCGTTACTGAATCGATTCTCAGACTGGCACCTCGGCGCTTTCGATGAGGACTCAGGCTGGTCCGTAAGTGTTTACGCGAAACCAGGTGCGCTAAACACTCGTACCGGCCCGGACGGGATATTCATTCTGAAGCGCTGATACGTAGACAAGCTAAGTGTGTCGCATTTGTCATGACCGTGCCGTATCCGCGGCTGCGGTGTTCCTGATGAACTGCCAGTCGTTCGATCAGTCCAGGACGCCCTCCTCCGGCAGACCACACCGCGGGGACAGCGACGACCTGGCCGTCTCGGCATCGCACTTAGCGCTGCGGCTCGAACGATCAGGTGCCCGGCAGCGGCGGCGCCGTGGATTGATAGGTGTGTCCGGTCGGCGTGGTGATTTCAACCGTGTGCCGGCCAGGACTTCCACTGCTTTCAGCACGCCATCCAGGTGCTTCCTTGGCCTGGTTGCAGGCTTCGCAGAGTCCCTGCAGGTTCTTTGCATCGGTGGCGCCCCCGTCCCGGTGCCGGCGGATGTGGTCGCGGTGCCGTATTGGCGCGTTGCACCACGGTGTCCGGCAGGTTTGATCCCTTGCAGAGATGAATTTCGCCAATGAATCGGGGACGAACCGCGCCTTTGAGTCCATGCCGATGAGTTCACCGGTGGCCGGGGCCGTGTAGAGGCGTCGGAGCCAGAGGTCCGGAGAACCGGATCCTCCACTTCGAGTTGCCCGGCCTTTTCGTCCCGCGTTGGGCGTCGGGCCGCTTCCGGTCGTTTCACCGCTAAAGCTGCGGCTTCCGGTCTGGCCGGCAACTGCCTGACGGCTTCGGGTCTGGTCGGCAACTGCCTGACGGCTTCCGACTTGGTTGTCATCAGCAGTGTGAAATTCAGCCACCCCTCCGCCGCCGCTGCGAGTTCCGGCTTTTCGTACCGCGTCGCGCGCCCACATGGCCGGTACCACACCGTATCCCTGGAGGTAGGCCGGCTCATCCGAGCCCGCAAGAAGCGTACGGTCGCTCATGACGAGTTGGACCTCCAGCGGCACACGGTCAGCTTGGGTAAGACCGGTGATTCTTTCAACCAGCGTGTCAGCCATGATCTGGCCCCGGCCGCGTTCATCGCCACTGGCCCGGAGTGAATCTGCTTCACGGCTGAGGGCGGCAAAGACGGCAACACCCTGGGCCACCGGCAACAGGCCGGTCAGGTAAGTCATGGTGTCCGGGGCAGGCCGGCAGGAAACATAACGGTCGGCCTGGGCCTTGGCTGCCCGGCGGACCAGCGCCTCCTGATCGATCCGGTAGGTTATTTTCCGGATCCGGCCGATCAGGCGTCCGTCCCCCAAACCCTCCAGCCCTGCAGGGTCTCCGGCCACTTCCCGGTCCACCAGCCGACGGTCCGATACTGACAGGCACGCCGTCTCGCGGACCAGCAGCGTTGCCCGCCATTCGTTGAGCCCTCGGACAGCGCCCGGAGTGTGCACGGCATTTCATGTGCCAGTGCCTTGGAAAAGCCAAGGATCCGCCCGCCGCGGGCAGGCGATTCGCGTCGGGCGAGGGCAATTTGAGCTGCGACTCCTCTCCCCTGCTGCTCCAGGGGAACCCCGGAACGGGCATGTGCTGCGCGTACGGAAGCATCGAAAGCGGCGGTAACCCGGACCTGGGCTGCTGCAGCGGCAGCCTTGAGTTCTTCGAGTACTCGCAGGCGGTTTATCAGACCCGCATCTGTATCGGAGGCGATGTCTTCCAAAGCCCGCCCGGACGACAGCTCGGAGATCCACGTGGTGACCGGCGAGGATGACGGTTCGTTGCCGCAAGGCGCTTTGTCAGGGGTTGCCGTGCCACGGCACTGACGGCTGGACATCGCTGGCGCAGAAGCCCGTCCGTTGCTGCCACCGCGGTATCCAGGAGGTGTACCGCCGGAGGGCTCAACGCCATCAACAGGTGGTTGGTAATCCGGATTTGATTCGAACATGTGTTCGATGCTATGAGCTCAAAACCATGCCTGCGATAGGAGTTTTCGTCCTTGTGGAAAACCTCCTCCATCCCCGAGTACCCCTGCTCTGACCTGCAGAAACACTTGAAAGCGTGGGGCCGGTTCCTGCCTCCATCGGTCGATCCGGAATGCTCGCCCGAGGCCTGCCATCGTCGACTCGAAGGCTAGCCTGGATCTGCCGCAGTGCGCAGGCAGGGCGTCCCGACCCATCCGTCGTCCGGGCTCGCCGCGCGTGTTAGCGTTCCGGCGGAAGCCCCACCGGAAGCCCCACCGGAAGCCCCACCGGAAGCCGCCAGCCCCGACTGAAGCGAGACCTCACAGAAATGAGCCGCATGACTGCATTGAAACCGGCTAACTACTACGCCGTCCCTGAACTTGCGGCAGCCTACGACGCCGACAGCGAAGCCCGGCAGGACCTCCCGTTCTATCTGTCCTTGGCGGGCACATTGGGAGCCCGCCGTGTTGCGGACATCGGCGCAGGAACGGGCCTACTGTGCAGCCTGTTGGCCGGGCAAGGGCATGAAGTGATCGGTGTCGAGCCGGAAGAAACGATGCTCTCGCTCGCTGCATCCCAGCCGCATGCCGGCACCGTCATCTGGATTCAAGGAACCGCGGAAAGCCTGCCGGATGCCTGGACCGATCTGGTTCTGATGACCGGACATGTCGCGCAGTACTTCCTTGATGACACCTCCTGGGTGCAGGTACTCACGCATGCCAGACGAGCACTGCGGCCCGGAGGCAGCCTGGCCTTTGAAGTACGCAACCCGGACGTTGAAGCCTGGCGCAGGTGGGAGGGCACGCACAGTACCAGCCGGGGAACAGTCACCCAGACCGTCCAGCGTGAGGATGACCGGATCACCCACACCGATACCTGGACCGACGGCTCCGGAACGCGAACGACGACCGAGACACTGCGCTTCCCTGCCTGGAACACTGTGACCGCAGGGCTGCAAGCCGCAGGATTCACCGTCGATCAGTGCTGGGGTAACTGGGATGGAAGCCCGGTACGGCAGGATTCACCGGAGTGGATTTTTCTCACCGAAGCGGTTTAGCCCTCATGCCCGGCTGTCCCGCACAACGCCGCACGACCCCGACACCCCACAACCACGCCCTCGCCTACCCTCCCCCGCCGCCCTGCGACACGAGCCATTCATGCGCCCCGGCGTCGGCCGCCCCCAGAGACTCGACCACCGGAACGGTCCGTGCGCGCACCGCTTCCCGCTGGGCCGGCGGCGCGCATTCCCCCTGCGGCAGGTCCCCCGCAACGGAACACCACCGGTACGGGTCCCGGACGATCACCGACGGCGCCCAGGCGAGGTCGCTGACTGTCCACGCCCCGGCGTCGTCGCGGGCGAACTGCGCCCGGACTATCAGGCCCTCGTTGTTGACGTCGTACCAGGGCGACAGCTCCGTCACGGCATTGCCGAGCCCGTAGACAATCCAGGTGCCGTTGTAATTCTCGATCGGCAGCACCGAATGCGTGTGGTGGCCGTAAATGAAGTCGAATTCGCCGCTGTCCGCCAGCGCGTGGGCGGTTTCCACCTGCTGGACATTGGGCACCGACGCGTATTCCTCGCCCGCATGGATGGCCGCGACGACGACGTCGGCCCCCTCCGCCCGGGCCGCCTTCGCCTTCGCGATCATCGCCGGGGCGTCGAGCAGGTCCACCTGCCACGGATACTCGGCCACCAGCCCGTTCAACCCGTAAGTGGCCTCGATGACGGCGAGCTCCCCCGCCGGAGCGGACAGGCGCATGGGAGCGCCGGCGCCGGTCTCGGCGGCGTACGAGCCGGTGTGCGCCAGCCCCAGGGAATCCAGCACGCCCAGCGTGCGGTTCAAGCCGGCCGTACCGGCGTCGATGGTGTGGTTGCTGGCGGTGGTGCAGCCGGAATAGCCGACGGCGGCCGCTGCCGTGAGGATCTGCGGCGGTACGTTGAACATGGGATAGCCCGTATACGGCCCGTCCGGTTCGGCCACCGGGGTTTCCATGTGGCACACGGCCAGGTCCGATCCGGAAATGTAGGTCCGCTGCCCGGCCAGCAGCGGCTCGAAGTCCAGAGGTCCCTTGCCCGTGGCACCCGCATCCGCCGCGGCCTGCTCCCACAGCTGCGGATGGACCAGCAGGTCGCCGGCAAGCATGAGGGAGAAGCAGTTCTCCGTGGGACAGTCCGGCCCCTTGCCGGGGTTGCCGGGGTCCGCGGACGGTAACGACGGCGACGCTGACCGGGCAGGCGACGCGGCGGGCGAGGCGGACGAGGCGGACGCCGACGACGGCGCGCCGGCACCTTGGCGCCCCTCCGGCCCGTCGCTCCCGCCTCCACCGTCCGCCATGCAGCCGCCGAGCAGCAGGGCCAGCGCCAGCACCGCCGCAAGCCCCGGCAGGCGGAGCACCCCCGCAAGCAGCCCGGCACCTAGCCCCGGACCACGCCCCGGAAGACGAATACCCAGGTTGCGTTTCATGAACCCCCCCACGCATCTCCCCAGGCCCGCAGGCTGCGGCAGCGGGGAATCGGACCGATCCTACTGCAGTGTCAGGTTGGAGCGGGATGCCCCGCTGTGCCAGTCTTGGGCTTTATGGACAACCCTTTCCTTTACCCGAGTAGCCTGCCGTACCAGCTGCCTCCGTTCGCGCAGATCAACGAAGACGTATTCCTGCCCGCTTTTGACTCCGGAATCCGGGAGCACGCCGCGCAGATTGAGCGCATTGCCGCGAACCCGCAGGTCCCCGACTTCGAAAACACCATCGCCGAACTGGAGTCCTCGGGCCAGGAACTGGGGCGCACCGCCGTCGTTTTCTTCACCCTCTGTGCCGCGGACGCTACGGAGGGCGTGCAGCGGATCCAGCAGGAGATCGGCCCGCGGCTCGCCGCGCACGAAGACACGATTTACCTCAACCGGCAGCTTTTTGCCCGGGTCGAAGCCGTCGCGGCGAACCTCACCGGCCTGGACGATGAGCAGGTCCGCCTAGTGTCGGAGTACCGCCGCCGCTTCATCCGCGCCGGGGCGCAGCTCGATGACGCCGGGCAGGCCCGCATGCGGGAGTTGAACGCCCGGCTTTCGGAACTGGGCACGGACTTTTCCCAGCGCCTGCTGAAGGACACCAACGCTTCGGCCCTGGTAGTGGACGACGCCGCCGAACTGGACGGCCTGCCCGACGACGACATCGCTGCCGCAGCGACCGCTGCGAGGGAAGCGGGACACGACGGCAAGTATCTGCTGTCCCTCGTGCTGCCTACCCCGCAGCCAGCCCTGGCGTCGCTGACCAACCGGGAGAGCCGCCGTCGGCTGCATGAAGCCGCCCTACACCGGGGTTTCCGGAACAACGACGGGAACACGCTTGCCCTCGCCGCCGAGATGGCCGCGCTGCGGGCGGAGAAGGCTGCACTGCTCGGTTTCGCCAACCATGCCGAGTACGGCACGGATGACCAGACCGCACCGTCCCTGGACGCGATCCACGAGATGCTGGACAAGCTCGCCCCTGCAGCCGTGCGCAATGCCAAAGCCGAGGCCGAAGAGCTGCGCGAAGCGGCCCGGCGGGACGGACACGAACTGGCCGCCTGGGACTGGGCGTATTACTCCGAGCAGGTCCGCCGGGAGAAGTTCGACGTCGACTCCTCCGCCCTGCGCCCGTACTTCGAACTGGAGCGCGTCCTCACTGACGGCGTCTTCTACGCCGCCAACCGCCTCTACGGACTGACCTTCACCGAACGGACAGACCTCGCGGGCTACCACCCCGACGTCCGGGTCTGGGAAGTGAAGGACGACGACGGCACCGGGCTCGGCCTGTTCCTGGGCGACTATTACACCCGGGACACCAAGAACGGCGGCGCCTGGATGAATTCCCTGGTCCACCAGTCCCGGCTGCTGGACGCCCAGCCCGTGGTCATCAACAACCTGAACATTTCCAAGCCCCCGGCCGGTGAACCCACGCTGCTGACCTTCGGCGAGGTGGTCACGGCGTTCCACGAATTCGGCCATGCGCTGCACGGATTGTTCTCGGACGTCATCTATCCCCAGTTCTCCGGCACCTCCGTGCCGCGCGACTTCGTGGAATACCCGTCACAGGTCAACGAGATGTGGATGCTGTGGCCGGAGGTGGTCAGCAACTTCGCAAAGCACTACGTCACCGGGGAGCCGCTGCCGCAGGAGGAAATCGACAAGGTGAATGCGGCGGCCGTCTGGGGCGAAGGATTCTCCACCACTGAGTACCTGGGTGCCGCCCTGCTGGATCTGGCCTGGCACGAACTCCCCCCGGGCGAAACGGTGCAGGATCCGGAAGCCTTCGAGGCAGCGGCCCTGGCGGCGGCCGGCGTCGACCTGGACCTGGTTCCGCCGCGTTACCGCACCGGCTACTTCAAGCACATCTTTGCCGGCGGCTACGCTGCCTCGTACTACGCGTACATCTGGAGCGAAGTGCTCGACGCCGACACGGTCGAGTGGTTCCGGGAGAACGGCGGCCTGACCCGGGAGAACGGAAACCGTTTCCGGACGGAGCTGCTGTCCCGCGGCAACAGCATCGATCCGCTGCAGGCGTTCCGGAACTTCCGCGGACGCGATGCGCAGATCCAGCCGCTGCTGGACCGGCGCGGCCTGGCCTAAGCCTCGGCGGCCTAAGTCCGCCGCTGCGGCAGCCGCCCTAAGTCCGCCGCTGCGGCAGCCGCAGCGGCCCGGCAGCGGCCCGGCAGCGACCATAAACAGAAGGCGGGAACCGGTGATCCGGTTCCCGCCTTCTGTTGCGTCTGGTAAGCCTGCCTAGGCCGGGTTGCCCATCCGCGCCTGTTTCCGCACGGTGTGCATCCGCTGGCCGATGGTCACGCAGCTGGCCAGGGTCAGCAGGATCAGCACCACCAGCAGCAGGACCTCGGGTACACCCAGGCCCACCAGTCCGGTGGCGACCAGCAGGGAGACCAGCCGTTCGGCACGCTCGGCTATGCCGACATTGGCGGAGAAACCCAGCGACTCGGCCTTGGCCCGGATGTAGGAAACCAGCATGCCGACCACCAGGCAGAGAACAGCCGCGGTGCCGATGGCGTCGTTGCCGCCGCCGGTGAAGAACCAGATGGCGACGCCGGCAAACAGGGCGCCGTCGGCGAAGCGGTCGAGGGTGGAATCCAGGAACCCGCCCCAGCTCCCCTTGCGCTGCTGCTGCCGGGCCATGATCCCGTCAACCACGTCGGAGAAGATGAAGACGGTGATGAAGATGGTGCCCCAGAACAATTCACCCAGCGGATAAAAGACCAGGCCGCCGATCATCACGCCGAGCGTGCCGGCAATGGTGACCATGTCCGGGGTCACCCCCCGGCGCAGCAGCCAGGTGGCCAGCGGGGTGAAAACGGCAGTGAAGAATCCCCGTGCGTATTTGTTGAGCACGCGTCAGTCCTCGCTGTCCGGGCCGGAGCCCTCTTGAGGCCAGGCGTCGGCCACTTGCCGGCGCACATCGCCCAGGGTCTGGGTGATGGCCTTGGTCTGCGCGATGATCGGAAGGAAGTTTCCATCACCGCCCCACCGCGGAACGATGTGCTGGTGCAGGTGGGCGGCAATCCCGGCCCCGCCGGTTTCGCCTTGGTTCATGCCCAGGTTGAAACCGGTGGGGCTGGACACCTTCCGCAGCACGCGCATGGCGGTCTGGGTCAGCGCCGCGATTTCCGCCGTCTCCTCCGGGTCGATGTCCGTGTAGTCCGGCACATGCCGGTACGGGCAGACCAGCAGGTGGCCGGCGTTGTACGGGAAGAGGTTCAGGATGACGAAGGCATGCTTCCCCCGGTGGACAATCAGCGATTCCTCGTCCGACCGCTCCGGCGCGGCGCAGAACGGGCAGGTCTCCTTTGAGGAGACCTGCTTCTGCCCGCCCTTGATGTAGGCAAGCCGGTGCGGGGTCCAGAGCCGCTGGAAAGCGTCGGGGACGCCGGCGAGTTCAAACGTGTCCGTCACCGCGGCGTCGTCAGGCTGTTCTCCCATAGCGTCCCCGCCGCCCTACTTGTCCCGGTTACGGACGGCTTCGACAATCCGCTTGACGGCCTCTTCAACGGGTACGCCGTTGTCCTGGCTGCCGTCGCGGAAGCGGAAGGACACGGCGCCTGCCTCGGCGTCGTCGCCGCCGGCGATCAGGACAAACGGGATCTTGTCCTTGGACGCCGTGCGGATCTTCTTCGGGAAGCGGTCGGTTCCGGTGTCCACCTGGGCGCGGATGCCATGGGCCTTGAGCTTGTCGACGACGTCGAACATGTAGTCGTTGAACGCTTCGGCCACGGGGATGCCGACTACCTGCACCGGTGCCAGCCAGGCCGGGAACGCGCCGGCGTAGTGCTCGGTGAGCACAGCCATGAAGCGTTCCACGGAGCCGAACAGGGCGCGGTGGATCATAACCGGGCGCTGGCGGGTGCCGTCAGCGGCCTGGTACTCGAGCTCGAAGCGCTCGGGCAGGTTGAAGTCCAGCTGGATGGTGGACATCTGCCAGGTGCGGCCGATGGCGTCGCGGGCCTGGACGGAAATCTTCGGGCCGTAGAAGGCTGCTCCGCCCGGATCCGGGACCAGGTCCAGGCCGGAAGCTTCGGCAACCTCGGCGAGGGTGCGGGTGGCTTCCTCCCAGATGTCGTCGGAGCCGACGAACTTCTCCGGGTCCTTGGTGGACAGCTCCAGGTAGAAGTCATCCAGGCCGTAGTCCTTGAGCAGGTCCAGCACGAACTTCAGCGTGGTGGTCAGCTCGTCCTTCATCTGCTCGCGGGTGCAGTAGATGTGGGCGTCGTCCTGGGTCATGCCCCGCACACGCGTCAGGCCGTGGATCACGCCGGACTTCTCGTAGCGGTACACGGAACCGAATTCGAACAGCCGCAGCGGAAGCTCACGGTAGGACCGTCCGCGGGAACGGAAGATCAGGTTGTGCATGGGGCAGTTCATCGGCTTCAGGTAGTAGTCCTGGCCGGGCTTGGTGACCTCGCCGGTCTCCGGGTCGGTGACCTCGTCCACGTGCATGGGAGGGAACATCCCGTCGCGGTACCAGTCCAGGTGGCCGGAAACCTCGTACAGGTGGCCCTTGGTGATGTGCGGGGTGTAGACGAACTCGTAGCCGGCCTCGGTGTGGCGCTGGCGGGAGTAGTCCTCCATGGCCTTGCGGATGATGCCGCCCTTGGGGTGGAACACCGGCAGGCCCGAACCCAGCTCATCCGGGAAGGAGAACAGGTCCAGTTCGGTGCCCAGCTTGCGGTGGTCGCGGCGCTCGGCCTCGGCCAGGCGTTCCTGGTAGGCCTTCAGCGCGTCCTTGGTGGGCCAGGCGGTGCCGTAGATGCGCTGCAGCTGCTGGTTCTTCTGGTTGCCCAGCCAGTAGGCGGCGGCGGAGCGGGTGAGGGCGAAGGCGTTGGAGATCAGCTTGGTGTTAGGCAGGTGCGGGCCGCGGCACAGATCGCACCAGACGACGTCGCCGGACTTGCGGTCCACATTGTCGTAAATGGTGATCTCGCCGGCACCGACCTCGATGCTGGCACCTTCGCCGGCTTCCTCGGCGCCGTCCTTCTTGCCCAGCAGTTCAAGCTTGTACGGCTCGTTCTTCATGGCTTCGCGGGCTTCGTCTTCGCTGACCACGCGGCGGGCAAACTTCTGGTTCGAGTTGATGATCTTCTGCATCATCTTCTCGAGGGTCTTCAAATCCTCCGGCGTGAACGGCTCGGCTACGTCGAAGTCGAAGTAGAAACCGTCCTTGATGTACGGGCCGATGCCCAGCTTGGCATCCGGACGCAGCTGCTGCACGGCCTGGGCCATGACATGGGCGGTGGAGTGGCGCAGGACATTCAGTCCGTCTTCGGACTCAATGGTGACGGACTCCACGATGTCGCCCTGCTCCAGCGGCGTATCCAGGTCCTTGAGGACGGAGTGGACGCGCATCACGACGACGTCGCGGCGGTCGAAGAAGAGCTGCGCACCAGTGGTGCCAGTATCCACCGTGGTCTCTTCGCCGTCGACGATGAGGGTGAACTTCTCTGGCACTGACACGATTGTCTCCTAGATTTCGTTGTACGGCGTCTGCTGCACGGCCTGGACACGGCCGCACTTCCGCCCGTACCGATGTTATCCGCTGCGCTTGGACCCCACCAACATGCCGCGCTGACGGCCGGGCTTCGGAAGCGAGTCCGTGTCCGCCAGGTTCCATGCCTCGAGGGCCTGGAGGCTGATGCCCCGCGGGCCGGTGCGGCGGGTCAGTCCGCGGACCAGCAGCAGCTCCGTGCCGAAAAGCAGCGGACCGGATTTCTCCTGCGCCTCGTGGAAGAACGTGCAGTCAATGCACCCGGTGCCGTCGTCGAGGCTGATGAACACCACCCGGCGTCCCCCACGCATGGGCGGAGTCTGCGTGGCCACCCGGATCCCGGCGACCAGCACCTCGGTCCCGTTGCGCAGGTCCATCAGTGCTTCCGCGGGAGTGACGCCCAGCCCGCGCAACAGCGGACCGTAGCTTTCCATCAGGTGCGCGCTGACGTCCACGGACAGCAGGTCCAGTTCGGTGCGGACCTTTTCCCGCAGCCCCGGTTCGGGCAGGTGATGGTGCAGGTTCGCCAGCTCGGTATCGCCCAGCGGCAGGGCCAGCTGCCCGGGAATCGGATCGTGCTTCCGGGACGCGGACTTGGCCGGTGCGGCGTCCAGGTACTGGATCAGGTCCGCGCGGCTGCCCTCGGAGCCGGTCTGCTTGCTGAGTGAGTCGAACGCACCGAGCTGCGCCAGCCGGCGCAGCGTGGGCCGGGAGACCTTCGCGCGTGCCCGCAGGTCCGCCAGGGAGTCATAGGGCTGCCCGGCGGCAATACGCTTTAGCTCGACGGCGGACAGCCCGTAGATCCCGGCCAGGGAAAGCCGGATGCCCAGCCGTCCGTCGTCGAGCCGTTCCACCCGGTAGGTTTCGCCGCTGCGGTTAATGTCCAGGGGCAGGATGGGGATGCCCATCCGCCGGGCCTCGGCCACGAGCAGCCGGCGGGGATACATCCCGGGATCGTGCTCGAAAATCCCGGCGAGGAACGCTGCCGGGTGGTGCGCCTTCAACCACGCGGACTGGTAGGTGGGTACGGCAAAGGCAGCGCCGTGGGCCTTGCAGAAGCCGAAGCTGCCGAAGGCCTTGAGCGTGTCCCAGACCTTGTCGATGGTCTCCGGAGTGTAGCCGCGGGCGGCGGCCTTGCTGCGGAAGTATTCCTCCACGCCGGGCTCGGCGGTTTCGTTGCCCAGCAGCCGGCGCAGTTCATCCGCCTTCGCCAGCCCGCAGCCGGTGAAGACGTTCAGGGTCCGCAGCACCTGTTCGTGGAAGACGGTGACGCCGTGCGTTTCGGCCAGCACCGGGCGCAGCGCCTCGTGCGGGTACACCTCGGGGGAAAAGCCGTGCCGGTGTTCCAGGAACGGGCGGACCATATCGGATTTCATCGGGCCGGGCCGGAACAGGGAGATGTCGATGATCAGGTCATTGAACTCCCGCGGCGCCAGCTTGCCCACCAGTTCACGCTGTCCCGGGGATTCGATCTGGAAGCAGCCCAGGGTATGCGTGCTGCGGATAAGTTCGTAGGTGGGTTCGTCGTCGAACGGCACGGCATCCAAGTTGATCCGGCCGTCCGCTTCGACGAACTCCGGGTCCGGGGAGTCCGGCCTGTCCCGGTGCTTCCCGGCGGCAATGACCTCTTCACGGGAGGAGTGCACCCGCACCACTTCGCGGACGGCAAAGGCCATGGCGCTCTGCATCCGCACGCCCAGCACGTCGAGTTTGAGCATGCCCATGGGGTCCATGTCGTGCTTGTCGAACTGGGACATGGGCAGGCCCAGGCCGCTGGGCTGCACTGGGGTGCGGTCCAGCAGGGAGGTGTCCCCCAGGATCACTCCGCAGGGATGCATGGAGATGTGCCGGGGCAGCCGGTCCAGGCGTTCGGTGAGGTCCACCAGCAGGTCCAGCTGCTGGTTTTTTTCCACCTGGCCGGAGAATTCCCGCAGTTCGGGCTTTTCGGCGAGCGCCTCGCGGAAGTTGCGGGCCGAGAAACGCCACAGCTGCTTAGCCACAGCGCCGATCTCCTCCTCGGGCATGCCCAGCGCCAGTCCGGCGTCGCGCACCGCTCCCCGTGCCCGGTAGCCGTTCTGCATGCTCATCAGCGTGACGCGTTCGGAGCCGAAGCGTTCGAAGATGCGGTGATAGACGTTGTGCCGCTCGGCGCTCTCGACGTCAATGTCGATGTCCGGCAGCGTGGACCGGTCCCGGGAGAGGAAGCGTTCAAAGATCAGGTCATGATCCAGCGGGTTCACGTGGCTGACGCCCAGCAGGTAGTTCACCAGCGAGGAGGCTCCCGACCCCCGGGCGGCGGCGCGTACCCCCATCCCGGTGATCATGTCCGAGACTTCCGCAACGGTGAGGAAGTACGAGGCGAAGCCCAGCTGCTCGATGATGCCCAGCTCGTGTTCGAGCCGGTTGCGCAGTTCGACTTCGGCAATGGAGTCCCGGGCACGCAGCCTGCGGGTAATCCCCGCCTCGCAGCGCTGGCGCAGTTCGATCATGGGTTCGGCCTCGATGCCGATCACCGAGGCTTCGGGCACCACGGGCTGCTTCCAGCCCATGTCCGCCACGGGATCTATCCGGCAGCTATCCGCGAGCGCCGCAGTGTCGGCCAGCATCCGTGCCGCTCCGGAGGAACCGTAGCCTGCCTCTGAGCTGATCTCACGGGCCAGTGCGGTCATCTCCCGTGTCCCCTTGAGCCAGCCCTGTCCGTTGGGCTGTAAGTCCGGGAGGTGGGAGAGCGAGGTCAGCGAGCGCGCGGCGTCGAGCACGTCGGCGGTGGCGGCTCCATCCTCGTCCACATAGCGCACGGCATTGGTGAGGATGCCGGGCACGCGCATCTCGTCGGCCAGCCGGAACATGCGTACTGCGTGGGCAAGGCTGAGGTTCTCCCCCGGCGCAGACAGATGCGTGACCACCTCGACGGCGAGCGCCCGGGCAGGGATCAGCGAGCGCCAGCGGCCGAACAGGGTGCGGGCGACGGCGTAGCTTCGGCTGCGCATGGCCTGGCCGACGTCGGACTGCGGGCCGACGAGGACGGTCAGGACCGGTTCGGCCTCCTCCTCGGGGACGCCTTGCCCGGCCCTTACGCCGCCGACGTACCCGGCAAGCTGCTCCATGGTGACGCCTACCGGTTTGCCGGCGCGTGCCCGGGAGGCGGAGGTGGCGGCGTGCGCGGCGGAGATCAGCCGGCACAGGGCACGGTAGCCTGCTCCTCCGGTATGCCCGTGGGCGAGAATGACCACCCGTCCCGTGACGGCGTTACTGCCATCCAGCACAGCCAGGTCCACCCCGACGATGGGATCGATGCCCGCCTCCATGCACGCCCGCAGGTGCTTGACCGTTCCATAGAGCCCGTCCCGGTCCGTGCAGGCGAGCGCATCCGCGCCGTCGGCAGCAGCGGCCTGCGCCATCTCCTCCGGCCAGGACACCCCGTAGTGGGCGCTGAACGCAGTGGCTGCGTGCAGGTGGATAAAGCTCATTGTTTAGGCGCCGTCTTCCATTAGGCACTGTCTTCCATTAGGCGCTGTCCCTCAGGGCATCGTGGATCCGGATCAGGCGCCAGCGGTCGCTGCGGACGTGATGCGAAAGGTCGAGGGTGCGCAGGTCGGAGCGGTCATTGACGCGGGCCTGGACCCGCCAGATCTCGGTATCCACCAGTCCAGCGCCGTGGCCGCGTTCGGCACGGGTTTCCTCTTCCCACCAGTTGCGGCGCTCATACCAGCGCACCGGATCGGCCCCCACCTTGTAGGTGCGCCCGCCCCAGATAAGCCGGAGAGGCTGGCCCGCGGGCGAGCACACCACCTCGATTGCTTCGCTGAAGGTACCCATTCAGCTTCCTCCCCGCCCCGGTAGACAGGCACACCGCCTACGTCTCTCACCACTGGTTATCAGTTGGCAACTAATTCGAACATATGTTCGAACAGCTCCGCCACCAGTGTACGACCAGCCGGGGACAAACGGCACCACGCGGAGGTGGATGGGAAAGGAGATCCGCTCAGAAGCAGCAGAGCCCAGGTGTGCCGCTGCCGGAGCCGATGCCCGCATGGTGCACACTGTTTCCAGACAGCTGGATTCTGCGCAGGATGCCTTGGTCCAGGCAATACTCATCGGATGGGGGCCGGTTATGGCAGCAGACAGCAACACACCGCCTAATGGAGGGCAGCAGTCGGAACCGTGGAATCCGTTCGGGCAGGGACCTGAACCCCAGCACCGGAATCCATATCTGCAAGACGTCCTGCCTGCGGATCAGGGCCCGGTTCCCCCAGAAGCGGCCTCCCGGAAAACACGGTTCAGCGCGGCAGCGATAACGGGAATGATCCTCGTGTCGATCGTCTGGGCGATCGTCGTCCGCCCCCTCGTCATCCTCGCCCCCTGGGACGTCTCCGACTTCTCCATTTTTGGCTTCTTCGCCTTTTCCGGCCTGTTCACCCTGCTCGCAGGAGTGACGGGATTCATCGCGGCGCTTATCCAGGGGAACAAGAAGCTTGCCGCCCGCCTGTACATCATTCCCTCCCTGATCTGGCAGGCAGGCCTCGTGGCAGCGCTTTTCCTGCTGGTGATCGCCCTATCCGGTTATGACGGCACCTAACGCCAGGCCGCTCCTATCTCCCGCTGTCCACGTCCACCTTCACCCGCGCCGTGGTGGACAACGGCGTCTCCCGAATGAACAGGCACAGCACCAGGGCAACTGCCACGATGGGCACACTGAGCAGGAAAATGGGAGGCAGGGCCTGCCCGAATGCCGCAGCAATGAAGTCCTGCGCCGGTGCGGGGAGCCCGCGGAGCATAGCCGGACTCAGCGAATTGATGTCCCCTCCGAGGGCAGTCCCGGCCCCCGGCGGCGCCGCGGCAATCTCATTGCCCAACCGGTGGATGAAGATCGACCCGAACAGCGCGATCCCGAACGAGGCACCGATCTGGCGGAAATAATTCGCTGCTGAGATAGCCGCGCCCATGTCCCTGCCCGGCACGCTGTTCTGCACAATCAGCACCAGGTTCTGCATCAGCATTCCCAGCCCGAGTCCCATCACCAGCATGCCGATTGCGGTGAACCCGTATGGGGTGGTGTCCGAGATCCGTGAGAGCAGCACCAACCCGGCAATGATCACCGCACACCCCAGCACCGGATAGATCTTGTACCGGCCGGTGCGGGAAATCAGCTGCCCGGTGCCGATGGAGGTCAGCAGCAGCCCGCCCATCATGGGCAGCATCATCAGGCCCGACTGCGTGGCGGTGGCCCGGTTGACCATCTGCAGGAAGGTGGGCAGGTAGGAGATGGTGGAGAACATCGCGATTCCGACGGCGATGCCCACCAGCACCGGCAGCAGGAAATTCCGGCTGCGGAACAGGCCAAGCGGCAGGATGGGTTCCTCGGCCCGCCTCTCCACCAGGACAAATGACGTGCCGGCCGCCAGCGTCACCACGGCCAGGGCAAGAATCTGCGGACTTGACCAGGCGTACGTGGTGCCGGCCCAGGTGGTGAGCATCACCAGGGCGGCGCTCGCGAGCGCAAGCAGCCCGGCGCCTGCGTAATCCAGTTTCGGGCGCCTGCCCCGGGGTTTGGGCAGATGCAGCGAAGACACGACGACGGCGAGCGCCACCGCGCCGATGGGCAGGTTGATGTAGAACACCCACCGCCAGGACCAGGCATCGGTGATCCAGCCGCCCAGTAACGGACCGCCCACGGACGCCAGCCCGAAGGCCGCCCCGATCAGGCCCATGTACTTCCCGCGCTCCCGCGGGGAGACCAGGTCCCCGAGGATGGCCTGCGCCCCGATCATCAGCCCGCCGCCGCCTACCCCCTGCAGCGCACGGAACCCGATCAGCTGGCCCATGTTCTGGGCCAGTCCGGATAGGACCGAGCCGGCGAGGAACACCACGATGGCGAAAATGAAAATGCTCTTGCGGCCAAACAGATCACCGAGCTTGCCGTAGATCGGCAGGCCGATGGTTGCCGCCAGGATGTACGCGGTGACCACCCAGGACAGATGCTCCAACCCGTTCAGGTCCCCCACAATGGTGGGCAGGGCCGTAGCGACGATGGTTTGGTCCAGGGCTGCCAGCAGCACCGAGAGCACCAGCCCCGTGAAGACCGGCACGAGGTTCCGCTTCGGTTCCGCGCCCCGGGCGGCGTCCACCCGGTGCTTCGGCAGGGCGGTCCCGGAGCGGGCCGCGGGCGCCGCGGTGCGCGGCGTTATTGCTCTGTGGGACATGGCGGGTTTCTTCTCTTCATGGTTGTTGTTGGCCCTACGTTGCGTCCACGTTCACCCGCGCCGTCCGGGACAACGGCTGCTGGACAAGAAACAGCGTCAGGACAAAGGCCGCCCCCAGGATCGGCACCCCGAGCAGGAAGATCGGCGGCAGCGCTTCGCCGAACGCGGATTTGATGAAGTCCTGCGCCGGAGCGGGCAGGGCCCTGATGCTGTCCGGACTGATTGAATTGGCGCCGCCCGACGCCGCGTCGCCGGCTCCGGCCGGCGCGGAGGCCAGCTGGTCGTTCAGCCGGCGGATGAACAGGGAGCCGAAAAGGGCAATCCCCAGCGAACCGCCCATCTGCCGGAAGTAGTTGGCGGTGGAAACCCCGGTGCCCATGTCCTTGGCAGGGACGCTGTTCTGCACAATCAGCACCACGTTCTGCATCAGCGCCCCGATCCCCAGTCCCAGCACGAACATGCCCAGCGCGGTGAGGGAGTACGGCGTCGTACTGGAAATGCGCGAGAGCAGCAGCAGTCCGCAGATCATGGTGAGTGAGCCGAGAATCGGATAGATCTTGTACTTGCCCGTGCGGGAGATCAGCTGCCCCGTCCCGATCGAGGTGGTGAGCAGCCCCGCGGTCATGGGGAGCATCATCAGCCCGGACATAGTGGGACTGGCTCCGTTGACGATCTGCAGGAAGGTGGGCAGGTAGGCAATGGACCCGAACATGGCCAGGCCTACCGCGAGCCCCACCAGCGTGCAGATCAGGAAGTTGCGGATCCCGAACAGGCGCAGCGGAAGGATCGGTTCGGACGCGCGCAGTTCCACCGGAATGAAGATGGCGACGGCGACGGCGGCCACCGCTCCCAGCGTGAGGATGGTGGGCGAGGTCCAGGCATAGTTGTTGCCGCCCCAGCTGGTCAGCAGCACCAGGGCGGCGCTGCCGACGGCAAGCAGTGCGGCCCCGGCATAGTCCAGCCGGATCCCTTTGCGGTCGGACCGCGGCAGGTGCAGCGCGGTGATGATGACCGCGAGCGCCACCGCACCGATGGGCAGGTTGATGTAAAACACCCACCGCCAGGACCAGTAGTCGGTGAGGTATCCGCCCAGCAGCGGTCCGCTGACGGAAGCGATGCCGAACGCCGCGCCGATCAGGCCCATGTACTTGCCGCGCTCGCGGGCGGGCACAATGTCGCCGATGATGGCCTGCGCACCGATAATCAGCCCGCCGCCGCCTACGCCCTGGACGGCGCGGTAGGTGATGAGCTCGGTCATGCTGTGCGCCTGCCCGGACAGGGCGGAGCCGCCCAGGAAAACCACGATAGCGAAAATGAAGATGTTCTTGCGCCCGAGCAGGTCCCCGAGCTTCCCGTAGATCGGCAGCCCGATGGTGGAGGTCAGCAGGTAGGCGGTGATCACCCAGGAGAGGTGGTCCATGCCCTGCAGGTCCCCCACGATGGTGGGCAGGGCGGTGGAGACGATGGTCTGGTCCAGGGCGGCGACAAGCACCGCGAGCATCAGCCCGGCGAAGACGACGGCGATCTGCCGCCGCGAGTGCCCGCCTCCCGCATCGGCGCGGCCCTGTGCACTCTCCCCGCCCGTTGGCGGGCCGCTCCGGGCCTGCGGCGTGTGCGCCACCAGGGGGACGGCATTGACCGGTGCTCCCATGGCACCGGCCATACCGGCTATCGGATGGGTTGCTGCGGTTCCGTGGGGAGTAAACCGGTCGGCCATGCACTCCTCCTTGGAAATTTCCGCCGGATGAGGGGCACTCCGGTCGGAACTTCCATTCGACGCCCACCGTCCTGCCAAGTCAACGGTCGGCGGCGGCCACCCATGCCGCCGGTACCGGCAGGCGTCGTGGCTGTCTGGTCCAGGGCAGGGACGGAGCGAAGTTCCATAGCCTGGGGAACTGCTCCCTGCCTCGGCGTTGTTCCACGGTTAGGACAGGCGCAGACTGGCACTAAACGCGGACCGGCCACGACGTCGAAGCCGCACGGGATCGCCTTCGGGGTACACCATGAACCGGACAATAAGTGTCATTTTCCGCGCCATACCGCTTCTCATGGGCGCTGTCTGCCTGTCCTTCGGCCTTTACATCCTGGCCGGGCGGAACGATGCCGATCACTTTGTCGCCGGACACGTCAACGTCGGGCTGACCGCCATCTGTTATGCACTGTTCACCACGGCGGCCACCATCATCAGGCAGCTCATCAACCGCTATGGGCGCGCGTGGGCGATCATCCTGCCGCTGTCCGGCTACGTGGCTGCTGCCGCCGCCATCATCTGGGGCATCGCTCTGGCCAACCGGGACAACACGGCGGAGAACCTCACGGCGGGCTTCGTTGTGATCGGCATCGGCTTCGTCGCCGCGTGCGTCAGCACCGTCGCGGCCGCGTCCACAAAATTCACGCTCATCCAGTCAGCACAGTTACTCGAGCCTCAGGGCGGCCCGCCGGAAGGTGCCCACTCCCGCGCCGTCGGCGCCGCGCTGCTCGCAGTTCCGGTTGCGGCCGCCGTCGTCGGTTTCTCCCTTGCGATCGGCCTGTTGGTGCGCGGAGATACTCCCGGATTCGTTGCCGGCCACGTCCTGATCGGCCTGTCGGCGATCTGCACGTCGCTGATCGCCCTGGTCGCGAGCATCGTGCGCCAGGTGCGCAACGAATTCAGCGGCGGCGAACGTTCCGCCTGGCCCTGGCTCGTGGCTGCCGCCGGCACGATCAATGTGCTGCTCGGACTATTCGTGCTGTTCAGCTCACACGAACCCTACCGGCTGGCCCCGGGATGTGTGCTGATCGGCCTCGGGCTGATCTGCTTCAGCATCCTGTCGAAGGTGCTGTTGCTCGCCCTCGTCTGGCGCCGCACGTTTGCCCTGGCCAACCGCATCCCGCTGATGCCCATCGGAACAGCGCTCACCTGTCTGTTTTTCGCCGCGTTCCTCTTTGAAGCCGCAGGCACAGACCCGGCGTTCTTTGTCCCCGCGCACGTGCTGGTTGGGCTCGGAGCTGTCTGCTTTACGCTCTTCTCAATCGTGTCGATCCTCGAAGCGGGGACGTCGGAGTAGCAGAGCAGCGCTAAGGCTCGGCGGTAACTGCTCCCCGCCAGGTGCGGATGCCGGTGCGGACTGCTTCCGGCAGCCCGGCATCGTCAAAGAGCCGCTGCAGCGAAAAGCCGTCCACCGCCGCGCGGAGGGCACCGTCCATGCTGGTTCCGTGCTCGGCGCACAGTTTTTCGCTCTGTGCCTCCGGATTGGGCCGTCCCGTTGCTGCTGCGAAGGCGTCCGCGTTGCGGACGGTTTCGAAGTAGTCCTCCCGGATCTCCTCCGGCTCCGCGTCCACTGCCGCGAGCAGGACCATTGCGGTCATTCCGGTGCGGTCACGTCCCGCCATGCAGTGGAAAAGCACCCCGCCCTCGGGTGCGCCGGCCAGGGCGGTGAGGACGGCGCCCATCCGGTCCGGCAGTCGGGTCAGGTGCGGCAGGAAGTACAGCGGCGTGCCCATCAGCCCGTTGTCCCAGTACCCTTCCCAGAACTCCGGGTTCTCGGCCAGGCCGTCCAGGTCCACGGGAACCGTGGTGAGCCAGTCCGGGCGCGCGGTGGTGTCCCGTGCACGTTCGGGCGGCTGGCGGAGGTCGACGACGGTACGCACTCCCAGCGCATACAGGGTGTCCCAGCCGCCGGGCCGGATCAGGTCCACCGTTTCGGAGCGGAAGAAGACCCCGTGCGGCGTAAGCGTGCCGTCTCGCCGTCGTCGGCCGCCCAGATCGCGGAAGTTCACCAGGCCCTCCACGGTGGCGGGGGTGCCGGGAGCCTCGTTGGTGGCAGTGAGCTTGGCCGTTTCCGGGAAACTAGGCAAATTCCATTCCTTCCGCCGGGCGGGGACGGGTGAGCCAGTACTGGGTGCCTGCGGCATCCCGGGCCACGATGCCTTCATCCACCAGATAGCGGCGGATGGCAGCGGGATCTGCGGTGAAGGCCGTCAGCCGGGTGGTGAGTTCCTTCTCCGACAGGACCGGCCGGAGCCCCGGCTCCGGCGACCGTGCATGTTCAAAGACCTCCCCGGCCAGGAAATGGAGCAGCTCCAGCCGGTCGGAGCGTTTGCGCGGGTAGGACTCGAGCCTGCCGTTGACCAGAAAGCGGCGGGCCGACGTGTCGGGTGTGCGTACCCCGGCGGCCAGCAGATCAGCGAAGACCGAGGCTACGGGTTCCACGCCGCGCTCGCCGACGCGGACCAGGCCGGCGTTCTGCAGCACGGCCAACGACTTGGTCTCGGAAGAGGTGAGATCCTCCGGGTCCAGGCATGCGCCGTCGTTGTCCGCCAGCACGGCTCGGGCGTACAGGTGCAGGCGCCGGCGGTCAGCGAGCGCCGCCGCCACGGGACGCCAGCGGTTCCCCTCCGGCGTCGGATCAGTTTCCCCCATGGTTCCCTAGCACCTGGACCGGCGGCATCTCGTGCATCATCCCCATGACCTGCAGTTCGGCGTACACATCCGCCACGGCCGGGGCATGCCAGTCCTTCACCGTGATGAGCGTTCCGTCCGGGTAGTTTTGCACGGCGGCAGCAGCAATGTGGAAGGGGAGCCGCCCGTAGGCCGTCCGGGAGAACCAGTTGAGGTATCCGACGGCGGGTTCCCGGTGAGATGTATGTGCCGGCAATCCCAACCGGGTCCGGCGCTCGCTGACCCTGTCATAGGATTCCCGGCTGGTAAGGCTCGCCGTTTCCGGTTCCCAGATGCGGATCAGCTTCCGGAACCAGGCGGAGGCCTCATCAGGGGTGCCGATAGTGAAGCCCCCCGGCAGTTTCAGGGAGATTTTGTTGGGTCTCGGGCCGAGGTTCCGGCCGGCGGTAACGTCCAGGGAGAACAGCGGTTCCTTGGCACCCGTGTCAGCGTAAAGCAGGAACTGCATCTTTCTGGTGCCGGTGGAAAACGGCGAGTCGGGGGCGTCGCGCTCCCGGTGGCTTTCAATTGCCCGGCCCAGTGCGGACGGGTCCGTAAAGTCCGCAGCGTCCCTGAACACGAGTGCGGGGCCGTGCCACTCACTCTCGGCAGCATCAAACCGTCCCCGGAACAGGTCCAGCATCCGCAGGATCCGGGCGGCCACCTGCTCCGCCGTTTCCCTCCTGGCTCCCCACAGCAGCCCGATACGGACCGCCTTATCCTCCGGAAACAGGTCGGCCACAGTGAGTGTCATGCGGCACAACCTACCCGATTCAGGCCCGGTCTTCGTGGAAGGGACCATCGGGAACCTGGTGATCCGGCATCTCGTGCAGCATCCCCATGGTCTCCAGCTCGGCATACAGGTCAGCGACGGCGGCGGCGTTCCAATCCGGGACGGCAATCAGCGTCCCGTCCGGGTCCTCACGGGTCACCGCGTCCAGCGGGAAAGGAAGCCTGCCGTACCCGGTGCGCGAGAACCAGTTCAGATAGCCCACAGACGGAGCGCTGAACGGCCGGTGCCCGATCCCCAGTTGACCCCTCCTCTCTCTGCAGAGGTCCATGGTTTCCGGGGTCATAAGGCACGCAGTTTCGGGTTGCCAGATTCGGACCAGTTCACCGAACCAGCCGCGGGCTTCCTCAGGGGAACCGAGAACGAATTCCGCAGGCGGCCGAAGTGAAATGCTGTTTGCCGGCAGCGTCCAGAAATGGCTGCGGCCGGCAGAAATATCAAACAGAAACAGTCCGTTCTCCGGATCGCCGCCCGCGGTCAGTGAAAATTTTGCCTTCAGGGTTCCGGTGTCCACAAGGGAGTCGGGGACGTCGCGCTGGCGGGGACTTTGAATCAGCGCTCCGAGTGTTTCCGGCCCGTCAGGGACGTCGATCCATTGGAGTCCGGGCGCGAAGAGGGTCTTCACCGACATCTGCCACGCTGCGTCCAGTTCCGGAAACCTGTTTCGAAGCAACGGGAGCGTCAACAGGATCCGTTCCGCGACCTGCACCGGAGTCTCCTTGCGCGATCCCCATTCCAGGGACAGCCACGCGTGGACCCGTTCGCCATCAGGTAAAGGGAAGAGGCCACCGACGGTTTGTGTCATGCGGCACAACCTACCCGATGCGGGCAACCCCGCGGTTGAGAACGCCGACGGCGTGTGGCGCGGCGTGCCGGAAGCGGACCCCCGCTAGCTGCGGCTGAAGGCGTCCAGCTTGCGCTGGGTCTCCATCTCGTGGCGGACCTTCAGCTCGTAGTCGATGAAGGCCTCGATCATGGCCTTGTACGTGCGTTCCACCACGTTGCAGTCGCCGTCCTGCTCCTGGGCCGCATGGCGGACATGGGCAATGACTTCCTCCATGCGCTTGGGCGAGCGGACGGCGTCGTCGTTGTCCTTCAGTCCCCCGGCGACGCGGACCAGCCGCTGCCGCCGCCAGATCAGCGCGACAATTTCCTCATCGATTTCGTCAATTGCTGTCCGGACATTATCTAGCTGTCCCGAAACGGATTTCTGCTCAGCTGATTCCATCCCTTAAGAGTAACCATTCCCGGGCCGCAGGCGCCGCACCGGGCCCCCGCTACCCGGGTAATGGCCGTCCGGCGCTTTCATGGCAGGATCATAGGCGTGAATCCCCACGTTTCCGTGGTCACCGTAGGCGTACGGGACCTCGAAGTAACTCACGCGTTCTACGTTTCGCGGCTCGGCTGGGAAACAGTGCAATACGTCCCCGACGAGGTGATCTTCTTCCAGATCAACCATGGGCTGCTTCTGGCCTTTTTCCGGGCCGACCATCTGGCTGCGGAAGCCGGTGCGGTCGGCGAACTCCACAACGCCCCGGTTACCCTCGGGCACAACGTGGACTCGGCCGCCGAGGTGGACGCCGTGCTGGCCAACGCCGCCGGCGCCGGCGGGATCATCACCGCCCCCGGAACCCAAATGAGCTGGGGCGGCTATTCCGGCTACTTCACGGACCCCGATGGACTGCGCTGGGAAGTCTGCTTCAACCCCGGCCTCAGGGTGGACGACGCCGGCCGGGTCACCCTGGCAGTGATTTCCGAATAAGTTCCCGCTAGAACAGCACGTCCTCCGTCGGCACCGTCTCCGCCGGGTCGGGATGCAGCAGGTACTCGCCGTCGTTGCGCACGTTACCCACGGCAGGATGGGCTTCGGACAGCACCCAGTCCGCCGCCGTCGGGTAGGCCTGCGCCGTAGCCAGGGCTACCAGCGTGCCCGCATCGCGCCGCGTCGGATCCAACCAGGCAGCCATGGCGTCCCGGGACAGCGGCAGCGGCAGCCGGTCATGCAGCCCGGCCAGTTCGCGCAGTGCCGGTTCGGCGCTCTCCGCCGGGGGCGAGGCGACGGTCAGGATCGACGTCGAGAGCAGCCACATCTCCGGGTCCCCTTCGGCCTTCGCCGGATCCCGCCACCACTCATACAGGCCGGCGAAGTAGATCGGGGCGCCGTCGGCCCGGGAAACGTGGAACGGGCGGCGCGCCTTGCCGGGGCCCACCTTCCATTCGTAGTAGCCGTCCACCGGCACCGCACAGCGGCGCGAGAGAACTGCCTCACGGAACGTGGGCTTTTCCAGGACAGTCTCGCTGCGGGCGTTGAACGCACGTACGCCTACGGATGCATCACCTGCCCACCCCGGCACCAGGCCCCACCGGGCAACGTGGATCTGGCGCACCTGCGTCCGTCCCCGGCCCGGCACGTCCACGAACCGTTCGAGGACAACGGGGACGTCCGACGTCGGGGCTACGTTCCAGGACGCGCGCAGTTCCAGGTTCGCGTCAGCCTCCGCTTCTGCCTCGGCCACGAGGTCCCCCGCGGAGCGGGCCATGACGTATCTTCCGCACATGCCTCCAGTCTGCCACCGGGAATGCCGCCGGCCGGAATACTGTTGGATCAGGCAACAATCCATTTCGACGAAGAGGAGCAACCATCGTGGCTGCCACTGCTGAAGCTTTCACCCCCGCAACCGGAACCATCACCATGTTCTCCACCTCCTGGTGCGGATACTGCCGACGCCTGAAGTCACAGCTGGATGCCCAGGGCATCGGCTACACCGAGGTCAACATCGAAGACGTGGAAGGTACTGCGGAGCTGGTGGCCTCGCTCAACGGCGGCAACCAGACCGTACCGACCGTGATTTTCCCGGACGGTTCCGCGGCCACCAACCCTTCGGCATCCGAGGTAAAGTCCCGCCTCGGCCTCTAGCGGATAGGGCCCCTCGGGCCCGGCGGACGGCGGAACCACGTGCTTGACTCTCGGTTACTGAGTAGTAGTGTGGGGGCTCTTCCAGAGGGAACGGGTACTACCGGGACACGAAGGAGCGAGATGAAGACCACTATGACACGGACCGCCGTCCTCCTATCGACAGCCGGACTGATCGCCGGTTCCGCGGTTTTCGCGGCACCGGCCTCAGCGTCCGTCACCGAATGCGAACCAGGATCCACGGCAACCACCTTCACCGGGTCCACCACAAGCCAGGAAACAGCCGGCACGGCAACGCTCACGAACAGTTCCACGGTCACTGCACCTGTCGCGCTCACCAGTGAACGTACCGTGACCAGCCAGGCGTCTACCAAGGGGCCGGTACCGCTCAGTGCGATCCTCCCCGCAGTGCGGACCGAGGTCAGCCCGCTGGCGTTCGAAACCGCCAGCTGGCGTGCCGGAGAGTCGGTATTCCAACTGACCTTGCCGGCGGGCCAGTCACACGATGTGACATACGGGTTCAACCTGATGTCGTTTTCCGGTTCGCAGCAGGAATGCGGACTCGACGGACGCTTCGGTTCCGCAACGGACTTCAGCGGCACCGTTTCGACCGGAACCTACGTAGACTTCTAGCGCTGCGGGTGGGAACCTGCCGGGCGGTGAGTCAGGGACGCAGCAATGCCTTTATGGTCCGCCGTTCGTCCATGGCCCGGTAGGCGTCCACGGCCTCACCCAGCGGCAGCTCCAGGGTAAACACCTTCCCCGGGTCGATCTTGCGCTGCAGGATCAACCCCATGAGCTCGGGCAGGAACCGGCGCACCGGCGCCGGGCCGCCCAGCAGGTGAATCTCAGCGAAAAAGAGCTGTTCGCCGGGTAGCTGCACGCCGTGCGGCACCCCCACGTAGCCCATATGGCCGCCAGGGCGGGTGCAGCCGATGCCCTGCAGCATCGAAGCCTGGGTTCCCACTGCCTCCACCACGCTGTGGGCACCCAGCCCGCCGGTCAGCTCACGCACCGCTGCCACGCCGTCGTCCCCGCGCTCAGGGACGATGTCCGTGGCTCCGAACTCCCGGGCCAGTTCCTGCCGGTCCGGGTGGCCGCTCATGGCGATGATCCGTTCGGCGCCCATCTGCCCGGCGGCCAGCACGGCCAGGAGACCCACCGCGCCGTCGCCCACCACGGCGACCGTCTTGCCGGGCCCGGCCTCGGCAGCAGCCGCACCGAACCAACCGGTACCGAGCACGTCCGAAGCGGCGAGCAGCGACGGGATCACGTCTGCATCCGGTGGCTCCGCGGTCGCCACGAGCGTGCCGTCCGCGAGGGGAACCCGCAGATACTCAGCCTGTGCTCCGCCGACGCCGACGGCATGGACACACCGGCTCTGATAACCCGCGGCGCAGATTTCGCAGGTGTTGTCGGAGGCGAAAAAGGAGCCCACCACAAACTGGCCCGGCCGGATCAGCGAAACCGCCGCCCCGGTTTCTTCGACTACGCCCACGTATTCATGCCCCATCGGACGGGGGCGGCGCACCGGGTCGATGCCCCGGTACGGCCACAGGTCCGATCCGCAGACGCAGGCCGCCACCACTCTTAGGATCGCGTCAGTGGGTTCCTGGAGTACCGGCCGGGGGACATCCTCCACCCGGACATCCCGCTCTCCGTACAACAGGGTTCCTAGCATGGGGCACTTCCTGGTGTTGGCGGCTGTCACTCCGGACCCGTTCCTGCCTTCCATGCTAGGACGGCGCCCGGCCCGGCGGCAGGCCCTGACGGTTGAGCCGGGAGCGGAAGGGCAATTCCGGCTTCGCCCCCGGCGCCCCGGGTCCATAGGATGGGAAGCGGGATGCCGGACTCAGGCTTCCCGCCCGGACATCGAAAGAGGCAGCACACTCATGGTTCATAAGGTTCAGGCCGTAGTCGTCAAGGAAAAGAACGCCCCCGTCTCCCTGGAGACCATCCTGGTACCGGACCCCGGGCCCGGCGAAGCGCTGGTGGACATCCTCACCTGCGGCGTCTGCCATACCGACCTGCACTACAAGCAGGGCGCCATCAACGACGACTATCCGTTCCTGCTCGGGCACGAAGCCACCGGCGTCGTTTCCGCCGTCGGCCCCGACGTCACCGAGGTAGCCCCCGGGGACCGTGTGGTGCTGAACTGGCGCGCGGTGTGCGGCGAATGCCGCGCCTGCCGCAAGGGCGAGCCGCAGTACTGCTTCAACACCGCCAACGCCACGCAGAAGATGACTCTGGAGGACGGCACCGAGCTGACGCCCGCCCTGGGCATCGGCGCGTTCGCCGAGAAGACCCTTGTCGCCGCCGGCCAGTGCACCAAGGTGGACGACGACGTCGACGCCGCCGCGGTGGGCCTGCTCGGCTGCGGCGTTATGGCCGGCATCGGTGCCGCCATCAACACCGGCGCCGTGCAGCGCGGGGAATCCGTGGCCGTGATCGGCTGCGGCGGCGTGGGCATTGCCGCCGTCGCCGGCGCAAAGCTGGCCGGAGCCACCACCATCATCGCCGTGGACATCGACTCGGCCAAGGTTGAACTGGCCATGGCCCAGGGCGCCACGCACGGCATCAACTCCAAGGACGAAGATCCGGTGGAAGCCATCCGCGCCCTCACCGGCGGCTTCGGCGCCGACGTCGTGATTGACGCGGTTGGACGCCCGGAAACCTATAAGCAGGCCTTCTACGCCCGTGACCTCGCCGGCCGCGTGGTGCTGGTGGGTGTGCCGAACCCGGAGATGAAGATCGAACTGCCGCTGGCGGACGTGTTCGGCCGCGGCGGCTCCCTGAAGTCCTCCTGGTACGGCGACTGCCTGCCCTCCCGGGACTTCCCCATGCTGGTGGAACAGTACAAACTCGGCCGGCTGGACCTGGATGCCTTCGTCACCGAGCGCATCGGCCTGGGCGACATCGAGGAAGCCTTCACCAAGATGCATGACGGCAAGGTCCTGCGTTCGGTGGTGGAACTGTAATGTTCCGCATCGACAACGTGGTCACCTCGGGAACCTTCTCCCTGGACGGCGGCACCTGGGACGTGGACAACAACGTCTGGATTGTCGGCGACGACCTCCAGGTGATCGTCATCGACCCGGCGCACAACATCAACGCGATCGCCGAAGCCGTGGGTGACCGGGAGGTCATGGCCATCCTGCTCACCCACGGGCATGACGACCACATCCGCGCCGTCGGCAAGGCCCGGGACCGCTTCAGCGCCCCGGTGTTCCTGCACGCCGCGGACCGGATGCTGTGGGACGCCGTATTCCCCGACGAGGGACCGGACGATGTGATCGAGGACGGCGACACGTTCGAGATTGCCGGCCACACGCTGCGCGCCCTGCACACGCCGGGGCACTCCCCCGGATCGGTCTGCTTCTCGCTGGCCGCCGGCGAGGACGTTCCGGAGCCCGTGGTCTTCAGCGGCGACACGCTGTTTCAGGGCGGCCCCGGTGCCACGGGCCGTTCCTACAGCGACTTCCCGACCATCATCGAATCCATCCGGGAACGCCTGCTGACGCTGCCGGCGGAGACGAAGGTGCTCACCGGGCACGGGGATTCGACGTCGATCGCCGCCGAAGGTCCGCACCTGCAGGAATGGATCGACCGGGGGCACTAGGACCCGCCGGGATCTTCCATGCGCATGCCTTGACCGCAGGGGTTAGGGTGTGCGCATGGGGGATTCTCGCGCACAGCTGCTGGATTTGTCCGTCGACGAAGCCGACGCCGAAGGGCATTTAGTCCGGGTGCGGGACTGGTTCCGCCGCACCGGGTGGAGCGAAGCCGATCCTGCCGCCTATGACGAGTACTACGAGATGTACCCCGCCGATTCCTTTGGAGAGCGCAGTTCCAGGCTGTTTGCGGGAAACGGCGTGTACTCGTTTGTGCCCCTTCACGGCATCTACATTGGCGGCGGTGATTCCTACGGTCCGCGTTGCCGGAAATGCGGCACGGAATACGACCTCGACGAAGCTGTCCAGCTGGCCATTGCTTGGGACAGCCACGTGGAGCCGGTCCTGTCGTGTACGAGCTGTTCCAGGCAGGAGAGGATGGGCGACTGGGAGATCCTGGGTTCCCTGACGGTGGCCTCCTTCGCCATCATCGTCGATGTCCACGACCATTCGTTGAATCCCGATCCACTCATCGCCGCCCTGCTGGAAGAACTCCGCAGCCAGCTTGGCGGACGCTGGGTCCATATGGTCGAGAACATCTGATCTGCGGGGAGCCCTGCTCTCCAGAGCTGGGTTAGGGTCAGCGCATGGGAGATCACTGGGAACAGCTGCTGGATCTGTCCGTGGATGAGGCCGGCGCGGAAGAGCGCCTTCAGGAAGTCCGAAACTGGCTCAGGACCAACGGCTGGACCAAGGCTGATCCGGACGCCTGCAAGGTCTACTTCGAGACGCGCCCGGCAGACGCCTTCGGCCCCCGAAGCCTCCCATTCGCGCATGATCCGGGTGACTGCTATGCCTTTGTTGCCAAGCGGGACCTCTACCATGCCGGTGACAGTGCAGGCGGACCAGTGTGCCGAAGATGCGGGACGGAACTTCCGCTGATGTCAGTCATCTCCCGGATAAGTGACTGGGACCAGGGCGGGGCCGAACCCCTCCTCACCTGCACGGAATGCTCCTGGACTGCACTGCTTGGAGATTGGAAGATTTCCTCATGCATGGCCGTGGCACACCTCGCAGTCATCATTGACCACACCTGGTCGAACCTCGCCGACCCGCTGATGGAGGCACTGCGGACGGATCTCGGCGGTCGCTGGGCCTATGTCCACCGCCACCTTTAGCCCTGCGTTAGGGTATGCGCATGGGGGATACTCGTGCACAGCTGCTGGATTTGTCCGTGGACGACGCAAACGCCGAAGCGCGCATGCACGAGGTACGGAAATGGTTCCGGGACAACGGTTGGAGCGCACCCGACCCACAGGTCTACGACTACCGGCACAGCCAGGAAGTGTCCGACGGACCCGGACCCCTTCTCATGGGGCAACTGGATCCCCGCCGGCCATACTTTGTCTTCACCTTTATTCCCGGCCTCGACGTCTATTACCTGGGCGACAGCACGGGCGGACCGAAGTGCCGGAAATGCGGTGAGGAACTGGACATCGACAAGGTTGCCAGGATGATCCAGGGGTGGCTGGACTCGGGTCAGGAACCGGACCTGACCTGTCCCCGCTGCTCATGGCACGCCCCCTGGGGGCGCTGGGAGCTCAGCACCTCCCTGGTTGTCGCCTCGTTTGCCGTCATCATCGACCGGGACTGGCATGTCCCGATCGGCCAGGATTGGCGTACCGCGGTGGATCCGTACGAACTTCCGCGGCATTTTGTGGAGCAGTTACAGGCCGATCTCGGCGGGCATTGGGTGTTTATGTATTTTCACGACTAAGACCTTGCGAAGCGGCCGAATCCGCAGGCCCTTGTATCGGGTGGCAGCCCGCCAGAAACTTGTTCCATGGCCCTGCACATCAGTCCCGCTTTCTGGAAACTCCTGCCGGAGCTGCGCTACGAACCCACGCCGCGGCGTATCCGGGCACAGCTCGGCGGCAACACCGTGGTGGATTCCACCAGTGCGGTGCTGGCCTATGAGCCGAGGCGAGTCACCCCCATCTACGCCGTACCCGCCGGAGATATCTCAGCGGAGGTGACGGCTGCTTCCGAGCCCGACGGCGACCCGCTGGCCGAGGTGCCGCCGGGCGCCCTGATGGACCCGCGCTATCCGTTCTCCGCGCACACTGCCCCCGGCCAGCCACTGGACCTGCGCGCAGGTGCGCATGAGCTGCCCGGTGCGGGGTTCCGTCCGGATGATGCAGATCTTGGCGGGTATGTGTTGCTGGACTTCAATGCGTTCGACCGGTGGCTGGAGGAAGACCAGGTGGTCGAGGGGCACCCCCGGGATCCCTTCCACCGGGTCGACGCCGTGGACTCCTCGCGTGCCGTGCGGGTGCACCTGGACGGACAGCTGCTGGCCGAGACCCGCCAGCCGCTGCTCGTGTACGAAACCATGCTTCCGCCGCGGACCTACTTTCCACGCTCGGACGTGGACTGGGATGTCCTCAACGCATCGACCTTCCGGTCCGTCTGCCCGTATAAGGGGACCGCGAACTACTGGTCGGTGACCGGGCATCCGGCGGGAACGGACCTGGCCTGGTCGTATGAACGGGTGCTGCCCGACTCGGCGCAGCTCAAGGACCGGGTCTCGTTCTTCGACGAGCGCACCGACGTGTACGTGGACGACGCCAAACAGGAAATCAACTCCCTGTTCCGCTTCTAAGGCTGCTTCAGTCCGCAGTATCGGCGATCTGGATGAGGTTGCCGACGGTGTCGGAGGGATCCCGTCCGATACCAGCGCCTCCGTGAATGGTGCGACGGCGGGATGCCCGGCCGGTTCGAGCAGCAGTTCCACCCCGGCGTCCTCCCCCGGCACCCCCACGGTCAGCCAGCGCGCCCCGCCCGCCGGCACATCCTGCCGCTGTTCGAATCCCAGCACCCGGCTATCCGGTGCACCAGGCAAATGCGGGAGGGGGGTCCTGTCAAACCCCCGGATGTGCGGGGCACTGGCCGCTGATACCCGGGATTTGTAGCGTTGATGCCCCAACACCGCATCTGAAAGGAAGACCACACCATGTCAACGCCTAATGAATCGTACGAACTTGCCCGCCGCCGCGTCATCGCGAAGACCATTTACAAAGGGGTGGTCGGTCTCTGCCTGCTGCTCGCGGTCCTTCAGGTCGCTATCTGGTACTTCACGACGCCGGACGGGTACTTCTGGCCGGTCTGGCCGATCCTGGGGACTCTTGTCGCCGCGGTCATTGCGGGGATCCCTGTCTACGCAGGCCGTCCCGCCATATCGGATCGCCGGATTGAAGCCGAAGTGGCTCGGATGCGGCGAGACGGCTGACCCGTACCGGGAGGGAACATCATGCTCGATAGCACTCACCAGGTCATCGCCGGCGTCGTTCTCCTCACCGTCATCGGCGTCGCATACGGCGGCCGGTTCGTCTTTACAGCGGTAACCGCACGATTCCCGGCGAACGACCTTCAAAAGAGCTTCTTCCGTGCCGGCCACGCCCACGCGGGAGTGCTCATCATCCTCGGCCTCCTGATCATGGTCATCGTGCAGGCGAACGGCGTGCCCGAGCCGTTCGCCACGATTTCCCTCGGCGTCCTTGCGGCCGCAATCCTGATGCCCACCGGTTTTTTCGTCTCCGTGATCGGCCAGGATCCCGCACGGCCCAACCGGGCCATTATGCTTCTGTGGAGCGGCCGTGCTGGGCGTCGGCCTGCTGGCCGCCGGCGTCGGACTCATCATTCAGGGAATCACGTCATGAACCCTTAGTCCGCTGCACACGGCTGCCGGCGATTGCCGGCGCTCCTTTCGCGGACTTACTGCTCACGCTCACCTGGGACCCACCAGCAGGTGATACCGGCGCTCCGCCTGCAGCCTTCGAGCCTTCTGGTCGGAAACGTTCCGGTACTCCAGCATGATGTTCTGCCGATCGGCACTAAGGCGCGGCTCCAGCGCTTTACGAAGCAGCCAGAGCCCGGCCGCATGCAGCAGGCGCGAGCATAGATTTGCGGTATCCGGAAGGCGGTACTGGCTGTGTGTCGCCGGCATTACTGCAGTCATGACGAACCCTCCTTCGAACGATGGCGGCGTACCCGGGCGCGCGTTGCGCAACGAACGGAGCAGAATTCCCGCACGCCTGCCGTTGAGGTGTCGAGAAAAGGCATGATGCACGGCGCGGAAACGCATCTGCCCACGCGGGCTCGGCATCCTTCGCTCACCGCCTGCATCAAGTCCGCCAGAATCTGCGCCCAAAAGGCGCCCTCAGCGGTTCCGCTAAGAGACAGGAAGTAGGGTCCGTTCCCGTCTATCCGGGGCACGACGGCGTATGTCGCTGCCACACTGTTCAGGGCGCTCCGGGCCTCCGCATCCGTACCGTCGACCAGGACCGCGGCCAATAAATCGCGGGCATGCCGGGCAACTGCCACATCATCAATCAGCGCGGCGGCGGGTGCCGGGTCTCTGAGGAACCTATGGAAAACATCAAGGTCCAGTTGCTCGGGCCACTGGCCTTCAGCTCGTGTCGAGGCAACTTTCACCAAGGCCCCAATCAGATCTTCATTCATGCCTGCAACCTAGCATCTGTGTAACGGGCATAACCAGAGCTGCCCGTTACGCAGGGGTGGCCCTGTGAGGACCCGGTCTAGTTATGGGTGACGAGCCGGTGGCGGGCTTCAATGATGAGGTCATCGAGGCGGTCCCTGGTGGCGAGGAGCTCACGGGCACGCCGGTCGAGAAGTTCACGTTGCTCGTCCAGGCGTTTGACCATGGAAGGTGTTGTCGTTCCCGAGTAGATACAGGGCAGCAGTTGCACGATCACAGCACTGGTCAGGCCGGCAGCCATCAGCTCCTGGATGAGGATCACCCGGTCGACGGCGTCGTCGTCGTACTCACGATGCCCGCCGCCGGTGCGGGACGAGACCAACAGCCCCCGGGTTTCGTAATACCGCAGCGATCTCACGCTCACTCCGCTGCGAGCAGCCAGCACCCCGATACGCATATGGATCCTTCCTGGACTTGAACCTGACACTCACGTCAGGTTTTACGGTGGAGCTATGAATGAGACAGTTGCACTGGTAACCGGAGCGAACAGGGGCCTGGGACGGGAGTTCGTGATCCAGCTGGTTGAGCGGGGTGCACGGAAGATCTACGCGACAACCCGTCAGCCCGGAAAGGTCAGCCTCCTTGAGCAGCTCGGAGCACCCGGCCAGGTTGAGGCGCTCGTAGTGGACATCACCGATCCGGCCACCGTTGAGGCGGCGGCCGCCGCGGCGACGGATGTGAATCTGCTGATCAACAATGCGGGCATTGCCACGGCCACGAATCTGCTGACTGGGGACCTCGGCCGTATCCGGGCAGAAATGGACACCCATTTCTGGGGCACCCTGGCAATGACACGGGCCTTCGCGCCGATCCTCGGTTCCAACGGCGGCGGCGCGATCATGAATGTCATGTCCCTGCTGTCCTTCCGCTCGTATCCGGGAAACGGTGCCTACGCTGCCGCGAAGGGCGCCGAGTGGCAGCTCACCAACAGCACGCGCCTGGAGCTTGCCGGCCAGGGCACGCATGTGATGGGCGTGCACCTCTCTTCCACCGATACCGACATGATGAAGGGCTGGGACATTCCCAAGAACGACCCCAGCGTGATCATCTCGGATGTGCTGGATGCCCTGCTGAAGGGGCCGCACGAGTTTCTGGATGCAGACACGCAAGCCGTCAAGGACCAGCTGAGCCTGCCTCCCGAAGCTCTTTACGCAGGCATGGGCCCCTTCGCCTGAGCCGCTGCCGGGGTTGAGGTGACGGACCGTTGAGCGCGCTGCAGATTGCGGATGAGTTCCTCGCGGCTTTGTCCATCGACGTGGTGGCGCCACATCGGCGTACCGGGGCTGCTGCGCCAGGATTCGCTCAGGGGGCTGTTATCAACTGCGTCGAAACCTAGATCGTCATAGAACCGGGTAACCAGTTCGACGGCCTCCGGATAGTCGCTGGAGACGACCAGCGCTTTACGGTCTGGGGCTCCGGCCGGTCGCGCCAGCCGCATGATGGCCGGCAGCGCGTCGCTGGGGACACGGAGGTGGAAGCGCTCATGGAACTGGACGTGGTTGAACGCCTTGACGACCTTCGAGGCGGGCAGCTGTTCCTGACGTAACTCATGGACTGTCTTGAGCCCGGAGTCGACGTCGGGGAAGTTCCCGTCGCGCCAGACCATGTAATTGTTGTTGTCGATCACGACCTTTCCTGCGAGTTCCTGCACCGGCAGCCGGTCACCGGGCGCGTACGGGAACGCGGTGACGGCGAAGTCGGCTGCAGCCGCGGCCTCTGCCGCGTAGGCGGCGCGCGCCCGCCGTCCCAGGTCATTGACCAGCCGCCGCAAGGTTTCGGGTCCCCGCGAATTCGCGATAACGACGTCGTAGCCCGCCGCCGTTGCCACCCGGGCAAGCGTTGCTCCGGCCTGGCCTGCGCCGAGGATGCCGATAGTAGTCACGGTATTACTCCCTGGTCAGTCTGGCGCCGGTTTGCGGATGATCCTGACTCGTGTTCGTCGAGAAGGCCGCGGAGGCAAGGAGTGCAAGTTTCTCGGCATTGTCCGAGCCGGCGTCGGGGTGGTAAATGACGAGCATCAGTCCGTCCGCTCCGTTGATGCCCAGCCGCTCCCGGTTGAGAGTCATTTCCCCGACCTGCGGATGGTTGAGCCGCATCGGTGTGCCTCTCTGGGCCCGCACTTCATGCCGTGCCCACATCCGGCGGAAGTAGGGGCTCGCCAGCGAAAGCTCTCCGACAAGTTCAATGAAACGGGGATTATCGACATCCTTGCCCACGGACTGCCGAAGGTTCGCAATGAAGCACTCCGTCACCACTTCCCACTCCGGATAAAGGGCCTGCTCTGCCGGGTCGAGGAACATGTCCCTCAGCTGGTTCCCCCCGAGATCAAGACGCGGCGAGAGCGCTTTCGCCAGGCTGTTCGCGGCCAGGATATCGAAGTACCGCCCCTCGATGAAGGCGGGCTGGGCGAGCGAATCCAGCAGCTTGAGTGCACCAGCGGGAGCGGTTTCCTTGGACGGCCGGCGAACGCGCTGCCGGGGAACGTCCGCGACCAGCGTGAGCAGGTACGCGAGGTGGTCGTCGTCAAGTTGGAGCACGCGGGCGATGGACTCGAGGACCTGCACGGACGGGTGCCGGTCCCGTCCACGCTCCAACCGCAGGTAGTAATCGGCGCTGATGCCGGCGAGCATGGCCACTTCCTCGCGCCGCAGTCCGGGCACGCGCCGCACACCTATGTCCGGGATGCCGGCCTGCTTCGGTGTTACCAGCTCGCGCCTGGCCCGCAGGTAGTCGCCAAGGGCGTTCGATGTCTTACTCATGGGAGCCAGCCTAGGACCTGGCAGGGCAGGAGGGACAGCGGCAGAGGGGGTCCTGCCACTCCCCCGGCTGGACAGGGCTCTGGCCGGTGGAAGCAGGCATTCGTAGCGTTGCAGTGGTTCAGCTGGAGCTGGCCTACCGAGAGGACAAAAATGACCGTCACACTAATCACCGGGGCGAACAAGGGCATCGGATTCGAGACTGCCAGGCAACTGCTGGAGTTGGGGCATGTCGTTTACATAGGTGCCCGTGATGCCGAGCGGGGTGAGAAAGCCGCAGCAGGGCTGGGCGCTCGATTCGTGCAGCTCGATGTAACGAATGACGCCTCAGTCACCAGCGCACTGGCGAGCATTGATGCCGCCGAGGGGCGGCTCGATGTCCTGGTGCACAACGCAGGCGTCCTGGAGACGGAGATGGACGGCCCTTCCGCCCTCCGGGCCTTCGATACCAATGCCGTAGGTATTGTCCGCGTCACGCAGGCGGCGCTCCCCCTGCTGCGCAAATCCGCCAACGCCCATGTAGTCACCATCTCGAGCAGCGCCGGGTCCTTCTGGGCGGTAACCAACCCCGATCGACCCGAGTTCGACCTGCCGCTTGCCCTCTACTCGGCGTCGAAGACGGCGGCGACCATGCTCACCGTGCAGTACGCCAAATCCCACCCCGGCATCAAGTTCAACGCGCTCGAACCCGGCACCACTGCCACGGATATGACGGCCCGCTTCGGTATCGGGAGGTCACCGGAAGAAAGCGCACGAGTCGTTGTACACCTCGCCACCCACGGCTCGGAGGGCCCAACCGGAACCCTCCGGGACGAAAACGGCGTGCTGCACTTCTAGTAGAAGGGTCAACACAATGACCGCCACCCCTGCACACATCGCCAAAGCAGACAAGACAGCCTCCTGGGGCGGTGTCGTCTCGCTCGGCCTTGGAATCTTCGCGATTGTTATGTCTGAGTTCCTGCCCGCGAGTCTCCTTCCGCGTATCGCCGGATCCCTGGACGTATCAGTCGGTGCTGCAGGACAAAGCGTGACAATGACGGCCGTCGCTGCTGTTTTCTCGGCCCTCTTTATCGCAGTGGTCCTCCCCCGCACCGATCGCCGGCGGGTCATGATCAGCCTTACCGCCTTGGCCATCCTCTCCAACGTCCTCGTTGCCCTGGCACCCGGCCTTTTCGTTCTTCTGTCCGCGCGGCTCCTGCTCGGTGTTGCCCTTGGCGGCTTCTGGGCAATGGCCACCGCCATGGCCGCTCACTTGGTGCCCGCCGACCATCTCGGCCGTGCGCTGACCGTCATCAACGCCGGTGTAGCGGTTGCAACCATCGTTGCCGTACCTCTCGGCGCCTGGCTCGGTGAGATCTGGGGATGGCGGGCCGTCTTCTTCATCGCCGCTATCGTCGCCGCTCTGGCCCTGCTCGTGCAGGCGGCCACGCTGCCGGCCGTCAGGCCTACAGGAGTGCGCGGGCTTCGCGCCCTCGGATCGACCCTTCGCTCCGGAGTGGTCGTAGTGGGATTGGTTGCGGTCCTGCTGGTCTTCGGCGGCCACTTCGGCGGATTCACGTATATCCGCCCGGCGGCAGAAACCGTGTCCGGAATCGATGCCGGTGGTCTGGCCGTGCTGCTGCTCGTGTTCGGAGCCGCCAGCGTCCTGGGCACTCTTCTCAGCGGCCCCCTGGCCGACCGTGCGCTTCGGGCCGCCGTGTTCCTCTTCCCTGCGGTATTGGGACTCGGAATGCTCGTTATGCTCCTCGCCGGCGAATCAATCACAGGCCTTTTCACCGGCGCCGCACTCTGGGGTTTTGGTTTCGGCGGAATCCCGACCGCAGTGCTCAGCTGGGGTGCCAGGACTGTACCGACACGCCTTGAGCAGATCGGCGGGCTTATCGTGACGGTCTGCAATATCGCGATCGCCGTCGGAGCGAGCGTCGGCGGAGTCCTCGTCGACGGCGCCGGGGCGACCTACGCTCTGACCGTAGGCGGAATTGCGGCGATTGTCGGCGCTTTGATACTGACGGGTCTTCCCCGTACAAAACGACAGTGGTCTCAACCGGTCAACGCACCGCGGTCAAACCAATTCTAGTGACGGGGCTGCGGCATGGCCGCGGACCAGGCAGTGCCGGGCCAGTTGCCGAAGGTGATAGCTGGTGGCTCACCTCGATTCCCCCACCCGTTTTCCCATGCTGCTCGCTGTCTGGGGACAGCTGCACCCGGAGCGGGTGGGCGAGGGCCTTGAGAACGGGCCGTCGAGGACGCGGTCGCCCGCGTTGGTCGGCTGCCGTGCGGGGCTGGGATCTGCGGTCATGGACCAGCATGACAGAATGGCCTGCATTACTGTGTCTATGAGTCCCAGCACTCACCAGCCCTGAAGGAGCTCCGATGCCCGCTTCCGAAATGCGTTCGAAAACGCTCGAATACTCCCCTGCAGAGCGGGACGTCGCACGCATATTCTCGCGGACCGGACTCGAGCACTTGCAGGCGCTTGCCGCCGGCGAGGTTCCCGCCCCGCCGATCAGCAGCCACGTGGGGCTGCGCCTCGTCAGCGTGAGCGAGGGGGATGTGGTGATGACGGCGGAACCGGACGAATCGCACTACAACCCGATCGGGTCCGTCCACGGCGGCTTTTTCGCCACCATCCTGGACTCCGCCTGCGGCTGCGCCGTGCACTCCACGCTGCCGGCCGGCGCCGGCTACACCAGCCTCGAACTCAAAGTGTCCTTCCTGCGGCCCGCCACCGCGAACACGGGCACCGTCACCGCCCACGGATGGGTGACCAAGGCCGGGCGCAACGCAGCGTTTGTCGAAGCGGACCTGCGCGACGCCGCCGGCCGGGTTCTCGCTACCGCGTCAAGCACCTGCCTGGTGGTGGGTCCCGAGCCGTCGGGAAGTTGAGCCGGCGGTGAGGGAGACGGTGACGACGACGGCGCAAAGCAGCACCGATGTCAGCAGCAAGACCAGATAGGCCACCGTTACCAGCACCGCGACCGGTGCCGTTTCCCAGACCGCGGAAAGCGGCATCGAACTCAGGCTGTCCGCTACGCCGAAGTTCCTGTTGATGAACGGCCCCAGAACGAGCAGGACCGCCGCTGCGGCACCAAACCTTGTGCCACGCCTCAGTGCGATCTTCGCTGGTGCTCCACGGGACATGTCACTCCTAGGTTCATTCCTGCCGTAGCCCCGAATATGCGCGAGGCCTGCGGCAGCATCAACACTTGGCTTGGGGCTCGCTACAGCAGCACGCCGCCGGAAACCTCGATGCGCTCCCCCGTTGCCCAGCGGAACTCGGTGGACACCACGGCAGCGATCGCGTCGGCGATGTCCTCCGGCTCGGGTTCCTCCTCAAGAGTGCAGAGCCGGAATTCCTGCCTCGCCGCCATCCGCACGATCCACAAAGGGCAATCCGTCGTTGCTGCCGACTGAGATTGGCATCCATCGATCGGGGCGATTCACCATATCTGCCTTGAGCTTGTCTTCTTCCACCGTCTGTTCGTGAAAAAGCTGCACCGGCTTGGCATCAGCAATCCATTCAGCAGTGTCCCGCTCGTTCCACCCGCCGCAGGGCAGGTCCGTCGGCAATATTATGAGGAACAGCGCGTTGCATATGAAGAGGGCTACCGAGGCGTACTCGGGATGGCTTATTCCTGCCTAAGGGGGTAGGAGTCCACAGCAACTCACCGTCACCCGGCGGGCAGACATGCTGGCGTTCCAAGGGCCGCGCAACTCGGCATCCGGAACGTCGACGCCGTCTAGTCCAACCCCTCGAAAACATCACCCAGTACGGCTGCCCCGGGCTGCCGCGGCGGCCAGGCAATGACCAGGGGCTCCACTGAGACGGAACGGGCCCAGCCGGCATCCTCTTCCGAATCCGGGGGCACCCCCGGGGAAACCACGTGCCGCTGGGTCCGATGCTCCATCAGCCCCGCCACGATCCGGTGCGCCACGCTGCCGACGTCCACCTCCATGCCGATCAGGTCGTCCGGAACCGGACGTACGTCATACACCCTGCCCTCATCCCAGGGTTCCAGTCCGTGCCGGACCCGGCTGCGGTTCCACCGTTCCCAGGTGGAGCGGCGGACACCGCCGTGCAGCAGGCGCTGCAGCCCCGGACCGCCGTCGGCCCGAAGGCCCGTGAACGCTGCATCGGTGGCCGCACCGACTGCGATGTGGTCCGGGTGCCCGGTGATTCCGTCGGGGCCGAAGGTGGCGACGACGTCGGGCCGCTCCTGCGCCAGGATGTCGCCGATCCGCTCCACCAGTTCATCGAAGGGAACCTGCGCCACTGCACCGTCGTCGTAGTCCAGCCACTCGTGGCGGTCCGGCGGCCTGCCGTGCGCCGTCCATGCGGCTTCCATTTCCCGCCGCCGGATCCGCCCCAGCGGTTCGTTGACCGGCGGATAGGACGGATCAATCTGCCCGGCGCCGCCGTCGGTCGCGTGGACCAGGACGAAGCGGAACTCCGGATCGTCTTCGTGCAGCGCCACTGTTCCCGCCAGCCCGTACGCGTCGTCGTCGGGATGGGCGACGACGAGGGCAAGGACACGCGATCCGGTCATTTCCGGCACCTCCCGCGGCAGAGGGTTCTGCCACCGTTCCAGCGTAGGACGAGGGGCAGGCAAGAGGAACCTGCTGCTCTTTCGGGTATTTTCCGGCGGCATTCGTTACGGTGTGGCATGAGCGATAACCGGGAACAACTGCTGGACCTTTCCGTAGACCCGGAAGGAAGCGAGGAACGATTCAGCCAGGTACGGAGGTGGTTCCGCAGCACCGGCTGGAGCATGGCCGACCCTACGGTCTACGACCCCTACTACGACAAGCACCCCGCCGACGCCTTCGGACCGCGCACCTTGGCGGCATCCGCAGACGCCAACGGAAGCTACAGCTTCGTCGCCGGACGGGACTACTACTTTGCCGGTGAGGGTACCGGGGGTCCCGTTTGCACGCGCTGCACTTTCCAGTTTCCGCTCGAGCTGATTGTTCCGCTGGTCAGTGAATGGTACGACGGCGGCCCCGAGCCCCGGCTTGCCTGTCCCGACTGCTCATGGGCGGGACTATTCGGTGACTGGGACCTGGGGAGTTGCATGGCCATGGCGTCCTTCGCGGTCATCATTGATACCGGCACCGGCGGGTATTCACCCGAACTCGTTACGACCCTGCTCGAAGCCCTCCGTACAGACCTCGGGGGACGCTGGGTGTACATCAATAAGTACATTTAAGCCGGCGCCTGTAACGGGCGGCGCCGGCCCGCCGCTGGAGCTAGGCTGACATGCCATGGAGTGGTTCAGCGCCGAAGGATACGAATTCGCCCGCCAGGTGCTGCAGCGCGGCATCGCCGCCGTGTACCTGATCGCGTTCCTCTCCGCGGCCGCCCAGTTCCCGGCGCTGCTCGGCGAAAACGGCCTGCTCCCGGCCCCGCAGTTCCTGGCCCGGATCAAGGGCAGGGGAATTCCCACCCTCTTCCACTGGCACTATTCGGACCGGTTCCTGCTCGCCGTGGCGTGGGCAGGCGCCGTCGTCTCCGCGCTGCTGGTGGCGGGAGTGCCGCAGTCCGGGCCGTGGTGGCTGCCGATGGCAGCTTTCCTGTTTATCTGGGGGCTGTACCTGTCCGTGGTGAACATCGGGCAGACGTTCTACGGGTTCGGCTGGGAATCGCTGCTGCTGGAGGCGGGCTTCCTGGCCGCGTTCCTGGGCTCCGACGACGTCGCGGTTCCGGTCGCGGTGCTGTGGGCCTTCCGCTGGCTGGTGTTCCGGCTCGAATTCGGTGCGGGCCTGATCAAGATGCGCGGCGACAAGGTGTGGAGGGATCTCACCGCCCTGTACTACCACCACGAAACCCAGCCGATGCCGAACCCGGCCAGCTGGTTCTTCCACCATCTGCCAAAGCCGCTGCACCGGATGGAGGTGCTGGGCAACCACTTCGCCCAGCTGGTGGTGCCGTTCTTCCTGTTCTTCCCGCAGCCGGTGGCTTCGATTGCCGCGGCGGTGGTGATCTTTACCCAGTTCTGGCTCGTCCTTTCGGGGAACTTCGCCTGGCTGAACGTGCTGACCATCCTGCTCGCGTGCACGGCCCTGAGCGATTCGGCCGTGCAGGCGGTGCTTCCGGGAGTGCAGTTCGCCGCACCGGATCCGGAGGCAACCCCGGCGGCGTTCGCCGTCGTCGTCGGCGCCGTAACCCTGGCGGTGCTGTACTGGGCGTGGGAACCGCTGAAGAACCTGGTCCGCCGCGACCAGCTGATGAATGCCAGCTTCAACCGCTGGCACCTTTCCAATGCCTACGGTGCGTTCGGCAGCATTACGCGGCGGCGGGACGAGGTGGTCATCGAGGGCACCAACGATCCGCCGGGGCCGGACGCCCGCTGGCTGGAGTACGAGTTCAAGGGCAAGCCCGGGGACCCGCGCCGGATGCCGCGCCAGTTTGCGCCCTACCACCTGCGCCTGGACTGGCTGATGTGGTTCCTGGGCCTGGGTGCCGCCGGTGCCTGGTTCCCGGTGCTGCTGCGGAAGCTGCTCGCCGCCGACCGGCGGACCCTGCGCCTGCTGCGCAGGGACCCGTTCGACGGCGAGCCGCCCCGCTGGATCCGTGCCCGGGTCTACCGCTACCGCTACTCCACGCCGGCGGAACTGCGCCGCGAACGGGTCTGGTGGGTGCGGGAGCCCCGCGGGTTCCTGGTGGACCCCGTTGAGGGTCCGGGCTAACGCCGGGCCGGTCCTAGGCGGTTGCCTTGGTGACTACGTTGTGCGTGGCGTGGTCATACAGGAAAGTCAGCGGACCGCCGGTATGCCACAGCTCGATATTGCCGCCGTCGCGGTGTGCGTCGAACCCGTAGTTTTCGTCCCACGAACCGTTCAGTGCCACCTTGTAGGTGTACGTGCCTTCGGGCAGGTCCACCGTGAGCTTCCACAGTTCGTCGTGGCGGTCGAACGCGAACTGCGCGCCGGCCGGATTCCAGTCCTCGGTGCCGAGCGCCGCGCCGAAATCGCCCGCGAGGGCCACGGACTCCGGCTGCGGGAAGGACGGCTCCGGGATGCCGGTCTCCGGGTGCGAGCCGTGCTGTTCGGCCGGAGCGGAAGGGACGGCGACGGCGTCGCGCAGGACCTCTTCCACTACTTCCTCTGCCGGCGAAGCGGTTTCTGCCGCTGCCACCGGCTTCCCGCTGAGGGCGGCCGACAGGTGCGCCGGCTCCGGGAAGTCCTTCAGGGCCCGGCGGCCCTCGTTGGTGATGCTCCAGCCGGAGCGGGCTTCCTTGAGGATCCAGCCCGCCTTGACGAGTTTGGTGGTGGCGTTCACCAAGGCACGCTCGCCGCGCGTGGTGCCGCTGGCCAGGGCCTCCGCTTCGCGTCCTTCGAGCGGCACACGGTCCAGGGCGGCACCGAGTACCTTTGCCCTGCTGACCTTGCCGGTAGCTGACGGGTCCTCTGCTGCGAGGATCTCCAGGACCGCCTGCAGCCGCAGCGCAGTGTTTTCAACGGTGTCTGAGCCCAATGGAATTCCTTTGTTACGAATGTTGATAGCCGCTCCGGTTAAGCCGGCTCACCGCCATCAACACTATCCCCGGCAGCCGCCGGGACGAAGCGACGCGGCCCTAGTGTTGCGCAACTCTCCCCCGCAGTGCGGTGAAGTCCCCGTCAACGAGGGGTGCGTAGCCGGCGTAGGCGGCCAGGACGGCGTCCTGCACCTGGACCATATCCAGTCCCGGTGCGAGGTCCCGGGCGGCTCCGGCGGTGCGCGGGTCCCAGCTCAGCCCGAGCTCGGCATAGCAGTCGGTCAAGACCCGGCGGAGCGGGAGGGCGTTGTCCACCACCAGCACTGAGGAAAACAGCCAGCCGCCGGCAATCACCCGTTGGGCGGTGCCCACCAGTTTGATCCGCTCCCCGCCGGGAGCCTCGCCGGAGACGGTGAATTCCCCGGGGCAGTACTCCCCCGGGATTTCGCCTACATTGGCGGTCAGTCCGGCCTTGCGGAACGCGCCGGCCAGCAGCTCGCCGAAATCAGCGAACCGGCGTCTCGAGCCGGCGAGCGCGTCGGTGTCCGGCTCCACATGATCCAGGATCAGGCAGCCCTCGTGGTAGGCGGCGGCCCGGCCGCCGGCCTTTCGGACCAGCGGCTCGAAACCTTGCCGGCGGCAGGCAGCCTGTGCCGCGGCGAAGCCGGGCAGCTTGGCGTCGCGCTGCCCCAGGGCGACCGTGGGGCGGGGACGGTAAATCCGCAGGGCCGGGCCGAGCCCGCCGCTGCGGACGGCGTCGAGCATGGCGAGCGCAAAGTCGAGGTCGGCGGCGGCGCCCAGGGATTCCTCCTGCCGGAACACTTCCAAGGCGGAGGGCACCGCCTACGCTCCGCCGAGCGGCCGGACGGTCAGGATCTGCTCGCTGCGCCCAAACGGTCCCTGCAGGTCATGCAGGACCGTCGAAGTCAGGCCGATGCCGTCGGCACCGAAGGTTACCTGGGTGTCCAGGCCCAGCCATTCCCCCCGGGGTTCGCGGTGCAGGTGCAGCTGCAGGTCCACGTTCGGGAACATGTAGCTGTCACCGCCCGGGGGCACGCGGGTGGAAATACCGTTGGCGGTGTCTGCCATGCCCACGAGGCGGACCAGGTCCGACGTCGGCGTGCCTTCCACCATTTCGTGCGGGGTGCGCAGCCACGCCCGGCCGCGGCCCGGACGCAGCCCCGGCAGCGCCCGTTTCTCCAGGGATTCAATAAACGCCCCGGGCCACTCGGTCATGCCTTCATGGGTGCCCGCCTCTGCCGGGCCGGGCATGGCATCGTCTTCCACGGCGGCCACCTCGGCCGTCGAGCCGCGGGCAAGGCGCCAGGCGGTGGCGCGAACGGCGGTGCGGCCCTCAACCACCATCTCGGCCTGCACCAGTTCAATGGTCCGTCCGGGGCGCAGGACGGAGGTTTTCACCTCGAAGGCGGTGCGCGGGATCAACCCGAAAATGTCGTAGCTGATCCGGGCCATGCGCAGCTCGGGGCGTGGACGGAACTGCTCCAGGCAGTGGGCCAGCAGGCCGGAAATGGGAGCCATGTGCTGCTCCTGCGGGTTCCAGGCCCCCTGGGTGTGGATGGTTGCCTCATAGGCGTCGTTGCCCAGCGAGCGGTAATACGATTCAGCCACGTGCTTGCTTCTCCCTGCCGTTCCGGAATTGGCTTTCAGGCTACCCCAGCACCGTCCGACGGCTGGCCCCGCAACGTAACGGGGAGCACACTGGCCGGATGGAATATACGCATCTCGGCCGCTCCGGCCTGTCCGTGTCCCGCCTGTGCCTGGGCACCATGAACTTCGGACCCAAAACCGACGAGGCGGACGCCCACGCCATCATGGACTCCGCCCGGGATACCGGCATCAACTTCTTCGATACCGCCAACGTCTACGGCTGGGGTGAGCGTAAGGGCTGGACCGAGCAGATCATCGGACGCTGGTTCGCCAAAGGCGGCGGGCGGCGCGAGGACACCGTCCTCGCCACCAAGCTCTACGGCTCCATGAGCGAACGCCCCAATGACACCTACCTCTCGGCCTTGAACATCCGGCGCGCCCTGGACGCCAGCCTGAAGCGGCTGCAGACCGATTACATCGACCTCTACCAGTTCCACCACGTTGACCGGAACACGCCGTGGGAGGAGATCTGGCAGGCCATGGAGGTGGCGGTGGTGCAGGGCAAGATCATTTACAACGGCAGCAGCAACTTCGCCGGCTGGCACATTGCCCGGGCGCAGGAAAACGCCAGCCGGCGGAACTTTGCAGGGCTGGTGAGCGAGCAGAGTATTTACAACCTGATCAACCGGTCCGTGGAACTGGAAGTCCTTCCCGCGGCGCAGCAGTACGGGCTCGGAATCCTACCGTGGTCCCCTCTGCAGGGCGGCCTGCTCGGCGGGATCCTGGCGAAGGAGGCCGACGGCGGCGGGCGGCGTGCCGAGGGCAGGGTGCGGAACCTGCTGGAGAAACACGAGGAGCAGATCCGGCAGTACGAGGCACTGGCCGCGGAACTGGACATCCTGCCCGGCGTCCTGGCACTGGCCTGGCTGCTGCACCAGCCAGCGGTGACGGCGCCGCTGGTGGGCCCGCGCACCCAAGAGCAGCTGGACGAGGCACTCCTCGCCCTGGACGTCACCCTGGATGCACGGACGCTGGCCCGGCTGGACGGGATCTTCCCCGGGCACTCACCGGCGCCGGAGGACTACGCCTGGTAATCCACCGGGGTTCACCAGGTGTCAGGCGCTCGCAGGCTCGATCAGTTCCGGCCCGTTGTTGCGCACCGAGTTGACCTCGCGGGACACCACCCGCGGGGTCAGCGTGGGTTCGGGCACGGCGTCCAGCAGCTGGGCGACGTCTGCCCCGTCCGTCAGCTTCGGGTCCAGCCAGTCAGTGTAGAGGTCCGGCGGAATGATCAGCGGGGTGCGGTCGTGGATGTGGCCGAGCGCGTCCGTGGCTTTCGTGGTGATGATGGTGACGCTCAGCAGCCACTTGTGTTCGTGGTCCTCCGGCAGCGCCGGGTCCGGCCAGAACTCATACAGGCCTGCGAACGCCAGCGGGTCCTGTTTGCCGGAGTACAGGTAGGTGGGGATCTTGCCGTCCGCGGACTTTTCCCACTCGTAGTAACCGTCGGCCGGCACCAGGGCACGGCGCTTCACGGCCGCCTTGCGGAACGCCGGTTTCTCCAGGATGGTTTCCCGCCGGGCGTTGATCATCCGGGATCCGATCTTGGGGTCCTTGGCCCAGACGGGAACCAGCCCCCATTTAGCCGTCGCCAGCCGCCGCACCGGTGCTTCATTGGAGAACCGCTCGGTGACGATCCGCACATCATCCGTGGGGGCAACGTTCCAGGACGGGAGCACGTCCGGTCCCACCGTTTGCTCGACGGCGAACGCCGAGACCAGATCCGACGTCGCCCTTGCCATTACGTACCGTCCGCACATGGCACCTATTGTGCACCATGGACCTGCCGCCGGCATGAGCATGGCAGGGACCCGGCCCGGTTACCCGCTTTCGAACATATGTTCTATTTTTAAGAGTATGAACCAGGACGCCGCCGAGCGGCTGGCGGCCCGCTATGCACGGCGGGCCGAGCCGATCAGCCTTACCCCGGAAGAGCTGGACTTCGAGCACAATCCGGTCACCACGTCGGTGCCCGGGGTGCCCGTCTGGGCCTGGATCCGGTTCCCCGGCGCTGCCGAGCGTGTGAAGGGCGAAGCCTGCAGCTGGTCGTCCCGGGCGGTACAGGTGCTCTGGGAGGACGCCGGACTGCGCCGGGCCACCTGGGTCTGGGCCTCGGCCGTCACCCGCCGGACCAACAACTCACGCAAGGAAACCCTGGGTGACCGCACGGCCCGGGACGCCGGGTGAGGTCAGCCCGCCGTCCATCCCGAGACTTTGATCCAACCGGGCAGATCCAGCGGGGCATCCCCCAGCAGGGCGCGGGTTGCCTCGAAGTCGCCCTGGTAGGCGGAAGTTTGCCCGAACCAGCGGAACATCGCCGCCAGATCCCCCTGGGACTCGACCACCTCCAGCGGCAGCGCCTCATAACGGGCCGGCAGCCCGGCGGCCTCACCGAAAGCTGCTGCGATCTGCGAGCCGGTGAGCTCATCCCCCGCGATTTCGACGGCGCCGCCCTCCACATCGGTGCCGCCGGCCAGGATCGCAGCCGCAGCCCGGCCGACGTCGTGCACGGCGACCATCTGCAGCGGGATGTTGTCCGGCAGCGGCATCCGCACCACCACTTCACCGTCCTCCGTGCTGACGCCGAAGCCTTGAAAGTTATCAGTGAAGAACACGGGGCGCAGGAACGTGGCGTGCAGGCCCAGGGCCTCGATGTGCTCCTCGACGCGGCGCTTGCTTTCAAAGTGGGGCACCCCCGACTGCCGTTCGGCTCCGCCGACGGAGCTGTAGAGAAGATGCGGCAAACCCGTCCGCCGGGCCGCGTCCGCGAGCGCCACGCCGTTGGCGGTTTCCTGTTCCGTTCCGCCGGGCCCGGCCATGGTGGCCATCGCGTAGGCGGCGTCCGCTCCCTTGAGGAACGCATCGAGGCTGTCCGGGTCCGTCAGGTCTCCCGGAACCAGTTCGACGCCGCGGTCCGCGAGCGACGCAGCGCGGCTGCCGGAGGGGTCCCGGACCAGTGCGCGGACCTTCGCGCCGCGCTCAAGCAGCGCGGTCACGACGGCGCTGCCCTGATGCCCGGTGGCACCGACAACGGCTATCAAGGGGGATGGATCATTCACGGCATTCTCCTGTCACAGGTGGAGCGAGTGAAAGCTCATTGCCGTGCTAACCCGGAAGGCTGCGGACATATTCCAGCGCCTCGCGGGTGAGTGCCGTCCATTGGAGTGCCGTGGCCCCCGGGTCCGCGGCGGACGGCACCTCGACCCATTCCCGCATGGTGCGCTTACCCATGGTGACCGGCCCTGCGGCACCTGCAGCAATGAGCTCCTGGGCGCGGGCTTTCGGCAGCTTCACGATCAGGTAGTCGCCGGAACCGAGGAAGGCCACGATCTTAGATCTGGTACGCAGCCCCGGGCTGCGGAACATGGTGCCCACGGTCAATGGACCGTCCTGCAGTTCGTCGCCGATGGCGTACAGGAGATCCAGTGCTTCCTGAGACGGCCGCATCTACCCTCCCTGGACTGTCCGGCAGGTCAGAACTGGCTGAAGTCCGCCGTCGCCGGATCGGCACCGATCCGGCGTCCGCCCTCCAGCCCGTCCAGGAGGTCCAGTTCCTCCTGCGTCAGTTCCAGACCGACGGCGGCCAGGTTCTCCCGCATCCGCCCCGAGTCGGACGATTTGGGAATGACGATCCTTCCCGAACCCAGGTGCCAAGCCAGCACCACCTGCGCTGCCGTGGCTGCGTACTTCTCTGCGAGCGCCGCCACTTCCGGCCCGCCCAGTTCCCTGCCCTGCCCCAACGGACTGTAGGCCTCGACGGCGATGCCGCGGGAAATGGTGTCGGCCGCGAGCGCCGCCTGCTGGAACCCGGGATGCAGTTCGATCTGGTTCACGGCCGGCAGGACCTGGCTCTGCTCGTACAGGGCATCCAAATGGTCGGCGAGGAAGTTGGAGACCCCGATGGCGCGCATATAGCCGTCCCGGTACAGGGCCTCGAGTTCCTTCCAGGCCTGCACGAACATCCCCTGCGAGGGCACCGGCCAATGGATCAGGTAGAGGTCGACGACGTCGAGGTTCAGCGCTCGCCGGCTGTCCAGGAACGCGGCCCGCGCCCTCCCCTGGTCTCCGTTGCGCAGCTTGGTGGTCACGAAGATCTCGGACCGGGGAATGCCGGATGCGGCGATGGCCGCTCCCACTCCGGCCTCGTTGCCATACGCGGCAGCGGTGTCGATATGACGGTATCCGGCAGCCAGGGCGTCCTCCACCACTTCCTGCGCCCGGTCAGCCGGGACCTGGAAGACGCCGAACCCCAATTGCGGAATCCGTACGGAGTTGCCGAGCGTCAGTTCCGGAACAACGGTGCGGGGACTCTCTGTCATGGCGGTGCCTTTCCTGCCGTGCGGTCATCTAGGCTGGGTGCAGTTCGGAGCCGGGCACCTCCACCTAAGCCCGGCTCCTTCCCCCAGTCAAGGACACCCGTAAGGAAACCCGCAATGACGCATCCCGCGGCTCTTGATCTGCTTTTCATCGGCGGCACCGGCGTGATCAGTGCCGCCGCCGTCGCGCACGCTGCCAGCCTCGGGCATCGGGTGACAGTGCTGAACCGGGGCGTGTCTGCGCTGCGTCCGGCGCCGGCCGGCGTCGAGGTCCTGTCCGCCGATGTCCGGGATACGGGTGCCGTTCGGGGCGCCCTGGGCAGCCGGACGTTCGACGCCGTGGCGGACTTCCTGTCCTTCACCGCCGAGCATGTGGCAGCGGCGGTGGAACTGTACCGCGGCCGAACCGGGCAGTATGTGTTCATCAGCTCGGCCTCGGCGTACCAGAAGCCGCCCGCACGGCTGCCGGTGCGGGAGTCGACGCCGCTGCGCAACCCGTTCTGGCAGTACTCCCGGGACAAGATCGCCGGGGAGGACATCCTGGTGCAGGCCTACCGGAGCGAGGGCTTTCCGGGGACGGTCGTGCGCCCGTCGCATACCTATGACGCCACAATGGTCCCCCTGTCCGGGCACTGGACGGACATCCACCGGATGCGCGCCGGGCTGCCGGTAGTGGTGCACGGTGACGGCACGTCCTTGTGGACGCTGACGCACAGCCGGGATTTCGCGAAGGCCTTCGTAGGCCTCCTGGGCCGGCCCGCCGCCGTCGGCGAAAGCTACACCATCACATCCGACGAGTTCCTGCCCTGGGACGCCGTTTACCGTTCCCTGGCGGCTGCCGCCGGTGTCCCCGACCCACTCCTGGTCCACGTGCCATCGGAGACCATCGCAGCGCTCGATCCGGGGCGGGGCCCCGGCCTGCTGGGCGACAAGAGCCATTCGGTCATCTTCGACAACAGCAAGATCAAGTCCCTGGTGCCGGATTACCAGGCGGTGATTCCGTTTTCCGAAGGTGCCCGCGAAATCATCCAGTGGCACGATGCCCATCCTCAGGAACAGGTCCTGGACACAGCCTGGATGGAAGCCAGCGACCGGCTCGCGCGCTGGGCACGGGCAGGCGCCTAAGCAAGTCCGTCCGGGCGCGGGCGGGTCTGGGGCTTCTGTTACTGGCGGCTGTTAGAGTGCAGGCAGCAGGTATATCCGGATGATTGCGGCGATCGCTGCCGGAGTTGAAGCTGAATCTCGACGCCCCGTCCGGATGGCTTCGAAAAAAACGTTGGAGGAAACCATGTCAGGTAACGGTCCCGGCCAGGGAAACAACCACGGAAACCGGTGGTCCGACGAGTGGGACGAGCAATACGCCTCCCCCAAGAAACCCGAACCTACCGCCCCCGCCGGCCAGCAGCCTCAGCACCCCCAGCCCCAGAATCCCCAGGGATACGGGCAGCAGGCACCTCACTATCCTTCACCCGGCTACCCGAACCAGCCCGGCCAGGGGTATCCCGGCCAGGGCTACCCGAACCAGGCCCAGGGGTATCCCGTCCAGGGTTACCCGTCCGCCGGCCACCAGCAGGCCCAGGGCTACGGCCATGCCCAGTTCGGCCACGCACCGCAGGGCCCGGGTTACCGGCCCCAGAAATCCCGCGTCACCGCCGGACTGCTCGGAATTTTCCTCGGCGGCTTCGGCGTCCACCGCTTCTACCTGGGCAACAACAGCGTGGGCATCGCGCAGCTTGTCCTGACCTGTTTCACGGGCATGGGAGCCGTCTGGGGCTTCGTCGAAGGCCTGATGATTCTCTGCAACGCCCGGTCCTTCCGCACCGACGCGCACGGGATCCCGCTCAAGTAACGAATAGCAGTCCGGTGCTAGGCTTGGGGTTCGAAAGTATGTTCTAGAAATATCCCCGTTCTAGAAATATCCCCAGGAGGCCTCGGCATGGCGGTGTTCTCAGCAGACCGTTCCCGCCGCCCCGCTCCGCCGTCGGAGTCCGACGCCGCGACTGCCGCAGGGTTTCCCAGTCCGGCCCGGGACTATTTTGACGGCCGGATTGACCTCAACCGGCACCTGATCCGGGACCCCACCTCCACCTACGTGGTGCGGGTGGAAGGCGATTCCATGGCGGGCACCGGTATCTGCAACGGGGATGAACTGATTGTGGACCGTTCGCTCACGCCGCGCGACGGCGCCGTCGTCGTCGCCGTGGTGGACGGGGAACTCACGGTCCGGCGGCTGCTGCTGAGCGGGCAGCGGATCGTGCTGCGGGCCGAAAGCCCCGGGTATCCGGACATCCTCGTGGCTGAGCCGTCGGAACTGTCCGTGTGGGGCGTTGTGACCCGCTGCCTGCACCATGTCTGAGCCGTCCGCGCCGCCGGCAGCCGCCCAGCGGATCGCGCTGGTGGACGTCAACAGCTTCTACGTCTCCTGCGAGCGCGCGTTCGACCCCAAACTGGCAGGGGTGCCGGTGGTGGTGCTGTCCAACAACGACGGCTGCGTGGTGGCACGCTCGGACGAGGCGAAGGCACTGGGCATCAAGACCGGCACGCCGTGGTTCAAGCTCGCCGAATCCGCGCCGCGCGTGGGCCTGATCCAGCGCTCGAGCAACTACGAGCTCTACGGAGATCTCAGTTCCCGTGTGATGGAACTGCTGGGGCGTTACGCGCTGTGGCAGGAGGTGTACTCGATCGATGAGTCCTTCCTCGGACTCGCCGGCACGCCGCGCGATCTGGAGGCACAGGGGGCAACGATCCGCACCGCCGTCGCCCGCCACACCGGCCTGCCTGTCTGCGTGGGCATCGGCACCACCAAGACCCTGGCGAAGTTCGCCAACCGGATCGCCAAACAGAACCGGCACCTGCAGGGCGTCTGCAACCTCGAGACCATGGACCCGGCCGCCGTAGAAGCCATCATGTCCCGGGTGCCGGTCACCGGCCTCTGGGGCGTGGGGTCCCGGCTGGGCACGAAGCTGGATGCGATGGGGATCACCACCGTCGCGGACCTGCGCGCAGCCGATCCGGCGCTGATCCGCCGGAAATTCTCGGTCACCCTGCAGCGCACCGTGCTGGAGCTCAACGGCACCGCCTGCATCCCGCACGAGGACGAGCGGGCGGACCGCAAACAGCTGATCTTCTCCCGGAGCTTCTCGACGCCGGTCACTACCGGTGCGGAAATGCGGCAGGTCATGAGCATCTACGCGCAGCAGGCGGCCGCACGGCTGGAGCGTGAGGGACAGCAGGCCAGCATCCTCACCGCTTATGCCGGTACGTCGCACTTCAGCGAGCGGGCGGCGTCGTTCCCCTCCGCCACGGTGCGACTGCCCACTCCGACGGCGGATCCCGTGGTCCTCAGCCGGGCCGCCGTCGGCGCGCTCGAGTCCCAGGTGGTCGAGGGTGTGCCCTACACCAAGGCCGGGGTGATGCTCAGCGGATTGGAGTCCGCCGGCGCGCAGCCGCTGTTCGAGGAGTTCGTCTCCGCACAGGAACGGCGGAACCTGGGCGAACTGCTGGGGAAAGTCACGGACAAATACGGTGCGGCGAGCATCGGGCTCGGACTGGCGGGGATGTCCACGGCGACGCCGGAATGGACCATGTCGCGCAGGTATTCCTCGCCGCGGTACACCACCGAGTGGAGCGAACTGCCGGTGGTGAAGGCGGTTTAGCGGTCAGTAGTTCGGCGCGGCCGGAAAGCCGAGAAACTCCTCCAGCGTCACCCCGGAGTCATGGACTCCGCCGGCCACCTCCGGCCCCACGTAACGCAGGTGCCAGGGCTCGTAGGCATACCCGGTGATGTGTTCCGCCCCGGCCGGATAACGGATCAGGAAGCCGTACCGGTGGGCGTTCGCAGCGGTCCATGAACCGGCTGCCGTTCCTTCGAAACAGGTTTCCAGCGCGCATAGACCGTCCGGATTGCCGATGTCCACGGCCAGCCCGGTCTCATGCTCGCTGTGGCCGGGCCGGGCGGAGAGCGAATCGGCTCCCTCCTGCCCGTACTTCTCGGTGTAGGAGGCGTGCAGCCGGGACTGTTCTTCCCGTGACCGGTAGCCGCTGACGGGAGAAACGGCGACGCCCTCCGCCGCGGCATCACCAACCATCCGGGCATAGGCTTCAGCCGCTTCGGCGCGCAGCAGCAGCCCGCCCGCGTCTGTCAGATCGGCCGGCACGTAGTCCGCCGCGAGGGGTCGGTTCTTGTTGATCACGAGCGTGAAACTGTCCGGCGGCTCTGCTTCGGGGGCAGCCGCCGCGTCCATCGCCGGCTCCTTGAAAAGGTGAGCAAACACGGCGAGCGACACGACCAGGCTCAAACACAGCAGGCCGGCCATGGACGCACATGTCCTCAGGTACAGGTACCGCATTGTTCCCCTACCCATCCTTCGTCCGGCACGGCGCCCTCGCCGTTTCGCGCCATCCTCGCACGTGCGGCACAACGCGGGCGGCACCGGCACGCCCGTGCCAACCTCCCCCACTGATGGAATGAGCGGCGGCGTCCCGTCCACGCAGGAGCGGTTAGCGTGGAGGCATGAGTTATGCGTACGACGTCGAGATCCTGCACCTGCTCGTCTCGCCCGCACACGCCTACTTCGGGCGGGCCAAGGACGGGCCGGCCGACGTCGTCACCACCGATGCGGACCAGGCTGAGGTAGTTGCCGGCAAGGGGATTGTCGGTGACCGGTTCTTCGGCAAGGCCGCCCATATGGATGCGGCCGTTACCTTGTTAGCTGTGGAGTCGTTGGAGGCCATCGCCGCGGAGCTTGGTGCCGATCCCTTTGACCCGCTGCTGGCGCGCCGGAACGTGGTGCTCCGCGGTGCCGAACTGTCCCCGCTGCTGGGGCAGGACTTTGTCCTCGAATCTGCCGACGGCCGGGTGGAATTCCACGGCGGCAGGCAGGCCCACCCCTGCGCCTGGATGGACCGGGTCCTGGCTCCCGGTGCGCACAAGGCGATGCGGGGCCGGGGCGGGCTGCGCTGCCGGCCGTTGAGCAGCGGGACGCTTCACCGCGGACCGGCCCTGCTCATCAGCCCGATGCCGCTGGACCCGGGCCGGGCTGCCGTTCCCTCGTTGCTGAGGCCGGGTAGGCTTCCCTAACGGACGGACCGGAGACGGGGTCATTCCCACACCAGCGCAGAACTGCCGTAAGGCTGCGGCGGCCGGCTGTGCTCAAGCTGCCTCCCGTCCACCTGCAGGGGCGGCGGCGCAAACGTCAGCTCGCCGTAGACACTCGGCCAGGTCCGGAGCTCCGGTTCCAGTTCGCTCCGCTCGGTGCCCGAGGGCGGAGCAGGCAGCCGCATCAGCTCCAGCGCGGTGCGCGCCAGCGACAAGTGGGCCGATCCGCTGATCCCCCGATTCCGGGCGCCCATGAGCGCCACCGCAGCGGCGGCCGCCCCGAGGCCGGTGGCATAGTCCAGCGCCTGGACCGGCAGCGCCCCGGGCCGCCACGAGTCTCCCTCCCCGCTGCCGTAAATGGCGGCAATGCCGCTGGCAGCCTGCACGATGCTGTCGAAACCCCGCCGGGCGGCCCACGGCCCGGCGTTGCCCCAGGCGTCGAAGCTCACCACGCCCAGCCCCGGGTAGTCCGCCCGCAGCGCGTCCGGATCCAGTCCGAAGCGGGCCAGGGAGCCGCCCCGGTACCCCAGCAGCACGACGTCGGCCGCCTCGAGGAGTCCGCGGAACCGCCGGTAGGCGGCCGGGTCGGTGAGGTCGGCCACCGCACTGCGCTTCGAGAAGCCGGTGTCCAGATACTGTTCCTCCAGCTCCGGCATGCCGGGCGGGTCGATCCGCAGCACGTCGGCACCCAAAGCGCCCAGGATCCGGCTGCCCGACGGACCGGCGATCACCCTCGTCAGGTCCAGGACGCGCAGGCCGTCCAGAATCCCGCCGGACCCGCCGCGCAGGGCAGCCGGCACACTGCGGGGAGGCGCTGGTGCCGGTGCGGTGTCCACACGGATCCACGGTTCCCCTTGGAACGCCTCGACCGCCGGGGAGCCCGCCCACTCCTCTGGCGGACGGACCGGGGCTGCCACTCCCCCGTGTGCCGTCACCCGATCCTCCACCTCCATGGCCGTCATCCGAAGCAGTGCAGCGTCTACGGCGTCGGCGGAGGCAACCCCCAGTGCAGTGAACAGGGCACGTTCGTGGTGCGGGTAGTTGGCGTGCAGCCGAACCCATCCGTCAATGGTGCGGCGGAAACCCGACAGCGGCGCAAACCCGCCAACCGCTCTGCCATCCACCCGCAGATGCGAATAGGAGGCGAACGATGCCGCCGCCCCGCGGGAGGTGAGCGCGATGTCCCGGCCCGTCCCGGCGGCGAGCGCCGTAGCCAGCGCCTGCAGGGATGCCAGGGCCAGTCCCTCCACGTCCAGTGCGCCCGCCCACCACCAGCGCGGTCCCGTCCAGGGTGCGGGCGCAGGATTCTCCGGCAGCAGCGGGGCAAGGTCCCGCCAGAGTGCGGGAAGGGGATTCGTGTTCCGGTGGTCGGCAGCCATAACGGCATTATGCAGCCCGATGCCTCCGCCGGGCCTGCTCGACCGAAGCGCAGATGTCATATGCCTACCGGGCGGCCGCCGCCGCGAAGCGCGCCGCCAGCGTTCCGAAGGCGGACGCCAGCTCAGGCGGACCAACCACCTCAAGTTCGGCGTCGAACCGACCGAACGACGCCGCCAGCGCTACCCAGGACCAGGAGCCTGCTTCCAGCCGGCACCTGCCGGGTCCAACGGCTTCGACCGTGCCGTCGCCGGCAAACGGTACGACGGCGGCCGCCGGCAGGTGCAGGACCACGGCACCGCGGCAGGGCCAGCCTTCACCGGAACCCCTGCCCGGTTCCGTTCCCCGGAACCGGGCGGAAAGGAAATCATGCACGCTGCCGCCGGGCAGTTCCCGCTCCCGGAACCGCCCACCCGCAGGGAGCCGCGGAGTGATCCGGTCGGCCCGGAAGATCCGCCAATCATTCCGGTCCAGATCCCAGCCCACCAGGTACCACCGTCCGCGGGAGGCCACCAAATGATGCGGTTCCACCCGCCGAGGCGGCGCACCCGCGGCGTCACCCGCTTCCGGCCGGCCCGCCGCATAGTCAAAGCGCAGCACCTGCCGGGACCGGACCGCATTGGCCAGGGTCAGCAGCCGTTCCGGCGGTACGGATTCGGCCGCACCCGGACGTCCCGGCAGCACGGTGAACTGCAGTGCGTCGAGGCGATGACGGAGCCGGGAGGGCATCACCTGCCGGACCGTGGCCAGCGCGCGGGCGGCGGCCTCCTCGATGCCGGCTCCGGTCATGGGCGCGGACTGCAGCGCGACGGCGAGGGCCAGCACCTGGTCGTCGTCAAAAAGCAGCGGCGGCAGCTCGGCACCGGCGTCCAGGCGGTAACCCCCGTCCGGCCCCTTCAGCGCGGAGATGCGGTAACCCATTTCCCGCAGCCGGTCGACGTCGCGGCGCACGGTCCGGGGGCTGATCTCCAGACGGTCCGCGAGCACCTGCCCCGGCCAGTCCCGCGGGGTCTGCAGAAGTGAGAGGAGCAGCAGGAGCCGCGACGTCGTAGTGGGCATACGAGAAAGATAAACGAAATAGCGGCCAGAACCTGACCTCTACTAGGAGAAGAGTGGGTGTTACCGGGAAACACCCGGTCTACCCCGAAGGAGCAACCCATGTCTGTCACCACCACGCCCCACCTGAACTTCCGCGGCGATGCCCGGGCCGCCCTCGAGTTCTACCACTCGGTTTTCGGCGGGCAGCTTATCGTCGTCACCAATGAGGACGCCTACAGCGTCGAGCGCCCGGAGGAGGCGGGCCAGGTCAAGTTCGGGCAGGTCCTCGGCGGGAACGGATTCTCGATCATGGCCTACGACGTTCCCGCCAGCGTGTCCTACGACCAGGGGGATAAATCCTCCTTCGTCTCGGTCCGCGGCGACTCGGCCGAGGAAATCACCGGCCTCTGGGACCGGCTAGTCGACGGCTCCACCGTGCTGCAGGACCTGGCACCCTCGGCTTTCTCCCCCGCCTACGGAATGGTGCAGGACCGCTTCGGCATCATCTGGGTGCTCGACGTCGCCGTCGCCTATGACCCTGCCGGCTAGCGCGGGCATCCTGCCCTGTAGGGGCGCGGACGGTCTCAGCCCGTCCGCACCCGCCACTCCGGCGGGCACCCGCTATTGTCGAGGGACCGGCAGTTTCTTCCGCCGGTCACCTCTGACATGGGAGCGTTATGGCCTCGGACGTACTGGTAGTTATCGGCATGGGCGGCATGGGGCAGGCGGTTATGCGCCGGTCCGGCGCAGGACGGAAAATCCTGCTGGCCGACTTCAACGAAGACCTGCTCGAAACGGTGCACGCCGCAGCACTCGGCGAAGGCTACGACGTCGTCTCCCAGCAGGTGGACGTTTCCTCGCGGCAGTCGGTGGCCGCGCTGGCCGCAACCGCCCGTGAGCTGGGCGCCGTAACCGGCGTCGTCCACACCGCCGGGCTCTCCCCCGTCCAGGCACCGGTGGAGGCCATCTGGAAGGTCGACCTCTTCGGCGTGGCCGTGGTGCTCGAGGAATTCGAAAAGGTCATCGCCCCGGGCGGTGCCGGCGTCGTTATCTCCAGCATGTCTGCGTACATGGCAGGCGGCCAGGTGCCCGCCGACGTGCTGGCGAGCCTGGCCACCGTCCCTGCGGACGATCTGCTGCTGATTCCGTTTGTTGCCGGCATCGACCACCCGGGACACGCCTACAGCGTGGCCAAGCGCGCCAACCAGGTCCGCGTCCAGACCGCCAGCCTGCGCTGGGGTGCCCGCGGGGCACGCGTGAACAGCATCAGCCCCGGCGTCATCTCCACCCCGATGGGCCAGCAGGAACTCTCCGGCGAATCCGGCTCGCAAATGCGCGCCATGATCGAGGCCTCCGGCACCAAGCGCCTCGGCACCGCCTTCGACATCGCCAACGCCACGGCCTTCCTGCTCAGCCAGGATGCCAGCTTCATGACCGGCGCGGACCTGCTGGTCGACGGCGGCGCGGTGGCCGCCGTCGATACCGGCCAGCGCAGCCAGGTCGCCGGCTAGGTCCGCTGACGGGGCGCGGCGGCAGAGGGTGCCGGAGGCGCGGGAAAAAGATGGCCGCCGAGAGCCGCGGATGCGAGCCACTGATTGCCGCGGCTTCGTCGGCATGATCGAATCTGGGCATGTTGTACGCAGACTCAGCAGACGGCACCCGGATCGCGTTCGACCAGACGGGCCACGGCACGCCGGTGGTCATTGTCGGCGGTGCGTTTTCAACCGCCGACGCCGGCGCCCCGTTGGCCGCCGCGCTCAAAGCCGCCGGTTTCCAGGCGGTGACGGTGGACCGACGGGCCCGCGGGAAAAGCACGGACACTTCCCCTTACTCTCCGCGGCGGGAGGTGGAGGACCTCACGGCGGTCCTCCACGCCGTCGGCGGCGACGCGGCCGTCCTCGGACATTCATCCGGCGCCATGCTCGCCCTGCTGGCGGCGGCCGAAGGGGCACCGATCAGCCACCTGTTCCTGTCCGAACCGCCGTTCCTCTTCGGCGAGGGGGAACCGTCGATGGACCTTCCGCAGCGGCTTCAGGCCCTCGTTGATTCAGGTAACCCGGCCGACGCCGTCACCACCTTTCAGCGCGAAGGCATCGGCCTGCCCGAAGCGTTTATTGAGCAGATCCAGGCCAGCCCCATGTTCGATTCCCTCGTTCCACTGGCGCAGTCCGCCGTCTACGACGCGCTGCTGTCGCAGGCCGTGTCCACCCCGACGGCCGCGATGGCCCAGGTTTCGGTGCCCGTCACCATCCTGCGCGGCACCACCACGTACCCGGTCATTATGGACGCCACCGAGAAGCTGGCGAGGCGCATGCCGCAGGCTGTCCTGGTAACAGTGCCCGAATCCCACGACCACTCCCCCGATCCGACCGGCACCGTGCGCGAAATCCGCCGCCGCATCCCGGTGCAATGACCGACAGCCCGGCCGCGGATACTTTCCCGTATCTGGCTCTCCTGCGCGGCATCAACGTCGGCGGGCGGAACAAGGTCCCCATGAAGGAGTTACGGGGGCATCTGGAAGGCCTCGGGTTTCAGCAGGTGTCCACCTACATTGCGAGCGGGAATGTCTTCCTGGCATCGAATGACGACGCCGGCTCCGTCGGCCGGCAGATCGAGGCCGCACTCACGGATAACTTCGACCTCGACGACGAACTCATCAAGGTCCTGGTGCTGGATCGCGCGCAGCTGCAGGCCGTCGTCGAACACCGGCCGCAGCACTTCGGTGAGCGGCCGGACCTCTACCACTCGGACGCGATCTTCCTCATGGACATCGATGCGGACACCGCCATGGACGCTTTCCGGCCGAGGGAAGGCGTTGACGAGATCTGGGCGGGCGAAGGCGTCATCTACTCGCAGCGGCTCAGCTCCGAGCTGACCAAGAGCCGGCTGAGCGCCATCGCAGCCTCGCCGCTGTACAAATCGATGACCATCCGCAGCTGGAACACCACGCAGAAACTGTGGGAGCGGCTGCCCGGGTGATGCTTGGGTGTTAGGGTCCTGCCATGTCCGAACCGCTGCTCGACGAGCACGTTAGCCCTACCGGATTCGTTTCGTGCGACGCTGGAGGGATGGATTTGGTGGTGTCGCCCGCGCTCACGATTCCCGCCGCTGAACTCGAGTGGCGGTTCTCCCGTTCGTCCGGCCCCGGGGGCCAGCACGTCAACACCTCGGACAGCCGCGTCGCACTCTCCTGGAACATAGCCGGTTCTGCGGTGCTGTCGGAACAGCAACGCCTGCTGCTGCTGCAGCGGCTGAAACGCAGTCTCGTGGCCGGAGTGCTGACCGTGACAGCCTCCGAGCAACGTTCCCAGCTTCGCAATCGGGAAACAGCCCTGGCCAAGCTCGCCGCGCTCGTGGCAGACGGACTGGCGCCCGGACCTGCACCGCGCCGCACCACCAAACCTACCCGGGGCTCAAACTACCGCCGCCTCGATGCCAAGAAACAACGGGGTGCCACGAAACGGCAACGGCAACGGCCGCCGGCTGATTAAGTCCACCGGGGCTTGGGCATCAATATGAGGGCTGCTGCCCACTGGCCGGTTGTATTCGCGTTAGCTCGGCGTCGTCGGAGTTCCGTATTGGGACGGGCCGAGCCGGCGCCGAAGCTGCTCATTTTCCGAATGCCACTCCCGAAGACCCGTGGCAATCCGGTCCAGGAAGTCATCCACCTCATTCTGCGCATACCCCTCGCGGAACTTTGTCGGCTGGAACCTCTGATTTATTACCTCTTCAGGGCTAAGAATTGAAGCGGTAACGTCCTGCCTCGGGATGTCCGTCTTTTGCAGCTGAAGACGTTCATTTTCGAGTCGCCGAAGCTCCTGGACAGTGCGCTCCAGGAAGTCATCCACCTCGTCCTGGTCATAGCCCTCCTTGAATTTGGTGGGCTGGAAGCGCTTCGCGATAACCTCTTCAGCTGTGAGGGTTCCGGTTCCGTATGTCACGGATTCCCCCTTGGTTTTAGATGATTTCGAAGCATTCGGCAATACCAAGGTGAGCAGTACTATTACCGCGACGAAAATCCAGATTTTTCCTGAGCCGTCGCTTTCGCTCGCCCCTTGGGCCATTACCGCTGAAACATACTCAAAGGACATGGAGCTCGACTTTCGTAAGGTCAGTCTGTGTCACAGCTGAACGGATCAAAATCCTGGCGACAATAACTGTAACCGATCGCTCCTTTCGAAAGCCGCCATTGATTTCGACGTTTCCTGCTATTTCCAGGACCACCCTGCAGCCGGACGGCCGCGGCCCGCGGCGACTGTTTCACTGGATTTGGACAACGCGGGGTTGCGGGCGAGCATCCTCCCCAAATTGGAGGAGTCCGGTTCGGTGCGTCCGGCGGCCGCCGCCAGGTTCCGGCTCATCCGTGCGGCGTGGGCCGTGGTGAAGTGCTTCCCCAGCAGCGCTTTGGTCAGTGCGGAGTCCACCCAAAGCGCATCCAGCACGGCACCGGCGGTGCGGCGGATGATGGTGTCGTGGTCGAACGGCAGTCTGGATACCCGTTCCACCGGGGTGACCTTCACAGCGGCTTCGATAAGCCGGGCGTTCGGATGCAGGACGGCGGTATGGACAATCGAGATGGTGGGCCCGCGCGGATCCCGGTCCGGGTTGTCGTAGACGCCCGCCGTGTCGAGGTGTTCCACCTGGTCCTCCCCTACACCGGTCTTGACCGTCAGCGCCCTCAAAGCGGCCTCGGCCAGCCGTTCGGAGGGAAGCAGGAGGACGCCGGGGAGCGCCTGCGCGCCGGCGAAGGGTTCATTGGCCCGCTCCGCGGTCACCAGGCACAGCCCTCCGTCCCTCACGATGAAGGGCACGGTATCGATTGAGACGAGGGGCTGCAGCCTTTCAGAACTCATGAGGCAATGTTACCGAGCACTGCACGGACGTCCGCGAAGGATTGGCGGCGGAGGAACTCGCCGTTGGCCCAGACGGGCTGCAGCAGGGATGCCTCTTCCTGCTCGGGGGTGGCCTTCTCGATGAGGACCAGTTCGCCGTCGTCGTTCCGGGTGACGGCCAGGCGGCCGGTGGCGGAACGCTTGGAACCGAAGCCCTTGGCAGTGATCGGATCCTTGAACACGTTGCGGGGCTGGCCGTTGACCTCGATGTAGGTGACCTTGATGGCCGAGGAGAACGTGTCCCGGGTGACGTACTGGTAGGTGAACGAACCGGCGCCGAGCACAACATTGTCCGAGGCGTAGCCCGCTTTCTCCAGGCGTGCAGTGATGTCTGCGGCACGCTCGGGGGTGATGGAGTCGCCGTACATAACGCGCACGTTGTTCAGGACCTTGTAGCCGGCGTCGTTACGGGTGGAGCCGAACTCGGCTTCCAGGAGGGCGACGACGCCGAAGTAGGCCGGGTCCTCGGCCATCGACGGTGCCGTGTCGGGGACGGCGGCGCCGGGGCGGGTGGAGGTGCCGCAGACGATGTCGGCCGGGTCTCCGGAGTCGGGACGGATGACGACGTTGCCGTCGCGCGAGGTGATGATGTCCTTGAGCCCGGGCAGGATGCCCTGCAGTACGTGCCACAGGTCGTACCCGTCGGAGACCAGGGAGATGTTGCCGGTGGGGTTGACCTTCAGGATGTGGCGGAAGGTTTCCGCTTCTCCGTCCTGGCCGCCGGCACACATCACGGCGTGCTCGCTGGCGGGGATGGAGCCGAGGATCTGGCCATTCTCCGCGCCGAAGGAGGAGTTGTAGTAGCGGCGGATGAAGTCGGCCGAGCCGAGGGAGTCCGAGCCCTTGAAGGAGAGCAGGTGGCCGGCGCCGGACGCCGCGGCTGCTTCGACGCCGGGCATGCCGCGGAAGGAGAAGTCGTGCAGCTGCCAGTCCACATAGGCGGCGTCCGTGCCGGTCTTCCCGGCGGCCGCGTCCAGGATGCCGCGGTACTTGTCGGCAATGGTCGCTGCGGTGGAGGGCTGCCAGATGGAGGCACTGAGCGCCGTCTCGATGTAGTTGACCAGCCAGAAGAACTCCGGCTCGGTGGATTCGACGGTGACGGAGGGGACCCGCAGGGGCACCCGGGTTCCCTCGGGCACGGCGCGGAAGATCAGCGGCAGGTAACCGCGGCGGTGCAGGGACCGGATGTGGTCGGTGCCGACGGTGTTCGGTCCGAGGATGTCGTTGAGGCCGGCCTGGTATTCGGCCACGGCGTCGTCCTCATCAGCGGCGAAGAACGGGGCGAAGGCTTCAATGCAGAACTTCTGCAGGAAGGCCTGCAGACCGAAGTGCACCACGTGGTCCACACCCTCGATCCGGGAGCCGCGGTTGGTGAAGTTGGAGAGAACCTTTGTGGTGCCCCGGGGGTACATGTGGATGTGGCCGAGCTTGTACGCGTCCGTCTGGAACAGGGCTGCGGTGATGCTGGCGGTGGTCAGGGCGGTCGGTGCTGCTGTCGTGGTCATGGCGGGTTCCTTAGCTTGAGACGGAATCAGATGAGGTGGGAGATCAGGGGCGTGATGGAAGCGGCTACGTCCGGGTTGGCGGCTCCGGGGTGTGAATCCGTGGTGTAAATGGAGGAGTAGGCCTGCCGCAGCTGGGCTGCTTTGCCGGAGAACACCCCGTGGCTGACCCACAGGTCCAGGCGGTCCGGCCCGAGACCGGTGGCTGCGGCCAGGCCCATGAAGGTTCCGCCGCCGTCGCAGATGTCGTCGACGACCAGGAAGCGTCCTTCGGCGGGTAGTTCCTCGCAGGTGAATCCGGACAGCTTGCCGGTGGCAAAGTCCCGGTGCTTCTCTGCGGAGTAGAGCGGAAGTCCGAGGGCTGCGGCGGTCCGGGCGGTGCGTTCCTTCGCTCCGGCGTCCGGGCAGATGACGCCGGCATACTCCCCGGCCTTGTTCCGCAGGACCTGGGCGATCACGGCGGAGGAATCCACGACGCGCAGGTTGCGGACCAGGGCCGGCATAACGGGCGAGTGAGGGTCGAAGCAGACCACTTCGTCGGCGTTCATGGCGTTGATGAGGTTGGCGTAGACCTTGGCACCGAAGGGGGTGCCGCGGTCCTGGCGGGCTCCGGGCAGGTACGGGATGAGGGCCTGGACCTTGTGGCCGCCCTGGTGGGCGTAGTCAATCCACATGGCTGCGGTCATGTACTCGTTGGCATCGGCGCCGGTGAGGTAGAAGTACAGCGGGGTTTCCGCCGGGCTGCCTTCGACCTTGAGGTGGGCCTCCCCGGCCGGGAAGGACATCGGCGTCGCTGCCGAGTGGACGGTGTATCCCTGCGGGACTGTGGCGTATGCGGTGAACATGCTGCCAGCCTACACAGCTTTTTCGTCCTTGGAGGTTTATTGGTCAAATAAACGTATTGTTACGAATAATGACGAATGGGGTACAGGCTACCCCGCCGCCGGACCGACGAAACGGCCGCCCAGCTCCTCGGCGAGAGCGGCGATGTGGTCGGAACCGGGTTTCCCGCCCTCACGGCCCGGAAGAACCAGCACGTGCCAGTTGCTGCCTTCGGCGAAGTACGGCAGCGGGTTTTCGGCGGCGTTCAACAGTTCGGACGCCTTGGTCCGGTCCGCCTCGTTCTCGTAGCGGACTATTTCGACCGTGTCGGTGCACATCCGGTACTCGGGAAGATATCCGTCTATCTGTATCGTGACCGGTTCCGCCGTGCTGCCGGGGTCGCAGTCCAGGACGCCGGCGACGGCGTCGTAGGCTTCATCGATCGACCCGAAAGAGGAAAGAGCGTCCTCGACGGTGCGGCCGGCCGGAGCAGGCTGTTCGTCCGCGGCCGACGATCCGCCGTCCGTGCAGGCGGAAAGCAGCAGCACCGTCGCTGCTGCGGCTGCGAGTCCCTTTACTTTGCGCATTGGCGCCCACCCCGTCGTGTTTGGTGGGGTCATCATTGCACAGGGCCGGCGATCACGTGCCGATGTCCCTCCGGGTGAGTGCGAGGGCCGCGAGCAGCACCAGCAGCGCACTTGTTCCATACAGCGCACCGAGCCCGGCCCAATCGGCCCCGTTGCTGAGCGGGCTGGCGCCGAAGGCCCAGTGATAGGGCGTCCAGGAGTGGAGGTAGTCCAGGTCCGGATTCTGGTTGGCCACCGCGTTGAGGGCGTACCCGCCGACGGCGACCGCAACGGCAGCCGCGAGGGCCCAGACGCGGCGGCCGGTGATTGCCCCCGCAGCCAGGGCGACGGACGCAGTCAGCAGCGCCAGCCCGATGAGCGCCGCGCACCCGGCCCAGACATGGGAAGGAATAAGCCCGAGTTGTGCGGGGCGGTTGAAAACCAGCACGGCCAGGCCGGTGAAAAGCCCGAGCAGCACCAGACGGGCAACAATGGCGGCGCTGCGCTCCAGGACGAGCTGGACCCGGCCGACCGCGTGGGCCAGGAGGAGTTCCAGGGTTCCGCTCTCCTCGTCGCCGGCAATTGCCCGGGTTCCCCACGAAATGGCGGCGATGGTGAAGAGGACGAACCCGATGAGTCCGAAGAAGGTCGACTGGGTGTATCCGGCGCCGGTGGTCAGCTCGTCATAACCCAGCGCGGAAATGAGCTCGGGAGGCAGGCTCTGCAGAAGATCCTGAAAATCCTGCCCGGCCAGGGACGGATAGAGGGGCAGGTACAGGCTCAGGACAGCGAGGATGCCCGCCGCCCATCCCAGAAGCGGACGCCACGAGCCGGCAAACGAGCGGGTGAACAAGGGGAAGCGACTCATTCGGCGGCACCGCCGTCGGCCGGCCCGGCAGCGTTCTTGGGCCCGTAAAACCGCAGGACGGCCTCCTCGAGGTCGGGCTCCTGCACCACCAGGTCGAGGAGGTGATGTCCCGCCAGGGCCGTGATCAGGTCCGGCATGTCCCCCTCGAACCGGGCATGGATCGAGGTTGCATCTCCGGTCGCCGGGTCGGCGGGCGACTGCAGCAGCACCAAGCCAGGCACCCTTGCGAGGCTTTCCATCAAGGCAGGTCCCTCTGCTGCAGTGATTCCAATCCGCACCCGGCGGCCTGCCGCAGCCCGTATGTCCGCCGTGCTGGCGGCGGAGACCACAGTCCCCGAGCGCAGGATCGCCACGGTGTCTGCGGCATCCTCGATCTCGCTGAGTACATGCGAGCTGAGCAGTACCGTCTGGCCGTTGCTGCTCGCCTCCCTCACCAGTGCCAGGAACTCCTGCTGAACCAACGGGTCTAGTCCGCTGGTCGGTTCGTCCAGGATGAGTAGCGGGGGCTGATGCATGAATGCCTGGATGAGCCCCAGTTTCTGCCGGTTTCCCTTGGACAGGGCACGCACCGGGCGGCCGAGGTCCAGGTCGAGCCGCTCCGCCAGCGCCGGAACGGTTCCCGGATCTACGGGTCCACTGATGCGCGCGAAAAAGCAAAGCAGTTCCCGTCCGCTGACTCTGTCCGCCAAGGCCAGATCTCCCGGCAGGAAGCCGATTCGACGGCGCAGGGCGGGCCCTCCGCTGCGGGGATTGACGCCGAGGACGGTTACCTCTCCGGAGCTGGGGCGCAGCAGGTCCAGCAGCAGGCGCATCAGCGTGGTCTTGCCGGCGCCGTTGGGACCGATGATCCCGAAGACGCTTCCGGCTGGAACCTCCAGATCGATGCCTTTCAGTGCTGCAACGCGTCCGAAGTTCTTATGCAACCCACGGGTGCGGACAGCGGCTGAGGCAGAGCCAGTACTCATGGGGTCAGGCTACGCGCCTGCCGTGGGTGTCGGGTAGGCGGCGGCGCCGGCCGGAGCGGGCCAGGATACGTCCCCCGGAGGATCCTCCCCCACCAGCCCGTCCACCGATTCACGGATCAGGTCGGCGTGTCCGGTATGCCGGGCATATTCCTCGATCAGGTCGATCAGCATGCGGCGCAGACTGCCGGCTTGGCCCTCAATGGCGGGCAGCAGCTGGTCGAGTCCACCGTCGTCCAGCGCGGCGGCAAGGCGGTGCCGGGAGCGTCCGACGGCGTCGCTCCACAGGGCGTAGAGGTCCTCCGGGCTGTCGTTTGCGGCGGTGCGCCAGTCCCAGTCCGGATCGTTTTGCCAGTCCACGGCATTCCACGGGACTCCGGGATCCTGACCTTTCAGCCGCCAGGCGAAGTACATGTCCTCCACACCCGCCAGGTGCTTGAGCAGACCACCGAGTGTAATGGCTGAGGTGCCGACGGTGGCGGTGAGGGCTTCGGCGTCAAGGCCGCCGGTTTTCCAGGCAAAGGTGGCGCGCTGCCGGTCCAGGGAACCCAGGAGGGTTTCGGTTTCATTGCCGGCCAGCGGGGGCTCGATTTTGTCCGGGATGTCCTTCTCAGTCATCGCCGAAGACTAGGCGGACGGGGCAGCCGCGTCCATACGTGCTCCGCCCCAACGCGCTTTTGCCCGTGCCTACTGGACGCGGCGGCCGCTGATGCATGGTTGACAGCTGCACCGGCCCGGGCGAGGATCGCGTCATGACTCGGCAGGAAGCCCTCCCCCTCCGCTGCGCGGTCGTGGCGTTCGCGCTGGCCGCCCTGCTGGCCCAACTTGTAGTTGTTCCGCGGATCGCGGCCCGGTCCGCAGCTGCCTACCCGGAGGTTGCGTCCCTGGCGTCCTCGTACGTCACGGTAATCGGGGCTGCGGTGGCCGCCTTCGAGCTGGCGTTGCTGGCAGCCTGGCACCTGGTCTCAGCCGCGGTAGCAAGCAGGTCCGTGACACGTCGGTCGACGGGATGGGCCAACATCATGGCGGTTTCACTGGGTGTCATGGCAGTGCTCTTTGCAGGGGTTTTCGCCCATGCCGGGTTCATCGAGAATATCGGCGGCCCGGCGATGCTGTTCGGGCTGCTGCTCTTCCTAGCTCTCATCCCTGTCGCCTTTGCCTTCAGATACGGGGTCCTGGGCTGGCTGAAAGAAGAACGTTCCGTGCATTAAACAGCGCTGCCGCCGCGACGGACCCGAAAGGCCCGCCGCGGCGGCAATGATGCGGATTCTGCTAAGGAACTAGAAGTCCCAGTCGTCGTCTTCCGTGTTCACGGCCTTGCCGATCACGTAGGAAGAGCCGGAGCCGGAGAAGAAGTCGTGGTTCTCGTCGGCATTCGGTGACAGGGCCGAGAGGATCGCCGGGTTCACGTCCGTCAGGGTGGACGGGAACATGGCCTCGTAGCCCAGGTTCATCAGCGCCTTGTTGGCGTTGTAGTGCAGGAACTTCTTGACGTCCTCGGCCAGGCCGACGCCGTCGTACAGGTCATGCGTGTACTGGACTTCGTTTTCGTACAGCTCGAAGAGCAGCTCGTACGTGTAGTCCTTCAGTTCCTGGCGGCGCTCCTCGGGAACCGTCTCCAGACCGCGCTGGAACTTGTAGCCGATGTAGTAGCCGTGCACTGCCTCGTCACGGATGATGAGGCGGATCAGGTCGGCAGTGTTTGTGAGCTTGGCCCGCGAGGACCAGTACATCGGCAGGTAGAAGCCGGAGTAGAAGAGGAAGGACTCCAGCAGGGTGGAGGCCACCTTGCGCTTCAGGGGATCATCGCCGCGGTAGTAATCCGTGATGATCTGCGCCTTCTTCTGCAGATTCGGGTTCTCCGTGGACCAGCGGAAGGCCTCGTCAATCTCCTTGGTGGAAGCCAGGGTGGAGAAGATCGAGGAGTAGCTCTTGGCGTGCACGGACTCCATGAACGCGATGTTCGTGTAGACCGCTTCCTCGTGCGGGGTGAGCGCATCGGGGATCAGCGAGACGGCACCAATGGTGGCCTGCATGGTGTCCAGCAGGGTCAGTCCCGTGAACACGCGCATGGTCAGCTGCTGCTCATCCGGGGTCAGCGTGGCCCAGGACTGGACGTCGTTGGACAGCGGCACCTTCTCCGGCAGCCAGAAGTTGTTGACCAGGCGGTTCCAGACCTCAACGTCCTTCTCATCCTGGATCCGGTTCCAGTTGATTGCCTCGACGCCGTCGATCAGCTTCAGCTTCTCGGTCATGAATAATTCCTTGTCTTCAAAAGTTCGGGGAAAGGGGTGCGGACAGCGGCAGCCTTACAGCATGCAGGAAACGCAGCCCTCAACCTCGGTGCCTTCCAGCGCGAGCTGGCGCAGGCGGATGTAGTAGATGGTCTTGATGCCCTTGCGCCAGGCGTAGATCTGCGCCTTGTTGATATCGCGGGTGGTTGCGGTGTCCTTGAAGAACAGCGTCAGGGACAGGCCCTGGTCCACGTGCTGGGTCGCAGCAGCGTAGGTGTCGATGATCTTCTCGTAGCCGATCTCGTACGCATCCTGGTAGTACTCCAGGTTGTCGTTGGTCAGGTACGGCGCCGGGTAGTAGACACGTCCCAGCTTGCCTTCCTTGCGGATCTCGATCTTCGACGCCACCGGGTGAATGGAGGAGGTGGAGTTGTTGATGTAGGAGATCGAGCCGGTGGGCGGCACAGCCTGCAGGTTCTGGTTGTAGATGCCGTGTTCCATGACCGATGCCTTCAGCGCCTCCCAGTCAGCCTGGGTGGGGATGTGCACGCCGTCGAACAGTTCGCGGACCCGCTGGGTCTGCGGGACCCATTCCCGGGTGGTGTACTTGTCGAAGTACTCCCCCGTGGCGTACTTGGAGCGCTCGAAGCCGGCGAACTTGCGGCCGGTCTCGATGGCCAGCAGGTTCGACGCCCGCACGGCGTGGTAGACCACCGTGTAGAAGTAGATGTTCGTGAAGTCGATGCCTTCTTCGGAACCGTAGTAGACCCGCTCGCGGGCCAGGTAGCCGTGCAGGTTCATCTGGCCCAGGCCGATGGCGTGCGACATGTCATTGCCCTTGGCAATGGACGGAACCGAACCGATGTGGCTCATGTCCGAAACGGCGGTCAGCGCGCGGATAGCCGTCTCGATGGTCCGGCCGAAGTCCGGCGAGTCCATGGTCTTGGCAATGTTCAGCGAGCCGAGGTTGCAGGAGATGTCCTTGCCGGTCTCGTCGTAGGACAGGTCATCGTTGTACGTGGTGGGCTGGGAAACCTGGAGGATTTCCGAGCACAGGTTGGACATGATGATCTTGCCCTCGATCGGGTTCTCCCGGTTCACCGTGTCCTCGAACATGATGTACGGGTAGCCGGACTCAAACTGGATCTCGGCGAGGGTCTGGAAGAAGTCGCGGGCACGGATCTTGGTCTTCTTGATCCGCGCGTCGTCGACCATCTCGTAGTACTTTTCGGTAACCGAGATGTCGGAGAACGGCATGCCGTAAACCTTCTCGACGTCGTACGGGGAGAACAGGTACATGTCCTCGTCGCGCTTGGCCAGTTCGAAGGTGATGTCGGGGACGACGACGCCGAGCGAGAGGGTCTTGATGCGGATCTTCTCGTCCGCGTTCTCGCGCTTGGTGTCCAGGAACCGGTTGATGTCCGGGTGGTGGGCGTGCAGGTACACCGCGCCGGCACCCTGGCGGGCGCCGAGCTGGTTGGCGTAGGAGAAGCTGTCCTCGAGGAGCTTCATCACGGGGATGACGCCGGAGGACTGGTTCTCGATCTGCTTGATCGGCGCGCCGACCTCGCGGATGTTGGTCAGCGCAAAGGCAACGCCGCCGCCGCGCTTGGACAGCTGCAGCGCGGAGTTGATGGAGCGGCCGATGGACTCCATGTTGTCCTCGATGCGCAGCAGGAAGCAGGAGACCAGCTCGCCGCGCTGGGCCTTGCCGGCGTTGAGGAACGTGGGGGTGGCGGGCTGGAAGCGGCCCTCGATGATTTCGTCCACCATCTGCGTGGCGAGCTGCTCGTCGCCGCGGGCCAGGTGCAGGGCAACCATGCAGACACGGTCTTCGTAACGCTCCAGGTAACGCTTGCCGTCGAAGGTCTTCAGCGTGTACGAGGTGTAGAACTTGAACGCGCCGAGGAAGGTTTCGAAGCGGAACTTCTTCTTGTAGGCGCGGTTGTACAGCTCCTTGATGAAGGTCATGGAGTACTGGTCGAGCGTTTCCGGCTCGTAGTACTCGTTCTTGACCAGGTATTCCAGCTTCTCTTCCAGGTCATGGAAGAAGACCGTGTTGTTGTTAACGTGCTGGAGGAAGTACTGGCGCGCAGCAGCGCGGTCGGCGTCGAACTGGATCTCTCCGTTCTTGCCGTACAGGTTCAGCATGGCGTTGAGCTCGTGATAGCCCAGGCCCTTGTAAGCCTCCGGGAGCTCCTTGGAGTCCGTCATGCCGGCTTCTGCGACTGATGTGTCCAAAACTTTTCCAATCCTTCGTTAACCTTGGCAACGTCCTCGGACGTGCCCATGAGTTCAAATCGATACAGCACGGGGACCTGGCACTTCACGGCGATGATGTCCGCCGCGAGGCAATAGGATTCCCCGAAGTTTGTGTTGCCCGCCCCGATCACACCCCGGATCAAGGAGCGGTTGCGCTCGTTGTTCAGGAACTTGATGACCTGTTTGGGAACGGCGCCCCGGGCTGCGGCCCCCGGTGATGCTGCCGTTCCACCGTAGGTGGGAAGCAGCAGTACGTAGGGCCGGGTGGCCAGCAGTGTGGGCTGGGAGGTGTGGAGCGGAAGAGCCGCCGCGGAGATCCCGAGCTTTTCCACAAAGCGGCGGGTATACCCGGAGGCTGAGGAGAAGTAGATCAGGGAGGCGTCCGTTTCCGGTTGTCCATCCCCTGCGGATGCCGATGCCGGCGCAAAGCCGGCTTGGTCTGCCATCCCCAGTGCCATGGTTGCTGCGCTCCTGACGGGTATTGCGCGGGTGGTGCGTGATGCGAGGTGCTGCGGCGGGAAAGCCGGACGGAGCCCGGCGGCTCCCTAGGCTACGGAGGAAACCTGTGCCTGGGCCAGCTCTTCGATCTTGTCGGGCCGGAAGCCGGACCAGGAGTCCTGCTCGGTGACGACAACGGGGGCCTGCATGTAGCCCATGGCACGGACGCGCTCGAGGGCCTCGGGGTCCTGCGACATGTCCACGCTCTGGTAAACAATGCCCTTCTTGTCGAGGGCACGGTAAGTGGCGTTGCACTGTACGCAGGCGGGCTTGGTGTAAACCGTAACGGTCATGGCTTGGTCTCCCCTAGTGAAGCGTGAAGTCTGTTCTGTGATGCTGGATGGTGCCTGATGAAGCCGGCGATACTGGACGCTCGTCGTGTTCAAAAACTTGCTTGTGAAGCTTGGTGAAGCTCTCGAAGTCTGTTCCTAGATACTACATCCAGTTCCATGCCCAGACACTACATCTAGTGCGCCCCCCAAGGTGGAACCCCTACATGATGTATTACAAGTATGTCATTACACAGGGCCGCCGTCCACAGTTTGTGCACAGGGGATGCCGCGTAAATAGGCGGGATTTCAGCGGCCCGGCGGGGGTTCTCCACAGCCTGTGCAGAACGCCATGCACATGTGACGAGGCAGGCAAGATTCAAGCGTGTCGCGTACCGTGGGCGTGTCGGGTCTAGTACCCGGCAACACTAGATATTGTGGTCGGCCCCGCCGGGGCGAGGAAGGAGGGCGCAGGGATGGTGAATCCCGTGCACCTGAAGACGCTGCTGGAGGTTCTCCGCACCGGCTCGTTTGCCGGAGCGGCCCTGCGGCTGGGCTATACGGCCTCGGCAGTGTCCCAGCAGATGTCCGCCCTGGAGAAGGACACGGGCGCGCGCCTGTTCGAGCGTTCCGCCCGCACCGCCTCGCCCACGGAAGCCGCCGTCGTCATGGCCAGGCACGCCGTCAAGGTGCTCACCGACATGGATGCCCTCCTGGCGGCCGCTACCCGTCCCGGACCGGGCAGCGGCGAGGAGCTGCGCCTGGGCATCTTCCCCAGCCTGGCCACCTTCGCCCTGCCGGAGCTGCTGGCCTCGCCCCAGTGGCGGGACCTGGGAATTGACCTGCTGCTTTCCGTTGCCGAACCAGCGCAGACCATCCAGGGGCTGCGCACCGGCGGAAACCTCGACGTCGCACTGGTGTACCAGGTAGGCCAGGGCGGACTGGCCTGGCCGTCCTCCATCAGCCGCCGCTGGCTGGGCGACGATAACTTCCGTGTGGTGCTGCCCGAGGCCTGGGGTATCCGCAGCGGTGCCGAGGTGTCCGCCGAGCAGCTGGCCGGGATGCCCTGGATCATGCACCATCCCGGCACCCCCGACGCCCTGGTGATTGAGCGGCTCTTCGCCAGCTGCAGCCTCCACCCGCAGGTGGCTGCGTACTGCGATGACTTCAATGCCAGCCTGGCGATGGCTTCCGCCGGCCTGGGCGCGGCGCTGGTGCCGGAACTGGCAATGCTGAACCGGCCGGCCGGGACGGTGGTGCTGGATGTTCCCGAGATCCGTCTGGCGCGCAGCATTTTCGCCCTGCTGATCCACGAACAAAACGTGCAGGTCCGGCTCTTCCTGGACCGGCTGGCCGATGTGCTGGGCCGCCGGAGCATAGTGCCACTCCCCACATCCGGCGCCAGTCAGGGCTGAAAAGTCGTTTCCCGAGTTGGGCTCGGGCCATACTCGAAACATGACCACTGGCGAAAAAACCATCTCCAAACGGTCATTGAGTGCCGTTACCAACCGGGTGACCGGAGTCCTGCGCGTCACCCGGTTCCAACTCGCCTTCAAGGCGACCCTCGCCGTCGGCATCGCCTGGACACTTGCCCCGCATGTGCCGGGGGTGGCTTCGCAGTACCCGTATTACGCTCCGCTGGGCGCCATCGTCAGCATGTACCCCACGGTGTCAGGCTCCTTCCGCACCGGCATGGAGACCCTGGCGGGCCTGGTGACCGGCATGCTTCTGGCGCTGGGGGCACTGCTGATCGGCACCCCGAACGTCTGGACCATTTCCGTGATCGTCGGCATCGGCGTGCTGCTCGGCGGGCTGTCCTTCCTGGGCGCGTCCGGCCGGGAATACGTGCCGATGGCTGCGCTGTTCGTGCTGGTCCTGGGCGGTGATGATCCGGACGGTTACTCGTTCGGCTACGGCGTGCAGATGCTGGTCGGCGTAGGTGTCGGGCTGGCCGTCAACGCCCTCGTCTTCCCTCCCCTGCACCTGAACGGCGCCGTCAACGGGCTGGTGACGCTGCGGAAATCACTGGCACGGCAGCTGCGGGACATGGGGACGGCGCTGGAGGAAACCTGGCCGCCGGAACACGAGGACTGGTCGCAGCGCGAGAGCGAGCTGGATACCCTGACCAAGGAGGTCCGGGAGGCCGTGGAGCTGGCGGACAACAGCCGGCACGGAAACATCCGCAGCCGCAAGTACAGCCGTGATTTCAACGCCGACTACCGGGCGCTGCGGGCCATGGAACGTGCCACCCGGCACGTGAAGGATATGACCGAAGTCCTCACCGACGCCATCTGGCGGAATCCGCAGAACGTCGCTGTCCCGGCCGCCCTGACCGTGCCGCTGGCCGAGGCCGTAAACGCCTGTGCCGAAGCGGTGGAGACCTGGGACCCCGAGAGCGAGGAGCACTCCACGGCAACCCAGGCGCTCGTGGAACTGGTGCGGCTGGTCAACACTTCGGCCTCGGCCGACAGTCCGGTGGATGCGACGGCGGCCCTGGCCATGGACCTGCGCCGCATCCTGCGGATCATCAACACGGAGTCCGACGACGACGCCTAGGTCCGCTGCTCCCTTCCCTGCGGCGCGGGCGGACCGTTAGGGCGACACCCTTCGCCCGGTCCTGAATTCGCCGCGAATACCGGAAATAACCCCGGGAAAACCTGTTCCTTCGATTAAATTTAAATTCCCAAAAAAGTGCGGAATAGCACGCATGCGGGCGGTTCCCGGGGCCTCCCGGGACGCACCCCCTGGTTGACACTGCCCGGCGGAAAAGCAAGACTTCGAAACGTAAACACAGATTGCACTGCGATTCATAAAGCACCATCCGTAGGGGTCAGCCGCCCGGAAATCGGGTTAGACAACATGGAGGGCCTCCCCACTAAAAAGGGGGAACCAATGTTAATGAAACAACGCAGAATTGCACTGCCGGCATTAGCCGCATTTTCGCTTGCCGCTATATCCCTGTCGGGTTGTTCACCAGCAGATACAGCAGATACAGCAGCAACAGCGGAAGGCTCCGCTGCCCCGGAGACCCCGGCAACCCAGAGCCCGGGAGCCCCGTCCGAATCGGCCTTCCCGGTCTCGGCGCCGGACAAAGGCTCAGCTGTCCTCGTTACCCAGATGGAGGACGCGGACGGCGGCAGTTTCGCCGTCCATGGTCTCCGCAGTGATGCCGAGGCCCTTACCTTCGACGCAGACTGTGCCCGGGCCAGCACCGTCACCGTTGACGTTGCGAACGTCGGCCCTGTGTCGTTCTCGTGCGGGCAGGAGGGCGCAACCACCACCGCGACGATGGATGTGCGGCCCGCCGCAGGCATCATTGACGTGACGGTGACCGTGGAGGAAGGCGTTCCCTGGGGAGTAACGATCACCGAGGCAGAACTGCCCTAGAACGCAAAACGGCCCGTGCCCTGGGATTGCCCAGGGCACGAGCCGTTTCGCAAAAGGGGGAAAGCTACCCCTCGTCCGTCAGCAGACCGATCTCGGCAAGCTGACGGGCCATCCCGGCGCCGTCGGGCGCGTAGATCCAGGGCACGTCCACCGGGGTCTCCCCCGGCTTGCCCGTCCGTCCACCGGCCAGCACCGCTTCGCCGGCCGAGAGCTGGCGGATGGCAATGGCCCGGACGTTCTCCGGGTGGCGCTGGGCGAAGTCCGCGTAGATCTCTTCGTCATGCTGGCCGTTGTCGCCGATCAGCAGCCACTTGATGTCCGGGAATTCCTGGGCGAGCCGTTCCAGCTGGCTGCGCTTGTGCGCCTGGCCGCTGCGGAACCAGCGGTCCGTGGTGGGACCCCAGTCGGTCAGCAGCAGCGGACCGGCCGGGTAGAGGTTGCGGGTAATGAACCGGGTCAGCGTAGCGGCGACGTTCCAGGCGCCGGTCGAGAGGTAAAGCACCGGGCCCACGGGGTTTTCCCGCGCGAGGCGGTCCATCATCACGGCCATGCCCGGCGTGGGCGTACGGGCGTGCTCATCGAGGACAAATGTGTTCCAGGCTGCCAGCATCGGCCGCGGGAGCGCGGTGACCATGATGGTGTCGTCAATGTCCGACACCACGCCCACTTCGGCTGCGGGATCCACCACGTAGATCGGCGCGGTGGTTTCCTCACCGTCTTCGGAACGCAGGAGGACGGTGGTCCAGCCCGGAGCAAGATCCGCAGGCAGGACGGCGTCAACCACTCCCCCTCGGTCCGCGGTGACTACGTGCTTCTGGTCGCCCACAATTACGGTGACCGTGGCTTTGTTGACCGGCGGGCTCATGAAGTTCCGCCAGCCGCGGATGCCGTCCGCGATCGCCTTGGACGCCATCGACTTTTCAGCGCCGTCAAAATAACCGGGCTTGGCCAGGATGACCCGGCCGAGCACACGCACCCATTCAGTAGAGCCGTAGCCGGTGAAGGGAAGGACTGTCTGCACGTCCCCCCGCTTCCGGGCACGTTCATCGCGCCATGCATGCAGGGAATCCTCCATGCGCATGCCGAGGTGGGCCACCGGGGTTTTGTCCGCCGGACGGGCTGCGGGGTTTTTTGTCATATTCCTAGTCTGTCAGATGCTTCGATTGCGGGTATTCGCCGTTGCTCCGGCGGATCCGCAAGCTAGATACGGTACTTAGACCGGACCGGGCAGTCGAACGGATCCCGGGCGGAGAGGCCTACCTCGTTGAGGTACCGAACCACAATGGCGTAGGACTGCACGAGTGTGGTCTCGGTGTAGGGGATGGAATGCTTGGCGCAGTGTTCCTTCACCAGTTCGCTGGCCCGGGCCAGCGACGGCCGGGGCATGCTCGGGAACAGGTGGTGCTCCACCTGGTAGTTCAGCCCGCCCATCAGGGTGTTCATGCCGCGTCCCACGATGTTCCGGGAAGTCAGAACCTGGCGGCTCAGGAAATCGACCTTGGAGTCCCTGGGGAGAATCGGCATGCCCTTGTGGTTCGGGGCGAACGAAGCACCCATGTAGACACCGAAGACTGCGAGCTGCACGCCGATGAAGGCGAAGGCCATTCCCACCGGCAGGAAGAAGAACACGGCGGCCAGGTACAGGCCCAGCCGGGTGAAGACCATAACCAGTTCGGAGACGCGGCCCTTGACCTGCTTGTTCGCGAACAGGTGCTTGATGGACGTCGCATGGAGGTTGATGCCCTCCAGCATCAGCAGCGGGAAGAACAACCAGCCCTGACGGCGCGCAAACCAGGCCATGAAGCCCTTCTGCCGTGCCGCCTGCTCCGGCAGGAAGGAGATGGTGTCCATGTCGATGTCCGGGTCCTTGCCCACCGTGTTGGGGTTGGCATGGTGCCGGCTGTGCTTGTTCATCCACCACTGGTAACTGATGCCGACGACGGCGTTTGCCACGAACTTGCCGGCCCGGTCATTAGCCGGCCCCGATTCGAAGACCTGCCGGTGCGATGCCTCGTGCGCAATAAACGCGAGCTGCGTCAGGAGGATGCCCAGCGCCGCGGCGATGAGCAGCTGGAACCAGCTTTCCCCGATAAAGAAAGATCCTGTCGCGGCGGCAACCACGCCGACGCACAGGAACACGAACGTGGTGATGTAGAAAGAGCTCCGGCGTTTCAGCAGGCCTTCGTCGCGGACGGCCTTGAGCAGTCCGGAGTAGGTGCTGGTGACGTTGTTCCGGCGCGGCTTCTTTTCGCTCGGGGTTTCTTCAACGGGTGCAGTGGAGGATGCGGTTATGCTCATGCGGCCTTCTGGTGGTGTACGACTTCCCAGTCGGCGTGGCGAGCGGTTTCGCTCTACAGATGTGACCACCCTAACCCGGAAGTCTGGTGTTTGTCTGTGACATCCCGCGGGTAACCGGCCGGGTGCAGCGTGTTGCGTGCTGGAGGGGACGGTGTTCCGTGTTTAGGGTGGGTGCAGACAACGGAGGTCACCATGGGCGACAGCAACGAAGCGGCAGCTCCCGCTCCCCCTCTGCAACTGTTCCCGCCCGGGTTCCCGGGCCCGCCGGACACCACGGCCGCTCTCCTGCCCTGGCTGACCCCGGAAACCTATTGGCCCGCCCTGTCGGAGGCAACCGCGGCACTGCCCGCACCGGTGGCAGTGCTGGAGCTGCAGGCCCTTCGGTTCAACGCCGCGGACCTGCTCCGGCGCGCCGGCGGAGTTCCGCTGCGGATTGCCAGCAAGTCCCTCCGGGTCCGAGGTGTCATCGAGGCCCTGCTTCAGCTCCCGGGTTTTCAGGGCGTCTTCGGCTACACGCTTCCCGAGGCCCTGTGGCTGGCGGAGCAGTGCACGGACGTCCTGGTGGGATATCCCAGCACGGACCGAGCGGCCCTGACCCGGCTCCTCGGCGACGAGCGGCTCGCCGCCCGGGTGACCCTGATGGTCGATGACGAATCCCAGCTGGACCTGGTAGATGCCCTGGCGCCGGCAGGAAAGCGCCCCGAAGTGCGTATCTGCCTGGATGCGGACGCCTCCTGGCAGGCGCCGGCACTGGGCTTCATCGGCACCCGGCGCTCTCCGCTGCACACCCCGGACGACGCCGTCGGGCTGGGCCGGCGGATTGCCGCCCGTCCCGGCTTCCGGCTGGTGGGCCTGATGATGTACGAAGCCCAGGTGGCCGGCGTAGGCGATGCCGTTCCCGGGGCAGGTCCGATGAATGTCCTGATGCGGCACCTCCAGCCGCGGTCCATGGCCGAGCTCCTTGACCGCAGGCAGCTCATTGCGGGGCGGCTGCGCGAACTGTGCCCGCTCGAATTCGTGAACGGCGGCGGCACCGGCTCCATTGAAGCCACCCGCGCGGACCCTGCGGTCACCGAGATCACGGCCGGGTCCGGGCTCTTCGGCGGACACTTGTTCGACAACTACCGCGCGTTTACGCCGGCTCCCGCCGCAGCCTACGCCTTCGACGTCGTCCGCCGTCCGACGTCGGACACCGCCACCGTGCTGGGCGGCGGATGGATCGCTTCGGGGCCGCCGGGGCCCAGCCGCGCCCCGCGTCCGGTCTGGCCTCCGGACCTGCGTTTCCTCCCGCGGGAAGGGGCGGGTGAGGTGCAGACTCCCCTGCGCGGCGCAGCTGCCGGGACGCTGCATCCCGGTGACCGCGTCTGGTTCCGGCATGCCAAGAGCGGCGAGCCGGCCGAACATTTCAACGAGTACCAGGTTGTGGACCGCGGGAAGATTGTGGGCACGCTGCCCACCTACCGCGGCGAGGGGAAGGCGTTCCTGTGACCGCGGCGGGCACCTTGTGGGAAAACTGGGGACGGAACGTGACGGCGCAACCGCTCCGCGTGGAGCGCCCGATCGATACTGCAGCCCTGCAGCGGTGCGTCGCCGACGCGGCAGGTGCCGGGCTGCGGGTCAAAGCCGTGGGCGCGGGCCACAGCTTCACCGACATCGCCGCCACCGACGGCGTCCAGCTGGACCTCAGCGCCCTGCAGGGGATCATCGCAGTGGACACCGGAAGGTCCCGGGTGCGGCTGCGTGCCGGCACCCGGCTGCACCGGATACCATCCCTGCTGGAACCTTACGGACTGGCAATGCCGAACCTCGGCGACATTGACCGGCAGTCCATCGCCGGCGCAGTCTCCACCGGTACGCACGGAACGGGCGCCGCGTTCGGCGGGATGGCCACCCAAGTAGTGGGAGTGACCCTGGTCCAGCCCGACGGCGGCCTGCTCAGCGTGGGCGACGACGATCCGCTGCTCCCGGCCGCCGCCCTCGGACTGGGCGCCTTGGGTGTCATCGCCGACGTCACCCTGCAGTGCGTACCCGCATTCGTCCTCCAGGCCCAGGAACGCTCCGAGCCCCTGGCGGATGTACTCCAGAGCCTGGCGGACCGGGTCAAAGCAACCGACCATTTCGAGTTTTACTGGTTTCCGCACACCGATCGCGCTGCCACCAAGGCGAACACCCGCCTGCCGGGCACTGCACGCTGCCGTCCGCCCGGTCCCGGTGCGCGCTGGATTAACGACACCCTGCTGGCGAACACGCTGTTCCGGGCAACCTGCGCCGCAGGCAGTGCCGTACCAGCCGTAGTCCCTGCCGTGAACGCCGCAGCGGCACGGCTGCTCGGCGGCCGGGACTATTCGGATGCCTCGGCACAGGTCTTCACCACCGGGCGCACCGTGCGGTTCCGGGAAATGGAGTACGCCGTTTCGGCGGACCGCGTGGGGCCGGCCTTCTCCGCCCTGCAGCAACTGATCGAGGAGCACCGCTGGAGGATCTCCTTTCCCGTAGAGGTCCGCTGGGCGGCCGCCGATGACCGCTGGCTGTCCACCGCCTACGGCAGGGACACCGCCTATATAGCCGTGCACCGCTATTACCGGGAGGACTTTGCCGAGTACTTCACCGCTGTTGAGGAACTTCTGCTCGCCCACGGGGGGCGGCCGCATTGGGGCAAGCTGCATTCGCGCCACGCGGCGGCGCTGGCTCAGCGGTATCCGCGTTTCGGGGACTTCCTGGCGGTACGGGAACGGCTGGATCCGGACCGGGTCTTCGCCAACGCCTATCTGGACCGGGTGCTGGGCGCCTAACGGCTATCCTGCCGGAGGCACCGTACGATGGTCTGCAGCCGACCCGAAGGAGTGCCGTGACCGCCGCGCCCGCCCCAAGCCAGACCTCCGTTCTGCCCCGCTCGTGGTGGTGGGGATTCCTGCCTTTCGCCGCAGCCTCTGCCGTTCATATCGGGGCGCGAGCGGTTGAAGCCACGGATATCGCGGAGCCCACCAAGCTCACCCTGATGCCGTTGCTTGCCATTGCCGCCCTGTGGGGCGCACGCGGCGTCGTCCGCGGGCCTGCCGGCCGGATGCTGCCGGTGTCCCTGCTGCTGGCGGCCCTGTTCTTCTCCTGGATCGGTGACGGCGCAGCCGCGTTCTTCCCGGCGGCACCGGAACTGCCGGTGATGCTCGGCTCCTTCGGGGTCGCGCACATCTGTTACATCTGGCTCCTGGCACGGTATGCAGCTGCCGGGCGAATCCCGCGGTGGGCACTGGTCTTCCCGCTGTGGTGGGTACTGATGCTCGTGGTGCTGTGGCCTGCACTGGGCGGGCTGGCCCTGGCCGTGGCCGCCTACGGCGTTGTCCTTGCCGGTACGGCGGCGACGGCGGCGCGGTGCCGGCCGATGGTCGCGGCCGGCGGCCTGCTGTTCCTTTCCTCGGACACGATCCTGGCCTGCCGGATTTTCCTGCCCGAGCAGATGCCTGACTGGACCAACCCCCTCGTGATGCTGACCTATTGCGCAGGGCAGGCCCTTATTGTTGCCGGGGTCCTCCGGACCTGGCGGGACGGGCGCTGACCGCCCAGGCCCGGCGGAAAGGCGTTACACCGGGCGCATCATCGGCGGGCTGAGGTACTCGTCCCGAACGGTGAACAGCGCCGCGGGGGCGCCCTTGTCGCGGAGGACCTTGCGTCCGGTGTCGCGCAGGGCGCCGGTCATCTTGCGGGTGAAGTTCCCGGCGTCGAGCTTGTCGGTGTTCCACACGGCCTGGTACACCTGACGCAGCTGGTAGAGGGTGAATTCCTCAGGCAGCAGCCTGGCCGCGGTAAGGGTGTATTCGATCTTGCCGGCAAGCCGGTCCAGGGCGGCGGTGAGGATCGCGCGGTGGTCGAAGGCCAGCGTTTCATTGGCGAGGACCTCGTACACGGGCAGCCACTGTGCTGCTGCGGTGTCGGTGCCCGGGTTCAGTGCGGGCAGGGCGCTGCCGTCGGTTGCGAGCAGCGCCAGATGCGCGACAGACACGACGCGCATGCGCGGGTCGCGGCCTGGTGAGCTGTAGGTGGCGAGCTGCTCGACATGGCCGCGGTGTGCACCCAGCTCCAGGCCGGTCTCCTCCTGCAGCTCGCGCCAGGCGGCCGTGAGGGCATCCTCGTCCGGTCCCACGAAGCCGCCGGGCAGCGCCAGGGCTCCCTTGAAGGGGTGCCCTCCGCGGCGCACGAAGGCTGCATGGAGAGTGCTTGCTTTGACGGCGAAGACGACCAGATCCACGGTCAGCGCAACGGAGGGATACTCCCTGGGCGCGTAGTCCTGAAGGAACTGTTCTTCTTCGGTGGCCATCAGGCTCCTGTCAGTACCGTCCGTTTTGCCCAGGGCGGGGAGGTGAAGCGGTTCCGCTGGGCGATGATGAGGTCGATTATCTCAGTTGCCGTGGATATCCGCTCCTCCGGAGTGCCGGAAACCAGGATCCAGGAGTGCCCTGCTGCCGTGAGCTCCTCCTTGAACCACTCGGTCATCTCGGCGCGGGGGTGCTCGGCCTCGCGCCATCCGTCGTCCTCGAACGGGACGCCGTCGTGGTCGGTAATGAGGTAGAGGTCGCGGCGGGGCAGCCGGTCGACGGCGAGGTAGGAACCATAGCTCTGCTCACCGATGTAGACCCGCTCAAAGAGGGACGTGGTGATTACATCCGTGTCGGCGATGACCAGCGGACACCGCGCCGCGGCTTCGTTTTCCATCTGGTTCTGCCGTTCACCGATGACGGCAAAATCCTCGGCGGTCCAGACCATGTCCGACAGGACGGCGTCGGGCTTTGTTTCCTGCACGGCGGCGAACTTGTCGTAGGTGTACTGGCGGCCGAATTCCGGAACGTCGACGAGCTCGGGGAAACTCTCCCGGTAGTGCTCGGTCAGGGCCCGGGCGAGGGTGGTGGTGCCGGTGGATTCGGCTCCGACGACAATGATGCGCACGGCCAGGTCCTGCCGGGCATCTTTGAGGATGTTCCTCCAGGCTGCGCTGAGGTCATCCCGGCAGAGGGTGCCGCTGACGGGATAGGCGGCGCGGGGCCTGTCCACCATGACGTGGGCCGCGCCGAAGTCCTGCGCCAGTTCGCTGCCGTAATCCTCGGAGCTGAAGACGGCGTCGACGGCTGTGATTCCCTTCAGCTTGAGGGCAATGCGCAAGGCCTCGTTGTGCGCCTTCCAGATGGTCCGGGAGTTGTAGTCCACGGGGCAGTCATTGGGCATTCCGACGACGGATACGTTGGTCTCCGCGAACTCGGCGGCAAGCCACTTCACCCGGTCTTCAAGGGTGATGCTCTCAAACCGGCTGCCAAGGATGACGACGGCGAGCTTCGTGCACTGCTCCGCTGCCCGGGCAATGAGGTGCCGGTGGCCGACGTGCGGCGGATAGAACTTGCCAATCACGACACCCTGTCCAAACAGCTTCATGCCGGTATCTTTCCGGCTGCAGCAGCCGGACGGGCGGCAGCCGTGCGGGTGCGCTTCCAGTCGATCAGACCGTAGACGCAGAGTGCGGTGAAACCGATGTAGAGGATGCCGGTGAGGTTGAGTCCGCGGGAGAAGTACAGCGGAACACTGACGAGGTCGATGGCAATCCAGACGTACCAGTGCTGGAAAATCTTCTTGGCCTGCCCGTAAGTGGCCAGGAGCGACGCGGCCAGGACAAAGGCGTCGGGCCAGGGAACCTCGGAATCGGTTCCGTGGGTGAGGATCATGGCGATCCCCGCGGTGGCCAGGACGACGGCGGCGATGCCGGCGATCACCTCGTTCCGGCTGGCGTCGCGGATGGGCAGGTCGCTTTTCTGCTCGGTGTCCTTGGCGCCGCGGACCCAGTTGTACCACCCGTAAACGGACACGGCGGCGAACACGGCCTGCAGGAGGGTCTCCCCGTAGAGCCCGGCCCCGAAGAAGAGGACCATGAACGCGATGTTGTTAATGATGCCCACAGGCCAGTTCCAGGCCTTCTGCCGGGCCACACCGTAGACGCAGGCTGCACCGGTGACGAACCCGATGACTTCGATCCAGCTGACGGGTGCTCCAAGCAGGGTTGCTGCCGGCGAATTCATCCAGTCCAGTACTGCATTCATGGCGCTCTCCTGATTTATTGTCAATGTGACAATGAGTAGCCTAAGGCCGACAGGGAGAGAACGGAAGGCTTCGTCCGGGCCAGTATTGAGAGCTACGTCACACATGGATAAAGCCCCACCCGTCGGGGTGGGGCTTTATCCAAACCTGGTCAGGCCTGCACGTCGGCCAGGTTTCGAGCGGCGGCGTAGCCGAAGGTCAGTCCCTGCCCGATGGTGGCACCGGGGCCCGGGTACACCCGTCCGAATGCATTACCGGCAGCGTTCCCGATGGCGTACAACCCGGGAATCGGGGTACCGTCCGTAGCCAGGGCCTGCCCGTTGGCATCGGCGCGTACGCCGCCGCACGTGCCCAGATCCCCCGGGACAACCTGCACCGCGTAGTAGGGGCCGGCATCGATGGGCCCAAGACACGGATTGGGTGAAATGGTGGGATCGCCGTAGTAGCGGTCGTAGGCACTGTCACCCCGGCCGAAGTCGTCATCCCGCCCGGCCCGCGCCAGGCTGTTGAACCGTTCGACGGTTGCGGGCAGCTCGGCCATGCCCAGTGAGGAGGCGAGCTTCTCAAGGGTTGGCTCCTGCTTTGCGATGCCGGCTTCGTACCAGGCCTTGGGCAGCGGTTGGCGCGGGAAGATCCCGCCGCCGAACAGATAGCGGTTCCGGTATCGCTGGTCGAAGATCAGCCAGGCGGGAATGTGGGGGTCTTCCGGACTGTGCTTCGAGGTGATGATCTGCCCGGCAGTCATGTAGTTCACTGCTTCATTCATGAAGCGCCGTCCGCTGCCGTTGACAATGATCTGCCCCGGAAGCGACCGCTCTGCAAGGAGTGCGCCCGGCATGGGTCCCGGTGCGGGCACGGCGGGGAACCACCAGGCTGCATCCATGAACGCCAGATCCGCGCCGTGGTTCTGGGCAATGGAAATGACATCACCCGTGTTGGACTCCGCACCAAAACTCCAGGACCCGTCGACGTAAGGAGATTGGTATTCCTGCCGCATCGCGGCGTTTCGATCGAACCCTCCCGTGGCCAGGATGACACCTCGACGGGCCCGCACGCTGGTTTTCTGCCCATCACGCTCAACGACGACGCCGGTGACGCGTCCGTCTTCGATGATCAGGTCCTCCAGCGGCGTCTGCGTCCAGATCGGTACCCCTGCCTTTCGCAGCCCGGCCAGGAGGCCGGCAGCCAGTGCCTGGCCACCGGCCAGATACTCGCGGCCAAGCGCCATGCCGCCTACGCCCAGTCCCAGCTGACGGGCGCCTGTAAGCACACCCTTCGGACTGCGGGCCACCAGATTCAGCCACTTGTAGGCGCGGCTGGTAATCGGCATGGGAAACGGTGCCTTGAGCTTGGGTTCCCGCAGAAGGGCGCGGTCGGCACCCAGTGATTTGGCATCGAACGGCTTGGGCTCGCAGGCCCGCCCTGTCGCCGACCCTCCGGGGAGCTCGGGAAAATAGTCGGCATATTCGGTCATGAACTGGAACTTCAACGGCGTCATGCTCCGCAGCAGGTCGACGGTGGCACGGCCCGCATCAATGTGCGTCTGCCAGCGCTCGTCCTCGACTTCGCCCCGGGTGGCTTCCCGGAGATAGGTCCGGATCCGCTCCGGGTCCTCTTTCTGTCCGTTCTCCTCCAGGACGGAGTTTCCCGGAATCCAAAAGCCACCCCCGGAAAGCGAGGTTGAGCCCCCTACATACGGGGATTTCTCCACCACCAGGGCGGACATTCCGTGATGCGCGGCCGCAAGCGCCGCGAACATTCCGGTCCCCGCGCCGACCACAACAACGTCTACTTCTTCCATCAGGCTGACTCCCCCGGTTTTCTGAAATACAGGTCGCGGGACGGGCAGTTGCCGGCAAAGCAACGCCGCGACGCCGAGCGGCCCATCCCTATGGAGGCGAGTATCACAGAGAAAGACCGCCTGCGCTAGGCGGAGGCTGCTGAGCAAGCGGGCAGCACGGCGCTGAGGGCACATGCTGCCGGGAACGGAACGTGGGACGGCTCGGGCGCACCCAAACCGGAGTTGTGCGGACATGAAAAAAGAGGCCTGATAAATCAGACCTCTTTCTCGGTGGAGCTGAGGGGACTCGAACCCCTGACCCCCTGCATGCCATGCAGGTGCGCTACCAGCTGCGCCACAGCCCCGAACTTTCAGTGGTTTTCCACCGCAAACCCTTCGGTCTCCCGAAGGTTTTGGTGGAGCTGAGGGGACTCGAACCCCTGACCCCCTGCATGCCATGCAGGTGCGCTACCAGCTGCGCCACAGCCCCAAAACTAAAGGTTGTTTACTTCACTTTTCCGTTCACCGGGGCGAAGCAACTCCTCTACCTTAGTACAAATCAACAGGAGCGCAAAATCCACTTATCGCTCCCCTGCCGGGCAGAAAAGACGGTCGGTCAGCCCTCCACCGGGCCGCTGGGAAGCGAGTCCAGCCCTACATTATGCTGCGCCAGGTGCCAGGCGGAATTCCCGTGCCGGTCCGGGATTTCCTGAAGGACCGACCAGTGGCAATTGGATACTCCTGAGATGACCGCCCAGGACTCCGTCGGCAGGCCGAGCAAGGCGCAGATTCCGGCGCGGATCGCTCCCCCGTGGCTTACGGCCACAAGGGTGCCCCCGGCAGGCAGTTCCAGGACGGCCTCCCCCACCGCTTCGGCGACGCGCCGGCCGACGTCGACGCGCGTTTCGCCGCCGCCCGCCCGGGCACTGCCTACCCCCGCCGACCAGGCAGTCAGCAGCGGAGCGTCCTGCTCCGCAATCTGTGTGAAGGTACGCCCTTCCCACGTGCCGGCAAACGTTTCCCGGAGGCGTTTGTCCTCCGCAACCTCAAGACCGGTCTCAACAGCCAAGGCCCTGCCTGTGCCAAGGGCGCGGCTCAGGTCCGAGGAAACTATCGCGTCCGGTTCGAGAAACCGCAGCACTGCCGCCGCCTCGGCGGCCTGCCGCAGGCCGGTGGCGTCAAGGGCAATATCCTGCTGCCCTTGGAAGCGCCCCGCCCGGTTCCATTCCGTACGTCCGTGGCGCCAGAAAACCACCCGGCGCGACGCGGAATCCGGATCCCAAGGGGCAGGGGCGCTCACGGTCACAGGTTATTCGGACTCGGCGCCGGCAGGGGCGTCTTCGAGCTGAAGGTCAACCTCGGGGCAGTCCTTCCACAGACGCTCCAGGGCGTAGAACACCCGGTCCTCCTCGTGCTGGACGTGCACTACAACGTTGGCGTAGTCCAGCAGGACCCAACGGCCCTCGCTGCGTCCTTCACGGCGCACGGGCTTGAGGTCCATCTTGGACAGTTCCTCTTCAATGCCGTCAACAATGGAGTTGACCTGGCGCTCATTCGATGCCGAGGCAATGAGGAAGACGTCGGTGATGGCGAGCCGTTCGCTCACGTCGATCGCGACGATATCGTCCGCGATCTTGGCCGAGGCCGCTTTGGCCGCCGCCCGTGCAATGTTGATGGAAGATTCGGTGGCGCTCAAAGTGTTTCTCCTTGGGGTAATCGGTCAGCCGCCAAGGCCGCCGACGATCATTAGTACTCCGACGATCAGGGCAAGTGCGCCCAGACCTGCAACGCCGGCGGCCGCAAAACGCAGCCTCCGGGTACGGCCGAGTCCGGCCGTCATGACATCTAGCGGGTCGAGTCCGAAGGCACTGCGGGCACCGATGGGGGTGGCAGCTTCCTCGGATTCAACCGGATTATTGACCAGCGCGTCCGCGCGGGCGAGGATCCGCGAATGCCGCACGTCCGTGGCGCCGACAGGTATCCGGCGCGGCACGGACGCCGGGCGCTGGGCGGGAACAACCGGCAGGGGCCGCGCGGCCGCAGCCTCCGGATCCACCACCGGCGTAGACGAGGTGACAATGGGAATATGCGAGGTCTGCGGTGCCTTCATCACGGGATGCTCCATCCCGGGGACCTGCACAAACTCGAGCGGGGTCACCATCGCCAGGTTGTGGGCAGTGCTCGGATCGCTCTGCGAAGGTTTGCGCTGCTCGTTTTCCTGCGACAGTTTCTGGATGGCGCGGGTGCGGCGGTTCAGTACCTTGGCACGTTCGGCCAAAGCCTTCTGCTGGGCCAGCAGTTCCAGGTCGACGGCCTGCGGATCATCAACCTGCAGGGCCTCCATGGCAGCAACATGGTTGCGGGCCTGTCCTTCCAGTGCCTGACGTGCAGCCAGGGCCTGCTCCACGCTCATACCCTCGACGTCGGCGTTGGGGTCGGTGCCGGCAACGGCAGCGTCCGTAACGGACGGCGCGGCCGATGCGGCGCGCCGGCTTTCCTTTCGGCTTGCCTGCGAGCCGGGGCCGGATCCCTGCTTGTGCTGCAGTTCCGGAGCCTGGGGTTCCGACGTCGGGGACTCCGGTTCCGTGTCTGTGCCCGCCAATGACGACTGCCGGCGTCGTTCCCGACGCAGGGGCGTACCGGCAGCGGGTGAAGGTCGGGAAGCTACCGGTCCGGTGGCTTCCGGCGGGGCCGGGAGATTTGCGGGCGGCTCAGCCGAACCGGCTCCGGTCTTGGCCGCCGCCGCAGCACGCTGTTGCTGCTGCTGCAGCCTCAGCTGCCGGCGGGTGGGCGGAGCGGTCTCAGGGTCGCGGCGCTCCGGCGTCTCTGCCAGGGCCTTGTACGCACGCAGCGCTTCCCGGTCCCGGGCGCGCTGCTGGGACTCACGTTCCCGCGGCCCGGCCGGGGAATCCACAGGTACGTCGGCCGCCCGGCGGCTGCGCCGCGGCGCGGACTCTGGACCGTTAGTCATTTCCTACCCATCCGGTATGTGTATTTACGCTACTGGTTCTGTTTCGGTTTCCGCGGAGTTCGGAGACTGCCTGTCGGCGGCATACAAACGGTGCTTCGCGATGTACTGCACTACCCCGTCCGGCACCAGGTACCACACGGGGTTGCCTTCGGCCACGCGGCGTCGGCAGTCGGTCGAAGATATCGCCATGGCCGGCACATCCAACAGGAAGACGTCCTCCCGGCCGACGTTCTCCAGAACGTGCCCCGGCCGCGTCACGCCCACAAAGCGCGCCAATGACCACAGCTCCTGGATGTCTTTCCAGGACAGGATCTGCGCCATGGCGTCGGCGCCGGTGATGAAGAACAGGTCAGCCTCGGGCCTCGCTGCCTTCAAATCGCGCAGAGTGTCAATGGTGTACGTAGGGCCGGGCCGGTCGATGTCGACCCGGCTCACCGTGAACCGCGGGTTCGATGCCGTCGCAATGACGGTCATCAGATACCGGTGCTCGGCCGGACTCACCTGCTGCGCGGCCGGCTTATGCCACGGGTCACCGGTGGGAACGAATACCACTTCGTCCAGATCGAACGTGGACGCAACCTCACTCGCCGCCACCAGGTGGCCGTTATGAATGGGGTCGAACGTTCCACCCATGACTCCGAGGCGGAATCTGCGCTTTCCGTTGCTTTCCGTCCGCTGCGGTTCACCCATGGGGAAGAACGCCTTCGCTGACTCCACGTACGGGGTCAGTCCCGGATGGCCTGACCGTGGTCATGCTTGTCGGGGAACTGGCGCTGGGGATCAATGTGCTCCGGCTCGGCCGTGTGCCGGTTGCCCACGTTGGAGAAGGACACCGTGATCAGCATCAGCAACAGGAATGCCGCAAAGATGACTCCACCGTAGACGTACGGAGACGCCGGCAGGTCAACGTGGTGTTCTTCGGCAGCAGTAAACACGGCGCCCGTAAGCTGGATCAGCATGTATCTCCCCTAGAGATCGATAGGTTCCGCCGGGCAGCCGGCGGAACGGGTTCTTAGTCAATGGTACGCGTAACGGAGTGCACATCGCAGCCGGACCCGTCGCCGGGCATTGGACGGAACTAGTCGCGGATCTGCCCGTCGCCCTGGATGATCCATTTCGTAGTGGTCAGTTCCCTGAGGCCCATGGGCCCCCGCGCATGCATTTTCTGCGTGGAAATGCCCACTTCGGCCCCCAGCCCGAGTTCGCCACCGTCCGTGAACCTGGTGGAGGCATTGACAATGACCGCCGCCGAATCGATCTCAGCAATGAACCGCTCGGCATTGGCAAGGTCGTTGGTGATAATCGCTTCAGTGTGACCGGTGGTCCAGCGCCTGATGTGCTCCAGCGCGTCATCCAGCGTGTCCACCACAGCCACGGCCAGGTCCAGGTCCATGTACTCACGCCCCCAGTCGCCGTCGTCTGCTGCTTCCGCGCTGACTCCGGCGGGCAGCAGTTCCATGGCCCGGGGGTCGGCGTGCAGGCGGACGCCGGCGGCGGCCAGCGCAGCCAGGACATCGCCGGCCGCCGGAGCGCCCTCGTGGATGAGCAGGGTCTCGACGGTATTGCAGACGCTCGGGCGCTGCGTCTTGGCGTTGAGCAGGATGTCCACTGCCATCTCCACCGGCGCCGAATGGTCCAGGTAGATATGCACGTTGCCCTCCCCCGTCTCGATGACGGGCACGGTGGCGTTGGTGACGACGGACTGGATCAGGGAGCGGCCGCCGCGCGGAATGAGCACGTCCACCCGGCCCCGTGCCTTCATGAGTACGTTGGCGCCTTCCCGGCCGTATTGGTCAACGCTCTGCACGGCGTCGGCGGGCAGGCCTGCTTCCTCGAGGGAATCACGGATGATTTCCACGAGGACCGCGTTGGTGTTCGCGGCGGCGCTGCCGCCGCGCAGGAGAACCGCATTGCCGCTTTTCAGTGCCAGGCCGGCAATGTCGAGGGTGACGTTGGGGCGGGCCTCGTAGATGGCGGCCACCACGCCCATCGGAACGTGCACCTGGCGCAGCCGCAGACCGTTGGGCAGCGTCTGGCCGCGGGCTACGGATCCCACCGGATCCGGCAGCCCGGCAAGGTTCTCCAGCGCTGCGGCCAGCGCGGTGATGCGTGCCGGCGTCAGCGACAGCCGGTCCAGCATGGCCGTTGAGGTCCCGTTGTCCCGGCCGGCCGCCACATCGCGGGCGTTGGCCTCGAGGATGGCGGCCTGTTTCGCGTTGACGTTCTGCGCGATCTGCCGCAGGGCGCGGTCCTTCCAGGCACGGTTGGCCCTGGCCAGGCGCCGTGCGGCGGTGCGGGAACGGTCGGCGAGGGCATGGACCTGGGCCTCGACGCCGGTGTCCGGCGCGCCGGCGGGTTCGAGTTCGGCCTCAGTTGTGTTCACGGAAGTCATGCTCCCAGTGTAGGTCCGGTGCCGGCATCCGGCCCGGGTCCCGGTGCTTCGTTGGGGTGCAGGAGAACGAGGTCGTTTACGTGCACCACAGCGCGTTCATAGCCGCGCCCCAGTTCGCGCGACAGTTCGCGGGTGGAGCGGCCGAGCATGGACGGCAGCTCGTCCGAACCGTAGTTGGTCAGGCCATGGGCAATCACGCGGCCCGCGGTATCGGCCAGGGCAACGGCGTCACCGGGCTCGAACTGCCCCTTTACAGCAGTGATTCCCGCCGGCAGCAGCGAACGGTGCCGGTCCCCCACTGCCCGTGCCGCGCCGTCGTCGAGCACCAGAGTGCCCTGAATGCGGGCGAGGTGGGCGAGCCACAGCAGGCGGATGGACCGGCGGCGGCCGCGGGTAGTGAACCAGGTGCCTACGTCTTCTCCGGCCAGCGCGGCGGCGGCATTGGCTGTGGACGTGACCAGTGCAGGGATGCCCGATTCCGCGGCAATGGTGGCTGCTTCGACCTTCGTCGCCATCCCGCCCGTACCCACGCCGGCCTTGCCCACCTTCCCGATCCGCACGTCCGCCAGGTCCTTGGGACCGGTGACTTCGGGGATGCGGCGGGCGCCCTCGGACGGCGGACCGTCGTAGAGGGCGTCGACGTCGGAGAGCAGGATGAGCGCGTCGGCCTTCACGAGGTGAGCCACCAGGGCGGCCAGACGGTCATTGTCGCCGAAACGGATCTCGTGGCTGGCAACGGCGTCGTTCTCATTCACGATGGGCAGGACGCCGAAGTTCAGCAGCCGTTCCATGGCGCGGTGCGCGTTGGCGTGATGGGCGCGGCGCATCAGGTCCTCCACCGTAAGCAATACCTGGCTGACGGTGACTCCGTGGACGCCGAATGCGGAGGTGTATCGGGCCATCAGCAGCCCCTGCCCCACGCTGGCGGCGGCCTGCTGGGAGGAAAGCTGCGCCGGGCGCTTGGTGAGGCCCAGCGGCGCCAGCCCGGCGCTGATAGCGCCGGAAGAGACCAGGATGATCTCGGTGCCCTGCGCATGCCGGGCGGAAAGCACGTCGGCCAGGGACTTCAGGGCAGAGTCGGAGATGCCGCCCGCTACCGAGGTCAGGGAGGAGGACCCCACCTTGACCACTACCCGGCGGGCCCGGGCCAGCCCGGAGCGGGACGTTAACGCACGGCGGGCAGGTGTGGCGAATTCGATTTGTTCACTCATAACCTGCCCAGCCTATGCGCTGCACCCCGTCCCTCTCGGGAAGATGAAGGTGTTAGTCCTCTTCGTTACCCTCGACGTCCGCAGGGCGGGAGGAGTGCTTGTAGTTCACGGACTCGGTCCAGATGCCTGCCTTGCGCTCGGCTTCGAGCTCATCGCGGGCCGCGGCGCGGGCTTCCTTGCGCTTCTGGTGGTCGCCGCGCTTTTCCTCGCGGGTCGGGCGGGAGAAGTCTTCGACGCGGATATCGCTGCCACGCGGGGAAGCGGCAAGCAGTTCCGCTCCGCCGATCATCGTGGGCTCCCAGTCGAAGACGACGCCGTCGCCCTCGCCGATGACCACGGCGTCACCGGGCTTGGCGCCTTCCTTGAACAGTTTCTCCTCCACGCCCAGCTTGGCCAGGCGGTCCGCCAGGTAGCCCACGGCTTCGTCATTGGTGAAGTCGGTCTGCTGGACCCAGCGAACCGGCTTCTCACCCAGGACGCGGAAGAGCGGCTCGAGGTTGCGCTCCTCGCGGCGGATCAGGAAGCCGCCCTTGTAGTTGACGCCGCGCGGCTTCAGGACCGGCGGCTGGATGCGCGGCGGAGCCTTCTCCACGGCATCCCGGGCGTCCTTGACGATGGCAGCCATGGCGAACCCGAGTTCACGCAGGCCTTCATGGCTGGACGCGGAAACCTCGAACACGCGGTAGCCGCGCTTCTCCAGTTCCGGCCGGACGAACCCGGCCATGTCGCGGCCGTCAGGAACGTCCACCTTGTTCAGTGCGACAAGGCGCGGACGGCGGTTCAGCGGCACGACGTCGCCGTCGGTGCCCGCGTAGCTCATGTCCACTTCGTACTTCTCGAGCTCGCGCTCAATGACTTCCAGGTCCCCAATGGGGTCGCGGTCCGTTTCCAGTGCGGCACAATCCAGCACGTGCACCAGGGCGGCGCAGCGTTCCACGTGGCGCAGGAAGTTGTGGCCCAGGCCCTTGCCTTCCGAGGCACCTTCAATCAGGCCGGGAACATCGGCGACGGTAAAGCGCACGTCACCGGACTGGACAACGCCCAGGTTCGGGATCAGCGTGGTGAAGGGGTAGTCGGCGATCTTCGGCCGGGCGGCGGAGATGGCGGCAATCAGCGAGGACTTGCCGGCCGACGGGAAGCCGACCAGTGCAATATCGGCAATGGACTTGAGCTCCAGGACAATGTCGGCCTCTTCGCCGGGGACGCCCAACAGCGCGAATCCGGGCGCCTTGCGCTTCTGCGAGGAAAGCGAGGAGTTGCCGAGGCCGCCCTGACCACCGGCGGCAGCGATGTATTCGGAGCCCTCCCCTACCAGGTCCGCCAGGACGTCGCCGGCCTTGTTCTTGACGACGGTGCCGTCCGGAACGGGGAGGATCAGCGTCTCCCCGGTCTTGCCCGCGCGCCAGTCGCCCATCCCGTTGCCGCCGTTGGTGGCATGCCGGTGCGGTGCGTGGTGGTAGTCGAGCAGGGTGGTCGTATTCGAGTCAACGCGCAGGATGACGTCGCCGCCGTCGCCGCCGTTGCCGCCGTCGGGCCCGCCCAGGGGCTTGAACTTTTCACGCTTGACGGACACGCAACCATGGCCGCCTGTACCGCCCGAAACATGCAGCACTACGCGGTCTACAAAGCTGGCCATGGTTCTCCTTCAAAGGAACTACTTGATCATGCCAATTCTACTTGGCTTAAAAAAACGACGGGGCGGACCATCAAGGCCCGCCCCGTCGGAAAAGCTAAATGCCGGTGATTACTCGGCGGCTGCAGCAGCCACGATGTTCACGACGCGGCGGCCACGACGGCTGCCGAATTCAACTGCGCCTGCTTCCAAGGCGAACAGGGTGTCGTCGCCTCCGCGGCCAACACCCTCACCCGGGTGGAAGTGGGTGCCGCGCTGGCGAACGATGATTTCGCCTGCCTTGACAACCTGGCCGCCGAAACGCTTTACGCCGAGGTACTGGGCGTTGGAGTCGCGACCGTTGCGAGTGGAACTCGCACCTTTCTTATGTGCCATTTCTTTGCCTGCCTTTGCTAACTGATATTGAAACCCTCAGGCGGGATCACACCCGCGTTCCCGGCCCTGGGGCCGGCAGGAGAATCAGGAGTTGATGGACGTAACCTTGACCTTGGTCAGCGAGGAGCGGTAGCCCTGACGCTTCTTGTAGCCGGTCTTGTTCTTGAACTTCTGGATAACAATCTTCGGACCCCGGAAGTTCTCGACGATTTCTGCAGTCACGGTAACCTTGGCCAGGTCCTGTGCAGCAGAGGTGACCTTGTCGCCATCAACCAAAAGCAGGGCAGGCAGCTCAAAGGTGCTACCGGCTCCACCGGGGACGCGGTCCAGGGTTACGAGGTCTCCGACGGAAACCTTTTCTTGGCGGCCGCCAGCGCGGACAATCGCGTACACCACTTGGGAACTCACTTCTCTCGACGTTTAATACTTGGATGCGCATTTAGCCAGATCCAGATTGGACCCGCCTTGCGCCATGCAGTTCCGCCTGAACCGATAAACGGTTGGAAGGCGTTCGCACCGAAGTTCAAGGCTACGCTAATGGTCCTATAACCCGCAAATGCGCTATGCACATGCGGAGTCGACCCACGCGCCACCGAACCGGTGCCACTGCTCGATCTCTACTTTATCCCATGAAGCCGGTGTTCCGGGCATCGGTGCCCCGGTGGGTCCGCAGCACGGGCTTAAACGCCTGCGGGCGGCCGGCCCCATCAGGGACAGGCCGCCCGCAGGCGGTGGAACGGGGACGCTACAGTTCGGAGGCAGGTACGCCTACGCCCAGGATCACCGGAGCCGCTGCACCGGTCTTTTCCTCCCGGGCCACCGGCGGCTTGCCGGCAGCCGTGGCCGTATGCCGTGCCGGAGCGGAGGAAGCTGCTTCCCCTGCGGCCGGCGCCGTGACCTCGGCGGCTCCCTGCGGGCTGCTGGCTGCCCTGCGGCGGCGCACCGGACGGGCGGGTGCCTCCGGTGCCGATGCCTGGGGTGCAGCCTGCCGGGTGGACGTCGGCTCCTGCTGGGCAGCAGACGCCGTTTCGGCTCCCTGCGCCGGTTCCGCCGGCTGGGACACAGCCGAGGCAACCTCGTTGAAGGCTTCGGTCAGGCTTTCCAACGTCAGGACGGGTTCTTCCTTCACCTGACGGCGCCGCTGGCGGCGGGGAACCACTACGGTTTCGCCCTGGATATTCAGCACGGCGCCCGGCTCGGTGTCGGACTCGTCAGCGGTTGCTTCCTTCGGCGCCGGCGATCCCGCGTTGCCGTTGGCGACGGCGTCAACAACGTCGTGCGCGGCGGCGGTCGCAGCGGCAATGCTGGCCAAGGCTGCACGGGCGGCTTCGGCCTTCGCCTGCCGCTCGGCATCTTCCTGCACCGGCTCGTCGGGCTGCGGCTGATCTTCAGCAGCCTGGACGTTCCCGTTCTGTCCGCGGCTGCGGTTGCGCTTCCGGTCCCCGCGGGACTGCTTTTCCTGCTTGAGGTGCTGCTGGTGGTTATCGTCCGCAACCGCGTGGCCGTTGCCGGCCGGCGTGTGGCTGGTGCTGCGGCGGTGCTCCACGGGTACGTCCTGCGTGACGACGCCGCGGCCTTCGCAGTGTTCACAGGTCTCGCCGAAGACTTCCAGCAGGCCGGTGCCCATGCGCTTGCGGGTCATCTGGACCAGGCCCAGCGAGGTAACCTCGGCCACCTGGTGCTTGGTACGGTCCCGGCCCAGGCACTCCACGAGGCGGCGCAGCACCAGGTCGCGGTTGGCTTCAAGGACCATGTCGATGAAGTCGATGACGATGATGCCGCCGATGTCGCGCAGACGCAGCTGGCGGACCACTTCTTCGGCCGCTTCGAGGTTGTTCTTAGTGACGGTTTCTTCCAGGTTGCCGCCGCTGCCGGTGAACTTGCCCGTGTTCACGTCCACCACTGTCATGGCTTCGGTGCGGTCGATCACCAGGGAACCACCCGAAGGCAGGAACACCTTGCGGTCCAGGGCCTTGGCGATCTGCTCGTCGATGCGGTGGGCCGAGAAGATGTCCTCGTCCTTGGTCCACTTCTCGAGGCGTCCCACCAGATCCGGCGCCACATACGTGACATAGGCCTCGATGGTGTCCCAGGCCTCTTCACCGGAGACCACGAGCTTGGAGAAGTCCTCGTTGAAGACGTCGCGGACCACCTTGATGGTCAGGTCCGGTTCGCCGTACAGCAGTTCGGGCGGCAGCGTCTTCGTGGACGTGGACTTGGCCTCAATGTTCTCCCACTGGGCGCGGAGGCGGTTGATGTCATTCATCAACTCTTCCTCGCTGGCACCTTCGGCGGCAGTGCGCACAATAACGCCCGCGTTTTCCGGCAGGTGGTCCTTGAGGATCTTCTTGAGCCGGTTGCGTTCGACGTCGGGCAGCTTGCGCGAGATGCCTGTCATCGAACCGCCCGGAACGTACACGAGGTAGCGGCCGGGCAGCGAGATCTGGCTGGTCAGGCGTGCACCCTTGTGGCCCACCGGGTCCTTGGTGACCTGCACCAGGACCGAGTCGCCGGACTTCAGCGCCAGTTCAATACGGCGCGGCTGGCCGTCCAGGCCGGCGGCATCCCAGTTGACCTCGCCGGCGTACAGCACGGCGTTGCGTCCGCGGCCGATGTCCACGAAGGCTGCCTCCATGCTGGGCAGCACATTCTGGACCTTGCCGACGTAGACGTTGCCGATCAGGGAGTCCTGCTGGGTGTTGGAGACAAAGTGCTCGGCAAGGACGCCGTCCTCCAGCACGCCGATCTGGATCCGCTCGTCACGCTGGCGGACAATCATCTGACGGTCCACGGACTCACGGCGGGCCAGGAACTCAGCCTCGGTGATTACATGGCGGCGGCGGCCCGACTCGCGGGACTCGCGGCGGCGCTGCTTCTTGGCTTCCAGCCGGGTTGAGCCCTTGACGCTGGTGACGCGGTCCGAGACCGGCGCCTCGACGTGGGCGCGCGGTGCGCGTACCCGGGTGACGGTGTTGGGCGGATCATCGTCCGCTCCCCCGGTCAGTTCCAGGTCGGCATCCCCGCGGCGGCGCCGACGACGACGGCGGGAGGTTACGCCGTCGGACTCGCTGTCCTCGGGGCCGGTCGCTGCTTCTTCTGCACTGGCTTCCTGCCCGGTTCCAGCTTCCGAGCCCTGGCGGCTGCGGCCGCGGCGGGACCGGCGGCGGGAACGGCCGGAATCTTCGTTGCCCTCCTGCTCGTCCGTTTCTTCCGCTTCGGCGGGCTTGGCCACCGGCACGGAGCGTACGGCGGTGAGGTCCGGGGCGTGGAACAGCACCGAGGTGGGCGATTCCGGCACAGAGAACGGATCCAGCGCGGAGGTGGGCCCGGCGGCTTCGGCCTTGGCCGGGGCCTCGGTCTTTGCGGTTGCTTCGGCCGCGGCGGGCAGCACCGGCTCGGCGGGGGTTTCGGCGGTTTCCGCAGCAGCAGACTGGGCCGACTCCGCCGAACGTGCCGGACCGGTCGGCGTGCTGGCCCGGCGCCGGGTACGGGTTTTCGGTGCCGGGGCGGCCGCTTCGGCAGCGGGTTCGGTGTTGGTGGACTCGGGACCGGCTGCAAGCGTCACTTCGTCGGCAGCGGCGTTCTCGACGGCAGGAGCGCTCTCTGCGGCAACGGCATCAGCGGTAGGCTTCTTGGCCGGGCTGCGGCGCCGGCGGACTGTCTTCGCGGGAGCTGCTTCAGCGGAAGCGGCTTCGGGAGCCGCTTCAAGGGCTACCGAGTCTGCGGCGGCGGAAGCGGCTTCGGCGGCGGCTTCGGGGGTCTCCTCAGACGGGGTAACTGCTTCGGCGGCCGGTGCTGCCTTCTTGCGGGGAGCGCGTGTGCGCTTGGGCTTCTCAGCGGCGGGCGCGGGCGTTTCCGGCTGGGTTTCTGCTGGAACCGTTTCGGCTTCCGGGGCGGCCGCTGCGGGCTGCCCTGCGGGGGACGCAGCCGGGACAGACTTGCGGCGGCTGCGGGTGGCCTTCTTTACGGGTGCCGGCTGCTCGTCCGGCTGCACGGGAAGATCCCCTGCCGCACCGGTTTCCACAGGCAGTTCATTGGTTCCATTATTCTGATTAGTCATGTAGGCCTATGCTCCGGCCCTGCGGCACTGGCCACATTCCAATGCCCCAAGGCAATGTGTCGGCTGTACGGTGGCATCGCAGCCTGCCCGCCAGCCGGAAGTCGTCTGGATGTCATTCGAGGTCGTGCCAGCTGTGGGGCGCGGTATCACTCGAAGACCAGCGGCGCTTTTCCTGCTACCCCTGCGGAACGGATAATTTTCGTTACGGCTGTTCTGGGTAGGTCTGGCCGGCGGATTCCCTGGTTCCCATCCGGATTGATGGGCCAACTACACGGGAAGCGTCACCGGCAGAACCGGAAGCCTGTCGCTGGACCGGCAACGGAATGTGGTTCCGCCGTCAGCCAAGCTTCATTATCGCATACGGCCGCCTTTTTGGCCCGCCCCTGCGCATAGACTCGACGCAGATAGTTACTTCCGACAGCTACTCCGTAAGGAGCTTCCGTGCCCTCCAGCGCAGCCCGTCCATCTTCCGGCGCCACCCCGGACGAAGCCGCCGATCCCCGGGACCAGTCAGCCGCTGCAGTCCGTCCGGAACGCCGGTCCTTTGCCTGGACACTGCTGGTCACCGCCGTAGTCGGGTGGGTCGCCTCCGGCATCCTGGTGATTGAACGCCTCCACGTCTATGCGGACGCCGACTACATCACCAGCTGCGACATCAGCCCCTGGGTCTCCTGCGGAACAGTGTTCCAGACCTGGCAGGCGGCGATCTTCGGCTTCCCCAACCCGCTGATCGGCATCGTGGCCTTCGCCGTCGTCATCACCACGGCCATGGGGCTGCTGGCCGGTGCCCGCTTCGCCCGCTGGTACTGGATCGGACTGCAGATCGGCGTCACCCTCGGCATGGTGTTCGTGGTCTGGCTGTGGAGCCAGGCACTGTTCGACATTTACGTGCTGTGCATCTACTGCATCGCGGTGTGGGCGGCCATGATTCCGCTGTTCGTCTTCACGACCATCCGCAACCTGACGGCCGGCACCATCCCGGCGCCGGCCGGCTTGGTCCGCTTCCTGACGGACTGGGCATGGCCGATCGTCGTTCTCCTCTGGGTCGCGACGGCGGCGTCCATCTTCTTCCGGTTCCTGAACTCGTTCCTGGGCAGCTAGCCCTTCCCCGGAGTTTCAGCGGCCCGGGTGGAAACTACCGCTCCAGCGGAAGTCCCCAGGCGAGCACCACCGGAATCTCCTGGCCCTCCCAGGTGGCCGTCAGCGACGGATCCGGCGCCGTACGCCCGTCCACATCCAGCAACCGCACCACGGAGAACTCCCAGCCGCCCTCGGTCAGGACGGAGGTTGCCCAGCCCTCCGGATCCGAGGCGGGCGCGTCGACCAGCCCGGCGCCGTCGGGCATCCCCGTGCTGGACACCTGCATGGTTTCGGACATCAGCTCGCGTCCGCCGTCGTTGGCAAGGTACTGGGCCGCCTGCGGCTGCCGGGAAAGCAGTGCCGCCTCCAGTGCCCGCGCGTAGACCGGGTCGCCGAGGGCGTCGTAGACCCAGCGCCGACCGAGCACCGAGTGCTCCATTTCGTTGATCAGGAATTCCTCCGCACCGGCCAGCGGCGCGCCGCGGTAGGTCAGGGGCACCTGCACCAGCAGTGATCCGGCTTCCACGATATGGGTTTCGATTCCCACCTCGCCCTCGGGGTCATCGAACCGGAAGGAAGCCACCTTCCGAACAGTCACCGGATCCGTTGAGGGAAACCACCACGTGCCCGGCAACCAGCCGGAGATCAATTCCATTTTGCCCGGACGCAGCTCGGCGTCGTATATAAGTGCCATGGCCACAGCCTAGGCGACTTTCTCCGGAACCCGTGAGGAATTTCCCCCGCCGGTTCCCCGTTGGCCCAGAAGAAGGCGTACGGAAGATTGCCCCGCAGCGCCGCATTTCGATCCATGAGGAGAACCATGCTCAGAACCACGCCCGCCCGCTCCGAAACCCCGCGCACCGCACTCGTTGCCGGTGCCACCGGGATCGCCGGAGCGGCCCTGGTGGACCTGCTCTCGAACGAGGGCTGGACCGTCCTGGCCCTGTCGCGGAAGGCCGGGAACCCCGACCCGGCGCGTCCCGGCGTCGTCCCGGTTGCAGCGGACCTCGGCTCTCCCGAAAGCCTGGCCCAGGCGCTGAAAGGCGCCCGCCCCACACACGTTTTCTTTACGTCCTGGTCCCGGCAGGAGACGGAGGCCCAGAACATTGCCGTCAACTCGGCCATGGTCCGGAACCTGCTCACGGCTCTCGCCGACGCTCCCCTGGAGCATGTAGCCCTGATGACCGGGCTCAAGCACTACATGGGCCCGTTCGAGGCGTACGGCGAGGGTCCCATGCCGGATACCCCGTTCTCAGAAGACGAACCGCGCCTGCCGGTGGAGAACTTCTACTACGCGCAGGAAGACGAACTGATGGCAGCCGCCGAGCGGCAGGGCTTTGCCTGGTCCGTTCACCGCGCCCACACCGTGATTGGCTTCGCCGTCGGAAACGCCATGAACATGGGCCAGACCCTTGCCGTGCAGGCCACCCTGTGCCGGGAACTCGGGATGCCGTTCATTTTCCCGGGCTCCGAAACCCAGTGGAATTCGGTCACCGACATGACCGACGCCGGCCTGCTCGCCGAGCACATGCTCTGGGCTGCGACGGATGAACACACGGCCAATGAAGCCTTCAACGTGGTCAACGGCGACGTTTTCCGCTGGCGTTCCCTGTGGCCGCGGCTGGCCGCCGAGTTCGGGGTGGAGCCGGTCGGGTTTGAGTCCGAGCCGCGCCCGCTGGAGGAGCAAATGGCCGGCATGTCCGAAGCCTGGGCGAAGATCGCCGCCGAGCACGGCCTGGCCGAACCGGATCTCGGACGCCTGGCCTCCTGGTGGCACACCGATGCCGACCTTGGCCGGAAGGTGGAGGTGCTCACGGATATGAGCAAGAGCCGGGTCGCCGGCTTCACGGGCTACCGCCGCACGGAAGATGCGTTCAAAGCGCTCTTTGCGCGCCTGCGGGACGAAAAGCTGATTCCGTAACCACCCGTTGCAGACAAAAGGGCCGGCACCATTACTGGTGCCGGCCCTTCGTGTGTCCTTACGGTTCCGGTACTAGCTGAACCAGATGCCGATTTCGCGGGCAGCCGATTCGGGCGAATCGGATCCGTGGACCAGGTTCTGCTGGACGGCGGAGCCCCAGTCCCGGCCGAAGTCGCCGCGGATGGTGCCCGGTGCCGCCGTGGTGGGATCGGTGGTGCCGGCCAGGGACCGGAAGCCTTCAATCACACGCTGTCCTTCGAGGACCACCGCAACAATCGGACCGCTGAGCATGAACTCAACCAGGGGCTCGTAGAACGGCTTGCCCTGGTGCTCGGCGTAGTGCTCTTCGAGGATGCTGCGGGTGGCTTCAGTCTTCTTCAGCTCGGCCACGGTGTACCCCTTGGCTTCGATCCGGGCCAGGATGGCGCCGGTGAGCCGTCGCTCGACGCCGTCGGGCTTGATCAGGACAAGTGTGCGCTCGGTGCTCACGGTGTATCTCCTTGGAACGATCGGATATCGGATCTAAGCCTAGTCGGTGCCGGCGGCGGTTTCGGGGCCGGCTGCCGCGTTGCCTTCTTCGGGATGTGCTTTCTCCCATTCGGCCTGCATCCGGTCCCGTTCGCGGTTCTCCCGGTCCAGCCGCATTCCGGCTTTGAGCCCGTACCACCAGGTCAGGGCGAACAGCACGCCAACGAGGAACATCATGGGTTCCAGGAAACCGCTGGCGATGAGCACCAACTGCAGAATCCACCCGATCAGCGGGCCTGCCGGCTTGGAGAGCAGCGCGCACGTTCCGATCATCGCCGCCGCCAGCAGCAGTCCGCCGGTGAGCAGCAGCGGCGGCGAGATGCTGTCCCGGTGCAGCCCGAAGACGGCCAGCGTCCCGAACAGCACCACGAATGCTTCCAGGGTCAGCACCGTCGAAGCGAACATTACCTTGACGGAGCGGCGTTTCTTGGGCATTCCCGGACGCCATTCGCGCTGCGCCTTGGTCAGTTTAGCCATAGCTGCGAAGCCTACTTTCCGAGGAGGGTGCGCGCTTCGGCGACCACGGTGATGGAACCGACTACGAGCACGCCGCCGGAGAGATCGTTGTTCTCCTCGGCCTTGGCTACGGCCCATTCGAGGGCATTGTCCAGGCCGGCCTCGACCTGGATGTCTTCGTCTGCGAACCCGGCGTCCACGGCGTCCTGAACCAGTTCCTCGGCCGGGATGGCCCGCGGCGAGGCGGACTGCGTCAGCACAACACCGCTGACCAGGTCGCCGAGCTGTTCGCGGAGTTCACTGAGGATGCCGACGGCGTCCTTTTCCGCCAGGATGCCGACCACCAGGACGAGGGTGGTGAAGTTGAACGCCTCGCGCAGCGCCTCGGCGGTCGCCTTCGCGCCCGCAGGGTTGTGCGCGGCGTCGACAACGATGGTGGGTGCGGTCCGCACCACCTCAAGGCGGCCGGGCGAGGTGACGGTCAGGAACCCGGTACGCAGCAGTTCGACGTCGAGTTCCTTGGTCCCGCCGCCGATGAAGGCTTCCAGCGCGGCCACGGCCACTGCGGCGTTTTCGGCCTGGTGGGCTCCGTGCAGGGGAACCTGCAGGTCCTCGTAGCGGCCGGCGAGGCCGTTGATGGTGACCATCTGGCCGCCCACTGCCATCACCCGGGATTCGACGCCGAACTCGACACCTTCGAACCGGAACGGGACGCCTGCCTCGTGGGCCTTTTCGAGCAGCACCTGCGCGGCCTCCATGGGCTGCGCGGCGCTGATGAGGAACCCGTCCTCCTTGATGATGCCGGCTTTTTCCCGGGCAATATCGGCGACGTCGTCGCCCAGCAGCTCGGTGTGGTCTAGGGAAATGGGCGTGACTACGGAGACGGTGCCGTCGCCGACGTTGGTGGCATCGGTGATGCCGCCGAGTCCTACTTCGATAACGGCCACGTCCACCGGTTCGTCCGCGAAGACCGCGAACGCAAGGATGGTCACGGCTTCGAAGTACGTCAGCCGGGGCTCGCCCGCGGCCTCCAGTTCGGCGTCCACAATGTCCAGGTAGGGATGGATCTCGTCCCAGATCCGGACAAACGTTTCATCGCTCACGGGCTCGCCGTCAATGCTGATCCGCTCGGTGACGCTGGTCAGGTGCGGGCTGGTGTACCGCCCGGTGCGCAGCCCGTAGGCACGCAGCCCGGCTTCGATCATGCGTGCCGTGGACGTTTTGCCGTTGGTACCGGTGATGTGGATGATCGGGAAGGCCTTGTTCGGCTCCCCCAGTACTTCCATCGCCCGGAACAGCGGAGCCATGCGCGGCTCCATCTTGTTTTCCGGCGCGCGGCTGAGCAGTTCGGCATAAACGCTCTCCACCGAGAACCCGTCAATGGAACCGGACGGGCGGTCTGCTGAACTCATTAGATCTTCTCCACTGTGACGATGTACTTGTCGGCGTCGGTGTCGGCGCCGTCGGTGACCAGGTCCCCGGTGACCACCAGGTCATCCGTGAGCGTTTCGGCCTTCACCAGGCTCACGTTGGCTTCCAGCGCCGCCGCTTCTTCCTCGCCCGTGCTGATGCGGGTGCGGATCCGGTCGCTGATGTGCAGGTCCGCGTCGCGGCGGGCCTGCTGGACGGCACGGATGGCGTCGCGGGCAGTGCCCTCGGCCGCCAGTTCCGGGGTGACCTCGGTGTTGAGGACCAGGAAGCCGCCGCCGGGCAGCACGGCAACCGCCTTGGCGGATTCTCCTTCGCCGGTTTCGACGACGGTCTCCAGCGTGTACTCCTGCGGTTCCAGGGCGAGGCCGCCGGCGGTGACCGTTCCGGCGTCGTCCACGGACCAGTCGCCGGACTTGGCAGCCTTGATGGCCGTCTGCACGTTCTTGCCCAGACGGGGGCCGGCGGCGCGGGCGTTGACCACGAGCTTCTGGCTGATACCGAATTCGGCCGGGTCTGCGTCGGCGGCGTCCACCAGGCGGACGTTCTTCAGGTTCAGCTCATCCGCGATGATCGCGGCGAACTGGCCGGTCAGGGACTGCGCCTCCGGGGCGACGACGGTCATTTCGGACAGCGGCAGGCGGACGCGGAGGTTCGCGCCCTTGCGCAGGGAGGAACCGACGGAGGCAATCCGGCGGGTGGCTTCCATGCGTTCCACCAGGGCGGGGTCGCTCGGGAAGAGATCAGCGTCGGGCCAGTCGGTCAGGTGCACGGAGCGCCCGCCGGTGAGGCCGCGCCAGATTTCCTCGCCGATGAGCGGCAGCAGCGGGGCTGCCACCCGGCATACGGTTTCCAGGCAGGTGTAGAGCACGTCGAAGGCCTGCGTGTCTTCTTCGAAGAAGCGCGTGCGGCTGCGGCGGATGTACCAGTTGGTCAGCGTGTCCATGTAGGCGCGCAGGATCTCGCAGGCGACCGACACATCGTAGGTGTCCAGTGCCGTGCCCATGTCCCGGACCAGGTCGCCGGTGGCGGCGAGCAGGTAGCGGTCCAGCGGTTCGGTGGAGTCGTAGCAGGCCTTGGCCTCGTAGCCGTTGCCGTTGTTGGCGGCGTTGGTGTAGAGGCTGAAGAAGTGCCACACGTTCCACAGCGGCAGGATGGCCTGGCGGACGCCGTCGCGGATGCCCTGCTCGGTGACGATCAGGTTGCCGCCGCGCAGGATCGGGGAGGCCATCAGGAACCAGCGCATAGCGTCGGAGCCGTCGCGGTCCAGGACCTCGGAGACATCCGGGTAGTTGCGCAGCGACTTGGACATCTTCTGCCCGTCGGAGCCGAGCACGATGCCGTGGCTGATGACGTTGCGGAAGGCAGGCCGGTCAAACAGCGCCGTGGCCAGCACGTGCAGGGTGTAGAACCAGCCGCGGGTCTGGCCGATGTACTCCACGATGAAGTCGCCCGGGTTGTGGCTTTCGAACCAGTCGGCGTTCTCGTGCGGATAGTGCACCTGGGCGTACGGCATGGACCCGGAGTCGAACCACACATCCAGCACGTCTTCCACGCGGCGCATGGTGGACCGACCGGTGGGATCGTCCGGATTGGGGCGGGTCAGCTCGTCGATGAACGGGCGGTGCAGGTCCGGCTGGCCTTCCTTGTTCAGCGGCAGGCGGCCGAAGTCGGCTTCCATTTCCGCCAGCGAACCGTACACGTCGGTGCGGGGGTAGTTCGGATCGTCGGAAACCCAGACCGGGATGGGGCTGCCCCAGTAGCGGTTGCGGCTGATGGACCAGTCACGGGCGTTTTCCAGCCACTTGCCGAACTGGCCGTCCTTGACGTTCTCGGGGATCCAGTTGATCTGCTGGTTCAGCTCGACCATGCGGTCCTTGATCTTGGTGACCTCCACGAACCAGGAGGAGACCGCCTTGTAGATCAGCGGGTTCCGGCAGCGCCAGCAGTGCGGGTAGCTGTGCTCGTAGCTGGCCTGGCGCAGCAGCCGGCCGTCCGCCTTCAGGACGCGGGTGATCGGCTTGTTGGCGTCGAAGACCTGCAGTCCGGCAATGTCGGACAGTTCCCCGTTGGCGAACATGGGCAGGAACTTGCCGCCTTCGTCCACGGAGAGGATCACGGGGATGCCGAATTCCTCGCAGACCTTCTGGTCGTCTTCACCGTAGGCGGGTGCCTGGTGGACGACGCCGGTGCCGTCTGTGGTGGTGACGTAATCCGCGGTGACGATCTGCCAGGCGTTGGCAGTGCCCCACTTCTCCGTGTCGGTGTAGTAGTTCCACAGGGGTGCGTAGCGCAGCCCGGCGAGGTCCTTGCCGAGGTGGACAGCGGTGACGGCCGCGCGGGCGGCCTCGGCGTCGTCGTACCCCAGGTCCTTCGCGTAGGAGCCCACGAGGTCCTCGGCCAGGAGGAAACGTCCCTCGCCGGCCTGGGTGCCCTTCGGCCCGGCGGGCACGACGGCGTAGCGGACCTCGGGTCCGACGGCGAGGGCCATGTTGGTGGGCAGGGTCCAGGGGGTGGTGGTCCAGGCGATGGCCTGGACGCCTTCGAGCTCGGCGGAAAGCGCGTTGTCGCCGGCGGTGATGGGGAAGGTGACCGTGACCGTCTGGTCCTGGCGCATCTTGTAGACGTCGTCGTCCATGCGCAGCTCATGGTTGGACAGCGGCGTCTCGTCCTTCCAGCAGTACGGAAGCACGCGGAAACCGCTGTAGGTCAGGCCTTTTTCATGCAGGGTCTTGAACGCCCAGATGACCGATTCCATGTACTCGACGTTGAGCGTCTTGTAATCGTTCTCGAAGTCCACCCAGCGGGCCTGGCGGGTGACGTAGTCCTGCCATTCGCCGGCGTACTTCATGACCGAGGCGCGGCAGGCATCGTTGAACTTGTCGATGCCCATCTTCTCGATCTGGACCTTGTCGCTCATCCCGAGCTGCTTCATCGCCTCGAGCTCGGCGGGCAGGCCGTGGGTGTCCCACCCGAAGCGGCGTTCCACGCGGCGGCCGCGCTGGGTCTGGTAGCGGGCCACCAGGTCCTTCACGTAGCCGGTGAGCAGGTGGCCGTAGTGCGGCAGGCCGTTGGCGAAGGGCGGGCCGTCGTAGAAGACGAACTCATTCTCGCCGTCGTTTCCGGCCGGCCGGGCGTCGATGGAAGCTTGGAAGGTGCCGTCCTGGTCCCAGTACTTCAGAACGCGTTCTTCAAGTTCCGGAAACCGGGGGGAGGAGGGAACGGCAGCAGAAGCTGCGTCGCCGGTGCTGGCTTTGGGGTATACAGAGGGCATATTCGTCATCCTGATAGCGGCAAGTGAATCTGGCTGTGGAACAGGATGCGAGGGCGGCCTCTACCGGCCCCGAAAGGCCGGCGGTAACCGCGGTACCACCTCGCTTGCCGCCGTGCGTTCCCGTTGGTGCTGGGTTCGCGCGGCTGCCGCTCATTGACTGCTGTGACGGGCTTACCCGTCCGGTTCTACTGGGCTGCCCCTTTTAAATGGGTAACCGTTCTTCCGGAAGCTCACCGGTGATGGCCGGGTCAGTGCTGTTCCGGTCAAGTTTAGGCCACGCCCGCGCCGGTTGTCGAAGCACCGTCCCCGGCGGGGCGTTCCGGGACTACCTGCAGGCCTACAGTGCGGTGCGTATGACCTTGTGCTGGGCCGCCTGCGCCAGCGGGCGCAGGACCACCTGGTCCAGGTTGACGTGGTGCGGCACGTTCAAAGCGAACGCGATGACCTCGGCAACGTCTTCAGCCGTGAGCGGCTTTTCGACGCCGGCGTACACCTTGTCCGCAGCTTCCTTGTCCCCCACCCGGTTCAGGGAGAACTCCTCCGTTTTCACCATGCCGGGCGCAATCTCGATGACACGGACGTTGTGTTCGGCTTCCTCCAGGCGCAGGGTCCGGGCCAGCATCTCTTCCCCGGACTTCGCCGCACTGTAGCCGGCCCCGCCCTCGTAGGCGGTGAAGGCCGCCGTCGACGTCAGCAGCAGGACCGATCCCCGGCCGCTGTCCCGCAGTGACGGCAGGAAGGCCTGCGTCATCCGCAGCGCCCCCAGGACATTGACGTCGTACATGCGCTGCCAGTCGCTGATGCTTCCGCTGGCGACCGGGTCGAGCCCGAAGGCGCCGCCGGCGTTGTTGATCAAGGCGTCCACTCCCCCGCCGGCCAGGACCTGCTCGGCGAGCTGTGCCACCGAAGCATCATCGGTGACATCCGCGGCGATGGCTTCAGCACCGGTTTCCGCTGCGAGCGCCTCCAGTTTCTCCCGGCGGCGGGCGACGGCGACGACGCCCCAGCCCGAGGCGCGCAGCGCTCGTACCGCCGCTGCCCCGATCCCTGAACTTGCTCCGGTGACAACGGCCCGCTTCGGTGTGATCTCAGTCATGGAACCACTCTAGCCAGCGTTTGGTTCCGCCCTGGTTTTTCGGCACGTTCCTTCGCTCTGTTACGACGGCGACTGCTGGGCATGTTCGCGAAGTCCCCACATGTCCCGCGTCTTTTTCACCAGATCGACAAATTCCTCCGGCCGGTGCAGGACAAGTTCCGCAGTGATCCTCAGCGTGATCCACCCGCCCGCTGCCGACGCGTTCCAGCGTCGCCGGTCCGCACGGTAGTGCTCCCGGCTGCTGTGGAACGCGAACCCATCGATCTCGATGATCAGCCACCCGTCAACAAGCAGATCCACTCGTCCGATACCAGGCAGGGCCACCTCTGTCTCAACCCGCAGTCCGGCGTTCAATAAGTGGAACCGCGCGCAGACCTCCAGCGGCGATGCCGTGCTGCGCCGAATGGTCCCCAGCAGGGCCCGGACCTGCCAGTCCTGCTGCCCGGAGAATTCCTCCTGCAGGCCCTGCAGTCCTACGGCACTGGTTACGACTGCGGATTCCGCCATCACCAGTGCGTCCAGCCGGGGAAGGCAGCGGAAGGCGTCCTGGAGGATCTGCCGGGGCGGCGCTATCAGCCGGTGTGCCGACCGCTGTCCCCGGTGCACAATCGCGCCGGGTATTGACCGGGCCGCGTCGCACCGGACGTGTACGGTTTCGGGTGGAGTCAGCAACCACCAGCCCAGAATGTCTGCCGCCGAGATGCATGTCAGCGAGGTCTGGCTGCGTGGGGCATGGACCAACCGGGCGTCTGCTTGAGGCAGCGCAATCGTTCCGCGGGCCACGCGCCGGACGATCCCGGTGTGCAGAGCCTGGTCGATCGTCCGCCGCGGGAACCCGTTGGCTGTCAGCGTCCCGTAGCTTGCTACTCCGTAACGTGTGAGCAGGAATGCCTCCAGTTGCTGCATCCTCCTCACAATGGTGTGTCTCCCGCCGATTGTTGCTCACCCGGGCTGCGGGGTGGAGTGCATTAGGCCACCCGGTGCGGTTCGAGCCTCTGTGGAGGGATACAAGGTTGCCTGCCCGCACAGGGTCGCACGGTTTGGGGCTCATGGTTCCTCCTGAGGTCCCAACCGCACCACCAGCACCACCCAGTGGGATGCTGTGCTCGCAGGAGACCCCAGCCGGGCACAGGGTCCCACGATTTGGGGCTGCCGACATCTCCTGAGGTCCCACCAGCACCAGGAGCACCACCTGATGGGACGCTGTGCTCGCGGGACACCCCAGCCGGGCACAGGGTCCCACGGTTTGGGGCTCCTGGTTCCTCCTGAGGTCCCACCAGCACCACCAGCACCACCCGGTGGGACGCTGTGCTCGCAGCGACCCCCAGCCGGCACGAGCTGCACGCCAGGGCTGTAGGCTCTCCGTACGCCAGCTTCCCCCTAGCTGCCCCGACCGCCCGTAGCTGCCCCGACCGCCCGTCCACTGCCCCGAACAGGACCCAGCCATGCCCCTTGTCACCAGATTCCTCGCCGGAGTGCTCCTCGCCAATGCAGTTCCGCACGGGGTCAGTGCCGTGCAGGGAAGACGGTTTCCCACCCCGTTTGCCAACCCGCCCGGCGTCGGCCTCTCGGGACCCATGGCCAACGCCGTATGGAGCGCCCTAAACGCAGCCGGCGGCATCGCCCTGCTGGGCCGGACCCCGGCCGGTCCACGTGAACGCATCTCGTTGCTCACCGGAGCAGTCGCCATGACCTCCTTCCTGGCTCACTACTTCGGCAAATCACCGCAGGACAGCTAGGTTCCGGCTCGGCGCCCGGGAAGCGCCGAGATTGTCCTGCCGCGGCAACTGCGGCCGGACACGGCAACACCCAGGCTTAAACCCGGCAGTGCCTCAGACCATAGGCCTGCATGGAAGAATGGAAACCATGGCTGAACATATCCCGGGCACAGACACGCCCGACAACGAACCCCAGACCGTTTCCGTCCCCGACAAGCCCGCCCTTGAGGGGCTCGAGTCCAAGCTGAGCGCCCGCTGGCGCGAGGAGGGAACGTACGCGTTCGATCCGGACACGGTCCGCGACGAGGTCTACTCCATCGACACTCCCCCGCCCACGGCCTCCGGCTCGCTGCATGTGGGACACATGTTCTCCTACACGCAGACCGACGTGATGGCCCGCTACAAGCGGATGACCGGCAAGAACGTCTTCTACCCGATGGGCTGGGACGACAACGGCCTGCCCACCGAGCGCCGCGTGCAGAACTACTACGGTGTGCGGTGCGATCCCACCAAGCCGTACGACGCCGACTACCGCCCGCCGGCGAAGGCCGCGAAGAACCAGCGTGATTTCGACGTCGTCTCCCGCCGCAACTTCATCGAGCTGTGCGAGGAACTGGCCGTGGAGGACGAGAAGGTCTTCGAGGACCTCTTCTCCACCCTCGGCCTGTCCGTGGACTGGAACCGGACCTACCGCACCATCGACGACCACTCACGTGCCGTCAGCCAGCGCGCCTTCCTGGACAACCTGCGGGCCGGCGACGCCTACATGGCCGAAGCCCCCACCCTCTGGGACGTCACCTTCCGCACCGCCGTGGCCCAGGCAGAGCTTGAGGACCGCGAGCAGCCCGGCGCCTACCACCGGGTGAGCTTCCACGCGCCCGACGGCGAGAAGATCTACATTGAGACCACCCGCCCGGAACTGCTGCCGGCCTGTGTTGCCTTGGTCGCGCATCCCGACGACGAGCGGTACCAGCGCCTCTTCGGCACCACGGTGAAGTCGCCGCTGTTCGACGTCGAGGTGGAAGTGAAGGCGCACCCGCTGGCCAAGCCCGACAAGGGTTCCGGCATCGCCATGATCTGCACCTTCGGCGACCTGACCGACGTCACCTGGTGGCGCGAACTGAACCTGCCCACCCGCGCCGTGATCGGCCGCGACGGCCGGATCCTGGCGGATACACCGGAGTGGATTGCCACCGAGACGGCCAAGGAAAACTACGCGGCCATCGCCACGAAGACCGTCTTCAGCGCCAAGGAAACCGTGGTGGAGATGCTGCGTGAAAGCGGCGACCTCGACGGCGAACCGAAGAAGATCACCCACCCGGTCAACTTCTTCGAAAAGGGCGACAAGCCCCTCGAAGTGGTCACCAGCCGCCAGTGGTACATCCGCAACGGCGGCCGCGACGAGGAACGCCGCGAACGCCTGATTGCCCGGGGCAAGGAAATCGACTTCCACCCGGCGTTTATGCGCTCCCGCTACGAGAACTGGATCGAGGGCCTCAACGGCGACTGGCTGGTCTCCCGCCAGCGCTTCTTCGGCGTGCCCGTTCCGGTCTGGTACCCCCTGGATGCCGCCGGCAACCCGGATTACGACCACCCGGTACTGCCCGATTCCGCGTCCCTCCCGGTGGACCCGGCGGCTGAACCGGCTCCGGGCTACGAAGAGTCTGCCCGCAACCAGCCCAACGGCTTCATCGGTGACGCCGATGTGCTCGACACCTGGGCCACCTCCTCGCTGACCCCGCAGATCGTGGGCGGCTGGAGCGTGGACGAGGACCTCTTCGCGAAGGTCTTCCCGTTCGATCTGCGGCCGCAGGGCCACGACATCATCCGGACCTGGCTGTTCTCCTCGGTGGTCCGCGCCGATGCCCTGAACGCCGCTGCGCCGTGGAAGCACGCCGCGATTTCGGGCTGGATCCTGGATCCGGACCGGAAGAAGATGTCCAAGTCCAAGGGCAACGTGGTGGTCCCCACCGACGTGCTGAATGAGTTCGGTTCCGACGCCGTGCGCTACTGGGCCGCCTCGGCGAAGCTCGGCGCGGATACGGCGTACGAAATTGCGCAGATGAAGATCGGCCGCCGCCTGGCCATCAAGCTGCTCAATGCTTCAAAGTTCGTCCTGAACCTGGGCGCAACGGAGAAGAACGTGGCCCTGGCCGACACCTCGGTGATCACCAACGCGCTGGACCTGGCGCTGCTGGCCCAGCTGACCGACGTCGTCAACGCCGCCACGAGTGCGTTTGAGCGCTACGACTACGCCAAGGCGCTGCAGCTGACCGAGTCCTTCTTCTGGTCCTTCACGGATGACTACGTGGAGCTGATCAAGGACCGTGCCTACGGAGCCGCCGGTGACGCGGAGCAGGCCTCGGTGCTCGCCACGCTGGCCACCACCCTGGATGCGCTGCTGCGCCTGTTCGCGCCGTTCCTGCCGTTCGCGACCGAAGAGGTCTGGGGATGGTGGCGCGCCGGATCCGTGCACCGCGCGCCGTGGCCGAACGTGGACGGCCTCGCCGCCGCCGTGGAGGACGCCGACGCCGGCATCCTCGGTACGGTAGCCGCCGCCCTGGGCGGTATCCGCAAGGCGAAGTCCGAGGCCAAGGTGAAGCAGCGCACCGAGGTCCTCAAGGCCACGGTCACCGCGCCCGAGGGTGCCGTCGCCCGGCTCCGCGCCGGGCAGGCGGACCTGAAGGCCGCCGGCAACGTCCGCGAACTCAACCTGGCCGTCGGCGAGGGTGAGCTGACCGTTTCCGACGTCGAGCTGGCACCGCCTGCGGAGTAACCGCAGCAGGACAGCAGAACGCCCGGCCGGGGTTACCCGGCCGGGCGTTTTCGTCTATGGAAGCAAAATGATCAGTCGAACTGCGGGCTCTCGGTGCGGCTGCGCTTGAGTTCGAAGAACGCCGGGTTGGAGGCCAGCATTACGGCCCCGTCGAACATGGCTCCGGCTTCTTCGCCGCGCGGGATGCGCGTCAGGACCGGGCCGAAGAAGGCGGTGCCGTTGAAGGCCACGATGGGGGTTCCGACGTCGTCGCCCACCTTTGCGATGCCTTCCTTGTGGGAAGCGCGCAGCTGGGAGTCATACTCCTCCGTGTCGGCGTACTGCGCGAGCTCGGCAGGCAGGCCGACCTCGGCCAGCGCCTCACGGATCACCGTGGGGAAATCGGAGTTGCCACCGATGTGGATACGGGTTCCCATGGCGTCGTACAGCTTCTTGATGTACTCACTGCCGTGCAGTTCCTGCGCAGCGATGATCACGCGCACCGGACCCCAGGCCGCGTCCATCCGCTTCCGGTAGTCCTCCGGGAGGTGGTCGCGCCCCTCGTTCAGCACGGACAGGCTCATGACGTGCCAGTTGGTGCGGACGTCGCGGACCTTTTCCACCTCGTCCATCCAGCGGGACGTGACCCAGGCGAACGGGCACATCGGGTCAAACCAGAAATCGGCGGTCGATGCGGAACTGGCAGGCGACACAGAACCATTAACGGTCATGGAAACTCCTTCGAAGCGGTCGATGGCGCATACAGCGCCGAACGTACTACTCCTACCAACCCCGCCCTACGCGGATTTGTTCCGGCGCTTGGTGGCGACAGCGTGGGAAATGAGGGTCGGTTCGGCCTTCTTCTCCACTGTATCGGCGGTAATGACCACCGTGGCGACGTCCTCCTGGCTGGGCAGATCGAACATGACCGGCAGCAGCACTTCTTCGAGGATGGCACGCAGGCCGCGGGCTCCGGTGCCGCGGTCCAGCGCCTGGTCCGCAATCGCGTCCAGGGCGCCCTGCTCGAAGGTGAGTTCGACGCCGTCGAGCTGGAACATCTTCTGGTACTGCTTCACCAGGGCGTTCTTCGGCTCGGTCAGGATGCGGATCAGGGCTGTACGGTCAAGGTTGGAGACCGTGGTGATCACCGGCAGGCGGCCGATGAACTCCGGGATCAGGCCGAACTTGAGCAGGTCCTCGGGCATGACCTCTGCGTACGAATCGGTGCCCTTGGTGGTTTCGATCAGCGGCGCGCCGAATCCGATGCCCTTGCGGCCGGACCGCGAACCGATGATTTCCTCGAGGCCGGCAAACGCGCCGGCCACGATGAAGAGGACATTGGTGGTGTCGATCTGGATGAATTCCTGGTGCGGATGCTTACGCCCGCCCTGCGGCGGCACGGAGGCGACGGTGCCTTCGAGGATCTTCAGCAGGGCCTGCTGTACGCCCTCGCCGGAGACGTCCCGGGTGATCGAGGGGTTCTCGCTCTTGCGGGAAATCTTGTCGATCTCGTCGATGTAGATGATGCCCTGCTCGGCCTTCTTGACGTCGTAATCCGCGGCCTGGATGAGCTTGAGCAGGATGTTCTCCACGTCTTCACCCACATACCCGGCTTCGGTGAGCGCGGTGGCATCGGCGACGGCGAAGGGGACGTTGAGCCGGCGGGCCAGGGTCTGCGCCAGATAGGTCTTGCCGCAGCCGGTGGGACCGATCAGGAGGATGTTGGACTTGCCGATTTCGACGTCGTCGGCAGCTACTGCGTCCGCAAGGTTACCCGCGCCGCGCGGGGCGTGGCCGGCCTGGATGCGCTTGTAGTGGTTGTAGACCGCAACGGCCAGCGACCGCTTGGCGGGTTCCTGGCCAATCACGTATTCCTGCAGCGAGTCGAAGATTTCCCGCGGCTTGGGCAGCTCGAAGGTACCCAGATCCGCAACCTCGGAAAGCTCTTCCTCGATGATCTCGTTGCAGAGGTCGATGCACTCGTCACAGATGTACACGCCGGGGCCAGCAATGAGTTTGCGGACCTGCTTCTGGCTCTTTCCGCAGAAAGAGCACTTGAGCAGATCTGTGCTCTCACCAATGCGAGCCATAGTTCAGTCCCCTTAGATGGTCCATCAAAAACGGTTCCGCAGCATGGGCTGAGCCAACCATGATCCACTCTAGGACACTTGGAGGAGCTATTCAGCAACCAAACGGCCCGTGGTGCGATATTACGCGCCACGGGCCGGCTGGACATGCCGTTATTTCGGCGAAGCAGGTTACATCTTGTTGATGGCCGGCGTCTTGAGCTTGCGGGAATCGAGCACCTGGTCGATCAGCCCGTATTCCAGGGCCGATTCGGCGGTCAGGATCTTGTCACGCTCGATGTCCGTGTTGACCTGTTCGGAGGTGCGGTTGGAGTGCAGCGCCAGGGTGTCCTCCAGCCAGGTACGCATCCGCATGACCTCGGCGGCCTGGATTTCCAGGTCGGAGGCCTGTCCGCCCTGGCCGCCGGACAGCGAAGGCTGGTGGATGAGCACGCGGGCGTTCGGCAGTGCCAGGCGCTTGCCCGGGGTTCCGGCGGCCAGCAGCACGGCGGCCGCGCTGGCAGCCTGACCGAGGCAGACCGTCTGGATCTCCGGACGGATGTACTGCATGGTGTCGTAAATGGCCGTCATGGCCGTGAACGAGCCGCCCGGGGAGTTGATGTACAGGGTGATGTCGCGGTCCGGATCCGTGGACTCAAGCACCAGCAGCTGGGCCATGACGTCGTCGGCGGACGCGTCGTCAACCTGGACGCCCAGGAAGATGATGCGGTCTTCGAACAGCTTGGTGTACGGATCCTGGCGCTTGAACCCGTAGGGCGTGCGCTCTTCGAACTGAGGCAGAACGTAGCGGCTGGTGGGCATCTGCGGGGCGACGGCGGAGCCGGCGGTGCCGAAATTATGGTTCATGAATTACTCCTGAAGTCTGCAAATGGAGGGGTAGCTGGCCGGGGACCCTAGTCCTCGTCCTTGCCCTCTGCCTGGTCCTGGTTGGTTCCGCCGCCGCCGGTCACTCCGCCTGCGTGCGCGGAGATCTTGTCGAAGAAGCCGTATTCCAGGGCTTCCTGCGCGGTGAACCACTTGTCGCGGTCATTGTCCTTGAGGATGGTTTCGACGGTCTGGCCGGTCTGCTCGGCGGTCAGCTCAGCCATCACGCGCTTCATGTTCAGGATCAGCTCGGCCTGGATCTTGATGTCCGAAGCCGTGCCGCCGATTCCGCCGGAGGGCTGGTGCATCAGGATGCGGGCGTGCGGCGTTGCGTAGCGCTTGCCCTTGGTGCCGGAGGAGAGCAGGAACTGGCCCATGGAGGCGGCCAGGCCGGTGGCGACCGTGACGACGTCGTTCGGGATGAACTGCATGGTGTCGTAGATCGCCATGCCTGCGGTCACGGAACCGCCGGGAGAGTTGATGTAAAGGTAGATGTCCTTCTCAGGATCTTCCGCGGAAAGCAGCAGAAGCTGGGAGCAGATCGCGTTGGCATTCTCGTCCCGGACTTCCGAGCCCAACCAGATGATCCGCTCTTTGAGCAGGCGGTTGTAGATGTAGTCGTCCCGGCCGGCCGGGTCCACCGTTGCCATGGTGGGTGTGTTCGGTGCAGTTGCCATACTGAGTGACCTCTCGCTCTGGCAGGAACGGGTGCTGGCCGTGCCAGCGGCTCCTGCCGTTTGTCTCTTCTAGGACACTAGCCTGTTGCGGCGGCGTTCTGCTTCGGTTTGGCCGACTGTTCGCTGACGGCGCACGATGCGCGTCACATCGCCCTGTGGCGCGGGCCGGCCCGCGAAAGGACCGCTTAAACCACTGTGCCGCCCGGCCCGTGGGGCACGGGGGCCCAAAAGGGGGGGTTGGGAA
>NZ_JANFLU010000007.1 GCF_024385525.1 Arthrobacter sp. zg-Y238 | reverse complement strand
GCCCGCCACCGCACCGCTAAACCCACTGGCCCGCCGGCCATGTGGCCGCGGCGGCACAACTGGCGGTTTAGGAAACCGGACAGGCTAGGCCTTGTCTTCGTTCTGCTGCTCTTCTGCTTCTGCTGCTTCGGCCTCTTCGCCGGCGGGCCGGACGAATTCGGTGAGGTCGATCTCGGCACCGGTGGTGTCGGTGACCTTGGCCAGTTCGAGGACCTTGGCCAGTGCCTTGCGGCGGCGGACTTCGCCGACCATCATCGGAACCTGGCCGCTCTGGTCGATCAGCTGGGCGAACTGGTTCGGATCCATGCCGTACTGCGAGGCGGAGGAAACGATGTAGTCGATCAGTTCGTTCTGGTTGACCCCTACTTCTTCCTTCTCGGCTACGGCGTCAAGGATGATCTCGTTCTTGAACGCCTGCTCGGTGTTGGAACGAACCTCGGCGCGGTGCTCTTCGGTGTCGTGGTCCGGACCGGAGGTCTGGGCGCTCTCGGAGTTGAAGTGCTGTTCGATCTGCTCTTCGATGACGGATTCCGGTACCGGAACCTCAACGAGGGCGAGCAGCTTCTCCAGGACCTTGTCGCGGGCCTCGACGCCCTGCTCCATCAGCTTGGACTCGGCGGCACGCTTGGTGAGGTCTTCGCGGAGCTCGGCGATGGTGTCGAATTCGCTTGCCAGCTGGGCAAAGTCGTCGTTGGCCTCGGGGAGCTCGCGCTCCTTGACTGCCTTGACGGTCACGGTGACCACGGCGTCGGAACCGGCGTGCTCGCCGCCGGCCAGCTTGGTGTTGAAGGTAGCGGATTCGCCGCTGCTCAGACCGGTGACGGCCTCGTCCATGCCTTCGAGCATGGTGCCGGCGCCTACCTGGTAGGACAGGTCAGCAGCGGAATCCACCTCTTCACCGTCTACCTTGGCGACCAGGTCCATGGTCAGGAAGTCATCGGCTGCGGCGGGGCGGTCCACGGACTTCAGCGTGCCGAAGCGGCTGCGCAGCTCGTCCAGGGCCTTGTCGACGTCGGCGTCGGAAGCCTCGGCGGGCTCGACGGTGACCTCGAGGCCGGCGTAGTCCGGCAGCTCGATTTCGGGGCGGATGTCCAGCTCAACGGTGAAGACCAGCTGGCCTTCGCCGGAAGTCGGGTCCGGCACTTCGGTGATTTCAACTTCGGGCCGGCTCAGGGGGCTGATTCCGGTTTCCTGGACGGCTTCGGCGTAGAAGCCGTTGAGTCCGTCGTTGATCGCCGTCTCGAGGACGTAGCCGCGGCCAACGCGCTGATCGATGAGGCGGTTGGGAACCTTGCCCTTGCGGAAGCCCGGGACCTGCACCTGAGTGGCGATGGTCTTGTAGGCCTCTTCGATGCTCGGCTTCAGTTCCTCGAACGGAACTTCAACGTTGAGCTTTACCCGCGTGGGTGTGAGGTTTTCTACGGCGCTCTTCACAGCGTAAGTTCTCCTGAGGGTTCTGGGATTGGTCTGCACCATGGTTATACAGAGTCGGGGTGACAGGATTTGAACCTGCGACTTCCTGCTCCCAAAGCAGGCGCTCTTCCAAGCTGAGCTACACCCCGTCAGTGCACCTGACAGCCTACCTGCCCTGAAGCTGGTATGACGAATTTTCCCTGCGCCGGGATCAATTCCACACCCGGTTGGGAACCGGATACAGGCCGATTACTCTCGGCCGGTAATCGCGTGCTAAGGTAAAACCTGCCTTACGGCGCCGGGGATGTAGCTCAATGGTAGAGCCTCAGTCTTCCAAACTGATTACGCGGGTTCGATTCCCGTCATCCCCTCCACCTTAGAAGGGCCTTCCGCCGCGCGGAAGGCCCTTCTTGCTTTAAGTCCCATGCAGGTCAGGCACCTGCACCTGTCTGCGCCCGTGCTCAGTCGGCTTGGCAGGACGGGCACCAGTACAGCTTGCGGGCGCCCATCTCCGTTCCCGCCACCGGCGTTCCGCAGCGCCGGCACGGCAGTCCGGTCCGCTTATAGACATAGTGGGCCTCGGACACGGGGACCGGCTCGCCGGTGTCATCCCGGTCCTGCGGCTCCGTGGTGATGATCCTTCCCTGCCGCACTCCGTCGTTCATCAGGCGTACGACGTCGTCCCACAGCTCCCCTGCCTCGGCCTCGCCGACGCTTCGGCCCAGCCGCCAGGGAGACATCCGGCGGCGGAACAGCACTTCGGCGCGGTACACGTTGCCCACCCCGGCCAGTACTTCCTGGTTCATCAGGAGCAGGCCAACGGGCGAGCCCTTGCTGCGCAGCCGGCGCGTGAATTCCGCTGCCCGCCCGGCGCCGCCAGCTCCGTCCGCCAGCGGGTCGGGTCCCAGCCTGGCCAGTACCTTTTGGCGCTCGGCTTCGGTCACCACCTCACAGGCAGTGGGACCCCGGAGGTCCGCCCACCCATGCTTGGAAACCAGCCGGACCCGCACCGCCCCCTTGGGCTCGGGCGGTCCTGAGTAGCCCGCGCCGTCGTCGCCGGCTACTTCCTGCTCCCCCAGCCGCCGGGGCGCGCCGATGCTGGAGGATCCGATGAACGTTTCATCCCCGCCGAAATCGAAGGCGCCGTAGAGCCCAAGGTGGATGCGCAGGTAGAGATCGTGGTCAAAGTGCAGGAACAGCTGCTTGCCGTGGGCTTCCGCCGCCTCGAGCACATGCCCGTCCAGCCGAGCGGCACCGGCGGCAAACCGGCCCTGCGGGCTGCTTACGGTGAGCCGTTCGCCGCCGAACACCGAGGAGAACTGCCGGGCCAGGCGGTGGATCGAATGCCCTTCGGGCATTAGAGCGTTGAGCCGGTGGTTTCGTACCGCGCAATCTGTCCGATCCGGCGGACATGGCGTTCGGCGTCGCTGAACGGCTCGGCGAGGAAGGCTTCGATGATGCCCGTGGCCTCCTCGACGCTGTGCTGGCGGCCACCCACGGCGACGATATTGGCGTCATTGTGCTGGCGTGCGAGCTTTGCGGTCTCCAGGTTCCAAGCCAGTGCGGCCCGGACCCCGCGAACCTTGTTGGCGGCAATCTGTTCACCGTTGCCTGAACCGCCCAGCACGATTCCGAGGGCGTCCGTGCCCGCTTCCTGATCCCGGACAACGGCCTCGGCAGCATTGATGCAGAACGCGGGGTAATCGTCCTCGGCATCGTATTCGCGGGGGCCGTGGTCGACGACGTCGTACCCCTTGCCCGTCAGATGTTCGATGAGGTGGGAGCTCAGTTCCATGCCTGCGTGGTCGGTTGCAATGTGGACGCGCATTTGGGGTAAGTCCGTTTCTTCGGGAAGGGAAAGTGCATGTCCAGCCTAACTTCCGCCGCAGCCGCGCTTCCAAATTCCGCCGCCTCCACGGGCAACCGCACTTACATCGCGTTCCCGCGTGCCGATAGAGCAGATAGGACCGTACTCCGATCCCCTCGGATTTGAGCGGTTTCACCGCGTTCGACGCTGGCGTCGCGGATAGTGCACCGTTGCGCCCACCAGGAATCGCCCTACAAGGATTATCTATTGAAAAGTGTAAAACTCGCCGTTCTGGCCCTCCTCGCTGCCTCTTTGACGGCCGGGGGGCTTCCTGCGCAGGAGTTCGAGGAACTCCCGCAGCCGGCTGTCGCTGACGCCACCGGACCAGGTGCCCGCTCGACCCTGCCGTCTCCGGCGCCTGCCGGGGAATCAGAGGTCGATCCGGCCGCCCCCGCGCCGGCCGCCCAGGAGCCGGACCATAGCGAGCCGAACGCTACTGAGTCGGCCCCGGCTACGCCTGCCGTCTCTGACCCGGCCACGGCGGAGCCGTCCGCAACGGCGCCGGGCCTCGGAACGGAAGGTGAAGAGCAGCCGCAGGACGGAGAGGACTACGATCCCGTTGTCGGCGGCGGGTTCCCGGTTCCGGGTCCCGATACGCCTCTGGTAACCGACCCCGATGGAACCGTACGGTCCGCAGTCGAAACCGATATTTCGGCTATGCACGACCACGGAGCTGCATCGTTGAGCACCCGCAGCGGAGGTGCTTCCACCACCGCCGCCGCAGCGCGCAGCGGCACCATCCAGGTGACCCTGGTCTTCGCAACACTGACGGACAACCGCGGCGGAGTGGACCAGCAGGCCGCGAAAAACTCCATTACGGAGGCCAACAAGTACTGGCGGGCCGCGTCCAACCAGCGCCTGGGTATGTCGATTGCCGAAACCAAGACACTGAACAGCACTGCGAACTCCCAGCAGGACTACGCGGCCATGATGAACACCATCAGGAAGGACCTCCGGTGGTATGACACCCCCAACGAGGCCCTTGTGGTGTTCGTTCCGGCAGGGGACCTGCGCAGCGGCGGCTACGGGGGAATCCTGGGCGGGGGATGGACCTCAGGACCCACCAGCGGCTCGGTGCTGATGCCCCGGCCTTCAGGTTTCACAAATAACGTGGTCACTCATGAACTCGGCCACGTGCTCGGCCTGCTGCACGCCAACAGCCTCAAGTGCAACAACGGCCGGTCCGATATCGGGATCAATTCCGCGGGTAACTGGGCGGACGGCGCATGCACGTCGCGGGAGTACGGAGACACCTCGGATCTGATGGGCTACGCGCAGTACAACATGCCCATGATCAGTTCCTATTTCTGGGACTCCGGCGCCTTCGGCCGCGGCGACGAAATCCTCAACGCCGGCACACCCGAACGGGCCAAGACCTACACGCTCCGGCCGTGGGCAGGTTCGGCGTCCAATCGCGCGGTGAAGTTCCGGGACACGTCCGGGGAAACCTACTATCTCGAGCTGCGGCAGCCGGTGGGCTATGACTCCGGGACAGCAGTGGGAGGAAACCGCGGCATCAAAATCGTCAAGCAGGATCTCGCGAACGACTGGGCCGTCAACTCGGTGGTTATCGCCCCGAATACCCGCGATTTTGCCGGCTACACCAACGCAAACAGCACGTGGCAGGCCGGACAGACCTTCACTACCCACTCCGGGACCACTGTCAAGATCAATTCGATCAATGCAGACTCCGCGTCGGTCACCGTCACCGGTGTCATACGGGAGGACTTCACGCAGCGGGTCTTCTCCCCCGGAGACTTCGACGGTGACGGAACCGCCGACCTCCTTACCCGCCGCAGCAACGGACAACTCTGGATGTCCCCGGGCCGGGGGAACGGCACCTTCAATCCTGCCATCTGGATCGGCACGGGGTTCCAGATCTTCGACCGGTTCATCGCCACCGGAGACTATGACGGTGACGGAAACAACGATTTCCTCGCCCGGCATCTGGACGGCAGCCTCTGGCGGTACTCCGGGACCGGAGCAGTCCGCGCCGGGAACGAGGGCTACCGGTCCGGAGTCAAGATCGGCCAGGACGGCTGGGACGGTTTCGATTCCATCCTCGGTGTCGGCGATGCCAACAGCGACGGACGAAATGACATCGTCACACGCGCCCCCAACGGAACCCTGTATTTGTACGCGGGCACGGGAACCGGCCAGCACGGGTCCTCACGTTCCATCGGTACCGGCTGGAACCAGTACAACGGACTCGTCGGCGTCCGCGATTTCAACGGCGACGGCCGCGTAGACATGCTGGTACGGAGTAACGACGGATCGATATCCATCCGGCAAGGCGACGGGAGCGGAACCTTTACCCAGGGACCGGTCATCGGCACCGGATGGAACGGCTACTGGGATATTCTCGCATCGGATTTCAACGGTGACGGCAAGACCGACCTGTTGGGCTACCGGAGCGACAATGCCGGGCTCACGTTCTACCCGGGCACCGGCAGCGTGTCCGAAGGCTACGCCTCTCCTGTCTCCACGCAGGGACTAAACCTCAGCCAGTCGGCCAAGGTCATCGACGCGGGAGACTTCAACGGCGACAAGGTCGCGGACCTGCTCTCGATCGACCGGGACGGCAGGCTGTGGCACCACCCGGGATCGGCAACCGGGACCGGAAAGTACTCGGCTGCGGCGTGGATCGGAACCGGCTGGGGAATCTACGCGGACGTCATTGCCTCCGATTACAACCGCGACGGGCGCAGCGACCTCATTGCACGCAGGAATGACGGAACGTTGTGGTTCTATGCCGGCTCCGGGAAGGTGGATGCCCGCAATGAGGGGTACCTGTCCCCGGAACGAATTGGAACCGGATGGGGCGTCTTCACTGAACTCCTGGCCCCGGGAGACGTGAACTCCGACGGGCGGCCGGACATCCTCGCCCGCGACAGCAACGGCTCCCTGTGGTTCTATGCCGGGACCGGAGACACCGGCAACGGCCGCGAGGGCTACCGTGCGGGAACGATTGTCGGGAAGGGCGGCTGGGACGCTTTTGTTTCGCTTACCGCTGGCGGCGACTACGACCGGAAAGGCACCAACGACATCCTTGCACGCTACCCCGACGGCAGGCTCATGCTCTACAGAGGCCTCGGCAACGGAGGCTTCGCACCCGCAGAACAGGTCGGCAGCGGCTGGAACGGATTCCGTACGGTGGTGGGCCCGGGCGATACTTCGGCCGCCGCACGCTACGGCTACCTGAGCGTTTACCCGGGCGAGAGCTCATTGTTCTACCGCAGTGACGGGATGGACTCCGAAGGATATGGATCGGCCGTGCAGGCGGGCCGCATTTAACGTCCGGTGCTTTGGGAGGGTGCTTAGCAATGAGAGACTGTTGCACAAGATCACTAATGTGAGGCGGACCAGCGTCTGCCGCACTCTTTGTCCTTGAGAAAGGCCCTCCCTTGCCAGGTATGAATCTCACGCGCTCCGAAGCCCGTGAACGTGCAGAACTCCTTGACGTCGAGTCCTACGACGTCAACCTCGACCTGACCCGGGGAGAGACGGTGTTCGGCAGCACGACCGTCGTCCGGTTCTCCGCCCGCCCCGGGACGTCGACCTTCATTGACGCGGTCACCGACACGGTTCACCGGATCACGCTGAACGGCGTGGCCCTGGACCCGGCGGAGGTGTCCGACGGCGTGCGGATCCAGCTCCCGAACCTCGCCGAGTCCAATGAACTCGTGGTGGACGCGGATGCCCGCTACATGAACACCGGCGAGGGCCTGCACCGCTTCGTGGACCCCGTGGACAACGAGGTCTACCTCTATTCGCAGTTCGAGGTTCCGGACTCCCGCCGTATGTTCGCGGTCTTCGAACAGCCGGATTTGAAGGCCACGTTCCGCTTCACGGTCACGGCGCCGTCGCACTGGGATGTCATTTCCAACTCCCCCACCCCGGAGCCCCTGGCCGCCGGCGACCTGACCGACGCAAGTCCGCGCTCCACCTGGTCTTTCGAGCCCACGCCGCGGATCTCCTCCTACATCACCGCGCTGATCGCCGGTCCGTACCAGTCCGTCCGCAGCGAACTGACAAGTTCCGACGGCCGCACCATCCCCCTGGGTGTCTTTGCCCGCCGCTCCCTGATGCAGTTCATGGACGCCGAGAACATCTTCGAACTCACCCGCCAGGGCTTCGCCTTCTACGAGGAGCAGTTCGGCACCCCGTATCCGTTCGAGAAGTATGACCAGCTCTTTGTGCCCGAGTTCAACGCCGGGGCCATGGAAAACGCCGGTGCGGTGACCTTCCTCGAGAGCTACGTCTTCCGTTCCCGCGTCACCGAAGCCACGGTGGAACGCCGCGCCGTGACGATCCTGCACGAATTGGCGCACATGTGGTTCGGCGACCTGGTCACCATGCGCTGGTGGAACGACCTGTGGCTGAATGAATCCTTCGCCGAGTTCATGTCCACCCTCGCCGCCGCGGAGGCCACCGAATTCCGGCAGGCCTGGACCACCTTCGCCTCGCTGGAAAAGGCCTGGGCCTACCGCCAGGACCAGCTGCCCACCACCCACCCCATCGTCGCCGAAATCCGGGACCTGGAAGACGTCCAGGTCAACTTCGACGGCATCACCTATGCCAAGGGCGCTTCCGTGCTCAAGCAGCTGGTGGCCTGGGTCGGACAGGACAAGTTCATGGCCGGCGTGCGCGAGTACTTCGGCAAGCACGCCTGGCAGAACACGGAGCTGTCGGATCTGCTGTCCGAGCTGGAAACAGCCAGCGGCCGGGATCTGTCCGACTGGTCCGCCAAGTGGCTCGAGACCGCCGGCGTAAACACCCTGCGCCCGGAGTTCGAGACCGATGAGGACGGCACCATCACGTCCTTCGCCGTGCTGCAGAGCGCTATTGAGGAATACCCCACCCTTCGCCCGCACCGCCTGGCGATTGGCTTCTACAATCCGGACGAGGACGGCAGGCTGCAGCGCACGCACCGCGTGGAGCTCGACGTCGACGGCGAACGCACCGAGGTGCCCGAACTCGCCGGCCAGCCGCGCCCGGCCCTGCTGCTGCTCAACGACGACGACCTGGCCTATGCAAAGATCCGCCTGGACGCCGCCTCGCAGCACACCGCCACCCGCAGCCTGCGCAACATTGCGGATTCCCTGCCCCGGACGCTCGTGTGGGCATCCGCCTGGGACGCGGCACGGGACGCGGAGATCCCGGCCCGCAACTATGTGGAACTGGTCCTGCAGAACATCGCGTCCGAGTCCGACTCGACCGTTGTCCAGGTGCTGCTGCGCCAGCTGGCCACCACCCTGGCCTTCTATGTCAGTCCCCAGGACCGCGAACCCATGACCGTTGCCGCCGCCGAGAGTCTCTGGGAGCTGGCTTCCGCAGCGGAGCCGGGCTCGGATTCACAGCTGCAGTTCGTCAAGGCCTTCGCCGCCCACGCCTCATCCGACGAGCAGCTGGACTCGCTGGCAGGCCTGTTCACCGGCGACCGGTCCCTCGAAGGGCTGGCCGTCGACGCGGACCTGCGCTGGGAGCTGCTCACCGGCCTGGTGGCCGGCGGCCGGCTGGGCGCAGCAGACATCGACGCCGAACTCGAGCGCGATGCCACGGCCACGGGTGCCCTTGCTGCTGCCATGGCCCGCGCGGCCATCCCCACCCCCGAAGCCAAGGCAGCCGCCTGGGAATCGATCGTGGAGCGCTCCGACATGCCCAACGCCGCGCAGCGTTCAGCCATCGCCGGATTCATGCGTGTGCACGACACCGGCCTGCTGGAACCGTACGCACAGAAGTACTTTGCGTCGATCCGCGACGTGTGGGCCAGCCGGACCCATGAGATCGCCCAGCAGATCGCCGTCGGCCTCTATCCGTCCCGGCTGACGCGCCAGGACACGGTGGACGCCACCGATGCCTTCCTCTCCGAACTGGGCGGGGACTCCCCCTCGCTGCGACGGCTGATCCTGGAAAGCCGCGACGGCGTGGTCCGCGCCCTGAAGGCGCAGGAAGCCGACCGGTAACGCCTTGCCGCCGCGGTTCCCCTTCCATCCACGGGCTCAGACGGTAGCTTGGAGAGCGTGAATCTCTCCGAACACCGTTACACGCTCGATCTGGAATGGACGGGAAACCGCGGCGACGGGACCGCTTCCTACCGCGGCTACGGCCGCGACCACGTCATCCGCGCCCCCGGGCTGCCCGACCTGCCCGGAACCGCGGACCCCACCTTCCACGGCGACCGGGACCGTTGGAACCCCGAGCAGCTTCTGCTCGCCGCACTGGCCCAGTGCCACATGCTTTCCTACCTGCACGTGGCGGTCCGAAACGGCATCAGGGTGCTCGCCTACGAGGACTCCCCCGAGGGGCTGCTGCGGCTCAACCGGGACGGCAGCGGCGAATTCACCTCCGCTGCACTGCGTCCCAGAGTGACCATCGACGACGGCGCGGGGCCTGCCGCCGTCGAACTCGCATCCGGACCGATGCACGCCGAGGCGAACCGGCTCTGCTTCATCGCCCGGAGCGTGAATTTCCCGGTGGAGCACCGGCCCCAGACGCTGACCGGGGCCGGGATGCCCTTCGGGCACGGCCGGCACGGGTAGCCTTAACCGCAGACCACTGACCGGCTATACAAAGGATGAACCGCTACCCGTGCTTTCCGCTTCCGAAATTGACCTCTCTTCAGTGACCGTCAATGATTTTGACCTTTCCGGCCTGATCGAAGCCGCCCTTATTGTCCTGGCCGCCACCGGCGTCTGGTTTGTCGCGCGTTTCCTGATCAACAGGCTGGTGGCGCGCGCCCAGAAGGGCTATTCGCTGCTGCACTCCTCCAAGATCAAATGGGCGCAGCCGGTGATGCGCAACCTGGACAAGAAGCGCCGTGCACAGCGCGCGGACACCATCGGCGCCCTGCTGCGCAGCGCCGTCAACGTTTCCATCTGGACCGTCGCGATCATCATGGTGCTGGACGCCGTGGGCATCAACATTGCCCCGCTGCTGGCCAGCGTCGGCATTGTCGGCATCGCCCTCGGCTTCGGCGCGCGGGAACTCATCCGCGACGCCCTGGCCGGGTTCTTCATCACCATTGAGGACCAGTACGGAATCGGCGACGTCATCGAAGTCGGCGACACCGCCGGAACGGTGCAGTCCGTGGGTATCCGGATCACCCGGATCATCGATGACCGCGGCGTTATCTGGTACATCCGCAACGGGGAGATCGCCAAGATCGGCAACCGGTCCCAGGGCACCTACGTGGGCGAAACTCCGGTGGAACCGGCGAAGGCCGAAGCGCTCAAAGACGGCATGGCTGCCAATGACTGAACCGACGCCTGACCCGGCAGAGGCGCCGCCGAGCGCGGCGTCCCTGCCGCTGCACCCGGCGCAGCAGCCCACGCAGCAGCCCCAGGCCTTCCAGCAGCCGCAGTACACGGACAACTTCTACGACGCCGTGGGCGGGCATCCCACGTTCGTGAAGCTCGTGGACGTGTTCTACGAAGGTGTTGCGGACGATCCGCTGATGCGGCCGATGTATCCAGAAGAGGACCTCGGGCCGGCGAAGGAACGCCTGCTGCTGTTCCTTGAGCAGTACTGGGGCGGCCCGAAGACCTACGGCGAGCAGCGCGGGCACCCCCGCCTGCGGATGCGTCACATGCCCTTCATCGTCACGCCCGCCGCGCGCGACGCCTGGCTGCGGCACATGCGTGCCGCCGTGGACTCCCTCGATCTCTCCCCCCTGCACGAGGGGACCCTCTGGGACTACTTGGAGCGCGCCGCCCACTCCATGGTCAACTCAGCCTGATCCGCCGCCCCGGCAGGGCCTACAGGACCGCCGGCAGCCGGGTCAGCACGTGCCCGAGCGGAGTGCTCAGCCGCAGCCAGCGCCCGTTGCTGAACAGGGCGACGTCGGCCCCGGTTCCGCCGGCGGGCAGGAAACCGAGGGAAAGCGCCGCAAAAGCAGCCCCGGCCGGCACCGGGATTTCGGTTCCGCCCATGGGCTGCGCCCAAACCCTTGTCCGGGCGCTGTGCACGACGGCGGCTCCCGGGCTCTGGGGCAGCATCGCGGCAACCTCGCGGATTCCCCGGTGTGCCGTCTGTTCGAGCAGCTGTACCGGAACCCCGCCGGCCGGCTGCCAGCCCGAACGCGGCGCCAGGATGCCCGCCCAGGTTTCACGCACAGTCATGGGCGGCACTGGAAGCACAGTATCCGCAGTTCCCATCCGGGCGAGCCGGTCCCCGACGGCCGACAGCTGGACCGTGGCGTCCACCTCCGCCGGAGCAGCCAGCGGCATGGTCCGCAGGCCCAGCACGGTCGGTGTGTCTTCCCCGAGGATCCGGGGGCGCAGGACGCAGACGTAGGCGGCTAGGACACTGCCCACTGCCTGCAGGCGGACCGCGCCGTCGTCGGCCGTCCGTGCCCGGGTCACAAAGTTACGCAGATCGGCGGTGACCTGCGGATCGGCCAGCCGGAGTTCGCTGTCCATCTAGCTGGCCTGCCCGGCAGGGACGGCAGCACGGAACGGCACCGGCTCGCCCATCCACGACTGAAGCACTTCCCGCTGCTCGTCCGTGAGCGGTGTGGGCCTGCCGCTGGCAGCCTCTACCTGCACCATCGCCGCCTCGGCGTAGGCGTACACCGTCTCCGGGTCTTCATCCGCCACGCGGAAACCGTAGGCAAGACTGCTGGAGCCGATCCGGGTTACCCAGACGTCCACCCAGACGGGTTCCTTCCGGTGAAGCAACGGCGCCCGGTACTCGATTTCCTGCCGCGCCACGTACGTTGCCGTGCGGTCCCCGGCCAGGTCGCGGAAACTACCCGGTCCGCCCGCGCCGTCCGGTAGCGGCAACAGGCCCAGCTGGACCCGCGCTTCCTCCAGGAACTGGACGAACCTAACGTTGTTGATGTGGCCGTTGGGATCTTGGTCGCCGAACCGAAGCTGGACGGGGAAACGATGCACAGACATGCCCCCATCTTCCCAGAGAGTGAGGTTTGCCCTAAAACGCAGGGCTCCGGCAGCCGCACTAGTTACTGACCGGTACGTTTAAGCTAGAAGTGTTCCACGGTTCCTGCCTGAGGCAGCACCGCCTTTCCTGCTAGGAGATAGTCCCTGATGTCCATTGATGAATCCTTCGATCCGACAGCGTCCCTGCTCGAGCTCCTGAACCTTAGCTGGGCCGACGGCGCGAAGACCGACGAGGACATTTTTGTCGGGGGTTCCCAGCCAGAGCCGCGCAAGCGGGTATTCGGCGGACAGGTGCTGGGCCAGTCCCTCGTTGCTGCTGCCCGCACCGTTCCCGAAGACCGGATCATGCACTCCATGCACGGGTACTTCCTCCGCCCCGGTGACACCGAGGTGCCCATTACGTTCGGTGTGGAACGGCTGCGGGACGGCCGTTCCTTCTCCGCCAGGCGCAGCCACGCCTACCAGAACGGCAAGCCGATCCTGTCCATGATTGCTTCCTTCCAGGTACCCGATTCGGGAGTGGACCACCAGGAGGAGATGCCTGCCGGCATCCCCGAACCGGAGGACCTGCCCACCACGGCCGAGCTGCTGAAGGACTTCGACCACCCGGTGGCCGAGGCCTGGTCCCACCGGCGCCCCATGGACATCCGCCACGTGATGGATCCGGTCTATGTCCGCGCCGGACGGGAAAAGACCCCGCACAACGCCGTCTGGATGAAGACCTTCAAGCCCATGCCCGACGGCGAGAACCTGCACCGCGCCGCCCTCGCCTATGCCAGTGACTACACTCTGCTGGAACCGGTCCTGCGTGGGCACGGGCTCGCCTGGACCACTCCGGGCATGAGCATCGCGAGCCTGGACCACGCCATGTGGTGGCACCGGCCGGTACGGGTGGACGACTGGCTGCTCTACGTCCAGGAATCCCCCAGCGCCTCCGCCGCGCGGGGGCTGTCCACCGGACGGATCTTCAACCGAAGCGGCGAGCTGGTGGCCACCGTTGCCCAGGAGGGCATGGTCCGCGTTCCGCAGTAATCACCGCTGACTCTGAACGAGTACGAAAAGAGCTCCGCTTCCCCGAAGGGAAGCGGAGCTCTTTTCTGTCTGCCTGCGCCGGACTTAGTCGCGGGTCAGGCGGCGGTGCGTCACACGGTGCGGCTTGGCTGCATCCGGGCCGAGGCGTTCGATCTTGTTCTGCTCGTAAGACTCGAAGTTACCCTCGAACCAGTACCAGTTCGCGGGGTTTTCCTCCGTGCCTTCGAAGGCGAGGATGTGGGTGGCCACGCGGTCCAGGAACCACCGGTCGTGGGAGACCACCACGGCGCAGCCGGGGAATTCCAGCAGCGCGTTTTCGAGGCTGGACAGGGTTTCGACGTCCAGGTCGTTAGTGGGCTCATCGAGCAGGAGCAGGTTTCCGCCCTGCTTCAGGGTCATGGCCAGGTTCAGGCGGTTGCGCTCACCACCGGAAAGCACCCCGGCCTTCTTCTGCTGGTCCGGACCCTTGAACCCGAAAGCGGAGACATAGGCGCGGGACGGCATTTCCACCTGGCCCACCTGGATCCAGTCGTGTCCTTCGGAAACGACCTCCCACAGGCTCTTCTCCGGATCGATGCCGCCGCGGGACTGGTCCACGTAGGAAATCTTCACGGAGTCACCGATTTTCAGCTCACCGCCGTCGAGCTCTTCCAGGCCGACGATGGTCTTGAACAGGGTGGACTTACCCACGCCGTTCGGGCCGATGACGCCGACGATGCCGTTGCGCGGCAGGGAGAAGGACAGTCCGTCGATCAGCTGCCGGTCGCCGAAGCCCTTCTGCAGGCCCTTGGCTTCCAGGACGAGGGAGCCCAGGCGCGGTCCCGGCGGGATCTGGATTTCTTCGAAGTCCAGCTTGCGGGTGCGGTCCGCTTCGGCTGCCATTTCCTCGTAGCGGGCCAGGCGGGCCTTGGACTTTGTCTGGCGGCCCTTCGCGTTGGAGCGGACCCAGTCCAGCTCATCGGTGAGGCGCTTGGCCAGCTTCTGGTCCTTTTTGCCCTGGACTTCCAGGCGTGCGCGCTTCTTTTCCAGGTACGTGGAGTAGTTGCCCTCGTACGGGTACAGGTGTCCGCGGTCCACTTCGGCGATCCACTGGGCCACGTGGTCCAGGAAGTACCGGTCGTGGGTCACGGCCAGGACGGCGCCGTGGTAGGCGGAGAGGTGCTGCTCAAGCCAGAGCACGCTCTCGGCGTCCAGGTGGTTGGTGGGCTCATCGAGGAGCAGCAGGTCCGGCTTCTGCAGCAGCAGCTTGCAGAGCGCCACGCGGCGGCGCTCACCGCCGGAGAGGAGGGTGACATCCGCTTCGGGCGGCGGGCAGCGCAGGGCGTCCATGGCCTGCTCGAGCTGGGAATCAATGTCCCAGGCATCGGCGGCGTCGATGGCTTCCTGCAGCTTGCCCATTTCCTCAAGCAGGCTGTCGAAGTCCGCGTCGGGCTGTGACATCTCTTCGGAAATTTCGTTGAACCGCTGGATCTTGCCGTAAATCTCGCCGACGCCCTCCTGGACGTTGCCGAGTACGGTCTTTTCCTCATTCAGCGGCGGCTCCTGGAGCAGGATGCCCACCGTGTAGCCGGCGCTGAGCCGGGCCTCACCGTTCGAGGGGGTGTCCAGTCCAGCCATGATCTTGAGGATGGTGGACTTACCCGCACCGTTGGGACCCACCACGCCGATCTTGGCACCGGGGTAGAAGGACATGCTTACGTCGTCGAGGATAACTTTGTCGCCAACGGCCTTGCGGGCCTTGGTCATCGTGTAGATAAATTCCGCCATATCTACAAGGCTAATCTGTCAGCGCCGATATATACCATTTTCCGGTTTCCGGCGCGGGCGGTTACCCCTTGCGCTTCGGCCCGGGGTGCCGGATCCAGGTTGTCCGGATCCCTGCCCGTTGTCCCCGCACTATGTCCGGATCCCCACCGATTGTCCCCGCAAGGCGTCCGAATCCCCGCAGTATGTCCGGATCCCTGCCGATTGTCCCCTCAAGGCGTCCGAATCCCCGCAGTATGTCCGGATCCCCGCACCGCGCGGCGCAGGAATTGTCACAAACCGCTGGGATCGCGACAAACCGAAGGGGTTTTCCCGGCCGAGGCGCTCTGCCGGTCCGTCTTCGTTCCGGCGCCAACATTCGTCCCGGTGTCGATTCCCGCACAATTCCCCCGACCGGTTCCGGGTCAGGTCCCGGTCACTTAGGGTCGGTTCCCGGTCGGGTCCCGGTCACTTCGGGTCGGTTCCCCGTCGGTTCCCGGTCAGTTGCCGACGAAGCATCCGCCGTCGGACAACACCGGCAGCACCGTAACGTAGGCCGAGCCGTCCCGGACCTCACCGAAAATGCAATCCCCGTCCTGCACAGCTGCAGCCTGGATCGAGTCAACTTCCAGGCCGGTGGGTGTGGTGTCCGCCGAGACTTCCACCGTTCCCGGCGTAAAGCCCGCCGCGGTAAACGCCGCACCCACCGCTTCCCCGTCCGGCAGCGAATCCGAATCAGCCAGCTTCCCCAACTCGGATTCCAGTGCTTCGGTCAGTGCGGCATGGGGCGCGGGGGTGTCCGCCGGTGCCGATCCAGGCGTGGCCGATCCAGGCGCGGCCTCTCCCGCCGACGGGGGCTCCTCGCTGGTTTCCCCCTGCCATCCGCAGCCGGAAAGCCCGACCGCGAGCGCCAGGAACCCGGCCGCCAGGCCAACGGCGGGAAGGGTGGGTCGGGCTCTGCGGCGGGGCTTCATCCGGCGATTCTGCCACGTATTACGCCGTCCGGACAAAAAGGGTCCCGGGGATATACGGGAGCCTCTCTCAATACGGCGCGGCTACTCCTTCACGGGCAGCCTCCGTGGTCTCCGCCTGTTCATCCTCTTCCGTCAGGCTGTCCCCGGCGACAGCATCAAGAAGCTCGCCGGTCAGCGGGTCGATCCGGCCCAGGGACTCCACGGAATCCGGATTCCCGTGGGACCCGGGCCCGGCGGCGTCGTCCGCCCTTGGGCCGCCGTCGATCCCGCCGTCGACCCCGCCCGGGGATGCGTCGCTGCCGGCGGACGTGGTGCGGCGGAAGCTAGCGGTCCCCCACATCAGGTCATGGCCCACCGTGTCGGCGTCGATGTCGGCGCTGGTGCCGCTGCGTCCGTCCTCCGTGACCCACTGCCGCAGGCGCAGCCGGCCGGTCACTACTACCCGGTCCCCCTTGTGGACGCTGAACGCCGCGTTGGTGGCCAACTGGCGGAACAGGCTGACGGCGTACCAGTTTGTCTGTCCGTCCTGCCATCCCCCGGTGTCCCGGTCATACCGCCGCTCCGTGGTGCACATGCGAAAGCTCGCCACCGCGAGTCCGTTGTCAGTGGTGTTCTGACGGAGGTCGGTGGCAACGTAGCCCCGGAGCGTAATGGTGTCACTCATGTTTTCCTGCCTTCGGTTCGGTACCGCGGCGCCTGTGCCTTTTGACGATGCGCAGTGTCGCCCGCATACGTTCCGGCTGGTCCGCCGGTGCCCGCAAGTCTTCACCGACATGTCCACCCCTGCCCGCGGAAGGGCCGGTGTGTGGACGATGTGAGGCGGGAAGGAACGCTGCCGGTCCTGTGGAGGAAGAGCTGTCAGTCCCCCGACCCTTTGTCCTGCACGTTCCTTGCCTGTGCCCAGTCAGCGAAGCCTTCGATGGCCTCGGCCGCGAAGCGGGCCCGTACAGACGCAAAGTAGTCAAAGGAATGCTGGGCACCGGGCAGCCTGCACCAGACCACCGGCTGCCGGGAGATCCCGGCAAGGGTCCGCGCAAAGTCCCGTCCGTGGTCAACGGACACAACGCTGTCCCTGTCACCGTGAAGGAGCAGGAAGGGCGGGGCTGAGGGGTTGGCATAGGCTGCCGGTGTGCTGTCCGGGTTGGTGCCCTGCACCCTGCCGTAATAGCCGTAAAGGCAGACGGCCGCTGCCACCGTGGTATCCGCATCCTCGAAGCCGGGCTGCAGCTCCGCCCGGCCGGGCGTCAGCGCGGTGAACGCGGCCAGGAAGGCACCGGCCGAGTTTCCCGCCACGACCATGGGTCCCGTACCTGCACCATAGGCGGCGCCGTGCGTCTTGACCCAGAAGAGGACCCGCTTGGCATCCACCACGTAGTCCGGAAACCGCGCAGCCGGAGCCAACCGGTAATTGGCGCTAACGCAGGTCCACCCGTGGGACGCCAGCCGGTGCAGCAGATACAACGATTCCCGGTTCTTGGCCCCGGAGACGAACCGTCCGCCGTGAAAGTGCACAAACACGGGACCCTGGGCCGGTCTCCGCCGCGGCAGATACAGGTCAAGGGTGTTTTCCCGGCCCAACTCTCCGTACCGAAGTCCGCTGATCCGCTGCACATCCCGGCGGCGGCGCCGGAAGGGCAGGAAAAGCCCGGCAACGACGGCGCCGCGTCCGGCCACGGCGGGAGCCTCCCTTCCCAGGACGGCGCGCCAGCCGCCACCGAGGCAGGCATCCAGGGCCGCGGCCGCAACGCCACGGTCCCGGACCGCGCGCACTGCCACCCACACGAGCCCGGCGGCAACAATTGCCATGCCTCCCACGGCCGCCGTTCCCAGCGGCGCGGAAACGTCCCCTTCTCCAATGGCGAAGGCAGTTGCAGCCACGCCAAGCAGCAGCGGAAACAGCGGAGCCTCGTTGACGGTCATGCCGATGAGGTAGGCCGCGACGGACCAACGGGACCGGATGGAGGGCCGGTTACGCGGACTGGCGGCGCCGGGCGGCCAGAGCGCGCAGCAGGTACTCACTCCAAGCAATAAAACTGTGATGAGGTAACCGGCGGGCACTGCGGCTCCTTTGGAGAGCGGGCATATCCCGGGAAGCCTACGCCCCTGCCGGGGGTGCTGCGCCTGCTGAGTGCCCCCGGCGCGACTCGAACGCGCAACCTACGGATTAGAAGGCCGTTGCTCTATCCATTGAGCTACGGGGGCAACCACACGATGATACTACGGACGCGGCAGGCTCCCGTCCGGACCCGTTCCGGCACCCCGGCGCCGCGGGCTCGGCTCGGCCTCGACTCGTCCCGTCGCCACCGCCCCGGGCTCGCCACCGGCCCGGCTCGGCCCCGCCGAAACTCTTTTGCGGAAAATATCTCCGGTTCTGCATCCATGACGGCCCCCACGGAGGTAGTAGGGGTGTAAGTCACGGAACCCGTACCCGAAAGGTGCGGCAGATCAAGGAGCTCAGACCATGCGCAAGACCGCTACCGCTCTCGCGACCCTCGGACTGGGTGCCGCCGCAGCCTTCTCGGCTGTACCGGCATCCGCTGCTGATTCCGACACGGCAAAACTGTCGGTGCTGCACGGCGTCCCGGACACTCCCGTGGATGTCTACGTCAACGGCACGCTTACCCTGGATGACTTCATGCCCGGCGATCTTGCCGGGCCGCTGGAGCTGCCGGGCGGCAACTACCAGCTGGCCATCACGGCCGCCGACGCCGCCGATGCCTCCGCCCCGATCATTGGCCCGGTCTCGGCAGACCTGGCAGCTGGAGGCAACTACACGGCCACCGCCAACCTGGATGCCTCGGGCAAACCGACGGCAAACCTGTTCACCAATGACACGTCCGCCGTCGAGGCAGGCAAGTCACGCCTGACCGTCCGCCACGTGGCCGCCGCGCCTGCCGTGGACGTCCTGGCCGGCGGCACGCCGGTGATCGAGGGCCTGACCAATCCCAATGAGAAAGCGCTGACCGTGGATGCCGGAACGGTCTCCGCTTCGGTTGCTGCAGCCGGCACCACCACTCCGGTGATCGGTCCGGCGGATCTGGCCCTGGCCGAAGGTACGAACACGATTGTCTATGCGTGGGGTTCGCTCGAAGCAGGGAACCTGGCCCTCGCTACCCAGACCATCGAGGGGCTGCACTCCGCGCCGCACGCGGTTCCGGGTGCACTGGAGCAGGTTGCCCAGTCCGGGGATGACCAGGCCCTGACCGCGGCTGCCGCTGCCGGCGGCGTCGCGCTGCTCACCTTGGGTGCCGTCCTGCTGCGCCGCCGTTCCACGGTCAGCGACAGCTAAGGCAGTACCCGCCCGATCCCCCCGGTGCTGCTGCGCACCCCCTTTCCGCGCGGCAGCACCGGGGCCACCTTTTCCGGAGGTCCATCCCATGCCCGTTGTCCCCCTGCAGCGATTCGCTGCAGCGGCTTGCCTCTCCGCCGCGGTCCTTGCCGGTTCCGCGGCGTGCAGCGGTGCCCCCGAGGCCGTTTCCCCGGCCGAATCGGTTTCCGCCGCACCCGCACCGACGTCGACGGCGGCACCCGCCCCGGCGTCGACAGGGGCACCAACCGTCCCCGCCACTGACATACCCGTGCGGCCGGCCGTACCCACCCCGGCGGAAGCCGTTCCCGAGCCCGTGCGGGTGAGCGTGGAGGGAACCGGCATCGAGCTGGAGGTGATCCCGGTGGGGCAGGAAGCGAACGGCGCCATGACGCTGCCGGACAACCATTACCAGGCCGGCTGGTACCGCTACGGACCGGCACCCGGATCCTCCCGCGGAGCAGCGGTGCTGGCCGCCCACGTTGACTCACGCACCGAGGAACTTCCCATCGCGGGGTTGGACGATGTCCCTGCCGGCACCCCCGTGACCGTGACCCGCAGCGACGGAACCGTCGTGAAGTACACCTCCGAAAAGGTACAGAACATTCCCAAGGCCTCACTCGACGAATTTAATCTCTTCGACCGTGACGGTGCGCCGCGGCTGGAACTGGTAACGTGCGGCGGTAGATGGCTGGACTCGGTAGGTGACTATGAAGACAACGTTGTGCTCACCGCCGTACCCGTACCATAGTGGCTACCCCAGAGAGCTGCCGGACACCGGACGCAGCCCCGCACGGCAGGAGAACGGCACTGATGCCCACGGGCGCCTCAGATCGCGACGCCGCGATGGACCATGCCTTTGCGGCAGGGGACGAAGCGGCGCTGGCGGAGGCCTACCGCAGGTTCTCGCCCCTGATCCGCGCGCTGGCGCTGCGCAAGCTGCTCGATCAGGGCGCAGCCGACGACGCCGTGCAGGAAGTGTTCATCCGGGCCTGGAAATACCGGGACAGCTATGCGCCTGACCGTTCCACCCTCGCCGCCTGGCTGGTAGGAATCGGGCGGAACGTGGCTGCCGGCATGGCCACTGCCCGGGGCCGTTCTTCGGAAACCCTGATGGAGACTCCGGAGTCCGGCAGGAATCCGGTTCCGCCCGCCGGTCCTGATCCCGACGGCGTGGCAGACCGGGTGGTGCTTGATGCCGAGCTGGCCAGGCTCGGGGAACCCCAGGGTTCCATCCTCCGCCTGGCCTTCCATGAAGACCTGACACATCAGCAGATATCGGAAACACTGAAACTCCCGTTGGGTACCGTAAAGAGCCATATTCGAAGAAGCCTTGTCCAACTCCGGCAGCGATTGGAGGTCAGCGATGCAGCATCTGCCACCTGAAGCGCTGGCCCTGTGCGCCCTGGGCGAGGCCGGACCAGAGGACACGGCACACCTCGACAACTGCACCGAGTGCGCAGCAGAGGTCAGTGCGCTGCAGCGCGTCGTGACCGCAGGAAGGACCCCGCCAGTTCCCGAGGGGCTCCCCCGGCCGCCGTCGTCGGTCTGGGAGTCCATTCACGACCGGCTGGGGCTCGGGGAGGCCGTGCGCGCCGATCCCTATGACGCGGCTCCGTCCGATGAGGCTGTGCAGGCATCCTCACTGTCCGACAAAAACGCGGAGACCGGGACGGCGCCGTCACCGCCCCCCGTGCAGTCGTCCCCTTCAGGGGCGACTCCGGTTCCGCTGGACGCCGTCCGGAAGCGCCGCGAACGACGGCGGCTTCCGCAGGTGCTCGGTGCAGCCGCTGCGGCCGTGGTGCTGGCAGCCGCAGGCATCTGGGGCATATCCCGGATCCTCACGGACCGCAGCGAAGTTATTGCCGCGGTGGAGCTGGCCCCCTTGCCTGCCTATTCGGAAACGGGCCGGGCGGAGGTGGACCAGCGTTCCGACGGCGGACGGGACCTGGTAGTCACGGCGAGCGGATCCGATGCCCAGGGCTTCCGCGAAGTCTGGCTGATTGCCCCCGACGTGCAGCGCATGGTCAGTCTCGGGACGATGGAGGGCACGGAGGGCCGGTTCACGATCCCGGCTAACCTTGACCTCGATGAGTACCCAATTGTTGATATCTCGGACGAACCCTTTGACGGTAATCCCACCCATTCCGGGGATTCCATCCTCCGCGGAGTCCTCGACCTCTAAGTCCGCGCTTTCTAAGCCGGCCGTCCGTGGATGAGGCTCTAGGCGTCGCCGCCGAGTGGTGGTCCCGGGTCTTGGCGGGCTTCGACCGCGTTCCGGCCGTGGAACCCGAACCCGGGGTGCTGCTGATGATTGCCGCCGCTGCCGCACTGCTGAGCGTCCCCCGGGCAACGTGGCGGTGGTTCGGACTATTCGTGACGTTTGTCCATGAACTCGGCCATGCCTTCGCGGCGCTGATGACCGGGCAGGTAGTGAAGGGCATCCGCCTGCGCTTTGACCACTCGGGAGACATGCGTTCCCTGGGTCGGGGAGGCTTCCCCGCGGCGTGGGCCGGTTTCTGGGGCTATCCCGTTCCGGCCGTCGTGGGTGCCGTCCTGGTGCTGGCGGCGCTGGGCGGCTGGTCCGGTGCGGCGCTGTCGGTCAGCACCCTCGTGCTGCTCGCTGCGCTGCTGTTCATCCGAAACGGCCAGGGCATCGTGATTGCTTTCGGCTGCGCGTCAGTCTCGGTGCTGCTGGTCTGGTTCGCTGCCCCGCCGGTGGCGGGGTATGTGGCCATGTGTACGGGTATCGCGCTCATGGTGGGCGCTGTCCGGGACTGGTTCAATGTGCTCAGCGTCCACACACGCCGGCGCCGGAACCTGGAAAGCTCCGACGCCTACATCCTCTCCCGGCGTACCGGGGTTCCTGCCGTCCTGTGGCTGGCGGGATTCGCCCTCGTCATTGCTGCTTCACTCGCGGCGGCGGTGTTCGCCGCGCTGTGCGCCGAGTCCGTCCGGACCTAGGCCTGGGGAGCGGGGAAGGTTACCCGCAGCTCGAGCCGGTGCTGGCCGTCCTCTTCCTGCGTGTAGATGGCCTTGCCGGAAATGCCGGCGAGATCGTCGGTGCCGGAGCCGGGAATGATGTGCCCGGAGCTCGCCGTCGCAGTTCCCTCGGCCAACCCCCAGTGCTGGATAACCATGGTTCCGGAGCGGCCCGCTATGGTCCCGGCGAAGACCTCGGAACCCACATAGCCGGCCCCCGCGGAGTTGCCGGCCATAATCAGGTCCGCGACGGAAGTCCCGGTGATGTCACCCTCGTAGATCTTCACCGCCCGAACCGTGGAGAGTTCGCTGTTGGTTCCTTCCACCTGGTACGGGGTGGGTTCCCACTCCGAAACGTCGAAATCCGCCACAATCACTTCTTCAGTTAGGTCGGTCATTACTCCAGTATCCCGTGTCCGACGGCGGATTGCATGCCGGGTGCCGCGCTTGGGTAGCCTTATCGCTGTGCACGGACGCGGCACGGCAACGGATTTAACTAAGGAGCACCACCCTCGCATGACCCGGAAATCGGCATTCCAGCATCCACGGTTACTCCGCCCCGCCACCCTCTGGACGGTATTTGCCGTAGTCCATTTGGGCTTCCTTGCCGCCCTTGCGACCCGTATCCTCGGCGGCGATGTCCTCAGCGATGTGGGCTTCTACCGGCTGTGGGCGTTCTCCGGAATCCAGAACGGCTACTGGGTCGGGATCGACGGCGGCTGGGTCTATCCCATTGCGGCGCTCTTACCGATGGTCCTGGCAGCGGTCTTTGGCTACGGCGCTTACCAGTTCACTTGGTTCCTGCTCTTTACCGCCCTGAATGCGGCCGGCGTCGCGGTCCTCGCCCGGCGCGCCGGGACCCAGGGCATCGCGTCGGCCTACTGGTGGCTGGCCGTCACGGCACTGCTCGGTCCGGTTGCCGTGGGACGCGTGGACGGGCTCACCGCGCCCCTGGTGATTATGGGCCTGCTCTTCCTTGCCACCCGTCCCGTGCTGGCGTCGGCCCTGCTGTCGCTGGCTACCTGGATCAAGGTCTGGCCCGCCGCCGTCATCCTCGCGGTGCTCGTAGCGTGGAAGAAACGCCTCACCCTGCTGGCTACCGGTGCCGCCGTATCGGCGGTCATTGCCGTCGCCGTGGCATTGTCCGGCGGCCTTCCCCACCTGCTGAGCTTCGTCGGTGAACAGGGCGCCCGCGGCATGCAGATGGAAGCCCCGTTCACCACGCCGGGACTCTGGCAGGCGATCCTCGGCTCCTCCGACGCGTACATTTTCGAGGACAAGGTCATCAACACCCGCGAAGTCCGCGGAGCCCTCGGCGAGCCCGTGGCCGCGCTGATGACGCCGCTGCTGGCGCTGGCCGCCCTCGCCGTCGTCGGACTGCTGATCTGGGCGCTGCGCCGCGGAGCCGATTCCCGTGCCCTGCTGATCTCGGGCTCGCTGGCACTGGTGAGCGCGTTCATTGTGTTCAACAAGGTGGGCTCGCCGCAGTTCATGCTGTGGCTGGGCGCCGTGATCGCCGTCGGACTGGCCTGGGAAGGCAAGGCCTGGAAGGTACCCGGGCTCCTTATGCCGGCGATTGCCGCACTGACCACCCTGGTTTATCCGATGTTCTACTCTGCCCTGTACAACGACCTGAACATTGCCGTGGCCCTGCTCCTGACCGCCCGCAACATCCTGCTGCTGGTGCTCTTCGGCTGGTCGGTGGCCCGGGTCATCCGCCTTACCCGGGCCGGCAGCGAAAGCCTCAGTGCGTCCGCAGCTCGCCCGGAGCAGGCTCCGTAAGCTTTTTGCGGAACAGGACCTTGGTCTTGGGGTCCAGGAAGATCAGGTAAAGGGCGAAGCCCAGCGCGATCACGGCGGCGATCTGGCGGGCCGCGCTGAGGCTGAACTCAAAGTAGGGCCAGATATCAAGCTGGTCGCTGATGGCGTAGACCATGAAGAACGAAACGAACAGGTACAGCGTCTTCGCCTGCCAGTCGTCCCGCAGGCCTGTCACGGCGAACAGCGGAATGAGCCACACGACGTACCAGGACTGGATCATCGGTGCCAGCATCACGATGGCGGCGAAGGCCAGCGCCAGCCGCCTGATCATGCGGCTGTGCTGCCCCACGAACATCTGCCACAGCACAATCCCCACGGACGCCACGCGTCCGATCGTGTGGACAATGTCGGCCAGAGTCCAGCCCGGCAGCCCCAGGGCGTTGCCCAGCGTTGCCACCAGCATGCCCGCGAATCCTACCGGTGCGTACCAGATCCAGACGCTTCCGGGCGTGCTCAGGGCGCCCACCCAGCCGAAGCCGAAGCCGTTGATCAGGCCCATGATCCACAGCAGGCCCAGGGAAATACCCGCAGTCATGAACCAGTAGGCAAACTTCCGCCGCCATGACGCGTTCTTTCCGGCCCACAGCAGGCCGATGAACGGAAGGAAAATGATGGTGATCGGCTTGATGCCGATGGACAGGGTCACCAGCAGGATGCCGGCGAGGGCCCGGTTGGTCGCGGCCAGGTACAGTCCGGCCAGCGCCAGGCCGATCATCAGGGCATCGTTGTGGACTGCGGCGATGAAGTTAACCAGGAACAGCGGGTTGGCTGCGGTCAACCAGAGGGCACGGTTCGGGTTGATGCCGTGCAGCTCGGCCAGCTTAGGGACGTAGTAGACGCAGAGCGCGACGCCGAGCAGGGCTATCAGCCGGAACAGCAGGATCGAGAACTCAGGCTGGCCGCCGGTAATCCGGACCACCAGTTCCTCGATCCAGAGGAAGACCGGCCCGTAAGGGGTGGGGCTTTGGGCCCAGAGATCATCCGCTCCGAGCTGCAGGTAGTTGGAGATCTGGGAGTAGCCGTCCTTGTACGGGTTCAACCCGCTGACCATGACCAGTCCCTGGGCGATGTAGGCGAAGACGTCGCGGCTGAACAGCGGCAGGGCTAGGCACATGGGTGCCGACCATGCGATCACGGCGCGCAGTACCACCGGCCGCGATTCCGGACCCCAGCTTCCCTTCATCCGCTGGCCGAGCCGCAGCCAGGACCGCACCAGGAGCATCCCGCCCGTTGCCAGCATCAGCACAGCGGCTACGGCGCCGATGGGCTGATCGAAGCGCATCCAGATAATCAGCGGATTGCTCCGGAGATTGGCGGATGCGAGCGACAGCCAGCCCACGCCGAATGATCCGAAGAGGATCAAAAGGGAACCGATGAACCCCTGCAGGATCGCGATGTTGGGGCGGTCGGCTTTCGCTATCTCCGTGCCCGGAGACGAAGGCTCGGTCGCGGGGACCTGGGCGGTCATCTACGTGGTTCCAATCTCTGGGTGACACTTTGTCCTGCGGGCCTGTGGGCAGTCAGGGTCCGCTACCTCATTCGAATGCGGGCACAAGGATGCCCGGGTAACGTAACAGGCTGATATTAGCACCGGGGCCTGCGCTTGCCCGGGTCGTAGCCGACGCGGCCGCCGTCAATCCTGTGAGCCGGACCACCGTCGCATACACTGGTGTTTCTGTTGTGACAAACGAGGCAAGGCGGTATTGGCTGTGGGGCGCCACCGGGCAACAAAGATAAACAAACCCGTAGGGATCCGGGTTGCTACAGCGCGGCCCGTACTGCCACAGGGACGCAGCCCGGAACTGCTGGCGTGGGGTGTCTTCCTCACTGCCGTTGCCGTCGTCGCCATGCTGTGGGTCGAGGTGCCTTGGGGCACCGTGACGGCGGCATCGGCGCTGCTGTTCCTCGCGTTCGGACTCAGCTGGTTCTTCGCTCCGCCGCGTACGACGACGGCGGCGGCCTCCGCAGTTGCCGCTCAGGACCTGCCGGCTCCGGCGGTGCGTGCTCCGGCGGCTCCGACGATGGTTCCCGCGCCCGCCCCGCCCACGGTTGCAGTTGCGTCTCCCCCATCCCCCGCACCGGCACCCGCCCCCGCACCGGCCAGTCAGCATGCCCGTGCCCGTTCCGTAGACCGGCCCCGAAACGCGCCGCACGGACGCCGTGCTGCCGCCGCCCCGGTGTTTCACGACATGCCCGCCGAGCCGAGCCGCTGGACCCGTACATTTGGACCGCCCGACACCGGCCAGATCCCCCTGCAGCCCTACCTGTCCGGCGTGCCGGCAAGCTACGCCACCGCTGACAACGACCTTCCGGACCGGCGCCAGCGCAGCCACTCCAGCCTTTAGCCCCCGAACCCTTTCCAGGGACCAGGTGGTCGAAAGCGGTACATTGGAGAAGTGCCAATAACAAATGAACGTATGGTCTGGATCGACTGCGAAATGACCGGTCTGGACATCAAGAACGACGCCCTGATCGAAGTAGCCGTCCTCGTGACGGACTCCGAGCTGAACATACTTGGCGACGGTGTGGACGTGGTCATCAAGCCCGACGACGCCTCGCTGGCCCAGATGGGTGATTTTGTGCGCCAGATGCACACCACCTCCAAGCTCCTGGACGAGCTGCCCAACGGAATCACGATGGCCGAAGCCGAGGCCGCCGTCGTCGAATACATCACCAAGTGGGTGCCCGAGCCCAAGAAAGCGCAGCTCGCCGGCAACTCCGTAGGGACGGACAAGATGTTCCTGGCCCGCGACATGCCCGAAGTGATCGATTACCTGCACTACCGGATCATCGATGTATCCACCATCAAGGAGCTGGCCCGCCGCTGGTACCCGAGGGCCTATTTCCAGGCGCCGGCGAAGAACGGTGGCCACCGCGCCCTCGGTGATATCCGCGATTCCATCAATGAGCTGCGCTACTACCGCGAGGCTATTTTCGTCCCCGCGCCGGGGCCGGATTCCGCCACTGCAAAGAAGATTGCTGCTGGGATTTTGAGTTAGCTCCATCACAAAAGAGCCGTCCGGCGCCGGACGTGTCAAAAGCACTCCAAAAACCGTGTAAGCTTGATTCCGCTGCCTCAGATAAATGAGTCCGCAAGACCACTCGCCTGGACTTCGCGGATGAACGTTTGAGGCACATGGTGGGTATAGCTCAGTTGGCAGAGCGCCTGGTTGTGGTCCAGGAGGTCGCGGGTTCAACCCCCGTTACTCACCCCAATGAGGCTGGCGGTTACAGCTTCGAAAGGCCGCCTCGGATGATTCCGGGGCGGCCTTTCCTATGTGTGTTTGACTGTTACCCGCAGCGGCAATCTCTGCCGCTGCGGGCACAGCCCGGCAACAACCACTACGCCTATGCGTGGCTTATCAATGAGGAGGCGCCGCCTTGGAGCGCAGACTGTTCGAAGAGGACCATGAGCTGTTCCGGGAAGTCGTCCGGGAATTCGATTCCCGCGAAGTCGCCGCCGGATACCCGGAATGGGACGCGGCGCACATGATGCCCCGCCGGCTCTGGAAAGCCGCCGGCGAACAGGGCCTGCTCGGCCTGGCCGTCCCCGAGGAATTCGGCGGCGCCGGCATGCCGGATTACCGCTTCCGCGCCGTGATGGACGAGGAATTTGCCCGCTCCAACCACCTCGCCGTCGGCCTCGCCTTCCATCTGCATGACGACATGGTCCTCCCCCACCTGCTGGCCTACGGATCCGACGAGCTGAAGGAATACTGGCTGCCCGGCATGGTGTCCGGAGACAAAGTCACCTCGGTGGCCTGGACCGAACCCGGCGCGGGCAGCGACCTGCGCGGCATCCGCACCAAGGCGGTCCGCACCGACGACGGCGACTGGCGCCTCAGCGGCCAGAAGACCTTCATCGGCAACGGCATCAGCGGCGATGCGTCCCTGGTCCTTGCCCGGACAGACGGCAGCACCGGGCGAGGACAACGCGATTCGTTCAGCATGTTCATGGTGGAGAAAACCGGCGGCTACAGCACCGGCCGCCAGCTCGACAAGATGGGTGTCAAGGCCTCCGACACCGCTGAACTGTTCTTCGACGACGTTCATGTCCCGGCCGCCAACCTCGTGGGCGAAGTCGGCAGCGGGCTGGAGTACGCCGAGGGGCAGCTTCCCCAGGGCCGGTTGGCCATCGCCGTCGCCTCCTCCGCCGTCGCCCGGCAGATCTACGAAGCCACCGTGGAATACACCAAAAACCGCAACGCCTTCGGGGACCGGATCGCCGACTTCCAGAACAGCCGGTTTGCACTGGCGGACATCCTCACCGAGGTTGAAGTCACGGAAGCCTACGTCGATTCGGCCATCCTTGCGTTCAACGAAGGAAAGCTCGACGCCGTCTCGGCCGCCAAGGCCAAGCTCTGGGCCAGCGAACGTGCCAAGTCCATCACGGACCGCTGCCTGCAGCTGCACGGCGGCTACGGCTACATCCTGGAATACCCGGTGGCCCAGGCCTTCCTGGCGGCCCGCCTGCTGACCATCTTCGGCGGCACCAGCGAAATCATGCGGGAAGTCATCGGCCGCGGCATCGTCCGCTGAGTCCGGTTTCCCGGCACCAACACCACGAGAGAAAGACAGTAATGACCGTTCGTCCCATCGTCATCCACGGAGAACCCGTACTGCACCGCAGGGCGGCCGAGGTGGAAGAGTTCAATGACGAACTGCGCACCCTGGTTGCCGACATGTTCCAAACCATGGACGTCGCCAACGGCGTCGGCCTCGCAGCCCCGCAGATCGGCGTCGGCCTGCGCCTGTTTACCTTCGACTATGAGAACGACGACGACGCCCCGAACCGCGGCGTCGTCATCAACCCGGTCCTGATCACGTCCAAGATCCCGGGTTCCGCCCCCGATCCGGACGAAACCTCCGAAGGCTGCCTCTCCGTTCCCGGCGAGAACTTCCCGGTGAACCGGGCCGAATGGGTGAAGATCAGCGGCTTCGACGAGTTCGGCGCGCCCGTGCAGTTCGAGGCGACCGACTGGTTTGCCCGCGTCCTGCAGCACGAGTATGACCACCTCGACGGCAAGCTCTACGTGGACCGGCTTACCGACCGGTGGAGCCGGAAGGCCCGGAAGGTGTTGAAGGCGCAGGGCTGGACCGTGCCCGGCCATACCTGGATGCCGGGTGTGGACCCGGACCCGTTCGGCCACTGAGTCCGTCTGTACCGACATCGCCCGTAATGCACGAAGGGCCCGCAGGAAATCTCCTGCGGGCCCTTCGTGCATTAACTCGCTGCGCGGTGCCGGTGGTTAGCCGGCGATGGCAGCCAGCGACTGCGCCTTGGGGAAAGCCGGCGGGTTGACGTGCGCCATCTCCTCCAGGACCCGGACCACCTGGCAGCTGTACCCGAATTCGTTGTCGTACCAGACGTACAGCACGAGGTTCTTGCCGTTGGAAATGGTCGCGAGGCCGTCCACGATGCCGGCGCGCTTGGAGCCCACGAAGTCGCTCGAGACCACCTCGGGTGAGGCGATGTAGTCGATCTGCTTGTGCAGCGGCGAGTTCAGCGAGGTTTCGCGCAGGAAGGTGTTTACTTCGTCCCTGGTGGTGGCGGTCTCCAGGTTCAGGTTGAGGATGGCCATCGACACGTCCGGGGTGGGAACGCGGATCGCGTTGCCGCTGAGCTTGCCTTCCAGTTCCGGCAGTGCCTTGGCAACCGCCTTCGCGGCACCGGTCTCCGTGATGACCATGTTCAGGGCCGCGGAACGCCCGCGCCGGTCGCCGTTGTGGAAGTTGTCGATCAGGTTCTGGTCATTGGTGAAGGAATGCACCGTTTCCACGTGCCCGTTTACAATGCCGTACTTGTCGTTGAGGACCTTGAGCACCGGGGTGATGGCGTTGGTGGTGCAGGAGGCAGCCGTAATGATCCGGTCATCGTCCGTGATGGAACCGTGGTTGATCCCGTGCACGATGTTCTTCAGGCTCCCCTTGCCGGGTGCGGTCAGCAGCACCCGGGACACACCCTTCGCGGCCAGGTGCTGGGACAGGCCTTTCTCATCGCGCCAGCGGCCGGTGTTGTCCACCACCACCGCGTCACTGATGCCGTATGCCGTGTAATCCACGGTCGCCGGATCGTTGGAGTAAATGACCTGGATCAGGGTTCCGTTGGCGAGGATGGTGTTTTTTTCCTCGTCCACCGTGATGGTGCCGTTGAAGGCCCCGTGGACCGAATCGCGGCGCAGCAGGCTGGCGCGCTTCACGAGATCGTTTTCGGAGCCCTTCCGCACCACAATCGCGCGCAGCCGCAGGCCCTGCCCGCCGCCCGCCTTCTCTACGAGGATCCGGGCCAGGAGCCGTCCGATGCGGCCAAAACCGTAGAGGACGACGTCGGTGCTCGTCCGCTCGTCGGCTCCGCTCTTGCCGGCGACGTCGGCCAGCTCGGTGCGCAGGAAGTCGGTGAGGTCCCCGCCCTGCTCCTTGTACTTGTTGCTCAGCCTGGCCAGGTCCACGGACGCGGCGCCCAGTTCCAGCTCGGTCAGGGCCAGGAGCAACGGGTAGGTCTCTGCGACCGGCAGTTCGGTTTCGTCGATCTGGCGGGCGAACCGGTGCGCCTTCAGAATGTCGATAACCGACTTGTTGACGAGTGGACGCCCGTAGACCGAGGTCACCACGCTGTTTTCCCGGTAGAGCCGCCCGATCAGCGGAATCATGGCCTCGGCGAGGGCCTCCCGATCCATCCAGGCGTCAAGACACGTATCCGAATTGGAGCTCACAGAACTTCACATCCTTTTCTCAGCCGGCACTGCGTTGTGCCGGTTGGGCGGTAATCCCTACCAGTGTATTAGGACACATCCACCCCACCGGACCCACAGCTGAGAGATCAATCACATTCAGGAGGTGTGCAGGCCGGTTTCGGTGCGTGTGCCTGCCGGCCCTTCCGTCCTCGGGGGTTCCAGGTCCTCAAGATCCCGGACCCGGCGCAGCGGACCAAAGACAGCGGCCAACGGGGCCAGCGCGGCCACCAGAATCCCGGTCAGGATCGCCCCCCGGATATCCATCACCTCGACCAGCAGCCCGGCGGCAAACGCCGCGACGGCAAGCATGCCCCAGGTCACCATCCGCTGGGCAGACCCGAGGCGGCCGAGCATCTGCGGCGGGCAGACCCGCTGGCGGAAGGTCGTGGAGACGACAATGTTCAAGGCAATGGAAAAGCCCGCAATGAAAAGGCCGATAAAGCCTGCAGTCATTCCCCACCCCGGTGTGATGAACAGCAGGGTCGCATATCCGGCCACTACCGGGAACATCGAATACCGCCACACCCGCCCGGAGCCGAGACGGCCGGTGATCCACTTGGCGGACAGGCCTCCGACTGTTCCCCCCACCGCTGTAGCTGCCGTCAGGAGGCCCAGCATGCCGGGATGCTCGCCAAGGGAACGGATAACCAACAGGACCAGCAGGGACACCACAATGTTGCCGCCCAGGTTCCAGAGCGCCCCGGTGATGAGCAGCATGCGCAGGGGCACCGTGCTGAAAATGTAGCGCAGCCCTTCCCCCATATCCCGGAAAACCCTTCGGTCCTTCGGGCGGTCGGGGCGGGCCTCGGCAACGTCGAGCCGGAGAATCGCCGTCAGGGAGGCAAGGGATGCGGCGACCTGCAGCAACAGGGCATTGGATGCCCCCCAGGCATCCGTGACCCAGCCGCCCACTGCCCGGCCGCCGGCGTCGCCAAGGGCGCCGGAACCGGTCATGAGCCCGTTGCCCTCCACAAGTTCATCGCGGTCCACCGCGGCAGGTACGAGTGCCTGCTCGGCAAGGGTGAAGAACACTGCTGCGAGTCCTGCGCCGAAAGACACCGCAAACAACTGGGTAACCGTGAGGGCATCCAGCCACCAGGCCACCGGCAGGCTGGCCAGCAGAAGTGTCCGTACGGCAAGCGAAACCACTATCAGGGGACGGCGCCGGTGCCTGTCCACGAGCACGCCGATAGGCAGCGCGAACAGGAGCCAGGGAAGGAAGGTCATGCCGGAAAGGACGGCAACCGTGGAGTTCGAGGCATCCAGTTCCGTCACCGCTATCACCGGCAGGGCCACGCTGGTTACGGCAGTGCCGAATATTCCGGCGGTTGAAGAGATCCACAGCCGTCGGAAATTCGCATTTCGCAGAACCAGCGGCTTCTTTGCCGCCTCCGTGTGGGACATTGCCACAGACTAGCCCAGCACCCGTTGAATAAAACGAGTCAACGTGCCGGATAAGGAATATTGCATGAAAGCTTTGCCAACAGTGCGTAAATCTTTGGCTGCTGCGCGGCGCAGCTGTTCTGCGGAAGTATGTGGACGGGCTGGCCGATAAGCCGGGTTTTGTACGCCCGGACCGTTGCCGGACCGGGAGCGGCAATCATCCATCTAGGGCCGCCGTTGCCGGCTGCCTCAAGCGGCCTACCCGGACACATCGGGCGGGCAGCCCTCAAACGTGTCCTGTATGGCCTTGCTCCGGGTGGGGTTTACCTAGCCGTCCCGGTCACCCGGGACGCTGGTGGTCTCTTACACCGCCTTTTCACCCTTACCTGCTCAGGCTGCAAAGCAGCCTACGCCGGCGGTTTCTTTTCTGTGGCACTGGCCTGCGGGTTTCCCCGAGTGGGCGTTACCCACCACCCTGCCCTGCGGAGCCCGGACTTTCCTCGGCGGCAGCGGTTTCCCAAAAAGGAATCCGCGCCGACGCGATTGCCTGGCCAACCCGTCCACTGTCAACTCTACCGTCCCGCAGGCACTGCCCGGTCCGGAGCCTGCACCGGCCGGCTCGCGTAGGATTAACCGGTGCTGATTCTGCTCCCGCCCTCCGAAGGAAAAACCCCTGCAGTGTCCGGGCCGGTCCTGGACCCGTCCCGGCTGCATTTCCCGCTGCTTTCCGAACCCCGGGCGCTGGTACTCAAGGCCCTGGCCGACGCCAGCAGCTCCGAGGACGCCCTGGCGGTCCTGGGGGTGGGTGCAACCCTCGCGCCGGAGGTACGGCGCAATACGGCCCTGGACAGTGCGCCCTGCGCGCCTGCACACCGGGTCTACACGGGTGTGTTGTACGACGCGCTGGGCTACGCGTCGCTTCCGCCGGCGGTGCAGCGGCGTGCAGACGACGCCGTGCTGGTGATGTCCGCCCTGTGGGGTGCCCTCGGCTTTGCGGATCCGATTCCGGCCTACCGGCTCTCGATGTCGGTGCGGCTCCCGGAGACCGGGCGCCTTGCCGCCTTCTGGAAGCAGCACCTGACGGGCCCCCTGGACGAGTATGCCGCGGATGCGCTGGTGGTGGACTGCCGTTCCAGCACTTATGCGGCGGCTTGGACGCCTGATCCGCAGCGCACGGCCGCGGTTAACGTATTCACCGTCCGTGACGGCAAACGCAAAGTGGTTTCGCACTTCGCCAAGCACGCCCGCGGCGAGCTGGCCCGCCATCTGCTCCTGCGCACCGGCACGGAGCCGGCGACGCCGCAGGAGCTGCTGGCTGCTGCACAGGAAAAGTGGGAGGCCGAGCTGGTGGCCCCCGCAGGGCGGAAGCCGTACCAGCTCAACCTCATCCTGGCCGGATAGCGGCCTAGCCGGCCACCAGTTCCACTTCGAAACCCTCTTCGTTTTCCAGGTACGCAGCGTAGTGCTCCGCTCCCCCGGCGTGGGGGTGCCGGTCTGCGAACATCAGGGTCCAGCCGTGGCTGGCCGCACGCCGTGCCAGGAGTTCGACGTCGGCCTCCGAACCGGCACGGAACGCGAGGTGGTTCAGCCCGGCCCGCTTCCGGGAATAGGGGCCCCGTTCGACGTCGGGGCCTTCCTCCAGCACGATGTAGCCCTCAGCGCCCTGCCAGCTCGCACCGGAGTCCCACTCGTCTTTTCGGACGTATCCCACCCGTTCCAGCAGCCAGCCCAGGGACTTTTCCGCCGCAGCGAAGTCGTTGACCCAGATCTCCGTGTGATGCAGCCGTCCCGTGGGGGCGGCCGCAGGGGCGGGAGACGAAGCCGCTTCGAGTACCGCCGCGGCAGCCGCTGCCTTGGTGTCCGCACCGGCGCGCGGCTTCCATGGGACGCCGGCCGTGCCGGCGTCCATTGCCTCATTGGACAACCGGTCCGCGTCCTTGTTCAGTTCCCGCGGAATCCACTGGTATTTCACCCGCTGCGGGTTGACGATCGAACGTGCCTTGGCCGCAAGCTTCTGCATATCGGCATGCTTGATCTTCCAGCGGCCGCTCATCTGCTCGACCACGAGCTTGGAATCCATCTTGGCCAGGATCCAGCAGTCCGGGTCGATGCTGTGGGCCAGCTCCAGGGCCGCAATAAGGCCTGAATACTCGGCTACGTTATTGGACACCCGGCCCACGTATTCGGCCTTTTCAGCCAGGATGCGGCCGGTGTCAGGATCACGGACCAGCGCGCCGTAGCCGGCAATACCCGGATTGCCCCGCGAACCCCCGTCGGCTTCGACAATCAGGGTGCGGCGGGGGCTGCCGGCGGAGGCGCGGCGGGGTTCCTCACCGGAGTCAGGCTCCGGGTCAAACAATGTCACCGCTCAGCTGCCCCACTCGGCGGAGCGGACCAGGATGCAGCCCGAATCCGGGCAGAAGACAATCTCGTCTTCCGCAGCCTTGCGGATGTCCGCAAGGTCGCCGGGGCTAAGCTGCATCCCCGATCCTTCAGAGGTGCCGTGGAAGAGCCGGGCGGCGCCGATGCCGTGCTTTGACAATGTCTTTTCGTAGACGGCAAGCAGGGCGGTATCGAAGCTGTCGGCAAGCTCTGCACGGCGGGCTTCGGCGTCGGAGCTGTCCGCAGCAATGACGGCGAGTTCGGCGTCGCGCTTCTCTTCCAGTTCCCGGCGCTTCTCGTGCAGGGATGTCAGCGCTTCACTGGCTTCGGCCTCGCGGGTGCGGGCAGCTTCAAGCCGCTCCATCACGTCGAGCTCGACATCTTCGAGGTCGGACCGGCGGCGTTCGAGCGAAACGATTTCCGCCTGCAGCGCGGTGAGCTCCTTGGAGCCGCCCTTGCCGCTGTCCAGGTGCTGCTGGTCACGGGCCATCCGTGCGACAACGGACGCTACGTCCGCTTCGGCGCGGGTGAGCTCACGTTCAATGTCGGCCACTTCCGTGCCCGCTGCCACACGTGCGCTTTCGGCTGCGGCAACGGCACCGGCCAGGGACGCGATCTCGGGATTGTTGCTAACGTTGCGGGCCTGGTTGCGCAGGGACTTGATCCTGCTGTCCAGGGCCTGCAGATCCAGCAGCCTCAGCTGCTCCGCGGGCGATGCTTTTGCCACCGGTTACCTCCGTGTATATCCGGGCCTGCCTGGCCCGGCTCTCCTAAGCCTATGCCACTGCCGGGGATCACTTCAGCCTAGGGAGTCAGTACGAAGTCCCACGGATCCGTGTTCACCCCGCTGACGCGCACGTCAGCGGTGAAGCCCTGGTCCGTCAGGACGTTTTCGAGGGCGTTCGCTGCCGGGGTCAGCCACAGCCATTCGCTGCCGAAGTGGGAAACGTCAATGAGGTAGGGACGGCCGTTTTCGGCAAGGGCACGCTCCCGCAGTTCCGACGCCGGGTGGTGGCGCAGGTCCGCGGTGACGTAGACGTCGGCACGCTGGGCCCGGACGGCGTCGAACAGGCTGTCGCCGGCACCTCCGCAGACGGCCACCCGACGGACCAGGCCCTGCTGTTCGCCCGCCACGCGGACACCGCCGGCGACGGCGGGCAGGAGGCTGAAAACACGCTCGGCAAAGTCGGCCAGTGAAAGCATCTCGGGCAGGTCCCCGACCCGGCCGATCCCTTCTTCGGGCAGGCCTTCCGCGGCAGGAACCAGCGGGGTGACGTTCCGGAGTCCGAAGGCGTCTGCGAGCACGTCCGAAACGCCGCCGACGGCGCTGTCGCCGTTGGTGTGCACCGTCAGCAGGGCGCAGCCGCCCTCGATCAGCCGGTGCACGGCGTCGCCCTTGAACGTCGTGGCTGCCACCGAGTTGACGGGTTTCAGCAGCAGGGGGTGATGGGTGACGAGCAGATCCGCTCCCCATTCGAGGGCCTCGTCGATGACTTCGCGGGTCGGATCAACCGCGAACAGGATCCGCCTGACCTCCCGGTCGCCGCGGCCTGCAACAAGGCCGGGTGCGTCCCAGTCCTCGGCCAGCGATTCGGGCCAGAGTTCTTCGGCTGCCAGCAGTATGTCGCCAAGGGTGGGTGTGTCGCTGACGTCGGTGGCCTGGTCAGTGTCAGTGTCAAGGTCAGAGTCAGTGTCAGTGTCCGCGCCGGCGCGCTCGTGGGGGTGATCCGCTTCCATGACTTTAGTTCTACCCTGCAGCCGTTGCCGTCCTCAATTCCGCCGCGCCTGCCGTGACGGAACGAACACCACCGCATCCGGTTGCCGGACATCGGGAATCAAAGCGGGTCCCGGCGTCTTGTTAAGGGCATGAAGACGTATGTATTAGGCGGAGGCTGCTTCTGGTGCCTCGATGCTCTTTACCGCAAGGTCCGCGGCGTAACCGATGTAGTTTCCGGCTACACGGGAGGTGCGGTGGACAACCCGGACTATGACAGCGTGAGCGCCGGGATCACCGGACACGCAGAGGTAGTGGCCGTGACTTTTGACGAGGACATCATTCCCCCGGAAGTCATCCTGGACATGTTCTTTTCGCAGCATGACCCCACCACCCTCAACCGGCAGGGCTACGACGTCGGCACCCAGTACCGGTCCTCGATGTTCTACCGGGACGAGGATCAGCGCAAGGAATTTGAAGCTGCGCTTGAGCGTGCGCGGGAGAACTGGAAGGACCCGATTGTCACCGAGATCGTTCCCCTCCCCCGGTTCTACCCGGCGGAGGATTTCCATCAGGACTTCTACGCCAAGCACCCCGGCCAGGGTTACTGTCAGGTGATTATTAATCCCAAGCTGGCCAAGGCCCGCAAGTATTACTCTGAATGGCTTCAGGACTAGGGCTCTGCGGTCCCGCCGATAGGCTGGAACGGGCATAACTGAGTCCGGCTTTGAGAAGTCCGGATTTTTGAAGGAACGTTGAAGGAATAGAGGAAACCATGGCTCGTATTTATGACGATGTAACCCAGCTCGTAGGCGGTACCCCGCTGGTCCGCCTGAACCGGCTCGCCGAGGGGCTTCCCGCCCAGGTGGCCGTGAAGCTGGAGTTCTACAACCCGGCCAACAGCGTCAAGGACCGGATCGGCGTGGCCATTGTGGACGCCGCCGAGAAGGCCGGCGCACTCAAGCCCGGCGGCACCATCGTGGAGGGCACCTCCGGCAACACCGGTATCGCCCTGGCCATGGTGGGCGCTGCCCGCGGCTACAAGGTGATCCTCACCATGCCCGAAACCATGTCCACGGAACGCCGGGTCATGCTGCGCGCCTACGGTGCGGAAATTGTCCTCACCCCCGGCGCCGACGGCATGCGCGGAGCAGTGGACAAGGCCAAGGAAATCGTGGCCACCACCGAAAACGCCATCTGGGCGCAGCAGTTCGCCAATGAAGCGAACCCGGCCGTACACCGGGCCACCACCGCCGAGGAAATCTGGGCAGACACCGATGGAAAGGTGGACATTTTCGTGGCCGGCATCGGCACCGGCGGCACCATCACCGGCGTCGGGCAGGTCCTGAAGGAACGCAAGCCGGATGTGAAGATCGTGGCCGTAGAGCCCAAGGACTCCGCCATCCTCAACGGCGGATCCCCCGGCCCCCACAAGATCCAGGGCATTGGCGCCAACTTCGTCCCGGAGATCCTGGACACCACCGTCTATGACGAGGTCTTCGATGCCTCCATCGAGGATTCCGTAGCCACGGCCCGCGCACTGGGCACCCAGGAGGGCATCCTCGGCGGCATCTCGTCCGGTGCCATCGTGTGGGCGGCGCTGGAACTCGCCAAGCGCGAAGAGAACGCCGGTAAGCTGATTGTTGCCACCGTCTGCGACTTCGGAGAGCGTTACATCTCTACGGTCCTGTACGACGACATCCGCGGTTAGTCCGCGTTCCGCCCCTGCAGGGCGGATCATCCGAGCAGAAAGTCCTCTGTGAGTCTGTTAGCCCGACTGCGCGAAGACCTCGACGCCGCCGCATCCCACGATCCGGCGGCCAGAGGTTCGCTCGAAAACCTCGTTGTCTACTCCGGCCTGCATGCCATCTGGATGCACCGGCTGACGCACCGCATGTGGGCTCGACCCCCGCTGCGGTTCCCGGCCCGTGTGCTCTCCCAGATGACCCGCTTCGCCACCGGCATCGAGATCCACCCCGGTGCGACCATCGGCCGCCGGTTCTTTATTGACCACGGCATGGGGGTGGTTATCGGCGAGACAGCGGAGATCGGCAACGACGTCATGCTTTATCACGGGGTGACCCTGGGCGGCCGTTCGCTGGCCAAGGTCAAGCGTCACCCAACCATCTGCGACGGCGTCACCGTAGGTGCCGGAGCGAAGATCCTGGGGCCGGTGACCATTGGTGCCAACAGTGCGGTGGGGGCCAACGCCGTAGTGGTCAAGGATGCCCCGGCGGACTCGATCATCACCGGCATTCCGGCCAAGTGGCGGCACCGGGACACCAAGATGACCCAGCCCGCAGTGGACCCGGCAGAGTACATCGATCCGGCAATCTACATCTAGCCCGCGAGGCACACTAAAAAGGTCCGCAGCATCCGCTGCGGACCTTTTTAGTACCGTCGAGAATCCTTAGTGGGTGTCCACTGCCTCGACCTCGGCGCGGTCTTCGCCCCACATGGTGTGGAACGTTCCTTCGGCGTCGACCCGGTGGTAGGTGTGTGCACCGAACAGGTCGCGCAGGCCCTGCGTCAGTGCCGCCGGAAGCCGCTTGCGGCGCAGGCCGTCGTAGTAGGCCAGCGAGGAGGAGAACACCGGCACGGGGATGCCCAGCTGCACGGCGACGGAGACCACGCGGCGCCAGGCCGGCACGGCGGCGGCGATCGACTCCGCGAAGGCCGGGGCGAACAGCAGGTTCGCGGGAGCTTCGCTGCCGGCGTAGGCCTTCATGATGTCATCCAGCAGTTCGGCGCGGATGATGCAGCCTGCACGCCAGAGCGAGGCAATCTCGTCCAGCTTCAGTTCCCAGCCGTATTCCTTCGCTGCAGCGTTGAGCATGTCGATGCCCTGCGCGTAGCTGACCAGCTTGGAGGCGTACAGGGCCTGCCGCACGTCCTCCACGAACGTCTCGGGAAGCTCGACGGCGGCTTCCGCGCCCTGGAGCGTCTGCTGTGCAACCTCGCGCTGTCCGCGCTGGGAGGACAGCGCACGGGCGAAGACTGACTCGGCGATGGCCGACACCGGGGACCCCAGGTCCAGTCCGGAGACAACCGTCCAGCGGCCGGTGCCCTTCTGCCCGGCGGAGTCCACCACAACGTCCACGAACGGCTTCCCGGTCCGGGCGTCCACATGGCCCAGGACCTCGGCGGTGATTTCGATCAGGAAGGAACTGAGCTGGCCGGTGTTCCATTCGTTGAAGATCTTGGCCTGCTCGGCCGGTTCAATGCCCGCTGCGGAGCGCAGCAGGTCGTAAGCCTCGCCGATCACCTGCATGTCTGCGTATTCGATGCCGTTGTGCACCATCTTCACAAAGTGGCCGGCGCCGTCGGTGCCGATCCAGGTGCAGCAGGGCTCGCCGTCGTACTTCGCGGCGATTTTCTCCAGCATGGGGCCCAGGGAATCGTAGGACTCACGGGAACCGCCGGGCATGATGGAGGGGCCCAGAAGGGCTCCCTCTTCACCGCCGGACACGCCGACGCCGACAAAGTGCAGGTCCTTCTCGGCCAGGGCGGCCTCGCGGCGGCGGGTGTCTTCGAAATGCGAGTTGCCGCCGTCGATCACAATGTCGCCCGGCTCCAGCAGCGGAACCAGCTGCCCGATCACCGAGTCCACCGGCGCTCCGGCTTTGACCATGATCAGTACGCGGCGCGGTTTCTCCAGAGAATCGACCAGTTCCTGCAGCGTCTCGGTGCGGATGAAGTCTCCCTCGTCACCGTGGGCGGAAAGCAGGGCATCCGTTTTCTCGATGGAACGGTTGTGCAGGGCCACCGTGTAACCGTTGCGGGCGAGATTGCGGGCGAGGTTTGCACCCATGACGGCAAGGCCGGTTACACCAATTTGTGCACTCAAGTTCTCTCCAAGGATGGTTCGGGTGCCCGGCGGGCACGGGGACGGCGCAGGAATCATCGCGCCGTGTTCACGCTCCAGCCTATGCTTCTTCGGCATCCCGCCGCCACAGGGGCACGGGGGCGGGCTCAGATCCCCGTTTCGTAGCCGTTGATCACCGAGGCAACGCCTTCGACAATGCCGATCCCCTCTTCGAGCGTGGAGTTCCCGGAACTGAGCACAACAATGCTGTAGTCACTCCCGGCGGCCCGGACGAACCCGGCGCTGCCCACGTTCCACACGGCGTCGTCGTCCTGCAGCCATCCGTTCTTCAAGGCCACTTCAGCATCGGGCGCCTGAACCCCGGCATTGATCCCCCAGTTCTGCTCCGGGCAGACGTTTTCCATCAGTCCGACGGCGAATGCCAGCAGATCCGGGTCCAGCCAGTCGGCACCGCAGGCGACCGTCCGGGCGATAAGCAACTGGTCCCCCGCCGTGGTCTCACCGGCTCCCCAGACTTCACCGGCTTCCGTATCCGCAACACCAATGAGTTCATAGGTACGGTTCAGTTCCTCCCGACCCCCGAGCCGGCCGTACAGCTCACTGGTGGCCTCGTTGTCGCTGTATTCGATCATCAGCGTTGCCAGGCTCTCTTCGTCCGCCGTGAAGCTGCGCTGCTCTTCGGTGGCCTGGCGGACCAAGGTCAGGAGGATGGGGACCTTCACCAGGCTTGCCTCGAGGTACCGCCCGTCCGGGTTTTGGATCCAGGACCTCCCGGTGCGGTTGTCCTGCACTGCGACGGAGAAATCTTCACGCCGGTCCCCGGCCATCAGGTCCAGGGCGACGGCAATCTCGTCCGGCGCCCCTGCGTCCACGGTGCTGCCTGCGCCTTGCTCTGCCATCGGCGGTGCCTGCGCAGCATCGTCCGGCGCTGTGCAGCCTGCCAGCATGATCACCACGGCCAGCGCCGCGCAGATACGCTTCCTCGCCTGGTTTTCCTTACCCATCAGCCCCTTTTGTCCCGTGCATGTGTGCGGTTAAACAAAAAACCGCCGTTGCCTTCCACATCTGCGGAAAGTAACGGCGGCTTGTCTGGTGGGTCCTACCGGGATCGAACCGATGACATCCACGGTGTAAACGTGGCGCTCTACCAGCTGAGCTAAAGACCCAGAACATGTTGCCCGGCCGTCAGAAACTTCTCCGCAGGCCCTGCATCACGAGGAACTACATTACCGTAAGACCCGGGCGAATGCCTAATCGGCGCCGTCCTTCGTTCCGGCCGGCAGGTCAGGGAGGTTTTCCGCCAGCCAGGTCAGGGCCGTGCTGACTCCCATATCGATCTTCAGGGTGGCCAGCGGATCCCCGCGAGTGGCCCCCCGGTTGATGATGACCACCGGCTTGCCGGCCTTGGCCGCGTAGCGGACAAAACGCAGCCCGCTCATCACGGTGAGCGAGGAGCCCGCCACCAGCAGGGCACCTGCGTCGTCCACCACCGAGAAGGCCCGGGCCACGCGGTCCTTGGGGACGTTCTCGCCGAAGTACACGAAGTCCGGTTTCAGCATTCCGCCGCAGACGGGACAGTCCGCGACGACGAAGTTTTCGGTATCGGCGATGTCCGCGTCGGCGTCCGGGGCTATCCCGCCGTCGAGCCGCGCCTGCTCGAGGTAGCCGGGATTCAGCTCCTGCAGCAGCCCGGCAACCTCTGAACGGGAAAAGCCCGAACGGCAGTTCAGGCAGACCACCTGGTCATAACGCCCATGCAGGTCGATGACATTGACGCTCCCGGCGTCCGTGTGGAGCCGGTCCACATTCTGGGTAATCAGGCCCGAGAGCAGTCCGCGCTGTTCCAGGACCACCGCAGCCTCGTGGCCGGGGTTGGGCACTGCATGGCGCAGATGGTGCCAGCCAACGTGGTTGCGGGCCCAGTACCGGCGGCGCAGGTCCGGATCACCGACAAACTGCTGGTAGGTCAGCGGATTGCGCGGAGGCGCGTCGGGACCGCGGTAGTCGGGGATGCCGGAATCCGTGCTCAACCCGGCACCGGTCAGCAGGGCCAGCCGCTGCCCGCCCAGATAGCCGACGGCGCGCTCGAGGAGCCGCAGCTCCGCCTCCGTGGGTGCCGGGACGGATTCGAGGGCATGGCCGCTGGCAAAACCCGTCAGGCCGAGGCCCGGACGGGCGTTCTTGGGCTGCTCGCTCACAGTGCCTCCAAAGCAGTTCGGTACTGCTCGAGCGGACGCGCTGCGCCCGGGTCTGAACGGATGCTTGCGCGGAGGGTGCCTTCCCCGTCTATGACAAAGCTGGCGCGTTCCGCCAGCCCCCTGCCTGCGTCAAAAGCCCCGAAGGCCCGGGCTGTTTCCCCGTGCGGCCAGAAGTCGGAAAGCAGGTCGAACCCGAAGCCTTCCTGCTCGGCCCAGGCCCGCAGGGTGTATTTCGAGTCACAGGACACCGCCAGCAGGCGCACGCGTGCGTCGTCGAAAAGGGCACGTTCGGCCTGCAGCTCTGCGAGCTCGCTCCGGCACACCTGGGAGAACGCGAACGGGAAAAAGACCAGCACGACGCCGGCACCCCGCAGACCGTCAAGCCGGACTTCTTCGCCGAACTGGTTGGGAAGGCAGAAGTCCGGAACCGCAGCACCTGCCGTGAGCAGGTGCGCAGTCACTTCTTGCGTCGGCTCACCAGGCGTGTGGCGGCCCAGTCCTCGGTGACGCCCGGGGAGGTGGTGACGTGCAGTCCCGCTGTGGGGGCCGCTTCCTCGATGTCGGCCGGAGGAACGTAGCCCTCGCGCCCGGACTTGGGAGTCAGAACCCAGACGACGCCGCCGTCGTCGAGCGTGGTCAGGGAATCGACCAGCGCGTCGACCAGGTCGCCGTCGTCGGCCCGCCACCAGAGGATGACGCCGTCCACAACATCGTGGTCGTCTTCAGTCAGCAGCTCGCCGCCGATGAGGTCCTCAAGGTCCTCACGGAAGTCGAAGTCCACGTCCTCGTCGTAGCCGTACTCCTGAACCAGGTCCCCGTCCTTGAAACCCAATCTGCTCGCCACGTTTTCTTCAGTGACGGCCTCGGCCTCGCTCACTTCACTCCTCCTGGTTGACTGCATAAATACAAGGGAATCACACATTTGCCTGATCTGCGCTGTCTCGGACTCAACGAAACACCTAAAACCCGCCGGCTTCAAGGGTTCCGGGCTGTACGCCGTCAGCGATGACCGCCGTGCAGGCTACGCAACAACGGCGTGACGGGACTAGAGTGGATAAAAAGGGGCGCCGAGGCGCGCATACGCGCAAGCGAAGACATACGCGCAAGCGAAGATCCGGCGGACACCGGCCGGATACCACAGAAAGAATGTCGCAGACACAATCTGTACATGAGAGAGGTTGGCCGTGGCCGCAGAAGACACAACGGACATCCTGAGCGGGTTAACCAACCAGCTACCGGACCGTGATCCTGAGGAAACCGCAGAATGGATCGAATCGCTCGACGAGCTGATCCGTTCGCAGGGCACTGAACGCGCGCAGTACATCATGCGCTCACTGCTCCAGCGTGCCGGTTCCCAGAGCGTGGGCGTGCCGATGGTAACCACCACCGACTACGTCAACACCATCCCGGTTGATCAGGAACCTGAATTCCCCGGTGACGAGGAAACCGAACGGCGATACCGTGCCTGGCTGCGTTGGAACGCTGCCATCATGGTGCACCGGGCCCAGCGCCCGGGAATCGGCGTCGGCGGACATATTTCAACGTATGCCGGAGCAGCGACCCTGTACGAAGTGGGCATGAACCACTTCTTCCGGGGCAAAGACCACCCGGGCGGCGGAGACCAGATTTATTTCCAGGGTCATGCCTCCCCCGGAATGTATGCCCGCGCCTTCCTCGAAGGCCGCCTGTCCGAAGAGGACATGGACGGCTTCCGCCAGGAGAAATCCCGCGAGGGGCATGCACTGTCCTCCTACCCGCATCCGCGCAGCATGCCGGATTTCTGGGAGTTCCCGACGGTTTCCATGGGCATTGGCCCCATGAACGCCATCTACCAGGCACAGTCCAACCGCTACCTGCAGAACCGCGGCATCAAGGACACCTCGCAGCAGCATGTGTGGGCGTTCCTTGGCGACGGAGAGATGGACGAGCCCGAATCGCGCGGCCTGCTCCAGCTCGCCGCCAATGACAAGCTCGACAACCTGACCTTCGTGATCAACTGCAACCTGCAGCGCCTCGACGGCCCGGTCCGCGGCAACGGCAAGATCATGCAGGAACTGGAAGCCTTCTTCCGCGGTGCAGGCTGGAATGTCATCAAGGTTGTCTGGGGCCGCGAGTGGGATGACCTGCTCCAGCGTGACAAGGACGGCTCGCTGGTGGACATCATGAATGCCACCCCCGACGGCGACTACCAGACCTACAAGGCCGAGTCCGGCGGATTCGTGCGCGAGCACTTCTTCGGCAAGAGCCCTGAAACCAAGGAACTGGTCGCCAACCTGACCGACGAGGAAATCTGGAACCTCAAGCGCGGCGGCCACGACTACCGCAAGGTCTACGCCGCGTACAAGGCCGCCACGGAATTCAAGGGCGCCCCGACGGTCATCCTGGCCCACACGGTCAAGGGCTACGGCCTGGGTACGCACTTCGAGGGCCGCAATGCGACCCACCAGATGAAGAAGCTCACCCTCGATGACCTGAAGGCCTTCCGCGACCACCTGCGGATCCCGATCAGCGACGAGCAGCTCGAAGCCGATCCGTACCGGCCGCCGTACTACAACCCGGGTGCAGATGCCCCCGAGATCAAGTACATGCTGGAACGCCGGCGTGAACTGGGCGGCAACGTCCCGGAACGCCGGGTGAAGCACGAACCCGTCCACCTTCCGGATGAGAAGGCCTACGAAGTAGCCAACCGGGGCTCCGGCAAGCAGCTGGCCGCCACCACCATGGCCTTTGTCCGCCTGCTCAAGGACCTGATGCGGGACAAGGAGTTCGGCAAGCGCATTGTGCCGATCATTCCTGATGAAGCCCGTACCTTCGGCATGGACTCGTTCTTCCCGACGGCCAAGATCTACAACCCCAAGGGGCAGAACTACCTGTCCGTGGACCGGGACCTCGTCCTGGCCTACAAGGAGTCCCCGCAGGGCCAGATTGTGCACGTGGGCATCAACGAGGCCGGCTCGATTGCGGCATTCACCGCGGCGGGCACGTCCTACGCCACGCACGGCGAGCCGCTGATCCCGGTCTACGTGTTCTACTCGATGTTCGGCTTCCAGCGCACCGCCGACTACATCTGGGCGGCTACCGACCAGATGGCACGCGGGTTCCTGATCTCGGCTACCGCCGGCCGCACCACCCTCACCGGTGAAGGCCTGCAGCACGCCGACGGCCACTCGCCGATCCTGGCCTCCACCAATCCCGCGGTGAAGACCTACGATCCGGCGTACGGCTACGAGATCGGACACATCGTCCGCCACGGCCTCGAGGAGATGTACGGCCCGGATTCCCAGGACCCGAACGTCATCTACAACATCATGGTTTACAACGAGCCGATCCAGCAGCCCAAGGCCCCCGAGGACCTGGACGTGGAAGGCATCATCAAGGGCATCTACCTGCTCGCACCGGCAAAGATCGACGGACCCCGCACGCAGCTGCTGGCTTCCGGCGTTGCCGTGCCGTGGGCACTGGAAGCCCAGAAGCTCCTTGCTGAGGACTGGGGTGTCTCGGCCGATGTCTGGTCCGTGACCTCCTGGAACGAGCTCCGCCGCGACGGCCTCGCCGCCGAGGAGGAAGCCTTCCTGAACCCCGGCTCGGAGCCGCGGGTACCCTTCGTGACCCAGCAGCTGGCCGGCGCCACCGGCCCGATTGTTGCCTCCACGGACTACATGAAGGCCGTGCCGGACCAGATCCGCCAGTTCCTGCCGAACGAGTTCGCCACCCTCGGTGCCGATGACTTCGGTTTCGCGGATACCCGTGCAGCTGCACGCCGGTACTTCAAGATCGACAGCCACTCGATGGTGGTGCGGGCGCTGGAGATGCTCGCACGCCGCGGTGAAGTCGACGCCAACGCCCCCAAGGAGGCAATGGAGAAGTACCGCCTGCTGGACGTCAACGCCGGCACCAGCGGAAACGCCGGCGGCGACGCCTAAGCATTTCCGCCATTCCTCGAACCCGGGGAACATGAAAAGGAACCGCCGCATCTGCGGCGGTTCCTTTTCGTTTGCGGCCCGGATTGCCCGAATCCCACGTCCCTTCCAAAACACTCGTTGACAACGGTGCCCGGCCCCGCAGGCTGGTCCAGTGCACGCGTTGCCCGGGCCGCGGCGTCCTGCCTGCCGGCTCCGGGAAGGCCCTGACCTTCAACGAAGGGACAATGATGTCCGCTCCAGTCCTGTCCATCCTGATTTTGGTGGCCATGTTCATCCTGGCCACCGTGCTGCCCCTCAACATGGGCGCGCTGGCCTTTGTAGGGGCTTTCCTCCTGGGATTCGTCTTCCTCGGCATGACTACCGAGGAGATCCTGGCCAATTTTCCGGGTGGTTTGTTCCTGACGATAGTCGGGGTGACCTACCTGTTTGCCATAGCCCAGAACAACGGCACCATCGACCTGCTGGTTCGGGGCGCCGTGAAGCTGGTCGGCAACCGGGTGGCCCTGATTCCCTGGATCATGTTCGCGGTCACCGCCGTCATCACCGCCGTCGGCGCTCTCTCGCCGGCCGCCGTGGCCATCGTGGCCCCGATCGCCTTGGGTTTCGCCGCCAAGAACAAGATCAACCCCCTGATGATGGGCATGATGGTCATCCACGGCGCCCAGGCCGGTGGATTCTCCCCGATCGCCGTCTACGGAGTCACGGTCAACGGCATCATTGCGGAAACGGATCTGGAGTCCAGCCCGTTTGCCGTCTTCATGTCGAGCCTGCTTTTCAACACCCTGATTGCGCTGATCCTGTTCTTCGTCCTCGGCGGCAGCAGGCTGCGCCGCACCACCGCAGGTGCCTTCGCGGAGCAGGTCGCCCAAGCCAGGATGAACCTCAGTGTCGCCGGCCGCGCCGACGTCGCCTTCAAGGGAACCGGATCCGGCATCTATGGTCCACGCGACCCCGCCGGTGACGGGATCACCGCCACGAAGACCCGCAGCGAGACTTTCCCCCAGATTGTCACCATCGCCGGGCTGATCACCCTGGCCGTGGTTGCCCTGGGCTTCAAGGTGGACGTGGGCTTCGTGTCCATCACCATCGCCATGGTCCTTGCCCTCGTCTCCCCGCAGGCGCAGAAGGGTGCAGTCAACAAAATCAGCTGGACCACTGTCCTGCTCATCTGCGGCATGCTCACTTTCGTCGGCGTCCTGCAGGAGGCCGGCACGATCGAGTACGTGTCCGACGGCGTCGCCGGCCTGGGCATGCCGCTGCTGGCGGCGCTGCTCATTTGCTACATCGGCGCCGTCGTGTCCGCCTTCGCCTCATCAACCGCCATCCTTGCCGCCCTCATCCCGCTGGCCGTACCGTTCCTGGCCTCGGGGGAAATCGGCGCCGTGGGCCTCATCTGCGCGCTGGCCGTTTCTTCGACCATCGTGGACGTATCGCCTTTCTCGACCAACGGCGCCCTCGTGCTGGCAAACGCACCGGAAGAGCTGGACAAAGACCGCTTCTACAAGCAGATCCTCGCTTACAGCGGCATCGTCGTAGTAGTGGGACCGCTGGTGGCGTGGCTGGTCATGGTGGTCCCCGGATGGCTTTAGGTCCGGCGCGGTTCCCGCTGGAGTGCAACTGTCCTTCCCGCACCGAACCAGGAAGAGAGCGATCCATGAACAACCACTCCCCCGCCCGCGGCCCTCTGGACGGCTATCTGGTCGTCGACCTCAGCCGTGCCCTTGCCGGTCCGCACGCAGGCATGATGCTCGCGGACCTCGGCGCCCGCGTCATTAAGGTCGAAACCCCCGGCACGGGTGATGACACCCGCGGCTGGGGACCGCCCTTCGTCGGACCGGAAGAGACACCGCAGGCCACCTACTTCCTTTCCTGCAACCGGAACAAGGAGTCCATCGCCCTGGACCTGAAGTCCGAGGACGGCGCGGCGGTGCTGACGGACCTGGTACGGCGGGCGGACGTGCTGGTGGAGAATTTCCGCCCCGGGGTGCTGGACCGGCTCGGATTCCCGCCGGACCGGCTGCACCAACTTAATCCCCGGCTGGTTATCCTCTCCATCAGCGGGTTCGGCCATGACGGCCCGGAGGCCACCCGCAGCGGCTACGACCAGATTGTCCAGGGCGAGGCCGGCCTGATGTCGCTGACCGGGTCCGGCGCCGGGGATCCGCAGCGAGTCGGCGTGCCCATCGCGGACCTGCTCTCGGGCATGTACGGCGCCTTCGGACTCCTGGCAGCCCTGCTGGAACGCGAACGCACCGGAAAGGGCCAGGTGGTGCGCACTTCACTGCTGGCCGCCGTCGTAGGAGTCCATGCCTTCCAGGGCACCCGGCACACTGTTGCCGGCGAGGTGCCGGCCGCGCAGGGCAACCACCATCCGTCCATTGCCCCCTACGGGCTCTTCTCCTGCCGTGAAGGCATGGTCCAGATCAGTGTCGGGAGCGAAAGACTATGGGAGGCGTTTGCCGCTGCATTCGGCATCGATGCCTCGCGTGCCGAATTCGCGGACAACGCCCGGCGGGTACGCAACCGTCCGGCGCTGGTGGCCGCCGTCGAGCAGGCTTTCGCGGATATCGAGGCGGAACCGCTCCTGGAGAAACTGCGCGCCGCCGGCATTCCGGCCGGAAAAGTGCGCACCCTGGACGAAGTGTATGCATGGGAACAGGTCCATTCACAGGGATTGGTGGTCGACGTCGAGCATCCTGTCCTGGGCACCGTCTCGCTGCCGGGGCCGCCGCTGCGCTTTTTTGATGCCGTGCAGGGCACGGAAAGTACTCGCCGTGTGCATGCTGCCCCGCCCCTGCTGGACCAGCACGGGGACGCGATCCGCCGTTGGCTGGCGGGCAGCCCGCAACCGGCTGCCGCGGAAAGCACCGAAGCATGAGCATCCAGACGGCGCCCCGCCGCCTGGACGCACGGCAGTTGCTGGCGCTGGTTGTCGATGCGGGTTCCTTCCGCTCCTGGGACGTACCGGTGGCCTATGCCGACCCCAGCCCGGCCTACGCGTCGGATCTGGCTGCCGCCCGGCAGAAAACCGGTGTGGACGAATCGGTGCTCACGGGTGAAGGGCTGGTGCAGGGCCGGCGCGTTGCACTGATGGTCAGCGAGTTCGGGTTCCTGGGCGGCTCCATCGGAGTTGCCGCCGCGGATCGGCTCACCGACGCCGTTGAACGCGCCACCAGAGAAGGGCTGCCGCTCCTGGCCGGGCCGGCGTCCGGCGGAACCCGGATGCAGGAAGGCACCCTGGCGTTCCTTTCGATGGTCAAGATCACCGCCGCCGTCCGCCGGCACAAGGAGGCCGGCCTGCCCTACCTTGTCTACCTGCGCCACCCCACCACCGGCGGAGTCATGGCCTCCTGGGGATCCCTGGGCCACATCACCGTCGCCGAGCCCGGCGCGCTTCTGGGCTTCCTGGGCCCGCGGGTCTACTCGGCACTCTACGGGGAGCCCTTCCCGGAAGGTGTGCAGACCGCGGAGAACCTGCGGAACCGCGGACTGGTGGACGCGGTGCTGCCGCCGGATGAACTTCCCCGGACCGTCCACCGCGCCCTGGCCATGCTGCTGCCCGGCTCGACCGTGCCGGTGCCTGCCCCGGACTCGCTCAGCAGCACCCCGGAGCCCTTACCCGCCTGGGAATCCATTCGGATTTCCCGCAATCCCCGCCGCCCGGGCGTCCGCCAGCTGCTGCATTTCGGGGCGAGCGACGTGCTGCCCCTGAACGGCAGCGGACAGGGTGAAAAAGACCCGGGCCTGATACTGGCCTTGGCCCGCTTCGGCGAAACGTCCTGCGTCGTGCTGGGGCAGGACCGGGAACGCGGAACAGAACAGGCTGCGCTGGGGCCGGCTTCGCTCCGGGAAGCACGCCGCGGCATGCGGCTCGCGGAGGAACTGGACCTTCCCCTGTTGACCGTGATCGACACCGCCGGCGCTGCCCTGTCCAAGGAAGCCGAGGAGGGCGGCCTGGCCGGCGAAATTGCCCGGAGCCTGAACGACCTGGTGGGGTTGGACTGCCCCACGGTTTCCGTCCTGCTGGGTCAGGGGGCAGGCGGCGGCGCGTTGGCCCTGCTGCCCGCAGACCGGACGGTCGCGGCCCGCCACGCTTGGCTTTCTTCCCTGCCGCCGGAGGGTGCCAGCGCCATCGTGCACCGGGATACCCTGCACGGCCCGGAAATGGCACAGGCGCAGGGCGTAACCGTTTCAGCGCTGGCCGCCCACGGGATTGTGGACCACACTGTGGCGGAACTGCCCGATGCCGCGGAGGAGGCACCCGAATTCTGCCGCCGGATGGCCCGGGCCGTGGAATACGAACTGGCTTCGCTTCGCGCCGTTCCGCGGGCAGAGCGGCTGGCACGGCGGACGGACCGATTCCGGCGACTGGGCTCCGCACTGTAGTTCCGCTGTCCCGGCCCGCCCCGACATCGGCCGTAACAAACAACAAAACCTCCGCATGCAACGGCGGTTCCTTTCCGTTTCTCCCTGCGTGCCGTTATGCTCCCCACAATCGACGCGCACCCGAAAGGCTGCTTGCCGGTCGTTCAACGTCGAACCCTTGCCCAAAGGAAGAAGATGGCCAGGACCACCGTGTCGCCGCCTGTTTCCGCCGCGCCGCCGGCCAGTAACCCCGCTGTCCGCCGCCGACGTTTTTCCGGCCGCACCCGCAGGGACTTCTTCACCTTCCTGGCCTTTGCGCTGCCCAACCTGATCCTGATTGCCGCCTTCACCTACCGGCCGCTGTTCAGCAACATCTATTACTCCACCCTGAACTGGACCCTTGGTGCCAAGACAGCAACGGTGGTCGGGATCGAAAACTACATCACGTTCTTCACCTCTCCCGATGCCCGGGACGTGCTGACCGTAACGGCAGTGTTCACGGTCTTCACCGTCGGCGGATCGATGCTGCTGGGACTGCTGGTTTCGCTGGCGCTGAACCTGAAAGTCCGCGGCACCACCTTGGCCCGCGCCGCCGTCTTTGCCCCGTATGTCCTGTCCGGAGTGGGTGTGGGCCTGGTCTGGCTGTTCATTTTCGATCCCGTCTACGGAGCGCTGGCCTGGGTGCTGCGCGGTTTCGGAGCCAGCAGCCCCGAATGGATCAACAACCCGGACCTGGCGCTGGTCATGATCATCCTGGTTTACGTCTGGAAGAACCTCGGCTACTGCGCGGTGGTCTACCTTGCCGGCCTCCAGTCGATTCCCCGCGACGTGCTCGAGGCCGCACAGCTCGACGGCGCAGGTGCGGCGAGGCGGTTCTTCAGCGTTTCGCTGCCGCTGCTTTCCCCGACAACCTTCTTCCTGCTCATCACCACGCTTCTCAGTTCGCTGCAGGCCTTCGACCTGATCCGGATCATGACCCCCACGGGCAACGGCACCAACACCCTGATCTTCGAGGCCTATCTGCAGGCCTTCGGCGGATTCAACCGGGCCGGCTATTCGGCCACCGTCTCAGTGATCCTGTTCGTGCTGCTGCTGGTGGTCACCGGTTTCCAGCTTCGGTTCGTCGAGCGGAAGGTGCACTACTCATGAGTGTCCCTGCACCCGCCGCCCCGGTGTCCGCGCCGGCACCAACCGGCAGCAAGGGTTCCCGCCGGACCGGCGAAGGCCCGCTCTCACGTCGAAACATCACCGAAACTCTGCTGACCGGGTATGTGCCCCTGGCCCTCACCACACTGGTGGTATTCCTCCCCCTGATGTGGATGGTCCTGTCCTCCTTCAAGGGGCCCGGAGAGATCGTTACCACGGACCTGGATGTCCTGCCGGATTCCCTGGACTTCAGCAACTACCAGGACGCCATGACCCTGGTGCCGTTCGGCAGGTTCTTCGTCAACAGTGTGATCGTCACACTCGCCGGCGCCTCCATCAAGGTGGTGCTGGCCATCCTCACCGCCTACGCACTGGTCTTCATCAGGTTCCCGTTCAAGCGGGTGATTTTTGTAGCCATCCTGGTAGCCCTCATGGTCCCCCCGCAGGTGGCGATCCTGCCGAACTACATCCTCGTAACGTCCCTTGGCGGTGCCGACACGTATTGGGGCATGATCCTGCCCGGGCTCGGGACGGCGTTCGGGACCTTCCTCCTGCGGCAGCATTTCCTCACCCTGCCCGGCAGCATCCTGGAGTCCGCCGAGATCGACGGGGCAGGACACTGGTCCCGCCTGTGGCGGATCGTCGTCCCGATTTCCGTGCCGACCATCGCCACCGTGGGACTGGTCACGATCGTGACCGAATGGAATGAGTACATCTGGCCGCTGGTGATCGTCAGCCGGCCCGAGATGATGACCCTGCCGGTCGGCCTGACCCTGCTCCGGAATTCCGAGTCCGATCCCGCCAGCTGGGGCATCATGATGGCCGGCGCGGTCCTCGTGCTGGTTCCGATCCTGGTGGTCTTCGCTGCCCTGCAGCGCTATATCGTCGCCGGTCTGACCCAAGGCTCCGTCACCGGCTAAGCCGAACTGCAAAATGTCCGCACTCCAGAAAGGCATTCCATGTCAACAGCATCCAAACCGGCCTTCAACCGCCGTCTGTTCCTGTCCCTGAGTGCAGCCGGCGCCTCTGCGGCCGCCCTGGCGGCCTGCGGCGGACCGTCCACGGAAACGGACACCCCCGTCGAGGAGGACGAACTCGACTTCAGCGGCGTGACCCCCGCCCCGGAGATCACCTTCTGGTCCAGCCACCCGGGCCAGTCCGAGGCGATTGAAACCGAGATCATCGAGAAGTTCCACGCTTCCCAGAGCGAGATCCGCGTGAACATGGTGAGCGCGGGATCCAACTACGAAGAGGTGGCCCAGAAGTTCCAGACCACCCAGCAGGGCGGCGACCTCCCCGCAATCGTCATTTTCTCCGACGTCTGGTGGTTCCGCTATTTCCTCAACGATTCCATCATCCCGCTGAACGCGCTGATGGAACAGTTGGACTTCGACACCGCCGACTACCGGGACCAGCTGTTCAGCGACTATGAGTATGACGGGCGGCAGTGGGCCGTTCCGTTTGCCCGCTCCACTCCCCTCTTCTACTACAACAAGGACCACTGGGCCGCCGCCGGCCTGCCCAACCGGGCACCGGAGACCTGGCAGGAGTTTTCGGAGTGGGCGCCGAAGATCAAGGCGGCGGTGCCCGGCATCCAGAACGTCTACCAGCACCCGGCCTTGATTGATTATGCGGGCTGGACCCTGCAGAACCAGCTTTGGGGAGAGGGAGCCGCCTGGAGTGACGAGTGGACCATTACGGCTGACTCGGCCGAGGCCGTCACCGCCATCCAGCAGGTCCAGGACACCGTCTATAAGAATGCCTGGGCGGGAGTGTCTTCCAAGGACGCCACGGCCGACATGGCGGCAGGTGCCGTCTCTGCGGCTGTGGGTTCCACCGGGAACCTGGTGGGTGTGCTCAAGACGGCAACGTTCGACGTCGGCGTGGGATTCATGCCCGGCGGCAGCCGGGAACTGACCGGTGTCTGCCCCACGGGCGGCGCCGGCCTGGGCATTCCGAAGGACATCAGCCCCGAGCAGCAGCTCTCCGCCGCGACTTTCCTGAAGTTCCTGACCTCCCCGGAAAACACCGCAGCGTTCTCCGCGGCCACGGGCTACATGCCGGTGCGCAAGTCCGCGGACATGACGCAGGTGCTGGCTGCGACGCCGCAGATCCAAACGGCCATCGACCAGCTGGCCGTCACCCGGAACCAGGACTATGCCCGGGTGTTCCTGCCCGGAGCGGACCAGGAAATCGCCAAGGCGGCCGGCCGGATCCTCACGGAACAGGCCGATGTGAAAACCGTCCTGACGGAACTGACCGCAACATTGGAAGGCATCTACACAAACGATGTGAAGCCCAAGCTGCCCGCCTAGCCAAGTTGTAGCCTTCACACAAAATAGCGGTTCACCCCTGCAGGCCGTAAGCTCGCAGGTATGCCAGTGCGTCCCAATACGTCCGCTGCCTCAGCGCCGCCGGAAGCAGACCTGCCCACCGTCGAGCGCCTGAAAGCGAATATCGGCAGGCTTTCGACTGCCACCCTGCAGCAGCTGGACATTTCCCTGCCGTGGTACCGGGGGCTGCGCCCGGACGAGCGCTCCGCGCTGGGAATGGTTGCACAGAAGGGCATCGCGTCCTTCGTGAACTGGTACCAGCGTCCTGCCTCACCCGCATGGGTGCTCAGCGACGTCTTCGGCACCGCTCCAACCGAGCTCACCCGCTCGATCAGCCTGCAGAAGGCCCTTCAGCTGATCCGGGTGGTGGTGCAGGTGGTCGAGGACCGGGTGCCGGAGCTCGCCGGCAGCGAGGTCCAGTCCAAGCTGCGCGAAGCGGTGCTTCGCTATTCGCGTGAAGTGGCCTTCGCCGCCGCAGACGTCTATGCCCGTGCGGCCGAAACGCGCGGCGCCTGGGACACCCGACTGGAGGCCCTTGTTGTCGACGCCATCCTGCGCGGCGAGAGTTCCGACGCGCTGCGCTCCCGGATTGCCGCCGTCGGCTGGACGTCGGCGGCACCGGTCACCGTTATGGTGGGCGGCTCTCCTGCCGAAGCCAACGCCACGTTCGTCAATGAACTCCGCCGGGCCACCGGCCGGCTGGCCGAAGACACCCTCGTGGGGATCCAGGGCGAGCGGCTGATCCTGGTCCTGGGCGGACTGGAGGACAAGGCTTTCTCCTACACCCGCCTGTCCGAACTCTTCGGCCCGGGCCCGGTGGTGTACGGCCCGCCCGCACCCTCCCTTGTCGAGGCAGGCCCGTCCGCACAGGCCGCGTTTGCCGGGCTTACCGCCGCCCGCGCCTGGCCGGCTGCACCACGCCCGGTGGCCGCTGATGATCTGTGGCCCGAGCGGGTGATGTCCGGTGATGACACTGCACGCCGGGCCCTGGTGGAAAGCATCTACACTCCCCTGCTGGGTGCCTCCAACGGCCTCGCCGAGACCCTTAGTGCGTACCTCTCGCTGGGCCACTCCCTGGAGGCCACGGCACGTGAACTCTTTGTCCATGCCAATACGGTCCGCTACCGGCTGCGGCGGGTCTGCGATGTCACCGGATGGGACCCGATGCTGCCCCGCGAAGCGTTCGTGCTGCAGACCGCATTGGTGGTTGGGCGCCTGGCACCTGCAGGAAAAGCAGCCCCCGAGAAGCCCGCCGTCCGCCCCTGAACCTTGCCCGGACGCCGTCGTCGGCTTGTAGACTTCCTACAAAGCCGTCCGGGGAGCTTGGTCTACGCAAACACCCGGTACCGTCCCCTATCTTTGGAAAGCTGTATACGTGCTTGCAATCGTCTGCCCCGGCCAGGGGTCCCAAACGCCAGGATTCCTCTCGCCGTGGCTGGAACTGCCCGGCGTCCGTGATCATCTTTCCGCACTGAGCGACGTCGCCGGCCTGGACCTCATCGCCCACGGCACGGTCTCCGACGAGGAAACCATCAAGGACACCGCCGTCGCCCAGCCCCTGATCGTGGCCGCCGGCCTGATGGCCGCCCGGCTGCTGCTGGACCCCTCGGCACTGACATCCTCCACCGTCCTCGCCGGCCACTCCGTCGGCGAGATCACGGCCTCCGCCATTGCCGGTGCCCTGCCGGAAAACGACGCACTGGTGTTTGTCCGGGAACGGGCCAATGCCATGGCACGCGCCGCAGCAGTGGAGCCCACGGGCATGAGCGCCATCCTCGGCGGGGACCCCGACGACGTGGCGGCCGTGCTGGAAGCCGCAGGGCTGACGGCGGCGAACGCCAACGGCGGCGGGCAGATTGTAGCCGCCGGAACGCACAACCAGCTTGAAGTACTCACCGCGGCACCGCCGGCCAAGGCGCGGGTTATTCCGCTGAAGGTCGCCGGCGCGTTCCACACCTCCCACATGGCGCCCGCCGTCACTGTCCTGGAAGCACTGCGCCCCTCCCTCACCCCGCAGGCGCCGCTGGCCACGCTGCTGTCCAACCGCGACGGCGCCGCAGTGGTGTCCGGTGATGCCAACCTTGACAGCCTCATCGCGCAGGTTTCCCGCCCGGTACGGTGGGACCTCTGCATGGAGAACATGCTCGGCATGGGCGTGACCGGCGTGCTGGAACTGCCGCCGGCAGGAACCCTCACCGGACTGGCACGCCGCGGCATGAAGGGCATCCCCACACTGGCCCTGAAATCCCCAGAAGATCTAACCGCTGCCCGGGAGTTCATCCGTGAGCATTCCGGAACGGCAGCAACAACCGGAGAAGGTAACGCGTGAGCACGCCCACCCTGAAGCAGTCCCCCGTCAACGAATTCAGCCGGATCCACGGCATCGGCGCCTTCCGCCCCGACGTCATTGTGAGCAACGACGACGTCTGCCAGTGGATCGATTCCTCCGACGAATGGATCCGCCAGCGCACGGGCATCGTGACCCGGCACCGTGCGGACAAGGGCACGTCCGTGGTGGACATGGCCGAGGCCGCCGGCCGTGAAGCACTGAAGAACGCAGGCATCGAGGGGTCGCAGCTCGGCGCCGTCATCGTCTCCACGGTGACTCACCCCTACGCGACGCCTTCGGCCGCCACCCAGATCACCGAGCGGCTGGGCGCAACGCCGGCACCGGCCTACGACGTTTCGGCCGCCTGCGCCGGGTACTGCTACGGCATCGCCCAGGCAGACGCGCTGGTCCGCTCCGGCGCCGCCGACTACGTGCTGGTCATCGGCGTGGAGAAGCTTTCCGACTTCATCGACAACACCGAGCGCACCATCTCCTTCCTGCTCGGCGACGGTGCCGGCGCCGTCGTCGTAGGACCTTCCGACACCCCCGGCATCGCGCCCTCCGTCTGGGGCTCCGACGGCAGCAAGTCCGGTGCCATCGGCATGACCCACTCCATGCTGGACGTCCGTGAACTCTCCCTCGCTGCCGAGGCCGACGGCGGCATGAGCCCCGCGGACCTCTCCGGCCGGGAAACCAAACTCTGGCCCACCCTGCGCCAGGACGGCCAGACGGTCTTCCGCTGGGCCGTCTGGGAGATGGCCAAGGCTGCCCAGCAGGCGCTCGACGCCGCCGGGATCACCGCCGAGGACCTGTCCGCCTTCGTGCCGCACCAGGCCAACATGCGCATCATTGACGAAATGGCGAAGCAGTTGAAGCTGCCCGAGTCGGTCATTATTGCCCGGGACATTGCCGACGCGGGAAACACCTCGGCTGCATCGATTCCCCTGGCCACCTACCGCCTGCTGCAGGAGCACCCGGAACTGAGCGGCAAGCTGTCGCTGCAGATCGGCTTCGGTGCCGGCCTCGTGTTCGGCGCGCAGGTAGTTGTCCTCCCTTAGCCCCATTGCCCGCAGTGCCGGCTAAGCCGGTGCAGCCCACAGAACCACACCGCTTCGGCGGTTGGAAAACCGGACCGGTCCCGTACCGGCACTACAAGAAAAGGAGCCAACATGGCTAGCAACGAAGAAATCCTGGCCGGCCTCGCCGAGATCGTCAATGAAGAGACGGGTCTGGCCCCCGAGGCCGTTGAGCTGGACAAGTCCTTCACCGATGACCTGGACATCGACTCCATTTCCATGATGACCATCGTCGTCAACGCCGAAGAGAAGTTCGGCGTGCGCATCCCGGACGAAGAGGTCAAGAACCTGAAGACCGTCGGCGACGCCGTGGACTTCATCTCCAACGCCCAGGCTTAACCTTCCGGCGGCCGCTGCCTGGCGGCGGCCGCCCGGTACCGCCGGAACCAGCACCTGCAACTGCTTCAAGAGAGTGAATCATGGCCCGCAAAGTAGTCATCACAGGCCTCGGAGCGACCACGCCCATCGGCGGGGACGTTCCAACCATGTGGAAGAACGCACTGCAGGGTGTCTCCGGCGCCCGTACCCTCGAAGATGAATGGGTGGAGAAGTACTCCCTGCCCGTGACCTTCGCCGCGCGTGCCACCACTCCCGCTTCGGAAGTCCTTTCCCGCGTCGAAGCCAAGCGGATGGACCCTTCTACGCAGTTCGCCGTCGTCGCGGCACGCGAAGCCTGGGCCGATTCCGGCCTCGCAGACGTTGACCATGACCGGCTTGCCGTCTCCTTCGCCACCGGCATCGGCGGCATCTGGACCCTGCTCGACGCCTGGGACACCCTGCGTGAAAAGGGCCCGCGGCGGGTACTTCCCATGACCGTTCCGATGCTGATGCCCAACGGCCCGTCCGCCGCGGTCAGCCTCGACCTGGGTGCCCGTGCCGGCGCCCACACGCCCGTCTCCGCCTGCGCCTCCGGAACCGAGGCCCTCCACCAGGGCCTGGACATGATCCGCTCCGGCAAGGCCGACATCGTCGTCGCCGGCGGCGCGGAAGCCTGCATCCACCCGATGCCCCTGGCGTCCTTTGCCTCCATGCAGGCCCTGTCCAAGCGCAACGATGATCCCCAGCGTGCCTCCCGCCCCTATGACAAGGACCGTGACGGCTTCGTGATGGGTGAGGGTGCCGGTGCGCTGGTGCTCGAAAGCGAAGAGCACGCCTTGGCCCGCGGCGCGCGGATTTACGCCGAGCTCGCCGGCACGGCCGTCACCGCCGACGCGTACCACATCACCGCACCGGACCCCGAGGGCCTCGGCGCCACCCGGGCCCTGAAGTCTGCTCTCTTTGATGCCCGGGCGCAGGCCGAGGACGTAGTCCACGTGAACGCGCATGCCACGTCCACCCCGGTGGGCGACAAGCCCGAATACACTGCGCTGAAGGCTGCCCTGGGCAGTGCCCTCGACGGTGTTGCCGTGTCTGCCACCAAGTCGCAGATGGGCCACCTGCTGGGCGCCTCGGGTGCAGTCGAGGCCGTCCTGACGGCTTTGGCGGTCTACGAACGCCAGGCGCCGGCAACGATCAACCTGGACAACCAGGATCCGGAGATCCCGCTCGACGTCGTGACCTCCAGCCGCCAGCTGCGCGGCGGAGACATCGTCGCGCTGAGCAACTCCTTCGGCTTCGGCGGGCACAACGCCGTCGCCGTACTGCGCAGCCGCTAAATCCTTCGTTTGCAACAAACAGGCGTGCGGGGCCCCCGGGGGCCGGGCGCCGGGGGGGTGTTAGTGGGGGGGGTTGTGGACTATCCACGCCCTCCGCCCCTCCCCAAAAAGCATTCTCTCCAAACCCCCGGGCGCCGCCCCCCCGGGGGCCCCGCACGCCTGTTTGTTTAGCTATGGAGTTTTGAGGAACTAGCCTACCTGGTGCAGCCAGCGCACTGGGGCACCGTCGGCCGCGTGCCGGAACGGCTCCAGCTCTTCGTCCCAGGCTTCGCCCAGGGCGAGTGAGAGTTCGTGGTAGACAGCCGACGGGTCGCCGGCGCCGTTTTCATAGGCGTAACGGATGCGGTTCTCGGAAATCATGATGTTACCGTGCACATCGGTCGCAGCATGGAAGATGCCCAGCTCAGGGGTGTGTGCCCAGCGGCTGCCGTCGGCTCCGGGGCTCTGTTCCTCCGTCACCTCGTACCGGAGGTGTGCCCAGCCGCGCAGCGCGGACGCGAGCAGGGAACCGGTGCCCTGCGGTCCGGTCCAGGCGATTTCAGCCCGTACCATTCCGGGCGCAGCCGGCTGAGGGGTCCACTGAAGATCCGTTCGCTTTTCCACGACGGATCCGATGGCCCACTCAATATGGGGGCACAACGCGGAAGGGGCAGAGTGCACAAACAGTACGCCGCGCGCCATCACAACAGACATTCCATCCTCCATAGCTGTAGGTACGTCTTCCCCAACGACCTGCTGCTGCATGGACGGATATCGAGCCATATGTGTCCGCTGTCCCTCATTGTGCCGTAAGTTACGTCGATGCGCCAATGTAGCCTTTTGAGCCGCTGCAGCACGGAAGGCCGGGCGGTGCAGCCGGTGCTGACCGCCGGCGTTGGGCGGCCGGGAGTCGGGTCGGCCGGCCCTAGGCGCGCGGGTGTGCCTGGCTGTAGCTCTGGCGCAACCTGGCCACTGAGACGTGCGTGTAAAGCTGCGTGGTGGCAAGGGACGAGTGGCCCAGGATTTCCTGCACGGCACGCAGGTCGGCACCGCCGTCGAGCAGGTGGGTGGCCGCGGAGTGGCGGAGGGCGTGCGGCCCGGAGGCGGAGGTGTCCGGCATGGCTTCCAGGAGGACGGCGACCACGCTGCGGACCTGTCGCTGGTCCACTCGTCCGCCCCGTTTGCCCAGGAACAATGCCGGACCGCTGTCCCCGGTCACCATCGACGGGCGGCCGCGGCGCAGCCAGTCATCCACCGCGAGGGCAGCCGGCAGGCCGTAAGGCACCGTGCGTTCCTTGTTGCCCTTGCCCAGCACCGTGAGTGTCCTGCGGTCCGGATCGAGGTCGTCGACGTCCAGACCGGCCAGCTCTCCCACCCGGATGCCCGTGGCGTAGAGCAGTTCGACCATTGCGCGGTCCCGCAGCGCCACGGGTTCGCCCTCGGCGGCAGCCGCCTGCAGGGTTTCGAACAGGTCATCCAGCTGGCTGCTCCGCAGTACGCCGGGAAGGGTCTTTTCCTTCTTCGGTGCCTTCAGCCGCAGGGCCGGATTCTCACTGATGAGTTCCTCGCGCAGGGCCCAGTTGGTGAAGCTGCGCGCCGTGGCGGCGCGGCGGGCCAGCGTGGAACGGGCCTGTCCCCCGGCACTGAGTTCACCCAGCCAGCCGCGCAGGATACCCAGGTCCAGTTCCTGAAGCGAGCCTGCTCCGGCGCCGAGGGCATAGTCGAGCAGCTTCGACACATCCGATTCGTAGGCCCGGACGGTGTGTTCGGAGCGTCCACGCTCTGCCGTCAAATACCGGCAGAAGCCCTCCAGGGCGGAACGGAATTCCGCCGGCCACGCAGTTCTGTCTGCTGCTCCCTTTGATGTCACCTCTTTACTGTTCTCTCTTTGGTGCCGGCGTTCAAGCAGGCACGCTGTCGGCACGCAGGCAGTTCCGCCGCAGGTGTTCTGTCTGCGGTGCCTGCTCCAGCTCCAGCAGGTACCGCTTCGCATCAACGCCGCCCGAGTATCCGGTCAGCGCGCCGCGGGACCCTACCACGCGGTGGGTGGGCACAACCAGGTTCAACGGGTTATGGGCCAATGCCGCCCCCACGCTTCGAGCCTTGGCAGCGTCACCCAGCAGGACCGCCAGCTGCTTGTAGCTTGCCGTCCTGCCGTAGCCGATGCCCGAGACCTGCTCCCATACCCTGCGCTGGAACTCGGTTCCCTGCGGGTTGGTGTCTACGTTGAAACAGCAGCGCCGGCCCTCGAAGTACTCCGTCAGTTGGCGTTCGACATCCTCGAAGCCGTCTTCCGCCGCAATGCCGTACGGTGTCCCTGCCCCTGCAGCCACGGCGGGCGGCCCGAGCCGGACCGTGGAAAGGACGCCGTCCAAGGCGACCAGGGTGAGCACCCCAATCGGTGAGGTGACTATCTTGTGAGTGAGCATGATGATGTCCTTCCTGGGTTGTTCGGGTAGTGGAAATGTCGTTGCTGCTAGTGGCGGCCTCGGCGCCACTGGTCCGGTTCGGTCCGTACGGCGAGTCCCTCCAGTTCCAGCCGTGCCAGCCCGGCGCGCACCCCTTGCAGGGACAGCCCCGCGACGGAGGCCAGTTTTTCGATGGTCGATCCGCTGCGCACCGGCAGCGCATCCAGCAGCAGCAGGTCCTCCACGGACAGTCCGTCGTGATCTGCGCGGCGGTCCCCTGCCGGACTGTCCCCTGCCCGTCCGCCGATGTCGTTCGGTTCTCCCGGCAGGACAGCACGGAGCGGCCCGGCCAGTTCCACGACTTCCTGGGCATCGGTCACGCAGACCGCACTGCCGTCGCGCAGCAGCCGGTGGCATCCGGCGGAGTTGGCCGAGTACACGGATCCGGGCACCGCACCGACTTCCCGTCCCAACCCGGCAGCATGATGGGCGGTGTTCAACGCGCCGGACCTCCACCGGGCCTCCACCACCACGGTGACGGCACTCAGCGCAGCAATGATCCGGTTCCGTTGCAGGAACCTCCAGCGGGTGGGCGCCGATCCCGGCGGCACTTCGGACACCACCAGTCCGCGCTCCGCGACGGTGCGAAGCAGGTCCTCGTTGCCGGCCGGGTAGAACCGGTCCGCACCGCAGGCCATGACCGCTATCGTGGCCGTGGTTCCTGCGGCTGCAGATGCGAGCGCGGCACGATGTGCCTGCGCGTCGATTCCGTAGGCACCCCCGGAGACAACGGTGTACCCGCGGTTGGCGAGTCCCGCCGAAATGTCCCCCGCGATGGACAGCCCGTATCCGGTGGCATCCCGGGAACCCACGAGCGCCACGGTCCGGTCAAGTTCCGGCAGGCCCCGCCCCAGGTCTCCCCGTACCCAGAGACACAGAGGCATCTCCATCTGCAGGTGTCGCAACGACTCGGGCCAACGGGGATCCTCCGGAACGAGGAGTTCCCCTCCCATACGGCGGATCGCACCCAGGTCCCGGTCCGGGGCCAGATCAGCTACCCGCGGTGCCCACCGTTGAAGCCCCTCTGCCAGGGCGCTTCCCTGGCTGCCGCCCGGGGACAGCAACCGTGCCGTTTCGGCGGCAAGATCCGGCGGCGGGTCCACCGCTCCGGTGGCGATCTGCAGCGCGTGGACCGGACCGGCCGCTGCCACGAGGGCAAGGCCCACAGCATCCGAGGGTTCGAACAGTCTCGACAACGCCGCCCGTGCGAGAAGCGCCTCATCATTACTCATGCCGCCGCTCCCTGCCGGCGGAAGGCGAGGGCCTGTCCGACGTCGTCGGCGTCCGGGCTCCCGTGCCCGGCGAGATCGGCGACGGTCCAGGCCACGCGCAGCACCCGGTCGTAGCCCCGTGCCGTCAGCAACTGGCGGTCCATGGCCCTGTCCAGTGCCGAAGTCGCTTTGCTCGGCGGCCGCAGGGTGCCCCGCAGCAAGGTGCCGGGAACCTCGGCGTTGGTTTCACATCCCAGCGGCGCCAGCCGTTCCCGTTGAAGCCGCCGAGCCTCCTGCACGCGTGCCGCCACCGTAGAGCTGGCCTCCGCAGTCTCTGCTGCGAAGTAGTCGACCAGGGAGACACGCTGAACCGAGAGCTGCAGGTCCACCCGATCCAGCAGCGGACCGGAAAGCCGGCTGAAATACCGTCGCCGCTGCGTGGAGGTGCAGGTGCACTCGATTCCCTTACCGGTGGCGAGTCCGCAGGGACAGGGATTGGCGGCAAGGACCAGCTGGAAACGCGCCGGATACACGGCTGTACCCGCCGCCCGGTGCAGGACTAGCTCGCCGCTCTCCAGCGGCTGGCGCAGGCCGTCCAGTACCCGCCGCTCGTACTCGGGCGCTTCATCGAGGAACAACACGCCGCGGTGGGCACGGGAGGCAGCACCGGGGCGCGGAATGCCTGAACCGCCGCCGATCACCGCTGCTGTAGACGCGGTGTGGTGCGGACTCTCGAACGGGGGCCTGCGGAGCAGTTGGCGGCAGTGGCGTCCCTGCCAGGCGAGGGAATGGATGGCAGTGACTTCCATTGCCTGGTCATCGGAAAGGTCCGGCAGGATGCCGGGCAGCCGTTCAGCCAGCATGGTCTTTCCCGCCCCCGGCGGCCCGGTCATCAGCAGATGGTGTGCTCCCGCCGCGGCGACCTCGACAGCGAAGCGGGCCTCTGCCTGCCCTGCCACGTCAGCGAGGTCGGGAATCCGGGATTCAACTGCACCCTCTTCGTGTTCCGGATCTTCGCCTGTACGGGCCACCGGCAGCGGAAAACTGAGCTGCTCGGGGTCGGCGCCGAGGTCGGCGGCTACCTCGGCCAGGCAGGAGTATCCACGCACGCGGGCTGTGGGAACCAGTGCCGCCTCCTCTGCGTTCTCCGCCGCCACGGCGAAGTCCGTGTAGCCGGCGGCAACCGCGGCCATAACAGCCGGAAGGATGCCCCGGATCGGCCGAAGCCTGCTGTCCAGGCCGAGTTCTGCCAGGAAGACGCACCGGCCCGGAGTTCTCAATACGCCCCCGGCGCAGAGTGCGGCCACAACAATGGCCAGGTCGAAGCCGGAGCCGTGCTTCGGTACATCCGCCGGCATCAGATTGACTGTGATGCGGCGCCGGCTCAGCGGGAGTCCGGCGTTCTTTGCCGCTGACTTCACCCGGTCGCGAGCCTCGTTCAGGGAGGCATCCGGCAGCCCCAGCAGGATGAAGGACGGCAGGGACTGGCCGATGTCGGCTTCAATCTCCACGATCCTGCCCCGCAGGCCGACAAGCCCTACCCCGTAGGTCCGTCCGAGCCCCATCAGGAAATCCCCCGCAGATGCTCCACAACAGGAGGATTGGTGCCGTCGTCAAGAATCGAAACTGCGTCGATCCGGCGGTGGGTAAAGTATCGGCTGTTGGCCCTGGCCCAGGCGCCCGCCAGCAGGTAGAGGCGGGCGACCTTATCCTGTCCGATCGCTTCGAAGGGGTGCCCGAAGTCCACCGAGGAACGCGTTTTCACTTCGACCACCACCAGGGTGGCGCCGTCCACTGCGACCAGGTCGATCTCGCCCTCGGGACACCGCCAGTTCCGGTCGATGATGCGAAGCCCGGCTTCGGTCAGGTAGCGCGCCGCCAGTTCTTCTCCGCGGCTTCCCAGGATGTCTTTGGCTTTCATGTCCACCACGTTGGCTGAAGCCCGCCGGGCCGGTCACCCGGGAACTACCGGCCTGTGGAGGAAGTTTCCGCCGCGGAGCACCGGACCCTGAGTGTGGAGGAACAGAAGTTCAGGCCAGTCCCCCGTTGGCGTAAACCACCTGGCCGTTGACCCAGCGCCCCGGCCCGGCAAGGAAGGCGACGGTTTCGGCGATGTCATCCGGCTGGCCCAGGCGTCCAAGCGGCGCCGCCTCAGCCAGCCGGGCAACGGTGGCCTCGTCCTTGCCGTCCAGGAACAACGCCGTAGCTGTCGGCCCGGGCGCCACCGCGTTGACCGTGATGTCCCGTCCACGCAGTTCCCGCGCCAGGATCAGCGTCATCCCTTCCACCGCAGCCTTGCTGGCTACGTAGGCGCCGTAGCCGGGGTATTGGGTGCGCCGGACGGTGGTCGAGAAGTTAATGATCGCTCCACCAGGACGCACCCGGCGGGCCGCCTGCTGCGACACCACGAACGTTCCCCGGATATTCGTGTGGTGCATCCGGTCCAGGTCCGCCAGGTCCAGCTCCGCGATGGGGGCAAGGAGCATGATGCCTGCGGTGTTGACGACCACGTCCAGACCGCCGAAGGCTGTCTCGACGGCGTCGAACACGGCAGTCATCGCCGGCTCGTCTCCCACATCTCCGCCGACGGCAAGGCATGTCCCCCCTCGGCGGCAACGTCGGCAACAACCCCGTCCGCTGTCGCTCGATTCCGTGCGTAGTGCACACCCACGGAATAGCCGTTCAACGCGAGCCGTCGGACTACAGCGGCTCCGATCCCGCCGGATCCTCCGGTCACCAGGGCAACCCGTCCCGCAGTATCCATGACACTCTCCTCGCTGGTCGTAGGCAGGACCTTAGCGTTTTGAAGGTCCCGGGTACACCACCGGCGCCGTATGGCCAAGGGCAGATAGAAGCCGGAGCGGAATTTGAGCGGGTCTTGCCGGGAAACTGCGTCATTCCGTAGGGGAACGCTGAGACGGCCCGGACAGGATGGCGACGCTAACGCCCATGTTCGACTCACACAAAGGACATCATGCAAAACCGCAAGCGAAATACAACCGCTGTAGTGGCAGGATTTGCAGCCTTAGCGGGGCTGTCGATTGTCACCGGCGCGCCGGCTTTGGCCACCGCCGTGCCGGCGACCGGGGACACTGTCCCAACCACGTCGCCGAGCGGGTCTCCCTCGGCGGGGGTTTCCGTGACGGAAACAGGCATCTACTTGTACCGGAAGGTAGACGCGGAGAAGCCGGCCGCCTGGACCAACTCGGGGAAACAAACCTTCCTTGCCAAGCAGCCCGGACACCAGTGGTTCACCGATGTATCCTCCCTGGTCCCCTCGGTTCCATTCGAGGTATGCGGTCCCGGCTGGGCCGTCCAGCAAGACGTACTCGAGTTTGAAGACGCTTATGAGTGGCCGACGCACCTCCTTTATCCCGAGCCCTTCCCCGGGAATCCGAAGCTGAAGGACTCCAAGCATCAGGAGCTTGAGGAGGTGATGACGGTTCCCGATTGCGCTTCCACGCCGACGCCAACGGACACCCCGTCCGCGACCCCGACGCCGACACCGACACCGACACCAACGGACACCCCGTCCCAGAAGCCGACGCCGACACCAACGGACACCCCGTCCCAGAAACCCACGCCGACGCCGACACCTACGGACACCCCGTCCGCGACCCCGTCCACGACCCCGGCAGGTTCGGTAACCCCGCCCGGTTCGAACGGCACCCCGCCTGCCCCGGCCACCACGGACCCCGGGGTCCAGGTTGCCGGCAACCCCAGCCCCCGGGTTCCTGATGCAGGGCTTGCCCACACGGGTGCCGGCGGAATGTGGCTTGCCGCTGCCGGCGCAGCCATTCTGGCTGTGGGAGCCGTACTGGTGGTCATTGCCCGCCGCAGGAAGGCCTAAGCCGTAACCTGCAGGTGTACCCCGGACACCATCAGTGCCCGGGGTACACCACCGGCATCGGCTGCAGCGTCACGGACTTCAGCGGCAGCGAGGGCAGGTCGCCTGCGAATCCCCGCGCCAGGGAGATGTGCGGGCGCAGGGTTCCGGCATGCATAAAGTTCGGATCACCGGCCATGAAGGCTGCGGCGTCCCGGATCCCGGCGGCGCCGAGGAAACCACGCAGCGCGCCGTATAGTTCCCGATGCAGCAAAGTGAGTTCCGGCGTCGGCAGATACTCCACTACCAGGGTCGATCCCCGCGTACCGAACCCGGCAAACCCGGCAGGCTCCAGCCGGAAGGAAACCGCGGGCAGCAGCGCCTCAGTCCGGGCAATGTATTCGGCGAGCAGCTGCTCGTAGGCGGAACGGGAAATGCCGGTTTGGGCGTTGATGGCCCGGTGCACGTCCAGCACCTTCCCGAAGTGGATCAGCGTCAGGTGCAGCTGCGGCCGCGGCACCAGCCGCGTGCCGTCCGGCAGCGCCTGCTGCAGGGACAGGAGATGGGCCAGTGACGGCCCGTCGGGTTGCATCTGGGCGTACAGGCGGAGGTTGGCATCGAAGCCGGGCCGGGACTCGGGCATGACGCTAAGTCTAAGTCCGCAGTACACCCGTTAGGCTGTCGGGATGGCTTTCGAGATCCCGCTGCTCAGCGACGACACCCTCCTGCTCCGTCCGCACGCCTCCGCCGACCTCGACACCGTCTACGCACGCTGCGTTGACCCCCTGTCGGTCCAGTGGACCACCATTCCGCTGGACTACACGCCGGAGATGGCGCAGCAGTATCTGGAGGCTATCTGCGTCCCGCAGGAAAACGCGGTGTCCTGGGCGCTCGACGTCGGCGGCAGCTATGCAGGGACCATCGACCTGCGCTTCGAAGGCGCAGCCTCCGGTTCGCTGGGGTTCGTCACGTCGCCGGAATACCGGGGCCGCGGCCTGATGTCCCGCGCGGTCCGGCTGGCAGTGGGGCACGCCTTCGAGGACCTGGACTGGGAGGTGGTTACGTGGAAGGCACATGCGGGAAACACCGGCAGCTACAAGACGGTCTGGCGCTGCGGTTTTCCGCAGCCGGTCGCTGTGCCGTATCTGCTGAACCACCGGGGAAAAATGGTTGAAGGCTGGATCTCCAGCCTCGCTCGGAATGACCCAAGGAGCCCATCCGTCAGCTGGGCGAAGGCAGAGGCGGAACTTACAGTTCGTCGGCCTTCGGCAGTGTGAGGTCGTCGTTGCGGGTGAGCTCCTCCACGTTGACATCCTTGAAGGTAATCACCCGCACGCTTTTGACGAACCGTGCGGACCGGTAGACGTCCCAGACCCATGCGTCCTGCAGCGTGAGGTCGAAGTAGATCTCGCCGTCGGCGGACCGTGCCTGCAGGTCCACGTGGTTGGCCAGGTAAAAGCGCCGTTCGGTTTCCACCACGTAGCTGAAGAGGCCTACGACGTCGCGGTACTCCCGGTACAGCTGGAGCTCCATGTCCGTTTCATAGTTCTCAAGGTCTTCGGCGCTCATGTTCCTATCATCCCCCAACTGTGCTCAAGTCGTCTTCCGGTTCCAGCACCGGTTCACCCGGGCGGGGCTTGGAGCCCAGCCGCCAGGACATGCGGTGCAGCGGCGTGGGTCCGTGGACGTCGATGGCCGCGCGGTGCGACTCGGTGGCATAACCCTTGTTGATCTCCCACGAATAGTGCGGGTTCGAAGCGGCAAACTCTACCATCATGGCGTCGCGTTCCACCTTCGCCAGCACACTGGCGGCGGCCACGCTCAGGCACTGCATGTCCGCCTTGATCCGGGTGTGCACCGGTGCCGTGCAGCCTCCGGCCGGTTCATCGGGATCGTCGAACAGGCTGCCCTGCCGCTCGGGCGAGAGCCAGTTGTAGTTGCCGTCAAGGAGTACGACGTCGGGGCGCAGCGTTGAGCACACCTGGTCCCAGGCGCGCGTTCCGGCCAGACGCAGGGCGACGGTCAACCCGTGCAGGTCGATCTCCGCCGCACTGGCATGGCCCACCCCCCAGGCCAGGGCCCATTTCTTGATCTGCGGAACCAGCGTGTTCCGGTCGGCTACGGAGAGCAGCTTGCTGTCCCGCACTCCCTTGAGCGAACGGACGGTGGCCAGGTCCACGGCCACCATCCCTACGGACACGGGTCCGGCCAGCGCGCCGCGGCCCACTTCGTCGCAGCCGGCCAGGATCCGGTGCCCGGAGGCAGCGAACGTACGCTCATGCCGAAGGGTCGGCGGCTTGGCGGTGGAACTCACTTGCTGTCGCTCGGTTCCGGAACGTCCTCGAAGACCTCGGAATAATCGCTGACCCCGCCGACGCGGTTCAGCGGCCAGGCCGTCACTACGGCCTTGCCCTCAATGTCCGCCACGTCTACGAAACCGCCGCCCTCACCGTACTGGTGTTCGCGGGAGTCCGCAGAAGCGTTGCGGTGGTCCCCCATCACCCAGACCTTGCCCTCCGGGACAACCACGTCAAAGGGGATGTCGGAGGGGGCGGCGCCGGGGTACAGGTAGGGCTCGTCCAGGGGTTCGCCGTTGACGGTGATCCTGCCGTCGGCGTCACAGCAGACCACGTGGTCGCCTTCGGTGCCGATGACACGCTTGACCAGGTGCTGCTGGGACTCGTCAGGGAGCAGGCCCACAAAGGTCAGGGCTTCCTTGACCGGATTCGTTTCCTTCTCCGCTGTCTGCGGCAGCCAGCCCTTGGTGTCCTTGAAGACCACGACGTCGCCGCGGTTCAGGTCCATCGGTTCAGGGACCAGCAGGTTGACGAAAATCCGGTCGTTGATTTCCAGAGTCTCTTCCATGGACCCCGAGGGGATGTAAAACGCCCGGAAAAGGAAGGTTTTGATCAGGAAGGACAGCACCAGGGCTATCACCACGATCGTGAGGACTTCACGCAGCCAGGCGCCGAAACCCCGTTTCTTTTCCTTCGGTGCGGTCGAGTGCGCTGCGTGGTCCCGCTGCTCCCCGGAGCCGGGCGTCCCGTCAGGGGACTGGTCCGGTTGCTGCGACATTGCGTTTCCTCTTATTTCTCCGTGTTCCACTCGGCTCCTAAGGATAGCCGGTCAATATTGGTACCGCGCTCGAGCGGCCAAAGAATCCGCTGGGCCTCCCCGACGACCCGCTCCGTGGAGATCAGCCCGCCGCCGGGAGCTCCCAGCAGGGAGCGGGAATCCGCCGAAACGGACCGGTGGTCCCCCATGAGCCACAGCCTGCCTTCCGGAACGACGACGTCGAACGCGTGGTCGCTGGGAGCGTCTCCAGAATAAACGTACGGCTCGTCCACGGGAGTTCCGTTGATCGTTATCCGTGGATCCCCGTCCGTGCAGCAGCTCACCCGGTCCCCCGCCACACCGATAACCCGTTTGACATAGACGGTGTCGCTGCCGGCCAGCCCGAACCAGCGCCCCACGGTGACTGCGGCGTCGAGCACTGCCGGACGCCCGCTGTGCAGCGGTGCCAGCGAGCCCCGGCCGTCGAACACCACTACGTCGCCGCGCTCGATCTCCGCCGAATCGTAGGCGGTACGGGAGACGAGAATCCGGTCACCGGGTTCCAGCAGGGGCTGCATGGAATCGGAAGGGATGTAGAAGACGTCGAACAGGAATGCCCGGACGAGTGCGGCGAGGACCACAGCTGCGGCGAGAGCACATAGCACAAAACGCCAGCCCACAAACCGGGGCCGGCGTTTCGTGTGCTTCGCGGAGGGTTCCCCGGAGGCGGATGCTGCAGTCAAGTAAGTTACTTGGCGGGACGGAAGTCGCGCTTTTCCTTGATCTTGGCTGCCTTGCCGCGCAGATCGCGCATGTAGTACAGCTTCGCGCGGCGGACGTCACCCTTGGAGACGACCTCGAGCTTGTCGATGACCGGGGAGTGTACCGGGAAGGTACGCTCAACGCCGACACCGAAGCTGACCTTGCGGACCGTGAAGGTCGCGCGGAGGCCATCGCCCTGGCGCTTGAGCACGAAGCCCTGGAAGACCTGAACACGGGTGTTCTTGCCTTCGATGATGTTTACGTGAACCTTGACCGTGTCACCGGCGCGGAACTCGGGGATGTCCGTACGCAGGGAAGCTGCGTCAACAGAATCTAGGATGTGCATTGTTTATCACTCCTGGTGAACGCCACAGGTCATTCACTTTGGTTACGGCAGCAAGAATGCGCCCCGAAATGCGGGCTGCACGGATGCTGTCGAAGTTAGTAGACCGGCAGGACCGAGGATGGAATGCCGGTGTGTACATATCTGTTGGCCGCGTTCCCCCTGTGGCAGGTACGGACCCAGATGACACAACTCCCTATTTTGCCATACGCACCGGACCGGCACCAATCCGGCGCTGCCGTCAGGCGGGCGGGCAGACCCTGCCGTCGCGGATTTCGTAGCCCAGCGCCGCCAGGGTGGCCCGGTCGGCCTTGTCCAGCGAAGCGGCGTCGAGCTTTTCGATCAGATCGGGCCGGCGTGCTGCGGTGCGCCGCAGCTGTTCGTCCCGGCGGAACCGGGCGATCTTGCCGTGGTTGCCGCTGAGCAGGACCTCCGGGACTGCACGCTCGCGCCAGGCGGAGGGCTTGGTATAGACCGGATATTCCAGCAGCCCGTCCGAGTGGGATTCCTCGACAAGGGACTCGGGGTTGCCGACGACGCCGGGCACCAGCCGGCCTACGGCCTCGACCATGGCCAGCACTGCGACCTCCCCGCCGTTGAGCACGTAGTCTCCGAGGCTGACGGGACGGACGTCAAAGCGTTCCCCGGCCCATTCCAGCACCCGCTCGTCGATCCCTTCGTAGCGGCCGCAGGCGAAGACAAGGTGCTTCTCCTCGGCCAGCTCGTAGGCCATGGCCTGCGTGAAGACTGCACCGGCAGGCGAGGGGACAATCAGGACCGGCCGCTCGTCGCCGTCGCCCGCCACCGCGTCCAGCGCGGCGGCCCAGGGCTCGGGCTTCATGACCATGCCGGCTCCCCCGCCGTAAGGGGTGTCATCCACGGTACGGTGCCGATCGGTGGTGAACTCCCGCAGATCATGCACGGCAAGGTCCAGCAGGCCTTCCTGCCGGGCCTTGCCGATCAGTGACAGCTCAAGGGCTGCCAGGTACTCCGGGAAAATACTGACGACGTCGATGCGCACTTACTGTCCGGCTTCCTTCTTGTCGGCCGGGGCTGCGTCCTTTTTGTCCTCGGGCTTATTCAGCTCGAAGAGCCCCTCGGGCGGAGTCAGCAGGACATAGCCGTCCTCGATATTCACTTCGGGAACGATGGCCTCGACGAACGGTACGAGGATTTCCTCGCCGCGTGCGTCCTCGACCACCAGCAGGTCCTGGACGGTGAGGGTGCGCAGGGCGCTGACGGTGCCGACGACGTCGTCGCCCACCCGTGCCTTCAGGCCCACCAGCTCGTGTTCGTACCAGCCTTCGTCGTCATCGTCCTCTTCCACCGTTTCGGTGTCGATGAACAGCTTCACGCCGCGCAGTTCCTCTGCGCCGTTGCGGTCAGTGATTTCGTCGAAGCCCAGCAGCAGGATGTCCTTGTTCCAACGCGCGCTGATCACCGTCAGCGGGCCCTTGGCGGCCGGCTCTACGGTGAGCTCGGTGCCCGGGACAAAGCGGTCCTCGGGTGCGTCGGTCAGCACCTGGACGGTCACTTCACCGCGGATGCCGTGCGGCTTGCCGATGCGTGCCACCTGTAACTGCATGGGTTCTCCTCTGTGGGGTTTTCGTCGCCTGGATTGGCCGGCGCCTGAAAAAAATCCGGCCCCTTCACCATTATCTGGTGTCGGGGCCGGATCCTGTGTACTGCTGTTACTGCTTTACTTCCGGTACTGCAGTGAAGAACTGTTCGCTTCCGCTGCGCCGTCGGTGATCGTTTTCGGATCAGCGGCGCCGGTCCGTGTCCACTACGTCCACTCGGACCTGCTCACCGTTGGCAAGGGCTGCGATGACCGTGCGCAGTGCGCGTGCGGTCCGTCCCTGCCTGCCGATGACCCGGCCGAGGTCGTCCTGGTGAACCCGAACCTCGAGGGTTTCCCCACGGCGGTTGCTCTTGGCGGAAACCTTGACGTCCTCAGGACTGTCAACGATTCCGCGCACGAGGTGCTCCAGCGCTTCAGCGAGCAAGTTACTCTGCCTCAGCCTCGGTGGAGGCCTCGGGGGCCTCTTCCTTCTTGGCCTTCGGGGTGATGGCCTCGGGGACAATCACGGACTTCTTTTCGGGAACCACGAAGGGTTCCTTCGGGGCCTTGGTACGCAGGGTACCTTCCTGGCCGTCGATGTTCTTGAACTTCTGCCAGTCACCGGTGATCTTCAGCAGTGCCGCGACCTGCTCGGTGGGCTGGGCGCCGACGCCGAGCCAGTACTGCGCACGGTCCGACTTGATGTCGATGTACGACGGCTCTTCGGTCGGACGGTACAGTCCGATTTCTTCGATGGCACGGCCATCGCGCTTGGCACGGGAATCCATGACAACAACGCGGTAGTGTGCTGAGAACTTCTTGCCAAGGCGCTTAAGGCGAATCTTTACGGCCACTTTTGTGGTCACTCCTGATCTGAAATGGGGCGAACCCGTACTTCTGCTCCCGTGGGGCGGGCCATAACGTTGGGGTTCAAAAGGACAAGATGCATGCACGGAGAGAGGGCCCGCGCAGATCGAGTACCTGACCATTGTGCCAGATGAGTTCATCTTTTGCGACTCGCCCGGCCGGGGCGGATATCCGCGGATTTTCAGCCGACGGCAACACGCAGCCGGTTGCGCCAGGGGTCCTCGAAGCGCAGCTCGGCCCCGGTGGAGTGGCTGGAAATCCCGGCGAACCGAAGGCGGTCCGCCACCCCGGCGACGTCGTCGGCCGTTGGAACGGTAATCAGCACCTCGCCCAGGCCAAGGGTGTCGCGGCGGGGTCCTGCGCCGCGGCTGTTCCAGACGTTCATCGCCATGTGGTGGTGGTAGCCGCCGGCGGAGACGAACAGTGCCTGGCCGTGGAGACCGGCGGTCCGTTCGAAACCGAGCGTGTCGATATAGAAGGCGGCGGCGGTGTCCGTATCCCCTACCTGCAGGTGAACGTGCCCGACGGCGGCGTCGGCTGCCTGGAGTCCGGCCAGTGCCGCTTCCGTGAGGTGGTCGCGGATGTAGGCCTGCGGAGACAACGGCAGGGAGGCCATCCGCACTTCGCGGCCGGCCGCGGTCTCGTCCCAGCCCCAGGTGTCCCGGGGCTTGTCATAGTAGAGCTCGATGCCGTTGCCTTCGGGATCGGTGAAGTAGAAGGCCTCGCTGACGAGGTGGTCCGCGGAGCCGGCAAAAGCCGACGGATCGTGCCTCGCTGCGGAGGCAACCGCAGCGGCCAGGTCAGCCTGGGTTTCAAAGAGGATGGCGGTGTGGAACAGGCCTGCCTCTCCGCGGGAGGCGACCTGCAGGTCCGGCGCCGGTGCCAGGTGCACCAGGGGAACACTTCCGCGACCGAGGTACATGCCGCCGTCGGACTCTGCCACGACGTCCAGCCCGAGGGCGCTGCGGTAGTACGCGGAGACGTTTGCCAGATCGCCCACCTTGAGCATTACGGTGCCCATGGCGAGATCGCCGGGCAGCAGGTCCCGGGCATTTACTTGAAGGTTCATGCAATCAGGTTACTTGAAGGTTCATGTATTCTTCAATGCTGCATCCTCCCAGCCAACAGCGACCCCGGTTACAGCCGGGCACGCATCGCCACGCGCTTCCCCAAGGAATCCAGCCCGAGGCGGATTTCGTGCTGCCGCACCGCCGCCAGTTCGCCGTCGGGGTCCTGGACAACTTCGAAGCCGCAGCTGGCGTAGAACGGGGCGTTGAACGGCACGTCCGCAAAGGTGCACAGCGTCATTGAGGTGTAGCCGTGCTCCCGCGCCCAGTCCAGGGCAGCCTCGACCAATGCCCGGCCGAGCCCTGCGCCGGCGGCGTCGGGGTGGACGGAGAGCTGCTCAAGGTGCACCTGTCCGTCAACCTCCTCCAGTCGGGCAAAGCCGGCGGGCGGATCGCCCGCAACCAGGATGTGGCGGGAAGCTGCGAGCTCCGGAACGGTGGCGGGCGGCGGCAGCTCCCGGAGGCCGGTAGGCAACATTCCGTCCAGCAGCGTGTCGGAGGCCGCTTCCAGTGCCGGCAGCGCGGAAAGATCTCCGGGACGGGCAGTCCGGATGGACGGTCCGCCCATCAGCTGGCTCCGATCCGGCTGACGGAGGCCAGGAAGTCCCGGATCGCCTGCCGCCCGGCATCCGTGTCCTGGGGACGGTGGTTTCCACCGACCTGCCGGTGCTCGGCACCCGTAGACACCAGGAAATCTGCGACCTCTTCGTACAGCGGCTCCCATCCCCCGGTCAGGACCAGCGTGGGTACACCCGGAACAATATCCAGCGGAGCATCGTCAAAGAGGGGCTGCAGCAGGGCCCGGTGGGCCGTTGTGGCCGGCAGGTCGCGGGTCAGGGAGAAGACCGCAGGCTCGCACAGGACCAGGGACAAGACCCGGGTCGGATCGCGGAGTGCGGCCAGCATGGCCGGAACCGCGCCGGCCGAGTGCGCCACCAGGTGCCCGCCGTCGCCCAGTTCCTCCCGGATCAGGGCGATGTCCGCTTCCAGGTCCGGAGGCAACGGCTCGGCGACGGCGTCATAGCCGTGGCGCCGGAGGAACAGGCACTCATAGTCCAGGGCAAGCCCGTGCTGCCGGGGCCACGCCGCCGCGCCGAAACTGCCGGCGCCGTGCACAAACACCACTCGTTCCCGAGCCAAACCCACTCCTAATGTCCAAGAATTCCGGAGAAGCCCTCCAGCGGCGGCATCATCCTGCGCAGCGTCGGCGCGGCGACCGGCCCCGCGGAGACAGGCTCACCGTTCACGAGCTCCACCATGGTGCCCAGTTCCAGGGCTTCCAGCGCGGCTCCCCACTCCCCGCCACGACCCTCGTCCACACCGCAATCCGCGAGGGGAATGAAGCCGGCCTCCCACTCGCCGCCGGCTCCGGTAAAGGACGTCACGGAGGTGGACAACATGCCGCCGTCGAACAGGAAACCGATCGAGTCCGCCTGCCCCTGGACTCCCTGCACGTAGTCCAGCACCAGCACGCGGCCGACGTCGAACTCGGGGTCCAGGGTGGCACGGGCAATGCGGCGGGCCGCGGAGCGTGGATCTTCCCCGCCCTTCACCACTCCCCCCGGCAGCTCCCAGGCGTTGCCGCTGCGCAGCATCAGCACGCGGCCGTCGGTTGTGCGGATCAGGACCCGTACGGTGATGCTGCGCCGGAAGACCGACCCGTAAAAGCCGCTCAGCCCCTGTGCCGCCATGCTGGTCCCTCCCTCTGGTGACGAACTTCCGCGTTCGTGCCGAACTTCCGCGCAGCGCCCTGAAGGCACGCATCCGTCATTAAACACACAACGCCGGACCAGAAGTCCGGCGTTGTGTCGGGTGCGGCGCGGACCCTACTTGCCGAGGAACTTGTCGAAGCCCTTGGGCAGGTTCAGCGAGGACGGGTCGAAGTCCGCCTCCTGGCCTCCGAACGCGCTGCCGGTGGGCAGGGCCTGCCGGGCTCCGGCACGCCGGGCTTCCGCCTCTGCACGTTCCTGTGCGGCCTTGGCCGGGTTGCCCGACTTGGCCTTCTTCTTGCCCTTGGCTGCCTGCTGCTTCTTGCGGGCGCCGCCGAACCCGCCGGGCCCTGCCATGCCGGGCATGCCCGGGATGCCGCCGCCGGCAGCCATCTTCTTCATCATCTTCTGCGCCTGCACGAAACGCTCGAGCAGGCCGTTGACCTCGGAGACGTGCACGCCGGAACCGCGGGCGATGCGGGCACGCCGGGAGCCGTTGATGATCTTGGGCGCAACCCGCTCGTGCGGGGTCATGGAGCGGACAATCGCTTCCACCCGGTCGATTTCGCGTTCGTCGAAGTTTTCCAGCTGCTCACGCATGCCGGCGGCGCCGGGCATCATCATGAGCATCTTCTTCATGGAGCCCATCTTGCGGATCTGCTGCATCTGGGCAAGGAAATCGTCGAGGGTGAAGTCTTCCTGGTCAGCGAACTTCTTCGCCATCCGGTTGGCTTCGTCCTTGTCCCAGCTCTGCTCAGCCTGCTCGATCAGGGTCAGGACATCGCCGAGATCCAGGATGCGGCTGGCCATGCGGTCCGGGTGGAAGACCTCGAAGTCGGTCAGGCCCTCGCCGGTGGAGGCGAACATGATCGGCTTGCCGGTCACCGACGCCACGGACAGCGCGGCACCGCCGCGGGCATCGCCGTCGAGCTTGGTGAGGACCACGCCGGTGAAGTTGACGCCCTCGTTGAAGGCCTGCGCCGTGTTGACGGCGTCCTGGCCGATCATGGCGTCAATGACGAACAGGACTTCGTCCGGGTTGATCGCGGCGCGGATGTCCGCGGCCTGCTGCATCAGCTCGGCATCCACGCCCAGGCGGCCGGCGGTGTCGACAATGACGACGTCGTAGAGCTTGGTGCGTGCTTCCTCGATGCCCTGGCGGGCGACGGCCACCGGATCGCCGGTGGCTGCCTCGAACTCGGAGGAAACGCCGGGGTGCGGCGCATAGACCGGCACGCCGGCGCGTTCGCCGTTGACCTGCAGCTGGCGGACGGCGTTGGGGCGCTGCAGGTCCGCTGCAACGAGCAGCGGGCTGTGGCCCTGGGACTTCAGGTGCTTTGAGAGCTTGCCGGCGAGGGTGGTCTTACCGGCACCCTGCAGGCCCGCGAGCATAATGACCGTGGGCGGGTTCTTCGCCAGGCGCAGCCGCCGGGTCTCGCCGCCGAGGATGCCCTTGAGCTCTTCGTTGACGATCTTGACGACCTGCTGGCCCGGGTTCAGCGCCTGCGAGACCTCCAGGCCGAGGGCGCGTTCCTTGACGGAGGCGGTGAAGGCACGCACCACCGGAACGGCGACGTCGGCGTCCAGCAGGGCGCGGCGGATCTCGCGTACGGTGGCATCGACGTCGGCCTCGGTGAGCCGGCCCTTGCCGCGGAGATTCTTGAAGGTTGAAGTCAACCGGTCAGACAGTGAATTGAACACGTGCCGCGCACTTCTTTCGTCAGTTCTTCGCCATGTTTGGCAGGCCCAGCTGTTAAGGGTACCAAGCCGGTCCCGCTATTCGCCCCTCCTGCCCTGCCGGATCGCTTCGCCGGATCGCAGGACCGCCCGGCTGGAGCACCAGCCGGGCGGTAGGTTCCTTTCCTCTCGAGGGAGAGTCAGAGCGCCGAGTCCCCCCGCTCCCCCGTCCGGACCCGGAGGGCTTCCTCCACGTTCACCACCCAGACCTTGCCGTCGCCGGCCCGTCCGGTGTTGGCCGTGGAGACCAGCACATCCACAATGTCGTTGACCCAGTCATTGGCCACCAGGATCTCCACCCGGACCTTGGGCAGCAGGTCCACGGTGTATTCGGCGCCGCGGTAGACCTCGGTGTGTCCGCGCTGGCGGCCGTACCCGTTGGCGGAGCTTACCGTCAATCCCTGGACCCCGTAGCTCTCCAGGCTTCCCCGGACGGCGTCAAGCTTTTCCGGCCGGACAATAGCGGTTACGAGTTTCATGAGTTGACCGTCTCCTTGGTTGTGGTGGTGCGTGCCGTGTCCTGGAAGGGGCTGAAGGAGCCGCCGGTGCCGAGTCCGCCGAATTCATAGGCGGTTTCGGCGTGTTCGCTCAGGTCCACGCCGTTGACCTCCGCCTCCTCCGAGATCCGGAAGCCCATGGTCTTGTGGATCGCCAGGCCGATGAGCAGCGTGAGGACGCCGGAGAAGACGATGGCCACTGCCGCGGCTGCAGCCTGGGCGCCGAGCTGGCCCAAACCGCCGCCGTAGAACAAGCCCCCGCCCGCGCCGTCGACCGGCAGGGCGATGAAGCCCAGGGCCAGGGTGCCCGCAAGGCCGGCGACGAGGTGCACGCCGACGACGTCGAGCGAGTCGTCATAGCCGAACCGGTACTTGAGCCCGACGGCGAGGGCGGACAGGACACCGGAGACCAGGCCGAGCCCCACCGCGGCGAGCGGACTGACGTTGGCGCAGGCCGGGGTGATGGCAACGAGTCCTGCCACGACGCCGGAGGCGGCTCCGAGCGACGTCGCCCGGCCGTCACGGAGCCGTTCGGTCAGGAGCCAGCCGAGCATCGCTGCGGCCGGTGCGGCGAGGGTGTTGATCCAGATCAGCCCCGCTTCTTCGGCAGTGCCCGCGGCGCCGCCGTTGAAACCGAACCACCCGAACCAGAGCAGCGTGGCGCCGAGCATCACGAAGGGGATGTTGTGCGGACGCTGGTTGGGGTCCTTCCCGAAGCCCTTCCGCTTGCCGAGGATCAGGGCCAGGACGAGTCCCGCCACGCCTGCGTTGATATGGACCACGGTGCCGCCGGCGAAGTCGATGGCTTCACCGACCACCGAGCCCACGGCCCCCTCGGCACCGAGGAGTCCGCCGCCCCAGACCATGAACGCCAGCGGGCAGTAAACCAGGGTCACCCACACCGGCACAAACACCGCCCAGGCGCCGAACTTGGTCCGGTCGGCCACCGCGCCGCTGATCAGGGCAACGGTGATGATGGCGAACGTGGCCCCGTAGCCGGCGGTGATGAGGTCCTCGCTGCCGAGGATGTCTTTGAGTCCAAAGGAGGTGAAGGGGTTGCCGAACAGTCCGGCGATACCGTTCCCGCCGGTCATGGAGAAGCCCCAGAGGATCCAGACCACGCCGACGAGTCCGATCGAGACGAAGCTCATCATCATCATGTTCAACGCGGCCTTGGCGCGGGTCATGCCGCCGTAGAAAAATGCCACGCCCGGCGTCATAAGCAGCACAAGCGCCGCCGAAACCATTACCCAGACGTGACCTGCTGACAGATCCATCTTCACGTCCCTTCACATATGGCGGGCATCTCCCGCACAACGAACTCTGCCGGGGCCAGATTTCCGGCCGGGCCCGGCGGTGTTGCCGGGAAGTTACAAACCGGGCGCCGAGGTAAAAGGATCGTGACGGTGACGTTTCCGGAACGTTTCCGGGCACGCAAAAGCCCCGCTTCCCTTGCGGGAAACGGGGCTGTGCGTTCGGGTGCCTGCCTAGCTCAGCAGTGCGTCCACGAAGCTTTCTGCCTCGAACGGCGCCAGGTCGTCTGCGCCTTCGCCCAGTCCCACGAGCTTCACCGGTACGCCCAGGGTCCGCTGGATGGCGACGACGATGCCGCCCTTGGCGGTGCCGTCCAGCTTCGTCAGGACAATGCCGGAGATGTTGACTACCTCGGCGAAGACCTTCGCCTGGGTCAGCCCGTTCTGGCCGGTGGTGGCATCCAGGACCAGCAGGACCTCGTCCACCGCGGCCTGCTTTTCAATGACGCGCTTGACCTTGCCGAGCTCGTCCATCAGGCCGACCTTGTTCTGCAGCCGCCCGGCGGTGTCGATCAGGACCACGTCCACTTCGCCTTCGATGCCGGCCTTGACCGCTTCAAAAGCTACGGAGGCGGGGTCAGCGCCGTCGATCTCGGAGCGTACTGTGGGAACGCCTACGCGCTGCCCCCAGGTAGCCAGCTGTTCGGCGGCGGCGGCACGGAACGTGTCGGCAGCACCCAGCAGCACGTCCTTGTCTTCGGCCACGAGGACGCGGGCCAGCTTGCCCACGGTGGTGGTCTTGCCGACGCCGTTGACGCCCACCACCATAACGATGGCGGGGGTCTCGGCGTGGCGGGTCACTGCCAGCGAGCGGTCCATGGTCGGATCCACCAGCTTGATCAGTTCCTCGCGCAGCATCGCGTGGACTTCCTGCGGGTCCTGGCTGCCGGAGACCTTGACCCGCTGACGCAGCGCGTCCACGAGTTCCATGGTGGGTTCGGTGCCCAGGTCTGCGAGGAGGAGGGTTTCCTCGATCTCATCCCAGACGTCTTCGTCGATCGTGTCGCGGGAGAGCAGCGCCAGCAGCGCCTTGCCCAGCGCGTTGTTGGATTTCGCCAGCCGTGCCCGCAGCCGGGCCAGGCGGCCCTGCACCGGTTCGGGCGTCTCGATGGCTGGCGCCTGCGGGGCAGGGGCTTCCTCGAGGTCACGCAGGTCATCCGGGACGACGACGTCGGTCTCCCCCGGCGGTGCCTCCAGGGTGTCGGTGCCGCCGCCGGTTCCGGTGACCGGATCGTTGGCATCCCGGCGGGTGGGGTACATGCTCTTGGGTGTACGCCGGGTCCGTACCAGCAGTGTCGCGGAGAAGCCGACAACGGCGATCGCAACAAGGACATAGATCACTATCGAAAGGGTCTCATTCACGCTCCCAAGCTTCTCACATGCCGCTCATCCGATCCCCTGGGATCTGAGAGAATCGCCTTATCATGGTGCGCTCTTCCAGAATCCGAATCCCGCAGGAAATCCAGGTCCTCATCGCGGCCGCCTTCGTCATAGCCCTGGGCTTTGGCCTGGTGGCGCCGGTGCTGCCGCAGTTCGCGCAGAGTTTCGACGTCGGCGTCACGGCTTCCGCCGTCATCGTCAGCGCGTTTGCGTTCACCCGGCTGGTGTTCGCACCGGCGGGCGGCATGCTGCTGGAAAAGCTCGGCGAGCGCCCGGTGTACATTGCCGGCCTGCTGATCGTGGCCGTCTCCACTGCCGCATGCGCCTTTGCGCAGAGCTACTGGCAGCTCCTGGTCTTCCGCGGCCTGGGCGGCATCGGGTCGACCATGTTCACCATCTCCGCCATGGCGCTCATCATCCGGCTCGCACCTGCGGAGATCCGCGGCAGGGTTTCCAGCGCCTATGCCTCCTCCTTCCTGCTCGGCAATATCGGCGGCCCGCTGCTCGGCGGCCTGCTGGCCGGGTTCGGACTGCGTGTTCCGTTCCTCGTCTACGCAGCCGCGCTGGTGCTGGCCGCCGGCGTCGTCTTCCTCCGGCTGAAGGACGCCCGGCCGGCGGCCGGGCCCGATGACACCAAGCCCGCCGCACTGCCGGTGCTCACCGTCACCGCCGCCCTGCGCGATCCGACCTACCGGGCGGCGCTGGTGTCCTCCTTCGCCAACGGCTGGTCCTCGTTCGGCGTGCGCAACGCCCTGGTGCCGCTGTTCGCTGCCGCAGCGCTGTCCGCCGGACCGGAGGTTGCGGGCATTTCCCTGACCGCCTTCGCGGTGGGCACCGCCGTCGTCCTGACCTTCTCCGGCCGGCTGGCCGACAGCTGGGGCCGCAAGCCCCTGGCCCTCATTGGACTGGGCGTCAACGCCGTGGCCACCGCGTTGATGGGGTTCAGCTCCAGCGTGCCCGAGTTCCTGATCATCTCCGTCATCGCAGGCATGGGCACCGGCCTGCTCAATCCCGCCCAGCAGGCCGCGGTGGGTGACATCATCGGCAGCGGGCGCAGCGGCGGCAAGGTCCTGGCCACCTTCCAGATGGCCAGCGATACCGGTGCCATTGCCGGCCCCATCCTGGCCGGTATGCTCGCCGATTCACTGGGCTACTCCTGGGCGTTCGGCGTCACCGGTGCCATTGCCGCCATGGGCTTCATCGCCTGGCTGACGGCACGGGAAACCCTTCCTGCCCGGAAAGCGGCCCCGGCCCCCACTACCATCGAGGAATGAAGCCTTTCCTGCTCCTGGCCACCCGCGCCGAAGATGACGCCGCCGAGGAGGAGTACGCCTCTTTCCTGCGCTTCGGCGGGCTCGCCGAGGAGCAGCTGCACCGGGTCCGCCTCGAAGCCGGCCCGCTGCCGCCGGTGGACCTGGATTCCTACAGCGGCGTGATTGTGGGCGGCGGCCCGTTCAACTCGAGCGATCCCGAGGAGTCCAAGTCCCCGGTCCAGGTACGGGTGGAGTCGGAAATGGCCAATCTGCTGGACGACGTCGTGGCCCGCGACTTTCCGTTCTTCGGCGCCTGCTACGGAGTGGGCACGCTGGGACGGCACCAGGGGGCGACAGTGGACCGCCGGTACGGCGAGCCCGTGGGCCCGGTCGAGGTCCGACTGACGCCCGAAGGCCGCCGCGACCCGCTCCTGGAAGGCGTACCGGACACCTTCGCCGCCTATGTGGGACACAAGGAAGCCGTGGCCGAGCTGCCGCCGCATGCGGTGAACCTTGCCGGCTCGGCGACCTGCCCGGTGCAGATGTTCCGGGTGAAGTCCAACCTTTACGCCACCCAGTTCCATCCGGAACTGGACGTGGCCGGGCTGCTGACGCGGATCTCCGTGTACCGGCACGCCGGCTACTTTGAGCCGGACGAGGCGGAGACCGTGATGGAAGCTGCCCGCGGATCGGCCGTACACGTGCCGCCGCGGGTGCTGCGCAACTTCGTAAGCCGTTACGCGTCCTAGCTCCGGACGGCTTCGGGCTCCGTCCCGCGCTCGATCCGCTGGCTGATCACGGTGGACACCCCGTCGCCGCGCATGGTCACGCCGTAGAGCGCGTCCGCCACTTCCATCGTTCGCTTCTGGTGGGTGATGACAATCAGCTGGCTGGACTCCCGCAGTTCTTCGAAGATGGTGAGCAGCCGGCCGAGGTTCGTGTCATCCAGCGCTGCCTCCACCTCGTCCATCACGTAGAACGGCGAGGGCCGGGCCTTGAAGATGGCCACCAGCAGTGCCACCGCCGTCAGTGAGCGTTCCCCGCCGGAGAGCAGGGAAAGCCGCTTGATTTTCTTGCCGGCCGGCCGGGCATGGACCTCGATGCCGGTGGTCAGCATGTTGTCCGGATCGGTCAGCACCAGCCGTCCCTCCCCGCCCGGGAACAGTGTGCCGAACACGTGCTTGAACTGCTCGGCAGTGTCCCGGTACGCGGCGGTGAAAACCTCTTCGACGCGGCGGTCGACGTCGGCAATGATGTCCAGCAGGTCCTTGCGGGTGGCTTTGAGGTCTTCCAGCTGAGTGGACAGGAACTGGTGGCGTTCCTCCAGGGCGGCAAATTCCTCCAGCGCCAGGGGGTTGACCTTTCCGAGCGCCGCCAGGTCCCGCTCGGCTCGCTTGAGCCGTTTCTCCTGCTCCGCCCGGACATACGGGATGCCGTCCAGGAGCGGATGGCCGTCCTCGTCCACCGGCGTGCGCAGGGCCGCCCACTTGTCGCCGCTGACCGGTTCGGCGGGCACCGGCACCGGCTGGTCCGGACCGAAGTTCGCCACCAGGTGCTCCGCGGTCATGCCCAGCTCCTCGAGGGCGCGGGCTTCGAGGGCCTCAATGCGCAGCCGCTGCTGTGCACGGGCCAGCTCGTCGCGGTGGACGGAGTCCGTGAGCCGTGCCAGTTCCGCGGCGGCGTCGTTGTTGGCGCTGCGGACGGCGGACAGTTCGGCTTCCCGTGCGGTCCGGGTTTCCTCCGCACGGTTGCGTTCCTCGGCGGCCAGCGCCAGGGAAACCTGCAGATGTGCCAGCACTGCCTCTGCCGCCGCCCCGACGGCAACCGCCCGGGCATGCTGTACGGCACGGCGGCGTGCCCGTTCCGCCGCGGCTGCCCGGGCCCGGCGTTCGGCCAGGGCAGCGCGTTCCAGGGCCTCCGCACGGCCGGCAACGGCCTTGAGCTGTTCTTCGGCCGAGCGCAGGCCCAGCCGGGCATCCATTTCCGCCTGCCGTGCGGAGGCGGCGGCGAGCGCCAATGCATTCCGCCGGTCCGCAGACGGTTCCTCTTCGGGGCGGTGTTCCTCCCCTGCCGCGGCGAGTCGTTCGGAGACGGCCGCCAGTTTCGCTTCTTCTGCCACGACGTTGGCTTCCGCGGCAGCCACCAGGGACGAGAGCCGCTCGGCCTCGCCCGAGGCGGCGCGCAACGCGGAACCCAGAGTGCCGAGCCGTTCCGCCACCGCGGCCAGCCGTGCATCGGACTCATGCAGCGCCGCGAGGGCGGCGTCCGCCCGCTGCCGGCAGGCCCCGACCCGGGCGGCCGCAGCCCCGATGCCGGCGCCGGCTTCCTCCGCCCGGGCGCGTGCCGCTGCCAGGCGGGCATCCGTTTCATCCACCGCGGCGGAGATTTCCAGCAGCCCCGGCGCAGAGACGGACCCGCCCCGAGCACTGAAGGCGCTCAGCACATCCCCGTCGGGGGTCACCGCGACGGCGCCGGGCGAGGAGGTCACCAGGCTCACGGCCGCGGCCAGGTCCGGGACTGCCACGGCATTGCCCAGCAGCGCGTTCAACGCTTCCTGCACCTTGGCATCGGCGCTGATCAGGGACAGCACCGGCACCGCGCCGGCCGGGAGGTCCGCGGGCAGTTCCGCTGCCGGAGCGGGCACCCCGCCCAGCAGCAGTTCCACCTGGCCCTCCCCTGTCTCCTTCAGGTGCTGCAGGGCCCGGGCGGCGGCGTCGAGATCCGCGGCGGCCAGGGAATCGGCTGCGGTTCCCAGCGCTGCCGCCACTGTCCGTTCGGAGCCCGGCTTGACGCTGACCAGTTCCGCCAGCGGCTCCAGCACGCCGTCCAGCCCGGCCTTGCGCAGGGAGGCGCTGCCGTCGCGGCGGTCCAGGCCGACGGCGAGGGCCTCGCGGCGGGCGGCGAGGTTCTCGGTTTCACGGACCGCTTCCCGCTCGGCCTGCTGCAGCTGCCGGAGCTCCTGCTCGGCTGCTTCGAGAGCTGCCTGCGCGTCTTCATACTCGGCATCCAGGTCCGCTTCGCCGGCCTCAGCTCCCGCAGCTGAGCCTTCCAGCTGCTCGAACTCTTCCCGGGCGCGGGTACGGCGTTCCTCGGCGGCGGTGATCGAGTCCCGCAGCCGGCCCGCTTCGGACTGTGCCGAGGCCACCCTTGAGCGGGCGGCTTCCACCGAGCCGGTCAGCCGGGCCAGGCCTTCCCGCCGGTCCGCGGCGGCCCGGAGCAGCCCGGCGTACCGCTTCTCCTCCGCAGCTGCGTCCTCTTCGGCTGCCTCGCGGATCTCGACGGCGTCCTCCAGCCGTGCCCGCCGGTCTTCGATTTCCTCCTCCAGGGCTGCGGCTTCAGCGCGTACCCGGTCCGCGGAGGCCTGCAGCTGTTCCGGGTCCCGGCCGCTGCCGGCCGCAGGTTCCGCTGCCCCCAGCAGCCGGGCACGCTCGGCCGCAAGCGCGGCGAGGGAACGGAACCGCTCCTGCAGAGAGGACAGTTCGTACCAGGTGTCCCGTGCGGCGTTCAGCTGCGGTGCCGCTTCGGCTGCCATGGCTTCCAGGGCGGCCTGGCGCTCCCGGCCCTCTTCCACTGCAGCCTCCACCACCGTGCGGCGTGCCTTCAGGGCGCTTTCGTCCGCTGCTTCCTTGTCGTAGGCAGCTTTAAGGGTAGCGAGGTCATCGGCCAGGAGCCGTGACCGGGCGTCCCGGACATCCTGCTGCACCGTCTTGGCCCGGCGGGCGACGGCCGCCTGCTTGCCCAGCGGTCCGAGCTGGCGCCGCAGTTCGGCAGTGAGGTCGGTGACGCGGGCGAGGTTCGCGGCCATGGCGTCCAGCTTGCGCAGGGTTTTTTCCTTGCGCCGCCGGTGCTTGAGGATCCCGGCGGCTTCCTCGATAAAGCCCCGTCGCTCCTCCGCTGAAGCGTGCAGCACCTTGTCCAGCTGGCCCTGCCCGACTATGACATGCATCTCACGGCCCAGACCGGAGTCCGAGAGCAGTTCCTGGATATCGAGGAGGCGGCAGGGACTGCCGTTGATGGCGTACTCGGATCCGCCGGTGCGGAAGAGGGTACGCGAAATGGTGACCTCGGAGTATTCGATCGGCAGGGCGCCGTCGGCGTTGTCGATGGTCAGTGACACCTGGGCCCGCCCCAGCGGTGCACGGCCGGAGGCACCTGACGTGCCCGCGAAGATCACGTCTTCCATCTTTCCGCCGCGCAGCGTCTTGGCGCCCTGTTCGCCCATCACCCAGGCCAGGGCATCCACCACGTTGGACTTCCCGGAACCGTTGGGACCGACCACCGCCGTGACACCGGGTTCGAACTCAAAGGTGGTGGCCGATGCAAAGGACTTGAATCCTCGCATGGTCAGGGTCTTCAGATGCACGGGGGTTAATCTCTCCTGCCGGGGTTGATTCCTTAAATCTACGCGGTTAGCGTCAAAATTCCGCTCTACTCGGAGAGCGTAATCGGGCTTTTGCCTGCGGAATCGCGGGGCCGGTAAGTAGGCTTCTACAAGAGTCATATGATTTTAGGGCGTGGATGCAGGCTTCACGGCGGCCGCCAGCGCGATAGGTTCAGCAGCAGACAAGGCAGGCATTTTGACCGGGAACTTCAACTTCCAGCACTCCAACTCGGCCATCCTCAGCGTGAACAGCGTTGAAGCTCCGGTGGTTATGAGTTCCAGTGAATTCGACGGGCGCCTCGAGCCGTCGCTCAAACGGCTGCGGCTTTCCAAGCGCCTGCTCGAGCGGGTGGCAGGCGTGAGTGAACGGCGCTGGTGGGCTCCCGGCACCGCGTTCGACGACGGCGCCACCGAGGCAGGTGCCAAGGCCCTGGCCGAAGCCGGCGTCGAGGCATCCGAAATCGGGCTGCTCATCAACACCTCGGTCACCCGACGGAACCTGGAGCCGTCCGTGGCCGTGAAGATCCATAACGGCCTGGGGCTGCCTTCCTCCGCGATGAACTTCGACCTTGCCAACGCCTGCCTGGGCTTCGTCAACGGCATCACTTTGGCGTCCAACATGATCGACTCCGGGCAGATCAACTATGCCCTGATTGTGGCCGGCGAGGACTCCCAGGGCGTGCAGGAAGCCACCTTCGAGCGGCTGAACGCCCCGGATTCCACCCGTGACGACTACCTGCGGGAATTCGCGACCCTCACGCTCGGCTCCGGTGCCGCTGCCGCTGTTATCGGCCGGGCGGACCGGCACCCCGGCTCGCACCGCATCCTCGGCGGCGTTTCGCGTGCCGGCACCCAGCACCACGAGCTGTGCGTGGGCGGCATCGACGGCATGTACACCGACACCAAGGGCCTGCTGGACGGCGGCCTGGAACTCGTGGTGGACGCCTGGCATGAAGCCCACGGCAACGGCTGGGACTGGTCCGGCATGGACCGCTACGTCACCCACCAGGTGTCCAACTCCTACACCAACGCCATCATCAAGGCCGTGGACCTGGACCGTAAAAAGGTGCCGATCACGTTCCCGAACTGGGGCAACGTGGGGCCTGCGTCCCTGCCGATGACCCTGGCCCAGGAATCCCGTTCGCTGAACCCCGGCGACCGCGTGCTGTGCATGGGCGTGGGCTCCGGGCTGAACACGACCATGATGGAGATTGCGTGGTAGAGGAGCTTTGGCCGGGCGTTTCCGCCGCCTGGTCCACGTTTGTCCACGTTCCCTCCACCGCCGCCGTCGACGTCGCGGGCACCGTCCGCAAGTGGCACATCCTCGATAACGGACCCGATCTGACCGCCGCCGGCGTCGAACCGGCCGGGACCCTGCTGTGTGTGCACGGCAACCCCACCTGGTCCTACCTCTGGCGCACCCTGCTGGCTGCCGGCGCGTCCGCCGACAAGCCGTGGCGCGTGGTGGCCGTTGACCAGCTGGACATGGGCTTCTCCGAACGTACCGGTGCCTTCCGTCGGCTGGAGGACCGGATCACCGACCTCGGCAACCTCACGGACACGCTGGAAATCACCGGACCCGTGGTCACTGTCGGCCACGACTGGGGCGGACTGATTTCCCTGGGCTGGGCGCTGCGGCACCGCCGTCAGCTCGCCGGCGTGGTCCTGACCAACACTGCAGTGCACCCTGCCGGGTATTCGCTGCCGCCGGCCTTGAAGCTGGCCCTGCATCCGGCCGTCCATCCCTGGGGCACGCGCAGCACCGATGCCTTTATCCGGGTTACGCATTCCCTCGCGCAGCCCGCACTGCCTGCTCCGGTACGGGAAGCGTTTGCGCTGCCGTACCGCGGGGCGGCCCGCCGACAGGGCGTTGCGAACTTCGTTGCCGACATTCCCGCCGTGGATTCCCACCCGAGCTGGCGGGCGCTGACCACCGTTGCTGAGGGTATCCGCCGGCTCAATGTTCCCTCTCTGGTCCTCTGGGGTCCTAAGGATCCGGTCTTCTCCGACCGCTACCTGCGCGACCTGCTGGACCGGCTGCCGGAATCCTCCGTGCACCGGTTCGAGGGTGCCGGGCACCTGCTCCCCGAAGACGTCGATATTGCCTCCCCCGTCTTCTCCTGGCTGCAGACCGCCGTCGAAGCCCCTGCCGATTCCGCACTCCGGCGCACTGAGCCGTTCCGCCCCATGCTTGCCGAGTTGGATGAGCGTGCGGGCGACACCAGCGCCGCCGTCGTCGACATGGCACCGCTGGGCGGAGGCGAGGGCGCGGCAGTGGAGCCGCGCATCCTGTCCTGGGCCGGGCTCGCGGAGCGGGTGAATGCCCTCGCCGCGGGACTCGCCGCAGCGGGCGTGCGTCCGGGTACCCGGGTGAACCTGCTGGTTCCGCCGGGCATTGAACTGACCTCGCTGATCTACGCGTGCCTGCGCCTGAACGCCGTCATTGTGGTGGCCGACGCCGGCCTGGGCACCAAGGGACTCGGCCGCGCCATCAAGGGCGCCGGGCCGGCGTTCCTGATCGGCATCGACCGGGCACTGGTCGGTGCCCGGGCGCTGGGCTGGCCGGGAACCCGGATCAGCGTGTCCGAGCTGTCGCCCGCCCGTAAACGGCTGCTGGGTGTCCGGTACTCCGTTGAGGGTCTCATTGCCGACGGATCCGGTTCCGAAGCGCCGTGGTACCCCGCGGAACCCGACGCGGACGCCGCCGTCCTGTTCACCTCCGGGTCCACTGGCCCTGCCAAGGGTGTGGTGTACACGCACCGGCAGTTGGCCGCCATGCGTGATGCCATCAAGGACACCTATAACCTCCGTGCCGGGACCTCGCTGGTGGCCGGCTTCGCGCCGTTCGCTCTGCTGGGTCCGGCGTTGGGTGCCACATCAGTGACGCCGGACATGGACGTCACCTCCCCGCGCACCCTGACCGCCGCAGCCCTGGCCGATGCCGCCGTCGCCGTGGATGCCACCACCATCTTTGCTTCCCCTGCGGCGCTGACCAACGTGCTGGCCACCTCCGGCCAGCTGAACGCTCCGCAGCGGGCCGCGCTGGCACAGGTGGAACTGCTGCTTTCCGCCGGTGCTCCGATAGCCGAGCCGCTTCTGGCGCAGGTGCAGGACCTGGTGCCGAAGGCCTCCCTGCACACCCCGTACGGCATGACCGAAGCACTGCCGGTCACCGATATCGACCTTGAGGGCATCCGTGCCGCTGGTGCCGGCAACGGTGTCTGCGTCGGCACTCCGGTGTCCCGGGCCGAGGTGGCCATTGCCGAAGTCTTCCCGGACGGTTCGGTGGGCAATAAACCGCTGACCGTTCCGAACCGCACCGGTGAAATCCTGGTCAGCGCCCCGCACGTCAAGGACCGCTACGACCGGCTCTGGATCACGGAAAGCCATAGTTCGTCCATTGACGGCTGGCACCGCACCGGCGACGTCGGCCACTTCGACGACGAGGGCCGGTTGTGGGTCGAGGGGCGTCTCGGGCACATCCTCACCACCGCGGACGGGGTCCGGACCCCGGTGGCAGCCGAGCAGGCGGCCGAGACGGTCGACGGCGTGGGCAGGGTGGCGCTGGTCGGCGTCGGACCCGCCGGCGCCCAGGTGCCCGTGGCTGTTCTGGAGACGGAACCGCCGGCCCGCCGGGCCGGGACCGCGTCTTCCGAGCTGACCACAGCTGTGCGGTCCCGCGTGGCCGAGTTCGTGGGGCTCGATCTGGCTGCCGTACTGGTGCTGCCGCAGATGCCTACCGATATCCGGCACAATTCCAAGATCGACCGTACGGCGTTGGCTGACTGGGCCTCCCGGCTGCTGGCCGGCGGTCCGGTGCCGCGGCTGGGCAAGGGCCGGCGATGAGTTCGCCGGTCCTGCCGCCCCGGAACGTCCTGGTCACCGGTGCGAGCGGCCTGCTGGGCGGTGCGGTTGCGGACCTGCTGGAAGCCAAGGGCCACAAGGTCCGCACCTTCCAGCGCCGTCCCGGCCGGCCCGGCAGGGATTCCGTGTCCGGTTCCGTTGCCGATCCCGCTGCGGCTGCCCGCGCCGTCGACGGGATGGACGCAGTAATCCATCTTGCGGCGAAGGTCTCCTTTACCGGCGAGTGGCATGAGTTCGAGCAAACCAACATCGCGGGTACGCAGGTCCTGCTGCAGGCTGCGCAGACGGCCGGGGTTCGCGACGTCGTTTTCGTCTCGTCTCCGTCCGTGGCGCACTTCGGCGAGCCGATTGCCGGTGCCGGTGCGGGTACTGCAGACCCTGCCCGTGCCCGCGGTTTCTATGCTGCGTCCAAGGCCCAGGCCGAGCTCTTTGCACTGGCGCAGAATTCGTCCGATTTCCGGGTCACTGCCATCCGGCCGCATATCGTCTGGGGGCCCGGCGACACGCAGCTGGTGGAACGCGTGATCGACCGTGCCCGGTCCGGCCGCCTGCCGCTGCTGGACGGCGGTGCGGCGCTGATCGACACCACGTACATCGACAACGCGGCGGCGGCCATTGTCCGCGGACTGGAGCGGATGGATGCCGCAGCCGGCCGTGCCCTCGTGGTCACGAACGGCCAGCCGCGGCCGGTAGGGGAACTGATTGCCGGTATCTGTGCAGCTGCAGGAGTGGCTGCACCGGGCTGGAGCGTTCCCGGCAAGGCTGCCCGAGGCGCCGGAAGCCTGATCGAGAAGGCCTGGTTGGTGGCCGGTCGGCGGGGTCTCGTCCACGATGAGCCTCCCATGACCCGCTTCCTGGCCGAGCAGCTCTCGACGTCGCACTGGTTTGACCAGCGCGAAACCCGCGAAGTGCTGGACTGGACCCCCGAAGTTTCGATTGAAGACGGCATGGCCCGGCTTGCCCGGCACTACTCCTAGGATGATTTCCGTGAAAAGCCTGCAGAAGATCGAGTCCTGGCCTGTTGACCATGCCGCTGTCTCCGTCGTGACCGCCGACGGCGAGGTGCTCGGCACTGCCGGCGACCAGGACCGCCGTTTTCGACTCGCCTCGGTCACCAAGCTGCTGAGCGCGTATGCCGTACTGGTTTCCCTCGATGAGGGAGCCTTGGAACTCGATCAGCCTGCGGGCCCTGAGGGTTCTACCGTCCGGCACCTTCTGGCCCATTCCGGGGGCTACGACTTCGGCGAGCGCACGATCCGCTACACCCCCGGCACCCGGCGCCTGTATTCCAACGCAGGTTTTGAGGTACTCGGGGAGACACTGGAGCAGGCCACGGGCATGGCTTTCGGGGAATACCTGCGGGAAGGCGTGCTGGTTCCGCTGGGCATGTCTTCCACAACACTGGAGGGCTCCCCTGCTGCCGGTGCCGTCTCCACGGCAGCGGACCTCAGTCGGTTTGCTGCCGAGCTGCAGGCTCCCACGCTCACCGATCCGGGCCGGCTGACGGAAGCCACGCAGGTGGTCTTTCCCGGCCTCGCGGGGGTGCTTCCCGGTTTCGGCCGGCAGAAAGAGAACGATTGGGGCCTCGGCTTCGAAATCCGGGCACAGAAGTCTCCGCACTGGACCGGCGCTAACAGCTCGCCGGCCACTTTCGGGCACTTCGGCCAGTCCGGAACCTTCCTTTGGGTGGATCCTGCGGTTCGTGCTGCTGCTGTCTGCCTTACCGACCGCGATTTCGGTCCCTGGGCCGCCGAGGTGTGGCCTCCCTTTACCGATGAGATTCTTGCCGAACTGGCGGACCGGTAGGGTCCTGGTTCCCCAAGCCGGCCGGAATACTCCCAGCGCCGGAACGCCCATACGCAGGTCCATCACGCGGCCCAGATCAGATCGACGATGCAGCCTTCCAGGAACGTGGTTGGAGATCCTGAGCGTTTGACGGGCCGTGTTCCTGCGCTGGATTGATCTTCGGTTTCGATTCCAGTCTCGGTTCCCGCCCGATCCCCGGCTCTTGCTACAGCTCTGACCCCAGGCAGCGGCGGCGCAGTAGACCGATAGGTGTGCCCCGTTGGGGTGGTGGTCTCGACGGTGTGCGGTCCGCTTTTCCCTGGAGTATCGACCGTTCGCGCCTTCCAATCAGGTGCTTCCTTGGCCTGGTTGCACGCCTCGCAGAGGCCCTGCCCATTCGCGGTGCTGGTCTCCCCGCCGTCACGGTGGGGACGAATATGGTCGAAATGCCGAATGGGCGCTCCGCACCACGGCATTCGGCAGGTCTGGTCCCGAGCCGCGATAAGCCGTCCCAACGAAGTCGGGAACAAGCGTGCCCGTGAATCCATTGCGACGAGTTCTCCGGTATCGGGATCTGCGTACAGACGCCGAAGCCAGCGTTCGTCTTGTTTGTCCCGCTTCGTTGTCCGCCCTGCAACACGATGCTGGCCCCGATCCGGGATCTGTCCGTGGTTCTGTCCGGGTTCCGCTCCACGGTCGGAATCGTCCTGCTCGGCGTCTTGCCTCGGATGCCTTCCCCGAACCAGGTCCCTTGCCCACTGCGCAGGCACCGGGCCGTATCCGGGGACCACGGCCGGCTCGGAATCTCCGCCGAACAGCGTCCGATCCGTCATCACCAGCTGAACTTCCACCTCCAGCTGGCCTGCCTCAGTCTGTCCGGTCACGCGCTCAACGAGGGTGTCCGCCATGATCTGGCCCCGGCCCCGGGAATCTCCGGAGGCACGCAGCCGGTCCGCTTCACGGGACAATGCCGCATAAACACCCACGCCCTGGGCCACGGGCAGAAGTCCGGTCAGGTAGGTCATGGTGTCCGGTGCAGGACGGCAGGAGACAAAACGTTCCGATTCGGCTTTGGCCGCGCGCTTGACCGCTGCTGAAGGATCCAGCCGGTAGGCGGCACCTCTGGCACGGGAAATGATCTGCCGGTCCCCCAGAGTTTCAAGCACTTCCGGATCTCCGGCCACTTCTTCATCCACCCGCCGCCGGTCCTCCAAACTCAGGCAAGCCGTTTCACGGACCAGCAGCGTTGCCCTCCATTCACTGATTTTCCCGCGGGTCAGCGCGTGCAGGGTGCACGGCATCTCCTCCGTCAGTACCTTGGCAAACCCCAGCAGCCGTCCCCCTCGGCTCGGCGACTCCCTGCGGGCCAAGGCAATCTGGGAAGCGACACCGCGGCCCAGGTCCTCGCGCAGTACTCCGGCCTCGGCCTGCTTCCGGCGCTGCGAGGCATCGAACACTGCAGCGGCCCGGGCCTGTGCCGCCGAAGCCGCGGCTTTGAGTTCCTCCAGTGCCCGGATCCGGTCAATCAGCTCGCGGTCTTCGGGCTCCCCGCTGGACAGGCTCTCAGCTTGGTCGCCCAATACCTCGACCCACGCGTTCACCAACGCGGTGTCGGCAGTCAATCGGCCGGTCCGCTGATGGTTTGCAGGTCGAGAGTATTCGAACATGTGTTCGAGTCTATCGAGACTCGGGCGTCGGAGCTAGGGAAGAAATACCCGTTCCGCCACCTGTTTTTCAGTTCGCTTACAAGGCCTTTCCAGGCGACACTCATACAGCCCAAACCGGCCTCAACCAGCTAGAGAAGAAATCACGACGACGGCGAGCAGCAGCGCCCCGCTTCCGGCCAACGCGAGATTTCCGGGTTCCTTCTTTATCTTCTTTCCGGCCGCCGCCTTCCGGCCAGGCTTTCCTTGGTCAGGGTTGCCAGGATCGGACTTCCCCGTGTCGGGTGCGGCTGCCCTTTCCCGCACAGGAAGGAGAGGCCGCCGGGACCGCTCCACCGGTCCGGCCTCCATCGCCGAGCCTCGCCCTGCTGCGGTCTCCGCTCTGGCGCTTTGCTGCAGCCGGGATTGGTCCGGCACTTCCGACACGGCGACGTCGGGCTTCGGAACCAACTCCGATTCCTCCGGCTCCGCGCCCTCAGGTCCCCTCGAACCCCCGGATGCCATCTCCTGCGCCGGCCCCTCAGACTCAGACCCCCGGCCCGGCAGCTCCGGCCAGCGAAGAACCGCTCCGGCAACTGCCGCCGCCAGCACGACGATCGCCACCACCCAGAGGACCACCGACCCGGGAGTCCACGGCACCACGAGCCGCAAGAGGCCCGCGAGCGAAGCCGCATCCAACAAACCGGCCAGCAGGGACCGCCGACTGGGGCCTGAAGGCTGTCCCGCCCGTTTCCAGACGGGAACCGCCACGGACAGACAGGTCACCATCAGCCAAGCGCCGAGGATCCAGGACATGAATGTCATCAGAGACCTTCCTTCAGCAAAGCCAACGCAGCTTCTTCCTGCCCGACAGCCACATTGGAGAGGATCAGCACGGCTGTGCCAGCTTCACGATCCATCGCCACCATGGATGAGAAACCTCCGGTCTGGCCGTTGTGCCAAGTCGCGGCCCGCCCACTCGAGGATGAGACCTGCGTGAACCATGCCAGGCCCACCTGCTCGCCGTCCTCACCGGTATCCCACTGCGGTTCCAGGGCGCCGGCACCAGGGGCGGTGCCCGCCAGCAGCGCCCGGAGGTAGAGCGACATATCCGCTGCGGTAGACCGGATCCCACCCATCGGTGCGGTGCCGTTGCCGGTCCAGGCACCCTCTGGCAGTCCGCTTGCATTCCGGCCGGTGGGAGCACCTGCACGCAGGTTGTCGGCCGTCATCGGCACGTAGGTGTCCTTCATTCCCAGCGGCTCGAAAATCCGCTGCTCCAGCAGATCGGTGTATTCCATCCCGGCCGCCTTGGCGAGCAGCTGCCCGAGGAAGGCATACCCGAGGTTGGAGTAGGCCATCGTTCCCCTTCCGCCCACCGACGCAGACTGTGCCTGCTCCAGCACCTCGGCGGGCGAGGCGGTGTAGGGGTCGCGGTGGAGGACGGTGCCGGCGAGCAGGGAGACCAGCGCTTCCGGATCGGTGGCTAGCCGGGGAAGCCCCGACCGGTGGCTGGCCAGCTCGGCCAGGGTGACGGTTCCGATCTCGGCCTCCGGGTCCCGCAGGTCCGGGCCCAGGATTTCAGCCACGGTGGTCTCCAACGTCACCTCGCCGCGCTCGACGGCGTCCGCCAGCAGTGCCGCCGTGAACGTCTTGGACACCGAACCGATTTCGAACTCCGTCCGCTCGTCGGCACCGAACCCGGCAAACCGGACAGCGCCGTTTTCCAGGTAGGCCACGCTGACCGCATCGGCAGGTTTCTGCAGCAGGGGACGGACGGCCTCAGCCAGTGCTGCATCCCCGGAAACCTGCGTCGACAGGCGCGGCGTCCACGGGGCAGCAAGGAGCCCGGCGGCCAGGACCGCTGCAGCGGCAAGGACGGCCACGGTCATACGTCTGTATTTGGACATGTCAGTTACCTCCGGAGGCAGCAGTCAGAATCGCCAGCAGCGGGATGACCCGGGCCGGCGGGATTTGGTAGCGGGACCGGGCGTGCGGTGTGAGCCAGCCCGAGGCGGTCAGCTGGTGAACGTGGTGGTAGATCTGTCCGGAGGTTCCGGAACCCAGTTCCTCCACCAGCTCTGCCACGGTCTCGGTTCCGCCGAGCACGGCGTGGAGCACAGCCAGACGGACGGGATGGCCGAGGGAGGCAAGGGAGTCAGCGAACTGCGTCCAGTCGACGTCGAGCAGATGCCCGGTCTCCAACCCGTACTGGTACTCGTAGTGGGCACCGGCGGCGGTAGTGGCGGTGCCGGTGAACAGCACGGCTCCCGGCTCGGGATGGCGCTTCCGCACCCCTTCGAGGGCCCAGAACACGTCTGCCCCGTCCGCGGCCGACGTCGGCTCCGCGGTTCCCGCGCGTTGCTCCAGGGCTGCCACGCGTGCTTCCAACGCCTCCAGTCGGGTGTCGTCTCCTGTCGTCATGGATAGAGAATTACGTAATTCCGAAACAATTACAAGAGTTTCGTAATTCTTTCTGAAGACGCGAGCGGAGGCTCCCGCGACTTTCCACACCGGAAACCCTTCCCTTTCCGTTGCGGAAAGTCTAGGCTGACGGCATGACCCACGCTCAAGGCCCCCGTCCCTCCCCCGACGAAGCACGCCAGGCCCTCGAATCCATCACCCTGTCCAAGCAGGCGCTGGCTCCGCACGTCCGGTCACCGGCATGGCTCTATCCCGCCCAGGCAGTAGGAATGGCGATGTTCGTCATCGGCCTCGTCTTCTCCAAGGAAGCCGACTGGGCCACCGGACTCTTCGCCGTGTCCGGAATACTCTTCTGTGTACTGCCGATGCTCCAGTCCCGCGGCCGCGTGGTGGTTGATGTCTACACCCATCCGGGAAGCCGGGGGTTGTCCTGGACCTACGTCGCTGTATTTCTGCTTATCTGCGTCGCGGCAGTTGTGCTCTACTCGACCTACTCCCGGGCATGGATTGCATACGTCGCGGCAGTCCTCGTATTGGTCCTGACGCTGGTGGCGGGACCGGCCATGGACGCCCGCCTGGAGCGCGCCCTACGGAACGCCGGCTGATGGGCGACGGATTCAATGAGGTTATCCATGTCCCCACCCGGCTGCGGATCTGTTCCATCCTGGCCGAAGTGGGCGAAGCCGAATTCGGCGTACTCCGGGACGCCCTGAAGCTCAGCGACTCGGTACTAAGCAAACACGTCAAGGTGCTGGAGCAGGCCGGGTTTGTCACCGTCCGCAAGGGTTCCGTGAACGGCCGCACCCGCACCTGGGTGGCCCTGAACAGAGCGGGTCAGAAGGCATTCAAGGCCCACATCGAGGAACTCCGCAAACTGGCTGCCGCCGGGGACCTCCTCAATCCGTAGCGCTGAAACGGCCGGTGAACCTACCGGCGCCCGAGATGAGGACAGCCGTGAAAATCTACAATCCGCAGGTCGTCCTGTTCGTCGCCGACGTCGCGCGGGCGGCACGCTTCTACGTGGCCCTCGGTTTCACTGAAGAATCCCGTGCAACAGGGGCAGGGACAGCGCCCGTAAAAATCGAAATGTCATTGGAAGGCTTCGAACTCGGGCTTGCACTGCCCGGACCGGCGGCCGAAGCGCACGGACTCACCCCGGTCACGGCCGGACACCGCGCGTGCCTCACGCTCTGGACGGATGACGCCGCAGCGGCCTACGCGGCTGCACTCGACGCCGGAGCAAAGCCCCTACAAGGACCGCACCCGTTCCTGGACGGAAAACTGCAGGTTGCATTCGTCGAGGACTTCGACGGACATCCAATCCAGTTCGTGGAACGGCAAACTACCAGCGCCCGTTCCGAGGCCGAGGCTGGCACACAGGGCAGCTGTATGAGGACCGATTCATAAACGAATCCCGCCGGATCAGGGTATGCAGCCCCAGCTCCTCGCAGCGCGGGCAGGGCAGCCCTTCACGGCCATAGACATTGAGGGACCGCGAGAAGTATCCCGAGGCACCGTTCACATTGACGTACAGCGAATCAAAGCTGGTGCCTCCCGCAGCCAAGGCACGGGTCATCACGTCCCGGGCGGCTTCGACCAGCCGCAGCGCATCGGCCCGGCGCATAGTGTCCGTGGCGCGGGCAAAGTGCATGCGTGCCGCCCACAAGGACTCGTCGGCATAAATGTTCCCGACCCCGGAAATCAGCCCCTGGTCCAGCAGGGCACGCTTGATCCCGGTCTTCCGCAGCCGCAGCCGACGGTAGAACTCGTCAAAGGAAAACGCAGGATCCAGAGGGTCGCGCGCAATATGCGCGGCCTCGGCAGCCACGAGCGGAAGTCCGGTCTCGGACAGGCCGCCGGGAGCGCCGTCGGGCGTCGGAACCAGATCGGTGAGGAACACACCCCCGAAGATGCGCTGGTCCACAAAGCGCAGTTCGTCCGGCATCGCAACGCCGGAGGCATCAACGGCGGGACTGAGCGTGAACCGGACCTTCAGGTGCTTCTCATCCGGAAGGGCCGAGTCTTCCATCAGCAGCTGGCCACTCATCCCGAGGTGCGCCATCAGCGCAAAGGAGGGTACGACGTCGTCGGCCGGCGCAGGAACAGACGGCGTAGGAGCAGCCTCGAGCAGCGGCAGCCAGAGAAACTTCCCGCGGCGGACGACGTCGGCCACCACCGCGCCTTCGAGGTTGCCGACGAGATCCTCGGGACCAGCAGCATGGCGCCGCACGGAACGGGAATCCACGACTTCGACGCCGGTGATGGTGCGGCCGCGGACCCATGACGCCAGTCCGCGGCGGACCACCTCGACTTCGGGAAGCTCAGGCATGCCCGGGAGTGCCTAGGAACCGGCAGCCGCGGAGTCGGCTTCCTTGGCGTTGATCATCTTCCAGGAGGCAGCGGCGGCTTCCTGCTCGGCTTCCTTCTTGGAATGGCCGACGCCCGTGCCGTAGGCCTTGTCGCCGATATGCAGGACCGCTACGAAGCTGCGGGAATGGTCGGGACCGGATCCGGAGACCCGGTATTCGATGTCGCCCATTTTCCGGCCGGCAGCGATCTCCTGGATGCTGGTCTTCCAGTCGGTACCGGCACCGAGCGCCTCGGCGTTGGACAGCAGCGGCCCGACAAGGCGCATCACCATCTGGCGCGCGGCTTCGATTCCGTGATCCAGGTACACGGCACCGATGATTGCCTCGGTGGTGTCCGCAAGGATGGAGGACTTATCGCGCCCGTTGGTCAGCTTTTCGCCCTGGCCCAGGAGGATGTACTCCCCCAGCCCCAGGCCGCGGGCAATGCCGGCAAGGGCACGGGTACTTACGACGGCGGAGCGGCGCTTGGCCAGCTCGCCTTCGGAAAGATCAGGATTATCCCGGTAGAGGGCATCGGTTACCGAGAACCCCAGAATGGAGTCACCCAGGAATTCCAGGCGCTCGTTCGTGGGGATGCCGCCCTGCTCGTAAGCGTAGGAACGGTGCGTGAGTGCAAGACGAAGCGTCCCGGCGTCGATATCGACACCGAGACGCTTCATAAGCTCTTCAGTATTCTTCACTTTTTGGATACAACCCGAAAAGCAGTATTCACGTGCCCGTCCGCAACAACACTAATGATGCGCAAAACCGGGCCGAACACTGGTCTTAGACGTCCGCGACCTTGCGGCCCTTGTATTCAAGGAACAGCGCGGTGCCGGCGGAGTCGGTTACGACCTTGGCCTGGTGCGGCAGGCTATAGGTGACGCGGCCGTTCTCCACGGTCTTCACCAGGTTGGGCGCGGTCGCCTTCCACTGGGACCGGCGTGCACGTGTATTCGCGCGGGACATTTTCCGCTTCGGAACAGCCACGGCTAACTCTCTTCTCTCTCGTCTGACTCTGTACTTGGTGCCGCAGTATCTTCTGCGGCCGTGCCGGTCAGCCCGGCGAGGGCTGCCCAGCGAGGATCCACTGCTTCATGGTGGTGACCCGGATCCTCCTCAAGGCGCGCTCCGCATTCGGAGCAAAGGCCTTCGCAGTCTTCCCGGCACACCGGCTGGAACGGCATGGTAAGAACCACTGCGTCCCGCAATACCGGCTCAAGATCGATGACATCTCGCTCGATCCGGTGTTGCTCTTCTTCATCTTCTTCTTCGAAGGACTCAGCGTCCTCGTAGTAGAAGAGTTCCTGCACATCGACTTCTTGGTCGTACGCGAGTGGCTTCAGGCAGCGGCCGCATTCGCCCTTTACGGGGGCGATTACTACGCCGGATACCAGAATCCCTTCGTGCACGGCCTCCAGCCTCAGATCGAGCTCGAGGTCGGATCCTTCCGGAACGCCGATAAGCGCAACACCGAAGTCTTTCGGTGCCGGTACATGTTCATGCAAGGTCCGCATCGTTCCCGGGCTGCGCCCGAGGTCCCTGACGTTGATAGCCAGGGGAGTTTCCGGATTGGACCGCGAAAATTCGCTAATGAGAACTCCTGTAGAACATAGACCGACATATCATCTTAGCCTGACTTGCCGGAATCTCTCAAACTGCGGCTGCACCGCAGCCAGGGAGCACGTGCGGGCACGTGCTCCACAGACCAGTTTACCCGCCACAGGGCATCCGGCTAATCGGCCTTCGGGTGCTTCCCGGCAGGGCTGATCCGCCCCGCCTGCGCCAACCCGGTCTAGCTTGCCGTCCGGCCTTCCGTCAGGCGCTTCAGCACCGTCGGCGGAACATAGCCTGCGACGTCGCCGCCGAGGGAGGCCACTTCCTTGATGAGGGACGAGGAAAGGTGGGTGTAGCTGCTTTCCGCGGCGAGGAAGACGGTTTCGACGCCGGTGAGCTGCCTGTTCATGACGGCCATGGGCAGTTCGTACTGATAGTCCTGGACGGACCGCAGTCCCTTCACAATCGCGGAGGCGCCGTGCTCCCGGCAGAAGTCGGCCAGGAGCCCGTCCCCCATGGGGACCACGGAAACCCCGCGCAGCGCCCCAAAGGTTTCCGCCGCCAGTTCCAGGCGTTCCTCGGCACTGAAACGGTATTTCTTCGCATAGTTGGTGGACACCGCCACGATGACTTCGTCGAAGAGTGTTGCCGCACGGGCAATCACCTCCACATGGCCGTTGTGGATGGGATCAAAGGAACCGGGGCATACAGCACGTCGCATAGGTCGAATCTACCGGGTGCGGGCGGGTAATACTTGAGGCATGAGTATCAGCACAGCCGCGTCCCTGCTCCGCGCCCGGCCCGGCACCGGCACGGCCGCCGCCCAGCCCTGGCAGCGGACCGCCGCGGGAGCCAACCTGCTCGCGGCGGACGGCAATCTCGGGGTGACCATTTTCGAGGAAATCACCGCCCTTGCCGGACGGCACGGAGCCATCAACCTCGGCCAGGGCTTTCCCGATGAAGACGGCCCGGCCGTAATGCTCGACGCCGCGCGGGAGGCCATTGCCTCCGGCGCCAACCAGTACGCCCCGGGACAGGGCCTGCCGGTGCTGCGCAACGCCGTCGCGGCTCATCAGGAGCGGTTCTACGGGCTGCACGTGGACCCGGACACCGAGGTCATCATCAGCACCGGCGCCACGGAAGCCATTGCCTCGGCCCTCCTGGCCCTCACCGGTCCCGGAGACGAGGTACTGACCTTCGAACCGTTCTACGATTCCTACGGCGCGGTCATCGGGCTCAGCGGCGCCACGCACACCACCGTCGCCCTCGAGGCTCCGCACTTCCTCCCCGCCGACGGCGCCCTCGAAGCGGCGTTCACCGACCGCACCCGGGTGGTGCTGGTCAATAATCCGCACAACCCCACGGGCGCCGTCCTCCCCCGCGAGGTCCTGCAGCAGATTGTGGATCTGGCAGCGAAGCACGACGCCGTGATCGTCACCGACGAGGTGTACGAACACCTGACCTTCGGGCCGGTGCACATCCCCGTAGCCACGCTGCCCGGCGCCGCGGAACGGACCCTGACCATTTCCTCGGCGGGTAAGACATTTTCCGTGACCGGCTGGAAGATCGGCTGGCTCACCGGCCCGGCGCCGCTGGTGGCAGCGGTCCGCACCGTCAAGACCTTCCTGAGCTATACCTCGGGCACCCCCTTCCAGTCCGCGGTCGCCGTCGGCCTGGGACTGGAGGATTCCTACTTCACCGGCGCCGCCGCCGCGCTGCAGGCGAAGCGGGACCTGCTCGGTTCGGGGCTGCGGGCCGCCGGGATGGAGGTCCTGCCCTCCGCCGGAACGTATTTCGTTACCGCCGACACTTCGCCCCTGGGGATTACGGACGCCACGGAACTGGCTCGGCGGCTGCCGGAACTGATCGGCGTGGCGGCCATTCCGGTGGCCGTGTTCTGCCACGCCGAAGGAGCGCAGCGCACCCGGTCGCTGCTGAGGTTCGCGTTCTGCAAGAAAACGGACGTCCTGGACTCCGCCTCCGAGCGTCTCGCCCGGCTGGGCGGGCTGCTGTGAACGCGTCCCGGCTCCTGCGGGGCATCGGCGCCCACGCCACCATCACCGAAGACGGCTTCACCCCCGGCGCCTACATCCTGAGCATCGGCGGGGCGGAGCAGTCCCACGTGGACCTGGCCCGCCCGCAGGAAATCTTCTACGAGTACCTGCGCCGGATAGGCAACGTCCTGGACCTGGCCGCACCGGCCGGGGAGCCGCTGCGAGCACTGCACCTGGGTGCCGGAGCGCTGACCCTCACCCGTTACCTCCAGGCCACCCGCCCCGGGTCCGAACAGGCGGCGGTGGAGCTGGAACGGGAACTGCTGGACTTCGTCCTGGCGCATCTTCCGCTGCCGGAGGGCACCCGGCTCGAGACCGTCATCGGAGACGCGCGGGAATCACTGGACCGCTTTGACGGCCGGTCCTTCGACGCCATTGTGCTGGACATCTTCGCCGGCCCCGATGCGCCCGCGCACTTGGCGACGTCGGACTTCTACGCCGAACTGATTGCCTTGCTCTCCCCCGCCGGAGTGCTGCTGGTCAACGTCGGGGACGATCCGCCGCTGGCCTTCGCCCGCCGGCAGGTCCGCGAGCTGCAGGCCGCCCTGGGTACGGGCGGCTTGGATGCGGACGGCGCCCTGGCGGCGCTGGGTCAGCGGGACATGTTCACGGGGCGCTACCCCGGCAACATTGTGCTCGCGGCAACCCGGTTCCCCTGGCCCGCCGAGTGGACGCAGCAGCTCCTGGCGACCGGCCCGCACCCGGCAGCAGTGCTGACGGGCGAGGACCTGGACCGCTTCACAGGTTAGGCCTGCGCCGCCGCGGCGTCGTCGGACTCTGCGTCGTCGTCGGCAGGTTCGGCGAACCACAGGGTGGTTTCACCGTATTTACGCTCGCTGAAGCGCTCCAGGCCTTCGGGCCAGACCGGCTCGGGGGAACGCGTGGAGCGTTCGAGCACCACTACCGCACCGACTGCGAGGTGCCCTGCCAGCGGAGTGAGGACGGTAGCCAGCTCGGCTTCGGTGAACGCGTAGGGCGGATCGATGAACACCACGTCCCAGCGCACGTCCGCCGGGACCCGGAGCAGGAAGGTTTCGGCCTTGGCCCGGTGCACGTTCACGCAGGTTCTGCCCAGGATCTTGTTGACCAGTTCCGCGTTCTGCCGGCAGGTCGCCGCGGGCTTGTCAGCCAGTTCCACCAGGTCGACGGCGGCCGCACCGCGGCTGGCGCTCTCCACACCCAGGGCACCGGACCCGGCGAACAGGTCCAGCACGCGGGCTTCCTGCAGGATGCCGTAGGACTCGAGGCGGGAAAAGAGGGCTTCCTTTACCCGGTCCGTGGTGGGTCGCGTTCCGTCACCCGGAACGCTGAACAAGGAGGATCCGCCGGCAGCCCCGGCAATAATGCGGCTCATGCCTTCACTTTATCCGCTGCCGGTGCCCCGTCCGGTTTCCGGTGCCCGTTAGCCGCGTTCCAGGAATGCTTCGGCTTCGGGGTTCAGGTAGGCCTCGATGGCTTCGTCCAGGGCCGGATAGTCGCGCAGGTCCGGATCCGCCGCCACCAGGGCCACGGCGTCGGCACGGGCCTTTTCAATGAGCTTTTCGTCCTGGACGGCGCGCAGCAGTTTCAGGGTGGAGCGGCCGCCGGACTGGCTGGCGCCGAGGATGTCGCCTTCGCGGCGCAGTTCAAGGTCCTTGCGGGACAGTTCGAAACCGTCGGTGGTGGCCGCCACGGCTTCCAGCCGCTCCCGGCTCGGATGTCCCGGTTCCAGCTGCGTCACGAGCAGGCAGGTACCGGGCAGCCCGCCTCGGCCCACCCGGCCGCGCAGCTGGTGCAGCTGGGAGATGCCGAACCGGTCGGCGTCCATAATCACCATGAGCGAGGCATTGGGTACGTCCACGCCCACCTCGATGACGGTGGTGGAGACCAGCACGTCAATGTCGCCGCGGTTGAAGGCAGCCATGGTCTCGTGCTTGTCATTGGGGTCCAGCCGGCCGTGCAGGGGCGCAATGCTCTTGCCTGCGAGCGCCGGCACAGTGGTGAGATACTCGACCAGCTCGGTGACGGAGGTCAGCTCCTGCCGCTCGGCACGCGCCCGTCCCTCTGCAGCTTCCTTCGAGTCGAACAATGCCAGGTCCGTACCGGGCTCCTCCTCCTTGGCTCCGATCTTGGGGCAGACCACGTACACCTGTCGGCCGGCGTCGATCTCTTCCCGGGCGCGGGCCCAGATCCGCTGCTCCCACTGCGGCTTCTCCGCCAGCGGCGAGACGTAGGTGGAGATGGGGGCCCTCCCGGCCGGCAGCTCGGTGAGGGTGGAGACCTCCAGGTCACCGAAGACAGTCATCGCCACGGTACGGGGAATGGGGGTGGCCGTCATGACCAGCAGGTGCGGGGTGCTGTGCCCCTTGGTGCGCAGCACATCGCGTTGCTCGACGCCGAACCGGTGCTGTTCATCCACCACCACCAGGCCGAGGTCGGCAAACGAAACGTTCTCGGACAGCAGGGCGTGCGTGCCGATGATGATTCCGGCCGCGCCGCTGGCAGCGTCCAGCATCGCCGCCCGGCGCCCGGCGGTGTTCATCGAGCCGGTGAGCAACGCCACGCGGGTGCCGTCCGGGTCGCCGTCGAGCTGTCCGCCGCGGCCCAGCGGGCCGAGCATGGCGGTGATGGACTCGTAGTGCTGCGATGCCAGGACTTCGGTGGGTGCCAGCAGTGCGGCCTGTCCCCCGGCGTCGATCACCTGCAGCATGGCGCGCAGGGCCACCAGGGTCTTGCCCGAACCCACCTCGCCCTGCAGGAGGCGGTTCATGGGGTGGTCCCCGCCCAGTTCAGTGGATAGGTCCCGCCCGATTTCGGCCTGGCCGCGAGTCAGGGTGAAAGGAAGGGCCGCGTCAAAGCGGTCCAGGAGACCCCCGGGCACTGCCGGACGCGCGGTGGCTTCCTCTTCGGCGGTCAGGGCACGACGCCGGGCCAGTGCGGTCTGCAGGACCAGGGCTTCCTGGTACCGAAACCGGTGCCGGGCGGCGTAGGCCTCCTCCATGGTGGCCGGCCGGTGGATTCTGTTGTAAGCCGCAACGATGTCCGGCATGCGGTCGCGCTCCCGGATCGCCGCCGGGATCGGATCCCGCAGCCGGGCGCCTTCCATGCTGTCCAGCAGCATCGACACGGACTTGGCGATGGTCGGACTGGCCACCCTGGCCGACGCGCGGTAGACCGGGATGGGGCGCTTGGCTTCGTCCTCATCCACCGAGTCTTCATCCAGGAGCACATAGCTGGGATTGGTCAGCTGAAGCTGGCCCCGGTAGGCGCCCACCTTGCCGGAGAACATGGCCCGGGTGCCGACGGTGAGTTCCTTAGAAGCATTGAACCCGTTGAAGAACGTCAGATGCAGCTGCCCGAGGCTGCCGTCGGTGTCGTCTGTGACGACTACCTCGACGATTGTCCCCTTGCGGGCCCGCATCTGCCGGCGGTTGTTGCTTTGCACCCGGGCTATCAGGGTGACGTCTTCGTCGAACGGTATCTCCGCGATGGGTGTGAGTTCACCGCGCTCCAGATACCGGCGCGGGAAATGGTGGAGCAGATCGCCGACGGTCTTAAGGCCAAGCTGTTTCTCCATGGCATTGGCCGTGATTTTGCCGATCCGTCGGTCCAGCGGAAAGTCGAGTTCTCCGGGGAGCCTAGAGTCCATGTGCCTCGGGGACTTCTTTGGTTTCGTGTCCGTCAGCGGACAACTCGGTGATGGTCAGATTCTCGGGATCACCGAGAGTGCGCAGCAGATCGATGGTCGTACCGGCGTCGGGGGTGTGCACGTGGATCCGCCAGCGGTAGCCGTCTCCCACCGGGCTCACGGCGCTCATGATGACGGAGTCCCCCAGCTCGTCCAGCTGCAGCCGCAGTGTGGCGGCATCCAGCGGGCTCAGGGTGATGGTGCACATGACTTCCACGCCTTCCATGCGTGGCATGTGGGCGTGGATGTGCGGATCCTGGACGTCGTAGCCGTGCAGTCCGTCCAGCAGTTCTTCCTGCAGTTCCTCGCCCAGGGCTGCGGCACGCAGGGCGTCCAGTACCAGCAGGAAGCCGACGCCGCCGGCGTCCACCACGTGGGCGGCGGCGAGCGCGTCCAGCTGGCTCTCGGTATGGATGACGGCGGTCAGGGCGGCGTCCATAATGGCCCGCAGCGTGAGTGCGAGTCCTACGTTGCTGTCGTCTCCGGTGACGGCGGGTTCGCTGTCGGAGGCGGCGTGCGCTGCGGCCTCGAGGACGGAGAGCATGGTGCCGGGCACCGGATCGCTGAGCACCGACCAGGAGCGCAGCTGCGCCCGCTGCAGGGCGGCTGCGAGCAACGGCGCGGAGAGCCGGGTTGCGCCGGCCAGGGGTTCTGCCATAGAGGTGAGGAAGACGGAAAACAGGGTGCCGGAGTTGCCGCGTGCTTCTTCCATTGCGGCACGGCCGGCTGTTCCCAGCAGCTCGCCGATGTCGGCGGTGTCCTCTTCCGCAATAGCCCTCGAGGCGGCGCAGAGAGTCAGGTAGAGGTTGGTGCCGGTATCGCCGTCGGCCACGGGAAAGATATTGATGGCATTGAGGCGGTCGCTGTGGTTACCCAAGGAGACCTCTGCGTTGCTCAACCATCGCTTCAGCGCTTGCGCGTTGGCGGTGATTTTAGTCTGCAAGGTAATCCCGTTTCCTGCTTGTAGAGCTGTCTCTGGTCCTGCTGGTGCCGCTCATCGGGGCCCGTCCTATCCGGTCTTCGCCGTCATTGCCGCTAACCGTCTATGTCATTAGGAAGCCTACCGCAGGGCACTGACAGTGGCCGATAACGATTTACCGCCGGTTGGGCCGGATCAGTTCCGGGGTGCTGCGGACCGGACGTAGTCGGCAAGGTCGTCAGAGTCCAGCGCAGTACCGATTTCGGCGATGGCTGCATAGTCCGGCACCACAATGGACTGCCCGTCGGGGGACGTTCCCACTCCGGCGTTCGGCAACGTGAACATATGGACATCCCCGGACCGGACGCTGCGGAGACTCACGGCCAAAGCCCCTGCAGCGGCGGCGTCCAGATCTTCATCCACGCTCAGGTACGGCGAAATCCCGCTCACTATGTTGCTGATCTTTACCGGGTTGGTCAGGGTCTGCGTGTTGAGGACACCGGAGACCACGCCGCTGAGGAAAGCCTGCTGGTTCTTGACCCGCTGATAGTCGCCGTCGGTAAAGGCGTACCGCTCGCGGACGTACTTGAGCGCAGACTCCCTCTCCACAGTGATCTGCCCGGCGGCAAAGTACTCGCCGTGGTCCCCCTCGGATTGGAAAGCGATGTCGTTGTTGAGCGTGACACCGCCCAGAGCATCCGTTAGACCCTGGAACCCTTCGAAGTCGATGATCGCCACGTGGTCGACAGGGATATCGAACAGGGTCTGCACAGTGTCCACAGTCAGGGACACTCCGCCGAGAGCCATGGCGGAGTTGATCTTCTGTTCCCCGTACCCGGGGATCTCCACCCACGTGTCACGCATGATCGACATGACGTAAACGCCGCTCCGGTCGCCCGGGATATGGACCAGCATCATCGTGTCCGACCGTGCGTCGCTGGAGGCGGGATCCCGGGTATCGGTGCCCATCAGCAGGATATTCTGCGAGTCTCCTGCGGCAGCGCCCTTCTCCGGCCGTGCCTCTGGAAGCGCATTGGTAATGGTCTTCGTCGAATTGTCGAAAGTCCACGCCAGATGCCACAGGAAGCCACCGGCGGCAAGTGCGGCAACCAGCACGAGGGCCGGAATCATCAGCAGCATATTTCGTACCGGGCGCGATGTCCTGCGCCTGGTATTTGCGGGAACGTCAGTTTCGGCGGAAAAGGGGTGCTCGCTCACGTGTTTTTCCTCAGCTCGGGGCAGGTATGAGTCTATCCAGACCGATTCAGGTCCGGGGCGCCGCGGCGGATACGCTGGAAACATGAAGTCCTATGCGTTACCAGCAGTACTCGTTCTCTCGGCAGTGGCCGCCGCCGGCTGCAGCCCGGTAGCCAGCGTTAATCCGGCTCCGGACGCTGCCAACCCGGACTGCGCCGCCGTCATGGTGGCCTTGCCGGACGAGATAGCGGGTTACGCCCTGCGGGACACGGACAGCCAGTCGACGGCTGCGTGGGGCAACCCGTCCCGGGCGATCCTGAAGTGCGGCGTCCCCGTGCCGGGCCCGACAACCGATCCCTGCGCCTCGGTGAACGGCATCGACTGGATCCTGCGTGAGGGCGAAGACACCTGGACCGCCACCACCTACGGCCGGGAGCCGGCGGTGGAAGTTCTCTTCGATCCAAACGAGGTTGCCTCGTCCACGCTCCTGGTCCAGCTGCAGAACGCGGTGTCGAAAATCGAGCCCACCAGCCAGTGCCTAAGCCCCCAGGACACCCTGGATCTGGAAGCCGAACAGGGCTAGCGCAGCCCCGTCTTCCGGTCCAGCGCCAGGGAAATCAGTTCATCGATCAGTTCGGTGTACGGCAGTCCGGACTTGGCCCACATCTGCGGATACATGCTGATGGGTGTAAAGCCGGGCATGGTGTTGATCTCATTAATGATCAGCTGGCCGTCCGGGGTGTAGAAGAAGTCCACCCGGGACAGGCCTTCACCGCCCACTGCTTCGAAAGCGGTTCCGGCGAGCGTGCGGACCTGGGCCGTGATATCCGCCGGCAGGTCGGCCGGGCAGCTGAGGTCTGCCGCTGCGCCGTCCACATACTTGGCTTCGAAGTCGTACCACTCGTGGCCGCCGTCGCGCACCGCAACCTCGCCGGGCTGGCTGGTGCGCGGATCCTCGGTGCCCCGCCCCTGGAGGACGGCCACTTCGATCTCCCGGCCGATGATCCCGGCTTCCACTACGACCTTCGGATCGTGCAGGCGTGCCGCTTCGATGGCTGCCGGCAGTTCCGCTGCGTCCGTGACGCGGGTGATGCCCATGGACGAACCGGCGCGGGCGGGCTTGACGAACAGCGGGAAATCGAGGGCACCGGCGCGGTCCAGGCAGGACTGCGGATCGCGCAGCCACTGCCGGTCCGTGATGACCTCGTAGGGGCCCACCGAGAGGCCTGCGGCTTCGAAGACCACCTTCATGTAGTGCTTGTCCATGCCGACGGCGGACGCCAGGACACCTGCTCCCACATACCTCACGTCAGCCATTTCCAACATGCCCTGGAGGGTTCCGTCCTCGCCGAAGGGGCCATGCAGCAGCGGCATCACCACGTCGATGGAGCCCAGGCTGCGGGGCAGGCTGCCGGCGGCGTGGGCCACCAGTTCGCGGCTGCCGTCCTGCGAGGAGAGCACCACGGATTCCTTCGACGCCGGAACCTCGGGCAGGGTCGCGGCGCGCAGGGACCACTCGGCCGGATCATCCGAAACCAGGCTCCACTGGCCGTTCTTCGCGATGCCGATGGGGACGACGTCGTACTTTGACGTATCGATGGCCTGCAGCACACCGGCGGCTGTCACGCAGCTGACGGCATGCTCGCTGGAGCGTCCGCCGAACAGGACGGCTACCCGGGGGCGCACGGGTGCGGAACGGTCCTCGATGGTACCGGCGGGCAGGGGTTCAACAGTCACGGAGCGGACACACCTTCGGATTTCAGTTCTCGGGCCAGCAACCGCGGACCCAGTTCATCAACAGTAATTACGCCCTGCAGTACGGCGACAACATTTTCGGTGATGGGCATATAGACGCCCAGCTGGGTGGCACGGTCCAGCACGGCCTGCGCGGACTTGATGCCCTCGGCCGTCTGGGTCATGGACGCGTTGACTTCGGCAAGGCTCAGGCCCTGGGCCAGCAGCGTACCGGCCGTGTGGTTGCGGGACAGCGGCGAGGAACAGGTGGCAATCAGGTCACCCATACCGGCCAGGCCGGCCATGGTCTCCGCATTGCCGCCCAGCGCCAGGGCCAGGCGGGTGGTTTCGGCCAGTCCGCGGGTCATCACGGAGGCCTTGGTGTTGTCCCCCATGCCCTTGCCGTCGCAGATCCCCACCGCGAGGGCAATAACGTTCTTGACGATGCCGCCGATCTCGGTGCCCACCACATCCTCGTTGGTGTAGGGACGGAAATACGGCGCCGTGCAGGCCTCGGCGATCCAGGCGGCCGTGTCCAGGTCGGTGCAGGCCACCACGGACGCGGTGGGCTCCTGGCGGGCAATTTCCATGGCGAGGTTCGGTCCGGAAACCACCGCGATACGCTCGGCGGGCAGTCCCAGTTCCTCGGCGATCACCTGGCTCATCCGGGCATCAGTGCCCCGCTCCAGTCCCTTCATCAGCGACACGACGACGGCGTCCGCGGGGATCCGTCCAGCAACGTCCTTGAGCTGCGCGCGCAGGGACTGTGCAGGGACGGCGAGGACCACCATTTCGGCTCCGGCGAGCACCTCGCCGAGGTCCGTGAAGGCGCGCAGGTTGGCGGGCAGGACGGTGTCCTTGAGGTACTGGGTGTTGCGGTGCCTGCCGTTGATGTCAGCGGCCACCTCGGGGCGGCGCGCCCAGAGCCGGACATCGGTGCCGCGTTCGGCGCCCGAGTCGGCGGCAATCTTGGCAAAGGCGGTACCCCAGCTGCCGGCGCCCAGGACGGCGACGACGGCGGGGTGTTCACTGCGGGGGGTCACTGTCCGGCCTCCGGTTGGATTGGTTTGGTTGATGTGCCGGATCCGCCGGCTCCGTTTTCGAAGGAACGTCCCACTTGCCGCTGGCCCCTGGCCACGGGGTTCCACCGCTCGGTGGGCGGCTGGGCACCGCGGAGCTTGGAGACCATGTCCGTGAGCTCGGACATGATCCGTTCCGTGGCTGCGTCGAGCACAGCCTTGGTGACCGGCAGTCCGGCGAATTCGGACAGGTCCACGGGCTTGCCGACCACCAGCCGCACCCGCTTGCGCGGGAACAGCTTGGGGAACTTCGCGTAGCGCGGGAAGGCTTCCTGCGCACCCCAGTGGGCGATCGGGATGACGGGCACCCCGGTCTGCAGGGCCAGCCGCGCGGCCCCGGTCCGGCCCTTCATCGGCCAGAGATCAGGATCCCGGGTGAGGGTGCCTTCGGGGTAGATCACCAGAGTGCGCCCTGCCGCCAGGGCTTCACGGGCGGCATCCAGCGAACCGGCGGCCCCGGTGGTGATCCGCTCCACCGGGACCTGGTTCGTGGCGGACAGTGCCGGCCCCAGCACGGGCACCTTGAAGAGCGATGCCTTCGCCAGGAAGTGCGGCGGGCGGCCCTGGTTGTACAGGAAGTGCCCCACCACCACCGGATCGATTTCAGTCACGTGGTTCGGGCAGACAATGAAGCCCGGATCCTTGGGCAGGTTCTCTGCCCCCTGCCACTGCTTTTTCAGGAAGATATTGAATACCGGCCGGAGAGATCCGGCGAGCAGCGCAAAAACAACCCGTGACTTATTCGATTCCGTCATTCCGTCAGGCTACCGGAGTCCGGCAGATCCGCCGGAAGCGACGTCAAAGTCCGCGCCGAGGCCCTCGAGCTTGCCCTGGAAGTGCTCGTACCCGCGGTTGATCAGCTCGATGCCGGTCACCCGCGAGGTGCCCTCGGCAGCCAGCGCCGCAATGAGGTGGCTGAAGCCGCCGCGCAGATCCGGGATGTCGATCTCGGCACCGCGCAGCTGCACGGATCCGGCAATGACAGCCGAGTGCAGGAAGTTGCGCTGGCCGAAACGGCACGGGACGCTGCCCAGGCACTCACGGTGGACCTGGATGTTGGCACCCATCCGGATAAGCGCATCCGTGAAGCCGAAGCGGTTCTCGTACACGGTTTCGTGCACGATGGACACACCCTCGGCCTGGGTCAGGGCGACCACCAGCGGCTGCTGCCAGTCCGTCATAAAGCCGGGGTGGACGTCGGTTTCCAGTACCAGCGGGTTCAGCGGGCCGCCCGGGTGGTAGAACCGGATGCCGCCGTCGTCGATGTCGAACGCTCCGCCGATCTTGCGGTACGTGTTGAGGAACGCGGTGAGGTCCTTCTGGTCCGCGCCCTCCACATAGATGTCGCCCTTGGTGACGAGGGCCGCTGAAGCCCAGGAAGCGGCCTCGTTGCGGTCCGGAAGCGCCCGGTGGTTGTAGCCGGTCAGTTCGGAAACGCCTTCGATCCGGATCACGCGGTCCGTCTGCACGGAAATGATGGCGCCCATCTTCTGCAGGATGGCGATCAGGTCCATGATCTCGGGTTCAACGGCTGCACCGCGCAGCTCGGTGATACCCACGGCCTTCACGGCAGTCAGGAGCACCTGTTCGGTGGCTCCGACGCTCGGGTAGGGCAGTTCAAGCTTGGCGCCGCTGAGGCCCTTGGGCGCGGAAATGGAAATGCCGCCGGGGCGCTTTTCCACCACTGCACCGAAGTTGCGCAGCATCTGCAGGTGGTAGTCGATGGGCCGGTCGCCGATTTTGCAGCCGCCGAGGTCAGGAATGAAGGCTTCACCCAGGCTGTGCATGAGGGGCCCGCAGAGCAGGATCGGGATGCGGGAATCGCCGGCGTGGGCGTCGATGTCCTTGGACGCCGCCGTCTTGGCGTTCTTCGGGTCCATGGTGAGATCGCCCGTGACAGGGTCCTTGGTGACCTCAACGCCGTGCAGCTGCAGCAGGGACGTAACTACCTCTACGTCCTTGATTTCAGGAACGTTGCGCAGTGTGGACGGGCCGTTGCCAAGCAGGGCCGCAACCATCGCCTTGGGGACCAGATTTTTCGCCCCGCGGACCGGTACCTTCCCTGAGAGAGGAACACCGCCTCGGATGGTGAGGACGCTACCCATGAACACCTGATTTCTTAAAATAGATTGGCCCCGGAAGCAATAAGAGACTGCACTCAAGCATATGAGCAAGGGTCTGCTTACTGAAATAACGCCGCCCTCCGACAGGCCGGAACCGGTGTGATTCCGGTCATGCCCGCAGTCGAAAGCGGATAGGCCCCGCCGAAGCGGGGCCTATCAATGATATCGGGGCTCTGGGAGGGGCAGAAAAACCTCCAGAGTGCAAACCGGAAGCCTGCTGATCATTCCGGGGCGGCGTGCCTCCGCCGAAACCGCACTAGTGCAGGGCAGGGAGCGTGGTGGGCTTGTACGCGGGACGCTCGGCCTCGAATGACGTGATGTCGGACTCGTGGCGCAGGGTCAGGGCAATGTCGTCCAATCCTTCCAGCAGACGCCAGCGAGTGTACTCGTCAATTTCAAATGGAGCTGTGACGCTGCCGCAGACCGCCGTCCGGGCCTGCAGATCAACGGTGACTGTTGTTCCCGGGGAGTTTTCCAGGACCTTCCAGATCAGCTCAATGTCATCCTGCGCCACCTGGGCCGCGACGAGGCCCTGCTTGCCGGCGTTCCCGCGGAAGATATCCGCAAAGCGGGAGGAGAGCACTGCCCTGAAGCCGTAGTCCTTCAGGGCCCAGACGGCATGTTCACGGGAGGAGCCGGTGCCGAAGTCGGGTCCGGCCACCAGCACGGAGCCCTGGCGGTAGGGTTCCCGGTTCAGGATGAAGTCCTCGTTCTTCCGCCAGCCGGCGAAGAGCGCGTCCTCGAATCCGGTGCGGGTGATCCGCTTGAGGTAGACAGCCGGGATGATCTGGTCGGTGTCGACGTCGCTTTGGCGCAGCGGGACGCCGATTCCGGTGTGGGTGGTGATCTTGTCCATAACGGTTCTCCTAGGCTGCGGTGCCGACGACGGCGCCCGGCAGCGGGTCGAGGTCCGAGGGTGAGCTGAGGGTTCCCCTGACGGCAGTGGCTGCTGCCACCACCGGGGACACCAGGTGGGTACGCCCGCCCTTGCCCTGCCGGCCCTCGAAGTTGCGGTTGGAGGTGGAGGCGCAGCGCTCCCCCGGTTCGAGCTGGTCAGGATTCATGCCCAGGCACATGGAACAGCCGGCAAACCGCCATTCGGCACCGAAGTCCTTGAATACCCGGTCCAATCCCTCCGCCTCGGCCTCCAGACGCACCCGTGCGGAGCCGGGCACCACCATCATCCGGACTGCGGGGTCCTTCTGCCGGCCGCGGATAATATCCGCGGCTATCCGCAGGTCCTCGATGCGGCTGTTGGTACAGGAGCCCAGGAAGACAGTGTCCACGCGGATGTCCTTCATGGGGGTGCCGGCGGCCAGGTCCATGTAGGCCAGCGCGCGTTCGGCGGCGGCGCGGGCGTTTTCATCGCTGAAATCTTCGGGTGCTGGCACGGCTTCGGAGAGCGAGACTCCCTGTCCGGGATTGGTTCCCCAGGTGACGAACGGCTCCAGGGTGTCTGCGTCCAGGAAAACCTCGGCGTCGAACTCGGCGTCGGTGTCCGTGGCAAGGGATTTCCAGTGCTCGACGGCGGCGTCCCAGTCCCGGCCCTGAGGTGCGTGCGGGCGGTGCTTGAGGTAGGCGAAGGTGGTTTCGTCCGGGGCGACCATCCCGGCCCGGGCACCGGCCTCGATGGACATGTTGCAGATGGTCATCCGCGCTTCCATCGACAGTGCGCGAATGGCGGAGCCGCGGTATTCCAGCACGTAGCCCTGGCCGCCGCCGGTGCCGATCTTGGCGATCACCGCCAGGATGATGTCCTTGGACGTAACACCGGGCCGCAGGGTTCCCTCGACATTGATCGCCATGGTCCGAAACGGCTTGAGGGACAGGGTCTGGGTGGCCATCACGTGCTCAACCTCGGAGGTGCCGATACCCATCGCCAGCGCGCCGAACGCGCCGTGTGTCGAGGTGTGGGAGTCGCCGCAGACCACCGTGAGTCCCGGCTGGGTCAGGCCAAGCTGCGGGCCCACCACATGGACGATGCCCTGCTCGGCATCCCCCAGCGGATGCAGACGCACACCGAACTCGGCGCAGTTGGCCCGCAGTGTTTCAATCTGGGTGCGGCTCACCGGGTCGGCAATGGGCTTGTCGATGGCCAGGGTGGGAGTGTTGTGGTCCTCGGTGGCAATGGTCAGGTCCGGGCGGCGCAGTCCGCGGCCTGACAGCCGCAGGCCCTCGAAGGCCTGCGGGGAGGTGACTTCATGGACGAGGTGGAGATCGATGTAGAGCAAGTCGGGAGCACCGTCCTCCCCCTTGCGGACCACGTGCTCGTCCCAGACTTTCTGCGCCAGCGTCCTGCCTGCCACATGCTCACCCATACCGCTACCCCTCATTTGGTTCAGTCCCTAGTTCCTCAAGAGAACCAGCAGGCGGAGCCGGCGGTCCAGCTTTTCGATTTGTATCTCAGATAGTGAGACGGCAGTATCAGCTTATGGACACAGTCAGCGGGGTAGGCGTCATCGATAAAGCGGCCATGGTGCTGGATGCACTGGAAGCCGGCCCCACCACGCTCGCGCAGTTGGTTTCCGCGACGGGACTCGCGCGCCCCACGGTGCACCGGCTTGCGCTGGCACTGGTGCACCACCGGCTGGTCGGCCGCGATATCCAGGGCCGGTTTGTCCTGGGCGGACGCCTGGTGGAACTCGCCTCCGCGGCCGGTGAGGACCGTTTGATAGCCTCCGCCGGACCGGTGCTGCTGTCGCTGCGCGATGCCACGGGCGAAAGCTCGCAGGTCTTCCGGCGGCAGGGTGAGTGGCGGGTCTGCGTCGCCTCCGCCGAGCGGCCCATCGGCCTGCGGGACACGATACCGGTGGGCACCCAGCTGTCCATGAAAGCCGGTTCCGCCGCCCAGTGCCTGCTGGCCTGGGAGGACCATGACCGGCTCCTCGAGGGCCTGCAGAATGCCCGCTTCACCCCTACCGTCCTGGCCGGCGTCCGACGCCGCGGCTGGGCCCAGAGCCTGGGCGAACGTGAACCCGGCGTCGCCTCCGTTTCCGCTCCGGTGCGCGGGCCGTCCGGCCGGGTGATTGCCGCCGTGTCGATTTCAGGGCCGATAGAACGCCTCACCCGCCAGCCGGGCCGCGTTCACGCCGAAGTGGTGGCCAAGGCCGGAGCCCAGCTCACCGAGGCACTGCGCAACAGCGGCGAGTAACCCTATATTGGGAAACCGTTGGGGATCGAAAACCCAAGGGAGTTCCCATGAAGCGGATGCGGGTGCTGTGGCACATTATCCGAATCTCCGGCGCGGACTACATTTTCTTTGGCTTCCTGATTGTCCTTGGGGTCGCCAGCTTCCTGCTGCCGCGGCTCGAACCGGAATTCAGCGATTTCGGCGACGGCCTCTGGTACCTGTTCGTGTCCTTCACCACCGTCGGCTTCGGCGATTATGTGGCCACCGGACCGGCTGGCCGGATTATCACGGTGGTCGTGACCCTCTACGGGATCCTCGTGGTGGCCCTCATGACCGGCATTATTGTGGGCTTCTATACCGAACTCCTCAAGGCCCGTGCCACCACCGCACTGGATGACTTCGTCAAGGAGCTGGAGCACCTGCCGGACCTGTCACGGGAGCAGCTGCTGGACCTTGCCGAAAGGATCCGCAACCGGCGCATCATGCCGGACTCCTGAGCGGCTGCCGTGGCAGCGGAGCCAGCCGCCTGCAGCTAGCCGGCGAAGTGGTCCCAGCCGATGGCCGGCGGCGCCTCTCCGCCAAACGTGACTCCCGCGCCGTCCGTTACCTCTCCAATGCGCACAAACCCCTCTGGCAGGACCGCGTCCGGCGGGAAGGTTGCCAGCAGGCCGTGGTCTTCTCCCCCGCCCAGCACCCAGGCCAGCGGGTCCGCTCCCAGCCGGGCCGCGGCCGGAGCCAGCACCTCGGCCCGGGAGGTGAGATAGCCGGCGTCGAGGTCAATGGCCACGCCCGAGGCACGTGCGATCCGGCCGGCGTCGCGCACCAGGCCGTCGGACACATCCAGCATGGCCGTGGCGCCGGCAACCGCCGCCCGCGGACCGCGGTGCACGGGCGGATGGGGCCGGTTTTGCGAGGCCACCAGCGTGGCGAGGAGCTGGTCGGCTTCCTCACGGACGGCTGAATAGTCCAGGCTGCTTTCCAGCACGGCCAGCCCGCCTGCGGCAGCTCCCAGTGCCCCGGAGTGTGCCAGAACGTCTCCGGGACGGGCTTCGGAACGCAGAACCGGCCGGCGGCCCTCTAGATCACCGGTGACGGCGGCCGTGACGACAATCTGGCTGCCCCGGCCCAGGTCTCCGCCCACCACCGAGCAGCGGCCGGCGTCGTGCATCAGTGTTTGTACGGCCGCCGCAAGTCCGGTCGCCAGATCCTCCACCCATGCCACCTCGGTGCTGCCAGGAAGCGTGAGGCTGACAACCAGCGAGGTAGGTACGGCACCCATGGCGTTGATGTCGGAAAGGTTCTGCGCTGCGCATTTCCAGCCCACGTTGTATCCGGTAGTTCGGTACCCCGAGGGCCAGAGCAGACGGAAGTCGGCGTCCTGGACGAGGGTGTCGATGGAGATTACGGTCCGGCCGTCCGGCGCAGCGATTACGGCGGCGTCATCACCGGGACCCACGAGTGCCGTAGTCGGTCCGAGCCTCGGAAAGATCCGGGCCAGGAGCGCCTTCTCATCGAGCTGGTCCACGGTCAGGGCTTCGGACGGCACGGGCTGTTCCTCTGGTTATTGTTTTGCGGCTTCAGTTTCGAAATTAGCACGGCGGTAATCCTGGCAGCATCGCAGCCAATATCAGCAGGGCAAAACAAAACCGGCCCCGGACATAATGTCCGGAGCCGGCAATCTGTGACCCCAGCGGGATTCGAACCCGCGTTACCGCCGTGAGAGGGCAGCGTACTAGGCCGCTATACGATGGGGCCGTGTACAGTGCTCCGAGTCTTTCAACCCAGGCACTTCCTTGCCGGTTTCGATGAACCGGCCTGTAGAGTATTTCATACTCCGTCAGAGGAGACCAATCGGGGCTAAACCACCAATTGATTACCGCTGGGATACCAGGACTCGAACCTAGAATGTCGGTACCAGAAACCGATGTGTTGCCAATTACACCATATCCCAATGCACTTTCCCGGCTGCTTCTCGAGGAGTTATCCCCGGCCGCAGCCCCTCAGCACGAGATATAACTATACACGGGTTTCGGACCAAGTACAAAACGGACCCGAGGGCCGCATCAGATCAGCTCCAGCAGCTCGCCAAGCGACCCGATGGTTGGCACCTCCGAAGGCGCTGCTGCTCGCTCGTCGCGCACCGGAGAAGGATTGCCCGTACGGTCGAGCCAGACGCCCACCAGGCCGGCGCCTGCCGCTCCCACGGCGTCTACCTGCAGGTTGTCCCCTACGTAGGCAGTCCGTTCCGGCGTGCTGCCGAGCAGGCGCACTCCCTCATGGAAGATTGCCGGTTCCGGTTTCGCGGCACCGACGGTGTCAATGCCCACCAGGACCTTGATGCGCTGCAGTCCGGCGGCGTCGAGCTTGGCCCGCTGGTAGTCGTGCACGTTGTTGCTGACCGCCCCGTACGCAATGCCGCGCGCTTCCAAGGCATCAAGGAGCGGATCCACATCGTCAAAGGCGCGGAAGTACTGCGGCAGGGCTTGTTCATAGGCTTGGTTCCATGCCCGGGCCGCATCGCTGTCCAGGGGTGCCAGCCCCGCCTGTTCACGGGCGTGCTGCAGACGAAGTACCCGTTGGTCGGCAAAGCTCAGCCGGCCAGCGAGGTAGGCGTTGTAGTGCCCCTGGGGGTCGGCGGAGAACAAGGAGGTATAGGCCTCCCAGTCCGCCGCCGTGAAATGGGTCAGGTCATCGGCGCTGACCGCCTGGAGCGTGGTGCCCATGGCAGCCTGCAGGTCGATGAGGGTCTCGTCAATGTCAAACAAAACCGCATCGAGGAACCTGCCCATTTCGGTGTTCCTAGGCTGCTGCGCGGAACGCGCGGATCCGTGCCAGCGAGGATTCCCGGCCAAGGATGACCATGGACTCGAACAGGGGCGGCGAAATCCGGCGTCCGGAGACGGCCGTGCGCACCGGACCGAAGGCCAGGCGCGGCTTGATGCCCATGTCTTCCACGAGTGCCTGGCGCAGAGCTGCCTGGATGTTCTCCGCTGTCCAGTCGGACACGGATTCCAGGGCTGCCAGGGCGGCGTCGAGCACCTCTGCCAGGTTCGCCGGCAGGCCCTTCCGGGCGTCGTCGCCAACGTCGACGGCGTCGTCGGCCTTGAACAGGAAGCCGAGCATGTCCGGAGCCTCACCCAGCAGAGTGATGCGTTCCTGTACCAGGGGCGCGGCTTCGGTCAGGATTTCCTCTTCACGCGGCGTGAGGGTCTCCCCTACCAGACCGGCCTGCTGCAGGTAGGGAACCAGCCGGTTACGGAAGTCTTCGGCCTCGAGCATGCGTACGTGGGTGCCGTTGATGGCCTCGGCCTTCTTCAGGTCGAAGCGGGCAGGGTTGGCCAGCACGTTGTGGATGTCGAAGTTTTCCACCAGCTGGTCGACGGTGAAGATGTCCTCGTCTGCGGACAGCGACCAGCCCAGCAGGGACAGGTAGTTGAGCAGGCCTTCGGGGATGAAGCCGCGTTCCCGGTGCAGGAAGAGGCTGGACTCCGGATCGCGCTTGGACAGCTTCTTGTTGCCGGCACCCATGACGTACGGAAGGTGACCGAACAGGGGCATGTACTTGGCCACGCCGACGTCGATCAGGGCGCGGTAAAGCGCAATCTGGCGCGGGGTGGAGGACAGCAGGTCCTCGCCGCGCAGGATGTGGGTGATGCCCATGAGCGCGTCGTCCACCGGGTTGACCAGCGTGTAGAGCGGTGCACCGTTGGCCCGGACCACTACGAAGTCGGGAACGGTTCCGGCCTTGAAGGTGATCTCGCCGCGGACCAGGTCCGTGAAGGTGATGTCTTCATCCGGCATCCGGACGCGCAGCACGGGTGAACGGCCTTCGGCCCGGAAGGCTTCGATCTGTTCCGGGGTCAGGTCGCGGTCATAGTTGTCATAGCCCAGCTTGATGTCGCGTCCGGCGGCGCGGTGGCGCGCTTCGATCTCTTCCGGGGTGGAGTAGGACTCGTAGACGTAGCCGGCGTCGCGCAGCTTCGCGATGACGTCCTGGTAGATCTCGCCGCGCTGGGACTGGCGGTAGGGTTCGTGCGGCCCGCCCACTTCCACGCCTTCATCCCACGTGATGCCAAGCCACTTCAGCGCGTCGAGGAGCTGGAGGTAGCTCTCCTCGCTGTCACGTGCAGTGTCGGTATCTTCGATGCGGAACACCATGGTGCCCTTGGTGTGCTTGGCATAGGCCCAGTTGAACAGGGCGGTCCGGATGAGGCCGACGTGCGGGGTGCCCGTGGGAGACGGGCAGAAGCGCACGCGTACGGGCGTGTCATCGGTAACGGTGGGAAGGTCAGCTAAGGGTGTGGGAGCGTTAGTCATGATGTTTCCCAGTTTAGACTCTTCCGTCCGCCGGCCGCCTTATTGCGCGTAGGACAGCAGCCAGAGGAAGACTCCCCCGCCGGCTGCCGCTCCGGCACCAGCGGCGGCGAGATGTCTTGCCGGGCGTCCCTGCCGCAGCCGGGCAGTAAGGGAAAGTGCCAGCACGCCGGCAAGAACGACACCTGCCACGGTGCCCGCCAGTCCCGGGAACAGCAGGAGCGCCGTCGAACCGAGGATCACGATGCCCGCCCCCAGGGTGAGGTCCAGCCAGGACCAGGACGTGAACGCATTGGCGACCAGCAGCACGACCGCGGCAGCCAGCAGGGCGAAGACCGCTGCGGAGAGCGGCAGCGGCCCGTCCAGCCAGAGGATGAGCCGCTGGAACATAAACGCCAGCGCCGCCGCACCCAGCACTGCGGGCGGCAGGGACGACGGCGGCAGGCTGCGGAGGTCGTTGGTGTGCTGCAGATAGGTGACCAGGACTGCCGGGAAAACACCCATCAGCAGCGCCGCACCGGCACCCCACGGAAGGGCGGCAGCGGGTGGAAAGCCGAGAAACGGAGCGGCCAGGAGGATCAAGGACCAGATCAGCCCAGACACGGCTGTGTTCCGGCCGGACTCCCGGGCCGCTCCGCGGGGCATCAGCTGCGGACAGTGTTGACCAGCCGGCCGATGCCTTCGATATCAACCTCGAAGCGTTCGCCGTCGCTGATGATGCCGACGCCTGCGGGGGTGCCGGTGAGGATGACGTCGCCCGGCAGCAGGGTGAAGGCCTGCGAGACGTAGGAAACCAGTTCCTTGACGCCCCAGATCATCGAGTTGGTGTTGCCGTCCTGGACCAGTTCACCGTTGAGGTAACCGCGGACCGCGGTGTTCTCGGGATCCAGCTCTGTTTCGATCCACGGGCCCAGCGGGCAGGAGGTGTCAAAGCCCTTGGCACGGGCCCACTGGTCGTCGGTGCGCTGGGCATCACGGGCGGTGAGGTCGTTGGCGCAGGTGTAACCGAAGATGACTTCGTCCACGCGCTCGATCGGGACATCCTTGCAGATGCGTCCGATAACAACGGCCAGTTCGGCTTCGTAGGAAACCTCGTCCGAGAAGGACGGCAGCACCACGGGATCGTTGGGGCCGATCACCGAGGTGTTGGGCTTGAGGAACATCAACGGCGCCGGCGGCACGTCGTTGCCCATTTCGCTGGCGTGGTCCGCGTAGTTGCGGCCGATGCCGACCACCTTGCTTCGCGGGATGATCGGGGCCAGCAGGCGCACGTCTTCCAGCTTGTGCCGCTCCCCCGTCAGCTGGACGCCCGAAAAGAACGGGTCACCCTTAATGACGGCGATTTCTTCGCTGCCTTCTTCTCCGCCGACCACGCCGAAGGCGGGGTCGCTGTCCTGTACAAATCGAGCAATACGCATGGGTATAAGCCTAGTGGAGAAACGGACTCCGCCGGCAGGCGGTACCTAGAGGGCCAGGAAGACTCCGAAAACAGCAGGAAGGACAACAAAGACCACCAGGAACACCACGACGGCAGTGCGCCCCCTGCGGTTGCCGACATTCACCGTCAGTCCGGTGCCGGACCCGCTGCGCTTGGGTACCAGGATGTGGGGATCATTCGGATCGTTGTAGAGGATGCCGCCGACCCACCGCTTATCCTCTTCCTGTTCCTCGACTGTGGGGCGGACACCGTGCCGCTCAGCCGTGCGCCGTGCCCAGCGGGCGGCAGCAGTATAGGAAAGGACCAAGAAGCCAAGGATCAGCGGAATCATCACCAGGGCCGGCCCGGCGGGCACATGGTCCGGGGCCAGCCAGCCGGCAACCGTGAGCGCGCCGATCAGCGCCGCTATCAGGACAGAAGTCCCACCCAGGGCAACAACCGTGCCGCGGATCATTCCCTCCCGGAGATACAGCTCCCAGTCCGACGGATTCTTTTCAGGGGGCACCATGGCGGGTACGACGGCGGCCACCAAGGCCAGGAGTGCACTGGTACCGGCGCCCATCAGCAGAGGGAAGAAGGCGGTCCCGAAGGACTTGGCGCCCCAGGCATCCGGGCGGCCGCCGGCCCCCCAGTGGGTCGGAATCGTTTCCGGCAGGGAATCGTAAATCGTGGTCCCATAGGCAAAACAGGCCGCCAGAACAAGCACTGCAGCGAAATGGATCAGCCAGAGAAGACCGCGCCCGCTGGTGATTTTTGTCTCGACTCTGGATTCCATGCATTTAACCTATCCGGATTTGCGGGTTAAACAGGTCAGGTCCCGCACCAATGGCGCGGGACCTGACCCTCTGTACTAATTATTGTCCGGCGGTGACCTACTCTCCCACATCCTCCCGGATGCAGTACCATCGGCGCTGTGGGTCTTAGCTTCCGGGTTCGGAATGGGACCGGGCGTTTCCCCCACGCTATGACCGCCGTAACCCTTCTACCCGCACCCGCCAAAGGCGGGAGGGGAAAACAATGGTTACAACACTCCCCCGGAACCACCCCAAAAAAGAGGGGTGCCGGGCAGTGCGGTAAAAATGTGAACCCGCCCCCTGGACAAGGGGCAATGGTTCGTGTTCCAGGCACAGCAACCAACGGTTGTTGTCCGGGAACCACATAGTGGACGCAAGCAGCATGATCTACAACACCCTTTATACTTTGACGGACCGTTTGAAGTCGTGTCCGTCCAGGTGCTGGTGT
>NZ_JANFLU010000006.1 GCF_024385525.1 Arthrobacter sp. zg-Y238 | reverse complement strand
CGTTCGCCACTAATCATTCTGTGCAAGCACAGAAGTCATCGTTCGACTTGCATGTGTTAAGCACGCCGCCAGCGTTCATCCTGAGCCAGGATCAAACTCTCCGTAAATGTGTTACAGACACAGCACCGAAGCCAAGGAAAATTGGCTGCAGGCACTGCACTAAATTCGAAACCGGCTAAAAAAACCGTCCCTTACCCACGGGGTGGGCGGAACGGCCTGTTCAACCAATCAAAATAAATTGGTATCAATAAACTTGGCACACTATTGAGTTCTCAAACAACAGACGCAATCCGAAAATACTCGGGAAAACAATGTTTTCCTTTTCTTCTTCGCTGCAATGTTTTATATCTTATTCCATTCCGGCGTTATTTGCAATTCGCGGCTTCCCTTGTCGGGACCCGGTGAAAAGCGTTTTCCGCCGTTCCGGACCCAGCATCCATCGGAGTCTTTCCCACCGGCCCTGCAAAGGGCGCGCGCTGGTTGGACTCTGTTTTTTGTTGGGGTTTGGCCGCCATGCTCGGGCGCTTTTCCAGCGTCCCGGCCGCGGCGACTCATGCAACTTTACACATCGCTTCCGGTCCTTGCAAACCGGATTGAAGTGATCCGCCGCACAGGCTTCGGGACCCTTTTACTGTCCCCGGCCCTGCAGCCGATATATCCATTCTAGGACCGGGCGGCAGCCTCTACGCAACCCGGCAGGCGGTTTTCCTCGTCACATCCGAAGCCACTGTGCGACAGGCAATGGACGGACGCCTTCGTCAGCTGCCCTTCCGTAGATAAGCGAGCTGGGCGGCCACCGAGAGTTCCGCTGCACGGCGGACGTTCGCCGGCACATCGGAGTAGACCAGGTCAGCGATCTCCCCCGCACCTGCATCCGGGCCGGCTTGTTCCAGGGCTGTCCGGATCTGTTCCAGACGCTCTTCGCGGTGGTCTCGGTAGGTCAGGACCAGAGAACTGAGGTCCGCCTGAACCGGTCCGTGTCCGGGAAGGACCATGGCCGGGCCAAGGAGAGAGAGCATATCCAGCGTGTCCAGATAATCGCCGAGGTTTCCGTCCGGGTAGTCCAGCACGGTAGTCCCCCGCCCCAGGATGGTGTCCCCCGTCAGGACGGAACCGTTGGCGCCGTCGTCGGGAAGCCAGAAGCACACCGAATCCGACGTGTGGCCCGGAGTTGCAAGGACCCGGATGTCCACGCCTGCGGCAGAGATCTCTTCATCAGCTGCCAGCGGTTTGCCTGAGACGCAGAAAGCGGGATCAAACGCCCGCACCGGAGCTCCGGTCAGTTCGGCGAACCGTCTGCTGGCCTCCGTGTGGTCGGGGTGCCGGTGGGTGATGAGCACCAGCTCCACGGTTCCGGCATCGGCGAGGGCCTGCAGGTGCCCTTCGTCCTGGGGACCAGGGTCCACCACCACCGTGCTTCCGGATCCGGGGGCAGCCACAAGGTAGCTGTTGGTGCCGTCCAGCGACATGGGACCCGGGTTCGGCGCCAGCCTTACACGGGTCAGGTCACTGCTGCGGACCACTCCGGATTCCGGAAGCATGGGCATGGTTTTCCTAGGCCAGACGGGTGAGCCAGCCGTGGGTATCCTCCACGGTGCCGGTCTGGATGCCGAGCAGCTGCTCGCGGATGGACATGGTCACTTCTCCGGGCTTGGCATCAGCGGAGCCGATGACCTCGTTCTCCGACTTAAGCTGCCCGATGGGTGTGATGACAGCGGCCGTGCCGCACGCGAACACTTCGGTGATGTCGCCTGAGGCAATGCCCTCGCGCCATTCGTCCAAGGTGATCTTGCGTTCCTGGACGTCCATGCCGCGGTCGCGGCCCAGCTGCAGAACGGACGAGCGGGTAATGCCGTGCAGGATGGTGCCGGACAGGGCCGGCGTGACCAGGCGGCCGTCCTTGAAGACGAAGAAGACGTTCATGCCGCCCAGTTCTTCAACGGCGTTGTCATTGAATTCATCCAGGAACAGCACCTGCTTGCAACCGTTCGCTTCGCCTTCCATCTGGGCAATGAGCGACGCCGCGTAGTTACCGCCGCACTTGGCTTCCCCGGTGCCGCCGCGGCCTGCGCGGGCGTACTTGGTGGAGAGCCAGATGGATACGGGCTTCAGTTCCCCGCCGAAGTAGTTGCCGGCCGGGGAAGCGATGACGCGGTAGGACACCTCACGGGCAGGACGCACGCCGAGGAAGGGCTCGGTGGCAATCATGAACGGGCGCAGGTACAGCGCAGCGCCTTCACCGTCGGGGATCCAGTCCTTGTCCAGTGCCACCAACTGGCGGATGGACTCCAGGAAGAGTTCCTCGGGCAATTCCGGCAGGGCAAGCCGGCGGGCGGAAAGGTTCAGGCGGGCCGCATTGGCTTCCGGCCGGAAACTCACCACTGAACCGTCTGCATGGCGGTAAACCTTCAGTCCCTCGAAAATCTCCTGGCCGTAGTGCAGCACGCCGGCGGCAGGGTCAATGGAGATGGGACCGTAAGGCTCAATGCGCGCGTTCTGCCACTCCTGCTCACCGGATTCCCCCGCCTTCCAGTCAATGACGGCGGTGTGGTCGGTGAAGTAGTCGCCGAACCCGGGGTTTGCCAGGATGGCTGCACGCTCGGCGGCGGGCTTGGGATGGGTGGAAAGCTCCTGGGAAAATTCCAGTGCGCTGACGGTCATGATTCCTCCACTGTGAACGGCAAAAACCCGTTCTACGACTGCTTATTGGCTATCAACGAGCTTATGACACCGCGGCGGCGATGGCATCGCCGACCTCGGCGGTGGTACGCCGCGTTCCGTCCCGCCCGGAAAGATCCTTTTCCACTGCCCGCTCCACCTTGGCTGCTTCATCGTCAAAGCCCAGGTGCTGCAGCAGCAGGGCCGCCGAGAGGATGGCTGCGGTGGGATCAGCCTTTTGCTGACCGGCAATATCGGGTGCGGACCCGTGGACCGGCTCGAACATGGACGGGAAGGTGCGGTCCATGTTGATGTTGCCTGAGGCCGCCAGGCCGATACCGCCGGTGATTGCCGCCGCCAGGTCCGTGATGATGTCGCCGAACAAGTTGTCGGTGACAATCACGTCGAACCGTGACGGATCGCTCACCATGAAAATGGTGGCGGCGTCTACGTGCAGATAGTCGTGGGTGACCTCGGGGAACTCGTGCGCCACCTTCTCCACCGTGCGCTTCCAGAGCCTGCCGGCGTTCACCAGCACGTTGTGCTTGTGTACCAGGGTGAGGTGACGGCGCGGCCGGGCGGCGGCCCGTTGGAAGGCATCGCGGACGACCCGTTCCACGCCGTAGGCGGTGTTCAGGGATACCTCGGTGGCGATTTCCTGCGGGGTTCCTTCCCGCAGCACTCCCCCGTTGCCGGCGTAGGGACCTTCGGTACCTTCGCGCACCACAATGAAGTCGACGTTGCCGGGGGCAGCGAGCGGGCTGTGCACACCCGGATACAGGCGGGACGGCCGAAGGTTGACGTAGTGGTCCAAGCTGAACCGCAGCTTCAGCAGCAGTTCGCGTTCAATCAGCCCGGACGGGACGAGCGTGTCCCCCGGTGCAGCCCCCACTGCACCGAACAGGATGGCATCGTGTCCCTTGAGTGCTTGCAGGGTGTGCTCCGGAAGCGTCTCCCCGGTTTCCAGCCAGTGCTCGGCTCCCAGCGGGTATTCCGTCAACTCGAACCGGACGGGGCTGCCGCCGGTGACTGCCAGCAGCACTTTTACTGCTTCGGCGGTGACTTCGGGCCCAATCCCGTCTCCGGGGATGACGGCCAGGGAAATGGTTCGGGGTGTTTCTTCACTCATGCTGCCCATCCTAGGAAACAGGTCCAGATACCGGGCAACCCGTCCCGCATCGTGGACACCCGCGCAGCACCCCGGGAGTTCAGCCCCCAGTATGACGCGCTGACGCCCGAACACCCCTACAGTTGGTTTCCATGCTCGTGCACCGACGACTCTATGCCTGGCTGCAGGCGAACCCCGGGAAAGTGAATTTCTGGCAGGCAATCGCTGCCACCCTCATCTTCGCCGTCCCCTTCCTGCTGACGGGAAGAGGGCAATACGTCGAATTCTTCCTGTCTGCGGTCATCTGCATGGCCTTGGGCTGGCGCCGCAGCCACCCGGTGGCGGCAGCTGCCGTCCAGGCTGCTGCCTGCATCCTCCAGCTGTTCCTCGTACCGGTCACCGGCCTGCCCGCTGACATCTTTGTGCTCGTTACCGTGTACTCCCTGGCCGCCTTCGCCCCGCGCTGGGCGAGCCTGGCCGGGCTGGCCCTGGCCGTCGTCGGCGGGGCACTCTTTATTTTCCGCTATTTCCTTTTCCCCGAGCCCGTCCTGCGTGATCCGATGATCAATGCACTCGACCTTGTCGCCATCGAAGCGGTGGTCCTGGTGGCTTGGACGTTCGGTGACCTGACCCGCACCCGGCGGCTGGCCGTGCAGGCGCTCCAGGACCGCGCGCATCGGCTGGAAGTGGAACGCGAACAGGAACGTCAGCTCGCCGCCGCCGATGAACGCAGCCACATCGCCCGCGAAATGCACGACATCGTGGCGCACTCGCTCTCCGTGATCATCACCCAGGCCGACGGTGCCCGGTATGCGAGCGCCGAGGACCCGGAGATCGCACCGAAGACACTGGGCGTCATTGCCGAAACCGGCCGAAGTTCCCTGCGGGAGATGCGCCGCCTGCTTGGCGTATTGCGAGGCGACGAAGCCGCTTCCACCCGCCCCCTCCCGTCCCTCGCCGACATCGAGGAACTGCTGGAATCCGTCAAACGGGGCGGACTGGACACCGCCCTCAGCATCACGGGAACGCCGCGGCGCTCCTTGCCTCCCGGCGCGGAGCTGACCGCCTACCGCGTGATCCAGGAATCCCTCACGAACGTACTCAAACACGCAGGACCGAAGGCGAGCGCGAAGATAGCCCTGCACTGGACTCCTACCGGACTGGAAGTGGGCGTCCTCGACGACGGGCTGGGCGCGGCGTCGGCCCTAAACGACGACGGCGCCGGGCAGGGCATCAAGGGCATGGCCGAGCGGCTGTCCCTCTACGATGGAACGTTGAAGGCCGCCCCTGCGGCCGGCGGAGGATTCCGCGTTGAAGCATTCATTCCCTACACGGAGGCTTAGCACCAGTGCCGGATTCCCCCTGGACGGCAGCGTCCGACCCGTCCACCCAGCCCGCAGCCCCCATCCGGGTACTCCTCGTGGACGACCAGCAGCTGGTGCGCGGCGGTTTCCGGATGCTGATCAATTCCCAGCCGGACCTCAAGGTTGTTGCCGAAGCCGGTAACGGGCGCGAGGCCCTGGCCGCGCTGGCAGCCGTGTCCGCCGACGTCGTACTGATGGACGTGCGTATGCCCGGGATGGACGGCATCGAAGCCACTTCCCGGATTCTGGACTCAAACAACGGCGGCGGACCGAAGGTCGTAGTCCTGACCACCTTCGACCTGGACGAATACGCCCTCACCGCCATCCAGGCGGGGGCCAGCGGTTTCCTGCTGAAGGACGCACCGCCCGAGGAGCTTTTGGAGGCCGTCCGGACCGTGTACCGCGGGGACGCCGTCATTGCACCGTCCACCACGCGCCGCCTGCTGGACCACGTTGCTCCCCTGCTGCGTACGGCCGGTGCCCCGGGCAGCCGGCATGCCGACGCCGTCGCCTCCCTGACCCGGCGCGAACACGAGGTGTTCACCCTGATTGCGCAGGGCCTGTCCAATCCGGAAATCGCGGCGAAGCTGTACCTGTCCGAGGCCACCGTGAAAACCCATGTGGGCCATATCCTGGCCAAGCTGGAGGCCCGGGACCGGGTACAGGCAGTGGTCATTGCCTACGAGACGGGGATCGTCGCACCCTAGGGAGATGGTCACGGTAGACGACGTCCGCTCCATCTGCCTCTCCCTCCCCGGCGTGACAGAACGCCTCAGCTGGAAGCAGCCGGCCTGGTTCGCCCGGACGTTGATGGCCCGGATGTGGGAGGAAGACGTCCTGACGGTCAAAAGCGCCGAACGTGAAGCGCTGGCAGCCCTGCAGCCGGACCTCTTCTATTGGACGCCGCACCACGACCGGTCCCCCTTGCTCCTCCTGGCGAGGCTGGAGCACCTGCCTCCGGATGAACTGTCCGAGCTGCTCCGCGAGTCCTACCGGCTGGCCGGGCCGCTTCCACCCACGGGATGAGACACGGAGGAAAAGGACCCGCCTGCCCTCCGATGTAACCGCATCCACCCCGGCAATACTGTGGCGGTATGACATCACTTGCACAGCATTCCCCTGCGGCGGGCGCCGGAAAACCGCGTCTCGCAGCCGCCGCCCAGCTCCTGAACAAGACCTACGGAACCGGTGACACCCGCGTCCACGCCCTGAAGGATGTGGACGTAAGCTTCGAGACCGGCACCTTCACCGCCATCATGGGTCCCTCGGGATCCGGCAAATCCACCCTGATGCACTGCCTGGCAGGTCTGGACACCGCGGACTCGGGCCGTATCTGGATAGGCGGCACCGAAATCACCGGGCTGAAGGACGCCGATCTGACCCGCCTGCGCCGCGACAGCGTGGGATTCGTTTTCCAGTCCTTCAACCTGGTGCCCACGCTGACTGCGGAGCAGAACATTACGCTGCCGGTATCCCTGGCCAACGGCACCGTGGACCGCGAATGGCTGGACTTCATCACGGAGACCCTCGGCCTCCGGGACCGGCTCCGGCACCGCCCGCATGAGCTCTCCGGCGGACAGCAGCAGCGCGTGGCTGTGGCCCGCGCCCTGCTGACCCGCCCGCATGTGCTCTTCGGCGACGAGCCCACCGGCAACCTGGATTCCAAGTCCGGTGCCGAAGTGCTCTCGCTCCTTCGCCGCTCCACCAAAGAGTTCGGCCAGAGCATCATCATGGTCACCCATGACCCCGTGGCCGCTTCCTATGCGGACCGCGTGGTCCTGATGAACGACGGCGAGCTGGTCGGGGAACTGGCGCAGCCCACCCCCGAGTCCGTGCTCGCCGCCCTCACCCAGCTGGGGGCATAGGCATGCTGCAGGTAGCCCTGGCGCAGGTGCGCCTCAATGCCCGGCGGTTTATCGCCGTTTCCCTGGCGGTGCTGATTGCCGTCGGCTTCCTCACCGCCACCCTCATCATCAATTCCTCGTCCAAGGCCTCACTGACGCAGAGCGTCGGCGAGGCGTACCGGAACGCCGATCTGCTCGTCACCAGCGATATGTACAGCGCGGATGCCGCCGTATTGGACGAGGACACCGCGGCCTTGGTCCGCGACACCCCCGGCGTGGACGGCGTCTACGCCGCCCGGCAGGCCTTCGTCACCTTCGGCGAGGACCGGGACAGCAATTTTGCCCAGCTGGGCAACACGTCCGACTACGCCGGCCTCTTCCCGGTGGAAGTGCTGCAGGGCACGCTGCCCGCTGCGGACAACGAAGTGGCCGTGGACAAGGACACCGCGGAACGCCACGAGCTGGCCGAGGGATCGGTACTGCCCCTCACCGCCTTTATCGATGACCCGACAGGTGAGCAGCATACGGCCGAGCTGACGGTCACGGCTTTGGTGTCCCCGTCCAAGGATCCACGGGCCCTGGGCACTCCGCAGCTGTATTCAACCTCTGCCACGGTGGCAGGGTTCGCCGAGCCGGAGTCCGGTTTCAGGAGTATTCAGGTGGCAGTTGCCGAAGGTGCCGCGGTTGAGGACGTCCGCGCGGCACTGCAGCAGGACGTGAGCGGTATGGAGGGTGTGTACGTCCGCACCGCGCAGGAGCAGACAGACGAAATGGTTGCTTCCATGACCGGTGGGGACGATATCCTCACCACCATCCTGCTGGCCTTCGCTGCCGTGGCCCTGCTGGTCTGCGCCCTGGTGGTCTCCAATACCTTCTCGGTGCTGGTGGCCCAGCGCACCCGTGAACTCGCCCTCCTCCGGTGCATCGGCGCCGCCCGCTCGCAGATCCGCCGCTCCGTCATTGTGGAAGCGCTGATCGTGGGCATCGTGGCCTCAGTTGCCGGAGTCCTCGCAGCCGTTGCACTTGTTGGCGGCATTATTGCCTACCTGAAGAACATTCCGGAGAGCGGCTTCGCAACGCTGGCGGTCTCCCCGCTGTCCGTCGTCGCCGGACTGGGTGTCGGCATCGCCCTGACAGTCCTGGCCTCGCTGGTTCCGGCACGCGCCGCCACAGCCGTTGCACCCTTGGCAGCCCTGCGCCCGGCCGACGACGTCCGCGCCGGGACCCGGCGCGGCCGGGTGCGCCTGGGTATCGGCATGGTCTTGCTCGCCGGCGGCGCCGCGCTGCTGGCCTTCGGAGCAGTGAAAGGCAACCTGCTGATTGCCCTGCCCGGCGGCATGCTCAGCTTCGTAGGTGTGCTCATGTGCGCCACCCTCTTTGTTCCGTCCCTGGTACGCACCGTCGGCAGGATCGCTGCGCCGTTGGGTGTGCCGGGCAAACTGGCGGCGCTCAACGCCGTCCGCAACCCCCAGCGCACCTCCGCAACCTCCTCCGCCCTGCTGATCGGCGTCACCCTGGTGACCATGATGATGACCGGCGCTGCAACCGTCCGGACCTCCTTGGACGACGTGCTGGCCGCAGAGTACCCGGTGGACGTCAGCATCGACGGGCCCACCGATGAGTCGCCTTTCACTTCCGCAGACGCAGAAGCTGCACGTGCCGTGCAGGGCGTGCAGGAAGCGGTGCTGGTGCCTACGGCCGGCATGACCGAGACGGAATACGGACCTGACGGTGTGTATGCCCTCGACCCTGCCGACGCCGCGAAGGTACTGCAGGATTCCACCCTTGCGCTGGAGGCCGGCGTTATCCTGATGCCGCAGGGAACCACGGAGAAAACCCTTACGGTTCAGGGGGCATCCAAGACCGTCGAGCTGAAGGTGGTGGTGTCAAGAAGCAGCCAACTGCGGCCGCTGATCAGCACCTCCACTGCCGAAACCCTGGGCGGTATGCCGGCCGCGGCAGCGGAAGACATGTATCCCCCGCAGCCGCAGCTGTGGCTGTCAGTGGTTGACGGCCTGAATACCAACGAGTTGATGGATCTGCGCACCGATCTCGCCGCGGCGGTGGACGTGGACGACTACGCCGTCTCGGGTTCGGCCATTGAGCGGGGGGCTTTTGAGCAGGTCATCAATGTCCTGCTGATGGTGGTCACCGGGCTGCTGGGCGTGGCAGTGGTGATTGCCTTGGTGGGCGTGGCCAACACCCTCTCCCTGTCTGTACTGGAACGCACCCGCGAGTCTTCACTGCTGCGCGCATTGGGCCTGACCCGGGGACAGCTGCGCGGCATGCTTGCATTGGAAGCCGTGCTGATTGCCGGGGTGGCTGCCCTGATGGGCAGCATCCTGGGCTCGCTGTACGGCTGGCTGGGAGCGGAATCCGCGCTGGGTTCCTTTACCACCGTGGCGCTGTCGCTGCCCTGGCTGCAGCTGCTCGCCGTCCTGGCCGTAGCGCTCCTGGCCGGACTCGCTGCCTCGGTGCTGCCTGCCCGCCGCGCGGCACGGCTCTCCCCCGTGGCCGGGCTGGCAGCGGACTAGGTCCTCGCGGTCCGGGCGCCGATCTGCAAGGATACTGAACAGGATGAATTACTAAGCAGGCTGATTTCAGCCGCCACCACGAGATGCATCCGGACAACGTGAGGAGAGCACATGCAGCAGTCCCAGACGGAACACGAATCACTGGCGGCCTACCTTGACGACCATCTGGTCGGGGCAGAAACGGGCGTCCGTCTTTTCACCGCCGCCCAGCGCACCTGGGAGGGCTCGCCCTATGAGGAAACCTTCGCGCGGCTCGCGGAAGAAATTTCGGACGAACGCGACGAACTGGAATCCCTGATCCACGCGCTGGGCTATTCGCGCAGCAAGGTGAAGGCGGCTGCGGCCATGGTGGGGGCCGCAGCCGGCAAGCTGGGTCCGCTGAATCCGCTCAGCACCGGCGGCGGCGCCACGGGACAGCTGGAGCTGGAGTCCCTGCAGTCGCTGGTGCGGATGAAGGAATCCCTGTGGCGGACCCTGCTGGTGCTTTCGGCCAAGGACCACCGGTTCAACACGGCCCGCCTGCAGGAACTTACGGAAACGGCCCGCCGGCAGCAGGAAGACGTAGCCGCCGTAATGGAGCAGACGGCCGCGCAGCGGTTCCTCGGCTCCGCCGAGTCCATCTGACCTGCCCAGTAGAACAAAAACACCCCCGGCGGCCTGCCGGGGGTGTTTTGCTTTCTGGATCCCTATTCGGCCGGCTCCTCGTACTTCGGGAAGATGGGCGTCGGAGCCGGCAGCTCGGTGCCCGGCACCAGCGGCGCGGCGATCGCGCTGAACTGCCGGGCGGCGTCGTCGTCCTGGCCCAGGACCGTGAGCAGCTTAGCCGCGCTGCCCGGCATCACCGGCTGGATCAGGATCGCCACGATGCGCAGCACCTCGAGGGTCACGTAGAGCACGGTGTTCATACGCTCGACGTCGGTCTTCCGCAGCACCCAGGGTGCCTGATCGGCGAAGTAGGCGTTGGTGTCGCCGAGGACCTTCCACGTGGCTTCCAATGCACCGTGGAAATCCTGGACGTCGTAGGCCTCGCGGGAAACCTGCAGCAGGTTCCCGGCCGCTTCCAGCAGCGCAGTGTCCTCAGGGGTGAACGCCCCGGGCTGCGGTACCGCTGCACCGCAGTTCTTGGCCACCATGGACAGTGAGCGCTGGGCCAGGTTGCCCAGGTTGTTGGCGAGGTCGGAGTTCATCCGGCCGACGACGGCGTCGTGGTTGTACGAGCCGTCCGCGCCGAAGGGCACCTCGCGCAGCAGGAAGAACCGGACCGAGTCCAGGCCGTACTGCTCGGCCCAGGCCTTCGGTGCCACCACGTTGCCCAGCGACTTGGACATCTTGACGCCCTTGTTGTGCAGGAAGCCGTGGATCATGATGCGCTTGGGCAGCTCCAGCTTCGCGGACATCAGGAATGCCGGCCAGAAAATGGCGTGGAAGCGGGAGATGTCCTTGCCGATCACGTGTACATCGGCGGGCCAGTACTTCTTAAAGGCTTCACTGTCCGTATCGGGGAAGCCGACGCCGGTGAGGTAGTTGGTCAGCGCGTCCACCCACACGTACATCACGTGGTCCGGGTTGCCGGGAACCGGGACGCCCCAGTCAAAGGTAGTGCGGGAGATGGAGAGGTCTTCCAGGCCGCCCTTGACGAAGCTGATGACTTCGTTGAACCGCGAGCGCGGCGCAGCGAACTCCGGCTGCGACTCGTACAGGTCCAGCAGCCGGTCCTGGTAGGCGGAGAGGCGGAAGAAGTAGCTCTCCTCCTCCGTCCAGGTCACCTCGGTGTCCGTTTCCTTGGAGTAGCGGACGCCGTCCTCGCGGACCTCGGTTTCGTCTTCGCTGTAGTAGGCCTCGTCCCGGACGGAGTACCAGCCGGAGTACTTGGAGAGGTAGATGTCCCCGTTGTCCTCCATCCGCTTCCAGATGGCCTGGGCCGCGGCGTAGTGGTCCGCATCGGTGGTGCGGATGAACCGGTCATAGGAAGTGCCCATGTCCGCTTCCATCTGCTTGAAGGCGGCGGAGTTGCGGTCCGCGAGTTCCTTGGCGGTAACGCCTTCCTTGTCCGCGGACTGCTGCATCTTCAGGCCGTGCTCGTCCGTGCCCGTCATGAAGAACACGTCGTAGCCGTCCAGCCGCTTGAAGCGGGCCATAGCGTCCGTGGCGATGTGCTCGTAGGCGTGACCGATGTGTGGTTCGCCGTTGGGGTAGGAGATGGCCGTGGTGATGTAGAACGGGGTCTTGGAATCGGAAGAAGTCACATAAGAAAATTACCCTGTTTTAGCGGGACTTGTCGCTTCGGCGCCGGTACGGCGGGCCAGGCCCAGAAGGACGAGGGTGTAGAAAAGGCTAATGGTGCACGCCGTACCGACGAGGCTGCGGTAAGGCACCCAGGAATCCCCCTGCGGCAGGATGACGAACTCGGCCCCGATGCACGCAGCCAGAAGCACCGCAAGGAAAATCTCCACCGCCATCCTGAGCCTGCGCTCCCGGTAGCGGCGCAAGAGCAGGAGCCCCAGGGGCAGTAAGGGCATAACCCACACCAGTTCGTTGAACCAGACCGTGGCGATCAGCAAATACCCCGCCGCACCTGTGCCAAGACAGACCAGGACGAATTTCCATCCCTTCGGAAGTCCGCCTGGAACCCCGTAAAGCGCGGTCAACAAGGCCCAGGGCGGCAGCAGCGCCGCCACCAATTCCATAGAGCCGGTCTGTGCCGGGACAAGCCACAGCAGCAGGCCAAGCGGAGCCAGATAAACCGCCAGCCGGATTCCGGCGGCAGGCGGCCGGGCAGGCGCAAAAACCATCAGCCCGGTCAGGACCACTACCAGGGCGAAAACCATCCGGTTGACCAGGACAATTGCGCCTTCGTCGTCCAGCGGCCAAATGAACTGCGTGTTGAGGAAGACGGCCGCATAGGAGCCGATTCCCACCAGCAGCAGGGCGGCCGTGGTCCAGGGCCGTTCGCGGGGTGGCGTTGCCTGCTCCCCAGGGGACTGTGACATGGCACTCAGCATAGCCAGAAGGCCGGCCCCGTTCGGGACCGGCCTTCCCGCTAAACTGCGTTGCCCTGCGGACTGCGACGTGCTGCTAGTCCTGCAGGTCCACCTCGCGGGCCACGGTGGCGCCGATTTCGAGTTTCAGTGCTTCCAGCACATCCTGCGGCACGGAGGAATCCACGGTCAGCAGGGACAGGGCCTGGCCGCCCTCGGAGTTGCGGGCCACCTGCATGCCGGCAATGTTGATGTCCTTCTCCCCCAGCACCCGGCCCAGGGCGCCGATGACGCCGGGACGGTCCTGGTAGAGCAGCACCACCAGGTGCTCGCTGATGGGGATTTCGAGGTCGTACCCGTTCACGCCCACGAGCTTCTGGATCTGCTTGGGGCCGGTAAGTGTGCCGGCCACTTCCAGCCGGGTGCCGTCGGACAGGGCGCCGCGGATGGTCAGCAGGTTGCGGTAGTCGTCCACGTCCGGGGTGGTCAGCAACCGGACCTCGATGCCGCGCTGTTCGGCGAGGACCGGAGCGTTCACGTAGGAAACCTGCTCGGACACGATATCGGTGAAGATGCCCTTCAGCGCCGCCAGTTCCAGTGCCTTCACATCGAGGGCAGCGATTTCTCCGGCTACTTCGATGTCGATGGCGGTCACGGAATCCGAGGCAAGGGCGGTGAAGATCCGGCCGAGCTTTTCGATCAGCGGGATGCCCGGGCGGACGTCTTCGGCGATGACTCCGCCGGCCACGTTCACGGCGTCGGGCACCAGTTCTCCGGCCAACGCCAGACGGACGGACTTCGCCACCGAGATGCCGGCCTTTTCCTGCGCTTCGGCGGTGGAGGCGCCCAGGTGCGGGGTGACCACCACGTTGTCCAGCGCGAAGAAGGGCAGGTCGGTGCTGGGTTCCTTGACGAACACGTCGACGCCGGCGCCGGCGATCTTTCCTGCCTGCAGCGCCTCAAACAGGGCTGCTTCGTCCACGAGGCCGCCGCGCGCCACGTTCACCACGTAGGCGGTGTCCTTCATCTTCTCGAACGCCTCGGCGCCGAGCATGCCCAGGGTTTCGGGGGTCTTGGGCATGTGGATGGTGACGAAGTCGGACTCGGCGAGCAGTTCGTCGAGGGACACCAGCCGGACATTCAGCTGGGCGGCACGTGCGGAGGTGACATACGGGTCATAGGCGAGGATCTCGGTGCCGAAACCCTGCATCCGGGCGGCCACCAGTGCGCCGATACGGCCCAGTCCGATGATGCCGATCTTCTTTTCGAACAGTTCGGTGCCGCTGTACTTGGAACGCTTCCACTCGCCGTTCTTCAGGGCGGCGCTGGCCTGAGGGATGTTCCGGGCCAGGGACACGATGTGCCCCACCGTAAGTTCCGCCGCAGAGATGATGTTCGACGTCGGCGCGTTGACCACCATCACGCCGGCCTGCGTGGCGGCCTTGATATCCACGTTGTCCAGGCCCACGCCCGCCCGGGCAATCACCTTGAGGTTCCTGGCGGCGGCGATCGCCTCGGCGTCCACCTGCGTGGCGGAACGCACGAGGATGGCGTCGACGTCGGCAATCGCGGACAGGAGCTGGGAGCGGTCGGCGCCGTCGGTGGTCCGGATGTCGAAATCGGGGCCCAGGGCCTCGACGGTGGCGGGCGAGAGTTCCTCCGCAAGGAGTACGACTGGTTTGGTGGCAGACACCGATGACCTCTTTACACTTGGAATATTTCTTTGCACTGGAAGAGTTGCTGGGGTTTTCACGCAGGAGGCCGGACCCGTGGGGCCCGGCCTCCTTGCCGATTTGGCCTGCTTTTCGAGCTTAGCGCGCAGGGCTAGCGGGCTACCGAACCCTCGGTGTAATCGTCGTCGTTCTTGATCCAGGAGAAGAGCTTGCGCAGTTCGCGGCCGGTGGATTCGATGGGGTGGTCCTCGCCCTTCTTGCGCAGGGCCTTGAACTCGGGAGCGCCGGCGTCCTGGTCATCGATGAAGCGCTTGGCGAAGGCACCGTTCTGGATGTCCGCGAGGACGGCCTTCATGTTTTCCTTCACGTGCTCGTCGATGACACGCGGGCCGGAGACGTAGTCGCCGTATTCGGCGGTGTCGGAGACGCTCCAGCGCTGCTTGGCGATGCCGCCTTCCACCATCAGGTCCACAATCAGCTTCAGTTCGTGCAGCACCTCGAAGTACGCGACCTCCGGCTGGTAGCCGGCCTCGGTCAGGGTTTCGAAGCCGTACTGGATCAGCTGCGACGCGCCGCCGCAGAGCACTGCCTGCTCGCCGAAGAGGTCCGTTTCCGTTTCTTCGGTGAAGGTGGTTTCGATGACACCGGCTCGGGTGCCGCCGATGGCCTTGGCATAGGACAGGGCCAGTTCCTTGGCGGTTCCGGAGGGGTTCTGCTCGACGGCAATCAGGTCCGGGACGCCGCGTCCGGCTTCGAATTCGCGGCGCACAATGTGGCCCGGGCCCTTGGGTGCTACGAGCGCGACGTCGACGTCGGCCGGCGGCTGGATGTAGCCGTAGCGGATGTTGAAGCCGTGGCCGAAGAACAGGGCGTCGCCGGCCTGCAGGTTCGGGGCGATTTCCTCCGCGTAGACGAACCGCTGCACCTGGTCAGGGGTAAGCACCATGATCAGGTCCGCTTCGGCGACGGCGTCCGCCACGTTCAGCACGCGCAGGCCCTCGGCCTCGGCCTTGGCGCGCGAGGCGGAACCTTCCTTGAGGCCCACGCGGACGTCCACGCCGGAGTCGCGCAGGCTGAGGGCGTGGGCGTGGCCCTGGCTTCCGTAGCCGATGACGGCGACGGTACGGCCCTGGATGATCGACAGGTCAGCGTCGTCGTCGTAATACATGTCAGTCACTTTGGTTATCTCCTACTGGTTTCTAAGGACAAGGGTCTGTGGTGGAACTCAGGCGCTGCGCAGCGCGCGGTCGCTCATGGATTTTGAGCCGCGTGCAACGGCGAGGGTTCCGGATTGGACTATTTCGCGGATGCCGAAGGGCTCGAGCACCGAGAGCAGTGCGTTGAGCTTGTCGGCGGTGCCTGTTGCCTCGACGATGAGCGAGTCGGTGGAGACGTCCACTATCGAGGCGCGGAACAGCTCGGCTGCCTGGGTTACCTGCAGCCGGGTTGCGGCATCCGCGCGGACCTTGACCAGGATGTGGTCCCGCTGCACGGAAGAATCTGGAACCAGCTCGACAATCTTGATGACGTTGATGAGCTTGTTCAGCTGTTTGGTGACCTGCTCGAGCAGGTCACCTTCGGCGTCGACCACCACGGTGATGCGGGACATGCCCGGCACCTCCGACGGGCCCACGGCGAGGGAATTGATGTTGAATGCCCGGCGAGCGAACAACGAGGCGACCCGGGTCAGCACGCCGGGAACATCTTCTACCAGCACGGAAAGGGTGTGGCGGGCCATCTCCTAGTCCTCCTCTTCCCAGGTGGGAGTCATGTTGCGGGCAATTTGGATCAGGTCATTGCTGACCCCGGTGGGGACCATCGGCCACACCATGGAGTCGCGGCTGACCACGAAGTCAATCACGACGGGGCGGTCATTGATCTCCAGCGCCTGCGCGATGGTCGCGTCGATATCCTCGTCGCGTTCGCAGCGCAGGCCCACGCAGCCGTACGCCTCGGCTAGCTTGACGAAGTCCGGGATCCGCACGGTGTCATGCCCGGTGTTCAGGTCCGTGTTGGAGTAGCGGGACTCGTAGAAGAGGGTCTGCCACTGCCGGACCATGCCCAGCGAGGAGTTGTTGATGATGGCGACCTTGATCGGGATGTTGTTGATCAGGCAGGTGGCCAGTTCCTGGTTGGTCATCTGGAAGCAGCCGTCGCCGTCGATGGCCCAGACCACCCGGTCCGGTGCGCCCACCTTCGCGCCCATGGCTGCCGGCACCGAATAGCCCATGGTGCCCAGGCCGCCGGAGTTCAGCCATGCCCGGGGGCGCTCGTACTTGATGAACTGTGCGGACCACATCTGGTGCTGGCCCACGCCGGCCACATAGACGCCTTCGGGGCCGGTCATCGCACCGATGCGTTCGATGACTTTCTGCGGGGCAATCAGTCCGTCTTCGGGAGTGGTGTAACCGATCGGGTAGGTTTCGCGCAGCCGGTCCAGCACGGCCCACCAGGCCGAGATGTCGGGTTTCGCGGTTTCGAACTGTCCGCGCACGGCGTCGGCCAGTTCGGGGATGATTTCCTTCACCGAGCCGACGATCGGCACATCCGCCGGCCGGTTCTTGGAGATCTCTGCCGGGTCGATGTCCGCATGGATGACCTTGGCACCGGGTGCGAAGGAGCTCAGCACCCCGGTGACCCGGTCATCGAAGCGGGCGCCGAGGGTGATCAGCAGGTCCGACTGCTGCAGGGCGGTCACGGCCGAAACCGACCCGTGCATCCCCGGCATGCCGACGTGCAGTTCGTGTGAATCGGGGAAAACGCCGCGGGCCATCAAGGTGGTGACCACCGGGGCGCCCACCAGTTCGGCCAGTTCGAGCAGCTCTGCCGAGGCGTTGGCCTTGAGCACACCGCCGCCCACGTAGAACACGGGCCGCTGCGAGGCGGCAATCAGGCGGGCAGCCTCACGCACCTGCTTGGAATGTCCCCGGACCACGGTCCGGTAGCCCTGCAGATCGATCTTCGGCGGCCAGGAGAAGGTGGTCTTCGCCTGCTGCGCGTCCTTGGCAATGTCCACGAGGACCGGACCGGGACGGCCAGATGTCGCAATGTGGAAGGCCTCGGCCAGCACGCGGGGAATATCGGCCGCGTCCGTCACCAGGTAGGAGTGCTTCGTGATGGGCATCGTGATGCCCACGATGTCGGCTTCCTGGAAGGCGTCGGAGCCGATGAACGCGCTGGAGACCTGCCCGGTGATGGCGACCATCGGAACCGAGTCCATGTGCGCGTCGGCAATGGCGGTGACGAGGTTGGTGGCCCCGGGGCCGGACGTCACAATGCAGACGCCGGCGCGTCCGGTCACCATGGCGTAGCCTTCGGCCGCGTGGCCGGCGCCCTGTTCGTGGCGGACCAGGATGTGCCGGATCTTCGTGGAATCCATGAGCGGGTCATAGGTGGGCAGGATGGCGCCGCCGGGCAGTCCGAAGACTTCATCGACGCCGAGTTCCTCGAGCGAACGGACGATGGCCTGGGAACCGGTCATCTCGGTGGGCGGAACAGTGTTGTTGGGCCCCTGGATGCGCTCATCCGCGGCTTCCGGATGCGCAGACACGGAACTGGCTACGTCTTTGGTCTTGGCTGCCGCGGCGCGTGCAGCGGCATTTGCCTTCGAGGCCATCAGCGAAGGGCTGATTGGCGATCCCTTACTCATCGGAACTTCCTTTGCGGATGCTAATCCATGGTCAATGCGGTCATGCGACGGCCGTCCCGGGTTGTGCCCGGTACGGCTTCTGTGTTCAGCGAAGCCAAAACTGGCGATGCCAATAAAAAAACCCCTCGTGCCTGTTGGCTCCGTAGGGGTTCGCGCGTGACGTCTTAGACAAGTCGGGCTGTTACGCCACGCGCTTGATAAGGACGACGGGTACGATCTGCATACCGTTCAGTCTTGCGTTCCCCTACGGGGGTGTCAATCATATGAGACGTCCGTCTCACTATCTGGACGTAACGTCCAAGGTTTGGATGCCCCGCCCACTACAGGCGGCAGGGCGTAATAAGGCTGCAAGGGCCTTAGGGGCCCCGATGACGTCCGCTCTCGGCGGGCGTCATCGGGGAGGCCCTATCAGCCGCAGTAGGCCCCCGTGGACGCAGAGTTCACCATCTTGGCGTACTTGGCCAGGACACCCTTGGTGAACTTCCCGGGCAGCGGCTGCCAGCCGACCTTGCGGGCTTCGAGCTCGTCCGGGTCCACCAGCAGGTCGAAGCTGCGGGCGGCAATGTCCACCCGGATCCGGTCGCCGTCCTTCACGAAGGCGATGGGGCCGCCGTCAACCGCTTCGGGTGCCACATGGCCGATGCACAGGCCCGTGGTGCCGCCGGAGAAGCGGCCGTCGGTCAGCAGCAGGACATCCTTGCCCAGGCCCGCACCCTTGATGGCGCCGGTGATGGCGAGCATTTCGCGCATGCCCGGTCCGCCCTTGGGGCCCTCGTAGCGGATGACGACGACGTCGCCGGCGTGGATTTCTCCGGCATTCAGGGCGTCGAGGGCACCCTGTTCACGCTCGAAGACGCGTGCGGTGCCTTCGAACACGTCGGCGTCGAACCCTGCGCTCTTGACCACGGCGCCTTCCGGAGCCATGGACCCCTTCAGGACGGTGATGCCGCCGGTCTTGTGGATGGGGTTGTCCATGGCTCGCAGGACCTTCCCGTCCGGATCCGGCGGGTTGATGGCCGCGAGGTTCTCCGCGACGGTCTTGCCCGTGACCGTGAGGCAGTCGCCGTGGATCAGGCCGGCGTCGAGCAGTGCCTTCATGATCACGGGCACGCCGCCGATCTTGTCGACGTCGAACATGACGTACCGGCCGAACGGCTTCAGGTCGCCCAGGTGCGGAATGGTGTCGCCGATCCGGTTGAAGTCCTCGAGGGTGAGGTCCACTTCCGCTTCGCGGGCGATGGCCAGCAGGTGCAGCACGGCGTTGGTCGAGCCGCCGAAGGCCATGGTGACGGCGATGGCGTTTTCGAAGGCTTTCTTGGTCATGATGTCGCGGGCGGTGATGCCCTTGCGCAGCAGGTTGACCACTGCTTCGCCGGACTTGCGGGCAAACTCGTCGCGGCGCCGGTCCGCGGAGGGCGGCGCGGCCGAACCGGGAAGGGACATGCCCAGTGCCTCGCCGATGCAGGCCATGGTGTTGGCGGTGTACATCCCGCCGCAGGCACCTTCACCGGGACAGATGGCCCGTTCAATGGAGTCGAGGTCCTTCAGGCTCATCTTGCCTGCGGCGCAGGCACCCACTGCTTCGAAGGCGTCGATCAGGGTGACTTCCCGCTCGCTGCCGTCCTCCATCTTGGCGAAGCCGGGCATGATCGAGCCGGCATAGAGGAAGACGCTGGAAAGGTCCAGCCGTGCTGCGGCCATCAGCATGCCGGGCAGGGACTTGTCGCAGCCGGCAAGCAGCACGGAGCCGTCCAGGCGCTCGGCCATCATCACCGTTTCCACCGAGTCCGCTATGACCTCGCGGGACACCAGGGAGAAGTGCATGCCTTCGTGGCCCATGGAAATACCGTCCGAGACGGAAATGGTGCCGAACTGCATGGGGAAGCCGCCGCCTGCGTGGATGCCTTCTTTGGCACCTGTGGCGAGGCGGTTCAGGGAAAGGTTGCAGGGAGTGATCTCGTTCCAGGAACTGGCGACGCCGATCTGCGGCTTGGCGAAGTCGTCGTCGCCCATGCCTATGGCACGGAACATACCGCGGGCAGGTGCCGCGTGTATGCCGTCCGTAACGACTCGGCTGCGGGGTTTGATGTCCGGTGTGTTGTCCACGCTCATGGGTAGATCGTAGGACCTAAGCCTGCCGGGGTGGGCTCTGTGACGGACATTGGCAACTGTTGTTACGGCCTGTGAACGGCAGATGAAGATCAGAGGCAGGGGCCCGTACGGGCTTCCCGAATAGGGGGACGGTGTTCATAGACTGGGGGTATGACATCGGATACAGGGTCCACGGATCCGGGCGTACATACTGCAGACACGGATACTGCAGACCCAGGAACCCCCGCCAGTGACCAGCTGAAGCGGGTGCTGCGCCGGGTCTTCGAATCCCAGATTCCCAATTACGGTGACTACAACCTGGTGCTGGCCACGCCGGGGCTCGACGGTGAAACGGGTTTTTATGTGCTGGGCTACCGGTGGCGTCCGGCGGAGGTTGTGTTCGCTCCGTTCGACGTCGATACCCTCGCCGGGCTGGAAGCGCCCACTTCGGTGAACACCACCAATCTCAGCCACACCGACGAGCTGGACACGGACGCGTACGAGGTGGGCACGAGCACCGGGCGGGTCTTCCAGTTTGCCGTGGAAGCGCAGGCCGCTCTGCCGGCCACGGCTTCAGCGGGCGAGCGCCTGCTGGAGCAGTCCGCCGACTGGGAAGATTTCCGCTCCTTCGTGGACTCCTACCTGGAACTGGCCTGACACAGGTCCGCCTACCCCCACGGGCCGGGGCGGACGAGGTTCAGCGGTTCCTTTCCTGCTGCCAGCCGCTGCACCTGCTTGCGCAGCAGGGCCTTGATCCGGGGCTCGAACGCGGCGGTGTTTCCGCCCCAGTGGGGAGTGATGATTGCCCCCGGCGCCTGCCGCAGCGGATGCTCCGCCGGCAGGGGTTCCGGGTCGAAGACGTCAAGAGCGGCCCGCAGCCGGCCGGACACCACTTCCTTGGTGAGGGCCTCGCTGTCCACCACGGCACCGCGGGCAACATTGACTACCAGCGCCCCGTCCGGCAGGGCGGCGAGCACGCGGGCGTCGATGAGGTGGAGGGTCTGCTCGTTCAGCGGCGTGATGACCACCAGGATCTCGGCCGTGGCCGCCAGTTCGGCCAGCTCGTCCGTACCGTGCACGGCGCCGTCGTCATCCGTCCGGGCGGTGCTGCCCACCCGGGTGAGTTCGACGTCGAACGGGTGTAGCCGTGCGGCAATCTCCCGGCCGATTCCGCCGACCCCCACGAGGAGCACGCGGCGGTCCGCCAGCCCCGGATACCGGATCGATTCCCACCGGCCCTCATGCTGGGCGCTGAGCGCGTTGTCGATCCCCCGCTGCGCGGACAGGATCAGGGTAAGGGCCATCTCGGCCGTGGCGGCAGCATGGACGCCCGCGGCGCTGGCGATGGCCGTCCCCTCGCCGACCAGATCGGGCAGTCCGTCGTAGCCCGTCGACTGCGCCTGCAGGAGCAGCAGGTCAGGTACCCGGTCCAGCGCGTCTCCGTAGTCGGATCCGTTGGCGTAGGGAAGCACCACCGCATCGATCTCTCCGTACGCCACCCCCTCGGGCTCACCGACCAGGTCCCAGACGGCGGCCTTCATGCCGTCGGGCAGCGGCTGCAGGGCTTCGAGAAGTTCGGGCGTGGGCACGGTCAGGGTGCGCACCGGGACATTGCGGGATTCAGTGTCGGCCATGCCAGCCAGCGTAACGGGTGTCACTGCGGGAGCGGGACGGTGGCCGGGGTCCTTCGCTATGGACAGCGGCAGGTGCCGGCCGTAACGTGAAAAACGTGCCTTCCGACGATCAAAGGAGGCCGTTGTGGCCCGGAAATCTTTTCTCTTCACAGCCCTCGGGGTTGGGTCCGTCGCGGCTGTCTGGGCCGCCTGGACGGTGGATCGGATGCTGGTCCACGGTGCGGTGAGGACCGCTGCGGGTATCGACACCGCCGGCGTGCCGGACCCGGACCTGCCGGTTACTCCGATTCCCGGCGATGCCGTTACTACAGTGACCACCGGGGACCCGGCGTCGAACCTGCCCGCCCGGACGTGGGTGGTGGACAGCAGCGGCGCCTGGGACGGGAATCCGGGCGAATTGGTGGTCCTCCCCCATCCAGGCGGGACGCCGGAGCGGAACGCAACGTGAGAAGGGGCACAAAAGCCGCCGGGATTTCGTTCTCCGGCGGAACTGCTGGTAGTGTTTCATGTCGTTGCTGATGCGGACTGCGGAAGAAATGCCGCCGGTTTCCATCACCTCGAATACGCACCTCTAGCTCAATTGGCAGAGCAATTGACTCTTAATCAATGGGTTCCGGGTTCAAGTCCCGGGGGGTGCACCAACTACCCCGTCCGATCAGGCTCCACGCCTGGCCGGGCGGGGTTTTTTGTTGCCCGGGGCCGGTCGGGACAGCCTGCAGGCCGGATTTCACGGACTCTGTTCCCACGTGGTAATGTTTCATGTCGTTGCGGAGAACGAACCGCGCCTCACGGCGAAGGTCTTCCTTCCAACAAAGTGCGCACCTCTAGCTCAATTGGCAGAGCAATTGACTCTTAATCAATGGGTTCCGGGTTCAAGTCCCGGGGGGTGCACCAACGAAAACCCCGTCTGACCAGGCATTGCGCCTGGCGGACGGGGTTTTTCTTTTTGCCTTCGGGAATCTCCAACCGGCCCGCACACCGTCAATGTCGGCGAACAGCTGTTACGGATCGTCAACAATATTGGTACCGTGCGGCCCGTGGCAGCGTTGCCACGGTCTTGGGGGAGGCCTCTACGTCAAAGGAGACCTGATGCACCGATCCGGATCCACCACTCACTCGCTTTTCCTTTCCCCGCAGCACCCTCACTCCGAACGTACGAAGCGGCGGCCGGGGCTTAGCGCCTTCCTGTGCTTCCTGGCCGTGCTTGCGGTGTCCCTCTCCCCCGTGCCGGGAGCCGCGGCCGACCGCCGCAGGCCCGCACCGCCCCCAGCCGTTACGGCGGAGGGGCTCCGGGTGCTGCCGGCGGTCGCGCCCGTTATGTCCTGCGGCGACGTCACCGGACTCGACCTGCGCCGTGCGGCCGGAGCCGAAGTCACCATCACCTCCGCCGTCGTCGTCAGCGAAAACACTCCGAACCCGTACTGTGAGGTCCGCGGCACCATCGCGCCGGCCAACACGATAGTGGTCCGGCTGCCGCTGGAGGGATGGACCCAGCGGTACCTGCAGACCGGCTGCGGCGGCCTCTGCGGCAACGCCAGCATCAACTATGGCCAGGCGGAAGATTGCCCGGTGGTAGAAGACGGCACCGTTGCCAGCGCCACCACCGACATGGGACACCAAGGGCAGAATGACGGGTCCTGGGCGGCAGACAATCCCCAGGCGCAGATCGACTTCGCCTACCGCGGCGTACACGTCACAGCCCTGACGGTGAAAGCGCTGATCACGAAGTTCTACGGCCGCTCCCCCGCCTACTCCTATTTCACGGGATGCTCGGACGGCGGACGGGAGGCACTGATGGAGGCGCAGCGCTTCCCGGACGACTTCGACGGAATTGCGGCCGGCGCCCCGGCAAACAATATGGCTGTGCAGAACACCTACCACCATGCCTGGAATGTCCTCGCCAACAAGGACGCCGACGGCAACGACATCCTGCTCGCAGGGAAACTGCCGTTGATCCACGACGCGGTCCTGGCGGCCTGCGATACGTTGGACGGCCTGGCCGACGGCGTCCTCGATGACCCGCGCGCCTGCGGCTTCGACCCGGCGTCGCTCATCTGTGCAGCCGGGCAGGATCCGGCAGCCTGCCTGTCCGCTGCGGAGGCCGACGTGGTCCGGAAGCTGCATGACGGGGCCGTTGACGACAAGGGCAGGCGGCTGGAACCGGAAATCTCGCACGAGTGGGGTTCGGAACTGGCGTGGACGCTCTTTGTTCCCGTGGCTCAGGGCGATCCGGTGTCCAGTGAGCAATTCGCCCTGTCTTACCTGCGCTATCTGGCCGATCCGAACAACCCCCGGCCGGACTTCGAGCTGACCGATCTCGAATTCACCAAGCAGGCCTTCTGGGAAACCATGCAGTCCTCCAGCTACATGTCCGCCATGGATCCGGACCTCGGAGCGTTCAAGCGGAGCGGCGGCAAACTGCTGCTGTGGCACGGCTGGAATGACCACCACATTTCGCCGCAGTCCACGTTGGCCTACTACGACGCCGTCCGCGGGACCATGGGCAAACATGCTGTCAACGACTTCGCCAGGCTCTTTATGTTCCCCGGCGTCGAACACTGCAGCGGCGGCGAGGGACCGGACAGCTTTGACGTCCTGACCCCGGTGATGGCATGGGTGGAAAGCGGCCGGGCGCCGGCGTCGATTATGGCTTCGAAAATAGAAACCGCCGACGACGGCGCGGAGACGGTTTCGCGCACCCGGCCCGTCTACCCGTATCCAGCCGTGGCCCGCTATGACGGTACGGGCAGCACCGACGACGCCGCGAACTTCGCTTCCTACACCCCCAAACGGGAGATCGGGCCGGACTACAAGTGGCTGGGGTCCCGGCTGTACTCGTCGGACTACCAGACGTGGTGCCGCGCCGAGGGAACGGAACTCGTCTGCGGGCAGCACCGCGGCGGGCGCAACTGGCTTTCCCGGGAAGCCGGCCGGCACTAGCGGCCAGCGCTCCGGCTCCTTCAGCTACGCCTCCGCACTCCAGAGATAGGGCGTTGTGGAGGACACCTTCAGGAAGCCGGAGCGCTCCAGGATCGGTCGGGAGTATTCGGTGGAATCGCTGTGGATCAGTGTCTTGCCCGCTGCCAGTGCGGAGCGGGCACGGGCTGCAGTGAGGGCACGGTAGATACCCCGGCCCCGCCAGGGCGCCAGCGTTGCACCGCCCCAGATACCTGCGAAGTCCGTGCCGGGAACCGGTTCCAGGCGGCCGGCGCTGATGATCGTGCCGCCGCTTTCCGCCACCCAGAGTTCCATCCCGTCGCCGCGGGACAACCGCCGCAGGAGGGAGTCCGCCGTCGCTATGGAGACCGGATCGCCGAATACCCCGTCCGCCATGGCACTCATGGCGCGGACATCTTCCTCTTCCGTAACGCGGCGGAGGGCAACCCCTTCGGGCAGCGGGACATCAACCGCCAGGTCCGCCGCGCGCCCGATCATGATGGATTCCGGTTCCTCCGGTTCGAAGCCGTGGTGCAGCAGCGCTTCGTGGAGTCCGGGGGCCCGGTCGTGGCCCCGGGTTTTCCACTCCACTTTCCGGATCTGCGGGTCGCTCCGGTAGTGCGTGAGGGCACCGGCCACCCAGCCGGCAATGGTCGCGGCGTCCGCCCCGTCCAGGCCGGCATAGGTGATGAAGCCCCGGCCGCCGTCGAACGTCACCAGGCGCAGCGGCCCCAGCCGTTCGACGGCGACTGCACCAGGGGTTTCCGCGTCGGTGCGCAGCTGCCGGTCGTAGGCGGCAAGGAGCTCTGTGGGTGTGGTCATGGGTCCATACCCTACCTTCACTGGCGCCCGTGCTTAGTTTCCCTTCACATTCACGATCTGCCGCAGTACGTGCTTCACCGTGACCAGGTCCTTCGCGTCCGCCATCACGGCGTCGATGTCCTTGTACGCTGCAGGGATCTCATCAAGGAATGCGGGGGTGTCGCGGAACTCGATCCCCTTCATTGCCTTCCGCAGCTGCTCCTGGCTGAAGGTCTTGCGCGCCCTGGTCCTGGAATACTCCCGCCCGGCGCCGTGCGGTGCGGAGTTCAGCGACGGCGCGTAGCCCTTGCCTTCCACCACGTACGACGCCGTACCCATGGATCCCGGGATCAGTCCCGGACGCCCCGGCGACGCGTCTATGGCACCCTTCCGCGAGAGCCAGACATCCCTGCCGTAGTGGTGCTCAACCTCGGTGTAGTTGTGGTGGCAGTTGATCCGTTCCCGCTCCTGCACGGCCTCCCCAGCCCAGGCACTGAAACATCCCACGACCCGGTCCATCATTTCCTCGCGGTTGAGCAGGGCGAATTTCTGCGCCCACATCAGTTCGGCAATGTACCGGTCGAACTCCTCTGTCCCCTCTTCGAGGTAGGCCAGGTCGCGGTCCGGCAGGTCGATGGACCGCTTCCCGCAGTAGTTCTGGGCTGCCCAGATGTGCTGCTGGGCGATCTTGTTCCCGACGCCGCGCGAGCCAGAGTGCAGGAACAGCCAGACGGCGTCCTCTTCGTCCAGCGACACTTCGATGAAGTGGTTCCCCGACCCCAGCGTGCCCAGCTGGAGGCGCCAGCCCTTGAGGTACGAGGCGGGGTCAAAGCCGGCGGCAGCGGCGTCGTCGGCCAGTTCCTCCACCCGGAGACGTGCCGAGTCTGTGAGGCTGCGGTTGTTGTTGCCGGCCGAAAGCGGAATGGCATGTTCTATCGATTCACGCAGGATCCGGCGGTTAAGGCCGGCAATATCCGAGGCAAAAAGCTGGGTCCGGACGGCGATCATGCCGCAGCCGATATCGACGCCCACCGCCGCGGGAATGATTGCCCCCAGCGTGGGAATCACGGATCCGACAGCTGCGCCCTTCCCCAGATGCGCGTCCGGCATGGAAGCCAGGTGCGGATAAATGAACGGCATCCTGGATGTCTTGACGTTCTGCTCCAGGGTGACGTCGTCAATGACGCTCGCGAAGTTGAGGTATTTGTCGTTGACCTGCTGTTCCACGGCCGCCCTTTCGTCAGTGTGCTTACCATCGAGGCTAACGGCCAAACGAAAGAAGAGGCACATCCGGCGGATGTGCCTCTTCTTACATATTCAGCTGCCGCTCCGGCGGTCAGCGGCTGTCGGCCTGGGCTTCCGCGGCTTCCGCAGTCTCCATGGCTTCCGCGGTCTCCGGCAGCATCACCAAACCGCTCTCGGGCGGGACCGGAAGTCCGGGGACGTCGACGGCGACCTGCCACCGCGGGCTTCCCAACTCGCTGATGACCTTCCGCAGCTGGCTGCGCAGCGCCTCGGACAGCAAGTCACCACCGTCAAGGAGCGTGCGCTCGATGTTCTGAGCTTCGTGGAGCGCCTCCTTGCCCTGCTCGGTGATAGTCACCATGTGGCTGCGCTTGTCGAGGTCATTGCGCACACGGCTCACGTGTCCGTGGGTCTCCAGGCGGGCCAGGGTCTTACCCATCGTCTGTGCCTGCACACGTACCAGCTGCGCCAGGCGTGCCTGCGTCATTGGTCCCTGCGAGTCAAGAACACCCAAGGCGATGACGCCTGCGTGGGTCAGGCCAATGCTGACCAACCGCTCGTTCCAGGCATGCTCTACAAGGCGTGCAGCTGTAGACAACAGGCGCCCGGTGGGCCAGCGCTCCATATCCGGCATAAAATAAAACTCTTCCTCTCGGCGACGGATCCGCCCGCACAGACAGTTTGCTGATTACGTCCCGATCCACAGTCTAGGATAGCCACCGCACGCTGGAAATGTCGCGTTTTGGCGCACCAGCGACGAAATCGACACCAAGGAGAGACCTAATGCCCCGTCTGAGCCCGGACGAAACCGCACCGGAATTCGCGCTTCCCGCCGCCGATGGGACAACCGTGTCACTGGCGGACCTGCACGGCAGCAGCACCATCGTCTACTTTTATCCGGCCGCGGCCACACCCGGCTGCACGAAGGAGGCCTGCGACTTCCGCGACAACCTGAACAGCCTCAAGGGCGCCGGCTACACCGTTCTGGGCATCTCCCCCGATCCGGTGGAGAAGCTGGAGAAGTTCGCGGCCTCCGAGAACCTGAACTTCCCGCTGCTCTCCGACGCCGACCACGCCGTGGCCGAAGCCTATGGCGCATGGGGAGAAAAGAAGAACTACGGCCGCACCTACGAGGGGCTGATCAGGTCCACCGTGGTGGTGAACCCCGAAGGCAAGGTTGCCCTCGCCCAGTACAACGTGAAGGCCACCGGGCATGTTGCCAAGCTCCGGCGTGATCTGGGGCTCGACTAACCTCGGGTAGACTAAAACCGGTTTCCCGGCTGCGCAGTAGAGCCGGCAGGGGAAATCGGCGCGAGTGGCGGAATTGGTAGACGCGCTGGATTTAGGTTCCAGTGTCTTCGGACGTGTGGGTTCAAGTCCCTCCTCGCGCACCAAGCACTAAAGCCCCGGTCTTCGGACCGGGGCTTTTTTCGTGCCCGGGGCCACCTCCTCCCGCCCTGGCGTTGCCGAATCGTAACCACGCCGACGGTGACGAATGTCACGTAACAGAAACACTTCCGCATTAGGCTCTGTCCATACGTGTGCGTCCAAAGGACGCATCCGGGCTGGTTTTCCGGCCGCAGGCAGCACTCGCACAGTGTTCATCCGCCCTTGAGGAGTACCCAAAACATGTTTTCAGCAGACAGCGTCCGGAAGGGCCGGGCCGCCAAGAAGCGCGCGTCCGCCCTTACCGCCGGCCTTGCCCTGAGCGCGCTTGTGCTTTCGGGCTGCGCCCAAAGCAACCGCGAGGAAGGGGCCGACGGCGGCTCCAGTGAGGTGGACGGCACGTTCGTTTTTGCCGCTTCATCCGATCCCAAGTCCCTGGACCCCGCCTTCGCCTCCGACGGCGAGTCCTTCCGCGTCAGCCGCCAGATCTTCGAAGGCCTTGTCGGCGTCGAACCCGGCACCGCAGACCCGGCACCGCTGCTGGCGAAGTCGTGGGAAGCTTCGGAAGACGGCATGACCTACACCTTCACCCTCGAAGAAGGCGTCAAGTTCCACGACGGCACCGATTTCAATGCCGAAGCGGTCTGCGCCAACTTTGACCGCTGGTACAACTTCACCGGCATCCAGCAGGCCGAAAGCCAGGCCTACTACTACGGCATGTTGTTCAAGGGCTTCTCGGATACACCCGAAGAGGCAACCTACAAGTCCTGCGAAGCGTCCTCGGATGCCGAAGCCGTGATCACGCTGAACAAGCCCTTCGCCGGTTTCGTTGCGGCGCTCTCGCTGCCCGCCTTCAGCATGCAGAGCCCGTCCGCGCTGGAGGAGTTCGGCGCCAACAACTCCTCCGGAACGGCCGAAGCTCCCGAGCTGACCGAATACGCCAAGGAACACCCCACCGGCACCGGTCCCTACAAGTTCGACGGCTGGGACGTGGGCAACCAGCTCACCCTGTCCCTGAACGAGGATTACTGGGGCGGCGACGACGCGCAGGTCACCGACATCATCTTCCGCGTCATCGATGATCCGCAGGCCCGCCGCCAGTCGCTGGAGTCCGGCGACATTGACGGCTACGACCTCGTGGCCCCTGCCGACACCGAGGCACTGGCCGAGGCCGGATTCAACGTGGTCCAGCGCGATCCCTTCACCATCCTGTACCTGGGCATCAACCAGCAGGTGCCCGAGCTGTCCGACCCCAAGGTCCGCCAGGCTATTGCGCACGCCATCGACAAGGAAGCACTGGTCAGCCAGACCCTGCCCGAGGGCACCAAGGTTGCCACCCAGTTCATCCCCGACGTCGTCAACGGCTACAACGAAGACGTCACCACGTACGAATACGACCCCGAGAAGGCCAAGTCCCTGCTGGCCGAAGCCGGCTACCCGGACGGCTTCACTGTGCAGTTCAACTACCCCACCGGCGTCTCCCGGCCGTACATGCCCACGCCTGAGCAGGTCTTTACCAACCTGAGCGCGCAGCTGGCCGAAGTCGGCATCACGGTCAACCCTCAGTCGGACAAGTGGTCCCCGGACTACCTCGACCGCGTGCAGGCAGGCTCCGACCACGGCCTGCACCTGCTGGGCTGGACCGGCGACTACAACGACACGGACAACTTCGTAGGCGTGTTCTTCGGCCAGGAGAAGCCCGAGTTCGGTTTCAACAACCCGGAGATCTTCAACGCCCTGGAAGAGGCACGCCAGGTGTCCACCCTCGACGAGCAGACTCCGCTCTACGAGCAGATCAATGAGGACATCGCCCAGTTCGTGCCGGCCATCCCGCTGGCCCACCCGGCGCCGTCGCTCGCGTTCTCCGAGCGGGTGGAGTCCTACCCGGCCAGCCCGGTGAACGACGAAGTCTTCAGCGAGATCAAGCTCTCCAAGTAACATCCCGCGGAGGCCGGGGACCCCGCGGGGTCCCCGGCCTCCTACGCGCCTCGCCTTTTCCTCCCCAGATCCTCCAGCCCCACGGCTGGGAAAGGACACTCGTGCTACGAGTCATCGGCAAACGCCTTCTTATGCTGATCCCCACCCTGATCGGCCTTTCGATCCTGCTGTTCCTGTGGGTCCGCAACCTGCCCGGCGGTCCGGCCACCGCGCTGCTCGGTGACAAGGCCTCCCCCGAAGCCATCGCCAACATCAACAAGGCCTACGGCTTTGACCGCCCGCTGATCGAGCAGTACTTCACCTACGTCGGCAAGCTCCTGAAGGGCGATTTCGGCACCTCAATCGTCACCGGGCGCCCGGTGCTGGAGGAATTCGCCACCCGTTTTCCCGCCACCGTGGAGCTGGCGGTCGTGGCTCTTGTCTTCGCGGTCGGCATCGGCATCCCGCTGGGTTACCTGGCCGCCCGCCACTACGGACGTTTCTGGGACCACTCCTCGGTGGTCCTGTCCCTGATCGGCATCACCGTCCCGGTGTTCTTCCTGGCCTTCATCCTCAAGTGGGTGCTGGCTATCCAGCTCGGCTGGTTCCCCACAGACGGACGCCAGGATCCACGCATCGATGCCACGCATGTCACTGACTTCTACGTTTTGGACGGCCTGCTCACCCGGGAATGGGATGCGTCCTGGGACGCCGTTATGCACCTGGTGCTACCCGCCATCGCACTCGGGACCATTCCGCTGGCGATCATCGTACGCATTACCAGGGCATCGGTCCTGGAGGTCCAGGGTGCCGACTATGTCCGCACGGCCCGCGCCAAAGGATTGATGGAGAAGACCATCCGCGGCCGTTTTGTGCTGCGCAACGCCATGCTGCCGGTAACCACCACCATCGGCCTGCAGACCGGCCTTCTGATTTCCGGCGCCGTCCTGACCGAGACGGTCTTCGCGTTCAGCGGTATCGGCAGGTTCCTGAGGGACGCGATCTTCGCCCTCGACTATCCCGTCCTGCAGGGCTTCATTGTCTTCATAGCCGTGGCGTATTCACTGATCAACCTGCTGGTTGACGTGTCCTACGGCTTCATCGATCCAAGGGTGCGTGTCCAGTGAGTACTACTCTGCCTCCCGCAGCCGGCGGGTCCATCCTTCCCGAAGGTGCTCCCACCGCCAAGCCCGTCACCGGAAGCGGGATGTGGAAAGACGCTTTCCGCCGCCTGCGCCGCAACCCGGCCGCCGTCGCCGGCGCCGTCATCGTGGGGCTGTTCATATTGGTGGCCATCCTCGCCCCGCTGCTTGCCCCCTTTGGCGGCGACGACCTCCCCGGCCGTACGGAGATCACCCCCACCAACATCCCCGGTCCGGGAGACATTGACGGTTATCCCCTGGGCCTGGACCGTTTCGGCGGCGATGTCCTCTCCAAACTGATCTGGGGCGCCCGGGCGTCACTGATCATCGGCGTAGTGTCCACGGCGCTGGGCCTGGCCGGCGGAGTGCTGCTCGGCGTGATTGCCGGCGGCCTGGGCGGCTGGGTGGACAGCGTGATCATGCGCTTCGTCGACATCCTGCTCTCCGTGCCGAACCTGCTGCTCGCCGTGAGCATTGCCGCCCTCCTGGGCCAGAGTTCCCTGGCAATCATGATTGCCATCGGTGTCTCACAGGTGCCTATCTTCGCCCGGCTCCTGCGTTCGTCAATGATCTCCCAGCGCAGCGCCGACTACATCCTGTCTGCGCAGACCCTGGGGCTCAGCCGGCGGACCATCACCATGAGCCACCTGCTGCCGAACAGCATGGGTCCGCTGATCGTGCAGGCCACCCTCACCCTGGCGACAGCGGTCATTGACGCCGCCGCGCTGGCCTTCCTGGGCCTCGGCGGCGGCCTGCCGCAGACCGCTGAGTGGGGCCGGATGCTTACCTACGCGCAGGCCGAACTGGCCGTGGCACCGCAGCTGGCCTTCCTGCCGGGTATCTGCATTGCCATCACCGCGCTTGGCTTCACCCTGCTGGGCGAGTCCCTGCGTGAGGCGCTGGATCCCAAGACACGGCGGAAATAACCGTCGCGGACGGCAATGCCTCCGTCAACAAAGAAGGGCCCTCCCAACGGAGGGCCCTTCTTCGTTGTCCGGCTTTGGTGTCCGGTACCTTCTGTTGTCCGGTACGGGTCAGGCGCGGTGGCCGTCCCCGGCGTCGAGCGAAGCGAGGTAAGCGGCGTTGCCGTGCAGCGCCGGGAGATACCGCTCCAGGTCCTCCGACGACACATTCTCCGCAAGCAGGACCAGAAGACCGGCGAGCGCCGCGTTCACCTTGCCCGCCGCATGCAGGGTCAGGGCCTCGAAGACCCCAAGCGACACTGATGCGGGAAAGCTATTCCGGGCGCAGGCAAAGACCGCCAGCGATTCCTCCGAGCGTCCGAGCAGCCGGAGGGTGCTGCCGTACTGCAGGTAGCAGCGCCGCAGCACGTCGCCTTCCAACCCCAGGGCCAGGGCCCGCTCGTAGAATCCGGCGGCCGTTGCCTCTTCACCTGCGGTGTCATAGGCGCCGCCGACTTCATAGAGGACGCGGGCATTGTCCGGATAGCGGTCAAGGACGTCCAGCAGCGCCGCGATGGTGGGGGCCATGTCCTCCCGGTTCCGGGCAGCCAGCAGCTGCTCCAGTTCTGCGTCCAGGTCCGCTGCGGAACCCGTCTGCGTTTCTGCCACGGTCAGGAAGCCAGCTCGCCGTCGATGTTGAGCTCGTTGCCGGGAATCGAGGCCAGGAGTTTCCGTGTGTAGGGGTGGCGGGGATTGGAGAAAACCTCCTCGGAGGTGGCGGCTTCCACCAGCTCCCCGTCCTTCATCACGCACACATAGTCGGAGATCAGCCGGACAACCGCCAGGTCATGGGAAATGAACAGGTAGCTGAGGCCGAACTCGCGCTGCAGATCCCCCAGCAGCTGGAGGATCTGCGCCTGCACCAGGACGTCCAGCGCCGAGACCGGCTCGTCGCAGACAATCAGCTCGGGCTTCAGCGCCAGCGCACGCGCGATGGCCACGCGCTGCCGCTGCCCGCCCGACAGTTCGGCGGGGTACCGGTGCAGCATCTCCGGGGGCAGCGCCACCTGCTCCATCAGTTCCCGGACGCGGCGCTGACGTTCTGCCTTGTCTCCGCGCCGGTAGGTTTTGAGCGGCTCCTCCAGGATCCGCTCAATGGTGTACATGGGATCCAGGGAGGAGTAGGGGTCCTGGAAGATCGGCTGCACCCGCTGCCGGAATTCGCGCAGCTGGACCTTGTCCAGCGTGGCAACATCCATGCCGTCGAAGGTCATGGTCCCGCTGGTGGGTTCAATCAGTTTCAGGAGCATCCGCGCCGTGGTGGTCTTGCCCGAACCGGACTCCCCCACGATGGCCACGGTGCGGCCGCGGGGAATGTCCAGGGTGACGTTCTTGGCGGCATAGAAATCGTCGGAGCGGCCGCGGATCTTGAACACCTTGGTCAGGTCGCGGAATTCCACGATGTTGTCCGGTGCGGTCTCCGTCCCGGCGGGGGCGGCAGCCAGTTCGCCGGCCGCCGACGCCGCGGCAGGGGTCCCGCTCCTGGAGCCGGCATGTCCCGCAAAGGCACCCGGGCTTAGCCGCACGGCTGCCACGCTGGGGGCTGCACGGACCAGGGATTGGGTGTACGGGTGCTGCGGGTCCTCCAAGAGCTGGCGGGCGGGACCTGTTTCCACTACCTCGCCGCGGTGCATAACCACCAGCTCGGAGGCGCGCTCGGCTGCCAGTCCCAGGTCATGGGTGATCAACAGGACGGATGAACCCAGTTCCTCCGTCATCCGATCGATCTGGTCCAGGATGGTCCGCTGGACTGTGACGTCCAGGGCACTGGTGGGTTCGTCGGCAATCAGCAGCCGGGGACGGCAGGCCAGGCCGATGGCAATCAGCGCACGCTGGCGCATGCCTCCGGAGAATTCGTGCGGGTACTGCTTGGCACGCTCCGCGGCGTTGGGCAGCCCGGCTGCGGTCAGGACCTCCACTACTTTCCGGTCCACGTCCTTGCTCGTCGCCATACCGTGCACCAACAGGGTTTCGGCAACCTGGGTGCCGATCTTAGTCACCGGGTTGAGGTTGGACATCGGATCCTGCGGCACCAGGCCGATGGAACGCCCGCGGATTGCCCGCATCTTGGATTCCGGCAGACCCACCAGTTCCTGGCCGTCGAAGCGGATGCTGCCCGAAGCCACGGTGCCGTTACCGGGCAGCAGCCCGATGACGGCCATCGCAGTAGTGGATTTCCCGGACCCGGACTCCCCCACGATGGCCAGTGTCTTTCCTGCCGGGAGGGAAAAACCGGCGTTGCGCACGGCCGGAACTTCTCCATCCATGGTCCGGAAATTAACCGCGAGGTTGCTCACCTCGAGCAGGGGCGAATCAGTGCTCAAATCAGTCATTTCCCCATCCTGCCCCACTCTCGCCCCTTGTGACGCGTGTCTCACAGCTGTTTACCGGTTTTTAATCATTTAGAATGAAGAATCACTAAAAAACGAGGGATGGAGCGTCCCGGAGGAGTATCACCGTGACCAAATCCGGCACCGCAAAATCCGGCACCGCGAAAGATCCAGACACCGGATCCGGCGCTCCCGCCCTTTCCCGCCGCTCCGTCATCCGTGCAGGTGCGGTGGCTGCGGCCTTCATGCTCGCCGGCTGCACAGCCGAAGCGGATTCGCCTTCCCCTTCCCTCACTCCCACGGCAACCGGTCCGGCCGGCCCCAGCGAGCGGTTCACCTTCGCGACGGCGGCCCGCCCGGTCACCCTGGACCCCGCCCTTGCCGCGGACACCGAGTCCTACCGGGTCACCCGGCAGGTTCTGGAAGGCCTGGTGGGTGTGGACGCCCTGACCTCGGCCCCGACACCCCTGCTGGCAAAGAGCTGGACCAGGTCCGAGGACCGCCGGACCTACACGTTTGAGCTGCGGCGCGACGTCACCTTCCACGACGGCGAACCCTTCAACGCAGAAGCCGTACGCCGGAACTTCGAGCGCTGGTACACCCTGCCGGAATCCGTGCGCAACGATTCCCTCATGTATCGATCCGTCTTCCGAGGGTTCTCGGACTCCCCGAAGACCGCGGTCTACCGCGAATGCGTGGTGGAGGACGAGTACACGGTGCGGGTGGAGCTTACCGAGCCGCTCGACAGCTTCATTTCCGCCCTGGCCGCTCCGGCGTTCGCCATGTCCTCTCCGAAGGCCCTGGCTGACGCCTCGGCCGATGACCTCACCCAGGAACGCAACGGCCGGAATATCTCGGCCTACGGCGCTCATCCGGTGGGCACCGGGCCGTTCCGTTTCGTCAGCTGGAACGAGGACGTCGTGGAACTGGCAGCGTACCCGGAGTACTGGGGCGAAGCCGGACAGATCGGCACGGTTGTCTTCAAGACCGTTTCCAGCCCCGAGGGCCGGCTGCGGGCCCTGAAGAAGGGCGAGGTGGACGGCTATGACCTGGTGACCGTCAACGACGTCGGCGATCTGGCCCGCAACGGCCTGCAGATCCAGCAGCGGGACCCCTATTCCATCCTCTATCTGGGCATCAACTCCAATTTCCCCGGGATGGACAATGTACTCATCCGCCGGGCGGTGGCCTATGCCATCGACAAGCCCGCCGTATTGGACGGCCTGTTCCTCAACGGCACCAAGCCCGCAAACCAGTTCCTTCCGCAGAAGCTGGGTCTGACCTCGGACACCGTCACCGGCTACGGGTACGACGTCGACAAGGCCCGTGAGCTGCTCACGGAAGCTGGCTATGACGGCCGCGAACTGCCCTTCTACTACCCCCGCCGCGTCACCCGCAGCTACCTGCCCGCCCCGGAAAGGGTCTACGCCAGGCTCAGCAGCCAGCTCACCGCGGCCGGGTTCAACATCCGGCCGGTCCCGGTGGACTGGTCCGAGGGCTACCTCGATAAGGTCCAGGGCAAGGAGGACCGGGCCTTCCACCTGCTGGGACTTGCCGGGACCTATGAGGCCGGGGACAACTTTGTCGGGACCCTGTTTGGCCGGTATACCGACGAGTTTTCCTATAACGATCCCGAGGTTTTCAGCGGCATCGACAAAGCGCGGGGCCTCGTGGAAGGCCAGGAACAGACCGACGCCTACCGGGCCATTACCGACCGGATTTCCGAACGCGTGCCGGCGGTGCCCCTCGCCTTCCCCATTTCGGCCCTCGCATTGTCCCCCCGCGTGGCCGGCTATCCCACCAGCCCTGTCCTGCACGAAGTATTCAACCGGATAACGCTGGCGGATCGCTGAGTTAGCCCCCTCCCGCCCGAGGGCCAAGTGCAGCGATAATTTTAGGAAGACATGTGGTCGGGGATACGCTTCTAGGGCTAGCGCCCACGCGACTGGAGAACAAGTTGACTGCTAATAGCCCGGCGGATAATTCCGCAACGAAAACTGATGTACTGCTGATCGGCGGCGGCATCATGAGCGCCACCCTTGGTGCGTTCCTGAAGCAACTCCAGCCAGATTGGGACATTTCCCTCTACGAGCGCCTTGACCGGGCGGGGCTGGAAAGCTCCGATCCCTGGAACAACGCAGGAACCGGCCATGCCGCGCTCTGCGAACTGAACTACAGCCCGGCCGCTGCCGACGGCTCCGTTGACCCGGCGAAGGCGGTGGGCATCAACGAGCAGTTCCAGGTTTCCCGGCAGTTCTGGTCGCATCTGGTCTCTGCAGGCCACATCTCCAACAACTTCATCAACCCGCTGCCGCACATGAGCTTCGTCTGGGGTGACGCACATTCCGAGTACCTGCGCCGCCGCTACGAGTCGCTGAGCGCGCAGCCCCTGTTCAAGACCATGGAGTTCTCCGAGGATCCGGCCAAGCTGGCTGAATGGGCACCGCTGATCATGGAAGGCCGCGACCCGTCACAGCGCGTTGCCGCCTCCCGCGTCGCCGGTGGCACCGACGTCGATTTCGGTGCGCTGACCCGTGAACTGACCAACTACCTGGGCGCCAACGGCGTAAACCTGCACTTCGGCCACGAAGTCGGCAACGTGTCCCGGTCTTCCACCGGCGGCTGGGATGTCAAGGTCAAGGACCGTGCCACCGGCACCACCCGCACCGTCTCGGCCCGCTTCGTCTTCATCGGCGGCGGCGGAGGTGCCCTGCACCTGCTCCAGGCATCCGGCATCCCCGAGGGCAAGGGCTTCGGCGGCTTCCCCGTCTCCGGCCAGTTCCTGCGCTCCACGGACGAATCCATCATTTCGCGGCACAACGCCAAGGTGTACGGCCAGGCCTCGGTCGGCGCTCCGCCCATGTCGGTCCCGCACCTGGACACCCGTTTCGTCAACGGGAAGCGTTCGCTGCTGTTCGGGCCGTACGGCGGCTTCTCGCCCAAGTTCCTGAAGACCGGCTCCTACCTGGACCTGCCCCTTTCGGTCCGTCCGTCCAACCTGGTGCCCATGCTGGGCGTAGCCAAGGACAACATGAGCCTGGTCAAGTACCTCGTCACCGAGGTAATGAAGACCCGCGAAGGCAAGACCCAGGCCCTCCAGGAATTCATGCCCTCCGCGAAGACCGAGGGCTGGGACCTCATCACCGCAGGCCAGCGCGTGCAGGTGATCAAGAAGGATCCGAAGAAGGGCGGTGTGCTGCAGTTCGGCACCGAACTCATCACCGCTGCCGATGGTTCCATCGGCGCCCTGCTCGGTGCCTCCCCCGGCGCTTCCACGGCACCGCCCATCATGATCAACCTGCTCAAGCGCGCCTTCCCCCGCCAGTTCGACGGCTGGGAGCCGAAGATCAAGGAAATGATCCCGGGCTACGGCGTCAAGCTCAACGAGAACGAGCAGCTGGCGGCAGAGATCGAAGCCGACACCAATAAGGTCCTGGGACTTTCCTAGCACCTGCAGTATCCGCGGCGCAGGTTCCCCTTCGGGGCGGACCTGCGCCGCACAGCGATTTACGACGTCGGCACGGGCCGCGTCGCCCAACTCCAGTTCGCCCTTCCTAAGGCAGGATCATGGACCGTTTGGCCAAGCTGTCCCTCTCCAACAGGGCGCTCATTGCCCTGATCACGGTTTTTGTGGCTGTTTTCGGAGTCATCTCCATGGGCTCCCTGAAACAGGAACTGATCCCGTCGCTGGAGTTCCCGCAGATCAGCGTGATCACCGCCTTGCCGGGCGCTTCCCCCGATGTGGTTGATGCCCAGGTCAGCGAGCCGCTGGAAGGTGCGCTCACCGCCGTCGAAGGCCTCGAGTCTTCCTCGGCTACGTCCCGGTCGGGGATTTCCACGATCAGCCTGACCTTCGCCTACGGAACCGATCTGGACCGGGCACGCGGACAGGTGGACCGGGCCATTTCCAATTCCCGCCAGCTGCTTCCCGACGATGCCAATCCGCAGTCGCTGGCCGGAAGCATCAGCGATTTCCCGATTGTCTACCTTGCGGTGTCCTCGGATGAACCGCTGGCCGAGCTCAATGCAGACCTGCAGCGCCTGACCGTTCCCCGCCTGCAGAAGATCGAGGGCGTACGTACCGCAGAGGTCACCGGCGGTGCCACCCGCCACGTGGCCATCCTGCCCGACGACGCCGCGCTGGCCGCCTCCGGGGTCACCCCCTCGGCCATCGTCGATGCACTGGAAAACAGCGGTGCCCTCCTGCCGGCCGGAACGGTCCAGGAAGACGGGCGGACACTGTCGATCCAGGTCGGCGCTCCGCTGGACAGCCTCGAGAAGATTTCCGGCCTGCCGGTCGAGTCCTCGGGTTCGTCACCGGGCAGCACGCCGGTCACCATCGGTGACGTGGCCTCGGTGGATGTCACTGAGGATGAAGCCAGCTCCATCACCCGGACGAACGGTGAGGCCACCTTGGCCGTGTCCATCACCAAGACCCCGGCCGGGGACACCGTGGGCATTTCCCACGAAGTCATGGACCTGCTGCCCTCGCTCCAGGACGAACTGGGCAACGGCGCAGTCTTCACGGTGATCTTCGACCAGGCCCCGTTCATCGAAAAGTCCATTTCCGATCTCACTACAGAGGGATTGCTCGGCCTCGGCTTCGCCGTGCTGGTGATCCTGGTCTTCCTGCTCTCCCTGCGTTCCACGCTGGTCACGGCAGTGTCCATTCCACTGTCGCTGCTGGTGACCTTCATTGGGCTGCTGGCGTTCGGGTACTCGCTGAACATCCTCACCCTCGGTGCGCTGACCATCGCGATCGGCCGCGTCGTGGATGACTCCATTGTGGTGATCGAGAACATCAAACGGCATCTGGGCTACGGCGAGGACAAACGCAGTGCCATCCTCACTGCCGTCCGCGAAGTTGCCGGCGCCGTGACGGCGTCGACCCTCACCACTGTGGCGGTGTTCGCGCCCATCGCCTTTGTCGGCGGCCTGGCGGGCGAGCTGTTCCGTCCCTTCGCGGTGACCACGACGCTCGCGCTGCTGGCCTCGCTGCTGGTGTCCCTGACGATTGTGCCCGTCCTGGCCTATTGGTTCCTGAAATCCTCCCCTCCGGTTGCCGATCCGGCCGCCTATCGTGCCGAGGCCGAAGAACGCGAGTCGCGCACCCTCCTGCAGCGCGGCTACCTGCCGATCCTGCGCACTACCCAGCGCCACCCCGTCTACACGGTTACCGCCGGGCTGATCATTCTGGTGGCTACGGCGGCCCTGACCCCGCTGCTGCCCACCAACCTTCTGGGCGACACGGGACAGAACACCTTCAGCGTGCGGCAGGAGCTGCCGGCCGGCACCTCCCTCGAACGGACTTCCGAGGCCGCTGCCGACGTTGAGGACATCCTGGGCGGGACCGAGGGTGTCAAGGACGTCCAGGTCACCATGGGCACCTCCACCTCCGGGCTTGCGGCGTTTACCAGCGGCGGCTCCTCGGTTGCGAACTTCACCGTCATCACTGAGGAAGGTGTGGACCAAGTGGCCCTGCGGGATACCGTGCTGTCTGCGCTCGAGGACGTGGACGACGCCGGCGAGGTCACCCTGGGCAGTACCGGCGGCGGTTTCGGCACGTCCAACACGGTGGATATTTCCCTGTCCGCCGGAGATCCGTCGGAGCTGCAGCCTGCCAGCGATGCCATCGTCGAGGCGATGTCCGACCTGCCCGGCGTCGCCGAGGCGAGCAGCAACCTTTCTTCCTCCCAGCCGGTGGTTCAGATCAGCATCGACCGGGGCAAAGCTGTTGCTGCCGGCCTGAACGAGCAGCAGATCGCCGGGCTGGTCGCTTCCACCATCAGCCCGCTTCCGGCGGGAACTGTCCGTCTGGGTACCGATGACCTGCCCGTGCTCATTGGTGAAGGAACTCCCATCACCTCACTGGAGCAGTTGAACGGCATTTCCGTGCCGGCCGGATCCGGCTCCGTGCCGTTGAGCGCGCTGGCCACGGTGGAAGAGGTGGAGGTGCCGACGTCGGTCTCCTCCTCCGGCGGCGAACGCACTGCCGTTGTCTCCGTTTCTCCCGACGGCGACAACCTTGGTGCCACCATCACCGAAGTCCAGTCACGGCTTGCGGAAGTCGACCTTCCGACCAGCGTTACCGCCGAGCTCAGCGGTGCTGCCACCCAGCAGAACGAATCCTTTACGCAGCTCGGCCTGGCTCTGCTTGCAGCCATTGCCATTGTCTACGTGATCATGGTGGCGACGTTCAAGTCCCTGCTGCAGCCGCTGATCCTGCTCGTCTCCATTCCGTTCGCTGCCACCGGTGCCGTCCTGCTGCTGCTCTTGACCGGCGTTCCGCTGGGACTTCCGTCTCTGGTGGGCATGCTGATGCTTGTGGGCATTGTGGTGACCAATGCGATTGTGTTGATGGACCTGATAAACCAGTACCGGCAGCCTCGGGGCAACGAACCCGGCATGAACGTGGAGGATGCCATCTTCCGCGGCGCCCGGCAGCGTCTGCGTCCGATCCTCATGACCGCTCTGGCCACCGTCTTTGCGCTCACTCCGATGGCTCTGGGCGTCACGGGCGAGGGCGGCTTCATTTCCCGTCCTCTGGCCATTGTGGTGATCGGCGGGCTCATCTCCTCTACCGCCCTGACTCTGATTCTGGTGCCGGTCCTCTACCGATTGGTGGAAGGGTCTCGCGAGAGGCGGCAGCAGCGGAAGGAGCAGAAGCTGGTGCAGGTGAGCGAGGCAGAGTCTCGCGCCTAGCCGGGATTAGCCCCGTCTGGACGCCGATGCAGGCGCAGCCGCGCGGGGCGGGCTCAGAGCGGGGCGGGCTCAGAACGGCGGGCGGGCTCAGAGCGGGGCGGGCTCAGAACGAGCGCAGGTTCAGAATGGTGGCACAGTCTCCGATTCCTGCCGCGGAACCATGGTCTGGTCTACGGCCGCTTGCGGTGGTCCGAGTTCCAGGAACGGCTCGGTGCGATAGACGCGTCCGGTCGGTGATGTCCACTCGATCACCCCGGGTTCGGGCTGGCACGCTTTCCAGAAACCCAGGGTCTTGAACCTGTGGTGACGACGGCACAGATGTTCCAGGTTTCCCTGGTCCGTGGGGCCACCTTTCGCCCAATCGATGGTGTGGTCGATATCCGAGTTTGCAGTGCTGACCCGGCAGCCGGGGAACCTGCAGGTTCCGTCCCTTGCGCGGAGCCATCGGCGGAGTCCGGCCGGGACTTTTCGGCGTCGTCCCACGCCGAGTATTTCTCCGGTCTGCGGGTTTTGGGCGAGTCCGGTCCATCCGGTCGCGTTGCGGGCGAGCCTGCGGGCTTCTTCAGCGCTGATGGGTCCGTAACCGTGCAGCTCGGCAGGTTGGCCATCGGCGCCGAAGAGGGTCTCGGCGTTGATCAACACCATGATTTCCGCCCGCGGAATGATTCCCTCGTCCGGTCCTACGCCATCTCTACCGGTTCCGCGCGCACCTGTTGCTGCACCGCCGCCGGTTCCGCGCGTACCTGATGCCGCACCGCCGCCGGTTCCGCTCTCACCGACTGCCGCGCTGGCATCCGTGACACGGGTTGAGCCAAGGCTGCCCATCAGCAGCTGCGCCAGAATGTCCGCACGCAGCTGATCCGTGGAACGGGAATCTCCGGCGGACTGCTCTCCCCGGGCCGCATTGCTGAGCGTTGTGTAGATCTGCTGGGCTTCTTCTGCCCGCAGGTGCGCGGAGAGACAGGACATGCCGTCCTCTTCCCGATCCATAGTGACTTTGCGCTGCTCGAACGCGGTCAGGTGCCGTTTGCTGACAGTTTCGGGAAACTTCCTCTCGCGCAGCCGTCGTGCCTTGCAGGAGAACTGCGCCCGCGTCTGGCCCTCCGCAGCGGCCAGCAAGTCTGCTTCAAACTCAGGAAGCTTGGAGGCGGGAACATTCTGGCACTGGTCCAAGACCACCTGCGCATGCTGGTACGAGAACCGTCCCTCTTCCAGCCCGGCCAAGGTCGCCGTATGGCTGCCGCACAGCTGCCCGGCCTCACTGAGGAGCCGCTGACCGGTCACCTGCGGAACGTTCAAAATGGCGGCGCATTCGGACGCTGCCAGGGTGAACGCCATCCCGGGTTCGAGCCTCCCCGACGCAGCAAAAAGGCTGTCCCGGAAGATTTCTTCCATCCGGTTCACCAGACGCGCCTCCTGTGCCTGCACCCAGGACATCAGATGTGCCATCCGGGACAGGGCATCGCCCACCATCTGCTCGTCAAAGGCTTCAAGGTTCTGCAGCGCCAACGTCCCGGTAAACCCGTCTGGGTAGGCCTCAGCAGGACTCCCCTGAGCACCGGCAGTCGCAGCCCCGGAACCCTCCGGGTCGGCTTCGGAATCGGGGGTGGCGGGTGCCCCTGATTCGGGGGCGGGAGTTCCGGGATCGGCTGGCTCGGCAAGACCAGGCCCGGCATCAGGAACGGGATTGCCGACTGGCCGGGCGTCAGCCTCGGCGTCATTCTCGGCGTCGTTCTCGGGAGTTGCAGCAGAAGCAGGGGTACCCGCGGCAGCGGCCCCCGCAGGGCCGGCAGGCGCGACAGCAAGTTCCGCGCGATACACCGCCAGAGTGACGGGAGAGCAGGGCGCCTCCGTGTCGCCGGCCTGCCCTTGAGGCGCCTGGTCCCTGCCTGGTTCTTCAGTTTTCGGTTCGGTATTCCCGAGCTGATCCATACCTCAGGATTTCATCCGGCACTGACATTCCCAGGCCGAAAACAGACCCAAAACGGCCTCTCCGGAAAACTCGATTACCCGTCTTTTCACCCCCGACTACCTACCCTGAAAACCGGCACACTCGTGGAGTTGGCCAGAAACGATTTTCGCGTCCAGCGGCAGCAATCGAACCGCCACGCCAGCGTCGTCCACCGGCCGCGCCATTCCCCCGCAACGTGACCGGACCGTCGTCGCCCACCCAGCGCACACCCGAGCGCCCCGACCCCACAGGCCGCACCCCAACCGAACGATGCCGCACCACTAACACCGCCGCACCCACCCCGCACCCGCACCCGCACCCACCGAACCGGAGCCCGGACCGGGAATGAACCGAATCCCGTAACGGTTAGGTGAGATGTATGCATATGCATATACTTTAGAAACACCCGAACTTCCGGAGGCAACCATGCAGATCGGCGTCTTCAGCGTCAGCGACATCACCCGAGATCCCGTCACCGGACGAATCCCGACCGAGGCGGAGCGCATCAAGGCCGCCGTGGCCATTGCCCGCAAGGTCGAAGAAATCGGCATGGATGTCTACGCCACCGGCGAGCACCACAATCCGCCGTTCTATGCCAGCTCCCCCACCACTCTGCTGGGCTACATTGCCGCACAAACGGAGCGGATCATCCTCTCCACCACCACAACGCTGATCACCACCAATGACCCGGTGAAGATCGCGGAAGACTTCGCGATGCTCCAGCACCTCGCGGACGGCCGGGTGGATCTGGTCCTTGGCCGCGGCAACACCGCGCCTGTCTACCCCTGGTTCGGCAAGGATCCGCAGGACTCGGTGGAACTGACAGTAGAGAACTACAACCTGCTGCGCCAGCTGTGGGACAACGAAACCGTGAACTGGCAGGGCAAGTTCCGCACCCCGCTGCACAACTTCACGGCCACGCCACGCCCGCTCGACGACGTCGCCCCCTTCGTCTGGCACGGCTCCATCCGTACGCCGCAGGTGGCCGAAATTGCCGCCTACTTCGGAGACGGATTCTTCGCCAACAACATTTTCTGGCCGAAGGAGCATTACATGCAGCTGATCGGCCTGTACCGCGAGCGCTACGAACACTACGGCCACGGCCGCGCCGATCAGGCCATTGTGGGACTCGGAGGACAGTTCTTCATGCGCAAGAACTCCCAGGACGCCGTCAACGAGTTCCGCCCGTACTTCGACAACGCCCCGGTATACGGCCATGGGCCAAGCATGGAGGACTTCACCGCACAGACCCCGCTGACGGTGGGCAGCCCGCAGGAGGTACTGGAGAAAACGTTGAGCTTCCAGGAGTACTTCGGTGACTACCAGCGCCAGCTGTTCCTGATCGACCATGCAGGACTGCCCCTCAAGACGGTGCTGGAGCAGCTGGACCTCTTCGGCGAGTACGTGCTGCCGGAACTGCGGAGGGAATTCGATTCCCGCCGTCCGGACGACGTTCCCGAAGGACCTACCCACGCCGCACGGGTGGCAGCACGGAAGGCAGATGTGAAGCCTGCCTCGTCATCTGCATCGCCGTCTCCTGCGGTTCAGTAGGCTGGGACAATGCACTCAACAAACGACGTCACGGCGAAACAGGCAGCCGAAGCGTGGGAATCCTTGTTCCGGGTCCAGGTCGGCGTCATGCGGCGGCTGCAGCGGGATCCGGAATTCCGGGAGCTCACCATGCGGGAGTACGACGTCCTGTTCAACCTGACGCGTTGCCCCGGCGGCTGGTTACGGCTCAACGAGCTCAACGAGCACCTGCTCATCAGCCAGCCCAGCCTGAGCCGGATGGTGGACCGGCTTGAAGCCCGGGGCCTGGTGCAGCGCCGGCCGGCACAACAGGACCAGCGCGGCGTGGAACTTTCGCTGACCGATGAGGGGCGGGCTGTCCAACGGCGGCTGGGCCGCATCCACGTACGCGGAATCCACGAACTGCTGACGCCGGCCCTGGACAACGCTGAGCTGGCACGCCTGAAGGAACTGACGGACAAGGTCCTGGCCAGCCTGACGGACTAGGCGGCCGCCTCCGTCAGCGGCGGATCGGCGAATGCCAGCCGGGGCACCAGCAGCAGGAGGGCCGCGGCAATAAACGCAGTCACCGAACACACTGCCCAGACCGTCAGGTAGCCCTCCAGCGGTGCCACCGTCCCGGCGTCGGCGGCTGAACTCGAGAGAGCGTCCGCAGCTGCGCCTGCCAGCGCAATTCCGAAGACCGCCGAAGCGAAGGACCCGCCGATGGTCTTGGTGGTGTTGGTCAGTCCGGTTGCCATGCCGGTTCTGTTCAGCGGCGCCGCCGCGGCAGCAGCCGAGGGAAGCGCAGCCACCAACGCCCCCGACCCCAGCCCGGCGACCACCATGTTCATTAGGGCCTGCGGCAGGGTGTCATGGAAGGGCAGGAAGAGCCCGTAGCCGACACCGACCAGGAGCGACGCACCTACCAAGGTGTTCCTCGGGGTGGTCCTCCGGGCTGCCAGGGGGAAGAGCAGCGCGCCGGCGAGCAGCGCGAAGACGTAGGTGCCGATGATGATGGACACCTGCGACGCCGCCAGTCCCAGGCCGTAGCCGTGCAGTCCGGGATCGGTGCGGGCGAACGTGGACATGGGCGCCTGGGCGCCAAGCACCGAAATGCCGAACAGCCCCGCCGTCAGCTGGACCGGCCACATGGACGGGCTGCGCAGCATCCGAAAGTCCACCAGCGGATCCTTCTGCCCGAGCTCGTAACGGACAAAGGGAATGAACGCGGCGGCACCGGCGGCAAGGACCGCCCACACCCACCAGGTATCCGGACCGTTGATCCGCAGGAAGGTCAGCCCGGAGGTAAGCAGCAGCAGCCCGACCGCCAGCAGGACGAAGCCGGTGCGGTCCACCGTCCCGCCGTCCAGGGAGCTGGATTCCGGCACTCCGAAGTGCACGGCGAAAATGCACAGCGTCACCGCGGCGGCGGGCACGCACAGCGTGAGCCAGAGCGGGAGGTGCTCCACCAGCACTCCACCCAGCAGGGCTCCGCCGATCACGCCCAGCTCGAGTGCGCCGACCAGCAGGCCTGCCGCCTTGCGGGTCAGCACGGCCCGGTTCGGGGTGTGGCGCACCCGGCTGAAGATCAGGGCGATTTCCATCGGCAGCCAGACCACGTAGAACCCCTGGAGCGACCACGCGGCCAGGAACGTCCAGAAGTCCGGTGCCACGGCAACTCCCCAGGAAGCCGCCGCCGTCAGGACCGTGGAGACCAGCAGGATGCGCTTGTGCCCGTAGATGTCCCCCAGCTTCGCCAGGATGGGCACGGCCAGGGCGCTGAGCATCAGCTGGGCGGATTCAAACCAGTTGACGTCGCCGTCGTCGATCCCCAAATTGCGGGCAATGTCAGTGAGCAGCGGCGTGTAGTAGCCCTGCAGGATGCCGCTGGTGATTTCCACCAGCACCAGGAACCCCACGAGGGGGCCGATCATGCGCAGCCCGGGCAGGGACGGCGCGGACATCAGAGCGCACCCATCAGGGCCTTGTAGAACGCGATGCCCTCACCGAACGTTTCAATGCCCAGCCGTTCGTTGTCGGCGTGGATGCTGGCCCGGTCCGCAGCACTCATCCGGAAGGGGGCGAAACGGTACACCGCGTCGCAGATGGAGGTGAAGCGGCGCGCATCGGTTCCGCCCAGCATGATGTACGGCACCGGGACGGCATCCGGGAAGCAGGTCCGGATGGTTTCCTCCAGCAGGGCGAACTGGGCGTTGTCCGTTGCGGAGACCGGCGACGGCTCGTTGCCCTCCACCACGCGCAGGCTCACCTGGGGGTCCCGGATGATCGACCGCAGCCGCGACACCGTGGACGCCACCGTCTCACCCACGGCCACCCGGATATTGGCATTGGCCGTAGCGCGCGTGGCCAGGACATTGGATCCCTTGCTTCCCCGCAGCTGGGTCACCGCCACCGTGGTGCGGGTCATGGCGTTGGGCTCCCCGCCGAGCAGGCCGAACACCCGGGTGAGCGCACCGCGCAGGTGGGCGGCGTTGCCCAGCACCAGGCGGAGCGGCAGCGGTGCCGAGCCGGACAGCCGCTGGACCATTTCCACGCTTACCTCCGGAAGGGACGCCGGGAAAGGACGGCGGTCCAGGCGGACGACGGCGCGGGCCAGCCGCGCCGTTGCGCCCATCCGGTTTGGCGTGGACGCATGCCCGCCGGCGTCCTCGACCGCCAGTTCGACGTCGAGGATGCCCTTTTCGGAGACGCCGACGACGGCGAGCGGCGCAGACACGAACGGGAAGGCACCCGAGGCGACCGCTCCCCCTTCATCCAGCACCAGCCAGGGACGGATGCCGCGTTCCGCGAGCAGGGCAGCGGCAGCAGCAGCCGTATCGCCGGCCGTTTCCTCGTTGTTGCCGAACGAGAAGTAGATGTCCCCTGCGGGTGCGAACCCCTCAGCGAGCAGCTGTTCAGCCGCTTCGAGGACGGCAGCCAGCGCACCCTTGTCATCGAGGGCGCCGCGGCCTTCGATGGAGGTTTCCGTGACCGTGCCGGCGAACGGCGGGTAGTCCCAGCGCGACGGGTCCTCCACAGGGACCACGTCATAGTGGGCCATCAGCACCGCGGGACCCCTGCCGTCCGCCGGATCCCCCGCCGCAGCTTCCGGTGAGGCCTCCGGTGACGCTGTCCCGGGCCAGCGGTACAGCAGCCCGAATCCGTTGACCCGTTCCAGCTGCAGGGCGGCGGAAACCAGGGGGAAGAGTTCCGGAAGCGCTGCAATAAAGGCTTCGAACTGGTCCGGCTCCATTTCCTCGGGCACCCGCGAGGAAACGGTGCGGTACGTCAGGAGCCGGGCAAGCTTCGGGGCGGCCGCGCGGCCGAGTGCAGCGGCGGATAGCGCCGTGGGAGAGCTGAGCATGGGGCGAGTGTAACGGCTGTGCGGTGCATCACAGCTCAGGCTTCCGGTGTTGCTGCGGCATTCAGCAGGGGCAGCATCCGCCCCTGGAAGTGCGTGTTCAGCACAATCACCGAGGAGGTCCGCAGGACGGTGTTGGTGGCGACTATCGCGTCAATCACCCGCTGCAGGTCAGAATTGGACCGCGCCGCCACGCGCGCCAGCAGGTCGCTCTCCCCCGAGACGGTATGCACCTCCTGGATTTCCGGAATCCGGGACAGTGCCGCAACCACTGCGTCGTGGCCTGTGTCCTGGCGGATGGTGAGCGAGCAGTAGGCGATGACGTCGTAGCCCAGGGCCTCGGCGTCGATCCGCGGACCCCACCCGGCAATTACTCCGGTCTCCTGCATCCGGTCCAAGCGTGCCTGCACGGTGGCCCGGGCAACGGCGAGCCGGCGCGAGGCCTCGAGCACCGACATACGCGGGTTGTCGGTAAACAGGGTGACGATACGGGCGTCCAGCGCGTCGGTGGGCATGGGGTCCTTTCCGGGACTAAGCACAGGCAGTGTACAAATTGTAAAGGCAGCACGGCCGACTGCCGGAACAGAGGACACACAAACCGGCCTTAAGATGGAATCCGGTGTACAGACCCGCGGCAGCATCCCTGCCGGCCGGTGCCCGCACCGGCAGCCCATCCGTTCGTTCTAAGGCCTCCCCTGTTATGCCCAGTTCCGCCCGCCCGTCCAGCACTGATACTGCACTTCCGGCCGGGGAACCGTCCGGAGCGAAGAAGATGCAGCCGAGGCACCTTGTCCTGATGAGCCTCGGCAGTGCCATCGGCACCGGCCTCTTTGTAGGGTCCGGCGAAGGTATCGCAGCCGCCGGTCCCGCAGTGCTGATCTCCTTCCTGATTGCCGGAACCATGGTGATTCTCATCATGCGCATGATGGGCGAGATGGCGGCGGCAGATCCCAGCAGCGGTGCGTTTTCCGTGTATGCCGAGAAAGCCCTGGGGCGCACGGCGGGCACCACGGTCGGGTGGATGTGGTGGTTCCAGATTGTGATCGTCATAGCCGCGGAGGCCACGGCCGCCGCGGCCATCGTCGCTTCCCTGATCCCAGGCGTCGAGCAGTGGATGCTGGCGCTGGCGTTCATCATCGTGTTTACCGCCGTCAACCTGGCCGGGGCTGCCAGTCTGGGTGAATTCGAGTACTGGTTTGCCATCCTGAAGGTGGCGGCCATCATCATCTTCCTGGCGGTCGGCGTCGCCTTTGTGGCCGGACTGCTTCCGGGCGTCCCGTCGCCGGGCACCTCCAACCTCTTCGACAACGGCGGCTTTATGCCCAACGGGCTGACCGGGGTGGCCTCAGGACTGCTGCTGGTGGTCTTCGCTTTCGGCGGCACCGAGATCATCACCATCGCGGCGGCGGACACCGAAGAGCCGTCCAAGAACATTGCCGGAGCCATTAACTCGGTGATCTGGCGGATCCTGGTCTTCTACATCGGTTCGGTGCTGGTGATGGTCACCGTGCTGCCCTGGGACAGTGAAGCGCTGAGCACCGGGCCGTTCGTAGCCGTCCTGCACGCAGCGAAGGTACCCGGCGCGGACACGGTCATGGCCGTCGTCATCGTCATTGCACTGCTGTCCGCCATGAACGCGAACCTGTACGGCGCGTCCCGGATGATCTACTCCCTGGGCGAGCGCGGCCGGGCTCCGGCTGCCCTGGGCCGCCTCGGCTCCGGCGGAGTGCCCCGCCGGGCCGTGCTGGCGTCCGTGGTCTTCGGCTTCATCGCCGTGGTGCTGAACTACCTCTACCCCGACACGGTGCTGATGATCCTGCTCAACACCGTCGGCTCCACCTGCCTGGTGGTCTGGGGCATCTCCATTGTTTCGCAGATCATCCTGCGGCGGCGGGCGGAAGCGGCCGGCGTCGAACTCACGTTCAAGATGTGGGCCTTCCCCTGGCTCTCCTACTTTGCGCTGGCACTGCTCGCAGGAATCGTGGTCCTGGGCTTCTTCGACCCCGATGTGCGTATCCAACTGCTGGCGACGGCGGCCCTCAGCACCGTGCTGGTACTGCTGGCCTGGTCCTTCGAGCGGCGCAGCGCCGCCAAGGTCCGCACCGCACCCGCGGACCGAGGCAACCAGGCCGGATAGGCAAACTGCCAAGCACAGTCGACTGCCGAATGCCACATTTGTACAGACTGTGTCATGTTCGGGGCGCTGTTTGCTGACTGTGGCGTGAACCACTAAATTGCGGACTATGGACAATAATCTGCAACCTGCGGCCCTGCCGGCGGAGGAACTCCGGGAGCTGTACCGCCTGGTCACCGCCGTCCGGCAGCTGGACCTCGCCGCAATCGCCTGGCAGCGTCAGGGCATCATCCCCGGGTATGCCCCGGAACTGGGCCAGGAAGCCGCCCAGGTGGGCAGCGCCTTCGCCATGGACCCCGAGCATGACTTCGTTTTCCCCACCTACCGGGAAATGGGGGTGGCTCTGACCATGGGCGTGGACATGACCGCCTATATGTCCACCCATAAGGCCAGCTGGCACGGCGGCCTCTACAACCCGGTGCAGACCCGGCTCGCCCCGATTCAGGCAGTGGTCGGCGGATCCGTACTGCACGCCGTGGGTTGGGCCCACGGCCAGACCCTCGCCGGGAACCCCGGCGTGGCCCTGACCTACTTCGGCGACGGCGCCAGCTCCCAGGGCGACGTCCATGAAGCAATGAACTTCGCCGGCGTCCTGAAGGCGCCGGTCATTTTCTTCGTCCAGAACAACGGCTGGGCCATTTCCCTGCCCACCGAGGCCCAGGTGGCCGGCGGAACCGTCGCCGCCCGTGCCGCCGGGTACGGCATGAAGGCCATCACCGTGGACGGCAACGACGCCGCCGCCGTCGTCCTCGCCACGCGGGAGGCCGCCGCTCACGCCAGGGCCGGACACGGACCGGTACTGATCGAGGCCATGACCTACCGCCGCGGCCCGCACTCCACCAGCGACGATCCCGGCCGGTACCGGAGCCTGGCGGAGGAACGGCGCGACGAAGGCGCGGATCCGGTCCAGCTGCTGGCAGACCGGTTGCTCGCCGACGGGATAGCCGACGACGCGTTCCTGGACACCGCGCTGCAGGATGCCAAGACCAACGCGGACGCCGTCCGCGAAGGTGTCATGGCGCTCGGCCCGCGGCCCGGACGGGAAATGTTCGACTTTGTTTTCGCCGAGCCCACCGAAGCACTCAAAGCCCAGGCCCGCGCCTGGCGGGAGGAATCCGAACATGTCTGAGCAGCTAAGCGACGCCGTGGCGTCCTCCGACCTGGAAGCCGCTGCCCGGAACACGGAGCAGACCGCCGCGCAGGAGCAGTCCCCCCTGGCCCCGTCCCCGGAGGACTGCGACGGCCGGGTGGAAAACCTCTCGATGCAGGCGGCCCTCAACCGTGCCCTGGCCGAAACACTGGCCGAGGATCCTCGGGCCGTTGTCCTGGGCGAAGATGTGGGACGGCTCGGCGGTGTCTTCCGCATCACCGACGGCCTGCAGCAGCGCTTCGGCGCCGACCGCGTTTTCGATACCCCGCTGGCGGAGTCGGGCATTCTCGGCATGTCCGTGGGGCTGGCCATGGCCGGTTTCCATCCGATCCCGGAGGTGCAGTTCGACGGTTTCGCGTATCCGGCGGTGAACCAGATAGTCACCCAGCTGGCCCGGATGAACTACCGCAGCCGGGGCACCATGCCGATGCCGGTGACCCTGCGGGTACCCAGCTTCGGCGGCATCCGCGCCCCCGAGCACCACGGCGAGTCGCTGGAGGCGCTCTTCGCCCACGTTCCGGGGTTGAAAGTGGTTTCCCCGTCCAGCCCGCACGAGGCCTACCATCTGCTGAAGCATGCCGTAGCCGTTCCGGACCCGGTGATCTTCATGGAACCGAAGTCCCGCTACTGGCAGAAGGGCGACGTGTTCCTGGACGACGCCGGCCCCGTGGAGGGTGCCAAGGTGGTCCGTCCGGGCAAGCACGTCACGCTGGTGGCATGGGGTGCCATGGTGGCCCGCTGCCTCTCCGTAGCCGAGCTGGCTGCCGAGGACGGCATCGAGGTGGAGGTCCTGGACCTGCGGTGGCTCAAGCCGATCGACGCCGAGGGGCTGGCCGCCTCCGTCGCCCGGACCCGGCGCGCCGTCGTCGTCCACGAAGCGCCGCTGACCTCCGGTCTCGGCGCCGAAGTGGCCGCCCTGATCACGGAACGCTGCTTCGATACCCTGCGCGCTCCGGTTGGGCGGGTCACGGGATTCGACGTACCGTATCCCTCAGGCGATCTTGAAGACGAATACATCCCGAACATCGACCGCATCCTGTTCGGGATCCAGCGAGTATTGGAGTACCGGCGTGGCTGAAATCCCCTTCCCCCTTCCCGACCTCGGCGAAGGCCTGATCGAGGCCACCGTGCTGGAATGGCTGGTGTCCGTGGGTGATCAGGTGGAACGCAACCAGCCGCTGGTCGAGGTGGAAACCACCAAATCCGCGGTGGAGCTGCCCTCCCCGCAGGCCGGCCGCGTTGCACGCACCTACGGCGAGCCCGGGGAAACGATCAACGTGGGCGAACCGCTTATCGTCTTCGAGGTTCCGGACAACACCGCCGGCATCGTAGGCACCGTGCCGCAGGAAGCTCCGGCACGCCGCCGGGTCCGGCTGACCGCCGCACTGGACGAGGACTAGGCAGTGGCCGACTACGGCTCCCTGGTGGAAGGCACCGATCCCCGCCTTTCGGTGGAGATTATCGACCCTGCCGGCGGTGCTGCGGGCACGACGGCGCTGCGTCCCGTCCTCCTGTTGCACGGCTTCGCCTCCAGTGCGCAGTTGAACTGGCACGACTCTGGGTGGATCACGGCACTGACCGCTGCGGGACGCCGGATCATTACCGTGGACCTGCCCGGCCACGGCGGCAGTGCAGCACCGGAGGACCTCGATTCCTACCGCCCCAGCCGCATCCGCGCGGACCTGCTGCAGGTACTTCAGGACGCGGGTGTTGCTCCGCTGGCCGACGGCGACCCGGCCAGCGGCCTGGACGTGGTGGGCTACTCCCTCGGTTCCCGCCTCGCCTGGGAATTCGGTGCGACCCAGCCCGAACTCGTGCACCGCATGGTGCTCGGAGGGCCGGGAAGCGGAGACCCGCTGGCGGACTTCGACCTCGATGCCGCCCGTGAAGCAGCCGCGGGCGGGGCACCGGTGGCGGATCCCCGCACCGCCGAACTGCTGCGCATGGCCCAGCTGGTTCCGCAGAATAACCTGGCCGCCCTGTTCCGGATGATCGAAGCCATCAAGGAGGAACCCTTCTCCCCCGCAGCGGCGGTTCCTTCCATGCCGCTGCTCCTGGTTGCCGGGGAACGCGACGACCTCGCGGCGACAGCGCCCAAGCTGGCAGCCCTGAGCGGACAGGCCGAGCTGGTATCCCTTCCCGCCCGCACCCACACGAACGCCATAACCTCCCGGGCGTTCAAAAACGCTGCAGTGGAGTTCCTGGCCGGCGAATAACAGCTTGGTTACGGCGGCGGGTTATTCCGCCAGCATTTCCGGGTGCACGCTAAGATGAAAAGGCTAGGGGGCTAGCCGGACATTGATCAGCCTACTGATTAATGTTCCGCGAGATTCCCTGCTTCATCTTTGACCCTCAAGGGAGGACACCCGTGGATGTACTCCTGGGGCACCGGTACCGCACCACCGAACTCATAGGGTCCGGTGGTGCTGCTGCCGTCTACCGTGCAGTCGACGAGAACCTTGGGCGGGAAGTAGCCGTCAAGCTTTTCAACGCCGGGTTCCGAGAGGATGACGAAACCCGCCGCCAGCAGATCGAAATGCAGCTGCTGGCAACCCTGAACCATCCGGGATTGGTCACCCTGCTGGACGCCGGCGTCAACGTTGATGACGAGGGCCGCAGCTCCAGCTTCCTCGTGATGGAGCTGGTGGACGGACCGGACCTGCGCGGCACGCTCAAGGAAGGCCCCCTCTCCTCCTCGGCAACGGCGGCGCTGGGCGCCGATCTGGCCGACGCGCTGAACTACGTGCACAGCAACGGCGTGATCCACCGCGACGTAAAGCCTGCGAACATCCTGCTTTTCCCGCAGGAAGACATGGACACCCGCCTGTACCCGCGGCTCACCGACTTCGGGATCGCCAGGATGGTCGAGGCCACCGTAGCCACCGCCAACGGTGCGACCATCGGAACCGCGAACTACCTGAGCCCGGAACAGGCACAGGGGGCTGCCGTGGATCCGCGGACCGACGTCTACTCACTGGGCCTGGTGCTCCTGGAATGCCTTACCGGGGAAAAGGCATTCCCCGGCCCGATTGTGGAAGCAGCCGTGGCACGCCTGCTCCGTGACCCCGAGATTCCCGAGTGGGTGGGACCGGATTGGACCGGCATCCTTCGGGCCATGACATCCCGCCTCGTGGACGCACGCCCCGAGGCACACGAAGTGGCAGTGGCGCTTCGTTCCCTGGCTTCCGAAGCCATGGTGCTGGACGGACCTGTCCCGTCGCCGGGCAGCTCCGCCTTCGGCGATCCGGACACCGGAGAATCCGCAACGGGCGGCGCTACCACGGGCAACATCTATATTCCGGCCCCGCCGCAGCATGCCCCCAGTCTGGGCTAGGCCGGGCTAGCCTGGAGAGACACAAAAACGGATCGGTCCCGCGGGACCGATCCGTTTTTTTGAAGTCAGGAAAGGCTACTTGCCGTCGTCGGCCGCTTCATCCTCTTCGGGCTCAAAGTTCGAGGCTTCTTCGGTGCTCGCCGCAGCGATCCCGTCCTCGCTCTGGGGGATGGTGCCTTCGGGGCCGCCCTGCGAACCCGTCTTCGACTGATCCCCCTGGCCGGCTTCCTTTTCGGTATTTCCCATGGTGTTTCTCCTTTGTGGTGCTCGCTGGCCTACTTATTCGATACTAGGCCAACTGTGGCCCGGCCAACACCTGCCGATGGGTTCGGCAGCCGCCCTGTTCAGGCCGCAGAACGTTTGCGGGCTGCGCGGACAGCGACCAGGCTCAGCAGCAGCAGGGCTGCCGCTGAAGCAGTCGGAACGATGAAGGCGTGGCTGTGGCCGAAGGAATCCGCCAGTCCGCCAGCCACGGAGGAACCCAGCGCCTGGCCGGTGACGACGCCGCTGGCCAGCAGGGTCATTACGGTACCCATCAGCTCGCGCGGGGCCACGATGGCGCCGATGCCGAAGATGCTGACCATGGTCGGCCCCACGGGGAGACCCAGAATCAGCAGCACAACAACCATGGTGCCGATGCTCGAGGGCAGGAACAGGAGCAGGGTGAACGCCAGCATCGCCGCGGCGCACAGGACCCAGCGGCCTGCAGTGCCGAACCGCTCAGGCCAGAAGGCCACGGACAGGGCAGCAACGGCGGAACTCAAAGCCATGGCCGCGTAGATCAGGCCTGCGGAAGTGGCCATGCCGAAGCTGCCGGCGAACGCCGTGAGGCTGGTCTGGGTGGAACCGAAGAACGACCCCATGGCGACCATGCCGAGTACCGGAACCATGATCAGCAGCCACTGCGGACGTTCCCGCGGGGCCGGCGCTTCCGGATCCGGCATGCCCTGCGCTGCTCCCTTGCGGGCGATCTTCGGGCGGCGCGAGGTGGGGACAACGTGTTCCACGGTGTGGTGTACGGCAAAGGCGGTCACCATGGTGACCGTCAGCACTGCCGCCAGCACAAGCGGCAGCCAGGGGGCGACGGCGGCGGCGAGCAGGCCCACGAGGGCCGGCCCGAGCACGAAGGTCAGTTCGTCCGCGGTTCCTTCGTAGGCGAGGGCGGTGTCCATCTCGCGGCCCTGCGGACGGCGGGCGGTCATTGCCATCCAGCGGACGCGTGCCATGGGCCCCACCTGGGGGCAGGAAGCACCCATAAACAATGCGGCTGCCAGCATCCAGAACGGCGCGTCGGCCGGATCCAGAAGCGCGGCGGATAGGAGGAACAAGCCGATGGCCACGGGGTTCAGGACGGCGGTGCCCAGGAGGACGGGGCGCTGTCCGATCCGGTCCGCGAGGTACCCCAGCAGCGGGGCACCCACCGCGGAGCCGACACCGACGCCGCCTGCGGCGAGGCCGCCGAGCGCGTACGAGTCGGAAACCTCGGTAATGAGGGTAAGTGCACCGACGGTGAGCATGGCCAGGGGAAGCCGTGCGAGGAAGGCGATGGGGAAGAATGACTTGCCGGCCAGGGCGAAGATGGCCTGGTAGCGGCCGCCGGCGGACGGAGTCTTCCCCGGGTCGGCAGGCGTGGAGTCAGGGCTTGGTGCCTGAGTGGGGGTGGAGGTGTCTTGGGTCATGGTGCGGTATCCAGATACGTCGAACCGCGCACCGTCCCCCCTCCCGGTGCGCACAACCCTTGTAACCCGTCGATTTTACCCATGCCGGGCCGGTGAACCTAACCGGGAACGCCGGCGCTGTAACGGACCGAGGAACCGTTGCGGCCCTTGAGGATCTGGAGCTGCGCCGGGATCCGTTGTTTCATTTCCGCCACATGGCTGACGAGCCCGACCACACGGCCGCCGTCGCGCAGTCCTTCCAGCGCGTCCATGACCTGTTCCAGAGACTGCTCGTCGAGGCTGCCGAACCCTTCATCCACGAACAGGGTTTCAATGTTCACCCCTCCCGCTTCCTGCTGGACCACGTCGGCCAGCCCCAGGGCCAGGGCCAGGGAGGCCATGAAGCTTTCGCCGCCGGAGAGGGTGGAAGTATCCCGGTGCTGTCCGGTCCACTCGTCAGTGACGTGCAGGCCCAGGCCGGCCTTGCGGTTTCCGGACTTGGAATCGTTGTGTACCAGCGCGTACCGGCCTCCGGTCATAGCCGCCAGCCGTTCCGTGGCAGCCGCTGCCACCTGCTCCAACCGGGCTGCCAGGACGTAGGTACTTAACGTCATCTTGTATTGGTTTTCGCCACCGCCCCGGGCAGTGTCTGCCACCGACTGCAGCAGGTCCCGCCGGGCGCGAAGGGGCGCGGTGCGCTCAAGCGCCGCCTCCAGCTCGGCAGAGTATTCCGCGAGCCGCACCGCCGAGCCTTCCAGCAGGCGGACGAGCAGGGCGGCCTCTTCCTGTTCCTTCCGTGCAGCCGCGGCCGCGTCTGCCGCCTCCGCCACGTCTTCCTCGTCCGGCACGGCCAGCGGCTCCCCCGCGGCGTCGTCCGGGCCGGCCGCTGCCTGGGATTCCCGCCGCAGCAGCAGCCTGCGGCCCTGCTCTTCCCAGTCCGAAACAGCCAGCGCATAGGCGTCTGCGGTGGCGGCGTCGAGCAATGCAGCCGTAACCTCGGCCGCCGAGGCAAAGGTCGTTCCAGCCAGGGCAGCGTCCAGTTCAGCGCTCACCCGGTCCAGCTCCTCTTCGGCCGCGGCGACCGCGCCTGCTGCCTCGCGCGCGGCGGCGGCGAGCTTCGCGAACAAGGCCAGGGACTGGACCCGTTCACTGATGCTCGGGAAGCCCTGGAGCGCCTCCCGCAGGCGCTCCGACAGTTCCGCCGCCTGTTCGCGGGCCGCCGCGGCACGGGAATCCGCCTGTGCCGCGGAAATGAGCGCCTCGGACCGGGCAGCCTCGGCGGCCGCGAGTTCAACAGCGATTGCAGTGAGCCGGCGGTCTGCTTCGGCCAGCGCCCGGACGGCCCCGCGGGCATCCTCCAACTCTGCGCGGGCCGCATCGAGCTGGTCCTGTGCGAAGGCGGCATCCCCTGCACCCCCGCGGGCACGAAGGGCTGCAGCCTCCTCGGCAGCGGTACCGGCCAAACGCCGGGCTTCTTCGTAGGCCGCTTCGGCCTTGCCAGCGCGTGCCTTGGCTGCCTGTTCGGCTTCGCGGGTGACCGGAGCCTCCCCGTCCGGCAGCTCTGCCGGACGCGGGTGCTCGAGTCCCCCGCACACCGGGCACGGCGTGCCGTCTGCAAGTTCCTGTGCCAGTTCCGCAGCTGCCTGGTCCAGGCGTGACTGCAGCAGATCCTGCCACCGCTGCCGCAGATCCTGATACTCCTGGCGTGCGTCGGCAGCCGCCTTCTCCGTCACCGCTGCACGCTCGTTTGCCGCGGCATAACTGCTGATGGTCGCGACCAGTTCTTCGGCGGCGGCCAAGGCTGCTTCGGCCCGCGCTTCGCCTTCCGCCAGCCGTCCCAGCGCGGCGGCTTCGCCGGCCAGCTCCGCCTCTTCCGCCCGTAGGGAGTCCAGCGATGCGTCGGCGTCGACGGCCTGTACCCGGAATGCTTCGGCAGCGTCCGTCTCCGCTCCGGCGCGGGCGAGCAGGGCTTCGGTGCGTTCTTCGTCTTCTCTCGCAGCACGCGCAGCTGCGAGATCCGCGCTCACGCGGGCCTCCAAACCGTCCGGCAGCGGTGTCTCTGCGGCCGACGACACGGTGTAGGACGCCACAGGGTAAGCAGGGGCCAGCACATGGTCGGCCAGCGCCTGCAGGGTCACTGCGGCTTCGGAGCGGCGGTTTTCCGCCCGCCCGGCGGCGGCTTCCTGAGCCCGTACGCTGCCTGCCAGCAGGGAAGCGGCAGCGTGGGTCGCAAGCGCGGCCCGCTGGGGCTCAATCTCCGCTTCGGACGCGGCATGTTCTGCTTCGTCCCGGATCAGCTGCTGCAGGGCCACGCCGCGGGCACGGCGGTGCTCGAATTCCTGCAGGTGCTTCTCGGCGCTTTCCCGCGCCGTCATCAGCTCCGCGAGTTCCTTGCGGGCAGCGGCGGTCCGGGAGTCGAGCTCCGCCTGGAACTGTTCGAGCTCCGTTTCCCCGCCCTCGGCCTCGACGCCGTCATCCGGCCCGTTGCCGTCTGCCGTTTCGCCGCGGTAGCGCCGGATTTCGTCACGTGCACGACGCAGCACATGCTCGGACTGCTCCTGCGCCGTCTCAAAGCGGTCGGTGGCTTCGACAAGCTCGGCCTTGAGGCGACGTTCAATGTCTTCAAACCGGGAGGTGCCGAAGAGCTGCTGCAGCAGCTGCTCGCGCGAGGCCGCATCGGCGCGCAGGAAGGCCGCAAAATCCCCCTGCGGCAGCATCACCACGCGGGTGAACTGGTCCCGGTTCATCCCGAGCAGCTCGGTGATTTCCGCAGAGGCTTCGTCGTTGCGGGATGACTTCTGGACCCAGGCGCCGTCAACGAACTCGCGCAGCAGCGTCTTGGCCTGCTCGGTGACCGTGCCCTTCCCGCCCGCGCGCTTGGCCGGACGTTCCCACTGAGGGCTCCGGACAACTTCGAAACGACGGACCCCGGAACTGAACTCGCAGACCACTTCGGGTGGGGTGTCCTGGGCAGCGTGGTCGCTGCGCAGCCGGCGTCCCTGCTGGCGGGCACCGGGGACGGTGCCGTAGAGGCCGAAGCAGATGGCGTCCAGCACGCTGGTCTTCCCCGCCCCCGTAGGTCCGTTCAACAGGAAGAGCCCGTGGGTGCCCAGCTCATCGAAGTCGATAACCTGCCGGTCTGCGAACGGACCGAAGGCCTGCATTTCCAAGCGGTGGATTCTCACTGTGCGGCCTCTGCTTCGCGGACCTTGTTCAGGATTTCGATGAAGAGGTCCTTTTCCTCATCCGCTGCACTGCGCGAGCGGACATGCTCAAGGAAGCCGCAGCAGATGTCGAGATCGTCGGTGGCCTTTGCCAGCCGCTGGCTGTATGTCTGGGCCGGTCCCCGGGCGCCGCCCTCCGGGTCAAAAGCCAGAACCAGGGTGTCGGGGAACCGCGTGCGGAGCAGTTCCATGGCCTTGGCCGGCCGCTGGCTGTCCGTCAGGGTGACCTGGCAGTAGGCTTCCTCGGCCTCGGCAAGGTCCGGGTCCGCCAGCAGGTCCTCGAGCTTGCCGCGCAGCACCGCCAGCCGGCGCCGGGCCGGCCAGGTGACCGCCTCCACGGAAGCGACGCCGCCGCCGTCGAACTCCAACAGCCATCCGCCCTTGGCCTGCCGTGCCTCGGAGAAGGAATACGGGAGCGGTGAGCCGCTGTAGCGGACCGTGGGGCTGAGCTGCTGGCGGCCGTGCAGGTGTCCCAGGGCTGTGTAGGAGAACTCTTCGAAGAGGTCCAGGGGGACGGCCCCAAGGCCGCCCACAGCCAGGTCTCGTTCGCTGTCGCTGCTGATGCCGCCGCTGGCGAACGTATGGGCCATGACCACGGAAGCGACGGGTTCGCCCGCACGTTCACGGGCAAGGATGTCTTCGCGGATCCGCTGTACGGCCGCCGCGGTGACGGAGAAGTGGTTCGGGACCTCAACCCCCAGCTCCCCGGCGGCGAGGCGGGGCTCGAGGTACGGGATGCCGTAGACGGCCACCGGCCTGCCCTCGGCGGGCAGGATCACGGGCCGGGCAATGTCCTCATACCGCGTGCGCAGGTGCACGCCGGCCCGCTCGAAAAGTGCGCTGCCAAATCCCAGCCGGGCGGCGGAATCATGGTTGCCGCTGGACAGCACCACCACCGCGCCGGCCCCGGTGATGCGTTCCAGTGCCGAATCCAGCAGGCGCACGGTGTCCACCGCCGGAAGCGCGCGGTCATACACGTCCCCTGCAATCAGCACGGCATCCACCCGCTGTTCCCGGACAGTGTCCACCAGGGCGTCGATGAAGTCCGCCTGGGCGTCGAGCATCCCCACGCCGTGGAAGGAACGGCCCAGGTGCCAGTCTGAAGTGTGCAGTAAACGCATGTCTTAAAAACTACAGCCCGGCTCCGACAGTTAACGGATCGGGGGCAGCGGCGCGTGCCGCTGCCCCCGGGGGGTCCTGCTGTTTAGTGCTTAAGCTCTTAGGCGCGGTTGCCCGGCGTGCCGTCCTCCGGACGGGTTGTGCCGGTGCCGTCTGCGGGCTTGTCGAAGAAGCCTCGGGCTTCCTCGTCCACAACCGGCGTCGTGCTCCCGGCATCGGATGCCGGGTTGGCCGGCTTGGCGGCAACGGGCTTCACGGTGTCGGTGTCGTCCGCATCCTCGTCCAGGGCGGCGGCAGCGTTGTTGCTGTGTGCGTCAATGGTCATGTCGACGCTGCGGAAGATGAGGCCGGCAATCACTGCGCCGAGCAGCGGTGCAACCCAGAACAGCCACAGCTGCTCCAGTGCCCAGCCTTCGGAGAAGATGGCGACGGCGGTGGAACGGGCCGGGTTGATGCCGCCGTTGGTGACGGGAACAAGGACGGTCAGCAGGACCGCGTAGGTCACGCCGACGGCGAATGCGCCGGAAACGGCGAGGGACTTGCGGGAGCCCGTGCCTGCCTTGCGGGATGCTGCGCCGAGGAAGACGGCGGTCAGCAGGGCCGCGCCAACGACCTCCATGAGCAGCGCGCTCGGAAGCGGGAAGAGGTTTGTCGAGTGCTCCCCGTAACCGTTGGCCGTGCCGCTCAGGAACTGGCGGGCCTGCTCACCGATCTGGTCATGGCCGGTGATGACCACCCAAAGGATTGCAACACCGAGTACGGCGCCCACCAGCTGGGCCAGGATGTACGGCAGGACGAACTTCCACGCCGTGCGTCCGGCCACTGCACTGCCGAGGGTGATCGCGGGGTTGAAGTGGCCGCCGGAAATGAAGCCGAAAGCCGCCATGGCACCTGCAAGGGCCAGGCCGAAGGCCAGCGGCGAGCCGATGCCGCCGCCGGCGGTGTTGCCGAAGATGGCAATCCCGATGCCGACGAAGAGAAGCAGGAACGAACCAATAGCCTCGGCTACCGTCCGTCCGACAAACCCGTAGTTGTAGCCACCGTTCGCAGGCGCTGCATCGCGGGCGGGCACAACGGCTCGGGCTCCGCTGAGTGGTAAGGACTCAGATGACATGGAAGAAGGATTCCTAACGTGTGGGTGGCGACGCCGGATTCACGGCCGCCGGTATAAGAACAGAAGTGGTACTGCGACATGGCCTGCACCGAACGGTGCGGAAGCAGACATGCGCGAACTCACTACAAACTACCCCACCGTGTCAGCGCAGGCTGTGAACTTCCTGAATTTGCCCTGTACACCAGGGACACAGGGGCCCGCCCGGTGATACTGCAGCATGTCCGGATTCCCGCCGATTGTCCCCGCAGTGTGTCCGAATCCCCGCAGTATGTCCGGATCCCCGCACCGCGCGGCGCAGGAATTGTCACAAACCGCTGGGATCGCGACAAACCGAAGGGCTTTTCCCGACCGAGGCGCTCTGCTGGTCCGCGCAGCTGCCAGTGGGACCACCCGAGAGCACTCCAGCCCCACATGCTGGGACGCTGTGCTGCCTGGACCCGGCCTCGAACACAGGGTCCCACCCGGTGGTGCTGCTGTTGCCAGTGGGACCATACCAGGGCACTTCCTCCCCACATGCTGGGACGCTGTGCTGCTTGGACCATGCCAGCCCCACACCCGGCCCCAGCCCAGGGAACCGCAGCCCGACGGACCGCTCCGGACCCAGCGCCTATGCTGGAGGAGTGATCCCCGAACCCGATTCCGCCCCTGTTTTCCTCTCCTCCGCTGCCCTGTCGGCAAAGATCCGCGGCTGCCTGCTCGGCGGCGCACTGGGCGATGCGGCAGCCGCAGCCTCCGGGCCCGCATCCGCATCCAGCACGTCGATCACCGCGGACACGCAGCTGGCCCTGTATTCCCTCGACGGGCTGCTTGAAGCCATTGAATGGGCAAATCAGGGAGTAGGAGCGGACGAGACGGCATGCATCTGGCTGGCGTATCTCCGCTGGATGCGAGGCCGGGGCCTGTCGCTCCCCGAGAACGGTCCGTCACCGCTGCCCCGCCCCATTGATGCGGAGCCGCTGCTGCAGCCTGCCGGAACCGAGGGGGACGCAGACCTGGATCCCGACGTCCTGCAGGCGCTCTCCACGGGGGAAATGGGTACCCGGCAGCGCCCGCTCCACACCGGCGTCAACACTCCTGCTGCGCTGGTGCGCTCGGCTCCGTTCGGGCTGCTCCCCTACGTCCAGACGGAAACGGTCTACAAGCTGGCCCTTGACGCTGCCTCGCTGACGCACGGACATCCTTCGGCAAGGCACAGCGCCGCAGTCTTCGCTTCGATGGTCCACGGCCTGCTGGCACCGGGGGCAACGCTCCGCAGCGCGGCAACGGAGGCACTGGCGCAGGCCCGGGCTAACGGAGTTCCGGAGCTCGCGGACCGGCTGCAGGCGGTACTGGACGACGACGGCGGTGCGGGCGCGGCAGCGGCCGGCACCTCGGGCGGAACACCCACATCGGAAGAAGCCCTGGCGATCGGGCTGCACGCCGCACAGGCCGTGGAAGACGCAGCCGACGCTGCCCCGGGAGACGGTAACCTCAGTGCCGCAACAGGAGCTGCCATCCGGGACGCCGCAACGGCGGGCGGCACACCGGCCGCCGTCGTGACGGGAAGCCTGCTGGGGACCCGGTACGGCACCCTTCCGGAAACCGACCTCGAGACGCTGCGGGAACGCGGCGTCATTGAAAAACTGGCCTCGGGGTTCGTTGCCGCAACGGTCGCGCCCTAGGAGACCCCTAGGAGACCCCTGGGAGACTTTGCTGCCGCTACTGTGATGCCCGCGGCCAGATGCCGCCGAGGGTCTGCAGGAATTCGGCTTCCGACAGGACTTCAATGCGCTGGCCGCGCTCGTGCAGGTCCAGTACCCGCCGTGCCTTGCCGGTCAGGCGTCCGCTGCGCAGGTCCCCGGGCTCGAAACCGTCGCCGACCACCAGCACACTGGTGGCGCGGGTGACGTTGCTGGCAGTGCGGGCGCCGACCTCTGCGGCCCGGTCCTTGGCGGTCTGCCGGGCCATGCCCAGGTTGCCGGTGAACACAACAGTCTGGCCGAACAGCGGATGCGCCGGGTCCGCCAACGGATTAGGCGGCGGATTCTCGCCTTCCGAAGGCCAGCCCTGCCAGACGCCGCCTGCCGCAGCCGGCGTACCGGTGCCACGCGCCAGTGCGTCCCGCGTGGCTTTGGAAAGCGGATGCTGCCCCGGCACGTAGGCCGGGAGGTGGGACGCCGGCCGGCCGTCGCGCAGGAAAAACTCCGGCATGGACTGTGCTCCGCTGCGCCGGGCAATATCCACCATGATCCCGGCGCAGGCACGTGCGTCCTCGGTGGCGTCGTGGTGGTTCAGCAGGGGCACTCCGGCCGCTTCCGCGGCGAAAGGCAGCGAATGCGAAGGCAGCTGGTAGGTACGCCGTGAATGGACCACTGTGCAGGTGTAGTCATACGCCGGTCCAGCCAGCTCGGAAACCTCAAGCGCGGAACGGATAACGCCAAGGTCAAAAGCGGCATTGTGCGCCACGAGCAGGTCATCGCCGATGAAGGCACCGATCTCCGGAAAGAGTTCACCGAAGCGCGGAGCCCCCGCCACCATTTCGGGTTCAATGCCGTGGATCCGCACGTTGCGCGGGTCAAAGTAGTCGTGCCCCTCCGGAGGCCGCATCAGCCAGGACGCTTCCTCGACAACCTGGCCGCCCCGGACCTTTACAAGCCCAACGGAACAGGGCGAACCCCGGAAACCGTTGGCTGTTTCAAAATCTATTGCGGTAAAACAGAGCCCTGCATCAGGCATTGCCGCGGGCCGCCTGCTTCCGCCTCGAGCTACGCACCTTGGAAACCACGAACCATACAGCCGCAGCAATTACCGCCACGATAACGATCTTCTGGAAAACGCCGGCGTACTGTTCAACGATGTGCCAGCTTTCGCCCAGGTAATAACCGGCCGCGATGAAGATTGCGTTCCAGATCAGGCTGCCCGCAGTGGTAAGTGCCGTGAAGGTCAGCAGGTGCATCCGTTCGATGCCGGCAGGAATCGAAATAAGGCTGCGGAACAGCGGGATCATCCGGCCGAAGAACACCGCCTTGTTGCCGTGCCGCCCGAACCAGGCCTCCACTTTGTCCACGTCCTCCAGGTCCACCAGCGGCACCTTCGCGACCAGCCGGCGCATCCGGTTCCGGCCCAACCATGCGCCGAGGCCGTAGAGTGCCAGAGCGCCGACGACGGAGCCCAGCGTGGTCCAGAAGAGCGCGGCGGCAATGGAGAAGTTGCCCTGGCTGGCGGTGAAGCCGGCCAGCGGCAGGATGATTTCGCTCGGCAGCGGGGGGAAAAGGTTTTCCAGGGCAATGGCCAGCCCTGCGCCGGGAGCGCCGATGCTTTCCATCATGCCGACCGCCCAGTCCGCCACACCCCCAAGGGCTGAGGGGTCGCCTGAGGCTTCGGCGAGGACGGAGGTGGCTGGGGTAACGGCTTGTGTAATAGTCATCTCGCGCTCAATTCTGCCCTAGGCCCCCCGGCGGGGAAGAATCGGAGCTGCCCTGCCCGGCGTGTTTGGGACACATCACACAACCCGGCCGCGGGTCAGGAAACGTGCGAAGTCCCCTCTGCCAGCGCGAGGATGATGGCAGGCAGCAGGGCGCGGAAGGCCTGGCCGCGGTGGCTGATTGCGTTCTTTTCCGTACTGCTCAGTTCCGCGCAGGTGCGGTCCAGTCCGGCCGGCTGCAGGATCGGATCGTAGCCGAAGCCGCCCGCTCCCCGCGGCGCTTCCTGCAGTGTTCCGCGCAGCTCGCCGCGTTCCACGGTCTCGCCGCCGTCGGGCAGGGCCAGGGCAGCAGCGCAGACGAAGGCCGCTCCGCGGTGCTCGGCGGGAATGTCACCCAGCTGGGCCAGGAGCAGTTCGAGGTTCGCGGCGTCGTCGCCGTGCCGGCCGGACCAGCGTGCCGAAAAAATCCCGGGCGCTCCCCCCAGGACGTCAACGGCCAGCCCGGAATCGTCCGCAACGGCGGGCAGGCCGGTGGCTGCGGCTACCGCATGGGCCTTGAGCAGGGCGTTCTGTTCAAAGGTCACGCCGGTTTCGGCGACGTCGGGGACACCGGCCGCGGCGGCGTCGATCACCTGCGTGTCGACGTCGAGGCCGGGCACCTGCCCGCGGAGCAGTTCCCGCAGTTCGCGCAGCTTGCCCGGGTTGCGGGTGGCCAGGACCAGACGCGCTGTTGGCTGCGGCATTTAGGCCAGGCCCAGGGTCTGCCGCTGGATGACGGCCAGTTCTGCGGTACCCGCCAGGGCCAGGTCGAGGAGGGCGTCGAGCTCGGCGCGGTCGAACGGAGCGCCTTCCGCGGTGCCCTGCACCTCGACGAACTTGCCCGAACCGGTGACCACCACGTTCATATCGGTTTCGGCCCGGACGTCTTCCACGTACGGCAGGTCCAGCATCGGCACCCCGTCGATGATGCCCACGCTGATGGCCGCTACGGTGTCCAGCAGCGGGTTGGCGTTGCGGGCAATGAGCTTGTTTTCCTTGGCCCAGGCTACGGCGTCGGCGAGGGCCACATAGGCGCCCGTGATGGCGGCGGTGCGGGTGCCGCCGTCGGCCTGCAGGACGTCGCAGTCAAGGACAATCGTGTTCTCGCCCAGGGCCTTGGTGTCGATGATGGAACGCAGCGAGCGGCCGATCAGCCGGGAGATCTCGTGCGTGCGCCCGCCCAGCTTGCCCTTGACCGATTCGCGGTCGTTACGGGTGTTGGTGGCCCGCGGGAGCATGGCGTATTCGGCGGTGACCCAGCCCTTGCCCTCGCCCTTGAGCCAGCGCGGCACGCCGGGAGTCAGCGACGCGGTGCACAGCACCCGGGTGTTGCCGAACTCGATCAGTGCCGAACCTTCGGCCTGCTTCGACCAGCCGCGGGTAATGGTGATGCTCCGCAGCTGGTCGGGGGTACGGCCGTCGGAGCGGACGGCTGCAGAGGGTGAAGTGGAAACAGGGCTGTTTGCGGCGGTTGTCATGGGCCCAGTCTATCGGCCGGACGGTCCGCGCCCGGCGGGCTGGCGCCGACGATAATGCGCTTCCACCCTTCCCTGTCCGCTGCGCTGCTCCTAGGGTGGCGCCGTACCGTCTGACCCAGACCTCCTGCAATGACGCAGAAAGGATCGGCACACACATGCGCAGACTTTCATCTTTGGGGGTTGCCGTTTCGCTGGCCCTGGCAACGGCCCCGGCAACGGCAACAGCGGCGGAGCCTGATGTCACGGAGCTCGGGGGGACACTTCCCGGCGGGGCAACGTGGGCAGCACAAATGCCGCAGGACTGGAACGGCAAGCTGGTGCTCTACAGCCACGGCTTCCGGCCCGGACCCGACAACCCGGCAGAGGACCCGGGCTTCGAATCCACCGCGCAGGCGCTGACTGGCCGGGGATTCGCGGTCGCATCCTCGTCCTATGCATCCGCCGGCTGGGCACTCGGCACAGCGGTCGAGGACCAGCTGGGCACCTTGGCCGCCTTCTCGGCCGCGGCGGGCGAGCCGGTCCGGACCATCGCCTTCGGCACCTCGATGGGCGGCCTGGTCAGCAGCCTCATCGCCGAAACCCCGGACAGCGGCGTGGATGGAGCGGTGAGCACCTGCGGGCTGCTGGGCGGCGGAATCAACCTGAACAATTACCAGTTGGACGGAATCCACGCGCTCGCTGAACTGCTTCTGCCCGGAACGGACCTGCAGTTGACGGGATTCCGCACCGCCGAGGAAGCCGGTGTCACCATCGATGCCCTGATGGGTGCGGTACAGCAGGCACAGGCGACGCCGGAGGGCCGGGCCCGGCTGGCATTGGCGGCGGCCCTGATGAACACACCAACCTGGTTCAGCGGAGACATGGAACCGGATCGGAAGGACTTCGCCGCACAGCAGGAGGCGCAGTACAACTGGCTGCTGCAGACGATCCCGTTTGTGGTCGGATCGCGTGCCTCGATTGTCAACGCCGCAAACGGTGACAGCGGCTGGAACGAAGGGGTGGATTACCGTTCCCTGCTGCGGGACTCGGCGCAGCGGCAGCAGGTCAAGGCGCTGTACCGCAGTGCCGGCCTGGATCTGCGCCGGGACCTGCATACCCTCACCTCCACCGCGGACATTGCGCCGGATCCGGAAGCCCTGGACTGGATGGACCGCACCTCGACCCCGCACGGAGACCTCCTGATGCCGGTGCTGACCATGCATACCCTGGCCGACATCCTGGCGCCGGTTCAGTACATGGAGGAGTATGCGGAGACGGTTCGGGACGCCGGGGCCGGAGCGCTGCTGCGCCAGTCCTACGTCGAACGGACCGGGCACTGCACCTTCACCGACGCGGAGCGGGTCGGCGCCGTGCTGGCCATGGACGAACGCCTTGCCACCGGACGCTGGGGAAACCTGGCCGAGCCCCGGCAGCTTGACCGGGCAGCCGAATCACTGGGACTGGGCGAGGCGGACTTCATCAGGTACCGCCCCGAAGAATTCGTCAACGACCGGAGCTACCCGCAGGATCCCGGCTCCGGCCACGGACATGGACACGGACACGGACATGGAAAGGGCCGCTGACGGCGGGCCTATCCCGCTTCCCTCGCCCCGCCCTGCACGGCGAGCGGCGCGGTGAAGGGGCTGCCGACGTCGTAGGAGACACCGGCCACGGCGACGGCGAGGTCCCCGCTGTAGGTTCCGCGCGCTTCCGAGACGCTGACGCTGGCGTCGTTCCAGACCGGCAGGTGCGTGAGGAGCAGCCGCCGGGCCTGCGCTGCGGTGGCTGCTTCTCCGGCGCGGCGGCCGGTCAGGTGCACGCCTTCGATGGCGTCGTCGCGGCCCTCATGGAACGCAGCTTCACAGAGGAAAACGTCGGTGTCGCGGGCAGCATCTTCCAGCCCGGGGCAGGAATCGGTATCTCCGGAATAGGCCAGCGTCCGGAGTACGGGTTCGCCGTCGGCGTCCACGGTGCGGGCCTCCACGCGCAGGGCGTAGGCCTCTTCGGCCGGGTGCCGCACCGGGTAGGGGGTCACGGTGAACGGCCCGATCTGCACTGCGCTGCCGGCGGTCCAGTTGGAGAACTCGAAATCCTCGTGCATGCCCGGATCCAGCTCCAGCCCGTAGGCCGTTGCCATCCGGTCCGCCGTTGCCGCCGGGCCCCAAACCTTGATCCGGTCCCGGTTCCAGCCGGAGGGGTCCCAGTGCACGGCTACGTGGAGGCCGCACAGATCCATGCAGTGGTCCGGATGCAGGTGGGTCAGCAGGACGGCGTCGATGTCCCGCAGGTCCATGTAGCGCTGCAGCGCACCCAGCGAACCGTTGCCGAGGTCCAGCAGTATCCGCCAGTCCCGGACGCCGTCGTTGGCGGTCACGAGGTAGCACGACGCCGGCGAGGCCGGGCCGGGGAAGGATCCGCTGCAGCCCACAATGGTCAGTTTCATACCGTGCCGTTCCAGGAAGCGCCGCTGTGCGCCTCCGTGCGTTCAGGGGCATCAGCCCGGGCTGCGGCAATCATCTGCGGGGTTACCCGCGCCATGCTGCCTGTGGGGTAATGCGCGGCCACATGTTCCACCTGCTGGACGCTGAGCACCTCGGGACCCAGGAAACGCCGGGCAAGCAGTTCGAAGGAGGCCGAGTCTCCGGTGGCAACAAAGGTATGCTGCGGCGCGGTCTGCGAGCGCCGTTCAATCCCGTGCGAGATCAGGGCGCGGTAGACATCCTTCGCGGTTTCCTCGGCACTGGACACGAGCGTGACGCCGTCGCCCATGACATAGGAAATCACGCCGGTAAGCAGCGGATAGTGGGTGCAGCCCAGGACCAGGGTGTCCACGTCACGGGCCTTCAGCGGAGCCAGGTATTCCTCGGCAGTGGCCAGCACGTCGGGCCCGGACGTGATGCCGGCTTCGACAAACTCCACGAACGCCGGGCAGGCCACCGAAGACACCTGCAGGTGCGGGGCCGCGGCAAAGGTGTCGTCGTAGGCCCGCGAACCAACGGTGGCAGCCGTTCCGATGACGCCGATCCGTCCGGTCCGGGTAGCAGCCACCGCGCGGCGGACGGCCGGCTGGATGACCTCGATGACGGGGATGCCGTATCGGTGCGTGTAGCGCTCGCGGGCATCGCGCAGGACGGCTGCGGAGGCGGAGTTGCACGCAATCACCAGGAGCTTGACGCCCGAATCCACCAGTTCGTCCATCACACCCAGCGCTTTGGCCCGCACTTCGGCGATCGGCAGGGGTCCGTAGGGCCCGTTGGCGGTATCCCCCACGTACATGACGGCTTCGTTGGGCAGCTGGTCAAGGACCGCGCGTGCCACGGTCAGCCCGCCGACGCCGGAGTCAAAGATGCCGATCGGGGCGTCCGGGTCCTTGACCCGGACTGTTTCGTGCACAGACGTGCCCAGTGGATGGGTGGAGGGGCTGGCCGGGTTCGAACTCATAATGTAACGACCATAGTCCTCCCCTGCGCGCGGGCACATTCACCGCCCCGTGCCGTTGCTCACATAGTCGACTGCCGGTGCTATGGAGTCCTTGTCACTTCAGGGAGCCGAGCAGCGCCTGCATCAGTGTCTCCTGCAGCCATGTGACGAAGTTGTACACCAGAGCAAGGTAGCCGTCCAAGTCCTCGGCCTTGGACGGATCGGTGATGTCATGCAGCCGCTCGGCGTCTTCATCATTTTCCAGCCCCAGGCGGTCGGCCAGCACCAGCCGGACATCGTTCAAGGCGCGGGCAAAGAGCTGCGCCTGCTCGGTGTCCAGTCGAAGCGGTGCCGTCTCCAGCTGCAGCGCGGCGGCGCGCAGGGCGGCTTGTTTTGATTCGCGCAGCGTTCGTTCCGTGAACCGCCGGAACTCCAGGGCGTCGTCGTCGTTCCCCGTGGTGCCGTTGGGGAGGAGCCTCAGCAGGGCGGAGTCATCCGGAACGGCCGCCGACGGGTCGATGCCGACCATGGCCGCGAGGGGATCGGCATCCGCGGCGGTGTCGGGTTCCAGCAAGGACTGCACATCGGAGAAGAGCTTGCGGAGCAGGTCCCGCTCCCCCGGTTCCAGGTTGGCGGTAATGCCCTTACGGGTGAGCTTGAAGCCGGTGGCCACGAATATCCGTTTCTGTTCTGTGTTCAGGGTCGGGCGGTGCAGGCGGTGCAGGCGGCGCTAGGCCGCGTCCGCCTTCTGGAAGGTGGCCCACAGCCCGTAGGAATGCATGGCGACGGTATCGCGTTCCGCGGATTCCCGGGATCCGGTGGCCACTACGGACTTCCCTGCCTGGTGGACCTCCAGCATGAGCCTGTGGGATTTGGACTCCGAATAGCCGAAATAACTCTGGAAGACGTAACTGACATAGCTCATGAGATTAACCGGGTCGTTCCAGACAATCACGACCCAGGGAACGTCCGAAGACGTGAGGGTATCCGTCTCCTCACGTGTCAGGGTGTCCGTTCCGGGCGCGGTGCTGGTAGCCATGGGTCCAATTGTAGTGAGGAATCGGTTTGCGATCCTCCACCGTGCAGCCTTCTACTCAATGGGGATCCGCGGGTTAGAGTTTTGCCTGTGAACAGTCCCGCCGTCCGGCACACCCCGAATTCAGCCCTTTATACGGACCACTACGAGCTCACCATGCTCCAGGCCGCCCTCCACTCGGGTACGGCTTCCCGCCGGTCCGTGTTCGAAGTCTTTGCCCGGCGGCTGCCGGAGGGCCGCCGCTACGGCATCGCTGCCGGAACGGGCCGCATTCTTGAAGCCCTGGAGAATTTCCGCTTCGAACAACCGCAGCTGGATTTCCTGGCCAGGACCAACGTGGTGGACGAACGCACGCTTGAGTGGCTCGCGGACTTCCGCTTCTCCGGCAACATCTACGGCTACGCCGAGGGTGAGGCGTACTTCCCGCAGTCGCCCCTGCTGATCGTTGAATCCACCTTCGGCGAAGCCTGCATCCTCGAAACCATGATCCTGTCCATGCTCAACCACGACAGTGCCATTGCCTCCGCAGCATCCCGCATGACTTCCGCAGCCGACGGACGTCCCTGCATCGAGATGGGTTCGCGCCGCACCCATGAGGAAGCCGCCGTTGCCGCAGCCCGCGCGGCTGTGATCGCCGGCTTCGACAGCACGTCCAACCTCGAGGCGGGCCTGCGCTACGGCTTGAAAACCGTGGGCACGGCCGCGCATTCCTTCACCCTGCTGCACGATTCCGAGAAGGAAGCCTTCACCGCACAGACGGCGTCCCTGGGCTTTGGCACCTCACTTCTGGTGGACACGTACGACGTCGAGCGCGGGGTCCGCACCGCGGTGGAAGTCGCCGGACCGGCGCTGGGCGGCGTGCGGCTGGATTCCGGCGACCTCGTGGCGCAGGCCCGCTGGGTCCGCGACCTGCTCAATGAGCTGGGCAACACCAAAACGCGCATCATGGTCACGTCCGACCTCGATGAGTTTGCGATAGCAGCCCTGGCCTCGGCTCCCGTGGATGCCTACGGCGTCGGCACCTCCCTGGTCACCGGCTCCGGGGCACCCACCGCCGGCATGGTCTACAAACTGGTCAGCCGCGAGGGAGACGACCACGAGTTCGTTTCCGTGGCCAAGGCCGCAAAGAACAAGGTCTCGCTCGGCGGGCGCAAGTACGCACTGCGCCGGCTGGACGAACACGGCACGGCAACCGCCGAGGTGATCGGCATCGGCCACGCGCCGGCGGACGACGGCAACGACCGTACGCTGCTGCACCAGTTCGTGGCCGACGGCGAAGTCCTGCCCGGCTGGACGGGACCGGAGGCCGTGACGCGTGCTGCCAAGCAGCACGAAGCGTCCCTTGCCGAACTGCCAACCTCGGTGAACCGCCTGCAGCGCGGCGAGCCGGTCATCCCCACCGAATACGAGGAGTAAGCAATGGCCCGCGCCCTGATAATTGTCGACGTGCAGAACGACTTCTGTGAAGGCGGCTCGCTGGCTGTGGCCGGCGGGGCCGACCTCGCGGGGGAAATCACCGACTACGTGGAAACCTCCGCCGGCCGGTACGATCTGGTCGCCGCCACCCAGGACTGGCACATCGATCCCGGTGCGCATTTCTCTGAAACGCCGGACTTCGTGGACTCCTGGCCGAGGCACTGCGTGGCCGGCACCCCCGGCGCCCAGCCGCACCCGGACCTGGACACCGAACTGGTGGATGCCTTCTTCCGCAAGGGCCAGTACGAAGCCGCGTATTCCGGTTTTGAGGGCGTCCTGGCGCCGGACGTTGAGGTGCCCCTCGGGGAGCCGGAAGCCGAGCCGGAGACAGACGCCGAGACATTAAGCCTGGACGACTGGCTGCGGGACAACGACGTGGACGAGGTGGTGGTGCTGGGCCTTGCCGCTGACTACTGCGTACGCGCCACCGCTCTGGACGCGATCGCTGCCGGGTACACCACCGCGGTGATCCCGGAGCTGTGCCGCGGCATCAAGCGCGAGACCACGCTCGCGGCCTGGCCCGAACTCGACCCCCCCGGGGTGTAGAACATCGACCGTGCGCAGGGGCGCAACGCGTGGGCCGGCCGCTGCTGCGGCCGGCCCTCTGCTGTTCCCTGTTGCTGTTCCCTGCGGCCGGAGCTACTTCCGGCCGATGAACCAGTCCTGCAGCTTCTTCAGCCGCTTATTGAGCTGTTCCTCGTTGGCCTGGGCCACGGGCGGTCCGCCGCAGATCCGGCGCAGCTCGCTGTGTACCACGCCGTGCGGCATGCCGGAGCGGGCGGACCAGGCGGAAACGTTCTTCGCCAACTCACCCCGCAGTTCGGTCAGCCGGCGGTGGTCCACCACTTCCGGGGCTTCCGCGGGCGCTGCCTCAGCGGCGGCACCGGAACGGCGGCCCCTGCGGGAAAGCTGCTCATGCTGGCGCTGGCGCAGCAGCGTACTCATCTGGTCCGCGTCCAGCAGACCGGGGATGCCGATGAAATCCTGCTCTTCCTCGCTGCCCAGCGCACCACCGGTGCCGAACTCGCCGCCGTCGAACAGTACGCGATCGAAGGACGCCTGGGATTCCAGGGCCTCGAACTTCTGCTTGGTCAGCTCGCCGGAGGCCTTTTCCTCCCGGTTAGCCGCCTCCATCAGGCTGTCCTCGAGGCCGAAGCCTTCCTCCTCCAGATGGTTGTCCGGGCGGTCCAGCGCGTGGTCGCGTTCGACTTCCATCTGGTTGGCCAGCGCCATCAGGTTCGGCACGGAGGGCAGGAACACCGACGCCGTCTCGCCGCGCTTGCGGGCACGCACAAAACGTCCCACGGCCTGTGCGAAGAACAGCGGGGTGGCGGTGGAGGTGGCATACACGCCGACGGCGAGGCGCGGCACGTCCACGCCTTCGGACACCATCCGCACGGCTACCATCCAGCGCTGGGTGCCGGCGGAGAATTCCTCGATCTTTTCCGAGGCCTTGGCATCGTCGGACAGGATGACCGTGGGTGATTCGCCCATGATCTTCTTCAGCCAGCCGGCGTAGGCACGGGCGTCGTCGTGGTCCGTTGCGATCACGAGCCCGCCGGCGTCGGGCACGGACCGGCGGACCTCGGTGAGGCGGCGGTCCGCTGCGGCCAACACTGCGGGGATCCACTCCCCGGTGGGGTTCAGGGCGGTGCGCCAGGCCTGCGCCGTGATGTCCTTGGTCACCGCGGCTTCGCCCAGCGACGCAGCCATTTCGTCACCGGCGCTGGTTCGCCAGCGCATCTGCCCGGAATAGGCCATAAACATCACCGGGCGGACCACGTGGTCCTTCAGCGCCTGGCCGTAGCCGTAGGTGTAGTCCGCCTTGGACCGGCGGATGCCGTCCCGGTCCTCGACGTACTCCACGAACGGGATGGCGGCGGTGTCCGAGCGGAACGGCGTACCGGTCAGGGAAAGCCGCTTGACGGCAGGCTCAAACGCTTCGCGGATGCCGTCACCCCAGGACAGGGCGTCACCGCCGTGGTGAATCTCGTCCAGGATCACCAGGGTGCGGGCTGCCTCGGTCTTGGCACGGTGCAGCATGGGCTTGGACGCCACCTGCGCGTAGGTGACGGCCACGCCGATGAAGCCGTGCCCGTGCCGTCCGTCGGCGTTCTTGAAGTTCGGGTCGATGGCCAGGCCCACCTTTGCGGCGGCGTCGGCCCACTGCCGTTTCAGGTGGTCCGTGGGGGCGACAACGGTGATGCGGTTGACGATTCCACGCTCCACCAGCTCGTTGGCCACACGCAGGGCGAAGGTGGTTTTACCGGCGCCGGGGGTGGCGACGGCGAGGAAGTCGCTGGCATTGGATGCGAAGTACTTCTCCAGCGCCTCCGCCTGCCACTGACGCAGCTTCGGGGCGGTGCCCCAGGCGGCGCGCTCGGGGTAGGCGGGCGGCAGGGACGCACCGGCGCCGAACAGGGTTTCGGAACTCACGCGGGGAACGCAACCTTTCTCATTTCTCGATTGGTTGTTGCCGTGCGGGCACCGGACGGGCGCAGCGCTGAGCGACTGCGCACGGGCGCAGGCGTAAACACATAGGTCATGCAGGCATCAGGACTAACTGCCTTCACACAGGAAGGCTGGGAAACGGAGCGACGAACTACTTCTTGCCCTTGGGATTGTCGCCTTCGGGACGCAGGCCCTCGTAGATTTCCTTGCAGGTGGGGCAGACGGGGAACTTCTGGGGATCCCGGCCTGGCGTCCAGACCTTGCCGCACAGAGCAATAACCGGTTCGCCCGAAAGCGCCGATTCCATGATCTTTTCCTTGCGCACATAGTGGGCAAAGCGTTCGCTGTCGCCGGGTTCCAGCTCTTCGCGCAGTTCTTCGCGCTCGATGGTTGCCGTGGACGTACCGTTGTCATCCAGGCGGCGTGGATCGTTTTCGAAAGGATCGGGAGGCAGGCTCATGCGTTCCATCTTAGTACCCGCCGACTACTTGTTGATGGAGACCTGCTGCAGCAGTTCCGGCCCGCGCGCGTCCAGCCACCGTCCGCCCAGCCGGATCCCGAGGATCAGCACCGCCGCACCCAGCAGCAGTCCCGCGAGCAGTGTCACAACTCCCCACAGAGTGCTTTCCAGCACGACGGCGAGCACTCCCGGAACGAGCACGGGCACCAGCAACGCAAAGGTCACGAGGCTGAAGGCACCCTGGACCAGCAGGGCCCGGCCGGTGGAACCGGGCGGGGTCTTGAATGCGTTTTCCCCCGGCAGCGGCACGTTGTAGGTGTAGCGCGCAGACACTGCGCTGGAAACCCCCAGCCCGATCATCAGCGCCGCCAGGGAAACCCCCAGTACGGGGGCTATGAGGTCCGCGTGCCCGGTCAGGGCCGCCGGAAGGACGGCTGCGGCAAGCACGGCCGGCACGCTCAGCACTGCGCAGGCCAGTGCCCGGCCGGCACGGTCCGCCCGTCCGGACACGCCGGTGGCCAGATGCAGCGCGAACGCCGTGCTGTCATAGGAAACGTCCGCGCTGATGGAGAAGCCCAGCATAAAAGCCACCAGCGGCCCCAGCGCCAGCGGTACCATCAGGCCCGCTTCCGCACCGGCGTTGTTGCCCGCGAACAGCAGGACCACAACGAGCAGCGGGAGGATCAGCAGCGAAGCGCTGTAGCGCGGGTCCCGCAGCCAGTAAATCAGCGACCGGGCGGCCACGGCACCGGTGGGAGTGGCCGGGAAACGGGCGAGCAGCCCCAGGCCTGCAGCCTTGCGCCCGGCGCCGGCCTGCGGCGGGCGGACCAGGGCCCTCAGCAGCAGGGTTTTCCAAGCCAGCACCAGGAGTGCCAGGAAGGCCGCGCTGATAAGGGTCTTCGCCGCAGCAGCACCGTAGTGGCCAATGGCAATGTCTCCGGGGACCGCCCACACCGCGCCCAGCGGCGTCCAGGACAGCACCTCGGCGAGGCCTGGAAGGAACTCTGCGCCGGCCCGGATCCCGTCGGCAACACCGGCAATGATGGGCCCCAGCAGAACAAGCGGAATGATCAGCAGCAGTCCGGTGAATTCGCGGAACCTGCGGGAGCCGGTCAGGGAGACGGCTGCTGCCACGGCCACCCGGGCGGCGATAAGACACGTGAAGACTGCAACGGCCGAGAGTACAAGCGCTGCGGCCAGCGCAGCCGGCGAGCGGTACCAGCTTGCGGCCTGCGCCAGCACGGCAAGCAGCGTGACGGTGCCCGGAATGCCGATGAGCCCGCCCGCGGCCAGGCCCGCGAGCAGCTGCGGCACCGGGACGGCATAGGTGGTGAAGCGCGCCGGGTCCAGGGTCAGGTCCAGCCCCGACGATGCCACGGGAATCACTGCCCAGGCAACCACGGCTGTGCTCCCTGCCAGGATCACCGCAGTCCGGGCAAGGGCGGGATCGGCTCCGAAAACAAACAGGGCTCCCGCCAGGACAACCAGCAGGGACAGCGCATACAGGCCGCCGAGTATGATCCCCACCAACTGCCAGGGACTGCGCTTCAAAGAGTTGCGCAGCAGCAGCAGCTTCAGCCTTAGAAGGTGCGCAACCATTCCAGCCCCTCCGCGTGGGTGCGCCCGCCGACCAGTGAAACGAAGCGGTCCTCCAGGCTGGTGTCGCCGCGGACCTCGTCCAGCGTTCCCGCGGCCAGCAGGTTTCCGCCGGCCACTACGGCCACGTGGTCGCACATCCGCTGGACCAGGTCCATAACGTGGCTGGAAACAATCACCGTGCCGCCGGCGGCGACATAGTCGGAGAGGATGTCGCGGATGTTGGCGGCCGAGACGGGATCCACTGCTTCGAACGGTTCATCCAGCACCAGCAGGCGGGGAGCGTGGATCAGGGCCGAGGCCAGGGCCACCTTTTTGGTCATGCCGGCGGAGTAGTCCACCACAAGGGTGCCTGCATCGGCAGCAAGATCCATGGCGGCCAGCAGGTCCTTCGTGCGGGAATGCGCCGTTTCCCGGTCCATCCCGCGAAGCAGGCCGGCGTACGTCACCAATTGTTCGCCGGTCAGCCGGTCAAAGAGCCGGACACCGTCCGGCAGTATGCCCATCAACCGCTTGGCCTCCAAGGGACGGGCCCACACATCGGTGCCGTGTACCCAGGCGGAGCCCGCATCCGGACGCAGCAGCCCGGTGGCCAGCGACAACAGGGTGGTCTTGCCGGCTCCGTTTGGGCCGACCAGCCCGTAGAACGAGCCCTGCGGCACTTCGAGGCTGATGCCGTTGACGGCAGTCTTCCGGCCGAACTGCTTGGCTAGTCCCCGGACGGCGAGAGCCGGGACGGGATCCGGTGTCGATGTCATGGCCATAGCCTAGCCATCGCCGTACCGGCTAGAACATGCCGCGCCGAGCGGCCCGCTCGTACTGCGGCACCCAGGGCAGCTTGGCGTCCAGCTCCGCCGCTGCACGCATCCACCAGTGCGGATCCCGCAGGGCGGCACGGGCAATGAGGACCGCGTCCGCGGAGCCGGCCTGCAGGATCTTCTCCGCCTGCGTACCGGAATCGATGAGTCCGACGGCGGCGGTAGGCACTCCTGCGCCGTGCCGGACCGCTTCGGCATACTCCACCTGGTAATTCGGTCCGACGGGGATCGTGGCCCCGGGAACGGCTCCGCCGGTGGAAACATCCACCAGATCCACTCCGTGTTCCCGCGCAGCCCGGGCCAGGACCACCGAGGACTGGGCGTCCACTCCCCCGGGCATCCAGTCCGTGGCGGAGATCCGCAGCAGGAGCGGCATGGAATCGGGAATCACAGCCCGTACCGCGTCGATGACCTCGAGGGTCAGCCGGTTCCTCCCCGCCTCGTCCCCGCCCCACGCATCGGTGCGGGTATTGACCAGCGGGCTGAGGAACTGGTGCAGCAGGTAGCCGTGCGCGCCGTGGATTTCGATGGTGTCGAAGCCCGCGTCGACCGAGCGGACAGCCGCATCGGCGAAGTCGCGGATTATCTGCCGGATACCCGCTTCATCCAGGGCGGCGGGAGCCGCGTAGCTGCCGAACGGGTCCGCCGTCGGTCCGACGGTCTGCCAGCCGCCGTCGGACTGCGGCACGCTGCCTGTGCCGGCAGCGAACGGAGCATAAGTGGAGGCCTTGCGCCCGGCGTGGGCCAGCTGGATGCCGATGCGCGCCTGGACGGCGCCGTGCCGGTGCACGAAATCCGTGATGCGCTGCCAGGCGGCGGCCTGCGCCTCGTTCCAGATCCCGGCGTCCTGCGGGCTGATCCGTCCTTCCGGCTGAACCGCAGCGGCCTCGGTGATGATCAGGGCGGCCCCGCCGGCGGCGAAGGAGCCCAGATGCATCAGGTGCCAGTCATTGGGTACGCCGGGCGCATGGGCGGCGTCCGCGGAATACTGGCACATGGCGGCCACCCATCCGCGGTGGGCCAGCTCCATTCCGCGCAGGGTGACGGGGTCAAAAAGCGATGACGTGTCCAAGGAAAGGCCCCGCAGCCTAGAACAGTGCCCGGGCGAGGGCGGAACGGGCCTTGGTGACCCGTGGATCGGCGATGCCCACCACTTCGAAGAGGTCAAGCAGCCGCAGCCGGGCGGTTTCACGGTCTTCGCCGTGCACCCTGCCGATCAGGCCGGTGATCCGGCGGAAAGCATCCTCGACGTGCCCGCCGGCAATGTCCAGGTCCGCGACGGCAAGCTGCGCCTGCACATTGTCAGGCTCTTCGGCGCCTGCCCGTCGGACGGCCTCCGCGTCAGCGTCACGCAGCCGGGCCATGAGTTCCACCTGCGCCAGGCCGGCCTTGGCTTCCGCGTCGGCGGGCTGCTCGGCAAGTGCCCGGCGGTAGGCCGCAGCCGCGGCGTCGTAGTCCTCGGCGTTGATGGCGTCGAAGGCTTCCTGGTGGAGCGGGGGCAGCGGCGCTTCCGGCGCCTCTTCCGGGGTACCGCCTTCCAGGGACCCGTTGACACCGTTGGCGGCGGCCACCTGCATCAGCTCGCCGACCAGGGCACGGATCTGTTCCTCCGGCATCGGCCGGTCCAGGAGCGGCACCGGCTGGCCCTTGATCACTGCGGCCACGGTGGGAACGGTGACGGCGGAGAAGGCCTGTGCAATCTGCGGGTAAGCTTCCGCGTCCACCCGTGCCAGCAGCATCCGGCCGTTCTGTTCCACGGCGATGGACGCCAGGATTGCGGAGACCTGCTGCGAGTCGGGGCTCGCATCGGAATACAGGTCAATGACCACCGGAACTTCGGCGGAAAGCTGGACAATCTGGGGGAAGGTTTGTTCCGAGACCTGCACCACGAACGGTGACGGCGCGGGAGCGGCTCCGGGGGCAGCTCCACCCGGGGCTGCGGGGGCCGCCGGGGCCGTGGAACGTGCCTTGAGGGCGGAGAGGTCAACTGCACCCCGCAGGTTCATCGAGGAGGGGGCTGCCGGTGACGGGCGATGGTTCGGTGTGCTCATTTCTTCACCTTATTACGCCTCGCCCGTCCACCGGCAAGCCCAACGCTTCCTCCTACAAAAGGTTCGCGGACAGCAGTTCCTGCGCTGCACCCACTACCAGGGCCTGGCTGGTGCCGCCGGAAGCCGGAACGTAAAGCATTACGGCTTCGCCGTGGGTGACGTCGATGCCCTTGTCGGTGTTCGTCTCGCCGGTCAATGCCTGGTAGACGGTGCCTTCAAGGTTGACCGAGTCGCCGGCTTCCTTGGGTGTGCTGGAGAACGTGTTGGACAGGTAGCCGAACACGATGGCCCCGCCGTCCTCGGTCCGCAGTGCGTACGTTTCCTTCGGATCGGCGGCATGCTGGAACGTGTTGGTGGCGAACTCATTCTTCGGGTCGCTCTGCACCTGCTGCTGGAACTTGACCACGTCCTCGCTGAACCGGTTGGCGCCGAAGGTGTCCTTGTTCTCGCCCTCCGGATTGGTCAGGGAGTCTGCCAGCGCAGCGACGGCGTCCTGCGGCGACATGGCCAGTCCGTTGTCCGAGTCTGCGGGAATCTGGGCCGAGCCTTCGGTGGCAGCGGGCGGCTGCGGGAAGGTGCTGGCAGGCAGCATCTGGACAGCGGAAACGAGCTTGTAATTGTCCCTGGCCGAGTCCTGGACCAGCAGCAGCGCCTGGGGCACCGGGTTTTCCTCGCCCTGGGTCACAGCGACGACGGTGCGCGGCCAGTCGGCGGCGGTGCCGATCGACTGGGTCCGCAGCGTTTCCGCGGCCACCGGCACAGGGGCTTCATGGTCGGCGGACTTCGCGGCCACGGCGTAGTTCGCAGCACGCATGGCGTAGGCGGCGCCGCCGACGCGCGGCTTCAGCATCGACGCATCCTTGGCCGCGTCGCCCGCCTCGACCGTGCCGGCCACGGAATCCAGGATGCGGGTCAGCTGGGAATCCACAATTACCGGCTGGCTCCCGGCGGCGGACTCGTCGGCAGCCAGCGCCGCTGCGGGGGCAGAGCCCGCTGCCAGAACGGCGGCGGCAGCAGCGGCCAGGAAGGCCGGACGACGGCGGTTGGGGGCGGCGGCGGTGAAGGCCGACGTCGTTCCCGAGACGCTGGGCTGCTTGTCAGCAGGCCCGGTCTCCGGACCGGCGCTGCGGCGGCTGCTGCGTCGCGGACCGTCGGAGCCGCTGCGCAGGAAGGCGAGGGCCAGGCCCAGGACGGCCAGCAGGGCACCGATGACAATCAGCGGCACGGCGAACGGACGGGTGGCGTCATTCGCCCAGGTCAGGGTCACGTCGGTGGGGGCGGCAGCGGTGCCGTCCGTGGCGAGCAGCATCCGCCAGTCGCCCTCGCCCGGCGCCTCCCAGTCGTAGGACAGTTCGCCTTCACCGGACTCTTCAATGACCCAGAGGTCAGAACCGGCAGGATTCGGAGCGGTCTTGCCGGTTTTGTCGGTGCCGACGGTTAGGTCCGAGTTGCCGTCTCCCGGACTAAGCCGGGTGGCGGCGGCGTCGGCCACCCATGCCTGGACATCGTTGGCCCGGCCAACCGCCAGCGTGAAGGGAGCATCCGAACGGACGGTGATGTCCACGCCGTCGGAGTATTCGGCCAGCAGTTCCGGTTCCAGTACGGTGACCACGGCACCCTCGGTGCCCTCGGCTTCCATGGAAACCGACTGTGTCTCGGGTGGCGCCCAGAACGTGCGCTGGCCAATGCCTATCAGCATCAGCAGCACCCCGAGGACGATCAGCGGAACCGCAAATTTGTTTCGCACAACTTACCTATCTTCAGTCTGGGCAAATGACATGGCAGGGCGGCGGATTTTCCGAACCGGCAGGCCCGAACGCGGGCGCCGGAATGCGGCGGCTAATTCGCAGCTGGTCATTGATGTCCTGGCACTTGGTAACCCAATGGTAACGAAATCCCTCCAGAGCACCCATTCGGGTGATGAACCGGCGCGGTTACCGCCGGATGCGCGTAAGCGGAAAACGGTTTCGGCGGCGCGCCGGCTGGTAAGGTTTCGGTTCGTATCGGCAGCCCAATCAGGCAGAGGAGAAACGCGCGAAATGAGCGATAACGAGGACGTGCCCGTCCACGCGCCGCTCCCCGGCCCTGCGGACAAAAAAGCGGCGGACGGGAATGCCCCTGACGGGAATGCGCCCCGCACCCCTCTGCCCGGATTCCTTTCCACCGCTGCGGACCGTGTCCGCTACAGCCTGCGCCACGGCGTTCCCGGCGCCCGGCCGCGGCCGCGCTTCGAATTTCCGCCCGAGGACGCAGCCGGTCCGGAGATCACGGTCGACGAGGACGTGCGGCTTCCCGATGAACGGCTCAGCGTCAGCGGCAGCGGGCAGGGGCATGACCCGGAAAGCGGGAGCCTGCGCGCCCATCCCATCTACTTTGGTTTTATGCTCACGGTCGGCGTTGGCCTGGCCCTGCTGTTGTTCTTCGTCATCACCAACGTCGGCGAGCTGCTGGTCTGGATCGGCGCCGCCCTGTTCATTGCCCTGGGACTGGATCCGGTGGTCCGCTGGCTGGCCGCGCGGCGGATCCCCCGCCCCGCCGGCATCGCCATCACCGTGCTGGTGCTCGCCGGCGTCGTTACGGCCTTCTTTGCGACGCTGATCCCCACCATCGTCAGCCAGTCGACGGAAATCATCGCCAACGCTCCGGGCTATATCAACAACTTCCTTGCCTCGGACTTCTTCGTCAACATCGACAAGCAGTTCCAGATCCGTGACCGCATCGAGCAGGAAGTCGGCAGCTTCTTCTCTAACAGCTCCGCCGTGGGCGGCATTTTCGGCGGGGTCCTCAGCGTGGGGACGGTGATTGCCAACGGCCTGTTCGGTGCCCTGATCATCCTGGTCCTGACCCTGTACTTCCTGGCCTCCCTTCCGTCGATGAAGAAGTGGGCCTACCGGCTTGCCCCGCGCAGCCGCCGCCGCCGGGTGGAGGCCCTCTCAGAGGAAATCACCGGCAGCGTCGGCAACTACGTGATCGGCCAGGGCCTGGTCGCGTTGCTGGACGCCACCTATGCCTTCATCGTGATGACCATCACCGGCGTGCCGTTCTCGGTGCTGCTGGCCTTCCTGGTGGCGCTGCTCGCATTCATCCCGCTGGTGGGCCCGCCCATAGCGCTCGTGCTGGTCTCATTGGTGGCCCTGACGGAGGGCTGGCAGACGGCGGTGGTCTTCGCCATCCTCTACATGGCCTACCTGCAGTTCGAGGCCTACTTCGTCTCCCCCCGCGTGATGCAGCGGGCCGTGGCAGTGCCCGGCGCCGTCGCCGTCATCGCCGTGATTGCCGGCGGCAGCCTGCTGGGAGTACTGGGGGCGCTGATAGCCATCCCGACGGCGGCCGCCACCCTGCTGCTGCTCAAGGAAGTCTTCATCGCCCGGCAGGACCGGCAGTAGCCCGTCAGTATCTGCGGCGGATCCGCCAGCAGTGGTTGTGCCAGTGCCGCCGACCCTCGACGGCGGTCTGGCGGCCCAGCAGCGAGTCTTCCTGCCACACGACGAGGTGCGCGGTTCCGGGCGGGATGATCTGCCCGCAGCCGGGGCACCGATAGTCCTTTGCGGCGTTGCCGGCCGTGATCTGCCGCACCGACCATTCGCCGTCGGGACCGCTTTCACGGCGCGGAATACCGGCACGCGTGCGTTCCAGATCCCCTTCCGGCGGGGCGGAAGCCCACTTGCGGCGGGCGTTCCGGCCGGCAGCACTGCCGGCGGCAGGCGTGCGGCGGGGATGGTTCGAACGGGGCATAGAAGTCATTTTGCCGTAGTTCAGCCGGTAAAGTGCAACTGTGCGTTTAGTAATAGCCCGATGCTCCGTTGACTACGTCGGCCGCCTCCGTGCCCATCTGCCCCTGGCCGTAAGGCTGCTCATGGTGAAGGCCGACGGTTCCGTCCTGATCCATTCCGACGGCGGATCCTACAAACCGCTGAACTGGATGAGCCCGCCGGCCACCATGCGCAGCCTCGAACCGGACGAGACGGACGCCGAAGCCGGCGTCACGGAAGTCTGGAACGTCCAAAGCGCGAAGACCGACGACCGCCTGATCATCAGCATCCACGAGCGGTTCTCGGACGTCTCCCATGACCTCGGAACCGATCCCGGCCTCATCAAGGACGGCGTGGAAGCAGACCTGCAGCGCCTGCTGGCCGAACAGATCAACCGCTTGGGCGAGGGCCACACGCTGATCCGCCGCGAATACATGACGGCCATCGGCCCCGTGGACATCCTGGCCCGCGACGCCACGGGCGCCACGGTGGCCGTGGAACTGAAGCGGCGTGGAGACATCGACGGCGTGGAGCAGCTGACCCGCTACCTGGAACTGCTCAACCGGGACCCGCTGCTGGCTCCGGTCCGCGGTATTTTCGCCGCCCAGCAGATCAAGCCCCAGGCCCGCGTGCTGGCCGAGGACCGCGGGATCACCTGCCTCACGCTCGACTACGACGCGATGCGCGGCGTGGATGACCGGGATTCCCGCCTCTTCTGACTCCCCCGCCCCGCTCCCGGCCGCCGGGCAACATGCCTAGAATCGGTGCATGAACCCCACAGCGCGCAGCCGGGACCGCGGCTACCTCCGAGGCAGCCTGCTGACCCCGGACGAGCTGGTTCCCGACGGCGCACTCGCGTTTGTCGGGGACCGGATCACCTACGCCGGCCCGGCCGGCGGTTTTGACGACGCCGGCTGGCCGGAGCCCGCGCCCCTGCCGGCCGGTTCGCTCATCCTTCCCGGACTCGTGGACCTGCACTGCCACGGCGCAGCGGGAAGCGATTTCACCAGCTCCGATGCCGGGGGAATCCGGCGGGCAGCTGCCTTCCTGCATTCGGCGGGAACCACCACGCTGCTCGCCAGCACGGTATCCGCGTCCCGTCCGGACCTGCTTGCTGCTGCCGCACGGCTCGGGGCCCTGGCGAGGGAAGGGCTCATTGCCGGAATCCATGCCGAAGGGCCGTTCCTCGCGCCGGAGCGCTGCGGCGCGCAGGACCCGAGGTTCCTGATCCCGCCGGACCCGGGCTTCGTGGATGAGCTGATAGAGGCCGCGGACAGCGAACTGGTCACCATGACCTATGCTCCCGAGCTCCCCGGTGCAGACGATCTGGTGGACCGCCTGGTCCTGCACGGCGTGACGCCGTCGCTGGGGCATACCGCCGCCGCGGACCCCGTTGCTGCCGAGTCGCTGGAGTCCGCCCGGGAGGAAATGGAAGAGGCCGGCTTCGGCGGCTACGCCCCCCGCCCCACGGTGACGCACCTGTTCAACGGCATGGATCCGCTGCACCACCGCTCCCCCGGCGCAGTCGCAGCGAGTCTGCGGTCCGCACGCAGCGGGGCGGCCGTGGTGGAGCTTATCGCCGACGGGGCGCATCTGGACCCCGCCCTCGTACGCACCGTCTTCGAGCTTGTAGGCGGTGCCAACGTGGCCCTCGTGAGTGATTCCATGGCGGCCACCGGGCTGGGCGACGGCACCTACCGGCTTGGCTCTGCCGACGTCGTGGTGGGGAACGGGACGGCCCGCCTGCCCGACGGCACGCTGGCCGGCGGCACGGCCACGCTGCTCCAGTGCGTACGCACGGCTGTCGCTGCCGGTGTGCCGCTCGCCGACGCCGTGGGTGCTGCCACTGCGGTGCCCGCAGACGTGCTGCGGCTCGCCGATGAAGTGGGTGCCCTGCGCCGCGGTCTGCGCGCCGATGCACTGGTGGTCTCGCCGGACCTGGAGCTGCACGCGGTCCTGCGCTGCGGAACGTGGCTACCGGTTTAGAAAAGCACGGAAAAAAAAGTTCCAAATATTTCGTTTCGACCATTGACCAGACATTTCGGTTATGCAACGCTGTTACCAAGTCTTTGTGTAGGTGTTTTTTCATGCTCGCAAGACCGTTGCGAGTGAGAAGCTCCTCAAGGAACTGCTGAACGGCAAGAACTTGGGCTTTCTTGCTTCAGTAACATATCCGGCACGGACTGTGCAGGTAAGTTCCACATTATGAGGAGAAACAAATGGCTCAGGGTACCGTCAAATGGTTTAACGCCGAAAAGGGCTTCGGCTTCATCACCCCGGACGACTCCGACGGCGACGTCTTCGTTCACTACTCCGAAATCCAGACCAACGGATTCAAGACCCTCGACGAAAACCAGCGCGTTTCCTTCGAGATCGGCCAGGGCGCCAAGGGCCCCCAGGCCACCGGCGTAACCGCCCTCTAAGGTTCCCGCACTTTCTTCGCAGGAAAATAAGGAAAGCCCCCGGCAAATGCCGGGGGCTTTCTAGTTATTGATTCCGCTACCCGCGCCGGCGGACCACGTTCGCACCGAGACCCCGGAGATTCTCCATGAATCTTTCATACCCGCGGTCAATATGGTCCACGCCCCGCACTTCCGTGGTTCCGTCAGCGGCCAGGCCCGCTATGACAAGGGCCGCGCCGGCCCGGATGTCGTTGGCCACCACGGGTGCACCGGAGAGCAGCTCGACGCCCTGGATCAGGGCGTGGTGCCCGTCGAGGCGTACCACCGCTCCGAGCCGCGCCAGTTCGGAGGTGAAGCCCCAGCGCGCTTCGAAAACGTTCTCGGTGACCATGCCCGAGCCGTTTGAGACGGCGTTGAGGGCCACCACGAAGGGCTGCAGGTCGGTCGGGAACCCGGGATACGGCAGTGTGGAGACATTGATGGGCTCCGGACGGGCCGGCCCCTTCACGGTGAAGCCGTCCTCCCCCGTGCTGACTTCGCAGCCCGCCTGGGTGAGCTTGTCGAGTACCACGGCCAGCGCCGATGCATCCGCGGAACGCACCTCGATCTCCCCGCCGGTGATCGCTGCCGCGAAGGCCCAGGTGCCGGCGACAATCCGGTCCGGCACCACGCGGTGTTCCACCGGGTGCAGTTCCTGAACTCCGTCGATAACGAGCGTGTTGGTGCCCACGCCGCTGATCTGCGCGCCCATGCCGTTGAGCATGCGGGCAATGTCCGTGATTTCCGGTTCCCGGGCAGCGTTATCGATCACGGTGCGTCCGCGGGCCAGGGTGGCGGCCATCATGAGGTTCTCGGTGGCGCCTACGGAGGGAAAGTCCAGGATATGGTCTGCGCCGTGCAGGCCTTCCGGGACCGAGGCAACCAGGTACCCGTGGTCGATGCCGATCTCGGCGCCCATGAGTTCCAGCCCGGCGCGGTGCATGTCCAGTCCGCGGGAACCGATGGCGTCTCCGCCCGGCAGCGCCACCTCTGCGCGCCGGCAGCGGGCCACCAGCGGTCCCAGCACGGAGATGGAGGCACGCATGGCGCGGACGAGGTCATAGTCCGCCTGGTGGCCCAGCTCCTGGGGGACGTCTACGGCAACGGACGCGGCGTCGACGTCGTAATCCACCGAGCATCCCAGCCGGCGCAGCAGCTCCGCCATGATCCAGACATCCTGGATGTTGGGGACATTCGTGATGACGGATCGGCCCTGCGCAAGCAGCGTCGCCGCCATCAGCTTCAGGACGCTGTTCTTGGCACCCGGGACAGTAACGGCTCCGTGAAGGGTGGACGGGCCGGTAACAACAATGACGTCTTCCATTACTCCATAGTAGGCGGACGGGACAGGCACCCGCGGGCAGCAAAAAAGGCACAGGGACAATTCCCTGTGCCTTCTAAGCAAAGCTTTTTCCTGCCGGCCCGGCGTCTAGCGCCAGGTACCGATGCCGACCACGGGGCCGGCTTCCACCCATGAAGACAAGCCCGTATAGGCCTCGTATTTCATGGCCACCAGGATGATGCTGCCCTGGTAGTTCAAGCTGACGACGACGGCACCGGGCTGGATACGCGCACGCTCGGCTTCAGTGGGCTCCCGCCAGCCGGCCATCTCCAGCGAACTGCGCAGGAAACGGTACGGCGGACGCGGGCTCAGCGAGACCAGGCGCAGCCATTCCAAATGGGTGTCCGTATAACGGCAAACCCCCATCCGCCACCCCGCAGGGGGGAGGCAGATGGAGGCATCGAAGGTCCCCAGGGCGCGCCGCAGCTGGCTGCGGCGCACCCCGAAGAGCACTACTGCAAGGACGAGCAGCCCGAAGAGGGCGGCCAACGCAATGAACACATAGGAGCTGTCCATCGGAAGGAGTCAGCGGGTCCCGGCGGTTGCTTCGTTGGTCACCTTGGCATTGTCCGCCACGATGACCACCCGGTTGTTGTCGACGGAGAAGAATCCGCCGTCGACGCTTACCTCAATGCGGGAACCGGACACCGGTTCGATGGCCAGTCCGCCCTCTGCCAGGATGGCCAGCACCGGTGAGTGCCCGGGAAGGATCCCGATCTCGCCGTCGCTGGTGCGGGCCTTGACCATCTTTGCCGCTCCCGACCACACGAAGTGGTCGGCAGCAACAATCTCAACTTCGAGTTCAGCAGCGTCCGCCATGGGGCTCACTTCCCGGTCTGCTCTTGGATCTTCGCCCACTGACGCTCAACGTCATCCATGCCGCCGACGTTGAAGAACGCCTGCTCGGCAATGTGGTCAACGTCGCCGTCGCAGATGGCCCGGAAGCCTTCGATGGTGTCCTTGATGGAAACCGTCGAACCCTCAACACCGGTGAACTGCTTGGCGGTGTAGGTGTTCTGGGACAGGAACTGCTGGATGCGGCGTGCACGCGACACGACGATCTTGTCCTCTTCCGAGAGCTCGTCGACGCCGAGGATCGCGATGATGTCCTGCAGTTCCTTGTTCTTCTGGAGGATCTGCTTGACGCGGATGGCCGTGTCGTAGTGCGCCTGGCCGACGTACTGCGGGTCGAGGATACGCGACGTCGAGGTCAGCGGATCCACGGCCGGGTACAGGCCACGGGAAGCGATTTCACGGGAAAGTTCCGTGGTCGCGTCCAGGTGGGCGAACGTGGTGGCCGGGGCCGGGTCGGTGTAGTCATCTGCAGGCACGTAAATGGCCTGCATGGACGTGATCGAGTGGCCCTTGGTGGACGTGATGCGCTCCTGCAGCAGACCCATCTCGTCAGCCAGGTTCGGCTGGTAGCCCACAGCGGAAGGCATGCGGCCGAGAAGGGTGGAAACCTCGGAGCCTGCCTGCGTGAAGCGGAAGATGTTGTCGATGAAGAGCAGCACGTCCTGGTTCTGCACATCGCGGAAGTATTCCGCCATGGTCAGAGCGGACAGTGCCACACGGAGGCGCGTTCCCGGCGGCTCATCCATCTGGCCGAATACAAGGGCGGTGTCCTTCAGGACGTTCGCCTCTTCCATTTCAACCCAGAGGTCGTTGCCTTCACGGGTACGCTCGCCGACACCGGCGAATACCGAGGTACCACCGAAGTTGCGGGCAACACGGGTGATCATTTCCTGGATCAGCACGGTCTTGCCGACGCCGGCACCGCCGAACAGGCCGATCTTGCCGCCCTTGATGTACGGGGTAAGAAGGTCAATCACCTTGATGCCGGTTTCCAGCATCTCGGTGGAACCCTCAAGGTCCGCGAAGTTCGGAGCCGAACGGTGGATCGGCCAGCGCTCAGAGATCTCCAGCTTGTCTTCGGTAACGTCCAGGGGCTGGCCCAGGACGTTGAAGATGTGGCCCTTGACGCCGTCGCCTACCGGCACGGAGATGGGAGCACCCGTGTCGTACACGGCAGCGCCGCGGACGAGGCCGTCGGTGGCCTGCAGGGAGATGGCACGGACGAGGTTGTCACCCAGGTGCTGGGAGGTCTCGAACGTGATGGTGCGGGTCTGGCCGTCGAGCGTCAGCTCGGTGGTCAGTGCGTTGTAGATGGTGGGGATTGCGTCAGCCGGGAATTCGACGTCGACAACCGGGCCGATGACACGGGCGATACGGCCGGTGGCACCCGAGGCTACGGATTTAGATCCGTGCTCGACAGTTTGGGCAGTCATCTCTCTCACTTCACTCAGTTAGATGGCGTGTGGACTAAGTTTTTTATGCGTTTGAACTTATCTTCGAGCGGGGCAGGCTAGGAGGCGCTGAGCGCGTCCGCACCGGCGACGATCTCGGAAAGTTCCTGGGTGATTTCGGCCTGACGGGCGTTGTTGCGAAGTCGCGTGTACTTCTTGATCAGGTCCGTGGCGTTGTCCCCTGCGGCCTTCATGGCGCGCTGGCGGGCAGCAAGCTCGGAAGCGGCGGCCTGGAGCATGGCTGCGAAGATGCGCGACTCGATGTAGCGCGGCAGCAGTGCGTCCAGGACCTTTTCCGGCTCGGGCTCGTATTCGTAGAGAGGCAGGAACTCAGCGTTTGACTGGGCTTCTTCCTCCACTACCTCCAGCGGCAGCAGTCGGATGACCGCAGGTTCCTGAATAACCATGGACTTGAAGCGCGTGTAGACGATGTGGATTTCGTCCACGCCGCCGTCTTCGTAGGCCGTGTTGAAGTCATCGAGGAGTGCCTTGCCGATTTCACGGGCTGTTTCGAACTCGGGTGCGTCGGTACCGCCGGTCCAGACCCGTTCTACTGAACGGTTCCGGAATTCGTAGTACGCCTGCCCCTTGCGTCCAACAAGGTAGGTCTTAACTTCCTTGCCCTCGTCACGGAGCAATTCATTGAGTGCTTCGCCCTGCTTGAGGACACCGGCGGAGTACGATCCGGCAAGACCGCGGTCGGAGGTCATGATGACCACGGCTGCGCGCCGGATCTGCTCCGGTTCGGTGGTCAGCGGATGATCGATCTCCGACTGGGATGCCACAGCAGAAACGGCACGGGTGATCGCATTGGAGTAAGGCAGTGACGCAGCCACACGGGTGCGCGCCTTTCCAATGCGAGAGGCAGCAATCAGCTCCATCGCCTTGAAGATCTTCTGCATCGACGTGGTCGACGCGATCTTCTGGCGGTAGACCCGAATTTGGGCTCCCATACTCTTCCTTTCAGTTCCTAGCGTTGAAGCTAGGGGCTAAGGCAATGGCCTAAGGTTCCGCTGCCGGACCCAGGGCCCGGCAGCGGAACTTCAAAGCCGCTAGCGCTTCTGCTTGACGATCTTTTCCTGGTCTACGGCGTCCTCGTCCAAGGCGGAGGTAGCTTCGTTGCCGGCGGCGACCATGCGGTCGTCACCTTCGCCGAAGAAACCCTGCTTGAACTTGGTGATGAGGCTCTTCATCTCATCAACCGTGGAATCCTCGAGCTTGTTCGTCTCGGCCAGGACGGTCATGACGGACGAGGAGTGGCGTACGTGTTCCAGGAACTCGGACTCGAAGCGGCGGACGTCCTCTACGGGGACGTCATCCAGGTAGCCGTTGGTGCCCATCCAGATGGAGACCACCTGGTCTTCCACCGGGTACGGGGCGTACTGGCCCTGCTTGAGCAGTTCCATCAGGCGTGCACCGCGGGTCAGCTGCTGGCGCGAAGCGGCATCCAGGTCCGAGGCAAACATGGCGAATGCCTGCATGTCGCGGTACTGGGCCAGTTCCAGCTTCAACGTACCGGAGACCTTCTTCATGGCCTTCTGCTGTGCAGCACCACCGACGCGCGAGACGGAGATACCGACGTCGACGGCGGGGCGCTGGTTGGCGTTGAAGAGGTCCGACTGGAGGAAGATCTGGCCGTCGGTGATGGAAATAACGTTGGTCGGAATGTAGGCCGAGACGTCATTTGCCTTGGTTTCGATGATCGGTAGACCGGTCATCGAGCCGGCACCGAGCTCGTCGGAGAGCTTGGCGCAACGCTCCAGCAGGCGGGAGTGCAAGTAGAAGACGTCGCCCGGGTAGGCTTCGCGTCCCGGCGGGCGGCGCAGCAGCAGCGACACGGCGCGGTAGGCTTCAGCCTGCTTCGACAGATCATCAAAGATGATCAGGACGTGCTTGCCGCCGTACATCCAGTGCTGGCCGATGGCCGAGCCGGCGTACGGTGCCAGGTACTTGAAGCCGGCGGGGTCGGATGCCGGGGAGGCCACGATCGTGGTGTACTCCATGGCGCCCTTGTCTTCCAGCGTGCGCTTGATTTCAGCGATCGTGGAAGCCTTCTGGCCGATGGCTACGTAGATGCAGCGAACCTGCTTCTGGACGTCGCCGGAATCCCAGTTGGCCTTCTGGTTCAGGATGGTGTCAACGGCAATGGCGGTCTTACCCGTCTTGCGGTCACCGATGATCAGCTGGCGCTGGCCGCGGCCGATCGGGATCATGGCGTCGATTGCCTTGAGGCCGGTCTGAAGCGGCTCGTGAACCGACTTGCGCTGGGTAACGCCCGGTGCCTGGAGTTCCAGTGCACGGCGCGCCTCAGCGGCGATCGGGCCGAGGTCATCCATCGGCTCGCCCAGCGGGTCGACAACGCGGCCCAGGAAGGCGTCGCCTACGGGTACGGACAGGACTTCACCGGTGCGGTGAACTTCCTGGCCTTCTTCAATACCGGCGAAATCGCCAAGTACTACGACACCGATTTCACGGGTGTCAAGGTTCTGGGCGAGGCCCAGCGTGCCGTCCTCAAACCGAAGCAGCTCATTCGCCATAACGGAGGGCAGGCCCTCCACACGGGCAATGCCGTCGCTGGCGGTTGTTACGCGGCCAACTTCAACGCGCTCTGCGTTTCCGGGTTCGTAGGACGCCGCGAATTCGTTCAACGCATTACGGACGTCGTCGGCGTTGATGGTCAATTCGGCCATCTGCAGTCCCTGCTCTCCTATGTTGTGATCATCGCGTAAAAGCCGATGACCGTGATTGGTTCTCAAAAATTCTGACGGCCTTCTAGGGCCATCAAGGTGACTAGACAGCGAGCTTTCGGCGAAGTTCAGTCAGGCGCGTCGTAACGGTGGAATCAACTACTTCATCCCCCACTGTGACACGAATGCCGCCGAGAATCGCCGGGTCCACGTTGACGTTGATCTTCAGCTCGCGGCCATACAGTCCGTTGAGAGAGGACTGCAGACGCTTTTGCTGTTCCTGCGTCAGCGGGCGGCTGGACTGCACTTCTGCAATCCACCGCTGCTGGCGACCGGCTACCAGTTCCATGAAACGGTTGACCAGTGCTGCAGGACGCAGGCCGCGCGGGGCGGTTACTGCCTGCGTGACCAGCACCTTTGCTTCGGCGCCCATGCCCGGTACCAGCTTCTGCGCCAGTACGGACTTGGCCTCGGCCGATGCCTGCGGTTCCTGCAGGGCACGCTGCACCTCGTGGTTGGCTGCAACGGTCTGGTTGAAGCGGAACAAATCGCTTTCCAGTGCTTCAAGGCCGGCCAGGCCGGGACCCTTGTTCTCCGCGACAGCGGAGACAACCGTTGCACCCAGGGTTTCAAGGGCATCGCCCAGGTCACGCGAAGTGCGCCACCGGGACTCCACCAGAGAAGCAACCAGCTGCTCAGCGTCGGCCGAAACCTTGCCGCCGACCAGCTTGGAGACCAGGGCTGCCTTGGCAGAGGCTTCACGAGCCGGATCCGTCAGGGCACGCATAAGTCCAGCGTCGCTGTCCAGCAGGCCCAGAATTCCAAAGAGTTCCTCGGCCAGGGTCAGGGTTGCGCCGGGAAGCTTTGCTTCCAGCTTCTCCTGCGCCGCGGCCAGTGACTCGCTCGATATACCTGCCATTACTGGACCGCACCTGCGTTCTGGGTTTCCAGATCGTCAAGGAAGCGGTCAACCACACGGGCGGCACGAGCATCGTCAGCGAGGGACTCGCCGACGATCTTGCTGGCCAGCTCGGTGGCGAGGGTTCCTACTTCGCTGCGGAGGGAAACGACAGCTGCCTGGCGTTCCGCTTCGATGGCGACGTGGGACTGTTCCATGATGCGGGCGGATTCGGCGCCGGCCTTTGCCTTCAGGTCAGCGAGGATCTGGGCGCCTTCGGCGCGTGCTTCCTCACGGATCCGGTTGGCCTCGGTACGGGCATCGATCAGCTGCTGCTTGTATTCATCCAGAGCCGCGCTGGCTTCAGCCTGTGCGGCTTCGGCCTTCTTGAGTCCGCCTTCGATGGCCTCGGTACGCTCTGCATACGTCTTCTCGAACATCGGGACGACGAACTTGACGACGATGTACATCAGCACGGCGAAGCCAAGCAGTGTTACGAGGATCTCCCAGATGTTTGGGATCAGAGGATTCGCGCCTTCTTCAGCGGCGAGGATTAGTGCCTCGTTCATTTCAATCCGTCCTATCTACTTGGTTAGGAAAATACGCGCTGAAGTTAGAGAACGAACGCGAAAACCAGACCAAGGATAGCCAGTGCTTCGGTCAGCGCCAGGCCCAGGAAGGCGATCGGCTGAAGAACGCGCTGCGCTTCAGGCTGGCGGGCAACGCCGTTGATGTAGGCCGCGAAGACCAGGCCCACGCCGATGGCGCCGCCGATAGCGGACAGGCCGTAGCCGACGAGGTTGATGTTGCCTTCGATATCCAAAACACCAGTCATTTGGTTTTGTTCCTTTCAAGATGCCCATTGGGCAGGTTGCATGGTTCAGGGGGTTCCCCGGTGAGGGGAGGTTTAGTGTTCCTCGGCCAGGGAGCCTTGGATGTAGATCGCGGTCAGCAGGGTAAAGACGTAGGCCTGCAGGACCTGGATCAAAACTTCGAACAGGAACATGGCGACGCCGCCTACCAGGGTGAGCGCACCCAGCGGCTTCAACAGTCCTTCAGCCTCGAGCAGCAGGAACGCGGTTCCGCTGCCGGCAAGCATGATGATGAGGTGGCCCGACAGCATGGTCGCGAAGAGTCGCAGGCTGTGCGTGATCGGACGGACCAGGAAGGTGGAGATGATTTCGATCAGCACCACGAGGGGCAGGATGGCCATCGGCACGCCGGACGGGACGGTGGCGAACTTGAAGTAACCCAGACCGTGCTTCCGGATCCCGACGATAATCCAGGTGAAGTAGACAATCGCGGCCAGTGCATAGGCCGTGCCCACGTGCGACGTGGTCGGCAGCTGGGCCAGCGGGATGGTGCCCCACAGGTTGTTGATCAGGATGAAGAAGAACAGCGCGAACAGCAGCGGAGTGAAGGACCGGAAGTCCTTTTCACCGATGATGTCCCGGCCGATCGAGTTGCGGACGAAGTTATAGCTCCATTCGCCCAGGAACTGCAGCCGGCCCGGGACCATCTGGCCCTTGCGGGCTGCGGCTACGAAGAACCACCCGATAAGGATGACGGAAAGGAGGATAAGCAGCATCTGCTTTCCGAATCCTTCACCGCTTTCGGCGCCCCAGGGAAGGATCTCAGGGAGGTGCATGTCTTCGAGGGTAGGTGCGACGAATCCCTCGTCATTGGAGGCGGGAAGCGCAAGCGCGATCAACGCGTTTCCTCTCTGCTGTGTCCATCGTTGGGCATATCATTGGTGGGCACGCATGATGTGCGCCCATTAATTCGGTTTTGTGAAATCAATTCGATTTATCCGTATCCGGCTGTTTTCCGCCCGTGACGGGTCGGTCTGCACCCGAGGTGCGCCTGTGCGCGGAGGCCACATAGTAGCCACTGACCGCGCCCAGAACGATACCGGCCGGTAAAATCCAGCGAGTTCCCAGGAGACTATCCAGGCTCCACCCTATCAAACCCAGGGCGATGATTCCCGCAAGGACATACTGGAGCAGAGCGCGCCGCCGGGAGGACGGTTCCTGGAACGCCGCAGGGCCGGACGAGGGCCGATTCTTAGGCATTTGCGCCTCCTTGGGGACTGGAATCGTCAGCATCGTTGTAAATCAGGTGACGGGTCCTCGAGAAGGCACGGATTTCCGCTGCCTGCCAAAGGACCACGGCGCCAACGGCAGTCAGGGCAAACCATTCCCGGTGCAGCCAAACAGGTGTTCCGAGCCCGAAAAGAATGACGGCAAAGCCCACAACCTTTATGGCATAGGTAACCGCGAACATTCCGATGGCTCCGGAGGGATTGCTACGTCCGACGACGTGGCCGACCAGGAGGCTGATTCCGAAGAATGCGGCAATGAGGAACCAGCCCAGAAGGGAGCTCGCCGCTGCAAACAGGTCCGTCGTGAGAGCCGCCGCGACTGCCGCCAGGACTGCGGCGGAGCCGGTCACGGCAAGGGCCTTCCCGAGGATCCCCAGCCAGGGGGCCTTCGTTGGCCCGGAGGGGGTCAGGTATCCGCCGGGGCGGGTACCGTCTGCGGATCTCATGGTGGAGGCAATCTTCCTTGCTGGTTTTGCTGGAGCCGGAGGGCTTCGTGACGGGGCGGGCTACCGCGACCCTTGAATTCTACAGTACATAGAAGACGTCCCCGGCAGGGCGTGCGCCGCCCCTGGTCAGGCCACCGTCCGCCGGGCGAACAGGCGCGGCGAGGCTAGGTAGAAGGCCAGGACCGCGACGGCGAAGAGGACCCCGGCTACCGTGGCACCGGTACCGGCACCGGCGGTGAGCAGCCCCGTAACTCCGACGGCCACAGTGCAGCCGGTGACAATCAGCGACACCTGGACGTGGCTCAGGCCGGTGTCGGTCAGCCGCTGGTAGACGTGTTGGCGGTGCGCCGAGTACCACCGCTCCCCGCGGCGCATCCGGCGCAGGAGAGTGGTGAAGGTGTCCGCCAGATAGATAACGATCGGGAACAGGAGGTACTCCACGTAGACACCGGCCAGGAACGCGGCAACGGCAATACCGGCAATTGATGACCCCAGCAGGTAGCTGCCCACGTCTCCCAGGAAGACCTGTCCCCTGCCCAGGTTCCAGGGCAGGAACGCGGCGAACGCCGCGGCCACCACTGCTCCGGTCACGGTCAGCCAGAGGTGGTCCGACAGCACGCCGCTGATGGAGTACATGGCCCCCACGACCAGCCCGTGCAGCCCGGAGATTCCGTTGATGCCGTCCATGAAGTTGGCGACGTTGATGTAGGCGGCGATTGCAAGGCCGCCGACGGGGACCCACCACCAGCTCTGCTCCATGGTCCAGGCCAGGCCGGCCGTGCCAAGCAGGCCGATGGCCAGCTGGGTAGCCGCCCGCGTCCGGACGGAGACGCCGCGCCAGTCCTCGATCCAGCCCAGCAGGGATGCCGCGCCGATCACGGCAATCAAGATGGCAAGCACGGAACGGTCAACGGCCACCAGGCCTGTCACCAGCGCCAGCAGGAGGCCGGCCAGGACGCCGGCGGCAGTGGTTCCGCCCACCCCGCGGATGACAGCCTTGGTATGCGAGGACCGCTCATTGGGGATGTCCAGGACACCCAGCCGGCGCAGGACGGGGATAAAAAGGAAGGGCAGCAGCAGGCTCGACAGGAAAGCCGCGGCGACGCACAGCGCCAGAAGCATCAGCCGGTCCGCCGTTCACTGTAGGGTTCCCCGGACTCATTCGCGGCGTCACCGGGGGCGCCGGGATGGCGGGCACCCGGAATCCGCACTATCTCGCCGGCGTCGGTTGCGGCCCCGTCCGTCGGCACGCTGCCGGGTTCGATCCCGCAGCGCCGCAGCCAGTCGGCCAGGTCCAGCTCATCGGGATCCAGCACGGCAACCGCGGCGTGGGAGATCTTCGGATGCAGGGGACGGGAGTCCTCTTCTCCGGTGCCAACAAGGATCTCGTGCAGCTTTTCGCCCTGGCGCAGTCCGGTGAAGACAATTTCGATGTCCTTGCCGGACATCGCGATCATGCGGCGGGCGACGTCGAGGATCTTCACGGGCTCACCCATGTCCAGGATCATCACCTCTCCCCCGCGGCCGATTGCACCGGCCTGGATCACCAGCTGGCAGGCCTCGGGGATTGTCATGAAGAACCGGGTCACTTCCGGGTCGGTCACGGTGACCGGTCCGCCCTGCCGGATCTGTTCGCTAAAGAGCGGCAACATGGATCCCCGGCTGCCGATCACATTGCCGAAGCGCACGGAGACATACTGCTCGCCGGTGGCGCGGGCCATCCAGGCAGTCAGCTTTTCGGCCACGCGCTTGGAATGGCCGAGGACGGTGGTGGGGTTGGCTGCCTTGTCGGTGGAGATGTTCACGAAGTGGCGCACGTTCGCCTTGCGGGCTGCAGCCAGCACATTCGCGGTGCCGATGATATTGGTCTTCCAGGCTTCCTGCGGGTACTGCTCGAGCAGGGAAACATGCTTCAGGGCTGCGGCGTGGAAAACGACGTCGGGGCGGCGTTCGCGGAAAATGCGGTCCAGCGCTTCGGGGTCGCGGATGTCCGCCAGGACCGTGTCCGGGCCGTCGAGCAGGCCGCGGCCGGTGATGGAAAGCTGGGTCAGCTGCAGGCCGGTCTCGTCCCGGTCCACCATGATCAGTTCGCCGGGATTGAAGGCGGTGATCTGGCGGCAGAGTTCGGAGCCGATGGAACCGCCTGCCCCCGTGACCAGGACCTTCTTCCCGGACAGGTAGCCGGCCACTTCGTCCACATGGATGTCGACCGGCCTGCGCCCGATGAGGTCTTCGACTGCCACATCGCGGAAATCGCCCAGGCCGGCGCCGTCGCCCTTCGAGAGCATGTCCTTGAGCGGCGGAAGCACCAGGACGCGCAGGTCCAGGCCTTCGGCGAGATCCGAAATCTCTCGAACCTGCTTCGCTTCCACATCGGCAATGGCCACGACCAGCACCGTGGCGCGGGTCCGCTGCACCAGTTCGGGAAGGTCTACGAGTTTGCCGAGCACCGGAACAGTGGCCAGCCTCAGGTGCTTCTTGGCCGGATCGTCGTCGACCAGGCCAACCGGGTAGTACGGCGACTCCGGATCCTTCATCATCCGTGACACCAGGGAACCGCCAAGGAAACCCGCGCCGTACACGAGGGCACGCTGGGCTTCCTCGCCGGGCCGCGCCTTGCTCTCCACGTACATCCGCTTGAGGTACCGGATTGCCGCCATGAACAGGCAGGCGAAGGGGAAGGCGATCATTCCGGTGCTGCGCGGGATATCTATCACTAGCCCGAACAAGGCGCTTGCGAGGACCAGGATGGCGGAGACAATGAGCGTCACCACCGCGAGCAGCCGCATCTCGTGGAAACTGCCGAAGCTGTAGCGTCCGCGGTAGAGGGCAAACGAATAGCCGACTATCAGCTGGGTAAGGACCGCCACGCCGCAGAAGACGGCCAGGCCGCCCGGGTTGATCTGCTCAACCGTGAGTTCGTAGCGCAGCACCAGCGCGAGGCCGATGGACACGATCCAGGCCAGGGAGTCCAGCATGTACTGCGACCAGAGCCACAGGACGGGCTTTTCCTCCCTGGGAACGCGACTGTTGTCCGTAGGTTTTTGCCTCATGGTCCTCAACGGGTAGGTACCCGGCTTTCTTCTCGGTGATGCGAAGAGCTGGCGGAAGAATCCGGTGTAATAGACTGGAATCTATTCAGCATACTAACTGCACACCCTCTCCGGTTTCGGTTTTGGCCGATCCCCCGGGTTGCCTGAAAGGACCATCTTGCCGGACTCCGTGGCCGTAGCAGCAGTGACCTTCGACCGTCCCGACGACGTGAAGATCCTACTGGAGGCACTGGCCGCGCAGAGCGGCAACATCACGTCCGTGGCGCTGGTGGACTCCGGCAAAAGCCCGGTGTCGGATATCGCTGAAGCCTCATCGGCGCCGGTCAATTACATCCGGTCAAACACCAATCTTGGCGGAGCCGGTGGATTTTCGCTGGCCATCCTTTCAGCCATGGCGTCCGGAGCCGAGTGGATCTGGATCATGGACGACGACGCCCATCCCGAGGATCCCGAATGTGTCGCCACCCTGTTGGCTGCAGCGAAGGAACGCGGCCTCGACGTCGTCCTGCCGCTCGTGGTTGCCCCGGGGGCGCCGGACACGCTGTCCTTCCACTTCCGCCTCGACGGGAAGCTCACCCACGACCGGGCCGAAGTGGCTGCCCGCGGGTTCCTGCCCAACGTGGGGCACTTCTTCAACGGCGCCCTGATCCGGGCCGATGTGTTCTACCGGGTGGGACTGCCGGACCTCCGCCTGTTCATCCGCGGCGACGAGACGGACTTCATGATCCGGCTGCGCAGGGCGGGCATCGAATTCGGCACGGTCACCACGGTGGCCCTGACCCACCCGGCTGCCTGGGCCGAAGTGCAGCCCGTCCTGGGTGACCGGATGCACGTCCTGGTTCCCGAGACGCCGTTCAAGCAGTTCTACTTCTACCGCAACCGGGGCCACCTCACCCGCCGCTACACAAGGGTGAAGTCCTTCGTAGCCGACGCCGTGGGCTACCCCATCCACTTCGCTCGAACCCGGGATCCCCGCGGCTTCGCCAACTGGCTGCGCGCCTACGCGGCAGGCATGGGCGGGCGCCGCTTCGGTCCGCCGTCGGACTTCGGGTTCTGACATGGACGTCGTCCAGGAACCGGCCCCGCTGACAATCGTCATCACGACGTTCAACCGCTCCAGCTACCTCACCGCCCTGCTGGAGAGCGTCAAGCGGCTCGACCCCGCACCTGCGGCGGTTGTCGTGGTGGACAATGCCAGCACCGATGAGACGCCCGAGGTCCTGGAAGCGGCCCGCGCCGGGTTCCCCGTCCCGCTGGCAATCCTGCGGCTGGAGGCCAACACCGGCGGGGCCGGCGGGTTTGCCGCCGGTGTCGAAGCTGCCCTGGACGCCGGCGCGCAGTGGCTGTGGCTGATGGACGACGACGTCGAGGTCCTCCCCGGTGCCGTGGCTGCGCTGCGCAAGTGGACCGGCAGTTACGACTGCATCCACGGCCGGCGGTTCGATGCCGGCGGCGCACCGTTCTTCTGGCAGCACCGCTTCGTCCCCTTCCTGGGCGTCCACCTGCCGGTGCCGGGCAACGTTTTCCGCGATTCCCCTGTTTTCGACACCAATGTGGGCTGCTTCGAGGGAATGCTGATCAGCGCGGATCAGGTGCGCCGGATAGGCCTGCCGGATGCCCGCTACTTCATCAACGGCGACGATGTAGTTTACGGCTGGCTTGCCTCCCTGGACCGGCCGGTGGCCTACGTCAACGACTTCGTCATCCGCAAGGTCCGGGTGCAGAGACAGATCGACCTCGGCATCCGGCACCTGAACGATTCCAGCGACCTTGGCCGCTTCACCGCCATGCGCAACCGCGGCCATACAGCCCGGTACCTGCAGGTCCACGGCCGGTATCACCGGTACGGATTCGGTCTGGGAACTTTCCTGACCGCCGGGAAGGAACTGCTCAGGCTGGTTGCCGTAGAACATTCACTTCGGGGTGCCGGGCGTCTCTGGGCCGGCTGGCGCGGTGCCCGACGCATCCTCCGGGACCAGACCTGGTCCCCGATGGCTCCGCTGTCCGCGTCCGGGCAGCCCTTACCGGAAACACGAAAGCAGCAGGTTTGAGCACTCCTTCTCCCGGCCCCGCCCCTTCCTCCGGCACACCCTCGGTGTGGGCGGTCCTCGGCGGCACCGGCTTCATCGGCTCGGCCGTCCGCTCCGCCCTGGCTGCGCGCGGGGTCGAGATCCGGGCCGTGTCCGCTCCCCGGCTGCGTACCGATGCTGCGGACGTAACCGGTTTGCTGAAAGAGGCCGCAGCGCTGGACACGGAACGCCGCCGGCTGGCCGACGCCTTCGCGGGGGTCGACGTGGTGGTAAATGCTGCCGGACTGGCGACGCCGGGAGCAACGGACTCCCCCGAACTCCGGGGTGCGAACTCGCTGCTGCCTGCGTTGGTCGCCGATGCCGCGGACGCCGCCGGTGTCCGCCGGTTCGTACACCTAAGCAGCGCCGCGGTGCAGGGGCACCGTCCGTTCCTGGACGAAAGCCCGCACGTGGAACCCTTTTCGGCCTACTCCCGTTCCAAGGCGCTCGGCGAACAGGTCCTTTCCGCCCGGCACAGCGGGTCCTGCAGCGTTTCCACAGTGCGCGCCACCTCGGTCCAGGGACCGGGCCGGGCGACGACGGCTAAGCTAAGCCGGCTCGCGGCCTCGCCGCTGGCATCCGTCGCCGGGCCCGGAACCGCGCCCAGCCCGGTAAGTTCAGTAGATTCACTGGTCGACTTCGTCCTGCGGGTAGGTTCACACACCGGCCCGGTTCCTGCAGTGGTGCTGCAGCCCTGGGAACAGGCGTCGGTGTCCTCCGTGCTTGAAGCAGCGGGCGGCCGGCGGCCGGCACGTCTGCCGGTCTGGTTCTGCCGCACGGCGCTGCGGTCCGGCTATGCGCTCTCCTCGCTGGCCGGGGAGCGGCTGCACGGAGCACTGCGCCGGGTGGAGATGATGTGGTTCGGGCAGCGCCAGGAGCCCGGCTGGGCCGAGGCCACGGGCAACGTCCCGGAACCCCGCGTCCGCGAGGTCCTGGCAGCCTCCCGGAACTAAACCGGCTTCTGGTCTTTGGCCAGGGAAGGTGCGGTACCGCCGGGTGCGGGTTCTTCGCCCAGATCCAGGATTCCCGGAACGACTTCACGCAGGGCGGCAGTACTGATCGCACCGCTGCGCACCACCCGCATCGGTTCGCTGGTGGCGTCCACAATCGTCGAGGGCACTCCGTCGCTGCCGGCCACCGGACGGTGTCCGGCTTCCAGATAGACCTCCACGGATTCGCCCAGCTGTTCACGTGCCTGCGCCGCGGTCTGTCCTGCAGGGGATCCCGTGCGGTTGGCCGAGGACACAGCCAGCGGCCCGGTGACGGCCAGCAGGTCCAGGGCAACCCTGTCATCGGGCATCCGCAGCGCCACCGTTCCCATGGTGTCGCCCAGGTCCCAGCTCAGGGACGGCTGGGCGTGGAAGATCAGTGTCAGCCCGCCCGGCCAGAACGTACGGGCCAGGCTGCGGGCGTCCTCGGAAATATCCGTGGCGAGGCCGTCCATGGTCTGCAGGCGCGGGATCAGCACGGGCGGGGGCATGCTCCGGCCGCGCCCCTTGGCTGCGAGCAGGGTAGCCACTCCCTGCGGGGAAAAAGCGTCGGCACCGATTCCGTACACGGTGTCGGTGGGAAGCACCACGCAGGATTTGGCGGCTATGGCGCGCTGGGCTGCCGCCAGGCCCTCGCTGAGTTCGTCGGGATTACTGCAGTCATAACTGGTGCTCACGTTTTCATTCTTTCACTAGGGCACGTCTTCGGTGCGGGCCGACGGACGGCCGACGTCGCCCGCGGGCGGTCATTGAGGTCACGGTGGGACTGGACATCGGTCCAGGCCGGATCGTCGGCCAGCAGCCGGGCAATGGCCGGCGCCTGCACTTCGGCATGTTCCATCACGAAGTAGCCGCCTTCGGTAAGCAGCCGTGCCGCGGTCCGTGCCGCGGCCATCGGCAGTTCCAGGCCGTCCGCTCCCCCGCCGTACAGTGCCATGGCAGGATCATGCTCGGCGGCCTCGGGTTCGTTCGGGACGGCTTCGGCAGGGATGTACGGCGGGTTGGACACCACCACATCGAAGCTGGATTCGTGGCCGGGCAGGGCGGTCCGCAGGTCTTCCAGGACCAGGTGGACGCCCAGCGGAGCCAGGTTCCGTTCCGCCCAGGCGAAGGCGAGGGGGCTTAGTTCGACGGCGTGCACCTCGGCTGCGGGAACCTCGGATGCCACCGCAGCCGCGATGGCGCCGGAGCCGGTGCCGAGGTCCACAACCTTGGCCGAACCAGCCCGGCGCGCCGCATCGATTGCCAGCTGCGCCACCGTTTCGGTTTCCGGCCGCGGCACGAAGACCCCGGGACCGACCGAAAGCTCGAGGTACCGGAAATGCGCCTTTCCCGTCAGGTGCTGCAACGGCACCCGCGCGGCGCGTTCGGACACCAGTGCGGCGTAGCCCTGAGGTGCCGGCACATCGGTGAAGGCCAGCGCCCGGATCCGGCCGGGGGTTTCTCCCAGCAGGTGCGCCGCCAGCAGTTCAGCGTCCACCCGCGGGGACGGCACCCCGGCGGCGGCGAGTTCCGCCGTCGCACGACGCAGCGCCTCGGCAAGGGTGCCGCCGGCACCGGACGCGGAGCCGGTGAGGCTATTAGCTTTCGTCACCGATGGCGTCCAGCCGTGCCTGCTCGTCCATTTCAATGGCTGCCTGCACCACTGCTTCAAGCTCGCCGTTCAGCACGGTGTCCAGGTTGTAGGCCTTGTAGCCGGTGCGGTGGTCCACAATCCGGTTTTCCGGGTAGTTGTAGGTCCGGATCCGTTCCGAACGGTCCATGGTGCGGATCTGCGACTTCCGGATGTCGGAGTTCGCGGCGTCGATCTTCTCCTGCTCGTGCGCCAGGATGCGGGAGCGCAGCACGCGCATGGCCGCTTCGCGGTTCTGCAGCTGCGACTTTTCGTTCTGCATGGCCACCACAATGCCGGTGGGCAGGTGGGTGATGCGTACAGCCGAGTCGGTGGTGTTCACCGACTGTCCGCCGGGACCGGAGGAACGGTAGACGTCGATCTTGAGGTCGTTCTGGCTGATTGCGACCTCTTCGGGCTCGTCCACTTCGGGCAGCACCAGGACGCCGGCAGCCGAAGTGTGGATCCGGCCCTGGGACTCGGTGACGGGAACTCGCTGCACGCGGTGCACGCCGCCCTCGTACTTCAGGCGGGCGTACACGCCTTCGGCAGGATCGTTGGAGTTGCCTTTGATGGCCATGGCAACGTCCTTGTAGCCGCCCAGGTCCGACTCGGTGGCGGAGATGATTTCCGTACGCCAGCCGCGGTGCTCCGCATAGCGGGTGTACATGCGCAGCAGGTCCCCGGCGAACAGGGCCGCTTCGTCGCCGCCTTCGCCGCCCTTGACCTCAATGATGACGTCACGTCCGTCATTGGGGTCACGCGGGATCAGCAGGCGGCGCAGCTTCTCCTGCGCATCCTCCAGCTGCTCCTTGAGCACGGGCACCTCGGCGGCGAATTCCGGATCCTCATCCGCCATTTCGGCAGCGGCGGCAAGGTCATCCTCGAGTCCGTGCCAGCGGTTGTAGGCGTCCACAATCCGGCTCAGTTCGGCGTAGCGCCGTCCCAGCCGGCGGGCCAGGCCCTGGTCCGCGTGCACTGCCGGGTCGGACAGGCGCAGCTGGAGTTCAGCGTGCTCATCCAACAGGCCCTGAATGGACTCAAACATGTTTTAGATTCCTCTTTCGGCTGTGTTTCCCACAGGGAAGTTTATCGGTTCGCGCGCCCGTCGGTCCCCAGGCGTTAACGCACGAGCCGCCCAGGCTCCCTGCCCGCTGTTCAGCGGGAGGGAGCATGAGCGGCTCGTAAGGCAGCTAGTTGTCCTTGGTGCCCAGGGTGGTCTGCTGGACCTGCATCAGGAACTCGACGTTGGACTGCGTCTCCCGGATCTTTCCGGTGAGCAGTTCCAGCGCCTGCTGGGTGTCCAGGCCGGACAGGACCCGGCGCAGCTTCCACATGATCTTGACTTCATCCGGGGAGAGCAGGTTCTCTTCGCGGCGGGTACCCGACGCGTTGACATCCACGGCCGGGAAGATGCGCTTGTCCGCAAGGTTGCGGGACAGGCGCAGCTCCATGTTGCCGGTGCCCTTGAATTCCTCGAAGATGACCTCGTCCATCTTGGACCCGGTCTCCACCAGGGCCGTAGCCAGGATGGTCAGCGAGCCGCCGTTTTCGATGTTGCGGGCAGCACCGAAGAAACGCTTGGGCGGGTACAGGGCGGACGAATCCACACCGCCGGAGAGGATACGGCCCGACGCCGGAGCGGCCAGGTTGTAGGCACGTCCCAGGCGGGTCATGGAGTCAAGCAGCACCACGACGTCGTTGCCCATTTCCACCAGGCGCTTGGCGCGCTCGATGGCGAGTTCAGCGACGGTGGTGTGGTCATCGGCGGGGCGGTCGAAGGTGGAGGCAATGACCTCGCCCTTGACCGTGCGCTGCATGTCCGTAACTTCTTCGGGACGCTCGTCCACGAGGACCATCATGAGGTGGACCTCAGGATTGTTGATCGTGATCGCATTGGCAATTGCCTGCAGGATCAGCGTCTTTCCGGCCTTCGGCGGGGAAACGATGAGGCCGCGCTGGCCCTTGCCGATCGGTGCCACGAGGTCAATGACACGCGGGCCGATCACCTTGGCGGACGTCTCCAGGCGCAGGCGCTCGGAGGGGTACAGCGGAACCAGCTTGGAGAACTCCACGCGGTCCTTGTTGTCCTCGGCGGGCTTGCCGTTGACGGAGGTGAGGCGGACCAGTGCGTTGAACTTCTGGCGCTGGTTTCCACCCTGGTTTTCGCCTTCACGCGGGGCGCGGATGGCGCCGACGACGGCGTCGCCCTTGCGCAGGTTGTACTTCTTCACCTGGGCGAGGGAAACGTAGACATCGTTCGGGCCCGGCAGGTAACCGGAAGTCCGTACGAAGGCGTAGTTTTCCAGGACGTCGAGGATGCCGGCTACGGGCAGCAGGACGTCGTCTTCGGTGACCTCGACGTCGTCGACCTCGGGGTTCTGGTTGCGGTTGCGGCGGCGCTCGTTGCGGTCGCGGAAACGATCGTTCCGGTCACCGCGGTCGTTGCGGTCATTACGCTCGTTGCGGTTCCGGTTGCGGCGGTTGCGCCCGCGCCCGTTCTCGTCGCTGTCGTCGCGGTTGTTGTCGCGGTCGCGGTTGTTCTCGCGGTTGCCGCCGTTGTCGCGGTTGTTGTCGCGGTCCCGGTTGTTCTCGCGGTTGCCGCCGTTGTCGCGGTTATTGTCGCGATCCCGGTTGCCGCCGTTGTCGCGGTCCGAACGGTTGCGGTCACGGCGCTCACGGCGTTCGCCGCGCTCGTCGTCGCCCTGGGTCCGGGTCTCGGCGCCGTTGGCAACGCCGTTGCTGGAAGCAGCACCGTTGTTGTTGGCAGCACTGTTGTTGTTGGCAGCACCGTTGCTGGAGGCGTCCTCTGCAGGTGCCTCGGAGGAAGCGTTGCTGACCGTGCCGTTGGACTCGTTGGAGTCGCTGCGGCGGTTGCGGCTGCGGCGGTTGCCGCGCTCGCGCTGGCCCTCTTCGCGTCCGTTGTCTTCGCGTGCCTCGCGGTTCCGGGCGGGAGCCGTCTCTGCTTCGGGCGAGGCGGCGGGTGCCGGTGCCTCGGCCGCTGCAGTTTCCGCGGGAGCGGAAGTGACGACGCCGTCACTGGCTGCACGCCGGTTGCGGTTACGGGTACGCGTAGGGCGGGTCGTTTCGGCCTCGCCGGTCTGCTCCGCGGGTGCTGCTGCCGCCTTCTCGGGCGCCGAGGCACCCTTGGCTGCGTCGTCGCCTGCCTCGCCGCGGGAACCGCGGACCGGCCGGTCGGCTACTGCGCCGCCGCGCTGGTGGTTGGAGATGGCTGTAACCAGATCTCCCTTACGCATGCGGGAACCGCCGGTGATGCCGAGCTGGCCGGCAAGCGCCTGGAGCTGCGCGAGCTTAAGGCCTGCAAGGCCTGCGCTCTTTGATGCGTTCTCGCCGGTTGAACCGGCGGATGCTGAATCCACGCCTGCAGTCAGGCTAGTGGTATCTGTCACGAAGGATCCTTCCCCCTCGTCGGGCGGTCCGGCGCAATGCCGGCCGCGGTGATTGGCCCTGGTCCCAAAATCAGACATTGGGTCAGGGTTCGCCTACTACCGGCCCGATGGCCGGAGAAAGGCGAATCTGCTGGGTGCCTTATGTAAAGAAGAATCCACGCAGAGTCTGGTCAGCTTCGCTGCCGAACACGCGGCATTCAAGCGGGACACGCCGCTTCTTGGCGGTTCCTTTGAAGGCTGCACCGGAGACTGTGCCTCCGCGGGTGGGCAATTGAATCAACGGAAATCACCGCGGGACGGGTGTAATCACACCTGACGGCGGCAAAGTGTTTTCAACGAAAGCCCGGGGCGGCCCGAAATGGACGGCTACCTACGGGAGCACAGGACGGAAAATTACCGCTGGTGCCCTTCCACTCTAGCACCATCTCGCTCCACGCCAAGCCGCAAAACACGCCAATTTTCGCCGAATTCCGCTGCCTGCAAATGTTTGGTCATCGCCTGCTCCGCTTCCAGGGCGGACTCCTCGCCGTAGGCAAGGCACATCACCGTAGGACCGGCACCGGAAATCACGGCGGCGAACCCCGCCGAGCGCAAGGACGAAAGCAGCCGGGCACTCGGCAGCATCGCCGGTGCGCGGAAATCCTGGTGCAGCGCGTCCTGCGTTCCCTCGAGCAGCAGCGACGGATCCACGGTCAAGGCGTGGATCAACAGTGCGGCACGGCCTGCATTGGCTGCGGCCGTCCGGTGTGCCACGGTGGCCGGCAGCAGGCCGCGGGCACTCTCGGTGGAGAGTTCAACGGCCGGTATTGCCACGACGGGAATTACATCGGGATGGACTGAGGCCCGCACGGAGCGGAAGACGCCGTCGTCTTCCCAGGAAATGGCGAGGTCGCCGACGAGGGCGGGAGCCACATTGTCCGGGTGGCCCTCGAGTGCGGAGCAACTGTGCAGCAGGCCTGCGGCATCAAGCCGCGCCTCGGCCGGCAACAGGGAATTCGCCGCGAGGACGCCGGAGACAATAGCCGACGCCGACGAGCCCAGACCGCGGCCGTGCGGAATAGCGTTTTCCGCGCTCAGGTGCAGTCCCTCCGCACGGTACCCGGCAGCGGCCAGGGTGGAGAGCAGGGTCCGGACCACCAGGTGCGAGGAATCCAGGGGAACGTTTCCGGCGCCTTCCCCGGCGACCTCAACGAAGATGCCTTCCTCCGCGGACGTACGCACCCGCACTGTGTCATACAGCGTGAGGGCAAGCCCCAGGGAATCGAACCCCGGGCCCAGGTTGGCGCTGGTCGCGGGCACGGACACGGTCACGTCCTGCCCCGGCGCCACGGTGCGGGAGCCGGTGCGGGAATCAGACCGCTGTCCGCCGGGCAGATCCACCTGCATGCTTTCCCGCCCTACTTGCCGGATCCGGCGGGCTCTGCCGCTTCCAGGCCCAGCGCTGCTGCCACGCTGACGACGTCGAAGTCCACCTTGGTGGGTTCGACGTCGGAACCGTCGGCGGTGCGCAGTGCCCACTGCGGGTCCTTGAGGCCGTGGCCGGTAACCGTAATGACGATGGTCTTGCCTGCGGGGACTTCCCCGGCGGCGTGCTTCTTGAGCAGCCCGGCCACACCGGCTGCCGAGGCCGGTTCCACGAACACGCCTTCGCGGGAGGAGAGCCAGCGGTGCGCGTCGAGGATTTCAGTGTCCGTGACGGCTTCGATCAGGCCGCCGGATTCGTCGCGGGCGGCAATGGCCTGATCCCAGGAGGCAGGGTTGCCGATGCGGATGGCGGTGGCGATGGTGTCCGGATCGGTGACCGGGTGTCCCTTCACCAGCGGCGAGGCGCCTTCAGCCTGGAAGCCCCACATGTGCGGGGTCTTGGTGGCCACCGGAGCCAGTTCCTCGCCGGCCACGTTGGTCCAGGGCTTCGCGTATTCGGAGTAGCCCTTCCAGTACGCAGTGATGTTTCCGGCGTTCCCGACGGGCAGCAGGTGGTAGTCGGGGGCATCGCCGAGGTAGTCCACCACTTCAAAGGAGGCCGTCTTCTGGCCCTCAATGCGTGCCGGATTTACGGAGTTCACCAGGAACACCGGGTAGGCCTCGGCAAGCTTGCGGGCCACCTCCAGGCAGTTGTCGAAGTTGCCGCGGACCTGCAGCAGCTGGGCGCCGTGCGCAATTGCCTGGCTGAGCTTGCCCATGGAGATCTTGCCGTCCGGCACCAGCACGGCGCAGGTAATGCCCGCCTGCGTGGCGTACGCGGCAGCCGAGGCGCTGGTGTTGCCGGTGGATGCACAAACCACTGCCTTGGCGCCGGATTCCACGGCTGCGGTCATGGCCATGGTCATTCCGCGGTCCTTGAAGGAGCCGGTGGGGTTCATGCCCTCGACCTTGAGGTAGACCTCGCAGCCAGTGAGCTCGGACAGCGCCTTCGCGCGGACCAGCGGTGTACCGCCCTCGCCGAGGGTAATGACCTCGGTGTGTTCGGTTACCGGAAGACGGTCAGCGTATTCGCGGATAACGCCGCGCCATTGGTGAGCCACGGCTCAGACTCCTTCTACCCGCAGGACGGATTTGACGTTCTTGATGACGTCCAGGCCCTTGATGGCCTCGACGGTGGCCGCGAGGGCGGCCTCGGAAGCACGGTGCGTGACGAAGCGCAGCTCGGCGCTGGCGCCTTCACCGTGGATGGTCTGCCGCATGGTTTCGATGGAGACTCCGTGCTCGGAGAACACCCGGGCGACGGCGGCCAGGACGCCGGGCTGATCGGCCACTTCCAAGCCGATCGAGTAGCTGGTGGTGACCTTTTCCAGCGGGAGGGCCGGCAGCGAGCCACTCGGACGGCCGGCGGGAACGGGACCGCCCAGGACGAGCCTGCGGGCGGCGGTGACGACGTCGCCCATCACCGCGGACGCGGTGGGTGCACCGCCGGCACCCTGGCCGTAGAACATCAGTTCACCGGCGTTTTCCGCTTCGACGAACACCGCATTGAAGGCGCCGTGTACGGCGGCCAGCGGATGCAGGCGGGGCAGCAGGGTGGGGTGCACGCGTACGCTGACGCCTTCGGTGCCGTCGGTGTCCGTAAACTTCTCGGCGATGGCGAGCAGCTTGATGACGAACCCGGCTTCCCGGGCGGCGCTGATGTCCTCTGCAGTAACCGAGCTGATGCCTTCGCAGGAAACGGCGGAGAGGTCGAAGCCGGTGTGGAACGCGAGGGAGGCGAGGATGGCACCCTTCGCGGCGGCGTCGTGCCCCTCGACATCAGCGGTGGGATCCGCCTCGGCGTAGCCAAGCCGCTGGGCCTCGGCCAGGGCGTCGGCGAACTGGGCTCCGGTGGAATCCATGGCATCGAGGATGTAGTTGGTGGTGCCGTTCACGATGCCCATGACCTTGGTGATCCGGTCTCCGGAGAGGCTGTCCCGGATGGGGCGGAGGATCGGGATCGCCCCGGCGACGGCGGCCTCGTAGGACAGCTGGACACCGGCGGCGTCGGCCTTCTCGTAGAGGGCGGCGCCGTCTGCGGCGAGCAGGGCCTTGTTGCCGGTCACGACGGCGGCGCCGGAACCCAGTGCGTGCAGGATCAGGGTGCGTGCCGGCTCGATGCCGCCCATCAGCTCAATGACAATGTCCGCGTCGCGGACCAGGGTCTCGGCGTCGGTGGTGAACAGTTCCGCGGGCAGGTCGACGTCCCGCGGCGCATCAACGTTGCGCACGGCGATGCCGGACAGTTCCAGCCGTGCGCCGAGGCGCGAGGTGAGGTCCGCGGCGTCGTCAATGAGGATCCGGGCAACCTGCGAACCCACGTTTCCGCACCCCAGCAGGGCTACTTTCAGGGTCTTCATATGTCGTGCCACTCCTCTAAGAATTAGGAAACGTCCCGGGCCAGCAGGTCGTCTTCGGTCTCGCCGCGGACAATCAGCCGCGCGGCGCCGTCCCGCACGGCCACTACGGGCGGCCGGGTCAGGTAGTTGTAGTTGCTGGACAGGACCCAGCAGTATGCACCGGTTCCCGGAACGGCCAGCAGGTCGCCGGCGGCAACGTCACCGGGCAGGTAGGCGTCCCTCACCACTATGTCGCCGCTTTCGCAGTGTTTGCCAACGACGCGCGAAATAACCGCGTCATCTTCGGAGGTCCGCGAGGCCAGCACGGCCGAGTAATCCGCGCCGTAGAGAACGGGCCGGGCGTTGTCGCTCATCCCGCCGTCCACGCTCACGTACCGCCGCGGCGAGGTGCCGCCGTCGGGCGTATCCACCCGGACCGTCTTGGTGGTGCCTGCCCGGTAGAGCGTGAAGGTGGTGGGCCCCACGATGGCGCGGCCGGGCTCGATGGAGATCCGCGGAACCGCCAGTCCCAGCTCGGTGCAGGTGCTGCCGACGACGGCGGCCATCGCGTTGGCGATCTCGGCCGGCGGACGCGGGGCGTCTGCCTCGGTGTAGGCGATGCCGTAGCCGCCGCCCAGGTCCAGTTCAGCCAGTTCGACTCCGTAGCCCTGCTTCACCTCGGCCAGGAAACCGAGCAGCCGGCGGGCTGCGAGTTCGAAGCCGGCGGATTCGAAGATCTGCGAGCCGATGTGGCAGTGCACGCCGACCAGGTTCACGCCGTCGTGCTTGAGTGCGGTTTCCACGGCGGCCATGGCCGGGGACATCCCGTCCAGCTCCGGATCCGCCACCATGGACAGGCCGAACTTCTGGTCCTCGTGGGCCGTGGCAATGAACTCGTGCGTGGAGGCATGCACTCCGGGGGTCAGGCGCAGCATAACGTTCGCGCGTTCACCGCGGGAGGCGGCCAGATTCCCGAGCATTTCCAGCTCGCCGAGACTGTCCACCACAATCCGGCCCAGCTCCATGTCCAGGGCACGGGTCAGCTCGGCCAGGGACTTGTTGTTGCCGTGCAGTCCGAGCTGGCTGCCGTGGAGCCCGGCGCGCCGGGCCACGGCCAGCTCACCGCCGGAGCAGGTATCCAGGCGCAGCCCCTCGGAGGAGACCCATCGGGCCACTTCGGTGCAGAGGAAGGATTTGCCGGCGTAGTAGACATCCACTCCCCCGCACAGCCCCGCGAACGCAGCGTCGAAGGAGTCCTTGAAGTCCCGGGCACGGGCGCGGAAATCCGCTTCCGACATCACGAACACGGGAGTGCCGAATTCCTCGGCGATCCGGGAAACGGGGATGCCGGAGATTTCCAGTTCGCCGCCGTCACCGCGCACTACGTCCTGCGCCCACATCTGCGGGCGCAGGGCGTTGGAGTCTTCGGGGTGGCTCAGCCAGGCAGGAGCCAGGGGTGAAGCAGTCATGAATTACATCCGTTCGGGTGCGGAGACTCCCAAGAGGCCCAGGCCGTTGGCCAGGACCTGGCGTGCGGCAAGGTTCAGCCACAGGCGGGTGCGGTTGGTGTCGGTGATTTCCTCGTCACCCTGGGGTGCAATGCGGCAGGCGTCGTACCAGCGGTGGTAGGTGCCCGCGATGACCTCGAGGTGGCGGGCCACGCGGTGCGGTTCGCGGAAGGCGCTGGCCTGCGCGACGACGCCGGGGTACTGGCCCAGTGCTGCCAGCAGGGCGCTTTCGGTGGGGTGGCTCAGCAGCGACGCGTCAAAGGCGGAATCGTCGACGCCGGCGGCCTCGGCGTTGCGGGCCAGGGCGTGGGTCCGGGCGTGGGCGTACTGGACGTAGAACACGGGGTTCTCGTTGCTGCGCTTGGTCAGCAGGTCCAGGTCAACGTCGATGTTGGAATCGGCGGAGAAGCGGGCCAGCGTGTAGCGGGCAGCGTCCACGCCTACGGCCTCAACCAGGTCCTCAAGGGTGACCACGGTGCCGGCGCGCTTGGACATACGCACGGGCTTGCCGTCCTTGACCAGGTTAACCATCTGGCCGATGAGCACCTCGACGCACTCCGGGTCGTGGCCCAGGGCTGCTGCTGCTGCCTTCAGCCGTGCCACGTAGCCGTGGTGGTCTGCGCCCAGCATGTAGACATTCAGGTCGAAGCCGCGCTCGCGCTTGTTGTGGATGTAGGCAATGTCACCGGCAATGTAGGCGGCGTTGCCGTCCGACTTGATGACCACGCGGTCCTTGTCGTCGCCGAACGCGGTGGAGTTCAGCCACCAGGCGCCGTCCTTCTCGTAGAGGTTCTCGGAGCCCTTGAGCTGCTCCAGGAGCTTGGCCACCTGGCCGTTTTCGTGCAGCGAATCCTCGTGGAAGAAGACATCGAAGTCCACGCCGAAGTTGTGCAGGGATTCCTTGATGTCACCGAACATGAAGTCCACGCCTACGGCGCGGAAACGTTCCTGCGCCTCGGCGTCGGGCAGCTCGGTGATGTTCGGCTCTGCGGCCAGCACGCGGTTGGCGATGTCCACGATGTACTCGCCGGCGTAACCGTCTTCCGGGGCGGGTTCACCCTTGGCCGAGGCGAGCAGGGAGCGGGCGAAGCGGTCAATCTGCGCGCCGTGGTCATTGAAGTAGTACTCGCGGGTGACCTCCGCGCCCTGGGACTGGAAGACCCGGGCCAGGGCATCGCCGACGGCGGCCCAGCGGGTGCCGCCCAGGTGGATGGGCCCGGTGGGGTTGGCGGAGACGAACTCCAGGTTGATCCGGGTGCCCTTGAGGATTTCCGAGGTGCCGTAGGCGGGGCCGGCCTCGACGATGGCCTTGGCCAGTTCACCGGCCGCACCGGCGTCGAGGGTGATGTTCAGGAAGCCGGGGCCGGCAATGTCGACCTTGGCCACGCCGGCGATCTTTTCCAGCCGGCCCTTGAGGATCTCGGCGAACTGGCGGGGATTCATGCCGGCCTGCTTGGACAGCTGCAGGGCGATGTTGGTGGCCCAGTCACCGTGGTCCCGGTTCTTCGGGCGCTCCACGCGCACCTCCCCGGGCAGCTCTATGCTGAAGTCACCGGCATCGATGGCGTCTTGGAGGCAGGCAGTTACGGCGGAGGAAAGTTCTTCAGGAGTCACCGGTTAAGCATAGCCGGGTGCAGCACGGGTCCCGTTTTGTATGACAGGCCTTACGCTCTGCGGATCCGGCACCGGCACCGGCACCGATGCGATGTAATGAAAGGGAACCGTTGAACTGAAGGACCGGTTTCCGCGCGTGTGCGTGCCCCGGACCGAAGCGCCCCCACTCCAAGGAGAAACGTGAACCGAGCGAGCAAGTCCCTGCTGAGTGCCGCCGCCGGCCTGTCCCTGCTGTCTGCCGCCGGCTGTGCCGCGGGCGAGGAAACCGCCGGCGCCGGCCAGGCCCCGGCTGAGCCCCCTGTGTCTTCCCCGGCGTCCGCCCCGGCCTCCGCCCCGGCCTCCGCCCCCGACTCTGCAGCCGGTTCCGGAAGCTACGCCGACGGCGAGTACTCCGGCACCGGAAGCTACATCCCGCCGTCGGGCACTTCCGAAGACGTGGACGTTACGCTGCGGCTCGAGGGCGGCGTGGTGGCGGAGCTGGAGGTGGAGACCTCGCAGAAGAACCCGACGTCCAAGCAGTACCAGCGTGAATTCACTTCCAATGTGAAGGAGCAGGTGGTCGGCAAGAACCTCGACGAGCTGGACGTGGACAAAGTGGCCGGATCCTCGCTGACCAGCGAAGGCTTCAACCGTGCCCTGGACGCCATCCGGTCCGAAGCCGCTTCCTAGGACAGCACCCGTGCACACCCTGGGATTCGAGGCGATCGGTACGCAGTGGTCCCTGTCCACTGCCTCGCCCCTGGATCCCGGCACCCGGGCTGCAGTAGCGGACGTAGTGGAGAGCTACGACAGGACCTATTCGCGCTTCCGCTCCGATTCCACGGTTGCGCGGATGGCCGAGGCTGCGGGCAGCTTTATCCTGCCCGCTTCGGCCATGCCGTTGCTGCGGCTCTTCGATTCGCTGCAGCAGATCACCCGGGGTGCGGTTAATCCGCTGGTGGGGCGCTCGCTTGAGGTGTTGGGGTACGACGCCGGGTACAGCTTCCTGCCCTCCGGCCCGCCCGCGCCCGCAGCGGCCTGGACGGACACCGTGTCCTGGAGCACCGACGGCCGGGGAACCGTACTGACCACTGCCGCTGAAGTGACCTTCGATGTCGGTGCTGCCGGAAAGGGCCAGCTGGTGGACCTGGTCAGCGAGGTCCTGGAAACCGCAGGTCACCGGGAATACGTGGTGGATGCCGGTTCTGACCTGCGCCATGCCGGTGCCGCTCCCCTGCGGGTTGCGTTGGAACATCCGTATGACACGAAGCGGGCCATCGGGGTGCTGACCCTCTCGGACCGTGCATTGTGCGCCTCGGCCGTCAACCGCCGGCAGTGGGGAGACGGGCTGCACCATGTGCTCGATGCCCGCACCGGTTCCCCGGTGGACACGGTCGCGGCCACATGGGTGCTGGCGGCGGACGCGATGACGGCGGACGGCCTGGCCACTGCCCTGTTCTTTGCCGAGCCGCAGGAGCTGAGCGGCGCCTTCTCCTTTGACTATGTCCGGATGTTCACCGACGGCCGGGCCGACTATTCCCCTGCAATGGCTGGAGTCCTATTCCCATGAGCATTTCCGCCCCCGCTGCTCCCCGTACGCTAAACACCTTCCTGGGGCGTTGGACCATGTACCGGTTCACGGTCTGGGTGCTGCTGGCAATTGCTGCCTGGTCCTTTGTCCTTTCCTTCGCCGGAGTGCTCTTCTACACGCCGGCGGAGCTGGGAGCGACGGTGGTGACGGCGTTGGCCTCGACCCTGGTCACCAGCCGTGTGGCGGGGCTGCTGCTGCGTACCCGCCCGCAGACCGACTCCTCGCTGATCACCGGCCTGCTCCTGTTTTTCCTCTTCTGGCCCAGCACCGACGGTGTACAACTGGGTTGCGTGGCCCTGGCCGGAGCAGTGGCAACGGCATCCAAATACCTCCTGGTGTTCCGGCGGCGGCACATCTTCAACCCGGCAGCGGCGGGGGCGTTTGTGGTGGCAGTAACCGGGCTGGGCGGTGCTGTCTGGTGGGTGGCGACTCCGGGCATGCTGATCGTTGTCCTTCCGGCCGCCGTCCTGGTGCTGTACCGGAACCGTCTGCTGCCGATGGCCGGGGTTTTTGCCCTTACTGCTGCCGTTGTTGTCCTGGCCCGCTTCCTCGCGGGCGGCGAGTCCGTCTCCTACGCCCTGGCAACCATCGTCGGAAGCTATCCTCTGGTGTTCCTGGCCGGCTTCATGCTTACCGAACCGCTGACCCTGCCTCCGTTGCGCTCCCAGCGTCTGGCGGAGGCCGTCGTCGTCGGCGTTCTTTTTGCCGTGCCGCTGTCCCTGGGTCCGGTGATGATGTCTCCGGAGCTGGCGCTGCTGATCGGCAACGCCCTCGCGTTCGCGATGGGCCAGCGCGGAGCTGTCCGGCTGCGGCTGCGCGAAACCCGGGAACTGACCCCTACGGCCCGTGAGCTCGTGTTCGAGCCGATACGTCCTGTCCGCTTCCGTGCCGGCCAGTACGTGGAACTTTCCGTGCCGCATTTTGAGCCGGATTCTCGGGGAACGCGGCGTATTTTCAGCATCACTACTGCGCCGTCGGAACCCGGCACAGTGGCGGTGGGGCTGCGCGTGGCCGAACCGGGCAGCACCTTCAAGACCGCTCTGTTGAAGATGCGCCCCGGAGCGGAGGTGGCGGCCACTACCGTTGCCGGGGACTTCCTGTTGCCGCGGGACAAACGGACACCGGTGCTCATGATCGCTTCCGGTATCGGCATCACTCCTTTCATCAGCCAGCTGCGGCAGGTCCGCGGTGAGGACCGGGACATTGTGCTGGTCTACGCGGCGTCCTCCGTTGACGAGCTTGCCTATGCCGGGGAACTGCAGGATCTGGGGGTTCGGGTGCTGGTCTGCACGCCGTCGGATCCGGGGATTCCGGGCTGGACCTGGTTGGGTCCGGGGCTGCCGGACGCTGCGGTCCTGCGTGCGGAGGTTCCTGACCTGAGTGGCCGTGCTGTTTATGTTTCGGGTTCGCCGCAGGCAGTGGCTGCTGCCCGCAAGGCCGTTCGGAGTGCCGGCGGCAGGCGGGTCCGCACCGACCCGTTCCTGGGGTACTAAGGATCCGTTCCGGGGCTACTCAGCGGACAGCGTGCCGGCTTCGGCCGTCGCCACACCCGACTCCACCGGACTTCTGTGGTTCTTCACGTGATTCCCTGGCCCCTCCGGCTCCTCGCGAGCACGGTTCCGATGACTTATGCGGCGACCCCCTCCTGTAACTGGTTACCCATCAGAAGGGCGGTGCCGCTTCTTGCCGGGATTCGGCCTTTTCATGGTTCGTTGGCGAATGGTTTGTTGCCGCATAGCCCGTCCGCCCATGATTCACCCTCGGGTCTGCTGCCGAATCCGGTGGGCCGAGTTCCAGGAACGGCTCGGTCCGGTAGACGCGTCCGGTCGGTGAAGTCCACTCGATCACCCCGGGTTCGGGCTGGCAGGCCTTCCAGAGCCCCAGGGTCTTGAACCGGTGGTGACGACGGCACAGATGTTCCAGATTTCCATGGTCCGTGGGACCACCCCGGGCCCAATCGACGGTGTGGTCGATATCCGAGTTCGCGGTGCCGACCCGGCAGCCGGGGAACCGACAGGTTCCATCCCTTGCGCGGAGCCAGCGGCGGAGCCCGGCCGGGACTTTTCTCCGCCTTCCCACCCCGAGGATCTCACCGGTCTGCGGGTCCTGGGCCAGGCCCGTCCAGCCGACCGCGTTCCTAGCCAGCCTGCGGGCTTCTTCGGCGCTGATGGGTCCGTAGCCGTGAAGTTCCGCGGGTTGGTCGTCGGCTCCGAAGAGGGTCTCCGCGTTGATCAGGACCATGATTTCCGCCCGCGGGACGATTCCCTCGTCCGGTCCTGCCCCGCCTCCCCCGGTTCCGTGCGCACCTGTTGCTCCGCGCGCACCCACTGCCCTGCCTAGCGCGCCAGCACCGGTTGAACCGAGGCCGCCCATCAGCAGCTGCGCCAGAATGTCTGCACGCAGTTGATCCGTGGTCCGGGAATCCCCGGCGGACTGCTCACCCCGCGCTGCGGTACTGAGGGTGGTGTAGATTTGCAGGGCTTCTGCCGCCTGCAGATAGGCGGAGAGGCAGGACATGCCGTCCTCTTCCCGGTCCAGGGTGACTTTGCGCTGCTCGAACGCGGTCAGGTGCCGTTTGCTGACGGTCTCCGGGAACTTCTTTTCGCGCAGCCGCCTGGCTTTGCAGGAGAACTGTGCCCGCGTGTGCCCGGGAGCGGCGGCCAGCAAATCGGCTTCAAACTCAGGAAGCTGGTCGGGAGGAACGTTCTGGCACTGGTCCAGCACGACCTGGGCGTGCTGGTAGGACAGCCGTCCTTCCTCCAGCCCGGCCAAGGTGGCGGTATGGGTACCGCAAAGTTTGCCCGCTTCGAACATCATCCGTTGGGCCGTGACCTGCGGAATGTTCAAAATGGCTGCACATTCTGACGCTGCCAGGCTGAACGCCATCCCGGGTTCGAGCCGTCCCGAAGCGGCGTGGAAGCTGTCCCGGAAGATTTCTTCCATCCGGTTCACTAGACGCGCCTCCTGTGCCTGCACCCAGGACATCAGATGCGCCATCCGGGACAGGGCATCGCCGACCATCTGCTCGTCAAAGGCTTCAAGGTTCTGCAGCGCCAACGTCCCGGTGAACCCGTCCGGGTAGGCCTCAGCAGGACTCCCCTGAGCACCGGCAGTGGCGGCCCCGGAACTCTCCGGGTCGGCTTCGGAATCGGGGGTGGCGGGTGCCCCTGATTCGGGGGCGGGAGTTCCGGGATCGGCTGGCTCAGCGCCGGATGGCTCGGGAAGGTCGGGCCCGGCATCAGGAACGGGATTGTCGGCTGGCCGGGCGTCAGCCTCGGCGTCATTCTCGGGAGTTGCAGCAGAAGCAGGGGTACCCGAGGCAGCAGCCTCGGCGTCGTTCTCGGGAGTTGCAGCAGAAGCAGGGGTACCCGCGGCAGCAGCCCCGGCAGGGCCGGCAGGCTCGACTGCAAGTTCCGCCCGGTACACCGACACGGTGCAGGGCGGACGCGGCGGTTCGGCACCGCTGGCCTGCCCTTCCGGCTGCTGGTTCTCACCGCTCTGCTCTTCAGTTATCGGTTCTGTATTTCCGAGCTGATCCATACCTCAGGATTTCATCCGGCACTGACATTTCCGGCCCAAAAACAGCCCCCAAACGGCGCTCCCAAAGACCGGAAATACCCGTCTTTCGAAGGCCACTACCTACCCGCACAAACAAACCAACACGGCCGGTTTTCACGCGACGCGATTAAAGCCTTTGGGAACGACACCGGAAACGAGTCCGGCGCCCGGCCCATCCGCAGCAGCAGCAGGTTTTCCCCGCCCGGCTGAAACCTGCTAAGCTTCTTGAGTCCCACAGGACCTGCCGGTTTACCGGAGTCCTTGCCCTCGTAGCTCAGGGGATAGAGCGGTTGCCTCCGGAGCAACAGGCCGTAGGTTCGAATCCTATCGAGGGCACATTGAGACATAAGAGAAGAACCCCGCAGCCCCTGGCTGCGGGGTTCTTCTTGTTTTGCACCTGCGTCTAGTCCCCGGAGGCCCCGGCCGCGCCGGCAACACCGGAGGCCACGGCAGCACCGGCCGCCCCGACAGCACCGGCAGCCCCGGCGTCCTCGACGGCGGCACGAACCGCAGGCGGGCAAAGGAAGAACCGCGGCTGGAGCTCCTCCCACCCGGGATGCTTGGTCTTTTTCCCGTACTCAAGGTGCGCCTGGTCCAAGGGGTTGTCGGGAACGAGCCCGGGGCTGTCATTTCCCATCAACTGGAAGTGGTACATCCACCAGGACCCGTCCGCCTCCTGGTTCAGGAACGTGGCCTCCAGCGCCATGAGTTCCCGGCCCAGAGTGGCCAGGCACTCGTCGTAGCGCTCGTGGAGCATTGTCATCCAGTCGTCGAACGAAGACTCGCGGGAATCCAGCAGCCGTGCCCTGCTCAACTCCATGCGCATGCCCTGCGGCACGGACGGCGGCATGGTCCAGCCCGGGAAGTCCCGGGCAGCAGGCTCGAACGGAATGGGCGGATGCGCGGAAGGAGTCATGCGCCTGACTCTAGGGGGAATCGACGAACGGCACACGTCACGCCCGGGCTGAAGGTGGTGACAGGAGCGTGGGCCGGAATTCTTTCGGCCAAACCCTTGCGCCGGCCTCCCCCTTCGGGGTTATGGTGTTCGCACATACCAACCGGTCGGTTCCTACCGCCGGTCCGCACCACGAGAAATCCGGACACCACCCCGCATGAAGACCCTGAACATCAAAGAAGAGCTCGCACGGACCTCCGTGGAGCTTTTCGCGCGGCACGGCTACGCAAAAACGAGCGTGCAGCAGATCGTCGACGCGGCCGGGGTGACAAAAGGCGCGCTCTATCACTACTTCAATTCCAAAGACGACCTGCTCTTTGACATCTATGACCGCATCCTGACCCTCCAGCGCGAGCACCTGACCGAGATCATCGGACGGGGGCTGCCGGCAGTTGAAACCATGCGCCTGGTCTGTGAAGACGTGATTATGACGTCCATCGACTGGATCCGTGAAGGATCCGTGTTCTTCCGCTCCCAGCACATGCTCAGCGAGGACCGCCAGGAGGAAGTGAAGCGGAGGCGACGCGAATATAACGAGGCGTTCACCGCCCTCTTGGTCCACGGCCAGTCCGACGGCGTCTTCCGCACCGATATTCCGATTCCGGTGCTGGCTGCCAACTTCTTCTCCGACCCGCACTATCTCTCGTACTGGTACTCCCCCGGCGGGTCCATCAGCCGCGAACAGGCGGCCGCCCAGCTGACCGACCTTTACCTGGCCGGACTGCAGGCAAAGTAACCGACTTACCGCACCACGGCACCTCCTCAATACAGCGCCTCCTCAATACAGCACCACCGCACCTCCCGCACCACCTTCAAGACAGCACCATGCAAGGTAAGAGCAGAGACGATGGAGTACTCATGCAGGAGCAACATACCGACCGGTCGGAACCGCCGCGTCTCCGCTTGGACGGCATCACCGTCCGGTTCGGCGGCCTCACGGCGCTGGACTCGGTGTCCCTGGACATCCCCGCAGGCAGGATCGTGGGGGTCATGGGTCCCAACGGAGCAGGAAAGACCACTCTGTTCAACGTCATCTGCGGGGTGTTCCCGCCCACGGAGGGCAGCCTGGAGCTGGATGGACAAGGCTTTACCCCTCGTCCGCACAACCTGACCCGCTCCGGCGTCGCACGCACCCTGCAGGGGCTCGGTCTGTTCCCCGGGCTGACCGCGCTGCAGAATGTCACGGCAGGTCTGGCAGCCGGCTCACGCGGAGGCCTCGATCTCCTGGCCCTGCCCGGCTCCGTCCGCAGGGAAGCCCGGCTCGCAGAGCGGTCGATGCAAGCACTGGAGGCCCTCGGCATCGGCGGGTACGCCGCGTCCCTGCCCGACACCCTCCCCTACGGCATCCGCAAAAAGGTGGCCCTGGCCCGGGCGCTGGTCAGCGAACCGAGGCTGCTGCTGCTGGATGAACCTGCCGGCGGGCTCAGCCACGACGATATTGAGGAACTGGCTTCCATCATCCGCACCGTGCCCGGCGACGGGTGTTCGGTGGTGCTGGTAGAACACCACGTGGACCTGGTCATGGACGTCTGCGACCGCATCGCCGTACTGGACTTCGGCCGCCTGATCGCCGAAGGCACACCGGCCGAAATCGGTGCCGATCCCGCCGTCGCAGATGCCTACCTGGGAGTTGAGGTGGCATGACCGCCGCACTGGTATTGGAAGGCGTCAGTGCAGGTTACGGCGCCGTCCGGGTGCTGCACGGGATCGACCTTTCCGTGGCGGAAGGCTCCATCACCACCGTCGTAGGGGCCAACGGGGCCGGCAAGACCACCCTCCTGCGGACCATCACCGGCCAGCTGCGGCCCTCGGCCGGCAGCATCCGCATCAAAGACGGAAAGGACCTGACCCGGGTACCGGTCGAGGACATGGTGCGCCACGGCGTCGCACTGGTTCCCGAAGGCCGCGGCGTCATCACCGAACTGACGGTGGATGAAAACCTGCGCCTGGGCGGGCTGTGGCGGAAGGACCGTAAGGCAGCGGATGAGGTGCTCACCGGGATGTACGAACTCTTCGAGCCCCTTGCCCGACGCCGGAAGGCTGCCGGACACCAGCTCTCGGGCGGCGAGCGCCAGATGCTTGCGCTGGGGCGGGCCCTGATGGCCGCACCGTCGCTCCTCCTGCTGGACGAGCCGTCCCTGGGACTGGCCCCCAAGGTGACCGCACAGATCCTGGGCATGCTGCGCCGCCTCCGCGACGACACCGGCCTGACCGTACTGCTGATCGAGCAGAACGTCCGGAGTGCACTCGCTGTCGCGGACCACGGGGTAGTGCTCAACCTCGGCCGCATTGTCGCCTCACGGCCGGCGGCCGAGCTGGCCGAAGACACCGACCTCCGCCACACCTACCTGGGGTTCTAATGGACAGATTTCTTTTCCTCACCTTTGACGGCCTCGCCCGCGGCGCGGTCCTCGCTGCCTTCGCGCTCTCCCTGGTGCTGATCTGGCGCGCAGCCCGGATCGTGAACTTTGCGCAGGGCGCCATGGCGGTGGCGGCAACCTACATCGCCTTCACGGTCACCGCCCTCACCGGAAGCTACTGGGCCGGACTCGCTGCTGCCCTCGTAGCGGGTTTCCTCATCGGAGCCCTGGTGGAACGCGGCGTCATGCGCTTCGTGGGCAACAGTTCCGCCCTGAACCCGGTCATTGCCGGGCTGGGCCTGCTAATGCTGATCCAGGCCATCCTGGGCATGGTGTTCGGGAACAGCTACCGGACCATGGTGACGCCGTTCAGCTCAAACCCGGTGGAGATCTTCGGCATTACCGTCTTCTCCTCCTATGACCTCTTCGTCTTTGCCTGCATAGCCCTTTTGGTAGGCGGACTGGTCCTGCTGTTCACCAAGACGCCCCTGGGACTGCGGCTGCGGGCCTCCGCCTTCGCCCCGGACCTGGCCCGGCTCCTCGGCGTACGGACCTCGCGGATGCTCACCCTGGGCTGGGCCATGTCCTCCGCCCTGGGCGCGCTCGCCGCCCTGTTGGTCATCCCCACCGAGCTGGGACTCAATCCGCATGCCGCGGACACGGTCTTCGTTTATGCGTTCACCGTTGCCGTCATCGGCGGACTGGACTCCCCCGCCGGTGCCGTGCTGGGCGGACTGGCCGTGGGGGTGCTGCTGAGCTGGGTCAGCGGCTACGGGGGCGCCACCCTGACGCCCATCGCCATCCTGCTCCTTCTGCTGGCCGTACTGCTGGTCCGCCCCGGCGGAATCTTCTCGATGACCAAGGAGCGAACGGTATGAGCGTCACCAAGCGGTATGGCTTTGCCGGGGCCGCAATGGTCCTGCTGATCGGACTGACGTTTGTCATCCCGTCGTTCTCCTCGTACCAGCTCGCCACTGCCTGCGCCTACCTGTGCGGGATCGCCGGGCTGACCCTGCTTACGGGCGCCGGCGGCCAGCTGTCCCTTGGGCAGGCGGCCCTCATGGCTGCCGGAGCCTACAGCTACGCGCTGACCGCCAATACAATGGCCGACGCCGGCACGGAGGGCCCGCTGCTGCTCCTGGTGCCGCTGGCCGCAGCTGTCACCGGTGCAGCCGTCCTCGGCCTGGTGATCGGACTCGCTGCCGGGCGGCTTCACGGCCCCTACCTGGCCGGCTTCACCATGGCGCTGGTGGTGGCCCTTCCCGCGGTCACCAGCACGTTCTCCTCCGTGCTCGGCGGCGATCAGGGGTTGTGGATCACCGTGGAAAAACGCCCGACGGCGCTGCGCGGCATTGTGTCCAATGAAGCGTGGCAGGCATGGCTCGCCGTCGTCTGCTCCGTCCTGGTCCTGACCCTGCTGGCGAACCTGCTGCACGGACGCTTCGGCCGGCATCTGCGGGCCGTGCGGGACAACCCAGTGGCGGCGGCGCTCGCCGGCATCAACCCGGCCCGCACCAAAGTCACGGCCTTCGTCATCAGCTCCGCCGCGGCAGGGATGGGCGGAGGCCTGCTGGCGTACACCACGCAGAGTGCCGGTCCAGGGGCCTACTCACTGGTGTTCTCCCTCTTCCTGCTTATGGCCGCCGTGGTCGGCGGCATCGGTTCCCTGACCGGAGCTGTCTGGGGCGCCGTGCTCCTGGTTGCCCTGCCGCACCTGATCAGCACGGCCACTTCCCGGCTCGAGCTGTCCACGGACCTTGCCCAGCGACTGGACGGCAACCTTGCGGTTGCCATCTTCGGGATGGTCCTGGTCCTCGTGGTGCTGCTTGCCCCGCAGGGCATCCAGGGCCTGCTGGTCCGGGCCGGCCGCCGGCTGGGTCAGGCCCGTTCCGTTTCCGTTCCGCCGCAGTCCGCAAAACCCGCACCGTCACCAGCATCCAGTACACCCACCCGGTTATCCGCCCGGCACGAACCCGAGCAGCTACCGGCAACCCCGAAAGGTCAATGATGATCCGTTCCAAGCTCCGACTGGGCACCGCCGTCCTTGCAGCCGCTGCCCTCGGCCTGGCCTCATGCGCTTCACCGGACGAAGGAGGCGAGGCAGCCGCCGAAGATGTTCCCGGGATCACCGACACCACCGTCACCGTCGGTACCCACCAGCCGCTCACCGGACCGGCAGCAGCCGGCTACTCCACGATTTCGCCGGCCACGAAGGCATACTTCGATTACGTCAACGACAACGGCGGAGTCAACGGCCGCACCATTGAGTACATCGTGAAGGATGACGGCTACAACCCCGCCAACACCCAGACGGCGGTACGCGAGATGGTGCTCCAGGACGAGGTCTTCGCCCTGGTGGGCGGACTGGGCACGCCGCCGCACAGCGCCGTCCTGGATTTCGTAAACGACAACGAGGTGCCGGATCTCTTCGTGGCTTCCGGCAGCCCCACCTGGAACCAGCCCGATGACTACCCGTATACCTACGGTTTCATGGTGGATTACCCCACCGAGTCACGGATCCTCGCCACCTACGCGCAGGAGGAGTTCCCGGACAAGACCTACTGCTTCTTCGGCCAGGATGATGACTTCGGCGAGGAATTCCAGGCGGGGCTTGAAGCGGTGCTCGGAGAGGACGGCCTGGCCGACACCCAGGTCTACTCCACGGCCAATACCGATGTCGCGGCGCAGATCAGTGCGATGAAGGAAGCCGGCTGCGAAGTGAACTTCCTGGCCACCATCAACGGCTTCAGTGCCCAGGCAGTGGGGACGGCGGCGAAACTCGGCTACTTCCCGCAGTGGATGGCTTCCTCGGCCGGCGGGGATTTCAACACCCTGTCCGGCTATCTGGGCGAGAACACGAACAAGCTGCTGCAGGGCTTCGTCAGCGCCAACTACCTCCCGGGCTACTCGGACACCGAGGACGAATGGACGGCAAAATTCTCCGAAATCAACGAGGAGTACAACGCCGGGGCTCCGTTTGACGGCAACACCATTTTCGGAATGTCCATCGGCTACCTCTTCGTTGAGGCGCTCAAGGAAGCCGGGGAGAACCCGACCCGGGAATCCCTGCTCGAAGCACTCGAATCCGGCAACGTCACCGGCAACGGCCACGCACCGCTGGGCTTCGGCGAAGACAGCCACCAGGGGTACACCGGAGCAATGCTGACCCGGGTGGACAACGGAGTGCAGTCCTACTTCGGGACCCCGTTCGTGGTAACAGGTGACGAGGTGGAGGAATACACCGAAGAACGGCCTGCCATGCCGGCAGACGGCCTGCCCGAGTAGGGCCCGCGCCGGCCGGGTAGGGGCCGCGCCGGCCGGGTAGGGGCCGCGCCGGCCGGGTAGGGGCCGCGCCGGCCAATCGGCACGAGGGCCCGTCCAACCGGACGGGCCCTCGTCTCTGTTGCAGTGCCGCGGGCTAGCTAGCCCAGCACGTAAAGCGAAATCGACTCCGCGACGCAGGCAGGTTTGTCCACGCCCTCTATCTCGATGCTGACCAGGAGTTTAACCCGCACGCCCTGCGCCACGGTCTCCACCGAGGCGATCTCCGACCGGGCACGGACACGGCTGCCCACCGGCACCGGGTGCGGGAAACGCACCCGGTCCAGGCCGTAGTTCACACCCATCACCATGCCGTCCACGCGGAACCGGCTGGAGGCGAGCGCCGGCAGCAGGGCCAGGCTCAGATAGCCGTGAGCAATGGTGCCGCCGAAGGGCCCCTCGGCAGCCCGTTCGGGATCCACATGGATCCATTGGTGGTCATCAGTGGCCTTGGCGAACAGGTTCACCCGCTCCTGGTCAATGAGGACCCACTCGCTGGTCTCCTGGCGCCCGACTGCTTCCTCGAGTTCCTGCACGGAACCGAAATGCGCCACCGCTAGGCCTTCGGTCCGCCGGCGACGTAGAGCACCTGTCCGGAAACGAACGAGGCCTCCTCGCGGGCAAAGAAGGACGCCGCCGCAGCGATGTCCGCGGGGGTCCCGGCCCGCCCCACGGGGATTTCCTTCGCCGCATGCGCCACGAAGTCTTCGAACGGCACTCCCACGCGTTCCGCCGTCGCCCGTGTCATGTCCGTCTGGATGAAGCCGGGGGCAATCGCATTTACTGTGACGTTGTAACGGCCCAGTTCGATGGCCAGTGTCTTGGTGAAGCCCTGGATGCCTGCCTTGGCCGCGGCGTAATTCGCCTGGCCGCGGTTGCCGAGGGCGGAAGTGCTCGAGAGGTTGATGATGCGCCCCCATTTTTGCTGCACCTGATGCGCCTGCACCGCCCGGCTCATGAGGAACGCTCCACGCAGGTGCACTCCCATCACGGCGTCCCAGTCCGTATCCGTCATCTTGAACAGCAGGTTGTCCCGGAGGATGCCGGCGTTGTTGACCAGGATGGTAGGCGCGCCCAGCTCCCCGGCGATGCGGCCCACCGCCTGCTCGACGGCGGCGGCGTCGGCGACGTCGGCGCCTACACCCACGGCCTTGCCGCCGGAGTTGTTGATGGCCTCCACGGTGGCGGCCGTGTCCTCCTCCCGCAGGTCAAGGACGGCAACGCGGTGTCCGTCCACTGCGAGCCGCATGGCGACCGCTGCGCCGATCCCGCGTCCTGCTCCGGTGACGACGGCGGTGCGCTGGTCCAAGGGTGCTGGTGCCTCTGTCATGTCTCTCCTGCCGGTGGCGGCAGCCCACTGAGTGTGTGCTGCGTCTCTTTTGCCGAGGGTACCGACCGGACGGTACGGGCGCAACGGGAGGCGTGGTCAGGGATTCCGTGCGGCCGACGCCGGGCCGCCCGGTGTACACCTAACGGGCTCATCCGGCGCCCAAAACCCCGGACTCTCGGCGCGCACCACAGGCCCGGCCGGTCTCAGCGCGGCTGCCGTGCGGCCACACCGCGGAAGGTCCGGCGGTAGGCGGCAGGGCTGGCTCCTACATCCCGATGGAAGTGGTGACGCAGCAGTTCAGGCTGGCCGAATCCGGAGGCCCGAGCCACCTCGTCAATGCTGAGATCCGTATCCTCCAGCAGTTCCTGCGCGTAAAGCACCCGCTGTGCGTTGATCCAAGTGGCCGGAGTTGTCCCGGTTTCGGCCCGGAAACGGCGTGCGAAGGTCCGCGGCGACATGGCGGCCCGGGACGCCAGGTCCTTCACGCTGTGCTCCTGCGCGAGGTGTTCCCCGATCCATTCCAATACCGGCTCCAGGGTTTCGCATGAACCACCAGGGACCGCACGGTCAATGTACTGCGCCTGTCCCCCGTCCCGGTGGGGAGGCACCACCATGTCGCGGGCGATGGCACCGGCGATCTTCGCCCCGCATTCAATCCGGACCAGATGCAGCGCTGCATCAATGCCGGCAGCGGTGCCGGCGCTGGTGATGATGTTCCCGTCCCGGACATACAGCACATCCGCATCCACCTGGACGGCCGGGTAGCGGGCAGCCATCTCCGCCGAGTACATCCAATGCGTGGTGGCCCGGCGCCCGTCCAGCAACCCGGCTTCGGCGAGGCGGAAGGCGCCCGTACAGATGCTCATCACCCAGGCACCGCGCTGATGTGCGCGGCGCAGCACGTCCAGGACCCGGGGATCGGTTTCCGCCGCATTGTCACCCGCAGGAGCCATCACCACGAGGTCCGCGTCCTCCGCTGCCCTAAGCCCGGAGTCCACCGTGATGCTGAACCCGGCCTTAGTGGACACCAGGCCCGGTTCCGGAGTGCACAGCCGGAAATCGAACACGGGGACTCCCCCGCCCCGCTGCGAACGGTTAATGCCGAACACCTCGACCATCACGCCGAACTCAAACGGCGCGACACCGTCCAGCACTATTACCGCTACGGATCGAAGCATGCCGTAAGTGTGCTCCTCCAGTGGCAGGATTTCTACGGTAATGGGCATTCCTGCCACTTATTCTCCGGCAGGACCAGCGCCAGCATGGAGTCATGGTTATTGTGCTCTTAATCCTCGCCGCCGCTATTACGTTGGCACTCGTCCTCCGCGCCACCGTCCGTGCATTGTCCAATGACGGTTACGGCCACCTCCCCAGCGTCCCGTCCCACCGGTCCTGGGACGGCACCGTGTACTGACCCGGCTACTCCCCCCGCCTGCGGGTGATACGGCCAGATTAGTTTCCAATCAGGACAGCTTCCGACCGCATTGACGCGTAGTTTTGATTCCATGTTGGAGACTTCCGCACGGCTCCTGCAGCTGCTTTCGCTGCTGCAGCTGCGACGCGAGTGGACCGGGGCAGCGCTCGCGGAACGGTTGTCCATCACCGAACGCACGGTGCGCCGGGACATCGGCAAGCTGCGCACGCTCGGCTATCCCATCTCGGCGTCCCCGGGCATTGCCGGCGGCTACCAGCTCGGTGCCGGAGCGCAGCTTCCGCCGCTGCTGCTCGACGACGACGAGGCCCTCGCCGTCGCACTCGGGCTTGCCGCGGTGGCCACGGGACCCGTGACCGGAATCGGGGAAGCCTCGGTCCGGGCGCTGGCGAAGCTCGAACAGGTCCTGCCCGGGCGGCTCCGCCCCAAGTTCTCGGCCCTGCGCCAGTCCGTCTCCACGCTGGCCGGGCCGCCGGGCGGCGTCGACCCGGAGATCCTTACCGCCTTTTCCGCCGGCATCACCGAGCACCGGGTCCTGAGCTTCCGTTACACCGCGGCCGACGGCGGCTCCGGCCGCCGGATCGTGGAACCCTACCGGCTGGTCGGCACCGGCAGGCGCTGGTACGCCGTCGCCTGGGACCTGGACCGCTCTGACTGGCGGACCTTCCGGGTGGACCGCTGCACCAGCACCCCCGCCCCGCGCGAGCGGTTCACGCCCCGGCCCCTGCCGGCCCGGGACCTCGCCGCCTACGTCCAGGAATCGATTACCCGCAACCCCTACCGCTACTCCGTTGTGGTGCGGCTGGCTGCTCCGCTGGCGGCGGTCGCCGAACGGGTGCCGCCGGATGTGGCCAGCCTCGAAGCGGACGGCCCCGGGCACACCATTGTGCGCGGCGGCTGGGATTCCCTGGACCTCCCCCTGATCAACCTGACCGCCTGGGGCGTGCCCTTCGAGATCCTCGACCCGCCGGAGATGCGGGAGCGGGCCCGCCGCGCGGTCTCCCTGCTGCAGCGCGCCGTCGAAATCCCGCCCACGGCGGAATCCGGAAAGACCGTCCGGCCAAGCCACTAGACTGGTGGCAATCATGGCACTGACAATTTCCTATCCCGAACAGCTGCCCGTTTCCGAGCGCCGCGAAGACATCATGGCAGCGATTGCCGCCAACCAGGTCACCGTCATCGCGGGCGAAACCGGGTCCGGAAAAACCACGCAGATTCCGAAGATGTGCCTGGAACTGGGCCTGGCCGAGAACGGCCTGATCGGGCACACCCAGCCCCGGCGGCTTGCCGCGCGCACCGTCGCCGAGCGGATCGCCTCCGAGCTCGACGTCGAGCTCGGCGAGGAGGTGGGCTTCCAGGTCCGCTTCACCGGTGAGACCGGCCGGAAAACCAAGGTCAAGCTGATGACCGACGGCATCCTGCTGGCCGAAATCCGGCATGATCCGAAGCTGAAGAAGTACAGCACCATCATCATCGATGAGGCCCACGAACGCAGCCTGAATATCGACTTCATCCTCGGGTACCTGCGCCGGCTGCTGCCCCAGCGCCCGGACCTGAAGGTCATCATTACCTCGGCCACCATCGATCCGCAGCGGTTCGCCGAGCATTTCGCGCTCAACGGCACCCCGGCGCCCATCATCGAGGTGTCCGGCCGGACCTTCCCGGTGGAGATCCGCTACCGCCCGCTGAACCAGCCGGCGGACGGTGGCAGCGACGAAGACGGCATGGACGACGAGCTGGAAGAAGACCGGGACCCGGTGGACGCCGTCTGTGACGCCGTCGACGAGCTCTCCCGCGAGGCGCCCGGCGACGTCCTGGTGTTCTTCTCGGGCGAGCGGGAAATCCGTGATGCCGCAGAGGCCCTGCGTTCCTCCGTTTCGCGCAATCCCCGGCTGGCCAATACCGAGATCCTGCCGCTCTTCGCGCGGCTTTCCCTGGCCGAGCAGCACAAGGTCTTTTCCCCGGGCCGCAACCGCCGGATTGTCCTGGCCACCAACGTTGCCGAGACCTCCCTGACAGTCCCCGGCATCAAATACGTCATCGACACCGGCACGGCGCGCATCTCGCGCTATTCCCACCGCACCAAGGTCCAACGGCTTCCGATCGAGCGGATCTCCCAGGCCTCGGCCAACCAGAGGTCAGGCCGCTGCGGACGCGTTTCCGACGGCATCGCCATCCGGCTGTATTCGCAGGAGGACTTCGAGTCCCGGCCCGAATTCACGGATCCCGAAATCCTGCGCACCAACCTCGCCGCCGTGATCCTGCAGATGGCGGCCATGGGCGTGGCCAAGGGGCCCAAGGACGTTGCCGATTTCCCGTTCGTCCAACCGCCGGATTCCAAGGCAATCAACGACGGCGCCGTGCTGCTGCGCGAACTCGGGGCACTGCACCCCCAGGGCGGGATCACCGAGGTAGGCCGCAAGCTGTCGCAGCTTCCGGTGGATCCCCGGCTGGGCCGGATGATCGTCGAAGCCGGCAACCGCGGCTGCACCAAGGAAGTCATGGTGCTGACTGCCGCCCTGACCATTCAGGATCCGCGCGAGCGTCCCTCCAAGGATGATCCCGCCCGGGCACAGAAGGCCGCCGAAATGCACAAGCGGTTCGTGGACGAGAACTCGGACTTCACCGGCTTCCTGAACCTGTGGCGCTATGTGGAGGAAAAGCAGAAGGAGCTCTCCTCCTCGGCCTTCCGCCGCCTGTGCAAGAACGAGTTCCTGAACTTCCTGCGCATCCGTGAATGGCAGGACCTGTTTGCCCAGCTGCGCCAGCTGGCCAAGCCGCTGGGAATCACGCTCGCCCCGGAGCCGGTGGACCCGGTCGGCAAGTACCGGGAGATCCACATGTCCCTGTTGGCAGGCCTGCTCAGCCACATCGGCCTCTACGACCAGCGCAAGCGCGAATACGCCGGTGCACGCGGTACCCGGTTCGCGGTGTTCCCGGGTTCTGCGTTGTTCAAGAAGTCCCCGGACTGGGTGATGGCCGCCGAACTCGTGGAAACCTCGCGCCTGTGGGCGCGGGTGGCAGCGAAGTTCGATCCGCTGTGGGCCGAGGAAGTGGCCCCTCACCTGGTCAAGCGCAGCTACAGCGAACCGCACTGGTCCAAGAGCCGCGGAGCCGTGATGGCTTACGAGAAGGTCACCGTCTACGGCGTACCCGTGGTTCCGCAGCGCAGCATCAACTACGGCCGCATCGACCCGGTGCTCTCCCGCGAGATGTTCATCCGCCACGCCCTGGTCGAAGGCGACTGGCGTACGCACCACAAGTTCTTCCACCGCAACCAGGCACTGCTGGCGGAGGTGGAGGAACTGGAGAACCGGGTCCGGCGCCGCGGGCTGCGCGTGGATGACGAAACCCTCTTCGAGTTCTACGACGAGCGGGTGGGCGCCGACGTCGTGTCCGAGCGGCACTTCGACAAGTGGTGGAAGCACGCCCGGCACGAAAACCCGTCCCTGCTGGACTTCGACCCGGACGCCCTGCGTACGGACGATGCCGAGGGACTCGACGAGAACGACTTCCCGAAGTCCTTCTTCTACGGCTCCTTCGAGCTCCCGCTCAGCTACGAATTCACCCCCGGTGTGCCCTCCGCCAACGACGGTGTCACCGTGGAGGTGCCGGTCCTGTTCCTGAACCAGCTCACCCCCGGACCGTTCACCTGGCAAATCCCGGGCCTGCGCGCCGAGCTCATTACGGCCCTGATCAAGTCCCTGCCCAAGGCGGTGCGGAAGAATTTCGTCCCGGCGCCCGACGTCGCCCGCTCGGCTGCCGCTGCCCTGGCTGCGGATTTCGACCCGGCGTCGGACGAGCTGGAACCGTCCCTGGAACTGGTGCTTCGCCGGTTGAAGGGATCCATCATTCCTCCGGGTTCCTGGAACTGGGATGCCGTGCCGGGCCACCTGCGGATGACGTTCACCGTGGTGGATTCCGCCGGCCGGGTGCTGGACGAGGGCAAGGACCTGGCGGCACTGCAGGAGTCCCTGGCCCCGGCCACGCGCCGCGCCATTGCGGAATCCCTCGGCGCCACGCCGTCCACCGTGCAGCCTCGCGGACCCAAGGGCCCCAACGGCAAGGGCAAGGCCGGCACCGGAAACGGCTCGAACAACGGCTCAGCCACCGGTTCCTCCGTGGCAGAGCAGACCGGCCTGACCGAGTGGAGCATCGGCACCTTGGAGAAGCAGGTCCAGCGGCTCGTGGCCGGCCACACCGTGACCGGCTACCCGGCGCTGGTGGACGAAGGCAGCACCGCCGGCGTGCGGATCTTCCAGAGCGCCGGCGAGCAGCAGGCCGCCATGCGTGCCGGCGTCATCCGGCTGCTGGTGCTGCGCGTTCCCAGCCCGGCGAAGTACGTGCTGGAGCACCTGAGCAACACCGAAAAGCTGACCTTCAGCCAGAATCCGCACGGGAGTGTGGCCGCGCTGATCGAGGACTGCACCCTGGCCGCGGTGGACAAGCTCACGCCGGAGAAGCTTCCGTGGACGCGGGCCGAGTTCGACGCACTGTATGAAACGGTGCGGGCCGAACTGATCGATACCGTCTTCACCGTCACGGCGATCGTGGAGAAGATCCTGGCCAGCACCCGGCGGATCACCAAGGCGCTCAAGGGCACCACTTCACTGGCCTTGATCAGTGCCCTGAATGACATCAGGGCGCAGCTGGATGCCCTGGTGTACCCCAGTTTCGTGGCCCGCACCGGATATGCGCAGCTGATGCACCTGCCCCGCTACCTGGCCGGGATTGAACGGCGGCTGGAGAAGCTTCCGGGCAACGTGCAGCGGGACGGCCTCTCCATGGCCGTGATCCACCGCCTCGAGGACGAGTACGACGACGCCGTGGCGGCACTCGCGCCGGGCCGCGGCACTCCCCCGGAACTCGCGGAGGTCCGCTGGCTGATCGAGGAGCTGCGGATCAGCTTCTTCGCGCAGGAACTGGGAACGGCCCGGACCGTTTCGGAGAAACGGATCCGGACCGCCCTGAATTCGGCGCTGGCTCCGGCCTAGGCCGGGCTTGGAGCCCGGCGCCGGGCCGGAGGCCTAGGCTTCGGGGACGAACTCCCCATGCCCGGCGTCCCGCAGGCCCTGGCGCAGCTTCTCCGCGTTGGCCGCCATCCGCTCGGGGTCCGGGTTGGACTCGGCCCGGCTGAAGTCGAAGTCCTGCATCGAGTCGGCAGGCCAGACGTGCAGGTGAAGGTGGTCCACCTCGAAGCCGGCAATGGTCAGGCCTGCCCGCTCGGAACCGAAAACGGCGACCTGTGCCTGGCCGACGGTCTGCGCCACGGTGATGAGCTTCTGCATCAGCTCCGCCGGTGCGTCCGTCCACTTGTTGATCTCCTCGCGCGGCACCACCAGGGTGTGGCCGTCGCTGAGCGGACCAATGCTCAGGAACGCGACGACGTCGTCGTCCTTCCAGACAAAATGTCCGGGAATCTCGCCGTTGATGATCCGGGTAAAGAGTGTAGGCATGGGTGCTCCTTCAGGTTGTTCCTTGGGCGCGGCGGAGGGCAGGGGTGCCCGCAGCGGCGGAGGAACGGGTCGGCCGGTAAACATGCTTCGACGCTACCCCTTTTCCGGCGGGTTTTCGGGCCGGCCCGGATCGGCGCCGACGGCAGCCGGCGTACCGGGCGTGTTGGACCACTGCGACCAGGAGCCCGGGTAGAGCGCCGCGGTGATGCCGGCCTGCGCCAGTGCGGCGACCTCATGGGAGGCGAAGATACCCGAACCGCAGTACGCGGCAACGGGCCGGTCCGGACGCACGCCGAGGGCCTCGAAGGCGCGGCCCAGTTCTTCAGGCGCCCGGAAGCTGCCGTCCGGGGTGAGGTTGTCCGTGGAGGGCCGGTTGACTGCTCCCGGGATATGTCCGGCCCGGGGATCCACCGGTTCGGACTCTCCGCGGTAGCGCTCCGGTGCACGGGCGTCGATGAGTGTTCCGTCGGCTGCCACCCGGGCGGCATCCGCCGTCCCGATCACCGGCATGTGCCCCCAGGACAGGTGCACCGTCCCGGGCTCCGGCTGCACCGGACCGCTTTCCAGCGGCAGTCCTGCCCCGCGCCAGGCCGCGAGGCCGCCGTCGAGCAGGAAGACGTCCTTCTCTCCGGCGTGCCGCAGCAGCCACCAGGCGCGGGCGGCGGCCGTGCCCGCGGCGTCGTCGTAGACCACCACCGTGTCCCCGTCGTTCAGGCCCCAGCGGCGGGCGGCTTCGGTGAAGGCGGCGGGATCCGGCAGCGGATGCCTGCCCTCCGCGGGGACGGCGGGGGCCGAAAGTTCGGTGTCCATATCCACGTACACCGCACCGGGCAGATGTTCGTCCAGGTACTTTTCCCTGCCGTCGGCGGCGCCCAGGACCCAGCGCACGTCCAGCAGCACGGGCTGCCGCTCCGCGCCGAGGCGTTCGTGCAGCTGCTGCGGGGAGATCAGGACCTGCATTACAGGTCCACGGTTTCCCCGGCGTCCAGGTGCCGGAACTCGGTGCCGTAAACCTTGCCGAACCGGGTCACGTGCCCCTCGACCATCCCCAGTCCCCGGTCGTTCAGGAGCCCCTCGTGGATGGGGTAGGCCCGCTCCGCACCGGTGGCAATGACGAAGTCGATGACCTCCCCCGCCTTTGACCAGGGTGCATGGACCGGCACCAGCACGGTCCGCGGCCGCAGCCCGTTGGGGACCACGAACGAATCCCCCGGGTGGTAGACCCGGCCCTCCACGAGGTAGCCGATGTTGGCCACCAGGGGAATCAGCGGATGGATCAGGGCGTGCTGGCCGCCGAAGGACTGGATGCCGAAACCCGCAACCGTGAAGCTGGTGTTGGGCTCGACGTCGTGGATGCGGCCGGCCACCTCCGGTCCGGCTTCCTCGCGAAGGAGTGCAGCAAGACCCGCCGGGGCGTGGAGCTCCAGCGACGGCTGCTCCTGCATCGCGGCAAGCACCCGCGGGCGGTCCAGATGGTCTGCGTGCTCGTGGGTCACCAGGATGGCATCGGCATCCTTCAGCGCCGTTTCAACTTCGGAGAAGGTGCCGGGATCCAGCACCAGGACGTGCCCGCCCTGCTCGAAGCGGACACAGGAGTGCGTGAACTTCGTCATTTTCATAGCGCCACCCTACTCCGGGGCCGTCCGGCCGTGCAGGACGGGCGTACGGTGCTGCTGATAATCTTAGGGTTCTATCGATCCCTGCGGCCCCGGTGCCGCCCGCCTGCCGTCCCACCCGCTGGAGGAACATCCGTGTCATCCGAGACATCCCGGACGTCCAAACGCGCACCTGAGCAGCGGGTAACCCGCCAGCGGCTGGCAGTGGGCCGCGCCCTGGACGAACTCAATGACTTCGTCAGCACCCAGGAACTCTTCCGGCTGCTGCAGGAGCGCGGAGAGCGGATCTCCCTGGCTACCACCTATCGGGTCCTGCAGTCCATGGCGGACGAGAACCTCGTGGACGTGCTGCGGGGCGGCGACGGCGAGGCGCTGTACCGGCGGTGCGCCGTCGAGCACCACCACCATCACTTGGTCTGCCGCGAATGCGGCAAGGCAGTGGAGGTGGAGGCACCCGCGGTGGAGAGCTGGGCTGCGGCCCTGGGCGCCAAGTACGGCTTCACCGAAGTGGCGCACACCGTTGAGGTTTTCGGCCTGTGCCCGGAGTGCAGCGCCCGTAAAGGCTAGGCGGCGGCGGTAGCCGTATTTGCGCTGAGCTCCCGGCGCCGGTGCCCGCCGCGCATGCGCCGGATAACCCGGCAGACCAGGTAGATCGCGAAGGACACCGTGGTGACGTACGGGCTGATCGGAATCCGGCCGCCCAGCGCCAGCAGGATGCCGCCGACCGAGGAGGCCAGGGCGAAGAGCACGCTCAGGAACACCACCAGCCGCGGCGAGGACGTCACGAGCAGGGCTGCTGCAGCCGGAGTAATCAGCAGGGAAAGCACCAGCAGGGCCCCCACCACCTGGATGGACAGGGCGACGGACAGGCCCAGCAGGAACATAAAAACAATCGACAACGTCCGCACCGGCACGCCGCGGGCCTCTGCGAGGTCCGGGTCCGCACTGGCGAAAGTCAACGGCCGCCAGATGAACAGCAGTGCGGCAACGACGACAGCGGCAACCCCGGCCAGCAGGTTCAGCTGCACGGTATCCACCGCGACGATCTGGCCGGTCAGCAGACCGAACTTGTTGGCTGAGCGGCCTTCATAGAGGCCCAGGAACAGGATGCCCAAACCGAGCCCGAAGGGCATGATGACGCCGATGATCGAGTTCCGATCCCGGGCCCGCAGGCCCATGACGGCCAGCAGGACGGCCGCCGCCACCGACCCGGCCAGCGAACCGACCACCACGTTCACGCCGATCAGCAGGGCAAAGGACGCCCCGGCGAAGGAGAGCTCGGCAATGCCGTGCACGGCGAAAGCCAGGTCACGCATCAGGACGAAGGTGCCGATCAGCCCGCCGACCAGGCCAAGGATCGCAGCGGCCCAGATGGAATTGCTCACCAGCGGAAGCAGCTCGCCGTAATCGCTGAAATCAAAAACCGCATCGAAGAAACTACGCAGGTCCAAGATCGCCCTCGCTTTCTCCGTGGTGGTGGGTGGTGGCGTCCGGAATGCCCAGGACCACTATCCGGCCGTGGCTGCGCAGGACTTCGACGCGGCTGCCGTACATTTCCGAGAGCACGTCGCTTCGCAGGACTTCGGCGGGGGTGCCGGTGCGGAACTGTCCGCCGGCCAGGTACAGCACGCGGTCCACGTACTCGATAACGGGATTGATTTCGTGGGTCACGAAGACGACGGCGGCGCCGTCGTCGTGGCAGCGCCGTTCGATCAGGGAGCTGATGGCCTGCTGGTGGTGCAGGTCCAGGGAGAGCAGCGGCTCGTCGCAGAGCAGCAGATCCGGGTTGGTGGCCAGCGCCTGGGCCGCCCGCAGTCGCTGCAGCTCGCCGCCGGAGAGCCGCCCCACGGGTTCATCCGCGTAGGACGTTGCCCCCACCTGCTCGAGCAGCCGGTCCACGCGGCGGCGCACCGGCTTTCCGCGCAGCCGCAGGCCCCAGCGGTCGCCGTCGACGCCGAGTCCCACCAGGTCCCGTCCGCGCAGCGGGGTGCCGGGGCTGAAGGATTTCTGCTGCGGGATGTAGCCGATGTCCTTGCTCCCCCGCTGCACGTTGCGGCCGTTGATCGTGACGGTGCCCCCGGTGAGCGGCTGCAGTCCCAGCAGGACCTTCAGGAAACTCGTTTTACCTGATCCGTTGGGGCCGAGGACTGCCAGGAATTCACCGGCATTGATGTCCAGGTCAAGGTTCTTCCACAGGGTACGGTCCCCGTAGGACAGGCCTGCGTCCCGCAGTCGCACCACCGGGGAGGGCTGCCCGGAAGCATTCACTGCAGCACGCTTTCCATGTTGGCGGTGTTCTCGGCCATCCACTGCAGGTAGTCCTGGCCCTCGGGAAGGGTTTCGGAGAAGTCCACCACGGGAACATCAGCGTCCACCGCGGCCTGGCGCACCGCTTCCGTCTGGGAGGTGGAGGTCTGCTCGTTGTAGCCCAGGAAGGCAATGGAGCCGCCCGTCACCAGGTCCTGCATTTCCTTCAGTACGTGCGGCGGAACATCCGAGCCTTCCTCGACGGCCTCCGTGAAGTCCGAGGGGGTGGCGTTGTGCAGTCCGGCCGCTTCCACGAGGTAGTCCGGCACCGGTTCGGTCAGGGCGACGTCGCGTCCGCCGGCGGTTTCCCGAAGCGCGGCCAGGGAGGCGTCGATGTCCGCAATGCCGGCATTGAAGTCCGCGGCGTTGGTGCGGAACGTGTCGGCGGCCCCGGCATCCAGCTCGCCGAGGCGTTCGGCGGCGGCGTCGGCAAGCCGGCCCATGGCCTCGGGGCTGTACCAGACGTGTTCGTTGAAGGAGCCGTGGTTATGGCCGTGGTGGTCTTCGCCGGCATCGTGGCCCTCTTCATCTTCCGCGGAGTCGGAGTCCTCGAGGCCGGAGATCTCGACGGCATTGAGGATGTTCTCTGCGGGGATGCCTTCGTCTGCGGCGAGCTTCTCCAGGAAGGTGTCATAACCGCCGCCGTTGAGCACCACCAGGTCCGCCTTGGAGACCGCGAGCCGGTCCCGCGCCGAGGCCTCGTAGGAGTGCGGATCCTGGCTGGGCCGGTCAATCAGTGCGGTCACGTCGACGTTGTCGCCGCCGATCCCGGCAAGGATGTTGCCGTAGACATCGGTGGACGCCACCACGCGAACGACGCCGTCGCTGCCGCCGGCTTCACCGCCGTCTCCCCCGTCGCCGCCGCTGCAGCCCGTAAGCGCGAGTGCGGCGGCTGCAAAGACGGTTCCGGCCAGGCGGACGGGAAAGCGGCGCATAAGGTTTGATATCCCTGGGTAGGCGGTTCATGGCGGCGACAAACGGGCCCCGGCACCGCCGAAGCTTTTTCAGCATAACCTAAACGCGAATCATTCGCATCTAGGGGTTAGAGGCTTTCTCCGGTCCGGCGGATGCCCTGCGCCTGGGTGGCATCCCTGATCTCACCGACCAGCTGTTCAATGATGTCTTCCAGGAACAAGACGCCGCGGGTGGTTCCGTCCGGACCCAGCACGCGGGCCAGGTGGGAGCCGGTCCGCTGCATCACGGCCAGGGCGTCCTCGATTTCGTCATCCAGGCGGAGGTTGGCAAGCGTGCGGACCTTGTTCTCCGTGATCGGCCGTTCATAGGCCTCCAGCGGGATGGACATAACGTCCTTCAGGTGCATGTACCCCGTGAGGTTCCCGGCGTCGTCCACCAGGACGAAACGGGAGAAGCCGGTGCGGCCCACTGCACGCTCGAATTCCGCCGGAGTGGAGTCCGTGCCCAGGCTCACCAGTTCCTCCAGCGGCACCATCACCGTCCCCGCGGTCTGTCCGGAGAACTCGAGGGCACCGGAGATCAGGCCGGAATCGTCGGCCACGGTCCCGTGCTTCGTGGATTCCTCCACGATGGACTGCATCTCCTCCAGTGTGAAGGCCGAGGCGACCTCGTCCTTGGGGGTAATCCCCATGAGGCGCAGTGCGTGGTTGGCCATCCAGTTGAGCGTGCCGATAATCGGGCGGACCAGGCGGGAAATGAAGACCAGCGGCGGCGCGAGCAGCAGCACTGCACGGTCCGCCACGGACACCGAGATGTTCTTCGGAACCATTTCGCCGATGGTTACGTGCAGGAAGGTCACCAGCAGCAACGCCACCAGGAACCCGGCTCCGTCAGCTATTTCGACCGGAAGGCCCACGGCCTTCAGCGGCACCGAAAGCAGGTGGTGGATAGCCGGCTCGGCCACCGAGAGGATAAGCAGGGAGCAGACCGTAATACCCAGCTGCGCACACGCGAGCATCAGGGAAACGTGCTCCATGGCCCACAGGGTGGTCTTGGCCCGCTTCGATCCGGCTTCGGCATGGGGCTCAATCTGGCTGCGCCGCGCGGACATCACCGCAAATTCGCTGCCGACGAAAAACGCGTTGCCCAGGAGCAGGACAACCAGCCAGAAGATTCCCGCCAGGTCGCCGCTCATCGGATGCCTTCCCTGCGTGCCTGGCGCTCTGTGCTTCGCCCGGCGTTGTCCTCGTCTTGGATGTGTTCGGCCTGGCCCGAACCGGCCCCTTCCTCGGCGGGGATGAAGCTGACGCGGTCAATGCGCCGCCCGTCCATCCGTTCCACCTCGAGCACGCCGCCGGGTACCTCTACGCGGTCCCCTGCCTCGGCAATGCGGCCGAGCTCGGCCATGATGTAGCCGCCCACGGTTTCGTAGCCTGCTTCGTCCGGCATCCGCAGCAGCGGAACCAGCGCGCTGACCTCGTCGGGGCGCATGATGCCCGGGAAGTACCAGGCACCGGACGCGCTTTGCAGCACGCCGGGCTTGGCCTTGTCATGCTCGTCGGAAACTTCGCCGACGATCTCTTCCACCAGGTCCTCCAGGGTGGCGACGCCGGCGGTTCCGCCGTATTCGTCCAGGACGACGGCGAGCTGCAGGTTGGCGTTGCGGAGTTCGGAAAGCAGTGAGTCCAGGTGCACCGTTTCCGGCACCCGGAGGATCTCGCTCATGATCGCGGCCGCGGGCAGGGTGGCCCGCCTGCTGCGCGGCACGGCCACGGCCTTCTTGACGTGGACAACACCGCGGATATCGTCCGGTGAATCGCCGAGGACCGGGAAGCGGGAGTAGCCCGTGCGCCGCGCGGCCTCGATGACATCGGCCACGGGCTGCTCGGCATCGATCGTTTCGAGCCGGATGCGCGGAGTCATAACATCGGCAGCGGTTCGTCCGGCGAAGGAGAAAGTCCGGGACAGGAAGTCCGCAGTGCCCTTATCCAGGGTGCCCATCTCCGCGGAGCGCCGCGCCATTGAGGACAGTTCGGACGGCGTCCGCGCTCCACTGACCTCTTCCTTGGCCTCAAGGCCAAAGAGGTGGAGGATCTTGTTGGCGAAACCGTTCAACAGGAGCACCGCAGGCTTGAAGACCACGGTGAAGGCCAGCTGCGGCCGTGCCAGTGCCTTACCGATGCGGAACGGCATGGCGATGGACATGTTCTTGGGGATCAGCTCACCCAGCAGCATGGAAAGGAAGGTCGCCAGGATCATCGCCACGGTCACGGACACCGAGTCCACGGCAACGGGCGGCAGGCCAAGCGATGCCAACGGACCCTCCAGCAGGCGCCCGACGGAGGGTTCCATAACAAACCCCGTCAGCAGGGTGGTCATGGTGATGCCCAGCTGGCAGCTGGACAGCTGGGTGGAGAGGGTGGTCAGGCAGCGCAGCAGCGGTTCAGCTGCTTTGTCGCCCTCGTCCACTGCCCGGCGGACGGCAGGCTGGTCCAGTGCCACAAGGGCGAATTCCACGGCGACGAAGAATCCGGTGCCGAGAATCAGCAGGAGGCCAAAGAGGAGGTAAAGCCACTCCATGTCAGCACTCCCCCGCCGTCGGAACAGACGGCCTTAAGGAAGAGGTGTGAAACGCTGCACGAAAACGTTCAGACGGAGGGTGGTCGGCTGCAGCCGGACTGGAAGGCTCCGATGACGAGGCAGGCGGATGCTGGGCCGTGGGTGTGCGGGCGTTGCCGGCTCGTGGCGCACCGACTGCGGAAACCGCGGTCCGTGACGCAGGCCGGCGCCTAGAGAAACTGTCCATAGAAAGCCCAGTTTACAGGTTTGGTCCGGGGCCGCCACAGCCGCTTCTTCGGGCCGTTCCGGCCGGCCTGCAGCCACCGGCGCTTCATCAAGTGGTGCGGGATTGGCCACATGTTCGACTATGTCACTAGACTGGCATGAAGTCTCGGTCACTGCGCACCGGGCCGCACCAGTACTTGAGGCGGAAGCGTCAGAACATGGTGCCATCAGGGCAAACGGCAACTCATGGAAGAGGCGTATATCTAGTGCCAGACCAATCCAACCACCGCCTGCCGGAGGAATTCGGCGGCAACGAGTGGCTTGTCGATGAACTCTACGAGCAGTATTTGTCGAACAAGGACTCCGTTGACAAAAAGTGGTGGAGCATCTTCGAATCCTTCAAGGCTGAAGACTCCCAGTCCGGCAACGGCTCCAACGGAAACGCCGGTTCCCCGGACGGTTCCCGGCCCGCCACCCGCCAGCTTCCGGTGGTGAAAGCCGAGACCACGGCACCCAATGCACCGAAGGCATCAGGCGAATCGCCCGCTGCAACGCAGCAGTCGGGTAAGCCGCCGGTAGCCAAGGAACCGGCCAAGGCCGAGCCCGCGGCGAAGAGCGAGCCGAAGGCTGAGACCAAGGCTGCGCCGATTCCTGCGCAGCTGCCCAAGACCCAGCCCAGCGATGCCGCTGCCGAAGAGGACAAGGTCACCGTGCTGCGCGGTCCGGCCAAGGCGATTGCCACCAACATGGACCTCAGCCTGAGCGTCCCGACGGCAACCACCGTGCGCGCCATTCCGGCCAAGCTGCTGATTGACAATCGGATTGTCATCAACAGCCACCTGGAACGTGCACGCGGCGGAAAGATTTCCTTCACCCACCTGCTGGGTTACGCCATCATCCGTGCTGCCGCCCAGTTCCCCTCCATGAACGTGTTCTACGACGAGGTGGACGGCAAGCCCGTTGCCGTCCAGCCCGCACACGTTAACTTCGGCCTGGCCATCGACATGCCCAAGCCGGACGGAACCCGTCTGCTGGTCGTGCCGAACATCAAGAAGGCCGAAACACTGAACTTCTCGGAGTTCTGGCACGCCTACGAAGACCTGGTCAAGCGTGCCCGCAGCGGCAAGCTCGGCGCCGATGACTACCGCGGCACCACCATCTCCCTGACCAACCCGGGCGGCATCGGCACCGTGCATTCGGTGCCCCGCCTCTCCAAGGGCCAGGCCGCCATCATTGGTGCCGGTGCCCTTGAGTACCCGGCCGAGTTCCAGGGTGCCAACGAGAAGATCCTGGCCCGCAACGCGATCAGCAAGATCATCACCCTGACCTCCACCTATGACCACCGTGTCATCCAGGGTGCCGGCAGCGGCGAGTTCCTGCGCATCATCCACCAGTTGCTGCTGGGTGAGCAGAACTTCTACGACGAGATCTTCGAATCCCTGCGGATCCCGTACGAGCCCGTCCGTTGGAGCCCGGATATCCAGGTCAACCCGGACGAGCAGATCAACAAGGTTGCCCGCATCCAGCAGCTGATCCACGCCTACCGGGTCCGCGGCCATCTGATGGCGGACACCAACCCGCTGGAATACGTACAGCGCCGGCATGCCGACCTGGACATCCTGAACCACGGCCTGACGCTGTGGGACCTGGACCGGGAGTGGCCCACGGGCGGCTTCGGCGGCAAGCCGATGCTGAAGCTCCGCAAGATCCTCGGTGTGCTCCGGGACGCTTACTGCCGCACTGCCGGGATCGAATACATGCACATCCAGGATCCCGAGGAGCGCCTCTGGTTCCAGGACCGCTTGGAAACCAAGTACACGAAGCCCACCCGCGAAGAGCAGCTGCGAATCCTCAGCAAGCTCAACGCTGCCGAGGCTTTCGAGACGTTCCTCCAGACGAAGTTCGTTGGACAGAAGCGCTTCTCCCTTGAGGGCGGCGAATCCCTGATTCCGCTGCTGGACGCCGTGATTTCCGGTGCCGCCGACGACGGCCTCGAGGAAGTCGGCATCGGCATGGCCCACCGCGGCCGCCTCAACGTCCTGACGAACATCGCGGGCAAGACCTACGCACAGGTCTTCCGCGAATTCGAAGGCACCCAGGACCCCCGCAGCGTGCAGGGTTCCGGCGACGTGAAGTACCACCTCGGCACCGAGGGAACCTTCACATCGGACAACGGGAAGCAGACCAAGGTCTACCTTGCAGCCAACCCGTCCCACCTCGAAGCCGGAGATTCCGTGCTGGAGGGCATTGTCCGCGCCAAGCAGGACCGGCTGGACAAGGGCGACGAGTTCCCCGTGCTGCCGATCCTCGTGCACGGCGATGCCGCCTTCGCAGGCCAGGGCGTGGTGGCGGAAACGCTCAACCTCTCCCAGCTGCGCGGCTACCGCACCGGCGGCACCATCCACGTGGTGGTCAACAACCAGGTGGGCTTCACGACGTCGCCCACGTCCTCGCGTTCCTCCGTCTACTCCACAGATGTCGCGAAGATGGTCCAGGCACCGATCTTCCATGTCAACGGCGATGATCCCGAAGCAGTTGTACGGGTTGGCCAGCTGGCCTACGAGTACCGTCAGCGCTTCCACAAGGATGTCGTCATCGACATGGTCTGCTACCGCCGCCGCGGCCACAACGAAGGTGATGACCCTTCGATGACCCAGCCGATGATGTACAGCCTGATCGAGGCCAAGCGCTCCGTGCGCAAGCTGTACACCGAGTCCCTGATCGGACGAGGGGACATCAGCCAGGAGGAGGCCGAGCAGGCCCTGCGCGACTACCAGGGCCGTCTCGAGCGCGTCTTCGCCGAGACGCACGCCGCCCAGACCTCGCCCATCCCGGTGATCACCAAGGATTCCGAAGCGGTTTCCGATCTGGAACGTCCTGCTGCGCAGCAGGAAGGCACCACGATCATCAAGCCGGCAAGCACTGCGGTCTCCGCAGAGGTCCTGGCGCACATCGGCAAGGCCCACGTGGCCGTACCCGAGGGCTTCACGGTCCATCCGAAGCTGAAGTCCCTGCTGGAAAAGCGCGACCAGATGTCCCGTGAGGGCAACATCGACTGGGGCTTTGCCGAAATCGCCGCCTTCGGTTCGCTGCTGATGGAAGGTGTCCCCGTACGCCTCGCCGGGCAGGACTCCCGCCGCGGAACCTTCACGCAGCGCCACGCCGTCTTCCACGACCGCGCCACCGGCGAAGAGTGGGTGCCGCTGGCTGAGCTGGACCCGAACCAGGCCAAGCTGTGGATCTACGACTCCCTGCTCTCCGAATTCGCCGCCATGGGCTTCGAATACGGCTATTCGGTGGAGCGCCCTGATGCCCTTGTGCTCTGGGAAGCCCAGTTCGGTGACTTCGTCAACGGCGCCCAGACCATCATTGACGAGTTCATTTCTTCGGCCGAGCAGAAGTGGGGCCAGCGGTCCTCGCTGGTGCTGATGCTTCCGCACGGCTACGAGGGACAGGGACCGGACCACTCCTCCGCACGGATCGAGCGTTTCCTGCAGATGTGTGCCGAGGACAATATGATTGTTGCCAACCCGACCACGGGTGCCTCGCACTTCCACCTGCTGCGCCGGCAGGCGTACAGCCGCCCGCGGAAGCCGCTGGTGGTCTTCACCCCCAAGCAGCTGCTGCGTCTGAAGGCGGCCGCAACCTCGGTGGAGGAGTTCACGCACGGCGAGTTCCAGCCGGTTATCGGCGAGCATGCCGAACTGGATGCGAACGCCGTCGACCGCGTACTGCTGGTGTCCGGCCGCCTGTACTACGACCTGCTGGCAAACCGCCAGAAGACCGGCGACGACAAGACGGCAATCGTCCGCGTTGAGCAGCTCTACCCGCTCCCCGTCGACGAGATCCGGGCCGCTGTGGGCAAGTACCCCAACGCGGACATCGTGTGGGCGCAGGACGAGCCGGCGAACCAGGGTCCGTGGCCCTTCATCGGCCTCAACCTGCCCCAGCACCTGGATAGCCGCCTGCGCCTGGTCTCACGCCCGGCGTCGGCCTCCACCGCTACCGGCTCTGCCAAGCGCCACGCAGTGGAGCAGGACATTCTTGTGAAGAAGGCCTTCGAACGTCAGTAGGCTAGGTTTGGGGTGGGGCGCTTCGGCGTCCCACCCTGTTTTTTTGATTCGAGAAGGTGACTAGTGGAACAACGCAGAATTCGGCTTGCTGCTGTAGGTGATGAGCTGCTGGCCGGACACGGGGATCCGCGCGCACTCGGCTGGCTGGGACGTGTCCTGGCCCGAACATCGCCCGAGAACGTCAACCTCCAGGCATACAGCCTGGCTGCACCTAACGAGGGCACCGAGGCGCTGGCCAACAGATGGCTCGCGGAAGCCGGGAGACGATTCGAAGACGGGTGCGAAAACCGCCTCGTGATCGGCTTGTCTGACCGGGACCTGGACCTTCAGCTGACGACGGCGCGAAGCCGCCTGAACCTGGCGAACATCCTCGACGGCGCCGCGCAGATGAGCATCAAGGTCTTCGTGGTGGGCCCTCCCCCGGGCCTGGACCCGGAACGGAACCGGAAGCTCGCGGATCTCTCCGCGGCGTTCGGCGACGTGACCACGCGGCGTAAGCACGTGTACGTAGACACCCTCAACCCGCTGCTGAACCACGAGCAGTGGCGTACGGACCTTGCCGCCAACGGCGGAACGCCGGGCCAGGCAGGCTACGGCCTTATGGCGTGGCTGGTGCTTCACCGAGGCTGGTACCAGTGGCTCGACCTGCCCGACATGAACTGAAACCTCCGTCATAAACGGACGTCAAAAAAACCCTCCCGGCAACAGCCGGGAGGGTTTTTGCGTATTCCCGCGCGGTTTCGAGTACAAAAACCCCCGTGTCCGGGCATAACGATCGGTTAACAACATGTAACTTGTCTCACAGTGGAAACAATATGTGGTTAGTGTTGCTCCACATGCGGCGGTCATCACGGCCGCTTTGGGGGGCCATCATTGGTGGTTCCTGACTCCTCATCACCAGTTAGGACTACTTATGCGTACTAAGCGCACGGCAGCTCTTGCCGCACTCTCCGTGGGGGCCCTGTTCCTGGGCGCCTGCGGCTCCGCCGGGGGCGGAACCGAAAGCGAAGGCGGCTCGGAGGAAACAGCCGAGAACATCGCCTCCACCATCAATATCGCCATCAGCCAGGCGCCCGACGCCTACAACTCGAGCACCGCCAACACCAACAGCACGTACAACAGCTACGTCGACAACCTGGTGCACAGCAACTTTGTCGAGTACAGCCCTGACGGCGTCATCCACGATGAAGAGTTCGGCACCTTCGAAAAGACCAGCGACGATCCGCTGACGGTGCACTACAAGATCAATGAGGACGCCAAGTGGTCCGACGGCACCCCCATCGACTTCGATGACGTGCTGCTGAACTGGGCTGCCTTCTCCGGACAGGTCGGTCCCGCCGAGGGCGAGAACATCTTCCAGCCGTCCTCCACCAACGGTTTCTCGCAGACCAAGATGATCGAGGGCGAGGCCGGCGACAAAGAGTTCGACATGGTCTTCGAGACCCCGTACGCGGACTGGGAAGCCCTGATGATCGGCCCCATCATGCCCGCACATGTCGCGGCGGAAAAGGGCGGACTGGACACCGCAAACGACGGCGAAGCCCTGATCAAGGCCATCCAGGACAAGGACATCGCGGCGTTGACCCCGCTGGCCGAATTCTGGAACACCGGGTGGAACTACGAAGCCGATCTGACCAAGCTTCCGGACGCCGAAATGATCCCGTCCTCCGGCCCGTACATGCTGGACAACGCCACCGACGGCACCCTGACCCTCAAGCGCAACGAGAACTACTGGGGCGAAGAGCGCAAGGGCAAGACCGAAACCATCGTCTTCAAGACCATCGCAGACACCGAAGCAGTCCAGGCCCTGGAGAACGGCGAGGTCGATATCATCGAACCCTCCGGCCCCACGGTTGACACGAAGACCGCCATCGAGAACATCGGCGAGACCGTCGAGATGCTCACCGGTCCCGAGCTGACCTTCAGCCACATCGATCTGGACCAGTCGGAAAACGGCGTGTTCAAGGACCTGGCCGTACGTCAGGCGTTCGCCAAGTGCGTACCGCGCGAGGACATTGTCGAGAAGTTCGCCAAGCCCATCGACGAGAACGCCACGGTGGACAACCTGCGCGAATACCAGCCGGGCCAGGAGGACTACGAAGAGGTCCTCGAAGGCGCTCCGTCCGCCAGCGAGTACGACGAAGTGGATATCGAGGGCGCCAAGAAGCTGCTCGCCGATGCCGGTAAGACCGAACCCGTATCGGTCCGCCTGATGTTCTCCTCCACGAGCCAGCTGCGCGCCGACATCGTCACCCTGATCAAGACGTCCTGCGACCAGGCCGGCTTCAACATTGTTCCCACCCCGGACCCCAAGTGGAGCGCCAAGCTCGCTGAGCCCGGAGCCTGGGACGCCATCCTGTTCGCCTGGGCCGGATCCGGTCTGGCCGCCAGCGCACAGTCGATCTACGTCTCCGACGGCGAGCAGAACTACGGCAAGTTCACCAACACCGAACTCGACAAGCTCTGGGACCAGATCGCCAGCTCCACTGACGAAGAAGAGGTCAAGGAACTGAAGACCAAGGCAGAGGAAATCCTCGCCGCCGAGGTCTACAACGTGGTCCTGTACGCCAACTCCGGTGTGGTTGCACACTCCTCCAAGCTGGAGAACGTGGAACTGAACCCGAGCCAGAACGGCATCACCTGGAACGCCTACAAGTGGACAAAGCAGGTCTAGCCGCAGCACCACGCTAGCCGCAGCCTAAGCGGGGATGGGCAGACGCAAAGTCTGCCCATCCCCCTGCTTATGTCCGCGGCGTTCTTCAGTCCCACCCCAAGGAGCCCCACGGTGTTCTACTTCATTCTTAAAAGAGCGGTCACTTCGTTCTTTATCCTCCTGGCCGCCACGGCACTGATGTTTGTCCTGGCCGTCAACTCCGGCGATCCCCTCCATGACCTCGCCGAACTGCGCAACGATGACCGGGAATCCCGCGTAGCCGCCCGTACCGAAGCCATGCACCTGGATCAGCCCATCCACATCCGCTATCTGCTCTGGCTGCAGGAAATCGGCCGCTGCATCATGCCCGGCGGTGCACAGTGCACGCTGGGCCTGGACCGAGTGGGCAACCCCGTCATCGAGCAGCTGGAATCCGCCGTCGGTTCAACCTTCCGCCTGGTGGTCGTAGCAACGGTGCTCGCGATCATCCTGGGCGTGCTCATCGGTGTTGTGACCGCCCTGCGGCAGTACAGTGTGTTCGACTACTCGATCACGTTCGTTGCCTTCCTCCTGTTCTCCATGCCGCTCTTCTGGCTCTCCACGCTCCTCAAGCAGTACCTCGCCATCGGTCTCAACACCTGGCTGGTGAATCCAACCATGTCCTATCTGGGCATAGTGCTGCTGGGGTTGGTGGCCGGGTTGATCTGGATGGTCGTCATCGGCGGCGACCGCCGACGACGGATCCAGGTATTCGCGGTGGCAGCCGTGGCAACTTCGGTAACCATGCTCCTGTTGCTGATGTCCGGTTGGTTCAAGACCCCCGGTTTCGGTCCCGTCGGCATCCTGGTGAGCGCCGTCGCCATCGCCCTCGGAACCACTGCCCTGTTCGCCGGGTTCCGGCGCCGCCGGATTGTCTTTGCAGCCCTTGCTACGGCCGCAGCCGGTTTTGTCGGCTATCTGGTCACGATGGGCATCATGAAAGACCCCGACTGGCTGACCATTGCCGGCCTGGCACTGGTGACCGTTGCCGTTTCCGCTGCCATCGGGCACTTCGTGGGCGGACCGTACGCCAAGCAGACCCGGCAGCTGACCGCCGTCGTCGGCCTGCTGATCGGTTCCGTCGTGTTCCTGGATTCGCTCCTGCACGCCTACCCGACGCTGTCCCGCAAGACCGGCGGCCGACCCATTCCCACCACCGGTTCCTCCACGCCCAACCTCGAGGGAACCTTCTGGGAAGTGAATCTCGATTACGCGCTGTACCTGGTGCTGCCGACCATCGCGATCATGCTGATTTCGTTTGCCATGTACACCCGCTACACCCGGGCCAGCCAGCTGGACGTAATGACCCAGGACTACATCCGCACAGCACGGGCCAAGGGGCTCAGCGAACGGACAGTCGTGGTCAAGCACGCGTTCCGCAACGCAATGATCCCGATCACCACCCTGATGGCCTTCGACTTCGCCGGTGTGCTCGGCGGCGCCGTGGTCACGGAATCGGTGTTCGGCTGGAACGGCATGGGCAAGATGTTCACCGACGGACTCACCAACGTGGACCCCAATGTCATCATGGCGTTCTTCCTCGTCACGGGCGTGGCCGCGGTGGCCTTCAACATGCTGGCTGACATCGCGTACGCGTTCCTCGATCCGCGCATCAGCCTGAACTGATTGGTAGAGCAATGACTGATAACAAGATTTCCGCGGACGGGCCGAAGGAAAGCAGCCCGGAGCTGACGGCCATGACGCTGGAGAGCCAGCGGACCGTCACGGCGGACGCACCCGCGACCAGGGGCGTCGTCGCTGACCCGAAGATCACCGAGGCAAAGAGCCAGTCCAAGCTGGTCCGCGAACGCTTCCTGCGGCATAAGGGAGCCATGGGCGGAATGATCGGCCTGCTGTTCATTGTGCTGCTGGCGTTCTCCTCAATCGGCTTCAACATCGGCCCGCTGCATATTCCGGGCTGGTGGCAGCACACCTTCTACGAGGTGCAGGATACCTCCGACGGCGGGAAACCGACCCTGTCCTGGACCGGGCTGGGCGACCATCCGTTCGGTCAGGACGCCCTGGGCCGGGACTACTTCGCGATGACCATGCGCGGGGCGCAGATCTCCCTGATCATTGCCTTCATCGTGGGTATTGTCGGAACCGTCATCGGAACCGTCGTCGGTGCCCTGGCCGGGTATTACCGCGGGCGGGTCGAAGCCGTCCTGATGCGCTTCACCGATGTCATCATCACGATTCCCCTGCTGGTGGTCGCAGCTGTGCTGGCCACCATCGTGGCAGACTTCGGAATCGTGGTCTTCGCGGCCTTCCTGGGCATGCTCACCTGGACCGGGCTGGCCCGGATTGTCCGCGGCGAATTCCTGTCCCTCAGGGAGAAGGAGTTCGTCGAGGCGGCCAAGTCCGTGGGTGCCAGCTCTTCCCGGATCATCTTCAAGCACATCCTGCCCAACACCGTAGGCGTCATCATCGTCTCGGCCACGCTGGCAATCTCCGGCGCCATCCTGCTCGAAACCGCCCTCGGCTTCCTGGGCCTGGGCGTGCAGGAACCTGACACCTCGCTGGGCAAGCTGATCAATGACAACCGGTCAGCCATGACCGTGCGCCCCTGGGTCTTCCTCTGGCCCGGCGTGTTTATCGTGGCCATTGCCCTCGCCGTCAACTTCATCGGCGACGGGCTCCGGGATGCGTTTGATCCCCGACAGACAAGGAACAAGCAATGACCTCCACACCGGTATACAGCGACACCCCCGCAACGGGAACCGGTTCCCCCATCCTTGAGGTCACCGGACTCGGCGTCGATTTCAACGTCGACAACGAATGGGTCATGGCCGCCGAAGACGTGAACTACAAGGTCTATCCCGGGGAGATCCTGGCGATCGTCGGCGAATCCGGCTCGGGAAAGAGCATGTCTTCCATGGCGCTGCTCGGCCTGCTGCCCGGCAACGGGCGGTCCACCGGCAGTGCGAAACTGCACGGCAAGGAACTCATCGGCGCCCCGCAGTCGGCGCTGCGGAAGATCCGCGGCAATGACATCGCCATGATTTTCCAGGAGCCCATGACGGCCCTGAACCCGGTCCTGACGGTGGGTGAGCAGGTGAAGGAGATCATTGAGCAGCACACCGATGCGTCCCCCGCGGATGCCAAGGCACGCGCCATTGAGCTGCTGCGCATGGTGGAGATTCCTGATCCGGAGACCCGCTACGACAATTATCCGCACCAGTTCTCCGGCGGGCAGCGCCAGCGGGCCATGATCGCCATTGCCATTGCCAATGATCCGATCCTGCTGATCGCCGATGAACCCACGACCGCCCTGGACGTAACGGTCCAGGCGGAAGTACTCGAACTGCTGCGTAAGCTCAACAAACGCCTGAACAGCGCCATCCTGCTCATCACCCATGACATGGGCGTGGTGGCCGACCTCGCGGACAACGTGGTGGTCATGCAAAACGGGCGGATCGTGGAAGCCTCCGCCGTGGTGGATCTCTTCGCCGCACCGCAGCAGGACTACACCAAGGCCCTGCTCGATGCCGTGCCGCACCTCGGTTCCAAGGTGGGCGGTGTGCTGGCAGCCGTCGAGGTGGAGGATGACGGCTCCCTGCAGATCACCGATGCACCCCGGGCGGTTATGAAGGCCTCCGAGGAAGTGGCCGAACCGACGACGTCGCAGACGCCCGCCCTGCAGCTTGAGAATGTGGCCATCGAGTATCCGGGACGGTTCCGCACCCCGGCCTTCCGTGCGGTATCCGATGTTTCCTTCACGATCATGCCCGGCGAAGTCATGGGTTTGGTGGGCGAATCCGGTTCGGGGAAGTCCACCATCGGACGCGCCGTCACCGGTCTGCTGCCGGTGGCCGAGGGAAGTGTGCGGATCAACGGAACAGACATCGCCGGGCTGTCACCGAAAAAAATGCGGCCCCTGCGGCGGAAGTTCGCCATCGTCTTCCAGGACCCGGCGGCATCGCTGAATCCGCGTATGTCCATCGGTGAGAGCATCGGCGAGCCGCTGTTCCTGCACGAGAAGCTGTCCAAGGCCGAGCTGGATAAGCGGGTGGAGAACCTGCTCGATGACGTCCAGCTGCCCAAGAGCTTCCGCAACCGGTACCCGCACGAACTCTCCGGCGGGCAGCGCCAGCGTGTGGGCATTGCGCGGGCGCTCTCGCTGCGGCCGTCCCTGCTCGTAGCGGATGAGCCGACGTCGGCGCTGGATGTGTCGGTGCAGGCACGGGTGCTGGCGCTGCTGCAGGACCTGCAGCAGGAGTACGGCTTTGCCTGCCTGTTCGTCAGCCACGACCTCGCGGTGGTGGAGATCCTGGCCAGCCATATCGCCGTGCTGAACAAGGGCAGGATGGTGGAGCAGGGTTCCACCGAACAGGTCCTGAAGTACCCGCAGGATCCGTACACCCGGCGCCTGCTGGCAGCGGCACCGGTGCCGGACCCGGCCGAGCAGGCCTACCGCCGAGAGCAGCGCTATGCGCTCCTCGCGGCCGGCAGCGAGGAATAGGCTGAACGGTGCGGAATAGGTAAACACAGCAGAACGAAACCGCGGCGGCGGCGTCAGGCGGAAGACCATCTTCCCCACGGCGCCGCCGTCGTCGTTGTCAGGGTTCCGTTTGCCGGTCTGGAACTAAGTTGGACTATGTTGGGGTGGGAAGACAGTGTCGCGGCTCACACTCAGCCGCGGTGCAGCTTCGCAATTCACGGTGCAAAGGAGCATTCCATTATGGTTCGCGAGCTATCGCATTACGTTGACGGACAGCATGTTGGAGGCGCCTCCGGGCGCTTCAGCGATGTCTACGATCCCTGCACGGGCGAGGTCTCCGCCAGGGTGCCCCTGGCCAGCACCGAGGAAGTCCGCAACGTTGTTTCCAACGCGGAGAAGGGCCAGTTGGAATGGGCGGCCATGAACCCGCAGCGGCGGGGCCGGATCCTGCTGCGGTTCGTCGATCTGGTGAACGCGAACATGAACGAACTGGCCACCCTGTTGTCCTCGGAACACGGCAAGACCCTCCTCGACGCGAAAGGCGACATCCAGCGGGGCATCGAGGTGGTGGAATTCGCCGCCGGCGCCCCGCACCTGCTCAAGGGCGAGTTCTCGGACAACGCGGGGGCCGGCGTCGACGTCCATTCAATGCGCCAGCCGCTCGGCGTCGTAGCCGGAATCACGCCGTTCAACTTTCCGGCCATGATTCCGCTGTGGAAATCCGGTCCGGCACTGGCTGCGGGCAATTCCTTCATCCTCAAGCCCTCCGAGCGGGACCCATCCGTGCCCCTGCGCCTTGCCGAGCTCTTTACGGAGGCCGGCCTTCCGGCCGGTGTCTTTAACGTCGTCAACGGCGACAAGGAAGCGGTCGATGCTCTGCTGGAGGATCCGCGGGTCGCCGCCATCGGCTTTGTCGGCTCCACACCGATTGCGCAGTACATCTACGCCACTGCCGCTGCGCATGGAAAGCGCGCCCAGTGTTTCGGCGGCGCGAAAAACCACATGGTGATCATGCCGGATGCCGATCTGGACATGGCAGCCGATGCCCTGATCGGTGCCGGCTTCGGCTCCGCCGGCGAACGCTGCATGGCGATCTCCGTGGCCGTACCGGTCGGCAAGGACACCGGCGACGCGCTCGTGGCGAAGCTTGAGGAGCGGATCGCCGGACTCAAGGTCGGGCACAGCCTCGCCGAGGATTCGGATTTCGGCCCGGTGGTCGCGGTTTCCGCGAAGGAACGGATCGAAGGCTATATCCAGGCCGGTGTGGATGAGGGTGCCACCCTGCTGGCCGACGGGCGCGGCCTCGCAGTAGAGGGCTACGACGGCGGCTTCTGGGTGGGGCCCACTCTCTTCGACAACGTCACCAAGGACATGACGATTTACAAGGAAGAGATTTTCGGGCCCGTGCTCAGCGTGCTCCGTGCAGAGGACTACGACGAAGCCCTGCGCCTGTGCAGCGAACACGAGTTCGGCAACGGAGTGGCCATCTTCACCCGGGACGGTGACTCAGCCCGTGATTTCGCGAGCCGGGTCCAGGTCGGCATGGTGGGCATCAATGTCCCCATCCCGGTCCCTATCGCCTACTACACCTTCGGCGGCTGGAAGGCTTCCGGATTCGGCGACCTCAACCAGCACGGTGCGGATGCTTTCCGCTTCTATACCAAGACCAAGACGGTCACCACGCGCTGGCCGTCGGGGATCCGCACCGGCGCCAGCTTCGTTATGCCGGAAGGCAGCTGATGGCAGCCATGGACTCCGGGAAGCCTGCCACGGATGAGGTGCTGTTCGAATGCCGCGGCAGGCTGGGCGTCATAACGCTCAACCGCCCGCGGGCCGTCAATGCGCTTACGGCCGGCATGGCATCGGCCATGCTGGAGCAGCTCAGGCTCTGGGCCGGCGACGACTCCGTGGCAGCTGTGCTGGTACGCGGCTCCGGCGAACGGGGATTGTGCGCGGGCGGCGACATAGTGGCCATCTACCGCGACATGCTCGACGGCGGCAACGCCACAGCCGCCTTCTGGGCGGACGAATACACGCTCAACTCGCTCATTTCGAACTACCCCAAGCCGTACGTGGCTTTCATGGACGGACTGGTGCTCGGGGGCGGAGTGGGAATCTCCGCCCATGGCTCCGTCCGGATCGTCACCGAACGGACCCGGCTGGGCATGCCGGAAACCACCATCGGCTTCGTGCCCGACGTCGGCGGAACCCTGCTGCTCTCCCGCGCGCCCGGGGAGACCGGCACCCATGCAGCCCTCACCGGGGCCCACTTGAACGCTGCCGACGCGGTGTTCCTGGGGTTCGCGGACTCCTTCGTTCCATCGGCGAAGCTTGAGGACCTCGCCAGGGCACTTGAAAGCGAACCCGTGGACTCCGCCGTCGCACGCTTTGCAGAGGAGGCCCCGCCGTCCGGACTCGCAGGGCAGGCATGGATAGACGCCTGCTACGCCGGGACCGACGCCGAGGAAATTGTGCGCCGGCTGCGGGCTTTCGATGGGCAGGCCCAGGAGGAAGCAGCCAAGGCTGCCGAGGCAATAGCGGCCAAGTCCCCCACCGCGGTGAAAGTGACGCTGGAATCGCTGCGCCGGGTGAAGGGGCTGAGCCTGGAGAAAGCCCTGGAGCAGGAGTACCGGGTGGGCCTGCGGTTCGTCGCCGGACCCGATTTCCGGGAGGGCATCCGTGCCCAGGTGGTGGATAAGGACTTTGCCCCGGACTGGCAGCCCGCCACGCTGGCAGAGGTCAGCGACGAGGACGTCGAATCCTATTTCGCTCCGCTGGGGAACCGTGAACTGATACTTTCCAAGGAGCACAACAATGTCTGAACCATTCCCTTCAGAGCTGAGCCGTGGGGAGCAGGCCGCTCCGGTTGCCTTCCTCGGACTGGGCCACATGGGCGGCCCGATGGCCGTGAATCTCGTGAACGCCGGCTACGCCGTCACCGGCTTCGACGTAATGCCCGCCGCTCTTGAAACTGCTGAGGCAAACGGCATCGCCACAGCCGCCAGTGCCGCCGCTGCGGTATCCGGCGCCGGTGTAGTGCTCACCATGCTGCCCAGCGGCAAACATCTGCTGGACGCCTATCGGGGCACCGGAGACCAGCCGGGGCTGCTCGCCGCTGCCGCACCCAACACCCTGTTCCTGGATTGCTCCACCATCAACGTGGAGGAGGCCCGGGAGGCAGCAGAACTCGCGGTTGCGGCCGGCCACCGGGCCGTAGACGCGCCGGTCTCCGGCGGCGTCGTAGGCGCCGAGGCAGGCACTTTGACCTTCATGGTGGGCGCGTTGCCGGAAGATTTCAAAGCAGTCAGCCCGATGCTCGAGGTGATGGGCCGGCGCGTAGTGCACTGCGGAGAGCACGGTGCAGGCCAGGCCGCCAAGATCTGCAACAACATGATCCTCGGAATCTCGATGATCGCGGTCAGCGAAGCCTTTGTCCTGGGCGAAAAGCTGGGCCTGACCCACCAGGCCCTTTTCGATGTTGCCTCGGCGGCCTCCGGCCAGTGCTGGGCGCTGACCACAAACTGCCCCGTGCCGGGCCCGGTGCCCACCAGCCCCGCCAACCGCGACTATCAGCCCGGGTTCGCGGGAGCCTTGATGGCCAAGGACCTGAAGCTGGCCCTCAACGCCCTCGAAAGCACGGGGGTCGCCGCGCAGTTAGGACCGCTCGCTTCGGCAATCTACGATGACTTTGCCGCGGAAGGCGGCGCGGGCCGGGATTTCTCCGGCATCATCACCGATATCCGGGATAGGTCAGCGCGCTAGGTTTTGCGCACCGGACAATCCCGAACACTTGAAACAGCACCTGAGGGGCCAGACATGACTGAGCAGTACACGAACATTCTCGTAGAGCAGCGCGGCCGGGTGGGGCTCGTGACGCTCAACCGGCCCGAGGCGCTGAACGCGCTGAACAAGTCCACCATGGACGAACTCGTGCGCGCCGTGTCCGCAATGGACGCCGATCCCGCGATCGGAGCTGTTGTGCTGACCGGATCCGGCAAGGCCTTCGCCGCCGGGGCGGACATCAAGGAAATGCAGTCCAAGGGCTACATGGACATGTACGCCGCGGACTGGTTCCGCGGCTGGGAAAATTTGACCCGTCTGCGTATCCCGGTGATAGCTGCAGTGTCCGGCTTCGCCTTGGGCGGCGGCTGCGAGCTCGCGATGATGTGCGACTTCATCATTGCCGGCGACAATGCCAAATTCGGCCAGCCGGAAATCAATCTCGGAGTGCTCCCCGGCATGGGCGGCTCCCAGCGGCTCACCCGCGCCGTGGGGAAGTCCAAAGCGATGGACATGATCCTGACCGGGCGCTTCATGTGTGCCGAGGAAGCCGAACGCGCCGGCCTCGTTTCCCGCGTGGTCCCGGCCGCGGACGTGGTCGAGGAGGCCATGGAGGCCGCCGCGGTCATCGCCTCCAAATCCAAACCGGTGGCGATGGTTGCCAAGGAAGCCGTCAACGCAGCGTTTGAGACGGGCCTGGCCCAGGGAGTCCTCTTCGAACGGCGCGTCTTCCACTCGCTGTTTGCCACCGAAGACCAGAAGGAAGGCATGGCAGCCTTCGTCGAGAAGCGCAAGCCGGACTTCACCCACCGCTGAGGCGGTGCGTCCGGCCGCGCCGTTCAGTCGCTGAAGTCTCAGTCGCTGAAGTCGCCGGCGTTCCTGCGGAAGCTGCCGAGGATCCGGATCAGCTGGTCCACATCCTGCTCTTCGAATCCGGATTGCGCGAATACCCCCGAGTTCAGGGCCTGGGTTGCCTCCTTGGCCAGCGTCCGCCCTTGGGGAGTGAGCTCAATCAAGGTGGTGCGCCCGTCTGTGGGATGCGGTGAGCGGATCACCAGTTCAGCGTCCTGCAGACGGTCGACGGCGTTCGTCACCGAGGTGGGGTGCACCTGCAGAAGCGCGCTGGCCTTGTTCATGGGCAGCGCCCCGCTGCGGGCAAAACTCAGGAGGGCGAGGAGTTCGTAGCGGGCAAACGTCAGCCCGAACGGCTTCAAGACCGCCTCAATCCGGGCCAGCAGGATCTGTTGGGTCCGCATGATGGCTGTGATGGCAGCCATGGGGGCGGCGACGTCGGACCAGCCGTGCCGTTCCCAGTTTCCTCTGGCGTCCGCAATGGGATCACGCGGCAGCGGCATTGCCACGGCACCTCCGGCTTCCCGTTCTGGATTTCATAGGCCCCAGCCTAGCTTTTCAGTGCCGGAAAGTCGGTTCCGGTGGCTTGCGGGCCCGCCGCCGTTATCCCGGCTCCGGACCTCGGCCGGGGACCGTCGCAATGGTGATCTCCATCACTCTGCAATATACTAGGACGTCCAAGGGTTAGGAAGAGCCGGATCATCCATGCCGGATCGCTACGAAGGGATGCTCGCCCGTGCAGCCACAAAGCCGTGCCACCGGCCAGAACCTCACAGAGACGGACGACGCCTTCGTCCCGCCTTTCCCGGACGTTGACCTCATGTACATCGTTGACCTGCTTCCTCCGGAGGAACAGTCCCGCTACCGGGAGGTCCGCAGCTTCCTCCAGTCCCGGATCCGGGCGGCTTCGATCGACTATTGGAACAGGGAGGAATTCCCCTTCGAACTGGTCGCGGAGCTGGGCAAGTACGGCCTCGGCGGTCTGCAGACAGACGGAAGCTCCAAGCTGTTCAAGGGACTTATGTACACGGAGGTGGCGCGCGCCGATGTGTCCCTCTCCGCACTGGTGGGGATCCACAACGAGCTGATCGTCGGCATGGTGGACCAGCTCGGCTCCGAGGAGCAGAAGGCACGCTGGCTGCCGGGCCTCACCGCCCTCACGCAGATCGGCGCCTTTGCCCTGACCGAACCGGACCACGGATCGGACATAGCCGGCGGGCTGGCCACTACGGCGCGCCGCGACGGGGACGAGTGGGTGATCAACGGCGCCAAGCGCTGGATCGGGGCCGGCACCATCGCCGACTTTGCCCTGGTCTGGGCGAGGGACGTCGCCGACCAGCAGATAAAGTGTTTCCTCGTCGAAACGGACCGCCCCGGCTACACGGCCGCAAAGATCGCAAACAAGATCGGGCTTCGGATCATGCAGAACGCGGATATCGTGCTCGACGACGTCCGCATCCCGGCAGCCAACCTCCTGCCGGGCGCCACCGACTTTTCCAAAGCCAACGAGCTGCTGCGCGATTCACGTGCCTGGGTGGGCTGGCAGGCCGCCGGCATACAGCTGGCCGCGTTCGACGTCGCACGTTCCTACGCCTTGAACCGGAAGCAGTTCGGCAAGGAGCTCGCCCGGTTCCAGCTGATCCAGCAGCAGCTGGCCGAAATCCTGGGCAACGCCTCCGTCTCGCTCGCACTGATGGCACAGCTTGCCGGAATCCAGCAGGACGGCAAGCTCGAAATGGTCCAGGCGGCGATGGCCAAGTCCACCACCACCCGGCTGGCCCGGGCATCGGTGGCCATGGGGCGGTCCCTGCTGGGCGGTAACGGCATCAGCACGGACTATGAGATGGGCAAGCTCTTCGGAGATGCCGAAATCCTCTACACCTACGAGGGCAGCTACGAGATCAATTCACTGATCGTCGCGCGGGCAGTGACCGGGAAGTCGGCATTCGTCTAGGCAGCCGGGCACGCGTTAGGCGTGCGCATGAGGCATGTGGGACACTGGAGGGCAGAACTTTTCGAATCAAAGGAGGCAGCTATGAGCAAGCGTGCACGCAAGCGTCGTGACCGTAAGCGCGGCGGCGCTAACCACGGTAAGCGTCCCAACACCTAAGCAAAGCTTTGGTAGCCGCGTGGCCGGACGGCCAGGCAAAAAGAACCCCCGGAACCAAATGGCACCGGGGGTTCTTTGTGTCTGCGACGGTGCGCTACGGAATCAGTGGTCCGCAGTCTGGATCTGGCTGATGCGGGTGAGGATGCTGGCCTTCAGCGTCTCGGGCGCTGCCTCTGTGCAGGACCGCTTCACCACCGAACGGATGACGCACTCAAGGTCATGTTCCTGGGCGCATTCGGGACATCCGTCGAGGTGTTCCTTGATTTCCACAAGGTCCTCGTGGGACAGGGCGCCGTCCAGGTATTCGTACAGCCGTTCAATACGGGCGTCGTCGCAATCGCCCAGGCTCTGGCAATCGCTCATAGCTCATTCCCCTGTTTCTTGGTTGATGCGCCGGCTGCTTCGGCTGTGGGCACTTTGCCCTTGATACCGCGCTCGTGTGCATACTCCGCTAGGAGCTCGCGGAGCATCTTGCGTCCACGGTGCAGCCGGGACATCACGGTGCCGATCGGCGTATTCATGATTTCTGAAATTTCCTTGTACGCGAAGCCCTCCACGTCGGAGAAGTACACGGCAAGCCGGAACTCCTCCGGGATGGACTGCAGGGCATCCTTGACATCGGAATCCGGCAGGTGGTCCAAAGCAACCGCTTCAGCGGACCGGAGCCCGGTTGAGCTGTGTTCGGCTGCACGGGCCAGCTGCCAGTCCTCAACGCCGTCGGAGTTGGCCTGCAGGGGTTCCCGCTGCCGCTTCCGATAGAGGTTGATGTACGTGTTGGTCAGGATGCGGTACAGCCAGGCCTTGAGGTTGGTCCCCGGCCGGTACTGGTGGAAAGCGGAGAAAGCCTTGGTGTAGGCCTCCTGAACGAGGTCCTCCGCGTCCGAGGGATTGCGAGCCATGCGCATGGCCGCTGAATAGAGCTGGTCCACATACTGCATGGCGTCCTGCTCAAAACGAAGCTTGCGTGCCTCATCCGATTCGGTGGCAACGTCGAGTTCGAAGTTTTCCACGTGGGGGCTGCCTTCCGGCGCATCAGTTCTCATCACCTCCCAGTCTACGGTGCGGGCGGGAACCCGTACGCGTAGCTTCGGCCCGCGGGTAGTCCGCGCTGTGGTCAGCGTGGCGGCTGGCACGATGCTTTCTCCTGACTGTTGGCAAAGCACATCCTGATACTGGTGCCAACGACGACGCCGGGCCCGCTATTCCCGCACCCTTCCCGGCGGACGGCGGGAAAGGGTGCGATGAGGGACCGCGGGACGAAACGTGTGCCGCAGGCCGCAAAATGCCAGACTAAGGTGGAAGCAGCACCAAATGTTGTTTTTTTCGCGTAAGTGATGGATTTCCCAGGAGGCACTATGTCGATAGTCCGTTTGATTGCACGTCCTTTGCTCGCAACCGGCTTCGTGGCCGTAGGCGTGGAGCGCCTTCGCAACGCTGACCAGACCGCCGAACAGCTCACCCCCACGCTGAAGATGATCGGCAGCACCGTTCCTGCCGCCGCAGCATTCACGTCCAACCCGGCGCTCGTAGCCAAGGTTGTCGGCTACACGCAGGTTGGCGCTGCCTCGATGCTCGGCACGGGCAAGTTTGCCCGTCTGGCGTCCCTCCTGCTCGCCGGAACGGCCGCGCTGAACTCCGTGGTGGAATACCGCAACGCCGAGGCTTCCACCGCGGCCGAGCGCAAGGAACGCCGCAACCAGCTGCTCAAGAACCTCTCCCTGATCGGCGGCGTCCTGCTCGCTGCCGTTGACACCAACGGCCGTCCGGGACTTGCCTGGCGCGCCGGGCACCTTGCCTCCGGCACGAGCCGCAAGACCCGCGCCGTCTCCAAGTCGGTTTCGAAGAGCACGCGCAAGCAGCTCAAGGCAGTGTCCAACGCCGCTTCGGACATCGTCGGTTCCTAGCAGCAATGAGTGCTCCGAATGCCGGGGTGCCGGCTACCTGGCCGGCACCCTTCGTCACTTCGCCCGTAGACGCAACAGTCGCGGTACCGGGTTCGAAGTCGCTGACCAACCGATACCTGGTCCTCGCCGCCCTTGCAGACGGCAGGTCCCGGCTGCGGGCACCCCTGCATTCGCGGGATTCGGAGCTTATGGTCTCCGCCCTGCGCTCCCTCGGAGCAACAATCACGGAAATCCCCGGCGACGGCCCCTTCGGACCGGACCTGCTGATAGATCCGGTCCCGGCAGCCGCCCGCGGGACCCGGCAGATTGACTGCGGCCTGGCCGGGACGGTCATGCGCTTTATCCCGCCGCTGGCAGGACTCGTCCCCGGGACCACGGGATTCGACGGCGACCCGCATGCCCGCAGCCGGCCCATGTCCACCATCATTGACGCCCTGCGCTCCCTCGGGGTGCAGGTGGACGACGACGGCGCCGGCTCCCTGCCCTTCAGCGTCACCGGCTCCGGGCGTATCGCCGGCGGCCGCCTGGAGATCGACGCCGCCGCCTCCTCGCAGTTTGTTTCGGCCCTGCTGCTGGCAGCACCACGTTTCGACAAGGGCCTGCACCTTGTGCACCGCGGCAGCACGCTGCCGAGCCCGGACCACATTGCCATGACGGTCTCCGTACTGCGCGGCGTCGGAGTGGACGTTGATGATTCCGTTCCCAGCGAATGGCGGGTGGCACCCGGCCCCATTGCCGCCTTCGACACCGTGATTGAACCGGACCTGTCCAATGCCGGCCCCTTCCTCGCCGCGGCGCTGGTGGCCGGCGGGACCGTACGCGTGACCGGCTGGCCCGCCTCGACCACCCAGGTGGGCGATAAGTGGCGGAGCATCCTCCCGGCCCTGGGCGCGTCCGTGGACCTGGCCGGCGGCACCCTCACCGTCACCGGTACCGGCCGCATCCGCGGCGCCGATCTGGCGGACACCAGCGAGCTGGCCCCCACGGTGGCCGCTCTCTGTGCCCTCGGAAGTTCGCCGTCCCGCCTTACCGGGATAGCGCACCTCCGCGGCCACGAGACGGACCGGCTGGCCGCCCTGGTCACTGAAATTAACCGGCTCGGCGGCGACGCGGAAGAAACAACAGACGGTTTGATCATCCGGCCGGTGACGCTGCACGGAGGCACCTGGGAAACCTACGCCGACCACCGGATGGCCACCGCCGGCGCCCTGATCGGCCTGGCCGTGCCCGGCGTCGTCGTCCGCGACATCTCCACAACAGCCAAGACGCTGCCGCAGTTCCCCGAACTCTGGCAGCAGCTCACCCGATCGGCGGAAGCATGACACGCAGTACCAGCGGCTGGGACGAGTCCGATGTCCGCGTCCGGCCCAATAAAAAAGGCTCGCGGCCCCGCACCAAGGACCGCCCCGCCCACGACGACGCCGTCATCGGGCGGATCATCACCGTGGACCGCGGCCGGTACACCGCCGTGGTGGATGAAGACACCGCCAACGAGCGCACCGTCATTGCCGCCCGTGCCAGGGAGCTGAGGCGCACCCCTGTAGTGGCCGGGGACCTGGTGGCGCTGGTCGGCGACGTAAGCGGCGCCCCGGACACCCTGGCCCGGCTGGTCCGTGTCGAAGAACGCCGAACCCTGCTGCGGCGCAGCGCCGACGACACGGATCCGGTGGAACGCGTGGTGGTGGCCAACGCCGACCAGCTGGTGATTGTGGTGGCTGCCGCCAACCCCGAGCCCCGCACCGGCTTCATCGACCGCGCCCTCGTTGCCGCGTACGACGCCGGGATCTCCCCCGTCCTGTGCATCACCAAGGCGGACATCAAGGACCCGGCCGATCTGCTGGCCAACTACGAACACCTCGACATGGACGTCATCATCAGCCGCACCGCGGCAGCTGACGCCTCGGGCATCGATGCCCGCTCCGACGACGGCCTTTCCGCACGCCTTCAGGGCACCGCCGTCGAGGCCCTCCACGAGGTGCTGAAGAACAACGTCAGCGTCCTGGTGGGACCCTCCGGCGTCGGCAAATCCACCCTGGTCAATGCCCTGACGGGTTCGGCCCGGGCCACCGGCGGAGTGAACGCCGTCACTGGGCGCGGCAGGCATACGTCCTCCTCCGCCCTGGCCCTGCGGCTGAGCGATTCCCCCGCAGGAAGCTGGATCATCGACACCCCGGGCATCCGTTCCTTCGGCCTGGCCCATGTGGACCCGGACCGGATCCTGCAGGCCTTCCCCGACCTTGAGCCCGGCACCGCCGACTGTGAGCGCGGCTGCCGGCACGATTCGCTCGCCGTCGGCTGCGGGCTGGACCCGTGGGTGGAAGGCGGCCATGCCGGGCCCGCAGGCCCCGCGCGGCTGGCGTCGCTGCGGCGGCTGCTGGGCACCGGTACCCGCACGGAGAATAAGTCCTCCGCGAAGGAGCTCGGCGAGCAATAGCCCTCCTTGGCGCCGGGTTCGGCGTCGCGGAGATTTGCCAGGACACCGCCCGCTAACGGGCCTAATGCGGGGCTGTGCCCGCCGAATAAGGATAAGTTGAAGAGTATGCCCTTCGTTCAGAACTACAACGATGACCTGCGCTTGGCCCATGTGATGGCTGATTCCGTGGATGACCAGACCATGTCGCGCTTCCGGGCCCTGGACTTGAAGATCGAGACCAAGCCGGACTTCACACCCGTCACCGACGCCGACAAAGCCGCCGAAGATGCCATCCGGGGACAGCTCTCCCGCGCCCGGCCCCGCGATGCGGTACTGGGCGAGGAATTCGGTTCCAGCGGCTCCGGCCCGCGGCGGTGGATCATCGATCCGATCGACGGCACCAAGAACTTCATCCGCGGCGTCCCCGTGTGGGCCACCCTGATTGCCCTGGTGGACGACGGCGTTCCCGTGGTCGGCCTCGTCAGCGCGCCTGCGCTGGGCAAGCGCTGGTGGGCAGCCACCGGCACGGGGGCCTACATGGGCCGGTCCCTGGCTGCGGCTACCCGCCTGCACGTCTCCAACGTTTCCCGGCTGTCCGATGCCTCGCTGTCCTACTCCAGCCTCGGCGGCTGGAAGGACCGCGGCAACCTCGAAGAGTTCCTGGACCTGACCGAGTCCGTTTGGCGTACCCGCGCCTACGGCGATTTCTGGTCCTACTGCATGGTGGCCGAGGGCGCCGTGGACATTGCCTGCGAACCCGAACTGAACCTTTATGACATGGCGGCCCTCGTTCCGATCGTGACCGAGGCCGGCGGCCGCTTTTCCTCGCTGGACGGCGAAGACGGGCCCTTCGGCGGAAACGCGCTGGCGACCAACGGGACGCTGCACAGCGAAGTGCTGCAGCGCCTGAATCCCGATCTGGACGACCTCCTGTAACTGTGGGCACCTCCGGACCTCGGCTCGAGGCACTGCGCCGCCGGCAGCTGGCGGACAGCTACCAGGCCGGCGGCGAACACTACGACCGCATCCGCCCCGGCTACCCCGCCGAGGCCGTGCACTGGCTCTTCGCCCGGCCCGGCCTCCCCGATGTTCCCGCAGTCCGGGACGTGGCCGACGTCGGCGCCGGCACCGGAAAGTACACCCGGGAACTGCACGCAGCCGGGCTGAACGTCTGCGCCGTCGACCCGTCCCGCGACATGCTCGACCAGCTTTCCCGGCTGCTGCCTGACGTTCCGTTGCGGGTCGGCACTGCGGAGCAGACGGGCCTGCCCGCCTCCTCGCTGGACGCCGTGACAGTGGCCCAGGCCTGGCACTGGTGCGATCCTGCCGCAGCGAGCCGGGAGTTCGCCCGCATCCTGCGGCCGCACGGGATCCTTGGCCTGGTCTGGAACCAGCTCGACGTAAGCGTCCCGTGGGTCCACCGCTACTCGCGCATCATCCACGCCGGAGATGTCCTGCGGCCGGGCTTCCGGCCTGAGCTGGGGCAGGAGTTCGCGCTGGACGATTCCTCCACCGTCGCCTGGACGCAGCCGATGACCCCGGAAGACCTGTTTGAACTGGCCCGGTCGCGGGCGTTCTACCTGTCGGCCGGCACCGCCGCGCGGGAGAAACTGCACTCGAATCTGTCCTGGTACCTCTACGAACACCTCGGACACGCGCATGGGGACATCCTGGAGCTTCCCTACCTGACGTTGACGTGGCGGGCAGTCCGGGCGGCATGATGCTTCCTTGACCCTGGTGCGCCGCCTCCCCCGCCTACCTACAATTGTCCAAGTCCGGCATGGTTGGTGCTTAGGGAGAAATGCGTATGGTCTTTACCTTCGGCATCGAAGAAGAGTTCCTCCTCTTGGATGCCTCCACCGGGTTCCCCACCGGAGCGCAGGAACTGACACGCGCCCTGATCTCCCCCGGGCAGGGCGCCTTCACCAGTTCCGCCGAGCTGCTGGATGCACAGGTGGAGAGCTCCACCCGGGTCTGCACCACCCGGGAGGAGGCACTGGACGCCCTATTGGGGTTCCGCTCCCGGCTTGCCGAGGCGGCAGCGTCAGTGGGCGTACGGGTTGCCGCCACCGGAGCGGCGCCCCGGATCGCGGAGGGTCCGCCGGTGCTCAATTCCTCGGACCGGTACCGGCGGATGGGGCTCCTGACCGGAGCCGTTGCACACGAACAATATGTCAACGGCACCCACATCCACGTGGGCATCCCCTCCCGCGACACAGGGGTACGCGTGTTGAACGGGATCCGGCCCTGGCTCGCACTGCTCGGTGCCGTTGCCGTGAATTCCCCTTATTGGCGGGGACAGGACAGCAGCTTCGCCAGCTGGCGCATGGTCCATTACCGGCGCTGGTCCGTGCAGGGCTGCCCTCCGGTCTTCGCCGATGCGCAGGACTACGCCCGAAGGCTGGAAAGCCTGCTCGCCACCGACGTGGTGCTCGACGCCGGCCACGTGGGCTGGGCGGCACGGCTCTCGGAGAGCTTTCCCACGGTGGAGGTTCGAATTGCGGATGCCCAGCTCCAGGCCCGGGACTCCCTGCTGCTGGCAACCCTGGTGCGGGCCCTGGTCAGCACGCTGGCATCCGCCGTCCCCGCGCTTCCGGCAGCCGTCCCCGATCCGGAACTGCTCGACGTCGGCCTCTGGCAGGCTGCGCGCTTCGGCATGAACGGGAACCTGGTTTCCCATCCGGGCGGCAGCGTGCCCGCGGCAGATCATCTCACTGCCCTGCTGGAGTTTGTTGCACCCGCGCTGGAGGAAGCCGGAGACCGGGAATACGCGGCTGCCGGCGTCGCCCGGGTCCTTGCCGGCGGTACCGGCGCGGAACGGCAGCGCACGGCCTTCCGGTCCGGCGGTTACGCAGAACTCACGGACCTGTACACCCGCAGCCTCAGCGCCGAATAGCCGGGGCTTAGCCCCCTGCATAGGTGGAGATGTCCAGGATCCGGGCCTCCCAAGGGCGCAAGAGGTGACGGTCGCCGGCGTCGGGGTAGTTCCCCAGGACGAGGCTTCCGGCCTCCAGGTCGGACGGCACCCCCAGCTCAGCGCCGGACACGTTGCCCAGGACCAGCAGCGCCTGGTCCCCGAGGGTGCGCTTATAGGCAAACAGTGTTGGATGCCCCGGGTCCAGCAGGTGGAAATCCCCGAGCGATACCAGGTCCGATTCGTGCCGGAGCCGAACCAGCTCGCGGTAGTAGCCGAAAACGGACTGCTCCGCGGCCCGGTCCGTCTCCACATTGACGGCGGGGTAGTTCGCAGCCACCGGAATCCACGGTTCAACCTCGGAAAAACCCGCATGCTCACCGGCTGTCCACTGCATAGGCGTGCGTGCGTTATCCCTGCTCATCCGGCGCAGCCCTTCCAGGACCCGTTCCCTGTCCATCCCCTGTTCGAGCGCCTCCGCAAAGTAGTTCAGTGATTCCACGTCCCGGTATTGGTCTATCGAGGTGAAACCGGCGTTCGTCATGCCGATCTCCTCGCCCTGGTAGATGTAGGGGGTCCCCCGCTGCAGGTGCAGCAGGGTGGCCCACAGGGTGGCCGATTCGTACCGGTACTGCTGGTCATCACCGAAGCGGGACACGACGCGCGGCTGGTCATGGTTGTTCAGGTACAGGCTGTTCCAGCCCTTTTCGGCGAGTCCGCGCTGCCAGCGGTTCCAGCTCGTTTTCAGGTCCGGCAGGGACAGCGGCCGGTGATCGAATTTGCCGGCGCCCTGGTCGAGGCTGACGTGTTCGAATTGGAACACCATGTCCAGTTCCCGCCGCTGCGCATCGGTGAACAGCAGCGCCTGTTCGACCGTGGCTCCGGGGGTCTCCCCCACCGTCAGGTACTGGCCGCTGCGCCCGCCGAAGACCTCCCGGTGCATTTCCTGCAGGAATTCATGGATCCGCGGCCCCGAGACGAAGTACGGCGATCCGTCACCCCAGATCCCTGACGAGTCCACCACTCCGTCCGGCAATGCGGGGTCCTTCGAAATGAAGTTGATGACGTCCATCCGGAACCCGTCCACGCCGCGGTCCAGCCACCAGTTCATCATCGCGTAAACCTTCGCCCGCACCCGCGGGTTCTCCCAGTTCAGGTCCGGCTGCTGCGGGGTGAACAGGTGCAGGTAGTACTGGCTGGTAAGCGGTTCGAAGGTCCATGCCGAGCCGCCGAAAAAGGAGCGCCAGTTGTTGGGCTCGGCGCCGGGTTCCCCGGGTTCGAAGCCCGGGCGGGCGTCCCGCCACCAGTAGCGGTCCCGCTTCGGTGACGTCCTGGAGGACTTGGAGGACTGGAATCCCGGGTATTCGTTGGATGTGTGGTTGACCACAAGGTCCATGATCAGGCGGATGCCGCGTTCATGCAGGCCCTCCAGCAGGAGGTCGAACTGTTCCTCCGTGCCGAACATTTCATCGATCCGGCGGTAATCACTGATGTCATAGCCGTTATCGAACTGGGGCGACTGCTGGATCGGCGACAACCACACCACGTCCACGCCCAGCTCGGCCAGATGGTCCAGGTGCTCGATGATGCCGCCGATATCGCCGACCCCGTCACCGGTCGAGTCGGCAAAGCTGCGGGGATAGATCTGGTAGACGACGGCGTTCGTCCACCAGGCGGGATCATTGGGAGGCGCCATGGACACCCGTCCTTTCACCGTGTCCTGTGCATAATACGTCCGAGCCGTCAGCCCGCACAGGGCTGCCGGGAGTTACGGTGCAGGCTCTGCCCGGGACGGCAGTTTTCCTTGTACGCGTCCAAGCGCGGCACTAGCGTTGGCGCTGCCGACAGGTTCCGTGTACGGACTTGTCCTGAACTCTAACGTTTGGAGTAACTGCCATGGCAACACTGACCGTTTGGAAATTCTCGGATGCGGACGCTGCGGAACGCGCCACGCAAACCCTCGCCAGCCTCCAGTCCCAGGGCCTCATCACCGTCCAGGACGAAGCGATCGTTACCTGGCCTGAAGGGCGCAAGAAGCCCAAGACCATTCAGGAACACAACATGGTTGGGGCCGGTGCCCTGGGCGGCGGCTTCTGGGGGCTTCTGTTTGGGCTCATTTTCTTTGTCCCGCTCATCGGCGCTGCGGTGGGCGCCGCCATCGGCGCGATGTCGGGTTCCATGGTGGACGTCGGAATCAACGACGATTTCATTGCGCAGGTGCGCCAGGAGGTCACCCCTGGCTCCTCGGCGTTGTTCGTCCTGTCCTCCAATGCGGTCGAGGACCGGGTAGCCGAGGCGTTCAAGGACTATTCGGGGGCGAAGCTGATCTACACGAACCTCTCGAAGGACGAGGAAGCCAACCTGCGGGAAGCCTTCTTTGAGTCCACACCCGCCTAAGGCTATGTACCCTGCACGACGGCGGGGGGGGGGGCCCGCCGCCCCCCCCCCCCGGGGGGTGCGCCCGAGCGTGCAAACCCTTGGGTTTAAAGTT
>NZ_JANFLU010000005.1 GCF_024385525.1 Arthrobacter sp. zg-Y238 | reverse complement strand
TCTGTGCCCCCCCCCCCGCCTATGGGTTGGGCCCGGGCCGGCGGGGGGGGCGGCGGCCAGGCGGCCGCCGCCCCGCGGTGCATGCGCCGATGCTTCAACGCGTATCGTTTAACTGATGACTACTCGACGCCAGGCCGCCCAGATCCTTGATATTCCGCTTGAAATGGCCATCCGCCACGGTATTCCCGCGCACATGGATGACGCCGAGCTTGCACGGATGCAGGCCGACCCTCCCGGATGGCTGATCCAGTCCAGGGCCAACCGGACCGGAAAGCGGCCGGTATGGGTGCAGTTGACCTGCACCGTCTGCGGATACACGGAAGCTGCCCGCCCCAAGAAGTGGTGGCCGGAGTTCACGTTCATAGCGTGCGAAGACCACCGGGTTCGGGAGCTCCCCGAGCTGCCTGCCGGAGCAGTCCGCACTGAGTACCCGGGAGTGGGCTCCCGCTTCATCGGGGTTGTGGACGCCCCGGCCGAGCCTGCCGGCTAGGCGCCTAGCGCGCTGCGGTCAGCCCGGTGCGGGCCATGGCATCGGTGTAGGCAGCGCGCATATCGTCCAGCGCCTCCTGCTGACGTTCCGCGGTGGCGCCGAAGGAACGCCCGGAAAGCGAGCGTGCCTTGTAGACCTTGATGCTGCGGCGGTAGATCATCCGGTTCTCGGTCTTGAGGAACAGCGCGGCGAGGCGCTGGGCCTCGGTGCCGTGGGCCACGATGACGGAGGCGCGGGGCACCAGGGCAAGGAAGCGCAGCAGCGGCCGCAGCCCTTCCTGGACCTGTTCCTTGCTCAGCTTGCCGTTGGGTTCGCCCGGCACATGCCAGGGGTAGGCGTTCCACGGCATAACGAACTCCGGCCGCAGTCCGGCCTGCCAGTGAACGCCCAGCAGCCGTGCCACCGCCTCATTGTCACCGGCCGTGATGAATCCCGACTCATGCGCAGTGCCTATGTTGGAGAACAGGCTGACGATCCGGCATTCCCCGATATCGTGCATGGGATCGATGTAGGGCACCTGGCTTCCCGGTTTCATTTCAGCCAGGGAGTCGCAAAGCTGGTTCACCTCAGCGACATTGGGCTCATAGCGTCGGTTCCAAAGGTCGTCATGCTGGGATTCGAGTGCCGGGCTTTGCATAAAGTGGTGCGTCTCCTACAAGGTCTTCCGACCGGTTATATCGCCCGCTCCGGGTCCTGCCGGCGCGGGTACTGCCTATGACAAAGTTTACCAATGCACCTTGCCCCGCCGGACGGGAAGAGGCCCCGCAACCGCGTAAACCGCGCGGGTGTGAGAAACAACTCTCCGGCGTGCGTCCTGGGTTAAACCAGCAAAGCGGGGAACGCACCAGGGCGCTCCCCGCTTTGGGTGGAGATTTCTCAGTGGAGATGGGGGGAATCGAACCCCCGTCCGATGTCGCTTTGTCAGGGCTTCTCCGGGCGCAGTCTGCAGCGGATTTTCTCGGTCCCAGCCATCACGCAGACAAGTGGCTGATCCGGACCCAGCCGTCTAAAAGTCCCGAACACCCCAACGGCGAAGGTGTTCAGCAGTGGCCCTCTAAATGACGCCAGGCACCGGGGCGAGAGCATCCCCGGGCTGACGGACTATGCCTTACTGCTTAGGCAGCAAGAGCGAAGTCAGTGCGCTTTGATTCGGCACTTATTGGTTTACAGAGATCGTTAACGAGATAACCCTGTATCCTCGGCCCGCTTCCCCTGTCTCAACAAAACATCGTCGAAACCGGTCATCCCCTTATTGAGTTACCAATCCGGCCGAAGCCGGAACACTCATTGTACCGCAGGTTTTCAGGAACGGCTTAGAACCGGATGCCGAAGACCACTACGGGGGAACCCCAGACCGTCAGGAGAATCCACGAGACGAGCACGAAGAGGACTGAGAGGATGCTCAGCGCGGTCATGCCCGGTGCCTTGCTCCGGAAGGCCCAGGCAAACAACGCGATGTTCGCCAGGACCAGCACCGGAGCGAGCCATACCAGCACCTGTGCAAGGTAGAGGTAGTACGCCGCAAAGAACGGAACCACTACCAGAATGACTACCGGCAGCACCGCCAGGACAATCAGCAGGTCGACAGCTGTAACCATCCATGTCCAGACCGGCTTGCGGGCGGCGGCTTCCTCGTCCGCGTCTGCCTGCGGTTCCCAGAACGTTCCGCTCATGCGCCGCGGTTCTTGTCGCGCATCGCGCGGAGTGCTTCACGGTTGTCCTGCTTCTCGCGCAGGGTTTGGCGCTTGTCGTACTCCCGCTTACCGCGGGCGACGGCGATCTCCACCTTGGCCCGTCCGTCCAGGAAGTACAGCTGCAGCGGCACGATGGTAAAACCCGATTCGCTGGTCTTGCGCATAATCTTTTCCAGCTGCTCGCGGTGCAGCAACAGCTTGCGCCGGCGCCGCGCGGAGTGGTTGGTCCAGCTGCCGTTGAGGTACTCCGGAATATAGGCGGCTTCGAGCCAGAGCTCGTTGTTGTAGAACGTGGCAAACCCGTCCACCAATGAGGCCCTGCCCTCACGCAGCGACTTCACCTCGGTCCCCATCAAAACCATGCCGGCCTCGTAGGTGTCGAGGATTTCGTAATCGTGCCGGGCCTTGCGATTGGTGGCCACTACCTTACGGCCACTTTCCTTAGGCACGGGGCAACTCCTTAGTAGGTTTTAGCGAAAGCTCCATTGTAGGCCTAGAGCAGGCCCATCGGGTCCACGAGATTGCCGTTCAGCACCGTCTCGAAGTGCAGGTGGCACCCCTGCGAGTTTCCGGTGTTCCCCACGTATCCGATCAGCTGGCCCTGCTCCACCCACTGATTGACGGACACCGTGAAGCCGCTGAGGTGGTAGTAGTTGGTGGCCAAGGCGTTGCCCTTCACCACACCGTGATTGAGAACAATCCGGTTGCCTGTCCCGATCATTTCGCCCTGGCCTTGGTCGGCCCGCCAGACATGGCCGGCGGCCGGAGCATAGACCGGGGTTCCGCAGTTCGCGGCAAAATCGATGCCTGAGTGCAGGTAACCGCCGTTGCCGAAGAAATCAATTGTCCCCTCCGGGGTGCCGCGCCAGCCAAAGCCGGACGAAACCGGAGAACCGATTACCGGATGGCGGAGCCCGAAGGAGGACGGGCTTCCCGGCTGCGGCACGGTCTGGGCCGGCGGGGCGGGGCGGTTGTTCCGGGCTGCTTCTTCGGCCGCTGCGCGGTTGGCTTCATCAACGCGGGCCTGCTCGCGTTTGCGGTGTTCCTCGAGCAGGACCCGTTGCCGCTCCGCGATGTCCGCGGTTACCTGGGCGCTTTCCTTTTCCAGACTGGCCATCTGGGACTGGAGCTTGGGTTTCTGCGCCTCAAGCTCCTGGTTCATCGCCGTGGTCTGGGCAACCAGGTCATTAACTTTCTGCTTCTCCGCGGCTGCCGCGTCACGCGCGGACTGCTCGGCCTTGAGCGCCTCTTCCGCCTGGGCCTTGAGCTTGCTGATCTCTTCGGCCACGGCTGACAGCCTCGCCTCGGAGTTCACATTGTTGGCGTTCTGCTGGGACAGCTTTTCCACGGCGGCGTTCTGGCCCTTGAGCGCCTGTTCCGCCATGCCGAGCGAATCGGTGAGGCTGTCCGCACCCTTGGCGCCGAACATCAGTGAGAGCGTGGAGGGAACACCGCCGTTTTTGTAGGCCTGGGACGCAATCTGTCCGATGGCCTTTTCGGTGGCCGCAATGTCCTCACGGTCCTTCTCGATCTGCGCCGTGATGGTTTCGTGGGTGTTCTGGGCGAGGGCGACGCGTTCGTTCAGGGCGCTCACCTTGCCGGCGGCGCTGTCGACGCGTCCCTCGGCATCCGCGAGCTGCTGCTGCGCGGCGGGGAGCTGGCCCTTGTAGATATTGAGCTTGGCCACCGTCTCGGCAATATCTTCTCCGAGGTACTCATAGTCCTGCTGGACTTTCTGCTTTTCGGCTTCGATGGCGGCCTTGCGGTCCTCGAGGTCGTCTGCATTTGCCGCACTGCTGAAGGCAACGGAGAGCGTCAGCGTCAGGAGGGCGACAACCGCCGCCAGGGCCCGTGACGCCGGCGCACGTCCGATCCGTTTAGGCACAGCATTATCCATTAGCGAGACTCTCCATGATCTTCCACATTCCATTCCCAGTGCTCATGACTCTAGACCTTCAGGTACCGGCGGAGTGTCAACAGCGAGGATACTCCCGCCAACAGCGCCCCGAGAACAAGTAGGACAGGTGTCAGGTACAGGACCTGTTCCGAGGAAATAAAGGCCGTGGTTGGGTACTGCCGGGCAAGGTTTCCGATGAAGAAGTGCGCGGTGGCCAAGAGTGCCGCTGAAGCCAGAACCGCGCCGATGACGGCGGCGATCACGCCTTCCAGCACGAACGGCAGCTGGATGACGGCCTTGGATGCGCCGACCAGGCGCATGATGCCCGTTTCCCGTCGTCGGCTGAACGCCGAAAGCCGGATGGTGGTGGCAATCAGCAGGATGGCGCAGACCAGCATGACGCCGGCAATGGCCAGTGCGGCAACCGAAGCAAGGTTCAGGTACGTAAACATCTTTTCGAACAGTTCACGCTGGTCACTGACCGACTCGACTCCCGGCTTGGAAGAGAACGCCTCGTTGATGACCTCGTACTTTTCCGGATCCACCAGGCTCACGCGGAAGGACTCGGGCAGCATCTCGGCGGTGATGCTGTCCACGATCGGCGAGTTCGCGAACTGCTCGCGGAAGTGCGTCAGCGCGGTCTCCTGGTCTTCATACTCGACCGTCTCCACATAGCGGTCCGACTGCAGGTCCGCCTCGATGGCCTCCCGCTGTTCGTCGGTGACGGCGCCGGAGGCACACGATGCGGACGTGTCATTCTCGGTGCACAGGTAGACGGCAACCTGGACGCGGTCGTACCAGTAGCCCTTCATCTGGCCGATCTGCAGCTGCAGCAGCCCTGCCGCCCCCACAAACGTCAGCGACACGAAGGTCACGAGGACTACGGAGACAACCATGGACAGGTTCCGGCGCAGACCTGAACCGATCTCGCCCAGGACAAATGCGAGCCTCATTCAGCCACCCCGCTCCCGCTGCGGCCCGGCACATCCGGCACGGCTGATCCGCCGTCCGGTTCCCGTGCCGCTTCGGGTTCGCCCAGGTAGATGCCCTCATGCTCGTCGCGGATGATCTTGCCGTTGCGCAGTTCCACCACGCGCTTGCGCATCGCGTTGACGATGTCGTCGTCGTGCGTAGCCATCACCACCGTGGTGCCGTTCTGGTTCACCCGGTCCAACACCTTCATAATGCCCAGCGACGTGGTGGGGTCCAGGTTTCCGGTGGGTTCGTCGGCGAGCAAAATGCCCGGCTTGTTGACGATGGCCCTCGCGATAGCGACGCGCTGCTGCTCGCCGCCTGAGAGTTCGTGGGGCATGCGGTTGTCCTTGCCCTCCAGCCCTACGGTCTTGAGGACTTCGGGCACCGAGTCACGGATAACGGCACGGCTGCGGCCGATCACCTGCATGGCAAAGGCAACGTTCGCAAAGACCGTCTTGTTGGGCAGCAGGCGGAAATCCTGGAAGACCACGCCTATCCCCCGGCGCAGCCGGGGCACCCGCCAGCTCGGGATCTTTGCCACGTTGGCGCCGGCCACGTAGACCGTGCCCTTGGTGGCGTGCTCCTCTTTCATGATCAGCCGGATAAACGTCGATTTGCCGGAGCCGGAAGCGCCCACGAGAAACACGAACTCGCCGCGGTCCACGTCGAGGCTGACCGAGTTGAGCGCAGGCCGGGAGTTCCGGTCATACAGCTTGGTGACATTGTCGAAAGTGATCATCGCTACTTAGTGCCCATGAAGCGGCCGGAGACACGGGCCTTGGTTCGGGGTATGGGCACCGGCCTCTCGACTATAGCCAGCTTCCGACGCAGTGAGCCACAACCTAAGAGCGCGTGTCGGACTACACACCGCGTCCACAGGGTGAAGATGCGGTACAGTCCTGCGGTGCCCACAGATTCCGCCGGACTGTCCCCCGATGCCGTCGCCCTTGCGGATATTCGGCGTTCCCCGCGTACATCGACGGATACCCGCGCGTCCCGCCGCGGACGCCGGGTCCTTCGCAGCAGCGGCACCCACCCCGGTTTCCGCCGCGACGTCCAAGGGCTGCGGGCCCTCGCCGTCGTACTGGTGCTTCTTTACCATGTCTGGCCTGAGGCCCTGCCGGGGGGCTTTATCGGCGTGGACGTTTTCTTTGTTATTTCCGGCTACCTGATTGTCGGTTCCCTGGTGCGGGAACTGCGCTCCACGTCCACTATCGCGTTGGCGCCCTTTTACGCCCGGCGGATCCGCCGGCTACTTCCCGCAGCTGCAACGGTTGTGCTCTCGACCCTGGGCGCAACAGTGCTGCTCTTCCCGGAGGGGCGCTGGCAGGGCGTTGCCCGGGATGCCGCGGCCGCCAGCTTGAATGTCCAAAACTGGAACCAGGCCTTCAGCACCACCAGCTACGCGGGTGCGACAGCGGCTGTATCTCCGTTGCAGCATTACTGGTCCCTCTCTGTGGAGGAACAGTTCTATCTTGTGGTTCCCGTGCTCCTGCTCGGCGCTGCTGCCGCGGTCCGTGCCATGGGGCTCCGCGCCGGCATACCTGCTACCGCACTGGCAGTCATCTGCGGTATCTCCGTGTTGTCCTTCATCCACTCGGTCCAGTTCTCGATGTCGGCCCCCGATCTCGCCTATTTCTTTACCACTACCCGAATCTGGGAACTCGGTCTGGGCGGGATCCTGGCCCTCGCGACCGCGGGACGAAGCGTGCAGCTGCGCCTATCCATCGCCAGCGGGTGGGCCGGGATTCTACTGATCAGCGCGGGAGCCATCGGTCTCTCCACCGCGATGCCGTTTCCCGGCTGGGTGGCACTCGTTCCCACGGCTGGAGCTGCGCTGTGCATCCTTGCAGGCAGGGCCGCTGATGCTGCCGTACCGTGGATTTCGGCCGTCTGGTGGCAGTCCCTTCGCCCGGTCACCTATCTAGGCGACATCTCCTACTCCCTGTATCTGTGGCATTGGCCGGTCACCGTCTTCACCGTCCATTTTCTCGGGCACGGCCCTGACCTGGTTGCCGGTGCCGCCATCATCTCCACAAGCGTTCTTCTGGCCGCACTGTCCACCCGGTTTATCGAGAAGCCGTTCCGCCGGTTCCAGGGGAAAGCCGGCTCCGTGGGCCGCCACGGCGCTGAGAGGGTGACGCACCGGCCCATGTATGCACTGGCAGCGCTCCTGATCGCAGTTCCGGTGGCAGTTGCCGCCGTCCCGTATGGGGTTGTCCAGCAGAAAATCAACAACCTGACCAAAGAGTACGATTCCCGTTCCTACCCAGGCGCCACAGCGTTCGATTCCAGCAACCCCGCAACAGTGCCGGAAGGCCAGCCGCTGCGCCCGGCACCTGCGGCGGCCATGGCCGACATGCCATCGCTGGATGAGGCCTGCACTGTTTACGATCCGGCGGAAACACCCTACGCCGAGTGTATGTTCGGTGACCCCGGCGGAGCCAAAGCAATAGTCCTGGTAGGGGATTCCCATGCTGCCCAATTCGTGGCTCCTCTCGACGCCATTGCCCGGGACGGCGGGTACCGGCTTTACGTCCTCACCCGCAACGGATGCCCGTTCAATGCCGAGCCGTTGCACAGCGACACCTATACCTACGCTCTCTGCCCTTCCCAGAACCTTGAGACCGTGAAGGACATCCTCGAGATCGAACCCGAACTCGTAGTCACGTCGGCCATGCGGCCGGCCAGCTACGATCATGCGCTTGGCTGGACCTGGGATTCCCCGCGCAGTGCCGTGGACGGTTATCTGGAGGTGTTGGAGCCGCTGGAGCAGGCCGGCATCCACATCGGCGTCATCGCAGACATCCCCTATCCGACGTTTAGCGTCCCCGACTGTGTGCTGGAAAAAGACAGCATCGACGACTGCAATGTTCAGCGCCCCGACGCAATCGGAGCGACCGACCCCCTGGTCGAGGCAGCCATGCGGCTGAACAACAGCCGGCAGGTGGACCTGACGGACTATTTCTGCGATGACCAGCGATGCCCTGCCGTAGTCGGCAATGTCCTGGCCTACCGGGACAACCACATCACCAATACCTTCGCCCGGACCCTGGTCCTGCCGCTGCGGAAAGGGCTCGGCTTCTAGCCGGACCACCTGCCTGCAGGCAGCGACCGCAGGAGCGGCCTATTTGCGGGCGGAAACGCTGCCGTTCGCACGCCAGCGGATGCCGGCATCGATGAAGTCGTCAATTTCGCCGTCGAACACCGCGGAGGTGTTGCCTACCTCGTGCTCTGTACGGAGGTCCTTCACCATCTGGTACGGGTTGAGCACGTAGGAGCGCATCTGGTCGCCCCAGGAAGCCTTGACGTCGCCGGCAAAGGCCTTCTTCTCGGCGTCCTCCTGCTCCTTTTTCAACAGCAGCAGGCGGGACTGGAGCACGCGCATGGCGGCGGCGCGGTTCTGCAGCTGCGACTTTTCGTTCTGCATGGAGACGACCGTGCCGGTGGGAAGGTGCGTGAGCCGGACGGCGGAGTCGGTGGTGTTCACGGACTGGCCGCCCGGACCGGAGGAGCGGAAGACGTCCACGCGGATTTCGTTGTCCGGAATGTCGATGTGGTCAGTGGGCGCGATCAGCGGAATGACCTCGACCGCGGCAAACGAGGTCTGCCGGCGGCCCTGGTTGTCGAACGGGCTGATGCGGACCAGGCGGTGCGTGCCGGCTTCCACTACCAGGGTGCCGTAGGCGTAGGGCGCCTTGACCTCGAAGGTGGCGGATTTCAGGCCGGCCTCTTCGGCGTAGGAGGTATCCAGGACGGTGGTGGGGTATCCGTGCCGTTCGGCCCAGCGCAGGTACATGCGCAGCAGCATCTCGGCGAAGTCGGCTGCATCCACTCCCCCGGCACCGGAACGGATGGTCACCACGGCTTCACGTTCGTCGTATTCACCGGAAAGCAGGGTGACGACTTCCAGCTGGGACAGGGACCTGCGGAGGGACTCCAGTTCCGTCACGGCCTCTGCCTTGGAATCCGCGTCGGCCTCGTCCTGGGCCAGTTCCACCAGGACCTCGAGATCATCGATGCGGGATTCGATGGTCTGAAGGCGTTCCAGCTCCGACTGGCGGTGCGAGAGCTTGGAGGTGATCTTCTGCGCCTCGGAGGGGTCGTCCCAAAGATCGGGGACGCCGGCCATCTCGCTCAGCTCTTCGATGTCCTCTTTGATCTTTGCCACGTCCGAGACCTCTTCAATGGAGGCGAAAGTGGAGCGGAGGGCGCGGATTTCTGCGGGAAAATCTATTTCTGCCATGGTGCTTACAGACTACGCCATGTCCCTGCGCCGCCGCCCGCCGCCGTCGTGCCGGGACGCGCCGGCTCCGGGACGCGCCGGCTCCGGGACGCGCCGGGACGCGCCGGGGCGGATGCGCACGGCGGCGTCCGTGGTCGGCGTTAGATTAAGGGAACGGATATGGAATGTACGCCCTTTCGAAGGAGCCTCTCTTGACCCATCCCGAGCGCGGACGCATGTACAGCCTGGACGAACTAAACGACCTTGCCGAGCAGGGCGATCCCTGGGCCATGGGGAAAGTGGACGAGTGGGAGCAGCACTTCTCCAACGAGTACGTGGGCAACATGAAAGACAGGTGCCCCGACGGCGACTGCGAACAGTTCGGCGAGCCGGTGACCATTTGCTACGGCGAGGACGGCCGGATCCTGGACGTGGACCACGGCGGCTGGGGCCACGGTCCGGTCCGTGAGGCGCAGGAGCAGCGGAAGGCTTCGTAGGATTTCACTGCAGCAGCCGGGCCCGCACCTCATTCACCGCGGTGACGGGGATTTCGTCCGGCACCACCACGCGGGCCAAGGTGCCGGCTTTTGCCTAGGGCCGGTTGGACGAATTCCTCTTCAGCAGCGTGAACAGACCTACTGCAACGAATATCCCGCCTAGGACAAACAGGACCATCGATCCTATCTCCAAACCGGTTGCGGCGAGCCCGGCAACGAGACCGGAAGCCAGACTTACTCCCAGCATCATCCCACCCCCTCTGCTTTGTACTGCGCAGCCCACAAGTCACGATCTTTGCGGGTGATCTTTTTGCGGATGATCTCTCCCCAGGAAGCGAGAATCCATCCGCCGCGTATGCAGGCCAGGAGCTCAATAGGGACTATAAAAACGACGAGAAGGATGTCCCACTTGTCCTTATACGGGACGCGAACGGCAGTCTTGAGGTTGATGGCTACGAACAGTAAGGGCACCAGCAGTCCCCACCAAGCTAATGTCAAGGAATCCAGGTATAGCGCCAGGGAAATTACCATCACCCAGAGCGCCCGGATTGCGGGTCCGAGCAGATTGAGCATCTGGCTAAGCCAGTCCCTTATGGTCAGACGGTTGACTCCGAAGCGAAGCAGATCCTGAAGGGTACCTGCCTGCCACTTCATGCGCTGCCCCCACAGGGACTTCAGGTTCTTCATCCCGTCGGTATATGCCCTGATGGTGGTGGATACATAGGTCTTGTATCCCGCTTCCCGAAGTCGGTAGGTCAGCTCGTAGTCCTCCACAGCACTTTCGTACGACCACGGCCCTTCCCTGTCGTCCCTGGCGGCAATCTCCCTCAGGGCCGTACCGGAGAACGCAGACCCGGCGCCTGCCAGGACATTGGTCCACCCCTGGTTCAGCCCCTGTTGGATGTTGTAGGCGTATTCGGATTTCTGCAGTCTGCACCACAAACCGGGCTGCCGGATGGTGAATTTGGAAGTCGATCCCCCGAAGAGACGCTTCCATGATTCCTTCTCCCAGTCTTCAATGGCATTGGGGACAAGCACAGTGTCTGCGTCCATGGACACCACAAGATCGGAGTCACGGCCATACAAATTCCACCCCCTGTTCATGGCCTCGGACTTGCGGTGTTTTAGGCGGGGCAGGTCCATGACGATTACGGGGTACTTCTTTGCTACGTCCACCGTGTGATCAGTGCATCCATTGGCGATGATGACGATCCGGTCCGGCAGCCGGGTCTGCGCGAGAAGAGACTCAATGGTTTGCCCTATGGTTTCCTCCTCGTTGTGTGCCGGTACTAGTACTGTGATATCGATTTTCTCCCCGCGCACGCGGATCAGCTCCCGGGCCTCGCCCTCGACTACCCCTACTGCATCCACCGGCGGTCCTTCGTGTAGGCACGGGACTGACCGGACATGTCGTCTCCCCCGCGCGAATGGTGCAGTCGGTTTATGGCTGCCGCGTCAGATTAGGGTCGCGGGAGGGTGTTGACGAGAGTAAATACGCGCGCCAGTGGAAAGTCGGGTAGCGCTCCCGCGGTGCCGGATGCGGGGACTCAGTAGTCAGCGGCGCCCGCCCGGGTAAGGGAACGGACTGGAGGCACTGGCCGGTCCGCGAGGCGCAGGAGCAGCGGAAGGCTTCGTAGCTTTTTACTGCAGCAGCCGGGCCCGCGCCTCACTCACCGCGGTGACGGGGATTCCGTCCGGCACCAGGAAATTCACGATCGGCGGATGGACCCGCGCCGCCAGCACCACACGTGCCGTCCGGCCGTCCGCCGTGCCGGTCTCTTCCGTTACCGCAAGCTCCGTGAACCGTTCCTCCGCACCCGTTTCGGCAAGATAACTGCGGGCGGCGCGGCGGACGGCGTCGGCTTCCAGCACCGCCGCCGGACCCGCCCCTGCGGCGGCCTCACCCAGCGAGAACGTGTCGGCCGCGGCCACCGCTGCACCGTCAGCGGCTGAGAGCAGCTTCTTCTGCCCGAGATAGACGGACGACGCCGCCATCACCACTGTGACGGTCAGCAGCGCCAGCACGCAGTACCCGATGATGAGTACCCCGACCTGCCCCCGCTCCCCGTCATCCCGCTGCCCGACCGGCGGTCCTTTCCGTAACCCCCGGCTCATCCGAAGCGCTCCACAACCTGCGTGGACTGGGAATCCACCACTACCGGGGACCCGTCGGTCCACGGAAGCCCGGGAAGCGGCACGGCAAACCGGACGCTGACAGTGACGGTCGACCCGGGCGCCAGACATACCTCGGAGCAGCTGATGTCCATCAGCATGCCGTCGGCCTGCAGCCCGAAGTCGCTCAGCGCGAGTTCCGCCGCATCCGCCGCCTGCTGTTCACCAACCACAGTGTCGGGTGCTGCGGCATAGACCTTGGCGGCGGCGTCGGCCGCACCGACCACCGCGAAGGACGCCCCCTGGATCTGGCCAACGGTAACCACCAGATACACCACAGGCACCAGCAGGATCAGACCCAGGAAAATGAACTCGACGACGGCGCTGCCGCCTTCATCCGGTACCTGCCGGGGCTTCCCCGCTTGCCGGGTTCCTCCCTCACCGCCTCGCCGCATGCCCCTTGACCTCGATTCCGTCACCGGGCCCGATGAAACCGATGACCGGCAGCGGCGCCCGCACCGTGATCTCCAACAGGCGTGCGCCGTCCACGGTCTGCTCTGAGTAGCTCACGTCCCCGGCATATTCCTCGCCGAGTGAGTTGCCGATTACGGCGGCCGTGCGCGCCACGCCGTCCGCCGGGGTGCGGTCTGCCAGGGTGCCGTAGCGCGCGCCCGTGGCTGCGGCGTCGATCAGGGTGTTGCGAACGTGCAGCACCAGCGCCAACTGCACCACAGCCATAAACACCAGGCTCACCAGCGCTCCCACCATCACGAAGTCGACGACGGCGGACCCCCGTTCCCGTTCGGGACCGCGGCCGGCAGCACCGGACCGGCACGTCCGGCCGCATCCCCGGCGACCCTGCCACCGGTTTATGGCTGCACCTGTTCTATTGCGGATTCAAACAGCCGCTCGAGGGCCGGCTGCACCAGGAGCAGCAGTCCGGCCACGAGGATCGCGGACATGAGGGTAATCATCACCCACCCGGGTACATCTCCACGCTCCGGATCCCTTGGGTGCGCTGCCGCCTGGAACTGCCGCACCAGCCGAAACCACCATCCCGCCACCACGGCGAGCGCTGCTTTCCATCTTCGGCCCGCGGTCCGTGTGCCGTCCCCGCGCCTGTTCGCCTTACTACTGGTCATCTCATCTCCATCCCCTCGACATGCTTCCCCTTTGCTTTGCTCCCGGTTTCACTGGTACTCCTCCTGGTTCCTTCTCCTGCCTCACAGCCCCAACCGCAGCAGTGCCAGGCCCGGGAACACCGCAAACAGCACGGTCAACGGGAGGATTCCAAAAACCACGGGCACCATCATGGCTATTTCCTTTTTGCCTGCGGTCTCCATCAGGTCCCGCTTCGCACCGTCCCGTACGTCCTGCGCCTGTGCACGCATAACATCCGCCAGTGGCGTTCCGCGGTCGACGGCAACGGTGACTCCGTCGACGAACCGGGTCAACGGCGCCAGGCGGATCCGGTCGGAGAACTCCTGCAGGGCTGTGGTGAGCGGGTGTCCTGAGCGGGTCAGGGCAAGGACACGGTTGAACTCGTCCGCCAATTCACCCTGCGCAGCGGCGGAAACGCGTTCCAGCGCTCCGACGGCGCTTTCCCCGGCGCTGACGGCTAGCGCCATCATTTCCGCCAGGCTGGGGAATTCCGCCAGGATGCGGCTGTTGCGCCGTTCAATCTGCCGGGTCAGCAGGTAATCCCGCAGCAGGAATCCCGTAACGGCACAGGCACACGTACCCAAGGCCACCGAGACAAGTCCCATGCGACCGCTGCCGATGAGAAGGGCGCCCACTGCTCCCCCGGCCAGGAACCCGGAACCGGCAAACAAGACCTGCTCTGCCCGGTAATCCGAAACGGACTTGTTCCCGCCGGCCTGCTGCAGCCGCAGCCCGAGGGCCCGGTTGGCCGGAGAGAACCGGGCCATCCGGCGTACGGCGTCGTGGAGCAACGGACGCAGGATCCGCTCCAGCGGGCCGAAAGGCGTGATGTCCGGGGCGGATAGCAGGAGCCCCGACGCGGGGCGCACCGAACGCAGCTGTGGTTCCACCCGAGCAGCGAATGTACTCTGCCGCAGCAGCGGCAGCCGGTGCAGGACCAGCAGCAGTCCAGTGCCCATCAGGGCTCCAGCCAGTACCGCTGCGGCTATCCCGGGCGTCACCGCAGTACCCGCACATCTTCGGGCAGGGCGCCTATCCGCAGCATCAGCCGGTAGCAAAGGACGGAGATGCCGATTCCCGCGACCAGGACCGTCGCGCCGGCAGCGGAGTTGTAGGCTGCAGCTGTCTCCGGGCGCGCCGCCAGCAGCAGCAACACCGCCCAGGGAGCGGCCACGGCCAGCCTCGCCGCGTTGACGGTCCAGGACTGCCGGGCCAGCAGCTCGCTCCGGGTCCGCGCATTCTCGCGCAGAAAACCGGCCAGCGTGCCGAGGAGCCGGCCCAGATCGGTGCCGCCCACCTGGCGGGTTATCCGCAGGGCTTCAATGATGCGGTCCGCCACCGGATCCGCCAGGTTGTCCTTGAGCCGGGTCAGCGAATCCTCGAAGTTGCCGCCGGACCGATAGTCGGCGGCAAATGTCCGGAAGTATCCCCGCAGCTCCTCCGGGCCGTTCCCGGCCAATTGGATGAGTGCCTCCGGAAGCGACAGGCCAGCACGGATTGCGGAGCGCAGGTGGTCGACGACGTCGGGCCACAGTTCCGCCAGCGAGGCCCTCCTGCGGCGTGCCTGCATCCGCACCAACGCGTAAGGCAGCCCCGCCCCGAAAAGCGCGAAGCAGGCTGCGATGGGTAACGACAGCGTCAGGATGAAAAACAGGAGAAGGACAAAAACGCCCGTGACAGCACAAGCCGCGAGGAGTCCGGCAGCCCTGACCCGTTCGATGCCGGCCTGCCGCAGCAGATCGTCCAGGTATCCGGTTCGACGGCGCCGGGACGGGGTATGGGCTGCCGGGATCCAGCAGGACTGCCACAGCAGCAACAATCCCATGCCCAAGGTCAACCCCGCTGCGGCGCTCATGCTGCCGCCCCGAGCAAGGCGGCGATGTTCACGCCGGCAGAGGCGAACTTGTCGGCCGACGGCATGGCCGAAGCCGTCACGGCCAGCTTGCCGTCCACCGGACCGAATACCGGGGACGACTCGATGATCCCGCCTTCCACCCGCCGTCCCAGGGCCAGGATTTCGGTGACCTCGCGTCGTCCTGTACCGGTTCTGGAGCAGTGAACCACCAGGTCGATACAGGAGGCCACCGTTGGAACCACGAAGGCACTGGAAATATTGTTTCCCGCCAGCAGGGGCAGCGTGCACAGCTTGGTTACCGCGTCCCGTGCACTGTTCGCGTGGATGGTGCACATGCCGGGCAAACCCGCGTTAAGCGCAATCAGCATGTCCAGGCTCTCCGCTTCACGGACCTCCCCCACGATCAGCCGGTCGGGGCGCATCCGCAATGCTTCCTTCACGAGCCTGCGCAGCGGGATTTCGCCCTGTCCCTCCAGGTTCGGCTGACGGCACTGCAGCCCCACCACATCCCGCAGTGGGAGCTGGAGTTCGAAGATTTCCTCGACCGTAACCACCCGTTCCCTCGGTCCGATAGACGCAGCGAGACAGTTGAGCATGGTGGTTTTCCCCGCCTGCGTGGCGCCGGAGACGAGGATGTTCAACCCGGCAGCCACGGCGGCGCCGAGAAAGCGGGCGGCTGCCGGAGTCAGCGTGCCCAGCTCCACAAGGTGATCAAGGCGGCGGGCACGGGCCACGAACTTGCGGATATTCACTGCCCAGTGCCGCCTGGTCACGTCGGGGATGGCAACGTGCAGACGGGACCCGTCCGGTAAGGCCGCGTCTACGAACGGGGAGGAAAGATCAAGCCGCCGGCCGGAGGACTTCAGCATCCGTTCCACCAGAAGCCGCACCTGCTCGGAAGTCAGCGTCAGGGAAGTCAGCTCGGACCGGCCGTCCCGTGCGAGATAAACCTCGGAGGGCGAGTTGATCCACACTTCTTCGACCGTGGGATCATCCAGCAGCGGCTGGAGCGCACCGAAGCCTGCTACGGCGTCGAACACCTGCCGGCGAACGGATTCCGGCCGGCCCAGCGGCGGCAGGGTCCCCAGCAGGGAGCGCTCGTCGTAGTCGGAGACGGCAGCATCCACGAGCCGCCGAACCTCCGCGGACTGTTCCTGCGGATCCAGCCCGCGCACACGGATGAGCTCGCGTACCTCGTCTTCGACTATCCGCGCTGCATCCATCGGCATCCCCCGCGATCACCGGGCCATGGCCCGGTACGAGACTGGTTGCGGCCCTCCTCGGGGCCTACGGGCCACACAGTAAGGGCACGGATGCCAGGGCGCGAGCGTAGTTTCGCTGCCTTGTGGATAACCCGCCCAGGCACGGTTTGGGCACTGCTGACCACCCTCTGGGCTACCTGTTCGGCGCCGCTGCGGGGGTATTCGCCCAAAACAGGTACCCGCCGCGGCATGCAGTTTGCGGCGTTGCTCACAGTGGGTGCTATGGCGGTCGGATAGTCTTCATTCTGACCCGGCACCGTTCGCTGGGCGCGAAACACCCTGGAGATATCGTGAACAGACAATCACTCTTCCGCTGGCTGGGGGGTGCGGTTCTGGGCGGTGCTCTGGTGTGCGGTAGCCTGCCGGCTGCCGCCCTGACCACCACGCCCGACCCCGACGGACCGCCTACACCCGCAGCCCCCGAGATCCCCGCATCCCCCGCAACAGCGGAAGAAACCGGCCCCGCTCCCGTTGAGGCAGACCCTGGCGCTCAGGAAGCCGATCATGAGCAGCCCGGCGCCGAGGACACCGCTCCGGCCCCCCAGCCGGCCGCGACGGCGGAGAAGAAGGCTGCCGATCCGGCTCAGGATAGGGCCGAGGAATCCGCAGATCCCCCGGCTGATGCCGTAGGACCACTCGGCGCCCGGATGGGTCAGGGCCTTGAACGCCTGATGGCCACCGGCGATCCGCAGGTGCCCACGGACGAAGAAATCCGCGAGCGCCGGGACGCGGAAGCCGACCCGGAGACACCGGCGGACGTACCTGATCTGGGTACCCCTGCCAAGCTCGACGAAGCGGAGGCGTCCACCGCCACCCCCGCGGAAACGCCGCAGGCCTCCCCCGGCAGTTCCAACGGCGCAGCTTCCCTTTCCCCGGCAGCTACGTGGATGCCGGCGGGAATCCAAGGTCTGGACGTCAGCAGCCACCAGGGCAACGTTGACTGGCAGCGTGCCTGGAACCAGGGCGGCCGTTTCGCCTATGTCAAGGCCACCGAAGGGACGTATTACAAGAATCCGTTCTACGGCCAGCAGTACAACGGTTCCAAGAACACCGGCATGCTACGCGGTGCCTACCACTTCGCTATCCCCACCCCCGGGTCCGCCCGGGCGGAGGCCAACTTCTTCGTGGACAACGGCGGCGGCTGGTCCGCTGACGGCAACACCCTGCCTCCGCTGCTGGATATTGAGTACAACCCCTATCCTGAGCTCGGCAACACCTGCTACAACATGTCAGCCGGGCAGATGGTTTCCTGGATCCGGGAATTCTCCAACACCATCCAGGCCCGCACCGGCCGTCTCCCGATGATCTACACCACCACCGACTGGTGGAGTACCTGCACGGGGAACACTTCAGCGTTTGCGGACCATCCGCTCCACATAGCCAACTACAGCACCGCAGGCGCCGGCCCTATGCCGGCAGGCTGGGGCACTTACAACGTCTGGCAGTACAGCAGCACCGGCCCCTTTGTGGGCGATTCCAATGTCTGGAACGGTTCGACTGCGGACCTGGCGCGGTTCGCGATGAGCGGACCGGCACCGGACCGGACCCGCCGGGTTATCAGTCCCGGGGACTTCAACGGTGACCGCAGGCCTGACCTGCTGACCCGGCGCGCGGACGGCACCTTGTGGTTCCATGCCGGCACCGGCAACGGATCCTTTGGCGCCCCGCGGCAGATCGGCTCCGGCTGGGAGGTCTACAACAGCCTTGTTGCCGTGGGCGACTACGACGGCGACGGCCGCAACGACATCGTCGCGCGCCACGTCAACGGCAGCCTCTACCGTTATTCCGGCACCGGTGTCGTGGATAGCCGGAACGAGGGCTACCGTCCCGCCGTCCAGATCGGCAACGGCGGATGGGGAGACTTCAACCGCCTGATCGGGGTCGGTGATGCCAACAGTGACGGGCGCACCGATCTGCTGGCCACCCGCGCGGACGGTTCCTCCCTGCTCTATCAGGGCACCGGCACCGGACAGCATGGCCCGGCCTTTGGAGCAGGCTCCGATTGGTGGCGTTTCTCCGAACTGGTGGGAGCACGGGACTTCAACGGTGACGGCCGGGTGGATGTGGTGGCCCGCAGCTCCGACGGCAACCTTTGGCTCCGTGCGGGCAACGGCGGCGGTTCCTTCGCCCCGGGCTTCTCCATCGGTACCGGTTGGGACATCTACTCCACGGTCCTTGGAGGCAGCGATTTCAACGGCGACGGCAAGGCGGACCTTATCGGCCAGCGTCAGGACTCCAGCATCTGGTTCTATCCCGGCACCGGTTCCACGCAGGAAGGATATGGTCCGGCCGCACGGGTCGGCACGGTGAACTGGGCTGCAGACCGGTTGGTGGTCCCCACGGCGGACTTCAACTCCGACGGCACACCGGATCTGTTGACCGTGGCCCGTGACGGATTCTTGTGGTTCCACCCGGGCAAGTCCTCCGGAGGCTACGGTTCGGCCCGCAACATCGGCTCCGGCTGGCAGATTTACCAGGAAATCACCGCCGTAGGCGATTTCAACGGCGACCGCCGCAATGACCTCCTGGCCCGCAAACCGGACGGCAGCCTCTGGTTCTACGCCGGTACCGGCAAGGTCACCTCCGCTGATGAGGGCTATGACAGGGCGGTTAAGGTCGGCAGCGGCTGGAACACTTATCGGCAGGTGCTCGGGGCCGGTGATCTCAATTCCGACGGCAAACCTGACCTGCTGGCACGCGACGGTGCCGGCGATCTGTGGCGCTACTACGGGACCGGTTCGGTCTCAGGACGCAACGAGGGCTACAGCAGCGGTACCCGGATCGGCTCAGGCGGGTGGGATGGTTTCACCACCCTCCTCGGTCCCGGTGATTATGACGGCGACGGCCTTTCAGACGTCCTCGCCACTACAGCGGACGGCCGGTTGCTGCTGTACCGCGGCAGCGGGACCGGCTTGCTCGGCGTTATGGAAACCGTCGGCACCGGCTGGAACGCGTATTCCCCGCTGCTCGTCACTTCGCCGTCGGAGTCAGGCGCGTTCCGTCTGGGCGGCGTCGCAAACGGAGTGCTGTGGGAGTACCGCGGCACCGGGATGGCCGCACAGGGTTACCGGACAGCAACCCCGACCGGTAGCCTTCCGGGCTAGCTAACACCGCAAGCGTCCCAAAAGCACGAGACCTCCCGGCCCTGCGGCAAGTCCGCCGGACCGGGAGGTCTTCTGCTTTATTTCCTCGGATTCAGGCGACGCGGGGGGCCTTGTTCTGTGCGAACACAAAGTGTTTGTAAAGAAAGTAATTCCAGACGGTCATCATGGCCGTCGATGCGACTTTGCCAAGCATGTAGCTGCTGCCTACCGCCTCAAATCCGGAAACTATCAGGCTGGCGGCAACTGTATTGAAGAGCACCAGGGCCACGTATTTGACGAAGCTGGTTCCACGGGCGCCGGACCCGGCAAAAGTGAAGAAACGCGACAGGAGATAGTTGGCCGCAAAACTGGTGAGGAAGGCGATGGGCGTGGCCAGCCAGAGCTCCACACCAAAGTATTCGTGCAGGAGGACCAGCAGGAAAAAGTCCACGGCGAAGGAAACCCCGCCGACCAACAGGTACCTGCCGGCCGGGCCGAGGATGAGGTTCCGTAGCCGGGAAGCGGGCGAGGTTATCCTGCCGCGGTACGGCTCCGGATGCGGTGAGGCGGGCGGGCGTAGCCCAAGATCCTTGTCATTGGACATATACGGACTCAGCTCCTGGGGCTAACGGCGGGACCTGCCGGCGGGGAATGAGTTCCTCGTTCCGAACGATCAGTAGCGGACCCGAACGCCCAATGCTCCTATAGCGCACGGGCAGGGTCGGATACGATGTTAGCACCATGGCCATAACTGACGTACGACGAACCCCCATTACCAAGCTCCAAAACCGCTGGTCTTTTCGCGGGTTTGCCGCAGCCTTCGGGTTGTTTTTCGCCCTAGGGTCAATCTGGTCCTTCGCTTCTCCTGTGTCCTCGTATCCCGATGAGCTGGCACATGTCATCAAAGCGGCTGCAGTCGTCAACGGTCAGTGGCACGGCCAGGATAGCGGCGGGCAGGGCGAAGAAGCAGTGGTTGACGTACCCGCGTACCTGCAGGACTACCCCAAGCCGCCTTGCTTTGCTTTCACCCCCAAGGTAACCGCTGACTGCACTCCGGAAATCGGTACTGCGACCAACGATGTTCAGTTAACAACATCAGCGGGAAATTACAACCCCCTTTACTACTCGATTGTCGGGCTGCCCTCTTTGGTCCTTGCCGGAGACACAGCGTGGTATGCCATGCGGCTCATCAGTGTCGCCCTGACATCGCTCTTCGCCGCGGCATCGGTGTCCTCGATCCTGTCCCTTCGGCGTTTCAGGACCACTCTGGCCGCGTTTGCCGTGTCCTGCACGCCGATGGTGCTCTACCTGACCGGCGGCCTGAATCCGCAGTCGCTGGAGATTGCGGCCACCACGGCGGTCTTTACCGCAACGTTGGCAGTCATGGAGCGAAGTAGGAACCGGGAAAATATCCGCCCCTACCTGGTGCTGTTGACCGTTTCTGCCGTAGTTCTTGCCAACACCCGTGCCGTATCCCTGGTCTGGCTGGCCCTGGCTGTCATCGCCGCAGTGCTGCTGGGCGGTGCCAGCAACCTCAAGATGCTGCTCGCAGACCGCGGGGTACGCCTGGCCGGGTACATCTGTGCCGCCGGCTCCGCCGTTGGACTTTTATGGCTCCTGACCGCCCAGACCTTCCAAAGCCTGACCGGAAGCGGCGAACAGATCAGCAAGGGCCAGGCGTTCCTCACCATGCTTGACCGCACGTTCGACTACGCCACGGCCTACATAGGCATGTTCGGTTGGCTGGACACGCCTGCCCCGAACGGTGTCTACGCTTTCTGGGGCTTCCTGATGGTGGGCCTCGCGGTGGCTGCTGCCTGTGTCCGTCCGGCTTCCCGCCTCGCCGGCCCCGCACTGCTTCTGGCGGCAATAGTGCTTCTGCCCCCGGTCATGCAGTCCGCGGTGATCGGGGACGTGGGCTATATCTGGCAGGGGCGCTACATCCTGCCGCTCGTGGTGCCGTTCCTCCTGGCCTGCGGCTACGCCCTTCGTGACGTTGAACTGTCCCGTACGCCCTTCTTTGCACGACTGAGGGCACTGCTCTTCTGGCTCGCCGCCGGTGCGCAGGTGTATGCGTTCGTGTATGTGCTCCGGCGCTACACCGTGGGGCTCGCCAGAGACGCAAACTGGCTGCCGATGCTCCAGGGGCCGCTTTGGCAACCGCCCGCCGGGTGGATAACATGGGCTGTTGCTTATGCTGCGGCCCTCGCCGTTGCAGTGGTGCTGCTCCTCCGGACTCTCCGCGCACAGTCCTCCGGGCACCCGCAGGACCCAGAAGCCGCTAACAAAGATAAGGAATCAGAGACACTTCCATGTTCATGACGGAACCACCCCGAGTACTCGTGATCATGCCGGCCTGGAACGAGGGTGAGACCGTCGGGGACACCGTCCGGGAAGTCCTCGCCCAGGGCAAAGGCTACGACGTATTGGTGGTCGACGACGGCTCGTCCGACGACACCGCACGTCTGGCAGGTGAAGCCGGGGCCACTGTGTTGAAGCTTCCGTTCAATCTCGGTGTCGGCGGCGCCATGCGCGCCGGCTTCAAGTATGCCAAGACCCACGGCTACCAGACTGTCATCCAGGTCGACTCCGACGGCCAGCACGACCCGCGAGACATCGAACGTGTTGTCCAGGGACTGCAGCACGCCGATATTTCCATCGGCGCACGTTTTGCCGAGGAGGGCGACTACAAGGTTACGGGCCCGCGCAAATGGGCCATGTCCTTTCTGGCTGCCGTGATTTCCCGACTCGCCAAGACCAAGCTGACGGACGTGACCTCCGGTTTCCGGGCGGGAAACGTCCGGGCCATCAACCAGTACATTGACCACTATCCGGCAGAGTACCTCGGGGACACCATCGATTCCCTCGTGGTGGCCATCCGGTCAGGATGCGCCGTCGCCCAGGTGCCCGTGACCATGAGGGTTCGACAGGGCGGCGTCCCGAGCCACAACCCGGCAAAATCCGCTGTATACCTGCTTCGTTCCGTATTTGCCCTGTTCCTTGCGCTTACCCGCCGCAAGTCCCAGGTTCCGTCAGATAAGGCATAATTATGGCTGTTTTCGCTGCGTTTGTTTTCTCCCTTGTCATGTTTGTGCTGGTGCTGGAGATGCTCCGGCGCAAAAAGCTGCGGGAAAAGTATGCGGTTCTGTGGCTCCTGGTCGGAGGCGGGTCGCTGATTCTTGCAGGGTGGCCGCAGCTACTGGCACTCGTGGCCGGCTGGCTCGGCGTCCAGGTCCCCTCCAACCTGCTGTTTGCCATGAGCATCGTGCTGTTGATAGGAGTGGCCCTCCACCTGTCGTGGGAGCTTTCCGTCGTCGAAGACGAGACGCGTATCCTTGCCGAAGAAGTAGCCATTCTGAACACGGCGCTCAAACAGCTCCAGGGAGAAGTCCGTTCCCCGAAAGACCCAGGACAAAGCGGCACCGGTACCGGGCACCCGGTCCCTCCCGCAGCCGGAGACCGGCTCTGATCAGGCAGTAAACAGGAAGGGCCCGGATCGACGATCCGGGCCCTTCCTGTTTACTGCCTGGCGAAGCGTCACGCTCAGAGCTGCGCTGGGCCTCTTAGCGACCCTGGTCGAGTATGTTCAGCAGATACTGCCCGTAGCCGCTCTTGACGAGGGCCTCAGCACGGACACGCAGTCCTTCATCAGAGAGGAAACCCATCCGCCAGGCGGTCTCCTCGGGTGCTCCGATTTTTAGGCCCTGTCGGCTCTCGACCGTGCGGACAAAGTTGGAGGCGTCATTGAGCGAATCGAAGGTGCCGGTATCCAGCCACGCGGTGCCCCGCGGCAGGACTTCCACGTGCAGGCGCTGCTGTTCCAGGTACACCCTGTTGATGTCGGTAATCTCCAGCTCACCGCGCGGAGACGGCTTCAGCTCCCTGGCTATATCGACGACGTCGTTACCGTAAAAGTAAAGCCCCGGAACGGCGTAGCTGCTCTTCGGCTGCTCCGGCTTCTCCTCCAGGGACACCGCACGGCCGTCGGCGTCGAACTCCACAACACCGTAGGCCCGCGGATCGCCCACCCAGTAGCCGAAGATGGAGCCGCCGTCGACGTCGGCAAACCGCCGCAGCTGCGTGCCCATTCCCTGGCCGTAGAATATGTTGTCGCCCAGCACGAGGGCCACGCTGTCGTCGCCAATGTGCTCCGCCCCGATAATGAAGGCCTGCGCCAGACCGTCCGGTTCCGGCTGCCGGGCGTAGGTCAGGTTCACGCCGAACTGGGATCCGTCGCCGAGCAGGCGCTGGAACTGCTCGGCGTCATGCGGAGTGGTGATAATCAGGATGTCGCGGATTCCGGCCAGGATCAGCGTGGACAGCGGATAGTAAATCATCGGCTTGTCGTAGACCGGCACCAACTGCTTGCTGATGCCTAGGGTGATGGGGTGAAGCCTGGATCCGGTCCCGCCGGCGAGTATGATTCCGCGCATACGGCTATCTTCGCCGGTGACGGAGACGGGGCGCAAATCCGGTAACCTTGGGGACTATGAAGCGGATACTTGTCACCGGCGGCGCCGGGTTCATCGGATCAAATTTCGTTCACTATGCACTCGCCGAAACAGACGCTCATATAACGGTTATCGACAAGCTTACCTATGCGGGAAACCTCGATTCCCTGGCGGGCCTCCCCTCCGACCGGTTCGAATTTGTCCACGGCGATATCACCGATGAGCCCCTCGTGGAAAAGCTTACCGAGGCCTCGGACGCGGTAGTCCATTATGCGGCGGAATCGCACAACGACAATTCCCTGCATGATCCCCGGCCTTTTCTGGACACGAATATCATCGGCACGTACACGCTGATTCAAGCCGCGCGGAAATTCAATAAGCGTTTCCACCACATATCCACGGACGAGGTATACGGCGACCTGGCTATTGACGACCCCGCCCGCTTCACCGAAAACACCCCGTACAACCCCTCCAGCCCGTATTCCTCCACCAAAGCGGGGTCCGACCTGCTGGTGCGCGCGTGGGTCCGTTCCTTTGGCCTCCAGGCGACCATCAGCAACTGCTCCAATAACTACGGCCCTTACCAGCATGTGGAGAAGTTCATTCCGCGCCAGATCACTAACGTGATTGACGGCGTCCGCCCAAAGCTCTACGGGGCGGGTGAAAACGTCCGCGACTGGATCCATGCCGACGACCACTCTTCCGCGGTCCTGACCATCCTGGAACACGGACGCATCGGCGAGACGTACCTGATCGGCGCCGACGGGGAAAAGACCAACAAGGAAGTCGTTGAGCTGATCCTCGAGCGCATGGGACGGGACCGGGACGATTTTGAACACGTGACCGACCGGCCGGGACATGATCTGCGGTACGCCATCGATTCCACAAAGCTCCGAACCGAGCTGGGATGGAAGCCGCGTTTCTCGTCCTTCGAAACCGGACTCGACAACACCATCAAGTGGTACTTGGACAACGAGTCCTGGTGGCGCCCCCGCAAGGCGGAAACCGAGAGCCGCTACCTGGAGCAGGGCCAGTGACGCCTGCTGACGAAGCGCCCGGCATCTTCGCCAAGGCGCTGGCCGCGCATCCCACGCCCATTCCCGGCGTCGTCGTATTTGACCTTCCGGTGCACGGCGACAACCGCGGGTGGTTCAAGGAAAACTGGCAGCGCAGCAAGATGGCGGCACTGGGCCTTCCCGACTTTGGTCCCGTGCAGAACAACATTTCCTTCAACGAGACTGCCGGCACCACCCGCGGCATCCATGCAGAGCCGTGGGATAAGTACATTTCCGTAGCGACTGGCCGCGTTTTCGGCGCCTGGGTGGATCTGCGGGAAGGCCCGACATTCGGCCGCACGTTCCACCACGTCCTGGATCCCTCGCAGGCGATATTTATCCCGCGGGGCGTGGGCAATGCTTTCCAGACGCTGGAAGACGGGACTGCGTATACCTATCTGGTCAACGACCATTGGAGCGCCGACGCTCAGGAAAAATACACCTTCCTGAACCTCGCGGATCCCACCGCGGCTATCCCCTGGCCCATCCCCCTCGACTCCGCAGAGACCTCAGCCAAGGACAAGGCCCATCCGTTCCTCCCTGAGGTCGCCCCCATGCCAGCCAAGCGCGTGCTTGTCCTGGGCGCGGGCGGCCAGCTCGGTACGGCCCTGCGGTCCCTTTTCGCTGACCGCGGCGATACCGTATTCGCCGCGCGGGCCGACTTCGATCTGGCTGACCCTGCTGCCTACGACGCCGTCCGCTGGCAGGATTACGAAGTCGTCATCAACGCCGCCGCCTATACTGCCGTTGACAGCGCAGAAACACCATCCGGGCGCAGGGACGCGTGGAACATCAACACGTCCGCCGTGTCCCGGCTGGCGCGGATAGCAGCAGAGCACCGGATCACGCTGGTCCATGTTTCCACCGATTACGTTTTCGACGGAACTTCGGCCAACTACCGCGAGGACGACCAGGTCTGCCCCTTGGGCGTGTACGGCCAGACCAAGGCGGCAGGTGACGCCGCAGCGGCCACCGCGCCGCGCCATTACATCATCCGCACCAGCTGGGTGATCGGAGAGGGACATAATTTCGTCCGCACCATGGCGTCGCTGGCGTCCAAGGGCGTCGCCCCGTCTGTGGTCAATGACCAGATCGGTCGGCTCACGTTCGCCGAGGATATCGCTGCCGGCATCCGGCACCTGCTGGATACGCGCGCACCTTTCGGCACCTACAACCTCACCAATGACGGCGAGCCCGGTTCGTGGGCCGACGTCGCGGCCGCGGTCTACCGGCTGGCCGGCGCCGACCCTGCAGCCGTGACCGGGGTGAGCACCGAGGAATACTTCGCGTCCAAGCCCGACGCCGCTCCCCGCCCGCGTAACAGCGTCCTGGATCTGGCCAAGATCAAAGCCACCGGTTTCAGCCCCCGCGATGCCGGCCAAGCCCTCGCCGCCTACCTCAACGGCGAGTAGCTGGGACGAACTGATAGAAACAGGGATGCCCCGCCGCTGCAGCGGCGGGGCATCCCTGATTCCGTAGCGCGTCCGGCTCAGTCCTGGAGTACCCGGTAGGTGTATACCGGACTGCCCGACCACTGCAGGGTGCGCTCGGCTTGGAGACAGTCAACCTGCAGTTCTGTGGTCGAGGCAATATGCCCCAGCTCCGGCATGGCGTCCGCAAGGACACAGGGGTCAACCTGGACAAAGGTCACGTCAAACCCGTTGGTAGTGATGTTCGTTTCCGCTCCCGGCGCCCAGTTGAAGGGAACATAGCCCCCGCCGCGGTTCCAGGCTTCTTCGAACTCATTGTCCGGATCCAGGCGTTGCCACATCTCCATGTCAGGCCCTGAGCGCTGCAGCCCGGACAGGGTAGGCACGCCGTTTGCCAGGCTCACGGTGTCGAAGGAACCCAGGTTTGACGCCCAGAAGGTGCCGTTGTCCCGCGCTTCGGTCCCTGCTTCATAAAGGACTTTCGCTGTTTCCGATTCGCGCAGGTCCCCGAGACCGAACACCAGCGGGTTGGCCCGGTAAACCGGAAGCGCCGCAAGCACCACCGCGAGGGCCACGGGCCAGCTGCGGTGCGGATACCGCGTCACGCAGAGAACCACCACGGCGACGGCAGCCCCGGCAACAGGAATGACGAGAAAGCGCATGTCCGGCAGATACTGTGCCTGCATCTGGGACGCTGCATACGCCGTTACGGCTCCGGAGATGAGGGCAGCCACAACGGCGGTTTTCCAGCGCCGGCCGTCCACCATGGAAAGGAGCAGGCAGACGGCAATGACTCCAAGCACGCCCACCACCTGGGCGGACCGCACCGAAGGCACCAGGTTCAACAGGGGAATTTTCTCGCCCAGGCTTCCCAGGTCCACCAGGCACCAGCCCAGCCACACCAAACCGAACGCCAGGACAGTCCATGCCGCTATGCCGCGGCGCGCGGAAGGAACAAGCCTGCTGCCGGCCAGCAGCACCGCAATCCAGATGAAGGCTACGGCGAAAGAGGTCGACAGTTCGCTGGCGTTGGCCTGCACGGGCACGGAACCGTTTTGCAGCGGCGACAGTGCCGGAGCACCGAACAGCAGGGCGAAAGGCTGTGCCTCGGCGGAGGATCGGCGGGAACCCGGGTAAACCGTGCTGAACAGGGCGTTGAGTCCCTCCGAGTTCTCCACCAGGATGCCGATTCCGAAGACGACCGCCGTGACTCCAGTGAGCAGGACCGGACGGATACGGGTCCACAACGAGCCGGCACGGGTCAGGATCCATAGGGTGGAAGCCACCAGCACCGGCAATCCGAGCACCAGCGACCACGGTGTGTAAAAGGATGGCATCCCCGCGATGAGTATTCCGCCGGCCAATCCTGCCAATGCGGCCACAAGGCGCTGGCCGCGGTTGAAGCGGTGGTACGCCGTGATCATCAGGCTCGACCCAGTCAGGGTATAGGCGATCAGGGCCACGGGCATCATGGACCACCAGGCGACGCACGGCGAGAGAGCGATTAATCCGGCAGCCAGCCATCCCATCCGCCTCGTGCCGCCTACCTGCTCGAACCACTTCGGCATCATCAGCAACAGGAGGAGGACAGGAAGCCACCAGTGAGCAGCAAAGACGTTCGCGTCCGGCAGGAATCCAGCCAACTTGAGCAGCCCTGAATCAAAGAACACGAAGGATTCGAAGAAACCGCCAGAGGTAAACCGGTGGACAAGGTCTGCCCTTGCACCCATGGCGCTCAGCGTGGGGGCACCGCCCGTGGCCATGACTGACAAGGCGATCGGCGAATAGGCGTTGTACTCATCCGAGCGGATCCCGCTGGAGAGCCCTAGCTGTGTACCGAGGGGATTCTCCGGATCCTGCCGCAGGTGGCCCATCCCGATGGAGGACGTCGTGGCGCCCAAAAGCACCATAACGGCGTAGGCGGCCACCACGACAACCCGGAGGGCGTTGTCACCGGTTCGGAGCCATTGGAGGACAGGCTGCAGCACAGCACCGGCCCGATCGGCGGCACGTGTTGTCTTCAACATTGGTTATGTGACCATTCCGCGGGCACGGCCCGCTGTGTGACTTAGGTAGTGCTGGCTACGACGTTTTCCTTGCCCATGCGGCGACGCAGCCCCAGGTAAACCAGCCGGCGGGCGTAGGCGTTGGCAAGTGCGAGGGCATTGCCCCGGCGAACGTCGGCTGGTGAGACAGCCTCGGGATGCGCGGCCAGGATCGCCCGGTGCAGGCCGGCAGCCTGTTCAGCCTGTGCCTTGGCCAGCCGGACGCTCCACTGGCTCGCGCTGATCCTGAAGCTGGCGAGCGTCTGGGGAACGGCCACACAGTCACCGGAGCGCAGCACGCGCACGTACGCGGTCTCATCGATCATGTAAGGGAAGGTGTCGTCCCACCAGCCGTCGGCCAGGGCATCGCGCCGAAGCAGGACTGCGGCGGGTTCACCGAAGATATTGGTGCCGCTGCGTACGGTCGCGCGAACGGCGTCCCGTCCGCTGACCAGGCCCTCGAGGCCGGCCAGTCCACGTGAGGCGATGACCGGTGCTCCGTGCGCGTCAACCACCGCACGCTTGCTCGCCACCATCACTGCGCTGGGATGTTCCTGCGCAGCCGCCATCTGGATTTCGAGGGCTTCGGGTGCAATGAGGTCATCGCCGCAGACCAGCTTGATCCACTCGCCCTCGGCATGCTGGCTCACACGGTTCCAGTTCGCTTTGGCGCCCCCGCCGTGCGGCGTGGGGCTGAGCACCCGGATCCGGGGGTCACCGGCGAAGGACTGGATGATTTCCGACGTACCGTCAATTGAGCTGTGGTCAGCGATGACGACTTCGAAGTCCGGGTAAGTCTGTGCCGTCACGGACTCCAGTGTCGCGGCCAGATAGGCGGCGTTGTTGTAGGCCGGAATGACGATGGAAACGCGGGGACTCATGCTTCGTCCTCTTTCTTGGAACCGGCACTTGGCACGGGTCCGGGTTCCGGGGATGGTTTGCGCCTAAACGAAAAGTACTTATGACCGAAGTAGTTGATGAAGACCGTGGCGCAGGTGATGACAATCTGGGCCGGGATGCGGGGCGCGCCCAGCATGTCCGAGGCGACGAAAAGCAGCACCATGTTCACCAGCAAAGCGGTGAGGTTTACCGTCGCAAACCGTCCCAGGTCCGCCAGGACGTGGCCTGACACCCGGAACACCAGCTTCCGGTAGACAAAGAAGACCGCCACGAGGGATATCAGCCAGGCGGTTCCCAGCACAACAAAGGACGGAACATGCCTCCCGAAGAGCAGGTCCAGCCCGATGAAGAGAAGGGTGCTGAAGACGGTATTCGCGCCGCCGACCAGCAGGAAGGCGACCTTTTCCGTCTTCAGGAGCCGCATCAACGGGCCCGGCGGGCCGGAAAACACCCCGTGTGGGCCTTCGGGAAACGGTGTCTCGTCCTCGGCTTTCACAACGCCACCGGCCCGTCCGCGTTTGGTTCCACGGCCCGGTTCCTTCGGCGCAGGGACTGCATCAGGTGCAGCACCGACCAAAGCACTCCCAGCCCGATGGCGGACCAGATAAGTACCACCAGGACGGGCCATGCCGGCGGTTCGAAAGTAATGCGGATATCCTGTCCTTCGCTTCCGGCAGGAACATCCACAGTCAGCAGGTAACCCCGCAGCGGATCCGCGATGCTGGCGCCCTCCGCGTCGTAGCCGGGCCAGGCCAATCGGCTGGTGACTACTTCAGCGCCGCCGTCGGGCACTTCGTCCACGTGCAGAACCAGCTCCTGGCTGGTGTCCGAAACAGTTGATACCCGTGTTCCCGGAGTGGCCCAGACAGCCTCGCCGTTGTTCTCCAGGGGCTCGGCACGGACCCAGGTCACGAAGTCGCCGGTGCGCTCCACCTCGTTCCAACCTTCGGGAACCATGCGCGCCTTCAACGCTTCCCCGGAGGTGTCCGCCGGGTCACGCAGGATTTGGACAGTGTCGATGGAGAGCAGGTCCACCAGCAGTTCACCGGTTTCCTCATCCACTGTGAAGAGGCTGTCCGCGGCGTTCTGGCAGGTCCAGCCGTGGCTGGTCATGCAAAGGTCTTCGGAGTACTTGGCGAACATGATGGGGCTGTACAGATTGTGTGTGGGGATATCGCTCAGGTACCAGGCATTCGATGCGAGGGTATCGGCCCAAATGGCGGGACCAAGCCGGTCCGGCTCGCCCACCACGAATGTCATGCCTTCGGCCTCGGCAAGGGGTTCGTCGTAGGCTTCGGGCGACTCCGGGAAATGGAAATCAGGCAGCGGAGTTGAGGGGAAGTAATGCTTCTGGCCTACAGCCGCCACCAGGGATACAAGAATGATTCCTGCGGCGGCAGCACGTACTCCCCACGTCCGTACCAGCGGATGCCGAGCGTAGAGCACGACGACGGCGCAGATCAGTCCTACCGCTGCAACCGCCCCGAGGACGAAGTGGATCCTCGTGATATTCGGGTTCTGGCTCCAGGCGAGGTACATCCCTGCTGCATATAGGACCGACACGGCCGCGATACGGCCGCCGGTCAGCTGGCGGACGCGGAAGCGCGAAAGCAGGACCGCCAGCAGGACCAGGGCGGTGAGGGAAACGTACGGGACGAGCCGGATGGGGAAACGCAGCGGTCCGAGGTCGCTCGGAGCCAGCGTGAGCATCAGTGAGATGACACCTACCGTGACCAGTCCTGCCAAGGCCGGCCAGGACCCGCGGATCCGGCGACCACTGACCAGGCCCACCAGCGGAAGGAACCAGGCTATGTACAGGACGGGCACCGGGGCGAACGCTCCCCACCAGCCGCTGACCTGCGGCAGGGCGCTGCCGACAGCGGCACTTGCCAGGCCCGTAAGGTCCGTTCCCAGGAATCCGCTGTTGCCGATGTCCGAAGCCCGGGCAGTCACGCCCGCGGTGAGGACGCCGGGTAGGTAGACCGTCAGGGCCACCATGCCAAGGATCACGCCTGAAACGACGAGCGGGACGGCACGGGCCGGGGTGCGCCGGACAAACACTTCGATCAGCAGCGCCAGGAAGACAATCACCAGCATGATGGTGCCGTGGACGTAGCCCACGGTGATCAGCAGGTAGGAGAAGATCAGTGCGGGTGCGGGGTTGCGGCTTTCCGTTATGAGGCGCCGCAGTCCCCACCAGGCCCAGGGAAGAAGTGCGAAGACCATCAGGCCCGTAACCCAGGAGGATCCGTCAAAGTATGTGGTGAATCCCGTGAGGGTCACGGCGACGCCGGCGACGGCGGCCCAAGGCGCCGTGGCCCGGTAGCTGCGCGCCAGGAGGAATGTGCCCAGCGCCAGGACCAGCATCAGCGCGATCTTCAGGATGGTTGAGAAGAGAACGGCGTCCGTAATCACAGTGGACATCAACCCGATGAGCATGATCAGCGGGTTCCAGAGCCCCCACTGCCCTTCGGCAGCGTAGTTGCCGGCAGCCCAGGCCTCATCGCTGAACAGCCACCACTCACCGCGGCGGAGGCTTTCCCCGATCTCCACCCAGATTCCGTAGGCACCGGCCTGCGTGTCATCGTAGAAGTAGAAGCGTGGATTCGGGATCAGCGGGATCAGGGAGCCGATAAACGTGGCTGCGACAGTGACCAGGCCCCACAGGAGCGTTTCTTTGCGCCCTTCCTGCGACGGCCCGTCCGGCGTCTGCGTGTCACTGGGTTCGAGGAGCGTACCGCTCTCTCGCCGTTGGCTCACTGTCGTCATAAAATTGCGGTCCGTTCTACGCATACGTGCCTCATCAGAGGTAGCCCTCAGGAAGGCCTTGGCAATTGTAGCCCATGCGGCTGCGGAGCCCGGGTTGGGTGAAGCAGGCTATCGCAGTGAACGTTGGTATGCTCGCTAGGTGTTTATAGCCTACTAGGAGTCCTGTCTTGAGCCATAAAGTGCTGTCTGTAGTTGTACCTATGTACGACGAGGAGGCCGTCCTGCATCAGCTGGTTGCACGGTTGCGTCCCGTGTTGGACGGACTGGACGTCCCCTACGAAGTGGTAGCTGTTGATGACGGCAGCAAGGACGCCACGGCACAACTGGTGCAGCAGATCCGGGCTGAATGGCCGGAGCTCCGGCTGGTCCGCCTGATGCGCAACAGCGGCCACCAGGCAGCTATCACTGCGGGAATGGCCGGCGCCGTGGGTGACTATGTAGTCACCATCGATGCCGATCTGCAGGATCCTCCCGAGGCCATCGAGGAAATGCTCAAGAAGGCCCGGACCGAGAATGTGGACGTGGTCTACGGCGTCCGTAGCGACCGTTCCACCGATTCCGTTTTCAAACGGCAGACCGCCGCAATGTACTACTGGCTGATGCGGCGGGTCGCGGGTCCGCACGTACCGTCCAATGCGGGTGACTTCAGGCTCGTGAGCCGCAGGGTCCTGGACGCTATCAACAAACTGCCCGAAGAGGGCCGGGTCTACCGGCTGATCATCCCCTGGTTCGGTTTCCCGAGCACCAACGTCTACTACGAGCGGGACAAGCGCGCGGCCGGAACGTCCAAGTATCCTCTGGGCAAGATGATCCTGCTGACCACGGAGAGCATCGTAACCTTCTCCGGCGGTCCCCTCCGCTTTGCCACTTGGCTCGGCGTCCTCAGCGCCATGCTGTGTGTCTTGGTGGGCATTTTTGTCGTAGTCGGCGTGTTCACGGGACAGACAGTACCGGGCTGGGCGTCCACCGTCCTGGTGGTAGGCGGCATCGGGGCCATCCAACTGTTCTGCCTGGGCATTCTCGGTGAATATATTGGCCGGATCTTCGCGGGCACGCTCCGCCGCCCGCTTTACCTGGTGGGCTATGACAGCATGCTGGACACCGATACCGTTCCCGGTGCTTCCACTCCTGACACGGGCGGTACATCAGGCACGGCCGGCGGCACCGGTGTCATCGGCAGTGATGCGTCCGGAAAGACGGCACAGTAACCGCCGACACGGCAAAAAGGGGATCCGCCGTTTTGCGGCGGATCCCCTTTTTACTGCCTGTTTCCGGTCGGCAGGTTACTCACGCAGACGGGCAACGGCGTCGTCCACGGGGCCATCCATAACGACCTGCCCGTGTTCAAGCACGACGCCGCGTTTGCAGATTCTTGAGACCAGGTCAAGGTCGTGGCTGACAACAACCAGTGTCTTACCCTCCCCGGCCAGTTCCTTAATCTTGTCGATGCACTTTTTCTGAAACGGTTCATCGCCGACGGCGAGGATCTCGTCCACGAGGAAAATGTCAGGGTCGGTATGGACCGCCACTGAAAACGCCAACCGGAGATACATACCGGAGGAATAGAACTTCACCTCGGTGTCGATGAACTGGCCGATTTCCGAGAATGCGACGATGGAGTCGAACTTTTCGTCGATCTCCGCCTCCGTCATGCCCAGAATCGCACCATTCAGGTAGACATTGTCCCGTCCGCTGAGGTCATGGTGGAATCCTGCCCCAACCTCGATCAGGCCGGCCACCCGGCCCCGGGTGCCCACAGTGCCCGTATCGGGACGCATAACCCCCGAGATGTGCTTGAGCAGCGTGGACTTGCCGGACCCGTTCAGGCCCAGCAGGGCAACTGTCTCGCCCTGTTCGACCTCGAGCGAGACACCCTTGAGCGCGTGGAATTTCTCGGAGAGGTCGCCCTTGCGGCCCTTGACCAGCCAGACAAACGCTTCCTTCATGGAGCGGGTGTGCCGCAGGACGAACTGCTTGTTTACATTGCGTACTTCAATGGCATTTGCCACGGTTCACAGCTCCTGTGCGAAACGGCCTTCAAGGCGACGGAAGACTAGTTGGCCGACCAGCAGGACCGCTGCCGAAATAACCAGGGCGATGGGTATCCACAGGGACAACAGGTGAGGCGGGATCGCCTCGGCACCGTCCGTTGTGGGAAGCCAGAAGGCGAAGTGGAACGCTTCCACGCCAACGGTGATCGGGTTCAGCTGGTAGAGGTTGAAAAACGTCTCCCCCAGCTTTTCCCGCACCATGATCCACGAATACAACACCGGCGACGCCCAGGTTGCGATCATCAGCAGCATGTCTACCAGGTTCTCCGCATCACGGAAGTAGACGTTCACCGCACCGAACAACAGCCCCAGCCCCGTGGCCAGCAAAGCCACGATGACGAACCCGGCCACTGCGGACGCCAGCTGCAGCAGCGACGGATTCCATCCGTTGAACAGGCACGCCACGATCAGGATCAGCATCTGGGGTAAAAAGTGCACACCCGAGACCCATACGGAGGCCACCGGAAATAGCTGCCGCGGCAGGTATATCTTTTTGATCAGCCCGCCGTTGCCCACAATGGAGCGCGACGCATTGCCCAGGGCTTCCGTGAAGAAGTTGATGAGGACTATGCCGGAGAAGAGATAGATGGCGTAGTTCGGCAGGCCGCCCGTGTTGCTTGGGCTTTGCTCAAGGTTGAGGAAGATGCCGAGCGCGATGTAGAAGACGACGAACTGCACGCCGGGCTTCACATAGGACCAGAGCAGTCCCAGGATGGAGCCGCGGTAACGGACCTTCAGTTCCTTGGAGACGAGCAGCTTGAGCAGGAAGCGGGACCGGAGGATATCCGCCAATCCCGCTCCCCGCCCGGGAGTTTCGAGTGCGCCGGTGGACAAGCTTATTTACTCTCTTCCGAATGCTCGGCAAAGGTTTTCTTCCACGCTTCGAAGGAAGTGATTTCCGGAAGGGCCTCGCGGTACTGGTCGCTGAGCTTCTGCCAATTCTTCAGGATCTCGGCGTTGAGCCGCACGGCCTCGGCAAGGAGGACCCTCAGCTGCTTCGGATCACGCTTATACCAGGAGGCACCTGTGCCTTCGGCGTTGGACACCACGGCGCTGTCGTACTGGGACATCCGCCACCATTTATTGTCCTGGTGCGCAATGTAGGCCTGCGGGTGCTCCAAGCTGGTTGCCGGAACCTTCTTCGTCAGCTGCTTGACCACCGTCTTGGCGGCCCACGGGATGAGGGACGCATAGGAGGGGGCGGAGAAGCCCTGCCCGTGCCGCGGCGGCTTGTGCATCACGGGGGCGGGGAAGGCCTCCGGATCCGGCTGGAACTGGGAGTCGCTGAAGTTCTTGGTCATGGCGCGGATCTCGGGCAGCTTGGTGGGCAGGATTCCGTGCAGGTGCTCCGGGCCCTTCAAAAGGTCCCGGAGGGCCATGACGCGTCCCTGTGCAGTGAAGTACTGCATGGAGATCAAGTGTTTGAGGTCAATGTAACCGGTCTCCCGGACTACGCGGCCGCCGTGCTCGTAAGGGCTGTGGATCAGGGCAGCGATCATGCGGTTGCGGGTGTGGAAGTACGCCTGCCAGCCGACGAGGTCGTCCTTATCGATCCACGAGACGTGCCAGACGGCGGAACCGGGCATCGAAACCGTGGGGTACCCCGCGCTCTTAGCGCGCAGCCCGTACTCGGCGTCGTCCCACTTGATGAAGACCGGCAGGGAAAGACCGATGTCCCGGATCACCTGGGTCGGGATCAGGCACATCCACCAGCCGTTGTAGTCCACGTCCACGCGGCGGTGCAGCCAGGGGGTGTGCCGCAGGTTCGACCGCACGAAATCATGCCCAAGGGTCATTTGCTCGTGCGGCTGGTCCGGCTGGAACCGGTACGGGTTCACAGTCTCGCCGAAGGTGTGCAGCACGGTGCGGTTGTACAGGTCGAACATGTGGCCGCCCACGATCGTGGGGGTCTTGCACCGGTCCGCGAAGGTTAGAAGGCGGGAGATGCTCTCGGGTTCCATTACGACGTCGTCGTCAAGGAGCAGGACGTAGTCGCTGCCGCTTTCCACGGCCTCGTACATGCCCCGCGCAAAACCGCCGGAACCACCCAGGTTGGCTTGGTTGATGATGCGGAGCTTTCCGCCGAGCATTGCTTCGACTTCGGCGAAGCCTTCAGCCTCGGCAACCTTCTCGGTGCCCTGGTCAACGATCAGGACTTCCTTGACGGACTCCAGAGCCTCGGGATGCTCACCGAGGATGCGGAGGTTGTTGATGCAGAACGAGGTCTTGTTCAAGGTAGTGATTTCGAGCGTCACTGTGCCTGGCTTAACCGGTTCACCCGGCGCTTGCCATTCGGCTTCTTCCAGGATCAGCGGCTCGGAACCGGCGACGAGGTCGAACCAGTACCAGCCGCCGTCGCCGAAGGGCTTCAGGCTCAACTCGAAGGTACTGGTGCTGGGTGCGTCCACCCGCTGTGTCTGTACGTGCTGCAGCGAGCCGCGCGCGTTGGATTTGTAGACGCTCACTGCACCCGTACCAGTGGTCCGGACGCTCAGTCGGACGGTTTCCAAGTTGGTCCATCGGCGCCAGTAGCTCGCGGGGAACGCGTTGAAGTATGTTCCGAAGGAGACCCGCTCGCCTGGACGGACGGACGTGGCACGGCGTGAGAGGAAGTCTTCAGCATGGGCTTCCTTCCCGGGTGCGGAACTCTGTGCCCCGGCATCGGCCCGGGCATCGCCGTTCATGGTAGAGAGCTGCACGCCGATCGCGCTGCCGGTGTCCATGTACAGCGGAATGGTGTCCAGCTGGTCGAGGGAAGGGAGGATGACCCGCTGCAGGGGCGACCAGGTTTCATGCGGTTCTTCGGCATGGGGCGTGCGTTCTACGATTGCGTTGCTCACGCGTCTACTCCTCCGCTTTCCAGCTTTGCGCCGCCTGTGAAGTGCGGCTTGATCTTATTGTCATACATCGACAAGGCGGAGCCGATTGCCATGTGCATGTCCAGGTACTTGTAGGTGCCAAGGCGTCCGCCGAAGAGCACGGATTTTTCGCCCTTGGCCAAGTCGCGGTAAGCCAGTAGTTTGGCGCGGTCCTCAGCTGTGTTCACCGGGTAGTAGGGTTCGTCCCCCTTCTCCGCGAAACGGGAGAACTCACGCATGATCACCGTGGCATCCTTGGTGTAGTCGCGTTCGGGGTGGAAGTGGCGGAACTCGTGGATCCGGGTGAAGGGAACGTCCTCGTCGGGGTAGTTCATTACCGAAGTACCTTGGAAGTCCTCGATCGGAAGTACTTCCTCTTCGAGGTCGATGGTCCGCCAGGACAGGTCACCCTCCGCGTAATCGAAGTAGCGGTCGACAGGTCCGGTGTAGATGACCGGGACCTGGCCCAGGCTGTTGTTGCGGGAAAACTCGTGGCCGTCGTCGAAGAAATCAGTCTTCAGGTGCACCTGGATGTTGGGATGGTCTGCCATCCGCTCGATCCAGGCCGTGTAGCCGTCTACCGGCAGGCCCTCGTACTTGTCATTGAAATACCGGTTGTCATAGTTGTAGCGGACGGGCAGGCGGCTAATGATCTCCGCAGGCAGGTTTTTGGGGTCCGTCTGCCACTGCTTGCCGGTGTAGTACTTGATGAAGGCTTCGTAGAGGGGGCGCCCGATGAGCTGGATACCCTTGTCGTTGAGGTTGGCGGGGTCGGTTCCGGCCAATTCGCCGGCCTGCTCCTGAATGAGTGCCTTGGCTTCCGCCGGGCCCATCGAGGACCGGAAGAACTGGTTGATCGTGCCCAGGTTGATGGGCATGGAGTACACCTCGCCCTTGTGGCTGGTGTAGACCTTGTGAACGTAATCAGTGAACTCCGTGAATCGGTTGACGTACTCCCATACCCGTTCATTCGAGGTGTGGAACAGGTGGGCGCCGTAGCGGTGCACTTCAATGCCGGTCTGCGCATCGTTCTCGCTATATGCGTTGCCGCCAATGTGGTGGCGACGATCGATGACTGCGACCTTCAGGCCCAGTTCCTTTGCAGCGCGCTCGGCTACGGTCAGGCCGAAAAAGCCCGCCCCGACGACGACGAGGTCAACGTTCACATTTACTCCTGTATATTTCCGGTACCGCCCAGGCGGGTACGCACCCGACGGTCAAGGTTATCCGAGATTTCGGGAAGGGGCATGCCCGACCGTGCCTGATCACCATCCGACGGCTTTCAGGAATCTCTCGGCGAACTGGGGTGCCATGCTTTCAACGTACGTCCTGGACAGGTGATTATCGTCCAAATACACCCGCACATTACCGATGACTGCGGGGCAGGTCCCGTTGGGACAGACGAGGTCATCAATGTCGATGGTTCCCATTTCCGGGACCACACTGCCGATAGCCTGAATAGAACTGAAGTCCGTATTCCGCACGCTCTCATAGGGCGGATTGCACTCTGCTGAGTCGATGCCGTGGGTTTCCGGGCACTGAGCCATATCAAACGTGTACCGCGGAGTGTCCCGCACACCAACCAGCTTGATCCCCTGCGACACGATGTCCTGTGCCACGGAGCCAAAACCGCCGGGGAGGAGTTCATACGGGGGGCCTGCGATGGAGTAAGTGGCCGTAGTCAGGACGGCGTCGGGCTTCAGCTCCGAGATGTACTCCATGGCCTGCTCGTTACGTTCGTTGCATTCCTGGGAATAGGTTTCCCGGGAGGATTCCAGCTGGCAGCCGCCCTTGACCAGGGCAATCAAGGCCCAGTTGCGTTCTGCTGCCAAAGGCGCCAGGCCGGCCACAAGCTGCTGAACGTGGCTGTTGCCCACTGCAACGATCGTCCGTTCCGGATTTTCCTGGCTGACAATGCCCGAACAGCCATACCCCTGGAGCATCTCTGCGTCTGTGGCGTATCGACCGGTGCAGCCCTCCTCGAGACTGACATAGTCACCCCCGACTACATCAGCAGTCGGCAGCACCGTTGCGTCCTCATCCCCCAGGTAAAAGAAGTCTGGGTCCAGGGCCGCCGCGCCCGGGTTATTCCGATCCGCACCGGCCAGCAGCCTCTCGCCCTGCACCCGGAGCGCGGTCTGCGCTGAAAAAACGGGAACAGCAACTACCGCGGCGCAGACGGCAATGGCCACAACCCCGTTTAACGTACTGCGCTGCACCCAATCCATGGTCCGCAAGGGACGCTCGACCAACCTCGTCGTCAGGTAGGCGAGCGTAAGCGAGACGATGATGATTGCGGCGCCGGACAACGGGCCTGCGGACGTCCGGTCCCGGAAGATCAGGTAAATGACCAGTACAGGCCAGTGCCAGAGATACAGGGCATAGGACATGTCCCCCATCCGAACCAACGGACCCCACGACAGGAACCGGTCCGCACCGAAACGACTGCCGGTCTGTCCGGCGACAATCACCAGTGCTGCCGCCACCAACGGCCAAAGGGCTACAAAACCCGGGAAGGCACCCTGAACATCGAGGAGGAAGCCGCAGCTAAGGATCGCGGCGAGTCCAAGCCAGCCGGCCGCGATCCGGAGTCCTTTACCCGGTTTCAGGTAGGGAAGGGCCAGCGCAAGCAAGGTGCCGAAGGCGAACTCCCATAGGCGCGTCCGGGTATCGAAGTAGGCGTGTGCCTGGTTCGTGTACGTTTCATGAACCGAGAACGCCAAGGAGACTGCAAAGACCGTTCCGAAGACGTACACGACAATCCTTCGGAACGGTTTCCGTCCTGCCCTGGCCAGCACGGCAGAAAGCGCAAATAATATCGGCCACAGAATGAAGACCTGCCCTTGGACCGAGAGCGACCAGAAATGCTGGAGCGGACTCGCTCCGCTGTGGTCCGCAGCGTAGTAATCCACCGAGTCCGCCGCCAGTGCCCAGTTTTGGAAGTAAAGCAGGGACGACCAGGACTGGGAAAGGATTTCGGTCCACCGGCTCCGGGGGACGAACAACGCCGTGGCGATGAGGGTTCCCACGAGCACGACCGAGACGGCGGGCAGCAGTCTTTTGAAGACGTGGATCCAGTACTGCCCCAATCGCAGGGGCCGCCCATCTTCCACCTTCCGGATGAAGGACAGTGAAAGCAGGAAGGCAGAAATCAGAAGGAAGACGTCAACACCACCGGAGACCCTGTCGAACCAGATGTGATAGCTGGCCACCATGAGCACTGCAACCGCCCGAAGACCCTGTACCTCGGGTCGATAGCCGGCTTTCGCTGCCTTGCCCGTTGCGGAACGCAGCTCCTCGCTTCTCTGGGGAGCAGAAAACTGATTAGTCACGCGTGCCTTTCTGGACAAAAATTCCCTTGTATTCTACGGGCGGCAGCATGACCTTCCCTCCACAGGCACAGGGGCAGGGCGGACTATAGGCACCCTGCGCCCCGCAGCGGCAGGACCGCGCACAGCCTGCATAGGCTGATCGCTTCAACGCGGAACCGAACGTGCTTGAAGGAAATTTGGAGGGATAGTGCTGCTTCACGTGACCCTTGCCGCGGCACCCGGCCGGCACCTTCCCGATACGCCGGAGCACAGCAACAATCGCGCCCTGGTGATAAAACTCACAGATAATCCGACCGGACGCGGCGTCGCCGCCCTGCTCAAGGAGCGTTACGGACAGGGCCTCTACACGGTCCACGGAACCAGGGTGGAGGATCTGACCCCTGGCACTGCCCCGTTGGTCGACGGGGCAGTGATTCTGTCTTCCCCCACCTCGGCGCAAGGACCTCCCGTCGGTGCGTCCGGCGTTGGTGCCGCCACGCTGCTTCTAGCGGTCTGCACGGGGCCGGACGCCGGAAACATCATCTGCCTGCAGCGGGGTACCTACACCATCGGCCGTCTGGCTGCAGAGGCGGCCGGATACGGCCCCAGGATCGGCATCGCAGACCCGGCCCTCTCCCGGCACCACGCGCAGCTTGTGGTCGGGGCGGAGTCCGTGACCATCCGGGATTCGGGATCGGCCAACGGCACGTGGGTTGATGGCCGCCGCATCCGCACGGCCGCCGTGGATACCGGATCAATCATCCGGCTCGGCTACAGCAGCTGCCGTCTGTGTATTCCCGGTGCCCACCGGGAAGACGAGCCCACGGCGGATAACCCCTTCGAGCCGCTGACTGTCCGGTTCGCGGAACAGGGGCAAAAGACCGGACTTCTCCTGACCGGAGCTCTGCTCCCTCTGATCCTCGGAATAGTGCTGGCACTGGCCACGGGAATGTGGATGTTCCTGGCCTTCAGCGCGGTTTCCGCGGTCACTGCCTTGATCGCGGCCGGCGGATCCCGGCGCCGCCACCGGGAACACGCCGCCGGCGTGGCCGAGGCAGCACGGGAGGACGGCAGGCGTCGCCGGCTGGCTGCACCGGATCCCGGAGCAACTGCCCTGGCCGCGGAACTGGGCCATCTGCCCGGCGGCATCATGGGTGCCCCCGGCGTTTACCCGGTCCGGATCGGAGCCGGGGACCAGCCCGCAAACGTGGCAGCGGTACCCGCACCACCGCGTTTCTCCCCTCCCCAGATCCCGGAAGCACCGGTCATCCTCGCCCTGGGAAAGGACCGGGACATCTGCCTGGAAGGCTCCCCGCAGGACACTGCTGCCGTGGGTAGAACAATTCTCCTGCAGGCGGCCGCAGGGTTCGGGCTGCACATCCTGTGCCTCGGAACAGCGTCCGAACTTGAGCTGGACGCCAGGTTCCTGCCCGGCGTCCGGCTGGCAGCACTGCCCGCTGCTTCCTCCTCGACCGTTGCTGCCGCTGCCGTCCGGCTGCGTGCCCTCCTTGCCGACCTCCCGGCGGAAGCCGCAGAAGGACCCCCCGCCTTGATGCTGTTCATCCACCACTCCTGGGCGGAGTACGCCGGTCAGTTGCTTCAAGGCCTGCCCGAGTCCCAGCGGGCACATACGAGCATCGTCAGAAGCGGAGGCCCGCCCGCGCCGGTGACCGTGTCACTCCTGGCCGGCCGAGGAACCCTCGTGTCCGGCACCCACACCTTGAGTTTTGTCCCGGACCTGGTCCAGCGTCGAACCTTCGAGCGGCTCAGCCGGGCGCTCGCGGCGCACCCGCGTCCGGTACCGCACCCCGCCCAGCTCGGCGGACCCGGAAAGCTTCCACCCGCAGCGGCTTTCGAAGAGTTCCACGCACCGTCGGAGGAAATGCTTCTGAACGGATGGCTGCACGGGTCCCGGGGCGCCGTCGTCGGGGTGGCGGCGTCAGGTCCGGTAACCCTGGATCTGGACAAGGACGGTCCCCACTTCCTGGTGGCAGGCACTACCGGATCGGGCAAGTCCGAATTCCTGCGCACCTTCGTGGGCTCCCTGGCTGCTTCGCTTCCGCCCACTTCCTTCACCGTCCTGCTCATCGACTTCAAGGGTGGGTCCGGACTCGGCCCCCTCGCGGCGCTGCCGCATTCAGTGGGGCTCCTGACCGATTTTTCCGCCGCAAACGTGGCCCGGGCACTCGTCTCCCTGCGGGCTGAGGTCCGCCGCCGGGAGGCACTCCTGGCCGGGTCGGGAGCGGACAACCTGTCCGCCTATAATTCGGCGCGTTCCCGGAAGGGCGGACTCCCCCGGTTGCTGGTAGTGGTCGACGAGTTCCGAATGCTCGCCGATGAGGTGCCCACTGCGCTGCCCGAACTGCTTCGGATCGCGGCCATCGGGCGCTCCCTCGGACTGCATCTCCTTTTGGCAACCCAACGGCCGCAGGGAGCCATCACCACCGACATCAGGGCGAACCTGTCCACGAGCATTGCCCTGCGTGTCCAGTCCGCTGCCGAGTCCCGCGACGTCATCAATACCGATTCCGCAGCAGCCATCCCTCCGGACCTTCCGGGACGGGCATTCCTGAGCCGGGGCGGCCGCCCGCCGAACGCATTCCAAAGCCTTTCGACCTCCCTGTGCGGCGGCACCGGCGAAAGCCTGCTGATGGAGCTGCATGAATACCTCGCTTCCGCCGGAAGCGGGTCCGCAACGGAGGCCACCGGGGATCCGGACGCCCTGAAGCGGATGGTTTCAGCTATCCGGGCGGCCGCGGACAGCAGGAAGTATCCGGCTCCCTTCAGCCCCGTGCAGCCCCCACTCCCCTCGGCCCTGACCACGGACCTCCTCACCCGCAGCATTGCGGACAGGCCCGAACCCCTGCCTCAGGGGCTCGTGCTCGGCCTGCTGGACGAACCTGAAAAACAGCGCCGTCGGCTCCTGGACTGGCACCCCGGCAGGGACTCACATTTGGCGCTGCTCGGTGCCGCCAGGTCGGGGGCGCCGGATTCCCTCGGCCTCGTCGCTGCGAAGCACCTCACCGAACTGCCCGGAAGGCATATATACGTTTTGGACGCGGACGGCAGTCTTGCCTGGCTCGCCGCAGCAGATCAAACCGGTGCCTATGTCGTCCCCCAGGACATCCGGCGTGCTGAAAGGGTACTTGCCTACCTCGCCGCGGAACTCCTGCAGCGGCTGACGCCAGCAGCATCGCCGACAGCGCCCCGGGCAACCGGGGTGACCGGGGTGACCGGGGTGACCGGCGAGACCACCCCGGGAATGACGCTCATCATCACCGGTTGGGCCCGTTGGTGCGCTGCCTTCCGCTCCGGCCGCGGGATGTCCGGCGAAGATGACCTGGCCGACCTCATCCGGGACGGGGAACGCGCCGACATCTGCGTGGTCCTCGCAGGCGACCGGGAAGTCCTCAATGCCCGTTTCTTTCCACTTGTCCCCAACCGCATGTTCTTCCCGGCGGACGCGAGTGCCGAGACACTGCTGGCCTGGCCCCGGCTTCCACCCATGGATCGGGTAAGGCAGCGGGCGCTGGTACAGGGAAGATGCGGAACCGCCGAAGGCCTGTCAGCGCAGCTGCTCGTTCCGGAGGTACCGCTTCATCCGGAGCAGTGGCTCCCGCTGCCGCCCGGCATTGAGCGGCCCCACCGCATCGAAAGCCTGCCCGCGTTTGTTCTGCCGGAGGCTCTGGGCCCGCCTGCGTCGGCTGACTGGCTGCCCGTGGGGGTATCCGGAGACGAGTTGGAGACCGCCGCAGTTCGGATACCGTCCGGCTCGGTGTACCTCGTCGCGGGTCCGCGCGGCTCGGGCCGGAGTTCTTTCCTACGCCAGCTTCAACGGTCTGCGGACCCCGCACTGGAATGCCGGCTCGTGTCGGGACCCGAGGAGATGGATCGGGCCGCCGCCATACTGGATCAGCCGGGAAACGAGCTGAGCCGCTTCCTGGTCCTGGTTGACGACGCAGATTTCCTCCCGGCATCCTTTCACCAAAAACTGGCGGAGTTGCAGAACCGTGGCGCCCGGCTCGTCCTGGTGGCTGCGCCCGGGCATCAACTGACAATGCGCGTCCCGCTGGCCCTGCAGATCCGTTCAGCTCCGCGCGGAGCACTGCTTCGACCCGAAGCCCCGTCAGATGGAGACATCTTTGGAATTCGGATTGAACCGGGCACCCGCCGTCCGCCCGGGAGATGCTACCTGGTTGCGGGAACGGAGGTATTGGAGGCACAGGCCGCATACACACCGGCCGGTTGAGGCTTCTCAGGCAGGCGGTGCGGTTAGCCTTCCCACTCCTGGGAGCACGCCGCTGCCCGCGTCCGGGCGACAGTACCTAAAACGTTTTGCCGCCGTCCGTGAGCCTGCTGGTGTGCTCCAGGACCGGCTTCGTGAACAGGAGCAGGAGAACCGCTGAAGCGGGCAGCAGCAATCCGAGGCCAGCCAGGACCAGGCCCGCCTGCAGGGTCGGAACGGCCAGGATCACCACGAAGAGCTGCCAGACCAGGGCTGCCGAGCGGGTCCAACGGTAACCGCGGAAAAAGAAGTGCCCCACTGCCAGCAGCCACACAGCGAGGGCCACGGCGAAGATCAGCGTGAACACGGCACCGCCCATGGACAGCGGCGTGGACGTCACCAATTGGTAGCCGTACCATGCCGCAAAGCCAAGCAGGCAAAGGGCTTCGAGGACGAGTACGGCGGCGATGGCAAGCACAGCGGGGGCACGGTGCACCGAGGGGGGTTTTTGGGGTGTTGACACACTGGCAGAATACCGGACATAGTCTCCTCCGGAGCCACGAAGGAGCTCGGCGGTCTGGCCGACAGCTCTTCACAGCGCCCGCCGAAGGGGCCGGTTCGGCCGGTCCTTTAGTCCCGGTGGTCACCGCTCAGACACCGGGGGTAAGACACAACAATGTCCAGTTGCGTTGCTTCCGGAACTGGAACCGATAACAATTCCCGGTTCACTGCGCACACGTAATGTGATGCATCCCTCAGGCCTGCGGCCATATTTTCCGCTTGTTACCCCTTGTTTGCTTAGGCCTGACGTGCCACGCTAGAACAAGGGAAATCAGGGGCCGAAACCGGCCCCTTTAGTTTGTAGTTGCTCGTGAATGTTTTCACAAACACGTAGGAGTCAACTTTTCAGAGGAGATAGTGATCAACATGGATTGGCGGAGCCGCGCAGCTTGCCTGGATAAAGATCCGGAGCTTTTCTTTCCCGTGGGCAATACCGGCCCGGCTCTTCTTCAGATTGAAGAAGCCAAGAGTGTCTGTCGCCGCTGCCCGGTGATTGACACCTGCCTGCAGTGGGCAATCGAGACCGGCCAGGACGCCGGCGTATGGGGCGGTATGAGCGAAGACGAACGCCGCGCGTTGAAGCGTCGCGCAGCCCGCGCCCGCCGCGCCTCCTAAGCAGGACTTCCCCGGCGGAAATGATGCCGGTACAACAAAGGGCCGCTGCCATTGGCAGCGGCCCTTTGTTGTACCGGGAGTATTAGATCAGGTACGCCGGTACTCGGTATCCAGGCCCATCTCGATCCGGACTTCCGTGCCTCCGCTTTCCCCTGCGGACCACTCGATGGTGCCGTCCAGTTCGCTTTGGACCAGGGTCCGGACAATCTGCAGTCCCAGCCCCTCCCGCCGCGGTCCGGGCGGCAGGCCCACGCCGTCGTCGGTCACCGTCACGGTGAGCCGTTCCTCGCGGCCGGCTTCGCCGTGCCGCTGCGCAGCCAGCCCGACGGTGCCGCGACGGCCTGCCAGCCCGTGTTCGACGGCGTTGGTCACGAGTTCGTTGATGACCAGGGCCAGCGGAGTGGCCAGGTCGCTCGGGAGCTCGCCGAAGGATCCTTCGCGGCGGGTCCGCACCTCCTGCGTGGGCGAGGCGACTTCGGCGGACAGCCGGAACTGGCGGTCGATCAGCTCATCAAAGTCCACATTCTGCGTCAGGCCCTGGGACAGGGTCTCGTGTACCAGGGCGATGGTGGACACGCGGCGCATGGCCTGGGCAAGGCCCAGCTTCCCTTCATCGCTCTCCATCCGCCGTGACTGCATCCGCAGCAACGCCGCAACGGTCTGGAGGTTGTTCTTCACCCGGTGGTGGATTTCGCGAATGGTGGCGTCCTTCGACACCAGTTCCATCTCCCGGCGGCGCAGTTCGGAGACATCGCGGCACAGCACCAGGGCACCGAAACGTTCCTTTTCATCCCGCAGCGGGATGGCGCGCAGGGAGAGGCTGACGCCGCGGGACTCGATTTCGGTCCGCCACGGCATCCGCCCTGTGACCACCAGAGGCAGCGTTTCATCAACCATCCGGCGGTCCTTAAGCAGCGCCGTGGTGATCTCCGCGAGGGAACGCCCCTCGAGCGTTTCCATGTCGCCAAGCCGACGGAAGGCGGAGACTCCGTTAGGACTGGCGTACTGCACAATCCCTTCGGCATCGAGCCGGATCAACCCGTCACCCACGCGGGGAGCACCCCGGCGCGACCCGGTGGGCGTGGCGAAGTCGGGCCAGAGGCCCAGCGTTCCCATTCGCAGCAGGTCGTAGGCACATTGCCGGTAGGTCAGTTCCAGACGTGAGGGCATCCGCGAGCTGGACAGGTCCATGTGCGAGGTCACCACGGCCAGGGTACGGCCGTTGCGGACGAACGGAATCGCCTCGACCCGCATGGCCGTTTCAGCGGTCCAGCTGGTTTCGCTGGACCGCTCAATGTGCTGGCTTCGCCAGGCAGCGTCTACCAGCGGGTGCAGGTCCGCGCGGATGCGTTCGCCGACAAAGTCGCTGTGGAACACCGTATGCGACGTCGACGGGCGGGCATGAGCCAGCGCCACGTAGCCGCCGTCTGGCACGGGGAACCACAGGGCCAGGTCGGCGAACGCGAGATCGGCAACAAGCTGCCAGTCCCCCACCAGCAGGTGCAGCCATTCGGCGTCGCCGGGGCCGAAGTCCGCATGGTCCTTGATCGGATCGGTAAAGATTGCCACTGGTACCCCGGACTAGCGGCGGACGATGGAACGAAGCAGGCGAAGGGCGACTGAAAGCGATGCCATGTCGTCCTCCTCCAGGCGGTTCACTTCGCTGAACATCTTGGAAGCGCGCTGCAGGTGGTCGGCGTTCTCCTGCTCCCACGCCTGCAGGCGCTCCGACGGATCCGCACCGGACCGGTCGGGGGTAGCTTCCAGCACGGCCATCGTCATGTCCGCCACAGTGGAGTACAGGTCATCGCGCAGGGCTGCGCGGGCAAGCGACTGCCACCTGTCCTCACGGGGCAGCTTCGTGATCCGGTTCAGCAGGTCGTCAATCCCGTACTGGTCGTAAACGGCGTAATACACGGCAGCGACTTCGTCAGCCGGAACTCCGGTTGCCTTGCTGGACCGGGCAACGTCGAGCAGGCCGAACGACTCGAACTGGTCAGCCCAGTACGTCCCCAGTTCCTTCGGGATATCCAGCTCACGGGCCTTCTGCAGCATGGCTTCCACCCGCTCCGCATCGGAGCCGCGCAGGAAACGCGTCAGGTCCGAGAGCAACGGCTGGACGACGGGCCGGAACGCCTCGATATCCTCGGCGATTGTTGTTCCCCGGCCCACGTGGTTGAGGAACCAGCGCACCGCGCGGTCCAGGAGCCGCCGCAGGTCCAGATGCATCATGGACCAGGTCTCCGTCGGGAAGCCGGCGGGAAGGGCGCCGAGTTCCGCCAGGACCTTGTCCATTCCGTAGATCTCCCGCAGCGCGGTGAAGGCGCGGGCCGCCTCCGCTTCGGTCGCTGAGGTTTCCTCGATCACCCGGAAGGCAAAAGTGATGCCGCCGATGTTGATCATGTCGTTGGCGACCACGGTGGAGATGATTTCCCGGCGCAGCGGATGGGTGTCCAGCTGGTCCCCGAAACGCTCGACGATCTGCTTCGGGAAATACCGGCGCAGGGTGCCGGCAAAGTAGGGGTCGTCGGCCAGGTTCGAGCGCGTAAGCGCCTTCGTGAGCTCGATCTTTGCGTACGCCGCAAGCACGGCCAGTTCGGGCGACGTCAGGCCGCCCTCACCCGCGGCAATGCGTGCGTGCAGTTCCTCGTTGCCGGGCAGCGCCTCCAGCTCACGGTCAAGGTCCGCATGTTCCTCGAGCCAGTCCATCAGGCGCTCGTAACTCGGGCTGGCTTCCACGACCCGCTGCCGGTCGTTGAGCAGCAGCATGTTCTGGTCGATGTTGTCCTGCAGGACCAGGTGCCCGACTTCGTCCGTCATCGAGTGAAGGAACTCCGCACGTTCCTGCGGATCCAACCGGCCGGCCGCGACCATCCGGTCCACGAAGATCTTGATGTTCACTTCGTGGTCGGAGCAGTCCACGCCTGCGGAGTTGTCGATCGCGTCGGTGTTGAGGATGACTCCGGCGCGGGCCGCTTCGATCCGTCCGCGCTGCGTCATTCCCAGGTTTCCGCCTTCGCCGACAACCTTTACCCGAAGGTCACGGCCGTCCACGCGGATGGCGTCATTGGCTTTGTCTCCGACGTCGGCGGAGGTCTCGGCCGAGGACTTCACATAGGTGCCGATACCGCCGTTGTAGAGCAGGTCCACGGGTGCCGTGAGGATGGCTTTCAACAGCTCGGGCGGGCTCATCTTGGTTGCCGTGTCGGGCAGGCCAAGAACGTTGCGAACTTCCGACGAGAGCGGAATGCTCTTGGACTGGCGCGGGAAAATGCCGCCGCCGGCGCTGATCAAGGACTCGTCATAGTCCGCCCAGGACGAGCGCGGAAGCTCGAAAAGGCGCCGCCGTTCGGCATGGGACCGGGCGGCGTCGGGGTTCGGGTCGAGGAAGATGTGCCGGTGGTCGAAGGCCGCCACCAGCTTGATGTGTTCGGACAAAAGCATGCCGTTGCCGAACACGTCGCCGCTCATGTCGCCGACACCCACCACGGTGAAGTCCTGGCTCTGGGTATCGATACCGAGTTCGCTGAAGTGCCGCTTGACCGATTCCCACGCGCCGCGGGCGGTGATGCCCATGGCCTTGTGGTCGTAGCCCACGGATCCGCCCGAGGCGAAGGCGTCGCCAAGCCAGAAGCCGTAGTCGGCGGAAATGGAGTTGGCGATGTCGGAGAACGACGCCGTGCCCTTGTCCGCGGCCACCACGAGGTAGCTGTCGTCACCGTCGTGGCGGACCACGCGCTCCGGCGGCACTACTTCCTCGCCGGACTCCTTGACCACGAGGTTGTCGGTCAGGTCCAGCATGCCCCGGATGAAGGTGCGGTAGCTGTTCTTGCCCTCTTCCATCCAGGCACCGCGGTCCACGGCGGGATCGGGGAGCTTCTTGGCGTAGAAACCGCCCTTGGCGCCGGTGGGAACGATCACTGCGTTCTTGACCGTCTGGGCCTTGACCAGACCCAGGACTTCGGTGCGGAAGTCCTCGCGCCGGTCAGACCAGCGCAGCCCGCCGCGGGCTACTTCGCCGAAGCGCAGGTGCACGCCTTCCACCCTCGGCGAGTAGACCCAGATTTCGTACTTCGGGCGGGGGAACGGAGCACCGTCAATGGCGCCGGTGTTCAGCTTGAAACTGACGTACGGCTTGTCCTGGTAGAAATTGGTGCGCAGCGTGGCGTTGATCAGGGTGGCAAAGGTGCGCAGTACGCGGTCGGCGTCGAGCGTCGGCACCTGCTCGAGGCCGGTCTCCAGTGCGGCACCGGCCTGCTCGACGGCGGCCCGCCGCTCGTCCTCTGTCAGGTCCGGATCAAAGCGTCCTTCGAAGAGTGCGATCAGTGCACGGGCGACGTCCGGGTTGGCCAGCAGTGTTCCTGCAACGAAACCGTAGGAGTTCGCGGTGCCGACCTGGCGCATGTACTTTGCGTACGCCCGAAGGACGACTACCTGGCGCCAGCGCAGTCCCTGCCGCAGGATCAGCCGGTCGAAAGCGTCGGATTCCGCAGTCCCGGACAAACCGGCACGGAAGGCTTCGGCCAGCAGGGAACCGGTCTCCATCGGATCAATGCCGGCGGGGTACACGAGGCCCAGGTCGTAAAGGTAGAAGGTCGTGCCGTCGCCGCGCTGGATCTCGAAGGGCCGTTCGTCGAGCACTTCCAACCCGAGGTTGTGCAGGAACGGCAGGATCTGGGTCAGCGATTTCGGCTCCGTCAGGTAGAGCTTCAACCGGGCGTCCTCGGGTCCCTCGCCGTCGGTGCTGGACGGGATGTAGACGAACAGCTCAGGAGCGGTTTCCGGGCGGGCGAGCCTCGCTTCGAAGCGGGCAATGTCCTCCAGGGCATCTTCGACTTCGTAGGCGACCCGGTAGGTGGCCGGGAAGGCGTCAGCCCAGAGCGCGGAGAGCTTTTCTGCCTCCTGGCGGGAGAACTGGGTGCGGACCACCTCTTCGATGCCCTCGCTCCATGAGCGGGTCGCCTGCACGAGGCGTGCCTCAAGTTCAGCGGCATCAACGTCGGTGATTTCCTGGCCGCGGGGAAGGCGGATCCGGAAGAAGAGGCGGGCGAGGGCGGATTCCGTCATCCGTGCTTCGAAGTCGATGGAGTCTGCATTGAAGGTGGAGCGCAGTTCGTCCTGGATGCGCAGCCGGACCGGCGTTGTGTAGCGGTCGCGGGGCAGGAAGACGATGGCGGACATGAACCGGCCGTAGATGTCCGGCCGGAGGAACAACCGGGTGCGCCGCCGCTCCTGCAGGCGAAGGATGGCCAGGGATGTATCCAGCAGCGTGGAGGGGTCGATCTGGAAAAGTTCGTCGCGCGGGTAGGTTTCCAGGATGGAGAGCAGGTCCTTGCCTGAATGCGAATCGGCCGGGAAACCGCAGGACCGCATCACATCGCGGACCTTGTCCCGGACAATCGGGATGCTGCGCACGGAGCCGGTATAGGCGCCGGTGGCGAAGAGTCCGATGAAACGGCGTTCACCGTTGACGTTGCCGTGCTCGTCGAATCGCTTGACGCCGAGGTAATCGAGGTAGGCAGGCCGGTGCACCGTGGAGCGCGAGTTGGCTTTGGTAATGACCAGGGCGCGCTTTTCCCGTGCCTTTGCGCGGCCTGCGCCGGTCAGGCGCTGGACCCGCCGGGTGGAGTGCAGGCGCAGCAACCCGAGTCCGCTGTCTTCAGTGGGACGGAGGGCATCTTCGCCGTCTTCGGTGATGAGGTCGTATTCCCGGTAGCCCAGGAAGGTGAAGTTACCGTTGTCCAGCCACGTCAGCAGTTCACGTGCCTGCTGCAGGTCCGGGATGTCCCGGGCACCGGGCACCGTTTCGAGGGAACGGGCAATCTCGTGCACCTTCGAGCGCATGGCCGGCCAGTCCGATACCGCAATCCGCACGTCGCCCAGCACCTTCTGCAGGCCTTCGACCAGTTCGGAGCGCTTGTCCTCGTCGGTGATGCGGGCAACATCGATGGCTATCCAGGATTCCACCTTGGTGGTGCCGCCGTCCCCGCCCAGCAGGTCGGCCAGGTTCGGCAGGGCGGCAGTGTCGCCGCTCGAGACGCCGGCAGCGGCGGGAACCCGCTGCACCTGCTGCAACTCACCCGTCCGGGGATCGCGGGTGGCCAGGAAAATGGGGTGCACTACCAGCCGGATGGCGGCGTTGCGGCGCACCACCTCTGCCGTAACGGAGTCGACCAGGAAGGGCATGTCATCCGTGACGATGAGGATGACGCTGGTGTCGCCTTGATCCACCAGGTCGACGGCGGCGGTTCCTTCGGCGCGGGTCAGCGCCAGTTCCATGTGCTTTTGCGCCCGCTCCCTCAGAACCGACGGCGCGTAGGCCTGCGCATCTTCACGCGCCAGATGCTCGTAGTAGTTCCCGATGAATTCATCCAGGGAAGTGTCCGAACTGAAAAGATCCGCGATGCGGGATCCTGACGACATGTAATACGCCTCCGATAGTACTTACGTCCGGCTGCCCCGTTGCAGCCTCTTCTTATCGAGCCTAGCCGCGAATGCGCCAAAGGTCACTTTGCCCCCGTCCTGCGTGCGCCGCGGCGGCGTCGGGGAACCTGCACGCCTGCCAGCTCCGCTATGGCCGCGCGGAGGACCGACGCCGGCGCGGTCTCCAGCAGTGCGGTCCCGGAGAGCAGGGAAGCATCGGCCGCGTCGTAGTCGGCGGGAAGGAAGGCGGCGATTTCCCCTCCCGGTCCAAACCTTTCCCACGCTCCGCGCAGCTGGCTTTCGGGCTGCCGTCCCACCGATGAGGCCCGGACCTTGTTCAACACGACCCGCGGCTCGGCGGCAGGAACCGCGGCCGCGAGATCCGACAGGGCCCGGACCAGGCGGGGAACTCCCACGGAGTCGGCGGCACCCACGGCGTAGACAGTGTCTGCAGCATCGAGTACCAGCAGGGTGGAGGCGTTGCGGCGCGGGGCTATGGTGTCGAAGCTCAGTTCCTCATCTGTCTCCAGCGAGAATCCGCAGTCCACGACGGTCAGGTCGGCAACCCGGCGTGCCGCATTGAGGACACCCGCGAGCGCTGCCGGGCGCAGTTCCACCCAGCGGTCGGAGCGGGTGATGCCGGTAAGCACCGCCAGCCGCTGCCCCCGCAGGGAAACGCTGACCGAAATCCTGCGCAGGGCGGCGTCGTCGAGCAGCCCTTGATCGGCAAGGCGGCAGGCCTGCGCGACTCCGGCGGATTCGTCGAGGAGGCCGAGGCTGACCGCCACGCTGGAGCCATAGGTATCTGCGTCGATAAGGAGCACCTCCCCGCCCGCAGCGGCCGCTTCGGCCGCCAGGTTGACGGCCAGGGTGGTCCTGCCGGGAGCGCCTGCCGGGCCCCAGACAGCGATGACGGTGCCCCGGCGACCGTCCGGTTCCGCGGCGTCTGCCGGCGCCGGTCCCGTGCTCCCGGCACCAAACGCTGCGGCAGGGTCGGCAAGCGCATTGCTGCCTGCCGCAGCCGCGCCTTCCACTTCCTGGTCCAATGCCCGTACGGCAGTGGCAATCAATTCGGCGAGCGCGCCCGGGTCGACTCCGCTGGGGGCATTGACTATCCGCATGGCGTCCAGGCGAGGTTGAAGAACAGGATCGTCGGTGAGCGCCACGAGGGCCACGCCGGCAGCCGCCAGCCGTTCAGCCAGTGCCGCGGTCAGCTCCCCGGCTTCGTCGGCGACGACGGCGGCACGCACGATCCCGCTCTGCGACACAGCCACGAGTTCCGCCAGTTCCGTGCACCGCCGGACCACCGTGACAGGTCCCTGGAGGCGTTCCAGCCCGTCGAGGACACCGGCGGTAGCGGCCCCCACCGTAGCGACCGGGATATTCACGAGCCGGATGCGGGGTTGTGGACCACGGTGATCTTGGCCTGGTTCGACAACGCACTCAGCAGCAGCGGGAGGTCCGGATCCTCAACCAGGACCAGGAGCTCCGTGCTGCGGTTCGCGCCCAGGGCGGACTCGGTGACGGCCAGCTCCGATATTTCGGCGGCTTCGATCAGCTGTTTCGGCTCGTCGAACCCGTTGCGGGCATTGGGCATGGCCGCCCAGATGTCCACGCGTGATCCTGCCTCGGTGCTGGCAGGAAGCGGGTCCTCGACCCGCAGGCCGACGGGCTTGCGGTCCAGCGCGTCCCGCTCGACCAATGCGGACCGGGCCACCAGTTCCCCCTCGCGAAGCGCTGCACCCGCTACGGCGTTCTCCGGCAGGCCCGCGGCAACGGGAAGGTAAAGCTCTTCGGCGTTACCCAGCCGGACCGGTACCGCAACCAGGTCTTCGGTGCCGATAGGCGTCCCCGGAGGAATATCGTGCTTCACGGCATAGACCTCAGTTGTCCGGTCGGCGCTGTCCACCAGCGTCACGACGCCGGCGATGGACCCGAGCACCAGCAGGATCCCCAGCAGGAGCCTCGGGTCCCGCCATGACGGCTTGCGCAGCCGTGCCGCCGCCGGCTCCGTCCCCTGTGTGCGGTGGTCAGTCAGACTCATGCTCCCCCGTTTCCCGCTGCATTCCCTGCTTTCCCCCTTGGCTTTCCCCCATGGCTTTCCCCCTTGGCTTTCCCCCATGGCTTTCCCCCCGTGCCCCGTGCCGGGGCCTCATTCGGGTCATTGTGGGGGAAGCGCAGCGGGAAAGAAACGGTGGTTTTCAGGAAAGTCGAATCTGTGGATAACCCATCTGCGGCATCCTGCTGGTGCCACACTGGTGCTGCTGGTATACAACGGGTGCAAGCCGCAGTGGTGCGGTGCGAAAGGTGAGTGCCGTGGGCGATAAGAGATTCCTGACGCTGGCAGATGTCGCCGAGGTGCTGAACATATCCTCCTCGCAGACTTATGCCCTGGTCCGCAGCGGAGAACTTCCCGCCATTCAGATCGGCGGCAGGGGCCAGTGGCGGGTCGAATCGCAGCAGCTCGAAGACTATATTTCCAGGGCCTACCGGAAGTCCGCGGCGGCAGTCCGGCAGGGCATCCCGGTGGAGGAAAACGCGGGGAGCTGAACAGGCGCAGGCTGGTTTCCCCGTCTCCGGTTCAGCTGCATCGCCTTGGGCGGCCGGCGCCGAGGCCCGGTCAGGCCCATCCGTTGTGCTGTTGTGACAGCACAGCTGCGACCGTGGCAGTGGGCAGGACATAGACGCCCGTGACGTTTGCGCTGCGCCGCGGCTGGTCAGACGGTACGACCGCCAGTTCCAGGAAGTCGCTGCCCACCCTGTCGATTGTCCCGTGCAGGGCGCTGTCAGCCGGTGCCCCGGCCGAACGGACGACGACGGCACTGCGGTCCCGGGCAATGCTGCGCAGTGCGGATGTCACCCCCAGCCGGACCTTCCCCGTCGTCGGACTCGCGAACCGGTCCATGCCCCTGACGGCAACCACCTGGGACAACACCGCCAAAGCTGCGCCGCGTTCCTGCTCCAGCGACACCCATCCTTCCCCCACATGCCTCAGGGTTCCCCGCAGCATCCCTGCTGTTCCGAGATCGAAGACCAGTTGCTTCCCGCTTTGGCTGCGCAGCCTGTCCTGCAAACTGATTTCGCGCAGTTCCATCCGCACACGGTCTGAAATCTCGGTTTCGGCGGCCAGCCCGGCAGCAGCGGCAAGCTGTGCCTCCATGTCCCTGAACAGGGCGTCCCATCGCATCGCCCAAGGCTAGCGTCCACGAAGCCTGTCAACCACTCTGGACACCGGTCGAACCGAAGTGTAGACACGGGCATCACACAGGCCAGACGGCACCAAAAAACCTTTGGAGCTATCAAAGCGTGCCAACCAAAGCGAAACGAACCAAATAAGCCTAAACGGCTGGATTCCCCAAGCACTCGGCTCTCCTCTCCAGATCGGAGAACGCAATGACCGGATCCACCTCCCGCCCCGGGCCGGCTGCGGATGCCCTTGCAACCGCAGCGGTAGCAGCCCTTGGCCTGCTGCTTTTGTGGTGCGGAACCCGAATGCTGCCGGACGCTGCCGCAGCAGGTTCGGTCTTGTTCTCCCCGGATCAGCTCTCCGAAGCTACGCTTTCCCGGGCCGCGCTGACGCAGCTGGCCGGGTTCTGCGCCGCCGCCGCGGGCCTGCTGCTCACGTTCTGGTGGGTGCTGGGGTTTATCTGTGCCTTGGCCGGGTGTCTCCTGCACCGCTTCGGCTTCCGGACGGCCGGCATGCGGATCCTCTCCCTGGCCCCGGGACCTGCGCGCCGGCTGGCGTCAGCCGCTCTGGGGATCTCGCTGGCCGCCGGCACGCTGGGCGCGGCGCCCGGGGCAGTCGCAACCGTGGCAGTCGCAACCGTGGCAGCGTCACCCGGGGAACCTGCACCGGCGTTCATCCCCGCTGGCGTCCCGGCTGGACCGGATGCCGCGCAGACCACTCCTCCGGCGCCGGGGTCCGCTGATCCGGCCGTTTCTCCGCTTTGGCGTCCTTCTCCCCCGCAGCCTGCGGCCGGCGGCCTACTCACGGGTGTACCCCGACCGGACGGGCGCGAAGTAGTGGTTGCAGCCGGAGACACCCTGTGGTCCCTGGCCGCTTCGCAACTGGGACCGCAGGCCACGGACGCAGAGACTGCCGCCCTCTGGCCCCGCTGGTACGAACTGAATCGGGAGGTTATTGGTCCGGATCCCGGCCTGATCCATCCTGGCCAGGTTCTGGCCGTTCCCCCTCCTTGAGCCTCTCCCCGCTGTCCCCCAGCCTGTCCGCCAGCCTTGTCCCGCCAGCCGACGGTTCTCCCCTGCACCGGCCCGCCGCCGGAACCACCAACCGCACCGCCCCGCGCTAGGAAAGGACGCACCATGACCAGCGTGATATTCCTTCCCGCTCCCGATGCCCCGGCCGGACCGGCACAACGGGGCCAAACGGGCCCTGACGGCGATGCGGGTCCCATCGCTGTCTACCTGGCCCCGTCACAGGAGCTGCTTCCGGCTCCGGTTCCGGCCAAGCCGCGCGAACGTTACGGTGTCCGCGGGGAAACGGGCCCGCTGGCCCGTCCCGCCGCCGGAGCAGTCAACTGGACATCGAACCCCGCCGACGATGCGCGGGTGAAAGCCATCTGCCAATCCGTGGCACTTGCCGCGCTGGAAGTCCTCGGCGGTGTCCGCCCGCTGCAGCAGATGGCCCGCTGGCTCGATCCCGAAAACTACGAACGGCTGCAGCTGCGCACCAACCTCGTCCGCGGGCTGCAGCGCAACCCCCAGGGGCGGTCCAGGACGGCGCCCGATCCGCAGCTGCTGCACCGCAGCATACGCATCCGTTCCTGCCGCCTCTGCCCGGTGTCGGAAGGAATCTACGAGGCCACGGTCGTGGCACTGGAACACGAAAGAGCCCGCGCCGTCGCGCTGAGGGTTCAGCTGCGGCGCGGGCTCTGGAAGGTCACTGCCCTGGAGATCGGATAACCGGCCCCGGTAAAGCGGGTTTACTTACGGCGCTTGGCCTTCTTCGCGGCGGGCTTGCTGCCGGCCGCCGGCGCGGTCTTGGTGTCCTGCTTGTCGCGGGACGTCCGTTCCACCCTGGTCTCCACCCCGCCCTGGCTGTTCGGAGCGGTGAACTGCAGGCTTGCCGGCTGCTGCGGAGCTTCGAGTCCCGCCGCCTTGATGACAGGGGTACCGACGACGCCGCGGGCATCCTTGACTCCCTGCAACGCGTTCGCTGCCGGGGCAGCGGGTTCGCTGACCTGCACGTCCGCGTTGAAGAGGTAGCCAACGCTTTCCTCGCGGATGGCCTCCATCATGGTCTGGAACATCACGAATCCTTCACGCTGGTATTCCACCAGCGGATCGCGCTGGGCCATGGCCCGCAGCCCGATGCCCTCCTTGAGGTAATCCATCTCGTAGAGGTGCTCCTGCCACTTGCGGCCGATGACGGAGAGCACCACGCGGCGCTCCAGTTCACGCATGGTCGCCGAGCCCAAGGAATCCTCGCGTGCCTGGTAGGCAAGTTTCGCGTCGGAAAGGATCTCGCTGTGCAGGAAGTCGCGGGACAGCCGGGACCGGCCCCCGGCTTCTTCAACCACTTCGTCGATGGTCAGGCTGATCGGGTAGAGCGTCTTGAGGTTGGTCCACAGCTGCTCGAGGTCCCAGTCATCTCCGTGACCCTCGGCAGTTGCCTCGTTGACCATCGCCGTAACGACGTCCTCCAGGAAGAAGCTGATCTTCTCCTGTAGGTCGTCGCCTTCCAGGATCCGACGGCGGTCGCCGTAGATCGCTTCACGCTGGCGGTTCAGGACGTCGTCGTACTTCAGGACGTTCTTGCGCTGTTCGGCGTTGCGGCCCTCGACCTGTCCCTGTGCGTTCTGGATCGCCTTGGAGACCAGCTTGGACTCCAGCGCCACGTCGTCGGGCATGGACGAGCTGTTCATGATCCGTTCGGCGGCACCGGAGTTGAACAGCCGCATCAGGTCGTCGGTGAGCGAGAGGTAGAACCGGGATTCGCCCGGATCGCCCTGGCGTCCGGACCGTCCGCGGAGCTGGTTGTCGATGCGCCGGGACTCGTGGCGTTCGGTGCCGAGGACGTAAAGCCCTCCGAGTTCGACTACTTCCTGCTGCTCGGCGGCAACGGCGGTCCGTGCCTTCTCCAGCGCATCCGGCCAGGCGGCCTCGTAGTCCTCGGGGTTTTCGTTCGGGTCCAGTCCGCGCCGTTCCAGTTCTGCAATCGCATTGAACTCGGCGTTGCCGCCCAGCATAATGTCGGTGCCGCGGCCAGCCATGTTGGTGGCCACCGTGACGGCTCCCTTGCGGCCGGCCTGGGCGACGATGGCGGCTTCACGTGCATGGTTCTTCGCGTTCAGCACTTCGTGCCGGATGCCTGCCTTGGCCAGCTGCTTGGAAAGGTACTCGCTCTTCTCCACGCTGGTGGTGCCGACCAGCACGGGCTGGCCGGACGCGTGGCGCTCGGCAATGTCCTTCACGACGGCGTCGAACTTTGCCACTTCGTTCTTGTAGATCAGGTCCGCCTGGTCGATGCGGGCCATGGGCTTGTTCGTGGGAATGGGCACCACGCCAAGCTTGTACGTGCTCATGAACTCGGCGGCTTCGGTTTCGGCCGTACCGGTCATGCCGGCGAGCTTTTCGTAGAGGCGGAAGTAGTTCTGCAGGGTGACCGTGGCCAGGGTCTGGTTCTCGGCCTTGATTACCACCCCTTCCTTCGCCTCGATTGCCTGGTGCATGCCTTCGTTGTACCGGCGTCCGGCCAGGATGCGGCCGGTGTGCTCGTCGACGATCATGACTTCGCCGTTGAGGACCACGTAGTCCTTGTCCCGCTTGAAGAGTTCCTTGGCCTTGATGGCGTTGTTCAGGAAGCCGATCAGCGGCGTGTTTGCTGCTTCGTACAGGTTGGAGATACCGAGGTAGTCCTCGACCTTCTCGATGCCCGGCTCAAGGATGCCGACGGTGCGCTTCTTCTCGTCCACCTCATAGTCGGTGTCCAGCTTCAGCCGCTGGACGACCTTGGAGAACTCGGTGTACCACCGGTTCACGTCGCCGCTGGCCGCACCGGAAATGATCAGCGGGGTACGGGCTTCGTCGATCAGAATGGAGTCAACTTCGTCGACAATGGCAAAGTGGTGGCCGCGCTGGACCAGCTCGGCGGCACTCCAGGCCATGTTGTCGCGCAGGTAGTCGAACCCGAACTCGTTGTTGGTTCCGTAAGTGATGTCGGCGGCATACTGTTCGCGCCGGGTCGCGGGGTCCTGGTTGGAGAGGATGCAGCCGCTGGTCATGCCGAGGAAGCGGAAAACACGCCCCATCAGGTCCGACTGGTACTCCGCCAGGTAGTCATTCACCGTAACGATATGGACGCCGCGTCCGGTCAGCGCATTCAGGTAGGCCGGGGCCGTTGCCACCAGGGTCTTGCCTTCACCGGTTTTCATTTCGGCAATGTTGCCCAGGTGCAGGGCAGCGCCGCCCATCAGCTGGACGTCGAAGTGCCGCATGCCGAGCGTCCGCCCGGCAGCCTCACGGACAGCGGCAAACGCTTCGGGAAGGAGATCGTCGAGGGACTCACCGCCGTTGTAGCGCTCCTTGAGGCGATCCGTTTCACCCCTGAGCTCGGCATCGGTCATGCCCTTGAACTCATCCTCGAGCACGTTGATCGCGTCGGCGTAGTTACGCAGTGTCTTCAGCGTCTTCTTGTCGCCGGTACGAAGAACTCGTTCGAGTAGTGATGCCACTGATTTGCTCCCAATCTAGTTGCCGAAATCTGGCGTCCTCAGTCTACGTGAGAGACGTACCGTGAAGGTCCGTGTTTCCCTATTGACCTTTATTCCCTGCATACTGCCAGCTTCAGGGCGGGAGCCAGGTCTCCCACGGGTTTCACCATTATCTGCCCGAGCCCCAGCCACTGTGCCATGAGCCGCAGCTCTGCAGCGAGTTGACGCGCCGTCTGCGGCGGTGCTCCCGGTTCCGAAAAGGCTGCCTGAACAAGCAGCATACCCGCGCCGCGGTCCGCTTTGAGGTCCACTCTGGCCACCAGTTCCTCTCCCAGCAGGAACGGCAGCACATAATAGCCGAACCTGCGGGCCTGAGGCGGGGTATAGATTTCAATCCGGTAGTGGAAACCAAACAGCTCCTCGAGCCGCCGCCGCTCGAAGATGAGCGAATCGAACGGACTCAGCAGCGCCTGGCCGGATACGGACCTCGGAATCACCGCTTCCGCGTGCAGGTAGGCGGGCTGCCGCCAGCCCGCGACTTCCACGCGCTCGAGGATGCCTTTCCTGGCAAGGACCTCCGCAGCAATAGCCGTCTCGCGCTGCTGCAGACGGAAATAATCGGCAAGCCCCCGGACCGTCGCGACGCCGTGTGCCCGGCCTGCAACCTCGGTCAGGCGCAGCACTGCCTGCTCGGGATCGGATTGTTCCAGCGCCGCTGCGCCTGCAGGATGGACCAGCGCAGTCGGGGCATATAACCGCTCGAACTGCGGGGTCCGCCCTGCGGATCCGATCTGCCCGGAGGCGAACAGATCCTCCAGCACGCGCTTGGCGGCATTCCAGTTCCATCCCCAGTGGGAAGTATCCCGCACAGCGCTGTGACCGAGGAGGTCCATTACCTGTCGGGAGGTCAAAGGCCTGCCCGCGTCATGCAGAAGTCCGAGAATACGTTGACGAAGATCCTCTGCGGCTGCGGGAGGCAGGGAATGGGCGGTCATCCAGGTCCGCCGTTGGACGGCGCGGAGATCCGCAAAGAGCTCGGGCCGGACGAAGCTTGCCTCGTGGGCCCAGTATTCGACCATGCGCCGCGGCCGCCGGGTCCCCAGGCGGTCCAGGATTGCCTGGTCGTAGGGGCCGAGCCGGGAAAACAACGGGAGGTAATGGCTGCGGGCAAGCACATTCACCGAGTCGATCTGCAGCAAGGCAAGCCGCTCAAAGGTACGGCCCACCTGCCTTGCGCTAACAAGGCCGGCGGGCCGTTCCCGAGCCAGTCCCTGCGCCGCCAGCGCCGTACGGCGGGCCTGTCGGAGCGAGAGCCGGGTTTTCATCCCCTCATCCTAGGGGAGCCGTCCGGAGACGGTCAGGCAGTGGCGCGGTAGCCGCGGGTTTCCTCCCGTGGCTCTTCCGTACCTTCCGCGCACTTGGAGTCCAGGGTGATGACCCCGTAGGTCCAGCCGCGGCGGCGGTACACCACCGAAGGTGCGCCGGTTGCGGAATCAACAAACAGGTAGAAGTCGTGGCCGACCAGCTCCATATTGTCCACGGCGTCGTCAAGGCTCATGGGGGCACCCGGGAAAACCTTGCGCCGGATCAATACGGGGCAGTCGCCGGTGGCGTCTTCCTCTGCCGCGTCCTGGGCGTTCTCTTCGTTGGCCTGTTCCTCTGCGGCGGCCGCGACCTGCGCGTAGAGCGGCTCGGAGGTGCTCACGGGACCAAGATCAGCGGTGGCAACCCGAACCGGGATCGGTGCGTGGCGCCCGTGGTGCACCTTGCGCCTGTCACTTGCCCGACGCAGCCGTTCCAGCAGCTTCCCGTACGCGAGGTCGAACGCCGCGAACTTGTCTCCGGATGTCGCCTCGGCACGAACAACGGGACCGCGGCCGGTGACCGTGATTTCCACGGTGAGGGCGCTGTCTGCGTCCCGGACGTTGCCCTGCTTCGTGACCCTGGCCTCCACCCGCTGGACTTTGTCGCCGAGCGCCTCCACTTTGCCGATTTTCTCTTCGGCGTACTCGCGGAACCGGTCTGATACTGCAACGTTACGTCCGCTGATCATGAATTCCATGGTGCCCTCCAATAGATTTCGGTGACACAACAACGGCCGCTGTCAGTTGCCTTCGCGACCGTTGCCGCAGGATAACCCCGCTACTTGAAGCTATCCATACTCAACACGTTAGATCACCGTCGAGCTTTATTCACGTCTCGCGATTCCGTTTCCGGCGCCCGTGGAACGGACCCCCGGAACGGCAGGGTCTGTGGGAGTTGTGTTACGTTCCGGGGCTGGTGTGGCTGCAATAACCGCCGCACCAAGGACCCGGGCACCCGCCCGGTGCAGTGCCCGCACCGTCTCCGCAATAGTGGCTCCCGTGGTCAATACGTCATCGATCACGAGGCAGTTGACGCCCGCAAGTCCTCCCGGCATACCGGCGGTCATGGTGTTCCGGACGTTGCGTCGCCGCGCATTGCGGCCGAGTCCCTTTTGCGGGCCGGATGCGCCGGCAGGCCCTCCCCCGTGGTTCCACCGCCTCAGCAGTGCGCACGCCGTGCCGTACCCCGTTGGTATGGATACAAGGGAAACCACGGCGCAGCCGGCAGGCAACAACTGCCGGCGCCGGAGCCTCCTCAGCAGCAGCGCCAGCGGAAAGTAGCCGCGTTTCCGAAGCGAGCCGCCGGTGCCTGGCACCGGGACCAGCACCAGTGGAACGTCCCCCTCCCTTCGGCGTACATCCGTTACCGCTGCCTGCAGGACGTTCGCCAGAACCGGTGCCAGGAACCCGGCCAGGTCGGTGTGCCCCCGGTTCTTAAAAGCAAGGACTGTCCGCGCGAGCCCGCCCGAGTACACGCCTGCCGCCAGGACCGGCAACGGGACAAAGAGGTCAGGGTCCGCGCCTGTCGGGTCCGGGCCTGGGACTCCCGGTTCTGCGGCGGGAAGCGCCCCGGCACCTTCCTGCGCAGGATACGGATGCAGCGTGCCGCGCCGGATCCTCGCCGTGCATACCCTGCACAGAGAATGGTCCGGCGCCCCGCAGGCCACGCAGGAGACAGGTGCCAGCCCGGCAGCCAAACCGGACAGCGCAGCGGCGATCCCCTGCCCCGCCGGTGAGTAAAGCATCCGGTCCAGCCGGCGATTCGGCATATCCATCCGTCTACGATGGGGCCCGACCGTAACCGTGGGCGCAGCACAATCGCCGCCAGGGAACATCAAACCGGACGAATAGCGCAATCAGGCCGCTGTGGAGGAAAACAGGGGTGCTGCATCACCCCGGGAAAGCCGGGTCCCGGATTCCTTCCGTCCGGAGCGTCCAACTGCTCCCCACCTTGTTGAAGATGCCCTCCGAGGTCTGGATGAAAGTGTCCTCAGCGCCGTTTCCCGCGCTGAGGCCCGTGATCCCTTCCTTCGCGGAAAGCAGATCCGGATCACGCCTGGTGCTGAGGATTACCGGCACGGCTTCCTCCGCACCGGACTGGACGGCAACCACTGTGTCTTCCGAAGCCCACTTGACCCGGTTCACGGCCCCCGCTTCCGGCGGCACCTGTTGGACCATCGGAGCCGTGAGGGAGACGGGAACGCCTTCGGCTGACCGGACGACGCCGGCAATCATCACCTCGCTGCGTCCGTCCCGGTTCGCCGCCACCAGGGCCCGGGTGCCGTCGCGGGAAATCCGCAGTTCCGTCACGGTCTGCCCCTCCAGCCACGGCGCAGAAAGGACGGCCGCGGAACTCCGGTCTCCCCCGGGCGGTACCGCGAGAACCTGGGATCCGGTATCCGTGGGCTGGGAAGTCCAGACCCACCGGCGGGGATCCACGCTGGGCGCCGTAAACCTTTCGGCCTCGGCCACCACTGAAACGTCCTGTCCCGTTCCCGTCACCAGCAGCGTGTCCTCCTGGCTGTTCAGGAAGGCGATGACCGATCCATCCACAGACATGGCCGGATGCCGGGGGCCGTATTCCGCCACTGACGGAATATCCCCGATCGGTTCGGGACCGTCCGCGTAGTAGGCCAGTTCGTCCTGATAGACCACGATCTGTGTGGCTCCGGCGGACGGGTCTGCCACGGCGGACGGCAGCTCGCCGCTGCCCTTGCCGAGGTCTACGTCCCGCTGGTCCACCGTCATCCGCACAGAGGTGACGTTGTTGAGGCCGCGCAGGTTCTGTTCGAGCTGCTTCACCATCTGTTGCCGGTTCCGGTCGCTGGAGTCCCGCAGCGATTCATCCGCGAAATCCACGACAGCCTTTCCCGAGGCCACCGGGACCGCATCGCGTGCCAAGGCGGTTCCGGAAGGGAAGGCGCTGAGGACTGCACCCTGGAGGTACGGAGCGGGTCCTACGAGAAGTTCCTTGACGATGTTGGCGGCAATGCCGGCGCGCTGAATGAACCACCGCGTATCCGGGACCCAGTACTGGTAATCACTCGAATAGAAGTAGAGGTTGTGGGCGATGAAAATCGCAGGGAAACTCGCCAGGGACACGATGATCCCGTCGGGGACGGCGCTGAGCCTCCATTGTCCGTCCACCTTTTCGAGCTGGACGGGGAAAGCTTCGGTGCTGCCCTCCGCGGCGTCCGTCCGAATGCCCCGGACATTCACCCGCCCCTGCACTTCCAGCTGAATCTGGAACAGGTCCGGTTCCGGCATGGCCACGATGCGTGAGGACCGGTAAATGGTCACCCGTTCCTCGGGGGACCATGTAGTCGCCAGCTCCGGGGCCAGGAATTGCCGGGCCACGCTGTAATCGTCTGCTGCGCCCCTGCCTGCCTCCATAAAGCCGCGGATGATGTCCTGCGGCGAGGCATCCTCGGCCGGACCCTCGGGCGAGAAAACCGCGTCCTCGCCCGTTTCCCCGTTATTCTCCGCCGATGCCGTGCCTACCGGTCCAACGGTGGGTATCGAGGAGCAGCCGACCAGAACCAGAACGATACTGAGCCACAGAACCAGCATCCTTCCGGTCCGTCCCCGGCGCGCCTTGGGCAGCACCTTCCGCTTAGTAGGCATCAATATCCTCTTCCCGGATCGGAGCCGCAGCAGTGAGCGCCAGGGGGCCGGCAGCGACCTCGCGGGGAGACAGCGGCACCGGGGATGAGTCAAAGCCTGCACCATGGCGGCGGGGAAGCGTCAGGCGGAAGCAGGATCCGTTTCCTGGTTCGCCCCAGGCCTCGAGCCAGCCGCCGTGAAGCCGCGTGTCTTCGGTGGCGATGGACAGGCCCAGCCCGCTGCCGCCCGTGGTGCGTGCCCGCGCCGGATCCGCCCTCCAGAAACGGTCGAAGACATGCTCGGCGTCTTCTTCGGTCATCCCGATGCCATGGTCGCGGACCGCTATGCCCACAGCCTCCTCGGAAGCTGCTATCGCAATTTCGATGGGTTCTCCTTCACCGTGCTCCAATGCGTTCACCAGCAGGTTGCGCAGGATCCGCTCGATCCGGCGCGGATCGGCGTCCACAACGCAGCTGGACTCCTTGGACACCACAACCACCTCGGAGCCGCAGTTGTTCGCGAGCGGCTCGGTGGCGTCGATGACGTCACGGACAATATGGAAGACATCTGTGGGTTCCAAATCGAGCGCAGCCGCCCCGGCGTCGAACCGGGAGATCTCCAGCAGGTCCGCCAACAGCGCCTGGAACCGCTCCACTTGGTGGTAGAGCAGTTCCGTGGAACGCCGGTACATTGGATCAAAGCTGTCGCGCGCTTCGTAGAGCACCTCCGCGGCCATGCGGACCGTGGTGAGCGGCGTCCGCAGCTCGTGTGAGACGTCGGAGACGAACACCTGCTGCATACGCGACAGTGTAGCCAGCTGGGTGATCTGGTCCTGCAGCGTGCCGGCCATGCGGTTGAACGACGCCGCCAGGCGCGCAACTTCGTCCTCGCCCTTGACCTCCATGCGCTCCTGCAGCTCGCCTGCTGCCAGCTTCTCCGACACCGCTGCCGCGTCGCTGACCGCGCCCAGGCCGGCCTTGGCTACGATCCACGCGATCGTGCCGCTGATGGCAAGCAGCAGGAATCCCGCGATCCAGAGAATCCGGTGGATGTCGTCAAGCGTCGCCTGCATCGAATGCAGGTCATAGATCAGGTAGAGGGCATATTCCGAGCTGTCCGGGGGCAGTGTGACCTTGGTGCCGAACGCTATGCCGGGCTCGCCGTTGGCGAGCTCAAGCGGAGACCAGAACACGTAATCCGTCTCGGACGCTGTGGCATCGCTGGCGATAACGGCGTCGCTGAGGGCCACCGGAATGCCGCTGGCGGTAATGGTTCCGCTGTTCACAGAGGACGTGACGTACAGGGGCTCCTCGGTCGGCAGCGGGGTGAGCAGATAAGTCCGCTGGGCGTCTGCACCTTGGCCTTCCAGCAACGGAAGCGTGTCCATGACCAGCCGGTCGGTGCCCTCCCGGTCGCTAGCGGCGGTGTCCCGGAAGTTGTCCTTCACTTTGGACAGGCCCGACGTCGCTTCGGTTCGGAACTGTGTCAGCCGCTCTTCATAGAGGGAATCGGCAATCTGGTGGGAGAGAAAGGCACCGATTCCGGCACCTGCAAGCGCCACCAGGAGGAGCGTGGAAACCACCGTCTTGAACTGCAGGGACCTCCGCCACAGGCGGGCGATCCGATGGAAGGTGGCCCGCCGGAAGGAATCCCGCAGGCGTACCAGGCCCTGCAGTGCCATATCGGTTTTAGGGGATTTCCCGGCCATCCCGGCCAGGAAACCCGGCAACTTAGCTCTGGCCCGCTTTGTATCCGACACCGCGCACCGTCAATACAATCTCGGGTGCTTCGGGGTCGCGTTCGATCTTTGAGCGGAGCCTCTGCACATGCACATTCACCAGCCGCGTATCGGCGGCGTGGCGGTACCCCCAGACCTGTTCAAGCAGCATCTCGCGGGTGAAAACCTGCCAGGGCTTGCGTGCCAGTGCCACGAGCAGGTCGAATTCCAGCGGCGTCAGCGAAACGCTGTCGCTGCCTCGGGTCACGGAGTGGCCCGCAACGTCAATGGAGACCTCGCCGATCCGCAGGGTCTCCGGTGATTTCTGGTCGCCCGGGCGCAGCCGGGCACGCACGCGCGCCACCAGCTCCGCGGGTTTGAAGGGCTTGGGCACATAATCGTCGGCGCCGGATTCCAGGCCGCGCACGACGTCGGACGTGTCGGACTTGGCGGTGAGCATAACGATGGGGGTGTCGGACTCGCTGCGGATCTGCCGGCACACTTCGATGCCGTCGATGCCGGGAAGCATCAGGTCCAGCAACACCAGATCCGGCTTGCTGTTGCGGAACACTTCGAGTGCGGAGGAACCGTCGGCACAGAACACCGGTTCAAACCCGTCGTTGCGCAGCACAATACCGATCATTTCGGCGAGTGCTTCGTCGTCGTCTACGACCAGTATGCGTGCCTTCATAGCTCCCTGTTTCCGCTGCTTGACTTCCGCGCCGCTGCGCATCCGGAGCAGCATCGGCTGCCGCTCCCCACGGCGTTAAGCCGACTAAGTTAATCCCTATCATCCTAAGGGACACATATGCCGCCACGGCTCGCCGGGTGCCGTTTGGGCGGAGCGTCACTATAGTCGAGGTAACTAAAAGCTACTGCCTGCGGGGGAACGGGTAAGGATGAGCGAGCAAGAACACAACGACCGGCACTACAGTGGCCCGGGAAACAGCAGCCCCGAGTACCGGGCGCCGAACGACGGCGCCCGGATGCCTGTGCCCGGAATGCCGCAGCCGCCGGTGAGCCCGTGGGCGCAGCAGCAGGGTCCTCCGCCGCCCGGAATGCCGCAGCCTCCCGTGAACCCGTGGGCGCAGCAGCAGGGTAATCCGTGGACGCAGCAACCTGCTGCGCAGGGCTACCCGCCGCAGGCATCCGCCTGGGACCAGCCCAACCCCTACCGGGGAGGCCCCCTCCCCCAGCCCGGTTACACGCCTCCGCCCAAACCGGGCATCATTCCCCTGCGCCCCCTGGGACTGGGTGAAATCCTTGACGGAGCGTTCCAGGCGTGCCGGCGCAACGCGTTGGCCGCCTTCGGCAACGCGTTCGTGGTCCAAGCTGTCGTGAGCGTGCTGCTGATCGGACTCGGCGCGGGCTTTTTCGTCTCCATTGACGGGTGGCTGCAGAGCGGATCAGCGGGCGGCGAAGTCACGGGCCCGGTCCTTGGAACGGTCGTGGGGGCGGTTTCGACCCTCGGCGGCCTGTCAATGGCCGGGGTATTGATTGTCCAGGGACTCCTGGTCCTTCCGGTAGTGCGGTCCACCCTGAACCTGCGGACCGGCTTCGGCCAGGTCTGGCGGCTGGCCCGCGGCACCCTCGGTCCGCTTGCCGGCCTCGGATTACTAATGCTGGCCGGTGCCGCCGTGGGCGTCACGGTCCTGGCCATGCTGGCTTACCTGATCATCGATACTTTCGATGCAGCGGGGCTTATCGTGGTGATCCCGGCCCTGTTCGCGGTGATGGCCGCGGCTGTGTGGGTCTCGGTGAAACTCTCCCTGGCACCGGCAGCACTGGTATTGGAAGGTATCGGTGTCTTCGCTGCGATTCGGCGGTCCTGGCGCCTCACCGGACGCAACTGGTGGCGCACCTTCGGTGTCATGGCCCTGACGAGCCTGATCGTCAATATCCTTACCCAGGTCCTTACGGTGCCGCTCTCCTTCGTCGGGAGCATGCTCACCCTGGCGGAAAGCGCCGTCCTCATCGGAGTCAGCGTTGTCCTGATCCTGGTTTTCTCCCTGCTGCTGGGCGCGTTGGCCTGTGCCTTCCAAAGTGCCGTCACGGCCCTGCTGTATGTTGACCTCCGAATCCGCCGGGAAGGCTTCGACCTGGCCTTGATGAAGGATCAGGAGAATCCGCAGGCACAGGATCCGGACTTCCTGCCCGGGCGTAACGCCGTGCCCATGGCCCGGAACACGCCGCCCGGTCCCCCTGCGGGCATGAAGTAGACATGCCGTCCCCAGCACGCCTCTGGTCCGGCGCCGCCATGGAGGCCCCGATCGAGCCCGATGCCGACCAGGCACGGGACTGGGCACGCGAGGAGCTGTCCAAGCGCGTGTACGAAGAAGCCGAACCCGGCCTGCTCGACCGGTTCTGGGCACGGGTCAGCGACTGGCTGAACGAGTTGTTCGAGGATGCGGACGGTCTCGGCGCGGGTCCGGGAGTCCTGGTACTGGTCCTGGCCGCCGTCGTGCTGGTGGCCGTGGCCATTCTCGTGATTCGCCCCCGCTTGAATGCGTCCGCTAAAAAGCGGGCCGAGGTCTTCGCGCACGACGTCGTGGAACGGGCGACCGACCACCGTACCCGCGCGGAGCAGGCCGCTGCAGAGAACCGTTGGAATGAAGCCCTTGCCGAGTATTTCCGCGCGATGGTCCGTTCGGCGGAGGAACGGGTCATTTTCGATGCCCGGCCCGCCCGGACGGCCGCCGAAGCCGGCACCAGGCTGGCCGCCGCCTTCCCGGACTTCCACCCGGAGATCACGTGGATCCAGCAGCGGTTCGACGAAGTGCTCTACGGGAAGGGGATTGCCGCGGACGCGGACTACCGACGCGCATCTGCCCTTGATGCGGCTTTGGAGGCGGCCCGTCCTGCATCTTCGGCATCGGCGGAACCACCGCTGGCGGTGCCGCAATGAGCCGGGTTGCCGCTGAAGCGGTGCCTTCCGGCAGCATTGGTGCCCCGGGAAGTGAAGGCGACGAAGAGCCGGGGCGGGTAGGCAGCCGGGTCGCGGCCTGGCTGCGCCGGCACCGGGTCCCGCTTCTGCTTCTGCTGCTGCTCTGCGGAGTCGTGATTGCTTCGGTCTGGGGACGTGCTGATCACGACACCGCTGCCCTCTCCCCCGCCAACCCTGCCCCGGACGGAGCCATGGCCGCCGCCGAAATCCTGACGGACCAGGGAGTGGACGTGCAGCATCACCAGACGTTGACGGAAGCGCAGGCCGCCCTGGATGACAATCCCGGGGCGACTCTGCTGTTCCTTGATCCCTCGGGCTTCCTCACCGGTGAACAACGCGAGGACCTTGCCGACGCTGCCGGCCGGGTAGTGCTCGTGGAACCGTCCTTTGAGCAACTGGCGGATTTTGCGCCTCAGATCCGTTCCGCCGGAGTTCTTCCCGAGGATCCTGACCGCCACCGGCTTGACGCTGACTGCAGCAACGAAGATGCCGAGGCGGCCGGAGCCATTGATGCCGGCGGGAAAACCTACCGGGGGCCCGTCACCTGCTTCCCGGCTCCGGGCAGCCAGGGCGCCGGCGCTGCGGGTGCCTATGCGGCTACCGAGGGCGGTTCCGCCGTGGTGCTTGGCAGCGCGGACCTGCTCGCCAACGAAAGCGTTGCCCTCGAGGGCAACGCCGCACTGGTTTTCCGCACGCTCGGTGCGGACGAAACACTGGTCTGGTACCAGGCCGGCCCCTTCGATATTCCCGCGTCGGAAGCACCCGCCGATCCCTTTGCCTTGCTGCCCCCATGGGTGAATCCGCTCCTGTTCTGGCTCCTGCTGGTCGCCTGCGCCGCAGCTTTCTGGCGCGGCCGCAGGCTGGGGCCGCTGGTGGAGGAACCCCTGCCCGTTATCGTCCATGCGGCCGAGACCGCTGAGGGCCGGGCCCGCCTGTACCAGGACAGCCAGGCTGTGTCCCATGCAGCCGCCACACTGCGTGCCGCGGCCATGACCCGGCTGGCGGCGCACCTGCGGGTGGGCCCGGGCGCCGGCGTCGACACGGTGACGCGTGCGGCGGCGAACGCATCCGGCCGCAGCTATTCCGAGATTGACCATCTACTCAACCAGCGACTGCCCGGAACGGGCGCGGAACTCGTGCGCTGGGCCCAGGACCTGAAAGACCTAGAGGAAGAGGCCACTTCATCATGAGCCAGCAGTACGAGCCCTACGCACCCGCACTCTCCGGAGCCGCCAACGGCACCGCGCCGGCGCCTCCTCCCTCTCCGGGAGAGGACCCCGTGCGTGCTGCCCTGGAGCAGGTCCGGCGTGAGGTTGCCAAGGCAGTGGTGGGGCAGGACGCGGCCGTGACGGGCTTGATCATCGCCCTGCTGGCCAGGGGGCATGTGCTGCTCGAGGGGGTGCCCGGCGTCGCCAAGACACTGCTGGTTCGAAGCCTTTCCGCGGCGTTGGACCTGGACACCAAGCGCGTCCAGTTCACCCCCGACCTCATGCCCGGCGACGTCACCGGCTCCCTGATCTACGACAACCGTTCCTCCGAGTTCTCCTTCCGGGAGGGACCGGTGTTCACCAACATCCTGCTCGCGGACGAAATCAACCGCACGCCGCCCAAGACCCAGGCGTCCCTGCTGGAAGCCATGGAGGAACGCCAGGTGACGGTCGACGGCGTCACCCGTCCGCTGCCCGAGCCGTTCATTGTTGCGGCGACCCAGAACCCGGTGGAGTACGAGGGAACGTACCCGCTCCCCGAGGCACAGCTCGACCGGTTCCTGCTGAAGATGACACTAGACCTGCCCGGCCGGGAGGACGAGATCGAGGTGATCCGCCGGCACAGCGGCGGCTTCGATCCGCGGAACCTCGCCGCGGCCGGCGTCCGGCCGGTGGCTTCGGCCCGGGACCTGGAGCTGGCACGCGAGGCAGTGGCCAGGGTAACCGTTGCACCCGAGGTCCTCGCCTACATCGTGGACCTGGTCCGGGCGACGCGTTCGGCGCCGTCGTTCCAGCTCGGGGTGTCCCCCCGCGGGGCAACTGCCCTCCTGAATACTGCGCGGGCCTGGGCCTGGCTCTCGGGACGGACCTTCGTGACTCCGGATGACGTCAAGGCGCTCACCCTTCCCGCCCTGCGGCACCGCGTGGCGCTTCGGCCCGAGGCCCAGATGGACGGGGTCAATGTGGACGATGTGCTGGGAAGTATCCTCGCCACAGTGCCGGTTCCCCGGTAGCGCCGATGGCTGTTTCGGGCCGCTTTGTCCTGCTGGCGCTCCTGGGCTCCGTGGCCGTGGTGCTGTACCCCGGCGCCGTCTCGATCCTGCTCTGGCTGGCCTTCCTGGCCGCCGCCGCCGGACTGGACCTGCTGCTGGCTGCCCCCGTTCGGCGGCTCCGCGTGGAGCGGCGCCTGCCGGACAGCGTGCGGCTGAGTGAAACGACGGCAGGCACCCTGGTGGTCCGCAATGACGCCAAGGCCCGGCTGCGGGCCGTGGTCCGGGACGGCTGGCAGCCTTCTGCCGGTGCCCGCAACCCGCAGCAGCGCCTGACCGTTCCGGCCGGTGAAGCCCGGACCATGGAAGTGGTGCTGGAACCTGCCCGCCGCGGGATCCTGAAAAGCGGACATGTGGCGGTACGCAGTTTCGGGCCTCTTGGGCTCGCGGCCCGTCAGCGGACGCTGCCTGTCCCCGCGGAAATCCGGGTGCTTCCTCCGTTCCATGCCAAGCGGCACCTGCCTTCCAAGCTGCGCAGGCTAAGGGAGCTGGACGGCAACACGTCGGTACAGCTGCGCGGAGCCGGCACCGAATTCGACTCCCTGCGCGAATATGTGCGCGGCGACGACGTCCGCTCCATCGACTGGCGTGCCACCGCCCGGCGCCGGGACACCGTAGTGCGGACCTGGCGGCCCGAACGCGACCGCAGGGTGGTCATTGCCCTGGACACCTCCCGGACGTCCGCCGCCCGGATCGACGACGAACCCCGCCTGGACACCGGCATTGAAGCTACCCTGCTCCTGGCCGTGCTTGCCCGCAGCGGCGGCGACCGTGTTGACTTCCTGGCCTTCGACCGGCGGATCCGGGCGCGTGTTGACTCCGGCGGCAAGGAAAACCTGCTGAGCCGGCTCGTCACTGCGGCGGCACCGCTGGAACCCGAACTCATCGAAGCGGATTTCTCCCTGCTGCCCGGCGCAGTGCACGCCGTGTCCGCACGCCGCTCCCTGGTTGTCCTGATCACCGCACTGGATTCCGGAGCTGTGGAGGAGGGGTTGGTGCAGGTCCTGCCCCGGCTGCTGGAAAAACACGTGGTGGTGGTTGCCTCCGTGCGGGATCCGGGCCTGGACGAACTGCGTTCCGGCGGAGGTACAACGCCGGCGGTCTTCCGTGCCGCGGCAGCGGAGCGGGCCCTGCTCGACCGGGCTGCGGTCAGTGCGCAGCTGCGCTCGATGGGAGCGGAAGTTGTGGATGAGCCGCCGCACGAGCTGGCGCCGAAACTTGCAGATATGTATCTCCGCCTCAAGGCCGCCGGAAGGCTGTAGCCATGGACTCCGTGTACCAGCAGGTCCTCGGATCAGGGTTTCTCCGCCTGCAGCCCCAGCTGCAGGCGTATTTCAGCCTCGGCCCGGACACCGGCCGGTTCGGTGAAGGCACCGGCGTATTTCTCCGTGCCGGCTGTCCACGCGCCTGGCTGCGTCCGCTGCTGCCGCTGGTTCCGGTGTCCAACGCTTTTTTCCCGGAGTACGGGACCTCCGTCCCCTTCTCCATCCGCAACTATCCGCACCTCGACCCGTGGGGCCGGCCGGCGCTGACGGCGGTCCGCCGCTTCGATTTCCCGGGCCGGCAGCGGACCTTCGAGGACACCACTGTGCTGACCGGTCCCGGGGTCCTGACGGATTATCTGGGCCGCCGCCGCAACCTGGCCACGAACCTGCTGCTGCGGGTTTCGGACGACGGTCATCTGCACATGAATTCCCCGGGAAGCCGGCTGTTCCTCGGTCCGCTGCGGCTGCCCCTGCCGGACTTCGCCGGTGCCGACGCGCAGGTGGAACAGTGGTGGGACGCGCAGCAGGATCAGTTCCGGATCCGCACCCGGGTCATCCAGCGGCAGGTCGGCACGGTTTTCGAGTACGACGGCGCCTTCACCTACGCCAGCCGGGATTTCGACGGCGGCCTGCCTGCCGACGTCGAACCGGCACGCTGGGAGCGCCGGACCTAGATCCACGCGGATCGGTCCCGTTTACCCCTCGGCTACGACCTGGTCCAGGGCAGACGCCGTCTGCGTGAGGCGGGCCAGGACCTTCCGCGCCGCTTCCGGTGAAATATCGGCCAGCCCGGCGGCAGGTGTCAGGCGAAGCGCCGGCAGGTCCTGAAGCGGGAGTCCCAGTTTCCGCCAGGGCCGCAGCACCCGTTCCACCAGGTCGGTGACCTGGGACAGTGCTGCTCCGTCCGCGGGAACCGGAAGGATACCCAGCCAGATCCGGCGTCCGCCTTCCACGGCTTCGGCGATGCCTTCCCAGTCGCGGGCGTCCAGCCCGGCTGCGTCGAGGGCCGCGCCCTGCGCTCCCGCACCGACGGCGAGCTCAAACGGTGACCGTGTGCCGGGCCGCAGCGGCCCGAATCCCTCCGCACGGGGCAGAGTGAAGACTGTGTCCGCGCCGACGGCTTCGATTGCCTCGCGGACCTGCTGCCAGGCGCTGGATACCTCCGACGACGGCACGGAACGCAGTGTGCGGTAGCCGCTGGCGGTGGGGATCCCGCCGGCCAGGACAGCGGCGATGTCGGGTTCGTCGACCTGCACGGTGATCCGGGCGCCCGGTGCCGACGACGACGCGCGGGCCACATAGTCGCCCACTCCGGCAGTGAAGGACTGGAGAATCTCCCGGCGCGCACCGGCGTCGGACAACGCCCGTTCGCCGTTATGCAGATAAAGGTTCGCGGCTAGCGAGAGCGGCCCGCGGACGGAGATCTTCAGCGCTTCGCCCGTACGTTCTTCGGCTCCGACGACGTCGGCCAGTGCGTTCAGGTCCTGGGTCAGCAGGGATACCGCGCGGCGGTGGTCCTTGCCCGGCCGCCCCACCAGACGCCAACCGTGCGGCTGGACATCCACGAAAAGGTCCACGAGCAGGGCGGCGCTCCGGCCGAGCGCGTCCGCACCTGGCCCGCGCTGCGGCAGTTCGACCAGGAAGGGCAGGTGCGGGTCCCCCAGCTCGCCCCGGACTACCCGGCTCGATTCCACCGGATCGGTCCCCGGCCAGCTGCCGAGCGCCGTCGCCGTAACCATGCCGTTGCGTGCTTCGGGGCGGGCGGGCAGTTCCGGAAGAGCTGCTTCGCCGCGCCGGTCCTCAGGACTCCGGGACATCTGTTCCGCCGTTGCGGGTCTGGGAGATTGCCTGATGGTGGCGGATCACTTCGCTGATGATGAAGTTCAGGAATTTTTCCGCGAAGGCCGGGTCCAGATGGGCGTCCGCGGCGAGTCGGCGCAGGCGCGCAATCTGGGCCACTTCCCGTCCCGGGTCGGCCGGCGGCAAGTGGTGCTCCGCCTTCAGATGGCCCACCCGCTGGGTTGCCTTGAAGCGTTCCGCAAGAAGGTACACGAGAGTCGCGTCGATGTTGTCAATGCTGCTGCGCACGGCAAGCAGCTCTTCCATGACGTCCTCGGCAACCTTCCCGGAAAGGGAACTTGCCCGCGGATCGAACTCGTGGTCCGGTGATTCGCTCATTGGTCCTGTCTGGCTCATTGGTCCAGTTTAGGTGGAGCGGCTCCCGGCCCGGAGCACATTACGAAACGGTTGCGGGGTCCCACTCGAGGGAACGCGCCGAGTCGATGGTGGCCTGTCCCAGCACCCGGGTCCCCTGGTAAAGCACCATGGACTGGCCGGGGGCAACCCCGCGCATGGGTTCGGCCAGCCGGACCACAAGCTCTTCACGGGTTGCTCCGGCGGCCTCGTCGGCTACGTCTTCCATCCAGCCGGTGGCAGCCACGGGGTCGCCGTGGGCACGGACCTGGACCATGCACTGGAACGTGGTCCGGGCAGCGATCTCGGGGATCGGCAGTCCGGCCCAGGAAATCTTGATGCCGCGCATCTGGTCGATGTTCAGCAGCTGCTCGGGTCCGACCACGACCTTGTTTTCCTTGGGGCGGATTTCCAGCACGAAGCGGGGCTTGCCGTCCGCGGCGGGCGTGCCGAGCTTCAGGCCGCGCCGCTGGCCCACGGTGAACGCGTTGGCGCCGGGGTGGGTGCCGAGCTTCTCCCCCGTCTCATCCACGATGTCGCCCTCGGTCATGTTGATGCGCTCTTCGAGCCAGCCGCGGGTGTCGCCGTCGGGAATGAAGCAGATGTCGTGGCTGTCGGGCTTGTTCGCCACGGACAGCCCGCGGCGTTCGGCTTCGGCCCGCACTTCGGCCTTGGACGGGGTCTCAGCCAGGGGGAACATGCAGTGGCGCAGCTGCTCCTCCGTGAGCACGCCCAGCACGTAGGACTGGTCCTTGGCCCAGTCGGCGGCACGGTGCAGCTCCGGGTTGCCCTCGGCGTTGGTGAGGACCTTGGCGTAATGGCCGGTGCACACGGCATCGAAGCCCAGCGCCAGCGCCTTTTCCAGCAGCGCGGCGAACTTGATCCGTTCGTTGCAGCGCATGCAGGGGTTGGGTGTGCGGCCGGCGGCGTATTCCGCCACGAAATCGTCCACCACGTCTTCCTTGAACCGCTCGGAGAAGTCCCAGACGTAGTACGGAATGCCCAGGATGTCGCAGGCACGCCAGGCGTCGCGGGAATCTTCGATGGTGCAGCAGCCGCGGCTGCCGGTGCGCAGGGTGCCCGGCATCCGGGACAGCGCAAGGTGGACGCCGACGACGTCGTGCCCCGCCTCGACTGCCCGTGCCGCGGCCACGGCGGAATCGACTCCGCCACTCATTGCTGCCAAAACCTTCATGAAGTAAAACCTGTTCCTGCTGTTTGGATGCTGCTTACGTGTCCGGCCATGCCGGCCTTCTTCGCGCGCTCGTACGCTTCGGGAAGTGCCTGCAACAAAGTGTCAACGTCTTCGGCGGTGGTTGTATGCCCGAGGCTAAACCGCTGGGCACCGCGTGCCTCGGTTTCAGTCAGTCCCATCGCCAGCAGTACGTGCGAGGGCCGCGGGACGCCGGCCGTGCAGGCAGACCCGGTTGAGGACTCCACTCCCGCCAGATCCAGCAGGAATAGCAGTGAATCGCCCTCGCAGCCGGGGAAGGTGAAGTGGGCGTTGCCTGGCAGACGGCGTCCGCCGCCGTCGTCGTCCCGTGCGCCGCGCAGGACTGCCTCCGGAATGGCCCGCTCGACGCCGGTGATGAGGTAGTCGCGGAGCGTGCGCAGGCGTTCGGACTCGTCCGTCAGGTGCTCGGCGGCGTCCTGCGCTGAAGCCGCGAACGCTGCGATTCCCGCGGTGTCCAAGGTGCCGGAGCGGATGTCCCGTTCCTGTCCGCCGCCGTGCTGGACGGGCGTGAGCTTAACGGCGCGGCCTACGACCAGGGCACCCACTCCCACCGGGCCCCCGATCTTATGCGCGCTGAGGGCCATCGTGTCCAGGCCTGCGGAGCGGAAGCCGATCGGCAGCGCACCGAACGCCTGGACGGCGTCCGAATGGACTGGGACACCGTATTCGTGGGCCAGGGACGCGATGGCCCGGATGTCCTGGACGGTACCCACCTCGTTGTTTGCCCACATAGCGGTGAGCAGGGCCGTGCTGTCTGCGTTGGCTTCAAGTTCCCGGCGGATGGCGTCGAGGGAAATCACGCCGTCACGGTCCACCGGGATCCACACCGGCACCGCGCCTTCGTGTTTCTCCAGCCATTCGACGGCGTCCAGTACGGCATGGTGTTCAATGCCGGAGACCAGGATGCGGTTGCGCACCGGGTCGGCATCGCGCCGGGCCCAGAAAAGACCCTTGACGGCAAGGTTGTCCGCTTCGGTGCCGCCGGAGGTAAAAATGATCTCCGAGGGATGGCATCCTGCGGCGGCGGCCAGGATTTCCCTGGAGTCCTCCACGACCATTCGGGCACGGCGGCCCGAGCCGTGCAGGGACGAAGGGTTGCCGCTGCGGCTGAGTTCTGAGGTGAGTGCGGCGAGGGCCGAAGCCGAAATCGGCGTGGTCGCCGCGTGATCTAGATACACGGGCACCAGCCAATTCTAGCGGCCATGGCGCCTGCTGCCGATTCGGGCGGCTGGGACTTTCCTGACGTTTTCCGTGGAGTGCCCTCATCCCACTTCCGCAACCTTCCCTGACCGGCGCCGGTCCGTCGTGGCAGAATGGCCGCGATGGAGCTTCAGCACGCCGATTCCAGGCCCTTCGCCCCGCACTTCCGCCCCGGCAAGCCCCTGGCGCGGGCCGCCTTTCTTTCGGAACTGGCCGCCGTCCTGCTTCCCCTGCGCACTGATTCGCGGCTCCTGGTCGCGGTTGACGGCGTCGACGGCGCCGGCAAAACCACGTTCGCCGATGACCTGGCGCGTGTTATCCGCGGGGTTGACGGACCGCAACGCCAGGTCCTGCGGGTCACCCTTGATGCCTTCCACAACGTGCGCAGCGTCCGGTACCGGCGCGGACGCGGCTCTCCCGAAGGTTTCTGGCGGGATTCCTACAACCTGGAACAGTTCATGGAGTACGTCCTGGCGCCCCTGGCCTCGGGCGCCGCGGAGTTTCGGGACCGGGGCCATGACCTCCCAACGGATGCGGTGCTGGATCCTGAGCCGGTGATGGCCGCAAAGGATGCGGTAGTGCTTATCGACGGACTTTTCCTGCATCGGGAGGAGCTCCGGGACTTTTGGGACTTCTCCGTGTTCCTGGACGTGCCGTTCGACGTAACGGCTGCACGTATGGCAGTCAGGGACGGTCCCGGGCCGGGTTCCCGGCAGGCCGGTGCGGCGAGTCCGCACGAGCGGTATGTCGGCGGGCAACAGCTCTATTTCGCTGCGGCGGATCCCGCTGCACGGGCCGATCTGGTGCTGGACAACAGCCGGGCAACCACGCTTCGGGTGATCAACGGAAGCGACGCCGGCTAGCGGAAGCACGGATGACGGCACGTCGCTGTGCTCCGTTGAGGACAGGGGCTGTCCTCAATAGGGACGACTATTGCGTTATGTGGCATACAGCGTCGCGATCGTTCGAGGTCCTTAGGAAACTGCAGCGGAAGGGTTTCGTCGCGGGCGAGACCCTTGCGTTCGACTTCGGCGTCACAACCCGCACCATCCGCCGCGACGTGGCACGGCTGCGCGATCTGGGATACCCGATCGACACGCGCCTGGGTATCGACGGCGGCTACTCCTTGGAGCCCGGCACGGTACTCCCGCCGATTTTCCTCAGCGTGGATGAGGCGTTGGCCTGCACCCTCGCACTGCGGCAGTGGAACGAGGCTGCCGAACAGCACTTGGCAGCCGGCGTGTTGCAGAAAGTCCTCGCTTCTGTGCCAAAAAGGGTGCAGTGGATCATGACGGCCCTCGACCAGGCCGCAGTCGATCTGGAAATTGACGGCCTGAGGGAACCGGAGGCGGCTCCGGTCGACGTCAGTGTGCTCGGGGACTTAGCCCGGGCCTGCGTCCTGCACCGCCGCGTGGAGTTTCTGCACACGGATCGCAGCGGGAAGGAGAAGATGCGCAAAGCGGATTCATCCGCCCTGGTCCACACGGCCCGCCGCTGGTACTTCGTTGCGTTCGACCTGGACCGGGACGAGTGGCGCACGTACCGGGTGGACCGGATCTCCGTTGTGACGGTGACCGAGGCGCCTGTCCGCGGGCGCGTCTTCCCCGGGGCCGGTGTCGAGGCATGGGCGACTCAGCAGCTCCGCAGCAGCTGGCAGCAGGTCACGGCCACAGTACGGATCCATGCCCCGCTGGAGGCCGTGAGCCGGTGGATGGCGCCGGCGTGGGGAACCGTCGAAGCCGACAGCGCGGGGTCCGTTATTGTGCGGGCAGGAGCGGACAGCTATGACTCCATCGCCCGCTGGCTCCTTCTGGTGCAAGCGGACATCGACGTCATCAAGCCTGCAGAACTGCGCGCAGCATTCGGTCGCATAGCCGCCCAGGCTGCCCGCTCCGCCACGGAGGCAGGAACCGGGAGTGCCCTTACCGAAGCGGACGGAAGAAGTCGGCGAGATCGTCCATAAGCAGGGCAGGCTCCTCCAGGGCAGCAAAGTGGCCGCCACGGTCAGTGATGTCGGTCCAGCGCGTGATCGTATTCTCCTGCTCGGCATAGCGGCGGATGCCGACGTCGTGGGCAAACATGAGGACGCCGGTAGGCACACCCGACGGCTCCCTGCGGGCTCCCCATGCCGATTGCTGGGCGTAGCCGATAAACGCAGCCGTTCCTCCGGAACCGGTGACCCAGTACAGCATGACGTTAGTGAGGATGCGGTCAAGGCCAATGACCGCCTCCGGGAGGGCTTCCTCCGGAAAGTCCACTTCTGGAACTTGTCCAGGATCCAGGCGAGCTGGCCGGCCGGGGAATCGACCAAGCCTGCGGCTATCGTCTGCGGCCTCGTCGATTGGATCGCGATGTACCCGTATTCCTCCTGCATAAAACGCTGCACGCGGCTTAGCCGATCAAGCTCCAGCGGGGTAAATGCGGCGAGGTCATCGCTGGTGGGTGTCTGCAGCGGCATGCCCATCGACCCGTTGACATGGACACCCGCCACGTTACCCGGAGCGGCGCGCGCGACGTCGGGCGAAACCGCCGCGCCGATATCTCCCCCGTGTGCCCCGTAGCGGTCGTAACCCAGCCGGCTCATGAGAGTTGCCCAGGCGCGGCCGATGCGCGCTGTGTCCCAACCTGCCTGGGCCACCGGGGTCGAGAACCCAAACCCCGGGAGTGAGGGGATCACCAGGTCGAAAGCGTCTACAGTGCCTCGGCCGTACGCGGCCGGGTCGGTGAGCGGGCCGATCAGATCGAGGAACTCGACGAAGGAACCGGGCCAGCCGTGGGTGAGCAGGAGCGGCAAGGCACCCTCAACCTTCGAGCGGATGTGGAGGAAGTGGATCTGCTGGCCGTCGATGACAGTGGTGAACTGCGGCAGATCATTCAAGGTTGTTGCGTGGAACACCCAGTCGTATTCGTCCGCCCAGTACGTGACCACGCGTTCGAGGTAGCCGGCCGGGACACCCGTTGCCCATTCTTCCCCCGGAAGCGCGGGCGCAAACCGCGTTCCCCGGAGCCTGTCCTTAAGCCGGTCCACCGCTGCCGGGTCGATCGGAATGCTGAAGGGCTAGATCTGGTCATTCATGGCGTTCCTCCGTGAGGGGTATGCCGGGGTCGGATCCCCGATGCACGCCGACGATACGCAGCGCGCAGGACACACACTGTCCTCCTCTGCCCTTCCGCGGAAAATGTCTCCCCCGGGGCCCTCCCGTGCCGGGTCGCAGTGCCGGAACCACCGGTAGACTTGCCTCACGCAGCGACCAGCCTGCCCGAGAGGAACCATTTTGAGCCCGTCAGACCCGACGCTCTATGAGGTCTTAGGCCTGGCCCGCACGGCATCGGCGGCTGAAATCAAGGCCGCCTACCGGAAGGCAGCCCGGAACTCCCATCCGGACCAGGGCGGCACGAGCGAGAGCTTCCACCGGGTCACGGAAGCTTACCGGGTGCTTTCCGATCCGCGGCGAAAGGCCGCATACGATCGCCGATTCGGCCAGGACACGGGCGCAGGCGCAGGCAGCACCAACTCCGGCTCCGGCTCCGGCTCCGGCTCCGGAAACCCGGCCAGCCGTGCCGCAGGAACCCGGTCCGCCCCGGAACGGACTGCAGCAGACCTGGACCGGCCGCCGTTGTTTGTTCCGGACTTCTCCCCGAAGAATCCTCCCCTCATCCCCCTGGCCCTGGCCGGACAGCAGGTCCACGGCGCACCGCGCCGTCCTGGTTTCTTCGCTCGGATCGGTTCCAACGCCGCGGGACGCTTCGAGGCCGAGAACCGGACCATCCACCTGCTGGAACGCGAATTGCTGGAGGACTACCCGGCCGCGCGCCTGGTCAACGGTCTCCACATTCCGGACACAGGACCGCGCGGCGGCAACCTCGATGTCAGCCACGTGCTGCTGGGCGGTTACCGAATGGCGGTCCTGGGTTCGCTGATGGCCTCGCCCGGCAACTACCGGTGGGACGGACAGCATCTGCTGCACCGCGGCCGGGAAGTGTCCACCCTGCGGCTGGCCGATGCGGTGCGAACTCTCCAGTCCCGCTTTCCGGAGTACAACGCCACGGGCTGGCTCGTCCTCCACAGCCCTAACGGCAACCCCTTCGAGCCCATCGTCGATTACCCGCCGAGGCTGAGCCGCTCAGCGCCTGCGACCCTGCATGTCGCCAACCCCGGCGGCCTGCTGCGGGAACTGCGTCGGTTCTTTGCCGAAGGCCCGCAACCGAACACAGTCCAGCTGCCGGTGCTGGCGCCGTTGATCGACGCGTCCACCCGTTGAGCGATGCGTTTGGGCTCCGGCGCCGGGCATAGGATGGAGTCGTGTTCCGTATCCTTTTCCATTCCCCTGAAATCCCCGGCAATACCGGAAATGCAATTCGCCTTGCCGCCATCACGGGGGCCGAACTCCACCTGGTTGAGCCCCTCGGCTTCAGCCTCGAGGATTCCAAGCTGCGTCGCGCCGGCCTGGATTACCACGACCTTGCCGTCCTGCATGTCCATGCAAGCCTGCAGGACGCCTGGGAAGCCCTGAAACCCGAACGCGTATATGCCTTCACCTCGGACGGTGACACTTCCTACACGGATATCGAGTATCGTGCCGGAGACGTCCTGATGTTTGGCCGCGAGTCGGTCGGGCTTTCGGACGAGGTGAAGAAAGACCCGCATGTCACCGCCCGGGTGCGGCTGCCCATGCTGCCCACCCTGCGCTCCCTGAACCTTGCAAATTCAGCCTCCATAGCCGTTTACGAAGCCTGGCGCCAGCACGGTTTCGCCGGTGCCCAGCTCTAGCGAAGGACACTTCCCATGCCTGAACTCCACATCGGCAACGCGTTCGACGACGGCGCCGCCGACTTCGAGCGGCTCGCGCCGTCGCTCTGGAACCCCATGGGAAATGCACTCGTAGCCGCAGCGGACATTACGCTCGGCGACCGGGTCCTGGACGCAGGCTGCGGCACCGGTGCCACCACGATCCCGGCCGCACAGTTCGCCGGTCCCGGCGGCGTCGTCGACGGAGTGGACCTCAGCGCAGAGATGCTGGCCCTGACGCAGGCCAAGGCAGACACCCTCGCACTCAATAATGTCCACCTTGCACAGGCCGACCTCACGTCATGGCAGGCTGATGCACCATACGACGCGGTGGTCTGCGCCTACTCCCTGTTCTTCCTTCCGGATATGGACGCCGGCGCCGCCCACCTTGTGTCGTTGCTTCGCAGTGGAGGGCGTTTCGCCCTCAGCACGTGGGCCGAAGGATCCTGGGAACCCTTCAGGGAACTGCTGTGGAAAGCCTGCCTGCAGGAACGGCCCGATTTGGAGGCCCTTCCCCAGTCGGGGGCCGAGAACGCGCAGCGGCTTCAGACACCGGAGCAGCTCACGTCCTGGCTCGAGTCGCTCGGCCTGACCGATATCACGGTGGCCCCCACACCGGGGCAGGTGCAGCTCAGTCCGTCCCTCGCCTGGTCGCTGGTGCTCGGCGGCGGTTACCGGATGCTGCTGCCCGAGGACCCGGCAGCCGTGGACCGGGTCCGGACCGCGTTCCTGGCCGAACTCGGCGACGACTTCGCACTGAATACCGACACCCTGATCGCCACGGCTGTCCGCCCGTAACCGGCCGCCGGCAGGGACGCGCCGGCAGGATAGCCGGCAGTAGCTGCGGCAGCTAGAACCCGGCGATGGTCTCCGGGGTATTCACGCCTACGGCGTGGAAGGTTTCCGCGCTGACGCCCTCCGGCAGGCCGTGCCGGCGGGCGTTGTCCTGCAGGAACCGGCGGACCGAGGCGTCCATGCCCTCAATGTCCGGATGCTGGCTCGCATGGACCCGGATGGCGGCCAGTTTGACGTCTACCGTGGAGCTAACGTCCACGGCGGTGTTCTCCCGCTCACGCGGCGCACCGTAAAACAACAGCCACGGCACCTTGTACGCTTCCAGCCCCTGCTCCGCGAGTTCCGGATAGGCAAAGGGATTCTCGGCGGCCGGGTAAACAGCCCGGGTGACTATTTCGCCGCAGGCCAGATGGTCGGGATGGCTCGCCTGGAGGCGGTCCCAGTTCCGCTCGGGGTGCATGGACAGCACGACGTCGGGACGCACGCGACGGATCTGCTCCACCACGCGCGCGATCACCGAGTGGTTAACCTCCAGGTAGCCGTCCCGCTCCCCCAGGAACACAACGTCCAGCACTCCCACCTGCCGGGCGGCTTCCCGCTGTTCCCCGCTCCGCAGGGCGCTGACGCCGGAGCGGTCCGTAGGGTCGAAGCCGCCCGCGTCACCGGACGTCATGATGCAGTAAGTGATTTCCGTGCCCTCGCGGGCCCAGCGGGCCAGGGTGCCGGCGGCACCGAAGTCGATGTCGTCCGGATGGGCTGCGAAAGCCAGGACCCGGCCGGGAGCCGACGTCGGGAACATCTCAGGCCCTGCGCTTCCGGATCTCTTCTGCCGCCTGGGGCAGCACGGAGAACACATCGCCGACAATGCCGAAGTCCGCGATCTCGAACACCGGTGCGTCGGCGTCCTTGTTGACCGCGACGATCACCTTGGCGGTCTGCATACCGGCCTTCTGCTGGATGGCGCCGGAAATGCCGGCGGAAATGTACAGCTGCGGGGAGACAGTCTTGCCGGTCTGCCCCACCTGGGCGGAATGTTCGATCCAGCCCGCGTCCGTGGCCGCACGCGAAGCGCCCACCGCTCCGCCGAGGAGGTCCGCCAGTTCCTCCACGGGGCCGAAGTTCCCGTCCATGCCGCGTCCGCCGGCAACGATCACCCGTGCCTCGGCCAGTTCGGGACGTCCGCTCACACGTTTCCCGGAGCGGCCCGTGACCCGCGCGGCAGGACCGGTTTCCGAGAGGGGAACCTCGACCCGCTGCGGAGCAGCGGCGGACGGATCGGCGGGTGCCGGCTCGACGCTGTTGGCCTTGACGGTGATGATGGGCGTGCCGGTGCGTACCCGGCAGGTCGAGGTGTAGGACCCGGCGAGCACCGACTTGGTGACGGCGAGGTCCGGCGCCACTGCAACGGCGTCAGTGATGACGCCGGAGCCGAGCTTGATTCCGGCGCGGGCGGCAATTTCGCGGTCCTCGAAGGAGTTGCCCAGCAGGATCGCGGCGGGCTGTTCGGTCTTCGCAGCGTCGGCCAGGAAGGCGGCCTTGGCGGCCACCAGGACGGTGTCCAGTTCCCCCGCCGGCTCGTAGACCTTCACGGCGCCGTGCGAGGCAAGCGCGTCGAGCATGGCCGGATCCACGCGGTGGGCGGCAGCTACTGCGGGCTCACCTACCGTGCCGGCAAGGGTCAGCAGTTCGCGGGCAGCCCGCGGCAGCGGCAGGGCTGGGACATCGAGAAAAACCAGGACGGACGCCATGGTGCGCTCCTTAGGACGTAGGCGGCGGCGCCTGCGCAGCGCCGGTTTCAAGCAGGAGAAGTCTTAGATCAGTTTCTGCGCGGCGAGGTAGTCCACCAGCTGCACGCCGGCGGTGCCGTCGTCGGTGATGATGGTTCCCTGCGAGCGCGGCGGCCGCGGAGCGGAGGCGGCTACGGCAGTCCAGGCGCCGTCATGCCCTACCTGCGCCGGGTCCACTCCGATCTCGGCGAGTGTCAGCACCGTAACGGGTTTCTTTTTCGCAGCCATGATGCCCTTGAAGTTCGGATAGCGCGGGCTGTTGGCCTGGTCGGTGACCGATACCAGGGCCGGCAGCGGCGCCTCAACGGTTTCGGTGAAGGAATCACCGTCGCGGCGCGCTTTCACGACCGGGGCGCCGTCGACGTCCACTACGTCGAGTTCGGAAGCAAAGGTCACCTGTGCCAGCTGCAGCCTTTCGGCGAGCTGGGCGGGAACCAGCGAGGTTTCACCGTCCGTGGAGGCCATGCCCGTGATGACCAGGTCCACCGGCCCCTGGGATTCAGCGATAGCGCGTACCGCAGCGGCAAGGGCCAGGGAGGTCCCGGCTGCATCGGAACCGGCCAGGGCGTCATCGGCCAGGTGCACGCCCGCGTAGGCGCCGATCTGCAGGGACTTCTTCACCGCGTTCACTGCTGCCGCCGGGCCCATGGCCAGGGCGGTCACCCGGTTCCCGGCGCTCTCCCCGCCGCGGGCCTCAGCCAGCTGCAGTGCCGCCTCAAGGGCGTACTCGTCCAGCTCGGAGAGGATGCTTTCAGCACGGTTCAAGGTATGCCCGGGGCCGGTGAGGTGCCGGTCAAACTGTGCGTCGGGGACATGCTTTACCAAGACAACAATGTTCAGCGGATGAGTGGCTGACTCCTGCATTCCGGCCTTTCCGGTAGGAAAATCGTTTCCCGGCGGCCTGGAGATCCTCCCGCCGACGCGCGCCGCCCTCGAAGCGGCGCGTTTAAAGCTAATCACACACTGGCCGGGCTTTCGCGTCGGTGCAAATGCAAGGCCCGTGCAAACGGAAGACCAGCGCAAACGGAAGGGCCGCGTCGGGATGCTCCCGGCGCGGCCCTTCGTTGCCTGCTCGAACTACGCAGCCTTGGCAGGCGGCGTTACTGCTTAGCCGAATCCCCGAGGGTGACGTCAACGCTGTCCGTTTTGCCGTCGCGCGTGAAGTCAATGGTGGCCTTGCCGCCGGCGGGCTGCATCCGGATGGCTGCAGTCAGCGACTGGGCATCCGTAACCGGGATGCCGTTGACGGACGTGACCACATCGCCCTTGCGCAGGCCGGCTTTTTCGCCCGGCGACCCGGCTACCACTTCAGCGACCTCGGCACCCACAGTGAAGGTCGACGACGAATCGGACGCGGTTGCCGGCGTCACCGAGACGCCCAGGTAGCCGTGGGTCGCGGACCCGTTGTCGATGATCTCTTCCGCTACCCGCTCGGCGTAGGTGATGGGAACGGCGAACCCGACACCGATGTTGCCGCTGTCCTCGCCTGCGGCACCGGAGGCAGCCGAGGCAATCGCGACGTTCACGCCGATGACTTCGCCGTCGGTGTTGACCAGCGCGCCGCCGGAGTTGCCGTGGTTGATGGCGGCGTCGGTCTGCACCACGTTGAGGAAGATTGAGCTCTCCGCGGTGCTCTGGTCCTGCGACGATCCGTCCGGCGGAGCGAACCGGAAACCGAAACCGTTGTCTTCGGGTTCGTCTGAGCTCTCCGACTCCTCCGGCGCGGCCGAGGACTGGACGCTGATGGTGCGGTTGAGGGTGGAGACAATACCGTCAGTCACTGTCCCGGACAGGCCGAGCGGGGCGCCGATGGCAATCACGGTATCCCCGACATTCAGGTTCCCGGAATCGCCCAGGGCAGCAGGTGTCAGGTTCGGGGCATCCACCTTGATGACCGCGAGGTCGGACAGGGGGTCCGTCCCGACGATGGTCGCGGTCAGGACCCGTCCGTCCGCCGTCTGGACTTCGACGACGGGGTCGGCGGCAGTGCCTCCGAGGGTCACCACGTGGGTGTTGGTCAGGATGTGGCCGTCATCGTCCAGGATGATCCCGGAACCGGTGCCCGTGCTGCCGGAGGCGGCAACTTCAATGGTGACCACACTTGGTGAGGCCTTCACTGCCGCCGCCGTGACCGAGTTGACGTTGTCTTTGTCGTTCACCACGACTGTCTGCGGCTGGCTGGCCTGGCCGGCAGTGTTGCTGTCTTCCAGGAGAGTGTTGGCGCCGACGGCCACCCCGCCGCCGAACAGACCCGCAAGCAGCATGCCCGCCACGAGCGTTCCCGCCCCGAACTTCTTTGCCCGGGGTTCGCGGGCCGGCGCAGTTCCGGCCGGTGCGTGGAAAGCGGTGCCCGAGCCCGCGGACCCGTACGATCCGTAGCCGGCCGGTCCGTTTCCTTCGCCCGGCTGTCCCTGCGGAGGGACGGTGTTGGTCAGGGGTTCGGTCTGCGGGTTCCCCTGTGTTGCCCCCGAAGCGGTCCCCGAATACGACGGCGGCGCCGGTGGCCGGGGAGGCAACGGGCGTTCGGTGCCCTCGGGACCGCCGTATTGGTCAGTCATGTGGGTTGTCCTTTCAAAGTTCGCTTTACCCATGGTGTAGCCACAACGTTCTTTTTTTCCACTATGGCAGCGTCAGCTGGGATGTACGGGGACGATTGCTGGACATCCGCTGTGAAGAACCCGGACGCCGTCTTACTGGCAGGCTACTCGAAAGACAGGGTAAAAGTGCAGGTCAGGCGGACGTTCCCAGGTTGCGCAGCCGGCTCTCCCGCTCCGGTCCCGGTGGACGCGGCATAGGGCGGCCCCTAGAATCGGTACCAAGGTCCGGGGCCGCATGAGCTGCCCCTTACGGCAGCTGGAACCGAGCGAGACGAAAACCAAAGGACGTTGTATGCGGTCACGGAACAGGTTGGCGGCCGTACTAGGCCTGAGTGCAGTTACGGTCCTGGTCCCCGCCGCTGCCTTTGCCGGGCCCGCGGGCCCCGTCCAGGCGGCCACCGGATCGGTGGTCCAGGTTCCGGTGGAATCCCCCGTGCGGATACCGCCGGGCGAGTACATTGTGGACCCCGCCGATGTGCTGGGCAGTGATGCCTCCGAGGTGGAGGAAGCGATTTCGGAGGTACAGCGGAACACCGGGTACACCCTCTACGTGGTTTACGTGGATTCCTTTACCAGCCCCGCAGACCCCGCCGCCTGGTCAGAGCAGGTGGTGCAGGGCAAGGGCATGGGCGCTAAGGAAGCACTCCTGAGCATCGCCACCGAAGAACGCAAGATTCAGGTCTCCACCGGCGACCAGAGCGTCCTGACCCAGACGCGCCGCAACGCGATCCTCGCTGCCGCGACCGACCCCCTGCTGGGCTCCCAGGACATTTCCTCCGCGCAGTGGGCCAACAGTGCCGTGAACGCTGCGGAGTCCTTGGAAGACATCGCCCGCGGCGGAGACGGAGAAGTTGCCGCCGCGGAAGAATCCGGCGGAGCCGACGTGGCACCCCTCCTGGTTGGCGGCGTCGTCGTCGCCGGTGGACTGGGTACCGCGCTGCTGATCCGCAGCCGCCGCCGCAAGTCCGTCGCCGCGGCGCCCGTACAGCAGCAGGGGCCCGCTGCACCGGTGGATCCGCTGGACACCATGAGCGTGCCGGACCTGCGCAAGCGCGCCGGCAGCCTGCTCGTGGCAGCCGACGATGCGATCAAGTCCAGCGAGCAGGAACTCGGATTTGCCATGGCCGCCTACGGCGAGGGTGCGGTCACGACCTTCTCCGAGGACCTGGCCGCAGCACGCGCCCACATGGGCGAGTCCTTCAAGCTGCAGCAGCAGCTCGATGACCACATACCGGACACCGAGCAGCAGCAACGGACCTGGCTGAAGGAAATCATCCGCCGGTGCGAGGCAGTGAACGAGTCGCTGCAGGCACACAAGGAAGAGTTCGATTCCCTCCGGGAACTGGAGAAGAACGCCCCGGCCGCCCTGGCCGCGGCACAGACAGCCGCCGATCAGGCCGCCTCGCGGCTCAGCGCCTCGGCGGCAACCCTGGATTCACTGCGCTCCCGCTATGCTGCCTCGGCGCTCAGCCAGATCAGCGACAACATCGATCAGGCCCATGAACGCCTGGCGTTCGTGTCCAATGCCGCAGCGACGGCGAATGAAAAGCTGGCCGAAGGGGATACTTCTTCGGCAGTGGTTTCCGTCCGGGCGGCCGAAGAGTCCGTCCACCAGGCCGACGTCCTGCTGGACGCGATCGACAAGCGGAGCCAGGAACTCGACGCCGCACGGCAGGAGCTCCAGCGCGCAGTCGCCGATGCCAACCAGGACCTGGCCCAGGCCGGCGCTATCGCCGCAGGCGGAACCGCTCCCGGTCTCGCCGGTCCGGCAGCGGGCGTCCGTGCCGCCCTGGATGCCGTGAACCAGGCCACGCAGGCCGGCCCCATTGACCCGGTGGACCTGCTGCGCCGGCTGGAAACGGCCAACAGCCAACTCGACGCCGCACTGGAAGGCATCCGGGACCGCCAGGAGCAGGAGAGGCGGGCCCGGGATTCCCTGCAGCACGCCATCATGGCCGCGCAGGCGCAGATTTCCGGCACCTCGGACTATATCCGGGCGCGCCGCGGCGGCGTCGGCAGTGAGGCCCGGACCCGCCTGGCCGAGGCTGAGCGCAATCTGCAGCAGGCCGTTGCCATGCAGTCCGCAGATCCGGTGAGCGCCCTCGCCTACGCCCAGCAGGCCAATGCCCTGGCGGCACAGGCAGCGGAAATGGCGCAGCAGGACGTTGACGGTTTCGGCGGGGGGTACGGAGGCGGCGGCTTCGGCGGCGGAATCGGCGGCGGCGGCGGCAACGGCCTGGGCGGGGCCATCCTCGGAGGTATCCTCATCGATTCCATCCTGCGCGGCGGCTCGCACGGCGGCGGCTGGGGCGGCGGCGGGTTCGGCGGCTTCGGTGGAGGCGGCGGGTTCGGCGGCGGCGGCGGGTTCGGCGGCGGCGGCGGGTTCGGCTCATCCGGCGGAAACTTCTAGCCAACACGGGCCAAAGACGCAAAAGTACACCAAGATGTACCCGTAACGCTCCATGGCGGAGGCGGGATTTTTCCGAACACAGCAGATTGAAAGGCAGACACCGTGGTTAAGCAGTCGATTTTCGGACGTATCACTCAATTGGCCAAGGCCAACATCAATGCCATCCTCGACCAGGCCGAGGACCCGCAGAAGATGCTCGACCAGATGGTTCGGGATTACAGCAACAACATCGCTGAGGCCGAGAGCGCTGTCGCGCAGACCATCGGTAACCTCCGGATGCTCCAGGACGATTACAACGAGGACATCCAGAACGCCCAGAACTGGGGCAACAAGGCGCTGGCGGCTTCCCGCAAGGCCGATGAGTTCCGTGCGGCCGGGAACACCGCCGACGCCGAAAAGTTCGACAACCTTGCCAAGGTAGCCCTTCAGCGCCAGATCGCCTCCGAAAACGAAGCCAAGGGCGCCCAGCCGACCATTGCTTCCCAGGAAGAGATCGTTGAACGCCTCAAGACCGGCCTGAACCAGATGAAGGGCAAGCTGGACCAGCTCACCAGCAAGCGCGACGAATTGATTGCCCGCGCCCGCAACGCCTCCGCGCAGACGCAGATGCATGACGCCATGAAGAGCATCGATGTCATGGACTCGACCTCCGAGGTGGGCCGCTTCGAGGAAAAGATCCGCCGCGAAGAAGCCCGTGTCCGCGGCGCCAACGAGCTGGCTTCCTCCAGCCTCGATGCACAGTTCGAGTCCCTTGAGGATCTCGGCGAGCAGACCGAGGTCGAAGCCCGGCTGGCGGCCCTGAAGTCTTCCGGTACAAAGCAGTCTGCCATCGAGGACTAGCCGCAGCTGCTTCCAGTACTGCCGAAGGGCGGGTGCCGCTACCGGTGCCCGCCCTTCGTGCGTCCGGTGCGGACCCGCCGGGCTTTGCGCTGCCGCAGGGCCTGCCGCCTCAGCGCAAGAGGCAGAAGCAGCCACAGCAGCGCCACCACCACCGCCACCGAGACGGCGGCTATGGCGCCGGCTGAACCGGAAAGCACGAGGTCGAACACGAGGCCGATGGTCCCGACCAGGATCAGGCCCACCAGGACCAGGGTTAAGCGCAGCAGCAGGTCCGCGCTGTCCACCAGGTTCCCTTTGATCCGCCGCTGGAAGAACGTGCGGTGCAGCACGACCGTTGACAGCAGCAGCGCGGTGACGAGCACCGAAAGCACCACCAGGGACAGGTAGATGCCCACCTGCACCGGGTTCAGTTCGGTGAAGCGCTGCTGGAACGGCAGCGTCAGCAGGAAGCCGGTCAGGATCTGGATCCCGGTCTGGAGCACCCGCAGCTCCTGCAGCAGGTCCGTCCAGTTCCGGTCCTGCTTCTGCAGCGGGGTCTCACCGCGGTCCGGGTCACGTTCCGCTGGAGTATCGCCCATGGGGGCAGTTTAGTGGGTCCGTTGACGGGCAAAACAAAAGTCCCCGAGGTTCCTTGCGGATCCTCGAAGGACTTTCTTTTTGTTGCGGGGGCAAGATTTGAACTTGCGACCTCTGGGTTATGAGCCCAGCGAGCTACCGAACTGCTCCACCCCGCGGCGTGATATCTAACTCTACCCGCCGCAGCACCGTGGTGCAAACCGGACCCCGCCGGTCCATAGCTGCAGGACCGGGGGGCGGGCCGGCGCGCCGGCGGCGGCGCACCCTACGTGCCCCGCCGCCGTCCGCTAGTTGCCGCCGTCTCCGTCTTCCGCAGGAGCGGTGGCGCCGTCCGCAGGCGCCTCTGCGGCGTCGCCGCCGGCAGCACCCTCCATCCGTTCCTGGGCGGCAGTTGCCCGGGATATGGCGTCCTGCAGCCGGGTCTGGGCCTCGCCGTAGGCGGCGAAATCGCCGCGGCCAAGGGCCGTCTGGCCGTCCTGGATGGCCTGCCCGGCGTCGGAAAGCGCCGTAGCCAGTTCGGACTGGGCGGTCTCGTCTCCGCCGCCTTCCGCTGCCGGAGGCGTAGCACCGACGTTGCCGGCATCTCCTGTAGAGGCTCCGGAGTCTCCGCCGAAGATCTGGTCCAAGGCCTCTTCCAGGGTGGGTGCGAAGCCCACCTTCTCGCCGAAGTTCACCAGCACCCGCTGCAGCGTCGGATACGAGGCTTCACCCGAGGACTGGACGTACACGGGCTGCACGTACAGGATGCCGTCACCTACCGGCAGGGTCAGCAGGTTGCCGTTGATGACTTCCGAGGCGCCCTGGCGCAGGAGGTTCAAGGCGTTCGAGACGGTGGGATCGGAGTTGAAGGTGTTCTGCGCCTGGCCCGGGCCGGGAACAGCCGTGTCCGTGGGCAGGGCAAGCAGCCGAAGCTTGCCGTAGTCCTCGCTCCTGATTCCCGCTTCCCCGGTGCCGGCGTCGGCCTCCGCGGAGAGGAAACCGTAAAGCACGTTGCGGGGGTCGCCGCCTTCGCTCACGAACGGAATGAACGGCGTCGTCAGCGAGAAGGTCGCCTCATCCTGTCCCGGCATCTGCAGCGACAGGTAGTACGGAGGCTGCTTAACGCTGCCGTTGCCGCCCGTGGGATCGGCGGGAACGCTCCAGGCGTCGTCGTTCTTGTAGAAGGAATCCGGATCGGTGACGTGGTACTTGCCGAGCAGCTCACGCTGGACCTTGAACTGGTCTTCCGGGTAGCGCACGTGCGCCATCAGGTCAGCGGACATGTCGCTGTACTTTTTCAGGGTGGAGGGGAAGACGCTCTGCCAGGACTTCAGCAGCGGATCCTCGTCGTCCCAGGCGTACAGCTCCACGGAACCGTCGTAGGCATCAACGGTGGCCTTCACCGCATTGCGGATGTAGTTCACCTGTTCCTGCGGCAGCGCCGCAGCACCGGGCGTCAACGAGTCCGTGGTTGCATCCTGCAGCTCCTGCTGCGTGGAGTAGGGGAAGTACTTGCTCGTGGTGTAGCCGTCCACGATCCACTTCACCCGGCCGTCGATGACGGCGGGGTACGCGTTGCTGTCCACCGTCAGGTACGGCGCAACCTTTTCCACCCGCTCGCGGGGGTCGCGGTCATACAGGATCTGGGACTCCTCATTGATCGCGTCCGCGAGAAGCAGCTCGGTGGACTGGAACTTGATCGCGTAGACCAGCTGGTTGAAGAAGTTCCCGACACTCGGCCCGCCCTCGCCGCTGAAGGTGGTCTGCGATTCCTCTTCCGAATTGCCTGTCTGCGGGCGGTCGATTTCCACCGGCGGGGTGCCCTCCGGCGCGCCGACCACTGAGTACTGCGGAGAGTTCTCGCCGAAGTAGATCCGCGGCTCGTAGTCCCCGCCGTCGGTGAGCACACCGGTCGAGGGAATGCCGGACTCCATGAAGCTCGGCTTGCCGTCCGGCCCCACTGTGGATCCGCGTGCTGCGACCACGCCGTAGCCGTGGGTGTAGAGGATGTGTTCGTTGACCCACCCTGCGGGCACGCCCCCGACGTTCAGCTCGCGGACGGCGATGACCGTGTCCTGGACTTCGCCGTCGATCTCGTAACGGTCCACGTTCAGGGTCTGCGGGAACTGGTAGTACTGGCGGAACTGCTGCAGCTGGCCGAACGCGTCGGAGACGACATTCGGGTCCAGGAGCCGGATGTTGGCGGTGGTGCCGGCGTCCTGTGCAAGGGCTCCGGCGTTGGCGTTCACGGTGGCGTCGTACGGGATGACCTCGGTGTCGCTCAGGCCGTACGCCTCCCGCGTGAGGTCGATGTTGCGCTGGATGTATTCGCGTTCAAGGCTCAGTTCCGAAGGCTGCACCTGGTACCGCTGGACAATCCAGGGGTAGACGCCGCCGGCCACGATGGCCGTGATGATCAGCATTGCGGTACCGATAATCGGGAGGCGCCAGCGGCCGATGACGGCGGAGAGGATAAACAGGACGGCCACGATCACCGAGGCAACGGCCAGGATGGCCTTGGTCGGGATGACCGCCTCAACGTCGGTGTAGAGGGCGCCGGTCCAGGTTCCCGAGGTGCTCAGCAGGGTGTCGTAGCGGTCGAGCCAGAAGTTGATGCCCTGCAGGATGAGGAAGGCTGCGGCGATGATGGCCAGGTGCAGGCGGGCCGGGCGGCTGACGAACACGCCCTTCTCCTCCAGCCGGATGCCGCCGTAAAGGTAGTGGGTCATCAGGCCGGCGATACCGGCAATGACGACAACGCTGATCAGGAAGCCCACCAGGAACCCGATGAAGGGCAGCGTGTTCAGATAGAAGCTGTAGTCCATGTTGAACTGCGGATCTGTCTGTCCGAAATCGCGCCGGTTGAAGAAAAGCAGGGCCTGCTGCCACATAGACATGGCAGCCGTGCCGGCGAAGCCGCCGACGACGATCGGGATACCGATCATCAGCAGCTTGCGGATGGGCTCAAGCTGGGCCTGGTACCGGTTGAGGTTGTCCTGGAGTGCACTGTCCGGCGCATAGATCGGCCGCGAGGTGTAAGCCACCCGGATACTGGTGTACACGCCGGCTGCCATGACGAGGAAGGCCGCCAGGAACATGGAGATACGGGTCAGGTTCTCCTTGACGAAGACTTCCAGATACCCCAGCTGGTTGTACCAGAGGACATTTGCGTAAACCTGGGAGAAGTACACAAATCCAATGACCAGGACGGCAACTACGATCAGCGTTGCGATCAGCGGGCTGCGCCGCCGTCGCCTGCCGACGGCCGTGGCCGTGCCGGGTCGGGAAAATGGGCCGTTTGGTCCGGAAGTCACAGTTACCTCATCGTTCGGTGCGTCGGCTCGCGGCCTCTCCGGGATGCACCGGCGGGAATGCTTTCGGGTCGTTTTTCCAGCCCTGTTCCCCACCGGTTGACCCGGAAGCCGTCCGTAAAATCATTCTGCCTTGGATTGCTCTTTGGCTGCCACTCAGATCCGGTGCCGCAAACAACCTTGTCCCGATCGTAACTAGGGCGGGCCGTCTACTACTAGGGGGTGCACTGAGGCAGGTCTGCCGCATTCCCGCCGGCGGCGAGCTTCTCGACCGCCTGGATAGCCTCGTCCAGGGTGGAAACCCGCACCACCTCCAAGCCTTCCGGAATATGACCGACAACTTCCCCGCAGTTGTCGGCAGGGGCAAGGAAATACTCGGCACCGGCGTCGGATGCTCCGATCAGTTTCTGCCGGATCCCGCCGATGGGGCCCACGTTCCCGGCCGCGTCGATGGTTCCGGTTCCGGCGAAGTGCTTACCCCCGGTCAGCGGTTCCGGGGTCAGCCGGTCCACGATCCCCAGGGCGAACATCATCCCCGCAGACGGACCGCCGACCCGTTCCAGGGTTTCACCGATGCTGACCTCGAAAGGGAACTCGAAGGAGGTCGCCAGTTCGATGCCGAGCTGATAAGTACCGGAATCTGATTGCCGCGGCGTCACGGATTCGGTTATTTCCTGCCCGTCCCGCCGTACCGTGATTTCCGCGGGCGAGCCGCCGCCGTCGTTCAGGACTGCGCGCAGGCTCTCGATGCCGTCGATCCGGGTGTCCCCCACCGCAACCACGGTGTCTCCGGTCTGCAGCACGCCTTCGGCCGGCGAGCCTTCAACCACGGCTGCCACGGTCAGTTCCTGCGTGAAACCGATATCCAGCTGCGTCAGGGCGGCGGCGACGGCGGATTCCTGGGACGACGTCATGGCGGCGGCGTTTTCCTCGTCCACCTCGTCGCTGGTGGTTCCCGGTGCGTAGAGGAATTCGGTGGGATAGACGACGTCGTCGTTGTTTGCCCAGCCTCCCACGGCCTGGAAGATGCTGATGTTGGTGCTCGGGCCGCCGGAAACGTAGACGGTGGTCAGATCCAGCTCCCCCTCCGTCGGATAGCTCTGGCGCCCCTCGATTTCGATGATCTTCGCATCCCCGGCGCTGCCCAGCGTGTTGAACGTAGGTCCCGGAGACTCCACCACGTACTGGGCGGGCAGCAGCAGGCCGGCGGCGCCGAGGACGCCGGCAAGCGCACCGGAGGCGATCATGGCCCGGGAGCGGGCGGAGCGTTTGGCCGGTGCGGGGCGGCCCGCACCCAGGCCCTGGTACGGATAGACGGAATAGCTTCCGTCCGGCTGCGGGGCCGGGACGGGAGACTGCCCGGGTACGGGATTGCCTGGCCGGCCCTGCGCCGCGGTCCTGCTGTCGTCATGGGAGGGGCGCAACTGACCAACCTTTTCCTGCGCTCGTGTGTGTACATAGCCGGCGCCCGCGGTCGGGCTGCCAACCCTGCAAGCCTACGCCCGGCCCCCGGCCGCAGCGTGCAGGGCAGGCTTTGCCTACAGCGAACGAAATCGGCCTGTGCAGGACAGGGATTGGACCCTGCGGGTAGCGTAAGGGGAATATGGTCGGCAGGTGCCGGGCATCGCACACAGCATCTTCCGCAGTATTTTTCCGCTTTATCTTCTTCCACAGGACCGGTGGTATCCCATGAGTTCCAATCCATCCGACCGCGGGGACAACCCGCAGGATCCGCTGTCCGAAATGCTCGCGCGCCTGTTCGGCGCCGGCGGTGCGGGCGGCATGGATCCTACCGAGCTGGCGAAGGCGGCCGGGCTGCCCTCGGACCCCAACGCCATGGCGATGATCTTCCAGCAGGTCCAGGCCATGTTCAGCGCTTCCTCGGACGGTCCGGTGAACTGGCAACTGGCCAAGGACAACGCCCGACGGGTGGCAGCAACCGGCAGCGACCCGTCCACCGGCCCGACGGCGGCCCGCGAGGTTGACGAGGCACTGCACCTGGCCGAACTCTGGCTGGACCCCGTCACCGATTTCGCATCCACCGCCAGCCTTGGCCGCGCCTGGTCGCGGGCGGAGTGGGTTGAAGCCACGATGGATTCCTGGCGCCGCCTGACGGAACCGGTGGCGGTGAGCATTTCAGAAGCACTTTCCAACGCCATCACCACGCAGATGCCCGAAGAAATGAAGTCGATGATGGGCGGGGCGTCCTCCATGCTCGCCAACATGGGCGGAGCAATGTTCGGCATCCAGCTCGGCCAGGCCGTAGGGGCACTGTCCAAGGAAGTGGTGAGTTCCACCGACGTCGGCCTGCCGCTCGCCGCCGGAACCATGGCACTGCTGCCCGCCAACGTTGCGGCCTTCGGCGAAGGCCTGGACATCCCGGAGGCGGAAATCCGCCTGTACCTTGCCGTCCGGGAAGCAGCTCACGCCCGCCTCTTCGCACAGGCACCCTGGCTGGCGTCCCACCTCTTCGGCACCATCGAAAGCTATGCCCGCGGCATCCATATCGATATGTCAAAGATCGAGGAAGCCGCCCGGGAGATTGACCCGTCCAATCCCGAGTCCATTCAGGCTGCCCTGTCCGGCGGAGTCTTCCAGCCCCAGCGCACGCCGGCCCAGGACGCAGCCCTTGAACGGCTGGAAACCGCCCTGGCCCTGGTGGAGGGCTGGGTGGATGAGGTCACGGCCGCCGCCACCGTAAACCTGCCCTCTGCGGGTGCCCTTCGGGAAATGATCCGCCGCCGCCGCGCCAGCGGCGGTCCCGCGGAACACACGTTCGCTTCCCTGGTGGGCCTGGAGCTGCGGCCGCGGCGGCTGCGCGATGCCGCTGCACTGTGGGCGCATCTCACGGAGGAACGCGGCGTTGAGGGCCGCGACGCCATCTGGCAGCACCCGGATCTCCTGCCGACCTCCGAGGACCTCGACGATCCCAAGGGCTTCAGCCGGCGTCGCGAGCTTCTCGAGGCGGCCGATTCCGACGTCGACGCCGCCCTGAAGCGCCTCCTCGACGGCGGATTCGACACGCCTGCCGAGAAATCGGGCTCTGAAGAAGAAGGTTCCGGGGAAGCCGCAACGGATACGCCGGCAGCCGAAAGCACCGACGGCGACGGCGGCAAGGCCGACGGGGACAACGCCGACGGCGACGGCGACAACGGCGACGAAGGCAAGCCCGGCGCCAGCTAACCCGATGGGGGCAGCGGCATTGTCCGGCTGCTCCTAGTGTCCGGCACACCCCGGCTGCTCCGGAGGCAACAGCCTCTGGAGCAGCCGCGTTTAAGGAGTGCTTAGTCCTCTCCCATCTCGCCCTTCAGTCCGCGGGCACTGGCGAACGCTGCTCCGGAGAGAAAGGCCTTGGCGGTCTCCGTCTGCGGATAGCTTTCCAGCAGGCGCCAGAACGCCGGACCGTGCGAGGGCACCAGCAAGTGTGCGAGTTCATGAAGCAGCACGTAGTCGATGACCCATTCCGGCATGCCCTGCAGCTTGTCGGAGAGCCGGATGGTGCCCCTGCCGGGCGTGGCCGATCCCCAGCGCGAGTTCTGGTTGCTCACCCAGCGGACGGACTGCGGGCGGGCACGTCCGGCGAGGTAGGTCCGGGATAGTTCCGCGGCACGCTGCATCAGTTCGTTCTCGCTGGTTTCCGGATCCGGCACGCCGGCTGCGCGCTCTTCCAGCCTCGCCACCATCCGCCGCACCCATTCCGCCTCCTGCGCAGCAGAGAAATGCGCAGGGATGGAAATCAGCGCCACCCCGTCACGGAAGACGGCGTTGACCGTCCGCTTCCGCCGGGCGGACCGACGGACCTGAATCGGTATTCCGGTGCTGGTGGTGGCCGGGATTGAAACAGGCCGGTGCGGGGAAGGCATATTCCAAGCCTAGCCGTCGCCGCCGACAGCCCTGCAGCCTGTGGATAACCCGGAACCTCGGTGAACCCCGTGCCAGCATGGTCAGCAGCCCGGTTGATCGGGCGGTGTCGGCAGCCCGGAGGGCAAGGGCGGACAACAGGCAGGAAGAACCGGACCACGGGAGCAGGCCATGCGGATCAATCCTGGAATACATGTGCTGGAAATTTCACCGGGAGCCCGGCAGCTGGGGATCGGCTCAGGATCGCTTCTGCTGCGCAACCTCCAGGACGCCGATATCGCTTTCCTGGGGGCACTGCGTCAAGGCGTTCCGGACGGTGCCGAAGCGGCCGCCGCAGCTGGATTGTCCCTTCCACCGGACCGCGCAGCGGCGCTCCTGCAGGTCCTGGGCCCGCTGCTTGTACCGCAGGAGGGAACCGCGGACCCCATTCCCTCGCTGCGCTCGGAACGGCTCCTCCCGGACGCACAGCGTCTTTCCTCCGCTTATCGGGTCAACGGTGAGGAATCGATCCGGCGGCGGGCCGCTGCAGCCGTCTCGGTGGATGGATTGGGGCGTGCAGGCGCCCTGGTGGCCCGGACCCTTGCCTCCGCAGGTATTGGCACCCTGCTGCTCACCGACCCCGGGGTGGTCTGCCCGGCAGACGTCGGCACGGCTTATGCCATGACTGATATCGGCATGAACCGGGCGGCTGCCGTCAAACGGCACCTGTTCCGGGTGGACCCCACCCTTCAGGTGCTGACGATGGCGGCGGGCGGGAGCCGCCAGGTCCCGCCGGCAGTGGATCTGGCGGTGACCGTCCGTGCGGTGGGAGCCGGGCCCAGCCGGCCCCGACGGCAGCCGGATCTGCCGGACGGTGACGATGGCGTTCCCAGGATGGTGCTGACCGCCCAGGAAGGCGGATGGGATATCGGCCCGTTGGTGGTTCCGGGCGTCACGCCCTGCCTTGAATGCCTGGACCGGCACCGCGCGGATACCGATCCGGGGTGGTACGCCGCAATGGAGGCCCTTGCGGCGGACAAGGATAAAGCCGACGGGCAGGGGCATGCGGGCACGCCGGACTCATCGGGTCCCTCGGGCGAGGAATTGGCCGGGTCGGTCCTGGCCGCCGGGGCTGCGGCCATGGCGGCACTGGTCTTCCTGGATGGAATCAATCAACCGGCAGTGTTCTCCGCGGTCCTGCGGCTGCGGACGTCGGACGGTTACCCGCAGCTGCGAAAACTGGACTACCACCCCGCCTGCGGCTGCCGCCTGCAACGCAGCAGCAACCGGGTGGCATAGCCGGCTGCCAAGCAACCGCGGCTAGGCTCCGGCGCTTTCCGCGAGCACCTTCAGTACGGCCTCGCCGTAGCGCTCCAGTTTCGACGGCCCGACGCCGGGCAGGGTGGCCAGCCGGTTCAGCGACGGCGGCCGGTCTTCCGCTATGGCGACCAAGGTTGCGTCTGTGAACACCACAAAGGCCGGGATGCCTGCTTCGGCGGCCGCTTCCCGGCGCCATTCCCGCAGTGCGTCGAAGGTAGCTTCCTCATAGGTCACCGGGCAGTCTCCGCAGCGCCCGACCTTGCGTTCGGCCCCGGTGTTCAGCAGGGCACCGCAGCTGCGGCACTTTGCCGGTCCGGTGACCTTGCGCCGGGTCTGCTTGGCCGGTCCTGCCGTCCGTCCGGCATCCCGCTCCGTGCGGGGACGCAGTCCGTCCAGGAACCGTGACGGTTTCCGGTTGGCGCGTCCGCCCGGTGTCCGGGCGGTGGACCAGGACAGCGCCAGGTGTTCCCGGGCACGGGTAATGCCCACGTAGAGCAGCCGGCGTTCCTCGTCGACGGCTTCGGGGGTGTCGGCAAAGGAAATGGGCATCAAACCTTCGCTCAGTCCAACCAGGAACACCGCGTCCCACTCCAGGCCCTTCGCGGAGTGCAGGGACGCCAGGGTTACCCCTTGGACCCGGGGTGCGTGCTGTGCCGCAGCGCGTTCCTCCAGTTCCGCCACGAAGTCCTGCATGGTGAAGATACTGTCCGGGTCACGGGTGCGGGTGACCTGCAGCTCTTCGGCGAGCGCCACGAGCGCGGCCAGGGATTCCCACCGCTCCCGCGTGGCGCCGCCGCCTGCCGGCGCCTCGGACGTGTAGCCCAGGGAAGCCAGGATGTCCCGCACCATCTGGGGCACGGGTTCGTTACCCACGGACCGGGACGCCGCACGGAGCTGCAGCACTGCGTCGCGGACCTCCCGGCGGGCGAAGAACCGCTCGCCGCCGCGCAGCTGGTAGCCGATACCGGCTGACGCCAGCGCCTGCTCATAGGCTTGCGACTGCCCGTTGGTACGGAAGAGGACGGCGATCTCGCTGGCCTGGACGCCCTGTTCGATCAGTGCCTTGATGGAGGAGGCCACGTGCGCGGCTTCTGCTTCGTCGTCGGCGCATTCGGTAAACGTCGGTTCCGGGCCGGCCGGCCGCTGCGCCACCAGTTCCAGCGGCGTGGGCCAGGCCGGTGCCATCCGGTTCCGCTCCCCCTCGGCCGTGCGGGCTGCGAGGATCCGGTTCGCCAGGCCGACCACCTGCGGCGTGGAACGGTAATCGCGGACCAGCTTGACGACGTCGGCGCCGGGGAACCGCTTGGTGAAGTCCAGCAGGTGCCGCGGGGTTGCGCCGGTGAAGGAGTAGATGGTCTGGCTGGAATCGCCCACCACGCACAGTTCGTTGCGGGCGCCCAGCCACAGGTCCAGGAGCCGCTGCTGCAGCGGTGAAACGTCCTGGTACTCATCCACCACGAAGTGCCGGTACTGGTCCCGCACCATGGCCGCCACCCGCTCGTCTTCCTGGAGGATCCCCACCATGATGAGCAGGACGTCTTCGAAGTCGATGATGTTGCGGTCCACTTTTACGTCCTCGTAGGACTGGAAGATCCGCGAAATGGCCGTCAGGTCAAAGCCTGCGGGGGGTTCCCGGTCCCCGGCGGCCCGGACGTAGCTGTCCGGGGTAAGCATGGACACCTTCGCCCATTCGATTTCCGCGGCGACGTCGCGGATCGCGGCCCGGTCGGTGGACAGCCTCAGGCGCCGCGCGGCTTCCGCGATGATTTGGGCCTTGTGGTCCAGCAGGCCGGGCATCGCTCCGCCCACGGTATGCGGCCAGAAGTACTGCAGCTGCTTCAGCGCGGCCGCGTGGAATGTCCGGGCCTGGACGCCGCCGGCCCCGAGGTCCCGGAGCCTGGTCCGCATTTCCGCTGCGGCCCGCGCAGTGAAGGTCACCGCCAGCACCTGCTGCGGCTTGTAGACACCGGTGGCCACGCCGTAGGCCATCCGGTGCGTGATGGCACGGGTCTTACCGGTACCGGCACCTGCCAGGACGCAGAGGGGACCGGTGAGGGTGGTGGCTACCGCCCGCTGCTCGTCGTCGAGCCCTGCAAGGATTCGTGCTTCGGGTGATTCACTGCTCATGCGCGGGCGTTGGCCTCCGGTTCGGTAATGGTGCCGCCGTACCAGCGCTCGATCAGGTTCCGGGCGATGGAAATGGGGCCTGCAATGGTGATTTCGCCGCTGGCCACGGCATCGGTGAGTTCCGCCCGGCTGAACCAGCGGACATCGGACATTTCGACGCCGTCGGCCTTCGCCTCTGCGTTCTCGGCGCGGGCGGTGAAGCCCAGCATCAGTGAACACGGGAACGGCCACGGCTGCGAACCGAGGTACTGCGGGCTGTGGACAACCACGTTGGACTCTTCAGCCACCTCGCGGATGACAGCGGCCTCCAGTGATTCTCCGGGCTCAACGAAACCGGCGAGGGTGGAATACCGGTTCCCCGGCCAGGCCGCCGCCGAACCCAGCAGGATGCGGTCCTGCTCGTCAACCACGGCAACGATGATGGCGGGGTCGGTGCGCGGGAAGTGGGAGCTGCCGTCCTCGGGACATCGGCGGACCCAGCCGCCCTGCTCCGGAACAGTCCGTGCGCCGCAGCGGGGGCAGTGGGTGTGCACGGCGTGCCAGTTGGCGATGGACGCTGCCTCGACGAACAGTCCAGCGTCCAGGGCACCCAGATGCGTTGCGGCTTCACGCAGGCTCACCCAGGCGGCGCCTTCCACGGCGAGCGCTTCATCCGGTTCGGGCAGGGTCACCAGTACGACGTCGGTTCCCAGCGGCACCTGCGCATCTTCAAGGGTCCGGCCCAGATAGACGGGATCCTCGCCAAAGCCCGCCGCCGGCGGTTCAAAGAGCACCAGGACGCCGTCGCGGACGAGGGTCCGGCCGCCGGCCAGGTACATGACCCGGGTGCCGCCGTCGGCCCGGATGGTTTCGAAGAGATCCGGTGCCACGCGGCGCTCGGAGCCCCGGTCCACGGCCGTGCGCGCCAGCGGTAATAAACCCAATGGAGATGCTTCTGCTGCCGGTGCCGGGATACTCATACCACCTACCGTACTGACTCCCTCCCCCCAAACTGTAGTTGGCCCGTGGAGCCGTGCCCGGTCTGAGGTTTTCCTCACGGTTTAGACGACTCGCCGCCCGGCAATGGTTATTCGGACCACATCTGCCCATACGGTTGAAGATGTGAAACGGACCCCCATGGAATTGGCTGCAATGGCCAGCGCTGCCGTCCCAGGGCTGACCCCTACCGGCGTTGCCGGTTCCCCGGACGACGCTGCGGATTTTGACGCGGCGCTGCTGCTTGACGACGCCGGGCGCAGGTGGCGCGTCCGGTCCCCCAAACATCTCGAGGCCAGTATGCGCCTGGAGACCGAACTGCTGGTCCTGCGCACCTTCGTCCCGGCGGTGAGGGCCGAATTGCCGTTCGCCCTGCCCTACGTTGCCGGCACCGTCCGCCAAGGCGAGCTCTGCACTTTTGTCTATTCCCACCTTCCCGGCGCCCTCCGGAGCATTGATGCCCTGGTGACGGCCGGGAGTTCCGTGGCCGCGGAGATCGGCCGGGCCATGGCCGCGATCCACGCCATCCCCCGGGAACTGGTTACCTCCGCGGACCTGCCGAGCTACAGCGCGAACGAGTTCCGGCAGCGTCGCCTGAATGAGCTGGACCAGGCGGCCACCACCGGCAAGATCCCCGCCGTACTGCTGCGGCGCTGGGAGCACGCGCTGGAAGACGTCTCGCTCTGGCGTTTCAAGCCCACCGTGGTCCACGGCGACCTGCATGAAGACAACATCCTGCTCACCGGCGAACGGGTCAGCGCCGTCACCGGCTGGACCGATCTCCGGGTGGGCGACCCGGCGGATGATTTCGCGTGGCTGATCGCGGCCAACGATCCCCGGTTCACCGAGACCGTGCACGCCGCCTACTTGGAAGCCAGCAACGATCCCGAGGATCCGCACCTGATCCGCCGGGCGGCATTGTCTGCGGAATTCGCCCTGGCGCAGTGGCTGGTGCGCGGCGTCGCCGCAGAGAACTCCACCATGGTCGACGAAGCCGTGGAGATGCTCGGCACCCTCGAAGAAGACGTACTGGCGCAGGAAGCGTCTGACCGGCGCGACAGCCAGGCCCGCGCTGCCGATGCCCGGGCGGCGGAAGCCGCCGCGGCGGCAGTCCGGCCGGCTGCCGCCAAGGTTACCGTTGTCCCGATTGCTCCGGAGGCGGCCCCCACGGCGTCAGGCGCCGACGACGCCGCCCCGGACACCGGCAGCGTCAGCCGGGTAGTTGGTGCCGAAACAGGGCCGGCCACGGAAAACAGTGCCGACGCCGCAACGGACGGCCACGAACCCGGCGAATCGGAGCCGGTAACGGCTCGCGCAGCGGGAACACAGCAGGAAGGTGAAGCGGATGAAGCCGCCGCCTCCGGCGTGGACACTGATTCCGGGAACGATCCGGATACCGGCAACGAACCTGTTGTGGACGGTGCTTCCGGTGACGGCGCCCCGCGCGACGGAAACAGCAGTCAGCCGGGCACCGAGACCACTGCCCTCCCGCTGACTCCGGTTCCGGACAAGTAACCGGTTTCCGCACCCCGCACTCCGGTGCCCCGCCGATTTTCGGCGGGGCACCTTTTTCTTTCATCACCCGCTTGCCATGTCCAGGTTCCGGCCGTAGGTTAGTTACATCAGTAATGAACCAAGTAAGTAGCGAACCGGGCACTTGGTCCCGGGGATCCAACCACGGGAGCCGCTTTGATAGATGACAGCAGGCCGATCTTCCAACAGATCGCCGAACGCGTCGAAGGCGACATCCTTGACGAAACCCTCAAGGAGGAAAGCCAGGTGCCTTCCACCAATGAGTTCGCAGCCTTCTACCGGATCAACCCGGCGACGGCGGCCAAGGGCATCAATCTCCTCGTGGATGAGGGGATCCTCTATAAGCGCAGGGGCATCGGCATGTTCGTGGCGCCCGGAGCCAGGGAAGCCGTCCTCAAAAAGCGGCGGGAACAGTTCTACGAGCAGTACGTCCGTCCACTGACAATCGAAGCGCGGAAGCTGGGTATTGACGGCACCCAGCTCGCCGGATTGATTCAGCGCAGCGCCGTCGACACCGAAGGGAGCATGGCGCCATGAATGCCGGCACCACGAACGTGATAGAAACCCGGAACCTCACACGCCGTTACCGGGACCAGCTAGCACTCGACAACGTTGACCTGGATATCTCCGGCGGCCGCATCTACGGGCTGCTCGGTCGCAACGGGGCGGGCAAGACCACCCTGATGTCCATCCTCACGGCCCAGGGCTTTGAGTCTTCCGGCGAGGTACGGGTTTTCGGAGAACACCCCTTCGAAAATGACCGTGTGCTGCGCCGGCTGTGCTTCGTCCGCGAATCGCAGAAGTACCCGGATGATTTCACCGCAGCCAACGCTTTTGCATCCGCCGGGCTGCTGTATCCCAACTGGGATGCCGGGTTCGCCGCCTCGCTCGCGGAGGAATTCCGCCTCCCGGTCAAGCGCCGGTTGAAGAAACTTTCCCGCGGCCAGCTTTCCGCCGTCGGAGTGATTCTCGGACTGGCCTCGCGGGCGGAAATCACTTTCTTTGACGAGCCCTATCTGGGGCTCGACGCCGTGGCCCGGCAGATTTTCTACGACCGGCTGGTCGAAGACTTCGCAGAGCATCCGCGCACCATCGTGCTTTCCTCGCATCTGATCGACGAGGTCGCCCTTCTCCTGGAGCATGTGATCGTCATCGACAGCGGCAGGATTGTCCTGGATGACGACGCAGAGAACATCAGGGGCAGCGCCGTAACCGTCACCGGCGCTGCGGACGTCGTCGAGGCCTTCATCGCCGGGTATCCGGTGCTGCACCGCGAATCCCTGGGGTCCCTGGTCTCGGTCACTGTGGAGTACCGGCTCGACGACGCCGGGCGTCGGGAAGCCGCCGAGCTTGGGTTGCAGCTGACACCTGTATCCCTGCAGCAACTCATTGTCCGCAAGACGCTGCATGCTGACGGCGCAGAGAAGCCGCCGTCCGGCGCTGCTGCAGCAACAGACAGCTTGGAGGCGTTTCGATGAACCGTGCAGTAGCCGTGGCGAGAATGCAGCTGACCAACAAATGGATCTACCTGTGGATTCCGCTGATCATCCTGGTCGCCTCCACGCTGATATCACTGGCAATCTTCGCGATGATCCCGGGGGACGCCTCGAACGTCATTTCCGGCTCCGGGCAGGCCGTGATGTGGTACTTCTTCGCTCTGGGAATCCAGGCCATGACCCTGCTCTTCCCCTTCTCGCAGGCCCTCAGCGTAAGCCGGCGCGCCTTCTACATCGGCACCATCGGATTGTTCTCCCTGGTCGCCCTGGCTCTCGCGGTCCTGTACTGGGTGCTGGGCCTGGTGGAGCAGGCGACCGACGGCTGGGGCATGAAGGGCGCCATCTTCGCCATCCCGTGGATCGCCGAGGGCGCCTGGTACACCCAGATCCTCTTCTATTTCGCGGTCGCCATCCTGCTGTTCCTGCTTGGCTTCTGGAGCTCGACCATTTACAAGCGGTGGCGGACCGTCGGACTGACGGCAGCACTGGTGGGCGCCGGCGCAGTCCTGCTGGGAGTCATCGCCCTGATCACCTGGCGGGAGGCCTGGCCCTCCGTCGGCGCCTGGCTAGTGCAGCTGACGCCGCTCTCCCTGGCCGGCTGGCTGCTCACCGCCGGTGCGCTGCTTGCCCTCACGTCCTACGCGACGCTTCGGCGCGCCGTTCCCTGATCCGCCCCCAACCGGTCCAGCTCCCCGAACCCCGTCCGCCGAATCAGTACCCGGCGGACGGGGTTTTTGCTGCCTCCCGGATGATCTCCTCGAGTTCGTCTTCACCGGCCAGGTTGTACGGCCGGATCAGCTTGTCGGCCGCCACGTAGTAGAAGGCGGCCCGTACCTGCTCCAGCGGAACCCCTTTGAGCCGCGCCCACGCCAGCCGGTACACGGCGAGCTGCACGGAGCGCACATCGAGCTTCTGCGACGACGGCGGCGCGCCCGTCTTCCAGTCGATGAGGTCCCAGGTGCCGTCTGCATCCTGGAACACAGCGTCGATCCGGCCGCGGACGACGACGGTGTCCACCTTGGTTTCCACCGGCACCTCGATGAAGGCCGGCGTCCGCTGTGCCCAGTCCGAGGCCTCGAACGTGGCAATCATGTCCTCCAGCTGATAGGCCTCATCCACGTAGGCGTCAGCGGCGCCGGGGTATTCGTCGATGTCCAGCATGCCGCTGGAACCGAAGAATTCCTCGACCCAGGCGTGGAAGGCGGTGCCCTTGCGGGCGGCCATGCCCGGTTGGCGCGGCACCGGACGGCGGAGCTGCCGGGTGACCTCCGCCGGGTTGTCCTTCAGGTCCACCAGCATGGATGCCGAAATGTGGGCGGGAAGTTCCACCTGCACCACCTCGTTCGGCGGACGGTGCCGGGCCAGCACCAGTTCCGTTTCGCGGCTCCAACGCCCGGCCGGGGACCCAGCGGCGGTGTCAGCGGGCGCGGAATCCCGCTCGGGCAGACCTTCTTCCCTCTGGCCCAGAGCGTCTTCCTCACCCCGGTCATCCGCCTGCCGCACAGTCCTCGCCGCCCGGCGTCCGGCAGATTCCAGCACGGCTTCCGCCGCGGCTTCCATTGCCTGCCGGCGCGGTCCAAGGGGATCAACCGGCCATACTGCCCGCTCCGCCTCGGCGTTGGCCGGATTTTCCGTCCCGTCATCTTCGGGCATAACCCAGTTCAGCAGCCGGTAGCCGGAGGCGCCGGACTGCTCCAGGTCATAGAGGTCCTGCAGGTACCGCGAGGGTGCCAGCGGTTTGGACCGTCCCCCGCCCCAGGCGGAGGCGGTGCAGATCAGCACGGACTTGGCGCGGGTGAACGCCACGTAGGCAAGCCGGCGTTCCTCACGTTCCGCGTGGCCCTTGGCGTCTTCGCTGAAGAGCTTTTCGCTTTCCAGCCAGGACTTCTGGTCCACCTGTTCCCAGTCCCACTGCGGCAGGTCCAGGCTGTCGCCGCGCAGGGTCCACGGGATGGCGGCATCTCCGCTGCTCCAGCGCGAATCCTTGTCACTGGGGAACGAGGCTTCGTTCAGGCCCGGAACCACCACGATGTCCCATTCCAGGCCCTTGGACGCGTGGACCGTGAGGAGCTGGACCGCTTCCCGGCTCGGCTCAAGCGGCGTCACGGGCAGACCGTTTTCCTCGGAGTTGGCCGCTTCCAGCCACGCGAGGAACGCGGCCAGATCCACCCGTTCGGCGGATGAGCTGAAGGTGGCTGCGGCGTCGATGAAGGCGTCCAGGTTCCGCCGGGACTCGTGCAGGGTCACGCCTGGCTTGGCCGCGACCTCGATGTCGAGCAGGATCCGGCGTTCCACTTCCCCGATCAGCGTGGTCAGGTCCTCGCCGACAAAACCGCGCAGGTCCCGGAGCTCGTTCCGCAGCTGTGTCAGGCGCTTCAGCCCCTCCTCGGAGAGGGAGCGTCCGGCATTGGACACCCAGCCGGGACGCGGCAGGGAGTCCACGGCTTCCACGAGGCTGCCGGCCTCCACCAGGTCCGCCTCCACCACGAGGTCCGGACCTTCGTCCGGGCCGTGGATATCGGCGGCGTCGGCAACCCGGACGGCCCGTTCACGGACGCGGACCAGGTGTCGGGACCAGTCCGCCAGTGCCATGAGGTCCGCCGGTCCAATCCGCCACCGTGCTCCGGCCAGGATCCGCAGCATCGAATCGGAGCGTCCCGGGTCGCCCAAAACCCGCAGGACAGCGAGCAGGTCCACCACTTCCGGAGTGGACAGCAGACCGCCCAGTCCGACAATCTGCACCGGAATCCCCCGCTGCTCCAGTTCCTTGCGGATGGGGTCGAACTGCTTGCGTCCGCGGCACAGCACCGCCACGGTGGGCCGCACCGGCTGGTTGCGCTCGTCCCGTTCGAAGATCCTGCTGCGGTGGAACGCCACCTGCTCCGCTACGGCCTCTGCTTCACCCAGGATCCGTTCCGGGGTGCCCTTGCCGGGTTCCACCGAGACATCGCAGAGGTAGCGGCCCAGGTACACCTCGCCTACGGGGGCGTTGGGCTTGGCCTGCAGCTCGGGTACGTGCGGCAGGCGCTGGTGCTTAAGCCACGGGGCAACCCCGTTGAGCGGGGTGGAGACGGTGTTGGCGGCCGCCAGCACGGAGGTGGAGTTCCGCCAGGCCACGGACAGGTTAGCCAGCGGTGCGAGCTCCCGCCCGTTGTCGGTGAACAGCGGGAACTTCTCCCGGAAGGTGCCCAGCTGGCCCGCGGAAGCCCCGCGGAACCCGTAAATGGACTGATGCGGATCCCCCACGGCGGTAACGGAGCGGCCGTCGCCGAACAGGTTCGAGAACAGCACCATCTGGGCGTGCGAGGTGTCCTGGAACTCGTCCAGCAGCACCACCTTGAACTTGGCGCGCTCCATTTCCACGGCTTCGGGGATAGTGGCGGCAATCCGGGCGGCCAGTTCCACGAGGTCGCCGAAGTCCAGCTGCCGGCGCTCCGCCTTGGCCTGCCGGTACGCTTCCACCAGTTCGGTTACGGAGATGCGCGTGCGGAGGCGGTTGATCAGCTTCCTGGCTGCCTGGGTGGGTTCCTTCGGCTTGCCGAACTGATACGGCAGGGCCGAGACGGCGGCTACGTGCGCTTCGAGTTCGGCACGGACCCCGGCCGGAGTCCGCAGATGTTCGGAGCATTCGCCGGCCATCTGCAGCACCGCGCCGACCAGGGTGGACTTGGCTGCGGTGAAGTGTTCGTAGTCCCCGGAATAGGCTTCCACCACTTCATTGGCCAGTTGCCACGACTGCGCGCCGCCAAGCATCACGGAATCGCGCTCGACGCCGATCCGCAGGCCGTAGTCGTTCACGATGCCGTTCGCGTAGGAATGGTAGGTGGAGACACTCGGCTCCATCCGTTCCTCGCCGCCGCCGGCGGTGTCCGGATCCGCTGCTCCGCCGGGTCCGGCGTCGAGCTGGTGGTAGAGCAGGTTCAGGCGCGCGCGGATGCGGGAGGCCAGCTCACCGGCCGCCTTGCGGGTGAAGGTGACCCCAAGGATCTCCTCGGGCCGGACCAGTTCGTTGGCCACCAGCCAGACCACCCGGTCCGCCATCGTCTTGGTTTTGCCCGAGCCCGCCCCGGCAATGACCAGCAGGGGTTCGAGGGGGCCCTCGATGATCCCGATCTGGTCCTCGGTGGGGTACTGCACCGGCGAGTTCGGGTCAGTGTGCAGCAGTTCCGCCAGTTCCCGGGCGGAGTACTTCGGGACGGGCGCCGCTTCCGGCAGCTCCCCCGGTACCGTTACGGGCGCACTCACTCGGTGACCTGCTTTCCTTCAGCACAGATGGGACAGATTTCGGGCAGCCGGCAGCCGTTGCCGCCAAAGCCGCTGCGGCCGGGGTCGTGGACGGTTTCGAAGAACGCCGCGGACATCAGGGCCGCCGCGTCGCGGACCATGTCGCGTGCCGTGGTGTCCTCGGGGTCCAGTGGCTGCTGCTCCTGGACGGAAACACCCTTGTTCGTGGTGCCGAGCTGCACCAGGGCGGCTCCGCCGGGCACCGCCGGGGCGTCCGGCAGCGCACCTTCGCGCACGGCCTCCTGGTAGGCGGCCAGCTGCGGATGCCCCTGCAGGTCGTCCTTCTTCGGCGCGGACTTGCCGGTCTTCAGGTCCACGATGAACAGCCGGCCGTCGGCATCGACTTCCAGCCGGTCAATCTGGCCGCGCAGCAGGGCGGTGCGGACGGCGCCGTCGATCTCCACCGGCAGCTCCACCTCGAAGTCCTTTTCGACGGCCACGAGGGACCGGCCGCTGCGGCGCATGGTGATGACGTATTCGGCGAGCTTGCGGACCATGGTTTCGGCCCGCTGGTAGTCCATCTGCCCCTCCCAGTTGTCCTTCATGCCCAGGGACGGCCAGCGTTTCTGCAGCTCCTGCACATACTCGCTGCCGGCGGCGTCGGGCATGTCCTGCGCGATGGAATGCACCAGCGTGCCCAGGGAGCGGGCGAAGTCGGTGGCCTGCTCGCCGCCCGCAGCGGAGACGAACCAGCTCAGGGGCGATTTCAGCACGGCGTCGACCTTGGAGGGCGAGACCGGGATCCGCGCATCCGGGGGCAGGATGGGAGCGGTGCTGGACAGCGGGGCGAGCCCCCACCACTGCTCGGGATGGGCTCCAGGGACCCGCACGGGGTGGTTCAGCATGGTCCCCAGATGATGGACGGCTTCGGCAGCTGCGTCCCGGTCCTCCCCGGGCTGCTGGGCGTAACGGCGCAGTTCCGCCACCAGCGAGCGCAGCGTGTACGGACGCAGGACTTCGGTGCGCTGCCGTTTTTCCGCCCCCGGCTCCAGCGGTGCCACCAGGTCCAGGAAGGCGGAGGGCTGCTCGTCTTCGGAGGAAACCGCCGTGCAGATCAGCACTTCGCGGGCACGCGAAATGGCGGTGGAGAAGCTGCGCAGCTCGTCGAAGCGGATGGACTGCATCAGCGTCAGCGGGCTGCGGTGCGCCCGGAAATTGTCGCCGTGCTCGACTGCCGCCACCAGCTCGCCGCTGCCCAGCAGTTCACCGCGCAGGCGCAGGTTGGGCCACACGTCCTGCTGGATGCCGGCGACTATCACCATCGGCCATTCGCGGCCGGCAGCGCTGGCCGGGGTGAGCAGCTCCACTGCCTCCCTGCGCTGGGCGCGCGCGGCCAGCGTATCCATGGGCAGCTCGGAACTGGTGAGGTAATCCAGGAACTGGGCCGGGGTGGAGCCGGGCAGCTGGTCGACATAGCGTTCTGCAGTCTGGAACAGGGCCATGATCGCGTCCAGGTCCCGGTCCGCGCGGGAGGCACCCGGGCCTCCGGACAATGCCGTTTCCGCCCAGCGCTTGGACCAGCCGGAAACGGACCACAGAGCCCATAGGACGGTCTCCGCCGTCGCTCCCGGCTCCTTCGCGGCTGCCCGGCCTGCGGACAGCATGGCGGAAATACGCTGGGCGGCCGGGCGGGCGTCCCAGCTCAGTCCCGCAAGGGCCCGGCCGGATTCGGATTCCGGGTCCAGCAGCGACTCCACCAGCAGCACGTCGCTGGTCCGTCCGCCGCCGGCGCTGCGCTCTTCCCGGCGCAGTGCCTGCCGCAGCCGGCGCAGTTCCAGCGTGCTGGCGCCGCCGATGCGCGAGGTCAGCAGTGACACTGCCAGCTCGGGGGTAAGCAGGTCCGGATCCAGTACGACGGCGAACGCGTCCAGCAGCGGGCGGACGGCGGCTTCATCACGGACCGCCCGCTCGGCGACGGGAACCTTGACTTCGATCCCCTGCCCGGTGAGGTAGCGCTGGAGGGCAGCCAGCTGGGCGCCGGTCCGGACAATGACGGCGATGTCCTCAAGCGAACGGCCCTGCAGGAGCTGGGCTTCGAGGATCCGCTGCGCCACGTAACGCTGCTCATGCATGGGAGTGTCCACTACGTGGGCCTCGGCTGTGCCCGCCACCGGAGCAGCGCCGGATTCCTGTACTCCGGCTCCCGGTGCGTCGGGCCCCGGTGTTTCAGAGCCCGGTGCGTCGGCGGGGCCGCCGTCGGCTGGAGCATTGACCGGCAGCCTCCCGATGAACCGGGCGTCGGCCACGGCAGTGCGGTAGGACGGCAGGGAGCCGACCACGGAAATCCGTGAAGCCGTCCGGGTCCAGGCTCCGGCCAGCGAACCGGTCAGCCGGTGCGAGGTGGTCAGGACGCGGGTCTGGAGGTGTCCGTCAAAACGCCTGCCCAGCTGGCCCACCAGGTCCGGGCGGGCGCCGCGGAAGCCCTGCACCACGGTGTCGGGGCAGGCCGCGGCGATGGAATCCCCCGTGCCGGCCAGCAGCGCGTAAAGGCTGTGGATGGCCGGGTTGGCCTCCTGCAGGTCATCCACCAGCACCAGCTGCTGGCGTTCCCGCTCGGCGGCCAGGAATTCCGGATCGGAGTGCAGGATGTTCAGGGCTGAAGTGATGATGCCAGCCGGATCAAAGGACTCCGGCATGCGCAGGTCCAGGACGTCCCGGTACTCGGCGTAGAGTTCCGCGGCGGCCACCCAGTCCGGACGGCCGTGCCGCTGTCCCAGTTCGCGCAGTTCCTCGGCGGAGATGCCGTATTCAATGACGCGGTCGAAGAGCTGGCGGATTTCCTGCCGGAAGCCGCGGGTGCCGAGGGCAAGGTCCAGGCTGTCCGGCCAAGGCAGTTCCGGCACCCCGTGCTGTCCGTGCCCGGCCAGCAGTTCCTTGATGATGACATCCTGTTCGGCGCCGGAGAGCAGCTTCGGAGCCCGCGTGATGTAGGGCAGGCGGCCTTCGGTCTTGGCGCGCCGGATGAGGTCGAAGGCGTAGGAGGCCCAGGTGCGGGCGGGTGCGGTGCTCAGGGTTCCCTGCAGCCGCGCCGAGAGCGCGTCCCGCAGGCCGGCAGCGGCAAGCCTTGAAGGGGCCAGCATCAGCAGATGGGAAGGGTCAAGCCCGTCTCGTTCAATCCGTGCGACGGCGGCTTCCACCAGGACGGTGGACTTGCCGGTTCCCGGCGCTCCGAGGACGAGGACGGGTCCGCTGCCCGTCGGCAGGTCCACCACGGCCTGCTGGTCCGCGCTGAGCCGGGGCGCGGACAACGCGCTTGCAGCCGGCCCGACGAGTTGGAGTTCAACGCTCATGGTTCCACTTCATCATGTCCCTCCGACATTCCTGATATCGGCGCCCCGGTGTTTGCTGCCCGGTGGGGTCCGGAACCTCCGAGGCGGTCCGCAGGGCGTTCTGCAGGCCGGTCCGGAGGCTGTCCAGGCGGTCCCACTCCGCCTCGTCGGGCTGCCAGCGGGCGGCTTCGATACGCACCCGGTAACCCGCGCCGTCGTCGTCCGCCGTCCCGCGCACCGGGGTGCCCTCAAGCCGGTAGTGTTCCCAGGCGCGCCCTTCATGGCTGCGCGGCGGTTGTCCCGACGATCGCAGGACCCGCCACCAGCACACCTCGGAGCCGCGCGCGGACATTACGGCGCCCACCTGCCGCGGTCCGCCGGCGGCGAGCAGTTCGGCGATGTCGCCATAGGAGAGCACGCGTCCGGGCGGTATGAGATCGGCCACAGCCAGCACCGCGTCGGCGTAGTCCCTGCGCATAAGCAGTAGGGTACCGACGCCGGCCGGGCGGCGGCCAATCCCGGGAATGTCAGCGCTCCCCGATAGGTTTGAGGCATGAACAGCTGGCATGAACTTCCCCGGGCGGCCTTCGATCTGGAGACCACTGGCCGGGACCCGCAGACCGCGCGGATCGTCACCGCATCCATCATCCTGGTCAACGGCCGGGGCGAAACCCTGCAGCACCACGAGTGGATAGCCTGCCCCGAGATTCCGATCCCGGCCGAGGCGGCAGCCATCCACGGCATCACCAATGAACGCGCCCAGGCGGAGGGCGGGAACCCGGCCGCCGTGACGGCCGAGGTGGCCGAGGTGCTGGCCGGCATGTTCGCAGCCGGCATTCCGGTCCTGGCCTTCAACGCCTGCTACGACTTCACGGTCCTGGCCCGTGAATGCGAACGCTTCGGACTGGCGGTCCCCCATCCGGTTCCCGTGATCGACCCGTACATCCTGGACAAGCAGGTGGACCGGTTCCGCCGCGGCAAGCGCACCCTCACCGCCATGGCCGAGCACTACGGCGTGGGGTTCGAAAACGCGCACACCTCAGCGGCCGACGTCGCGGCCACCCTGTCCGTGGCAGCAGTCATGGCCGAGAAGTATCCGGAGCTGCAGTGCGATGCGCGCACCCTGCACGAGTCCCAGGTCAGCTGGGCCGCAGGCCAGGCTGCCAGCTTCCAGGAATACCTGCGGCGCCGCGAGCCGGAAGCCGTGATCGACGGCAGCTGGCCGTTCCGTGCCGCGCCGGACCACGAGCCCGGGTCGGTCCTGGACCCGGCCTGATCCGTTAGGGCCCGCGGGTCCGGACAGCTCTTCACGGGCCGTCACTTTGGCCGGAGCGCGGCAGCCAACATGCGATACTGGTAACTGTGTTTGGCGCTGATGGCGCCCCAGGCGTACCCGCGTTCTTACGCGCGCGTACCGTCTCGCGCCACGAGATTGGCAGGCACCCTCCGCACAGCCGGCATTTGGGCACGGCACAGAACCGTGCCCCTTTTCCCATGCTCCGGTCCGGCCATTGAACGCATATGACGAGGACGAATGATCACAGTTACCGACCTTCGCAAGGTCTACCGGCAGGGTGACCGCATGGTCACTGCACTGGACGGCGTGAGCCTGAGCGTGCCCAAGGGTTCGATCCACGGGATCATCGGCCACTCCGGTGCCGGGAAGTCCACCCTGGTCCGCTGCCTGACCCTGCTGGACCGGCCGACGTCGGGCTCGGTCACCATCGACGGCCGTGAGCTGACCGCTGTGAAGGACTCCGAGATCCGCGCGGCCCGCCGCCGGATCGGCATGGTGTTCCAGCACGCGAACCTCATGGACTCCCGCACCGCCGCCGCCAACATTGCCCACCCGCTGGAGCTGGTGGGCACGAAGAAGAGCGTCATCGATGCCCGGGTGAAGGAGCTCCTGGCCCTCGTGGGCCTCGAAGGCAGCGCCGGGGCGTACCCCGCCCAGCTTTCCGGCGGACAGAAGCAGCGCGTGGGCATCGCCCGGGCGCTGGCTTCCGATCCCGATGTGCTCCTGTGCGATGAGCCGACGTCGGCCCTGGACCCCAGCACCACGGACGACATCCTGGACCTGATCGCGGACCTCACCCGGCGCCTGGACCTCACGGTGCTGATCATCACGCACGAGATGAACGTGGTGAAGCGGATCTGCGATTCGGTATCCCTGCTCGAGGCAGGACGGGTGGTGGAACACGGTCCGCTGCGCGAGGTCGCCTCCGACCTGCGCGGCCGGCTGGCCAAACAGCTGATCCCGCTGCCCGTGACGCCGCCGTCTCCCGGCGGTCCGGTCCTGGAACTGCTGTTCACGGGCCAGACCACCTCGGACCCGGTGCTTTCCGCCCTCACCCGCCGGTTCGACACCGATGTCAACGTCCTTGCCGGCAGCGTCGAACTGCTGGCCGGCACCCGCTTCGGACGGCTGCGCATCCAGCTGGACACGCACACCGACATGGCCGCCGTCCATGAATACCTCGCCCTGCAGGGCGTCACCGTGGAGGTGGCAGCATGAACTTCCTGACCGGACTCTTCGACAACCCCGGGATTACCAAGGCACTGCCCGAAGCCGTGGTGGAGACCCTCCAGATGGTCGGCATCGCCGGGTTCTTCACCCTACTGATCGGCCTGCCGCTGGGCGTATTCCTGCACGTCAGCGCGCCCGGGGGCCTGCTCCCGATGAAGATCGTCAACCGGATTGTCAGCGACATCATCGTCAACATCACCCGGTCGGTACCGTTCGCCATCCTCATGGTCACCCTGATTCCGCTGGCACGCCTCATCACCGGGACCTCGATCGGGCCGGTGGCCGCCTCCGTATCGCTGAGCATCGCCACCATCCCGTTCTTTGCACGGCTGGTGGAAAACGCGCTCCGCGACGTCTCCGGCGGCAAGATCGATGCAGCCCTGGTGATGGGCTCAACCAAGATGCAGGTGGTCACCAAGGTGCTGCTGCGCGAAGCCCTGCCGGGACTCGTCGCCGCCCTGACCACCACGCTGGTGACCCTCGTGGGCTACTCCGCCATGGCCGGCATCGTCGGCGGCGGCGGCCTCGGCCGGCTGGCCTACAACTACGGCGTCCAGCGCTTCGACACCCAGGTCATGGTGGTCACGATCATCATCATCGTGGCCCTCGTACAGATCATCCAGCTGGCCGGCGACTTCGCCTCGCGCCGGGTCGACCACCGGTCCGCGTCAGGTACCGGACGGCGCAGCCGCCCGGCTGCCGCGGCAGAAGGCATCAGCCCCGCCGCCGCACCCGCCGGCTCCGCCCGGGAACCCGACAGGACCACTGTCTAGTTTCAGTCTTCGGCTGGTCCGGGCTCTGCCCGGACCAGCCGGATCTGCAGCCAGTAGCCGCTAGCTGCACCTTCCCCGGACGGCGAAGCACCGCTTCCCGGGTCACGTGAAAGGAACGCACTAGATGCGTAAAGCACTTACCCTCGTTGCCACCGGTGTGGCCACTGCCCTGGCGCTGACGGCTTGCGGCGGATCCGATTCCGCCTCCAGCTCCGTGGACAGCCTTGATCCCGCAAACCCGGTCACCCTGACCGTGGGCGCCAGCCCCACGCCGCACGCCCGGATCCTCGAATTTGTCCGGGACAACCTCGCCGAGGACACCGGCCTGGAACTCGAGATCCAGGAGTTTGACGACTACGTCACGCCGAACATCTCCCTGAACGACGGCGACAGCGACGTCAACTTCTACCAGCACCTGCCCTACCTGGAATCCCAGATGGAGAGCCAGGGCTACGAGTTCGAGCACGGCGCCGGAATCCATGTAGAGCCCTACGCCGCGTTCTCGGAGAAGCATGAGGACGTCTCCACCATCAAGGAGGGCGCCCGGGTGATGGTCACCAACGACCCCTCGAACCAGGCCCGCGCCCTGAAGATGCTTGAGGAAGCCGGACTTGTGAAGGACATCGCGGACGATTCCTCCGTGCTGACCCTGACCGAGGAACAGAATCCCAAGGACCTGGACTTCCAGGAAAACCAGCCGGAACTGCTGGTCAACGACCTCAGTGATCCCACCGTGGACCTGGCCATCATCAACGGCAACTACATCCTCGAAGCCGGGCTGAACACCGACGACGCCCTGCTGGTGGAATCCGCCGAGGACAACCCGTACGCCAACTTCCTGGTCTGGAAGACCGGCAACAAGGACGCACGGATCGACAAGCTCGAGGAACTGCTCCACTCCCCCGAAACCAAGGCCTTCATCGAAGAGACCTGGCCGAACGGCGACGTGACTGCTGCTTTCTAGAGCGGGACAACGAAAAACCCCGCACTTCCCGTTTCAACGGGAGGTGCGGGGTTTTTTTACTGCCTGAACCCGGCCTTACGGCTGGGCCGCAGCAGCGGCCTTCGCGGCGGCCGGCAGCGCGGCGTAGATCCGGTCCATAGCGGCGTCGTCGTGGGCGCCGGACAGGAACCAGGCCTCGAACACCGACGGCGGCAGGTACACCCCGGCGTCGAGCATCGAGTGGAAGAACGGCCGATACCGGAAGGCTTCCTGCGCCTGGGCCTGCTCGTAGTTGTGCACGCCGGTGGCGGAGGTGCCGAAGGCGACGCTGAAGAGGCTGCCCGCGCGCTGGATGCTGTGGTCCACGCCGGCTTTGTCCAGTTCGGCGGACACGGCGGCGGAGAGCTCCGCGGAACGGGCGTCGACGTTGGCATAAACCTCGGCGGTGGCGGCCTTGAGCGTGGCGACGCCGGCCGCCATCGCAATCGGGTTACCCGAGAGGGTGCCGGCCTGGTAGACCGGGCCCAGCGGGGCGAGGTAGTCCATCACGTCGGCGCGGCCGCCGAGCGCTGCGACGGGCATGCCGCCGCCGATCACCTTGCCGAAGGTGAACAGGTCCGGCGTCCAGCCTTCCTTCGCGCCGGTCAGGCCCCAGTAACCGGCCGGGCCGGTGCGGAAGCCGGTGAGTACCTCGTCGAGGATCAGCAGCGCGCCGTGCGAGGCGGTGATCCGGGACAGGGCGGCATTGAAGCCCTCATCCGGAGTGACCACGCCCATGTTCGCCGGAGCGGCCTCGGTGATGACGGCGGCAATGTTGGCGCCGTGCTCGGCGAACGCCTTTTCGACGGCGGAAACGTCGTTGTACGGCAGCACCAGCGTCTCGGCGGCAGTGGCTTCGGTGACGCCGGCCGAGCCGGGCAGTGCCAGGGTGGCCAGGCCGGAACCGGCGGAGGCCAGCAGTCCGTCGAGGTGGCCGTGGTAGCAGCCGGCGAACTTGATGACCAGGTTCCGGCCGGTGTAGCCGCGGGCCAGCCGGATCGCGGTCATGGTGGCCTCCGTGCCGGTGGAGACCATGCGCAGGCGCTTCACGCCCGGCACGCGGTCCATCACCAGCTGCGCCAGTTCGGCTTCGGCCGGGGTGGACGCGCCGAAGGACAGTCCGTTGTCCACGGCTGCGTGTACGGCGGCCAGGACGTCCGGATGGGAGTGGCCCACCAGTGCCGGGCCCCAGGAGCAGACGAGGTCCACGTATTCGCGGCCCTCGGAGTCGGTGATGTACGGGCCCCTGGCGGAAACCATGAAACGGGGGGTGCCGCCCACGGAGCCGAAGGCCCGGACCGGGGAGTTCACGCCGCCCGGCATCAGGGCCCGGGCGCGGTCAAAGAGTTCTTCGGAGGAAGACGGTGAGACAGGTGAGGACATTACTTGCTTTCCTTCAGCCAGGCCGCCAGTTCGGTGGCCCAGTAGGTGAGAATCATGTTGGCGCCGGCCCGCTTGATGCCCAGCACGGACTCTTCGATGGCCCGGCGGCGGTCAATCCAGCCGTTGGCGGCGGCAGCTTCAATCATCGCGTACTCGCCGGAGATCTGGTAAGCGCCCACCGGGACCGGGGACATGGCGGCCACATCGGCCAGCACGTCGAGGTAGCTCATGGCCGGCTTGACCATCACCATGTCGGCGCCTTCTTCGAGGTCCAGCTCCACTTCGAGGAGTGCCTCGCGGCGGTTCGAGGCATCCATCTGGTAGGTCCGGCGGTCGCCCTGCAGCTGGGAGTCCACGGCTTCGCGGAAGGGGCCGTAGAACGCGGAGGCGTACTTGGCGGCGTAGGCGAACAGGGAAACGTCGGTGAAACCGGCGGTATCCAAGGCGTGGCGGATCACGGCGATCTGCCCGTCCATCATGCCCGACGGGCCCAGCACATGCGCGCCGGCGCGGGCCTGCTCCACGGCCATCCGGCCGTAGATCTCCAGGGTGGTGTCATTGTCCACCACGCCGTTTTCATCCAGCACGCCGCAGTGTCCGTGGTCGGTGAATTCGTCCAGGCAGACGTCGCTCATGATGACCAGCTCGTCGCCGACTTCCTCGCGGACGGCGGCGATGCCGCGGTTGAGGATGCCGTTGGGATCGGTGCCTGCGCTGCCGACGGCGTCGCGCTCGGCGGGGATGCCGAAGAGCATGATGCCGCCGATGCCCAGCTCTGCCGCTTCGGAAGCGGCCTTCTTCAGGCTGTCCAGGGTGTGCTGGACGACGCCGGGCATGGACGTGAGCGGGTTCGGCTCAGTGATGCCCTCACGGACGAAGGCCGGAAGGATCAGCTCGGCCGGATCCAGCCGGAATTCTGCGGTCAGCCGCCGCATGGCGGGGGTGGTGCGGAGGCGGCGGGGACGGTGCTGGGGGAAGCTCATGGGGATGGTTCTGCCTTCCGGTAATGATGGGGAACTAGGGAGTAGGACCCGTAGACATAGCAACGGAGAGTGCGTGGGCTATTCCCGCCGGGGTTGGCTGCTTCGCCACGGCATCCGGTCCCGCGCCCAGTTCGCGCATCCGCGCAGCTGTGCTGTCGCCGATGGCCACCAGCAGTGTTCCGGCCGGGACCGGCACACAGCGCCGGACGAACCGGCGGGCGATGCTCGGGGAGGTGAGGACGACGGCGCGGCGTCCGGCCGGTGCCGACGCGGCGAAGGCTTCGGGGTCCAGGAGTCCTCCCCCGGTAACCGCCGGGGTGAAGCGCACGCCGGTGGCCGGGTAGTCAACGGTGCAGTACGCGGTCACGGCGCGGACCTCCCAGCCCAGGGCGGTCAGCGCCTCGTGCAGGGACGGGTCGGCGATATCGGCCTGCGGCAGCAGCACCCGCAGATCGCCGCCCTCGGGATCCGATCCGGAAGGATCCGGCCAGGAGGCGGCCAGGCCGCGGGCCGACTGGTCGGTGTCCGGCAGGAAATCGATATCGAAGCCGACTTCCTCCAAGGCCTGCCGCGTTCCGGCGCCGACGGCCGCGATCCGGGTATCGGCGGGCACCAGGGCCACGGGGCAGATGCCCAGGGCTGCACACCGGCGGGTCACGGCCCGCACGGTGGTGACACTGGTGAAGACCACCCAGGCGAACCGGCCGGCCTTCAGCGAATTGAGTGCGCGGTCCAGCAGGGCGGTGTCCGCCGGGAACTGGAAATCGATCAGGGGCATCAGCGTCACCGATGCCCCGCAGTCCTGCAGCTCCCGGACCATGGCCGAAGCCCGGTCCGGGGTGCGTGGAAGGACAACGTTCAGTCCGGCGAGGTCCGGACCCTGGTGTCTGGCTGCCATTTCAGCAGCTCCGGAAGCCGGGCATCAGCTGGCAGGAAGATCCGTGAGCTGCGCGGCGCCGGCCGCCAGCAGCTCCTCGGCAACCTGCACGCCCAAGGCGCGGGCGGCATCTTCGTTGCGTTCGCTGACGACGCCGGTGCGGCGCATCAGCCGGGTGCCGTCGTCGCTGCAGACCACGGCTTCGAGCGTGATGCCGTCGGCTCCGACGCTGGCCAGCGCACCGACCGGAGCCGTGCACCCGGCCTCAAGCCTGCCGAGCATGGCCCGTTCGGCTGCCACCGTGAGGCGGCTGTCGAGGTGGTCATACGCGGCAAGTGCGGCCGCGAGCTGCCCTTCGGCGGCGTCGGCCGTGCGGCATTCCACTGCCAGCGCTCCCTGCCCGGGGGCGGGAAGCATCACGGCGGGATCAATGAATTCGGTGACCATGTTCAGCCGGCCCAGCCGGGCCAGGCCGGCGGCCGCCAGCACCACGGCGTCGAGGTCACCGGGCGCGCCTTCCACCAGGCCGGCAACCCGGCCGAGGCGGGTATCCACGTTGCCGCGGATGTCCACGATCTCCAGATCCGGGCGGGCGGCCCGCAGCTGGGCTGCCCGGCGCGGGGAGCCGGTGCCGATCTTCGCACCGGCGGGAAGCTGTGCCAAGGTCAGCCCGTCACGGGCACACAGCACGTCGCGCACATCCACCCGTTCCGGAATGGCGCCCAGGACAAGGCCGTCCGCCGGGGAGGTGGGCAGGTCCTTGAGTGAGTGCACGGCGACGTCGCAGTCTCCGCGCAGCAGCGAGTCGCGCAGCGCGGCAACGAACACGCCGGTTCCGCCGATCTGCGACAGGGCGGCACGGTTGATGTCACCCTCGGTCCGCACGCGGACCAGTTCGACGTCGAAACCGCCGAGCCCGGACAGCGCCTCGGCGACGGTGGTGGTTTGGGTAACGGCCAGGGCGCTGCCGCGGGTGCCGATGAGGACGGGCGACTGCGCCACTACTCGACGCCCACGGTGGAGTCGGCGCCCGCGATGGTCGGCTTTTCGCCGCGCAGGTTCGCGCAGCAGCCGGGGCGGCAGACGTCGTACCACGGACCGAGGTCCGTCATGGCGGGGCGGATGGCAATGTTGTTTTCCAGGGTGCGTTCCTGCAGCAGGTCCACCAGGCCGGACACGAAGGTCTCGTGGATGCCGGGGGTCGGCGTGCGGTCCGCCGCCAGGCCCAGTTCCGTGCAGGTGTCCATGGCCTCGGTGTCGAGGTCCCAGATCACTTCCATGTGGTCGCTGACGAAGCCCAGCGGAACAATGACCACGCCGTTGACGCCCTTGGCGGGCAGTTCGGCGATCGCGTCGTTGATGTCCGGTTCCAGCCAGGGGATGTGCGGTGCACCGGAGCGGGACTGGTAGACCAGCTGCCAGTCCATGCCTGCGGCTTCTGGGACGCGCTCCATGATGGCGCGGGCGTTGGCCAGGTGCTGGGCGACGTAGGCGCTGCCTTCTTCGAACTCGCGGTCACGCGGGCCGGAGGCTTCGGCGTCGGCGGTGGGAATGGAGTGGGTGGAGAAGAGGATCTCGATCTTCTCGTTGTCCACGCCCTTGGCGGCCAGCTGCGCGCGGACCTTGGCCACGGACTCGCGGACGCCTTCGACGAAGGGCTCCACGAAGCCGGGGTGGTCGAAGTACTGGCGGACCTTGTCCACGTGCAGCTTCTTGTCCAGCCCGGTCTTCAGGAGGTTCATGCCCAGGTCTTCGCGGTACTGGCGGCAGCTCGAGTACGAGGAGTAGACGCTGGTGGTGACCATCAGGATGCGGCGGTAGCCGGTGTCGTACGCCTCCTGGAGGACGTCCTTGATGTAGGGCGCCCAGTTGCGGTTGCCCCAGAGGACGGGCAGTTCGACGCCGCGGCGTGCCAGCTCTGCTTCCAGTGCGGCCTTCAGCGCGCGGTTCTGCTCGTTGATGGGGCTGATGCCGCCGTTGGCGCGGTAGTGGGTCGCCACTTCCTCCAGCCGCTCATCGGGGATGCCGCGGCCGGCGGTGACGTTGCGCAGGAAGGGAATGACGTCTTCCTGGCCTTCCGGGCCGCCGAAGGAGGCCAGCAGGATGGCGTCGTAGTGCTTCGGGGCCATGCGGCCGTTTTCATCGACGCCCTCAAAGGGGTCGAAGGCAGGCTCGTGGGAAACAGCGGATGTCATTTGAGTACCTCGGCAACTTCTGCGGCCGGGATACGCCGGCCGGTATAGAACGGGACTTCTTCACGGACGTGGTTGCGTGCCTCGGTGGCGCGCAGGTGGCGCATCATGTCGACAAGGTCAACCAGGTTGGGAGCTTCCAGGCCCAGGATCCATTCCCAGTCACCCAGGGCGAAGGAGGCCACGGTGTTGGCAAGGACCTGGGGGAATTCGCGGCCGAGCATGCCGTGGTCGCGCAGCATCTTGCCGCGTTCCTCGGCGGGCAGCTGGTACCACTCGTAGGAGCGGACAAACGGGTAAACGCAGATCCAGGTCTCAGGATCGATGCCCCGGGCGAAGGACGGCCAGTGGTTCTTGGAGAACTCGGCGTCGCGGTGCACGCCCATGGCGGACCAGGCGATCTCGGTGCCGGCGAACAGTTCCGTCCGGCGGATCTGCCGCAGGGCCGCCTGCAGCGCTTCCGGCGCGCTGCCGTGCAGCCACACCATCACGTCGGCGTCCACGCGCATGGCGGACACGTCGTAGAGGCCGCGGAGCGTGACATTGCTGGCAGCCAGGTCCTTGGTGAGGGCCTCGAAGGCATCAACGGCACCGTTCGAGACGGGCGCTTTCGGCATGGAGGACCGCTTGAAAACGGTCCAAAGGGTAAAGAACTGTTCGTCGTTGCCGGCCGTTCCGGCGGCGCTGCGGTCCATCGTCTCACTCATGTTTAACAGTCTGCCCTTTGCATATAGGTAAGTCGAAACACCGCACTTCTACAAAGTGTAGAAAGTGCGGAACATCACAGCAGTGCGTTGGCCAGCGCTGCCATTCGGGTGCGGGTATCGGCGGTGACCGCGGCCAGACCGGTTCCGGCCAGCCAGGCTCCCACCGCTTCCAGTCCGGGCGATTCGGCCACCGCCGCGCGGACGGCGCCCACCCGGTCCTTATGCCCGACGGCGGCGGAGGGCAATGCGCCCACCCACCGGACTACATCCCACCCGACGACGTCGTCGGCCTTGATTTCCACCTGCAGCAGGCCGGACGCGTCGGCCACGGCCTGCCGGAAGAGGTCATCGTCGGCGCGGTCCACGTGCACCGGTTCCGCGGCGGAGTCCTTCGGATTCAGTGCCCGCCCGTAGGAAAGGCGCAGCACATGGGTTCCGGGGCCGGTGGAATCGGCAAGCCACTGCCACTTGGCGGTGGCGTGCGTCATGGCCTTCGCATCGATGCCTTCCACCTCCCGCGACACCAGGACGCCGGTGCCGCGCGGCATGGCGTCCAGTTCCGGCAGGTCCACCACCAGGGTTGCCAGGGCGACGCCGGGGCCCGGCTGCGGCCGGTAGTCCGCCACCTCGGGGAGCGCGGTAGCCAGGAGGTCAACAGCTGCGGGGCCTTCGGCGGCAACCACCACGGCGTCGGCTGCCAGTTCCTGCCCGCCGCTGCAGCGGATCCGCCACCCTTCGGCACCGCGGGTAAGGGATTCGGCACGGATGCCGGAGCGCAGGCGTGCACCGGAGGTCTCCAGATCGGAGACCAGCGCCTCGGTCAGCCGGCCCATTCCGCCGTCGAGCCCGGCCACTGCCGAACCTGCAGGTGCTGCTGCGCGCATGGCACCGACGGCGGCGCCCAGGGAACCGTGCCTGGAGATTGCAGCGCGCAGGCCCGGTGCCACGGAGTCGACGTCGAGCACGTCGGGGTCGGCGGAATAGACGCCGCCGACCACCGGAGTGACGAGCCGGCGAAGCACCGCTTCACCCATCCTGGCCCGCACCACGTCGCCCAGGCTCATGGACGGGCGCCGGGGCAGGTTACCCACCGGCAGGACCTTGTCCATGGCTGCCCGGGCTGCTCCCGCGCGGCCCAAGGCACGGACAATGTCCGGGTGCCGGGGGTCTGCGGGGATGCCGAGCAGGCCGCTGCTCGGCATCTGCTGCGCTCCCGACGGCAGGTCCTCGGCGGCCAGCTGCAGCCATGACCCGGCAGGGTTGGGCTGGACCACCGCGTCCGCCAGTCCAAGCTCCCCAATCAGCTCCGGAACGGCCGGTGATCTCGTGGCGAAGGACTCCGCACCGCTGTCCAGCTGCACGCCGGCAACCTCATGCCGGCCGACACAGCCGCCGAACCGGTCCGAGGCCTCCACCACGGTCACCTGGACACCTGCCCGCTGCAGGTCCCGGGCCGCGATGAGGCCGGAAATTCCGCCGCCTATAACGACTGCGGTGGGACCGCCCGGGGTCTGGCCGCCGGCTTGGTGAGCCGCGCTTTGAGCAGCGTTTTCAGCTTTAGCGGCTTTCTCCGGCTTCGCGAGGAAACGGTGGGGCATGCCTACGGCTCCACCGAGTGAATCAGTTCAACCACCCGCGTCAGGACGGCTGCGTCGGTTTCCGGCGGCACGCCGTGGCCCAGGTTGACCACGTGGCCCGGAGCGGCTGCGCCTGCGGCAAGGACTTCGCGGACATGTGCTTCCAGGATGTCCCACGGCGCGCTCAGCAGTGCGGGGTCAATGTTGCCCTGCAGCGGCGTCGTGCCGCCGAGGCGGCGGTTGGCTTCGTCCAGCGGCAGCCGGTAATCCACGCCGACAACGTCCACGCCGACGTCGCGCATGGCCACCAGCAGCTCGGACGTGCCGGTGCCGAAATGCACCAGCGGGGCACCGAGGCCGCGCACATGGTCCAAGGCACGGGAGGAGGCCGGTGCTACGTGCTTGACGTAGTCGGCCAGGCCAAGGGAACCGGCCCAGGAATCGAAGAGCTGGCCGGCACTGGCGCCCGCTTCCAGCTGCGCGCGCAGGAACATTCCGGAGGCGTCGGCCGCCCAGGCGGTCAGCGCCTGCCAGGCATCGGGGTCAGCATGCATCATGGTGCGCGGGCCGAGGTGGTCGCGGGACGGCTTGCCCTCGACCATGTAGGCGGCCAGGGTGAACGGCGCGCCGGCGAATCCGATCAGCGGCTTGGAACCGAGCTCGGCAACCGTCAGCCGCACGGCTTCCCGGATCGGCTCCAGCGCCTCTTCGGTCAGCCGCGGCAGGGCGGCGACGTCGGCGGCGGTACGCACCGGGCTGCCCAGCACGGGTCCGACGCCGGGAACGATGTCCACGTCCACGCCGGCGAGTTTCAGCGGAATAACGATGTCGGAAAAGAAGATGCCGGCATCCACGTCGTGGCGGCGCACCGGCTGCAGGGTGATCTCCGCCGCCAGCTCGGGCCGGAGGCAGGATTCCAGCATCCCGATGCCCTGCCTGGCTTTCAGATACTCGGGCAGGGAACGGCCGGCCTGACGCATAAACCACACCGGGCGGCGGGCGGGGGTTCCGCCGCGGTACGCGGTGATCAGGGGGGAATCGGCCGTGCGGCCGTCCAGCAGCGGGTGCGTGGCGCTAAGAGTCATACCTTGATTCTCCCCAAAATCCGGGACAAGCCATAACCGGGCCCCTCCCGGCGGCCGCCGTGGCGCTTCTCACACTCCTAAAGGCTGAAATCGGGCAGTCCGATTGAAGGTATCCTCCCCGGCGTGGCTAGTATTGACCTACTGTGGTTCTACTTTCCCTCATTGCTACGCACACCGACGTAGACCTGGAGACTGTCGCCCGGCTGAGTGCCGGCGCATCCGAGGTCGCGTCTTCGCTGGTCGATTCCGGAAGCGCCGTCTCCGGCTCCGTTGTCCTCGCTACCTGCAACCGGCTGGAGGTGTATTGCGAGACCGGCTCGGAAGCGGATATTGAAGCCGCCCGCTCCGCTGTCGTTGCAGAAATCAGCCGGCACTCCGGCATGAGCGAAGACCTTGTATCCCGTTCCTTTGCCACGAACACCGGCGAGTCCGTTCCCCAGCACCTGTTCGCGGTCGGCGCGGGACTGGATTCCGCCGTCGTAGGCGAACGCGAAATCGCCGGGCAGGTCCGCCGGGCCCTTATTGAAGCCCAGGAGAGCGGGACCGCCAGCGGCGGACTCACCCGCTTATTCCAGACCGCTTCCCGCACCGCCAAGGACGTCGGTGCCCTTACAGCCCTCGGTAAACGGGGGCTTTCCATTGTTTCGGTTGCCCTGGGCCTGGCCACGGACCTGTCCGAGAACCGCGACTGGTCAAAGAAGTCAGTGGTGGTTTTCGGCACCGGCGCCTACGCCGGCGCCACCATGGCCCTGCTCAAGGAGCGCGGCTGCACCGACATCAGCGTCTACTCCTCCTCCAACCGCGCAGAGTCCTTTGCCGCCTCCCGTGGCGGGAAGCCCCTGACCCGTTCGTCCCTGCCCGGGGCCCTGACCCGGGCCGACGTCGTCATCGGCTGCAGCGGCAGCGACAGCCAGGTCAGCGCCGAAGATGTCCGCCGCGTCCGCGCCGAAGCAGGCAAGCCGCTGATCATCATCGACCTTGCCCTGACGCACGACTTCGATCCGGCCGTCCGCGAGATCGACGGCGTCGAACTGATCACCCTGGAGTCCGTCCGGCTGGCCGCTCCGGCCGAGCAGGCCGAGTCGCTGAAGCAGGCGAGCACCATTGTTGCCGATGCCGCGAAGAACTTTTCCAAGCAGCAGCTCAGCCGTGAAATGGACTCAGCCATCGTGGCCCTGCGCCGGCACACCCTGGACGTACTGGAATCGGAGCTGGAGAAGGTCCGCGCCCAGCACGGATGCACCGGCGCCGCCCAGGAAGTGGAGTTCGCCATGCGCCGCATGGTCAAGCAGCTGCTCCACGTTCCCACCGTCCGCGCCCGGGAACTGGCCGCAAGCGGCCAGCAGGAGGACTACATCCGGGGCCTTGAAGCCCTGTACGGGATCACGGTGGAGCGCAGCGAGCCCGCAGCGCCCGCCAAGGATGCCGGTTCGGCTGCGGACGACGGCGCCGCCGAATCCGACGACGCCGAACCGAAGTCCGCGTAGGGCGTTTCAGTAGACCGGTTTCTCCGGTTCCACCCGGCGCACCCATTCCAGGATCCCGCCGGTGACGTTGTAGACCTCGGGATAGCCGGCGCCGCGCAGGTAGGCCGCGACCTCGGCGGACCGCACCCCTGATTTGCAGTGCACGTATACCGGCCGTCCCGGCTCCGGCCGGAACTCCCCCGCCAGCACGGCCCCCCGCGGCGCCAGCCGGGCCCCCTCAATGCGGACAATGTCGTGTTCCCCCGGCTCCCGGACGTCCAGCAGTTCGAAGTCCCGGAACCCGGCCGAGCGTTCGGCCAGCAGGTCCCGCAGCACGGCCACGTCCACTTCCGCCCCGGCGGGCACAGGCTCCGCCGGCGTAATGCCGCAGAACGCCTGGTAATCGCTTAGCTCAGTCACCGGCAGGGCCTCCGGGTCACGCCGGACCCGAAGTTCGCGCCAGCTCATCTCCAGGGCGTTGAAGACCAGGACCCGGCCCAGCAGGGTCCTGCCGGTTCCGGTGATCAGCTTGATGGCCTCATTGACCATGACCGAGCCGATCTGCGCACAGAGCACCCCGAGCACGCCCCCTTCCGCGCAGGAAGGAACGGAACCGGCCGGCGGCGCCAGCGGGAACAGATCGCGGTAGGTGGGCCCGTGTTTGCCCCAGAAGACGCTCACCTGCCCGTCGTAGCGGAGGATCGAACCCCAGACGTACGGCTTGCCCAGGATTTCGGCGGCGTCGTTGATCAGGTAGCGGGTGGCGAAATTATCAGTGCCGTCCACAATCAGGTCATAACCGGAAAAGATCGCCAGGACGTTGGAGTTGTCCAGCCGCTCCCGGTGCAGGACCACCTCGACCAGCGGATTCAGCTCCGCCACGGAGCGGGCCGCGGACTCCGCTTTGGGGGTACCGACGTCGGATACGCCGTGGATAACCTGGCGCTGAAGGTTGGAGACATCCACGACGTCGTCGTCGACCACGCCGAGCGTGCCCACTCCCGCCGCAGCCAGATACAGCAGCGCCGGAGAGCCCAGCCCGCCGGCCCCGACCACCAGCACCCTGGCGTTCTTCAGCCGGCGCTGCGCCGTGGACCCGAATCCCGGGATGATGAGGTGCCGTGAGTAGCGTTCGGTTTCGTCGCGGGTGAGGTCCGCGCCGGGCGCCACCAAAGCAGGTAGTTCCCCGACCGGGACGGATGCACTTGCTAAGGTCATGAAGTCCAATCTAAGCCACAGGTATGGCGGTGGGACCTGTCGCTTGGAATACCCGCGGGTAAACTAAGGGTCATTGTCCGTGCAGCTCAGGGCTCCGGAACTGTTGAGAGGTCCACCAGTGAGTAACCAGGCAGCCGGTAAACCGGTTCGGCTCCCCCGGGAGGAACGCCGCCGGCAGCTGCTAAGCGCAGCGCAGGAAGTGTTTGTCAGTAACGGCTTCCACGGTGCAGCCATGGACGAGATCGCCGAAGCGGCGCACGTCAGCAAACCCGTGCTCTATCAGCACTTCCCCGGCAAGCGGGAGCTGTACATGGCCCTGCTGGACAACCACCTGAACACGCTGACGGAGTTCCTGCGCACCGCTTTGAACTCCACCACGGACAATAAGCTTCGGGTCCGCGAGACCATGCGGGCCTATTTCCGCTTCGTCGCGCAGGACAGCCAGGGGCACCGGATGGTTTTTGAATCCGACCTCACCAATGACGCCGAGGTCAGCGCCCGCATTGAGGAATTCAATGCCCGCTTCGCGAACAGCATTGCCGGCGTGATTGCCGAAGACACCAAGCTGTCCCATCTCGAGGCCACCCTGCTCGGCCGCGCCCTGGCCGGAATGGCGCAGGTGAGCGCGCGGTATTGGCTGGAAACCGACGGCGGCCTGGACATCGATGCGGCGAGCGAGCTGGTTTACCGTTTAGCTTGGCGCGGAATCAGCCGGTTCCCCAAGGAGATCTAGAGTAGATTTCGATCAGTTCGTAAATCGTTAATCAGGAGGCACCACGGTGGAAGTAAAAATCGGCATTCAGAATGTAGCCCGCGAAATTGTCTTCGAATCCAGCCAGAGCGCTGATGAGGTTGCCGACGCAGTGGAGCAGTCCCTCGCCAACGGCGCCCTGCTCCGGCTCAAGGACGTCAAGGGCCGGCTGATCGTTGTTCCCGGTGCATCCATCGGCTACGTCGAGATCGGTGCCGAGGAAGTCCGCCGCGTCGGTTTCGGCGCCCTCTGACCCGCCGCTTCCATGCTTAGCCTGATCCTGGTCACGCTGACCGCGGTTGCCGCGGGGTTCGCAGTGTGGGCTGCGGACCGCCACCGTGCCCTATACGGCGCGCTGCTGCTCCCTGGCATCGCCGTGTGCGCTGCGCTCATCACGTGGCTGGCACTGCGCGCAGCCGGAGTTACTGCCTTCGAAGCGGACTGGATCGGCTGGGCCGTCCCGGTGGCAGTGTCCATTCTGGCGCCGCTCGTGGCGGCCGTTCCGATCGGACGCAGCCGCGCCAGGGCCGACACGGCGGAGACGGAACGCATCCTGCGTTTGTAACTCCCGTTGTTCGGTGTCACCCGGAAACGGCAACAGGATAAGAGAAAAGGGCGGTGCTTCGGCACCGCCCTTTCTTCGTGTCCCATAGGGTCCGTTCCTGGGTTACGGCAACGGGGATTACGGGACCGCACGATATGGCCGCGCCTGCGGGACGGCAGGCGGCATCATCCGGGCCAGTTCGCGTGCGAAGACGCCGGCCGCTACCCGATGTCCTTCCGGGCTCAGGTGCCTTCCGTCCGGCCGCAGTTGGCCGTTCAGTCCATACCGCGCCCACCAGTCCCCCGGGGTAAGGAAGTCGATTCCCTGTTCGGCGGCCACGGCGGCGAGCACCCCGTCCACCTCGCTACGCCGTCCCGTGCCGTCACCGATGACCCCCACCATGACAATCCGGACGGACGGGTAGCTTTGCCGCAGGTCGCCGATTAGGCGGAGCGCTTCGGTACGGATGTCTGCGGCTGGATGGGCGGTGTCGTTCCCGCCGCCCTGCAGCACGATCAGCCGCGGCGTGCCCCACGGGAGCAGCCACTGGTGTGCTTCCAGCGCCCGGGCGTATCCCGCCACTGAGCCGTTCCCTTGGACGTAACCGGTTCCGCCTGCACCCCTGATGATTGCAGGGTACCCGGCCTGCTCCAGCCCCTGCCCCACCCAGGTGTCCGGACCGGCCTGCGAGTCGCCGATCACCAGGGCCGAGTCCTCCACTCCCGGAACTACGGACATCGTCCGGCCGGTCTGGGGCATATAAACCAGCGATCCGGCAGCCGGGGCCGCGGGGGGAGCTGTTTCACTGGGCCGGATCACCGCCGGCTCGGGCGAAGCTTCCGCGGAGGCAGCGCCGCCCGCGGGAAGTACCGACGCCGTCCCGCCGGCTCCGGGGTCCGGCAGGACAGCCGGTGCGGCGGCCAGAAGCAGGACCGCAGAAACCGCTGCGGCCAGGGCACCCCGCGCCCACTTCCGTGTTGCTTTCCCCCGCAATAGATTCTCCCTGCAGCCGTCTCCGGCCGCAGCCAGCGCTTCCGTACGGGGGAAGCGTACCGCAGGGCTAAGCCGTCAGGCCGAGGAGACTCATCCGCTTGGAGTGGTTTCGCGTCAGCTGCGCCGTGAGCGACTTGATTTCGGCGTCGACGGCGTCCTGGCCGCCGTCGTCGAACAGCCCGCCCAGGAAGGCCCGTTCAATGAGGACCCGCTGGGCCTGGGTCAGGGCTTCGCCCACCAGCCGCCTGCCCCAGAGGGCCAGCCGCGAGGCCAGCCGCGGGTCATCCGCAAGGGCCTCCCGCAACCTGCCGAGCAGGATTTCGCCGGGCTGTTCCGTAGCCTTCAGGCCTTGGAACAGGCTGTTGGTTTCCGCATCGAGCCGGGAGGCCACCGCGGAGTAGAAATCGTCGGAAATGGCGTCCGTGACGTAGAACTTCATCAGCGACTCGTACCAGTCGGCCGGCCGGGTGCGGTCGTGGAACGCGTCCACCGAGGGCTGGAAGGGCCGCATGGCTTCTTCGGGGTCCGTTCCCATGGCACTGAGCCGGGCGCAGATCAACTCGAAATGCGCGTATTCATGCACGGCCAGGCGTCCGAGCGTGGCACGGTCGTGCAGCGTGGGGGAAAACCGGGCGTCGGAAGACATCCGTTCAAACGCCGACAGTTCGCCGTAGGCGATCGCGCCGAAGAGATCCGTGAGGAACCGCTGATAGGTCTCGCCGGTGTGCTGCGGGGCCGCCCCGGGAGCGGCCGGATGATCCGAATGGTGCCCGTTAGTCATACCCGCCAGCGTACCTGCCGGCGCCGCCCGGGACCGCGCCGGGCCGCCGGATGCGCAGCGATCAGCGGCTGGCGGGTAGACTGGGGAGGTAGAAACTGGATGCCCGGTCGTCTGTCGTATGAATTGTCATGTGAAGTGCATGAGAAGTGTCATTTTGTTGCTGTATTGACCAGACCCGCAAACCCTACGCGATCTTGAATTATCGGCCGCCGCCGTGGCCAATGGAGCACAGGCGGCCCGCAGTTGTTAGCCCGCGATCGGCTTCCGCTGGACGCACCGCGTGCGTGCCATCCGCTCCGTAATGGGCTGTAACAGCCACTCGTCGAGCCTGGCGCCCCCGCGCTGCCTAAACTGAACGGTATTTAATTGAACACTGAACTTTCCCAGGTTGATGACGATCGTCACCTCACTGCCGATGACAGCACCGAAGAACTGACCGTCGCGGATTCCCTGGCCGTTAAGGCCCGGGCCGAGGAAATCCCCGAACTGACCTTCGCCGATTTCGGTGTCCGGTCAGACATCGTCGAGTCCCTCGCCGACGCCGGCATCACGCACCCCTTCCCCATCCAGTCGATGACCCTGCCCGTTGCCCTCAGCGGCCACGACATCATCGGCCAGGCGAAGACCGGCACCGGCAAGACGCTCGGCTTCGGTATTCCCGCGCTGCAGCGCGTGGTGGGCCCGGAAGACAAGGGCTACGCCGAACTCGCCGTCCCCGGCGCACCGCAGGCCCTGATCGTGGTGCCCACCCGTGAACTGGCCGTCCAGGTGGCGGGCGACCTCACCACCGCTGCCCGCCGGCGCGGTGCCCGCATCGTCACCATTTACGGCGGCCGTGCCTACGAGCCGCAGACGGAGGCCCTGGCCGCCGGCGTCGAAATCGTGGTCGGCACCCCGGGCCGCCTGATCGACCTCTACAACAAGAAGCACCTCTCGCTGAAGAACGTGCGGCTGGTGGTCCTTGACGAGGCCGACGAGATGCTGGACCTCGGCTTCCTGCCCGACGTCGAAACACTGATGGCCGCCACGCCGGCCGTGCGCCAGACCCTGCTGTTCTCGGCCACCATGCCCGGCGCCGTCGTTTCGATGGCCCGCCGCTACATGACCAAGCCCACCCACATCCGGGCCGCGGATCCCGATGACGAAGGCCTGACCAAGAAGGACATCCGCCAGGTGGTCTACCGGGCCCACAACCTCGATAAGAGCGAAGTGGTTTCCCGCATCCTGCAGGCACGCGGCCGCGGCCGCACCATCATCTTCACCAAGACCAAGCGCACTGCCGCCAAGCTGTCCGAAGAACTCGTGGACCGCGGTTTCGCCGTCGCCGCCATGCACGGCGACCTCGGCCAGGGCGCCCGCGAGCAGGCCATGCGCGCTTTCCGCAATGAAAAGGTGGATGTGCTGGTGGCCACCGACGTCGCCGCGCGCGGCATCGACGTCGACGACGTCACCCACGTAATCAACTACCAGTGCCCCGAAGACGAGAAGACCTATCTGCACCGCGTTGGCCGCACCGGCCGTGCCGGCAACAAGGGCACCGCCGTGACGTTCGTGGACTGGGACGATGTCCCCCGCTGGGGCCTGATTAACAAGGCCCTGGGCCTGGACCAGGCGGAGCCGGTGGAAACCTACTCCTCCTCACCGCACCTGTACACGGACCTCGATATCCCCGAAGGCACCAAGGGACGCCTGCCGCGCAACAAGCGCACCCATGCAGGCATTGATGCCGAAAAGATCGAGGACCTCGGCGAAACCGGCAAGTCCGGCGGCCGCAGCAGCTCCTCCAGCCGCGAAGGCAACCGTTCCGGTTCCGACCGGGGTGCCGGATCCCGCGGCGGCAACTCCCGCGGCGGAGCACGGGAAGGATCGCGGCGCAGCAGCGCCCGCTCCGGCGAGGCACGCACCGGCGAGGCGCGGACCGCGGAATCCCGCCCGGCTGAAACCCGGACCGCGGCACCTGCCGCGGACGGCGCAGCCACGGACCGTCCGCGCCGCAGCCGGACCCGCCGCCGCAACGGCGAGGTTGTTCCCAAGACCGGCCCGGCCGCCGAATAGCGCCGACGTAGGCCTGCATGAGCACCCCTTTGTGGACGTCTGACGGCGGGTCGCTGGTGGTACACGCGGATAACGCGGAGTTCCTCCCGACCCTGCCGGACGGCTCCTTCACCATGATTTACGTGGACCCGCCCTTCAACACCGGGCGGTCCCAGCGCCGGCAGCAGACCACCATGGTCCGCAGCGCCGACGGCAGCGGCGACCGGATCGGCTTCAAGGGCCGCAGCTACAGCACGGTCAAGGGCCTGCTCTCCAGCTACGACGACGCCTTCGAGGATTACTGGGCGTTCCTGGAACCCCGGCTCGCGCAGGCCTGGCGCCTGCTGGCCGACGACGGCACCTTGTACGTGCACCTGGATTACCGCGAGGTGCACTACGCGAAGGTCATGCTGGACGCCCTGTTCGGCCGGGACTGCTTCCTGAATGAAATCATCTGGGCCTACGACTATGGCGGCCGGGCGAAGAACCGGTGGCCGGCCAAGCACGACAACATCCTGGTCTACGTAAAGAACCCGGATGCGTACCATTTCGACAACGCCGAAGTGGACCGGGAACCGTACATGGCTCCGGGCCTGGTGACACCCGAAAAGGTGGCCCTGGGCAAGCTGCCGACCGACGTCTGGTGGCACACCATCGTTTCCCCCACCGGCCGGGAAAAGACCGGCTATCCCACCCAGAAACCCGAGGGCTTGCTTCGGCGTGCCGTCGCTGCCAGCAGCCGTGAGGGCGACTGGGTCCTGGATTTCTTTGCCGGGTCCGGAACGCTGGGTGCCGTTGCGGCCAAGCTGGGCCGCAAGTTTGTCTGCGTGGACGCCAATCCGCAGGCGATCGAGGTTATGGCCCGGCGGCTGGGTTCCGCGGCCACCGTGGTCTCCGCCGAAACGGGTTCACCGCTTCCCGCTGCCGGTCCCTAGGCCCTGCTTTCGGGGCGGGCCGCCGCCTGCTGGCGGGTCAGCGCGCCGCGCGGGTCCGCCGCCTGGCGCGGCGGCCCGCCCTCTACCGCGGCAGGGGGCCGACGACGGCGGCACCGGTCCCGAGCTCGGCTATGCGTTCCAGCACTGCCGGCTCCGTGGTGAATTCGCCCAGGAGATTGGGTTTCCCGGTCCCGTGGTAATCGCTGGAGCCGGTGACCAGCAGGTCATTATCCTTCGCCAGCCTGCGCAGCCATTCCCTGCCCTGCTCGGGATTGTCCCGGTGGTTGACTTCCACGCCCAGCAGCCCGGCGTCGATCATTTCGGTGAAGGTTTCCTCCCCCACCACCCGGCCGCGGGAGGACGCCACCGGGTGCGCGAAGACCGGGACTCCGCCGGCCTGCCGGACCAGCTCCACTGCCCGTGCCGGGTCCGGCGCGTAATGCGCCACGAAGTACGGCGACCGCGCGGTCAGGATGCCGCTGAAGGCCGCCGACCGGTTCGGAACCACACCGGCAGCTACCAGTGCGTCGGCAATGTGCGGCCGTCCGATGGTTGCCCCCGGGGCCACCTGCTCCTGCACCGAGTCCCAGTCGATGGGGAAATCCTCCGCCAACCGCTGCACCATCAGTTCTGCCCGGGTAACCCGGGCAGCGCGGGACCGGGCGATCTCCTCGAGCAGTCCCGGATGGGCCGGATCGTGCAGATAGGACAGCACATGGACGCTGATCCCCTCGCGGCTGCGGCAGGACACCTCCATACCCGGAACGAAGGTGATCCCGTGCTCCTGCGCGGCAGCGGCGGCGTCGGCCCAGCCCGCCGTCGTATCGTGATCGGTCAGTGCAATGGCGTCCAGCCCGGCCTTCGCAGCGGAGGCGATAACATCTGCCGGCTGCTCGGTGCCGTCGGAGACGCAGGAGTGGGTATGCAGGTCAATTCTCACGCTTTCAATCTACGCCCCCGGGCGGCCTACGCCCGTCCGGTGAGGCCGGAAGGGAAAGGCCGGGCATCGGAGGGGTGTTTTGCCCCTCCCGGAGGCAGTGAGACGATGGAGTGGTGACTACTGAAGCGAATTCGACGACATCCCTGCCCGAGCCTTCCGAAGGCCAGCCGCTCGAAGACCGGATCAACAACCGGTCCCAGCGGCCCTCCTCGGAAGCCTTCAAGAAGTTCATGTCTTCCGGCTGGGCCGCGGAATCCGGTGAGCTGCCCGAAGCCGACGCTGTGGCGCCGTTCGCAGCGCGCCGCCGTCGGGCCCTTTCCGAGCGTTTCCCCGGCGAACGGCTGGTCATTCCGGCCGGCCCGCTGAAGGTGCGGTCCAACGACACCGATTACCGTTTCCGCCCGCACTCCGGCTTTGCGCACCTGACCGGCCTCGGCGTGGACCGCGAACCCGATGCCGTGCTCGTGATGGAGCCCACCGAACCCGGCGCAGGAGACGACGGCGGCAACCACACCGCCGTGCTGTACTTCCGCCCGCTCGCCGGCACGGACAGCGACGAGTTCTACTCCAACGCACGCTACGGCTCCTTCTGGATCGGGAACCGGCTCGGCCTGGCGGAGATCAGCGCGCTGATCGGCCTGCCCACCCGGCACCTCGACGAGGCGGAAACCGCCATCACCAACAACGTCGGAGACCCGCAGTTCGGTGGCATCTCCGTACGCCTGCTGCGCAGTGTCGACGAAATGGTCGACGCCCTGGTGGACACCGTCCGCTACAATACCGCCCTGGACCCGGAGAACGCCGACCTCAGCGCCCTGGATGCCCTCGACGGCGAACTGACCGAAGCCCTGTCGGAACTCCGCCTCGTCAAGGACGAATGGGAGATCGAGCAGATGAAGGCTGCCGTGGCCGCCACGGTCAACGGCTTCACCGAAGTGGTCAAGGCACTCCCCCGCGCCATTTCCCACCCCCGCGGCGAACGCGTCGTCGAAGGCGCCTTCTTTGCCCGCGCCCGGGAAGAGGGCAACGACCTCGGCTACGACACCATTGCCGCCTCCGGCAACAACGCCACGGTCCTGCACTGGATCCGCAACAACGGCGCCGTCCATGCCGGGGACCTGCTGCTGCTGGACGGCGGCGTGGAGGCCGAAAGCCTCTACACCGCGGACGTCACCCGCACCCTGCCCGTCAACGGAACCTACACGGAGGTCCAGCGCCGGGTGTACCAGGCAGTACTCGACGCCGCAGACGCCGGATTCGAAGCCGCCAAGCCGGGCGCCAAGTTCCGCGACGTCCACGCTGCAGCCGTAAAGGTCCTGGCCGAACGCCTGGACAGCTGGGGCCTGCTGCCCGTGCCGCTCGAGGAAGCACTGTCCCCCGAAGGCCAGCAGCACCGCCGGTGGATGCCCCACGGCGTCAGCCACCACCTGGGCATGGACGTGCACGACTGTGCCCAGGCCCGGGCCGAGCTGTACCTGGACGGCACCATCACCGAGGGCATGGTCTTCACCATCGAACCGGGTCTCTACTTCAAGGACACCGACCTGTCCGTGCCCGAGGAATACCGCGGCATCGGCGTGCGGATTGAGGACGACGTCCTCATCACCGCCGACGGCCCCGTGAACCTCAGCGACGCCCTGCCGCGTAACCCGGGCGACGTCGAAGACTGGATGGCAGGCATCTACGCTGCCGAGTAACCTCCGGTTTCCGGTTTAGGTAAAAGTTTAGGTAAAAGAGGTCCGCATCCTCGAAAGGATGCGGACCTTTTTGCGTTCCCGCCGACCGCATGGACATACTCCTGCGGTTTGTCGGGATCCCTGCGGTGTGTCCGGATCCCTGCGGTGTGTCCGGATCCCCTCGCCGCGCGGCGCAGGGAACCGGACAAAGCGAGGGGCTTTACCCAATCCGAAGCGAAGGCACGAAAAAGGCCCGCACCCCTGGGGGCGCGGGCCTCACGCGATACGCCGGGAGACCTACTGGCGGGGCTGCTCTGAACCCTGCGGAGAACCCGAATCCTGTTCCGGAGCGGCGGGCTGCGCAGAATCGGGCTGCACGGATTCAGGCTGCACGGCAGGCTGCGCCGGACGCCGGACACCGTACTGCGGGCGGCCGTCCGGAAGGTCGGGGAACTGGCCGCGCGGCGTCGTGGGCTTGGCTGCGGCGTCTGCTCCTGCAGGCAGCTGCCGCCCGGCATCGGCCGGGGACTGCCCTGCGGGATCGGAGTCCGGAGCGGGCTGGCCGTAAGGGTTGGCCCAGCCGGAGGGACGTTCCGGGGCCTGAGGTCCGCCTGCGGGCGGGCGCTGGGGGTCCCGGCGCTGGCCGGCCGGCGCCTGCGGGTGCCCTGCCTGTCCGACCATCGGCAGCCGGTGCAGCAGCTGCCGGGCGTCGTTGGCCGCCTCGGGGGCCACAATGACGTCGTAGCTGGTGGCAATGACCTGGCTGGTGGAGGTGAAGTCCCTGCGCCCGCGCTGCAGGGCATAGGCCAGGACCCCGAAGAGTACCCAGAACACGGCACCCAGGGCCATGGACGGAAGGAGGGAGATCGCGGCGGCACTGCCCCCGAACAGCATCAGGGCAAGCCCGACAAAGAGGCCGAACCAGGCACCCGTGAGTGCGCTCGAAAGCGCCACCCGGGGGTAGGTCAGCCGGCCGGTCACCCGTTCAACGGACTTGAGTTCGTTGCCGACAATCGAGACCAGCTGGACCGGGAACTTGCTGTCGGCAAGGTAGTCCACGGCCTTCTGGGCGTCGAGGTAGGCCGTATACCGGCCCACCGTTTCACCCTTGGGCAAGCTGCGGCCCGCATCACGCGGAGGGGTGGCACCAAATAGGTTCGACATTGCTCCATTCTCGCGCATACCTGCCCCGGACGGTGAACGTATCGCTCGCAGTGAACGGACTCACCTCCCTCGTACCCCGTGATAACGCGTTACCGGCGGGCACAAAGTAGCCTTATAAGGTGAGTACAAATCCAACCCGAGTCTTTATTGCGCGCCTGCTCGGCCTTGACGTCTTCGACCCGCTGGGTGACCGTCTCGGCCGGCTGCGCGATGCGGTCGTGCTGGACCGCGGGCCGGGCCTCCCGCCCCAGGCCGTGGGCATCGTGGTGGAGGTTCCCGGCAAGAAGCGGGTCTTCGTCCCCCTCACCCGCATCACCTCCATGGACCCCGGGCAGATCATCTGCACCGGCCTGGTCAACCTGCGCCGCTTCGAACAGCGTGGAGCAGAGATGCTGGTGGTCGCGGAACTCTTCGACCGCCGGGTACAGCTGCGCGACGGCAGCGGCGAGGCCACCATTGAAGACATCGCCATTGAGCAGAACCGCGCCGGGGACTGGTACGTCTCCAACCTCTTCGTCCGCCGCGGCGGCTCTGCCTCCCGCCTGCGCTCCCTGCGCCGGCGCGGGGAACAGATGATCCTGGACTGGAAGGACATTGCGCACTGGGACGCCACCGGCCCGCAGGCCGCCACGTCCTTCGTCGCCCAGAATGATGACCTCAAGGCAGCCGACTTTGCCGATGCCCTGCATGAGATGAGCGGCAAACGCCGGATCGAAGTGGCCAGCGAGCTGCAGGACGAACGCCTCGCCGACGTCCTGCAGGAACTTCCCGACGACGACCAGGTCCAGATCCTGCAGTCCCTCGACGTGGAACGCGCCGCCGACGTGCTGGAGGAAATGGACCCCGACGACGCCGCGGACCTCCTCAACGAACTGCCCGAAGAGCAGAAGGAAGAGCTCCTTGCCCTCATGGAGCCCGAAGACGCCCGCGACGTCCGGCGCCTGCTGAACTACGAGGAAGACACCGCCGGGTCGCTGATGACCCCCGTGCCGGTCATCCTTCCGCCCGAGGCCACCGTGGCGGAGGCGCTGGCACACGTGCGCCGCGAAGAGCTCACCCCCGCCCTTGCCTCTTCCATCTACGTCTGCCGGCCGCCGCTGGAAACCCCCACGGGGAAGTACCTCGGCGTGGTGCACATCCAGCAGCTGCTGCGCTCGGCACCGCCCGAGGCACTGGGCAACATCCTGGATACGGACCTGGAACCGGTCCGCGACTACGCCACCATCAGCGAAGTATCGCGGATGCTGGCCACCTATAACTTGAATTCACTGCCGGTAATCAACGACGCCGGACGCCTGGTGGGTGCGGTCACGGTGGACGATGTGTTGGACCACCTGCTGCCGGACGACTGGCGCATCTCCGACGAAACCGGCCCGATAACGCAGCAGGGAAGGACAAATGGCTGAAAAGATCAAGTCAACGACCACCGGCCTCGACACTCCCCGCTCTGCACGGACCCGATGGCTGCCGCGGCTCTCCCCGAACCCCGACGCCTTCGGCCATGCCACGGAGAATTTCGCCCGGTTCATGGGCACCCCGCAGTTCCTGGTCTACATGACGGTCTTTTGCCTCGTGTGGCTGGCCTGGAACACCTGGGGGCCGGAATCCGCCCGCTTTGACAGTGCCGCCCTGGGCTTCACCGTCCTGACGCTTATGCTCTCGCTGCAGGCCTCCTACGCCGCTCCCCTGCTGCTGCTGGCACAGAACCGGCAGGACGACCGGGACCGCGTCTCCGTCCGGCAGGACCGCGAACGCGCCGAGCGCAACCTTATGGATACCGAATACCTCACCCGGGAAATCGCCGAACTGCGGATCGCCCTGCGTGAGGTTGCCACCCGTGACTATGTCCGCTCCGAAATCCGCGGGCTGCTGGAGGAACTCCTCGAGGCCAATGACGACCGCGAGGACGGCGGGACGCGGCGCCGCCGCCGCAGTTCGGACAGCACCGACAGCATGCCCAAACTGAATCCCGGCGGGAGGGAACGCTAAAGCCGTGCCAGTATCCGAACCAGCTTCCGCATTGGAAGCACAGGTGCTCCGTGCCCTGGACACTGTCCAGGACCCGGAACTGCGCCGGCCCATCACCGAACTCGGGATGCTCAAGGACGTACGGCTCGACGCCGAAGGCGGCGTGGTAGTCGACGTACTCCTCACGATCGCCGGCTGTCCGCTGCGGGAGACCATCACGGCCGACGTCGAGCGCGCGCTAGCCGCGGTGCCCGGAGTGAACACTGTGGGCGTGAACCTGGACGTGATGACTCCCGAGCAGCGCAACGCGCTCAAGGACCGGCTGCGAGGCGGCGACCCGGTGCGGACCATCCCCTTCAACCGCCCAGATTCGCTGACCCGCGTGTATGCAGTGGCCAGCGGCAAGGGCGGCGTGGGCAAGTCCAGCGTCACCGTCAACCTCGCAGCGGCCATGGCCTCGCTCGGGCTGCGGGTGGGAATTGTCGACGCCGACGTCCACGGATTCTCGGTTCCCGGCCTCCTTGGAATCACCCGGCCGCCCACCCGCGTGGATGAGATGATCCTGCCGCCGGTGGCCTACGGCATCAAGACCATCTCCATTGGCATGTTCGTGGACGGCAACCAGCCCGTGGCCTGGCGCGGACCCATGCTGCACCGTGCCCTGGAGCAGTTCCTGACCGATGTGTATTTCGGGGACCTGGACGTCCTCTTCCTGGACCTGCCTCCCGGTACCGGAGATATCGCCATTTCCGTAGGGCAGCTCCTGCCGGGGTCGGAGATCCTGCTGGTCACCACGCCGCAGAGCGCCGCGGCGGACGTTGCCGAACGCGCCGGCAGCGTTGCCCGGCAGACCGGACAGAAGGTGGCCGGCGTGATCGAGAACATGTCCTGGCTCGCACTGCCCGGCGGTGAGCGTCTGGAGATCTTCGGCTCCGGCGGAGGTGCCGCGGTGTCCGGCCGGCTCGGCGACACGCTGGGCTATCCGGTTCCGCTGCTGGGCAGCATCCCCCTCGACGTTGCCCTCCGTGAAGGCGGCGACGGCGGCCTGCCGGTAGTGCTGGCCGACGCTGCCGCCACGGTGGCGGATACAGGTGCGGTCAGTACTGCTGACGGCGGTGTCGGCGCCGAGGGAACCACCCGGGAGGACGCAGAAACGGCCGCAGCCGAACTGCGGCGGATTGCCCGGGAGCTGGCACACCGGCCGCGAGGCCTGGCCGGACGCAGCCTCGGGGTCAGCCCGGTCTAGGCAGCGGGCGTGACGGTTTAGCGGTGGCCGCTACGTTGCTTCGATGTCGAACGGTGCAGGCTGGCCCTCGGCGAGGCGTTCCAGCGGTTTCACCGCAGGCGGCCGGCTCGCTGCTGCCGACGCGGCAGCAGCGACGGGTGCGGCAGAAGCCGCGGCCGGCTGGGCCGCCGGTACCGGAGGGGCGGGCGCTGCGGACGGCCGTCCGCTGACCGCTTTGGCGGCGTCGTCGAAATCATCCAGCAACGCTTCCTTAATGATGCGCCGCGGGTCGTACTGCCGTGGATCCAGCTTCCGCCAGTCGACTTCGTCAATCTCGGGGCCCACTTCTTCACGCAATTGTTCACGGGCGCCGGAGGCCATCCGACGCACTTCCCGCACCAGCCGGGCCAACTGCGAAGCGTATTCGGGCAGGCGTTCGGGACCTAGTATCACCACGGCGATTATTGCCAGAAGGATGAACTCGTAACCGTTGATTCCTACCACTCTTGAAGACTACCTTTTCCCGGGAGCGGGGAGCCACTCGCTGCTCCCCTAGAGGCTCCAGCCCGTACGCGTGAACATGGAAAGGCCGCGGACAATGCGTTCCATCGGCTCGGAATCGCCGCCGGTGCGGGCGAGGCGGGCGGATTCGAGCAGGGAAAGCTCCTCCACCGCCCGGGGCAGCGATTTCTCCGGCTGGCTGGACTCGAAGGTGTAGGTGACGCTGCCGGCTGCCACGACCTTCTGGCCGGGATGCTCATCGGAACCGAAGACAGCCGGGCCGGCCTGCGACCCCGCAACCGAGAACCCGTCTTCCGAGACGGTCCGGCCGGTCACGCCGTTGATCACGGGCTGGTGGTCCTCTCCCGGCAGCGGATGCTGTTCCACCAGCCGGAGTTGTTCCCCGTCAGCAGCAGCGAAGGTCATTTCGACGGCGGGACGCCCCTGGACCCGGAGGGAGCGGGCGGACTCCAGTTTCAAGCCCAGATCCGCCAGTTCGGGGCAGGTCCAGCCATGCGCACGAAGCAGCTGCAGCTGGTCCGCTCCAAGGTCGCCGCTTTGGGCAACTTCCTCCCAGCCGTCGGCCATGGCGGCACGCGCACCGGTCTGCGCCGGAACCTCGAGGATGCTGCCGGCAAAATAGGCACCGCCGAGCAGCACCGCCCCGGCTGCTGCTACCGCCCCGGCTGCGGCCAAGGCATGGCTGCGCCGGTCAAGGGTCTTGGCCGCCGCCCCGGACTGACGTCCTTCGGGTTCCGGGCAGCCGGACTGCAGTGCCGTCACCCGTCCCGCAATCCGGGCGGAAAGTTCAGGACCGGCATCGGGCACCCGGAAGGCACGCAGGCGGCTGCGCAGCCGGCGTTCCTCCGCGACCGCGGCGCGGCACGAGGCGCAGCGGGTCAAGTGAGCGTCAATGGCCTGCTCGCGCTGCGGGGTTGTTTCGCCGTCGATGTAGTTCCGTAAATGCCGTGTGGGGTGTCGCACTATTCAGCTGGCTCCCGCAACTCGGGGCAGTTTGAGCAGTGAACGGGCGGCCGGGGGCACCTGCGGGTCCCGGTGGGCGAGCTTTTCCTTCAGCATTGCCCGGCCGCGGTGGATCCGGGACCGGACGGTGCCCAGCTTGACGTCCAATACGCGGGCAACCTCGTCGTAGGAAAGCCCCTCCAGATCGCACAGGACAACCGCGGCGCGGAAGTCCGGCGGCAGCTCTTCCAGGGCGCGGGCGATGTCCACGTCGAGGTTATTGAATTCGAAGCTTCGTTCGGGGCCTGGCCCGTTGCTGGGCAGCTTGCTGGAGGTTTCCTCGGTCATGCCGTCGAAACGGATCCGGCTGCGCCGCCGGGCCTGGTCCAGGAATAGGTTGGTGGTGATGCGGTGCAGCCAGCCGTCGAGGGTGCCGGGCTGGAAGTTGGCCAGCGAGCGGAAAACCCGGACGAAGACTTCCTGGGTCAGGTCCTCGGCATCATGTTTGTTTCCGGTCAGCCGATAGGCCAGCCGGTATACCTTCGCCGAGTGTGCCTGGACCACTTCCTCCCAAGTGGGACGTACCCACTCCCCAGCCATGTCCGCGGCTGCTGTGTCCGGCGTCGTTGCCATAGTCTTCCTCCTTCCTTCCAACCTGCGTGCCATCAGTGCAGCCGGTGCAGTCCCGGTGTGCCCCGAGCAGTTCCCGTAGGGTGCAAGGAATCCGGGTGGGCCCAAAGTTGTCCGGAGGGCCATTTATCACCGATTAACAATGTTTACGCATCAATCTGGGAGTTGGCTGTTAGCACGCCTTTAGTACTGGGACAAGGCAGCACTGCAGTGCGTACCCGGTTATGCCTCCGTTGGCCTTAAGCTTGACTGAGCAGGAATTCCTCCGGACCGAAAGTGAAACCCCATGCGCGCCGACAAGCAGACCAGTTGGTCCTACACGGAGGCCCTGCCTACCGAGGATGAGGTCCTGATCCGTGCGCGCGAACGGTCCTACGAGCTGGGCGTCAGTGCCGTATCCAGCGGCGTAGGCGCCGCGTTGACCGTACTGGCGGCTGCGAGCAAGGCCACCACGGTAGTGGAAGTCGGCACCGGAGCAGGTGTTTCGGGCGTCTGCCTGCTGCGCGGCCTGGGCCGCAACGCGGTGCTCACCACGATCGATTCCGACGTCGACCACCTCCGTGCGGCCCGCGAGGCCTATGCGGAGGCCGGCATTCCGGGCAACCGGACCCGCACCATCTCCGGCCGGGCGGCCGAGGTACTCCCCCGCCTCACGGACGCCGCCTACGACATGGTGTTCATCGACGCAGACAAGCCCTCCTTCCCGCTCTACGTGAACCAGGCGGTGCGGCTCCTCAAGCGCGGCGGCCTGCTGGTGGTCAATGACGCACTGGACCACGGCAAGGTCGCGGATCCGGCTGTCCGGGAAGCCACCACCAACACCATGCGCAAGGTAGGCAAGGCCATCCGGGAGAACGAAGACCTCGCCTCGGCCCTGCTGCCCACCGGTGACGGCCTTCTGCTGGCCGTGAAAACCGCTTAGCCAACCTCACCAAAGCGGCCCGCACCCAGGGCTCCCAGGAAAGGTGCCACATGATCGAGATCCTCAACCCTGACGAGTTGTCCCGTGCAAGGCAGACGGGTGCCCTGGTCGCTGACATCTTGCAGTCGATCAAGGCCCGCAGCACGGTGGGAACCAACCTGTTGGACATCGACAGGTGGGCCAGGGCCATGATCACCGAGGCCGGTGCCAAGTCCTGTTACGTCGACTATGCGCCGTCCTTCGGGCGCGGGCCGTTTGGCCATTACATCTGCACGTCCGTCAACGACGCCGTGCTGCACGGGCTTCCGCACGACTACGCGCTGGCCGACGGCGACCTGCTGACACTGGACCTCGCGGTATCACTCAGGGGAATCGTTGCCGACTCCGCCATCACGTTCATCGTCGGCAATGCCCCGTCCCCGGAGAGCGCCGCGATGATCGCCGTGACCGAACGGGCCCTTGCCGCCGGAATTGCGACGGCCCGTCCCGGCGCCCGCATCGGGGACATTTCCTTTGCCATTGGAACAGTCCTCACCGATGCGGGATATCCGGTCAATACCGAGTTCGGCGGGCACGGCGTCGGTTCCACGATGCACCAGGACCCGCACATCGCGAACTCCGGGCGGCCGGGCCGCGGCTACAAGCTGCGCCCCGGACTGCTGCTGGCCCTGGAACCGTGGGTCATGGCGGACACCGCAGAATTAGTGACCGACGCCGACGGGTGGACCCTGCGCAGCGCAACAGGCTGCCGGACGGCGCACAGCGAGCACACGATCGCCATCACCGATGACGGGGCCGAGATCCTCACACTGCCGAAGTAACGGCTATACCGCTGCTGCTGTCAGGCGGTCCGGCCCAAGCCGGCAAGATAGGACAGCAGCAGACGCACGCCGAAGCCCGTCGCTCCCTTGGTGAGTTCCCGGCTGTCCTTGTTGGCACGTGCAGGTCCGGCGATGTCGATATGTGCCCACGGGACGCCGCCGGTGAATTTCTCCAGGAACAGGGCGGCAACAATCGCACCGGCGCCGAATTTTGCCTGCACCGGCGCAATGTGGGAAACGTCGGCAATGTCGGAGTCCAGCACAAAGCCGTACTCCGCCACCAGCGGCAGCTGCCACACGGCGTCGCCGGAGGCCTTCCCTGCCGCCTCCAACCGGGTGAGCAGCCCCGGGGCGTTGCCGAACAGCGCTGCGTGGTGCATGCCGAGTCCCAGGGCCGCCGCACCGGTAAGGGTGGCGACGTCCACCAGCACATCCGGGGCCAGCTCGGCGGCGGCATAGGCCATCGCATCGGCCAGGACCATCCGGCCCTCGGCATCGGTGTTGCCCACTTCGACAGTGGTCCCGTTGTAGGTGGTCACGACGTCGGCAGGCCGGTAGGAGGCTGCACCGATGGCGTTCTCAGCCAAAGCCAGCACCGCGGTGACCTTTACGGGCAGCTTCAACGCGGCTGCAGCCTCGGCCACGGCCAGGACCGCTGCCGCACCGGCCATGTCCGTCTTCATGGTCATCATGGCATCCCGCGGCTTAAGCGAGATTCCACCGGAATCGAACGTAATGCCCTTGCCCACCAGGACAACGTGCGGCACGTCCCCGCCGTCGGGCTGGTAGGTGGCCTCGACCAGCCGCGGCGGATGCTCGGATCCGCCGCCTACTGCCAGCAGCCCGCCGAATCCTTCGGCGCGCAGCTCGAACTCGCCGCGGACCCGAACCGTGAGCCCGCTGCGCCCGGCAATCGCCCGTGCCTGCTCCGCCATCCAGTCCGGCGTAGCCGTCTCGGCCGGCGTGTTGGTCAGGTCGCGGGCAATCCACACTGCCTGTGCGGTAACCGTGGCACGTTCGGCTGCGGCAGCATCCAGTCCGGTCAGTTCAAGGTGTGCCGCAATCGGTGCCGGCGGTTCGGTGATACCCGCACGCGGCGGCCGGTAACCGCCGAGCAGGAAGCCCTCAAGAAAAGCTTCCTGCGCGGACGGTTTCAGCCCGTCCACCACGCTTCCGCGCACCCGCTTGGCGCCCATCGTGGCGCGGGCCAACGCGGCACCGGCACGCCGCAGCGCAGGCTCCGACACGTCGCCGGCACCCACGTAAATCAGTTTTCCGGGCAGGTCCGCAGCATCGCGGGGCGGCTCGATCACAAGGATCTCCCCTGCCCTGCCGGTAACTTTCGCGCTGCGGGCCCGGTCGGCGATGTCGGCGCCGTACCGCAGCGCCGCTTCGACGGCACCGCGCCGCGGCTGGGGAACCGGGTTTGCTGCCTCGTCGGCGTCTTCGGGACCGGAGCCGGCCGGCGCAGGGGTCATGGCCACTGCCAGGACGTCGACGCCTTCAGCCGGGACCGGATGCAGTCCGCTTCCCGACTCCGCCTTTCCAGTCCGTGCGTTCAACGCAGCCAGGGCAGTGACTCCCGGCAGCGATGCGGTGATGTAAGGCGACGCCGGAGCGGATCCGGTCCGGTCTGATGGCTTCGGAGGCAGCTGCATGAATTAAAGGCTAGCCCGTAACGCCCAGAAGGCAGTCTTTCAGCTTGCCTGCTTCTTCCACATTCAGCTCAACCACCAGGCGTCCGCCGCCGTCTATCGGCACCCTCAAGATGAGGCTGCGCCCCTCCTTTGTAACCTCCATGGGACCGTCTCCCGTCCTTGGTTTCATCGCAGCCATTTCGAGATTCCCCTTTCACAGCGCCCGGTTTAACCGGATCACCTGTAATCCGCTGCCGATGGAAGTAAAATATCCGCCCGGCAATTGCTGTCATTATTCCGTACAAGTACCGGGCAAACGAAATTTCGTGTGTCGCGGGCCACAAATCAGGGTGGATAATCCCCTCCGCCGGGTAATTGCGTCCACCGCCAAAGCCACACCACCCAGACGATCTGCAGGACTGCGAAGGCAACCGCGACGGTCCCCCGGTAGGCCCTGGACCGGCTAAGCCAGGCGGTGGCAAGCGCCAGCGGAAACAGCGGCAGCAGAAGGCGGAACGTGCTGGTCTGCGGGTTCAGGAACACCAGGAGGTAAAGCAGATAGCTTGCACACCACAGCTGCAGTTCCAGCCCGAGCCGCCGGACGGGCGGGGACATCAGGTAGAGCGCGGCGCCTGCCACCAGCACCACCAGCGCCACGGGTCCGAACAGCGGCCCCAGGAGGTGCTGGGACATGGTGAGCCAGGGTTTGAAGGGAACCAGGTCCCCGAAGCGCCAGGCACTCTCCGTGTCCGTGTAGGCGCGGATGTCCGAGGTGGCGGCCCATGCGATGACCGGCCAGGCCAGCGCCGAGAAACCGGCCGCCGCAGTCAGGGCGGTCAGCCGCCATGCCTGACCGGCTGGGAACGGCACCTGCCCGCGTCGCAGGAACCGCACAACCAGCACCAGCCCGACCGCGAGCGCGAAGGGAACGCCCACCGGCCGGGAGAGACACATCAGGGCCACCACCGGGATGGCGGTGAGGTAGCGCCCGGACAGGAAGAGGTACAGGGCCCCGGCAAGAAGCAGCAGGTTCAGTGACTCGGCGTAGGGGATCTGCAGGATCGGGGACACGGGGAAGACCGCCACGAAGAGCACTCCCCACATGGCGGTGCCTTTCCCTGCCCGCAGCCGGAAGAGCCGGTAAATGACAAGTGCTGCGGCAAAGCCCGCCAACGTGGCCGCCACGGGGGCCAGGACGTTCCAGCCCAGGCCCGTTACGGCGTCGAGCCCCCGCACCAGCATCGGGAACAGAGCATAGAAGGCCCACTCGTTCTCCACGGCATTGCCCGCCGCATCCCGCGGAACGCTGTCGGGATAACCGTCGGAGAAGATCCGGAAGTACCACTCGGCGTCCCAGATGTTGATGAAGTCCCAGTACGCCGGCGATGCGTCCCACCACGGGCCCGCCGGCTGGAACCGGGCGGTGGCGGCGAGCACGGCGTAGGAGAAGAGGCGGGCCGCCAACCACAAGGCGAGGACCTGGAGGTACCACGGCCACCGCTGGACGGCGGCAGCGGCACGGCCCGGCGCCGTCTTTGCCCGGAGGTTCACGGAGGACCTTTCAGCTGATTCAGTTTCCATGGCGCACCCAGCAGGAGTCGAGGTGGTCATTGACGTAGCCGGTGGCCTGCATCATCGCGTAGGCGGTGATGGGCCCGACAAACCGGAAGCCCCGTTTTTTCAGCTCCTTGGCCAGCGCGGCGGACTCCGTCGTAGCGGACGGGACCTCGGCCAGTGTCTGCGGCGCGGGCCGGTCGGCCGGAGCGCGGTACCGGTCCAGCAGGCTGCCGAGGCCTTCATTCTCCGGCAGCTTCACCAGTGCACGGGCGTTGTTGATCACCGCATCGATTTTGACGGCGTTGCGCACAATGCCGGCATCGGACATCAGCCGCGCCCGGTCGGCGTCGTCAAAGGCCGCCACCGCCTCCGGGTCGAAACCGGCGAACGCGGCGCGGAACGCCTCACGCTTGCGCAGGATGGTGATCCAGCTGAGGCCGGATTGGAAGGCTTCCAGGCTCAGGCGCTCGAAGAGGGCAGCCTCGCCCTCCACGGCACGCCCCCATTCCGTGTCGTGATAGTGCTGGTAGTCCTCGCTGGCCAGCGCCCAGCCGCAGCGCAGCCGCCCGTCCGCGCCCGGCACGGCAGTCAATTCCCGTCTCCGTCAGCAAGGTTGCTCCGGCCCGCTGCTTCAAGCGTGCGGATCCGGGCATCGCGTTCCTCGAGTGCTTCGGCGAACCGGTCCAGTACCGTGTCCACCTCGTCCATGCGGTAGCCGCGCAGGGCCACGGAGAACCGGAGCCGGGAAACGTCGCCGGCCACAGGGTGCTCAGGCAGCAAAACGGGCGGCAGCCGGGGATCCGGCTCCGGCAGGCCCTGTACGGCCGCCGGAATGGTGCCGGCGGGTCCCGGGCGCAGCCGGCCGATGCCGAATACGGCAGCCAGGCCCAGCACGGCGATGGCGAGGAAGACCAAGAGGAATGTCACAGGACCATGGTGCCAGATGGCGCCGGTCCCGGGCGGGGGCCGGCCGGCTAGGGGGAAACGTGTCCTGCGCTGTCCGCGATCATCAGCCGTACCGCGTCCGCCGGGTCATCCACTACGTGCAGGAGCTTGAGGTCCGCCTCGCCGACCATGCCCTCCGCCAACAGGGTCTCGCGGATCCAGCCCAGCAGCGGATTCCAGAACTCAGTGCCGATCAGCACAATCGGGAAGGAGGTCACCTTCTGCGTCTGCACCAGGGTCATGGCCTCGAAAAGCTCATCCAGGGTGCCGAACCCGCCGGGCAGGACAATGAACCCCTGCGCGTACTTGACGAACATGGTCTTGCGTACGAAGAAGTACCGGAAGTTGACCCCCAGATCCACCCACTCGTTCAGGCCGGTCTCGAAGGGAAGTTCGATCCCGAGGCCCACGGACAGGCCGTCCGCCCCCACGGCCCCCTTGTTGGCGGCCTCCATGGAGCCGGGCCCTCCCCCGGTGATCACGGCGAGGCCCGCTTCAGCCAGCAGCCTGCCCACCTCTTCCCCCAGCTTGTAATAGCGCGATCCGGGAACGCTGCGGGCCGAACCGAACACGCTCACGGCAGGACCCAGCTCGGACAGCGTGCCGAAGCCTTCCACGAACTCGCTCTGGATCCGCAGCACCCGCCAGGGGTCGGTATGCGTGAAATGGGTGGCATCCGACGAGTCCAGCAGGAAACGGTCCGACTGCGGGGTCAGGGCAGCGCCCCGGCGCAGCTCCACCGGCCCCCGCTTGCGCGGACGGTCGGACATGGGACTTGAGGCATCGCTGATAGGCATTCTTCTAGGCTAGCCGTGATGGCGCCGCTGGCAACGCGGCGGGCTCCATCGGCGAGGTTAGCTCCGGGCAGGTTGCGCTTACGTCACAATTACGTGCCCGAATGGCCCCTGACACACGCCGGCAATAATCAATGGTTAGATTTTCCTTATGACCAGTGACACATCCCCAGGTAAATCCGTGCCTGAATCCGCTGCACCGCTCGTTTCGCTGAAGAACGTGAACAAGCATTTCGGGGACCTCCATGTCCTGCAGAACATCAATCTCGACATTGCCCGCGGCGAGGTAGTGGTGGTGATCGGACCCTCCGGGTCCGGCAAGTCGACCCTGTGCCGTGCCATCAACCGCCTCGAGACCATCGACGACGGCGAAATCACCGTTGACGGCGCCGTCCTGCCGGCCGAAGGCAAGGCCCTTGCCAAGCTGCGCGCCGACGTCGGCATGGTTTTCCAGTCGTTCAACCTTTTCGCGCATAAGTCCATCGTGGACAACGTTTCCCTCGGACCGGTCAAGGTCCGCAAGTCCAAGCCTGCCGAGGCCAAGAAACTGGCCATGGAACTGCTTGAGCGTGTGGGCGTGGCCAACCAGGCGAACAAGCTTCCGGCGCAGCTTTCCGGCGGCCAGCAGCAGCGCGTAGCCATTGCCCGCGCGCTGGCCATGAAGCCGAAGGTCATGCTCTTCGACGAGCCCACCTCCGCCCTCGATCCGGAAATGATCAATGAGGTGCTGGACACCATGGTGGGCCTGGCGAAGGACGGCATGACCATGGTGGTCGTCACCCACGAGATGGGCTTCGCCCGCAAGGCGGCGGACCGGGTGATCTTCATGGCCGACGGACAGATTGTCGAAGAAGCCACTCCCGAGGAGTTCTTCACGAACCCGAAGAGCGACCGCGCCAAGGACTTCCTGGGCAAGATCCTCTCCCACTAGAACCGTTCCAAGCACTACACGCTCCACCAGCAGTACCGGGGTTTCACCAGTTGGGGGCAACCCTTATGAGGCTAGGTCCTCCGCTTTTGCGCGGAGGACCGCAATGCAAGGAGAAAACATGCGCAAGACCCGTTACGCCGCTGCGGCCATCGCCGCCGTGGCAGCCCTGACCCTGTCCGCCTGCGGCGGCGATTCCGGTTCCGAATCCGGCAGCAGCGAAGCCGCCACCGAAGGCTCCGGCGAGCAGATCCGTATCGGCATCAAGTTCGACCAGCCCGGCCTGGGCTTCGACGAGGGCGGCAACTACGCCGGCTTCGACGTCGACGTCGCCAAATACGTCGCCAACGAACTGGGCTACCCCGAGGACCAGATCAAGTTCATTTCCAGTCCCTCCGCCCAGCGCGAGAACATGCTGGAAAATGACCAGCTGGACATGATCTTCGCAACCTACTCCATCACCGATGCCCGTAAGGAAAAGGTTGCTTTCGCAGGACCGTACTTCGTGGCCGGCCAGGACCTTCTGGTTCCCGTCGACAGCGACATCAGCGGCCCCGAGGATCTGGACGGCAAGAACCTCTGCTCCGTCACCGGCTCCACCTCGGCACAGAAGATCAAGGACAACTACGCCGCCGGCGTGAACCTGCTGGAGCAGCCGAGCTACGCCGAGTGCGTGACCGCCATGCAGGGCGGCTCCATTGACGCCGTCACCACTGACGACATCATCCTTGCCGGCCTGGCCTCGACTGACGCCAACAAGGGCCAGTTCAAGGTTGTCGGCAACACCTTCTCGGAGGAGAAGTACGGTGTCGGCCTGCCGAAGGAAGGCGGCATCGTCAAGTGCGAGGACATCAACGCAGCCATCACCAAGATGGTCCAGGACGGTGCGTGGGAGGAAGCCATCAAGAAGAACACCGAAGGCGCCGACTACACCTTCAATGAAGACCTGAACCCGCCGACGCCTGACGCCTGCGCCTAGTTCCTGCACGTTCCACCCCCGCGGGGAAGCCGGCGATAACCTCCGGCTTCCCCGTTGCGGGTTTTCTTCCACCGTAAAGAGGTGAAACATGGAGGGTTTTACTGCCCTCTTCGAGCAGTACGACGTCCTCGGCGCTTTCTGGGTCAATATCCAGCTCGCGTTCTGGGCCGCGCTCTGGTCGCTGATACTCGGTACCGTACTGGCGCTGATGCGGATCTCACCGATCCCCAGCCTGCAGTGGTTCGGTGCCGCCTACGTCAACATTTTCCGCAACACCCCGCTGACCATCATCATGGTGTTCGGCTCACTGGCGCTGTGGTCGCAGCTGAACGTGAGCCTGTCCAGCGACTTCACCACCAACTTCTTCCGCCTTGCCGTGCTGTCGCTGACCGTCTACCACGCAGCATTCTTCTGCGAGGCCATCCGCAGCGGCGTCAACACGGTTCCGCTGGGACAGGCTGAGGCCGCCCGCGCCATCGGCCTTGGGTTCCTGGAAGCAGCCCGGCTGGTCATCATGCCGCAGGCCTTCCGCGGCGCCATCGCCCCGATGGGCAATGTGCTGATCGCCCTGGTCAAGAACACCACCGTGGCCGCCACGGCCGGCGTCGCCCTGGAGACCTCGAGCATGATGAAAACCATGATCGAGTTCAATCCGAACCTGATGACGCAGATCTTCCTGACCTTTGCCATCGGCTACGTCATCATCGTTATCCCCATCGGCCTGCTCACCACCTGGGCCTCGAAGAAACTGGCGGTCGCACGATGAGCGCACAGAATGTCCTGTTTGATGCCCCCGGGCCCAAGGCCCGCCGGAACATCATGGTCGGCAACATCCTGGGCGTGCTGCTGATCGCAGCGCTGCTCTGGGTGGCGATCTCCGGGCTGGCGGACAAGGGCCAGTTCGACGCCGCCAAGTGGACGCCCTTCCTGGAGTGGCGGACCTGGGAGTACTTCATGCTCCCGGGACTGCTCTCCACGCTGAAGGCTGCCGCCGTGGCCGTGGTGACGTCGATTGTCTTCGGCCTGCTCTTCGGCATCGGGCGCCTTTCGGCTTTCAAGCCGATCAGCTGGGCCTGCGGGCTCGTGGTGGAGTTCTTCCGCGCGGTTCCCGTGCTGCTGATGATGGTGTTCTTCTACCAGTTCCTCTCCAAGTCCACTTCGGTGAATCCGGAACAGGTCCCCTTCTACGCCGTTGTCATAGCCCTCACCCTGTACAACGGTTCGGTGATCGCGGAACTGGTCCGCTCCGGCGTCTTCGGTCTCCCGAAGGGCCAGCGCGAGGCCGGCCTCGCCATCGGCCTGACACCGGGCCAGTCGCTCCGCAGCATCGAGATGCCGCAGGCGCTGGTGGCCATGCTGCCGGCGCTGCTGAGCCAGTTCGTGGTCATCCTGAAGGACTCCGCGCTGGGTACCTTCATCGGCTACACCGAACTGCTGGACTACGCACGCCGCCTGGCCGCGGGTGAAGGCAACATCCTGCCCGCACTGCTGGTTACCGCCGCGATCTTCATCGCCCTGAACTGGCTGCTCACGTTTGCCGCGCAGCGCCTCTCCCGGCGCCTGGGCGCACGTGCCGGCAAGGTGCTGAAGATCGAAGACACGATCGAGCCCGAGGGCATCGAAGCTCCGGTTCCGGCTGCCGCACCGGCAAAGGGCGCGGCCAAATAGGCTCACCAGCCCCGGACAGCTAACGAAAAAGGAGAGGACCGGCACTATGCCGGTCCTCTCCTTTTTCGCTGCCCTTAGGCTCTTGTCGACGCGGGAACCGCGGCCGGCCTAGCTCAGCCAGGACCTCAGCGCCGCCAAGCAGTCCCGGATGGCGGCAGCGTGTACATGTTCGTCATCGGTGTGCGCCAGCAGGGCGTCCCCGGGGCCGAAGTTCACGGCGGGAATCCCCAGCGCACTGAACCGGGCGACGTCGGTCCAGCCGTATTTCGGTTTCGGTTCGGCGCCCACGGCGGCCACGAAGGACGCGGCAGCCGGCAGGGTCAGTCCCGGCCGGGCGCCGGCCGCGGCATCGGTCCGCACGACGTCGAACCCTGAAAGCAGCTTCCGGACGTAGGCTTCGGCTTCCTCGATGCCTTTGTCCGGGGCAAAGCGGTAGTTGATTTCGACGGTGGCGGCATCCGGAATTACATTGCCCGCTGTCCCGCCCCAGATCCGGACGGCGTTCAGGGACTCACGGAAATCCAGGCCCTCGACGTTCACCGTGGCCGGTGAGTGGTCCCGCAGCCGCACCAGGATGTCCGCCGCTGCGTGGATGGCGTTCTCCCCCATCCAGGCCCGCGCGGAGTGCGCGGCGCGGCCGGTGGTGGTGGCGTGGAAGCGCATGGTGCCGTTGCAGCCGCCCTCCACGGTCCCGTTGGTCGGCTCCAGGAGGACGGCGAAGTCCGCCTTCAGCCAGTCCGGATGGCTGCGCTCCAACCGGCCGAGCCCGCTGAGGGAAGCGTCGACCTCTTCGTGGTCGTAGAAAACGTAGGTGATGTCCCGGGCGGGCTCGGTGAGAGCGGCAGCCAGGGCCAGCTGGACCGCCACACCGCCCTTCATATCGGTGGCACCGCGGCCGTAAAGCACGTCCCCGTCCCATGCCGACGGTACGGTCCCGCGCGACCCCGGCACCGTCGGCAGCGGCACGGTGTCCAGGTGGCCGGCAAGGATGATCCGCTCCGCCCGGCCAAGCCGGGTCCGAGCCACCACGGAGTCCCCGTCGCGGGACACTTCGAGGTGGGGGCAGGCACGGAGAGCGGTCTCGACGGCGTCCGCCAGGGCGGTCTCGTTTCCGGAAACGCTCTCGAAATCCATCAGGGCCGCGGTCAGGTCCGCGACATCGCCGAAAAGATCCAAGGAAGGCACAGATGCATCAGTCACCCTCCCACAGTACCGCTCGGTAGACTGGGAACCATGACTGTAAGCGCTGCCCCCACACCCGCTGGAACCCCCGATACCCGTACTGCCTCAGGCCTCGGCCTGGCCACCGTCACCTCCGACGGCGTCGTGCTCGATGTCTGGTTCCCCAGCCCCGCTCTGGGTGATGCCGCTTTCGACGCGGCCCTGAAAGACGATCTCGATGCCGCCGCCGAAGCAATGGCCGACGGTATCCGCGGCACCCACGGCGAAGTGCTGGAAACCCGGATCGACCTCGACGCCGCCCCCGCCGACACCGCCGACGCCTACCTCCGCCTGCACCTGCTCTCGGCCCGCCTGGTCCAGCCCAACACCATCAACCTTGACGGCATCTTCGCTGCCCTGCCCAACGTGGTCTGGACCAACCACGGACCGTGCGCGGTGGCCGACTTCGAGGCGGTCCGCCTGCGGCTGCGCAGCCGCGGCACCGTGACCGTCTACGGCGTGGACAAGTTCCCCCGCATGACCGACTACGTACTGCCCTCCGGCGTCCGCATTGCCGACGCCGGTCGGGTCCGCCTCGGCGCCCACCTCGCCGCAGGCACCACCGTGATGCACGAAGGCTTCGTCAACTTCAACGCCGGCACCCTCGGCACGTCCATGGTCGAGGGCCGCATCTCCGCCGGAGTAGTCGTGGGCGACGGGACCGACGTCGGCGGCGGCGCCTCCATCATGGGCACCCTCTCCGGCGGCGGCAAGGAAAAGATCACCCTGGGCGAACGTGTCCTCCTGGGCGCGAACTCCGGCGTCGGCATCAGCATCGGTGACGACAGCGTGGTTGAGGCCGGGCTGTACGTGACGGCCGGGACCCGGGTCACCGTCCTCGACGGCGGCGAGCCCCGCCTGGTGAAGGCCGCTGAACTCTCGGGCGTGCCCAACCTGCTGTTCCGCCGCAATTCCGCCACCGGCGCGGTGGAGGCACTGCCCCGCAACGGACGCACCGTGGAACTGAACTCCGCGCTGCACGCGAACTAGCGGCCGGACACCATGCAACTGCTCCAGCAGCATGAAACCCGTTCCTTCCGGGTGCTGGTCCTGCTGCTGGCGCTGTGCGTGGCGGCGTTCGCTGCCTTGTTCGCTGTTTCCGCGCTCTCGGGAAAGAAGCAGGCACCGGTGATCACTGAACGCTGCGTGGCCGTTGTGGGCGGCGCGGAATACTGGCTGACGCTGGAACAGGCGGCGAACGCCTCAATCATTTCCGGGGTGGCGGTGGCCCGCGGGCTGCCGCCGCGGGCCGTCTCCATTGCCCTTGCCACTGCCCTGCAGGAATCGGGGCTGCGCAACCTGGACTACGGCGACGACGCCGGTCCGGACTCCCGCGGCCTCTTCCAGCAGCGCCCGTCGCAGGGATGGGGCAGCGAGGAACAGGTGATGGACCCCGCCTACGCCGCCACCGCCTTCTACAACGGCCTGGAGCAGGTCCCGGGCTACCTGGAGCTTCCGATCACGGAGGCGGCGCAAGCGGTCCAGCGCAGCGCCTTCCCGGACGCGTACGCCAAGCATGAGGGTCCTGCCCGGGCCTTCGCTTCCGCCCTGACCGGGCAGACCCCTACAGCTCTCTCCTGCACCCTGCGGGCTCCGGTTGAATCCGCCGATCCCGCGCTGAGCGCTGCCGCCGTCGAAGAAATCTACGGACCGCTGAACGGGTCCGTGCTGGGCCCGCTCTATCTGGCCGACGTCGAGGGTGCCTACGGCTGGTCCGTGGCCCAGTGGTTCGTCGCCAATGCCAAGGCGCTCGGGATCGAGTCCGTCGCCTATGACGGTCGGACCTGGCACCGGGGTACCGCCGTCTGGTCCGAATCGGACGCCGCACCCGGGCAGGTGGCCGTGACGGCGTTCAGTCTCCCCGCGGAATAAAGGGGTCCGCCGCGGGACCGCCGCCGCGGATACGGACGAGCGAGCGTTTAGGCTTAGAACCATGCGCATTTTAGTTACCGGTGGCACCGGTTATATCGGATCCCACACCACTCTGGCCCTCCTCGAAGCGGGCCACGACGTGGTAGTCCTGGACAACCTCCAGAATTCAAACGAGGAATCGCTGCGGCGGGTCCAGGAGCTGACCGGCCGCAAGGCGGAATTCATCAAGGCCGACCTGCTGGATGAAGCGGCGCTCGAAGCGGCATTCGACGGCCGCTCCATCGACGCCGTCATCCACTTCGCCGGGCTGAAGGCAGTGGGTGAATCGGTAGCTAAACCGCTGTACTACTACACCAACAACGTAGTCGGCACCATCAACCTGCTGCACGCCATGGACCGGCATAACGTCCGGACCATCGTCTTCAGCTCGTCAGCCACCGTCTACGGCGCATCCGAGGAGGTCCCCCTCACCGAGGACTCCCCCATGGACGCCGTGAACCCCTACGGGCGCACCAAGGAGCAGATCGAGGACATCCTCAGCGATCTCGGTGCCGCCGATGAACGCTGGAGCGTTGCGCTGCTGCGGTACTTCAACCCCGCCGGCGCCCACGAATCCGGCCGGATCGGCGAGGATCCCACCGGTGTGCCGAACAACCTGCTGCCGTTCGTGGCGCAGGTTGCCGTTGGCCGCCGCGAAAAGGTCATGGTCTTCGGCAACGACTACCCCACACCGGACGGCACCGGCGTCCGCGACTACATCCACGTAGTGGACCTTGCCGCAGGCCACCTCGCCGCACTCAACTACTTGAGCGAGGCCCCCGGCGTACACCGCTGGAACCTGGGCACGGGCAACGGCTCGTCCGTCCTGGAAGTCCTCTCGGCCTTCTCCGCCGCCGCAGGCAAGGAAATCCCCTACGAGTTCGCCGAGCGCCGCCCGGGAGATGCCGCCGTCAGCTACGCCGACCCTGCCGCCGCGCACGCGGACCTCGGCTGGCGGGCCGAACGCTCCCTGGCGAGCATGTGCGAGGACCACTGGCGCTGGCAGAAGAACAACCCCGAGGGCTACGCCGCCCCGTAGGGATTAGAAAAGGGAAGGTCCCCGGAATTTTCCGGGGACCTTCCCTTTTCTGTTTTTACAAAACCGATCAGCGCTGCGGGTAGTTGCGCTCCGGTGCGCCCGTGTAGAGCTGGCGCGGGCGGCCGATCTTCGTCTGCGGGTCCTGCATCATTTCACGCCACTGGGCAATCCAGCCCGGCAGGCGGCCAATGGCGAACAGGACCGTGAACATCTTCTCCGGGAAGCCCATGGCCTTGTAAATCAGGCCCGTGTAGAAGTCCACGTTCGGGTACAGCTTGCGCTCGATGAAGTAATCGTCCGCCAGTGCCTTCTCTTCCAGGCGCATGGCGATGTCCAGCAGCTCATCGTTGCCGCCGAGCTTGGCGAGGATGTCATGGGCGGTGGCCTTGACGATCTTGGCGCGCGGGTCGTAATTCTTGTAGACGCGGTGCCCGAAGCCCATGAGCTTCACGCCGTCTTCCTTGTTCTTGACCTTTTCCATGAAGGTCTCCGGCTGCATCCCGGTGGCCTGGATGTCGCGCAGCATGTTCAGCACTGCTTCGTTGGCCCCGCCGTGCAGCGGTCCGAAGAGGGCGCTGATGCCGGCCGAAACCGAAGCGAACATGTTGGCGTTGGAGCTGCCCACCAGACGGACGGTGGAGGTGGAGCAGTTCTGCTCGTGGTCCGCATGCAGGATCAGCAGCAGGTCCAGGGCCTTGACCAGGTCCGGATCGATTTCGTACGGCTCGGCCGGCAGGCCGAAGGACAGCCGCATGAAGTTCTCCACCAGGTTCATGGAGTTGTCCGGGTACAGCATCGGCTGGCCGATGGACTTCTTGTGCGCGTAGGCCGCGATCACGGGCAGCTTCGCCATCAGGCGGACCGTGGAGAGCTCCACCTGTTCTTCGTCGAACGGGTCCAGGGAGTCCTGGTAGAAGGTGGACAACGCACTGACCGCCGAGGACAGTACCGGCATCGGGTGCGCGTCGCGCGGGAAGCCGCCGAAGAAGCCCTTCAGGTCCTCATGGAGCAGGGTATGGCGCCGGATCCGCTGGTCGAAGTTCTCCAGCTCGGTCGGCGTCGGCAGTTCCCCGTAAATCAGCAGGTACGAGGTCTCGAGGAAGCTCGAGTGCTTTGCCAGCTGCTCAATGGGGTACCCGCGGTAGCGCAGGATGCCCTGGTCGCCGTCGATGTAGGTGATCGCGGAGGTGGTGGCCGCCGTGTTCATGAAGCCGGGGTCAAAAGTGACGGTGCCGGTCTGCTTCAGCAGCTTGGAAACGTCGAAACCGTTGTTTCCTTCAGCTGCGGCAACGCGGGGCAGTACAAGCTCGTCTTCCGGGTTCGGCCCGTACTGGAGCTTGGCACTTGGTTGCTCAGTCATTAATTCTCCTTTAGGAGTTTTTGAAACCGCCGCTATGTACATCCGCTTCCGACGGACATAGTGCATTCCACTAAACTATTTCGCTAAAACGCTACCGGTTTCAGTGCCCTTACCACTAATCGAGGCGGGCACCGTTGTACAAGCGCAACATGGCTGGGCGCAGTATTACGGTGCAGTGCCCAATACTATTCCTGCGAACCCGCGTGCAGGCGCTCGGCGGCTGCACGGATGCCGTCGTCCGTGCCGGTGAGGGCAATCCGCACGTAGCCGGCACCGGCGTCGCCGTAGAAAACGCCGGGACCCACCACTATTCCCAGTTCCGCGAAACGTGCCACGGTGGTCCAGGTATCCTCGCCCGCACTCGCCCACAGGTACAACCCGGCTTCCGAGTGCTCGATCTTCAGGCCGAACGCCTCGAGTGCCGGAACGAGCCGGTTGCGGCGGGAGCGGTAGAGGTCCTTCTGTGCCGCCACGTGTGCGTCGTCGCGCAGCGCAGCGGCCATGGCGGCCTGTACGGGCGCGGGGACGATCATCCCGGCGTGCTTGCGGCTGTTGACCAGGTTGGCGATCAATGCCGGATCTCCCGCCGTGAACGCAGCGCGGTAACCGGCCATGTTGGACTGCTTGCTCAAGGAGTACACCGCGAGCAGGGAGTCGGTGCTTCCGCCGCTGATCCGCGGATCCAGGATGCTGGGGACGGGTTCGCCGCCTTCAGCGGGATCCCACTGTCCCCAGCCGAGTTCGGCATAGCATTCGTCCGAGGCAACCACTGCGCCCAGGGCACGGGCTTCTTCGACGAGGGTGCGCAGCGACTCGGCGGAACGCACAATGCCGGTGGGGTTGCCCGGAGAGTTCACCCAGACCAGCCGTACGCGCGAACGCGTCTGCTCGTCCAGATCGGAGAGGTGGTCCGCGGCTACCGCCGTGGCGCCGGCGAAGACCGCACCCATGTCGTAGGTGGGGTAAGCCACCACGGGCCGGACAACGACGTCGCCCTCCCCCAGCCCGAGCAGCAGCGGCAGCCAGGCAACGAGTTCCTTCGAACCCACGGTGGGCAGCACGGCCGCCGGATCCAGCCCGGACACGTTCCGGCGTCGGGCAAACCAGTCGACGACGGCGGCGCGCAGGTCCGCGGTGCCGTGCGTTGTGGGATAGCCCGGGGCATCCGAAGCAGCTGCCAGCGCGTCGCGGACGACGGCGGGCGTTGGATCCACGGGGGTGCCGATGGACAGGTTCACCGCTCCATCAGGATGCTCTGCTGCCCGGCGCTGGTAGGGCGCCATGGCGTCCCAGGGGTACTCCGGCAGGTCCAGCCCGAAGGCCCGGGACGCCGCGGCGCTCATGCCTGGTTCTGCGGCGGCAGGGCCGCGATGATCGGGTGATCCGTGTGCGTGTTGCCTACCTTGGCAGCGCCGCCGGGAGAGCCCAGGACGTCGAAGAACTCGACATTGGCCTTGTAGTACTCGGCCCATTCCTCGGGAGTGTCGTCTTCGTAGTAGATGGCCTCTACCGGGCAGACGGGTTCACAGGCCCCGCAGTCGACGCATTCGTCCGGGTGGATGTAGAGGGAGCGTTCGCCTTCATAGATGCAGTCCACGGGGCATTCTTCGATACATGCCTTGTCTTTTACATCCACGCACGGCTGCGCAATTACGTACGTCACGTCCCTTGCCTTCCTGATCTGCGGACCGTCGGCCGGTAGGACGGCGGGTCGCTGGGTGTTGGTTCCACGTTAGTAGCCTTGTCCATTATCTCCCAGCCGGAGCGTCCCGGTGACGCCGGCCCCTCCGTAGGATGGAAGGATGACGCACGAAGAACCTGCCGCCCTGCTGCGCGGCCTGCAGCCCGGAGTGCGCGTCGTCGTCCGCTACCGGATCGACGGCGGCTTCACGGACGCTCTGGGCACCCTCAGCGACGTCGGGACGGACGGGTGCACGGTCTCCACCCGGCGCGGCGAGGTCCTTATCGCCTATCCGCTGGTCACCGCGGCCAAAACCGTCCCGCCCGCTCCCCCGCGCCGCGCTGCGCGGACACGTCCGCTGTAACCCGCGAAAACCGCATGAAAAAGGCCGCCGGAACTTTTGTTCCAGCGGCCTTTTACGTGATCTTGAATTCTGCGGATGCCTAGGCAGCGGTCCCGGCGGCCCGGTCCCGGCCAAGCACGCGTGCGCAGACCAGCACAGCTGCCACGGTCGCGACAGCCTGCCCGAAGAGCCAGACCAGTCCGGCAGTCACTACCGGCGGCTGCTCCGGGGCGGAGGAACCGGTCACGATCAGGGGTACCTCACTGACGAGGTCCAGGGAAAAGAGTCCCAGCACCAGGTAGGTGATCACGCCGGTGACGGCGCTCAACAGCGCACTGCGCTGCCAGAGGCCGACCAGCAAGGCCAGGGCACCGCTGAACACTACGGCCAGCAGGGCACCGACGGGCAATCCGTCGTCGCCCGCATACACCACGTGGCCGTGCAGGGAGGTACCCAGCAGAGCCGCCAGGATCCCCCCGATCACAGCCACAAGAGGCCCCCGCCAGCGCGGGGACCTCTTGCCGGTTTCAGCCGTGGCGGAAATGACTAGGCCTTGGCGCGGGCGCGGTTGGCCTTGGCACGGTCGTTCGCGTTCAGGACCAGCTTCCGGATACGGATGGACTCCGGAGTGACCTCCACGCATTCGTCCTCACGGGCGAATTCGAGCGACTCTTCCAGCGTGAGCTTCCGCGGCGGGGTCAGGTTCTCGAAGGTGTCCGAGGAAGCGGCACGCATGTTGGTGAGCTGCTTTTCCTTGGTGATGTTCACGTCCATGTCATCGGCGCGGGAGTTCTCGCCGACGATCATGCCCTCGTATACCTCGGAGGTGGGCTCCACGAAGAAGGAGCCGCGTTCCTGCAGCTTGATCATCGCGAACGGGGTGACGACGCCGGAGCGGTCGGAGATCAGCGAACCGTTGGTGCGGTACTCGATCGGACCGGCCCAGGGCTCGTAGCCCTCGGCGATGGAGGAGGAGATGCCGGCGCCGTGGGTTTCCGTAAGGAACTTGGTGCGGAAGCCGATCAGGCCACGGGCGGGAACGATGAATTCCATGCGGACCCAGCCGGTGCCGTGGTTGGCCATGTTGACCATGCGGCCCTTGCGGACAGCCATCAGCTGCGTCACGGCACCCAGGTATTCCTCGGGTACGTCGATGGTCATGTGCTCCATCGGCTCGTTGACCTTGCCGTCGATGATCTTGGTGACCACCTGCGGCTTGCCGACCGTCAGCTCGAAGCCTTCGCGGCGCATCTGCTCCACGAGGATGGCCAGGGCGAGCTCGCCGCGGCCCTGGACTTCCCAGGCATCCGGACGCTCGGTCGGAAGGACCTTCAGCGACACGTTGCCGATCAGTTCCTTGTCGAGGCGGTCCTTGACCTGGCGGGCCGTAACCTTGGCACCCTTGACCCGGCCGGCCAGCGGCGAAGTGTTGATACCGATGGTCATGGAGATCGCGGGATCGTCCACGGTGATCAGCGGCAGCGGCTTGGGGTTGTCGACGTCGGTCAGGGTTTCACCAATGGTGATGTCCTCGATACCGGCTACAGCAACGATCTCGCCCGGTCCGGCGGACTCGGTCGGAACGCGGTCCAGTGCCTTGGTGGCCAGCAGTTCGGTGATTTTGACGGTCTTCATGGTGCCGTCGTGACGTGCCCAGGCAACGGTCTGGCCCTTGCGCAGGGTGCCGTTGAAGATACGCAGCAGGGCGAGGCGGCCCAGGAACGGGGAAGCGTCAAGGTTGGTGACGTGCGCCTGGAGGACACCCTCGGGGTCGTACGTGGGAGCCGGGATGTGCTCGATGATCGTCTGGAACAGCGGTTCCAGGTTGTCGTTCGCGGGGGCTGAACCGTCGGCCGGCTGCTCCAGGGAAGCGGCACCTACGCGGGCTGCGGCGTAGACAACGGGAACGTTCAGGATCAGGTCCAGATCGAGGTCCGGAACTTCGTCGGCGAGGTCGGAGGCCAGGCCGAGCAGCAGGTCCATGGACTCGCTGACGACTTCGTCGATCCGGGCATCGGGACGGTCGGTCTTGTTGACCAGGAGGACTACCGGCAGCTTCGCGGCCAGAGCCTTGCGCAGCACGAAGCGGGTCTGGGGCAGCGGGCCTTCGGAAGCGTCAACCAGCAGCACAACGCCGTCGACCATGGACAGGCCGCGCTCGACCTCGCCGCCGAAGTCGGCGTGGCCGGGGGTGTCGATGACGTTGATGGTGATGGTTTCGCCCTTGGCGGCCGGACCGTTGTAGAACACGGTGGTGTTCTTGGCCAGGATGGTGATGCCCTTTTCGCGCTCCAGGTCACCGGAGTCCATCACGCGGTCTTCCACGTCACCGTGGGCGGCAAACGAGTTCGTCTGCTTCAGCATGGCGTCGACGAGAGTCGTCTTACCGTGGTCAACGTGGGCCACAATCGCAACGTTGCGGAGATCGCTTCGTACTGCGGTATTTACAGCCGTGTTGGTTTCTGACATGCGTGAGGACTCAATTCATAGGAGATCAGTTCGGGGTGTATCTTTTTCGGCCGGATGGGTACCGGCGTTTCCGGCTGTTCTGTACGAATGCTGATTCAATCGCTTGCTCAATCACCAGTCAGAATCCACCGAAGGCCCCGCCGTCAGCGGGCACGCTAACATTCTAGTCGCAATACCATACGATCCCTAATGCACGCCTTTGCGGGGCGAACCAAACCCCGCTGTTTCGAGGCGCGGACAGGGCGTGGGGCAGGCGCTGTCTCGGGCCGTGCCGGACACACTGAAGGCGGGGAACCTGTCCGGTTCCCCGCCTTCAGTGCATGTGCTGCCAGGCCGCTAGGCGACTTCGGGCGGCAGTTCCAGGCGTGAGCCCGGGATGGCCGCCAGCAGTGCCTGCGTGTAGGCCTGCTGCGGGGCGTCGAACACCTCGTCCGTGGTGCCGGTCTCCACGAGCTTGCCCTTTTCCATCACGCAGACGAAGTCCGCGATCTGCCGGACCACGGCCAGGTCATGGGTAATGAACAGGTAGCTCAGTCCCAGCTCCGACTGCAGGTCCGCCAGCAGGTTCAGGATCTGGGCCTGCACCAGGACGTCCAGCGCCGAAACCGCTTCGTCGCAGATGACCACCTCGGGATCCAGCGCCAGGGCCCGCGCAATCGCGACGCGCTGGCGCTGGCCGCCGGAGAGCTCGTTCGGGAAGCGGCGCATCACCGATGACGGCAGGGCCACCTGGTCAAGGAGCTCGCGCACCTTGGCCTCCCGGCTCTTGGACGTGCCGATCTTATGCACCCGAAGCGGCTCTTCGATGGTGCGGAAGATGTTGTACATCGGGTCCAGGGAACCGTACGGATCCTGGAAAATCGGCTGCACCCGGCGGCGGAACTCGAACATCCGCTTGCTGTTCAGCGTGGTCATATCCACCCCGTTGAACAGGATGGAGCCGCTGGTGGGAGTCTCGAGGTTCAGCACCATGCGGGCCACAGTGGACTTGCCCGAGCCGGACTCGCCCACGACGGCGGTGGTGGTGCCGCGCTTGATGTCGAAGGAGACGTTGTCCACGGCGGTGAAATCCGTCGACTTGCCGAGTCCGCTGCGGAGCTTGAAGACCTTCGTCAGGTCCTTCACCTCAATGACGTTATCCGCAGCCTTCAGCTTGGCATCGTCTTCGGAGGTCAGCAGGTCTGCGCTCTCGAGGCCGCGGCTCTTCGCAGAGTCGATGCGCTTGGAGGCCAGGGAGGGTGCCGATTCCACGAGCTTACGCGTGTAGGGGTGGCGGGGGTTGGTAAGGATTTCCAAGGCCGGCCCGGATTCCACCACGCGTCCCTTGTACATGACGACGACCTTCTGGGCACGTTCCGCGGCCAGGCCAAGGTCGTGAGTGATCAGCAGCACCGCGGTGCCCAGTTCCTCCGTGAGGGTGCCCAGGTGGTCCAGGATCTGCCGCTGGACGGTGACGTCCAGCGCCGACGTCGGCTCATCGGCGATGAGCAGTCGGGGCCGGCAGGACAGGCCAATGGCAATCAGTGCGCGCTGGCGCATGCCGCCGGAGAACTCGTGCGGGTACTGCTTGGCGCGGCTTGCCGCATCCGGCAGGCCGGCCTGCTCCAGGACCTTGGCGATGTCCGCCGCGGAGTGGGGCAGCCCATTGGCGCGCAGGGTTTCCTTGACCTGGAAACCGATCTTCCACACCGGGTTCAGGTTGGACATCGGATCCTGCGGAACCATGCCGATCGAATTGCCGCGCAGCTCCTGGATCCGCTTGGCGCTGGCATTGGAAATGTCCTCGCCGTCAAAGAGGATCTGGCCTGCGCTGACCCGGCCGTTGCCGGGCAGCAGGCCGATGGCCGCCAGCGCCGTCGTCGACTTGCCGGAACCGGACTCACCCACGATAGCCACGGTTTCGCCGGGCATGATCGTCAGGTGTGCGTCACGGACTGCTTCCACGTCGCCGTTTGCGGTGGCAAAGGTGATTGCCAGGTCGCGGACTTCCAACAGGGGCTTCACAGCCGCGTTTTGTGTATTGATGGTCATCGTTTGCGCGCCTTCGGATCAAGAGCATCACGGACCGCGTCGCCGAGCATGATGAAGCTCAGCACGGTGATGGAGAGGGCGGCCGCAGGCCAGAGCAGCGTTGAGGGGTTGGACCGCAACGAAGACTGGGCGGCCGAGATGTCGTTGCCCCAGGACATGATGCCCGGCGGGAGCCCGATGCCCAGGAAGGACAGCGTGGCTTCCGCAACGATGAACGTGCCCAGCGAGATGGTGGCGATCACGATCACGGGGGCGGTGGAGTTGGGAATAACGTGCTTCACCAGTGCCGAGAACCGCGAAACGCCGAGGGAGCGGGACGCCACCACGAAGTCCGCGTTGCGGACCGAGATCACGGCGCTGCGGGTGATGCGGGCGACCTGGGGCCACCCGAAGATCAGCAGCGTGAAGACCACCGTCATGACCGTGCGGTTCTCGCGGAAGGTCGGCAGCTGCATGATGATGATGGCGCCGAGGATCAGCGGCAGGGCGAAGAAGATGTCGCCGACCCGGGCGAGGATGGCGTCGAGCCATCCGCCGTAGTAGCCGGCCAGCGCTCCTGCGATGCCGCCGATGATTACGACGGCCAGTGTGGTCAGCACTCCCACCATCAGGGACGCGCGTGTGCCGTAAATGACGCGGGCGTAAACGTCGCAGCCCTGGAAGGTGAAGCCCAGCGGGTGCCCCGCCGTAGGTGCACCGTTGGAGTTGGCCAGCAGGCAGTTTTCATCCGGTGACGCATTCGTGAATAGGCCCGGGAAAGCCGCGACCGTGAGGATCAGCAGGATAAGCAGGGCGGAAATGATGAACAGCGGCTGGGTACGCAGGTTGCGCCAGGCCTCCCCCCAGAGGCTCAGCGGCTGGACGTCGTCCTTGACGCTGTCGGTCGCCGCCAGAGGGGTTTCCTCCAGCGGAGCGACGTAGTGCTCGATGTTTGTGGTGTCTTTATGCATAACGGATCCTCGGATCAAGCCAGGCGTACAGGAGGTCTACCAGGAGGTTGGCGATGACGTAGACGAAGACGAGGACACTCACGATCGACACGATCGTCGGCCCCTCTCCCCTGATGACTGACTGGTAAAGTCGCTGTCCCACTCCGGGGACGTTAAAGATGCCTTCGGTGACGATGGCGCCGCCCATCAGCGCACCCAGGTCCGCCCCGAGGAAGGTCACCACGGGAATCAGGGAGTTGCGCAGGATGTGCACGGTGACCACGCGCGGCCGGGAAAGCCCCTTGGCGGTGGCGGTGCGGACGTAGTCGGCGTTCATGTTCTCGATAACCGAGGTGCGCGTCAGGCGCAGGACGTAGGCGAAGGACGCCAGGCCCAGGACCACTGCCGGCAGTATCAGGTCCGCCCAGCTGGCGTCGCCGCCAACCGTTGGGCTGGTCCATTGGAGCTTGACGCCCACCAGGAACTGCAGCAGGAAGCCGAGCACGAACACCGGGATCGCGATCACGATCAGGGAGACAACCAGGACCGTGCTGTCGAAGATCTTGCCCTTCTTCAGGCCGGCGATCAGGCCGAAGGCAATACCGAAGACCGCTTCGAAAAGCAGGGCCAGCACGGCGAGGCGCATAGTCACGGGGAAGGCCTGGGCCAGGACGGCCGAAACCTCGCGGCCGGAGAAGTCGACCCCCAGGTTAAAGGTGACCAGGTTCTTCAGGTACAGCAGGTACTGGACGATGAAGGGCTGGTCCAGGTTGTACTGGCTGCGCAGCTGTGCGGCGACGGCCTCGTTAACCGGCTTATCGCCGAAGAGTGCGGCAATGGGGTCTCCCGGGAGGGAGAATACGAGGAAGTAAACGAGGAAGGTTGCCCCGAAGAAAACGGGGATCATTTGGAGGAAGCGTCGAATGACGTAGCCGGCCATTAGGGGTGGCCTCCTGCCAGCTGTGGGGGATTGAAGTCTCGCATTTTTTTCTATGCCTGTTCTTGATAGAACCCGAAATACAAGCCGGGGCCCGGCCTTCGGGCCGGGCCCCGGATCGGTCGGTCTAGATACTGCTACTTGGCCGTGACGTTGTAGTACACCGGGACACCGTTCCAGCCGGTTTCCACGTTGTCCACGTTTTCACTCCAGCCGGACTGTGCCACCTGGTACCACAGCGGGATAACGGGGAGGTCCTTCAGCAGGACTTCCTGGGCCTGGTTGAAGATTTCGGCTCCGTCTTCCGGGGTGGCAGCGGCAAGGCCTTCGCCCAGGAGGTTGTCGAACTCTTCACTCGAGTATTCGCCGTCGTTGGAACCTGCCCCGGTGCCGTACAGCGGGCCGAGGAAGTTGTTCAGCGACGGGTAGTCGGCCTGCCAGCCGGTGCGGATGGCACCGGTCAGGGTCTTGGCGGTAGCGTCTGCGCGCAGTTCCTTGAACGTTGCGTAGGGCTTGCCTTCGGCCTGGATACCAAGGTTGTTCTTCAGGCCGTTGGCTACGGCGTCAACCCATTCCTTGTGGTTGGCGTCGGCGTTGTAGCCGATGGTGAAGGCCTGGTCGGCGGGCCACGGCGAAACCTTCTCGGCTTCTTCCCAGAGTTCCTTGGCCTTCTCGGGGTTGAACTCGAGCACCTCGTTGCCGGGGATGCTGTCGTTGTAGCCCTCGATGACCGGAGCGGTGAATTCAGTGGCCGGTTCACGGGATCCCGAGAAGACAACGTCGGTGATTTCGTCCCGGTCGATGGCCATGGAGATGGCCTGGCGGCGCAGCTCTCCGGCTTCGCCCGAGAACTCCGGCAGGTAGCCGGGGATCGTGATGGTCTGGTTGCCTGCGTACGCCTTTTCGGAGAAGCGGCCCTCACCCAGATCGGTCTTGAACGTCTTCAACGCCATATTGGGAATGGTGTCGAGGATGTCCAGTTCGTTCGACTGCAGGTCTGCGTAGGCTGCGTCGAAGGAGGAGTAGAACTTGAAGGTTACTCCGCCGTTCTGCGGTACACGGGTTCCGGTGTAATCCGGGTTGGTGACCAGGTCGATCTGGATCTCGTGCTGCCAGGCGTCGTCGCCGGCCAGCATGTACGGTCCGTTGCCGACCGGGTTCTCGCCGAACGCGGCGGGATCTTCCAGTGCACCGGCGGGCAGCGGGAAGAAGGCGGTGTAGCCAAGTCGCTGCGGGAAGTCGGATTCCGGCTGGCTGAGCTTGACGGTGAACGTGGTGTCATCCACCACGGTCAGTCCGCTCATGGTGTCGGCCGTGGCACCTTCTGCACTGACTTCGTCGTAGCCTTCGATGCTCTCGAAGAAGTACGAGTTGAGCTGGGCGTTCTTGGCGGCTGCGCCAAAGTTCCAGGCATCAACGAAGGACTTGGCCGTGACGGCCTCGCCGTTGGTGAACTTCTGGTCCGCCTTCACCTTGATGGTGTAGGTCTGGGAATCTTCGGTCTCGATGGACTCCGCGAGTTCGTTGACCGTACTGCCGTCAACGTCGTAGCTGACGAGGCCTTCGAAGAGCAGATCCATGATGCGTCCGCCGCCAACTTCGTTGGTGTTGACCGGCATCAGCGGGTTCTGCGGTTCGGTGCCGTTGGCCGTGATGATCGCGGCGCTGTTGCTGCCTTCGGTCTCACCCGAGCCTTCGGCCGATTCGTCGGATCCTCCACCGCAGGCGCTCAGCGTAAGTGCGGCAAGTGCCGCTACGCTCAGCATTTTGGAAGTGCGTGTGACGCGCATTCCGCCTCCTAGTTCTGTTCGGTGCCGGCGATGATGACGCCGGCGTTGCGGCTCTGCCAAATGGTGAACCGACTCACAAAGCCAAAAGCATAAGCCCACTTTGTTGCCGTCAGGTAACTAAGTCCGGCATGTGGCGCCGGCATGGACACGGTGGTGTGGTTCACACTGCGCAAAAGGGCGCGATGACGTGGGGAAAGGCCGGTCCGTACGGCCTGGTAACGATTTGGCATACGGACGCTGTATTACATGCAATGACATGTCATATTGCCTGTTCGACGGCGAAAATCCCCTGCGCCGTACTCAGACCGGGCAAGCCGATCGGCACGTTATTGAAGCTGGCGCGCATCCCGTCCGGCCAGCATCTCCGGCAGCCCGTCCACCTGGGCCAGGGCCTGTTCCCGGTTGCCAAGCGCAACACTGACGTGGTGGCCGATGTAACCGCGGACTTCGGCGGAGAACTCGCGCTTGGCCGCGGATGCGACGGCGGCATTTGCCTGGTTCCGGAGAGTGATGAGAACGGGTTTGTTCTGCAGTGTGCGGTCAACCCACTCCGGATGGCCGAAGACGCGGCCCATCTGAATAGTCCCGTCGTCGAGGTATCCGGCTGCATAGACCTCCGCGGCACCGAAGGCTGCCTGCTTGCCCAGATCACTCCCGAGCTCGGTTGCGTAATAGGAGCGGATCTCCCTCGCGAGGTACTGGACCACCGGGCGCATGGCCTCGACGTCGGGCTCACTGACTGCTTTGGTCTCGCTGGCACGTTGGATGGCCTCGCCGACCAGGTCGAGCTGCGTGGTGAGCTCTGTGCGCAGGCCTGGGTCCAGTTCCTTGCCTTCGCTCATGGCGACTGCGTTATGGAAAACCATCAGGCGCTGGAGGTTGGCGAACATGAGTGCAAGGGCGTTGAAGCGGTGTTCTTCCGGAGTCATCGGGCCAATGTAGCGGGGCCGTTTGCTGGAAGTTCCACGGCGCGCCGAACCATTTCCACCTTGCCGCTGATGTGCGCGAAGGGCCGCTCCAACCCCGCGGGGTAAATTGGACTGTATGAGAATCACCATTATCGGCGGCTCGAAAGGCACCGGCGCCGAGCTGGCTTCCCTCGCCCAGAAGGCAGGCCACGAGGTAACCGTCCTCTCGCGCAGCGGCACCGCACCCGAAGGTGTCCGGAACGTCACCGGAAACGCAACCGACCCGGATGCAGCGGCCCGCGCAGTTGCGGGCGCCGACGCCGTCGTAGTGACCGTGGGAGGGGCAAAGGGCGTCCATCATCAGCGCGACGCTGTTACCAGGACCGTTATCGGCGCGATGCAGGCGCAAGGCGTCCGCCGGCTAGTTGTGCAGTCCTCATTGGGAGCAGGAGATTCCTCCTCGCAGCTGCCCGGCCCGCTCGGACTGATCACCCGGGTTGCGCTGGCCAAACCCCTGGCCGATCACAACGAGCAGGAGTCCGCAGTTACCGGCTCCGGGCTGGACTGGACGCTCGTCCGCCCAACCGGTCTCACGGACAAGGACCCGTCCGGTACGTGGCGTGCCTTGGAGGTAGGCGGTGAGGGGAAGCTGCGAGGTTCAATCCCCCGCCGCGACCTGGCGGCCTGCATGCTGGAGATCCTCACGGACGATTCCACTGTCGGCAGGGCCTTTGGCGTCAGCAGCTAGGGCACCGGAGCCAGCGGCTTCACCATAATCAGGCACGGCGTGGCTTCTCCCCAGAGATCCGTTTCCTCCAAGGGAAGGAATCCCCACTTCCCATAGAAGTGTCGAGTTCGCGCATAACCGGTGTCCGGATGCGAAGGGCCGAGCGTCTTCACCTCAAGGAGGCGTACGCCGCGGCTGATCGCATCGGCTTCGATGGCCGCCAGCATTGCGGTCCCTACTCCGGAGCCGTGCGCCGCACGGTCAACCACCGTCAGATGAATCTCGGCCACATGCGGAAAGTGCCGGTCGACCAGAGTGACTCCGACGACGGAACCGCCGGCGTCGCGCACGGTCCAGGTTTCCTTGCTTCGGGCAGCGTCGATGTACTCGGCATTGGAGTCCGGCTGCCCGAACCATTCCGGCACGGTGGCGAGCAGGCGGGCGACGTCGTCGGGGACGGGTTGATCCAGGGCCGCCGTCCAGGACGTGGCCCCAACTTCGCCCTGTGCCGTGTCGTCGGCACCGCCGCCCGGACAATCGTGCCTAGGCAATCTCGGCCTGAATCTCACGGATCGTCGCCCCCAGGATGCCGCGGAACAGCAGCCCTTCTCCCAGCGGGCCGTGGGAGTCAGTACCTACGGGCGGCAGCAACCGCAGCACTTCTCGCTCGCCGTCGTTCAGGTTGGCCAGCTGCCACCGGATCTCCTGCTGGACCGCCTCCGGTTCATCCGGTTTCGAGAGCGAGACCGCCTTCGCCGCGTAGGCGGCCGCACCCAAAGCATGGGCGCCCATGTGGGCGACCGCAGCTGCCTGAGCGACGGCGCGGGCTGCTGCAGCGCCGGCCGGCGTCGTCGCAGCATTCGCGATCTTTACGACGATGAGCCGCTTGCTGATTTCTTCGCCAGCGGTGCCTGATCCTGCGCTGTAGGCGCGGGTGCGGGCGAGTGCATCCCGGGCTGTTTCTTCCGCGGTTTCGTCGGCTTCGTAGAGCGGCAGGACACGCTCAGCACAGGCTGCGGCCCAACGCGCGAGGACGCGCCGGTTCGAATCGCTGAGGGTCTGGGGTGAAGCCATCTGAAAGATGATGCCACACCGGCCAAGCCGGACACCGGGCAAGGTCAGGGCTGCGGACCCGCACCGATGCTGGTTCCATGACCGTTATGGACACGGGCCCCGCCGCTCCCCTGCTGCTCACGGCGCAGTCGGTCTTCCAAGCTGCACTCGCGACCGGCGCACCGTGGGGACGCGCTTCGTACGGCGGACAGCATCCGGGCAGGCTGCCGGCCCGGCTGCGGGCCATCAGCGCCATGGCCTCCTCGGTGTATTTCGCAGGTGCTGCAGCCCTTGCGTCCTCCCGCACGGCCCGTTCCATGCGTCGGAGAAACCTCCAGGTGTGTTGTGCTCGCCGCCGTGGGGATCGTGACCAACTCGATCTCCCGCTCACCTGTGGAGAGGCTCTGGATCTGGAAGGTGTCAGCCTGAGTGCCCCAAGACCGAACTATCGACAACGCTCGGGTGCTCACTACGTTCAGTCTCGATGCACAAGGCGCTCGGCTCCCGCGGCCGAACCATTCCTGCAGTCATCCGCAGGCGAGCGTCGTCGTCGGCAACGCCGAAATCCGCCATAACGGGCTGTAAGCCAGAGGACGCGATCCTAGTAGCCAAAAGGCCCGGACCGGCAGCCATTCGTTCCCGGGCCAGCCCTATAACACGAAGCGAATTACACACTGCCCTAAACTGCACCACGTTCCATGACGAAGAACCCTCATGTTTCTCGGGCGGTGACACTGCTAACGATCGCTGAGCTTCATCACGCGGAGAGTTTGAGGCCTTCCTACGCCGGTATGAGCGGGGTCGAGCTTCCGAAGGGTGCTGAAGGGCCAAATTCCTCAGTGATGGAATTGATCCATCGAATTAGACAATCATCCGTTTTAGCAACCAATTGGCGGATATTAACCTCACCGTAGGTGTAGACCCAATTTTGGTTGAGTCCATTCGGCTTCCCTCCTCGGTGGACAATCTCACCTCGAAGAGAGATTGATTCATCAAGTCGTCGCGCTGGTCCGGGACGGGCAAATCCTTTCCAAGCCCAGGATTCTGTCACGTCAACACTGAACCATTTCGTGAAGAGTTCCTTGACGTTCTTTGAACTGGGGGTATTGAAACTCTTACCTGTCGCTGATTCCTCGACCAGCTCCACAAGAAGCAAGCGCCAGCCATCTCCGGCAATGGCTCGCGGATACTTTCCTGACGGCGACAGCGTCCCTGGGCCTTTCGAAGGTGTCACAGCTAGTTCAAGCGATCTCTTGGTTTGAGAAGGCAGGTCATCGAATGTGGGGCAGTGATCGGCGAGGTACCTCGCACCTTCACAGGCCAAGTCTTCAACATAGCTTTCCCAAGCTGTAATGCAAAAAACCATCGCGGCTTTATTCCGTGCTGCCCGCTGAGGATGGGTGGTAGCCCCATCCCCGGTCAGCGACATAAGGTCCGTAATGGTGGCCCAATTCTCGTCGAAACTGGCCTTAGACTCCGTGCTCATACTTCATTTTCCCCCTGGTCATTTCTAAAGCAACGCTCATAGTTATCTGCCACAGTAACAAACGGCACTCGGTAGTTCCCTCGGCAGGTTGCTGTACGGCCTAATCGCGATTCTCCAATGTATCCATAGCCACACGGAGAACAAGAGAGTACCCAGCATATGGAAGTCGACCGGGTGATACAGCGCTACCTGCACCCATTTACCCATTCGGCCGGAGGCTTCTGAAAGGGCCAGATTATAGGGTTAAAACGGGCATAACGGTTTCAGGAGTTTCAGAATGTACTCGAAGGGGACCGCCGGCGCGGCGTACGTCGCCATGGCTTACGTCGTGCACGGCACGGAACGCCTGACCGAAGGCCTCGGCCGAACCGTAGCCGTAGCGCAGGGCCATGGTGAGCAGATCCTCATCCCCGACCACGTCAGCCGCTGCGACCGTCATGCGACATCGCAGCATGTACTCGGACACCGGCATGCCTGCCACAGCCGAGAACATGCGGCGTGCGTGATAACCCGTTGTTCCCATCGTTCAGGCGAGCTCGTCGATGTCGAGGTCTTCTTCACCAAGGCGCTGCTCGATCTCGTCGACGAGGCGGTTGAGGATTTCTATCATGGCGATTCCCTCCGCTATTCACTCTCTGCGGCGCAGGATCGCGCCGCCCGACTTCTCCGGGTCCGATTCTGTCGGGTCCGGGTGAAAAAGCACACGTGTGAATAGCGCCCGTGGTGGTGGCTGGTCGACGCCGGTCGAGGCAGTAAAGACAGAAAGGCCCGGGATGCACTAAGCGCCCCGGGCCTTCCTCAAACAAATGGTTGCGAGCTAGACGTTAAACCTAAACTCCACCACATTCCGTAACCGAATAACCCCTTCTCCACACCAAATGAGAACTGTAGACGGACGGCCAGCGCTCAGCGCCGGGGCAGTGTTGGGATTGCTTCGTGGAGTTACTGCGGAGGGTCCTGCAGGACGAGGCCTTCGTCTCCCGGGAGGACTTTGCCTTGATCCCGCTCTGCACTGTCCTCCTCATTCAAGGTAAAGGCGTCGCCCGGCGAGCAGGGGGCAGTAGCCCCGATGCTGTACGACTGTTCAGGTGCATCAGTATCGAATTCAGCCCGGAGGACGGGCCCCCCCTCGCCAAACACGACCGGGTCTCTTGTCGGGTTTATGGTGCGTACGGTCATGCCCAGGGACTCCCAATACTCGGCGACGCGCTGGGCGTCCTCAACATGGTCCGTTCCTTGAGGGGCCCAGCGGTCGTAGCTGTAACTGGCAGTGGCATCCCCCAGTCCATGGCTGCTTTCGGGGGTGCACTCCTGCGCCCACGCTGCGCCGTTGCGGGGCCACCACCCGGTGACGTCGAGCTGTTCGGCGGTATTGAACACGAGTTCAACTACCCGGTCCCGTCCTTCCCTGGCACTGATTGCCGTACTGGGCTCCTTCTCGGCGCAGGCCGTTATTGTCATTCCCATCATGAGCGCGGAAGCCGCTGCCGTGAGGATCCTTATATGTGGCTTAGCGGCGGACATTTCATTCCTTCGATTAAGGGCTTTAGAAGACCAGCCGGTCCCACCGGAACCTGCGGGCGGGGCGCCGGGAGAGGTAATCGCTTCGTGGAGTTACTGCGGAGGCTCTTCCTGAAGCACGAGGCCTTCGTCTCCCGGGAGGACTTTGCCTTGATCCCGCTCTGCACTGTCCTCCTCATTCAAGGTCCAAGCGTCGCCCGGCGAGCAGGGAGCAGTAGCCCCGATACTGTACGACTGTTCAGGTGCATCAGTATCGAATTCAGCCCGGAGGACGGGACCACCCTCGGCGAAGACAGTCGGGTGGGTTGTCGGATTCACCGTGCGTACGCTCATACCAAGGGACTCCCAATACTCGGCGACGCGTTTCGCGTCCCCAACATGGTCGGTTCCACGGGGGCCCAACGGTCGTAGCTATAACTGGCAGTTGCATCCTCGATACCGCTGCGGCTCTTGGGGATGCACTCATCAGCCGCCGCCGCACCGTTGCGGGGCCACCACCCGGTGACCGCGAGCTGGTCGGCGGTATTGAACACGAGTTCAACCACCCGGTCCCGACCCTCCCTGGCGCTGATGGTCTCCTCCGGCGCCTCATTCCCGGCGCATCCGGTCATTGTCAGTCCCATCATGAGCACGGCAGCCACGGCCGGGAAGATCCTCATACGTGTCTTAAAGGCGGGCACCGTTCATTCCTTCCACTAAGGCCTTCTGCAGGTCAGCCGGCCCCAACGGAGCATACGCGGTGATCAACTCCGTATCTCCTTTAATCGCCCGGGCCGTGTTTGTCATCGGGCCATTCTGGTTGCCGTGGCAGTCATAGATCATGAAGCTGGAACTCGTCTCGACGACCAGGGTTGAGTCGACGTAGCCAGCGAAAGGGGCGCAGACTTTAATAAATCCGCCTGTTTCAGCAAGCACGCCACACCGGGATTGCACACCTCAATTGGACGAGCTCCGTTTCTAGCCAAGGATCGATTGTGCCATAACCAACTGGCCAACAACACAATCCACCGCAATTGCTGATCCGAAAACATACAGTCCGACGCGTTCAACTTTCCCCATATGGTGAGCATCGGGCTCCTGCCTGTGCGCCAGAAAAGAAAAAGGGCAACGAGCGTCACGCTCATTGCAACGGGCATTGGGATCCCGTTCCTGCCGAACCGTCCGCTGTAATCCATACGAGTGTTGAAGGGAACACTCAAAAAACGTATACACCTATCCCGGCACACGCCACTAAAGCAAGAACGCGCAGGATATCGATAATTCGAGTGGCTCTTTTGCCCAACAAGAAATCCTGCTCCGTGAGCTCACCCAACCAGTGTTCCTTCTCAGCACCGAGTTCATCTTCCACCACCCCAGAATACCTGTTGCGTCCGAGCGGGTTTAGGGTTCCATGGGAATCCAACGCACTTCTGGACCAAGGAGTCCGCCGGAAGATGCACTTCACGAAAGCTATCGATCCCGGTTATAAGAAATGCCGCCCTCAGCGTTTCTGGTGAGGGCGGCATTTCTGTGGAATCAGGCGAAGCGACTAAACGTTGAAGCGGAACTCAACCACGTTCCGTAGCCGAACAACCTATGAGGACGGGGTGCCGCCCCGGTCAGGGACGACCGTTATTGTTCAGCATGGAAGTTGATAGCCATCGGAGTAAGACGTTGTCAGGATCTACCGTTTTCTCATCTTCGCCCAGTCATTCGGACTTGTCCCCATCCAACTCGAGCTGGATCTCCGCGAAGACATCAGGCACTGCGTAGCCGATCGCCTCCCCTGGGCCATCGTAGACCGCCCAGAGTGGGTCCCCCGCGTCTTGGCTTACCTGGCCACGCTCGACCAGTTCAGCCTTGGCCCGATCAGCAGGCATTCGGAACCTCGTCAGCTGCTTCTTCGCATCGCCCCATCCGAGGATCTTGCCGATCTCGGCCCGTTCGATGTATCCACCCGCACGGGCGGCTCCGATGATCACGTCGCGTTGACGTTCGTGCCCACGCTTGCCTAAGAGTTCCAGCAATTCATCGTAGGCACTTTCACTCCACGTTGACATAGAAACCTTCACGTCTTGGGAGATATTGGACAAAATCTCCCGCGCGCCGACATCTGCGACAGCGAGTTCTAGGAGTTCGTCGAAAGTGAGAACATACATGGGACCACCCGTCGCTTCCAGCGACTCGAGCTGAATACGAGGATCGACCCGTCGAAGCGCTTTATCGCCCTGCTGGACTTCCCAAATATCTGGCTTTCGTTCCTCTGTGACGAATATAAAACCATCCGAAAATCCGCGCTGTCTGCAATGCGTCAGCATTTCTTTCCAGACGTAGTAGTCGCCCGCTGCTTCGTCGATCGACCCTTTGTTTCGGTCCGTCTTCCCCGGACCAACCGGGTCGTCCTGGTTCACGCGCTTGAGGTACAGCGCTTTCCATTCCTCCAATTCCTCTTCTGTTGGAGAGGCAAGGAGGTGACCTTCGTCGAACACTGCGGCGATCTCGTCCAACAGTGCGTGTGTCGTGCTGCCACGTCGAATTGCTGTCACATTAACTTGCTCGCCGAGCCAGCTCCGAAGCTGTCTGTCGATCCCTTCAAGCCATTCGTTCAGCTCGTTGAACTTTTCCAGGATGTCCGATTGGAAGCCTTCGATTTGCGCCGTTGTGACTCCGTCCTTCTGCCCCTGAGGCCGGACCTTCTTGACTTCAGCCTGCACTGAGTTCTTCACTGTCTCCAGCATGCCGCGAGGTTGAAACAAGCCGGGAAGCGGAACGTTATTCAACACAGCTTCCGAATAGGCTTGCCGATGCAGCTCAGCTTGCACCTGATGAGGCAGGTAGGTTCTTTCGCTCAGATTTTGGATAGATTCGAGCAGACTAGCGCGCGGATTGCTGTGTAATTTCCAAAGGTTTCGAAACACCATCGTGTCGAAGTAGATCGGGATCCCTTTGTCGAAGGAGCTCCTAACTTCTTCGTCCGTGTAGACATGCATGTGGCGGTGAACTATCGGGAACGACACAACTAACCTCTATCTCTTTTTTCGGAATCCTGGGAAATATAGTGCGGGCGGTCGGCGCAGCCGCGACACCTGCCAACTAACTGCTTCCATTACTGCACGCGATTTATACAACTTTCCATGGAGCAGCCGCTTTCGATATTGGGGAGAGGAAGGAGAGTGTATCAGGGTGTCAATGTGCGAGAATCTGGGGTGCACGTGCACAATTCAAGGCAAAGACGGATAGGTAGCACATATGAGCGGCACTGATCACTCCCAAGAGAAACCGCCTATAGACGCACCAATCGCGTCGTCGGTCGATGACAATCTCGGACGTGCACCAGTCGCGCACGACTTCGCAGCATCTATCCGAGAGCTCGACACGAGCCAAGGACTGGTGGTGGGCATCTTGGGGCCGTGGGGGCACGGCAAGAGCTCGTTCATCAACCTGATGCGCGAACAGTTTGAGGTGGAGCCAACTCTTACTGTCGTTGACTTCAACCCTTGGATGTTTTCCGGTTCGAACCAGCTCGTCAACTTTTTCTTCACCGAAATCGGTGCCGAGCTAAACGTCCGCAGTCAGAGCCGATTTGGTAAGACAGCGGACTGGCTCGCCCAGTACGCCGGCATCCTTAAACCCGTTTCTCAATTCATTCCCATCCCGGGAGCTGCGACCGCAGGAGAGGCGACCGCGACTGCGCTCGTGGGGTTGGCAGACGCGACCAATGCAGATCTCAGCGCGAAGAAGGTACGGGAAAAAATAACTAAGGAGCTCACGGCGCTCACAGAACCGATTGTGGTCGTCATCGACGACATCGATCGGCTTACCACGATCGAGATCCGCGAAATCTTCAAACTCGTCCGTCTGACGGCCAGTTTCCCGAACATAATCTATGTGCTCGCTTTCGACCGAGAACGTGTGGAGCAAGCCCTCACCGACGACGGCGTCCCAGGACGGGCGTATCTGGAGAAGATCGTCCAGCTAAGCTTCGATGTTCCGCAGGCACCCAGAAAACTGCTTCGATCCCAGGTCTTCGAGGAACTAAATCGAATCCTCTCCCCCGTCGCAAACGCCACGCTCGATGACAGATGGAGTGACGTCTACTGGGAGGTAATCGACCCGCTGTTCTCAAACCTGCGTGATGTCACTCGTTACGCGATCTCCGCAAGGTCCACGGTTAAAAGTCTTGGCAATGAAGTCAATCTTGTCGACCTCCTGGCGATGGAGGCGCTTCGTGTTTTCCGTCCCGAACTCACGCAGGAGCTGTCAAAGCTTCGCCGTGAGTTGACGAGCACACGAAACATCACGGAGCGCAGAGACGATCGGACGCAGGCAACCATGAATGCGCTGCTCGCAAATTTCCCTGATGACGACGATGTAATCCGGGCAGTCTTTAACCGCGTGTTTCCCGTCGCGCTGCAGTACATCGAGAACAATCACTACGGGAATGACTGGCTCAATACGTGGCGAACTGCCCACAGGATGGCACACATCGACTTCCTGAACCTCTATTTCGATCGAGTAGCACCCGACGAGCTCGTCGCGTTCCGGAGTTCTGAAAGGGCCTTCGAACTACTGGGCGATGGAGCAGCGCTCAAGGAGCATCTGACTGGCTTGGACCCTGAGGAACTCGAGGAAGTTATCGAAGGGCTCACCTCCTACGAGTCAAAATTCACGACCGACATGATCGCCCCAGGATCGATCACGCTACTCAACCTCATCGACGCTATCCCAGAGAAGGAACAGCGAGGCTTCTTTGACATCGGTCGCCCGGACATCACAGTTGGCCGCGTGGTCCTTCGACTCCTGCGACGTGTGGAGGACGAGGCAGTGCGCGAAGCGCTTGTCGCGCAGATTCTCGAGAGCATCGAGACCTACTCCTCACAATTGGACTTCATCCACAGCGTGGGATACCAGGAGGGCGTCGGCCACAAGCTCGTGAGCAAAGCGTTCGCCGAGCAGATACAGACTGAGTTTGTCGAACGCCTGAAGAAGGCTCCGCCCACTGAACCCGAACGTGAATGGGACGCCTGGCGCATCTATGACGCCCTTCAAACTCACACCGGTAAGACGCCGCTGAAGCCGAGTGACGATCCTGCACTCCTACGAGCAGTTCTTCACTCGCTCAAGTCCACTGCACGATCGCAATCGATGGGCTCTCGACAGGTCAACGCTGAAGATCGCCTTGCTTGGGAGCTTCTGGTCCAAGTATTCGGCTCTGAAGATGCAGTGAGGACGGTCGTAAGCAACGTGCGCATGACGCTGGGTGATGACAAAGTTCTTCAGCTCGCGGACAGGTATCTATCGGGCTGGCGACCGGAGAGGTCCTAGACAGGAAGGCGGCGGAATTGATGGTGCACAGCAGATCGAAGCGCTGCACGATGAACGGGAGCGTTCCGCCCGCATGGAGAAGATGTAACGTGCGGCTCCGGCTTCGGATCGCCATCAAGGCTTGTGCTCCCTGAAGGGAAGCGGGAGCCGTCACTTTACTTTTGGTTTTCCTCAGCGAGCATCCGGTTTCCGGGGCCATCGGACCAATAGGGGTTAGGCTTCTCAGACTCGCACGTGTCCTCGCGAAGAGTGCTGTGTAATTAAGGCGAATAGAAGGAAAATGCCGATGAGCGCTGGAACGCAGCCACTCGGCTCTGGCATTCGCGGCGCACGCCCAAACGGACGTCGCACCACGAGCAGCTATCGCGTCATCACCTGGCGCCGAAGCATAGTGACACATTTCCTTTGGGAACTTCTGCGGCCTTTTTAGCTTAGATCCTGCATTTCTCGTTTGTGGCATCTTTGGCAGCGATCTCCGAAGCTTTCAGAGCCGCTCAGCTTTACAGTCCTACCCACTGTAATATTGGTCACGGCCCATGCCACATTGTAAAGAGGCATTCCATCAGGGTCTCACCGGACAAGCTAGCTTAGGGCCCCTGTCTGAAGTTTGAGCAATCACTCGACTTCGCAGCCCCAGATTGGATTCAAATTGGGATTACTGGATCGGGTTCTACTTGGCGGCGGAGTGGCCGTAGCTGGCGCCGTAGCCACAGGGATTTTTCGTAATGCCGCAGAGACTCGCCGTAGAAAAGGCACTCCGCTTCAGTTTGACGATGCCCTCACCCCGGCAGATTTCAGTGCAATAGCTCAGGAAGCCGCACGACGAACGCCTCGGGTTAAGCGCTCAGAGGTTGTGGGTATGACAATAGTTCTGCACGTGAGGTCCAATACGGGTCTCTCGATGTGGCGTGCGGAAGCAGATTTCAATGACTACGGGCGCCTAAGCGGAACCTACTGGCTCAGTTCGGAAAATTGTAACTCCGTGATCCCCCGTCACTTTGCGGATTTAGTTCAAGCGGAGATCCGACGACGTCTCCGTGGATGAGTAGGAGTGGAAGCGGTAAATAATTTTCGGAGCTACCGACTTGAAGTCAGGACTTGCCCAATTCCCTTGTGCATTTTCCCAGCTTCCAGCAAGCAAGCGGTCCGCACTCATAGAAAGTTGCGGGGCCACCACCGGGCCAGGATTACACATGCTCGAACCAGATCTCCAGTTTTGGACGTGGCCAGAGCATTGCCGCTTCTGCGGCTTCGATCCCGCAGACAACGATGGCCGCTAAGAACTCATGTTCTAAGCGGCCACCGCACATCCCGGGAAAGTCAGGAACTACACATTAAATCTAAACTCCACCACGTTCCGTAGCCAATCAACCTCTTACATTCGCAGTCAGATTACCTTCGAGGTAGGGGAAGCCGAGCGTTACGTCCCGGTTGATCTGAGGAATGTCTCCGGCGGCGGCAGCATGGGCCGCTGACGGAACCCCGCTCCCGCGCCGGAGGTCCTGCCGCCGGCGCGCGGCACCGGACCCTGCCAGCGGCGCCGCCGTCCTTTGCCACCTGGGCGCTTCTTGGTATCAGCGACTGGTTTGGAGTGCCTCAGTGTAGAGTTTCGGGTCGTTCCTGGTTTCAGCTGAGATGACAAGATGACTGCCGTTGAGACGCTGCGCAAAGTACCCCAAATAGGGCAGTACGATGATCGTCGTGAGCCCGTCTTGCCATGCCTTAACCAGCGCCGGAAGGCTATCTTGTTCGGACCGGGAAGGAAAGTTCGGCGTTGTCTGTTTATCCCACGTATTGAAGGCCACCAGATCTACCCCATCCTCGCCGTATTCGACGGGCCAGAACGGTGGCACAATCGGGTGGAGTTCCTGTCCAGGGCTCGAGAGTTTTTGCATCTCTTCCTGTGAGATCGGTTCGTTTTGAACTGTGCTTACGTTGAACCAGTCCCAGCTGCGGTCCCATTGCTGCTTCCAGCGTTCATCCCATACCTCACGGCTTGCTGACGCCGGGATCTTCGATGCACCCGTCGCAGGCACAGGGCTGAGTTCCGGAATTTCGATGTCCTGGGCGATCATCCATGCCTGTCGGATAAAGAGAAGCATCTTCAGGTTCTGCGCGTGGTCATCAATCCGGATGGTCATTTCCTTTGGCCAAACAGCCCGCCGTCTAAGCCCCATTCCCCACATAGTGACTCCTTGATTTGTCGGCCGGACGGAGAACAGCCGTTGGTGCCAAGCATCGCATTCGACCTGCCTTCAGTAAATGGTTCGCTCAAAGCTACAGGCCCCGATCGGAAATGTCCGCTGGGATCGGGGCCTCCGGAGGCGAACTAAGTCGTGACCCGTGTTGGCTATTCCTCTTCAAAGGCTCGTGGGCGGTACCGCACGAGATCCGCGAAGGCTGGTGACGATACAACCCTCGATCCGTAAACAAGAAATGCCGCCCTCAATGTTTCCGGTGAGGGCGGCATTTCTATTGAATCAGACGAAGAATCTATACATTAAATCTAAACTCAACCACGTCGCCGTCGGCCATAACGTAGTCCTTGCCTTCGATGCGGACCTTGCCGCGGGACTTGGCCTCGGCCATGGAGCCGGCGTCGACCAGGTCGTCGAAGGACACAACTTCGGCCTTGATGAAGCCGCGCTGGAAGTCGGAGTGGATGACGCCGGCAGCCTGGGGTGCGGTGTCGCCCTTGCGGATGGTCCAGGCGCGGGTTTCCTTGGGGCCGGCAGTCAGGTAGGTCTGCAGGCCGAGGGTGTGAAAACCGACGCGTGCAAGCTTGTCCAAGCCGGATTCTTCCTGGCCGCTCATCTCCAGCATTTCGCGGGCTTCTTCTTCGTCCAGCTCCACCAGGTCGGCTTCAAGCTTGGCGTCGAGGAAGATCGCGTCCGCCGGTGCCACCAGTTCGCGCAGCTCGGCCTGGCGGTCCGGGTTGCCCAGCACGGCGTCATCGACGTTGAACACGTAGATGAACGGCTTGGCGGTGAGCAGGCTCAGCTCGCGCAGGTGCTCCATGTCCAGCTTGTCGCTGGCCACGGAGGAGAAGATCGTGTCGCCGCGTTCCAGGACGGTGCGGGCGGCCTCCATGGCTGCCAGCTGCGCGGCGTCACGCTTCTTGATCTTGACTTCCTTCTCCACCCGCGGGATCGCCTTTTCCAGCGTCTGCAGGTCAGCCAGGATCAGCTCGGTGTTGATGGTTTCCATGTCCGAACGCGGGTCCACCTTGCCGTCCACGTGGATGACGTCGGGGTCATCGAACACGCGGATAACCTGGGCAATGGCTTCGGCTTCACGGATGTTGGCGAGGAACTGGTTGCCCAGTCCTTCACCCTCGGAAGCGCCCTTGACGATCCCGGCAATGTCCACGAAGGACACCGTGGCCGGGAGGATGCGCGCCGAACCGTGGATTTCGGCCAGCTTGGCCAACCGCGGGTCGGGAAGGGACACGACGCCGACGTTCGGTTCGATGGTGGCGAACGGATAGTTCGCCGCCAGCACGTTGTTGCGGGTCAGCGCATTGAACAGGGTTGATTTGCCGACGTTGGGCAGGCCGACGATGCCAATAGTAAGAGCCACGTTAGTAAATGATACCGGGCGCAGGCTGCACCTTGCACAGCGACGGGAATTCGGACCGCACACGCACAGTCCCTCCACAGAGATGCTGCTGTGCAATGCAGGCCAGCACTTTTCCCCAGGCACCGATACACCCAGTGCCAGTGCTCCGAGCAGCCCATACTCTCGAATACATGCTCGAATCATTACAGCCGGCGCGATGCAAAGATCCCGGGCCCGCCGGCAGGAAAACACCTGCCGGCGGGGCAGCTAGGGCAGTTGCGGCGGCTTCTGCTTCTGAATCCGCTTCCCAGCCGACGGCGACGGCGTTAGCCGCCGCACCCGGGTCCGTTACGGCAATCACCTCCTGGCTCCGGGAACTTTCCTCCGCAGAATCGCTGGCGGGTATCGCGGCAGACTCTGACGCAGGACTTATTGACCGGCTTCGCTGCCTCGAAGAGCTGAAGGCTGCCGCGAGCGCAGCGCAGGCCCGCGCTGCTGCCGCGCTTGATGCATCGATCCGTGCTGCACATTCGCGGGCAGGAATCCCCGCCGATCAGCAGGGCAAGGGTGCGGCGGCACAGGTGGCGCTCGCCCGGCGTGAATCACCGGCACGCGGCGGCCGGATTCTGGGTTTCGCCAAGGCCCTGACCCATGAAATGCCCGACACACTCCGGGCCCTGTCGGAGGGGCGCATCAGTGAATGGCGCGCAACCCTTCTCGTGCGGGAGACCGCGTGCTTGTCCGTGGAGAACCGGCGGCTCGTGGATGAGGAAATCGCCGGCGACCCTGAAAAGCTCGAAGGACTCGGTGACGGCCGCCTGCTCGGCAAGATCCGCAGCCTTACCTACCGCATCGACCAGGAAGCGCTGCTCCGCCGCGCAGCCAAGGCGCAGGCGGACCGTTATGTCTCCTGCCGCCCGGCCCCGGACACCATGACGTACCTGACCGGCCTCCTGCCGGTGGCACAGGGTGTAGCGGTCTTCGCGGCCCTGAGCCGGCAAGCGGATTCGCTGCGGGCCCGGGGCGATTCGCGCGGGCGTGGGCAGATCATGGCGGACACCATGGTTGAACGCATCACCGGGCAGGCCCGCGCCGGAAACGTTCCCGTCGAAGTGCAACTGGTCATGACCGACCGGACGCTCCTGGCGGGTTCTGCTGAACCGGCATATCTGAGCGGCTACGGCATTGTCCCCTCCGGCTGGGCGCGGGCCGTTGTGCGAAAAGGAGCGGGACTCGAAGGTCCGAGCAGATCGACGCCGGCGGATTCCGCCGCAGATTCAACCGACGCCGCCGGCCCCACCGGCCCCACCGGGTCCGACGGCAACGATAGGTGCAGTGGATCCTCCGGCTCTGCCGGCTCAACCGGGCCTGGCGGCTTCGCAGCGGCAGCCGGTATTTGGCTGCAGCGGCTCTACACTGCCCCGTCATCCGGGCAACTAATCGCTATGGACTCCAAAGCGCGCTTCGTACCGGCGTCCCTGGCCCGGCTCATCACGGCCAGGGACCAGACCTGCCGAACGCCGTGGTGCAGCGCACCGGTCAGGCATCAAGACCATATCCGGCCGCACCGAAGCGGAGGGACGACCGATGCCACAAACATCCAGGGTCTCTGTGAAGCCTGTAACCACGCGAAGGAAACCCCTGGCTGGAGTGCGCAGGTCGTCGAGACGACACCTGGAAAGGTCCCGGGCCCGCCCGGCAACAGCAAAGAATTCGCGGCGGGCACGCACCGTTCCGAAGCTCCGGACCGCAGGGACCAAGACCGGCAAAACCTCCGCTCGCCGGTGCGGGAGCGGCACACCGTGGAAATCACCACGCCCACCGGTCACCGCTATCTGTCGACGGCTCCGCCCCTGCCGGGCGCTTCAAGCATCCACGGCGACCCGGCCGAAGTTAGCGGCAGTACTGTCGATGCTCCGGACAGCATCGCAAGACAGCTTCAGCCCCGATCCGCACCGCGCTCATGAGCTCAAGGACCGTTCTGTCCGCCGGGTCCAGCAGACCTAGGACTCGTAGGAACGACGGCGGCCGCCCAGGCCTCGGGAAGAGTCCCCCATGGCTTTCAGGGTGGCGCGGATTTCCTTGGGCAGGGAGAAGATGATGTCCTCTTCTGCCGTCACTACCTCTTCGACATCGCCGTAACCGTACTGGGACAGCAGGTGCAGCACGTCCTGGACCAGGTTTTCGGGAACGGAGGCACCGGACGTGACGCCGACCGTGGCCACGCCCTCGAACCAGCTTTCGTCCACCTCGTTGGCAAAGTCCACGCGGTAGGAGGCCTTGGCGCCGTACTCCAGCGCCACCTCAACCAGCCGGACGGAGTTGGAGGAGTTCGCCGAACCCACGACCAGCACCAGGTCCGCTTCCGGTGCGATCTTCTTGATGGCCGCCTGGCGGTTGGAGGTTGCGTAGCAAATGTCGTCGCTGGGCGGGTCCTGCAGGGAGGGGAAACGTTCGCGCAGCAGGTTCACGGTGTGCATGGCTTCATCCACGCTCAGCGTGGTCTGGGAGAGCCAGATGACCTTGTCCGGGTCCCGGACGGTGACCTTGTCCACGTCTTCGGGGCCGTTGACGATCTGCATGTGTTCCGGCGCTTCGCCGTAGGTGCCTTCGACCTCTTCGTGGCCTTCGTGGCCGATCAGCAGGATGTCAAAGTCGTCGCGGGCGAACCGGACGGCTTCGCGGTGCACCTTGGTGACCAGCGGGCAGGTGGCGTCGATGGTCTGCAGGTTCCGGTCCTTGGCGGACTGGACGACGGCGGGTGAGACGCCGTGCGCGGAGAAGATCAGCCGTGCGCCTTCCGGGACCTCGTCGGTCTCATCCACGAAGATCGCACCCTTTTCCTCCAGGGTGGTGACCACGTGGAGGTTGTGGACAATCTGCTTGCGGACGTACACGGGCGGCCCGTAGGCTTCCAGCGCCTTTTCGACGGCAATGACCGCCCGGTCCACTCCGGCGCAGTAGCCGCGCGGTGCCGCAAGCAGCACGCGCCGCGGGCCGAAAACGGGAGCGGCTGCTGCCACTTCCTCGGGGGTGCGGCGCCGCCGGGGCACGGTGGGCATAGGCACGGAGATAACTGTGCTGGTCATGCACCTATGCTATCGGCTGGGGCCTGCGATCCCGTCCCCGTGGACGGTGGGTACGCTCACAGCAGACCTACCGCCGGGAGCCCGCCAGCACCCGCGCCAGCATCCCGGCCACGAACGCGGCGGCCCCGGCCAGCATCAGGCCAATGGTCCAGGTGCGCAGGCTTGCCGCTGCCTCTCCGGCAAAGGCCTCGGCGAAAGCGGATGCCACGGGACTGCTGAACTGCTGGGCAGAGACCTGGCCCGGCAGCATCCCCGCTCCCAGCCACAGCACTCCCCCGGCGAGCGCCACGCCCAGGCCGATCAGCGCAAAGGTGGTGGACCGGCGTCGTGCGGCGAGCAGTGCCAGGAGACCGGCGACGGCGGCAGCGAGCGCCAGCACGGGCCATGCCTCGCCCGCCCGCTCGGCGTTTTGCAACAGCTCCGCGTGCCCGGCCCCGCCGATTTCCACGGGTACCTGCTCCACGGCCGGCACATCCACGGACAGTTCGTCCCCCACGCTGCCCGTGACAAGCGCCACCAGGGGTGCGACGTCGAGCGTCAGCGCCGCTCCCGTCCCCTCCGCGGCGTCCCCGAAGGTGAGCGCATGCGAGCGGCGCAGCGTTTCGCTCCACGCCTGCGGGTATTCCGGCAGTGTCTGGACCTGTTCGACGGCCGAGATGATCAGCGGCTCCACCACAGAGGCCAGCGGAGCAGGCACGTCCACCGCCCCGACGGCCTCGGCGGACAGGGCCGTGGCAAGTTCCTGCTGGAAGGTCTCATCCCGGGCCAGCGATTCGCCGAGGGCGGCAAAGCCGTTTTCCGAGACCACGTTCGTGTTCAGCCACGCCCCGCAGAAGGCCGCCGCGGTAAGCAGGACGGCGAGCAGGCCGAAGACGGCCGAGACGAATGTGCGCATAAAGAAGGTCCTTGTCCGATGGGATCCGCAGGCGTTGAAGACGGCCGGCGGAACCGGACCGGGGGAAGCACCTGATAGACATTAAGCCTGGGCCGGTTCCTCCGCCGGCCCGAAAGCCAGTTCCAATCCACCGCGGGAGCATCTTCATGCAAGACGACAGCGGACCGTTGAGTCCCGAGAATACCCCGGAGCAGTCCACCCTGCCCGCCACTGCCGCGCAGACGACCCCGGAGAACCCCTGGCCGCTGGCGCTGCTCTCGAAGAACCTCAAGAGCTACATTGACCGTGCCCCCGCCACCTGGGTGGAGGGTCAGGTGATCGAGCTGAACCGCCGGGCCAACGCCTCCTACATCACCCTGCGCGACGTCGATGCCGAGGTCTCGCTGTCCCTGACGGCGTGGAGCGCGGTCATGAACCGGCTGGAGCTGCCGCTGGAGCGCGGTGCGCGGGTGGTGGCCCTGGTGAAGCCGGACTTCTGGGTCAAGACCGGACGGCTGTCCATGCAGACCCGCGACATCCGGCCCGTGGGGCTGGGCGACCTCCTGGCCCGGATTGAACGCCTGCGGCACGCCCTCGCCGCGGAAGGCCTCTTCCGGGAGGACCGCAAGCTGCCGCTGCCGCTGCTGCCGGGCCGGATCGGCCTGATCACCGGGCGGAACTCCGATGCCATGAAGGACGTGATGCGCAACGCCGCCCTGCGCTGGCCCGCCGTCGAGTTCGAGGTCAGGGAGGTGGCGGTCCAGGGCGTGAACGCCGTGGCCGAAGTGAGCCGCGCACTGGCGGAACTCGACGCCATGCCCGAAGTGGATGTCATCATCATTGCCCGCGGCGGCGGCTCGCTGGAGGACCTGCTGGCGTTCAGCCATGAGGACCTGGTCCGGGCGGTATCGGCCGCATCCACGCCGGTGGTCAGCGCCATCGGGCACGAAGCGGACCGTCCCCTGCTCGACGACGTGGCCGACCTGCGTGCCTCCACGCCCACCGACGCCGCGAAGCGGGTGGTACCGGATGTCGGTGAAGAGCTGGCCCGGATCCGCCAGTCCCGTCAGCAGCTTCGCAGGGTCCTCAACACCCTGGTGGGCAGGGAAACGGACCGGCTGAACCACATCCGGTCCCGTCCCGCCCTGGCGGCGCCGCAGTCCATGGTGGAGCGGCGCCAGGAAGAGATCTCCCGCCTGCGCTCCCGGGCCATGTCCGCCATCACCGCGGAGGTCCGGCGAGACGCGGACCGGATCGGGCACCTGCGCGCCCAGGTCCGCGCGCTTTCCCCGCAGAACACCCTGGACCGCGGTTACGCGGTGGTCCAGTTGCAGGACGGCTCCGTGGTGCGCGACGCCGGCACGGTGCCGTCCGCCGCACAGCTGCGGATCCGCGTTGCCGTCGGTGAACTGACCGCCACCGAAGGCACCCGGTAGCCTGCGTCCCCGCCGCTCCCCGTTTACCTACCCAGCAAGCCCGTAAAGGACAAGACATGAGTGAAACACCGGCAGTACCCGCAGTACCCGCAGACATCGAGGCCATGAGCTACGAGCAGGCCCGCGACGAACTCCTCACCGTTGTAGGCCGGCTCGAAACCGGCGGCGCCAGCCTGGAGGAATCCCTGGCCCTGTGGGAGCGCGGCGAGCACCTGGCCAACCGCTGCGAATCCTGGCTCGAGGGCGCCCGCCAGCGCCTGGATGCTGCCCGCAGCTCAGCCACCGGCGAGTAGTCCAGTCAGGGCAGGGGAGAGCCCGCCGCCCCTTAGACACCTCGCTCGTTCCTCGCTCGGCGATGCGGGGCTCACGGGCTGTCCCAGCCCTGACGGAGCGCCCCCTACGGCTTGTAGCTGGATAGGAACTCGCCCAGCCGCGTCATGGCGTCTTCGATGTCCTCGACGTTGGGCAGGGTCACCATCCGGAAGTGGTCCGGCCGCACCCAGTTGAACGCAGTGCCGACGGACACCAGGATCTTCTGCTGCTTCAGCAGGTCCAGGGCGAACTGTTCGTCGTCCTTGATCGGATAGACCTCGGGGTCCAGGCGCGGGAACAGGTACAGGGCACCCTGCGCCAGCTCACAGCTGACGCCGGGGATGTCGTTGAGCATCTGGTGCGCCTTGTCGCGCTGGGCCCGCAGCCGACCGCCGGGCAGGATCAGGTCATTGATGCTCTGGTACCCGCCGAGCGCGGTCTGGATGGCGTGCTGGGCCGGCACATTCGCGCACAGGCGCATGTTTGCCAGGAGGTTGATGCCTTCGATGTAATCCGCTGCGTCCTGTTTCGGACCGGAGATGGCCATCCAGCCGCTGCGGTAGCCGGCTATCCGGTAGGCCTTGGACAGGCCGCTGAATGTCAGGCACAGGACGTCGTCGCCGGTGACCGTGGCCGCGTTGACGTGCACGGCGTCGTCGTACAGGATCTTTTCGTAGATTTCGTCCGAGAAGATGATCAGGCCGTGCTTGCGGGCCAGGTCCACGATCGACTTCACCACGTGCTCCGGGTACACGGCACCGGTGGGGTTGTTCGGGTTGATCAGGACAATGCCCTTGGTCCGGTCGGTGATCTTCGAGGCCAGGTCTTCCACGTCCGGCCACCAGTGCTCGGATTCGTCGCACATGTAATGCACCGCCGTGCCGCCGGCCAGCGAGACCGAAGCGGTCCACAGCGGATAGTCCGGGGCGGGAACGAGGATCTCGTCGCCGTTGTTCAGCAGCGCCTGCAGCGAGAGCGTGATCAGTTCGCTGACCCCGTTGCCCAGGTACACGTCGTCGACGTCGATGTTGTTGATGCCGCGGCCCTGGTAGTACTGCACCACGGCGGTGCGGGCGGAAAAGATGCCGCGGGAATCGCTGTAGCCCTGGGCCTTGGGCAGGTGCCGCATCATGTCCACCAGGATCGCTTCCGGCGCTTCGAAGCCGAACGGCGCGGGATTGCCGATATTCAACTTGAGGATCCGGTGGCCTGCTGCTTCCATCCGCTGCGCGTGTTCGAGCAACGGTCCACGGATGTCATACAGGACGTTGTGGAGTTTATGCGACTGCTTGAATTCTGCCATTTCCTTAGGATGCCACAGGGCGGCGTCGGCCGGGTCGAGTTTCTGGTCACCGCTGACTGCCTGGTTCAGGGCAATCAGGTCCTCCGTGGTCAGCTGCGCTGAGACCTCGTTGAGCACGTCCCGGGCCTCGTCGCTCACGCGGTCATCGGCGATCAGCGGGATGACCTGCTGGGCCGGCCAGTTCTGCTTCGGGTCTTCCAGGACCACCAGTCCGTTTTCCTCGATGGCGGGAGTGGTGGTGTAGATGTCGGCCACCTGCACGTCGTCGTTCAGCAGGGCATCAACGGTCAGGGGACCGCCGCTGTCGCCGATGGCGGTGAATTCCTTGAACTCGCAGCCGTACTTCTCCTTCAGCCCGGCCAGCCCCTGGGTCCGCTCCGCGAACTCGGCAGGCGCGCCGAGGGTCAGCTCACCGCACACCTTCGCCAGGTCCTCAATGGACTCGAGCTGGTACTTCTCGGCGGTGGCCGCGGTGACCACCATGGCGTCCTTGTCCTCGGCCTCGGAAGGCTCCAGGACCACCAGGTTCTCCGGCAGCTTCTCCCCGAGGGAATCCACGATCTCGCCGGCGTCCACCAGGTCCGTTTCCGGGTCCGCGTGGACCAGCAGGGCTCCGGTGTACTCGGGAATCAGGTCGATCGAGCCGTCCTCCAGGGCCGGGACATAGACCTCCCGCGACCCGATGCCGAGGCGGGTCTCCGCCTCGATGCCGGCCGCGTTGAGGGCCCCGGCGTAGATCTCGGCGATGGTGCTGCTCTCCGGGAAGTCCGCCGAGCCCACCACCAGCGTCTGCTCGGTGCTGCTGCCGGAGGCTTCCGCCGTGGTTTCATTCTCCAGCGGATCCCCTCCTCCGCTGCAACCGGCCAGGGCCAGGGCCATTCCGCCGGCCAGGACGGCCAGGGCCTTCCGCCGTGCATTGGGACGCGGGTGCTGCATCATTGTTTTCCTCCTTGTGCGCCGACGGCGGGGACTCCGCTGCCGGTCGGTTTGCCGGCCGCTTCTAGGCGGCCGAGTCCTGACGGGATCAGAAAGCGTGATCCCAACGCAATCACGGCATCCACGGCGAGCGCCAGCAGGGCAATGATGACCGCTCCGCCGAAGACCCGCCCGTAGTCCCCCACCGCCAGGCCGTCGATCAGGTAGCGGCCCAGCCCGCCCAGGTTGATCGTTGCCACCACGGCCGCCGTCGCCACCACCTGCAGGGTGGCCCCGCGCAGCCCGCCCAGGATCACCCGCATCCCGTTGGGAACCTCCACCCGGAACAGCACCTGCAACTCGCTCATGCCCAGGCTGCGGGCGGCGTCGACGACGGTCCGGTCCACCGAGGCGACTCCGGCGTAGGTGCCGGCCAGCAGGGGCGGGACAGCCAGGAGGACCAGTGACCAGATGGGCGGCATCAGGCCCAGCCCGGCCAGCAGGACGAACAGGGTGAGCATGCCCAGGGTGGGCAGTGCCCGCAGCAGCCCGGAGACTGCCACAACGGCCACCTGCCCGCGGCCGGTGTGCCCGATGAACAGGCCCAGCGGCACCGCGATGAGCGCGGCGATCAGCAGGGCCAGCCCGGTGTACTGCAGGTGTTCCAGGGTCCGTACCGGGATGCCGGCCGGGCCGGCCCAGTTGGCCGGATCCATCAGCCATTCCCAGCCCTGCCCGAGGGGGTTGGTGCTGGTGTAGTCGGTGCGCGGAATGCCAACCATGCCTATGCCCCCTTCAGTGCGACGTCGGGTGCGGCCGCCACCGGCGCCGGCCGGGCGCTGGGTGCCGGACCTCCGCCATCCGTGCCGCCGTTGCGGTTGGCGCGGCTCCGCCCGGCGCGGCCGGCGCGGCCGGATACACCGGCGCGGGTCCAGGGCGTGAGCAGCCGCAGCACCAGGACCAGGAGCAGGTCCATCAGGAAGGCCAGGACGAGGGTGGCGATGATCCCCACCACTATCTCGGTGAGGAAAAAGCGGCGCAGCCCGTCGGTGAAGAAGAACCCGAGGTTTTCGACGCCGATCAGGGCACCCACGCTGACCATGGAGATGTTGCTGACCGAGACCACGCGCAGCCCGGCGATGAGTACCGGAACGGACAGCGGCAGGTCCACCGTGAGGAACCGGCGCAGCGGCCGGTAGCCCATGGCCACCGCGGCCTGCCGGACGCCGTCGTCAACGGAGTCGAACGCGTCGATGCCCACCCGCAGCATCAGGGCCACGGCATAAATGGTCAGGGCCACGATGATGTTGGCGAGGTCCAGGATCCGGGTGCCCAGGATGGCCGGGAGGGTAACGAACAGGGCCAGCGACGGAATGGTGTACAGCAGCGAGCCTGCGGACAGGACGAAGCCCCGGATCTTCCGCCGGCCGCGCACCAGCTGTGCCAGGGGAAGGGCAATCAGGACGCCGAGAACCAGGGGCAGTACCGACTGGTAGAGGTGCAGCCCGCCGAGCCGGAAGACGTCGTCGGTGTGGGCCAGGAACCATTCCATCTCAGCTCCCGGTCCGCTGCAGGCGGGCTGCCTCGATCAGGGCCAGGATTTCCGTGGCCTGCACGACGCCGGTTACGCGCCCGTCCGCGTCCACGGCCACGCCCAGCCCGGACGGGGAGGACAGGGCAGCGTCCAGTGCGCGGCGCAGGCTGGTGCCGGCCGGGTAGAGGGAGCCGCCCGGCACCAGGTCCGCGGTGGTGGTGACTGCGTGGCGGCCTCCGGGCGGCACCCAGCCCAGCGGCGCGCCGTCGGCATCCACGCACAGCGCCCAGCCGCCGTCGGCCGTTACGCTCCGGTCCGCACTCCGGTCCGCCAGCCGGTCAGCGGCAATCACCTGCACCGGATGCAGGGGCACGGCGTTTCCGTCCTGGAAGGACAGGTGCCGGAAGCCGCGGTCCCTCCCTACGAAACCCGCCACGAAGTCATCGACCGGCGCCCGGAGGATCTCCTCGGGAGCGGCATACTGGGCGAGCCTGCCGCCGGTGGCGAAGACGGCCACCTTGTCCCCCAGGATGGTGGCTTCGTCAATGTCGTGGGTGACGAAGACTATGGTCTTGGACAGTTCCTGCTGCAGCCGCAGGAGCTCGTCCTGCAGCTCGGCCCGGACCACCGGGTCCACGGCGCTGAAGGGTTCATCCATCAGCAGCACCGGCGGATCCGCGGCCAGGGCACGGGCAACCCCCACGCGCTGCTGCTGGCCGCCGGAAAGCTGGGCGGGATATCTGGTCCCGAGGCTGGACGCGAGCCCGACGACGTCGAGCAGTTCCGCGGCCCGGCGCCGTGCCTCCCGCCGCGGGGTGCCGTTGAGGCGCGGCACGGTGGCCACATTGTCCAGCACGGTCCGGTGCGGCAGCAGGCCGGAGGACTGCATGACGTACCCCATGGAACGCCGCAGCTGCGCGGCCTTGACGGTGGAGATGTCCTGGCCGTCAACTTCGATGGTGCCCGACGTCGGCTCCACCATCCGGTTGATCATGCGCAGGGAGGTGGTTTTCCCGCAGCCGGACGGGCCGACGAAGACCGTAATGGAACCGCGCTCAATGTCCAGGTCCAGGTTCCGGACCGCCGGCGCAGCATCACCGTAGGTCTTGGTCACCGAACGGAACCGGATCATCGGCTGTCCGGCAGCGCTGGACCGCGTGCCGGGTTCGGTTCCTTGGCGGGTAGCGGGTTCTCGCGGCTCAGTCATGGTGCATGCCTTCCGTGGGGGCTCCGGTGTGCAGGTGCAGCTCGCGACGTGCCGTGAAGCATCACGGTATTTCACACGTGCGGCGGTAGTCCAGCGTCAAGGAGGTCCGGCGTCCAGCAGGCGCAGTCCCGTATCAACCAGTTCGGTCCGGTCCAGGGCAGGAACCTGGTCCAGCGGTATCCAGGCGGCCTCGTCCGTGCTGCCGCCTAGTTCGTGGCGCAGGGAGCCGCCGGTGAGCGTGGCCCGGTAAATGATCCGCAGGGCATGCAGCATGCGGGGTTCGCCGCGCATGCGCTTTTCCGCGGGGATGAAAATGCTGTCCACTCCCAGCAGCCCTTGGAGCCGGGCCTCGTAGCCGGTTTCCTCCCGGACCTCCCGTACTGCCGCTACCGGGGCAGTCTCACCCCGTTCCAATCCGCCGCCAGGGAGGGTCCAGCGCCGGTTGCCGTGCTGGTTCCAGTGCGCCAGGAGCAGCTGCCCGTCACGGACGATCACCGCGTACGCCCCGACGCGGACGTCAAAGTCAGCGGCCATTGCCGTTGCCTGTGCCGGCGGCGCCGCCGCCCGCGGAACCGGTGCGGAGAGAATCGGCGGAACCGTTCCCCAGCAGGTAAGCCACTCCGAAAACGGGATCGGCAGTGAGGAAGCGGATGTCCGTCAGCCCGGCTGCGGGGAGCCGGCCGGTCAGCAGTTCCTGCAGCAGCGGCTGGTGCATGCCAAGCCCGCCGCCGATCACTACGGGGCCGCCGATGTGCAGCAGACCGGCCACGTCGAGGATGAGCCCGGCCAGGTGTTCCGCGGACTCGTTGACGATCTCGATGGCCGGCTGGTTTCCTTCCAGCGCCGCCTTGAAGACCAGTCCTGCCTTCCCGGCCCAGTAGCGGCGGTCGGTGGCGCCGTGGAACAGGCCGATCAGCGCGTCGGGGTCCGCGACGCCGCATGCGCTCAGCAGGGCAAGGCTGAGGGAATCCGGCGCGAGTTCCAGGTTGCTGCGGCGGAGGGTGTGGCGGGCGGCTTCGCGGCCAATCCAGTAGCCGCTGCCCTCGTCTCCGAGGAGATAGCCCCAGCCTCCCGACCGGGCCTGCCGCCCGGAGCCGTTGATGCCCCAGGCCACGGAGCCGGTGCCGGCAATGACGGCAATGCCCTCCGAGGCTTGCCCTGCCGCGAGGATCAGCCGCGTGTCATGAATGACGTCCACGACGGCGCCGGGGACGTGCTCGGCGATGAGTGCGCGCAGGGCGGCTGCGTCCTGCGCGGTGTCCACTCCCCCGGACCCGGCGATCACCCGGCCGACGCCGTCGGTTCCCAGCGCGGCGAAAACTTCCGCAAGGCACTCCCGTGCCGTCTCCACCGGGACGTTCTGCACGTTGGCGCTGCCGGCCACGACGTCGGCTTTAACGGTGCCCCCGTGCAGGCGGATGCCGTGGGTCTTGGTACCGCCGATGTCGAGGCCGATGGTGTCGGGGCCGGCGTCGTTGGTGGCCGGAGGAGGGAATGCTTGCATTCGTCCACCCTACTTTCCCGCGGCCGCCGGGCGAACCTAGCCGGCGGTGCTCCGGCGCCGGTTCCGCCGCAGGCTCAGGACGGCCAGGGTCAGGCAGGCGGCGGTGATCAGTCCTGAGAACCAGGCCACCGAGACGTCCAGCCCCCAGATCCCGCCTGCCGCTCCGAGTCCCAGCACCGGGATGGCGCTGCCGAGGTAGGTGATGACATAGACCGTGCTGATGATCCGGGCGTGTTCGGCTGCCTCAACGGCTGCGGCCACTTCGTTGAAGACCACGCGGAACGCCATGCCCTGCCCGAAGCCGGCCATCAGGCAGGCAACGGTCAGGAGCACGAGGCTTCCGGTGGCACCGGCCACCGGAATCAACGCGATGCCGGTGCCCATGGCCGTCAGTCCGACGGGTGCCGTGTACCGCCCGCGGATCCCGGTGAGCTGGCTGACCGCAGACGCTCCGAGAGCAAGGGCGGCCAGCAGTCCGATGGCGGGCCGCCACGTGGTGCCCGCGATGGAGGAGAAGTAGGTAGGTGCCAGCGACAGGCAGAACCCGAAGGCCGCGAAGCTGAGGAACCCGGTGGTGGAGGCAATCCAGAATTGGCTGCGTGCACGGTGGGAGACTGCGGGCTTGCGCGGACGCAGCATGGCCAGCGGCCGGCCTTCCGCCAGGGAAATGGCCGGGCGGGCCTTCAGCATGCAGAGCGGAATCAGGAGCACTGCCAGGACCGCCGAGTGGATCAGGAAGGGAGTCATGGTTGGCGCGGGCAGCAGGGACAGGAGCCCGCCGATGACCGGCCCGGCCGCCACACCTCCCGCCGAAACCAGCAGGGTAAAGCGGGTGGCCCATTCCGGCCGGTGCGGCAGCAGTTCCCGCAGCGCAGCCGAACTGGCTCCGGTGGCGAGGGCAACCGAGGCGCCTTGCAGCGCCCGCCCGAGCATCAGGGTGCCGACTCCGGTGGCGGTGCCGAAGATCAATCCGCCGGCAAGGGAAACAACGGCGGCCAGTACCATTGCGGCGCGGCGGCCGATGTAGTCGGACCAGTGGCCCACCAGCAGCAGGCCGGCAACCAGGACCAGCACGTAGGACGTGAACGCCATCGTCACGCCGAAGTAGGACAGGCCCAGGGACTGGCCGAGCAGCGGATACAGCGGGGTTGCGAGGTTGGCGCCGATCAACAGCGTGCTCATTACGGCCAGCGTCAGGAGCAGCCGGGGGCGGATGGCCGCGTCCCACTCCTTCCGCCTGGTGCGGGCGGCGGGCTGCATGCGCAGCTCACTGAGCACTGTCACGGGGCACTTCCATCCTATTTGTAGCTAATGCCTCTACAGGATGAAGTGTCTCGGAGCAGGGTAGGCACATTAGAGTGTTCTTTTGAGCGAATTGTTCAATATCGTTACGAGCAGCTGACAGGAGATGCGCGAGATGGCCAATCTGGACCCGCTGGACCGCAGGCTGCTGCTGGAACTGGTGCGCGATCCCCGGGCACAGATCAGCGACCTGAGCGAGCGGCTCGGTGTGGCCCGCAACACCGCCCAGGCCCACGTCCGGCACCTTCTGCGGGCCGGGGTCATCCGCCGGTCGGGGCGCGACGTCGATCTGACGCAGTTGGGCTATGACGTGCAGGCATTCGTCACCATCGAGGTGAACCACCGTGAACTCGACGGCGTCATCTCCGGTCTCCGCACCCTCCCCCAGGTTTTGGAAGTGCATGAGATCTCCGGCCGCGGTGACGTGTGGTGCCGGTTGACCGCAACGGATACCCAGCAGCTGCAGCAGGCCCTGCGCTCCGTCCTTCGGATCAAGGGCGTGATCCGTACGGAAACGGTCCTGGCCCTGCATGAGCACATCCCGTACCGCACCGAACCGCTGCTGGAAAAACTGGTCCCGCCGGCCCCCTGAGTCCGGCGGCTGCCGCTGCTATCGATCAGCGGCACGAAGCAGTTGCTGTGCTGCTTCGAGCCGGATCCCGGCATTCCGTGTCCGGCTTCTGCCGTTCGCGGCGCGGGCACCGGACACGAGGGTCAGTACGACGCCGGCCGCCCTGGCATTCAGCGCGGCCGGGTCCGCCGCGTCCTCGAAGACCCGGCGGAAATCGGCCAGTGCCCGTCCGAGCTGCGGGCGTGTTGGATTGGCTGCCGCCAGGACGGCCAGGTGCCCCAGCAGGCAGGCCAGATCGTCGACCCGGCGGCCGGGGCCCAGACCGTCAATGTCCAGCAGCCCGGTGACCCTGCCCCCGCTGAGCAGCAGGTTTCCCTCATGGAAGTCGCCGTGGACCGGCACCAGGGGTCCGGCCGGGGCCGATTCCACCACGCCGCGGATGCGCCGCGCCAGTTCGAAGATACTGTTTTGCTCCCCGGGAAGGACTGCGGCGGCGGCTGCGGCATAATCCTCGGCCCGGTCGGCCCAGGAACGGCGCATCGGCAGGTCCAGCGCACCGGACGGCAACGCCTCCAGCAGGTCCAGCAGGGCTTCGGGCCGCACCGCGGCTTCGGTATCCTCAACCAGCAGCCGGAAGAGGGAGGTGCCGGGCAGCGGGCTGAGGATGACCGCCTCACGGTCCGGGCCGGAAGCGCCGGGCAGGAGCCGCGGAGCCGGCACGCCGCTGCCCTCGAGGAGCCGGTGGCGCCGGCGCAGGGCAGGCAGTTGCTCCCGCGGGAGGAGCTTCAGATAAGCGGCTTCGTCAAAGTGCTGCGCCCGGATTACTGCCCGTCTCAGCGGCCGGTAGGCAACGAGCGATAACCTCGCCGGTTCGCCGGTACCAAACACGTCCCTCGCCACGGCATCGGCGTCGGTGGCCCAGGGCAGGGACCTAAGTACGGGGTCATGCGGGTGGAACCACAGGCGCAGGTCCAGCCCGGCAATCCGTGCCGTGGCGACCTCGGGTCCGGCGGGTGCGGCGGCGACGTCCCCTGTCGTGGCACCGAGGTGCAGGGTCAGGGCGTCATCTTCTGCCGGTCCCGGCCCCGTCCGGCGGCACTGCACCCGGTAAAGGGCCGAGACAGCTCCTCCCGGCCGGTGGTGGCTCCGCAGGTGTTCCCAGCGTTGAAGCGCCAGCCCGTGGGACCGAAGCAGGTCCTGCAGGGGTCCCCGCATCGCCGGGCCCGCCAGGACGGCGACAGCTTCCGCGGCCCGTCCGCGGCCGGGCCTGGACTCGACTGGCACGGCGGCGGGTGCCGTGGCCTGCGTCTCGGCGCCTAGGCCCGCCGGCGCGACAGGACGTCGTCGAGGTTGATCTTGCCGGTTTCCGGGCGCGCCTGCTGCGCCTGCGCGGTGGCGGGAGCGGGTGTGGAGGCGGGACGCAGCGGTGTCTTGGTCAGGGGCCGGGGGGTTTCAGGAAGGACGATCGGTTCGGGCGCCGGTCGCTCTGCCTTGGGCGCATCTACGTAAATGGGTTTCGGGAGTTCTACGGGCTGCCACGGCGTGGTGCTGGGCTTGGCCGGGGGCTGGACGGGGGCTGCAGCCACCTTCAGGGCCTCCGTGCGCAGTTCCTCGGCAGTAACGCGGGCAGGGGGCGCTGTGCTTTCGTCAGGTACGGCAGCGGACTCGCGGTCAAACAGAACGGTTTCGGGCTGCGGCTCAGTTTCCGGTGCCGCGGGTGCCTGCACGTCGTCGGGCTCCGCGGCGGCCCGGTTCTGCATATAGCGGGGCTCCGGGCCCATGGCGGCACGGAAAGCGTCTTCCACCCGACGCCTGCGGTCCCGCAGGGCGAGCGAGCGGAGCATCGCAACCACCGCGGCCACGACTGCCAGGCCGGCTACGGGAAGGAACCATGACACGGAGGTGAAGGCTGCCAGCAGTGTGCCGACCACAACGGCGAGGATGCCAAGAAGGCCGCTGGCCGCCAGGACGGTCCGGCCGGTGCGGATCCGGAAAGCGGGTCCCGGCTGCTCCGGGCGAACGTCCGGCTGCTCCTGGCTCTGGAACTGTGCTGCCCCGCCCCCGCTGGGTGTAGTGCTGATGTTGTTCATGATGATCCCCTGGGACCCCTTGTCCGGTGAGGCGGGCGGGCGGATGGTGTTGGCGGCTGGACGGTCGGCGGTAACTGCCGCCCGTGCCGTAGACGGTGCTGCTGTCTGTGTTGTTGCCTGTGGTGCTGCCTGTGGTGCTGCTGTCTGTGCGATTGTCTCGGCCGCGGAAGTAGCTGGACGACGGAGGAAATACGGACCTACCCAAACCAGCCACAGTGCAACGGCCAGTGCCAGCACGAGTGAGCTGTTCAGTGACCCGGTCAGTGACCCGATCAGTGAGCTGTTAAGAGGGAAGTCCACACTTACGACCGTAGAAGCTCCGGGCGCCCGGCACGTGCATTACGTCCGGTGTGTCGGCGTGTCTGCTGTGAAAGTTGTTGCCTAACGTGCCCGGCGGGACTTCCAGCGGTTCAACAGGCCCTCGGGCACCTCCTCCGCGGTGAGCGCAAAGCTCCGGTGGTCGGCCCATTTTCCGTCGATATGCAGGTAGCGCTCGCGCAGTCCCTCGTCCCGGAATCCGAGCTTTTCAACCACCCGGAGACTCGGTCCGTTCTCCGGCCGGATGTTGATTTCCATCCGGTGCAGGGCCAGGGCCTGGAAACAGTGGTCCGTTGCCAGCGCCACCGCCGTGGGCACAATTCCGAGCCCTGCCCTTGCCTGGTCCACCCAGTATCCGAGGGTCGCCATGCGCGCCGACCCCCACACGATGGTGGACACGGTCAGCTGCCCCACAATTGCCGGCGGCCGCGCAGGATCCTGCCGCTCGGTAATGAGGAACGGCAGGGCAGATTCCTGCCGTGCCTGGCGGTTGAGGCTGCGCACCATGTCGCCGTAGGTCGGCGGTTCGCCGCCCGGGACGGGATTGCTGGCCTCCCACGGCCCTACCCAGCGGGCGTTCCGGGAACGGACCTCCGTCCATTCCCGCCGGTCCCGGTGCCGGATGGGCCGGAGAATGACATCGTCACTCTCCAGCGTCACCGGCCATGAAGCCCGCATGGGGGGAATTAATCTTCGAGCGTGCCGGTGAAATCCTTCAGCCAGTCCCGCAGGGCCGGGCCGAGGTCTTCACGTTCGGAGGCCAGGGACACCACTGCCTTGAGGTAGCTCAGCTTGTCACCGGTGTCGTAGCGGCGGCCGCGGAAGACCACACCGTAGACCCCGGCCCCTTCGCCGTCGGCTGCGGCCAGCGTCTGCAGCGCGTCCGTCAGCTGGATTTCGCCGCCGCGGCCGGGGCCGGTTTCTTCGAGCACTCCGAAGACCGAGGGGTGCAGCACGTAGCGGCCGATCACGGCGAGGTTGGAAGGTGCGTCGTCGACGTCGGGCTTCTCGACGAGTTTGTTGACCCGGACGTAGTCCTCGCCCTCGACAACGGAGATGTCGGCACAGCCGTAGGCACTGATCTGTTCCGGATCAACCTCGATCAGGGCAATGACTGAGCCGCCCGTCTTTGCCTGGACCTCGACCATCTTGCCCAGCAGCTCATCGCGGGCGTCGATCAGGTCATCGCCCAGCAGGACGGCAAAGGGCTCGTCGCCGATATGCAGCTTGGCACGCAGCACCGCGTGGCCCAGGCCCTTGGGATCGCCCTGGCGGAGGTAATGGATTTCGCCGAGCTCGGAGGCCGCCCGCACCATCGCAAGCTTCTCGTGGTCGCCCTTGTCTTCCAGCGTCTTCTCGATGAAGGGGACACGGTCGAAGTGGTCCTCGAGGGAGCGCTTGTTCCGCCCCGTGATCATCAGGATGTCCGGCATGCCTGCATTAACGGCTTCTTCAACCACGTACTGAATCGCTGGCTTGTCCACCACCGGAAGCATTTCCTTCGGCATCGCCTTGGTAGCTGGGAGGAAGCGGGTACCCAGACCGGCTGCGGGGATTACGGCTTTGGTTATGGAGGGGCGTGACGTCGTCATAGTCGTAAGCGTACCTAAGAGGTCTTTGATTGCACCAAATAGGCACGCTTATAGACAATGGGGGCTATGTGTGCGCGTGCAAAGGACCAGGCCCGAAAGGACTTCCTGCGGCTGCGGCGGGAGTTGACCGCGGAGGACAGGGCCGAAGCCGTCCAGGGGCTGGCCCGCGTCGGACTACAAGGGGTTCAGCAGCGGGTACCCCGCGGCGGAACGGTGGCCGGCTATCTCTCCGTGGGGACCGAACCCGGCATGGGCGCGCTGCTCCCGGGTCTGGTAATGGCCGGGTACCGTGTGGTGGTTCCGGTGTGTGAACCCGAATGGCAGCTGTCGTGGTGCGACTGGACACCGGAGACAGAGCTGGTGCCCGGACTGCATGGCTCCCTGCTGGAACCGGCCGGACAACGCTACGCCGCCTCCGACCTGCCGGAGCTGGGCCTTGTCCTTGTTCCCGCGCTGGCCGCCGATTCCGCGGGCGGACGGATGGGCAAGGGCGGCGGCTACTATGACCGGTTCCTGGCCAGGCTGCGGGCGGACGGCAATCCTGCCGCTGCCGTCGCTGTGGTGTTCGAGCACGAATACGTCCCCGTCGGCAACTTCGAAACCACTCCCCTGGACGCGCCCGTGGACGCCGTGCTTACCCCCGAAGCTTGGCGGGCGGTGCCGTCGGAGCACATGTATACTTAGCACTCAAGGCTTGAGAGTGCCAGCTTTGAGAGTGCCCCAAGGAGGATTACCAGAGTGCCCACGTATGCCTACGCCTGCAAGGATTGCTCCCATTCGTTCGATATCCAGCAGTCCTTCAGTGAAGACTCCCTGACGGTCTGCCCCGAGTGCGGCGGCCGCCTGCGCAAGAAGTTCAACAGCGTCGGAGTCGTCTTCAAGGGCTCCGGTTTCTACCGCACCGATTCACGCGACGCTGCCTCCACGGTTCCTGCTGCCCCCGCCAAGACCGAGAGCTCCGCGGCACCGGCAACAACTTCCGGCAGCGGGACGTCCGCGCCTGCAGCCACCGCGAACTCAGGCGGCGCACAGTCCTAAGCCGTGCCGCCGGGCTTATGGCCCGCCGTCGCAGTTTCCCCTTCAGACCTGCGGACCGGCGTTTTACCGGCCCGGGTTAACGTCGCACCCACTTTCCCTCCACACCGCCCCTTCCCACCGGGCGGCCCACGTGCGGGCTAAGGCCTGCGAAGCGCCGCCCCGGTTGCGCAGCGCCTGCGGCTAGCGTCGTGCCATGCCTTTTCGCCGCCTCTCAGCCAAGGTGTCCCCCGCCACCGCTGCCTACCGGGGACAGCCGTCAGTGTCCGGCAGTTCGTTCTCGAGGATGCGCCGCTTTATTGTCCGCCACCGCCGCCTCCTGGCTGCCCTGGCGTGCTGCGCTGCCGTCGGGTCTGCGGTCGAAGCGCTGGTACCGGCGGCGGCGGAACGGACGACGATCGTGAGTGCCTCCCGGGATTTGCCGGCCGGTACGGTGCTGGAATCCGGAACGCTGGAAACAGTACGCCTACCGGCTGAAGCCGTCCCTCCGGGTGCCCATGGACAGCCGGACGCACTGGTGGGCCGGCGGCTCGCTACGCCGCTGTTGCGCGGCAGCCCGGTCACGGACATTTCCCTGGCCGGCCCCGGTCTGCTGGCCGGTGCCCCGCCCGGTTCCGTGGCCGTGCCGCTGCGCCCGGCCGACCCCTCCGTCCTCGATCTGCTGGGGCCCGGACAACTCGTCAACGTTATTGCGGGTGCCGAAGCGGCGTGGACGGGCGGGGAACCGGGACAGACCGCGGAGGGCGGCAGCAGCGCGGTGGTGCTGGCCTCCTCGGTACCGGTGCTGTGGGTGTCCGGCGGAGAGCCCACAGGAGTCGGCTGGCCGGGCAACGGCGGCGGTGAGGGCCTGGTGGTGGTGGCTGCGGATCGGGAGAACGCAGCCCGCCTCACGGCGGCTTCCGGGAACGACGGGATCTACCTTGTCCTGACGGACGGCTAGCCGTACTGGGACAGGATTTTAGTTACACCGCGGCGCTAGTGCTCTACCTCCATAGCCGCGGGATGCCGCCTACCCCCAGTGCGGAGGACGCTGCTCCCGCAGCCAGGACTCGCTGTCTTCCGTGCTGTCGCCCCACGCCCGGGGGTCATCTTCCTTGGCGATGATGGGCAACAGCCCGGCAGGCCCGCCGGTCCCGGGCGAAACGGCCCGGCGGTTTCCGCGCCTACGGGTGCCGTGCGTGGGGCCGTGTGTGGTGCCGCCATCCGGGGTGCCGTGCGTGCTGCCGTCCGTGGACGGATGTTCCCCCGCTGCTGGGACCTTGCCGGTCCCCTTGGCCGCGGCTGCCGTTTCGCGGCTCCGCTCGGCCGCGGCGGTCTCCTCCGCCGCGGCCTTCCCGGGAACGGGTTCCTCAGTCATCGCTCACTCTCCTGCTGCGTCGTCCGGGACGGATCCCGACCTCCGTTCGCGCATCCGGCTGCTTCCGTGCGGAGTCACGGTTACCCGCGGAGCCGGGCCGGCAGCCTCATCCGTTTCCGTCTCTGCGGTATCCGTGCTGCGGGGAACGGGCTTCTGCCCCACAGGAGGATCCGGCAGCTCGAGGAAGCGGCTCACGAGGTCGGCGCAGGCGGACGGGTCGCTGAACACCTCGATGGTCCACAGCGGCATATAGCGCCAGCCACGCCGCTCAAGCAGCTGCGGCCGGAGCCGGCTGCGTTCACGGACGGACATGGCACGGTACCGTTCGGTGCCGTCGGACTCGATGGCCAGCGGGGCCGGCGTGCCGGTCGGACCGGCCGAGTGGGGAGCCGCAGCGACAATGTCGATCGCACCGTCGTAGTGGTCCCAGACCTTGGCGCCGCGTTCCCGCAGGCGGCCCACCAGATCCGCGACCAGCGGATCCTCCTCCATGATGCCTCCGGCAGCGGGGATTTCCTCCCTGGCGGCTTCCGGATCGAGCTCCCGCTTGATGAGCTCGTAGAAGTCAAGGGCGCCGTAGCCCAGGCGAGTGCGGTCCAGGTCTGCCGGCTGGAAGCAGGTCAGCACATGCTGCTTGTAACGTGCCCGGGTCATGGCCGTAACGAATTTCTTGCGTCCGTCCGGTGCCGACAACGGGCCGAAGTTATGCAGGGCACGCCCGTGCGGGGTGCGCCCGAACCCGAGGGAGAAGATCACGCAGTCCCGGACCATGCCCACGGCACGGTCCACCGGCACTACCCGGAAGGACTCGGACTTCGCCGTGAAGAAGTCCGCGGCCCAGGGGAAGTTGGCCATCTGGACGCGAATGGCCTCGGCTACCCGCACGGCGTGGCGCGGGCTGGCGGTGATGACGCCGAGGGACTGGTGCGGGCGGCGGCGGATGTGTTCGAAGACCAGGTCAACCACGCGGTTGACCTCAGCTGCGACACTTTCCACGCCCTCATGGTCTGCGCTGGGCATACCGGTTCCGTCCGGCAGGTACTCCACGGAGAGTGCGCGGTGGCCGGTGGTGACCTCGTCTGCACTCGGGACCATGGAAAGGCGCCCGCCGTAGAAGGACTCGCTGAGCTGGCGCAGCAGTGCCTTGTCGGTGCCGCGGTAAACGGTGGACAGGCAGCGTGTAGGCAGGACGCGTTCAAGCGCCTCGAAGGCGCTGAGCAGCTCAACATGCTGCTGTGCTGAACCGGCCGGTTCAACACCGATGGTGAACGGTCGCGGTCCGCCCAGGCAGCTGTCACCGAAGGCAACAACCTGCGAGGCACGGGCCAGCGCCGGGACTGCGGACTGCAGGCTGGTGGACTCGGCATCGAGGAGGACCACGGTGTCGAAGCGGCGGTGTTCGGGCAGTACCATCGGCAGCACCAGGGGGCTCGCAGCCCACACCGGCAGCAGCGAGGACACGAGTTCCTCGGACTGCAGGCTCAGGCTCTCCAAGGACAACTCGCCGTCCTTAAGCAGCTCGCGCAGGTCTTCCGCAGCACCCTTCGCGGCCTGAACGCCTGAGCGCCAGCGCGAAGCCAGGCTCCAGCGCAGCCGGGCTGCACCCGAGGCAATGTGGGCGTTGTCCGCCAGCCGGTACTCCGCTTCCAGGCGGCGCAGGCTGTTGCCGTCGGACATGGCAAGGTAATCGTCGCCGCTGATCATGGCTTCGAGGGCGGACTGCCACCATGCCAGTTCCAGCTCGTAGCCCACGTGGCGGGGCTGGACCTCGCGTGCGCTCAGGTCATCCAGCAGTTCACCCAGGCCCTGGGCCCGCATCTCGTCGAGCAGCAGGGTCCGTTCGGGCAGCGTTTCGAGGGTTTCCCGGTCCCCCGCCAGCTGGCTGAGCTGCTTCTCGAGTTCATCGAGCTGCAGGGATGCCAGGTCGGGGTGGAGCGGCGTCTCGGCCAGGATGCCGGTCAGGGTATCCAGCTGGCGCTTGACCAGCAGGTAGGAACGGTTGATCTCGGCCAGGCCGGTGGGCACCGAGGGGTGACGCTGGGTGGTGGCGTAACGGGTCCAGACGGCACGCTGCTGCTGGACCTCGGCCAGGGAGGCGTGCAGGTCGGAAATATGCACACCGGGCCGGACGTATTCCTTGGCCACGCGCCGCAGGCGGGAACGGGTCATGGAACTCATATCGATGCCGCGCTCCCGCCGCCAGGAAGAAGACGCGGTTGCCGAGATCAGGTCAGTCACCGGGCGGTCGAAAATGTCCGGGGTGAACTTGTCCAGGCTTTCCCGCACGGCCACCAGCAGTTCCAGCTGTTCACCCCACTGGGCGAATGTTTCGCCGAGGCGGATTTCGGAGTGCTCGGCCACGTCCTGGACCTTGGCGCGCAGCGCAGGCAGGTCCGCCGCAAGGGTCTGGGTCAGCGCGTAGGCTTCTTCCGTTTCCTTGCGGTTGAGCAGCTTGGCTCCGTACCACGGGCTGGTGGTTGCTGCCCGGCTGAAGCTGCCGAGTTCGGCGGCCCGGCGCAGGCGGCCGGAGAGTTCGGTGCGGTCGGTGATGCTGTCCAGGACGCTCCGCTTGAGCCGGACCGTGGTGGCCGGCGCCGGGTTCATGGAGGTCAGCTCGGCCAGGGACTGCATGGCCTGGTAGGGCGAGCACCCCCAGCGGCGGCGGACGTTGTGCAGCGACTTCACATGGTCGCGGAGCTGGTGGCGGTTTTCGAGCAGGACCTTGTGCAGGCTGTCCAGTTCGGGGGCCTGCGCCTTTTCGTTGCGCACGATGGCGCGGACCAGCTGGTCCTTCAACTGCTGCTGCGTGAGGCCGGCGTTGGCCTGCAGGACCAGGGAGCCCAGTTGCATCGCGTCCAGCTCGGAGACGAACTGGTTCAGGGTGCTGCGACGTTCCGCCACTACCAGGACGGACTTGCCGGCGTTGGCCAGCGCGGCAACCGCGTTGAGCGCCGTCTGGGTCTGGCCCGTACCGGCCGGAGCGGAGACTACCAGCGACTGGCCCGCGTTGATCAGGTCCAGGACTTCCTGCTGCTGACGGTCGGCGTCGAGGATGAGCAGTTCATCCGCGGGATCCCGCTCGTCCAGTGCCGGCAGGTCCAGCGGCTCGGGGATGGCCGGATTGGCAGACCCGTCCCGGGCAGCGTCGATCAGTGCGCGGAGGATCGGATGCGCCGGGTCCAGCGCCGGATCCTCGGACAGGTCGGACAGGTCGGCGAAGGTGGAAACCAGCAGCCGGTGTTCAATGTTGATTCCACGGACGCTGCCGGTGACGGCGCGGAGCTTTTCCAGCACGGGGTGGGGATCAAAGCGGGCGGTGCCGTAGGCGAGGCGGGTGAGCGCGTCGACGTCGATGTCCAGGCCCTGCTCATGCTGCAGGTGGCGGACCAAAGCGGGGTTCAGCGCCGCCTTTTCGGTCAGCTGCAGCTCATAGTCATCCTGTGAGGCGTGGACCGTCAGCGCAACGGGCGTGAGCAGCACGGGAGCCGTCAGGGACTCCGGGCGCAGCGCTTCATCGGAGGCGTAGCGCCAGGATGCGGTACCCGCGGCCATATAGCCGACGTCGATGCCGCGGTCGGTGCCCAGCTCGTAGATCTTTGCGCGCAGCAGGCGCCCGGCCTTCATGGCGGCGCCGTACTGGTCCGGGTCCCGCAGCAGGGTCGACAGGCGGGTACGCCGGCCGGCGAGCAGCTGGGCCAGGCCGGACGGGTGCGCGTGCGTCAGGTCGATGCTGTTGGCGGCGGACGGCGTGAAATGGAGCAGTGTGTCCGTTCCGGCGTGCTGTCCCAATTGTCCCAGCCACGGCAGCAGGAAGTCCGAGGGATTCTCCCCGGTATTCTGCTCAGACACTAGTGCCCTCTTTTCTGCACTTCCGCGCGTTCTCGACCAAATTGGCATACCTTCAAAACTATCGCGTCGGGGAAGGTTTCCCGAACATAGCAACGCGGGGGACAAAACCGAGGACGGCCGAAACGGCCGTCCTCGGTCCCCTTTACGCTATTCCCACTCGATTGTTCCCGGCGGCTTGCTGGTTACGTCCAGCACCACGCGGTTGATTCCGTCCACCTCGTTGGTGATGCGGTTCGAAATCCGGGCCAGCAAATCGTACGGAAGCCGTGACCAATCAGCTGTCATCGCGTCTTCGCTCGAGACCGGACGCAGCACGATGGGGTGTCCGTAGGTACGGCCGTCGCCCTGGACGCCGACGCTGCGGACATCGGCCAGGAGCACTACCGGCATCTGCCACACTTCGTCGTCGAGGCCTGCACTGGTCAGTTCGGCGCGGGCGATGGCGTCCGCGCGGCGCAGCAGTTCCAGCCGCTCGTGGGTAACTTCGCCGACGATGCGGATGCCCAGCCCGGGGCCGGGGAAGGGCTGGCGGCCGACGATCTCGGCCGGCAGGCCGAGCTCGGCGCCGACCGCACGGACCTCGTCCTTGAAGAGCGCCCGCAGGGGTTCCACCAGTTCGAACTTCATGTCCTCCGGCAGGCCGCCCACGTTGTGGTGGCTCTTGATGTTGGCTGCGCCTTCACCGCCGCCGGACTCGACGACGTCCGGGTACAGGGTGCCCTGCACCAGGAAGCGGATCGGCTCGCCCTCGGCTTCGGCCTTGGCCATGATGGCCCGCTCGGCTTCTTCGAAGGCGCGGATGAACTCGCGGCCGATGATCTTGCGCTTGGTCTCGGGATCGGAGACCCCGGCCAGGGCGCTCAGGAAGCGTTCCTGCTCGTTGGCGACGTAGAGGTTGACGCCGGTGGCTGCCACGAAATCGCGTTCAACCTGCTCTGCTTCGCCTTCGCGGAGGAGCCCGTGGTCAACGAAGACGCAGGTCAGCTGGTCCCCCACGGCCCGCTGCACCAGGGCGGCAGCCACGGCGGAGTCGACGCCGCCGGACAGGCCGCAGATCACGCGGGCGTTGCCTACCTGGGCACGGATGCGTGCAACCTGCTCTTCGACGATGTTGCCGGTGGTCCAGCTGCGTTCGAGCTTGGCGCCCTTGAAGAGGAAGTTTTCCAGGACGGCCTGGCCGTGCGCGGAATGCTTGACCTCGGGGTGCCACTGCACGCCGTAAAGGCCTTTTGCCTCGTTGGCGAAGGCAGCGACGGGTGCGCCGGCGGTGCTGGCCAGGACGTCGAAGCCCTCGGGTGCTTCCTGCACGCTGTCGCCGTGGCTCATCCAGGTGTTCTGCTCGTCCGGGGTGCCTTCCAGGATGGACCGGGCGCCGCCGACGACGCGTGCGTCGGTGGAACCGTACTCGCGCAGCCCCGTCTTGGCGACCTTGCCGCCCATGGCCGCCGCCATCGCCTGGAAGCCGTAGCAGATGCCGAAGACCGGAACACCGGATTCGAACAGCTCTGCATCAACCTTGGGGGCGCCTTCGGCGTACACGCTGGAGGGTCCGCCGGAGAGAATAATGGCAGCTGGGTTCTTCGCGAGCAGCTGCTCGGTGCTGTAGGTGTGGGGAACCACCTCGGAGTAGACATCGGCTTCGCGCACCCGGCGGGCAATCAGCTGGGCGTACTGCGCTCCGTAGTCCACAACGAGGACGGGCCGCTCTTCAATGGGGTCTGTCGCGGGATTAGTCACGTTTCAAGGATAGTCGGCCCGCCCCCGGCCATGCACACCGGGCCAGGGTCCGCCGGCGGCGCGCAGCCGGCGGACCTCTCCCCTAGTAGCGCTTGGCCGCTTCAGGATGCGCTTCGAGCTCCGCCAGGACCTGTTTGTGGATCCGTCCCTCGACCACAAAGGAGAGGAACGGCACAACGCCGCCGAGCGCAATCAGGATGAACTTGGAGAACGGCCAGCGCATCAGCTGCCACAGCCGGAAGTCAGAGAGCAGGTAGACCACGTACATCCAGCCGTGCAGGATGAGCACGCCGATGGAGAGGTTGACGCTGCCGACGATGATCTCCGTGTCGAAGCCGTACTTGGCGATCATCTCCACGACGAGGGCGAGCAGCAGCACACCGGTCACATAGGAAAAGACCTTGTAGAACTTCAGGGCCGAACGAATCTGGGCGTGGGTACCGCCGAACCGGCGCTTCTTTTTCCTGGGTGCCTTGGCGGTGCTTGCGGATTCGCTCACTTGGTTACCTCGTTGCTGGGATGGTCGTTGTCGGGTTCGGTTGCGTCGGTGGACTCGTCGTCGTACTCGTCCTCATATTCGTCGTCCTCGAGGCTGCGGTTGTGCTCGTCGGCTACCAGGCGCCACCACAGGAAGACGGAGAAGCCGGCGAAGACGATCCACTCCAGTGCGTAGAAAATGTTGAGCCAGTTGACCGGGGTTTCCTCTGGCTGGGCACTCACGTCCACGGTTTCCATGCTGCCTGCGTCGACCGGGGCGCCGTCGACGGTGATTTCCGTAGCCGTGACGAACGCCGAGTAGGCGGGCGCGTCCCAGAGGTTGATCAGTTCGGCGGTGGAAAGCGCGGTAACCCGTCCGTCCTCGGGGGTCGCGGGCAGCGGTGCCTCGGAAGGCAGCAGGCGCCCGACGACGGCGGCCTCGCCGGCCGGTGGCTCCGTGACGTCTTCCGGGTCGGAGACCCAGCCGCGGACCACCGGGATGAATTCGCCCGCGGGTGCGCCGTCGACGTTGAAGGCAGTAACCGCCCAGTAGCCCATGTCGCCGTCCTGGAGCCGCTCCTTCACGAGGACGGACCGGTCCGGATCGAAGGACCCCGTGAAGGACACCATCTGGTCCGCTTCGGTTTCGTACATCGGCTTACCCGGGGTGAAGGCCTCGGTCAGCGGCCGGACGTCCTCGGTGGCGCGGGGCTCGCCGGACTCCTCCGATTCGGCACTGGAAAACTGCCATTGGCTCAACAGCACAAAGACCGTCGAGATGACCAGGGCAAAAAGCAGGCCGGCGATCCAACGCGGCTGCAGGGCAGTTTTGAGCACTCGTTAACGGTACTTCGTCAAGCTGTAGAAAACCCAATGCCGGTGTGCGGCCGCTCAGTGGTCAAAACTCAGTGGTCGAAAAAGACCAGGGACGAATTGATCAGCTCGGCGATGACCTCTGCGTCATTGGCCCGGCGCAGGGAATCACGGAAGGAGGGCCGGAACAGGGACCGGGCCAGGGTGGCAAGGACTTCCAGGTGCTGGGAGAAGGAGGCCGCCGGCGTGGCAATGAGCAGGACCACTGTCGCCGGCCCGTCGGCTGCTCCGAAATCGACGCTGTGGCCGTAGCGGGTGATGCCTACTGCGATGGAGGTTTCGCGAACGTATTGGCTGCGGGCGTGCGGGAGACCGATCCCGCCCGGCAGGCCGGTGGCCATTTGGTGCTCCCTGGCGCTGACCTGTTCGAGGAACCCCTCGAGATTGCTGATCCTGCCGGAACGGTACAACCGCTCGGCCAGCTGCGCGGCGGCATCGTATCTGTCTGCCGCCTCCATACCGAGGATCACCAGCCCGGGTTCGGTCAGCACCGCCCCGGCTTCGTTAAGGGTGAGTTCTTCATTCCGCGGTGGTTCCCAGGGGTGTTCAGCGTTCGGTGACAGGTGTTCGTTCAAGGGGCTTTTCTGCATTTCCGTTGGTCCGTGCTGCCGCACTAGATGCGCGGTGCTATGTCCTCGGCCGCCAGGCGGGCGGCGTCGGCACTCTTGTCATCCGGTTGTTCCTGGCTGCGGCGTTCGGCGTCGACCCGAGCAAGGTAGTGGGCAACTTCGCTTTCCACGCGTTCGAGGTCCCAGCCCAGCAGCGGCGCCATCAGTTCGGCCACCACCGGTGCGGCCGAGACGCCCCGGTCAAAGGTTTCAATCGAGATGCGGGTCCGCCGGGCGAGGACGTCCTCGACGTGCCGGGCGCCTTCATGGGTGGTGGCGTACACGACTTCCGCGCGCAGGTAGTCGTCGGCGCCGGGCAGCGGTTCCGCGAGGGACGGGTCCGCCTTGATGATCTCGAGCAGGTCCTCGCTCATGGAGCCGTAACGGTTGAGCAGATGCTCCACCCGCACCACGTGCACCCCGTACTCGTCCGCGGTGCGGTGCCGGCGGTTCCATGCCGCCTTGTAGCCCACGGCGCCCAGGAGGGGAATGGTGGAGGTGCAGCTCTCGGGAACCTTCTCATCCAGCGCCCGGGCCGCCTCATCCACGGCATCCTTGGCCATCACCCGGTAAGTGGTCCATTTGCCGCCCGCAACCACCACGAGTCCCGGTACCGGGTGGGCCACCACGTGTTCGCGCGAAAGTTTGGCAGTGGAATCGTTTTCCCCGGCGAGCAGCGGCCGCAGTCCCGCATAGACACCCTCAACGTCCTCGCGGGTCAGCGGCGTCTTCAGCACCAGGTTCACATGCTCGAGAATGTAGTCGATGTCCGCCGAGGTGGCCGCCGGGTGGGCCTTGTCCAGGTTCCAGTCGGTGTCGGTGGTGCCGATGATCCAGTGCCGCCCCCACGGGATCACGAAGAGTACGGATTTTTCCGTCCGCAGGATCATGCCGACCGTGGACTGGATCCGGTCCTTGGGAACCACGAGGTGGACGCCCTTGGAGGCGCGGACCTTCAGCTGCCCGCGGTCGGTCACCATGGCCTGGGTTTCATCGGTCCACACGCCCGTGGCATTGACCACCTGGCTTGCGGCGATGTCGAACTCGTTGCCGGTTTCCTGTTCGCGGACGCGGGCCCCGACCACGCGTTCGCCCTCGCGCAGGAAGTCGACGACGGCGAGCCGGTTCACCACTGCGGCACCGTAATGCGCTGCTGTGCGGACCATGTTGGCCACGTACCGGGCGTCATCCACCTGGCCGTCGTAGTACCGGATGGCACCCACCATGGCGTCATCCTTCAGGCTCGGGGCCATCCGCAGTGTCTGGCTCCGGGTCAGGTGCTTCTGCCTGGGCACCCCGCGGGAGTTTCCCGACGTCATGCCCATGGTGTCGTACAGGAAAATGCCGGCGCCCACATACGGCCGCTCGACGAACCGCTTCGTCAGCGGATACAGGAACGCCACGGGCTTCACCAGGTGCGGAGCAATCCGCTGCAGCAGCAGCCCGCGTTCCTTCAGTGCTTCCTGGACCAACGCGAAATCGAGCATCTCCAGGTAGCGCAGGCCGCCGTGGATCAGCTTGGAGGAACGCGACGACGTTCCCGACGCCCAGTCCCGGGCCTCCACCATGCCGACCTTCAACCCGCGCGTCACCGCGTCCAGCGCCGCGCCCGCCCCGACTACGCCGCCGCCGACGATCAGGATGTCCAGCTCATTGCCCGGGGCGGTGGTCGCCCGGAGCTTATCCATGGCATCTATGCGGTACTCGGGGCTCAGGGCGTCTGCAGTCATGGTCCAGGTTCCTCTCTAGGGTCCTGCCGTAGCTGCGTCCACTCTATGGGCTGGGCGCCGGTATTTACAGGTTGTACTGGTAGGGCGACACCAGCACTTCAATGCGCTGGAACGCCTTCAGGTCCGAGTAGCCGGTGGTGGCCATTGCCCGGCGCAGCGCACCCATGAGGTTGGAGGTGCCGTTGGCGTGGTGGGACGGCCCCCAAAGGACCTCCTTCAGCGGTCCCACGGTGTCCAGCCGGACCCTGTCGCCGCGCGGCAGCTCGCTGTGGTGTGCTTCCTGTCCCCAGTGCCAGCCCTGGCCGGGCGCCTCTTCGGCACGGGCCAGCGCGGAACCGAGCATCACGGCGTCGGCACCCATGGCGAAGGCCTTGATGATGTCGCCGCTGGTACCCATGCCGCCGTCGGCGATTACGTGCACGTAGCGTCCGCCGGACTCGTCCATGTAGTCCCGGCGGGCCTCGGCGATGTCGGAGATGGCGGTGGCCATGGGGGCGTGGATGCCAAGCGCACGGCGGGTGGTAGTGGTCGCGCCGCCGCCGAACCCTACGAGCACGCCGGCCGCGCCGGTGCGCATCAGGTGCAGGGCCGGGGTGTAGCCGGCGGCCCCGCCGACGATCACCGGAACATCGAGTTCGTAGATGAACTGCTTCAGGTTCAGCGGTTCCACGGTCTTGGACACGTGCTCGGCCGAAACGGTGGTGCCGCGGATGACGAAGACGTCGACGCCGGCGGCGAGGACGGTCTTGTAGAACTCCTGGGTGCGCTGCGGGGTGAGCGAACCGGCAACCGTCACGCCGGCGTCGCGCATTTCGGCCAGGCGGGAGCTGATCAGTTCGGCCTGGATCGGTGCGTTGTAGATTTCCTGCAGGCGGCGGGTGGCTGCAGGATTGAAATTGTCGCTGCCGAGGGCCGCGATTTCGTCCAGCAGCGGTTCCGGATTCTCGTACCGGGTCCACAGCCCCTCGAGGTTCAGCACACCGAGTCCGCCGAGCCTGCCCAGGGCAATGGCAGACGCCGGAGACATCACCGAGTCCATCGGGGCGCCGATGACCGGCATCTCGAACTGGTAGGCATCGATCTGCCAGTTGATGGACACATCCTGGGGGTCGCGGGTGCGCCGCGAGGGCACAATCGCTACGTCATCCAGGGAGTAGGCTCTGCGCCCATGCTTGCCACGGCCAATTTCTATCTCGTTACTCACGTTCCCTAGGTTATCCCAGTGCGCGGCGTCGGCCCGAAAGTCCCCGCTACCGGACGGCCGCCGAAAGTACAGATAACGGGCCTGCCGCCGCCGCATAGACCCGTCAGCTGTACTTTCAATGCCGAAAACGCAGGGTCCTTAAACCCCGAAGGGCAGCCCCGCTGCGCAGTACGCAGGGGCTGCCCTTCGGCGGCTAAGCCGGGTTAGCGGCGTCCGTAGTTCGGCGCTTCAGCCGTCATCATGATGTCGTGCGGGTGGGATTCCTTCAGCCCGGCCGGGGTGATCCGGACGAACTTACCCTTGGCCTTCAGCTCTTCAATGGTGCGTGCACCCGTGTAGAACATGGTCTGGCGCAGGCCGCCGACCAGCTGGTGGGCCACGGCGGAAAGCGGTCCGCGGTAGGGCACCTGGCCTTCAATGCCTTCCGGAATCAGCTTCTCGTCGCTGGGGACGTCGGCCTGGAAGTACCGGTCCTTCGAGTAGGACGTGTTCTTGCCCCGGGACTGCATGGCCCCGAGCGAGCCCATGCCGCGGTAGGACTTGAACTGCTTGCCGTTGACGAAGACCAGGTCGCCCGGGCTTTCCGCGGAGCCGGCCAGCAGGCCGCCAAGCATTACGGTGTCGGCCCCGGCCACGATTGCCTTGCCGATGTCGCCCGAGTACTGCAGGCCGCCGTCGGCGATCAGCGGGACGCCCGCCGGGATGGCTGCCTTGGAGGCTTCGTAGATGGCGGTGATCTGCGGGACGCCCACACCGGCAACCACGCGGGTGGTGCAGATGGAACCCGGCCCCACGCCTACCTTGATGGCGTCGGCGCCGGCGTCGATCAGGGCCTGGGCGCCTTCGCGGGTGGCTGCCTGGCCGCCGATGATGTCCACGTGCGCAGCTGCCGGGTCCTTCTTGAGGCGGGCAATCATTTCCAGCACGCCTGCACTGTGGCCGTTGGCGGTGTCCACCACGAGAATGTCGACGCCGGCCTCGACCATGGACATGGCCCGCTCGTAGCCGTCGCCGAAGAAGCCGATGGCAGCACCGACGCGCAGGCGGCCCTCGTCATCCTTGGTGGCCAGCGGGTACTGCTCGGCCTTGTCGAAGTCCTTGACGGTGATCAGGCCCTGCAGCTTGCCGGCGTCATCCACCAGGGGAAGCTTCTCGATCCGGTTCTTGCCCAGCAGCTCCATTGTTTCCGCGGCGCTGATGCCCACCCGGCCGGTGATGAGCGGCATGCGGGTCATGACCTCTTCGACCTTGCGGCTCGGGTAGTCGGCACGCGGAATGAAGCGGGTGTCGCGGTTGGTGACAATGCCCAGCAGGGTGTTTTCGGCATCCACCACCGGCAGGCCCGAAACGCGGAAATGCGCGCAGAGGTCGTCGAGTTCCTGCAGGGTGGCGTCGGGGGAAATCGTCACCGGGTTGGTGATCATGCCGGATTCGCTGCGCTTGACCCGGTCAACGTGCTCCGCCTGGTCCGCAATGGAAAGGTTCCGGTGGATCACGCCGAGGCCGCCCTGCCGGGCCATGGCGATGGCCATGCGGGATTCGGTCACAGTATCCATCGCGGCCGAGAGCAGCGGTGTCTGCACGGTGATGCGCTTGGACAGCCGGGAGCTGGTGTCGGCTTCAGAGGGAATGACATCCGTCGGGCCGGGCAGCAGGAGGACGTCGTCGTAGGTCAGGCCGACGAAGCCGAACGGATCGTGTTCTGGGTACTGCTGACTCAAAGCTGCGCCTCTTTCGGGGATGAGAGGAAGGAAAAGGCCCGATTTAGCCTGTACCTATCGTAAAACGAAAGCGGGCCCGCCCCTATTCCTCCCCGAGGGTATCTACCGCCTGTGAGGGATGCCACGGCCAATAGCAAAGGCCCCGCTCCCGGAAACTGGTTCCGGGAGCGGGGCCTGGGCCGATTTCCGCACGCACGGCGCGGATCAGGGCTGATTAGTGCTGGTGACCGTGGTCGTTGTCCTCTTCGGCCGGCTTCTCCACCACGAGGGCTTCGGTGGTGAGCACCAGCGAAGCGATCGAGGCGGCGTTGCGCAGGGCCGAGCGGGTGACCTTGACCGGGTCGATGATGCCGGCGGCAATGAGGTCTTCGTACTCGCCGGTGACGGCATTGAAGCCGTTGTTGACTTCCAGCTCACCGACCTTGGCGACGACGACCATGCCTTCGGAACCGGCATTCTCGGCGATCCAGCGCAGCGGCTGTGCCAGTGCACGGCGGACCAGGCCGACGGCGGTGGCGGCGTCGCCTTCCAGCTTCGTCACCTCCGGATCGGTGTCCAGTGCGCGGGCAGCGTGGACCAGTGCGGACCCGCCGCCGGCCACAATGCCTTCTTCCAGGGCAGCGCGGGTGGAGGAAACAGCATCTTCGATGCGGTGCTTCTTTTCCTTCAGCTCCACCTCGGTGGCTGCGCCGACGCGGATGACGCCGATGCCGCCGGACAGCTTGGCGAGGCGCTCCTGCAGCTTCTCGCGGTCCCAGTCCGAATCGGTGCGCTCGATCTCGGCACGGATCTGTGCCACGCGGTCGGCGACGTCGGCTTCTGAGCCGGTGCCGTCAACAATCGTGGTGTTGTCCTTGGTGACCGTGATGCGGCGGGCGGAGCCCAGCACCTCAAGGCCAACCTGGTCCAGCTTCAGGCCGAGGTCGGGGCTGACCACCTGGGCGCCGGTGAGGGTCGCGATGTCCTGCATCATGGCCTTGCGGCGGTCGCCGAAGCCCGGAGCCTTGACGGCGACGACGTTCAGGGTGCCGCGGATCTTGTTGACCACCAGGGTGGACAGGGCTTCCCCGTCTACGTCTTCGGCAATGATGAACAGCGGCTTGGAGGTCTGCAGAGCCTTTTCCAGCAGCGGCAGGAACTCGGCGACGGAGGAGATCTTGCCGGAGTTGATCAGGATCAGCGCGTCTTCGAGGACGGCTTCCTGGCGCTCCGGGTCGGTCACGAAGTACGGCGAGAGGTAGCCCTTGTCGAACTGCATGCCCTCGGTGATGGCCAGTTCGGTCTGCGTCGAGGAGGACTCCTCGATCGTGATCACGCCGTCCTTGCCGACGGTGTCGAAGGCCTGGGCCAGCAGCTCGCCGATCTCGGTGCTCTGCGCGGAGATGGCCGCAACGTGCGCAACCTGGTTGCCTTCAACTTCCTTGGCGTTCTCCAGCAGGCGCTTGGCGACGGCGTCAACGGACACCTCGATGCCGCGCTTGAGCTGCCCGGGGGCGGCACCGGCGGCAACGTTGCGCAGGCCTTCCTTGACCAGGGCCTGTGCCAGCACGGTTGCCGTGGTGGTGCCGTCGCCGGCAACATCATTGGTCTTGGTGGCTACTTCCTTGGCCAGCTGTGCGCCGAGGTTCTCGTAGGGGTCTTCCAGCTCAACTTCACGGGCGATCGTCACGCCGTCGTTGGTGATGGTGGGAGCACCCCAGTTCTTGGCCAGGACGACGTTGCGGCCGCGCGGGCCGAGGGTCACCTTGACCGTATTGGCGAGCTTATCGACGCCGGCTTCCAGCGAGCGACGGGCGGAGTCATTGAACTCCAACTGCTTTGCCATGTGTGTGTCCTTTCCGACAACTACATCTGCACCTACATCAGAAAACCCCGGCCAGAATCGTGGCCGGGGTTTTCCAGGGGAACTACTTTACGACGACGGCCAGCACGTCGCGGGCGGACAGCACCAGGTATTCCTGGCCGCCGTGCTTGACTTCGGTTCCGCCGTACTTGGAGTAAATGACTACGTCGCCTTCGGCAACGTCAACCGGGATGCGGTTGCCGTTGTCATCAACGCGGCCGGGTCCAACTGCAACTACTTCACCCTCCTGGGGCTTTTCCTTTGCAGTGTCCGGGATAACGAGGCCGGAAGCAGTGGTCTGCTCGGCTTCGAGGGGGCGGACAACAATACGATCCTCAAGGGGCTTAATCGAGACCGACACTCGGGCTCTCCTTTGCGTAGTTTCTAACGGAATGGGGCCGTTGGTCTGGCGCTGGCCGTCGTCGCGGTGCCGGTTCGCGCTTTCCCTTCGGGAGTTAGCACCCTCACGTTCGGAGTGCTAACTCAGACTTTATGCAACGGTTAGCACTCGGTCAAGGTGAGTGCCAGTGCGCACCCCGTCCGCACCCCTCTCCCCCGTAATGGCAGGCAACCGAATGAGACAGGGGATTTGCTTAGGTTGTCCTAACCGGGATAGTTTTCATCTGCGCGCACCATTAGAAAACATTTCTGTGTCCTAATCCCCCGATAGGCACATCGAGTCTCACCGGAGCCCCCATGATCACCAAGTCCCGCCTGCTGGCCGGAACCGCCCTTGTGTCCCTCCTCGCCCTCAGCGCCTGCTCGACTGAAGCAGCAGATGCCGACGTCCAGTCCGCACAGGCCTCAACCGTGACGGTTGAGCATGCCCAGGGAAGCACCGAAGTTCCGGTGAACCCGGAGACCGTCTACACCTTCGACCTCGGTGCCCTCGACACGATGGATGCCCTCGACATTGACGTCGACGGCGTGCCTGCCGCCAACTTCCCGGACAGCCTCTCCCAGTACGGCGCCGAAGAGATCACCAAGATCGGGAGCATGAAGGAGCCCGACTTCGAAGCGATCAACGCCGGCGCTCCGGACCTGATCATCATTTCCGGCCGGGTTGCCGATTCCTACGAGGAATTGAGCAAGATTGCCCCCACCATCGACCTCAGCGTCGACAACGCCGATTCCTGGAACTCCTTCAAGGAAAACACCCAGACCATCGGCACGATCTTCGAGAAGGAAGACCTGGTTGAAGAGAAGCTGGGTGCCCTTGAAGGCAAGGTCGAGGACACCAAGGAACTGGCAGCCGACGCCGGCAACGGCCTGATCGTTATGACCAGCGGCGGGGAAATGACCGCCTACGGCGCGGGCTCCCGCTTCGGCATCATCCACGACGTCCTGGGCCTGGAGCCGGCCGCCGAGGTTAAGGGCGAGGGCAAGCACGGCGAATCCGTTTCCTTCAACTACATCGCGGATACCAATCCGGACCACCTGTTCGTCATTGACCGCGACGTAGCCGTCGGCACCTCCGGCGAAGCCGCCTCCGCCGTGCTCGACAACGAACTGGTCAAGAGCACCAAGGCTGCACAGAACGAAAACATCACCATGCTGGATTCCGCCAGCTGGTACCTGGTCGGATACGGCCTGAACAACGTGGACACCATGGTTAATACCGTCCACGACGCTCTCTAGCCGCACTTCTGCGCTCCGTGGCCCGGCACCGCTCGTGCCGGGCCACGGAGGAACTGGATACCGATATATGACTGCCCCCGCCGTGCCCGCTGAAAAGCCGGCCCCCGCGTCCGCCGCCGCTCCCCTGGAACGGCGGCGCTTTCTGCGTTCCACCGCAGCACTGGTCCTAGGGGTCTGCGTTGTCGTCCTGCTGGCGGCCGTGAGCCTTTTGGTCGGCGTCGGCGACCTTTCGCTCTCCTCGCTGCTGTCCGGGGATCCCACCACGCACATGCTGTTCTGGGTCAGCCAGCTGCCCCGCACGCTCAGTATTGTCCTGGCGGGCATGGCCCTGAGCGTGGCCGGACTGATCATGCAGCTAATGGCCCGGAACAAGTTCGTGGAACCCTCCACCGTCGGCACGGTGGAGTCGGCCCAGCTGGGAATCCTGGCGGTGACCGTGCTGCTGCCGGGCGCCTCCATGTTCCTGAAGATGTCCACCGCTTCGGTTTTCGCCGCCGCAGGAACCGCACTCTTCCTGCTCATCCTGCGCCGGATCCCGCTGCGCAACACACTGATCGTGCCCCTTGTGGGCATCATGCTCGGCGGCGTGATTTCCGCCGTCACTACTTTCTTCGCCTACCGCACCGACCTCCTCCAGACGCTGAACAGCTGGATGATCGGCGATTTCTCCGGCGTCCTGCGCGGCCGCTACGAACTGCTTTGGATTGTCGGTGCCCTTACCCTGATCGGCTACCTTGCGGCGGACCGTTTCACGGTCGCGGGCATGGGGCAGGACTTCACCACCAACCTCGGCCTGAACTACAACCGGGTCATGGCGCTCGGACTGGTCATTGTCTCGCTCATCAGCGCCGTGGTGGTGGTCAGCGTCGGCTCCATCCCGTTCCTGGGGCTGATTGTGCCCAATCTGGTGTCCCTGCTGATCGGTGACAACGTCCGCCGGGCGGTGCCCTGGGTCGCCGTTTTCGGCGCGGGCTTCGTCCTGCTCTGCGACATCATCGGACGCACCATCCGCTACCCGTATGAAATCCCCGTGGGCGTAGTGGTCTCCGCCGTTGGCAGCGTCATTTTCCTGTATCTCCTCCTACGCAAGCGCGGTTCCCATGCCTGAGACATCCACCAGCGCGCTGCCCGCAGCCCTTACCGAGCACCGCCGGCGGCCCGTCCGGACCGTTCCCGCCGGGTTCTGGATCATCGCCCTCGGCCTGGTCGCCGCAGCACTGGTTGCGGTGTTCATGACCATTGAGCTGCGCGGAAACCTCGGCTATGCCCTGCCGCGCCGGGCTGTGAAGGTAGGCTCCATGATCCTGGTGGCGTACGCCGTCGGGGTCTCCACCGTCCTGTTCCAGACGGTCACCGCCAACCGGATCCTCACGCCGTCGATCATGGGCTTCGATGCCCTCTATGTGCTGATCCAGACGGTCCTGGTGTTTGCCTTGGGCGGCGGTGCCCTGCTGTCGCTGGGCGCGCCGATCCGCTTCTGCCTCGAAGTGCTGCTGATGGTCGGCTTCTCGTTCCTGCTCTACCGCTGGCTGTTCACCGGCGGCGGGAAGTCCCTGCACCTGATGCTGCTGGTGGGAATCGTCTTCGGCACCATGTTCCGCGGCTTCTCCTCGCTGCTGCAGCGGCTGATCGACCCGAGCGAGTTCATCATCCTGCAGGACCTCTTCTTTGCCAGCTTCAACAATGTCGACGCCGCCCTGCTGGGCTACTCCGCCGCCGCCGTCGCGCTGGTCAGTGCTCTCGCCTGGCGGATGCGCCACTCCTTCGACGTCCTGGCCCTGGGCCGCGAGACCGCGGTCAACCTGGGGGTGGACCACAAGCGGGCGGTGACCGCCACGCTGATCATCTGCTCGGTGCTCGTTGCGGTGTCCACGGCCCTGGTCGGACCGGTGACCTTCTTCGGGCTCCTCATTGCGTCCCTGGCCTACCAGCTGTGCGCGAAGTTCCGGCATGCCTCGGTGCTGCCGATTGCCGTGCTGCTGGGAATCATCGCCCTGGTGGGCGGGCAGCTGGTGCTGGAGCGGGTCTTCGACTTCGACACCGCGCTGAGCATCGTCATTGAGTTCGTGGGCGGCATCGTGTTCCTCATCCTGCTCCTGAGGGGAAACGTGAAATGACCCTCCTCCCCCTGCACCGCGCGAAAGGCCCCTCTTCATGATCTCCGTCAACGGCGTCACCAAGCGCTACTCCTCCACCGTCGTCGTGGACGGGGTGAGCTGCGAGATCAAGGAGGGCGGCATCACCTCGATCATCGGACCCAACGGTGCGGGCAAATCGACGCTGCTCTCCATGATCAGCCGGCTGCTGCCCATGGACTCCGGCTCAGTTGCCGTGGACGGGCTCGACGTCGTTTCCACCCCCGGCCGGGACCTCGCCCGGAAAATGGCGATCCTGCGCCAGGACAACCAGCTCACCGTCCGCCTGACCGTTCGGGATCTGGTGGGCTTCGGCCGCTACCCGCACAACGCCGGCCGGCCGGGACCCGAAGACAAGGTCCACATCGAGCAGGCAATGGCCTATCTGGACCTGACGGCACTGGCGGACCGGTTTGTGGACGAGCTCTCCGGCGGTCAGCGCCAGCGCGCGTTCATCGCCATGGTGCTGGCACAGGACACCGACTACCTGCTGTTGGATGAGCCGCTGAACAACCTGGACATGAAGCACTCCGTGGAAATGATGCGGCTGCTGCGCCGGCTCACAGACGACTTCGGGAAGACCGTGGTGCTGGTCATCCACGACATCAACTTCGCCTCCTGCTACTCGGACGACATCATTGCCATGTGTGACGGCCGGCTGATCCACCAGGGACCGCCGGCGGCCATCATGCAGCCGGACGTGTTGAAGGATATCTACGAAATCGATATCCGGATCGAAGAGATCGACGGAAACCGGATCGGCGTCTATTTCGCCTAGCCGTTGGTGCTGAAGTCCGGCAGCTCCGGCAGCATCAGGGGAATCCCCTCCACCGAGGCATGGATGAACCGGACCAGCACGTCCCAGACCACGTCCGAAGGCATAGGCTCCAGGCGGACGTTTTCCCCCGGACCCGGCGTCAGCCGATACTGACCGGCAGATCCGGCGTTCACCCAGCCGAACCATGCGCCTGTACGCTCCTCCAGCACCTCCCACTGCGTCCACGGCTGCTCCCACATCCGTGTTCCGGCCTCGTCCAGGTCCTTGGGCGCGATGGTCCGGGCGTCCTCAAGCCGGTCCAGATAATGCTTCTTCGGCAGGATCAGCGCCTGGTGCGGGAGGCTCCAGGCCGGAGACAGACCCGCCCAATCCGCTATCAGCTTCGGTACGGCATTGGCCTGCGTGAGGCGAACGAACAGTTCGTCGGACCCCAGCTCCGCATCGGACGGAAGAGAAGCAGAAAACAGCGACGGCGCCGTGGTGACTTTCGCAAGGCCGCCTCCGATCCACGCCTGCATCACGGATCCCCCGGCTGCACCCGAGGCTTCGATCAGGAACGCTGCGTCATTTCCCCGGGTGGGTGTCAGGAACTGCTCGCCGGCGGAGGTCAGCGTGCCGTCAGCGGTGAGCAGTCCGGCCGACTGCAGCTCCAGCGCGGCGGCGTCCTTCCGCTGGAACCGGCCCAGCCGGGTCCTGTCCGCGAGGGTGTCGAGCAGCTCGAGGGAGGCAATGGAAAATACATCCCCGGATTCACGGTACGGCTGCGCACCGGAGATCCCGGCCAGGTCCTCGACGTCGGCTCCCATCCAACGGGAGGCGAACTCGTCGCGCCGAGGTTCCTGCGGGGCGATGCGGTCCAGTTCAGGCTGTTGCCCGCTGTAGAGGCCGCCTTCCGGTACTGATCCGTCGATTCTGATATCTGCGACCATGTGCTCGAACAGCAGCTTCATTCCGATGTGCTGGTCAACGGTGTAGCTGGCAGTTGCCTCGAGTGCGTATCCGCCGGCCAGCCAGATCCAGCGGTCCACGCAGACAGGATGAGGGCCTACCTGATGGACAAACCGCTGGCGGCGGCCCGTGACAGACGTACCGTCTGCCGTGGACTCCCAGAGATCATGGGAAACGATCCGCACATCCTCAAACTGTTCCAGGGTTGAGGCGAGAGCCGCTGTCGCGTACCGGGCAACCGACGCCCGCGCGGCGGGTGCCCACCTCAGAACCATATTCGGTCGGAAGGTTCCCGCCGGGACAGGTGGATGTGCAACAGCCAGCATGCCTCCCGGAGCCTCGATCCGCTCCCAGCCGTCCGGGCGCGGCAACCCAAAAGAATCGAGCAGCTCATAGCTGAAGCCCTCGGTGTCCATACTCATGATTTCCCTTCCCCGTTCAGGAACTCTCTGGTGAACCGGTCCTCCCCGCGGGCCATGAGCCGGTCCACTTCCTTCATCCACTCCGGTTGCATGAACTTGGGCATCCAGAGCCAGCCGAGCATGCCGATACCCTGGCAGGCAAACATGAGGAGGGTATAGGGAACCGACACCGCTTCGTTGTCCGGCACAAAGTGCAGGGCTGACACCAGCATCAGCCATGCGCCCAGATAGGTGGAGGCGAGGGAAGGCTTACCGGGGAAGAAACCGTCGAGGACAATCATTCCCACGAAAATTTTCCGGTAGACCAGGATTCCGCCCACAAAAAGCAGCAACCCGAACGGAAAAACGATGGCAAAGAATGCCCAATAGTTGGTTTCTGTTTCCAATGCCGTCCCCTATCTCGCCGCGCGGCAGCCCGTCACGTGGGTCTGCCGCCGGGTTGCATTGAAGTGCTCCCCATCACAAACTACCGGCTATTTGCCGAAAAGCTTATTCCAACAATCCCCTGCAGCTTCCGCGACATTGTCCGCTGCCTTGCGCGCAGCCTTGCCGGCATCAGACTTCATCAGGTCCGACTCCATGAAGTCATCGGCCGCATTCATGATCCCGTCTGCCGCGACATCCTTAATCGATTTGCCGCCCAGGAAATCAAACTCCACCGAAGTGATAACCGAAATCCCGATACCTATGGCAGCCCCTGCCACTGTTCCCACCGGTCCGCCTATGGCAGTGCCGATCATTGCACCTGCGGCAGCTGCGCCAAGGTCAATTCCCGCCTTGGTGCCGCCTTTCACTGCACCCATGGCGTCCGCGCGCTTGTCCAGTTCATCAGGGTCCATGCCGGGATTTGCCTGCAGGAGTTCGTTATAGGCATCCTGCCGCTCGTCCTTGACGGTCAAACCGGCCGTCACGAGAGTCAGCGCACCGCCGCCTATTTTGAAGCCCTTGGCACTGTTGGTCAGCTCTGAGAACTTTCCCGGGGTGGTAGCCCATTTGGACGGGTCCGCATCCACCCTGTTCTTGTAGCCGTCCCAGGTGTTGTACAGCAGCTTGCTGGGTTGGGGCCTGAGCTCGAACGTATTCACGGAGGTGAGCTTCCATATCCCGTCGCTGACCCACCGTCCTCGTGCCATGTGCCGAATCCGCTCGGCGGACGTCTCGTAGCGGACGTAGACAGGCTTGGCTGTGGGAACTTTTACGACGGTCTGGCGTGAGGTCGCGAGCTTGGCAGCGGCACCCACAAATCCGGTCACGGCGGTGCCCCATTTATTAGTGACCTCATTGACGAACGCATCATCCCCGAGGACGACAGTGAGCAGTTTTGCCGCTGTTTCCTCCTCAAGTGCCCGATAATCGTTCGTGAGCGCCGCCACCTCGGCCGGCAGCAGCAGGTCGACCGGCGGCGACGGGGCGAGAGGGTCAGCGGGCGCCAGACATTGGGTTGCTTCCTGCTCGGCACGGGAATCGGCCGCTTCCACCCGCACCATCAACTGATCCCGGCGGATTTGGAGCCAGCGGATGCCTGACGCGAAGGCCAGCAACGTATCGCCTGCTTCTTTGGCGGTCTGCTCCAGCAGCTCCGCGTGCGGTGTGACCGTCCTGAAGACGTCCACGATCTCGGCCGCGCCGTCGCCCTCGTAATGCGCGTTCAGCTGCCGCCAGGTGTCCGCAGCGTCTTCGACGCTCTGCAGGTAGGACGTGCCTCCCTTGCCGAGGGCCGGCGCGGCGCCTTCAATGGCATCCGGAGACGCCCATCCGAAGAGTCCGGAGGTATCGATCGACATCAGTTCCCGCCCTCCGGCTCAGGAGCCTGGAAAATACCGGACTGTGCTTCGGCAAGGCTTGCCCTGGCGGCGTCCGCCATTGACGCATCCGCTTCCGCGATGATGGACACAGCCTCGCGGACACCCGCCACGGCGTTGCCGATCCGGGCTTCTGCTGCCTCGGCCTGCAGCGCGAGGGTGTTCAGCCACAGCTCCCCCAACGCCTGGGCCACGGCGCCCGTGCCACCGGGTCCGCAGGCCGTCTGGGCGTCCGCCACTGCGTTCTGCAAAGCTGTCAGTGCCGCCGGGCGCCCCGGATCGCTTTCCACCTGCCCAAGAACCCGGGCGCACCCCTCCGGATTCACGTCGTAGCCGCTCAACGGCATAATCCCCACTCCCCCGTTATCCCGTAATGCTGAAGACTTCTGCACCCTAAGGTACAAGAAATAAAACATTGCGCCCATGGGGAGAACTACCCATGGACGGCCGGGGTTCCGCCGGAAAAAGAAGCGCGGACCCAACTGCGCCCGGGACGCAGCCAATATGGACCGGCCCCGTTGCGCCCTGCCGGAGGGTTCTCCTACGTTGAGAGACCCACACACCGGTCTCTTGGGAAGGACCTGCGATGGAGTCCAAACTGCGCGTAGCTGTCCGGCTTGATCTGGACGCGCGTCAGGCATGCCTTGAGGTGCATGGGCGGGTCACCGAGCAGAACTGCAGGGTCCTGTACGTGCTGGCCAGACGTGCCAACGCTGCCCTTCCCGGCCTGTTCGTGGTTTTGGACCTTCAGAAAGCGTCCGCAACCGACGGGGCACTGGCGGCACTGTCGCACAGTTCGGAAACCGGGCACCTGCCCGTGCTGACCGGCGGGCTGATCCAGGGAACGTTTGCACCCCGCCAGTTAAGCGTCCTCGCCCCGGCTGCATAGCCCCCCGCCGGTTACCTACCCCCTCCGCTGGCCTGCCTCGCCGCTTCTTCCATGCGCCGACGCCGTGCGGCTCTCTTTTCATCTCGTATCCACTGCGGCTGCAGGAACGGCGGCATCCAGAAACTGCCCAGGACCCCCAATATTCCAGCAATGAACATCAGAAGGATCAAGAACATGGTCACCAGCGCGTTTAGCCCACCGTCCATGGCGAACTGCGTCAGCGGCATCAGAATAAAAGCCGCACCAAGGTACGTTGTGGCAAGCGCCGGCTCCCCGGACATCACAATGTTGAGACCCGTCCGATAGTGGCGGAACCTGCCGTTGTAAACGAGGAGACCGCAAAGCATAAGAATGATTCCCATCGGAATCAGAATCAATGCCACGAGAGTATCGGCGTTCATCTATTCAGCACTCATTCAATTTGTTGTAACTCCAGGAGACACACGTGCGCGGGTCAGCCTAATATATTCCGCCGGCCCGCCTGGCCTGCCACTGCGGCGAGCCGCCCCACGGCCTCGGCCAGCACCTCCGGGGAGCAGGCGAAGTTCAGCCGGACAAATCCGGCGCCCTGGTGCCCGAACCGCGGCCCCGGCTCCAGCGCCACCCGTGCCTGTTCCAGGGCCACCGCCGCGGGATCGTCTCCCCAGCCCAGAGCCCGCAAATCCAGCCAGGCGAGGTAGCCGGCCGACGGCGGGCGGTACCCCACGCCGGGCAACCGCTCCGCCAGAAGCTCAGCCAACAGGCGCCGGTTCGCGGCCAAGGATTCCATCACCCCGGCAAGCCAGGCACCGCCGTCGTTATAGGCCGCCGCCGTGGCATGCAGGCCGAGGATGCTGGTGCGGGCGGAGACTTCCTCGGGCATGGACGCCAGCATCAACCGGGTCCGGTCGCTTTGGCCGATCATCACCGCGCACTTGGTACCGGCAATATTCCACGCCTTGCTGGCGGCCGTGACGCAGAGGCCGTACTCCCGCGCGTTCTCCGAGACGGTGAGGTACGGGGTGAACTCCCCGGGCGCGTAGGTCAAGGGGGCATGGATCTCGTCGCTGATCACGGCCACGCCGTACTTCGCTGAGAGGTCGGCGAGCGCCCGCAGGGTCTCGGCCGAGTGGACCAGCCCCAGCGGATTGTGCGGATTGCACAGCAGCAGGGCGTCCGCGCCGCGGGCAAAGGCCCGCTCCAGCCCGGGCAGGTCCAGTTCCCAGCCCTCACCGTTCAACAGGAGCGGAACCTCCACCACCGAGGAGTCCGCTTCGAGCGGCAGCTCAAAGAACGGCGGGTAGACCGGCGGAGTGATGACCACGCTGCCGGCCACAGGTACTGCCCGCCGCAGGCATTCCACAATCGCCACGCTCACATCCGTGGTGCTCCGCACGTCATCCGGATCCACCGCCCAGGCCCAGGTCCGGGCGGCAAACCCCGCGAAGGCCTGCGCCACCGGCGCAGGCCCGGCGATATACCCGGTGTCCGAGGCCAGCACCCGGTCGATGATGGCCCGCTGCACCGGTTCCGCCAGCGGGTAATCCATTTCGGCCACGAACAGCGGCAGCACGTCCGCCGGATAGGTCTGCCATTTGTAGCTGGTGCGTGCCCGCAGTGCAGCCAGCGGCTCGGCGGCGATCTTCGTCATGCCGCCCAACCTACAGCTAACGTGCCCGCGGGCAGAACAACTAGGCTGGAGGGCATGCCCGATACTTCCCTTGCCCATGTTCTGACCCCCGAGGGATGGCAGCTGCTGAACTCGCTTCCCCCGTATCTCGAATCCGAGTCCCTGAAGCTGAACACGGATCTGCGCAAGGCCGGGCATTCCCCGGAGCTGGTGGCCGCTGTGCTGACCCAGGCGAAGCTGCGGATGAAGGCCCGGGCGAAGTTCGGCCCGTTCGCCGAACACATGGTCTTCACGCAGCCCGGCCTGGAGCAGGCCACCCGGCTGAACGTGGCCGCCCTGCACGCCCGCCGCTATCAGGAGGCCGGACTGCAGAAGGTGGCGGACCTCGGCTGCGGAATCGGTGCCGATTCCCTCGCCCTGGCCACCCTGGACCGGCAGGTGACCGCCGTCGAACTGGATGAGATCACCGCTGCGGCAGCCACCATCAACCTCATGCCCTGGCCGGAAGCAACGGTGGTCCAGGGCCGAGCCGAGGAATTCGACCTGACCGGGTTCGACGGCGTGTGGCTGGATCCGGCGCGCAGGACCACGTCGACGTCGGGCACCACCCGCATTTTCGACCCGGAGGCCTTCTCCCCTCCCCTGTCCTTTGTGGAGTCCCTGGCGGATTCCGGCCTCCCCGTCGGCGTGAAGATGGGTCCCGGCATCCCGCACGAAGCAGTGCCTGCCGGCTGCGAGGCGCAGTGGGTGTCCGTGGACGGCGACGTCACCGAGGCGACCCTGTGGTTCAACGCGCTGCGCCGCGAGGGCGTCCGGCGTGCCGCCCTGGTGATCGGTTCCGGCGGCGCAGCCGAGCTGACCTCCCCGGTGGACTACGACGCCGCCGCCCAGGACGTGGGAACCGGCCCCGCCGAGGGCTACCTGTACGAGCCCGACGGCGCGGTGATCCGGGCCGGACTGGTGGCCGACGTCGCGGCCACCCTGGACGGGCATCTCCTGGATCCGCATATTGCCTACATCTGCGCCCCTGAACTGCGCGATACCCCGTTTGCCCGGGCCTACCGCATCCTCGAAGTCCGCCCGTACAACGTGAAGGCGTTGAAGGCCTGGGTCCGGGAAAACCGGATCGGCGTGCTGGACATCAAGAAGCGGGGAATGTCAGTGACGCCGGAGGAGCTGCGCAAGGCCCTGCTCACGGGCTCCGGCAAAGGTCCGAACAAAGCGACACTGGTCCTCACCCGGATCGGCGAGGACCGCGTGGCCCTGGTGGTGGAACCGGTTCCCTCCGCGTAGGCGGTGCGGGCGCCGGCTCGGCAAAACGGGTCAGGAACGGGAGAACTCGCTGGCTTCGCGCACCTGCTCCGGCGTCGGGCGCACCCCCGTGTAGAGCACGAACTGTTCCTCGGCCTGGATGGCAATGACTTCCGCTCCGGTGATCACCGGTTTCCCGGCAGCGCGGGCGGCAGCGATCAGCGGGGTTTCCGCAGGCAGCGCGACGACGTCGAACACCACCCGGGCGGCGGCCACGGCGTCGTCGCCGAAGGACTGCACGTCCTCGTCCTGCCCGGACATGCCCAGCGGGGTGACGTTGATGAGCAGGTCCGCCGTGGACGTGCCGGGCTCCGCCTGCCAGGCGAAGTCGTAAAGGTCGGCAAGCGCACGGCCGGTGGCCTCGTTGCGGGCAACCACCGTGACATCGGAGAACCCCGCGTCCCGCAGGGCTGCGGCCACCGCCTTGGCCATGCCGCCGGATCCGCGCAGCAGCACCGAGTGCGTGGCCGGCACCCGGTGGTCCCGCAGCAGCCGGGCGATGGCCAGGTAATCGGTGTTGTAGGCGGTGAGCACGCCGTCGTCGTTGACTATCGTGTTCACCGATTCGATGGCCTTCGCTGACGGATCCATCCGGTCCACGAGCGCAATCACATCTTCCTTGTACGGCATGGACACGGCGCAGCCGCGGATCGGCAGGCCGCGCACCCCGGCAATGGCCTGTGCCAGGTCTGCGGGGGCGAAAGCCTTGTACACGTAGTTCAGGCCCAGCTGGTCATACAGGTAGTTGTGGAAACGCGTACCGATGTTGCTTGGCCGCGCGGCCAGGGAAATGCACAGGGTCATGTCTTTGTTCAGGATCGGCATTCCCCCATTATGTCTGCGGCTGCCCGCTGCGTTCGATTTCCCGGCGTGTTCGGGGCCGAGGCCCGGAGCAGGCGTCGCGCGGCTATAGGATTGGTACGGTTCTCAACGCAAAGATGCGGGTCCGAGTACTTCAGTGGTAACGCATAAAGCAGGAGACAGTTTGGAAATCGAGTTCGCCAAGTCGGCCCAGTCAACATTGGGAGTCGAGTGGGAGCTGGCCCTTGTGGACGGCACTACGGGAGACCTGGTCTCCGTGGCGGATGAGGTGCTGCGCGGCGTGAACGTCAATGACCCCGCCCTGCATGAAGATGACGAACATCCGCACATCAAGCAGGAACTGCTGGAAAACACCGTTGAACTCGTGACCGGGATCTGCGGCACCGTCGCGGAGGCCAAGGCGGATCTTGCCCGTTCACTCGCTGCGGTCCGGCGGGTGACCGACCCGATGGGCGTCGAACTGTTCTGCGCAGGTTCCCACCCGTTCAGCACACCGCGTTCGCAGCCGGTCACGGACAAGGAACGCTACGCCAAACTCATTGACCGGACCCAGTGGTGGGGCCAGCAGATGCTCATTTACGGGGTACACGTCCATGTGGGACTGGACAGCCGGGACAAGGTGCTGCCCGTGCTGGACGGGCTGGTGAACTACTTCCCGCATTTCCAGGCCCTGTCCGCCTCCTCCCCGTTCTGGTCCGGGGAAGACACCGGCTACGCCTCCCAGCGCGCCCTGATGTTCCAGCAGCTGCCCACCGCGGGCCTGCCGTTCCAGTTCGGCTCCTGGGCCGAGTACGAGTCCTACGTCCAGGACATGTTCACCACCGGTGTCATCGACTCGATCAGTGAAATCCGGTGGGACATCCGGCCCGTTCCGGGGCTGGGCACCATCGAGATGCGCGTCTGCGACGGGTTGGCGGACATCCAGGACGTGGGGGCCATCGCCGCACTCACGCAGTGCCTGGTGCACGAGTTCTCCTCGATCATCGACGCCGGCGGCACCATCCCCACCATGCCGCCCTGGCACGTCCAGGAAAACAAGTGGCGTGCGGCAAGGTACGGCCTGGAAGCCATCGTGATCCTCGATGCCGAGGGCAACGAAAAGCTGGTCACCGACCACCTGCTCGAGGACGTCCTGCCCCGGCTGGCACCGATCGCCGCCGAACTGGGCTGCAGCGCCGAACTGGCCGACGTCCGGACCATCATCGAGCGCGGTGCCGGGTACCAGCAGCAGCGGCGGGTAGCGGAAGAGAACGACGGCGACCTGCGCGCCGTCGTCTTCGACGGTATCCGCCGGCTGCGCGGCGCCTAAACACCGTTTCCTGCGTACGAAAGGGCCCCGGCGGTATTCCGCCGGGGCCCTTTCCGTCGTCAGGCGCCGGATGCGTCGTCAGGCGCCGGACCCGCCGATCAGGCGCCGGCCGCCGCCACGTGGATGCTGGTCACCGGGAGTGACGGATCCGTGCCGAAGCCGATCCCCGAGGGTTCGCCGCCCGCCATGACCACCTGCGCGCCGAGCGCGGCGACCATGGCGCCGTTGTCGGTGCACAGGGAAATCGGCGGGACCCGCAGTTTGATGCCCGCCGCGGAGCAGCGTTCCTCGGTCAGGGCGCGCAGCCTCGAGTTGGCCGCCACTCCCCCGCCCAGGAGCAGGTTGGTAATACCGTGCTCCGTGCAGGCCAGCACCGCCTTGGCGGTAATCACGTCCACCACGGCTTCCTGGAAGGACGCGGCAATGTCGGCCACCGGAAGGTCCTGCCCGGCTGCCTCATACTGCTCCACGCAGCGGGCCACGGCCGTCTTGAGCCCGGAGAAGGACCAGTCGTAGCGGTGCGGCCCCGGCGCTTCGGCAGTGCCCATGTACTTGGGCTGGGTCAGTCCGCGCGGGAAGCGGATGGCCTTCGGGTTGCCTTCCCTCGCCAGGCGGTCAATGGCCGGTCCGCCGGGGTAGCCCAGCCCGAGGATGCGGGCCACCTTGTCATAAGCCTCGCCCGCGGCGTCGTCGATGGTGGAACCGAGCAGTTCCACATCGCTCGTGAGGTCGGTTACGCGAAGGATCTCGGTGTGCCCGCCGGAGACCAGCAGCGCCCCGAGGTTTTCCGGCAGGGCGCCGCCGTCGAGCACACCCACCCCCACGTGCGCCACCAGGTGGTTGATCGCGTAGAGCGGCTTGCCGGTGGCCAGGGCCAGGGCCTTCGCGGCGCTGACCCCCACCATCAGTGCCCCGGACAGGCCCGGGCCGGACGTGACGGCAATAGCGTCGAGGTCGGCGAGCGTCACGCCCGCTTCGGCCAGGGCCGCCTGCAGTGCCGGGACCATGGCGTCCAGGTGCGCGCGGGAGGCAATCTCGGGGATGACGCCGCCGAACCGCACGTGTTCCTCCATCGAGGAGGACACCGTGTTGGTCAGCAGATCGGTCCCCCGGACAATTCCGATTCCCGTTTCGTCGCAGGAGGATTCGATGCCGAGCACCAGTGGGTCGGTGCGGTTCATTTACTGTCCTTCGTTTCTGTAGCAGTCCCGGTAACCGTCGGAGCGCCGGACCACTCGGCCAGGGACAGGCGCATGATCAGCGCGGAGGCGCCGTCGCGGTAATAACGCGGCCGGACGTGGATCTGTTCGAAGCCGAACCAGCGGTACAGGCGCTGGGCACGCGGGTTGTCGTCCCGCACTTCCAGGAGCACGTCCTCGGCGCCGCGCTGCTTCGCTTCGTCCACCAGGGTGGTGAGCAGCCGCGAACCGATGCCGGCCCCTTCGTTTTCGGGCACGACGGCGATGGTCTGGACGTCCGCGATCGGCAGCACGCACATCAGGCCGGCATAGCCGATGACGGTTCCGGCCGGGTCCACCGCCACGTAATAGGAGCGGGTGGATGTCTGGGCCAGCTCGTCGTGGAACATCTGCAGCGGCCACGCGTCGACGGGAAACAGGCGGCGTTCCAGGGCATCGACGGCGGGAATGTCGCCGACGTCCATCTGCCGGATGCGCACCGGCCCGGTCACAGTGCGCGCTTCCGCGGGCCGGGGACCTTGGCGTCGGATTCGCGCAGGTAGAGCGGGGTGCTGGGCAGCAGCGGCAGCCCGCGGACCAAACGGACGACGGCGGTGCGTCCCAGTGCGGCGGCGGTGGGCTGCGCGTCGGCGAAACCCTCCACGGCGTGCAGGGTGTCCGGGTACAGGCCGGCTCCTGCTCCGTACACGGGGAGCGCGGGAACCTCGCCGGGGGCGGTCACGTGCGGCCCGTCCAGCAGTTCCGGCGTGCCGCCGGTACTGCGGTAAGCCGCCCAGTAGACCTCTTTGCGCCGGGCATCGGTGGCGACGGCGAACTCGTCAATGCCCAGGCGCCAGGCATCCAGGGCGGCGTCCACGGCAATCGCGTCCAGGCTCATCACCCCGTGCAGCGGCTTGTCCCAGGCGAAGGCGAGGGTTCGGGCGGTGGCGATTCCGGCGCGCAGGCCCGTGAAGGGGCCGGGACCTACCCCTACGACCACTGCATCCAGGTCCTGCCCGGCCATCCCGGCTTCGGCCAGCAGGCCGGCGATGCCTGGGGCGAGGACTTCGGCGTGGGAGCGGGTGTCTTCGGTGGCGAACGACGCCAGGATCTCTCCCTCCCCGCTGAGCAGTGCCGCACTGGCGATGGCGGAGGTATCAATGGAGAGAATCAGCACGGTTCCTATTCTACGGCGCTGCCCGGCTTACCTGTTTTCTGCTGCCGGCCAGGTGGGAACCGCAGCCGTCACGCCCGCCAGGGCTGCCACGAGGGTGCGCTACATGGCACCCGCCGGCCACGCCGAAAGAACCGGACCCGATTCGCCGCGGGTGCTGCCGCACCGTCCCTCCGGTGTTTTCCCAGCCGGCCGGAACAGGCGGTTGCAGCATCCGGTGTCAATCATGGCCGAAGTCCGTTCGCCCGTTCGGCGGCTTCCACCCAGCGTGGCACCATGAACCGGGGCAGCCAGACAACGCTGATCAGCAACGTCCAGATGCCGGCAAGGAAGATCATCATCAACACAGCCAGGACCGGCCGCGGCAGGGAATCGGTGTCTGCTTCCACCAGGACAGTGCCCGCCAGCAGGCCGATTCCCCCGTAGAGCATTCCGAGCATGGGGTAGGCGCGGAGGCGGGGTAAGAGCCCTGGGTAGCCGATCCAGGTACGCCACCGGCCCGTGTACGCCCGCCAGCCCTGGAAAATCGTGGCCAGGCTCAACGCGAGTCCCAGAAGGAATCCCATATTTCCTGAACCTTCTCTCCACCCCTTCACCGCAAGCGGTCATGTTTCCCCAGTGTGCTCACCGCGGCAGCGCCCCGTGGTACTGCCGCGGCCGAGGTGTCTCCGTGTACTACCCCGGAACACTACCCTGATCCGGCGCCTTTGCCATGGGCAGAACTACCCATGGCCTGCACCGCGTCCGGCTGCCCCAGCCCAGGTGCAGGTTCTCAGCCCAGGTCCGGGGCCTTCGCCCAGCGCGGACCGTAGCCGGCCACCCGGATGGTGCGCTCTTCGTCGGTGTCCTCGTCGGAGTAGTCCGTGCCCGGGGCGCCCGGAGCGTCACCGCCCACGGCGCGGACCAGAGTCACTTCCAGCCGGCTGTCGGAGAGGTGCTCCACCAATCCGTGTCCCCACTCAACCACCGTGACCGAGCGGTCCAGTGAGGCTTCGAGGTCGATGTCGTCCACCTCTCCCTCGGAGCCCAGCCGGTACGCATCCACGTGGATGAGGTCAGGTCCGGTCCCGAGGTTCGGGTGTTCGCGGACCAGGACGAAGGTCGGCGAGATGATGCCCGGCCGCACCCCGAGTCCGGCACCGAGGCCCTGGGTGAAGGTGGTTTTACCGGCGCCCAGTTCGCCGGTAAGCAGCAGCAGGTCCCCGCGGCGCAGGATGCGGCCGAGGCGTTCGGCGAGCGCCTGGGTCTCTTCGGCACCGTTGGTCCGGAATTCAGCTTCCCAAGCAGGTTCCTGCGTCACTTGGCCTGTACCGCCTGTGCCTGTTCGCCTTCTGCATCCTGCGCTCCGGGCGCTGCTTCCAACGCGATGGGCGGAGCGGATGCGTCGTCGTCCGCTGCGCTGTCCACATACACGCGCTGGACCCGGCCGCTGATCCGGGTGATGATCTCGTAATTGATACTCCCGGCCGCAGACGCCCATTCATCGACGCTCGGCTGGCCCTCGCCGCCGAAGAGAACGACTTCCCGGCCCTCGAAGGAATCAGCTGTGCCGGCAATACCGGTCCGGTGCAGGTCAATCACCATCTGGTCCATGGCGATGCGTCCCACCACCGGGTACGTCTGTCCGTCCACCTGGACGGGTGCGCCGGTGGCAACCCGGGGGATGCCGTCGGCGTAGCCCAACGGGATCAGGGCCAGCGTGGTCGGCTCCTTGGTGCGGTAGTGCAGCCCGTAGGAGACTCCCTGGCCGGCCGGCACTTCCTTGCACGCAGCGATGGTGGTCTTCAGGCTCATGGCCGGGCGCAGGCCCAGCTCCTCGGAGGTCTGTCCGGCGAACGGCGACAGCCCGTACATGCCCAGCCCGATCCGGACCAGGTCAAAGTGGGCATCCGGGCGGGACAACGCCCCCGGGGTATTGGCGATGTGCCGTACTTCGCGGTCCACGCCGGCGTCTTCGGCCACGGCGACGGCCTCGCGGAACTTCCGCAGCTGCTCATCGGTTTCCGGACGGTGGGGTTCGTCCGCGACGGCGAAGTGGGAGAAGATGCCGACCACGCGCAGCAGGCCCTCTTCCTGATAGGCCAGGGCCCTCCCCACAAAGGCTTCCCAGAGGTCCTCCGGGCAGCCGTTTCGGCCCAGCCCCGTGTCTATCTTCAGGTGTACCCGTGCCGGCATTTCCAGTTCCCGGGCGGCTGCGACCACGGCGTCCAGATCCCAACCGGAAACCCCAAGATCCACGTTGGCCCGGATGGCTTCACCGAATTCGGCATTCCGCGTATGCAGCCAGGCAAGGACCGGTTCGGTGATGCCTGCGGCCCGGAGTGCCAGCGCTTCACTGATGTGCGCGACGCCCAGCCAGGCCGCGCCGGCCTCGACTGCGGCACGCGCGGTCTCGACGGCGCCGTGCCCGTAGGCGTCAGCCTTGACTACTGCCATGACGCGGGCGGGGCTGACCACGTGGGCCAGGTGGCGGACATTGTGCCGGATGGCAGCCAGGTCGATTACGGCAGCACGTTCGGCCGGGGGCCGGAATTCAGGGTAGTTCACGTCCCTATTCTTTCACTCCCCTCCAGGTCCAGGGTCCGGTGCATGATGTGCAGGCCGGTCAGCCCTTCGACAGGATGCCGGAAGGCTTCGGGCACGGTGGCGAGGATCGAAAAGCCGAGGGACTGCCACAGCGCCACTGCCCGGATGTTGGTTTCCACCACGGCGTTGAACTGCATTGAGCGGTAACCGCGGCGGGCTGCCTCGGCCAGCACGTGCTCGCCGAGTGCCCGCGCAACACCCTGGCCGCTGAACTCCGAGGCAGTCATGAAGGAGGCGTTGGCTACGTGGCTACCGTTGCCGGACTTGTTGGGGTGCAGCTGCGCGGTCCCGGCTACGCTGCCGTCCTGCAGGGCAACGAACACCACAGTGGGAGCAGGCTCCAGCCACAGCCGCCGGGCCTGCTCCTCGGTGGTGCCGGTGTCCCAGCAGTAGGTTTCTCCGGCACGCACGATGGGTTCCATCAGGTTCCAGACGGCAGGCCAGTCACCGGGCCGGGCCTCCCGGATGGTCAGTGCTCCCATTTACGCGTCGAGGGCTGCTGCCCAGAGGTTGATCTTGGAATCGACAGCGTATTCGTCGATCCGGCGCAGCTCGTCCGCGGTGAACTCCAGATTGTTCACGGCAGCCAGCGAGTCTTCCAGCTGCTTCACGCTTGAGGCGCCGATCAGGGCCGAGGTGATGGACGCACTGTCGGGACGGCTGCGCAGCACCCAGGCGATGGCCATCTGGGCCAGGCTCTGGCCGCGTGATTCGGCGATGCTGTTGAGCCCCCGCACCCGTTCCAGGTTCTCTTCCGAGAGCTGGGACTGGTCCAGGGACTTTCCGGCAGCCGCACGGGAGTCCTCCGGTACGCCGTTGAGGTATTTATTGGTAAGCAGCCCCTGGGCCAGCGGCGAGAAGGCAATGGAACCTGCACCTACTTCGTCCAAGGCTGCGAACAGGTCCGGCTGGCCGTCTTCCACCCAGCGGTTCAGCATGGAGTAGGAGGGCTGGTGGATCAGCAGCGGGGTGCCCATCTCGCGGAGAATCCGGGCCGCTTCGATGGTCTTTTCCGGCGAGTAGGAGGAGATGCCTGCGTAGAGGGCCCGGCCGGACCGCACTGCCGTGTCCAGGGCCCCCATGGTTTCCTCCAGCGGGGTTTCGGGGTCCGGGCGGTGGCTGTAGAAGATGTCCACGTAGTCCAGGCCCATGCGTTCCAGTGACTGGTCCAGGGAGGAGAGCAGGTACTTGCGGGATCCCCAGTTGCCGTAGGGGCCCGGCCACATGTCGTAGCCGGCCTTGCTGGAGATCACCAGCTCGTCGCGGTACGGACGGAAGTCGTCCCGGAAGTGCCTGCCGAAGTTCGTTTCGGCGGAGCCGTAGGGCGGGCCGTAGTTATTCGCCAGGTCAAAGTGGGTGACGCCAAGGTCAAAGGCCCGCCGCAGGATGGCCCGCTGGGTTTCAAAGGGCTTGTCATCGCCAAAGTTGTGCCACAGTCCCAGCGAGACCGCCGGGAGCTGGAGTCCGCTCTGTCCGACGCGTCGGTAGGGCATGGATTCGTATCGGTTGTCCGCAGCAACATAAGTCATGGGCACCATACTGCCACTGTGTCCCGTTTACCGCTGAACACCTTCGGCGGTATCCAGCAGGCCGAGCTCGTTCCTGTGCGGCAGGCTCTCCCAGTCACCCGGACCCAGGCAGGCAAAGGCACCGGTCCGGACAGCGGTCTGTAGCCGCGCCTTCGGCCCTTCCCCGGCAAGGAGTTCAGCCAGGTAACCGGCTACGAAGGCGTCACCGGCGCCTACGGTATCGACCGCCTGGATCTGCACGGCGTCCTGCGCGTATTCGCTGCCGTCGATCAGTCCCAGGGCGCCCTCCGGCCCGAGTTTCAGCAGCACCTGGTGCGGCCCCATGCCCGCCAGCAGGGCAGCCATCCGTTCCGGCCGGTGCGGAGCACCGAGGGCAATGGCGGCCTCGTCCAGGCCGGCGAACAGTATGTCGGCGTCTGCTATCAGCTTCCGCAGCACCGGTGCGGCCTGCTCCGGGGTCCACAGCGCCGAGCGGTAGTTGAGGTCCAGTGATACCTGGGTTCCGGCGTCGTGCGCACAGTCGACGGCGAAGCGGACCGCCTCGGCAGCGGACGCGGAGAGCGCCGGCGTAATCCCCGTAATGTGCAGCAGGCGTGCCCCGGCGATGGCCTCGGCCGGCACATCCCCGACAGTGAGCCGGGAACCGGCGCTGCCGTTGCGGTAGTACCAGACTTTTACGGTCTCCTGCGTCCGCCGTTCCTTGATCATCAACCCGGTGCGTGCTTCGGGATCGACACGGGCCAGCACCCGGAGTCCTTCAGCCCGTAATTCCCTCAGCACCAGCTCGCCAAGGCTGTCAGCACCAACCCTTCCAACCCAGGCGACGTCCACGCCGAGCCGGCGAAGCCCGATGGCGACGTTGCTCTCCGCACCGCCGATGCCCGTGTCCAGGCTGCCGGCATGGGCCAGCGGTCCCGGATGCTGCGAACGCAGCACGGCCATGGTTTCGCCCAGCGTGACTACCTCCGCGGGCTGGAATTCCTCCGGCCCCGCTGCGGCGGCGACCGGTCCGCGGGATGAAGGCGTGCTCACTGCCCGGTCCCGCTCCCGCGCGCTGCTGCCACTGCGGCAACGAGTTTCCGCGAGCGCTCCTTCAGTCCCGCCAGGCTGCCGCCGGCGAAGGCATCCTGGACCAGCGGACCGCCCATGCCCACGGCCAGGGCTCCGGCCCGCAGCCATGCATCCGCTTCCTCCGTTCCGATACCACCGGACGGAATCACCTGGATATCCGGAAACGGTCCGCGCAGCTGCGAAACGTAGCCGGGCCCGACCAGCGACGCCGGAAACACCTTGACCGCCGGCGCACCCGCCTGCCAGCCGGCGTAAAGCTCAGTGGGAGTCAAGCCGCCGGGAACCACGGGAATGCCGGCGGCCGTGGCGGTAGCCACCACCTCAACGCTCATCACCGGGGTGACGAGGAATCCCGCTCCGGCCCCGATCAGGCTGCCGGCGGATACTGCATCCGTGACCGTGCCGACGCCGATCCTCGCGTCCGCGCCGTATTGGCGGACAAGGTCCCCCAACGCTTCCAGCACTCCGGCGGTGCTTAGGGTCAGTTCCACGTGCCTCACTCCGCCTTCCAGCAAGGCTTCCATCACCGGGGCGTACTCCGAGGCGTGCCGCGCACGGAGGACCACGATGAGCGGGGAAGCTGCCAGTTCAGCCAGCCAGGCCCCGGCATCCGGCGCCGGACGCCGCAGCGGCCCTGCGCTTCCCGCGGCGCTCACGTAACTGCTCCCAGCTGCCATGGCACAAACTCCTCTTGTCCGAGTTCCAGTTCTTCACTCACCGTCTGCCGGCCGGAAGCTGTTTCAAGAATCCGAGCGAAAATCCGGGCGCCCATTTCCTCGACACCCACACCTGAATCGATGATTTCGCCGCAGTTGATATCGATGTCTTCCGGCATCCGCCGGAAGAGTTCCGTGTTTGTGCCGAGCTTGATGCTGGGGGCGGGCCGGCAGCCCAGAACGGAACCCCTCCCCGTGGTGAAGCACACTACGTTCGCTCCGCCGGCGACAATGCCGGTGACTGAAACGGGGTCGTAACCCGGAGTATCCATAAACACCAGCCCCGGCCCGCGGATCCGTCCTGCGTAGTCGACCACTTCACGCAGCTCTGCCCGGCCTGCTTTGGCCACTGCCCCCAGCGACTTCTCCAGAATGGTGGTTAGTCCCCCGGCCTTGTTGCCCGGTGACGGGTTGTTGTCCAGGCTGCCCCCTCCATGCCCCGTGTATTCCTGCCACCATTGCAGCCGCTCGAGCAGGCGCTCGCCGACCGCCCGGGAGACCGCCCTGCGGGTCAGCAGATGCTCCGCCCCGAAGACTTCCGGAGTTTCCGCCAGTACCGACGTGCCGCCGCAGCCGATCAGGCGGTCGGACGCGACGCCCAGCGCCGGGTTCGCGGTGATCCCCGAATAGCCGTCCGATCCGCCGCAGTTCATCCCGAGCACCAGTTCGGCGGCATCGATCGGAATGCGCTGCAGCCGGTTCACCACCGGCAGCATCTGCCGGACCAGTTCGACGCCGGCCCGGACCGAGGCACGCACCCCGCCGGACTCCTGGATCACCAGCCGCTCCACGACGTCGGCCGATACGGTGTCGTCAATGAGCCGGTCTGCCTGCAGCATTTCGCAGCCCAGCCCAACCACAAGCAGTCCGGCGAAATTGGGGTGCCGGGCATAACCGGACAGGGTGCGGAACAGCACCTCGGCCCCGGGGCTCCCCAGCACCATTCCGCAGCCGCTTGAATGGGTCAGCGCCATCACGCCGTCGACATTGGGAAAGGCGTCCAGGACCGGTCCGCGGAACTGATCGGCGATCATCCGGGCGGTGCCGGCCGAACAGTTGACCGAGGTCAGGATCCCGATGTAGTTCCTGGTTCCAGCCAGACCGTTGCGCCGGCGGTAGCCCCGGAAGTGCCGGCCCTCCTCGGCCGGCGGCTGGAACCGGGCGGTCCCGAACTCGTAGGCCGCCGCTGTCTCCGCCATGGCGAGGTTATGGCTGTGGACGTGCCCGCCCGCCGCGACCGCCGACGTCGTCCGCCCGATGGCCTGACCGTACTTGTGGACCGTCGCGCCGGCTGGAAGATCCACCAGGGCGATTTTGTGCCCCTGCGGGATGTCGGCGGCCGGGATCAGGATTCCCCCGTCCGGTCCATTGAGCCCGACGCCGGCCGGCAACAAGCGCAGCGCTACGCCTACCTCGTCGGCGGGTGAGAGACGCAGGACGGAACTCTGGGACGCGCTCACCAGTCATGCACCGTCCCGTCCAGCAACCGGTTCACGGGCAGATAGGCCGGGGCGTAGTCGAAGGACTTGGCCAGCTCGTCGTCGTACTCCACACCCAGACCCGGCTGGTCGCCCGGATGCAGCAACCCGTCGGAAAACGCATAGCTGGTCCGGAACACCCGCAGCGTGTCGGCGGAGTGCTTCATATACTCCTGGATGCCGAAGTTGTGCAGCGCCAGGCCCAGGTGCAGCTGGGCGGCCTGGCCTACCGGGGAAATATCGGTTGGCCCGTGGAAGCCGGATTTGATCGAATACACCGCTGCGAAGTCCATCAGTTTCCGCAGGGCCGTGATTCCACCCGTATGCGTGACTGCGGAGCGGACATAGTCGATGAGCTGTTCAGTGATCAGGGTCTGGTAGTCGTAGACGCTGTTGAACACTTCGCCGATGGCCAGCGGAACCGTGGTTTGGGACCGTACCCGCCGCAGGGCTTCCTGGTTCTCCGCCGGCGTGCAGTCCTCGAGCCAAAAGAGATCGTACGGTTCCAGCGTTTTCCCCAGTGCCGCCGCCTGGTTGGGGGTCATCCGGTGGTGGCCGTCATGCAGCAGGACGAGTTCGGGCCCGAACTCCCGCCGGACGGCGGCGAAGACTTCCGGCACGTGGCGCAGGTACGCCCGCGTGTCCCACGCTTCCTCGGCGGGCAGCGGAGCCCGCAGCGCCGGCTCGTAGTCGTAGCGCTGTCCCGGCCGCTGGTCCGTGGCCACGCCGTAGATCTGGCCCAGGCCCGGAACGCCGGTCTGTACCCGGATTGCCTTGAAGCCCTCGTCCAGATGGTTCCGGATCGAGGTGAAAAGCGTATCCATGCTGCTGCCGGAGGCATGCCCGTAGGCCAGGCACCCCGTCCGTGAAGCACCGCCCAGCAGCCGGTAGAGCGGCAGCCCTGCCTCCTTGGCCAGGATGTCCCACAAGGCAACATCGACGGCGGCGATGGCCGCCATGGTGATTGGGCCCCGCCGCCAATACGCGCCGCGGTACAGGTACTGCCAGGTGTCTTCGATACGCCGTTCATCCCGCCCGATCAGTAGCGGCACCACGTGTTCCCGCAGGTAGGCGGCTACTGCCAGTTCACGGCCGTTTACCGTGGCGTCACCCAGCCCGACGACGCCGGAATCGGTGGTCAGCCGCAGGGTGACAAAATTGCGGCCCGGACTGGTGACCAGCACTTCTGCGGAGCGGATTGCCATGGTCTCTCCTTGGGTCAGGTGTTCGGCAGGCAGGGAATCAGGAGCGGGGCGCGTAGGACTGCAGGGGCAGGTGGTAGGCGAGGTCGGCACCCGTTTCCACCGCTTCATCGAGGCCGAGCCTGCCCTCGGCAACCAGCCGGGCCAGGAACCCCGCATCAATCCGCCGGGCCAGGTCGTGGCGCGCCGGGATCGAGGCGAGCGCCCGGGTGTCATCGACAAATCCGCTGGTGTTGTAGAAGCCGGCCGTCTCCACCGCCGATTCACGGAACCGGCGCATCTGCTCGGGGCTGTCCAGGAACCACCAGGGCGCGCCGAGCCGAAGCCCCGGATAGGCCCCCGCCAGCGGGGCAAGCTCGCGGGAATAGACCGTTTCATCAGTAGTGAAGACGACCATGCGGAAAGCCGGATCCATACCAAAGCTGTTCAGCAGCGGCTGCAGTGCCCTGGTGAATTCCACCCGCACCGGAATGTCGAACCCCTGGTCCGTTCCGTACCGGGTCCGGATGCCCCGGTGGTGGTTGCGGAGCACCCCGGGATGCAGCTGCATAACCAATCCGTCCTCGGCGGACATGCGCGCCATCTCGAACAGCATTCCGCCGGCAAACGCGTCGGCCTGCGCCGGGCTGGCTTCTCCGCGCAGTCCTGCGGCGTAGATTTCCCGGGCGTCGGCAGGGTCCAGCGGCGTGGTGTCCGCACTCAGGTGCCCATGGTCCGTGGCCCGTGCTCCTGCCTGCAGGAAGGCTGCCCGGCGCCCGCGCAATGCCGCCAGGAAGGAGTCGAAGTCCCCTGCCTCGATGCCGGAGACTTCGGAGAGTTCCCGGATATCCGCAACCCAGCCGGGCCTGCGGATATGCAGCAGGTCGTCCGGACGGAAAGTGGGAAGGACCCGCTGGCGGCCGTCGGTTTCCGCAAGTTTGCGATGCCCGGCCAGGGTGGATGCTGCGGAATCGGTGGTGGCGAGCAGCTCCACGTTGAAGGCGTCCAGCAGTGCACGGGGGCGGAATTCCTCCCGGGACAGGGTGTCCAGGAGGAAATCGTAGAGCTCATCGGCGGCCTCTTCCGACGGCGGCACCGGCGCACCGAAAACCACCGCCAGCTCATGCTCAAGCCAGTAACGGGTGGGGGTTCCGCGGAAAAGCTTCCAGTTCCGGCAGAACCGGCGCCAGATCTCCCGGGGATCGGTTTCAAAGGGTGTGCCGTCATGCGTGGGAATTCCCAGGTCCGCGGGACTTTCTCCCTGGGAAACCAGCATCCGGACCAGATAGTGGTCCGGTATGACGAACAATTCAGCCGGGTTCTCGAACGCAGAGTCCTGCACGAGCAGGTCCACTTCCACATGCCCGTGCATGGATACGATCGGCAGCCGGGACGTGGCCGCGTAGATTTCGCGGGCAAGTGCCCTCACACCGGGCTCGGCCGGCAGCGCACGGTCAGGGTCCAAGGTCCAGCCAGGGGGCTGCTCGCTCACGTTTGCCTCTCCGTTGAAACAAAATGCCGACGCCCTGCAGGGCCTGGTGCAGTCCAATATCCAGCCGAAGGACCGGGAATGCAAGGGTTTCCCCGGCCACGGTTACGGGTTTTGGTTTTCCTGAAAACAAGTATTGACACGGTTTGCAAACGATTGCAGTGTGTGGTCTACGCCACACCCTTGTGGCCTCGACAACGATGTTAGGTGGGAGCCACGATGGCCGGTGCGGTGACTGTTCGGGACGTGGCGAGGCTCGCGAGCGTCTCCGCTTCAACAGTTTCACGTGCCCTTTCCGCGTCTGAACTAGTGGCACCCCACACCCGGGACCGGATCCTGGCCGCTGCCCGGCAACTCGGTTACAGCGCCAACACTTCGGCGAGGAGCCTCATCACCGGGCGGACCAGTAACTTCGGCCTGGTTGTCCCGGACCTCGAGAATCCCTACTTTGCCTCCGTCACCAAGGGAGTCCAGAGCCGGGCGCTGAGCGAGGGTTTCGCAGTCTTCGTGGCCGACTCCGATGAAGACGTGCGCACGGAAATCGAGCTGGCGCGCAAGCTGGCCTCCCAGGTGGACGGCCTCATCCTGTGTTCGCCGCGTATGGGCAACCGGGATCTGGCAGCGGTCACTGAAAGCACCACGGTGGTCCTGGTGAACCGGCAGCTGCCGCAGGTCCACAGCATCACCGTGGACGACACCGAGATTGTGCGGCAGGCACTGGGCCATCTGTACGCCCTGGGACACCGGACGGTCGCCTATGCGGGCGGGCCCGCGACGTCGTGGTCCGACGGCCAACGGCGAAACGGTATCCGCAGTGCCTTGTCGGACCTACCGGGGCTCAAGGTGGCGGAAATCGGCTCGTTCCGGCCGGTGTTCGGCGGCGGGATGTCGGCAGCAGACCTGGCCGTGGCCACCGGCGCGACGGCAGTACTGGCCTACAACGACCTGATGGCCCTCGGCATCCTCTCACGCCTCCAGGCAAGGGGCATCAACGTTCCGGCGGACATGAGCGTCGTCGGGATCGACGACGTCAGCGCGGCAACCCTTGTTTCTCCAGCACTGACCACTGTCCGTGCACCGCTGCAGAAAGTCGGGACAGCGGCGGTGGATGCCCTGATCGACAGCATTTTCCCCGACCGCCCGCCTCTGCCCCCCGAGACCCTGCCCGTCGAATTGATTGTGCGTGCTTCCACTTCCGTTCCCAGCCGTCCACCCCTCACGTCCCGCGAAGAAGCCGGACTCGATGAAAGGTCAAGCAATGCGCACCAGTAAGAAAATGCAGATGCTTTCTGTTTTCGCGGCGGCCGCGCTGATCGCCGTCGGCTGCGGTGCACCCGGCAGCGACGCGGGCAGTGAACCGCTGTCCACCAGCGATGTTCCCGATGCCCCGTCCGAGGCGGTGACGTTGAACATCCTGGACGTTGCCGGCAACAAGCAACTGACGGAAGGGATCTTCAACGACTTCGTCAGCGAACATCCGGACGTCGTCTCCGGCGTGACATGGGAAACCGCAGGCGCCCCGGACATGGCCGGCAAGCTCAAGGCCCAGCAGCAGGCCGGGAACCTGCAGATCGACCTGGTGCTGACCGGCACCGACGGCCTCTCCGCCGGGATCAGCGAAGACCTTTTCGTGCCGATCGCTACGGATTACAAGGACCGGTTGTCCAATATGGATAACTATCAGGAGCCGGCCGCACAGATGCAGGAACTGGCCGAGGGCAAGGGCGTAGCTCTGACCTATTACCCCTCCGGCCCGCTGCTGGAGTACAACCCGGACAAGGTCCCCAACCCGCCCACCACCGCCGAGGAACTGCTGGCATGGACGCAGGAAAACCCGGGGAAGTTCGGCTACGCGCGGCCGGCCAACTCCGGACCGGGACGCACGTTCCTCATGGGCCTTCCCTACATCCTGGGCGATGACGATCCCAAGGACCCGGAGGCCGGCTGGACCAAGACCTGGGATTACCTCAAGCAGCTGAACCAGAACATCTCCTCATATCCCACGGGTACCGGCGTCACCATGAACAACCTCAAGAACGGCACCTGGGACATGGCCTTGACCACTACCGGGTGGGACATCAACCCGCGGGCGCTCGAACAGGTTCCGGCCAATTTCGAGGTCCAGGCACTGGAAGGCTTCACCTGGGTAACCGATGCCCAGTATGCGGTTGTTCCGAAGGGTGTTTCCGCCGACAAGATGTCTGCCATTCTCCAGGTCCTGCAGTATGCGCTGACGCCTGAGCAGCAGGCCAAGACCTACGACAGCGGCTATTTCTACCCCGGCCCGGCGGTGGAGGACGTGACCCTGGACATGGCTCCCCAGAGCAGCCAGGACATCATCAAGAAGTTCGGACGGCCGGAGTACGACGCCCTGATCGAGGACAATCCCAAGGCCACTCCGATCAGCGCGGAAGACCTCGTGACCGCGTTCAACACCTGGGACACCGAAGTCGCGAGCGGAAAGATTGAAGAAAAGAAATGAGCATCCACGCCACTGCATTCAAGACACTCGAACTGCAGCGGGTTGCCCGGGACTTCGGTGGGCAGTCAGCCCTCGCCAACCTCAGCCTCAGCATCAGCAGCGGCGAATTCATCGCACTGCTGGGACCTTCGGGCTGCGGAAAGTCGACAGCCTTGAACTGCCTGGCCGGGCTCCTTCCCCTGACCGGCGGCCGGATCCTTATGGACGGGCGCCAGATTGACCGCCTGCCGCCGGAAAAACGCGGGTTTGGAATGGTCTTCCAGAACTATGCCCTCTTCCCCCACCTCACCGTGGAGAAGAACATCGCGTTCGGACTGGAAATGCGGAAGGTGCCCCGGGCCGAGATTAAGACCCGTGTCGCGGAGGCCATCGAGCTCGTCCAGCTGGGACCGCATGCCCGGAAGCTTCCCGGACAGATGTCCGGCGGCCAGCAGCAGCGTGTGGCAATCGCCCGCGCCGTCGTGCTGCGGCCGCCGCTGGTCCTGATGGACGAGCCGCTCTCCAACCTGGATGCCAAGCTGCGGCTGGAAATGCGGACGGAGATCCGCCGGCTCCACCAGTCACTGGGCCTGACCACCATTTATGTCACCCACGACCAGGAGGAAGCCCTGTCCCTGGCCGACCGTCTGGTGGTCCTGCGGCAGGGCGAGGTACAGCAGGTCGGCACGCCGCAGGACCTGCACGAGCATCCCGCCAACTGGCACGTGGCCGATTTCATGGGCTACCGGAACCTGCTTGACGGCGTGGTTGAGCAAACCCGGGGAGGCTCCGCCACCGTGTCCGTGGCGGGCACCGGCATCACCGGCTCCACCAAAGATCCGGTGGCGCCCGGGGACGCCGTCAAGGTGGGAATCCGCCCAGAAGATTTCGATATTGCCGGGTCCCTGACGGCGGCCGACGGCACCACCCAGCTTGAAGCGACAGTCGAAGTCGTTGAGTACCAGGGACGCGAGTTTGCAGTGGAGGCACGCACCGACGCCGGGCAGGCGCTCCATATCCGCACCCACCGGCGTGCCGAACCGGGCCAGCGGATCATCGTCTCAGCCCGCCACGAGCGGGTACTTGTCTTCGCCTCATCCATGGACAGCGGAACCCCTGCCGGACGTGAACTGCAGGAAGCCACGCCATGAGCGTGTCCACCGGCAAAACCCGCGGGTCCGGCGCCCCGACGCCCGGCTCCCGGCCGGCACTGTCCCACAGGCTGGCCGAACGGGGCATTGACCGGCTGCTCCTGCTGCTGGTGCCGGCCCTCCTGTTTGCCCTGGTCCTGTTCGTCTACCCGTTCGTCTACGGACTGGGGCTTTCCTTCCAGCCCCGGGAAGGCGGGCTGTTCGGCGCCTACATCAAGTTCTTCACCGATCCCTCGATGCGCGGGCTGGAGTCCATCTGGATCACTCTCAAACTCGCCGTCCCGGCCGCCGTGTTCAATGTAGCGGCGTCCATTCCCCTCGCCTACAAAATGCGCGGAAAATTCCGCGGCAAGCGGATGCTGACCACTGTGCTGGTCATCCCCATCACGCTGGGCACGGTCCTCACCGCGGAAGGCCTGTTGAATTTCTTCGGCCAGCGCGGCTGGCTGAACCGGTTCCTTGAGCTGTTCGGAGTCGGTCCGCTTGACCTCGTCCAGAACTACTGGGGTGTGCTCTGGTCCCTCATCATTTCCGGGTTCCCGTTCGCTTTCCTGCTGATCCTCTCCTACCTCTCGGGCATCGATCCCTCCCTCGAAGCCGCAGCGCGGACGCTGGGAGCGGACTGGAAACAGCGGTTCCGCAAAATCACCCTTCCGTTGCTGGCACCTGGGCTTGCCATCACGTTCTGCCTGACCTTCGTACTGGCGTTCAGCGTTTTCCCCTCGGCCATCCTTGTGGGAGATCCGTCCGGTTCCACCCGGGTCATCGCCTACGTGGCCTACAACGCGTGGGGCCAGCAGTTCGACTATCCATTGGCGTCCGCCGCCGCGATTGTGATGGGAGCGGTGGAGCTCGCCGTCATTGTCCTGGTGCTGCTGTGGCGCTCCCGGATGTACAAGGGAAGCACCGGAGGTAAGGGCTGATGAGCACCACCACAGTTAACGACAGGACACCCACGTCGCCGCCGCCCGAACGACGCCGCCTCAGGGCGACCCCGGGCACCTTCCTGGTCTGGGGCGGCATGGCCCTGTTCCTCATCCTGCTCTTCGGCGTGGTTGCCTCGGTAGTGGTCAATTCCCTGGCCGGCCAATGGTTCGACACCTGGTTCCCGTCCAGCTACACGGCGTCATGGTACGGCGACGCCTGGCGGGAGTACGACCTGGGCCAGGTGGTCAGTACCACGGTGATTGTCGCCGTCACGGTGGTGAGCCTGTCGGTGCTGATCGGGGCGCCGGCCTCGTACGTCCTGGCGCGCCGCAATTTCCCCGGCAAATCCCTCGTGATGCTCGTGTTCCTGCTTCCGATCATGATGCCGCCGATCACCTACGGCATCCCGCTGGCCACACTGCTGACGTACTACCACCTGGCACCGGGGCTGACCGGAGTAATCCTTGCCAACCTGGTGCCCTCGGTTCCGTTTGTCATCCTGACCATGACGCCCTTCATTGAACAGATCAACCCGTCCATCGAGTCCGCAGCACGGATGTGCGGGGCCAACATGACGCGCATGTTTGTCCGGATCCTCGCTCCCCTGCTGATTCCCGGCGTCCTGGCGGCGGCAGTGCTGGTCCTGGTCCGCACGGTGGGGATGTTCGAACTGACCTTCCTCACGTCCAACTCCGAATCCGACACCCTCGTCGTAGCGCTCTTTACCGCGATGACGGGGGCAGGGATCCGTGCCCAGCAGTCCGTGGACGCCATGGCGGTGATCTACATGCTCATGATGATGGTGCTGCTGGTGATCGCGCTGCGGTTCGTCAACCCCACCCAGCTGGTTTCGCAGGTGCGCCAAGATGCGGACTGAGGCAGGTGTGGCCGCCGCGGCCGGGCAGGAGTCCGAACGCCTCAGCCTGTCCGCCCTCGCTGCGTCCGGAGCCGGTTCCGCAGCGGGACCCGCTGTGGAGCCGCGGAGTCTGCGCATCGGGATGGTCCATCTCGGACTCGGTGCCTTCCACCGTGCCCACCAAGCGGTCTATACGGAAGACGCAGCCGCTGCCTCGGGTGACGCCGGATGGGGAATCCTCGGCGTGACGGGGCGGACGGCCAAGGTAGCGGACGCCCTGCAGCCGCAGGACGGGCTGTACACCGTGCTGACCAAAGCGGCCGGCTCCCGGGAGGAGGACAGCAGTGCCCGCATCATCGGATCACTGCGCGGCGTTGCCTTCCCGGGCCGGGACACGCCGCGGGTGATCCAGGCGCTGGCGGCACGGGAAACCACGGTCGTCACCATGACCATCACGGAAAAGGGGTATCCCCGGGATGCCTCCGGGCACCTGGCGCTGGATAGTCCTGCCGTTGCGGCGGACCTGGCCGTCCTTGAACGGGACAGCCGCCGGCCGGCGAACTCCGACGACGCCGCCCGGACTCCGCTGGGACTGCTGGCCCGCGGGCTCTTCGCCCGGTACCGCTCATCGGGTGCTCCGCTGAATGTCATCTCGTGTGACAACCTCAGCGCCAACGGGTCCGTCACCCGCACATTGTTGACGGAAATGGCTGCAGCCGGCGGTTCCGGCTTCCGGGACTGGGTATGCGAATCCGTTTCCTTTCCGGACACCATGGTGGACCGCATAGTCCCCGCAGCCACCGAGGCTGACCGGCGGGAGGCTCAGACGCTGCTGGGCCTGCGCGACGAGGGACTGGTAGTCGCAGAGCCGTTCGGGCAGTGGATCCTGTCGGATGATTTCGCCGCACGGCGGCCGGCATGGGAGCTGGCCGGCGCGGTGGTGACCCGGGATGTGCGGCCCTTCGAAGCGGCCAAGCTGCGCCTGCTCAACGGCACCCATTCACTGCTGGCCTATCTGGGGGCGCTGCGGGGCTACCGGACCATTGCCGAGGCAGCCGCGGACGAGGAGCTGGCGGCCGCGGCTGCCGCACTGCAGGCCGAAGTCCTCCCGACGCTGAGCCCGCCCCCGGGTGTGGACCTGGCGGAATACGCCGCCGGGATCCTTGCCCGTTTCCGGAACCCTGCCTTGGGCCACACCACCCTGCAGGTGGCGATGGACGGATCACAGAAGCTGCCTGTGCGGGCCCTGGGAGCGGTGGAAGACCTGCTGGCCCGGGGAGTGGTCCCCGAGGCGCTGGCCCGGCTCGTGGCCGGGTGGATGGTCTTCGTCTACCGCGGCAGGGATGCGTTCGGCAACGAGCTGCCGCTCCAGGATCCGCTCGCAGAAGTCCTGGCCGGGAAAGCCCGGGGACCCCAGGGCGGCCTGGTGGACCGAATGTTCGAGTTGCCCGGCGTTTTTTCAGCCCCGGTGGCCGGGAACCCCGGCTTCCGCACCGCCGTTGCTGCCCACGCCGCGGAGTTGCTCGGCTCCCTGAGCCAGTCACCTTAACCGGTCCGGCCGGGGTGGTTGCCTAACCACCCCGGCCGGATTCGTTTTCCTGCCTGCTAGCCGGCCAGGATGGCCGCACCGTATGCCGGCAGCTGCACGGCATCGCCGTAGAGCTCAACCGGCGCGGTTTCGAGCAGGACGTCCGCCTGCTTGCCGAACGGAAGCGGCACCTCGCGCGGGGTGTCGGCAAAGTTCAGCGCCACCGCCGTGGAACCACGCTGCATAACCAGCCAGCGGCCCACTTCGTCATAGTCCACCCGGATGTTGCGCAGGTCCGGGTCCATCAGGTCGGGGGTTTCCCGGCGCAGGGTCAGGAGCCTGCGGTACAGGTCCAGCAGCCGGCCGTGATCGCCCTCTTCCACCTCGGACCAGTCCAGCTTCGAGTTGGTGAAGGTGGACGGATCCTGGGGGTTGGGAACCGTAGCCGGGTCCCACCCCATCCGCTCGAATTCCTTCAGGCGGCCCTCTGCCGTGGCCTTCCCCAGTTCGGGTTCCGGATGGGACGTGAAGAACTGCCAGGGCGTGGAGGCCCCGAATTCTTCACCCATAAAGAGCATGGGAGTGAACGGCGAGGCGAGGCTCAGCACCGCGCCGAGGGCAAGCTGCTCGTACCCCAGCGTCGCGCTCAGCCGGTCACCGGCCGCCCGGTTGCCGATCTGGTCGTGGTTCTGGATGGCCGTGACCAGCTGGCGCGCGGTCACCACCTCCTTGTCCAGCGGACGTCCGTGACCGCGTTCCCGGAAGGAGGAGAACGTTCCGTTGTGGAAGAACCCTTCCTGCAGCACCTTCGCCAGCGCTTCGAGGGAGTCGAAGTCCTCGTAGTAGCCGCCGTTTTCACCCGTGAGGTTGGTATGGGCGGCATGGTGGAAGTCATCGGACCACTGGCCGGCAAGGCCGTAGCCGTTGACGTTCCGCGGGGTGATGAGCCGGGGGTTGTTCAAATCCGACTCCGCGATGAGGAACAGCGGCTTCCCCAGGGCTTCGGCGCACTTGTCCGTGGCGGCTGCCATTTCTTCGAGGATGTGCACGGCGCGTTCGTCGTGCAGTGCGTGCACCGCATCCAGGCGCAGCCCGTCCACGTGGTAGTCGCGGAACCACATCAGGACGTTGTCCACAATGTATTCGCGGACAACGTCGGAGAGCGGACCGTCCAGGTTGACGGAGTCCCCCCAGGTGTTCGACTTCCCCTCGGTGAGGTACGGGCCGAACATCGGCAGGTAATTGCCGCTGGGTCCAAGGTGGTTGTAGACAACGTCCTGGATAACGCCGAGTCCGGCCTGGTGGGCCGCGTCGACGAACCGCTGGTAGGCCTCGGGCCCGCCGTAGGTTTCCTGCACGGCGTACCAGAGCACGCCGTCGTAACCCCAGTTGTGGGTTCCGTTGAAGGCATTGACCGGCAGGAGTTCGACAAAGCGCACACCCAGGTCCACCAGGTAGTCCAGCCGCCCGATTGCTGCGTCCAGCGTCCCCTCGGGGGTGAAGGTGCCCACGTGCATTTCGTAGATGGCGCCGCCGTCGAGCCCCGGGGAGACCCAGCCGGCGTCATGCCACTGGTAAACATCCGGGTCAAAGGTGCGCGAAAGGGCGTGCACGCCCTCGGGCTGCCGCCGGGACCGGGGGTCCGGCACGGGCGTCTCGGCGTCGTCAATCAGGTAGCCGTAGTCGATGTCCTCGGTGAGCTCGGCATGCTGGACGTGCCACCAGCCGTTCTCGCCGCGGGTCATCGACAGCCGCCGGCCGTCGGCCAGCAGCGTCACGGTGCCGGCCTTGGGTGCCCACACGTCGAAGTTGGTCCTCATTTGCCGTCCTCCCGTACAAGCAGCGCCACCGGATAAGTGCCGAACAGATCCGCAGCTGCCAGCCGGCCGCCGCTTTCGTGCGTTATCCCGGTGATCACGTCACGGTAGGTGCCCGGAGCCAGGACGACGGCGGTGTCCTGCCATCCGCCCTGACGCTGCAGTCCCAGCGGCAGACGGGTCACCAGCGTGACCGCTCCGCCGCGGTCGAACCCGAAGAGGTGTTCTGCCGCGGATCCTTCCACCGCTACGGGGACGTACCCCGTGAACAGCTCCGGCCGGCCCCGCTTGAGCTGCAGCGCACGGGTGGTGATGAGCAGCTTCGCTGCCGCGTCCTCGTCCAGGGCGGGTGCACCGGCGTCGGCGAACGACGCCGCGACCTCGCGTCGCCGGGCGAAGTCCACTTCGCGCCGGTTGTCCGGGTCCACCAGTGACCGGTCCCAGAACTCGGTGCCCTGGTAGACGTCCGGTACGCCGGGCATGGTCAGCTGCAGGAGCTTGGCGGAGAGCGAATTGCTGTACCCCGCCTCGCGGATGCGCTCGACCAGCGCAGTGATCACCGCGGTGACGTCCGGATTGTCGAACGCCGCATCAACGGCTGCATGCATGCGCTCTTCGAAGTCCGCGTTGGGAGCCGTCCAGGTGGTGCTGCTGGCTGCTTCCCTCGAGGCCTTCTCGGCGTAGGCGTGTGCGCGTTCGCGGCTCAGCGGCCAGGCCCCGACGAAGGTCTGCCAGAGCAGGTTCGCCATCGGCCCGTCCTTCATCGGAACAAGGGCATCGAGGCGCGTGAACGCTTCGCTCCACTCCTCCGGGATTTCCGCGAGCACGGAGATCCGGGCGCGGGTGTCCTCGCTGCGCTTGGTGTCATGCGTGGTCAGGGCCGTCATGGCCGCCGGCTGTTCCAGCTGCCGGCGGAGCAGCCGGGTGTGCATTTCAAACGGTGATACGGCGAAGTGTGCCGGGTCGGCGCCAACCTCGTTGAGCGAGGTCAGGCGGGAGTAACGGTAGAACGCCGTATCCTCGACGCCCTTGGCCATGACCATGCCGGAGGTCTGCTGGAAACGCACCGCCAGCTCACCCAGGCGGGAAAGCGACACCGTCTCAGCGGAGTCTTCATCCAGCAGCGGGTTCAACAGCGGGTGCAGGATGTCCAGCGCCGCCGCGAGATCCGGCCGGTGGACCTTGGCCGCGATGACGGCTTCGGTCAGGTGGTCGGCACCTTCGGGCAGGTAGCTGCGGTAAACCGGGAAGCAGGCCAGCAGTTCCGCGATCGCATCTGCAGCCGTTTCCGGGTCCAGCCCGCTGTCCGCCGGGAGCAGGCGCACGAGGCGCTGCACCTCGGAGTGCAGCAGGTTGTCCGCGATGACCCGCTTGGTGCCGTGGATCATCTGTGCGTACGGTTCCATCGGCACCAGTGCGGTCAGCGTGTCACTGCCCGCCGGGTCCACGAACAACCGGTCAATGTCGGCCAGCGCGTCGTAGCCGGTGGTGCCTTCGGTTTCCCAGTCCGCGGCGAGCTTTTCGCCCGGTTCCAGGATCTTTTCCACGAGGATGTACGCACCGCCGGTGATCTCGCGCAGCCGTGCCAGGTAACCCTTGGGATCGGCGAGGCCGTCCGGATGGTCGATGCGCAGGCCGTCCACGAGGCCTTCGTCGAACCATCGCCGGATTTCGGCGTGTGCCTCGTCAAAGACCCACGGTTCTTCCACTCGGATGCCGGCCAGGGTGTTGACCCCGAAGAACCGGCGGTAGTTCAGCTCATTGTCGGCGCGGCGCCAGTTCACCAGTTCGTAGGACTGGCGGGCGTGTACGTCCTGCGCGCTGTCGCCTTCCGCTGCGGTGCCTTCGGCCACCGGGAACCGGTGGTCGTAGTAGTGCAGTTCGTTGTCCGCCAGCTTGAGCTGCTCGAGCTCGTTGTCGCCGTCGCCCAGGACGGGCAGCCGCAGCTTCCCGTTCCCGGCGTCCCAGTCGATGTCGAAGGCTTCGGCGTACCGGGAGTTGCGGCCTTCGGCCAGCACGGACCACCACCACTTGTTCCGGTGCGGGGTGGCGATGCCCATGTGGTTGGGCACAATGTCCACCAGCACGCCAAGGCCTGCCGCGTGGGCGGCGTCGGAGAGGGCCTTCAGCCCCTCCGCTCCGCCGCGGGTCGGGTCGACGGCTGAAGGATCAGTGACGTCGTAGCCGTGGTCCGAGCCTTCTTCCGCCGTGAGGATGGGCGAGAGGTACACCCAGTCCACGCCAAGGTCTGCCAGGTACGGCACGAGTTCCGCGGCGTCGAACAGGGTGAAGGACGGGCGGATCTGCAGACGGTATGTGGAGAGGGGTGTCCTCATTCGGCAGCCTCGGTGTTCTGGGCGGCCATGGCCGCGAGGGACGCAGCTACGGAGTGGTCGTGCTCCTCTTCCTCTTCGTGCGCCCGCAGGACCACCATGGACTTGGCAGCCACGGTCAGCTGGGTGTCCGCGGCAACCGGCTCCGAGTCGGCGTACTCGCCGGCAGTGTCGATCACCGTGTCCCACATGGGTGCGTATTCCTTGGCCGGAAGGGTGACCTTCACAGCTTCGTCATGCGCGTTGAAGTACAGCAGGAAGTTCAGGTCGGTGATCCGCTGTCCGCGCGCGTCCTTGCCCGAGATGCCCTGCCCGTTGAGGAAGACGCCCAGGGAACGGCTGACCGGGGTGTCCCAGTCGTCCGGGGACATGGTGGTGCCGTCCTCGTTCAGCCATACGATGTCCGGCAGCGCCTCACCCTCGCCGCGCCGCACGGGACGGCCGTCGAAGAACCGGCGCCGGCGGAACGTGGGGTGCTCGGCACGCAGGGTGTTGACCGCCGCGGTGAATTCCAGCAGCGGTGCGTCCATGGTCTCCCAGTTGATCCAGCTCAGCTCGGAGTCCTGCGCGTAGGTGTTGTTGTTGCCCTGCTGGGTGCGGCCCAGCTCGTCGCCGTGGGCGATCATCGGCACGCCCTGGGAAAGGAGCAGGGTGGCGAGGAAGTTGCGCTGCTGGCGGGCACGAAGGGACAGGACCCCGGGATCGTCCGTGGGGCCTTCAACACCGCAGTTCCAGGAGCGGTTGTGGGATTCGCCGTCGTTGTTGTCCTCGCCGTTGGCTTCGTTGTGCTTCTCGTTGTAGGACACAAGGTCATGCAGCGTGAAGCCGTCGTGGGCGGTGACGAAGTTGATGGACGCCACCGGGCGCCGGGCAGAGGACTCGTACAGGTCCGCGGAGCCGGTGATGCGGGAGGCGAACTCGCCAAGCGTGGAGGGCTCTCCGCGCCAGAAGTCGCGGACCGTATCCCGGTACTTGCCGTTCCACTCGGTCCACTGGGGCGGGAAGTTGCCCACCTGGTAGCCGCCGGGTCCAACATCCCAGGGCTCGGCGATCAGCTTGACCTGGGAGACTACCGGGTCCTGCTGCACCAGTTCGAAGAAGGCGGAGAGGCGGTCCACGTCGTAGAACTCACGGGCCAGCGTCGAGGCCAGGTCAAAGCGGAAACCGTCCACGTGCATTTCGGTAACCCAGTAGCGCAGCGAGTCCATCAGCAGCTGCAGGGAGTGCGGGTTGCCGACGTTGAGCGAGTTGCCCGTGCCGGTGTAGTCCATGTAGTACTTCTTGTCGTCTTCCACCAGCCGGTAGTAGGACGCATTGTCGATGCCGCGGAAGGACAGGGTCGGGCCCATGTGGTTGCCCTCGGCCGTGTGGTTGTAGACCACGTCCAGGATCACTTCGATGCCGGCGAGGTGCAGGGCACGCACCATGGCCTTGAATTCCTGCACCTGCTGGCCCTGGTCGCCGGTGGCGCTGTAGGTGTTGTGCGGGGCGAAGAAACCGATGGTGTTGTAGCCCCAGTAGTTTGACAGCCCCTTTTCCTGCAGGGTCGAGTCGTTGACGAACTGGTGCACCGGCATCAGTTCGATGGCGGTGACGCCGAGTTTCTGCAGGTGCGCGATCACGGAAGGATGGGCAACACCGGCATACGTGCCGCGCTGGTCCTCGGGCACGTCGGGGTGCAGCTCGGTCAGGCCCTTGACGTGGGCCTCGTAGATCACGGACTGGTGGTACGGGACCTTCGGCTTCCGGTCTCCGTCCCAGTCGAAGAACGGGTTGATGACGACGCCCATCATCATGTGCGGAGCGGAATCTTCGTCATTGCGCGAGTGTTCGTCGCCGAAGTTGTACCCGAACAGCGCCTGGTCCCAGTCGATTTCGCCGGCAACAGCCTTGGCGTAGGGGTCCAGCAGGAGCTTGTTCGGGTTGCACCGGTTGCCGTTCTCCGGATCGTTCGGACCGTCCACGCGGTACCCGTACTTCTGCCCCGGCATAACCTGCGGCAGGTAGCAGTGCCAGACATACCCGTCGACCTCGGTCAGCCGGACCTGGTGCTCGGTGCCGTCCTCATCGAACAGGCACAGGGTTACGGAATCTGCCACCTCGCTGTAGAGAGCGAAGTTGGTGCCGTTTCCGTCGTAGGTTGCGCCCAGCGGATAGGCATCTCCCGGCCAAACTTCCATGTAGTGCTCCTGACTAGTTCCCTGACAACACGTAATTGATATGTCTACTTACTTTTTTACCCCAGAGTTGGAGCTTACTTGAATTTGCGGCGCGGCCGCCCAGTGAGATTTGCCACAAGTGAGCGGATCTGCGGTTCCAGCAGCGACGGCTGGACCGGCCCGTCAACGGCTGCAAGCGCGCCGGCACGACCGTGGAGATGGGCAGCAGCCGCGGCCAGCCGCGCATAGTGTCCCGGTTCCCGCTCCGTGTCCGGGGTGCGGTCCGTCGCCAGGAGAGCGCCGAGGATGCCGGCGAGTGTGTCTCCGCTTCCCGCTGTCGCCAGCCACGGCGTCGCCTCGGCCTGGCTGTACAGTTCACCGGTGGGAGCCGCCGCCAGCGTGGCCCAGCCCTTGAGCAGGACCGTGGCGCCCGTAAGTTGGGCGGCGAGGCGGGCGTAGCGGATGGGATCGGCTTCGATGTCGGCCCGCGATGCCTCCTCGCCCAGCGAACGCAGCAGCGCGGTGAGTTCGCCGGCGTGCGGGGTGAGCACGACGCCGGGGTGCAGCCCCGCGCGGACCGCCGTGATCGCGTCGGCGTCGATCACTGCGGGCAGCCCGGACGCCATGGCGTCGCTGGCCCGGCGGCGCTGGTCCTCGTCGTTGCCCGCCCCGGGTCCGGCAACCCAGGCCTGGACATGGGTGTCCCCTACGGTCCCTGAGCCGCAGACCGCTTCGGGGTGCGCCAGGTTGATCAGCCGGGCGACGGCGCCGGGTCCCAAGTAACGGACCATGCCGACGCCGGTGGCGAGGGCGGCGCCCGTGGCCATCAAAGCGGCTCCGGGGTAGGTGTCCGAGCCGGCGGCAATGCCGAGCACCCCGCGGCTGTACTTGTGGTCCGCGGGCGTTGGAACCGGCAGGAGCCCGGCCAGGTCTTTTGCCTGCAGGCGGTAGGCGGACGGGGCTCCCAGATGCGGGCCCAGCCCGATGTCGATGCAGCGGATTTCCCCGGCGGCCGCGGCACCCGGACCGGCGAGCAGCCCCGTCTTGACGGCACCAAAGGTCACGGTGAGGTCCGCCCGCAGGCAGGTTCCCTCCACCCGGCCGGAATCGGCGTCGACGCCGCTGGGGAGGTCGCAGGCGACAACCAGCGGGCCCTGCCGCTGCAGCCGTGCTGCGTTCAGTGTCTCTGCGAGTAGGCGGACGGGGCCGCGCAGTCCGCCGCTGCCGCCGGTACCCAGGACACCATCGATTACGGCATCGGCCCCGAGTGCGGCCCCGGCGAGGGCTGCGGCGTTGGACTCTGTGAGTGCCAGGACCTTTCCGCCCTGCGCCCGGAACGCTGCCAGCGCCTCGGCGTGCGCTGTGTGGGAGGTGAGCACCGCCGTCGTCGCTGCTCCCCGCCGGGCCAGCCTTGCGGCGGCATAAAGCGCGTCTCCCCCGTTGTTGCCGCGGCCGGCGAGAACCGTCACCGCGGCTCCGTAGATCCGGCCGCGGCGGGCCGCCAGCCGGTCCGCGGTCGCCGCGTACAGCCCGTAGGCTGCGAGCTGCATCAGTTCCCCGCCCCGGCCTTCGGCCAGCAGCGGGGTTTCGGCCCGGCGGACCGCGGTACCGGTATACGCACTGATCATGCGCTTTGTCCTAGCCTTCGGCGATGACCATTGCAGTAGCCATGTTGCCGTCATGGCTGAGGGAAAGGTGCCAGGTCTGCACGCCTTTGCCCTCCGCCACGGCGGCCACGGTTCCGTCGATCTGCAGCAGCGGCGCTCCGGCGGGATCCAGCAGGACCTGGCAGTGCTGCCAGTTCATGCCGGCAGGGGCGCCGAGGGCCTTGGCCACGGCTTCCTTCGCCGCGAACCGTGCAGCCAGTGACCGCAGGTTCAGTTCCCGTTCCGCCGGGGCGAACAGCCGGGCCCGGAGCCCGGGTGTACGCTCCAGCTGGCGGCCGAACCGCGGCACGTCCACCACGTCGACGCCGATTCCGATAATCACCGAAGCACGCTCCTTATTCCACCGTGACGGACTTGGCCAGATTGCGCGGCTGGTCCACATCGAAGCCCTTGGCCGTAGCCAGCTCGCAGGCGAAGATCTGCAGCGGCACGGTGGTCAGCAGCGGTGCCAGCAGGGTCGGGGTTTCCGGCACGTAGAAGATGTGCTCGGCGTAGGCCTTGACGGCGTCGTCGCCTTCTTCGGCGATCACGATCGTCTTGGCCCCGCGGGCCCGGATCTCCTGGATGTTGGAAACCACCTTGGCGTGCAGCGAATCCCGGCCGCGGGGCGACGGGACAACCACGAACACGGGCTGGCCTTCCTCGATGAGTGCTATCGGGCCGTGCTTGAGCTCGCCGGCAGCGAACCCTTCAGCGTGGATGTACGCCAGCTCCTTCAGCTTCAGGGCGCCTTCCATGGCCACCGGGAAGCCGACGTGGCGGCCGAGGAACAGCACCGAAGAGGCGTCCTTCATCAGCTGCGCCAGTTCCTTGATCAGCCCGGAGTTGTCCAGCACCTGCTGGATCTTGTCCGGCACCTTGCCCAGGTCTGCGAGGATGTCCTTGATCTCGCCCTGGAACTTGTTGCCGCGGAGCTGCGCCAGGTACAGGCCGAGCAGGTATGCGGCGGTGATCTGTGCCAGGAACGCCTTGGTGGAGGCAACGGCGATTTCCGGTCCGGCGTGCGTGTACAGGACTGCGTCCGACTCGCGGGGAATGGTGGAGCCGTTGGTGTTGCAGATGGCCAGGACCTTCGCGCCCTGTTCCTTGGCGTAACGCACCGCCATCAGCGTGTCCATGGTCTCGCCCGACTGGGAAATGGCCACAACCAGCGTGTTGGAGTCAACAATGGGATCCCGGTAGCGGAACTCGTGGCTAAGCTCCACCTCGACCGGCAGCCGGCACCAGTGCTCGATGGCGTACTTGGCCACCTGTCCGGCGTAGGCGGAGGTCCCGCAGGCGAGGACCATGATCTTGTTGACGTTCTTGAGGTCCTCGGGGCTGACGCGCAGCTCATCGAGGGTGAGTCGTCCGTCGATGTCCGACCGCCCCAGGAGGGTGTCCCCCACAGCCTGCGGCTGGTCGTTGATTTCCTTCTCCATGAAGGAGTCGTAACCGCCCTTTTCGGCGGCTGCTGCATCCCAGTTCACGTAGAACTCAGTGCCTTCGGCCACTTCGCCGAAGAAGTCGGTGATCAGGACCGAGTCAGGCGTGATGGTTACCACCTGGTCCTGGCCCAGCTCGACGGCGCGGCGGGTGAAGTCGATAAAGCCCGAAACGTCGGAGCCCAGGAAGTTCTCGCCTTCGCCCAGTCCGACGACGAGCGGGGAGTTGCGGCGGGCGGCAACCACTGTGCCGGGTGAATCGGTGTGAACGGCCAGCAGGGTGAACGCACCCTCGAGCTGCTGGCAGGCGAGCTGCATGGACTTTGCCAGATCCGCGTTGCCGTCGCCGCGGTAGATGGAGGCCAGCAGTGCTGCGGCCACCTCGGTGTCGGTTTCAGAAACAAACTCGGCGCCGGCGTTCAGCAGTTCGGCCTTCAGCTCGGCGAAGTTCTCAATAATGCCGTTGTGGATCACGGCGAGGCGTCCGTTGTCGGCCAGGTGGGGGTGGGCGTTCTCGTCGGTCGGGCCGCCGTGGGTGGCCCAGCGGGTGTGCCCGATACCGGTGGTGGCCGGGGTCAGCGGAGCCGCTTCCAGCTCGGCCACGAGGTTGGCGAGTTTGCCTGACTTCTTGCGGTATTCGATACCCAAGGGAGTGAGCACGGCGACGCCGGCCGAATCATAGCCCCGGTATTCCAGCCGCCGAAGGCCTTCCATTACTACGTCGAGAGCTCCGTGCCCGCCGGCGCTAATACCTGCAATGACGTCCGGACGGCCTGCGTATCCAATAATTCCACACATAGCACTAAGCGTACCGGCCCGCGGACGGGATACCGAAAGCATGGTGTCCTTCAGCCTGTTGCACAGTCTTTGCGCGCTTCGGGCCGTTTGGGTTTGCCTGCTGTTCAGGGCAGAATTCCTAAGGTGACCGAACGCCATGTTAAGTCCTCCGCGGCCCAGCCGCCCGAGAGCAGTTTCACTCCCTTCGTCGAACTGGACCGCAAGACCTGGTCGCGGCTGTCACACGAGATACGCTCCCCGCTCAACCAGGAGGACATCCTCCGGCTGCGCGGCGTCGGTGACCAGTTGAACCTTGATGAGATCAGGGAGGTCTACCTCCCGCTCTCCAGGCTGCTGAACCTGTATGTGGCTGCCGCAGGCCGCCTGCACAGTGCCACCACCACTTTCCTTGGCGAGAAGACCACCCGTACCCCGTTCGTGATCGGCGTGGCCGGATCCGTGGCTGTCGGCAAATCCACCACGGCCCGGGTCCTGCGTGAGATGCTGCGCCGCTGGCCGGAAACCCCGAACGTGGAACTGATCACCACGGACGGTTTCCTGTACCCCAACGCAGAGCTGGAACGCCGCGGGCTGATGCAGCGCAAGGGCTTCCCGGAATCCTATGACCGACGCCGGCTGCTGCGCTTTGTCAGCGAGGTCAAGAGTGGGGCCGAGGAGGTCCGGGCGCCGAAGTATTCGCACCTGACGTACGACATTGTCCCCGGCGAGGAGATAGTGGTCCGCCGGCCGGACGTGCTCATTGTCGAGGGCCTGAATGTCCTCGCCCCGGCCCGGACACGCGCCGACGGGCGTTCCGGCCTCGCGCTGAGCGACTTCTTCGACTTCTCGATCTACGTGGACGCCCGCACCTCCTACATCGAGGAATGGTACGTCCAGCGCTTCCAGTCGCTGCGCACCGGAGCCTTCGCTGACCCCGCATCCTACTTCCACCGCTACGCAGACCTGACGGATGATGAGGCCCGGGCCACTGCCCTGGACATCTGGAGGCGGATCAATGAGCCGAACCTCACCACCAACGTGCTGCCCACGAGGGGCCGCGCCCAGCTGGTGCTGACCAAGGACGCCGACCACTCCGTGAGGCGGATGCTCCTGCGCAAGACCTGAGCCCGGTGCGGGACCCGGGTCCCGCACCGGCGCAGTGCTGCTAGACCGCCGCTCCGGCGCCTGCGTTTAGCGCCAGATGGGTTTCAACCGTTTCGGCGAGCCGCCGTGCGGTGTCTGCTGCCGTTTCCATGTCCGCGGCCTCCACCATGACCCGGACCACCGGTTCGGTGCCGGAGGGGCGAAGCAGCACGCGCCCCGTTTCGCCCAGTTCCTGCCCTGCCTGCTGGACTGCGAGCCGTACCGGCTCGTTGGTCTCGACGGCGGACTTGTCCACGCCCTTGACGTTAATGAGCACCTGCGGGAGCTTCTGCATAACGCCGGCCAGCTGCTTCAGGGTCCGGCCGGACCGGGCCACCTGTGCTGCCAGCTGCAGGCCGGTGAGGACGCCGTCTCCGGTGGTCGCGTATTCGGAGAAAATGACGTGCCCGGACTGTTCGCCGCCTAGGCTGTAGCCGCCGCGGCGCATACCTTCGAGCACGTAGCGGTCCCCCACGCCGGTTTCGATGAGCTCGATGCCGGCCTCGCGAAGGGCGAGCTTCAGGCCGAGGTTGCTCATGACCGTCGCCACCAGCGCATTGTCTTTGAGCTTGCCGGCTTCCTTCATGGCGACAGCCATGATCGCCATGATCTGGTCACCGTCCACCACGGTGCCTTCGTGGTCCACTGCAAGGCAGCGGTCGGCGTCGCCGTCGTGGGCGATACCGAGGTCGGCACCGTGCGCCACAACAGCTGCCTGCAGCTGCTCGAGGTGGGTTGAGCCGTAACCCTCGTTGATGTTGAGGCCGTCCGGGTCGGCGCCGATGACCACTACTTCGGCACCCGCGTCGGCGAAGACCTGGGGTGAGCAGCCGCTGGCCGCCCCGTGCGCGCAGTCCAGGACAACCTTCAGGCCCTCAATGCGGTTGGGGAGGGTTTGCAGCAGGTGGACCACATACCGGTCCTCGGCATCGGCGAAGCGGTGGATCCGCCCCACCTCGCCTCCGGTGGGACGCATGCTGGGAAGTGCCATTTCAGCTTCGATGGCATCCTCGACGGCGTCATCCAGCTTCTGCCCGCCGCGGGCCAGGAACTTGATGCCGTTGTCGGGGGCTGCGTTGTGGGAGGCGGAGATGACAACGCCGAAATCTGCGCCAAGGTCGGCAACCAGGTACGCTGCGGCCGGGGTCGGCAGCACGCCGGCGTCGTAGACATCAACGCCCGAGCTGGCGAGTCCGGCCTCCATGGCGGCGGAGATAAAGTCACCGCTGATGCGCGGGTCCCGGGCAACCACAGCGACCGGACGACGGCCCTGTTCCACCCGGCGATGGCCCAGCACCACTGCTGCGGCTTGAGCGAGTCCGAGGGCAACTTCGGCGGTGATCAGCCCGTTCGCCAGCCCACGGACGCCGTCCGTTCCAAACAATCTAGTCATTACGTATCCTCAAGCAGGTTGTAGCCACAGCGGGAGCCGCTCACGGGCAACTTACTGGCCCATTCTGCCACCGGTGCACCCTGGTCTCCGAAACGGGAAGGACCATTGCACGTACCAGACGGGTAAATACCGGCATCGGTGTGGCCAATGCAACTCTGCAGGCATCCCTTAACGCCAAAAGGCAGCCGCCGTAGCGACTGCCTCTTGGTGAAACCTCACGCTCTTCAGTGCTTGTGCACCCAAGCACCCAACTAGCGCTTGTGGAGCCAAGCGCCAATTCAGCGCGAGGGGCCCTTCGTGCAGTCGCTCCAGCGACTGCACGAACGGGAAGGCGGTATTTTAGGGTGGTGTAAGTTAGTGGGGGTCGGGG
>NZ_JANFLU010000004.1 GCF_024385525.1 Arthrobacter sp. zg-Y238 | reverse complement strand
GGGCGGGGTGTGCCCCCACCCCCAATTACCGCGGGGGGGCCCAGTCTGCCCGCCGCCCCCCCCCCGCCACGAAGGGAAGCGCTGAATTAGCGCTTGGAGTACTGAGGTGCCTTACGTGCCTTCTTGAGACCGGCCTTCTTACGCTCGATGACGCGGGCGTCACGAGTCAGGAAGCCTGCCTTCTTCAGGGCGGGGCGGTTGTTCTCGCGGTCGATCTCGTTCAGCGAGCGGGCAACGCCCAGACGCAGCGCGCCGGCCTGGCCGGAGGGGCCGCCGCCGTGGATGCGTGCGATGACGTCGTATGCGCCTTCGAGGTCAAGAAGCTTGAACGGCTCGTTGACTTCCTGCTGGTGCAGCTTGTTCGGGAAGTAATCCTCGAGCTCGCGGTCGTTGACGATCCACTTGCCGGTACCCGGGACGAGGCGCACGCGGGCGATAGCCTGCTTGCGGCGTCCGACGGCGGAGCCGGGGACGGTCAGGGCGGGGCGTTCCTTGACATCGGCCTGGACCGAGTCAGAGGATTCCGAGGTGTAGCTCGAAAGCTCCTCGGTGTTTTCATTCAGCTCTTCAGTGTTCTGAGCCACGATTCTCCTTGAATTAATTTCTTAGTTGGCGGGCCAGAACTACTGGGCGACCTGGTTGATTTCGTAGGTCTTGGGCTGCTGAGCGGCGTGCGGGTGCTCGGCACCGCGGTAAACCTTCAGCTTGCTGATCTGGTCAGCAGCCAGGGAGTTCTTGGGCAGCATGCCGCGGATGGCCTTCTCAACTGCACGTACCGGGTTCTGCTCCAGCAGTTCGGCGTAGTTGACGGAGGACAGACCGCCCGGGTAACCCGAGTGGCGGTAGGCACGCTTCTGTTCGAGCTTGGCGCCGGTCAGGGCAACCTTCTCGGCGTTGATGATGATGACGAAATCGCCCATGTCCATGTGGGGAGCAAAGGTCGGCTTGTGCTTTCCGCGCAGCAGTGTTGCGGTCTGGCTGGCAAGACGGCCTAGGACAACGTCGGTGGCGTCAATGACGTGCCACTGGCGGTTGATGTCGCCGGGCTTCGGGGTGTACGTACGCACGGTGTTTGCCTTCGTTTCTTCTTCTTAGGTGGCGCGCCGCCCATGGATGCCATGGACAGTGCAGCTTCTCTATGCGTTACCGGATGGTCAGGTGAGGACTGAATTAACCAGTGGTCCTGAGATCTCGGCTATTTCCCCGGGGCCAGGTGGCTCTGCAACTGAGCCGCTCCCGTGGGCATAGGCCTATCGAGGTAGGACACGCACAACGACTATAAACAATAGCCTGCTTGCGTAGTCAGGTCAAAAGCTGTCCCCGCGTTATGGATCCAGCGCCGGATATTGGATTTGTCCCTATTTTAGGACCGGAAGCCGCTGATCGGCTATTCGCGCTGCGCCCGGGTCAGCTCGGCCCGCCGGGCCAGCTCTGACGCTGCCGGGTAGCGGACTTCCTCCAGCACCAGCGGGTGCGGCGGGGCGAGCAGGGACTTCGAGTCCCGGATCCGCGCGAACATGCGTTCGGCCAGCCATTGGGGGCGCCGCTCCCCCGAGCCGACCAGCAGTGAACCGCCCACCAGCGAGCGGACCATGTTGTGGCAGAAGGCATCCGCCTGGATGTGCGTGGTGATGATTCCGTCACCGCCGCGGTGGAAGCTGAACTCCAGGAGCTCGCGGGTGGTGGTGGAGCCGGTCCGCGGTTTGCAGAAGGAGAGGAAGTCCCGGATCCCCAGCACGCCGGCTGCGGCTTCGTTCATGCGGTCTGTGTCCAGGGGCGCCTTGAACCACAGAGTGGTATGCCGGGTCAGCGGGTCCCGGTTTTCGGGAAGGTCGCAGATGCGGTAGCTGTACCGCCGCCAGAGGGCCGAGAAACGGGCATCGAAACCGGCCGGAGCCGGGACGGCCGACAGTACTTCCACGGCCCCGCCGAGGGCGTCGATGGCTCGGCGCTGGAGGCCGGCTTCCCGGGCCGACATGGTCAGCTCCTTGTTCAGCACCCCGTGCAGCCTGCGCCGCAGCGAGACTCCCGGATCCAGGTCCCGGCCCCTGGCCAGTCCGTACCACTCGGACGCGGTGAGGTCGAAGTGCACCACCTGCCCGCGGGCGTGGACACCGGCGTCGGTCCGCCCCGCCACCGTCGTCCGAACCGGACGGCGCAGCAGGACCGCCAACGCATCTTCCACCAGGCCCTGGACGGTCCGCAGTCCGGGCTGGGCTGCCCAGCCGGAGAAGGACGCACCGTCATAGGCGAGGTCCATCCGGACGCGGAAAGGCCCGCCATCCATTTCGGGGACGGCGGGCCTTTCAATAGTCATAGCACCCATATTAAGGGCACCGGGACCTCAGCGAAGAATTACTTCTTCTCTTCGGTCTCTTCGACAGCCTCATCAGCGGAGTCGGCAGACTCAGCAGAATCGGCGGACTCAGCGGAATCGGCAGATTCTGCCGACTCGGCGGAATCAGCAGACTCAACGGCAGGCGCCGGAGCGGCTGCAGCGGCAGCGGTGCTGGCTTCAGCCACAACCGACTGCTTGGCAGAAAGCGGTTCCAGAACCAGCTCGATGACAGCCATGGGAGCGTTGTCGCCCTTGCGGTTGCCGATCTTGGTGATACGGGTGTAGCCGCCGTCGCGCTTCTCGACTGCCGGAGCAATGTCGGTGAAGAGCTCGTGGACGATGCCCTTGTCGGAGATCAGGGCCAGGACGCGACGGCGGGAGGACAGGTCCCCGCGCTTTGCGAACGTGATCAGGCGCTCTGCGTAGGGACGCAGACGCTTGGCCTTGGTCACCGTGGTGGTGATCTGCTTGTGCTCGAACAGCTGCGCGGCAAGGTTGGCCAGCATCAGTCGCTGGTGTGCCGGGCTGCCTCCGAGGCGCTTACCCTTGGTGGGTGTAGGCATTACTTTTTCTCCTCAAACGGTGCCGTGCGGTGCTCAGTGGCCCGAACGGCAAGAATTTGCTTCAGTTAGAGCTCGTCGTCCGAGTACTCGGACTCGTCCTCTTCAATAGCTGCGGCACGGGCGGCCAGGTCGAACCCGGGAGGGGAATCCTTCAGGGACAGACCCAGTTCAACCAGCTTTGCCTTCACCTCGTCGATGGACTTCGCGCCGAAGTTGCGGATGTCCATCAGGTCAGCCTCGGAGCGGGCTACGAGTTCACCCACGGTGTGGATGCCTTCGCGCTTGAGGCAGTTGTACGAACGCACGGTCAGCTCGAGGTCTTCGATCGGCAGTGCCATGTCGGCTGCCAGTGCGGCATCCGTGGGGCTCGGACCGATTTCGATACCTTCAGCGGCGGTGTTGAGTTCACGTGCCAGGCCGAACAGCTCAACCAGGGTGGTACCGGCAGAGGCGACAGCGTCGCGCGGTGCAATGGCATCCTTGGTTTCAACGTCAACGATCAAGCGATCGAAGTCGGTGCGCTGCTCAACACGGGTGGCCTCCACGCGGAAGGTCACCTTCAGGACCGGCGAGTAGATGGAGTCGACCGGGATGCGGCCGATTTCCTGGTCACCGGACTTGTTCTGGCTGGCCGACACGTAGCCGCGGCCGCGCTCGATGGTCAGTTCGAGTTCGAACTTGCCCTTCGAGTTCAGCGTGGCGATGTGCAGGTCGGGGTTGTGGAACTCCACGCCGGCCGGCGGAGCGATGTCCGCAGCCGTAACCACGCCGGGGCCCTGCTTGCGCAGGTAAGCCACAACGGGTTCGTCGTGTTCGGAGGAAACCGAGAGGTTCTTGACGTTCAGGATGATCTCGGTGACATCTTCCTTGACGCCGGGAACCGTCGTGAACTCGTGCAGCACGCCCTCGATGCGGATGCTGGTTACAGCGGCACCGGGAATGGAGGACAGCAGGGTACGACGGAGGGAGTTACCAAGGGTGTAACCGAAACCCGGCTCCAGGGGTTCAATGATGAACCGTGAGCGGTTGTCGGCTACGACTTCTTCAGTGAGGGTGGGGCGCTGTGCAATGAGCACTTGCATTTCCTTTCAGCGAGCATCCGCTATATGACGCAACACAAATGGTGGAAACGACGACGACGGGTCTTCCGCGGGCGTCTTGGACGGCTAACAGCCAGCCCGGGACCGGCGCCCTCCGGCGGGCAGCCCACTCGTGAAAGTGGGCAGCCCGCCGGGGAAACCGGAACCGCAGTGCTGCTTATACGCGGCGGCGCTTCGGGGGACGGCAACCGTTGTGTGCGCTCGGAGTGACATCCTGAATGGAGCCAACCTCCAGGCCGGTGGCCTGCAGCGAACGGATGGCGGTCTCGCGACCGGAGCCCGGACCCTTCACGAAGACGTCGACCTTGCGGACGCCGTGCTCCTGTGCGCGCTTTGCGGCAGCTTCAGCAGCCATCTGAGCAGCGAACGGGGTGGACTTACGCGAGCCCTTGAAGCCAACCTCACCGGCGGAAGCCCATGAGATAACAGCACCGGACGGGTCCGTGATGGACACGATGGTGTTGTTGAAGGTGCTCTTGATATGCGCCTGGCCGAGCGCGATATTCTTCTTATCCTTGCGACGCGGTTTGCGGACCGCTCCACGAGTCTTGGGGGGCATTACTTCTCCTACAAAGAGTTTGGTTTAGGTGGCCCGGATTCGGGCCGTGGCCGAAAGACCGCTTATTTAGCGGCCGGCCTTCTTCTTACCGGCAACGGTGCGCTTCGGGCCCTTGCGGGTACGAGCGTTGGTCTTCGTGCGCTGACCGTGGACGGGCATGCCGCGGCGGTGCCGGATGCCCTGGTAGCTGCCGATTTCAACCTTGCGGCGAATGTCGGCGGCCACCTCACGGCGGAGGTCACCCTCAACCTTGAAGTTGCCCTCGATGTAGTCACGCAGCTGAACGAGTTCAGCGTCGGTGAGGTCCTTGACGCGAGTTTCCGGGCTGATGCCGGTCTCTACAAGGGTCTGCTCTGCACGGGTCTTGCCCACGCCGTAGATGTAGGTAAGCGCAATCACTACCCGCTTTTCGCGGGGAATGTCAACGCCAGCGAGACGTGCCATATCGGCGGTTCTCCTTTGGTTATTACCGGAGGTCTGAAGCAGTGCGTCCCTGTTGCCAGGTCCCCGGCCTCCGTACCGGGGGTATGCGTCACGCGTATAGACGCTGCACTGCCATATTGAATTAACTACGCGTGGGCTGATCCCTGAAATCAGGGGCCCTCTTACCGTTGTCCTTTCGGACCCCGGAGCTAGAGAAGCTGATTAGCCCTGACGCTGCTTGTGGCGCGGGTTCTCGCAGATCACCATGACTCGACCGTTACGGCGAATCACCTTGCACTTATCGCAGATCTGCTTGACGCTCGGCTGGACCTTCATGGTTTTCCTTTGCGTGGTTGCAGGGTTGAGCTTGAACGGTCAGTGAACCGGCAATGCGGTCCGCTGTCCGTCTTTGCAGCGGTTTATTTGTAGCGGTAGACGATGCGACCCCGGGTGAGGTCGTACGGGCTAAGTTCCACCACAACGCGGTCTCCAGGGAGGATGCGAATGTAGTGTTGACGCATCTTTCCCGAGATGTGTGCGAGCACAATGTGGCCGTTGGCCAGCTCAACGCGGAACATCGCGTTGGGCAGGGCTTCGTTTACCGAGCCCTCGATCTCAATGACGCCGTCTTTCTTGGCCATATCCTCCGCTAACGTCTGTGTCGCCGGCTTTGACGCCGGCAACGGTTTTTCGAATGTGGCCGTCACCCCGGCCCAGCCAACCGCATCGGCACACAAGGCATCGAAAGCGGTCAATCCGGGCACGAATGTAGAGACAACCAACAGATAACTCTACGGGAAGACCCCCCATAAGTTAAATCGCTCCCGCTGTCCAGTTCCCGCCGCGGCACTTTGGTCCGGCTGTTTCGGCTCCCCAAACGCCGGCAGGCCCCGTTCCGGAAGGGAACGGGGCCTGCTGGTTTGGTACATGCGAAGGATTCCCTAGGGAATCGGAACCGGGGTGACACCCAGCGGTTCCAGCCGGGACGCGCCGCCGTCGGGCGCCGTGAGCACCCAGATCCCCTTTTCATGGATCGCGACGGAGTGCTCCCACTGGCTGGAACGGCTGCCGTCCTCGGTGACAACTGTCCAGTCATCATCGAGCGTGCGGGTGAGGATCTTGCCGCGCACCAGCATCGGCTCAATGGCCAGGCACAGGCCCGGCCGCAGCTTCGGTCCCCGGTGTCCCGTGCGGTAGTTCAGGACGTCAGGTGCCTGGTGCATTTCAGTGCCGATGCCGTGGCCGACATAGTCCTCGAGGATTCCCAGTTTCCTGCCCGGGACGCTGTTGACGTAGTCGTCCACGGCGTCGCCGATATCGCCCACGAACTTGCCCTTCGCGGCAGCGGCAATGCCGTGCCACATGGCATTCTCGGTGACGTCCGACAGCCGCTGGTCCTCCGGATCCGGCGTACCCACGATCACGGTACGCGCGGAGTCCGAGTGCCAGCCGTTCACCACTGCACCGCCGTCGATGGAAATGATGTCGCCGTCCTGCAGCACCCGGTCCCCCGGAATACCGTGGACAACTTCTTCATTCACGGACGTGCAGACCGTTGCCGGGTAGTCGTAGTACCCCAGGAAGTTGGAGGTAGCTCCCGCTTCCTTGAGCACCCGGGCAAAAACCGCATCGATTTCGCGTGTACTGACGCCGACGTCGGCGGCCTTGACCGCTGCGTCGAGCGCTGAGATCAAAACAAGGCCGGCTTCGCGCATGATGCGCATCTGCTCGTTGGTTTTGTATTCGATTCGAGGCTGGCCGAACATGTGTCTTCTAACTTCCTAGCGGATAACTTTTTGCGCCGGTCTTTCTTAGCGCAGGTCCTTCAGTGCTTCCATGACGCGCTCGGTGACGTCGTCGATGCCGCCGAGGCCATCCACGCGGGTCACGATTCCGCGGTCCTCGTAGCGGGCGACGACGTCGCCTGTCTGCTGCTTGTACAGGTCCAGGCGGTGCCGGATGACGTCTTCGGTGTCATCGCTGCGGCCTTCGAGTTCCGCGCGCCGCAGCAGGCGGGCAACGAGTTCGTCGTCGTCGGCCGTCAGGAGGAGCACCGCGTCGAGCTTCTGGCCGTTGCCGGCAAGGATGTCGTCGAGTTCCTCGACCTGCGCCACTGTGCGCGGGTAACCGTCCAGCAGGAAGCCCGATTCGACGTCGTCCTCGGTGAGCCGGGTGCGGACCATGTCGTTGGTGACGGAATCCGGAACGAAGTTGCCGGCGTCGATGTACTTCTTTGCTTCCACGCCGAGCGGAGTCTGCTCCTTGACGTTGAAACGGAAAATGTCGCCGGTTGATATTGCCGTGACACCGAGCCGGTCCGAGATCCGAGCGGCCTGAGTTCCTTTACCGGCGCCGGGAGGCCCGATAATGAGCATTCTTGTCATCGCAATAACCCTTCGTAGTGACGTTGCTGGAGCTGCGCGTCAATTTGCTTAACCGTTTCCAGTCCCACACCAACCATGATGAGGATTGACGTTCCGCCGAACGGGAAGTTCTGGTTAGCTCCAACCAACACCAGAGCAATCAGCGGGATCAGGGCGACAAAGCCCAGGTAAAGGGCGCCGGGCAGCGTGATCCGGGAGAGCACGTACTGCAGGTATTCGGCGGTGGGGCGGCCGGCCCGGATGCCGGGAATGAAGCCGCCGTACTTCTTCATGTTCTCCGAAACTTCGTCCGGGTTGAACGTGATGGAGACGTAGAAGTAGGTGAAGAAGACGATCAGCAGGAAGTACACCAGCATGTACAGCGGGTGGTCGCCGCTGACGAGGTAGTTGTTGATCCAGACCACCCATCCCGGCGGCGTGCCCTGCTCGGGCGTATTGAACTGCGCCAGCAGGCTGGGCAGGTAGAGCATGGAGGACGCGAAGATCACGGGGATCACGCCGGCCATGTTGACCTTGATCGGGATGTAGGTGTTGGTGCCGCCGACCGTACGCCGGCCGACCATGCGCTTGGCGTACTGCACCGGAATGCGGCGCTGCGACTGCTCCACGAAGATGACCAGGGCCACCGTCAGGATGCCGACAGCAATGACGGCCAGGAAGATGGTCCAGCCCTGCGCGCTGAGGATCGCGCCAAGGGCGCTGGGGAAGGACGCCGCGATGGAGGTGAAGATGAGCAGCGACATACCGTTGCCCACACCCTTTTCCGTGACGAGCTCGCCCATCCACATGATGACGCCGGTACCGGCCGTCAGCGTGACGATGAGCAGCAGGACGGTGACCATGTTGTCGTCCGGGATGATCGGCAGGGCGCACTGGTTGTTGAAGAGCGCGCCCGAACGGGCCAGGGAGACGACGGTCGTGGCGTTGAGCAGGCCCAGCGCGATGGTGAGGTACCGCGTGTACTGGGTCAGCTTCGACTGGCCCTGCTGGCCCTCGTCGTAAAGGGCCTGGAAGTGCGGGATCACGACGCGCAGCAGCTGAACAATGATGCTGGCGGTGATGTAGGGCATGATGCCGAGGGCAAAGATGGAGACCTGCAGCAGCGCACCGCCGCTGAAAAGATTGACGAACTGGTAAATACCACCGGAGGTGGCACCCAGATTCAAGCACTGCTGCACATTGCCGTAGTCAACACCCGGGGCCGGGATAAAAGCACCCATGCGGAAGATAGTGATGATTCCCAGCGTAAACAACAGCTTGCGTCGCAGGTCTGGTGTCCGGAAAGCCCGGCCAATAGCGCTAAGCAAGCGTCCTCCTGAAGTTTGGAAAGTCCGTTCCGGACTTGTGACAGAAACAGAGTCTAGCCGCTCGCGGCCCGTACTGCGTTAACGCCGTACGGGACGCGGTAGTTGCCTTAAACGGAACTGAACTCCCGGCGGACCGGATAGGGTCCGCCAGGAGTTCAGTGGTGAAACGTTGGATCGTGCGCCCCTCCCCCGCCGGTATACGCAATGCGCCCGGACGGGGAGGGAAACAGACCCGCCACGAGGTCTTAGACCGTGGTGGTGGATCCGCCGGCTGCGGCGATCTTTTCTGCAGCGCTGGCGGAGAAGGCGTTGGCGGAGACATCAACCTTGACGGTGATGTCGCCGGAGCCGAGAACCTTCACGGGCTGGTTCTTGCGAACCGCACCCTTGGCAACCAGTGCTTCGATATCCACGGCGCCGCCTTCGGGGAACAGCTCCGAGATCTTGTCCAGGTTTACAACCTGGAACTCGACCCGGAACGGGTTCTTGAAGCCGCGCAGCTTCGGCAGACGCATGTGCAGCGGAAGCTGCCCGCCTGCGAAGCCTGCCTTGACCTGGTAGCGGGCAGCCGTACCCTTGGTACCGCGGCCTGCCGTCTTACCCTTGGAACCTTCACCGCGGCCTACGCGGGTCTTGGCCGTCTTGGCACCGGGTGCCGGACGCAGGTGATGGACCTTCAGAGTTCTGTTTTCTTCGGGCATGTTACTTCGCCTCCTCAACCTTCACGAGGTGCGGAACCGTGTTGATCATGCCAACGGTCACTGCATCAGCAGTACGGACGACGGAGTCGCCGATGTGCTTCAGGCCCAGTGAACGCAGCGTGTCGCGCTGATTCTGCTTACCACCGATGGTGGACTTGATCTGAGTGATTTCCAGTCGAGCCGTGCTAACGGCGACGTTCTTCGGAGTCGACATCAGGCACCTGCCTTCTGCATGTTGCGGAGCATCGCGTAGGGAACGACCTGGTCGAGCGGAAGGCCGCGGCGTGCTGCCACTGCCTGGGGCTCTTCGAGGCGCTTCAGCGCATCAACCGTGGCGTGCACGATGTTGATGGCGTTGGAGGACCCGAGCGACTTGGACAGGACGTCGTGGATACCGGCGCATTCGAGAATGGCGCGGACCGGACCACCGGCGATAACACCGGTACCCGGGGAAGCCGGACGCAGCAGGACGACGCCTGCAGCAGCTTCACCCTGGACGAGGTGCGGGATGGTTCCACCGATGCGCGGGACGCGGAAGAAGGTCTTCTTGGCTTCTTCAACGGCCTTTGCGATGGCGGAGGGAACTTCCTTTGCCTTGCCGTAGCCAACGCCGACCATGCCGTTGCCGTCACCGACAACAACGAGGGCGGTGAAGCTGAAGCGACGGCCACCCTTGACCACCTTGGCAACGCGGTTGATGGTCACGACGCGTTCAATGAACTTGTCCTTCTCATCGTTGCGTCCGCCGTCGCGGCCACCGCGGCCACCGCGTTCGCCGCGGCCTCCACGGTCGGAGCCGCGCTGCTCGCCGCGACGTCCGCCGCGGCGGTCGTCGGTACCGGTGGCTGCGGCTTCCTTGGTCTCAGTTGCCTCAGCAGCTGTAGCTTCAGTCACCTGATTTTCCTTTTCCTTGTTTACCTCGGTCACAGTGCCAGCCCACCTTCACGTGCGCCGTCTGCAACTGCGGCAATACGGCCGTGGTAGCGGTTACCACCGCGGTCAAAGACAACGGCTTCGATGCCGGCGGCCTTGGACCGCTCAGCAACGAGTTCGCCGACGCGCTTGGCCTTGGCGGTCTTGTCGCCGTCCAGTGCACGCAGATCCGCTTCCATGGTGGAGGCGGAAGCCACGGTTACGCCACGGGTGTCATCGACAACCTGGACGAAGATGTGGCGGGCAGAGCGGTTGACCACGAGGCGCGGACGAACCGCGGTTCCGGAAATCCGCTTGCGGATACGCAGCTGGCGACGGCTGCGCAGGGCAGACTTGCTCTTGCTGTTTCGCTTCTTATTAATGCTGATGGCCATGGTTACTTACCAGCCTTTCCGACCTTGCGGCGGACAATCTCGCCGGCGTAACGAATACCCTTGCCCTTGTACGGGTCGGGCTTACGCAGCTTGCGGATGTTGGCGGAAACCTCGCCCACCTGCTGCTTGTCGATACCGGACACGGTGACCTTCGTCGGGGCGACCACGGTAAGCGTGATGCCTTCGGGGGCCGCGACGGGGACCGGGTGGCTGTAGCCCAGGGCGAACTCGAGGTCCGCACCCTTCGCGACTACGCGGTAACCGGTACCAACGATTTCCAGATCCTTCTTGTAGCCCTCGGTCACGCCGGTGATCATGTTGGCGATCAGCGTGCGGGTCAGGCCGTGGAGGGAGCGGGATTCACGCTCGTCGTTCGGGCGGGTAACGGTGATGGTGCCGTCTTCAAGCGTTGCCGTGATCGGGCTGGGCACAGTGTGGCTCAGCTCGCCCTTGGCGCCCTTGACGGATACAACGTTGCCGTTGATGGCGATATCTACTCCGGCAGGAACCGGGATGGGCAGACGTCCAATACGTGACATTTTTCTTTCCCTTCCCTGCTACCAGACGTAGGCGAGGACTTCCCCACCTACACCCTTCTTGGCGGCCTGGCGGTCGGTCAGAAGACCTGACGACGTCGACAGGATTGCGATACCCAGACCACCCAGCACGTGCGGCAGGTTGGTGGACTTCGCGTAAACGCGCAGACCGGGCTTGGAGATGCGGCGAACGCCGGCGATGGAACGCTCGCGGTTCGGACCGAACTTGAGGTCCAGGGTCAGCTTCTTGCCGACCTCGGCCTCTTCTTCCTTCCAGCCGGCGATGTAGCCCTCGGCCTTCAGGATGTCAGCAACGCGCGCCTTGAGCTTGCTGTAAGGCATGGACACGGAATCGTGGTATGCCGAGTTTGCATTGCGCAGACGCGTGAGCATATCTGCGACAGGATCTGTCATTGTCATTTGGGCTCTTGCCCTCCCTCGTAACGGTTTCCTGCAGGATCCCCGTGCGGCGTTGCCTCACGGATCTCCGTCGGACCTGTTACGTAGTAATTAATCTTCGGATTTGAACGGGAAGCCGAGCGCCTTCAGCAGCGCGCGTCCCTCGTCATCGGTCTTTGCGGTGGTAACCACGGTGATGTCCATGCCGCGTACGCGGTCGATCTTGTCCTGATCGATTTCGTGGAACATCGACTGCTCGGTCAGACCGAACGTGTAGTTGCCGTTGCCGTCGAACTGCTTGCCGTTCAGGCCGCGGAAGTCACGGATACGGGGCAGTGCCAGGGTGACCAAACGGTCCACGAATTCCCACATGCGATCGCCGCGCAGCGTAACGTGCGTACCGATCGGCATGCCTTCGCGCAGCTTGAACTGGGCGATGGACTTGCGTGCCTTGGTGACCTGGGGCTTCTGGCCCGTGATCTGGGTGAGGTCGCGTACCGCACCGTCAATGAGCTTGGAGTCCTTAGCGGCATCTCCAACACCCATGTTCACAACCACCTTGACGAGGCGGGGAACCTGGTTGACGTTCGAGTAGTTGAATTCGTCCTGCAGGGTCTGCTTGATCTCCGCTGCGTAGCGGGTCTTCAGACGGGGGACGATCTTGGTGACAGTCTCAGTCATTAGAGGTCCTTCCCAGAGCCCTTGGCCACGCGGATACGCACAGTGCGCTCACGGCCATCTTTTTCGACGGTTTCAGTGCGGAAGCCAACGCGGGTCGGCTTCTTGGTCTCCGGGTCGACAATGGCGACGTTGGAAACGTGGATCGGGGCTTCAACAACCTCGATGCCGCCGGTCTTGGAACCGCGGGAGGACTGGCCAACCTTGGTGTGCTTGGTGACGCGGTTGATGCCTTCAACGAGGATGCGGTTGCTCTCGGGGAAAACCTTCAGAACCTTGCCCTGCTTGCCGCGGTCTCCGCCGCGCTCAGCCTTAGCACCGGTGATGACCTGAACGAGGTCACCCTTCTTGATTTTTGCCATGGACTACAGCACCTCCGGAGCCAGCGAAATGATCTTCATGAACTTCTTGTCGCGAAGTTCGCGGCCGACGGGCCCGAAGATACGGGTACCGCGGGGGTCGCCGTCATTCTTCAAGATCACTGCAGCGTTCTCATCGAACTTGATGTAGGAACCGTCCTGGCGGCGGCGTTCCTTCTTGGTACGGACGATGACGGCCTTGACCACGTCGCCCTTTTTGACGTTGCCGCCGGGAATTGCATCCTTGACGGTGGCAACAATGGTGTCGCCAATGCCTGCGTAGCGACGGCCGGATCCACCGAGAACGCGGATGGTCAAGATTTCCTTGGCACCCGTGTTGTCGGCGACCTTCAGTCGCGACTCCTGCTGAATCACTTATTACTCCTGTCGTCGCGCCGGTTCTCGAAATGAGCCTTGCGGAACGGATATGGGTGGACCCCGTAATACTGGTACTCAACGCCGGGCGTGCCGGCCGCACGCCAGTGCAGCCGCCTTACGCGGCGTCGAACAAGATTATCGGGCTTTTGTCTCATTCGGCGGTGAGGAAGTGCGTACCGGGGACCCGGTTCGAGACCGGATTATGGACACACTTCCGCACCACACAGACAAGATTTCAAGTTTATCGCGAAAAGGCCCCGGAAGCGAAATCGAAGATGATAACGCGGCCGGGGCCCTCACGCTGTGGACGGTGCCGGTGTGTTCTCCGCTTGCCGCGGAGATCACACCGGCGGGCCGGCCGGTACTTCTTACTACTAGATTACTTGGCCTTTTCGAGGATCTCGACCAGGCGCCACCGCTTGGTAGCGGACAGCGGCCGGGTCTCGGCGATCAGCACGAGGTCACCAATGCCGGCAGCGTTCTGCTCGTCATGTGCCTTGCGCTTCTCGGTCCGGCGAATAACCTTGCCGTAAAGGGCGTGCTTCACGCGGTCTTCAACCTGGACGACGATGGTCTTGTCCATCTTGTCCGAGACCACGTAACCGCGTGCGGTCTTCCGGTACCCGCGGGCATCGGCGCCGTTTGCGTCAGTTGTCACTGCTGCCTCATTCTTGTTTTCGCTCACTTGGCATCATCCTCAGCGACCTTGGCTTCAGCTTCAGACTTGTCAGCCTTCTTCTTTGACTTCTTCGGTGCCTCAGGTGCTGCTTCCTCAACGGGAGCGACAACCTCGGGACGAATGCCCAGCTCGCGCTCACGCAGCACCGTGTAGATGCGGGCGATATCGCGCTTGACTGCACGCAGACGACCGTGGTTTTCCAGCTGGCCGGTGGCCGACTGGAAGCGGAGGTTGAACAGCTCCTCCTTGGCCTTGCGCAGTTCTTCTACGAGACGGTCCTTATCGAAGCCGTCCAGCTGCTCAGTTGTCAGCTCTTTTGATCCAACTGCCATTTCTATTCACCACCCTCGCGACGCACAATGCGTGCCTTCAACGGCAGCTTATGGATCGCCAGGCGCAGGGCCTCACGAGCTACCTCTTCGGAAACACCGGAGAGTTCGAACAGAACCCGGCCCGGCTTGACGTTTGCAACCCACCACTCCGGAGAACCCTTACCGGAACCCATACGGGTTTCAGCAGGCTTCTTCGTCAGCGGACGGTCCGGGTAGATGTTGATCCAGACCTTACCGCCGCGCTTGATGTGGCGTGTCATGGCAATACGCGCAGCTTCAATCTGGCGGTTGGTGACGTAAGCAGGCGTCAGAGCCTGGATACCCCACTCGCCGAAGCTGACGGCGGTGCCGCCGGTTGCAGCGCCGGAGCGACCCGGGTGGTGCTGCTTACGGTACTTGACTCGACGTGGGATAAGCATTTAAGCCTGTCCTCCTTCTGCTGCGGGGGCAGCTGCCTCAGCGGCCGGAGCCTCTGCAGCAGCAGGCGCGGCGGCTTTGTCGCCGCGCTCGGGACGACGACGGCGGTCGCCGCCACGGTCACCGCGGTCGGCCGGGCCGCGGCCCGGACGGTCGTTGGAGCGTCCGCGGGACGGTGCAGCAGCCTGCTGTGCAGCCAGTTCCTTAGCGGTAACGTCGCCCTTGTAGATCCAGACCTTCACGCCGATGCGGCCGAAGGTGGTCTTGGCTTCGAAGAAACCGTAGTCGATCTGCGCGCGGAGGGTGTGCAGGGGCACACGGCCTTCGCGGTAGAACTCGGAACGGCTCATTTCAGCGCCGCCCAGACGGCCGGAGCACTGGATACGGATACCCTTGGCGCCTGCACGCTGTGCGGACTGGATGGCCTTCTTCATCGCACGGCGGAAAGCCACGCGGGAAGAGAGCTGCTCTGCAACACCCTGGGCAACCAGCTGTGCTTCCATCTCGGGGTTCTTGACCTCGAGGATGTTCAGCTGGACCTGCTTGCCGGTGAGCTTTTCGAGCTCGCCGCGGATGCGGTCCGCTTCGGCGCCGCGGCGGCCGATCACGATGCCCGGACGTGCGGTGTGGATATCCACACGGACACGGTCACGGGTGCGCTCGATCTCAACCTTGGCGATGCCGGCGCGGTCCATGCCGGTGGACATCAGCTGACGGATCTTGATGTCCTCGCGGACGAAGTCCTTGTAACGCTGGCCCGGCTTGTTGCTGTCAGCAAACCAGTGCGATACGTGGTCAGTGGTGATGCCGAGTCGGAACCCGTGCGGGTTTACCTTCTGTCCCACTTAGCGTTCCTCCTCGATCGTAGGGGTTGCGACTACCACGGTGACGTGGCTGGTCCGCTTGTTGATGCGGTAGGCGCGGCCCTGGGCCCGCGGCTGGAACCGCTTCATGGTGGGTCCTTCGTCAACGAATGCTTCGCTGACGAAGAGGTCACCCTCGTCGAAGGCCACGCCGTCACGGTCCGCGAGGACACGTGCATTGGCCATAGCCGACTGAATTACCTTAAGTACCGGCTCCGAAGCTGCCTGGGGGGCAAACTTCAGAATTGCCAGAGCCTCATTCGCTTGCTTGCCACGAACAAGGTTGACGACGCGCCGGGCCTTCATAGGCGTTACGCGGATATGACGCGCAATTGCCTTGGCTTCCATTGCTTTCCTTCTCTCGTCTTCTGCCGAAAGAGCAGCGCCTAGCGGCGCTTGCCCTTGCGGTCGTCCTTCACATGGCCGCGGAATGTCCGCGTCAGAGCGAATTCGCCGAGCTTGTGCCCGACCATCGACTCGGTGACAAACACCGGAATGTGCTTACGTCCGTCGTGTACGGCGATCGTGTGCCCGAGCATGTCGGGGATGATCATCGAACGGCGGGACCACGTCTTGATGACGTTCTTGGTGCCCTTTTCGTTTTCGGCCGCTACCTTGAGAAACAGGTGCTGGTCGACGAAGGGGCCTTTCTTCAGGCTGCGTGGCATGTTTCCAGGCTCCTATCGCTTGTTCTTGCCGGAACGACGGCGACGCACAATGAGGTTGTCGCTCTCTTTATTGGGACGGCGGGTACGGCCTTCGCGCTTACCGTTCGGGTTGACCGGGTGGCGTCCACCGGAGGTCTTACCTTCACCACCACCGTGCGGGTGGTCGACCGGGTTCATGGCGACACCACGGACGGTCGGGCGTACGCCCTTCCAGCGCATACGGCCGGCCTTGCCCCAGTTGATGTTCGACTGCTCGGCGTTGCCGACCTCGCCGATGGTGGCGCGGCAGCGCACATCAACGTTGCGGATTTCGCCGGAGGGCAGACGCAGCTGGGCGAAGCGGCCTTCCTTGGCGACAAGCTGAACGGATGCACCGGCGGAGCGGGCCATCTTGGCGCCGCCGCCCGGACGCAGTTCAACAGCGTGGATGGTCGTACCCACGGGGATGTTACGCAGGGGCAGGTTGTTGCCGGGCTTGATATCAGCGCCGGCGCCTGCCTCTACGAAGTCGCCCTGCTTGAGCTTGTTCGGAGCAATGATGTAACGCTTGGTGCCATCAACGTAGTGCAGCAGCGCAATGCGGGCGGTACGGTTCGGATCGTATTCGATCTCGGCAACGCGTGCGTTGACGCCGTCCTTGTCGTGGCGGCGGAAGTCGATCAGACGGTACTGACGCTTGTGTCCACCACCCTTGTGCCTGGTCGTGATCTTACCGGTGTTGTTACGGCCGCCCTTTTTGGGCAGCGGACGTACCAACGACTTTTCCGGCGTCGACCGCGTGATTTCGGTGAAGTCGGCTACGCTCGAGCCGCGACGGCCCGGGGTAGTCGGCTTGTATTTACGGATTCCCATTATTTATTCCTCGTTAAAGTGGTCTCCGCCCTAGCTGAGCGGACCGCCGAAGATGTCGATTGTGCCGTCCTTGAGGGTGACAATTGCGCGCTTGGTGTTCTTGCGCTGTCCCCATCCGAACTTGGTGCGCTTACGCTTACCGGCACGGTTGATGGTGTTGATCGAGTCGACCTTGACGGAGAAGATTTTCTCCACGGCCAGCTTGATCTCGGTCTTGTTGGAGCGGGGGTCGACCAGGAAGGTGTACTTACCTTCGTCGATCAGGCCGTAGCTCTTTTCCGAGACGACGGGTGCAAGCACTACGTCGCGCGGATCCTTAGCGGTGGTCGCGCTCACTTGGCGTCCTCCTTGACTGTGTTCTTGCCGACGAACTCGTCGTAGGCAGCCTTGGTGAAGACCACGTCGTCGGCAACAAGCACGTCATAGGTGTTCAGCTGATCTACGTAGATCACGTGAACAGCCGGAACGTTGCGCACTGAAAGTGCGGCAACATCGTTGGCGCGCTCGATAACAACGAGCAGGTTCTTGCGGTCGGAAACCGAACGCAGGGCGCTCAGTGCGTCCTTGGTGGAGGGCTTGGTGCCTTCAACCAGGGATTCGAGGACGTGGATACGGCCGTTGCGTGCCCGGTCCGACAGGGCGCCGCGCAGTGCAGCAGCCTTCATCTTCTTGGGGGTGCGCTGGCTGTAATCGCGGGGCGTCGGTCCGTGGACTACGCCGCCGCCGGTCATGTGAGGAGCACGGATGGAGCCCTGACGAGCCCGGCCGGTGCCCTTCTGCTTGAACGGCTTGCGGCCTGCGCCGCTTACCTCGGCGCGCGTCTTCGTCTTGTGCGTACCCTGGCGGGCGGCTGCAAGCTGAGCAACTACCACCTGGTGGAGCAGCGGTACGTTCGTCTGAACGTCGAAGATCTCTGCGGGGAATTCAACAGTGGTTTCGTTAGCCATGAGACTAATCTCCCTTCACGGCAGTGCGTACGAGGACGACCTGGCCGCGGGCGCCGGGAACGGCACCCTTGATCAGCAGGAGCGACTTCTCGGCGTCCACACCGTGAACCGTGAGGTTCATGGTGGTGTGACGGACGCCGCCCATGCGGCCCGCCATCCGAACGCCCTTGAAGACGCGGCCCGGGGTGGATGCGCCACCGATGGAACCCGGCTTACGGTGGTTCTTGTGTGCACCGTGGGAGGCACCAACGCCATGGAAGCCGTGACGCTTCATGACACCGGCAAAGCCCTTGCCCTTGGAGGTTCCGGTGACGTCGACCTTCTGGCCGGCTGCGAACATCTCAACAGAGAGTTCCTGGCCCAGCTCATAGGTGTCGGCGTCTGCGGTACGCAGTTCAACTACGTGGCGGCGCGGCGTGACGCCGGCCTTTTCAAAGTGGCCGGCCAGCGGCTTGGTCACCTTGCGCGGGTCGATCTGGCCGTAGCCGATCTGAACGGCGGTGTAGCCGTCCTTTTCCGCGTTGCGCAGCTGCGTGATGACGTTGGAGTCAGCCTGGACGACGGTTACGGGGATGAGCTTGTTGTTCTCGTCCCAAACCTGGGTCATGCCGAGCTTGGTGCCCAGCAGTCCCTTTACCTGGCGTGTAAGTGAAGTAGACATAAGTATCCGCTCCCCCCCCTACAGCTTGATTTCGATGTTCACGTCTGCAGGCAGGTCGAGACGCATCAGCGAGTCAACGGCCTTAGGCGTGGGGTCAATGATGTCGATCAGGCGCTTGTGCGTGCGCATTTCAAAGTGCTCGCGGCTGTCCTTGTACTTGTGCGGCGAACGGATAACAACGTAAACGTTCTTTTCCGTGGGCAGCGGCACGGGGCCTACTACCGTTGCGCCTGCACGCGTGACCGTCTCAACGATCTTCCGTGCTGATACGTCGATGACCTCGTGGTCATACGACTTCAGCCGGATGCGGATTTTTTGTCCCGCCATGGCGTCGTGCCTCTTTCTTCGAGTAATGCTCTCTGTACAGTTTTTGCGCCGAACTGCCTTACGGCCTGGCGCCCCTCCAACAGACTGAATCCGGATAATTCCGGGTTCCTCACCCTGCCGAGGCTCCGACCCCCGCGCTCGGGCGTGTCGCGGTGTTGAGACCAACGACGCCGAGCAAGAATAGGGGCGGGTTATATATGGGCTCTTTCCCTGAAGGACCCGACCCTGCATCAGGCATTATCCTGACCGGGACGAAATCTCACCACTGCCTGATCCCTGCTGTTCGCAGGAACATGGGCGCGTGTGGGCACAAAAGCGCTTGAACAACTTCTCTAGTCTGCCAGACTCGGGCACAGATGGCTAATCAGGCATCTTCCACCGAAGGTCTCCCTCCGGGGTCCCGACGCCGCGCTGACCAAGTCCGTTCACGCTGCCCCAGAGGTAAACCCCTCAAGGGGCGGCGCTTTAACTTCCACCAGTCTAACGCACCGCCGGCGGCACCTTGAAAGTCAGGATTCGCCGTCCCGGTTGGCCCGGCGGATGCGCCTGGCCCGCTCAATTTCGGGGCGGAACCGCTTGCGGGACCACCCGACGCCTGCAGCCACTGCGGCCACGATCACCAGAAGGATAAGGAATTCCATGGTCCGAGCCTAGCGGAGCCTTTGTCCCGGTGTCAGAGGGCACGGCACTCCTTAGCCGGTGCACGGCAGTCGGGGCACGGCACTCAGCGCACTGCCTGGCCTGTCTTGGTCCCGGCTCCCCGCTTCCGGCCCGGCTCGGCTTGGCGGGCTTGGCCGAGCCGAGCCGGGCCGGGCCGGACGACCACCGCTCTCCCCTGCGCTGCACGCGTCCAGGATTCAGGATCCACGGCACGTCAGCGCGTGCGGTCCTCCTCCGGGGCCTGCATGCGGCCCGGAGCGTTTGTGTCCGCTCCAGGTCCGGCGTTGCCGCCCGGTACAGGTCCCGCTCCATCCGCACTGCCGGTGTTCGAGGGTCCGGACACCGCCGGCGCACTGCCCTGCGCCGGGTACACAGGCACCGGCGGTGCCGGCGGTGCGGAACCGGTTGCCGAACCCTGCGGAGTGGGCCCGGTTGCAGGTCCCTGCGGACCCGACCCGGTTGCCGGTCCCTGCGCACCTGCGGGTCCCTGCGTACCTGACCCGGCTGCCGATTCCGGCGGAGTGGGCCCGGTTGCCGGCACCGGAAGGGCCGGGTCCCCCTGCGCAGTTTGAACAGGTGGATTCCCCGGTTCCTCGGTCCGCACACGGGTGAGCCGCCAGACAGCCAAAGCGATCAGCCCGATGCCCAGCAGGGCCAGGAGCAGGAACGTGTAACCGCGCAGGTACCAAAGCACCGCCAGCACCACACCGGCCGCGCCCCACAGAGTGAACAGCCTTCTGCTCGCCAGAAGACCGAAGGCCAGGAGCCCGGCGTGTGCCACCAGCGCCCAGAGCTGTTTTCCGCCTCCACCGAAGATGACCGTGGACAGACCGCTGGATGAAAGGATGACGGCCGAAACCCCCAGGACCATAGTGCCCCGCTGGTCGCGTTTACGAAGGAACTCGTAAGCCGCGAATCCGGCCAGGACAGCTGCCCAATACTGCAGGGACCAGAATCCGCTGACGTTGCCCAGAACGAGCCAACCCATCCGCTGCACCGCCAATGCGGTCACCAGCACGGCGGCCTGCACGGCCGGCTCACGGAACCGGGCGGGAACCTCGACGAGGGCCAACGCCAAAGCAGCAACCACGGTCAGTGCGCCGGCTGCGGCTGACGAGTCAGGGACCATTGCCGGTATCGCCGCCAGTGCCAGGATCAGAGCCGAAGCCGAGCCCAGGATGCTCCGGCGGAGCTGCGAGGGCGAAGTGGCTCCCGCCGCGCCGCCCGGCCGCGATGATTCCACCGAACGGAGTGGGGTGAGGAGACGGAGGGCCTGGAGAACAGCCGCTGTCACCCAGAACGGCAGCAGCGAAGCAAAGCCGGCATCCCCACTGCCTGCAAGGACAGTATCGAAGAGTCCCCGGAACAGGGCCATCATTCCCATGGTGAGCAGGACCGGCGTCCCGACGGCCAGCCACGCAAGGCTGCGGGCAGAGGAGACAACCAGGAAGATTGCCGCACCCAGAACGAAGGCAGCAGCCACCAGGAAGCTATTGTCTATGGCCAGGCTGATCACAAGGACAGTGGCGGTATAGCCGACGGCGGCTACCAGCAGTGCCGTACGGGTGGGCTTATCGAGGGACCTGCGCGCTTCCCCGCACAATGCCGCCGCTGCGAGGACGAGCAAAACCGATCCTGCCGCGCCGCCGTCGAGCAGCCCTTCCCGAAGCGATCCCCGGCTGCTGACCTGCAGCAGGTTGCTGAGGACCAGCGGAAGCGCACCCAACGCGTACACGGCGGGATAGACAACCCAGGCTGACCTGGGGTGCCGCTCCGCACGGCGCTGAGTGAACGCAGCCGCAGCCGTGATGAGAAGCAGGAGCAGATGCAGCGCGACGACGTCGCGCTGGCTGGCCGTTCCGGCAAGGAAGCTGTAGACGATCGGAATCAGGGCCAGCAATGCGATGCTCAGCCACTGCGACGTTTCGGAGTATCCCATGTCGTCGAGTCGGCGATGCAGCAGGGTACGGAACAGCTGCTGTATTGCCAGTGCTACGGCGCCGGCAATGAACAGGCCGTGCATACCGACGCCGAGGTCGGCAGCCACGAGCACCGTCTGGACCACCACCAGGCCCTGCACGCCGAGGAGGTAGAGACCGCGGTTGCTTTCTGTGCGCTTCAGTGCGAGATACACAAAGTAGGCCAGGGCTGCCAGAACCAGCAGTTCGTAGCCGCGCAGCCCCAGCACTCCGGCACCTACCGCCGCCGCAGCGGCGAATCCTGCCAGTGCCGCTGCTTCGTACCGATCGGGAAGCAACAGCGAGGTGGCAACATTCGCGGCCAGCGCGATCCAGAGCAACGCCAAGGTCCAGCCGGCCCCGTGTCCCTCGACTGCCCGGGATGCGGCAGTAGCCAGCAGCGCCACCAATGCGGCGGCGGCGAGGAACTCGGCAGCGAACCTCAGCGGCCTACCCCTTCGCACGCGGATGACGGCGGCCAACTGGCTGAACACCGCCACGGCGGCGGCACAGAGGACAAGGAACATCAGCATGCCGCTTTGCGCGGCCGGTCCCTGCAACCCGACATATGCCAGGGGAACTCCTGCTGATGCAGCCAGACCGCCCCACCGTGCCCATGATGCAAGCCCCAGCGGCTCCAGCATCCCGGCAAAGAAGGTCCGCAGCACCTGCCCGACGGCAATACCGACCGCCACGGCAGCGAAGACCTGATGAACGTCCCCGGTCAGGTCGGCCGCCACCAGCCCGGCCAGGATAACCGCCAGGATCTGGACGGCCAGGAGATAGGCGCCGCGGAGGGGATTGCTGCGGCCCAGAACGAGGTACGTGCAGTAGGCAAGGGCTGCCAGCACCAGGATCTCGTACCCCCTGACCCCCAGGACCCCCGCGCCAACGACGGCGGCGGCGGAGAAGCCGGCGGGTGCAGCCAGTGCGGGCCAGCTGCGGCGAAGCATCAGTGCAGTAAACACATTGACGGCAAGCGCCGCGGCGAGGACGGCCACGGTGGCAACTGCTCCGTTGCCTTCCGCCGCCCGCACGCCGGTCACCAGCAGCAGCACCAGTCCTGCTGCGGCGGCGGCTCCAACGGAAGCCTGGGTACCGGGAACACGCTTACGTCCGGTGACGCCGGCGGTTCCGCTGGAAGCTGCGGTAGAGGACCCCGGCGAACCGGTATCGGCCGCAACGTGTTCACCGAAGCGCGTCCGCCCTGCCGCCCCAAGCGTGTACGCGCCCTGGGTGAGGACCGCGGAACCGGCGCCGATGAGCAGCAGGACAACTCCGGTCTCCGAACGTGCTGCGGTGTAGGTAAGGATGTAATAGAGCGGGGGCAGCATCGCCAGCACGGTGACGGTTGCCCACAGGAGCGTCTGGGCGAGTCCGAGCCCGCGGAGTTTCCGGTCCAGGAAAATCCGCAGAAGGTGCTGGGCAGCCAGGCAGGCCGCCATGGCAATAAAGATCCCGTGCACCCCCGCTCCGAGGTCTGCGGCAATCAGGGCAGCCAGGGCAGTCAGTTGGGTCTGTCCTGCCGCCAGGTAATAGGTCCGGTGCGTCTTGGGCGCGAGCTTCCAGGCCAGGACGGCACAGTAGCAAAGAGCAGCGGCTGCAAGCAGTTCGTAGCCACTGATGCCCAGGAGGCCTGCACCCATAAGTACCGCAGCCGCGAAACCGGCCGGTGCAGCAAGGAGGTACCTTCCGCCGGGCCGGAGGACGGATGTCAAAACGTTTCCGGCCACAACGGTCCACAGGCCCACCAAGGTCAGGGTTAGCCCCGGCGATTCCTGGAAGCGGAGCAGCAGCGTCAGGACCACCGCGGCAGCAGCCGCAGTGGTAATGGCTGCCCCCGGGAAGCGTTCGGGCTTTGCGCGCCGTGTACGGACAACCGAAACGGCCTGATTGGCCGTCAGCGCGAGCACCGCGGTGACGAGGGCCCAGGCTCCTGCATTCACCCCGGACACTCCGACAAGGGAGGCGAGGACGGTCAAGGACACCAGCAGGACGGCCGCAGCGCGTGCGGCGAGGACGAATACCAGACGTTCCTCCGCGCCGCCCCGCACCGCACGGATCACCAGATAGCCGGCGAGGACTGCGGTGGCCAGGACGCCCGGCCACAGTGCGTCGCCGGGCATCAGCGCATTAGGCACAAAGGCGAGGGCGGCCGGCACGGGCACCGCATACTCAAGGCGTCCGCCCAGTTTCCAGGCGGCGGCGAAATACGTCAGCAGGACTACGACGACGGTTCCTGCGAAGGCAATGGAACTTCCCGAAGACTGCCACTCGCGAACCACGTACCAGAGTCCGGCTACCAGTGCGGTGCACGCCTGCAGGACCAACAGGGCGGCCACATCGACGCGGAAGAATCTACGCGCAGCGTCTTCGGGGGCAGCCGCAGGCTTCTTCTTGAGGCTGACGGTTGCCGCCGTTGAAGCCGCGGATTCGGATGCCGGGGCGGGAGATGACGGGGCCGGTGGTGCCGGTTGTGCCGGTTGTGCCGGCACGGGCACAGGCTTGTTGCCGTGTGCCGCAGCCGGTGCCTGCGGATCGGAAACCCCTGTTCGTACAGTTCCCGCCTCCGGGCGGGACCGCTCGTCGACGTCGCGGTCCAAAGGCAGCCCGGTGCTCTTGGCGGCCACCTGCAACAGCGCTGCTGCACCGTACATGGGGCGGCGTGCCAGGACCCCTGCCGTCTGGACCGCAACCTGCACCGCGAAAGCGAGCAGCGTCAGCTGGGTGCTGTCCGTAACGGAATAGAACAGGGACGTAAGTCCCACGGTGCCGGCCGCCCGCAGCCCATAGCTGTTGACGAGCTGGTGGCGGGCGGGGCCCTGCCAGAGCATTACGGCGTAGTAGAGGGCGAATGCGAGGAACAGGATCCCCAGCTGCGCCGAGCTTAGCTGGCCGGAGATCTGGACGGAGGCGATGGCCGTAGCCGGAACCAGGTAGCGGTGGGAGCGGACAAATGCATCTACGTAGAGATTGTTCAGCCAGCCCGGACGCCGGACCGCAGCGAGGCTGATCAGGGTGGCCAGAATGACCGTGAAGAGGAAGTACCAGACGATTCCCCAGCGCAGTGCCGCACCGGAAGCCAGGCCCGAGGACAGCAGGAACGTCAAGGCAAGATAGGTGACTACCCGGCTTTCAATCTTTGCTGCGGCGTACGCAAACGCCGCGGTTCCAACCACCGAGGTGACCAGCCAGGCTGCAGATCCGTCCGGAAGCACAAAATTGAACAGGGCTAGTCCGACCACGGGGATCAAGGCCAGGCCGGTACCCGTAAATGCTACGGCTGCCGGCCGAAGGCGGGCGCTTCGGGCATGTATGACCAGTCCCGAGATGTAGAACAGGGCCGTGACAGCGACAACTCCGAAGAAGCGGGCCTCTGCCGGGATGGCCAGCCCGATGAACAGTGCGGCAGCAGCCACCAGCAGGAGGCTGGCGGAGTAGAGCGTGATGTTGATGTTGCGCAGGTCCCGGCGTTGTTTTTCTTCCTTCAACTCGGCTTCGGTCTTGACCGGCGGAACCGGTCGAGGCGGAACCGGTCGAGGCGGAACCGGAACGTTCCGGTTCGGGGCACCGGGCGCTGGGACGGCAACCGGCGGGTGGCCGCCCGGCACTCCGACAGGAGGCACAGCGGCTGACGGAGCATGGGACTGAGACGACGGAACCGTGTATGAGGAGACATACGAAGCAGTGGGGGCCGGTGCGGCAGCGGGGGCAGGTGCGGCAGCAGGGGCCGGTACAGCAGCGGGAGCAGGTGCGGTGGCGGAAGGTGCAGCGGCAGCAGGTGCGGCGGCAGCAGGTGCGGCAGCGGGAGCAGGTGCAGCGGCAGCGGGTGCAGCAAGAGCCGGCGTGACGGCTGGAGGCCCAGCAGGGGCCGGCGCCGCGGCAGGATCCGAAGCGGCGGGAGCAGGTGCCGCGGCGGGTTGCTGGAAGCGCAGTGCTGCGTCGTTGAATCCCGCCCGGTAGCCGTCTTCGTAGATTTGGGCCGGCGGCGGCAGCGGCCTGCCCTGGCTGTCCACGGGGCGGGCGGCTTTTTTACCTGCCGACCGCCCTATGGCGAAACTGGCAGCGGCTGCTGCCAGGAAAAAAAGAAAGACCCCCATGAAACTGCTACCTTCCGGTTCGAGTTCGACTGGAGACCATCCTAGGGTGCTGCAGCTCACATGCCGGTAACTGTTCGATCCCGGTGGGGGCAACATTCCGTGCCGGCCGCACCCAGGCGTCCTGTGCAGGAATAGTGCCTGACTGCCTGCGGGCACAGGGCAGGCCGCGTGGCGGCGCCGGGTCCCGGTCCGGTCCGGTCCCGGCAGGCGGCGCAGCGCCCCAGCCGACCCGCAGCGGCCCCCAACCGACCCCTCAACCTGCCCCCGGCGGAAATGTGCCCCGCCTGCCGATCTGCCGCAAAGGCTGTTCCAGCCCGGATAACAAACTGGTAGCGTCGGCGCACTAGGGGTCAGGGGGAAGGCGCCACACGAACGGAAAGGGCCTTGCGGCCATGTATCTTTCGGTCCTTGGAACGCACTCCGGCATCACCGGTTCGGTGCAGGTTCCCAACTCCAAATACCACGCCCACCGGGCGCTGATACTGGCTTCCCTCGCTCCGGGCACCAGCCGCATTTCCGGTCTGACCGATGCCCGCCATGTGCAGTACACAGTGGCCGCGCTACGCCAGCTCGGTACCGCGATAGAGGTGCAGGATGACACCTTTATTGTCCACGGCGGCCCGTACCGCCCACGGCGTGCCGTTGTCTCCGCCGGCAGCTCCGGAACCACGCTGTACTTCATGGCCGGACTCGCCTCGCTGGGGACACGCGACGTCGTCGTCACCGGGCAGAAATACTTCCAGCGCCGCCCCATCGGTGCCTTGTTGGCCGCCCTCCGCGAGATGGGTGTGGACATCGCCTCGAACGGCGGCTGCCCTCCCCTGCAGGTTGCCCACGGGCGGCCGCGCGGCGGCGAAGTCCATATCTCCGGGACCCTCTCACAGTGGATTTCCGGCCTGCTGCTGCTGGCACCATTTGCCCGCTCCGAAACCACGGTGCTGGTGGACGGCCCGCAGAATGAAACCAGCTATGTGGAACTGACCCTCGCCATGATGGCCCGCTTCGGATTGCAGGTGGAGGCCTCCGAGGACCTCAGGCGCTTCCGCATCCCGGCGGACCAGCAGGCCGTCCCCGCGGACCTGCGGCTGCCACCGGATATCGGGTCGGCTGCCTTCGGACTCGCGGCGGCGGCCCTGCATCCGGCAGATATTTCCCTGACCGGGCTGAGCGCCACCTCCTCGTCCGGATCCGACCATCCCGAGGCTGACTTCCTGGACCTTGCGGCGCAGATGGGGGTGCCCATGGACTACGACCAGGCAGCCGACGCGGTGAGGGTCCGCCATCAGGGCCTGGACCTGCAACCCGTGGACGTCGACTGCCGGCGCGTGCCGGACATGCTTCCGGTGCTGTCCGTGATGGCATGCCACGCCGCGGGCCGGAGCGTTTTCCGCAACATCGACCACGTACGGATGAAGGAGTCCGATCGGGTGGCCGCCATGCTGCAGCTGAACTCAATGGGCGCGCACCTCACCGTGGAGGGCTCTACCTTGACGATCCGCGGAGTCGGCAGCCTCGGCGGCGCGGATCTCTCCTCCTTTAATGACCACCGGGTCCTGATGTCCCTGGCCGTGGCGGCTTCCGCCGCAGAAGGACGCAGTACGCTCACTTATCCAAACGCCTACCGCATTTCCTACCCCGAATATCTGGCGGCCATGACCACTTTCGGGCTGCACATGAAGGTCGAAGACGGCGTGCTCCAGCGTCCCCGCCCCAGCCGGCCGGCCCGGACCGCACGCGGAAGCCGCCCCCGGAGCATTTCCGGACCGGCCGCAGTAGAGGCGGCAGCGGCCGTCACCGGTCCGGACTGGGTGCGGCGCTGGGCTGCGGAACGTCCCAATGAAACAGCGGTGGTCGACGGCGGCCCGCGGATATCGGGGCACCTCACCTGGTCCGAGCTCGACACGCAGGCCCACCGCGTCGCCGCAGCACTGCTGGAGCTGGGGGTGCGGCCGGGTGACCGGGTGGCTTTCCAGCTCCCCAACCGAAGCGAGTTCGTTGTCCTCACCGTGGCTGTCCTGCGTCTGGGCGCCGTCGCCGCGCCCGTGATGCCGATCTTCCGGGAGCGGGAGGTGGCGCTGGCACTGGACCGGGCCGGTGCCCGCGTCTTCGTTGCCGTGGAGGAGTTCCGCGGACGCCATCCGGCGGAGGAACTGGCCGGGCTGCTGCAGCGCGCGGACCGAACCGATGCGGTGCCCGCCCCCAAGGCGGCGGATGTTCTGGTGCTGCGGAATGCCGAGTCGCCGCGCCCCCTCCCCTCCGTAGCCGGCGGCCCGCGGTTCCACGACTGGGACGCCGTGCTGAACCGCGTGCACCCCGCGGCTGGGCTCCCTCCCGGTGCTGCGCCAACCGCCGGGGACCCTGCACAGTTGCTTTTCACATCCGGCACCTCCGGGGAACCCAAGGGGGTGGTGCACCGTCATGGGACGCTTAGCCGCGCTGCGGCCATGGAGGCGGCGCATCTGGGCCTCACCAGCGATGACGCCGTGTTCATCCCCTCGCCCCTGGCCCACCAGACCGGATTCCTGTACGGAATGTGGCTCTCGTTCGTACTCGGCTGCCCGCAGATCCTGCAGCCGGTGTGGGACGCGGAACGGGCCGTGAAACTCATGCGGGGGTGGCGTGCCACCTTCGTCCAGGCTGCCACCCCGTTCCTCACCGACCTGGTTGCCGCTGTGGACGCGGGAACCGCAGCTCCGCCCAGCCTGCGCATCTTCGTCGCGACAGGTGCCGCCGTCCCCCGGCACCTCGCCGAGCGTGCCACACGCGTCCTGGGTGCGGGCATCTGCGGTGCGTTTGGAACCACTGAAACCTGTCTGGCCACCCTGGCATCACCCGGGGATGAACCGGTAAAGGTGTGGGGCACCGACGGGCGGGCACTGGAGGGGGTGCGGACCCGGATTGTCGACGACGACGGCCGCCTCCTGCCGCCCGGCGTCGAGGGTAACTTCGAACTCCTCAGTCCCACCGTCTTTGACGGATACCTTGACCGCCCGGACCTGACCAAGGAAGCCTTGACCGAAGACGGCTGGTACCGCACGGGAGACACCGCCATCCTCGATGATGCCGGGTACCTGCGCATCACCGGACGGGTTCGCGACATCATCAACCGCGGAGGGGAGAAAATCCCGGTGGCCGAGATCGAGCAGCTCCTCTACCGCCATCCCGCCGTGCGGGATGTTGCCCTGGCGGCCATGCCCGATGATCGGCTGGGCGAGCGGGCCTGCGCCTTCGTAGTCCCCGTGGAGGGGTCGCGCCTGCAGCTGGCGGATCTCACCGGGTTCCTCGACCGGCACAGCGTCTCCAGGCATTACTGGCCTGAACGCCTCGAGCTGGTCGACGCACTCCCCCGCAATGCCGTGGGCAAAGTGCAGAAGTTCCTGCTGCGGGACACGGCCCGCAGCTTCGCCGCCGGCGGCGGACCGCCCAAACCCGGAACACCGGATTGGAGCAGCCAGTGAGTACTGCAGCCATCGCAGCCGACGGACGGGGCAGCAGTATCCCGGACCCGGAATACAGAGACCTGCTCGCGTCCGTTACCGAGTGGGTCGAAGGCCCCGGCGAGGAATGGGCCGACCGCATCGAAACCGGCGGCACCGTGCCCGACGCCCTGTGGAAGGAGCTCCGCGAGGCCGGCTTCCTTTCGCTGGCGGCACCGGCGGAACTCGGCGGCCGGGGGCTGAGCTTTGTCCAGTGGATGGGCCTGATGGAAGTCTTCTCCCGTTCACACGCCTCGGTCCGCATGATCGTGCACGTGGTCAACGGCACCTGGCGTGCCATGAATCCGCATGCCGACGAGGTGCAGCGAAGGAAGTTCGTCCTTCCGTCCGTGGCAGGAGACCTGGTTGTTGCTTTCACCCTGACGGAACCCGGCAACGGCACGGGAGCGGACATCACCTCGAGTGTCCGGCGGGTCGGTGACACCTATTACCTCACCGGCCGCAAGCACCTGATCACTTTCGGTGTGCGCTGCGACTACTGGCTGCTTTTTGCCCGGCTGGAAGGCACCTCCGGCAGTGCAGGAACCGTGGCGCTGCTGGTGGACCGGCATGCGCCCGGCGTCGAAGTGGAAGACACCTCGCAGACCATGGGGGTCCGCGGCACCGACCATGCCTCCCTGGCTTTCCGAGATACTCCCGTCCCCGTTGCCGACCGCCTCGGAGCGGAGGGAGATGGACTCTCCATTGCCCTCGGCGGCTTCCTCACCCCCAGCCGGATCTCCGTGGCGATGAGCTGCGTCGGGCTGGCCCAACGCGCCCAGCAGCTCGCAGTCGACCATGCCCTGGAGCGCACCACCTTCGGGAAACCGCTCGCCGCGCGGCAGGCCATCGCCTTTGCCCTGGCGGAAAACGCCGCCGATATCGAGGCGGCCCGCGCCTTGACCCTGCATGCAGCCTCGGCCTGGCAGGACGGTGTTCCCGATGCCGGTTCCCTGTCCTCCATGGCCAAGCTGACCGCAGTGGACATGCTCACCCGGGTAACGGACAAGGCCCTGCAGGTCCACGGCGGCATCGGGTACTGGAAGACCGCACCCATCGAACGGGTGTACCGCGACGCGCGGGCGCAGCGCTTCGAAGAAGGGACAAATGAGATCCAGAAAAAGGTGATTGCCCGCGGTATCCTGCGCCAGGCCCAGGGCCCGAGGGCCGACGCCGCCCCGGCCGATCCGTCTGCGGCATCCGCCGCCAGCCTCTGACACCGACATGCTGGACCGGGTCTTCTCCCCCGTTTCCCTCGGGCGGCTGAAGCTGGACCACCGGATCGTCATGGGGTCAATGCACCTGAACCGGGAGGATGACCCACGTGCCCTGGCCGCGTTCTACGGCGAACGGGCGGCCGCCGGCGCCGGGCTGATCGTCACGGGGGGCGCGGCAGTGAACCGCGCCGGTGCCGGCGGGCCCAACTACCTGCTGATCAATGAGCCCGAAGCCGCCGCCCGGGTCTCCCCGATGCTCGATGCGGTGCATGGTGCGGGCGGCAGGCTCGCCCTTCAGCTGTTCCACGCGGGACGCTACGCCCGGGAAAGCACGTACGGGCTGCGTCCGGCCGCGCCGTCGGAGGTGTATTCGGACTTTTCGCGCGCGCTGCCCCGCGCGCTCACGCCGGGACAGATCGAGGACACGCTTGCCGACTTCGCTGCGGGTGCCGCTGCCGCCCGCACCCTGGGCTTCGATGCGGTGGAGATCATGGGCTCTGAAGGTTACCTGATCAACCAGTTCGCCTCGCCCCTGACCAACCTGCGCCAGGACCGTTGGGGCGGTGAACCGCACCGCAGGCAGGCTTTTCCACTGGCGGTGCTGCAGGCGGTCCGGGACGCAGTTGGGCCCGGCTATCCGGTCATCTACCGGACATCGGGTGCCGACTTCGTCGCCGGATCGAGCTCCCGGGAGGAATCTGCAGCCCTGGCGGTGGCACTGGCCAGGGAGGGGGCCGATGCGGTCAACATCGGCATCGGGTGGCACGAGTCAGGGGTGCCCTCCGTGCAGGGCCTGGTTCCGCACGGCCGCTGGATGGAAGTTGCAGGGGGGATCCGCACGGCCCTGACGGCTGCGGGAGTGCCCGTTCCGGTCATCGGCAGCAACCGGATCAACTCGCTGGAGCTTGCGGAGCGTGCCCTTGCCGCCGGACACGCGGACCTGGTTTCAATGGCCCGCCCTTTCCTCGCCGACCCGGCAATCGTGGACAAGACCCGGCGCGGCGAGTCGAACCTCGTCAACACCTGCATCGCCTGCAACGAGGCCTGCGTCGACCGTTCCCTCGGCGCCGAACCTGTCTCCTGCCTGGTCAACCCGCGGGCCGGCCGCGAAACAGAATTTCCGCTTCCGCTACGGCCGCCCCGGCGACGGGGCGGTACCCCCGTCCGGGTCGCCGTAGTGGGAGCCGGTCCGGCGGGGATGCAGGCTGCCGCAACGGTGGCGCAGGCGGGACATCCCGTGGACCTCTATGAGCAGGACAGCTCCATCGGCGGGCAGTTCCGGCTGGCCGGCAAGGTGCCGGGCAAGGCAGACTTCCTGCAGACCATCCGTTACTTCACCCATGAACTGGCGCGGCTCGGCGTCCGCGTCCTGACGGGCACCGCCCCCGAGGCCGCGCACTTGGCCCGCTACGCACACGTCCTGCTGGCCACGGGTGTCCGGCCTCGAACCGTTCGTCTGCCGGGCACCGGCCTGCTCCCCGTGCTGGACTACCGGCAGGCCTTCGCGGACCCGGCCCGGCTGGGCCGACAGGTAGTCATCATCGGTGCCGGCGGCATTGCAGTGGACCTTTCCCGCCTGCTGGCGGATACCGGGGCGGCCGGCGGGACGGCAGGCGGTTCCAGGGACGTAACCATAATGCGCCGGGGGTCCCGGATCGGTCACGGTATCGGCCCGTCCACGCGGTGGGCTGTGCTTCAGGAAATCCGCGCTGCCGGTGTCCGGACCCTCGCCGGAACCACGCCGCTGGAAGTGACCCCCCTCGGGCTTCGCGTCCGGAACGCGGACGGCACGACGGCGGTCCTGCCGGCAGACGCCGTCGTCCTGGCTGCCGGGCAGATCCCGCACAACCCGCTCCAGTTCCAGCTGGACGCCCTCGGCATCCCCTGTACGGTGATCGGCGGTGCCCTGGACGCCTCGGGCCTGAACGCTGTCCGTGCCTTCGAACAGGGGCTGGCGGCCGGCACCACCGTGGCGCGCTTACTCGAGCCGGCACGGACCGGAGGACGGACTCCGGCTTAAAAGCAGCAGGGCCCCGCTGCCATAAGCAACGGGGCCCTGCTAAGAACCGATGAGGTCCAGGCTAAACCATCAAATTACTTGATGATCTTGGTGACGCGGCCTGATCCAACGGTGCGGCCGCCTTCGCGGATAGCGAAGCCGAGGCCCTCTTCCATAGCGATCGGCTGGATGAGCTCAACGGTCATCTCAGTGTTATCGCCGGGCATAACCATTTCAGTGCCCTCGGGGAGGGTGATGACGCCGGTTACGTCCGTGGTACGGAAGTAGAACTGCGGGCGGTAGTTCGAGTAGAACGGGTTGTGGCGTCCGCCTTCATCCTTGGACAGGATGTAGACGTTGGCTTCGAAGTCGGTGTGCGGGGTAATGGAACCCGGCTTCACGACAACCTGGCCACGCTCTACGTCTTCGCGCTTGATACCGCGGAGCAGCAGGCCACAGTTCTCGCCGGCCCATGCTTCGTCAAGCTGCTTGTGGAACATCTCGATACCGGTAACCGTGGTCTTCTGGACCGGACGGATGCCGACGATCTCGACCTCGGAGTTGATGGCGAGGGTACCGCGCTCGGCGCGGCCCGTGACGACGGTTCCACGACCGGTGATCGTGAAGACGTCCTCGATCGGCATCAGGAACGGCTTGTCCTTGTCGCGAACGGGGTCCGGCACGTTGTTGTCAACGGCTTCCATGAGCTCTTCGACGGCTGCAACCCACTTGGGGTCGCCTTCGAGAGCCTTCAGGCCGGAAACGCGGACGACGGGAGCGTTGTCGCCGTCGAAGTCCTGGGAGCTCAGCAGTTCGCGAACTTCCATTTCCACGAGGTCGAGCAGTTCTTCGTCGTCAACCATGTCGGACTTGTTCAGTGCGACCAGCAGGTAGGGAACACCAACCTGGCGGGCGAGCAGGACGTGCTCGCGGGTCTGTGCCATCGGACCGTCGGTAGCGGCAACCACGAGGATTGCGCCATCCATCTGAGCTGCACCAGTGATCATGTTCTTGATGTAGTCAGCGTGGCCGGGGGCGTCTACGTGTGCGTAGTGGCGCTTCTCGGTCTGGTACTCGATGTGCGAGATGTTGATGGTGATGCCGCGCTGGCGCTCTTCAGGTGCAGAGTCGATAGCAGCGAAATCGCGCTTTTCATTCAGATCAGGGTACTTGTCAGCAAGCACCTTCGAAATGGCAGCGGTCAACGTCGTCTTTCCATGGTCAACGTGACCAATGGTGCCGATGTTGACGTGCGGCTTAGTCCGCTCGAACTTTGCCTTCGCCACGGGTTCCTCCTAGAGAGTTAGAAGACTCAATCTCCAGCCGCGCTTTTCGCAACTGAAACTGATGTAAGTCTACTTGGGGCTGTTTATTTGATGAAATTGCCGATTTCCGCAGCAGCCTCGGAAGGCCGCTCAGTCTGGCTATGCGCCCGGTCCGGGCCGAAGCCCGGACCGACCGCACACGGTGGGTGGCCCGGCGTGAACCGGTCCACCCTCCAAGTTTTACTCGCCGCGCGTCTTCTGGATGATCTCGTCGGCAACTGCCTTCGGGACCTCGGCGTAGCTGTTGAAGGACATGGAGTACACGGCGCGGCCCTGGGTCTTCGACCGCAGGTCGCCGATGTAGCCGAACATGCCGGACAGCGGGACGTGTGCCCGGATGACCTTTACGCCGGCTGCATCTTCCATGGACTGCATCTGGCCGCGACGGGAGTTGATGTCACCGATAACTTCACCCATGTATTCCTCAGGGGTGCGGACTTCAACATCCATCAGCGGTTCGAGCAGGACAGGGCTTGCCATACGTGCGGCTTCCTTGAAAGCCTGCCGTCCGGCAATCTTGAACGCCATTTCCGAGGAGTCGACGTCGTGGTACGCGCCGTCAAGCAGCGTGGCCTTGATGCCGACAACCGGGTAACCGGCGAGCACACCGTCAGTAAGCGCGCTCTGGATACCCTGGTCAACGCTGGGGATGTATTCGCGCGGAACGCGACCACCGGTGACCTTGTTCTCGAATTCGTAGAACGTGCCGTCGGACGTATCCAGCGGCTCGATGGCGATCTGGATCTTAGCGAACTGACCCGAACCACCGGTCTGCTTCTTGTGCGTGTAGTCGTGCTTGGCGACTGCACGGCGGATCGTTTCGCGGTAGGCAACCTGGGGCTTGCCCACGTTTGCCTCGACGCGGAACTCGCGGCGCATGCGGTCCACCAGGATGTCCAGATGGAGCTCGCCCATGCCGGCGATGATGGTCTGGCCGGTGTCTTCGTCGAGGGAGACCTGGAAGGTCGGATCCTCTTCGGAGAGCTTCTGGATGGCCGTGGAGAGCTTCTCCTGGTCACCCTTGGTCTTCGGCTCGATGGCCACGGAAATCACGGGCTCCGGGAAGCTCATGGATTCCAGCACGATCGGCTCCTGAAGGTCGCACAGGGTATCGCCCGTGGTGGTGTCCTTCAGACCGATGGCGGCGTAAATGTGGCCCGTCGTGATTTCCTCGACCGGGTTTTCCTTGTTGGCGTGCATCTGGAAGAGCTTTCCGATGCGCTCCTTCTTCTGCTTGGTCGCGTTCATGACCTGGGCGCCGGAAGCAGCGTGACCGGAGTACACGCGGATGTAGGTCAGACGGCCGAAGAACGGGTGCGTCACAACCTTGAATGCCAGAGCCGAGAACGGAGCGTTGGCATCAGCGGCGCGTTCGAGGATGACCTCTTCGTCGCGGATGTCGTGGCCCTTGATATTCGGGACGTCAAGCGGGCTGGGCAGGTAGTCGACGACGGCGTCCAGCATCGGCTGCACACCGCGGTTCTTGAAGGCAGAGCCACACAGAACCGGGTAGACCTCGGAGTTGATGGTCAGCTTACGAATGCCGGCCTTCAGCTCGGCAATGCTGATCTCTTCGCCTTCGAGGTACTTGTTCATCAGTTCGTCGCTGGCTTCAGCAACGGTCTCAACGAGCTGTGCGCGGTACTCTTCGGCCTTTTCCTGCAGTTCTGCGGGAATCGGTTCGATTTCGTACTTGGCGCCCATGGTCACGTCACCCTTGGCGTCGCCGCGCCAGGTGAGTGCACGCATTTCGAGGAGGTCGACGACGCCTTCGAATTCGCTCTCGGAGCCGATCGGCAGCTGGAGGACCAGCGGCTTGGCGCCGAGGCGGTTGATGATCGTGTCTACGGTGAAGTAGAAGTCAGCGCCCAGCTTGTCCATCTTGTTGACGAAGCAGATACGCGGAACGTCGTACTTGTCGGCCTGGCGCCAGACAGTCTCGGACTGCGGCTCAACGCCTTCCTTGCCGTCGAAGACAGCAACGGCGCCGTCGAGGACGCGCAGGGACCGCTCAACCTCGACAGTGAAGTCAACGTGACCCGGGGTGTCGATGATGTTGATCTGGTTGTTGTCCCAGTAACACGTGGTAGCTGCGGAGGTGATGGTGATACCCCGCTCCTGCTCCTGTGCCATCCAGTCCATCGTGGACGCACCGTCGTGGGTCTCGCCGATCTTGTGGTTGACACCCGTGTAGAACAGGATGCGCTCAGTGGTGGTTGTCTTGCCGGCATCAATGTGGGCCATGATGCCGATGTTGCGGACCTTATTCAGGTCGGTAAGCACGTCAAGTGCCACGGTTTCTCCCTTTTTTGGTTGCTTCCGTCAACGGCGCTTATCCGGCTGAAGCCCTGCGGCCCGCAAATGCGGGCCACAGGGCCTTCAACGGCTGCCGTCAGCTTGGCGTATTACCAGCGGTAGTGGGCGAAGGCCTTGTTGGACTCGGCCATCTTGTGGGTGTCCTCGCGGCGCTTCACAGCTGCACCAAGACCGTTGGAAGCGTCCAGGATTTCGTTGCGCAGACGCTCAGTCATCGTCTTTTCGCGGCGGGCCTTGGAGTAGCCGACCAGCCAGCGCAGGGCCAGTGCAGTTGCACGGCCCGGCTTGACCTCGACCGGAACCTGGTAAGTAGCGCCGCCAACACGGCGCGACTTGACCTCAAGGCTCGGCTTGATGTTGTCCATGGCCTTCTTCAGGGCTGCAACCGGATCCTGCCCGGTCTTCTCCTGAGCGCCTGCAAGTGCACCGTAAACGATGCGCTCTGCGGTGGACTTCTTGCCGTCTACCAGAACCTTGTTGATCAGCTGCGTGACCAGCGGGGAGCCGTAGACGGGATCCAGTACGAGCGGCCGCTTGGGGGCCGGACCCTTGCGGGGCATATTACTTCTTCTCCATCTTCGCGCCGTAGCGGCTGCGAGCCTGCTTGCGGTTCTTGACACCCTGGGTATCGAGGGCACCGCGGACAATCTTGTAGCGGACACCGGGAAGGTCCTTCACACGACCGCCGCGCACCAGCACGATGGAGTGTTCCTGAAGGTTGTGACCCACACCGGGGATGTAAGCGGTTACTTCGATGCCGCCGTTGAGGCGGACACGTGCAACCTTACGCAGAGCCGAGTTCGGCTTCTTCGGGGTGGTGGTGTAAACGCGGGTGCAGACACCACGGCGCATCGGGCTGCCCTTGAGGGCAGGAGCCTTGGTCTTGGAGACCTTGGGTGAGCGGCCCTTGCGGACCAGCTGCTGAATCGTAGGCACTTTCGTGTTCTCCGTTTTTTCTCGAGATAATTCTCTGGTTGCCCCGCCCCGCTGCCGGCTGAAACCAACTAAAGGGGCGGCGCGCTTCAAGTCGTTGCCGCAATGCCCCGAGAAGTTCCGTATTCTCGCCGAAAGCGACCGTAGGCGTGCAAAAGTGTGGCATTCGTTGCGCAAGGACCCCGCAACCCGGAAACAGGCCCGCCCATTCCTTACGGAATGCATTCCTCCGAGTATCTCTCCACGGAGGGCACGCGAGCGGCCTTCATCCACTGCCACACAAACAATTGGTTTTCAGTCTAGCAGACTTAACGACTCCCGGACGAAAGTGCGAGCAGCGTCACTAGCTGCGGGCACTCAGGGCCGAGGTAATCGTGGCCGAAGCCTGCTGCAGGTGCGGCAGCACTCGTGCGGCCGCCTCTTCCAGCGTAAGCCCCATGGTCGCCTGCATCGACGTATTCAGGGCAGCGACCACGTTTCCCCGCGGGTCCAGGACGGGAACGGCCACGGATCGCAGGCCCAGTTCCAGCTCCTGGTCCACGATGGCCCAGCCCTGTTCCCGTGCCCGCGCCACGAGGGTACGCAGCCGGTCCGGGTCCGTGACCGTGCGCTCCGTCAAGGGACTCAGGCTGGCTTTGGACAGGTAGTCGTCGAACCGGTCCTCGGGGAGCCCTGCCAGCAGGACCCTGCCCATGGAGGTGGCGTAGGCCGGGAACCGGGTCCCCACGCTGATACCCACGGTCATCAGCCGCCGGGTATGGATCCGGGCGATGTAGACGATCTCGTCGCCGTCCAGCACCGAGGCCGACGTCGACTCCGAGATTTCCCTGGACAGGTCCTCCAGCACCGGCTGTGCGAGCTGGGGCAGGGACTGGCCGGAGAGGTAGGAGTACCCCAGCTGCAGGACCAGGGCGGTCAGTTCGAAAGTCCGCCCGTCCGTGCGTACGTAGCCGAGTTCCACGAGGGTGAGCAGGAAGCGGCGGGCCGTGGCCCGGGTCAGCCCGGTTCGGCGCGAAACCTCGCTCAGGGTCATCTGCACGTGGTCGGCGTCGAAGGCCCGGATCACCGTCAGGCCGCGGGCCAGCGACTGTACGAACTGGTCGCTGGCCGATGCCGTCTCGCTCACATGTCCCCTTTTGTTGTCGGTTACTGCTGGCTGTCGGCCGCGGAGCGGATCAGCGGGATGTCCATCTTTGCCGCCAGTTCCTCGAACGTGGTTCCGAAGGTGTCGCGGACGTGGACGCCGTCCTCCTTCAGCAGGAAGACCGCTTCATTAGTGTAGACGCGGGTAACGCATCCGACGCCGGTGAGCGGGTAGGTGCACTCCTTCACCAGTTTGCTGAGGCCTTCCTTGGTGAACAGCGACATCATGACGTAGACGTCCTTGGCACCGGTGGCCAGGTCCATGGCGCCGCCCACTGCCGGGATGGCATCAGGTGCACCGGTATGCCAGTTGGCCAGGTCCCCGGAGGCGGAGACCTGGAAGGCGCCCAGGACACACACGTCCAGGTGTCCGCCGCGCATGATCGCGAAGGAATCGGCATGGTGGAAGTAGGCAGCACCCGGCAGTTCGGTCACCGGAATCTTTCCGGCGTTGATCAGGTCCGGGTCCACCTCTTCCCCGGTGGCTTCGGGGCCCATACCCAGCATCCCGTTTTCGGTGTGCAGGGTGATGTTCTGCTCGGGCCGAAGGTAGTTGGAGACCAGGGTCGGCTGGCCGATGCCCAGGTTCACGAAGGACCCGGGGGCAATATCGGCGGCCACGAGGGCAGCGAGGTCGTTCTTGCCCAGCTTTTCGGTTTTGTTGCTCATGCTGCAGCCGGCGCTTTCTCCCGGTCCACACGGACCAGGCTGTTGACGTAGATTCCCGGGGTGACCACGACTTCGGGGTCCATTTCTCCGACGTCGACGATTTCGCGGACCTGCACAATTGCGGTCTTCGCAGCGGCGGCCATGATCGGACCGAAGTTCCGGGCGGTCTTCCGGTAGACCAGGTTCCCTGCCTTGTCGGCGCGCAGTGCCTTGACCAGTGCGAAGTCAGCGTGCAGCGGGGTTTCGAAGACATAGCCGCGGCCGTCGATCATCCGGGTTTCCTTGCCTTCGGCCAGCGGGGTGCCGTAAGCGGTGGGAGTAAAGAACCCGCCGATGCCCGCGCCGGCGGCGCGGATACGCTCGGCGAGGTTGCCCTGGGGCACCAGTTCCAGTTCTATTTCCCCGGCGCGGTACTTGGCGTCGAAGATCTGCGAGTCGGACTGACGCGGGAAGGAGCAGATGATCTTCTTCACCCGTCCGGCGCCGATCAGGGCGGCCAGGCCCTGTTCTCCGTTGCCGGCGTTGTTGTTGACCACGGTCAGGTCCTTGGCGCCCTGGCGCAGCAGCGCCTCGATGAGCTCCACGGGCTGTCCGGCCCGGCCGAACCCGCCGATCATGACGGTGGCGCCGTCGTGGATGGGCGCAACGGCCTCATCAACGTCCTGCACAATGTTGAGCACGGTTTTTCCTTACGTCTTCGGTTGCTGGATTCTCAGTTGGCGTTTTCGAGCACGACGGCGAGGCCCTGGCCCACGCCGATGCAGATGGCGGCCACGCCCCAGCGCTCACCCGATTCCTGCAGCCGGCGGGCCACCGTGCCGAGGATGCGGGTGCCGGAAGCTCCGAGCGGGTGGCCGATGGCGACGGCGCCGCCCCAGGCGTTGACGATAGCCGGGTCGACATCCCAGGCGTCCAGGCAGGCGAGGGACTGGGCTGCGAAGGCCTCGTTGAGCTCAATGGCGCCGACGTCGCTCCAGCTGATGCCGGCCCGCTTCAGCGCCGTGTTGGCTGCTTCCACCGGGGCGTAACCGAAGTACTGCGGCTCGTTGGCTGCAGCGCCGCGGCCGGCGATCCGGGCCAGCGGGTCCAGGCCGAGGATGCCGGCGGCGTTCTCGCTGCCCAGCCAGGCCGCGGAGGCGCCGTCGTTCAGTGGGGAAGCGTTGCCGGCGGTGACGGTGCCGCCGGAGACATCCTCCGACGCCGGCCGGAACACGGTGCGCAGCGTGGCCAGCTTCTCGACCGTGGAGCCGGCGCGGATGCTTTCATCCCGGTCCAGGTCCACGCCGTCGACGGCGACCGTCAGGTTCGCGTATTTGCCCTCGTCCCACGCCTTTGCGGCGAGGGCGTGCGAGGCTGCGGCGAACGCATCCTGGCGTTCCCGCGTGATGCCGTACTTCTCGCGCAGCTGCTCGGTGGCCTCGCCGAGGGAGACGGTCCATTCCTTCGGCATGGCCGGGTTGACCAGCCGCCAGCCCAGCGTGGTGGAGGCCAGGGTCTGATCTCCGGCGGGGTACGGCTTCTCGTTCTTGGGCAGCACCCAGGGGGCACGGCTCATGGACTCGACGCCGCCGATGAGCATCAGGTCCGCTTCGCCGGTGTTGATCTGCCGCGACGCGATCAGTGCCGCGTCGAGGGACGAGCCGCAGAGCCGGTTGACCGTGGTGCCCGGGATCGAGGTGGGCAGGCCTGCCAGCAGCGTGGCCATCCGCGCGACATTGCGGTTCTCCTCGCCTGCGCCGTTGGCGTTGCCGAAGACCACCTCGTCGATCCGCTCGGGGTCCAGGCCGGGCGCCCGGGACACGGAAGCCTTCAGGACCTGGGCGGCCAGGTCGTCCGGGCGGACGCCGGCGAGGGCCCCGCCGAATTTGCCGAAGGGGGTGCGGACTGCGTCGTAGATATAGGCCTGGTTCACCGGTGCTCCTTGAACTGGAAAGCGAAAACTGGAAGTGGCAGTTGGGACGGACTGAGGCTCAGGCCGCGGCGTCGATCTCGCGGAAGACGCCCTGGGCCACCTTGAAGGCGGAGTTGGCGGAGGGGACGCCGCAGTAGATGGCGGACTGCAACACGATCTCCTTGATCTCGTCCCGGTCCAGCCCGTTGCGCAGCGCTGCCCGGACGTGCATGGCGAACTCCTCCAGGTGTCCGTGGGCGATCAGCGCCGTCAGGGTGATGGCGCTGCGCATGGTGCGCGGCAGGCCCGGCCGGGTCCAGATGGTGCCCCAGGCGTACTGGGTGATCAGGTCCTGGAAGTCGGCGGTGAACTCGTCCTTGCCTGCGTTGGCGCGGTCCACATGCTCGGCTCCGAGGACCTCGCGGCGCACCGCCATGCCCTCGTTGTATACGTCCTGCCGGCTCTTGTTGGCGTCTGCGATCACTGGGTTATTTCCCTTCGAGGTACTGGGCGCCGAAGAAGTCCTTCAGCAGTTCTGCGGTAACGGCCGGCTGCTCCACCGGCACCAGGTGCGCTGCGTCTTCGACGACGGCGGCGGTTCCGTTGGCCACCCGGTCGGCAATGAGCTGCGCGGACGACGGCGGGGTGACGACGTCTTCGGCGCCGGCGACAGCGAGCACGGGGACCGTGATGTCCGGCAGCCGTCCCCGGACATCGAAGGTCGCCAGTGCCCGGCAGCAGAGGGCGTAGGAGAAGCGGTCCGCGTCCTGCAGCGAGTGGAGCAGGGCGGCGGCAGCGGCGGGCTCACGGTCCATAAAGCCCGGAGCGAACCAGCGCTGCCCGGAGCCGACCACCTGGGTGGGCGTGCCTTGGACACGCACCGTTTCAGCGCGTTCCTCCCAGGCTCCGGTTTCGCCGATCTTGGCGCCGGAACAAAGGACGGCCACGCCGTCGAACAGCGCCCCGTGGTCCAGGGCGAGCTGGAGCCCGACGGCGCCGCCCAGCGATACTCCGGCATAGAAAACCGGGACATCTGCGGGAATGTCTCCGGCATCGCGGGCTCCCGTGACCATCGCGGCGACGGCGGCGGCCAGGTCCGCGATGCTGAAGGATTCCCCTGCCGCGGGGCTCGCGCCGTGGCCGGGCAGGTCCCAGGCAATGACGGTGAAGGTGTCCAGGGCTGCCGCGGCCCGGCTCCACAACGGCATGGACGCTGTGCCCAGCGACGGGCCGGCGATCAGGACCGGGGCCGCGGGGCCGGCGTTGGAAAGGCGGGAGGCCTTAATGGCGGGGATGCTCATGCTGAGGGCTTTCCGGGGTAGGCAGCGGTGATCCGCTCAATGAGGGCGGTGGCCTCCCCTAGGTATTCGGCGGGGTCGAGGATGTTCTTGAGTTCCGCATCGGAAAGGACCTCCGGCGGGACCGCAGCACGCAGCAGCTCTTCGAAGGGCTCGCCGGAGGACAGCGAGCGGGCCACCGTGTCGGCGATGATTTCCTTGCCGCGTCCGGGCACGCCGTCGTCAAGCAGCGGGGCGGCCACGGCCATGATTTTCTCGCTGACCACGAGCGGCCCGGCGGATTCCAGGTTGCGGGTCAGCGCCTCCGGGTGGATCTGCAGGCCCTCGGCCAGTTCGGCCAGCTTGGCGGCCGCTCCCCCGGCGAGGCGCAGCAGGGAGCGCAGGGCCTGCCATTCCACGTGCCAGGAGCCGCTGGGCCGTTCATCGTCCGCGGCGGCCGCAGCGGCGTTCAGCTGCATGCCGTAGCCCGGTGCTGCCAGGGCCGCACTGCGGATCAGGACGGACAGGACGGGGTTCTGCTTCTGCGGCATGGCGGAGGATCCTCCGCGTCCGGCGGCGCGGGGTTCGGAGACCTCCCCGATTTCCGGCCGGCTGAGCAGCAGGACGTCGTTGGCAACCTTCCCGGCCGCGGCGGTGAAGTCCTGCAGTGCAGCGCCGAGGGCGGTCACCGGCAGCCGGTTGGTCTGCCACGGCGCCAGGGGCTCGGCCAGGCCGAGGCCGCGTGCCAGGCGTGCGGTGAGGTCGAAGGCGGTGGGGCGTTCCACACCGGGGTCAGCGGAGGCGGCGGCCAGGGAAACCGCTGCAAGGGTTCCGGAGGCGCCGCCCCACTGCAGCTGGAGGTTGTCGGCGGCGGTACGCAGTCCCTGCGCGGCGCTGCCCACCCCGTGCAGCCACTGGGCGGCGCGCAGGCCGAAGGTGGAGGGCAGCGAGTGCTGGGTCAGGGTCCGGGCCACGCACAGGGTCGCGGCGTGGCGCCGGGCGGTAGCCCCCAGGGCAGCGGCGGCCCGGTCGGCATCCGCCAGGATGACTTCCAGGGCGCGGCGGGCCAGCAGCATCAGGGCGGTGTCCATGATGTCCTGGCTGGTGGCTCCGCGGTGAATGGCGGCCGCGGCCTTCGGGGAAGATTCCCGTGCCTGGGTCCGGAGGTCGGCCAGCAGCGGAATCACGGGATTGCCGCCGCCCTGCGCCCGCTCGGCGAGGGACGCGGCGTCGTACCGGGAGGCATCGCTGACGGCGGCGACCGCGGCAGGAGCCTCCGGATCGGCCAGGCCGGCCGACGCAAGCACGCGCACCCATTCGAGTTCCACGTCCAGGAGGGCCTGGAGCAGCTGTCGGTCTCCGGTCAGTTCCGCGACCGGCGTTCCCGCCCAGGCCGGGGAAAGCAGGCCGTAGTCCGCACTGTCCGCTGCGCCCACGGTTACGCCCCGGGGTAGGTGAGGAAGACGGTTTCGTCCTCGCCCTGCAGGCAGATGTTCCAGCGGAGTCCGCCGTCGGCTTCACGGGTGGCGATCAGGGTGCGCCGGCGGTCCTCCGGCAGCGAGGACAGCAGGGCGTCGCGGGCCAGCGCCTCTTCGTCATCCGGCAGGTACATCCGGGTGTGCAGCTTGTTGAGCAGGCCGCGGGCAAAGATGACGAATGAAATGAAGGGTGCCGATCCCTCTTCCGTGGGACCGGGGTTGACCGTAGTGAAGGTGTAGTTGCCGACGTTGTCGACGGCGGTGCGGCCCCAGCCGGTGAAGGTGTAGCCGTCACGGACCAGCGATCCGGTCCGCTGCGGGATATTGCCGTCGGCGTCGGCCTGCCAGATTTCCAGCAGGGCATCCGGAATGGTTTCTCCGGCGCCGTCGGTCACGGTGCCCTGGAGGCGGACGCTGCCGGGCATGCCCGGGGGCAGCAGCTGGTTGTCCTTCTCGAAGGGGAGGGCGTAGCCGTAGAAGGGGCCGATGGTTTGGCCGGGCGTGGCGGTTAGCTTCTGCTCGCTCATTACTCTGCGTCCTCGTCTTCCATCCAGGTGCGGTTGCTGCCGGTGAGCACGATGTCCCAGTTGTAGCCGGTGGCCCACTCGTGCGAGGTGATGTTGTGGTCATACGTGGCCACGAGGCGGTCGCGTGCCTTGGGGTCGGTAATCGACTGGTAGATCGGGTCCAGCGCGAAAAGCGGATCCCCGGGGAAGTACATCTGGGTGATCATGCGCTGGGTGAAGTCGGTGCCGAAAAGCGAGAAGTGGATGTGTGCCGGCCGCCAGGCGTTGTAGTGGTTCTTCCACGGGTACGGACCGGGCTTGATGGTGGTGAACTCGTAGGAACCGTCATCGGTGGTGATGCAGCGGCCGACGCCGGTGAAGTTCGGGTCCAGCGGAGCCGGGTGCTGGTCGCGCTTGTGGATGTAGCGGCCGGCGGAGTTGGCCTGCCAGATTTCCACCAGCTGGTTGCGGACCGGATGCCCGTCACCGTCGAGGATGCGGCCGCGGACGATGATCCGCTCCCCCATCGGCTCGCCGTTGTGCTGGATGGTCAGGTCGCTCTCGAGCGCATGGACGTCCTGGTGGCCGAATGCCGGGGACCACAGCTCAATGGTTTCGGGGTCCACGTGGTGCGGATCCTTGGTGGGGTGGCGCAGGAGGGAACTGCGGTAGGGCCGGAAGTCGATGCGGGGCTGGGTTTCCTCGGCGGCGCCGTCGTCCACCCCCTTGGAGTACTCGGCGTGGACCGCGGCGATTTCAGCGGAGATCTGGTCCTGCGAGGCCTCGGCCGCGTCCAGCTTCTCGATGACATGGCTGTTCGAGAAAAGGTTCTCTTCCATTTCCATGGGTTTTCCTTTCAATGAAGCGCACCTTCGCGCTCCGGATTTCCAAGCATCCACGTGGTCGAGACCACGTTACACCGCCTGTTCGTTGGATGTACAGATGTTCGTTATGCGAACGCTAGTCGTGCGGCCATCCCGTGTAGGCCTCGGCCAGGTACGCACTGCCGTGCCGGGAGGAGACGACGCCGCTGAGCTCTCCCAGCGCACGCTTGCGTTCGAAGGGGCTGGCGTCCGTCCGGGTGTGCAGCATCGACGTCATCCAATAGGAGAAGTTCTGCGCACGCCAGACCCGCTGCAGGGCCTTGTCGCTGTAGCCGTCCAGCAGGTCCGGGGACTTGGTGGCGTAGAACGAGTCGATGGCCTCGAACAGGACTTTCACGTCGGCCAGGGCGAGATTGAGGCCCTTGGCGCCGGTGGGCGGAACCGTGTGCCCGGCATCGCCCGCCAGGAACAAGTTGCCGTACCGCAGGGGTTCACACACGTAGCTGCGGAACTTCAGGACGGTCTTTTCAAAGATGGGGCCACGTGTCAGCTCGAAACCGTCCGGGCCGTCGACCCGTGCCTGGAGTTCGTCCCAGATGCGGTCCTCGCTCCACGCGCCTGCGTCCTCGTTCGGGTCACATTGGAAGTACATCCGCTGGACGGAGTCGTTGCGCTGACTGATCAGGGCAAAGCCACGGTCGGAATTGGCATAAATCAGTTCCGGGGCACTGGGAGCGGCCTTGGTGAGGATGCCGAACCAGGCAAAGGGGTACTCGATGAAGTTATCCGTGCGCGCTTCCTTGGGGATGGAGCGCTTGCAGATCCCGCCGGAACCGTCGGAGCCCACCAGGATGTCGCAGTGGATTTCAAAGTCCCGGCCGTTACTGTCCGTGAACAGGATCTTAGGGGTGTCGGTCGCCAGATCGGTGACGGATGTTTCGCTAACTCCGTAGCGGACATCGCCGTGGTCCCGTTCGCGGGCCGCCGCCAGGTCGGTAAAGACCTCATTCTGCGGGTACAGCCACACGGACTCCCCCACCAGGTCTTCAAAATCGATCCGGTGGCTCTCGCCGCCGAAGCGGAGGTCAATTCCCTCGTGGCGGTACCCCTCCGTAAGCACCCGGTCGCTTACCCCCGTCTCAGTCAGCATGCGGACGCTTCCGTGCTCCAGGATGCCGGCCCGGTGGGTGGTGCGGATGGTTTCGTGGTCCCGCTTTTCCACCACGATATTGTCGATGCCGGACTTCGACAGCAGGTGCGAAAGCATCAGTCCGGCGGGGCCGCCGCCCACTATGCCGACCTGCGTCTTGAGGATAGTGCGCTCTGCACCCATCTATTACTCCCTTGAAAACTTTGTAACGGACACTACCTCCCAGTGTGACTGCCGGCACATGGGGAGCTACAAAGTGATTCTCATTGAATGGGAAACGGGCCCGGATCCGGCCCGCCGCGGGTGGTTGCGGTTCACGCTCCGGCGGGCAGGGTCTCCGGCTCCCCGGGAAGCTCCGAAGGCAGCAGCGCGCCCCGCCGGGGAACCCCTATCCGGAGCAGGAACACGCACTGGCCCAGTGCCACCGCCACAGCCAGCCAGAGCGTTGGGACAGCGCCGACGGTGCCCAGCAGCACCGCTCCGAGGACACCGCCCAGCACGACGGCGCCCTGGGTGAGGGTGCGGCGGGTGGACGAGACACGGGCCAGGAGATTATCCGGGATCAGTGCAGTGGTCAGGGCAGAGCTGTTCACCATCATCAGGCCAAGCGCCAGGCCGAAGAGGGTGAACGATACCCCGATGCTCAGCACCGCGAGATGCGGCCAGAGCGCTGTGAGCGGGACGAGCGCGAAGTTCAGCGGCATCATCAGCGCTGCCAGCAGCATTGCGCGGAGCGGGCCGATGGCCCTTCCGATACGCGGGGCCAGCACCGCACCGGCGATGCCGCCCACGGCACTGACGGACCAGACGGCGCCGAAGACCGCCGGGTCCATTGCCAGATCGGAAAGGATGAACCAGGACTCGGCAGCCTGGTACAGACCGGCGGCAAAGTTGTTCGTGGCGGTCGTCATGATCAGGGCCAGCAGAACGCGATGACCGGCGATGAACCTGACCCCCGTCGCAACGGCTTCCCGGATGCCCGGCCGATCCGTCTTCGGCGGTACGGGGTTGTCCGGGGGCAGCCGGGCCAGTCCTGCGGCGGCGACAAGCTGTGTGGCTGCGCTTACCGCAAGCACTGCCGGTGCCGGCAGGAGCCGCACCAGAACCCCGCCGGCCGCCGGTCCGGCCAGGGACACCACCTGCTCGGACGCCATCAGTGAAGACGCGGCATCCGCAATGCGGTGCCGTCCCACCAGCCGCGGCAATACCGAGGTGTGGGCGGCCATAAAAAACACGTCGGCGATCCCGACCACCAGGATCACCAGCAGCAGCTGCCATGCCGCCAACCAGCCCAGGAAGAACGACGCAACGGCCCAGGCATAGGCTGCTGCACGGACCCAGGTCATGGCGAGCATGGTCCGCCGCTGCCCCCACCGGTCAACAGCCACCCCGGCTACCAGTCCGAAGAGCAGCGGCCCGGCGCTGCTCAGGGGCGCGGCCAGCCCGGCCTCGAACGGGGTAGCGCCGAGCACGGAGATCATTCCCACCGATACGGCAAATACGGCGACGTCACGGCCAGCATGCACGGCCGTGGTGGCCAGCCACAGACCACGGAAAGCAGGCAGCGCCCACACGCCTGCCTCTGATTTTGCCAATGTGTCCCCCGTTGTGCCGCGCCCGTTGAGTGCCGGCACGGATTTACCGGTGGCGGTCTCCGTGTGCTGCCGGCCCGGCACTACTATTCCCCGGAAGTCCGCCGCCGGCCTGCAGCGCCACGCGGCACGGCCGGTTCCGGGCTGCCAGGGGGTCAGCGCTGGTAGTGGGGACCCGCGGCCTCCGCGCGGACACCCAGGCCGCGGGAAATCCCGCGGGCAGCAGTCATCAGCGCCGGGATGGTCGAGGAGATGTGTTCGCTGCCGGTGGGCACCACTACTCCGATGGCGGCCACGGCAGTGCCTCCTGCGCCGAAGACGGGCACGGCTATTCCGGTGGTGTCCGGAACGACGGCGCCGGGCAGGCGTGCGCTGCCTTCCAGGCGCATCTTCGCCCAGGACGAACGCAGCCGCTTTTCTTCGGAGGCATCGGGGTTCTGCTGCGCCAGGTACTCCTCCTGTACGTGCCGCGGCGAGTGGGCCATCATGACCATCCCCGATGAGGAGACGTGGACAGGGAGCCGCCCGGCGACCTTCGCATGGTTCAGCACCGAGCCGTGGCTGGAAAGGCGCTCGATGAACAGGACCTCATCCTGGCGCAGCACGGACAGCTGGGTGTGCTGCCGAACCACTGCCTGGATGTCTTCCATGAAGGGCATGGCAATCTGCTTTAGACCCAGGGCAGCGGAACTGCGGTTGGCCAGTTCCCAGAGGCGGAGGCCAAGGCGGACGCCGCCGTCGGCCTCTCGCTGCAGGAAGCCGTGCCCCATCAACTCATTCACGATCCGGTGCGCGGTGGACAGCGGCAGCCCGGCACGGCGAGCCAGCACGGCGATGGGCATGGCCTGGTGGGTTTCGTCGAAGGCGCTGATCACCCGCACAATGCGGCTGGTCATGGACTCACCGCTCGGGGAATTGGCCATGGTTTAAGTCTTGCACAGCCGGTATCCGCCACTGCGGTTATTTGACACAGCCGTTAAACACGGCAGGTCCCGCACCCTGGGGTGCGGGACCTGCCGTTGACGCTGCGCTTTACGCGCGGCGCCGGTTGCCTTGGTTAGCGGAAGTCGCTGCCCATGTCGTAGTCATCCAGCGGGATGGCGTGGAACTCGGGGCTCAGACCGCCGTCAACGCCGGCGTAGTCGAAGTCGCTGAAGGCGCTCGGGCCGGTGAAGAGATTGGCCTTTGCTTCTTCGGTCGGCTCGACAGTGACCTCGGTGTAACGGGGCAGGCCCGTTCCGGCCGGGATCAGCTTACCGATGATGACGTTCTCCTTGAGGCCGAGCAGCGGATCGCTCTTGCCTTCCATGGCAGCCTGCGTCAGGACGCGGGTTGTCTCCTGGAAGGAAGCTGCGGACAGCCAGGACTCGGTGGCCAGGGAGGCCTTGGTGATGCCCATGAGTTCCGGACGGCCCGAAGCAGGCTTCTTGCCTTCCGAAACCACGCGGCGGTTCTCGCTCTCGAAGCGGCGGCGTTCGGTCAGCTCACCCGGGAGCAGATCGGAGTCGCCGGACTCGATCACGGTTACGCGGCGCAGCATCTGGCGGACAATAACCTCGACGTGCTTGTCGTGGATGCCCACACCCTGGCTGCGGTACACGCGCTGGACTTCGTCCACCAGGAATTCCTGTGCCTTGCGCGGGCCGAGGATACGGAGGATCTGCTTGGGATCCACCGCACCGAAGACCAGCTGCTGGCCAACCTCGACGTGGTCGCCGTCGGCAACCAGGAGGCGGGCACGGCGCAGGACCGGGTACGCGATTTCCTCGGAGCCGTCGTCGGGAGTGACAACCAGACGCATCTGGCGGTCGGTCTCTTCCAGCGTGACCCGACCCGCGGTCTCGGAGATCGGAGCAACACCCTTAGGCGTACGTGCTTCGAAGAGCTCCTGGATACGGGGCAGACCCTGGGTGATGTCCTCAGCGGAAGCAACACCACCGGTGTGGAAGGTACGCATGGTCAGCTGGGTACCCGGCTCACCAATGGACTGTGCGGCAATGATGCCCACGGCCTCGCCGATGTCCACGGTCTTACCCGTGGCCAGGGAGCGGCCGTAGCAAAGTGCACAGGTACCGACGGCGGACTCACAGGTGAGTACGGAGCGGATCTTGATGTCGGTGACGCCGGCTTCGAACAGCTTGGCGATGAGGACGTCGCCCACATCGTCGCCGCCCTTGGCCAGGACGTTGCCCTGTGCGTCGGTGACGTCGGTGGCCAGCGTACGGGCGTACGCCGAGTTCTCGACCTCTTCGTGCAGCTGCAGTTCGCCGTTGGAGTCCGGAACCGCGATGGTTACGTTCAGGCCGCGCTCGGTGCCGCAGTCTTCCTCGCGGACAATGACGTCCTGGGAAACGTCCACCAGACGGCGGGTCAGGTAACCCGAGTTGGCGGTACGCAGAGCGGTATCGGCGAGACCCTTACGGGCACCGTGGGTGGCGATGAAGTATTCCAGCACCGACAGGCCCTCGCGGTACGAGGACTTGATCGGGCGCGGGATGATCTCACCCTTAGGGTTGGCCACCAGGCCACGGATACCGGCAATCTGCCGGACCTGCAGCCAGTTACCACGGGCGCCGGAGGACACCATGCGGTTGATGTTGTTGAACTCGGGCATGTTCGCCCGCATTGCAGCAGCAACCTCGTTGGTGGCCTTGTTCCAGATGTCGATCAGTTCCTGGCGGCGCTCGTCTTCAGCGATCAGGCCCTTGCCGTACTGGCTTTCAACCTTGGCAGCCTGGGCTTCGTAGCCTTCCATAATGGCCGGCTTGTCGATCGGAGCCGCGATATCGGAGATGGCAACGGTAACGCCCGAGCGGGTGGCCCAGTAGAAACCGGCGTCCTTCAGGTTGTCCAGCGTTGCTGCCGTGACAACCTTCGGGTACCGCTCAGCCAGATCGTTGACGATCGCGGAGAGCTGTCCCTTGTCGGCAACTTCCTTTACCCACGGGTAGTCCGCAGGCAGCGTCTGGTTGAAGATGACCTGGCCGAGGGAGGTTTCGATGAGGGCAGGAGTGCCCTCTTCCCAACCTTCCGGTGCCGGCTGGGTTGCGCTGGGGACGAAGCCGTCCACGCGCATCTTTACCAGTGCGTTCAGGTGCAGCTCGCCCATGTCGAAGGCCATGATGGCTTCGGCCATGGAACCGAACACGCGGCCTTCACCGGCAGCGCCGTCGCGCTTGGTGGTGAGGTGGTGCAGGCCGATGATCATATCCTGCGAAGGCAGGGTGACCGGGCGGCCGTCGGACGGCTTCAGGATGTTGTTCGAGGACAGCATCAGGATGCGTGCTTCAGCCTGGGCTTCGGGGCTCAGCGGCAGGTGGACTGCCATCTGGTCGCCGTCGAAGTCAGCGTTGAAGGCGCCGCAGACCAGCGGGTGCAGCTGAAGGGCCTTACCTTCAACGAGCTGCGGCTCGAAGGCCTGGATGCCGAGGCGGTGCAGGGTGGGTGCACGGTTGAGCAGCACCGGGTGTTCGGTGATGATCTCTTCCAGCACGTCCCAGACCTGCGGACGGAAACGCTCGACCATGCGCTTGGCGCTCTTGATGTTCTGGGCGTGGTTGAGGTCAACCAGGCGCTTCATCACGAACGGCTTGAAGAGCTCCAGTGCCATCTGCTTCGGCAGGCCGCACTGGTGCAGCTTCAGCTGCGGGCCAACGACGATGACGGAACGGCCGGAGTAGTCAACGCGCTTACCCAGCAGGTTCTGGCGGAAGCGGCCCTGCTTGCCCTTGAGCATGTCGGACAGCGACTTCAGCGGACGGTTGCCCGGTCCGGTGACCGGACGGCCGCGGCGGCCGTTGTCGAACAGGGAGTCAACAGCTTCCTGGAGCATCCGCTTTTCGTTGTTCACGATGATCTCGGGGGCACCGAGATCCAGCAGGCGCTTCAGGCGGTTGTTGCGGTTGATCACGCGGCGGTACAGGTCGTTAAGGTCCGACGTCGCGAAACGGCCGCCGTCGAGCTGGACCATCGGGCGCAGTTCCGGCGGGATGACCGGAACGGCGTCCAGGACCATGCCCAGCGGGCTGTTCGTGGTGGTCAGGAACGCGTTGACAACCTTCAGGCGCTTCAGGGCACGCGTCTTGCGCTGGCCCTTGCCGTTCTGGATGATGTCGCGCAGGTTCTCGGACTCGGCCTGCATGTCGAAGTCTTCAAGACGCTTCTTGATGGCTTCGGCACCCATGGAGCCTTCGAAGTACAGACCGTAGCGGTCGCGCAGTTCGCGGTAGAGGCCTTCGTCGCCCTCCAGGTCGCCGACCTTGAGGTTCTTGAACCGGTCCCAGACCTGCTCGAGGCGCTCGATGTTGTTGTCGGCGTCGCGGCGGACCTTGGCCATCTGGCGGTCGGCGGAGTCGCGTGCCTTCTTCTTGTCGGCAGCCTTGGCGCCTTCGCCCTCGAGGCGGGCAAGCTCGCCTTCGAGGTCCTTGGCAATCGCGGCAATGTCGGAGTCGCGCTGGTCGACGAGGTGCTTGCGCTCCACGTCGTGCTCGGCCTGCAGGTTCGGAAGCTCCGCGTGGCGGTTTTCTTCGTCAACCGAGGTGATCATGTAGGCAGCGAAGTAGATGACCTTCTCAAGGTCCTTCGGTGCCAGGTCCAGCAGGTAGCCCAGACGGGACGGAACACCCTTGAAGTACCAGATGTGGGTGACCGGAGCGGCGAGCTCAATGTGGCCCATGCGTTCGCGGCGGACCTTGGCACGGGTGACCTCGACGCCGCAGCGCTCACAGATGATGCCCTTGAAGCGGACGCGCTTGTACTTACCGCAGTAGCATTCCCAGTCGCGGGAAGGACCGAAGATCTTTTCGCAGAAAAGACCGTCCTTCTCCGGCTTCAGGGTTCGGTAGTTGATGGTTTCCGGCTTCTTGACTTCGCCGTAAGACCAACCGCGGATTTCATCCGCGGTGGCAAGGCCGATTCGCATGAGGCCGAACGTGGAATCGTTGGACATGGGTCCCTGTTCTCTCTTGTTCTCTAAATCTGAATGTCTCGGGTGCGGAAAAGATTGAAGGTGACCCACCCTGGGTCCGTCGGACGGTTCGGGTTAGGCGGCTTTAATATTCCTGCGAGCTCTGCGAGCAAGGAATTTCGTTGCCGCCGTTCCGAACCGCCCGACGGACTCCCCGGGCGGATCTACCAGCTAAACCTCTTCGACGGAGCTGGGCTCTGCACGGGACAGATCGATACCCAGTTCCTCCGCGGCCCGGAAGACTTCTTCATCCGAGTCACGCATTTCAATCGTGTTGCCTTCGGTGGAGAGGACTTCCACATTCAGGCAGAGCGACTGCATTTCCTTGATCAGGACCTTGAACGATTCCGGAACGCCGGGCTCCGGGATGTTCTCGCCCTTGACGATGGCTTCGTAGACCTTCACGCGGCCATGGATGTCATCGGACTTGATCGTGAGCAGTTCCTGCAGCGTGTAGGCGGCGCCGTACGCTTCCAGGGCCCAGACTTCCATTTCACCGAAGCGCTGTCCGCCGAACTGTGCCTTACCACCCAGCGGCTGCTGCGTGATCATGGAGTACGGACCGGTGGAGCGTGCGTGGATCTTGTCGTCCACCAGGTGGTGCAGCTTCAGGATGTACATGTAGCCGACCGAGATCGGGTCCGGGAACGGCTGGCCGGAGCGGCCGTCGTACATCCGGGCCTTGCCCGAGGCACCGATCAGGCGGTTGCCGTCACGGGTCACGTTGGTGGAGTCGAGCAGGTTGGTGATCTCGTCCTCGCTGGCGCCGTCGAACACCGGGGTGGCAACCGTGGTGGGACCGGTTTCACGGGGCAGGTTCGGCAGGTCCTTGACCCAGTCCGGCTCGCCTTCGATCTTCCAGCCCTGCTTGGCAGCCCAGCCCAGGTGGATTTCCAGGACCTGTCCGACGTTCATTCGGCCCGGAACACCCAGCGGGTTCAGGATGATGTCGACGGGGGTGCCGTCTTCCATGAACGGCATGTCTTCGATCGGGAGGATCTTGGAGATGACGCCCTTGTTGCCGTGGCGGCCGGCCAGCTTGTCACCGTCGGTGATCTTGCGCTTGTGGGCCACGTAAACGCGGACCAGCTGGTTGACGCCCGGGGGCAGCTCGTCGTCGTTGTCGCGGTCGAAGATGCGGACGCCGATGACGGTGCCGGACTCGCCGTGGGGCACCTTCAGGGACGTGTCGCGGACTTCGCGGCTCTTCTCGCCGAAGATGGCGCGCAGCAGGCGCTCTTCCGGAGTCAGTTCCGTTTCACCCTTCGGGGTGACACGGCCAACCAGGATGTCGCCGGCTTCAACCTCGGCACCGATGTGGATGATGCCGCGTTCGTCGAGCTGCGACAGCACCTCCTCGGAGACGTTGGGGATGTCGCGGGTGATTTCCTCGGCACCAAGCTTGGTGTCGCGGGCGTCAACCTCGTGCTCCTCAATGTGGATGGAGGTCAGGACATCGTCGGAGACCATGCGCTGGGACAGGATGATGGCATCTTCGTAGTTGTGGCCTTCCCATGACATGAATGCCACGAGCAGGTTCTTACCAAGGGCCAGTTCACCCTGGTCCGTTGCGGGACCGTCAGCGATGATGCTGTTGACCTCAACCCGGGCGCCTTCGGAGACCAGCACACGCTGGTTGTAGGCGTTGCCCTGGTTGGAGCGCTCGAACTTCATGATCGGGTAGCTGGTCTCGGTGCCGTCGTCGTTCATGACGGTGACGAGGTCAGCGGAAACCTCGGTGACAACACCGGGCTTCTTTGCGGTCACGGAGTCGCCGGCGTCAACGGCGGTGTACTTCTCCATGCCGGTGCCCACGACGGGACGCTCGGAACGGAGCAGCGGCACAGCCTGGCGCTGCATGTTCGCACCCATGAGGGCGCGGTTGGCATCGTCATGCTCGAGGAACGGAATCAGGGCCGTAGCCACCGACACCATCTGGCGCGGGGAGACGTCCATGTACTCGACCTCGTTGGGCTCAACGAGGACGGGCTCACCGGAGCCGCCGCGGGCACGGACGAGGACGAGGTCCTCGGCGAAGTGCTGGTCGGCGCGCAGCGGAGCGTTTGCCTGGGCAATGGTGCGCTCAACTTCGTCATCGGCGGTCAGGTAGTCGACCTTGTCGGTGACTACGCCTTCCTCGACCTTGCGGTACGGGGTTTCGATGAAGCCGAAGGCGTTGATGCGGCCGTAGGAAGCCAGCGAACCGATCAGGCCGATGTTCGGGCCTTCAGGGGTTTCGATGGGGCACATACGTCCGTAGTGGGACGGGTGCACATCTCGGACTTCCATGCCTGCGCGGTCACGGGACAGACCGCCCGGGCCCAGCGCGGACAGGCGGCGCTTGTGCGTCAGGCCGGCCAGCGGGTTGTTCTGGTCCATGAACTGCGACAGCTGGGAGGTTCCGAAGAACTCCTTGATCGCAGCAACGACCGGACGGATGTTGATCAGGGTCTGCGGCGTGATGGCCTCGACGTCCTGGGTGGTCATCCGTTCGCGGACTACGCGCTCCATACGGGACAGGCCCGTGCGGATCTGGTTTTCGATCAGTTCGCCGACGGCGCGGATGCGGCGGTTGCCGAAGTGGTCGATGTCGTCGACCTCGACGCGGATGTCCACGTCGTCGCCGTTGCGCTTGCCCGGGACCGTCTTCTCGCCGGCGTGCAGTGCAACGAGGAACTTGATCATGGCGACGATGTCGTCATTGTTCAGCACCGAAGCATCGGAATCCGTCAGCGGCTTGTCGATGCCCAGCTTGCGGTTGATCTTGTAACGGCCAACCTTGGCCAGATCGTAGCGCTTCGGGTTGAAGTACAGGTTGTCCAGCAGGGTCTGGGCAGCCTCGACCGTGGGCGGCTCGCCCGGACGGAGCTTGCGGTAGATGTCCAGCAGGGCATCTTCGCGGGTTTCCGTCGGGTCCTTTTCCAGGGTGGCCCGGATGGAGTCGTACTCGCCGAAGGTCTCGAGGATCTGGCCTTCGGTCCAGCCCAGTGCCTTGAGCAGCACGGTGACGGACTGCTTGCGCTTGCGGTCCAGGCGGACGCCCACCTGGTCGCGCTTGTCGATCTCAAGTTCAAACCATGCACCGCGGGAAGGAATGATCTTCGCGGTGTAGATGTCCTTGTCACTGGTCTTGTCCGCGGTGCGCTCGAAGTACGCGCCCGGGGAACGGACCAGCTGGGAAACAACAACACGCTCGGTGCCGTTGATGACGAACGTTCCCTTGTCGGTCATGAGGGGGAAGTCGCCCATGAACACGGTCTGCTGCTTGATTTCACCCGTGTTGTTGTTCATGAATTCGGCTTTAACGTACAACGGGGCCGAGTACGTAGCGTCCCGGTCCTTGCACTCCGCCATGGTGTACTTCGGGTCGGCAAACTCCGGCTCCGAGAAGCTCAGGGACATGGTGCCCTGGAAGTCTTCAATCGGGGAGATTTCCTCGAAGATGTCAGCCAGGCCGGAAGTGGTGGCAATACCCTGTTCGCCGGTCTCCCGCGCCTTTTCAACGCGCGCCTTCCAGCGCTCGTTGCCGACGAGCCAGTCAAAGCTGTCCGTCTGCAGGGCAAGAAGATTGGGAACGTCAAGCGGTTCGTGAATCTTTGCGAATGAAATCCGGGAAGCTGCGTTCTCCGGATTAGTAGCGGTTTCGTTATTAGAGGTGCTCGAGGCGACCAAGAGGGATCCTTCCACAGACCTTCAGGCGTGTTTCACGCCTCCTCCCCTGCACTATGCGGACCGAGTCCGTGTGCGTCCCGATGTCCGGCATGGGGCCTATCCACAGGTTGCGGATACTGCCCGGCACGGAACGAAGCCCACCGCTATATGAAGGCTGAAGGTTAACAGGAGGAAGCAAATATCCACTATAGGCCATTATGGGCAGACAAGTCTACCCGGTATCTGAACCCTGCTTCGCTCAACCCCTCCGAAAGGACGTTCCGGGGATCGGATTCCCGGGTGACTATCCCGGATCAATCCCGGTCTAATCCCGGAATCGAGGGGGAGCTACAGGCTGCACCGGCGCACCGTTCACGCATCGGATACAGATACCTTACCGCACAACGGGGCTTTTATGCTTGCCGGCATCGTGTGCGGTGCCGCGGACCCCTGTGACGGCGCTCTCCCCCGGCGCGCCGGGGTGGCGTAGCCTTATCCCTGTCTTCAATGACGAATACACCGACGAAAGCGATGCACGAGTGACTAACGCACCCATAAGCACCTCCGTTCCCGAAGTGGTTATTGTCGGGGGCGCACGTACGCCCCAGGGCCGCCTGAACGGCCAGCTGTCCCCCTTCACGGCCGTCGAGCTCGGCGCGTTTGCCATCAAGGGCGCCCTGGATAAAGCCGGCGTCGATGCCGCGGATGTCGACTCCGTCATCATGGGTCATGTGGTGCAGGCCGGCTGTGGCCAGAACCCCGCCCGCCAGGCCTCCATCAAAGCCGGTATCGGCTGGAACGTCCCGGCGGTCACCGTGAACAAGGTCTGCCTCTCCGGCCTGGCTGCGGTGATTGATGCCGCGCGGCTGATCCGCGGCGGCGAGGCCACCGTGGTGGTGGCCGGCGGCCAGGAATCCATGACCCGCGGGCCGCACCTGCTTCCCGGTTCCCGGCAGGGCTGGAACTACGGCAACATCTCCGCACTGGATTCGGTGGCCCACGACGGACTCACTGATGCCTTCGACAACGATTCCATGGGTATTTCCACCGAGCGGGGAAATACGAAACTGGCCATCAAGCGCCTGGAGCAGGACGAAGTAGCAGCTGCCTCGCACCAGCGTGCGGCAGCGGCGATGGCGGCGGGAGTCTTCGACGCGGAAATCGTTCCCGTGACGGTGCCGCAGCGCCGCGGAGAGCCCCTGGTCCTTACCTCGGACGAGGGCGTGCGGCCCAACACCACCGTGGAGACGCTGGCGGGCCTCCGTCCGGCGTTCGATTCCGAAGGAACCATCACGGCGGGCAACTCCTCTCCCCTGTCCGACGGCGCGGCAGCCCTGATCGTCACGACCCGGGACTATGCCGAAGCCAACGGGTTGAACGTCCTCGCCGCCGTCGGGCTTCCCGGACAGGTGGCGGGACCGGACAACACCCTGCATTCCCAGCCCTCCAATGCCCTCTTCGCCGCTCTCGGGCGGGCCGGCTGGAGCACCTCGGACCTGGACTTCATCGAGATCAACGAGGCCTTTGGCGCCGTGGCGGTCCAGTCCCTGAATGAACTGGGCATGGACCTGGAACAGTGCAACGTGCACGGCGGAGCCATCGCGCTCGGGCATCCGATCGGCGCCTCGGGCGCCCGCCTGGCCCTCACGGCGGCACATGAGCTTGCCCGGCGCGGATCCGGCCGGGCCGGCGTCGCGCTCTGCGGCGGCGGCGGGCAGGGCGAGGCGCTGCTGCTTTACCGCGAAGAGGCGTAACCGCCCCGGAGCAACTGCCCCGGAGCGACCGCTCCAGGTAGAACACAGAAGGCCCCGTTCCTTGCGGAACGGGGCCTTCTGTAAAGCGTTTTTATGCGGTTAGGCAGTAAAAACTACTTGACGGTGACGGTGGCGCCGGCAGCTTCGAGAGCTTCCTTGGCCTTGTCAGCGGCTTCCTTGTTGGCGCCTTCGAGGACGGCCTTCGGAGCGCTGTCAACCAGGTCCTTGGCTTCCTTCAGACCCAGCGAGGTCAGGGAGCGAACTTCCTTGATCACTGCGATCTTCTTGTCGCCGGCAGCTTCGAGGATGACGTCGAATTCGGTCTTCTCTTCAGCGGCTTCAGCGGCACCGGCAGCGGGGCCGGCAACTGCAACAGCAGCAGCGGTGACGTCGAACGTCTCCTCGAAGAGCTTCACGAAATCGGAGAGCTCGATGATGGACAGTTCCTTGAAAGCTTCAATGAGCTCTTCGTTGGTGAGCTTCGCCATGGTGTGGCGTCCTTCCTATAGTTGGTGCACGCAGGCACCGGAGATTGATGGAGAAGAGGATTTACTCTTCGGTGGCTGCTTCTGCTGCCGGAGCTTCTTCTGCAGCGGCCGGAGCCTCTTCTGCAGCGGAGGCAGCGGGGGCGCCGCTTTCCTCTTCAAGCTTCATGCGCAGTGCATCAGCCGTGCGGGCGAGCATGGACATCGGTGCCTTGAGGACACCGGCGACGCGTGCAAGCTGGAACTCACGGGACTCAAGGGCAGCCAGTGCGGCTACGCCGGAGGCATCCAGGGCATTGCCCTCGAAGACACCGGTCTTGATGATGAGCTGCGGGTTGGTCTTTGCAAAATCCGTCAGGCTCTTTGCAGCTGCAACTGCGTCACCCTTGATGAAGGCAATTGCAGTAGGTCCGGCAAGCTGGCCTTCGAACGCGTCGATGCCGGCTTCCTTGGCTGCAATGCCAGTCAGGGTGTTCTTTACGACCGAGTACTTGGTGTCCTGGCCGAGCGAACGACGCAGCTCCTTGAGCTGTGCAACGGTGAGCCCGCGGTATTCGGTTAGGACAGCAGCGGTCGATTCCTTGAAATCGGTGGTGATTTCCTCGACTGCTGACACCTTTGTTGGCGTTGCCATAACCCTCCTTCCGGGGAAATAGTGCCGGTGGATCGGGTCCCGAACATAAAAAACGCCCCGGGCAGATGCACGGGGCTTCACTCTACGGACACACTGGGTTCCGGAGTTCAGTTCGTTCACCTGCGCAGGCCGCCCTATCAAGGGACTTTCGGATGTTTCTCCAACCGGGTTCCACACGTGGAGGGCTGAAGGTTCAGCCTTACGGTGGGATTGAATGCACATCGACCGACGGTCTTTGGTAGTTCCAGAGTACGGGAGAATCCGGCAGGGAACAAATCCCCTGCCGGGGTCTGGACGGTCTGCAGCCGCACCCGGATGTCAGCGGGCGGACAGCTCCTTTTGCCACTCCCCGGAGTACCCGATGGCCCGGAACCCCAGCTGCTCGTTAATGGAGAGCATGTGGCGGTTTTCCTCGGCGTTCCAGGTGTAGACCCGGAGGGCTTCGGGAACCACTTCCCGGAGGCGGACCAGGTTCGCTGCCTTGAGCAGCATGCCCAGCCGGTTCCCCCGGTGGCTTTCCAGAACCAGGGTGTCGTCCTGGTAAACCACGGCGGGGTTGTTGCGGAAAACCTCCAGGACGGTGTGGCCGGCAAGTTCACCGGTGGCAACATGCCGGACGGCGCTGACCAGCACCTCGGCGTCCATGTCGCGGGCCAGGCCCTCGGCTTCCCGCACCCGGGCTTCATCCCAGGCTTCTTCCGCAAGGTCCAGCCCGCCCATTGGTGCATCGGTGCTCATCTTCTGCCGCAGCCGCGCGTAGGCCTCCACGAGGTCCTCCGGACAGGCGCCGCTCCAGAACTCGAGTTCGTACCCTGCACCCGCGGCCGCCCCGGCCTGCTGCAGCACAGCTGCACCGGCGGCAGTGCTTCCCAGCTCGAGCCGGCTGATCCGGTCCACCAACTCCAGCCGGAATCCGAGCCCTGTGGCAAATGCGGCTGCGGCGTCCTGCGGGATCGTTGGCACCGCGCCGGTGACCGGTCCAGCCGTGTCACTGGATAGGAGATGGTCCGTCTCCGCCATCAGCATCCGGCGGTTATCCGCCGCTGCCAGCTTTTCGGCTGCGGCATAGAGCTGTGTCCCGACCCCTTGGCGGCGGGCCGAAGGAGCCACGACCACGTTGACGGTCCCGGTATGGAGGTTGTCCGTAAGCGGCAGGTTGACCAGGGCCACACCCACGATCGGTCCCCCGGGCCCCCTCCCGGTACGGGCAGCCAGGATCTCGCGCCGACGGGTTTCCGTGCTGCGCCGGCCCGCCAGCTGGGCCTGCGGCGGGCCGTAGAAGTCGTCATTGCCCCAGAACTCGCGCAGCTGGGCATTCAGCAGCTCGGCAACGGTGAGAAAATCCTCCGCCCCCGGTGCGTCCAGGCTGTCCGGAACGGCAATCTGGTCAGTGGAGACCGGAGTTTGTGTCATGGACCACATCCTGCCGTACGGACTCCCCGGGACCAAAAGCTGACGCCCGGAAACAAAAAGAGCGGCCCCAGCCTAAGGCTGCGACCGCTCTTTGGGGAAGAATCCCCAGGTACTACTGCTGACTATGCGTCGGCGAGAACCTTGGTGACGTTCGGGTCAACGCTGATGCTCGGGCCGAACGTGGTGGACACGGTCGCCTTGGAGATGTAGCGGCCCTTGGCTGCCGACGGCTTGAGGCGAAGGACCTCTTCCAGTGCTGCTGCGTAGTTCTCAGCCAGCTTCTGGGCGTCGAAGGACACCTTGCCGATGATGAAGTGCAGGTTGGAGTGCTTGTCGACGCGGAAGTCGATCTTGCCACCCTTGATGTCCGTGACAGCCTTCGCCACGTTCGGGGTAACCGTACCGGTCTTCGGGTTCGGCATGAGGTTACGCGGGCCGAGCACGCGGCCCAGGCGGCCGACCTTGCCCATCATGTCCGGGGTAGCCACTGCGGCGTCGAAGTCGGTCCAGCCTGCTGCAACCTTTTCGATCATGTCATCGGAACCAACGAAGTCGGCGCCGGCAGCGATTGCTGCTTCAGCCTTCTCGCCGGTTGCGAAAACGAGGACGCGGGCCGTCTTGCCGGTGCCGTGGGGCAGGTTGACCGTGCCGCGGACCATCTGGTCAGCCTTACGGGGGTCAACGCCCAGGCGGAAAGCCACCTCAACGGTTGCGTCGAACTTGGAAGGATTGGTGTCCTTCGCCAGCTCTACAGCCTCGACCGGTGCGTACAGCTTGTCCGCATCGATCTTGGCTGCAGCTGCTTCATATGCTTTGCTGCGCTTTGCCATCTGCTTTTTCTCCTTGTGCAGTTGTGGTCTGTCGGACCGCGCCGGGCCCTGCCACGCGCCGTCGCCCGTCAGGGGCGGCGGCAGTTATGTGAATTGTGAAACGAGTACGGGGACTTAGCCCTGTACCGTGATGCCCATCGAACGGGCGGTGCCGGCGATGATCTTGGCAGCTGCCTGAACATCGTTGGCGTTGAGGTCTTCCATCTTCATGGTGGCGATCTCTTCGACCTGAGCCTGGGTCAGGTTGGCAACCTTGGAGGTGTGCGGGGTCGCGGAACCCTTGGCAACACCGGCAGCCTTCTTGATCAGCTGTGCAGCCGGAGGAGTCTTCGTGATGAAGGTGAAGGAACGGTCTTCGTAGACGGTGATTTCCACCGGGATAACGTTGCCGCGCTGGGATTCCGTTGCAGCGTTGTACTGCTTGCAGAATTCCATGATGTTGACACCGTGCTGGCCAAGTGCCGGACCAATCGGAGGAGCCGGGTTGGCGGCACCTGCGTTGATCTGCAGCTTGATGAGGCCGGTGACCTTTTTCTTGGGGGCCATGAAAGGGTCCTTCTCTAAATTATGTTCCCGAAGGACAGGAGCGTCCGTCCGGGGTGGTGGCCGCCATGGCTTGGCGGCCGGACGCTGCCTGCAGGTTAAAGCGGACCTGCGGACAGCGAAATCTATAAGCTACTGGAGCTTGGTGACCTGGCCGAAGCCGAGGGTTACCGGCGTTTCACGCTCGAAGATGGTCACGAGGACCACCAGCTGCTGGGATTCGGGCTTGATCTCGGAGATCGTGGCCTGGAGCGTTTCGAACGGGCCTTCGTTGACCGTTACGGGCTCGCCGATCTCGAAGTCAACGGCAATGTTGGAGGACTGCTGCTGTGCGGGCTTGCCGGCCTCGGTCTTCGGGGAAACGATGGTGTGCTCGAGCATCGAGTACACCTCGGAAAGGCTCAGCGGAGTCGGGTTGTGGGCGTTGCCCACGAAGCCGGTGACGCCGGGAGTGTGCCGGACAACGCCCCAGGACTCGTCGGTGAGGTTCATGCGCACCAGGACGTAGCCGGGAATGCGGACGCGGTTGACGATCTTCCGCGTGGTGTTCTTGATCTCGACGACTTCTTCCATCGGGACCTGGATTTCGAAGATATCCTCTTCCATGTCCAGGGTCTGGATGCGGGTCTCAAGGTTGGACTTCACGCGGTTTTCGTAGCCGGCGTAGGAGTGGATGACGTACCAGTCACCCTCCTGGCGGCGCAGCTTTGCCTTGAAGGCAACAGCCGGATCTTCCTCGGGCTCAGCGTCTTCTGCGGAATCGGCAGCCTCTTCGGATGCGATTTCTTCGTCTGCCGAAGCATCAACAGCAGCGGGCGCCTCGTCGACGTCGGCTGCGGCCATCTGATCCTCGGTATCCAGATCAGCGTTGTCATTGATCTGTGATTCGAGTTCTTGCTCGGACACGTAGATTCCTGCTTTCTTCTTCAGAGCACTATCGGGTTTGTCACTAGCTCATGGTCTCCGGTTCAACGTCCAGCGGACGGAACCTTAGGTCTCTGGCTAGCTTTCGCCGCCGCCCGAGCCGAAGATCCACAGTGCGCCCTTGCCAAAGGCAAAGTCGAGAGCCGTAACGATAAGCATCATCACCATCACGAACGCGAGGACAACGAGGGTGTACCTCAGCAGTTCCTTGCGGGTGGGGGTGACCACCTTTTTCAGCTCGGCAATCACCTGGCGCAGGAAGAGAGCTATACCGGCGAAGAACCCGCGCTTCTTGGGCCCGCTGGAGGGGTGTCCCTTGGAGCTGCTGGCAGCTGTCTCGGTCACCTTCGCCTCACTCATCTGTGTCGGTTCACAATCGCAGCAAGTGCTGGGACTGCTCATTCCATGAAGGACTGCTGAGCTGCCGGAAATGACAGTTCTGCGCAGGGCAGACAGGACTCGAACCTGCAACCTGCGGTTTTGGAGACCGCTGCGCTACCAATTGCGCCACTACCCTATGGAGGAAAACTCACCCTACCGCCACCATTGTAGCCGCAACGAACCGGAGACTATTTCCCCGACCGAAAGGCACAAAGCAGCGTGGTGTGCTCAACCACCGAAGAACCAGTCTACGCAAACTTTGCCGTCCCGTCGAACCGGCCCTGTCCACGGAGTGCCGCGCTGACCTGCGGCGGGGATTCCGAGCGCCTAAACTGGGGGGACGCCGCCGTCGTCCGGCAGGACCGACGCGGCCAACGTAAGCCGCCGCCACACACCAGACGGGAATCCCATGTCTTCCACCGGCCGTATTTCAGAGCGCATCTCATCCATTGCCGAGTCCGCAACCCTCGCAGTGGATGCCAAGGCCAAGGCATTAAAGGCCGCCGGGCGCCCGGTGATCGGTTTCGGCGCGGGTGAACCGGATTTCCCCACCCCGGACTACATCGTCGACGCCGCCGTCGACGCCGCGCGCCAGCCGCGTTTCCACCGCTACTCCCCCGCCGGCGGGCTCCCTGAGCTCAAGAAGGCCATTGCCGCCAAGACCCTGCGGGACTCCGGCTACGCCGTCGACCCGACCCAGGTCCTGGTGACCAACGGCGGCAAGCAGGCCGTCTACGAATCCTTCGCCACGCTGCTGAACCCGGGCGACGAAGTCCTGGTTCCCACCCCCTACTGGACCACGTACCCGGAGGCCATCCGGCTGGCCGGCGGCGTTCCGGTAGAGGTTTTCGCCGGCCCGGATCAGGGTTACCTGGTGAGCGTCGAGCAGCTTGAGGCCGCCCGCACCACAGCCACCAAGGTCCTGCTCTTCGTTTCCCCCTCCAACCCCACAGGTGCCGTGTACCCCGCGGAACAGGTGGCCGAAATCGGCCGCTGGGCGGCGGAGAACGGGCTGTGGGTCATCACCGATGAAATCTATGAGCACCTGACGTACGACGGCGTGCCCTTCACCTCGATCGCCACTGCGGCACCGGAGCTGGGCGACAAGGTTGTGGTGCTGAACGGCGTGGCCAAGACCTACGCCATGACCGGCTGGCGGGTCGGCTGGATGATTGCTGCGGCTGACGTCATCAAGGCCGCCACCAACCTGCAGTCCCACCTGTCCTCCAACGTGTCCAACGTGTCGCAGATGGCCGCACTGGCCGCTGTGTCGGGACCGCTGACGGCCGTGGACGAAATGAAGCAGGCCTTTGACCGGCGCCGGCGCGCCATGGTGGCGGCCCTGAACTCGATCGACGGCGTCGAATGCCCCATGCCCGAAGGCGCGTTCTACGCCTATGCGGATGTCCGCGGCCTGCTTGGGCGCGAGTTCCCGGGCAAGGAAGGCCCCGTCCGGCCGCAGACTTCGGCCGAGCTGGCGGCACTGATCCTCGACACCGTTGAGGTTGCAGTGGTTCCGGGTGAAGCCTTCGGCCCTTCGGGCTACCTGCGCCTCTCCTACGCCCTGGGCGACGAAGACCTCGCCACCGGGATGGAGCGGCTGCAGGACTTCCTCGGCAAGGGCCGGTAAGGACTGCTAGAGCAGCCGGCGGTCCGCGGCCCAGCGGGTGAGCTCGTGGCGTGAGGAGAGTTGGAGCTTGCGCAGCACCGAGGAAACGTGGGTTTCCACCGTCTTCACGGAAATGAACAGCTCGCGGGCCACCTCTTTGTAGCTGTAGCCGCGGGCGATCAGCCGCATGACCTCGAGCTCACGGGCCGAGAGGCGGTCCAGCTCGTCATCCACTGCAGCCACGCTCGCCGTGCCGAAGGCGTCCAGCACGAATCCCGCCAGGCGCGGCGAGAACACCGCGTCACCGCCGGCCACCCGCAGGACGGCGTCGGAAATCTCCGGACCCGAAATGGTCTTGGTGACGTAGCCACGGGCACCGGCCCGGATGACCGTGACCACGTCTTCGGCGGCATCGGAGACGCTCAGCGCCAGGAACCGGGTCACTCCCAGCAGCCCGGCGCACCCCGCCAGCACTTCCGCTCCGCCGCCGCCGTTGCCGCCGGGCAGGTGGACATCGAGGAGAACGACGGCGGGACGCCGGGCCGTGATCGCTGCAACCGCGGTTTCGACGCTGTCCGCTTCCGCCACCACGTTGATGCGGGCGTCGAGGTCCGCACGGAGCCCGGAGCGGAAGATGGCATGGTCATCAACCACGACGACGTCGATCGGCGGCGAGGGGTGGATCGTCATTGAGGTTGTGCTCCGTTGCTTGATACGCGGTTATCCGTCGAGGGGATCTTCTGTGCTGCGCCGGCGTCTGCCGTACTGCCGTTCCCTGGGCTGCCGTTGCCAGTGCTGCCGTTGCCCGTGCTGTTTGCTGCCCCGGGTACGTCGTCACGGGAACCGTTTTCCGTGCCTTTCGGCAGCGGCAGCACCAGCCGGACCTCCGTGCCGTCGGCAGTGCTGCGGATAGCCGCACTGCCCCCTGCACGCTGCATCCGTCCGATGATGGATCCCCGCACGCCGATCCGGTCAGCAGGCACGGCATCCAGGTCGAATCCGGAGCCGCGGTCCCGCACAAAGACTTCAAGCTGCTCCGGCCTGCATTCAACATAGACCGAAACCGTGCCGCCGGCATGCTGGGCGGCATTCAGCATGGCAGCCCGCGTAGCGGAGGCCAGAGCTTCAGTCCGCTCATCCAGCGCGGCGTCCGAGACTGCCACCAGCTCAATCGGGTGGCCGTAGGCGTCCTCGATTTCTGCTGCAATCCGGCGCATGCATTCCACGAGGTGGTCTTCGGCCCGGGCACGGTCGGAATACAACCACTGCCTCAGCTCCCTTTCCTGGGCGCGGGCAAGGCGGATGACGTCCTGCTCGGAGCCGGCGCGCTTCTGGATCAGGGCCAGAGTCTGCAGGACAGAATCGTGCAGGTGGGCCGCGATTTCGGCCCGCTCCGTCTGCCGAATCCGTCCGGACCGCTCGGCTTCCAGGTCCCGCCAGTGCTTTATCGCCCACGGAGTGAACACCAGTGCCACGCCGGCCAGCACCGCGGCGGAGGCCAGCAGCCCCGACATCAGGACATCCCAGCTCACCGCGCCCGAGACCACTACCAGCACACCGGCGACCACCAGCAGGAGGCCCGCCGCCAGGCGGATCAGCCCTGAGGCCCGGTCAGCTCCGGCACTGTTCATCAGCCCGGCCCGCCGGCTCTCGTCCAGCTGCATCCATGCCAGCACCGCCCCGCCGGCGATGGCGGCGACGGGGACAAACAGCCCCCAGTTCAGGTTGGCACCCAACCGCTGGGCAATAAAGGCCGCTGCCACCAGCAGCAGGGCAAGGCCCGCCGCAACCTCCCGGTGCCCGGTCTTACCCGGCTGCGGGGTGGGGACTGCGCCTTCCCGAAGCTGCCTCGCGTAGTTTTCGGCGATACTGCGCGGGTTGGCGGATACCTGTTCCTTCTTCTCCTGCTCCTCCTGAGTGGGAACCATGATCCACAGCCACCCGTAGAGGATGAAGCCGCTTCCAGCGCCAAGCACCAGCACGGCCATAACGATCCGGGTCAGCTTCACGGGCCAGCCCAAGTGCGCGGCCAGCCCGGCGCAGACGCCGGCAATGATCCGTTCGCGGGGACGCACCAAGGGTTCTCTCATGGACCTATCCAAACACGGGGAAGCCGCCGTACACCGGCCCTGACGGCAATAATTCCCGATCTTCAGGGGCCGTTCAGGGGCGGGTCAGGGTAGTCCCTGATGCAGGATGGCTGCGGCCGGAGAAGACTGGAGGCATGAACCCTTCCCCATCCCCTGATTCCGGGGCCCCAGACCCCGCAGCGCAACCTTCCGCTGAACATGGTCCGGCCCCCGCGGGCAGCCATGCGGCAGGCAGCGGCTCCACGAACACCGGTTCAGCCGCGGGAGGAACCGGCGCACCGTCATCCGGCGGATTCCACAGCGGTTTCTTTCATTGGGTCCGATCCCTTGGCATCCCGCGCGGCGGGGACCGATGGTTCGGCGGCGTCGCGACCGGGATCGCGGCACGCACCGGGCTGGACCCCGTGCTTGTCCGCGGACTGTTCATAGTCCTCGGCGCTTTTGGTATCGGGTTACTGGTTTACGGAGTCGCCTGGGCGCTGCTCCCGGAACCGGACGGCCGGATCCATCTCGAAGAAGCGATCCGCGGCGACTGGACATCCGGCATGACCGGAGCACTCATTTTCGCCATCCTCGGAATGGGCGGTCCCGGTGCCTCCTTCCTCGGCGCGGACGGCTGGTTCGGCGCCGTCGTTTGGACACTGTTCTGGATCGGCGCGGGCGTGGCCTCTGTGTACTGGTTCTCCACAGGCAAGGGCCGGTTCCATCTTTCCGGCCAGGCAACCGGCGCGGATGCGTCCGGCGACCCGGGAACCACCGCCTCCGCTCCTCCCGCGGCTACCAACGCTTCCGGAGCCCCCGGGAAGCCCGTATCGCTTGCCAAACCGGGCAATGCCGCCACCGGCACCGCCCCGGCCGGTTCCCCATCTGCCGGCAGCACGGTCCCCTTCACTGCTGTACCCCACGAATTTGCCGTCCCCGCCGGACCGGCTCCGTCGCCGGCACCCGATTCGAAGCAGAACGCGGAATGCGCCGCTAAGGCAAAGCGTGTCCCGGGAGCCCCCGGGTCCTTCGCCGCGGCCCTGTTCGGTGCCGCCCTGCTCGCAGGTGGAACGGTCCTCGCCCTGGATTACGTCAACGTCCTTGCCCTGGCCGCACCGCTTTCCGTTGCCTTGGCGGCGTCCGCGGCCGTCCTGGGCCTCGGCATCGTGATCCTGGGCGTGGTCGGCAGGCACTCCAGCGGGATCGGCACGGCGGCCGTGGTAGCACTCGTCGCCTCCCTCCTAACCCAGGGCAGCATGGTCAACGACAACCTGTTGGTGGCCAGCAATGCGGACTGGGTGCCCCGCGACGCTGCCCAGGCAGGCGGCGGCTACACCGTGGTCGCCGCCAACGGGACAGTTGACCTCCGCGAAACCGAGACTTCGGGGAACTTCGAGGTCCCGGCCAGCGTCGCCGCCGGGAACCTCGCCATCCTCGTTCCCGACGATGCGCCGGTAACCATCCGGTTCGGCATGGCTGCGGGAAATGTCGAGGTGAACGACGGGTCGGACCGGCGGGAATACAGCGGACTGTGGCAGCCGTCCGACGAGCGCACCCTTAACGACGGCGCCGACGGAGACCGGATCACCATTGACGTCCGCGGACTCGCGGGCAACGTACTCGTCACGACTGAAGAAAGCGATCTCTAGCCATGGAACAGGACAACGAGAGGGACTATCTGGGCCGCCAGTACGGGCCTGAAAGTTACGAAGCCCCGGACCGGGGGGTGCCGCCGGCATCAGCCGCAGACCCGGGTCCGGCCAATACCGAAACAGGACCGGTGACTCCCCGCGGCGCCGCTGCACCGGAGGCGGATACCCATGACTCCCCCGACGCCGTTCCGCCCAGCGCACTGCAGGTAGGCACGGTGGTGTGGGGCCTGGTCCTGACTGTCCTGGCCGTCCTCCTGCTCCTGGTGAACACCGTCAACCTTTCGGTGGATCCCGTCCTGCTGGTCCTCTGCCTCACCCTTGGTGCGGGGCTGGCGCTCCTGCTGGGCGGGTTCCTTTCCGGCCTTCAGCGCAGCCGCTCCCGCTGACGCGGACCCGGTCACCGTATCCGCGGACCGGCACTGGTATTTCCCTATTTCACCACCATCAGATAAGGCTTAGTACATGGAAAAGTTCTTCAGCATCGTGCGCTCCTCCCCGGTTAAAAGGCAGAGGGGCTGGGTCGGCGGAGTCTGCGCCGGCCTTGCCGCAACCTACGGGTGGGATGTTTCCCTGGTCCGGATCGGCGTCCTCCTCAGTTTCCTGCTGCCGTTTGTAGGCCTGGGCACATACGTCGTGGCATGGCTGCTGCTGCCGAAGACGGACGGAACCATCATCCTGCAGCGCCTGGTGAGCCCCCGCGCTTAGTCCTCCACGGATCTGCTGGCTAGAATCAAAGCCAGGACCTAACAACCGCCAGCAGATCCAGGGGTAATGACATGAAGATCGGTATCCTCACCAGCGGAGGGGACTGCCCCGGGCTGAACGCAGTGATCCGCGGTGCCGTCCTCAAAGGCATCAAGGAATACGAGGACATCGAGTTCGTCGGTTTCCGTGACGGCTGGCGCGGCGTGGTGGACGGCGACATCATGGACCTGCCCCGCTCCCGTGTCCGCGGCATTTCCAAGCAGGGCGGGACGATCCTCGGGACGTCCCGCACCAACCCGTTTGAAGGTCCGAACGGCGGGCCGGAGAAGATCAAGGCCACGCTGGACCGCCTCGGGATCGACGCCGTTATCGCCATTGGCGGTGAAGGCACCCTCGCAGCCGCCCAGCGGCTTACGGACGCCGGCCTGAAAATCGTCGGCGTGCCCAAGACCGTGGACAACGATCTTGATGCCACTGATTACACCTTCGGGTTCGATACCGCAGTGGAGATTGCCACGGAGGCCTGTGACCGCCTGCGGACCACCGGTGAATCCCACCACCGCTGCATGGTGGCCGAAGTCATGGGCCGGCATGTGGGCTGGATTGCCCTGCATTCCGGCATGGCAGCCGGTGCCCACGCCATCCTGATTCCCGAGCACCCGGTCAGCATCGAACAGATTTCCCAGTGGGTCAGCGATGCCCGCGACCGCGGCCGTGCCCCGCTGGTGGTTGTGGCCGAAGGTTTCGTCACCACGGATATGGAGATGCCGCACTCGGAGCGTGGCCTGGACAGTTTCGGCCGCCCGCGGCTGGGCGGCATCGGCGAACTGCTGGCCCCCGAGATCGAGGCGCGGACCGGCATTGAAACCCGTGCCACGGTTCTTGGCCATATCCAGCGCGGCGGTGTACCAACGGCCTACGACCGGGTCCTTGCCACCCGCCTGGGCATGGCCGCGGTGGATTCGGTGGTGGACAGCCTGTGGGGAACCATGGTGTCGCTGCACGGTACGGACATTGTCCATGTGGGCTTCGAAAAGGCCCTCGGCAATCTGAAGACCGTTCCCGAGCACCGCTACGACGAGGCCGCCATCCTCTTCGGCTAGGCGGGGCCGGGTTCTGCCCGCCCGCCGTCTGCCGCGCCCTGCCGTCGGCGTACCGATTCCGTCAGGCATGCTGTGTATTTGCTGAGGATTCCGTATGCTTCGGCAGGGCGTTTGCATGCGTGTGCATGCCGCGGTGTAGGTTGAAAACCATGAATCTGGACTCGGGAACCATCGCGATCATCCAGCTGGCCTGGTCCCGCCATCTGGGCCTGGCGGATAATGCCCTGGCGGAAACGGACACCGGCGAACGCATCTACAGCGTTCAGGAACAGGCTGACACAGCATGCTTCCTGCGCCTTTTCGGTGCCGAGGTGTTCAGCGGCCCCGAATGGGCTGCCGACCGCGCCAGGACCCAAAGCGCCGCGCAGCTCACCCGTCATTCAGGGCTTATCCAGATGTCCATGGAACACGGCGGACGGGTCCTGGGCGCCGAGCAGCTGTTTTTCGCTGACGCTTTCCCGAGCGTCATTCCACTCGACGAGCTTGCCGTCAGCAACGAACCCGCTCTCGCGGTCGCCCTGGAGCGCCTGTGTCCTCCGGATGACGTCGCGGAGGCCGGCCTGGCGGAGAAGGAAGAAGTCTTTGTCCTGGTGGACGATTCCCAGGACGAACCGCGCCCTGTGGCAGGTGCGGGATACAGCATCACCGACGGAATCCTGGCGGACATGAGCGTGCTGACCGCCCCGGGCCACCGGCTGCGCGGCCTGGGCAGCTACATCAGTTCGGTGGCCCTCGAGGACGCCATGGCAGGCGGCTTAATCCCCCAGTGGCGGGCCCGGCTGGACAACGTGGGCGCCGCCAGGACCGCAGTCGGGTCCGGTTTCATCCCCGCCGGAAGCCGCACCTCCGTCGCCCTGAACGCCTAGGCGCGACGCACCCGCCCTAGCCGAGCAGGTCCAGCATTTCCTGCCGCTTGAAGAAGCCGGCGGTATCCCGCCCGGTGGGGGATCCGGCGTCGGGATCCGCACCCGCTTCCGCCAGAATCCGGAAAATCTCTACGTACCCCTTGAACGCGGCACCGGCAAGCGGGGTCTGGCCGCGGTCATTCTGCGTATTGACGTCCGCACCGCGTTCCACCAGCAGCGCGGTCAGCTCCGCGTGGCCGTGGTACGAGGCCAGCATCAGCAGGTTGTCTCCCGAGCTGTTCGTCAGGTTCACGGGCACGCCGGCGTCGAGGTAGCGGCGGATCCCTTCGGTGTCGCCTGCACGCGCAGCATCAAAAACCATGCCTGCGAGTTCAATAACGTCATCATCGATCTGGGGGCGGGATTCGGGGGTGCTCATGGCGCTCCTGGAGGTATTGATTCTTCTGGCTGTCAATCGGGAAAAGAAGCTTGCGGTCAGCGCCGCGGTGCCTTCAGGAAGCCCGAGGCACGTCCCACCACGGCTCCCGCATCCGGCGCCACGATGGGTTCCTGCGCGGCGGCGTAGAGCTCCCCGTCGTCGTTCACTACCAGCTGCACGGACGGATCCACGGACCGCTTCACCACTGCCAGGCCCACGGGGCCCATTTCATAGTGGGCACCGACGGAGGTCAGGGTTCCGACCTGCCGCTCCCCCAGCATTACCGGGCTGCCGGCGGCCGGGAGGGTGTGCTGCGAACCGTCCAGCTGCAGGAACACCAGCCGGCGGGGCGGGTGCCCCAGGTTGTGGACCCGTGCAACGGTTTCCTGGCCCTTGTAGCAGCCCTTGGCCAGATGGACGGCGGTGCGGATCAGGTCCAGCTCGTGCGGGATGGTCTTCTCGTCGGTCTCCGCTCCCAGCCGCGGCCGCCAGGCGGCAATGCGCAGCGCCTCGGAAGCCATGGAGCCGGCCAGGGTGCGCCCGGAGGCGTCCATTGCAGCCTCGAACCCGGCCCGCGGAATCAGGTATTCGTACCAGGGCCGCTCAAGCCCGGGGTGGGCATCTTCCGGCACGGCAGTGTAGGCAAACCCGCCGGCACCAATGTGCGGCCAGGGATCGGTCCACCGCAGGTACTGCTCCCACTGCGGCACCTCGACCGTCGCACCGGCCACGGCCCACTGGTCCGTGACGTCTGCGATTTCGACCCGGAGCATAAATTTCATGCGCTGCAGCCACTCGGTCAGGCCCGGTGCTTCGGCGGATTCGACCAGCAGCCAGGAAGTGGCGCCGTCGTCGATGATCCGCGCGTCATAGTCAATGCGGCCCTGCACGCTGAGCAGCAGCAGCTCCGAGCTCACGCCGGGCTGAAGATCCGCCACCTGCTGGGAGGACAGCGTGTTCAGCCAGCTGAGGCGGTCGGGGCCCGAAACGGTAACCACGCCGCGGAAGGACAGGTCGACGACGGCGCTGCCGCGTGCAAGATCGCGCTGTTCACGGAGCGGATCGCCGTAGTGCGAGGCCGTACCGGCGTCGAGGCCGCCGGCTTCAACGGCGCCGTGGCGGGAAAGCAGGGGGCTGGAATACGTCATAACAGGTGCAACGTCCTAGCGGCTCGGGCCTATTCCTCCGGCCGGCTTTACCGGAGGATGTTTAGGAGGTCTTGTTCAGGATTGCCGAGGCATGGGCCTTCAAGGCTTCACCCTCGGAGGCAACATCCCAGCGCCAGTAAAGGTCGCCGTTGACCAGGCCGTAGATCCGGGTGGCTGCTGAGTACTCCTTGGAGTTCACGCCGCGCATCACCACATCGGTGCTCAGCTGGATCTGCGGCCCCTTGATCTGCCCGTAATACAGCTCGGCGATGCCTCCGGGGTGCACGATGGTGGCGGTGATATCGAAACCACCGGCGTCATTGCGCAGATCTTCGACCTCGTCAGCGCTGCGGAGCGCCGGCACGATATCCGCCGGAACCAGGCCGGGGCCGCCGTCGGCGTCGTTCAGTGGGCGGTCCAGGGCCCAGAACCCCGTCTCGACGGCCAGCGGCCGCAGGCGGGTGCCCTGCTCGTCGGTGAGCCAGCTTTCCGCGGTGTACTGCAGGTACGGCAGGCCGTTCTGGGTGAACGTGACCTTCTGTGCGAAGTGCTCCGAATCAGCTTCACCCTCACCCAGCCGTCCGGAGCCTTCCCAAGTGCCGAGGAGCCAGGACAGCGGTACCAGTTCCGGAGTCAGATCGGTGGGGATCTCCATTGGCATGGTGGAACCTGTCCTTCGGTGTAACGGGTGGCTGGTGCCGGCGGGCGGAGCCGGTGTTCTTCCGGGTGTTTACTTCTGGCCGGTGTTTACTTCTGGCCTTTGTACAGGCGGGAGATAACCAGTGCAGCGAATCCGGCCATCGCGAGGCCGGTGATGCCCAGCAGGGCAATAAAGAAAATTTCGAGAGCAACCATGGCTACATCCTAACGCGCGGGAGGAACAGTTTCCTTCCCGCCATTCGATCATGACAGGGACCTGCGGGCCAAACCCCGGCAGGACATCAAACGCTCCGCCCTACGCCCCGGTTTGCAGCTGTTAGGAAATCAGCAGCCGGCCGAGGAAGTAGACCACGGATCCGAGGGTAACCACCGGAGCCAGCCCGAGCGCCAGGCGTCCCGCAGCATTGGAAGCATCGTTGCGGGAAAGCGCCAGCCGGCGGAAGGCCATCACGACGGCGGCTATCACCACGCCGCTGAACGCTGCCGCCTGCCAGGAAACGCCCGCCACGACCAGGGCCACCAGGGCTGAGGTCAGGCCGCCGGCCAGCAGGCCCAGCGGTGCGGCCATCCGGTCCGGGAGCGGAATAAGCGACACGGCAGCGGCCGCCAATGCGGCACTGCCTGTCACGCTTAAGAGTCCGGGATTCCCGTCGGTACCGGCCAAACGGTCAGCGGCCACCCAGCCGGAGCCCATGGCAGTAACCAGCACGCCGGAGATAATGCCGACGATGGATTCGAGCCGGTGCGCCTGTCCGGTGCCGCGGAGCAGCTGGATCAGGAAGACCGCTCCGACGCCTACGGCGACGGCGGCCGGCAACCAGGTCAGCATGGCCGCGGCGGGCGCGAAGTACGCTGCCGCCACTGCGCCTGCGCCTACCAGGCCCAGGGTTGCGCCCTGCGTTTTGCGGGCAGGCACCCCTATCAGGTGCGGCCAGCAGACGCCGGTGAGGACGGCGGCCAGACCGCTGATCACGGCCACCGCGGGCACGGACAGGTAGGAAGCGCTCACGATACCGATAATGGCAAGCGCCGCCGGCACCGCTAAGCTCCAAAGTTTCACCCTAGTTATCCTGCCTTATTACGGCGTCCAGAAGAAAAACGACAGGCCCGTCAGCTCGATGGGTATACTTTCGATCACTTCAAGCCAAGCGGATCGGCGAAGGAAAATGCCCGATGGTGTGCGCCCAACATTCGGAGGACCTATGTCGCACATTTTGCTTCTTACCAACAGCTCGGGTTCCTCGGTCAACGTCCTGCCCGCCCTGGAACTCCTGAACCACAAGGTCCACGTTGTGCCGGCGGAACCTACGGCCCTTCTGGACACCGATCCCAGTGACGTCATCCTGGTGGATGCCCGCAGGGATCTCGTCGGCGCGCGGTCCCTGACCCAGCTGCTGAAGGCCACGGGCCTGGGCACCCCGCTTATCCTTATCCTCACGGAAGGCGGGATGGCTGCCGTCTCCCCCAACTGGCTCGCTGACGATGTCATCCTCGATTCCGCCGGCCCGGCCGAGCTCGAAGCGCGGCTCCGCCTGGCGTCGGCCCGCGGCGCCGGCGCAGTCGAGGCTCCTTCAACCGAGATCCGCGCCTCCGGCGTCGTTATTGACGAGGCCAGCTACACGGCCCGCGTGAACGGCACGGCCCTGAACCTCACTTATAAGGAGTTCGAACTCCTTAAATACCTGGCGCAGCATCCCGGCCGCGTCTTCACCCGCGACCAGCTGCTCCACGAGGTGTGGGGCTACGACTACTACGGCGGCACCCGGACCGTGGATGTCCATGTACGGCGGCTGCGGGCCAAGCTGGGGCCGGACCACGAGACGCTGATCGGTACGGTGCGGAATGTCGGTTACCGGTTCACCCGCTCGCGGGCGGAAACCACGGCAGCCGCCAGCCAGGACGCCTGACCGGCGTACTTCCCGCGGCGCCGCGCCCTGCGCAGGGGCACCAGCCGCGCTAGGCTTTCGGCATGAGTGAAGAACCGCAGACAGCCTGGCCCGTAGTCGAGACCCGTGGCACGCCCGAGCCCGCCGCCCTCGCCGATATCCTGCAGCTGGCGTCCGCCGCGCAGGACTCGGACGGCAATCCGCCGCTGTCCGAGCAGACACTCGTGGACCTGCGCTCCCCCGACGCCGATCCGGACACTCTCTCCGTCTTCACCACCTACGCCAATGACTCCGGTTCCGACACCGGCAGCGGGCAATGGCTGGCCGGCGTCGCCGTCCTGGTATCCGAAACCCCGCAGGATCCGGGAGTGCTGGAACTGGTGGTACACCCGAACTACCGAAACCAGGGCGTCGGCACGGCCCTTGCCGCGGCAGTGCAGGATGCAGTGCGGGCCAACTCCTCCGAGGGCGACGGCGATCCCCGGCCCGCTGCCTGGTCGCATGGAAACCATGAGGCGGCAGTGGAGCTTGCCGCCCGCTTCGGCTACCGTCCCGTCCGTGACCTGTGGAAGATGCGCCTGAGCCGGTCCAATGCCTCGCTGCCCGAAACCCGGTTCCCTGCCGGGGTATCGGTGCGTCCCTTTGAACCCGGCCAGGATGAGCAGGCCTGGCTGGACGTCAACGCCGCCGCCTTTGCCCACCACCCGGAGCAGGGGTCCATGAGCCTTGCCGATCTGCAGGCCCGCATGGACGAGGACTGGTTTGACCCGGCCGGTTTCCTCCTGGCCGTGGACGACGAAGGCACGATCCTCGGTTTCCACTGGACCAAGGTCCACCCCGGCACCGGCGGGCACCCGCCCATCGGCGAGGTGTATGTGGTCGGCGTCAGCCCCGAGGCGCAGGGCCGGGGACTGGGCAAAGCCCTGACGGTAGCCGGAATCCAGCATCTCCACGCCGCGGGACTGGATGCCGTCATGCTGTACGTCGACGCCGACAACACCGCCGCCGTCGCCCTGTACCGCCGGCTCGGCTTCGTCCGCTGGGACCAGGACGTGATGTACGCACCCGCATAGGGCTGCGCAGCTTGTAATGTTGTTTGCAGGGCCAGGCGGTCCGCCCGTAACGCCTGCCCTGATCCGCCGCCAGCACCTCAGGGAGACACTATGAGTTTCGATACCGACGCAGAGCCCCGCTCGACCTTCGGGTCCGCAGAGGCGATGTCGGCACCGCGGGCCACCCAGGACCGCATCGACATCCCGGACTTCGGCCCTGCCCTTGTTCCGAGCGGAGATATCACGCCGGAACGGTTCCTGGACCGGGAGATCAGCTGGCTGCATTTCAACGCCAGGGTCCTGGAACTCGCCGAAGACCCTGAGCTGTACCTGTTGGAACGGGTGAACTTCCTGTCCATCTTCGCCTCCAACCTCGACGAGTTCTTCATGGTCCGGGTTGCCGGCCTCAAGCGCCGCATTGCCACCGGTTTGGCGGTCCCCTCCGCTGCAGGCCAGAGCCCGATCGAACAGCTCGAGGAAATCGTGGCAGCGGGCTACCGGCTGCAGCAGCGCCATGCGGACGTCTTTGCCAGCCAGATCCGGCCGGCCCTGGCGGAAGAGCATATCTACCTGGTCAGCTGGGACGAGCTGGACGACGCCGCCAAGGCGAGCCTGCACAAGCAGTTCGCGGCGAAGGTCTTCCCCATCCTGACCCCCCTTGCCGTGGACCCGGCACACCCCTTCCCTTACATTTCCGGCCTCTCCCTGAATCTGGCAGTGGTGGTCCGCAACCCGGTCAGCGGCAAGGAATTCTTTGCACGCGTAAAGGTTCCGGACCAGCTCCCCCGCCTCATCTCCGTGGACGGCCCCCGCGCGGGCAACGTGGCGGGGCGCACGGCCCGGTTCATCGCGCTGGAAGACATCATTGCCCAGCACCTGGACCAGCTCTTCCCGGGCATGGACGTTATTGAGCACTACACCTTCCGCGTCACCCGCAACGAAGACCTCGAGGTGGAAGAGGACGACGCCGAGAACCTCCTGCAGGCCCTGGAAAAGGAGCTGCTGCGCCGCCGCTTCGGTCCTCCCGTGCGCCTGGAAGTCACCCCGGAGATGAACCCGAATATCCGGGAACTGCTCGAACGCGAGCTGGGCGTGGAATCGGACGAGGTCTACGTCCTTCCCGCGCCGCTGGACCTCCGCGGCCTTTCCCCGATCAGCCGGATCGACCGGCCGGACCTGCACTACCCCAAGCAGGTGCCGCACACCAACCGCCACCTGAAGGAGTCCGAGACTTCCAAGCCGGCAAACGTGTTCGCGGCCATGCGCCGTCGGGACATCCTCCTGCACCATCCGTACGATTCCTTCTCGACATCCGTGCAGGCGTTCCTGGAGCAGGCCGCCGCCGATCCCCGGGTGCAGGCGATCAAGCAGACGCTGTACCGCACCTCCGGCGATTCGCCCATCGTTGACGCCCTGATCGACGCCGCCGAGGCCGGCAAGCAGGTCCTGGCACTGGTGGAAATCAAGGCCCGGTTCGACGAACAGGCCAACATTTCCTGGGCACGCAAGCTCGAGCAGGCCGGCGTGCACGTGGTGTACGGCATCGTGGGCCTGAAGACGCACTGCAAGCTGTCCCTGGTGGTCCGGCAGGAAGTGGACGGGCTGCGCCGCTACTGCCACATCGGCACGGGCAACTACCATCCGCGCACCGCCCGCTACTACGAGGATCTGGGCCTGCTCACCGCCAATGAGCAGGTGGGCGAGGACCTGACGAAGCTGTTCAACCAGCTCTCCGGCTACGCGCCGAAGTCCACTTTCAAGCGGCTGCTCGTGGCTCCGCGCTCGGTCCGGTCCGGACTGATTGACCGGATTGAGCGCGAGATTGCGAACAAGAAGGCCGGCCTCGCCGCAAGGGTGATCATCAAGGTCAACTCCATGGTGGACGAGGCGATCATCGACTCCCTCTACCGTGCCTCCCAGGCGGGGGTCCAGGTGGACGTCATTGTCCGCGGTATCTGCTCGGTCCGTCCGGGCGTACCCGGCCTGAGCGAGAACATCACCGTACGCTCGGTGCTGGGCCGCTTCCTGGAACACTCCCGGGTGTTCGCCTTCGCCAACGGCGGAGACCCGGTGGTCTTCATCGGATCCGCGGACATGATGCACCGCAACCTGGACCGCCGGGTGGAGGCCCTGGTCCAGCTGGTGGCCCGCGACGACGTCGCCGATCTGATCGCCCTGATGGACCGGTACATGGACCCCGGCACGGCGAGTTGGCATCTGGACCCGGAAGGCACCTGGATCCGCCACAGCAAGGACGAGGAAGGCAACGCACTGCAGGACGTGCAGTCCTGGCTGCTGGCCTCCCGTTCCCGCCAGCGTTCCGTGGCCCGGCGCTGATGGAAGCAATTCAGTCCCCCGCCGCCGCTCCAGTCCAGGACACCCCGGTCAAAGTAGTGGCGGCGGGCGCCCTGTGCTGGCGCGAGCGGGAGGGCAAACTGCAGGTCCTCATGATCCACCGCCCCCGGTATGACGACTGGTCCTGGCCCAAGGGCAAGCTCGACGTCGGCGAAACCACCCCGGAATGCGCCGTGCGGGAAGTCCGTGAGGAAGTGGGCCTGAGGATCAGCCTGGGCATTCCGCTGCCCTCCACGCTTTACCCGGTGGCTTCGGGCATGAAGATGGTGCATTACTGGGCCTCCCATGTGGACTCGGACAAGGCACGGCCGGACGGCAAGGAAGTGGACGGCACACGCTGGTGCACTCCGGAGGAAGCCGCCGAAGCACTTACCAACCCCACGGACAAACTGCCGCTGATGGAACTGGTGGCGGCCTGGAACGAGCAGCGGCTGAGGACCTGGCCGCTGATCGTTGTCCGGCATGCCAAGGCCAAGCCCCGGTCCGCGTGGACCCGGGCAGAGGGCGAACGTCCGTTGGTAGCCACGGGCCTGCGGCAGGCCATGGCGGTCTCGCGGCTGCTGGTGGCCTGGCGGCCGAAACGGGTGGTTTCCAGTCCCTGGGTGCGCTGCGTGCAGACCGTCCGCCCGTACGTGAAGGCGGAAGGCACCAAGTTCAAGACGGTTGACGCGCTTACCGAGCACAGTGCCAAGCGCAAGCCAGGCAAGGCCCGGAACGCCGTTGAGGGCTTGTTCGACAAGGCCAAACCCGTGGCGGTGTGCACGCATCGGCCGGTGCTGCCCCTGGTCTTTGACGTGCTGGCGGGACACATGCCCGTGGACATGGCCGCAGGCCTGCCGGCCAAGGACCCGTACCTGGCACCCGGCGAGTCCGTGATCTGCCAGGTGAGCAGCGCGGATGAGGGCCGGATCGTTTCGCTGGAAAAATACCGGGCCTTCGACGACTAGCTCCGGCCGCCCGGTGCCGTTGTGGCACGCCTCGCATTCCCCCTGCCTGCGCGTCTACCTGAACTAGACTGGCCGGGTGAGCATTCCTACCCCGTATGAAGACCTGCTGCGCGACGTCATGGCCAACGGCACGCAGAAGTCGGACCGCACCGGCACCGGCACGCGCAGCGTGTTCGGCCGCCAGATGCGCTTTGACCTGAGCGAATCCTTTCCGCTGATCACCACCAAGCGGGTGCATTTCAAGTCCGTTGCCCTCGAGCTGCTCTGGTTCCTGCGCGGCGACTCCAACGTCCGCTGGCTGCAGGAACAGGGAGTGAGTATCTGGGACGAGTGGGCGGATGAGGACGGCGAACTCGGCCCGGTCTACGGCGTCCAGTGGCGCTCCTGGCCCACTCCCGACGGCGGGCACATCGACCAGATCGCGAAGCTGGTCGAAGGCATTCGGAAGAACCCGGATTCCCGCCGCCACATCGTCACGGCCTGGAACCCGGCGGAGGTCGAGAACATGGCCCTGCCGCCGTGCCACGCCCTGTTCCAGTTCTACGTCGCGGACGGGAAACTGTCCTGCCAGCTGTACCAGCGTTCGGCGGACACCTTCCTGGGGGTCCCGTTCAACATCGCCTCCTACGCCCTCCTCACCCTGATGGTGGCCCAGCAGACCGGGCTGGAGCCCGGCGAATTCGTCTGGAGCGGCGGGGACGTCCACATTTACGACAACCATGTGGACCAGGTCCGTGAACAGCTCAGCCGGGAGCCCTACCCCTACCCGAAGCTGCGGATCCGCCGCACTCCGGAAAGCATCTTCGACTACACCCTTGAGGACTTCGAGGTCCTCGACTACCGGCACCACCCCGGTATCAAAGCGCCTATCGCCGTTTGAGAGGACAACCATGACCGAGTCCCTTCCCGTAACAACTGCTGCCGCCCCGGCCGGCCCCACCCGCTACTTCCCGGTGGGCGGCGGCTCCCATGAGGGCGCGGACCTGGGTCAGGTCCTCCGGGAGCGCGGCACGGTACCCCACGGCGGCCCCGTCATCGGCATGGTGTGGGCGCAGACCCTAGACGGCGTCATCGGGCGTGACGGCGGCATGCCGTGGCACCTGCCCGAGGACATGGCGCACTTCAAGGCGACGACGGCGGGGCACCCGGTCATCATGGGCCGCCGCACCTGGGAGTCCTTCCCGGCCGCCTACCGGCCGCTGCCCGGAAGGACGAACATCATTGTGTCCTCCAGTGCCGCGCTGCATGCCGAAGCCGCGGACTCCGGCGCCGTCGTCGTCGGCTCCCTCGAGGATGCCCTGAGCGTGGCCCGAACCAGTCCCGGCAACGGGGAAATCTGGATCATCGGGGGTGCACAGCTGTATGAAGCAGCCGTCCCGGTGGCCAATACCGCTGTGGTGACGGTCATCGACATGGAGACCGAAGGCGACACATTCGCCCCCGCGCTGGGCCAGGACTGGACCTTCAGTGCCGTCAGTCCTGCCGCCGATTGGTACACGTCTTCCAACGGCACCCGGTACCGGATTGCCCTCTGGACCCGGGACCGTGAGACAGCCGACCGTGACGCAGCCAACCAAGACGCAGCCGCACCGCTGGCCTAAGGTGGAAACCATGACTTCTTCCTCCATTCCCGCTTTCCCCACTGCAGGTTTCGTCGGCTGGCGCGGCATGGTCGGCTCCGTCCTGATGCAGCGCATGCAGGACGAGGGCGACTTCGACCTGGTCAACCCGGTGTTCTTCTCGACCTCCAACGCCGGGGGCAACGCGCCGTCCTTCGCTGCCGGAGCCGGACCGCTGCAGGATGCGTACGACGTCGACGCGTTGGCCAAGCTGCCGATCATCGTCACCGCCCAGGGCGGCGACTACACGGCGGAAATCTTCCCGAAGCTGCGTGCCGCCGGCTGGGACGGCATCTGGATTGACGCCGCTTCCACGCTGCGCATGGACGATGACGCGATCATCGTGCTGGATCCGGTCAACCGGGACGTTATTGACGCCGGTCTGGCCCGCGGCGTAAAAAACTTCGTGGGCGGCAACTGCACCGTGTCCTGCATGCTGATGGGCCTCGGCGGGCTGTTCCGCAACGGCCTGGTCGAGTGGGGCACGTCCATGACCTACCAGGCAGCCTCCGGCGGCGGTGCCCGGCACATGCGCGAACTGCTCAACCAGTTCGGGGCGCTGAACGCTGCGGTGGCGCCGAACCTCGCCGATCCCGCGTCGGCCATCCTGGAGATTGACCGTGCCGTCCTGGCCCAGCAGAAGAACCCGTCCATGGACTCCTCCCAGTTCGGTGTGCCGCTGGCCGGCTCAGTGATCCCCTGGATCGATGCGGACCTGGGCAACGGCATGTCCAAGGAAGAGTGGAAGGGCGGCGCGGAGACCAACAAGATCCTCGGCCGCGGGGCCGACGGGCGGATTCCGTTTGACGGGCTGTGCGTTCGGATCGGTGCCATGCGTTCCCACTCCCAGGCCCTGACGCTGAAGCTGACCGAGGACCTCTCCGTGGCCGAGATCGAGAAGATCATCGATGCGGACAATGAATGGTCCAAGGTGGTGCCCAACACCAAGGAAGCCACCATGGCCGAACTGACTCCGGTGGCGGTCACCGGCACGCTGGACATCCCGGTGGGCCGCATCCGCAAGCTGGAAATGGGTCCGGAGTACATCAGCGCCTTCACCATCGGGGACCAGTTGCTCTGGGGCGCCGCCGAACCGCTGCGCCGGATGCTGCGCATCGCCACCGGCAACCTCTGATTTTCCGTTCCCGTTCCGGGTCCGCTCCCCTGTGGAGCGGACCCGTGCTGCGTTAACGGGGGTGGCGCCTGGCGGACGCTTCCCTGGCGGGGGCTGCCTAGCTGGGGCCGCCGGGCGGGAGCGCCTAAGACATGGCGGCCAAAACCGGGGCGCTCAAAAACTGTCAGTGCCGGGTGGCATGTTGTCCGCATGGAGCAGCAAAGCGTGGATTCGATCCTTAGCACCTTCTTCGCCTTCAGCTGTGCCGGCAAGCAGACCCCCACCCGGGCCCGTTATCTCCGTGTGGCCCTGCAACTGCGCCGGTATCTGGAGGCCGAGGGCGCAGGGATCCTCTGTGCCCAGGACAAAGCGCTGCTGGCGCTTGAGCGGACGCTGGAGCCGGAGGCGGCCTTCGCCCGGCTGTTCGGCGCCCACGAGCTCGCCTACGCCCTCAGCGGCTTCCTGGCGCCGGAGTGGCTGCTGCCGGACCTGCAGGACCGGCGTACCCAGGTGGCCCTGACGCCCCGGCTGATCCAATGGCTGTGCAACAGCTGCCTGCTGGACCCGCGCCGAGACCGCCCGGCTATCCGGAGTGCGCAGGCAGCAGCCGCCGAGGCGCGGAAAGGACCTGCACGGAAAGGGCCGCCGGAGAAGGGACCGGCGGAGAAGGGACCGGAGCGGCCGGGACCCGACCCCGGCGACAGTGCCGGCGGCTGATTCCTGCCGTGCCGGTGGCGGCTACAGCGTGCAGTTGACCAGCAGGGGCTCGGGGTGGAGCCGGATGCCGAAAGCCTTCTCCACGCCGGCAGCGACCGCGCGGGCCACCACCAGCAGGTCCTCGGCAGTGGCGTCGCCGCGGTTGGTGACGGCCAGGGTGTGCTTGGTGGACAGTGAGGCCCGCCCGCCCGTGCCATCCTCTGGTGCCAGCCCGAAGCCCTTGCGGAAACCGGCGTGGCTGATCAGCCACGCGGCGCTCAGCTTCACCCTTCCGGGCTCCGCCACCGGATAGCGGGGAGCGTCTGCCGGCAGCGCTGCTGCGGTTGCCTCATCAACGATGGGGTTGGTGAAGAAGGAACCGGTGCTGTAGGTGTCCGGGTCCGAGGCGTCCAGGACCATGCCCTTACCCGCCCGCAGCCGAAGGACCTCGCGGCGCACGTCCGCGGCGTCGGCCTGCTCGCCGATGTCCACTCCCAGAGCCTGGGCGAGCTCGGCGTAGCGGACCGGGGCGCTGGTGGACCCCTTGGACAAGGCAAACTCCACGGTCAGCACCACGTAGCGGGGAGAACCGTTCTTCGTGCTGCGCTTGAGCACCGAATCCCGGTAGCCAAACCCGAGATCCGTGTTCGCGAATTCCACCACCGTGCGCTCGGAGCGGTCCCAGGCGCGCACCGAAGTGATGGACTGCGAGACATCGGCGCCGTAGGCACCCACGTTCTGCACCGGCGTCGCACCGGCCAGCCCCGGGATACCGGACAGCGCTTCCAGGCCGGAGTAGCCCTCCGACAGGGTGTACGCCACCAGTTCGTCCCACGGGTGCCCGGCCTCGGCGCGCAGGACGGCGGTTCCGTCCCCGGCCTCCCGGATGTCCAGCCCGCGGCTGGCAATGTGGATGACGGCGCCGTCGAAACCTTCGTCCGAGATCAACAGGTTGGAACCGCCGCCGATGATCAGCAGCGGCTCCCCCGCCTCATCCGCGGCACGGACGGCAATGATCAGTTCGTCTTCGGTTTCTGCTTCAAGGTAGCGGCGGGCCGGGCCACCCACGCGTGCGGTGGTCAGGGATGCCAGCGGCATCCGGGTCAAAGCAGTCACCAGACCCGCACCACTGCCTGTGCCTTGACCAGCACCTTCTGCCCGTTGAAGGTCACGGTGAGATCCACGCGTGCCGTTGAGTTGTCCGCGTCGATGGCGCCGATAACACCGGCGACCTCCACAACCGCTCCTGGAGCGCCGTCGATATCTTCCACCAGGACGGGCCGGGTGAAACGCGTCTGGTAGTCAATCACCGCTCCCGGATCGCCGATCCAGTCACTCACCAGCTGGACAGCGGTGCCCATGGTGAACATGCCGTGCGCAATAACGCCGGGCAGCTCCACCTCGCGGGCGAAGCGTTCGTTCCAGTGGATGGGGTTGAAATCGCCGGAGGCACCGGCGTAGCGGACGAGGTCGGCACGGGAAATTTCCAGCGCGGCGGAACCGATCTCGGTGCCCTTGGACAGTTCACTTAGTGCAATGGACATAGCGGTTACTGCCCCTCTCCGCGGACGAGGATGGATGAAAGGGTGGTGGCTACCTGCTCGCCCTCGGTTGTGGAAATTTCCGCGCGGGTGGTGATCAGGGCGCCGTCGCCCATTGCCCGCACCGAGTCCACGTACAGCTCGGCCACGAGTTCGTCTCCGGCCACGATGGGACGGTGATGGGTGAAGCGCTGGTCGGCATGGACCACCCGGGAAAAGTCGATGCCGGCATCGGGATCGGCAACCAGCAGCGCGTCGGCACGCTGGGCAACGATGATGGCGAAGGTAGGCGGGGCAACGAGGTCTGCATAGCCCAGTTCCTGGGCCCTGGCGACGTCGAAGTGGGCCGGATTGGTGGCCTTGACGGCTGCAGCGAATTCGCGGATCTTTTCACGGCCCACGGAGTACGCAGCCACTGCCGGGTAGGTGCGTCCCTGGAGTTGGGGGTTGATGCTCATTTTTTGCCCTCCGTGCCTTTGATGCGGCGTCGGGTGTCCCTGGCGCGGACCACCATCCCGCTCAGGTGCGTGCTCAGGCCCACCACGATCAGGGGAAGGGCGATGTACATCAGGACCTGGTTATCCAGGACAGCTCCCAGAAGCACCAGCAGCACCCCGAGGCCACTGAGCGCCAGTGCGCTCACGACAAGTTTCCGGTACAGGGGCGAGCCGGTTTCCCAGGGGGTATTTAGCATGTCTTCAGAATACAGGGGCGGGCGGGAAGGGCCCGAAACGGTGTCCGCGAAGCTCCCGCTAGAACAGTGAAGCTCCCGCTAGAACAGTGCGGCCTGGAGTGCAGGCACGGCCGTACGGAACGAACCGTACTGCAGCCGGCGTCCCTTCAGGCGGGACAGGTCCGCTGCGAACAGGGTTTCTTCGCCGTCCACCCGGACCAGGGCCGTTGCGCCCAAGACCGCCTGGATGACCATGCCGTGCTCACCCGAACCGGGGTCGCACGGATACAGTTCGCACGGCGTCTCCAGCACCGTACGGAACTGGGCGGGAGGTTCCCAGACTTCGTCGGCCGTCCGGAAACCGGCGATCGCCAGGTCCGCCAGCATGGAACGCACCGACTCTGCGGCCTCGGCATTGCGGGCGTCCAGTTCCGCGGCGGCCAGGGGCCGGGCCAGCGCCGCTGTTTTGGTTCCTGCCCGGACAGCCTGCTGCAGGCCGACCACGGCCGTCACGGCGTCTTCGAGTATCCGCACCACCAACCCGTCGCCGGCACGGGCAACATACCTGGCGTGGACGGCCCCCTGTTCGATCAGGCGGAGCTGCTTGCGCCCGTCCGCGGCCGTGCCGACCTTGGTGGAACCGTCGGCGAACGTGGCCACGTACAGCCAGTGCGGCTGGTCCAGGTAGCGCCGGAGCGCATCCGGGATGCTGTCCGCACGGTGGCTGTTGTGGATGCCCCGCACCTCGTCCCGGATGAAGCAACTGCTGCACTGATAACCGCGCTCGGCAGGAGCCTGGCCTGGACAGGGAGTGTGGGACTGGACGCCGTCGTCGTTCACCTGCCAGGAGCCAAGGCAGAACTTCTCGTTCCCGTTGTTGTCCGCCAGGACACGGAACCGAAGTTCGGTGCCCGGAACGAGCGGCTGCTTTTCGGCCCGCCCGCTGGGAAGGTGCAGTGACAGGTTCGGGCCGGCGGTGTCCCAGGAGGTCCCCGAGCAGAGGAACCTGCCGGCGTCGGCGGATGCTGCGGTGCCTCCGGCTGCAGGCATGGTGGACCTCCCGGTGAACGCCAAAAGGGTGGGGTAACGTTTTCACGCTACCCCACCCTTCGGTGCTGTTTTGGGAGGTGTCAGGCGTGCTGGCCCGCGTGTTCCCCTTCGGCGATTTCCTCAACGAGCTTGTCGTTGAAAGCCGGCAGATCGCCCGGGTTGCGGCTGGTCACGAACCCCTGGTCCACCACCACTTCCTCGTCGGTCCAGTTCGCGCCGGCGTTCTTCAGGTCCGTTGCCAGCGTGTGGTAGGACGTCAGGTCGCGGCCCTTGACGACGCCGGCCTCAATCAGCAGCCACGGACCATGGCAGATGGAAGCCACGGGCTTGTGCGCCTCGAAGAAGGCACGGGCAAACTGCTGGGCGTTCTTGTCCACGCGGAGGAAGTCTGCATTGACGACGCCGCCCGGCAGGACCAGGGCGTCGAAGTCGCTTGCGTCGGCGTCGGCTACGTCGAGGTCAACGGTGAAGGTCTCACCCTTGTCCATGCCGTCAAAGCCCTGAATGGTGCCCTTCTTCGGGGACACGAGGACCGGCTCGCCGCCGGCGTTCTTGACGGCTTCCCAGGGGCTGGTCAGCTCAATCTGCTCCACGCCGTCGGTGAGGAGGAAAGCTACCTTCTTGCCGGAAATATCGTGCTCTGCCATGGTGACTCCGTTCGTTTCAGCTGCGGCCGGAAACCTGCGGGCCGCAGCGATGCTTCTACGGTGGTGGTGCTGGATCGGGATACGTTTCGGTTCCCGCTATGCACACCCTATGGAGAACCGGCAATGATAAGCAACCTTAGGGAGCTTGCGAGCCGCTGCGGCATGCGGTTCAAGGCAAACAAAAAGGGCAGGTACCGGAAGAATGAAATCTTCAGGACCTGCCCTGTTTGTAGCGGTGGGGAGGCTCGATCTCCCGACCTCACGATTATGAGTCGTGCGCTCTAACCAACTGAGCTACACCGCCAAAAATGAGTGAAGCCCGCCCTACACAGGCCTCTGCAGAACATACAGCCTTTGCAACGCGGGCCCTCCCATTGAGAGCCCCGACCGGGAATCGATCCCGGGACCTCCATCTTACCAAGATGGCGCTCTACCACTGAGCTATCGGGGCAACGACATAAAACTCTACCAGCACTTTTCGGGAACATGAAATCGAAATGGGCCATTTGCCCGAAAGGTGACGAGGGACACTTTTGAACCGGTCCGGGACACGGTTCCAGGCTCCAAAATGGTGAACTTTCTGCCCTTTTTGTCAGTATGCTTATGCTACGAGAAAGCGAGGGCACGTGAGCATAGTGCCGAACCACGTTTCGGAGGGCCTCTTCCTGGGTGGAAGATACCGACTCCTGAATAAGATCGGGGCAGGTGCCATGGGCACCGTCCACCGGGCCAAGGATGAGTTCCTGGACCGGGACGTAGCGGTGAAAATCATCCGCCCGTCGGCCACCAGTGAGATGGACCTCCGGCGCAGCGACGCCGAGGCCAAGATCCTGGCGCGCCTGAACCACCACAGCCTGGTCACCCTGCTGGATGCAGGATCGGACACGTCCGACCCGGCGTCGCCGCTGATCTACCTCGTTATGGAACTTGTCGAGGGCCTCGATCTGCGCGAACGGCTGAAGCAGGGCACTCTGCCCCGCCGCCAGACCGCACTGCTCGGCTACGACCTCGCCATCGGCCTGGAGTACATCCACGACAACGGCGTAGTGCACCGGGACGTGAAGCCCGCAAACATCATGCTGTTCGACTACAGCAGCGCGGATGCCCGGATCCGAGCCAAACTCACTGACTTCGGCGTTGCCTTCGTGGCCAGCGACCCGCAGTCCCAGCACGGCACCTTCTCAGGCACCGCGGCGTTCATGAGTCCCGAGCAGGCACGCGGGGAAAATGCCGGGGTGTCTAGCGATGTGTATTCCCTCGGCCTGGTGCTGCTGCAGTGCCTCACGGGAAAGCCGGCCTTCCCCGGTCCCGCCCTGGAAAGTGCCCTCGCACGGCTCCTGAGGGACCCGGAGATCCCCGCGGAGCTGGGAGCGGACTGGGTGCAGCTGCTCCGCGCCATGACCGCCCAGGACGCTGCGGAGCGCCCCAGCGCCCACGACGTCTCCCAGGTCCTCTACGACATGATCGTCGCCGCACGCGGCCGGCACCGGGTCGACCCGGAAATCCTGCCCGCGGACGAAGCCCGGCGGATGGACGCGGTGCGCCGCTATGACCTCCTGGATACTCCCCCGGACGGTGCCTTCGACCGTGTCACGGCCCTCGCGTCCCGTCTCTTTGACGTCCCGGTGGCAATCGTCAGCGTGGTGGACACCGACCGGATCTGGTTCAAGTCCCATCACGGCACCGAAGCCGTCGAGATCGGCCGCGACCCCGGCCTGTGTGCCTCCGCCATCCTGCAGGACGGCGTGTACGTGGTCGACGACGCCCGGCATGACCCGAGGACGCTGGCCAACCCGTTGGTGGCCGGAGACTTCGGCCTGCAGTTCTACGCCGGCGTTCCGCTCCAGACCAGCGACGGGTTCAATCTGGGCACGTTCTGCATCCTGGACAGGAAGCCCCGGACTTTCTCCCCCGAAGACGAGGCAACACTCTCGGACCTTGCTGCGATTGTCATGAATGACCTGGAAATGCGCCTTGAGAGCCGCCGCGCAGGCGGGTCCGTGCAGTAGCAGGACAGCGCCTCGGCACCACAGGGCATAACAAAAAGGACGCCTCCCGCTGCGGGAGGCGTCCTTCTTGTTTATACGGAACCGCGGTGCGGCGCCCTAGGTTACGGGCGCCGCTGCTTCCTAGTCGCGGAAGCGGGGCTTGCGGGCACCGGCAGCTGCGCTGTCGCGGAAGCCGCCTTCACGCTTCTTGAACGGGCGGTCACTGCCGCGGTCGCCGAAGGAACGCTCGCCGTCGCGCTTCTTGAAATCCTTCTTGAAGCCGCCGCGGTCGGCGCGGTCGTTGAAGCTGCCGCCGCCTTCACGCTCGCGGGCCGGCTTGCGGCCCTTGTCCAGCTCGAGGTGAATCAGCTCGCCGCCGATCCGGGTGCGGGACAGGGCGCGCAGCTGGTCCTTGGACAGGTCTGCAGGCAGTTCCACCAGGGTGTGGTCTGCACGGATGTCGATGCCGCCGATCTGCGCGGAGGACAGGCCGCCCTCGTTGGCAATGGCGCCGACAATCGAACCGGGCAGCACGCGCTGGCGGCGGCCGACGGCGATGCGGTACGTTGCATTGCCTTCGGTCAGCGGACGCGTCGGGCCGCGGGAGCCGACGCCGTCGTTGCGGCCTTCGGAACGCTCGCGCTGGCGGGCAGGAGCCTGCGGGATTTCCCGCAGCAGCAGGTCGCGGCCACCCTGGGCCATGACGGCCAGGGCTGCTGCAACGTCTTCGGCGGGAACTTCGTGCTCGGCCAGGTACTTGGTCACCAGGTCCCGGAACACCGCGATGTCCTCGGAACCGAGGGTTTCCGTGATCTTCTCGGAGAACTTGGCCAGGCGCTTCTCGTTGACGACGTCGACGCTCGGCAGCTGCATGTGCTCAACCGGCTGGCGCGTGGCCTTTTCAATGGCCCGCAGCAGGTACTTCTCACGCGGGGTCATGAACAGGATGGCGTCGCCGGTGCGTCCTGCACGGCCGGTGCGGCCGATGCGGTGGACGTAGGACTCGGTGTCATGCGGGATGTCGTAGTTGACGACGTGGCTGATGCGCTCGACGTCGAGGCCGCGGGCGGCAACATCCGTGGCAACCAGGATGTCGATCTTGCCGTCGCGGAGGGCCTCGACCGTGCGCTCACGCTGCTGCTGCGGGATGTCGCCATTGATGGCGGCGGCGTTGTAGCCGCGGTCCTTGAGCTTGTCAGCCAGGTCTTCGGTGGCCGCCTTGGTCCGGACGAACGCGATAACGCCGTCGAACTCTTCGGTTTCCAGGATGCGGGTCATTGCATCCAGCTTGTGCGGGCCCATGACCTGCACGTAGCGCTGGCGGGTGTTCGCACCGGTGGTGGTCTTGGACTTGACCGTGATTTCCGCAGCGTTGTTCAGGTACTTCTTGGCAATCTTGCGGATGGCCGGCGGCATGGTGGCGGAGAACAGGGCAACCTGCTTGCTCGCCGGAGTGGAGGAAAGGATCTGCTCCACGTCTTCGGCGAAGCCCATGCGCAGCATTTCGTCAGCCTCATCGAGCACCAGGTACTCGAGGTTGGACAGGTCCAGGGAACCCTTGGCGATGTGGTCAATCACACGGCCGGGGGTGCCCACAACAACCTGGGCGCCGCGGCGGAGGCCGTTGAGCTGGGGGCCGTAGGCGGAACCGCCGTACACGGGAAGCACGGTGATGCCATCCATGTGGACTGCGTAGGAGGTGAAGGCTTCTGCAGACTGCAGGGCCAGTTCACGGGTGGGTGCAAGCACCAGCACCTGGGTGTCCTTGGTGGCCGGGCGGCCGGCGAGCAGGGACAGGGCAGGAACGGCGAATGCCGCGGTCTTGCCGGTTCCCGTCTGGGCCAGGCCGACGACGTCGCGGCCTTCGAGCAGCAGGGGGATGGTAGCTGCCTGGATTGGAGACGGCGTTACGTAGCCGACATCCTTCAGGGCTGCCAGGACGCGCTCGTCCAATCCGAAGTCGCTGAACAGCACAGTGTTCTCTTCGGTTTCGGGAGCGGCGTTTTCGACGTTGGTGTTTTCCAGCGTGGCTTCAGACAAGAGGTGATCCTCATTCAATCGGGGAGCAGGCAACCAAGAGGCTGCAGGACGTAAGTCCGGCGCTGTTGCAATCCCAGGCAGGACTTTCCGTCACAGCTGTGGGCCGATTTCACTGGATTGTGTCTACGACCGGTGTGACGATTTCTTTGCCGGCGCTCCCCAAAAGATGAATCTGCCCGCATTAGAAATGCGGGCCCCAACACAACGTACCGTACGGGTTTCGGTGGTGATTTTCAGTGAAAATCTCGATGAACCGTAGGAAAATAAGGGAATACCGGAGTGGGGGATGTTTTCCAGTGTACGGCATCCCTGCGTCCGGTGCGTGGTCGGGGCCGGTGAGCTTGCGCACAGCGGCCCCGGGCAGGGCTAACCCCGGGCCGGCACTGCGGCCGTGGACCGCGCGGTTTTGGCCGACATCGTGCGCAGGACCTTGAGTATTTCCGGTGACAACGTGATCTCACCGGCGCTGCGGGATGCCTGCAGCGCCGCGGCCTGTTCGGCGTCAAGGCCGCGGAAGACGTCACGGACGCTCACGCCGTGGCTGGGTTCGGTCAACACCTCCACGGGGTCCCCCGCAGCGATGCTGCCGCGGCGGCGGACCCGGAGATAGGTGCCCACGCGTCCGGCCTCCGCAAAGCGGCGCTGCCAGTTCGGCACCTCCATCCGCCGCTGGAAGTTGCGGCAGGGGGTGCGGGGACAGGTCACTTCCACCTCGACGTCGTCGCCGATCCGCCACCGCTCACCGATCAGGGCGGCAGTGGCGTCCAAACCGTCCAGCCGCAGGTTTTCACCGAACAGGCCGGGCGGGACCGCGCGTCCCAGTTCCCGGGCCCAGTAGTCGGCGTCGGCCTGGGAATAGGCGTAGATGGCCTTGGATTCCCCGCCGTGATGTTTGCGGCTGGCCTGCAGGTCTCCGGTCAATCCCAGGGGATGGACCTTCACCGGTCCTGCCACGGCGCGTTTGTCGATGGCAGTGACGCCGGTGGCGTCCTTGGTGGGCAGAAGGCCGTGCAACAGGCAAACAGCGAGCAGCGAACCGGTTCTCATGCCAGCAGTCTAGGGCTGCGGCTCCGTGGCCCGCTGCAACCCGGGCGGATTGTTGCGCCACCAGTGGCGCGGGCGGCTGCCCCAATAGTTGACGGACCACCAGGCCAGGAGCCCGATGCCCCAGAAGACTCCGGCGCTGGAGGCCATCAGCCACGGCTCGGGCAGCTGGGAATCCAGGTTGGGTGCATTGAACAGTTCGCCGATGGTCTTGGGCGAGTAAATGAAGATCACCAGCGAGGAGGCCAGCAGGAGGAATCCGGTGATCCGGAGTTTCCGGCGCTGCGGCTCCAAGTCCATCAGGTTCCGGGCCAGGACCGGGATGAAGAGTGCCACCCAGACCCAGTGGTGTGACCAGGAGACGGGGGAAATCAGGAGCATCAGCAGCGCGGTGGCTGCCAGGGCGGTGAAGGTCTCTCCGCGGTTGCCGGCCAGGCGGATGACGACGGCGGTAGCCGCGACAGCCAGCAGCGAAAGGAGAAGCCACGGAAGGTCGACGGGGAAATCCGGGCCGCCGAAGTGCAGGATGGCCCCCTTGATCGAGAGGTTGTCCACGTAGCCGGCGCCGCCGATCCTCGAGGTGTCCGGCAGCAGGTCCAGCCAGTAGGTACGTGATTCCCGCGGGAGGATCAGGAAGCCAAGGGCGAAGGTCGAGAGGAAGCCGTAGGCCATGTTGCGCAGTCCGCGCCAGTCGCCCCGCGCCAGGAAGTACAGGCCGAAGACCAGCGGGGTGAGTTTCAGTCCGGCAGCCACACCTGTCAGCAGACCGGTGGGCCAGCCTTCCTTCTTGATCACGAAGTCGGCCATGATCAGCCCAAAGAGCAGGATGTTGATCTGCCCGAAGGCCTGCGTTTCGCGCCATGGTCCTAGCAGCACGATCAAGCCGGTGCCGGCGATGGCCAGCGGACGGAGCCAGGGGTGGCGGAGTACGTCCATGGCTCCCTCGCGGCGGAAGACATAGCGGACTGCCCAGACGGCGGTGGCTGCGGCAATGGCGATGGAAATGCCGGTGAAGATGTTCAGCCCCACGCTCTGGCCGAACGGAGCCAGCACTGCAAAAACCAGCGCGGCAAAAGGCGGGTAGGTGAAGAGCAGGCTGCTGTCGGCGTCGTACTGGACGGCCTTCGTATACAGTTCACCGGCGGCGTCAATGACGCTCTGCCCGCCGGACAGGTAAACACTGAAGTCGAGGCCGTGACGCGGCGATAAGTCGAAAGCTGTCCATACGAGCAGCCCGGCTAATGCCAGCGCTCCCAGGGTCGCAACGGTCCGCACAAAAGCGGATCGGTGGATCTGGCCCATTGTTCTCCCTGTAAGACTGCCGGCCGCGCTCGTGGCGCTACATAGCGTTTTTCGTGTCGATCTTGACACCCGCAAGTCTACCGGGCAGGCTGCTCCTCCTCCCCTGCCCGGAGGCAGGCGATAGGCTGGCCGGACCAGATCAAGTAAGCGAAAGGTCCCCCATGTCCCCCGCGCTTCAAGCCATCACCAATGCCCATGTGGTTCCCGTCACCGGCAGGCCCTTCGACGGCACCGTCCTCGTCGAGGGCGGACGGATCCGGGAACTGGGGCCCGACGTCGTTGTGCCCGACGGCGCGGAGGTGCTGGACGCCGGCGGGCAGTGGCTGCTGCCCGGGCTGGTGGATGCGCATACCCACCTTGGCGTGCATGAAGAAGGTGAAGGCTGGGCCGGCAACGATTCCAACGAGATGACGGATCCGGTGATGGCGGGCGTCCGCGCCCTGGACGCTGTAAACCCCTTCGATACGGGCTTCGACGACGCCCTGGCCGGCGGAGTGACCACGGCGAACATCAACCCCGGCTCCGGCAACCCGATCGGCGGGCAGGCAGTGGCGCTGCACACGCACGGGCGTTATCTGGAGGAAATGGTGCTGCGTGCACCCAGCGGCCTGAAGTCCGCGCTCGGAGAGAACCCGAAGCGGATCTACAGCGACAAGAAGCAGACCCCCTCCACCCGTCTGGGCACGGCGATGGTGATCCGGCAGGCCTTTATGGATGCGCAGAACTACCTGGGCAAGGCGGACCCGAACGCCCGCGACCCGCACCTTGAAGCCCTTGCCATGGTGCTGAAGCAGGAAATCCCCTGGCGGCAGCACGCCCACCGGGCGGACGACATCGGCACCGCCCTGCGGCTGGCGGACGAGTTCGGCTACGAGCTGGTGCTCGACCACGGCACCGAGGCCCATCTGCTGGCCGATGTCCTGGCCGAACGCGGCGTTCCGGTGCTCATCGGACCGCTCTTCACCACCCGCTCGAAGGTGGAGCTGCGCGGCCGCAGCATGGCCAATCCGGGGAAGCTTGCCGCTGCCGGAGTGGAGATCTCCATCATCACCGACCATCCGGTGGTCCCCATCAATTTCCTGATCTATCAAGCCGCACTGGCGGTGAAGGAGGGGCTGGACCCCGACGAGGCGCTGCGCGCCGTGACGATCAATCCCGCCCGGGTGCTGGGCCTCGCGGACCGACTCGGTTCCCTGGAACCCGGCAAGGATGCCGATCTTGTCCTGTGGAGCGGGAATCCGCTGGACGTGATGCAGCGTGCGCTGAAGGTGTGGATCGGCGGCCGGGAGGTCTACCGCTACGACCTTGACGCCCGCGAACAGATCGTGGCGCCCCGCTGATGGGACTCGGTTCCGGCACCCCCGCGCCGCGCACTCCCCCGCCTCACACCCGCCCTCCCGGCATCATCCGGGCGGCGGCTGCCGCCTGGCTCGTGGCGGCCGTCCTGGTCGCCGTTGCGGGCATTTCGTTTATCGTCTCGGCCCGGACGCAGCATCAGGACAGCGCTGCACTGACGATGATGGGGGCCCTTGCCCTGGTCCTCGCTGCACTGAGCGCCTACAGCGTGCTGCGGCTGCGGGCCGGTAAGCGCAGCGCCCGGGAAACACTCAGCAGTATCGGTGTGATTGCCGGGTTCCCCCTGCTTTTCCGCGGCCCGGCGTTAGTGGCCGTAGGCCTGGTGCTGCTGGCCTGCACGGCGCTGCTCTGGCTACCGCAGAGCAGCAGGTATTTCCAGATCCGGGACCCGAAGAAGCGTGCCGCTAAGGGCCGCAGGCCCCGTTAGGCGTTTTCGGGTTGCCTCCCTGCACCGCTGCCGGCACAACTTCCACCCAATGCTGCTTGGTGCTCCCGAGGTCCCCTCGCTTTGGGGAGATCCCTGCGGTTTGTGACAAATCCTGCTGGGCGCGGCGCAGGGATCCGGACATCCCGCGGGGAATCGGACAAACCGCAGGGATTCCGACGGTCAGGTGCTGATGCTCCCTGCCTGTGCGGCCACAGCCCCACCAGTGGGGGCGGTTGATGCTGCTGAGGTCCTGGGCGACCGCCGGGTGGGAAATCCTGCGGGCAGTTCCTGCCAAACCTCCCACCGGCCCCTCCCCCGCCGGGCCGCAAGGCCCGCCGCCGAGGCTAGAGCTGCCCCAGCGCCTGGTCGAGGTCCGCAATAAGGTCCTCGACGTCCTCCAGGCCAACCGACAGCCGCAGGAGGTTCTCCGGTACGGCCAGCTCGGTGCCCTTGACCGAGGCATGGGTCATTTCCGAGGGGTAGTTCATCAGGGACTCCACCCCGCCCAGCGACTCAGCCAGCAGGAACAGCCGCGTGGATTCCGCCACCTTCCGGGCCGCAGCCTCGCCGCCCTTGAAGGACACCGAAACCATGCCGCCGAAGTCCTTCATCTGGGCCTTGGCCAGGTCATGCCCCGGATGCTCTTCCAGCCCCGGATACAACACCTGCTCCACGGCGGGCTGTTCCTTGAGCCACTTCGCCACGGTCATGGCAGTAGCCGAATGCCGGTCCATCCGCACCGCGAGGGTCTTCAGCCCGCGGGTGGTCAGCCAGGCCTCCATCGGCGCCGACACCGCACCGACGGCAAACTGAATGAACCCGACCTCCTCCGCCATGGCGTCGTCGTTCAGGATTACGGCACCTCCCACGGCGTCGGAATGCCCGCCGATGTACTTGGTGGTCGAGTGCACAACGACGTCGGCGCCCAGGGCCAGCGGCTGCTGCAGGTACGGCGACGCAAAGGTGTTGTCGACCACCAGGAGAGCACCGGCGTCGTGCGCTGCCTGCGCCGTTGCGGCAATATCGCTGATTTTCATCATCGGGTTCGACGGCGTTTCCAGCCACACCAGCTTCGTGTTCCCGGCCGCAACGGCAGCCGCGACAGCTGCGGCGTCGGACATATCCACCGCCGTATTGGTAATCCCCCACTTGCCCAGCACCTTGTTGATGAGGCGGTAGGTTCCGCCGTAGGCATCGTTGCCCAGGACGATGTGGTCTCCGGGGGCAAGCAGCCCGCGGATCAGGGCATCCTCGGCGGCAAGCCCGGAGCTGAAGGAGAAGGCATGCTTTCCGCCTTCCAGGGCAGCGAGCTGCTGCTGCAGCGAATCGCGGGTGGGGTTGGTGCCGCGGCCGTACTCATAGCCGTTGCGCAGGCCGCCGATGCCGTCCTGGGCGTAGGTGGTGCTCTGGTACAGGGGCGGAATGACTGCGCCGGTGGTGGGATCCGGTTCCTGCCCCGCATGGATGGCGCGGGTGCTGAAGCTGGTCATGGTGTTCTCCTTGCGCCGGCCGGAGCCGGCAGGTTGGTACAAAACAACGCACCTGCGAAGGTGTGCCGGGTTAGAGGCTCAGGTACGAAAGTAGGTCGTGCCGGGTCAGCATGCCAACGGCCGTGCCATCGGACGTAACCATGACGGCGTCGTCCTCCTGCAGCTTCGAACGGGCAGCGGCCACGGTGTCCCCCGTTCCGACGAAGACCGGACGCGGCCCCATGTGCTCGCTGATCCGATCCGTAGGCTTGGCCTCGCCGCGGAAAAGCTTCTCCGTCAGCGAGCGCTCATCCACCGAGCCGAGGACTTCGCCCAGGACCACCGGCGGTTCCTGCGAGAGGACAGGCAGGTAGGAGACCCCGTATTCATTCAGGATGGCAATGACGTCCCGCACGGTTTCGTTCGGATGGGTGTGGACCAGTTCAGGCAGCGAACCGTCCTTGGTGGCCAGCACGTCGCGGACGGTGGCCTGCTCCCCGCCGTCCTGCAGGAAACCGTAGGAGCGCATCCAGTCGTCGTTGAAGATCTTGCCCATATACCCGCGGCCGCTGTCCGGCAGCAGGACCACGACGACGTCGTCGGGCCCCAGCGAGCGCGCTACCTCAAGGGCCGCCGTCACAGCCATGCCCGAGGATCCGCCTACCAGCAGGCCTTCCTCCCGGGCCAGCCGGCGGGTCATCGCGAAGGACTCTGCGTCCTTCACGGCAATCACCTGATCGGGCACGGACGGGTCATAGTTGTCCGGCCACATGTCCTCCCCCACGCCTTCCACGAAATAGGGGCGCCCGGCACCGCCGGAATACACGGAACCGTCCGGGTCCGCGGCAATCACGCGCACCGGCCCGCTGGCACGGTCCGCGGAGACTTCCTTCAGGTAGCGTCCGGTGCCGGTGATGGTGCCGCCCGTACCGGCGCCTGCCACGAAGTGGGTCACCCGGCCGTCTGTATCTGCCCAGATTTCAGGTCCCGTGGATTCGTAGTGGCTGGCCGGGGCCGACGGGTTGGAGAACTGGTCCGGCTTGTACGCGCCGTCGATCTCACGCACCAACCGGTCGGAGACTCCGTAGTAGGAGTCGGGGCTGTCCGGAGCGACCGCCGTCGGGGTGACCACCACTTCGGCACCGTACGCACGCAGCACGTCCCGCTTCTCCACCCCCACCTTGTCCGGGGTAACGAAGATGCACTTATAGCCCTTCTGCTGGGCCACCAGCGCCAGCCCGACGCCGGTGTTGCCGCTGGTGGGCTCAACCACCGTGCCGCCGGGCAGCAGCTTCCCCTCACGCTCGGCCGTGTCGATCATCTTCACGGCAATGCGGTCCTTCACGGATCCGCCCGGGTTCAGGTACTCCAGCTTCACCAGGACGGTGGCACTGATGCCCTCGGTCACGTGGTGGAGCTTCACCAAGGGAGTGTTGCCGATCAGGTCCAGGACGGTATTGGCATACTTCATGTGACCCACGGTACTTCTTTGTCTCCGCTGTGGCATGGGGGACGGAACGCGGCGTAGCAAAAGCCACATTCGAGCGGCCATGAGTGCGGGCAGAAGCGGGGGTGGTCCGTGCAACGATAGTTGCATGTCCTTCACTGCCGCTGTTCCAGCGCTGCAGCAGGCTCCCTCCGGTCTGGTGCGCTACTGGGAGTCCCCCGCCCCGTACTGCCTGCAGACTTCGCTGCGCATCCTGGTGCGCGGTAAGCAGGATCCGACCATCCGCCTCGGTCCGGGCGTTGCCTGGCTGGCTTTCCTCACCCCGGAGGGCCCGGCCACCCTGAACCTTCGGGAGGAACCCGTCCCTGCCCCCGGCGCACGGGTCCGCGCACAGGCCTGGGGACCGGGTGCCCGGTGCGCGCTGGACTCGGTACCCTCCCTGCTGGGCGAACACGACGACTGGTCCGGTTTTGACGACGACGCGTTCCTCGCCACCCTGCCCCGGATGGTCACCGAAGCCCGGCGCCGAAACCCCTCCCTGCGGCTGCCGAGCACGGGCCGGATCATGGACAGCCTGATCCCTGTGGTGCTGGAGCAGAAAGTCACCGTGCTGGAGGCCTACTACGCATGGCGCTACCTTGTGACCCGCTACGGCGTTGAGGCACCCGGCCCGGCGCCGTCGGGCATGAAAGCCGCCCCGGCCCCGGAAACCTGGCGGAAGATCCCCAGCTGGGACTGGCACCAGGCACGGGTGGACCTTTCCCGTTCCACCACCATCATGCGGGCCTGTGCGCTCGCCTCGGGGCTGGAGCGGCTGGCAGAGGATCCGCTTGGCGAGGACCTGACCGCCAAGCTCTGCTCGGTTCCGGGAATCGGAGTGTGGAGCGCTGCGGAAATCACCCAGCGGACACACGGTGCTCCGGATTCGGTCTCCGTTGGCGACTATCATCTGGCCGCCTACGTGGGCGCGGCGCTCACCGGGAAGCGGACCGACGACGCCGGCATGCTGGAGCTGCTCGCACCCTGGCAGGGACACCGGCAGCGGGTGGTGCGGATGATCATGCTCAGCGGTTACCGCAAGCCCACCTACGGACCGAAGCTCGCCCCGATGGACCACCGCCGCCGCTGAGGCAGGGTGCCTGGCCGGGTCGGGGCCCGGGTCGGCGGCAACGAAATTCCCCGCTCGCAGAGCTCACAGGAAATATTAAAGCCGCCTCATCCGGACCCCTCTCCAGCGAATGCACGCTAGGAGGTTGCTGGTTCCCCGCTGGCTGCCAGCCCGCTGACCGCTTCCTCACGCATGGCCACCTTGCGGATTTTGCCTGAGACCGTCATGGGGAAGCTGCCGCGGATCTGCACGTACCGGGGAATCTTGTAGTGGGCCAGCCGGTCACGGCAGAACTCGGCAATGGCCGCCGCATCCGGTTCAGGTGCACCGGGGACCGGAATGATGCAGGCCATGAGCTCCTCTCCGTACCGCTCATCCGGAACGCCGATCACCTGGACATCGGAGATCGAAGGGTGCGTGTAGAGGAACTCCTCGATCTCCCGCGGATAAATGTTCTCCCCGCCGCGGATGACCATGTCCTTGATGCGTCCCTCCACGCTGACGTAGCCCTCTTCGTCCATCCGGGCCAGGTCCCCGGTATGCATCCAGCCGTCGGCGTCGATGGCCTGGGCGGTTGCCTCCGGCTGGTTCCAGTACCCGGCCATCACGCTGTAGCCGCGGGTGCACAGTTCACCGATTTCTCCGTAGGGCACCTGCTCCCCTGTTCCGGGATCCACCACTTGGCTTTCCAAATGGGGCATGGTGCGTCCCACGGTGCGGGTGCGGCGCACCAGCGAGTCCCCGCGCCGGGTCATGGTGGAAACCGGGGAGGTTTCGGTCATCCCGTAGCAAATAGCCACTTCGGCCATATTCATCTCGCCGATCACCCGTTTCATGATCTCCTCGGGGCAGGGCGAACCGGCCATCACGCCGGTCCGGAGCGAGGAAAGGTCGTACCGGCCGAACTCCGGCAGCCCCAGTTCGGCAATGAACATGGTCGGCACCCCGTACAGGGACGTGCCCCTGTACGTTTCGACGGCGGCGAGCGCCCGGCCGGCGTCGAAGGTCCGGGACGGAATGATGGTGGCGGCGCCGTGCGAAAGGGCTGCAAGGTTACCGATGACCATCCCGAAGCAGTGGTAGAACGGCACCGGAAGCACCACGCGGTCCGCTTCGGTGTAGCCCAGCAGTTCGCCGATGAAGTAGCCGTTGTTCAGGATGTTCGAATGGGTCAGCGTTGCACCCTTGGGGAAGCCGGTGGTTCCGGAGGTGTACTGGATGTTGATGGGGTCCCCGGGCTGCAGTCCAGCCATCCGTTCCGCCAGGGCAGCTGCCCCCGGCTCACCTGAATCCCTTCCCTCCGCAGCCAGCACCTCGAAGCTGTCGGCACCGACCCCGGATAGGAATACCAGCGTCTCCAAGCCGGCCCCGGTTTCGAGGGCGCTCCGAGCCATGGCCTCGTAGTCGTTGCGCTGGTCGCTCGGGGCGGTGAGCAGCATCCGCATTCCACTCTGTTTCACCACGAAGTCCAGTTCCGCCTGCCGATAGGCCGGGTTGACGTTTACCAGGATGGCACCGGCCTTGGCAGTGGCGTACTGGGCAATGGTTCATTCCGCACAGTTGGGTGACCAGATGCCCACCCGGTCCCCTGCTTGGATCCCTCGGGCCATCAGGCCGGCCGCGACGTCGTTGACCTGCCGGTCCAGTTCGGCATAGGTCCAGGACCGGCCGGTGGGGGCATCGATCAGCGCGGTGGCATCGGGAAAGCGGCGGACGGTCCGCTCAAAATTTTCCCCGATGGTTTCCGCCAACAAGGGAATCTGCGACGGGGAAGCGGCGTATGAGGACAAGGCAGGCTCCTTTGGCTGCGGGACAGGTGGCGGCAACGCTACCAACACTTTGCTTCCCTGCGAAGGGAGCGCCTGATCTTGCCGAGCGCGCCCCGCGACGGCGGTCTTGAGAAAGTCCTATGGTGGGGAAATGACTGAAGAAACCAATACCCCCATCAATCTCCGCGCCACTATGGTCCCGAACGCCGGTGAACACACGCGGGTGAAGCTGGCCCTGGACATCGCCATTGAGCAGGTACGGATGGAACCGGGCTGCCTGCGCTACGAAATCATTGAGGACTCGGAGTCGGCAATTGTGCTGGCGGAACAGTGGGCCTCCCGCGAGGACCTGGAGCGCCACGCACGCGGTGCCGCCCTCCAGGACCTGCAGGAATCCCTCAGCGCCCTGCTGGCCGAACCGCTGAAGGTGGAACAGGTCTAACCGTTCATCAGTACGGGATGGCTCAGTACGGAATGACAGAGAGCCGGTAAATCGAATCCGGTTCCGCCCCGAAGCGCTTCAGGACGGCCACCACTGCTTCCTCGTGCTCTTCGTCCACCGCGGCCTGCACCCGCAGCCGGTCCTCAAAGTCGATTCTCCGCTTTTCGCTGCGGAAAGCCTCGGTACGGACGGTTCCGGTGTAGGCCGCGGCGTCGGACATCTCCAGGGATCGCGCGCCGGCCATCAGCAACGCGTCCCGCAGGCCGTCAACCCGATCCGTATTGACCACGGCGCTGACCAGCCGGCTGGAACGCCCCCGCCGGGCATCTTCGGCGCCCTCGCTGGCCGCCCGGCCCGCCGTTGCGGGGCGGGCGCTAATGCCGCTCAGGGAGTATGCGGAGGCACCCTGCTGGACCCGGTCCTGGTCCTCCTGGTCGGGCCCGGCCTCTTTCAGCCCAATGGTGCGGGAAATAATGACGGCCACAATCCAGCTCAGCACGAAGGAAAAGAGCACCACGGAGACTATGGCCACCGTCTGGTGCCACAGGAGCACTCCGCCGCCGCCGGAGAAGATGCCGTCGTCGCTGACGGGGTTTACCGAGCTGTCGGCGAAGAAACCCAGCAGGAAGGAACCCAGCACGCCGCCCACAAAATGGACGGCGATCACGTCCAGTGCGTCGTCGTAGCGCAGCACATGCTTGAGCCGGACAGCCACCGCACAGAGGCAGCCGGCGATCAGTCCGATCAGGAGGGCTGCGCCGGTGCCCACGTACCCGGCGCAGGGGGTAATCGTCGCCAGTCCGGCCACGGCACCGGAGACGGCACCCACCAAGGTGCAGCGCCCATTGCCTATCCGTTCCACGAGCAGCCAGGTAAGCATCGCGGCCGCCCCTGCCACGTGGGTATTGATCAGGGCCTGCGCGGCAATGCCGTTGGCCTGAAGCCCGTCTCCCGCGTTAAAGCCAAACCACCCGAACCAAAGGATGCCGCCGCCAACCAGCATCAGCGGAAGGTTGTTCGGTGAGGTCCGGAGGTTGGGCCAGCCGCGCCGCCGGCCAACCACCAGCAGCACCGCCACCGTTGCTGCGCCTGCAGAGGCATGGACCACCATGCCGCCGGCCCAATCCTGGGCACCAAGTTGAAACAGCCATCCTTTGGGATGCCAGAGCCAGCGCGCCACCTGCGGGTACACCAGAATGGAAAATGCGGCCAGGAACACCACCCATCCGCCGAACCGGAGCCGGCCCGCCGTCGCTCCCGTAAGCAGCGCAGGCGTAATTACGGCGAACATCATCTGGTAGGCCACGAAGGCGAGCGTCGGTATGGTCACACCCGCGGCCACCGAATGGAACTGCGGGGTGTCGAGCTCGAGCAGCGCAAAGGCGTCGAAGTCGCCGACCACGGAATTGCCCTTATTGCTGAACGCCAGCGTGTACCCCACCAGCACCCAGGTCAGGGAAATGATCCCCAGCGGAATGATGTTCTGCATCATCATGGTCAGGACGTTGCGTACCGGCACCATCCCGCCGTAAAAGAGGGCCAGGCCCGGTGTCATAAACAGTACGAGCCCCGCACAGACCAACACCCATGCCGTGTCCGCCCCGTTCATGCCGGGCCCCGCATGGATATGGCTGTACCGGTACCGGTTCTTTCGGTGCTTATCGTCCCGCTGCTGCCGTACATGTGGTCCCCGCTTCCAACCCCTTTAGAGGGGCCGTTGGCATTCGAGTGGCGGGGCCCGGAAACCCGGTGCCGGCGCCCGGACACGTCGAGCTTACCGCCGGGCCGCAGGGCATCAGAAGGGAACGGGCACAGAGCGAAGCCGGCGGGGCCGAATTGGTTTCGGTCCCGCCGGCTCTCCTGTTCTCCGGGCGCGCTTACCCGGCGAGAGGACGCGTCAGTGTGAGCCCAGCATTCCGTTGGGGTCAATAACGTACTTCTTCGCCACGCCCGAATCGAACTCGCGATAGGCCTCCGGTGCCTGGTCCAGGCTGATCGGAGTGGCGCTGACCGCCTTGGCGATCTGCACCTTGTCATGCAGGATCGCCATCATGAGCTCCCGGTTGTACTTCATCACCGGACACTGCCCGGTGGTGAAGGACAGCGACTTGGCCCAGCCGGTACCCAGATTCAGGCTCAGCGAACCCTGCTGTGCAGCCTCGTCCACGCCGCCCGGATCGCCGGTGACGTACAGTCCTGGGATGCCCAGTGCCCCACCGGCAGCCGTGACGTCCATCAGCGAGTTCAGCACAGTCGCCGGTGCCTCGCTGCTTGACCCGGCACCGTGGCCGCGGGCCTCGAATCCGACGGCGTCGACTGCGCAGTCCACTTCCGGCACCCCAAGGATCATTTGGATCTGGTCCTGCGGAGCACCCAGCGATACATCCACGGTTTCGCAGCCGAAGCTGCGTGCCTGGGCCAGCCGCTCCTCGTTCAGGTCGCCGACGATCACAACGGCGGCACCCAGCAATTGTGCCGAGACTGCTGCCGCCAGGCCGACGGGCCCTGCCCCGGCAATGTAGACGGTGGAGCCGACCCCCACCCCGGAGGTGACAGCGCCGTGATAGCCAGTGGGGAAGATATCCGAAAGCATGGTGAGATCCAGGATCTTCTCCATGGCCTGGTCCTTGTCCGGGAACCGCAGCAGGTTCCAGTCTGCGTAGGGCACCATGGCGTATTCGGCCTGGCCGCCCACCCAGCCGCCCATGTCCACGTATCCGTAAGCGCTGCCGGGACGTTCGGGGTTCACGTTCAGGCATATCCCGGTTTTGCGTTCCTTGCAGTTGCGGCAGCGGCCGCAGGAAATATTGAACGGCACGGAGACCAGGTCCCCAACCTTGATGAACTCCACGTCCGATCCGGTTTCCACCACTTCCCCGGTAATTTCATGACCCAGGATCAGGTTGGGCGGCGCCGTCGTCCGCCCGCGGACCATGTGCTGGTCCGATCCGCAGATGTTGGTGGTGACCACCTTCAGGATCGCTCCGTGCGGAAGTTTGCGCCCGATGTTGGCCGGGTTCACGCCCGGCCCGTCCTTCAGTTCGAAGCTGGGGTAGTCGATGTCCTGGACTTCCACTACGCCCGGTTCCAGGTAAGCAATTCCTCGGTTGGAACTCATGTCTTCCTCGCTGTCGTCTCGTCGTCGTTGACGTCCGCGCTGCTCGCTCCCCCGTGCGCTCCCCATGCGCTCCCCAGGCGGTGCGCCCTGTGGAAGCGAGCGTACAACGGCCGCTGCGGCGACGGTAGACGTGGTGTTATCGGATCCGTGCAGGCCTGTCGGCACCCTTAACGCAGTCAGGGAAGCATCCTGGAGCGGATGCTTCCCTGAAGAAAGAGCGGGTGGGGCTAAGCCTGCTTGGCCTGTCCGTTGGAGCCTGCTGCTGCCTCGCGCTCCTGCGCGGCAATCTGCTCGTGTACGGCCTTCATGTCCAGGCCCTTGACTGCTTCCACCAGTTCGCTGAACTGGCTGGCGTTCAGGGCGCCGGGCTGCGAGAACACCAGCACCTTCTCGCGGAAGGCCATGAGGGTGGGGATGGAGGTGATGCCGGCGGCAGCTGCCAGACCCTGTTCAGCCTCGGTGTCCACCTTGGCAAAGGTAATGTCGTCGTGCTGCTGCGAAACGGAATCGTACACGGGTGCGAACTGCTTGCAGGGACCGCACCAGTCCGCCCAGAAGTCCACGAAGACGATGTCATTTTCCTCGATGGTCTCGGGGAACGTTGCTTCGGTGATGTCGATAGTAGCCATGGTCCAACGCTAGCCGCGGCCGGCTGCATTGTCTCTAGCTGTTCGCTGTCCGGTGAAGCGCCCCTAGGCCCGCGGCAGCTTCGTCAACCGGCGGATGACGGGCAGTGCCGCTGAGAGGGCGCTCCGCTCCTCGCTGCTCAGCTGCTCCAGCAGGGCCGCCATCAGTGCCGTCCTGCTGCCGTTGGCTTCCTGAAGCGATTCCCCTCCCTGCGAGGTGAGAGTCACCCGGACACCGCGGGAATCATGGGGATCCGGGCTGCGCTTCAGCAGGCCCGCACCCTCAAGGCGGATGATCTGCTCCGTGGCGCTGGGGACCTTCACTCCGAGGTTCCGAGCGATCTCGCTCACTCGCATCCCCTCGCCGGCGGCCATCTTCATGATGCTGACCTGCGTGGCGCTGAAGTCCGTATCCGCGTCCATGTTGCGCGCAATGTACAGTGCCAGCCGGAGGGACTCGCGGAATTCCTCGGCGAGCTCGTCCAGGGCGGAATCGCTACTCATATTTAGGGACCCTAATATCTAGTGGGCTGGGGCGCAAGGGCCCGGAAACCGGAAAAACCCGCCCTCACCGAAGTGAGGACGGGTTTGTCGGTGGCAGATACTGGATTCGAACCAGTGAAGGCGTTGCCAGCTGATTTACAGTCAGCCCCCTTTGGCCGCTCGGGTAATCTGCCGAGCGTCTTCAAGCGAAGACGTTGTCCGCAGCAGCTGCGGACAAGACAACTTTACCGAAGATTCTCCGAAGTTACGAATCGAGCCCGAAACAGAGTCCTGCCGGTCCGTTTCCGGCCGTTGCCGGCGGGGTGTAAACCGCCCCCGGGCCGCTTATCGGAGCCCCTACAGCCCCCGTGTGATTCGATCTTCGAGCTGGGCATAGAACCGGTCGGCCTGGGTCTGGGTCACCGATCCCCAGGCGACGGCGTTCCCCAGGTCCGTACGGATCCCTGCCAGGCGTTCCTCGCGTCCGCGGTCGACGCCGGCGGCCTCTGCCGCGCTGTCCACGGCGGACGATACCGGAGACGACACGGGGCAGACCGCGGCCCGAGCCGGCGCCGCACCGACGACTCCAAGCCCCGCTGCTGACGCTGCCGCCAGGAAGGACCCGGCGGCCGCGGTGCGGATCCTGACAGCTGCAGGGCGGCGGACTGAAGGACGGGAAGCGGCATTGGGATTGTTTTCCACCCCCTCACCCTTCCCCGCCCCGATGGGACGACGCCGGGCGTTTGCTGTGTACCGGCTGGGAACGGGGCGCCATCGGGGCGCGGACCTACTACGCTAAGTAGCAGGAAAAGTCACCAACTTAGAGGAGTCCCGAAATGGCCAGCGAGTCCACGTTCGACGTCGTTAGCAAGATCGATAAGCAGGAAGTGGCCAACGCGCTGAACCAGGCGCAGAAGGAAATCGTCCAGCGCTACGATTTCAAGGGCGTCGGCGCGGAGGTGGACTTCAGCGGCGAGAAGATCCTGATGAAGGCCAACTCGGAAGACCGGGTGAAGGCCGTACTGGACGTGCTCCAGTCCAAGCTGGTCAAGCGCGGCATCTCCCTGAAGTCCCTGGATGCCGGCGAGCCGTACGCTTCCGGCAAGGAATACCGGATTGAGGCCTCCATGAAGGAGGGCATCGCCCAGGACCAGGCCAAGAAGATCAACAAGCTGATCCGCGACGAAGGCCCCAAGGGCGTCAAGTCCCAGATCCAGGGTGACGAGCTGCGGGTCAGCTCCAAGTCCCGCGATGATCTGCAGGCCACCATGGCCCTGCTCAAGGGTGCGGACCTCGAGGTCGACCTGCAGTTCATCAACTTCCGCTAAGTCACAGCACAACACTTACGACGGCGCCTCCCCCGCAGCGGGGACGGCGCCGTCGGTGTTTACAGCAGCACGTCGGCTTAGAGCGCGACGTCGTCGGCAGCAGGGCCGTCGTCGCCGTAGTCCTCCAGTGCTTCCCCGCCCACGGCTTCGCCCATCCAGGTGAGCAGCTGCCACGGGCCGAAGCCGCCGCCGGGCAGCTCTTCCGCTTCGAGCACGGCAACGCCGGTGTTGCTCAGGGCGTTCGCCACAATAAAGTCCGGCCCCACATTCTCGGCCCGCGCGGTGGCCCAGGCCCGGATGATCGCCCCGTGGCTGAAGATTGCCGGGGATTTCAACCCTGCGGCAGCCAGTTCCTCCACCACGGAGTCAAAGCGCCCCAGCGTCTCGGCTCCGTCCGGGCCGCCGGGCATCCGGACTGCAGTGTCACCGGAGACCCAGCGGTAAACGGTTTTCAGGTAAGTGATGATCGCGTCCCGGTCATTGCGCATTTCCAGGTCTCCGGCGAAGACCTCCCGCAGCCCGTCGCGGATCTGGACGGGCAGGCCCAGGGCGGCTGCCAGGGGCTCGGCGGTGAGCTGGGTGCGGACCAGGTTGGAGGCAAAGATCCCGTCGATGGGTTCGTGCCCGAGCGCTTCGGGCAGCGCCGCCGCCTGCTCCCTCCCCAGCTCCGTCAGCCCCGGTCCGGGGACTGCGGTGTCGAGGTAATGCTCCACGTTGGAGGGGGTCTGACCGTGACGGACAAGTATCAGTCGCATGCTCGAAGCCTACTTCGTCAGCGGATGACGGATCAGCACCGCGTCAGGCGCCCAGGGTGCGGCCGGCCATCCGTTCCAGCCGCTGGATGCGGTCCGCCATCGGCGGATGGGTGGCCAGCAGGCCGCGCACACCCGCACGGAACGGGTTGGCGATCATCAGGTGCGAGGTGTTGGCCAGCTTCTGGTCATTGCTCGGCAGCGGAGCGCGCTGGGTTCCGCTCTCCAGCTTGCGCAGGGCCGAGGCGAGCGCCAGCGGATCGTTGGTGAGCTTCGCACCGTCTTCGTCGGCGTCGTACTCGCGGGTCCTGCCGATAGCCATCTGGATCAGCGACGCGGCCATCGGCGCCAGGACGGCCATGGCAATCATGGCCAGCGGATTGGCATTGCGCCGGTCCCCGCCCCCGAAGAAGAGCAGGAACTGCCCCAGCGAGGTGATGACGCCGGCAATGGCAGCCGCCACGGAGGAGGTGAGGATGTCCCGGTTGTAGACATGCATCAGCTCGTGGCCGAGCACGCCGCGCAGCTCACGCTCGTTCAGCAGCGCCAGGATGCCCTGCGTGCAGCACACCGCAGCGTGCTGTGGGTTGCGGCCGGTGGCGAAGGCGTTGGGCGCCATGGTGGGCGAAATGTAGAGCCGGGGCATGGGCTCCCCGGCCTGCAGGGAAAGCTCACGGACAATCCGGTACATCTCCGGGGCCTGCGCCTCGGTGACGGGCACGGCACGCATTGCCCGGATGGCGAGCTTGTCACTGTTCCAGTAGCTGTACGCGGTGGTGGCCAGGCCGATGACGAGGAAAACCCAGATAAACGCCGGGCTTCCGGTTCCACTTGAAAGCAGGGCCCCGATTCCCAGCAGCACGGCGAAAAGCACGCCGAACAGGGCTGCCGTCTTGAGGCCGTTGAAATGTCGGTGCACGGGTACAAAGTCCTTTCAGGCAGGCCCTTTCAGGCCCGCAGCGTCCGGTAAATGCATATACTTCAACGTTTAACCGGGCCGGACTGTTCCTGCTCCGACGAGGGTTCAGGGCTCCGGATGCTGTGCGTCGTACCGTGCAAACCGGGGCTGGCTGCGCGCCAGCACCGCCACCAGGGCCAGACAGATCAGTCCGCCCAGCACTGCCGCCCAGCCCTCCCCGACCAGGGAGGCGTCCACGCCTGCCACCAGGTCGCCCAGCCGCGGTCCGCCGGCCACCACCACCACGAACACACCCTGCAGCCTGCCGCGCATGGCGTCCGGGGTGGCGGACTGCAGGATCGTGGACCGGAAGACACCGCTGATGGAATCGGCTATCCCGGCACAGGCCATCGCGAGCGCCGCGGGAATGAGCCACCGGGAGGGGACCGCGCCGTCGTTGGAGCCGGCCAGCACCACCACGACGCCGAACGCCGTCACCGACAGACCCCAGGCCGCTACGGACCAGAGCACGGCCAGGCCCTGCCGGCGCACCAGCCCGAGCGGCCCGGAAAACAAGCCGGCGAGGAAGGCGCCCACGGCGGTGGCCGCCAGCAGCACCCCCACGGTGGTGGCGCCGCCGCCGAGCATCAGCGCCCCGATCGCCGGGAGCAGCGCACGGGGCTGGGCAAACACCATGGCGCACAGGTCCACCACGAAAGTCATGCGGATGTTGGGACGGGTGCCCAGGAACCGGAACCCCTCCAGCACGGAGCCCAGCCCCGCCTTCTGCACCTTGCCCACCGGCAGCATGGGCGCCAGCCGGTACAGCGCCCACATGGCGGCGGTGAAGGTGACGACGTCGATGGTGTAGGTCCAGCCGTAACCCACCCGGGCCACCAGTACTCCGGCCAGCAGGGGCCCGGCAGTCATGGCCAGGCCGAAGGTCATCATGCTCAGCGCATTGGCGGCGGGCAGCAGTTCGGGACGGACCAGGCGGGGGATGATGGCGCTGCGCGCCGGCTGGTTCAGCCCGCCCGCCCCTGCATTGACGGCCACGAGGAAGTACAGCAGCCAGACGTTGCCGACCCCGGCCCAGGCCTGGGCTGCTATCCCGATGGTGCTGAGCCAGAGCAGGCCCGACGAGAACAGGGCAACCTTGCGCCGGTCATACGCGTCCACCACCGATCCGCCGTACAGCCCGGCCAGGACCAGGGGCACCAGGCCCACCAGCCCGAGCAGCCCGACGTTGAAGCTGGATTTCGTCAGCTCGTAGACCTCCAGGCTGACCGCCACGAGGGTGAGCTGGGTCCCGACGGCGGAGAGCGCGGTTCCGGTCCAGAGCCGGCGGAATTCGGGGCTTTCGCGCAGGGGCGTGAGGTCAGCGAGCAGTCTTGGCACCAGAGCAGTCTAGGGGCCTGCCGGGCCGGTTCCGGCGCACCACACGCGCACCCTAATAGAAAGCATGCTTAGGATGGGACGAAACCGATTTCCCCGCACCCTGCCGAAGGAGTAACCGCTGTGTTTACCCGCAACGTTGCCGAAGGAATCCACCGCATTGAGCATGCCCATGTGAATGTCTACCTGGTCGAGGACGACGACGGCGTGGCGGTGATCGACGCCGGCCTGCCGGGAATGTGGCCGCACCTTACCGGCGCGCTGGACGAGTTGGGCTACGGCGCCGGCGATGTCCGGGCGCTGGTGCTGACACACGCGCATTTCGACCACGTGGGCACTGCCGCACGGCTGCGGCAGGAGTACCGCACACCCATCCTGGTGCACGACGCCGACCGGTACATTGCCGCGCACCCCTACCGCTACCGGCACGAGACCAACCGGTTCCTGTATCCGCTGCGCTATCCCAAGTCGGTTCCCGTCCTGGGCGCGATGACCCTCGCCGGGGCACTGAACGTGCGCGGCGTGACCGACCTGCACAGCCTTACCCCGAAATCCGGCGACGCACTGCCGGGCAGGCCACGGATCCTGTACACGCCCGGGCACACCGCCGGCCACGTGGCCCTGCACTATCCGGACCGCGGGGCCCTGATCAGCGGCGATTCGCTGGTCACCCTCGATCCCTACACCGGCGCCAAGGGGCCGCAGATCGTTTCGGGTGCCGCCACCGCAGACAGCGCCCAGGCACTCGCCTCCCTCTCCCTGCTGGCGGAGGCCGATGCTCCCCTGCTGCTCACCGGGCACGGGGAGCCGTGGCGGGACGGCTCAGCGGCGGCCGTGGAACAGGCTCTGGCCCGCGGCGCGTCCTAGCCCTGTTCGCCGCTCCGGGACGCGGCGTCGTCCAGGTCCTGCGCCAGGACCTCCAGCAGCCGGGAATCCCCGATGGGGCGGAAATGCCCCATGGTTTCCAGTTGGATGTTCCGCGCCCCGGTTAGGTGGCTCCCGGCCGGAATATGCGGATCAAAGCTGCTGTACACCGAAGTGATCCGGGCGTTTACGTCCTCGTTGCGCAGGAGCTTCTGCAGGAACGGGTCCCGGGGCGAGAAGGCGCGGATCGCCGCGAGGGGAAACAGGTTGGCATAGACCGAGCCGGAGAAGGGCGTGTTGACGGCGATCATGCGGTCCACCCGCGCGCCGCCGTCGGGGAGGGTCATCAGGTGCTTGCCGATCAGCCCGCCCTTGCTGTGTGCCAGCACCAGGACGCCCTGCAGGTTCGCCTCCGCCAGGTAGCGTTCCACCAGCACCGCCATGTCCTCGATGGAGCCGCGGTTGTAGCCCAGCGGCGCCACGGTGTGCACCGGATGGCCCCGCTCATAGAGGTAGTCGGCCAGCGGGCGCAGGAACTGCCAGTTCTCGTAGACGCCGGGGATCAGCACCACCGGAGCCCGCACCGCACCCTCCGGATGCAGATACGCCGCCGGGTCCCGGCGGAAGATGAAGCCGTGCGCCTGCCAGTACGCCACGTATAGATAATCCGAGGCCCAGCCCCGCGCCTGCCGCGCCCACCGGAAGATCCGTCCCTGCCGGCGCGGACGGACACCTGGGCGTGGAGACGTCACTGGACGGCGGCCGCCGTGCGCATCAGCTCGGCGGTTTCCTTCGGGCGGGTGTACATCACCACGTGCGGCTGGCCGGGGATTTCCGCCGTCACCGCACCCGGCCGGGCAAGGGCCAGCCGGGCCAGCCAGTCGGCGCGCACCACGGGGTCCTTCCCGCCGCGCACCAGCAGGACCGGAGGCTTTACCTCGCCGATCCGCTCCTCGAGGCGGTGGCGGATCATCACGGGCAGCGTGGACAAGTACCAGCGGAGTCCGGCACGCAGGTAGTCGGTGACCAGGATGTAATTGACGGCCGGAGGTTCGCCCATGCAGTCCTGCATCAGCCGCAGTGCCTGCAGCGGGGCGGAGCGCTCGGCGTCGTTGATGGTCGGCCCCAGCAGGACCACTGACGAGGCCGCGTCCGGGGCGGCGAGCGCCATCTCCACCACTACCTGGCAACCCATGGAATGGCCCACCCACTGGGCGCCGCGGATGCCGGCGGTATCGAGCGCCTCTGCGGCGATGCGTCCGAACTCTTCCATCTGCAGCTGCCGGCGCGGCTTCGGGGTGGAGCCGAAACCGGGCAGCTCGAGGGTATGGACGATGGAGGTGCGGGCCAGTTCCCAGATCAGCGGGCGGTAGTACCGCTCCGAGGCGCCGATCCCGTGCACCAGGACCACCTCGGCGCGGGTTTCGGTCCAGTCTGGTGTTCCGGCGTCGTCAAAGCGGCGGTAGGTGCGGATATCCACGTGCGTGTCCCCTACCGTGACGCGCTGGAATCCCGTTCGAGCTTCTGCTGCAGGCACTGTGCCTCTGCTTCCTGTTTCGTCGAGACGCTTGTCGGGACGCTTTAAGGCCAGCGTACCGGCGCCGAAGCAGGTTAGGCGATCCTTATTATGAATAATTCAAAATAAGGCTAGGATGTTGGACATGACCACAAACGCAGCTGCAGAGGAAACCACCGCCAGGTGGTCCGACGAGCTGCGCTCCCACGGCCGCCGCGTCACCAAGCAGCGCCTTGCCGTGCTGCGTGCTGTTGACACCGCACCGCACTCGGTAGCGGACGACGTCGCGGCCAGCGTGCGTCAGGAACTTCCGGACATTTCCCTGCAGTCCGTCTATGTGGTCCTGGCGGACCTCACCGAAACCGGCCTGCTGCGGAAGATCGAAACCCCCGATTCTCCGGCCCGGTACGAGACCCGCGTGAATGACAACCACCATCACGCGATCTGCACCGGATGCGGGCGGATCGAGGACGTGGACTGCGCCGTCGGCCACGCTCCCTGCCTCACCCCCGGAAACACACACGGTATGACCATCCAGATTGCGGATGTGCTCTACCGCGGGATCTGCACAGACTGCGCCGCCGCAGCCTCGTAGCACGCACCCAAAGCCTTTCCTCCCTTTTGTCAGCACCAGAGAAAGAACCAGTATGTCCAACTTCACCACCACGCAGACCGGCACCCCGGTTGCCAGCGACGCACACTCGCTGAGCACCGGCGCCGACGGCGCCATTGCCCTTCACGACCGTTACCTGGTCGAGAAGCTGGCGCAGTTCAACCGGGAGCGCATTCCGGAGCGCATCGTGCACGCCAAGGGCGGCGGCGCATTCGGTGAGTTCGTTGTCACCGAGGATGTCTCCAAGTACACGCGTGCCGCTGTTTTCCAGCCCGGCACCACCACCGAAACCGTCCAGCGGTTCTCCTCGGTTGCCGGTGAAATGGGTTCCCCCGACACCTGGCGCGACGTACGCGGTTTCGCGCTGCGTTTCTACACCACCGAGGGCAACTACGACATCGTCGGTAACAACACTCCGGTGTTCTTCATCCGCGACGGCATCAAGTTCCCGGACTTCATCCACTCGCAGAAGCGCCTGCCGGGCTCCGGCCTGCGCGATGCGGACATGCAGTGGGACTTCTGGACCAACTCCCCCGAGTCCGCACACCAGGTCACGTACCTGATGGGCGACCGCGGCCTGCCGACCTCGTGGCGTGAAATGCCCGGCTTCGGCTCGCACACCTACCAGTGGATCAACGCCGCCGGCGAGCGCTTCTGGGTGAAGTACCACTTCACGTCCAACCAGGGCAACCACGAAATCACCGGTGCCGAGGCCGAGAAGATTGCCGGCGCCGACGCCGACTACTACCGCCGCGACCTGTACGAGGCCATCGAGGCCGGCAACTTCCCGTCCTGGGACCTGCACGTGCAGGTCATGCCGTACGAAGATGCCAAGACGTACCGGTTCAACCCGTTCGACCTGACCAAGGTCTGGCCGCACGCGGACTACCCGCTGATCAAGGTGGGTACCCACACCCTGAACCGCAACCCGGAGAACTTCTTCGCGCAGATCGAACAGGTTGCCCTGTCCCCCGCGAACCTGGTTCCCGGCATCGACGCCAGCCCGGACAAGATGCTGATGGCCCGCATCTTCTCCTACCCGGATGCCCAGCGTTACCGCATCGGCGCCAACTACAACCAGCTGCCGGTCAACGCGCCGAAGGCTCCGGTTAACAACTACTCGCAGGACGGCGCCATGCGCTTCTCCTACAACTCCCCGGAGACTCCGGTCTACGCTCCGAACACGCTGGGCGGCCCCGCGGCCGACGCAGCGCTGGCGGGTGCGGGAAGCTGGGAGAACGACGGCGCCCTGGTGCGTTCCGCTGCGACCCTGCACTCCGAGGACAGCGACTTCGGCCAGGCCGGCACGCTGTACCGCGAGGTTTTCGACGACGCCGCCAAGCAGCGTTTCCTGGAAACCATCACCGGTGCCATCTCCGGCGTGAAGCGTCCGCACATCCGCGAAGCTGCGATCCAGTACTGGACCAACGTTGACGCGGTCCTGGGCGAGAAGCTGCGCCTTTCCCTGGCTCAGGGCGAGACCACGGCCAACGAAAAGGCCGAGTTCGTGGGCGTTGCTGAGTAATTCCAGCACCCGCTAAACCAGCAGTAACCAGCAGCGGCCGGTCCCTTCGGGGGCCGGCCGCTGCTGTGTGTCCTGCCTCTTACCGGGTAGGCCAGTACCAGATGATCAGCAGTGTCACCAGGAAACCGGTGAGGAAGTTCAGCTTCAGGAACCGTTTCCAGCCGGCGTTCGCACTGCCCGACCCGGCGTCGGTGATGCGCAGGAACGGAACCAGGTTCAGGATGTAGGGCAGTGCCAGCAGCCCGCCCAGCATCGCCGGCCAGGGAGTCAGCAGCATCAGCAGGCCGGCCGCCAGATAGGCAGCGGCGGCGAGCACCACCACCGGCCGCGCCCCCAGCACCGTGGCAATGGATCCGATGCCGGCCTCGCGGTCCGGCACCACGTCCTGCACCGCGCCGAAGGCCTGGCTCGCCATGCCCCAGAGGAAGAACGCCCCCAGCACCGCCCAAAGCCCCGGCGTGAATACCGCACCGGCCAGGACCAGCCCGTACACGGCAGGGCTGACGAAGTGGGTGCTCGACGTCATCGAATCCAGGAAGGGGCGTTCCTTGAACCGGAGCCCGGGTGCACTGTAGGCGATCACTGCAAAGACGCTCACGCCCAGCACGAGCCAGGACAGCGGGCTTCCGAGCAGGACCAGGGCGGCGAGGAACGGCACGTTCGTGAGAACCGCTGCCCACAGCGTAGTGCGGTGGAAGCCGCCGTCCAGGACGGCGCCTTCCACTCCGCCCTTGCGCGGATTATGCAGGTCCGACTCGTAGTCGAAAACGTCATTGATGCCGTACATCGCCAGGTTGTAGGGAACCAGGAAGTACAGGGTTCCGATCACCCAGGTCAGGTCGATCCGCCCGGTGGTGAGCAGATACGCCGCGGCGAACGGATACGCCGTGTTCACCCAGGAGAGCGGCCGCGAGGACACCAGCAGCATCCGCAGGGTTCCCCTGGTTCCGGTGGCGGCGGTGCTCACGGCGTTTCCTTAGTGTCCGGCTTGGCGCCTCCCGGGGCGGGGGCACGTCCGGGCAGCAGCACCCAGAGCGCCGGCAGCAGCAGGACGGCCGCCAGGGGGTAGGCAAAATCCTCCAGCGGCGCGGCGCCGGCAAAGGCACCGGAAATGCGGTCCTCGTTGTACCAGAAGAGGCCCGCCCGGATCATGAGGTTGTCGAAGACCGCAGTCAGGACCAGCAGGACGACGGCGGTAACGGCCGCCGCGGCGGCAAAGTACCGCGGGCGGTTCCGACGCAGCAGGGCTGTTGCGCAGATCAGCGCCGCCGGAACGAGGAAGAAGGCATTGAGGGTCCAGTAGGTCACTGCTGCGTCCTTTCCGCCGGCCTGCGGCCCGGGTGTTCGCTGGCCTGTTCCGCGGTTTGGTGTCGTTTCGCAGCCCGTTCCCCTGTTCGTTCCGCGGCCCGTTCCGCTGTTCGTTCCGCAACCAGCTGCACCAGACCGAAGACCACCATGGTCAGGTAGCAAAGGAAGGCCAGGAAAAAGATCTCCTCCACGGGCAGGTGCGGTGCCAAAGTCAGGCCGAGCATAAACGGGGTCTCGCCGCGGTAGAAGATGTCGGAGCCGATGCCGGCCAGGTCCCAGGCGGTGAAGAACAGCAGTCCGATCGCCAGTACTACGGCTGCCCGCCGTGCGTTGGCGAAGAAGAACAGCCGGAACCGGTGATCCAGCAGCACCATGCAGCCCAGCGACAGCAGCAGGAAAAGCAGGTAGAGGACGCCCATTACGTTCCCGCCTCTGCCGACGGCTGCGGGGCCGGGGGCTCCCCTCCCGGCAGTTGGCTCGATGACACCTGTGCCGCCCACGGTGCGGGCTCCGGCAGGGCCTCGGTGCCCGTTTCCCCGCGCAGCCGCTTGAGCACGAGCTCCGCACTGATCAGGCACATAGGCAGGCCGATGCCCGGCAGGGTGGACCCGCCGGCGTACAGCAGCCCCTCCACCTTCCGGCTGGCGTTCGTTCCGCGGAAGAACGCGCTTTGCTTCAGGATGTGCGCCGGTCCCAGCAGGGTTCCCCGCCAGGAATTGAGGTCGGCGACAAAGTCCTGCGGGCCCACGGTTCGGCGGATAATGATGCGCTCGGCCAGATCGGGTATTCCGGCCCAGGACGAGAGCTGCTCGATGACGGCGTCGGCCATCTTCTCGATCCGGGGATCCCCGGCGCCGTCAATCCCTCCGGCTCCCAGCGACGGATCCGAAGGCACCGGCACCAGGACAAACAGGTTTTCGTGTCCTTCCGGCGCGGCATCGGGGTCCGTCGCGCTTGGACGGCAGACGTACAGGGATGCCGGATCCGGCACGGAGGTCTCCTGGCCGAAAATCTTTTGGAAGTTGGCTTCCCAGTCCCGGGTGAACAGCAGGGTGTGGTGTTCCAGCTGCGGCAGCTGCCCCTGCACGCCGAGATGCAGCAGCAGCCCGCCGGGACCGGGGACCCGGTGCTCCCAGTATTCCTCCGGATAGGTCTGCAGTGCCCGGGGCAGGAGGGCGGTCTCCGTATGGTGCAGATCCGCTGCGGAAACCACCAGGTCCGCGTCCAGCGACACCAGTGAGCCGGCGGCATCCCGGTACTCCACGCCCACGGCCCGGGGTTTGCGGCGGGGGAAGCGGGGCCGTCCGTTCTTGGCGGCGGCCGGAGCGGAAGTACGGATCCGGGTGACCTCGGCCCCGGTGATGACCCGGCTGCCCTCGGCCCGCGCCAGGTCGGAAATGACCGAAACTATCCGGTGGAAGCCGCCCACGGGATAAAGCACCCCGTCGGCCAGGTCCAGCCGGCTCATCAGGTGGTACATGCTGGGCGTGGTGAACGGCGAGGAGCCCAGGAAAACGGCCGGGTAGCCCAGGATCTGCCGGATCCGGGGATCCGTGAAACGCCGGGCAACAAAGGTGCTCAGCGGTTCCAGCAGCAGCCTGGCCAGCCGGGGGCCGCTGCGCAGGACATCAGGGCGCAGCAGCGGCAGGAACGAGGCGAACGTTGTATACAGGAACCGTTTCTTGGCCATGGCGTAGACCTCTTCGGCGGACTCGAGGTATTCCTCGAGCCGGGCTCCGGCACCGGGTTCCAGCGACTCGAACAACGCAATGTTGCCGTCCCGGGTGGCGGCCACGTCCACCGGTTCGGCGGTGTCCTCGAAGAGCACCCGGTACCCCGGATCCAGCCGGACCAGCTCCAGCTGTTCCGCAGCGGAGGTGCCCAGCAGCCTAAAGAAGTGGTCGAAGACCTCGGGCATGAGGTACCAGGACGGTCCCGTGTCAAAGCGGAAGCCTCCGGTCTCCCAGCTGCCGGCCCGTCCCCCGGTCTCCGGCTGCTTCTCCAGCACCGTGACCTCCAGGCCTTCCCGCGACAGCAGTGCCGCGGTGGCCAGTCCGGTAATTCCGCCGCCGATCACGACGGCGGTGCGCGGACGCATACTCATGGTTGCCTTTCGTTTCCCGGGACCGCTGGGTTTCCGCCGTGGTGCCGGAGCCCGGCAGGACCGGCCACTCGGCGGGTCAGGACCGCACGCGCTGCGATACGGACCTTCACGGGGTTCGGTACCCGCACCCTGGAGGTGCGCAGCTGTTCGGCGGGTGTGTTCCGGAGCCGGCGGGCCAATTCACCGAACAGGTCCTGGGCCAGCGCGACGGCGGCCCTGCAGTTTGCCGGGAGTTCCGCCACCGCGGCACCCGAAACCAGCAGATCAGCATCAATCCCGTCCAGGATCCGGTGCTTGTCCGCTTCGCTGAACGCTGCCACGGTGACGCCGGGGAAATAGCTGCGTCCCAGGGCCTCGAAGTCCTGGGCGAGATCCCGCAGGAAGTTAACCTTCTGGAAGGCCGCCCCCAGGCGTTGGGCGCCCTCATGCAGCCGCTTGGCCTGGTCATCGGGCAGCGGAACTCCGTCGAGGAAACACTGCAGGCACATCAGCCCGATCACTTCGGCGGAGCCGTAGACGTACTCGTTGAAGCTGGCTTCAGTGTGTTCCACCTGGTCCAGGTCTGCCCGCATCGAGGCGAAGAACGGACGGGTGAGATCCGTACCGATGCCGGCTTCCCTCGCTGTCAGCGCGAACGCATGGACCACCAGATTGACGCTGTAGCCCGTGTGCAGGGCACGTTCCGTGTCCGCCTCCAGCTCATCAAGCAACCCGCCGATCTCCGTGCGGGGCACCAGTGCGGCCGCCGCCACGCCGTCGACAATCTCGTCCGCCAGCCGGACCAGCGCGTAGACGGTTTCAATCTGCAGGCGCGTCCGGGCCGGCAACAGCCGGGAGGCCAGCCCGAACGACGTCGAATAGGACCGGATCAGCACGGCCGACGTCCGGCGCGCAACGGCGTTATAGAGGGACAGGCCCTGCTCAGGTGCCACGGACTACCGTCCCCGGTTCACGGCGTCGTCGACCACTGTCGACAGTGCTGTGCGCAGCCCGGGGGTGACCGCAGGGCAGTCCAGGTGTTGGCGCGCACGGTCCGCATATTCGCGCACCAGCTGCTGCGCATGGTCCCGGGCACCGGAGGAGACGAGCAGTTCCCGGGCGCGGGCGGCATCCCGGGCGGTCAGCTCGGAGTTCCCGATCAGGCCCGAGAGTTCCGCCCATTCCGGTTTCCGTGCAACATAGGAGACCAGCACCGTGCGCTTTCCCTCACGCAGGTCCGAAAAACTGGACTTGCCCGTGGTGCTCTCCGTGCCGAACACCCCCAGCAGGTCATCCACCACCTGGTAGGCAATCCCGATGTCCCGGCCGAAGAGACCGAGGGTGGTCACGACGTCGTTCGATGCCCCGGCCAGTACCGCTCCGGCCTGCAGCGGTGCTTCGAAGGAGTAGACAGCGGTCTTGAGCCGCTCCATGTGCAGGATTTCGGCGATGGGCGGAGCGTCCGGGTGGAAGGAAAGGTCTACGTCAATCAGCTCTCCGCCGGCGGACGCGAAGACGGCGTCGTCCAGGATCTCGGCCAGCCGCTCCCGGACGTCCGTGTCCACCTCGGCACTGCCCAGCAGGCGGAAAGCACCGGTCAGCGCCAGGTCCCCCGCGATGACCCCGGCGGAGAGGCCCCGGTGCCGGGCTGCGCCGGCTTCAACGCCCGCAGCGGTGGCCAGCCCCCGATAGACACCGGAGACGTTTTCGAGTCCCCGGCGGGTGAAATCCAGGTCGATCACGTCGTCGTGCACGATCAGTGCCGTATGCAGCAGTTCGAAGGCGGCGCCTACCCTGGCAGCTGCCGCCGTGTCGGTGCCGCCGAGATTCAGGTAGGCCGTCAAAAGGATGCGCGGGCGGACCCGCTTACCTCCGGCAGTCGAATTTTCCAGCGCCTGCCACAGTGAGAGGTAGCCGGGTCCCAGTTTCGCGGCCCGGGCTTTGGCCCGCTCGTAGAACCGGTTCAGGACGGTCTCGACCAGGTCCTGGCCGATAGACAAGTCGAGCGGGGGGTGGGTCTGCATAGGTAAAGTAAACACGTATGGGACTAGGGGAAGAAATGACAGACGGCTCAGAACGCGTGGTTCTGGTCGACAATGACGGCCGTCCCGTGGGCACTCGGGACAAAGCCGGCGTGCATACCACTGACACTCCGCTGCATCTGGCGTTCTCCACCCACGTCTTCAATACGCGAGGCGAATTGCTGGTCACCCGCCGTGCAATGTCGAAGCTGACCTGGCCTGGAGTCTGGACAAATTCCTTCTGCGGCCACCCCGGTCCAGGGGAGGCTACGGAGGACGCCGTGAACCGGCGCGCCCGGCGCGAGCTGGGGCTGGAAGTGCGGGACCTGACGCTGCGGCTGCCGGATTTCCGTTACCGTGCCGTGGATGCCTCGGGGATTGTCGAGCATGAGATCTGCCCCGTTTACACGGCTGTGGCCGACGCCGATCCGGTCCCCGCACCGGACGAGGTCATGGACTGGGAGTGGGCGGATCCGGCGCAGCTCGTTCCGGCGGTTCGGCTGACGCCGTGGGCATTCAGTCCCTGGCTGGTGCTGCAGCTTCCGCTGCTCTACCCCTAGAACCGGTTCCACCGGAGGTGCTCAGTTTGCCGGTGCGCGGGCACTCAGGCTGGTACGCCGGAGGTGCTCAGTCCGCCGGTGCGGCGGGTACTGTGGCTTTGCTGCCCGCGAATCTCCTGCTCCAGCGAACCCAGGGGTACTCCTGGGGCCAGTGGCCGGCCAGGGTGTGGAAGGCCCGGCGGAAGCGCAGGGCCACGTTTGCCCGGCTTTGCACCGCGCGCGGCGCCATCCCCACAGTCAGATGCGGATCCCGGCGGCAGCGACGACCTTGGCCGAGATGGAAGCTGAGGCAGACGTCGTCGTGCATCTGCGCATCGTTTCGGTGCACCTCGCCGCTGACGGCCCGCCAGGTCCCGGCGCGCAGAGCCAGGTTCGAGCCGAAAAACGGCCAGTGGGCCAGCGCTGAACCCATCGCCAGGTAATAGGACCCCAGATACAACCGGGAAAGCAGCAGCGCCGGGAGGCGGGGCATCCCGTAGAAAACACCGGGCCCGCTAAGCACTTCCAACTTCGGGTCGGCAGCGAAAGCTTCAGCTATGCGCGCAATCCAATCCGGGGGCAGGACGCAGTCGGCGTCACACCGCGCAATAACGGCGTCCGGGTCGAGGCGCTCCGAGGCGGCGTCGTACCCGGCGCCGGCAGCGGCAGGGATTCCCGCAGCCGGTTCGAAAACCACTCGGGCGCCGAACCTCCGGGCAACCTCTGCGCTGGCATCGCTGCTGTTGTTGTCCACCACCACTATTTCCCGGGGCGGCAGGCTCTGCCGCGCGAGCGACTGCAGGCACGCTTCCAGCAGGACTGCATCATTGCGGCACGGGATGACCACGGAAACTGCCGGAAGCTCAGAAGGCATGGGCTGAGTTTAGCGCGGGGCCGCTGGTTCTCCGGGCCGGTTTCCGGTGCCCACTGCTTCCGTGGCCGGCACCGGGCTACCGTATGAGGATGATCGATGCACTGCTCCGCCCGCCGGAATCCCGGAAGGAATACCTAGCCGACGCGGTACGTGCGCTGGGAGTGCTCAGCGTCCTGGCGTCACTGGTACTGCTGGGACCGGTGGAAACGGCCCTGTTCCTGCTGGTGCTGCTGGGACTTCTGGTCTCCCGGGCACTGGCGGTCTTCCCCGGTTTCGACGCCGCCTACGGCCTGGTCCTGCTGGTTGCAGCGTGGAGCAGCGTAGCGGACCTCTACGCCCGCGTCTCCTGGTGGGATCTCGCCGTTCACTTCGCCGCCACCGGCGCGCTGGCCGTGATTGCCTATTTCCTGCTGGTGCAGTTCGGCGCGGTACCGGCGGTCCAGCGCCCGCACCGGCATTCCCCCTCGCTCCCCGTGGTGGTTCCGCTGCTGGTGCTGGCGCTGGGACTGGGGATGAGTGTGCTTTGGGAGATCGGTGAGTGGTGGGGCCACACGTACGTGGATGCAAGCATCAATGTCGGATATGCGGACACCATGGGAGATCTGGCCGCCGCAGGGTTGGGAGCCCTGGCCGCGGGCCTGTGCCTGGGTTTTGCGGTCCGCCGGTCCGGTGCGCGGCGGATTGCCCCGGTGCCGCACCGTACCCGCCGCTAGCCCGGGGCCCGCGCGCCGCTGATAGCCGACTTGTGGCACCGGGTTCACGCGCTTAACTGCGAAGGGCATCCCGGGCAGCGGTGGCTGCCCGGAATGCCCGGTACTGCTGGCGGATCACCGCCGGCTGTTCTCGCTAGCGGGAGAGGTACCGCTCGTGCTCGCTGTGGGCGCGGGCTACGGTTTCGCGGATTTCTTCGATGTCCTTGACCTTGTCGCGGTACTTGAGGTCCATCTTCAGGATGTCCTGCTCTTCATCGCACAGGGCCTTGTAGACCCGCTCACGCTCTTCGGGATCAGCCGTGTAGTGCAGGTCCAGGTAAGCATCTGCATGGCGCCGCGCGTTGTTGACGGCTGTCATGGCCTTGCCGGCGGGGCTGACCAGGGACGCAACAACGGTCACCAGCAGGACGCCCACAATGACGGAGAGCGAGAGGCCGGTGGTGATCTCCACGACCGAAACATGCTCGCCGCCGTTGATGAAGGGCAGCGTGTTCTCATGCAGGGCGTGCAGGACAAGCTTGACGCCGATGAAGGCCAGGATGGTGGCCAGGCCGTAGCTGAGGTAGATCAGGCGGTCGAGCAGTCCGTCGATGAGGAAGTAGAGCTGGCGCAGGCCCATCAGGGAGAACGCCGTGGCGGTGAAGACAATGAAGACATTCTGCGTCAGGCCGAAGATAGCAGGGATCGAGTCGAGCGCGAAGAGGATGTCGGTACCGCCGATGGCCACCATGACCAGCAGCATCGGGGTGAGGACGCGCTTGCCGTTCTCCATGGTGAACAGCTTGTCGCCGTCGTAGCTATCCGACGTATGGAAGATCTTCCGGGCCAGGCGAATGATGAAGTTGTTGGCTTCATCGTCGCCCTCGGTGCTTTCAGGCTTGAGCAGGTTGCCCGCCGTGATCAGCAGGATCAAACCGAAGATGTAGAAGACCCAGGAGAAGGAGTTGATCAGCGCGGCGCCGAGAAGGATGAAGGCGGTACGGGCGATCAAGGAGAAGACGATGCCGAACAGCAGGACCTTCTGCTGGTCCTCACGGGGAACGCGGAAGCTCGCCATGATGATCAGGAAGACAAACAGGTTGTCTACCGAGAGTGCTTTCTCGGTGATGTACCCGGCGAAATACTCGGTGCCCATCTGGGATCCGCCAAGGACCCAGACAACACCGCCGAAGATTAAGGCGAGACCTACGTAAATGGAGGACCAAATGGCCGCTTCCTTCAGCGTAGGGATGTGAGCCTTGCGGATGTGGAAGAAGTAATCAAAGGCCAATAGGGCCAGGATGACCACAATGGTCACTCCCCAGACCAAGGGGGAAACAGTCATGAAATATCTGCTTTCGTAGGGTATGCCGAAGGAGCATAGGTCTCTCCCGCCATCCTGAATAGGCTGGCCGCTGAACCCGGCGGAGCGTCGGTGCTCCACGTGTTGACGGATATCTGCGTTTTGGGATACTCCCCTACGAAGCAATCAGTCTAACAGGGGAAGGTCCGCTTCGCAGTCCACGTCCCGCCCGTCGGCCAGGTCGGAACAGTCCACGACGTCCAGGAGTTCCGGGTGGGCAGCCAGGAACGCACGCGCCCCGGAATCCGGACCGGCTCCCGGCTTCCCTTCCCCTGCAAGTTCAGCCCCTGAATAACGCGCATCCCGTTCCAGGCTTCGCGAGGCCAGGGAAGCATCCAACAGAACAGGGTGCCCGCGCCGCAACCGGCCGTCCGGCCCCCGGTAGCCGGCGGCGGCGATTCTGCCGCGCCGCCCCGCCGCGAGGACGCGCGAGACTACGGCCGGGGTTAAGCCGGGCTGGTCCACCAGGGCCACGAGGATCGCGGCTGCCGGTTCCGGGGCCAGCGCCGCCACGATCCCGCACCGGTAACTGGTGCCCATTCCCAGCTCCCACTGTGGATTAACAACTGGTTCAGCGCCCTGCAGCCGAACAGAGGCCAGGATTTCCGTGCTCCCGGCGCCCAGCACCGCGACCACTTTGGTGCACCCGCCGGCCAGCAGCACCTCCACCTGATGTTCAATCAGCGGCCGCCCGCGGAAGGGCAGCAGTGCCTTGGGCCCGCGGCCAAGGCGTGTGCCGGCACCGGCAGCCAGCAGGACCGCCGTCGTCGTTCCGCTCATTCGTCTGTCCTTACTCCGGGCCGGGCTTAAACAGGCAGCCGCCGCACCCTTGGATGGTGCGACGGCTGAGTTTTCGGGTAGTTATCCTTCACAGTCCTTGCAGTAGGCCAGGCCGTTCTTTTCGACGGCCAGCTGGGAGCGGTGGCGGACCAGGAAGCAGGAGTTGCAGGTGAACTCGTCTTCCTGCGGCGGCACGACGCGGACAAGCAGTTCTTCACCGGACAGGTCTGCGCCGGGCAGTTCAAATCCTTCAGCCGCCTCGGTCTCGTCCACGTCAACTACGGCAGACTGCTTGTCGCTGCGCCGTGCCTGAAGCTCTTCGATAGAAGCCGGTCCGGCTTCTTCCTCAGTCTTGCGCGGCGCGTCATAATCTGTAGCCATTTTCTCGGCTCACACTCCAAATCCGTAGTTGTGTTTGTTTCCGGGGCACTCGATACTAGCCGAACATAACGGATGTACGGTTGCGTACTATTCCCGTGGACCGTTCAGTTGCAACTTTCTTTCTTCGGACGTGGCACCCGGTTCCACGGCTACCGTAACGCGCGCTGCGACCGGAAGCCCATCGGGGGTCCCGGTGCGGTCCTCTGAGCGCCCTTCCCTACCTCAACGTGCATCCAGCCGTGCAGGTTCCGCTTTTTCGGCGGGAGTCGCTAACGATTGAATCCGTTGCGGAGGAAACCAATCGCTTCAGCAAACAGTTCTTCCAGCAGCTTGAGTGACTCCGGGTTGATTGCGCCCTGCGTGCGCCGTTCCCACTGCGCAAACGCACTGCGTCCGCAGGTCAGCACAGATCCGACCAGGCAGGAGATGTAAAAGGGATCGGCGGCATCACCCAGTCGCTGCCGGATGGAAGAGACAATGCGCTGTTCCGCCCGGTTCCAGGCCTCGAGCTGGAACCGCATCATTTCCGGGTTGTCCTGGGCAATGGCGTAAAGCTCGGCGGTCACCGCCAGCCGCTCCGGATCCGCCGGCGCAGTCAGTGCCTGCAGCATGGACTCCACGACGTTTTCGTCCTGCGGCCGTAACTCAAACTGGCCCAGCACGGTTTCCAGGAAGCCTTCCATGGCCACCGTGAGCGATGCTTCAATACTGGAAAAATAGTTGAAGAACGTCCTGCGGGAGACACCGGCCCGCTCCGCGATGTCGTCGACCGTGAAATTGCCCGGTCCGTTACTGCGGACCAGGCTGAGGGCAGCCGCAGCGATGGCTGCGCGTGTCACCGATTTGTTCCGCTCCCGCCGTGAAGGGGCGGCCGTTTCTCCTGCTGCCACGCCCATACACTAGGTGCAAGTTTGCACGGCGGGCAAGGGGCACAGAAAAGCACCGGACAAGCAGGCCTTCGCCTACCTGTCCGGTGCCTCTCTTGCTCTTTGCGGTTATGCCTCGGGCTGCGGTTCAGCCGGAGACATCTTCTGCTCGCCGCCGGAGGTGTAGGAACCATTGGTTCCCGTGCTGCCGGCAGCGGAAGAACCGGTGCTCGCGGTGGACCCGGCGGAGCCGGATCCGGTGCTGCCGGAAGAGCCGGATCCACTGCTGGAACCGGTGACCTTGGAGGCGGCATCCTTGGCGACGCCCGTAACCTTGTCCTGCAGGCCCGGCGCCTTTTCCTTCGCCCAATCGGTGCCGTGGGAAACGGTTTCCTGCACCTTCGGGTCATTCCAAAGCTGCATCAGCTTTTCGCGGCCGCCCTTGGAACCAACCAGGTAGCCAACACCCGCGCCCGCCAGAAATACAAACTTCTTTACCATGGTCTTCCTCTTCTCCTGCCCTCACGGGGCCTTGATAAGTTCCGTCCACTGCACCCTACCGTTCAAAACGGCAGGTTCAACAGTCAGCTTACTATTTGGATCCTAGTCAAGCAGACGGGACCGGATAAGGAAGCGTTTACCCTCAGGGGCTTCCACGGAAAACCCACTTCCCCGTCCGGAGACAACATCCACGGTCAGATGGGTGTGCTTCCAGTACTCAAACTGTTCACGCGACATCCAGAACTCCAATTCCTCGCCCGCCAGGTCGAAAACCCCCAGAAGGACATCGGCATCTGAAGTGAGAAACTCCCCCTTCGGGAAGCACATGGGTGAGGACCCGTCACAGCAGCCTCCGGATTGGTGAAACATCAGCGCACCGTGGATGGGCCGTAGCTGCAGCAGCAGGGCTTGTGCCTGCGGCGTCAGCGCCACCCGGGAGAAAGTCTCCCCGGGCAGTGCGGCAGCCGCATCCAGCGGGGAAGCAAGCGAAGAATCCATCAGTATCCAATCACCACACGGCCATCGACGCGGCCTTCTCGGAGTTCAGTCATCACGTCATTAATCTCTTCCAGGCTGCGGACGCTGATGTTGGGGTGGATCAGTCCGCGGTCGTAGAAGTCGATTGCCTCCGCCAGGTCCTGGCGGGTACCCACGATCGACCCCCGGATGGTGAGGCCCTTAAGCACAGTGTCAAAGATCGGGGCCGGGAAGTCCCCCGGCGGCAACCCGACAAACACAATCGTTCCCCCGCGCCGGGCCATGCCGATGGCCTGTCCAAAGGCTGTCGGATGCACCGCGGTGACAAGTACTGCGTGCGCACCGCCGATCTTTTCCTGGATAACCTCCGCCGGGTCCTCGTTGCGCGCATTGACCACAACCTCGGCTCCGTACCTCGTGGCCAGCTCCAGCTTGTCATCTGCGATATCCACGGCGGCGACGCGCAGTCCCATGGCAATGGCATACTGCACTGCCACGTGTCCCAGCCCGCCTATGCCGGAGATGACGACCCACTGACCGGGCCGTGCCTCGCTGACTTTCAGTCCTTTGTAGACCGTGACGCCTGCGCAGAGGACGGGAGCAATTTCCTGCGGATCGGCCCCTTCAGGAATGCGCGCCGCAAAACGCGCATCCACCAGCATGTACTGGCCGAAGGAGCCGTCCACGGAGTAACCACTGTTCTTCTGCTGCTCACACAGGGTTTCCCAGCCGGTCCGGCAGTACTCGCATACACCGCAGGCGTAGGCGAGCCAGGCATTGCCCACCATGTCGCCCGGGTGCAGGTCGGTGACCCCTTCACCGACCTGCACCACCTCACCTACGCCCTCATGGCCGGGGATGAACGGCGGAGTCGGCTTCACGGGCCAGTCACCGTCTGCGGCATGCAGATCCGTATGGCATACACCCGATGCCACCAGCTTGACGAGCGCCTGGCCCGGACCTGGTTCAAGCACCGCCATTTCCTCGATGGAGAGGCCTTCACCGAGTTGGTTCACTACTGCTGCCTGCATGCTGGCCATGGGGTCCTCGTTCCATCAGCGGTCTAGGGAAGTTCCAGTGGAAAGTGAGTGACACCCAAGCCTAGGCAGGTCCGGGGACCGCTTAGAAGAACCCCTGCTTGTTTTCGGCGTAGCTGACCAGCAGGTTCTTGGTCTGCTGGTAGTGGTCCAGCATCATGGCATGGTTCTCGCGGCCGATGCCGGAGGACTTGTAGCCGCCGAAAGCGGAATGGGCGGGATATGCGTGGTAATTGTTCACCCATACCCGGCCGGCCTGGATGTCGCGTCCGGCCCGGTAGGCGGTGTTGCCGTCCCGGGACCATACACCGGCACCAAGGCCGTACAAGGTGTCGTTGGCGATGGCCATGGCCTCCCCGTAATCGGAGAACCGGGTCACGGAAACCACCGGACCGAAGATTTCCTCCTGGAAGATGCGCATGTTGTTGGTGCCCTCGAAGACGGTGGGCTGGACGTAGAAGCCCCCGGCAAGGTCGCCGTCGAAGTGGGCGCGCTCGCCTCCGGCGAGGACCCGTGCGCCCTCCTGCTTGCCGATATCCAGGTAGGAGAGGATCTTCTCCAACTGGTCGTTGGACGCCTGTGCACCCACCATGGTGTTGGTATCGAGGGGATTGCCCTGAATCATCTGTGCCGTGCGGGCCAGTGCGTCCGCCATGAAGGAGTCATACATGGAGTCCTGGACCAGTGCGCGGGACGGGCAGGTGCAGACCTCGCCCTGGTTCAGGGCGAACATGTTGAAGCCTTCGAGTGCCTTGTCGTAGAACGAGTCATCGGCAGCGGCGACGTCGGCGAAGAAGATGTTCGGGCTCTTGCCGCCCAGTTCGAGGGTGACCGGGATCAGGTTCTGGCTGGCGTACTGCATGATAAGCCGGCCCGTGGTGGTCTCACCTGTGAAGGCGATCTTCCGGATCCGGTTCGAGGATGCCAGGGGTTTGCCTGCCTCCACACCGAAGCCGTTCACCACGTTCAGCACGCCTGCCGGCAGCAGGTCCGCGATGAGTTCCATCAGGACCAGGATCGACGTCGGCGTCTGCTCAGCGGGCTTCAGCACAATGGCGTTGCCTGCGGCGAGCGCCGGAGCGAGTTTCCAGACGGCCATGAGGATGGGGAAGTTCCACGGAATGATCTGTCCCACAACTCCCAGCGGCTCGTGGAAGTGGTACGAGGTGGTGTTGTCATCGATCTGGGAGATGCCGCCCTCCTGGGCGCGGATAGCGCCGGCAAAGTAGCGGAAGTGGTCAATGGCCAGCGGCAGGTCCGCGGCCAGGACTTCCCGGATCGGTTTGCCGTTGTCCCAGGTTTCGGCGACGGCCAGCATTTCGAGATTGGCTTCGATCCGGTCCGCGATGCGGGTCAGGACCAGTGCCCGTTCGGCTACCGCCGTCTTGCCCCAGGCACCCGCTGCCTTGTGGGCGGCGTCCAGCGCGAGATCGATGTCGGCAGATGTACCGCGGGCCACTTCGCAGAATGCCCGTCCGTTAATCGGCGAAACGTTCTCGAAGTACTCCCCCTTGACCGGCGCCACCCATTCCCCGCCGATCCAGTTGTCGTAGCGCGGTTTGAAGGTGACTTTTGATCCTTCGGTGCCTGGTTGTGCGTAAACGGTCATTTTGCGCTCCTTGTGCGTTCGACGTCGGTGTCGGTTGCGGACATCCCCGAGGATACGGAGCGCAACGTTGCAAGCAGGTTGCAACTCTTCCTGGCCGTCCGCGGCCTTCACCACTGGCAGACTGCCGCCGCACCGCCGTACCGTGTCGTGGGACAACGTCTCAGGCACCATCAACCCAGGACGGCATATGGCCAATCGTTCCGGTAGCGATCCCCTTCCACCCAACCGCTTTGTCCGTTACCGCTGGTGGGGCCTGCTGGCCATCAGTCTCGGCGTGGCCATGATCATCATGGACGCCACTATCGTTTCCGTATCCATCCCCTCGATCGTTGCGGACCTGGGCATCTCCAGCACCGAGATCCAATGGGTCCAGGAAATCTATACCCTGCTCTTCGCGGCCCTGCTTCTTACGTGGGGCCGGCTCGCGGACCGGTTGGGTCGACGGCGGGTGATGCTGACCGGCGTCGTAATCTTCGTGGCCGCCAGCCTGCTTTGCGCGGCCGCGTCCTCCGGAGGCGTCCTCATCCTCGGGCGGGCCGTTCAGGGCTTCGGCGGGTCGATGATCCTGCCCACCACCCTGGCCCTGCTCAACGCGAACTTCCAGGGACGCGAACGCGGTATCGCCTTCGCTGTGTGGGGTTCGACGATCGGCGGGATGGCCGCCGTCGGCCCGTTGCTGGGCGGGTGGTTGACGGAGCATGCCAGCTGGCGATGGGCCTTCGGGATCAATGTCCCCGTGGGCGTGGTGATTGTCGCCGGCCTGCTGCTGTTTGTGGCCGAGTCACGGGAGGAAATCACGTCTGCTGCGCAGCGGCTGGACCTGGGCGGGGCACTCCTATCCATCGTGGGCTTTGGTGCCCTGGTTTTCGGGCTGATCGAAGGCCGCAGCTTCGGCTGGTGGGCCCCCGCAGAGGGTGCCTTGTTCCAGGTGGGGCCCCTCTCCCCCGTTCCCCTGTCCTTCCTTCTCGCCGCCGTGGCACTGTTCCGCTTCGTACTGCTGGAACGGTCGCGGACTGCCGCAGGCAAGGGCGTCATCCTGGACCTTTCGCTGTTTCGGATTCCGTCCTTTGCCAACGGCAACGTCACGGCGCTGATCGTCAGTTTCGGCGAATTCGGCCTGATCCTTTCCCTGCCCCTCTGGTTCCAGAATGTGCTCGGCTACAGCGCTTTCGAGGCCGGCCTCGCCCTGCTTCCGCTGGCGCTGGGCTCCTTCCTTGCCAGCGGCGCGGTAACGGCCCTGGCCAAGGTTTTCCGTCCGGTTGTGGTGGTGCGGATAGGCCTGGGCCTGGAAATCCTTTCCATTGCCTCGCTGGCACTGTTGATCAGGCCGGACAGCAACGCGTGGCTGACGTCGCCGATCCTGCTCGTTTACGGAATGGGTGTGGGACTGGCCACGGCGCAGTTGACTTCGGTGATCCTCGCCGACGTTCCGGTAGCCAAGAGCGGACAGGGGTCAGCTACCCAGAGCACCGCACGACAGACCGGTTCAGCGCTCGGCATCGCCGTTCTGGGTACCGCATTCTTCACGACGCTGCGCACCGGGACCGAAAACCGAGCGGCGGAAACGGCGGCAAACGCTCCGCAGCTGGGCAGCCTGGTGGATTCCGTCAATGCAACCTCGGGAGGGAGCATCCAGCAGTTGGCGGCCGATCCGCAGACTGCCTTCATTGCCGACGCGGCCAGGGAGGCAATGACCGACGGCGCGTCACTGGCAAGCTGGATAGCGGCGGCGGCCCTGCTGGTCGGTTTACTCAGCAGCCTGCGGATTCGGCCGGCCGCGGGTCCCGGGGACGGCAAGGCGCCTTCCGGCAGCACGAAACGCTCCGGGTCCGGTCCGTCGTCGCCGACGTCGTCGACGCAGGAGAGATAACTCCGGAAGCTGCCTAGGCCAGGTCGCGTTCGATCCGTTCCAAGGCCGCGACGACGGCGGCCCTGCGGGGCGAGCGCGGCGGAAGCACGCGCAGGGCAAGCTGCCAGGCCTCGGCGTCGTGCTCTGCCTCCGGCAGGTGCAGGTACTGGAGCAGGGTGTCGGCGCCGGCGTCGGACAGCATCGCCTGGCGCAGAACGGCGGAGACCTCGGTCCGCAGCCGGATGAGGGCGGGGGCTTCCGAGCGCGGCAGCACCGGTCCGCCGTACCTCCGCAGGGCCAGCCGGTAGGCACCGTGTTCCAGGAACCGCAGGACCTGCGCGGCGTCCACTTCCAGCGGGCGGGCCAGCCGGTATGGGCGGGAGCGCGGGACCAGCGGCTCGGTTCCAGCTGCCACTGCTTCCATGAGATTGCGCAGCCGCAGCATCTCGGCCCGCACGGTACCTGCCTGGCCGCCGTCGGGGTAGGCAAGTGAGGCCAGCTCCTCCGCCGTCAGCCCGCCCGGATGCAGCGCCAGCACCGCCAGCAGTTCGCCGTGGCGGGAACTGAGTTCCACCGACCTGCCGCCGATCTGGAGGACGGCCCGGTCCCGGCCAAGCAGCTCCAGGCTCTCCGTGAAGTCACTGGCGGGCAATGAGGCTGGCCGGCGGGTGCGGCGGCGCAGCGGAGCTCCGGAGGCAGCGAATGATCCGTTACGGGTATCCCGTCGGGCCTGCAGGCGCTGGACCTGCAGCCGGGCCTCGGCGGCAGCGACAGCTGCCCGGACCAGGGCGAGCGTATGCGGAGCGACGGCTTCGGGGCCTCCGGTGACGTCCACAACGCCCAGCACGGAACCGGTATCCGGGTCATGGACCGGTACGGCGGTGCAGCTCCAGGAGTGAACAAGCCGGCTGAAATGCTCCGGTCCGGCAATCTGCACGTCTGACCCTGTGGCGAGGGCAGTTCCGGGGGCACTGGTGCCGACCGTTCGTTCTGACCAATCCGCGCCGGGAAGAAACAGCATGCCTTCCGCACGGCGGCGCAGGACGGCATCTCCGTCGACCCAGAGCAAGCGGCCCAGTTCATCGCCTACGGCCACCAATAACCCGGAGTCCTCTCCGGGCTCCACGAGCAGGCGGCGGATTACCGGCATCACGGCAGCGAGCGGGTGCGCGGCACGATAACGGTCCAGGGCGGCGTCGTCGAACACCAGCTCCGGACGCGAAACATCCGGGTCCGAGTGGTGCTGCAGGGAACGCTGCCAGGACTCCCGGATGGAAGGCCTAAGCCGTTCCAGCCACCCGCTGCCGGCACCGAGCGCCTCGTGGGCCCTGACGGCGTTGTGAAGCAGCGCCTCCGCCGGGACCCGCGGCAAGACACCGGACTGCCCGTTCTGGGCCAAACCTTCATTTCGCGCCGCAATGCGCACGGCCCCCGCCTATCCACGCTGATATGCGGACAACGTCTTCGAATTGGACGTTGTCCGCTTAGGGAACACACCTTGCTGGATATGCTCCCATGCGCGGACCGGCGGAGGCCAGAGGAACTGCGGGTTGCTGCTTACGGCTACTCGCCGCGGGAGATGCGGGTCATTTCCTCGCGGTCGACCACCTTGACACGTTCACGGACGAGTTCGCCGGTCAGCGGGTCGGGGTGGATGTAGGAGGCGCCCAGGCTGCGCTCATAGGCATCCAGCTTCAGCCAGCCCTCCCAAGTGGTGTACTTGACGCCGCGTTCTTCAAGCAGCTCAATGATCGACGACGGATCCGGGTGCGTGGCGGCCGGCAGGTTCAGCCGGTCCTCCAGCAGGAAGCCGATGGTCTCCAGCGCGTCGCCCTTGGTGTGGCCGATCAGGCCGACCGGGCCGCGCTTGATCCAACCGGTGGTGTAGATACCCGGCACCGGAGCGCCGTCTTCGTTGATGACGCGGCCGCCCTCGTTGGGGATCACGCCGCGCTGCTCGTCGTAGCCCACCTCGGGCAGCTCGGAGCCGAAGTATCCGATGGCCCGGTAAACAGCCTGGACCGGGTAATCGACAATCTCACCGGTGCCGCGGACGTTTCCGGTGCCGTCCAGTTCGGTTCGCTCGAACTTCATGCCGGCGACCTTGCCCGGATCCGCGGGGTCCTCATAGATCTCCACGGGGCTGTGCAGGAAGTGCAGGTGCAGGCGGCGGGAAGCTCCGGTGTCCTGTTCCTCCACCAGCCAGTTGGTGAGGGTGTTGACCATGGTCTTGGTCTGGTTGTTGGTGCGGATCTGCTCGTCGGAGCCTTCGTCGAATTCGAAGTCCTCGGGGTACAGGACAATGTCGACGTCGCGGGAATGGGAGAGTTCACGCAGTTCCAGCGGCGTGAACTTCACTTGTGCCGGTCCGCGGCGGCCAAAGATGTGCACATCGGTGACCGGGGACTTCTTCAGGCCCTCGTAGACGTTGGTCGGAATCTCCGTGGTGAGCAGGTCATCTGCGTGCTTGGAGAGGATGCGGGCGACGTCGAGGGCAACGTTGCCGTTGCCGATCACCGCAACTTCCTTTGCGTCCAGCGGCCATTCGCGCGGAACGTCAGGATGCCCGTCATACCAGGACACGAATTCCGCACCGCCGAAGGAGCCTTCCAGATCGACGCCGGGCACGTTCAGCGGGGCGTCCTTGATGGCGCCCGTGGCAAAGATGATGGCGTCATAGAAGTGGCGGAAGTCTGCCAGCGTCAGGTCGCGGCCGTAATTGACGTTGCCGAGGAAACGGATGTCACCGCGGTCCAGCACCTTGTGCAAGGCGTTGACGATGCCCTTGATCCGGGGGTGGTCAGGGGCCACGCCGTAACGGATGAGCCCGTAGGGCGCGGGGTACTGGTCGAAGAGGTCAATGCTGACCTCGAAGTCCCGATCGGCTTTGGTAAGGATGTCGGCGGCGTAAACACCGGCGGGGCCTGCGCCGATAATGGCGACCCTCAAAGGACGCTGGGCGCTGTCCGCGGCAGGGTTAGTCACTGATAGTCCTTCTTCTCTTCAGAGCTTCTGGGTGCGCAATTAACACACAGTTATTTATTCTAAATGCCGGGTTCGCCACCGTCTAAACGGCTCGGAAAACCGCGTTCGTGACACCCTGGGGAATACGGACCGGCCCATGGGTGTTGAGCACTGCGTGCCTTTCTCAAAGCCTGTCCCCGCCCTGCACGCCGTCCTTACTGCTACGCCCGGCGAGGGCGTCGGCTCGTCCCCCGGTTCGCCTACCGGTTCGTCTACCGGTGCGCCGGGGGCGCCGGGGGCGGCAGAGGTGTCCGCTGCGCCGTCGTCGTCCGGGCCTGCGTCGTCCGGACCGGCGGGACGCGAGAACCTTCCCGGCATCCTCTTCGGAATTGGTGCGTACGGGCTCTGGGGCCTGCTTCCGCTCTACTTCATGGTCCTCAAACCGGCCGGTGCGGTGGAAATCGTTGCGAACCGCGTTGTCTGGTCACTGGTGTTCTGCGCCATCCTGCTCACCGTCATGCGGGCCTGGAAGCCGATGCTTGCCGCGGGTCGGAACCCCCGCACAGTAGGAACCCTGGCGGGCGCTGCCCTGCTGATCGCAGTGAACTGGCTGACGTACTCCTGGGCCGTGCTGAACGAACACGCAGTGGAAGCAGCGTTGGGCTACTTCATTAATCCGATCGTGTCGGTCCTGCTCGGTGTGCTGGTGCTTAAGGAGAAACTGCGTCCGCTCCAATGGGCGGCCATGGCAGTGGGCTTCATTGCCGTTCTGGTCTTGGCGTTCGCGTACGGAAACGTGCCGTGGGTGGCTCTGGCTCTGGCCTTCAGCTTCGGGTTCTACGGCTTGGTCAAAAAGGGCATCGGCTCCCGTGTTGACGCAGTTTCCAGCCTGACGATTGAAACGGCCGTCCTCACGCCTATTGCAATCGGTGTGATGATCTGGCTTTCCATGACCGGTGCGGCCACGCTGACTACCAACGGTGCGGGGCATCTCTGGCTCCTGGTCGCCTCCGGCATCATCACTGCCGTGCCGCTGATCTTCTTCGGAGCGGCTGCACGACGGCTGCCGCTGTCCACGGTGGGGCTGCTGCAATATCTGGCGCCTACCCTGCAGTTCATCCTGGCCCTGACTGTGTTCAAGGAAGCGATGCCGCCCGAGCGCTGGGCGGGCTTCGGCCTCGTCTGGCTCGCACTGGTGATGCTGACCGTCGATATGATCGGCGGCCCCCGCCGCAACCGTCGGCTGCGCGCTGCGGCTGTGTAGGGGCCAGTTGTGCTGAGACAGAGCTTGGCCAGCGAGTAGGGGCGGGCAGCGGGGTTTACGGGCGGGCAGCGGGGCCGGCGCCGGTCAGCGAGGTTTACGGCCGGGCGGCGGGGTTCAGGCCCGGCCGGCGGGGCCGGGCGGCGCAGCCGGGCGGCGGGGCCGGGCGGCGCAGCCGGGCGGCGCAGCCGGGCCAGACAGGGCCGGGCTGGTTAGGGTCGCTCGTAGGGTGGGCCGGCCCGGGAGAGCTTGCCCAAGGCCGGGCGGGCTTGGCCAGGACCGGTCGGGTCGAGTTGTCCTCCCCTGCTTCGCTCTAGGCCGTGGGTGTTGATAATTGTCCCCAATCCGGAGCCTCACCGGACCACGAGTCACTTTGCTGCGGCAGCCTTGTTTCATGGCTTCGGAACCTTTGAGCGAGTTGCAGCAACCGGCGGAATTCTCCGTCGCGACAACCGGCGCGAGCCTGATTCAACGTGCCGAAGCACTCCTTGGGGAAGCCCATGAACTCCGTGACGACGCGGCTGAGGGGTGGGGGCTTCTAGGCTTTCAAGATGCCGTGGATTTGGCCGCGGCGATTGAAGGTATTTCACGCATTACGGACTACCTGAAGCTGATCGCTGCCGCGGCCATCGATCGGCAGAGGACCGCCCAGACACGTGGAGAGGACGGCCTGCGGGAGTTCCGAAGTACTGCAGATTTCATGCGGGCACGCCTTCGGATCTCACGGACAGAAGCGCGCCGCAGGCTGGCACTCGGTTCAGTTGTCCTCCCCGCAACCACGATCACAGGTGAGACCCGCCCACCCGCGTATCCGCGGTTAGCTGAGGCTTGCGCTGATGCTGCCGTCGCTGCAACTGATGCAGATGTGATCGCACATGCGTTGGAAGAAGCACTTCCTCGGATGGAACCACAGGCTCTCGACGCCATGGAAAAGCAGCTCACGGATATCGGCTCCCATCAGGACCATGATTTTCTCGTCCGTACGGCGAAGCACTGGACCGCCCTGCTGGACCAGGACCGGCCACCTACCGAAGAAGAGCTCGTCCGATTCCAAGGGATCTTCCCGGGACGACGCCGAAACGGATTGAACCATCTCCACATTTACTGCACCGATGAACAGCACGAGGCACTCACAACCCTGATAAACAGCGCCTCCAACCCGCGGGTGAACGGCCAGGACGGGGCCAACCGCGGCGCCCCGGAACCAGAAAGCAGGACAGAACCCGGCTGCGCGACCCCACCCGGCGCGGCCCAACCAGGCGCTGCCCCATCCGGCGCTGCCCCATCCGGGGCTGCCCCATCCGGCACTGCCCCATCCAGCACTGCCCAACAAGACGACATCCAGCCCGAGCCCCACATTCCTGTCGCGGGAGCTTCTACACCTGCAGCAGCGGGACAGGGTTCACCTGCGCACTCCGAAATTCTGGACCGGCTGCCCAGACCAACCCGCCCGCAACTGCTGTTGGAGGGACTGCTCGCCGCTGTCCGTACTGCCCTGGCGTCTGGAGGCCTGCCCGCTTCCGGGGGTATGCGCCCTCAGGTTATGGTCACTATCAGTCATGACGCACTCCTGCTGGGGCTGTCACACCCAACGGGCGGGTCGGGCGCGAGGAACCGCAGGATCCGCCGGGCTCGACCAGCCGGACAAGATGCCGCCAATGGTCCGGATAACAGGAACACCGAAACGCCGCGTTCTCCGTCGCCTGGCATCGCTGCCTTCTCCGGACCAATCGACACCCGAACTGTCCGGCGCATAGCCTGCGACGCGGACCTGATTCCGGTAGTCCTGGGATCCAAGGGACAGGTACTGGACCTGGGCCGGGCCGCCCGGCTTTTCCCTCCCCACCTGCGTAAGGCCCTCCACGCCCGCGACCGGGGCTGCGCTTTCCCCGGATGTACAGTTCCGGGACCTTGGACCGAAGCGCACCACGTCACATTCTGGGAACGGGGTGGAGACACCAGCATCGGGAACGGCGTGTTGCTGTGCTCCTTCCACCACCACTTGATCCATCAGGGCAACTGGCAGGTATCGATGCGCGCAGGCATCCCATGGTTCCTGCCGCCTGCTTACATAGATCCCGAGCGCAGACCGCTGCGGAACACGTACTTCCATCCTGGGTTCCTGGCCTCCGGCGGGATCCCAAACGGAACCTGACGCGTCCCGCGATGTCCTTCCGTGACGGTGTCAGCTCCGGGCGCGGACCGCGGTTTCCAACACGTCAAGTGCATCAAGCAACAGCTCGTCCCCGATGGTCAGCGGCGGCAGCAGCCGGATGACGTTCCCGTAGGTTCCGCAGGTCAGCACAATGACACCCTCCTGCAGGCACGCCGCCGCGATAGCCTTGGCCGCCTCGGCGTCGGGCGTCTTAGACCCGGGGCGAACGAATTCCATGGCGAGCATGGCCCCGCGTCCACGGACATCGCCAACGACGCCGCCCTCGACCACCAGTGCCTCCAGCCGGGGCAGGACGAGCTCCTCGATGTGCCGTGCCCGCTCGGCCAGGTCCTGCGAAACCATGGTGTCCATCGCCGCCAGAGCAGCTGCACAAGCGACCGGGTTACCGCCGTAAGTGCCGCCCAGACCGCCGGGGTGGACAGCATCGAGCAATTCCGCGCGTCCCGTCACCGCGGAGAGCGGCAACCCTCCGGCAATCCCCTTTGCCATGGTGATCAGGTCAGGAACCACGCCCTCGTGCTGCACCGCAAACCATTCACCCGTACGGCAGAAACCTGACTGCACCTCGTCGGCAATGAAGACCACGCCGTTGGTCTGCGCCCACTCCGCGAGCCGCGGCAGGAAGCCCTCCGCAGGAACAATGAATCCCCCCTCGCCCTGAATCGGTTCAATGAGGATGGCGGCAAGCTGGTCCGCACCGATCTGCTTCTCGATCGCCAGGATGGCCCGGTCCGCAGCCTCCGCGCCGGTAAGGTTCGGGTTCTCTTCACGGAACGGATAGCTCATGGGCATCCGGTAAATTTCCGGGGCAAAGGGGCCGAAACCGGTCTTGTACGGCATGGCCTTCGCGGTGAGCCCCATGGTGAGGTTGGTCCGGCCGTGATAGGCGTGGTCGAAAGCCACTACTGCGTCGCGCCCGGTAGCCGAGCGGGCAATCTTCACGGCGTTCTCCACCGCTTCGGCGCCGGAGTTGAACAGCACGGTCCGTTTTTCGAAATCTCCCGGAGTCACCGCAGCAAGACGTTCGGCAACCGCCACATATCCCTCGTAGGGCGTCACCATGAAACACGTGTGCGTGAAGTGCTCCACTTGATCCTGCACGGCGGCGACAACGGCTGGATCAGAGGCACCGACGCTGGTCACGGCGATACCCGAGCCCAGATCAGTGAAGGCATTGCCGTCTACGTCCACAATGATGCCGCCATCGGCGTCAGCGGCATACACGGGAACGCTCGAGGCAACGCCTTTCGCAACCACTGCAGCACGCCGGGCCTGAAGTGCTTCAGACTTCGGACCCGGGAAAGTGCCGGTAATCCGGCGTCGCTGTTCGATGCGGTAACTCGGGGTGGTGACGGAGATGCTCATGGGTTTGCCTTTCGGAAGTACTGCCGGGGAACAGGGATCGGATGCCGGGCTAGGCGTCCAGCGCGGTCATCACATGCTTGATGCGGGTGTAGTCCTCCACGCCGTACATGGAGAGGTCCTTGCCATAGCCGGAGCTCTTGAAACCTCCATGCGGCATCTCGGCAGTGAGCATAATGTGCGTGTTGATCCAGACCGCTCCGAAATCCAGGTCCCGTGACAGACGCATGGCCCGGCCGTGGTTCGTGGTCCAGACGCTGGAGGCAAGGGCGTATTCAACATCGTTGGCCATTTCCACGGCCTGCTCCTCGGTGTCGAACTTCTGCACAGTGATGACCGGGCCGAAGGTTTCCTTCTGCACCACGTCGTCGTCCTGGCGGGCACCGGTAATGACGGTGGGTTCGAAGAAGAAGCCCTTAGAGCCTGCTCTCCGCCCACCGGTCTCCACACGGCAATGCGCGGGCAGCGCTTCGATCACGGCGTTCACCGCGTTGAAGTGGTTGATGTTGTTCAGCGGACCGAAATAGTTTTCCTCGTCGTTGTCGCTGCCGGTCTTCAGCTCCTTGGCCGCAGCCACCAGCTTGTCCACCAGTGCGTCGTGGACGGAATCCTCCACCAGAACGCGGGTGATGGCTGTGCAGTCCTGACCGGCATTAAAGAATGCGAATTCGGCAACAGCTGTGGCGGTCCGGTCCAGGTCTGCGTCTGCAAATACGACTGCGGGGGCTTTGCCGCCGAGTTCCAGGTGGGCCCGTTTGAGGGTCTTTGCCGCTCCGGAGGCCACGGCGATGCCCGCCCGCACTGATCCGGTGATGGAAACCAGGCCGGGCACGGGGTGTTCAACCATCAGCTCACCGGTGGCACCGGTGCCAAGGACAACATTGAACACGCCGGCAGGGAAAATGTCTGCCGCAAGGCGGGCCAGGACCAAGGTGGATTCGGGGGTGGTGTCGGAGGGCTTGAGCACCACGGTGTTTCCCGCGGCAAGCGCAGGACCGATCTTCCAGACCGCCATCAGCAGCGGGTAGTTCCACGGAGCCACTTGGGCAACGACGCCGATCGGCTCGCGACGGATGAAGGAGGTAAACCCTTCCATATACTCGCCGGCGGATTTGCCCTCCAACAGTCTGGCAGCGCCGGCAAAGAAGCGGAGTTGATCCGCCCCGACAGCCACTTCTTCTGCGGCAATCAGTGAACGGACCTGACCCGTATTGCGGTGCTGGGCTTCCACCAATTCGTCGGAATGGGCCTCAAAGGCATCCGCCAGACGAAGCAGCATTCGCTGGCGTTCGCTGGGAGTGGTCCGCTTCCACGTGCGGAACGCTGCCGCGGCGGCATCCATGGCCGCGTCGACGTCGGCCTGCACGGACACGGGCGACACGGCCACCACTTCGCCGTTCGTGGGATTCACGACATCGAGCACATCGGTTCCGCGGGACGGGACAAACTCACCGTTGATGAAGTTCTGCAGTGTCTCAGCCATGCCGGACGTCCTTTCGGGGCGGGCGGGTGCGTATTCGGTTAGCTCAAACCTACTGTGAAGCGCAGGTCACACATACGGTCGCCTGCACAGCCTCGCCCGATGATGGCAGTGCAATCGCCTAAAGCCAGCAGCCCTATAGTGGTGCAATGTCGATCACACTTTCAGACCTGCTGGCGGCAGGCGGGTTGAACCTGACGCGCCACGGGTCGGCGCCCCTGTCTCCACGGCCTATCCAGTGGGTCGCGGTGACCGAACTCGAGGATCCCTCTCCGTTCCTCGGCGGCGGCGAGGTGGTGCTGACTACGGGCCTGCGGCACCGCAGCGGCGCGGCCCAGCAACGCTTTGTGCAAAGCGTGGAGCGAGCTGGAGTGATAGGAATCGGTTTCGGTACCGGACTCAGCCATGGCTCGGTGCCGGCTTCCCTGCTCGCCGAGGCGGACCGCCTGGGCGTGCCCGTCTTCGAGGTCCCCTACGGCACGCCGTTTATGGCTCTGGGGAAGCTGGTTGCCGATTCACTTTCCGCCCAGCATGTCGCCCAGCTGCACCAATTGCTTTCCGGCCATCAGGTACTGGCAGAGGCACTGCTCAGCGGCAAGGGCCTGCCACGGCTGCTGGCAGAACTCTCCCGGCTGGTAGAGGCGGACGTTGCCCTCTTTCAATACGGTGCACCGGTCTTCGCTACCTCCGACGCGGATGCCTCCTGGCGGCGGATTCCCGTCCCCACGGGAATGCGGGACCGCTGCACACTGGCCATTGCCGAACCGTCGGTACAGCCGGACATCATTGCCTATGCGCAAAGCCTGATCGGCGTGGAGCTGAGCAACCAGGCCGCCAGACGGGCAAGCAGCAGGGCGGTTGCCGGCCAGCTCCTGGGAGACGTGGTGGATGGCCGGCTCGCAGGTCAGGACGCAGCTGTGAGGTTGCAGGCAGCGGGCATCGACTCGGGTCTGCGGCAAGCCATACTCCTGGTGGAAGTAGCATCCGGCCAGATCCGCACCCTGCCTACGCTGCCGTTGCCGGCCGCATTCATCGACGTGCCCACGGCCATCCATGAAAACCTGCTGGCCATGGTTGTTCCGGCTGCCGACGCGAACGTGCTGGCCGCTGAGTTGAGCGCGTATCTCTTTGGCGCCGGGCTGACGGCGAAGGTGGGGATCGGTGGGTCGTACACCGAAGCAGCAGGGCTGCGCTGGAGTTACTACGAGGCACGGGAGGCACTGCGCAACGGTGCAGCAGTGAACGAACCGGACCGATTGAATCTCACGTCCCTGCTGATGGCCAGCCGCGATGTTCCGCTCTCGGATCTGGCAGCCGAAGCCCTGGACCCTCTGATCGCCTTCGACAAGAAGCACGGCGCTCAGCTGATCCCTACCCTGGACACCTACCTGCTCCTGAACGGGTCGGTGGCCGCCGTCGCCGCAGATCTGGGCCTGCACCGCAACACTGTCCGGTACCGGCTTGCACAGATTGCCGAGCTGTCCGGATACGACCCCGCAGTGACCGCAGACCGGGTACACCTGTACCTTGCGCTGAACGTCCGCCGTTTGGGCAGTTAACCTTTAGGAATGACTACCACCGCGCAGGCCAGGACCGTCCGCTGGCAGGGACAGGACGATCCGGAGCGCACGGACACAGCAGTGGTGTCTTTCCGGGACCGGGAACTAGCCGCAGCCGGCACCTCTGTCACCGCCGAATACCGCGCATCATGGACGCTCTCCACAATCCCGGGCTGGGTCACCCGGCGGCTGACGGTGGAGGTGACGGGGAAGGGCTGGTCCCGGACCCTGGAGCTCGAACGCAGCACCGAGGGCCGATGGAGCGTGGAGACAACCACGTCCGGGCTCACGGACCTGCCCGCCCCCGGAATCGCCGACCCGCGCAGCCTCGACGAAGCCCAGGACTGTGACCTTGCGCTGTGTCCGCTCACCAACACCATGCCGATCCTGCGGCTGGACCTGCTGAACGAATCCGCTCCCCCGGATGAGACCCAACTGACGATGGCGTGGGTGGAAATGCCCAGCCTGCGGGTCCTGCCCAGCAGACAGGTGTATTCACAGGTGCGCGCCTATTCTCCGGACCAGGGCCACGCCGTCGTCCTCTACAGCTCGCCCAACCGCGGGTTCACCGCCGAAATCACCGTCGACGCGGACGGCACCGTCATCGACTACCCCGGACTGGCCGCGCGTCTGCCCTGAGGTCCAGGCCCTCACGTCCAGACACCGGGCACCGGACTCCGGACTTCGGGCTCCGCAAAGGCTTCCGCTTCCCCGCGTCCGGACCCACTCCGTGTCCCGGCTAGGATTGGAATACATCCACTCAACGCACGCTTGGAGACCACATGAGTGAAATTTTCCTGGATCGATTCCGCGCCTTGGTCCCCAAGTACCTTGAGGACAACTGGCGGGAAGAGGACGGCATCCCCGAACGGGAGCTCGACTCGATGCTTGCCGCCCACGATTTCAACATCCCGCTGGTACTGCGTGAGTTCTACCTCGCCCTCGGCGGATGCGAAGACCTGATGGAGGCCTTCCACTTCTTCTGGGATCCGGACGAGCTGGAGATCGAAGACGGCTACCTGCTGTTCCTCGAAGATGAGGACGAGAAGTTCGTCTGGGGCATCCGTGCGGACCAGCTGGACGTTCCCGATCCCATCGTGTGGCGCCGCAACAACGCGCGCGGTGACTGGCAGAGCGAAGAAGGCACCCTTAGCGAGTATGTCCTGGACATGTTCGAGTGGGTCTTTGAAGAGGATGAAGACGAGGACTGAGCCGTCTATGAAGGACGTTTTTCCCGAAACAACTTGGAAAAGCCACGCACCTGACGGGTACCAGTGTCCGTTCTGCGACATGGCCTCGGGCGAGTTCCGGAATCCCGGAAACCTGTGCGAGCCCGGAGACCTGATTTACTCCGACGAGCTGGTGCTGGCGTTCATAGCTTCACACGGGTTTGATCCTGAGCCCGGCCACGTCCTCGTCACGCCGCGCCAGCACTACGAACTGCTCTATGAGCTGCCCGACGACGTCGCGGCGCGGATCATGCTCGTGACCCGGGATATGGCGGTGGCCATCAAGAAGGCCTGGCATCCCGACGGCGTCACCACAAGGCAGCACAACGAGCCCGCCGGGAGCCAGCACGTGTGGCACTACCACCAGCATGTGCTCCCTCGCTGGACGGACGACGGGCTCTACTTCACGCCCAAGCGGCCCATCGTGCCGCCCGCTGTGCGTGCCCGCAAGGCCGCCGAGCTGCGCGCGGTCCTATAGCCGCAGTTCCAGCAGGAAACTGCGGCGGCCGAGGAATCCCGTGACATGCAGTCCCGGCAGCGGAAGTTACACCTCGCGGTTGACCACGGCGCGCGCAAAAGCGGCCAGGGCTTCCTTCACTACGGACTCAGGCAGCGGTGCGAGGGCAGCTACGGCGTCTTCGGACCAGCTGCGTGCAACTTCCCAGGACTGATCCGTGACCGGGCTGCTGCGCAGGGCAGCTACGGCTTCGGCCAGCGCCTCGTCGGAGCTCAGGTCCCTTTCCACCAGTTCGAGCACGGCTGCGGCTTCGGCATCCCCGTCGGCCGCGGCACGCCGAAGCAGCAGCACGGGCAAGGTGGGAACGCCTTCGCGCAGGTCGGTGCCCGGCGTCTTCCCGGACTTCGCCTGCTTGCCGGTGACGTCAATGACGTCGTCGGCCAATTGGAAGGCGATGCCTACCTTCTCGCCGTATTCGACCATGATGTCGATGGTTTCCTGGCCCGCGCCGGAGAACAACGCACCGAACTGGCCGGAGGCGGCAATCAGTGAACCGGTCTTGTCCGCGATCACGGACAGGTAGTGTTCGAGCGGATCCTGGCCTTCGGCAGGGCCAACCGTTTCGTGCAGCTGACCCAGGCACAACCGCTCGAATGTGTGTGCCTGGATAGCCAGCGCAGGGCCACCCAGGGCGGAGACCAGGCTGGAAGCCCGCGCAAAGATGAGGTCGCCGGTGAGCACGGCCACCGAGTTGCCCCAGAGTTCATGTGCTGTCGGGGCTCCGCGGCGGTACGGCGCCTCGTCCATCACGTCGTCGTGATAGAGCGTGGCAAGGTGCGTCAGCTCGACGACCACGGCCGACTGGATAACCTTTTCCGGCGCATCTTCGGCACCGAGATGGGAAGCCAGGAGGGTCAGGAGCGGACGGATCCGCTTGCCGCCGGCCTCCACAAGGTGCCGGGAGGTGACATCGGCGAAGGGATCGGAGTTGGCTACCGCTTCGCGCAGCCGCAGTTCCACCTGCTCCAGGGATGCGGCCATGGACGGGCCAAGCCTCGGGTCCTCAGCCAGCAGGGCGAAGCCCGGCGGCAGTGCGGAAGTGCCTGGCACGGTTTCCGGGCTGGTGTTGGTGGATTCAGTCACTGTTCAAGACTCACTATTTGTCGGAACGGGTGGACAACAGGCATAGAAGTCACGGGTGCTGCGCAGGCTGCCGGGGAGTTATCGGCGTTCCTTGGTTGCTTGCCGGCGGGACCAGCATTTCCAGTAAGGCAATCACTCTATCCTCTATGCCCTTGGAACTGCTGTCCGTCAGGTTAGCGAGCATACGCACCACAAAACGCATAAGCACGGGAATCGGCATTCCTGTGCGCAGCGCCAGTTTCATGACTGCGGGGCGGCCGATCATGGCGGCGAAGATGCGGCCGAGCGTGAAGTGGCTGCCCCATTCTTCCCGCACGTGGTCGGCATAGGCGCGCAGTTCGACGTCGAACGCGGCCTGCGATGTGAGCAGGCCCGGTGCAAGTGCGGCCCCGGAGCCCTCGATGATGTGTTCGGCCGCAAACCGCGCCGATTCCATGGCGTAGGAAATACCTTCGCCGTTGAACGGGCTGACCATGCCGCCGGCATCGCCGAGCAGCAGCAGCCCCGGCGAGTAGTGCGGGGTGCGGTTGAAGCCCATGGGCAGGGCTGCCCCGCGGATCTCGCCCACCTGGTTTTCCGGGGTGAAGCCCCACTCTGCGGGCATGCCGGCGGTCCAGTCGCGCAGGACCTTGCGGTAATCCAGCTTGCCGAATTCCTTGGAGGAGTTCAGGATGCCGAGGCCAACATTGGACGTTCCGTCTCCCACTCCGAAGACCCAGCCGTAGCCGGGCAGCGGATTGCCGGAGGCATCCGGAAGCTCCAGCCAGCCTTCCATCCAGTCGTCATTGGTGCGCGGGCTTTCGAAGTAGGTACGTACGGCTACGCCCATGGGACGGTCGTCGCGTTTTTCGATGCCCACGCTCAGGGCGGTGCGGCTTGAGTTCCCGTCGGCAGCCAGGACGACGTCGGCGAAGAACTCCCGCCGTTCGCCGGTGCGCCTCCCGTTTTCATCCAGAACGTTGGCGACTGCGCCTTCCACACGTCCGTCGTCGCCGCGGATGGCAGAGACTACTGTGTGCCGCTCAAGGATCTTCGCTCCGGCAGCCTGCGCGTGGCGGGCAAGTGCCTCGTCGAAACCGAGACGGGTTCGGATCAGGCCGTAATCGGGGAAATCCGACAGCGCTGGCCATGGCAGTTCCAGCGTTCTACCGCCGGCAATCAGGCGTAGCCCCTTATTCCGGCGCCACCCTTCGGCTTCTTCGTGCGGCAGGCCCAGGAACTGGATTTCGCGCACGGCGCGGGGGGTCAGGCCGTCGCCGCAGACCTTTTCCCGCGGGAAGGCGGTCTTTTCGAGAACTGTTACATCCACCCCTGCAGAGGCGAGGTAGTACGCGGCTGTGGAACCGGCGGGGCCGGCACCGACGATAAGGACCTTCACTTGTCCGGATGCCCTCCGGGCTTGACGGCGCGGTGCACAGCCACAATGCCGCCGGTGAGGTTGCGGTAGGCAACGTCCTGCCAGCCGGTTTCGGCAATCCACGCTGCCAGGCCGTCCTGGTTCGGCCACGCCCGGATGGACTCGGCGAGGTAGACGTACGCATCCGGATTGGAGGCGACCTTGCGGGCAATCGAAGGAAGGGCACGCATCAGGTATTCGGTGTACATGGTGCGCCATACCGGAACCACCGGCGAAGAGAATTCCGCGATGACAAGGCGGCCGCCGGGCTTGGTCACCCGGAGCATTTCCGCCAGGGCCTTTTTCGGCTCGTTGACGTTGCGCAGGCCGAAGGAAATGGTGGAGGCGTCGAAGGAGTTGTCCTCGAACGGCAGGTTAGTCGCATCGCCGGCGACGAAGTCGATATCCGGGCGGCGGCGCTTGCCTACCTTGAGCATGCCGAGGGAGAAGTCGCAGGCAACGACGTCGATGCCGGCGTCTGCGTAGGGCTCGCTCGAGGTGCCGGTGCCGGCGGCGAGGTCCAGGACCCGCTGTCCGGGCACGGCGCCGACGGCGTCCACCACAATGCGCCGCCAGCGGCGTGTCTGTCCGAGGGACAGCACGTCGTTTACGACGTCGTATTTAGGTGCCACGTCATCAAACATGGCAGCAACTTCATCCGGGCGTTTTTCCAACGATGCGCGGTTCACTCTGTCATTGTCTCAAACAATGGGAGGGCCGCCGAACCGGCCGTCGGGTTGTCTGGTTCCTCTCAGCCGACGGCCCCGATATCGGGCGTGTACCGGCGGCGGAGTAGTGTGGAACCACTATGACCACCCTGCGTTCTGTGACCGTGCCTGTAGGTGAGCTTTCCGCCGCCATCGGCCTTCTGGAGTATTTGGTTCTTGACGAGCAACTGTGCTGGATCCGGCGTCAGGAGGGACTGGTGGGCTTTGGGGAAGCGGCCCGCTTCACCTCCAGCGGCCCCGAGCGCTTCGCCCGGGCACAGGAATGGTGGCGGTCCCTCCTTGCGGACGCCGACGTCGAGGGCCCTCTTTCCGCTCCCGGCACCGGCATCGTCGCCTTTGGTTCCTTCGCCTTCTCCAAGCGCTCCCCCTTTGAATCCCGTCTGGTGGTTCCGGAAATCATCGTTGGGCTGCGCGACGGCGCCGGCTGGGTGACGTACACAACCACGGATCCCGACGCGGAACTCAACGAGGAGACCGCGAAGGCCGCACTGGCCCGCTACCTGGAGGACCTTCCGGTCTACCGGGAAAGCGATCCGGCAGACCGGGTCCTGCCGGGCATGCTGAGTGAGTCAGAGTGGAAAAACGCCGTGGCACGGTCGGTTGCCCATGTAGCAGCCGGCGATTTAAGCAAGATTGTCCTGGCCCGCGATATTGCCGTGGAGTTGGGCAACCCCCTCGTGGCGTCACAGGTGCTGCGTGAACTGGCCGTGCGTTACCGTGACTGCTGGACGTACTCCGTGGACGGATTGATCGGGTCCACCCCTGAGATGCTGATCAAGGTCGAAAACGGTACCGCCGAGGCGCGCGTACTGGCGGGAACACTGGACCGCGCCACTGCTCCTGCCGACGATCCCCACTACGCCAAGCGGGTGCTGGCCGGTTCCGCCAAGCAGCAGCACGAGCATCAGATTGCCATCGATTCCCTCACCCGGTCCCTTGAACCTTTCACCTCTTCGATGACTTCCCACACGGAGCCGTTTGTCCTTGAACTGCCCAATGTCTGGCATCTGGCCTCAGACGTCACCGCCGAGCTCGCGCCGGATGAGAGCGGACTGATCCCCACGCCCCTGACCCTGGTGGAAGCACTGCATCCCACCGCCGCTGTCTGCGGCTTCCCCACCAGCGTTGCCGGCGAACTTATTAGTGAGCTTGAGCACATGGACCGCGGCCCCTACTCCGGACCGGTCGGCTGGATGGACGCTGCCGGAAACGGTGAATGGGGTATCGCCCTGCGCGGCGCAGTGATCGAAAGCCCCACGAAAGTACGGCTTTATGCAGGCTGTGGAATTGTGGCCGGCTCCAATCCTGCGGCGGAACTAGAGGAAACCTGGAGCAAGTTCCGTCCAATGCTTGAGGCCCTCGGCCTGGACCGGCCCCGCGCCGTTCCGGTGCGTAACCCCGATTTCGCATCCTCATCTTCGGGATCCTGAAGCCTCACGGCACCTCCGTCGGAGACCAACTGCATAGGCGATTGGTTTTTTGCATAAATTTACAGTGGGTAGAATAGAAACTCGGATCGCGCCGTCATGGCCGCTTCCGCCCTATGCCGCTCTGGAGACGGTTTGGTTTCCGCCTGCGGCCTCTTCTGTTCCTGCCGACCAAAGGTTCTGAATCGCAATGCCGCACAAAGCCCGCACCACTCTTGCTGCCCTCCTTGCTGTCGGAGCGTTGTCCCTGACCGCCTGCGGCGGCGGAGACGACTCCGCGGAGTCCGGTCTCACGACCGTCAACGAGGGCACACTCACTGTGTGCTCCAACGTTCCTTTCAAACCGTTTGAATACGTGGTGGACGGCGAGTTCACCGGCTTCGATATCGAGCTCACCCGTGAAATTGCCAAGGGCATGGGTCTCGAGCATGAGGTGCAGAACGTTGGATTCGACGGCCTGCAGAGCGGAACCGTACTGGCTGCCCGCCAGTGCGATGTGATTGCCGCGGCCATGTCCATCACGGATGAGCGGGCCGAGAAACTGGCTTTTTCGGACCCGTACTATGACTCGCCGCAGACCCTCCTGGTTCCTGCCGACTCCTCGGTTGCCTCCCTGGCAGACCTCAAGGGCAAGAAGGTAGGGGTCCAGCAGGGCACCACCGGTGAGAGCTATGCACGGGAAAACGCGGCCGACGCAGAGATTATGTCCTTCCAGACCGACGCGGAGCTGTTCCAGGGACTGCAGGCCGGAAACATTGATGCGGTCCTCCAGGACCACGCGGTGAACCAGGACCACACCGAGGACGGCAAGTTCCGGATTTCAGCCAGCTTCGAGACGGGTGAATCCTACGGCCTCGCAATGAAGAAGGAAGGCAGCGAGGAGCTGGTTTCGAAGGTAAATGAACAGCTTGCTGATCTGCGGGAGAATGGGAAGTACCAGGAGCTCCATGACCGGTTCTTCACGAAGTAGCCGCACAGGGAATCGGGTGCCGCAGTACGGCACGCCACGGGGCTTCTGTTTTGCTGCCGACAGTGGCGGACACGTTACCGAAATATGGACTACGTACGCTCTAGACTGCATCCCAATACCCAGCTACGGGTGAGACCGCTCATACCGTCCGACGTAAGGTTGTAAACCAATGCCGTACAAAGCCCGCACCGCCGCCTTCACCTTTCTGGCCATCGGCGCCCTTTCGCTGACCGCCTGCGGTGGTGACGACGCCGGAGCCTCCGACGACGCTGCCAACGGATACAACCTGGTATCCGAAGGCACGCTGACGGTCTGCTCGGACATTCCCTACGTTCCGTTCGAGTACGAAGAGAACGGCGAATACACAGGTTTCGACATGGACCTGGTCAAGGAGATCGCGACCGGTCTTGATCTTGAACTCGCAGTCCAGGACGCCGGGTTCGAGGGAATTGCCAGCGGCACCGTGCTCGCGGCGGGACAGTGCGACCTTGAGGCCAGCGCAATCACCATCACCCCGGAACGTGAAGAGGCCATGGGCTTCGCCGATCCGTACTATGACTCGCTGCAGTCACTGCTGGTCCCCGTCGACTCGGACATCAAGAGCATCGAGGACCTGGAGGGCAAGAAGCTCGGTGTCCAGGGAAACACCACCGGTGAGTCCTACGCCCGCGAGAATGCTGCCGGAGCGGAAATCGTGGCTTTCCCGAGCGATGCCGAACTTTTCCCTGCCATCCAGTCCGGTAACGTCGATGCTGTGCTCCAGGACCTGCCGGTGAACATTGGACACACGGAGGATGGTGAATTCACCATCGCCGAAGAGTATGAGACGGATGAGTCCTACGGCTTCGCCATGAAGAAGGACAACACCGAGCTCATCTCCGCCGTTAATGAGCAGCTCGCTGAGCTGCGGGACAACGGCAAATACCAGGAGATTTACGACAAGTACTTCACCGAATAACGCCTAGACCACTGCGTTGTCCCGGGCCGGGTGCCCGGGACAACCCCTTTTCTTCCTTGGAAGGCTCCCCACTTTGAAACCCTCCACCCGCAGACGCCTGTTCCGGGGCGTCCTGTACGCCGTTTTCGTCATCGCGCTGGTAGCCGTAGTGCTGGCTGCCGATTGGGAAGCCATCGGCGAGAACTTCTTCGACGCCGAGGTGGCCCGTGAGGCCTTCCCCACCATCATCACGGTGGCGGTCAAGAACACGATTATCTATACCGTCATCGCTTTCGCCGGCGGGCTCCTCCTGGGCCTGCTGCTGGCGCTGATGAAGCTTTCCCCGGTAGCGCCGTACCGCTGGGCCGCCACGGCCTACATCGAACTTTTCCGCGGACTCCCTGCACTGCTGGTGATCTTCGGTTTCGCTTTCGCCGTGCCGATCGCTTTTGACTGGCGCCCGCCGGGAGGCAGCGCAGGCGCAGGACTCCTGGCCCTGATCATTGTCTCCGGTGCCTACATTGCTGAGACCATCCGTGCCGGAATCCAGGCCGTTCCCTCCGGCCAGGCCGAGGCTGCCCGGTCGCTGGGCATGGGTCCGGCCTGGACCATGATTTCCGTGACCCTGCCCCAGGCTTTCCGGATCATCACGCCGCCGCTGACCAACGAACTGGTCATCCTGATCAAAGACACCTCGCTGCTCTTCATTGCCGGCATGGCCCTGCAGGACCGCGAGCTGACCACCTTCGCACGCGACTCCGTCTCGCAGACAGCGAACGCCACACCGCTGGTGCTCGCCGCCCTGATGTACCTGATCATTACGCTGCCGCTGACCCAGTTGGTGGCAAAGCTTGAACGACACAACCAGAGAGGCAGGTAGCAGCCATGAGCGTTCCCAACACCAACGCCCCTGCCATCGAGGTCCGCAACCTCCACAAGTCCTTCGGAAGCAACGAGGTGCTGAAGGGCATCGACTTCCATGTAGACCAGGGCGAAGTGGTCTGCGTGATCGGCCCGTCCGGTTCCGGCAAGTCCACCCTGCTGCGCTGCGTCAACCGCCTGGAGGAGCCCACCAGCGGCACCGTCCTGGTGGAGGGCGTTGACATTACCCATCCCGACACGGACCTGGACAAGGTACGCACCCGGATCGGCATGGTCTTCCAGCAGTTCAACCTCTTCCCGCACCTGAACGTGCTGCGCAACCTGACCCTGGCGCAGCGCCGGGCGAAGAAGCGCGGCCAGGAGGAAGCCTCCAAGGTAGCCCTGAAGAACCTCGCCAAGGTGGGCCTGGAGGACCGTGCCACGGCATTCCCCGCCCAGCTCTCCGGCGGCCAGCAGCAGCGTGTGGCCATTGCCCGTGCACTGTCCATGGATCCGGACATGATGCTGTTCGACGAGCCCACCAGCGCGCTGGACCCGGAACTCGTGGGCGACGTGCTCGCCGTCATGCGCCAGCTTGCCGAGGAAGGCATGACCATGATGGTGGTGACCCACGAGATGGGCTTTGCCCGTGAAGTAGGCGACCGCGTTGTCTTCATGGACGGCGGCGTCGTAGTGGAGCAGGGACGTCCCGAGGACGTCCTGGGCAACCCGCAGCACGAACGCACCCGGGCGTTCCTCTCGAAGGTTCTCTAAAAGGTTCCTCCCAGCAAAAACAGCCCTTCCGGCTTTGTCCGGAAGGGCTGTTTTCGTGGAATCACCGCTCCTATACGGGCTCCGGCGCTAGATCGGCTGCACGGGACCGGACCAGGTCAATGAAGGCCCTCGACCGACGGGACAGCCGCCGCCGGCCGGACCAGGCGATGTCCGCACGCTCCAGCGGCGGTCGGAGCCGCCGGGTTATCCCGGGCCCGGTGGCCAAGACGGAAGCAGCACACCCGCCGGCGCGGCCTGCACCTCTAAGGTGCAACCGGTCCGGCGCTTCATTCAGCCCAGCGCGAGTCCATGTTCTTCCAGCGCCTGCGCTATGAGCCGCAGCGCTTTCGGACCCATGCCGTGCAACGAAGCGAGTTCCGCCTGCGGGACACCGGCCAGCTTCCGAAGTGAGTCATAGCCTGCCTCGGTCAGGGCACTGGTAGCCGGCGCCCCGATCTTCGGTAAGGCATCGAGCGGCGTAGCCATGCGGCGACGCTACGCTTCACCCGGGCGGGCGTAAAGGTGAACCTACTAGCCCCGCACCGCTGCCGCCACTGCCGACTGCACCTGCTGGTGCAGGTCCCGCAGCGTTTCCCTGGCCGTGCGTACTTCCAGCACCGACCGTCCGTGAACCGGTTCGGCCAGCGCCGCTTCAAGTTCATCGGCAGAGCTGACCACTTGGTGCCGGACACCGTAGCCTCGGCACAGCCCGGCCAGGTCGGCACGGTGCGGTGTCCCGAAGAAGCGTTCCACCAAGGCCGTGTATCGCGGGTCCTCCCCTAGTGCACCGTGTTCGAGGACAGAGAAAATGCCTCCGCCGCCGTCGTTCAGCACGATCATCTGCAGGTCGGGCTCGTCCTCCCCGTCTCCCAGGAGAAGAGCACCGGCGTCGTGCAGGAACGTGAGGTCACCCAGCAGCAGCCGGGTGGGAATGCCGTTCGCCAGCGCAATGCCCGTAGCGGTGGAAATGGTCCCGTCGATCCCCGCCAGACCCCGGTTGGCGTAGACATCCAGCGGATGCCAGCCCGGAGAGGCCACCAGGTCCATGTCCCGGATGACGTTGGAGGAACCGAGCACCAGGTTGGCGTCTGCGGCGTCCCACACCAGATCGGCGACGTGCAGGCCAGTGAGGCGAGGCTGCTGTTCCAGCAGGTTGTTCAGCGTGTTCAGTGCCGCTTCCGAGGCAGTCCGCCACTTCTCAAGCCAGCCGGGCGCACCGGTTCCGGCGAACTCGAAGAGTCCGGGAATGTCGCTGATGATGGTTTCCGGACGCCGCCCCTGGGTAAACCAGTTCACCGGCCGGGGCAGGTAAAGCGCCTTTTCGACGTCGGTACGGGCCAGCAGCGCGGCCACCGGACGGGACAGCGTGGGCCGGCCGAACACCACCACGCGTTCGATCAGTGGACCCAGTTCCGGCAGCAGCAGCCGGTACGCACCCACTGCGTTGGGACCGAAGCGGGCGTTGGAGGACGGTTCGGCCAGCAGCGGCAGCCCCGCACGCAGGGCGAAGAGCGCAGCGAGCTCCCCGGCGCCGTCGCCCGCTACCACCACTGTGCGGTGAACGCCGGGAATCGGTGGATGGGAGGCCGGGACGCGGTCCTCTGCCGGAACTGCGGAGGAGGCGGGCAAAGCCTCCGGGACGGAGCCGGATTCGAGGAACAGGGGGTCGGTTTCGCCGGGGGTCAGCGGATCCCGGAACTGGAGGTTCACGTGCACCGGTCCAACTGGAATTCCGTGGCCGAGCCGGGCCAGAGCTGCGGAAATGGCTTCAGCGGGATCGGTGCCAGCCGCCACGTCTGCAGCCGTCACCGGGTAGTGGGCAAAGATTCCCGGCTGCACGGTGGTCTGGTTGGCGCCCGTGCCGTGCAGCTCGGCCGGCCTGTCTGCGGAGAGAACCACCAGCGGGACACCGGCATGGTGGGCTTCCATCACGGCCGGCATTAATTCGCCGACGGCGGTGCCCGACGTCGTCACGACGGCTGCGGGACGGCGGCCGCCGCGCGCCAGGCCCAGCGCGGTGAAGCCGGCAACCCGTTCGTCGATCCGGACGTGCACCCGCATCCGGCCCTGCAGTTCCGCTTCCGCCAACGCGTAGGCGAGCGGTGCGCTGCGCGATCCCGGGGCCAGGACGACGTCGCGCACCCCGGCGGCGGCCAGAGCTGCGACGGCGGAGCGGGCTGCCTGCAGGGACGTCAGGTCCGCGGAAGACTGGGCGGGGGCGTTCGAGGATCCGGTCACCCTTCCATCCTAGGGTTAGCTGCCGGGGCAGGTGTCTGGGTCCGGCCTAGTGGCGCGGCACGGCCAGCAGCCCGTGCACCCGCTCCAGCCGGTCCAGCCACCACTGACGGCGCTCCGGCGGTGCGGCAAACCGCTCCAACAGTTCCTCGGACACCGGCACGTCCCGCACAGCCAGGGCACCGCCGTCGGGCACCAGCGATTCTTCCGTCACGTCCCCGGCCATCAGCGACAACGTACCCAGCCCGCAGGCGTAGGGCAGTTCGGGCAGCGCCGCGGCCAGTGCCACTCCGGTACGGATCCCCACGGAGGTGTCGATGGCGGAGCTCACCACGGCCGGCAGTCCGGCCTGCGCCACGATCTCCACGGCGCGGCGCACCCCGCCCAACGGCGCCGCCTTGATGACGATCAGGTCCGCAGCGTCTTCCCGGGCGACCTTCAGCGGATCGCTTTCCTTTCGCACACTTTCATCAGCGGCGATCAGTACGGGAACCCCGCGCCGGCGCAGCTCTGTCCGGACGGCGCGCAGGCCGTCGATACCCGCCACGGGCTGTTCGGCATATTCGAGCCCGGCCTCGGCCAGCAGGGTCAGCGTGTCGACGGCGGTGCGCACGTCCCAGCCCGCGTTGGCATCCACCCGGATACCGGCGTCGGGCAGCAGCCGGCGTACCTCGGCCACCCGGGCCAGGTCCTGAAGCGGAGACTGGCCGGCTTCGGCCACTTTGACCTTCACGGCAGGGACGTTTCCGAACCGGGCGAGCACGCCCTCCACCTGATCCACCGCCACGGCGGGGACCGTGCCGTTCACCGGGATGGACTTCCGCACCGCTTCGGGATAGCCCTGCCAGGCCGCTTCCAAGGCGGAGGCGAGCCAAGGTGAGGCCTCGGCGTCGGAATATTCCGGAAACGGAGCAAACTCGCCCCAACCGGCTGGCCCCTCGATCAGCAGGGCTTCGCGGTGCAGGATGCCGCGGAACTTCACCCGCATGGGGATGGAAACCACGCGGGCTCCGGCGAGGAGGGCAGACAGGTCAGGGTTGTTCGGCACCCTGCCAGCCTACGCTTGACCCTCACCGGCTGCCCGCTTCGGGTCGAACAGGTAAGGACCAGCATGATGTGGCAATCTGGATGTAATGGATACTCGCAACTTGCTGGCACAGCGCGCCCGTGCCGAACGACCGGCTGCGCATAATCCGGCGCTCTTTCTTTTCGCAGCCCTCCTCTGCGCTGCCGGCGTTGCCGCAACGTATTGGTTCTTCGTCCGCACCACCACCGGCCAGCTCGCCGATGAGTCCGCTTTCCAGGAAGCGGAGCTGATTGCACCGGCCACCGAACGGCCGGTGATTGCCTTTCTGGACGAGCTGCCGCTGATCTCCGTCTTCATCGCCGTGATCGTGGTGGTGTTTGTATCCATCCTGCGGCACCGGATTTCGCCGGCGGTGATTGCCCTCGGCACTTTCGGAGCAGCAAATGTCAGCAGCCAGCTGCTGAAACGGACCGTGCTGGACCGGCCGGACCGCGGGGTGGTGACCCTGGATTTCAACTCGCTGCCGTCCGGCCACACCACGCTGGCCGCCTCTGCAGCCGCGGCGGTCTTCCTGCTCGCCTCGCCGCGCTGGCGGCCCCTGGCTGCACTCTTCGGCGGCAGCTACGCCGTGCTCGCGGGCGCCGCCACCTTCCTCAACCTCTGGCACCGGCCGGCCGACGTCGTGGCCTCGCTCCTGGTGGTGGCCGCCTGGACACTGGTCGGCGGCCTGGTGATGATGCGGACCAACCCGGACTGGAACCGCTGGCCGGCCAAGGGAACGGCGAAAGGAGCGGCGAAAGCGATTGCCGTCATCTGCGCCGTGCCGGGCGTGCTCGCCACGGCTGCCAGCCTGGGACTGTACTTCTATGCCCGCTGGGACCCCACCGCCGTGAGCACGTCTGCGCCGCTGTATTTCTGGGCGGGCCTGTCCCTGATAGTGGGCGTCGGCTACCTTGTCAGCGCCCTCGCCTGCTGGCTGTTCAACCAGCAGGCCGGAGACCCCGCACGCCGGTAACGGGCAGCAGTGCGATAGAGGCTAGCGGGCCTTTCCGGCGGTGACCGGATTGCCTGCGGCCTTCCGCCCCGGAACCCAGATCCAGAGCACGACGGCGCCCAGCAGTCCCAGGACGGCAGTGGCCCCGATTCCTGCCGAGAGCGACACGAGGGCAGTCACTCCGGAGAGGATGCCGGGGCCGCCCATGGTCCCGACGTCTGCCAGCAGCCGCCAGATGCCCAGGAACTGCGGGCGTCCGGGCGAGGGCGAGAAGTCCGCACCGAGAGTCATGACGATTCCGGAGCCAATGCCGTTGCCGAACCCGATCAGCAGTGCAGCCAGCAGCAGTCCGGTTGCTTCGGAAGCCAGCGGCAGCAGCCCGAGGCCCAGCCCCATGATCAGCATGCAGGGCACCGCCACCGAGCGCCGTCCCCAGGTGTCCATGGCCTTGCCCGCGGGATAGAAGATCAGCATGTCGATGGCGCCGGAGAGCCCGTAGATCAGCGCTGTAGCGGTGGGGTCCAGGCCGATGTGCTGGCCCCAGAGCGGAATAACTGCCTGCCGCGTCGCACGGACGGCGGCGATCAGCAGCACCCCGATGCCGATGGTCCGGAAGATCCGTGCATGGCTTCGCAGGATGGAGCGCACGGTGGGCGCAGGGCCGGCGTCGGCCTTGGACTCCCGCCCCGCTCCGCGCTTCCCGGAACGGACAGTAAGATCCGGCACCTGGAGGCTGATGATCCCGGCGCCGACGGCGGCCGCGGCACCCACCCAGTACGCCCCGGTGGTGCCGAAGAAGTGGATTGCGCCGGCAGCTGCGAAGGGGCCGATGAAGACGCCGATCCGGTTCACCCCGCCGAGCGTGGACAGGGCCCGTGCCCGGAAGTGCACCGGTACGGCTTCCGTCAGATAGCTCTGCCGGGCCAGCCCGAAGACCGAGCCTGCCATCCCGACCATAAAGACGGCCAGGGCGAAAACCGCCAGCACAGGGACGAGAGCGGCAAGGACCATCGCCAGCGCGCACCAGGCCGAGGCAGCCACAAGCGCCCATTTCTCCCCAAAACGCGTGGTCACAATGGTGGCAGGCACATTCGTCAGGAGTGAACCGACGCCGGTAAGGGTGATGACCAGCGCTGCGAGGGCAACAGTGGCACCCAGGCCGCGGGCGCTGAGCGCGATGACCGGCAGGATGGCTCCGGTCGCCAGCCCGTAAAGCAGGGTGGGCCCGTAGGCCGGGATAGCTATTTTACGAAGGCTGAAATCGTCCGCTGGCACGGCCCCAGACTATCCCCAATCCGGTTCCGGTCCGGCCGGTGATTACTGCTTGAGCCACTTCCATCGGGCAAGGGTCCGCAGGCGGGTGAGCAGCGCCCGGGACTGGTCCGGCCCGTACGGCAGGATGGGAATTGCCTTCGTCATGTCCACCGATGCCTGGTCCATGGCGCTGCGGGTGACGGCGACGGCGGTGCGCATCTTGTTCATTTGAGTGGTCACGAAATCCACGGTGACGGGCTTTCCGTGCCCGGGAACGAAGACCGTGTACAGGTCCTCGAGTGCCGAGATTTTCCCCAGCGTGCGGATCCAGTCCTTGGGGAAGGAGTCCTCGAAGGCCGGATCAGCGCCCTGTTCGACGAGATCGCCGGTGAAGAGCACGTCCCCGGCTCCCACCAGCAGGTCATGGTCCGTATGGCCTCGTCCGAGGTGGAAGAGGGTCACGGAGATGCCGCCCAGGTCCAGGTCCACCGGTGCGTCCTCCACCAGCTTCGTGGGTTCGGCGATTTCCGTGTTTTCGCCCATGGCTGCAGCCATTTCGGGTTCGGCGTCGGCAGCCTGCGGGCGGTGGCTGTTGCCGTTTTCACGGATACTGGCGGCGCATCCGGCGGTACCCCAGATATCCTCCACGCCGTTGGCGAGCATCAGGGCGTTGCCGAAGTAGTGGTCGAAGTGGGCATGCGTGTTCACTGCCGTGAGCGGCAGGTCGGTCAGCGTCCGGGCGGCGTCGTAGATCTCCTGCGCCATTCCGGGGCCTGCTCCGGTATCGATCAGCAGTGCCCGATCGTCCCCGATCACCAGCCCGGTGTTAACGGCAAAGGCAGCATTGGCGCGCACCCAGACCCGGGGCGCGACCTCCTGCCAGCCACGCTGGGTGGGGATGTGCTGCTGCGGTGTTTCTGTCATGTCAGCTTTCCTTTTCGCCGGCTCGGTTTCCAACCTATCGCGGGTGGTTGTCTGCGGCACGTATTACAGGTCCGCCAGCACGCGGCCCGGATTTTCGACGGCGTCGGCAACGTAGCGCAGGAAGCCGCCGGCGGTCGCGCCGTCGCAGACGCGGTGGTCGAACACCAGGGTCAGCTGGGTGACCATCCGGACCGCGAGCCGGCCGGAAACCACCCACGGTTTTTCAATGATGCGTCCCACGCCGAGGATGGCCGACTCGGGGTAGTTGATGATGGCAGCGCTGCCGTCCACCCCGTAGACACCGTAGTTGTTGAGCGTGAACGTGCCCGAGGAAAGTTCGGCAGGGGTTGCGCGGCCGGCCTGGGCGGCCGAGGTGAGACGCCGGATCTCCGCGTCCAGTTCCCGAGTGGACAGGGTGTCCGCCCGCCGAACCGAGGGAACCATCAACCCGCGCTCAGCCTGCACTGCGATGCCCAGGTTCACGCCGTCGAAGGCATCAATCACGGCCTGTTGTTCTTCCTTGCCCTTGCCCGTGTTGTCCCGTGCCTTGTCCCTCGATCCCGCGCCGATCCCCTCCCCTGCAGGCACAAACCGGGTGTTTAGTTCCGGGAACCGGGTGAGTCCGGCCAACGTGAAACGGGCCAGGAAAGCCAGCAGCGACGGTGTGTCCTCCCGCTGCCGGGAAAGGTCCGCGCGCAGGTCCATCAGGGCCGTGGCATCCACATCCACCCACACGGTCGCCTCGGGGATCAGGCTGCGGCTGCGGCTCAGGTTTGCGGCGACAGTGCGCCGCAGGCCACGCACCGGAGTGCGCGAGGTGACGGCGAGCCCTGTCCGCGCGTCTGTTGCGGCGTCGGATGCCCCGGTTCCGCGGGCATTCCATCGGGCCGCCGTTTCTTCGGTGGTGACTTCCTCCACCCCGGCGGGAGCCGCGGCAGCGTGCTCCGCCGCAGCGGGAGCCATGGCGGCTTCGACATCGCGGCGCAGAATCAACCCGTCGGGGCCGCTGCCGGCCACATCCGCCAGCTTCAAACCGGCATCACGGGCCAGGCGCCGGACCAGAGGGGATACACAGCGCGGAGCTTCCGTCCGAGCGGAGCGGCCGGCAGCTTGACCGGCAGCCGCCCCAGCAGCCGCGCCCATCCGCCGCCGAGGCGCACGGGTGCGCCGCGGGGACTGCCCGCCGGGCGGGGTTCCGTAGCCGATAAGTACGTTTCCGGACCCTGCCTTCTCTTCCTCCCGGTAGGCCTCCCCCGCCGTGGCCTCCCCCGCTGCGGTCTCACCGGCGGTTTCCGCAGCCGCTACTGCTTCGGCCGCTTCCGCCGGTCCCACGGCCGCCGCGGGTGCCATCGTTTCCCCGGTTCCCGCAGCTGTCATTCCGGCGGCCAGGCCGGCCCCAACCGTGGCCACGGCAGCGGTCTCCACCGAGATCAACGGATGCCCGACGTCGACGCTCTCGCCGGCCCGGCCATGCAGCTGTGCCACGCGGCCCGCAAAGGGGGACGGAACTTCCACCAGGGACTTTGCCGTTTCCACTTCGGCAACAGGCTGGTCCACCACAACCGTGTCCCCCACGGCCACGAGCCAGCTGACGAGTTCAGCCTCGGTCAGGCCCTCACCCAGATCCGGCAGCAGGAAGGTGCGCACACTCATCGGGGATCCTCCGAAGCAGAAGTTCCGGCACCCGCGCCGGAACCGGGAGGCTCCTCCCACTGCAGCTCATCCACGGCGTCCAGGATGCGGTCCACGCCGGGCAGGAACCAGTGTTCCAGCTTCGGCGCCGGATACGGCACATCGAAGCCGGTCACCCGCAGCACCGGTGCGGCGAGGGAATGGAAGCAGCGTTCCTGGATGCGGGCCACGATTTCCGACGCCACCGAGGCAAACCCCGGCGCTTCGGAAATGACCACGGCCCGTCCGGTGCGCCGGACGGACGCGTCGACCGCGGCGTCGTCGTACGGAACAATCGAGCGCAGGTCGATGACCTCCAGGGACCGACCCTCGGCTTCGGCGGCTGCCGCTGCAGCCAGCGCCGTCGACACTGACGGCCCGTAAGCCACCAGCGTTGCGTCCGTTCCGGTGCGCGCCACAGCTGCTGTCCCGATACCGTCCGGAACCTGCCGGCCTGTGTGCAGTGCTTCATCGGCGGCCCGGCGCAGGACGGCCAGGTCCACTGTTTCCTTGCTCCAGTAGAGCTTCTTGGGTTCCAGCAAAACCACCGGATCATTTAGCCGGATCGCGTCGCGCAGCAGCGTGTAGGCATCGGCTACGGTTGCCGGCGCGACGACGGTCAGGCCGGGCGTGTGCGCGTAATAGGCCTCGGAGGAATCGCTGTGGTGTTCCACCCCGCCGATCCCGCCCGCATACGGAATGCGGATCACCAGCGGAAGTTTCACCTTTCCCCTGGTCCGGTTGGACATCTTCGCCACGTGGCTGACCACCTGCTCGAACGCTGGGTAGGCGAAGGCGTCGAACTGCATCTCCACTACCGGACGCAGACCGTTCATCGCCATGCCCACGGCCATTCCCATGATCCCGGATTCGGCCAGCGGAGTGTCGAAGCAGCGGTCGGTTCCGAACCGCGCAGTCAGCCCGTCGGTGATCCGGAAGACCCCGCCGAGCGGGCCCACATCCTCGCCGAAGACCACGACCGTCGGGTCGGCGGCCATTTCGTCGGCGAGCGCGGCGTTGAACGCCTTGGCGAAGGTCAGGGTTTCCGGTCCGCTCCCTGCATCGGCCATCTCCCGTGCCTGGGGCGGAGTGTCCGTTGGAGTTGCTGCCATGGTGCTGCCTTTCAGATCAGGAGGTGTCACCGCGAAGCGCCGGGATCTGCGGGGTTCCCGGTGCCGTCCGGACCTGCGGCTACGTTGCGGACAAGCGCATCGCGTTCTGCCTCGCCGCGTTGCAGTTCGCCGCGCAGCAACTCGGACTGCTCCGCCAGCTGCGGAGTGCGCCGGGTATAGACGTGTTCAAACAGCGCCAGCGGGTCCGGTTCGACGTCGGTATTCAGGCCCTCGCGCATGGCTGCCGCGAGCGCTTCGGCAGCCGCTGCCAGTTCATCCTCACGGGCGTCATCGAGCAGCCCGCAGCCGCGCAGGTAGGAACGGGTCCGGGCCAGCGGGTCCCGGGGCAACCAGTCCTGCACTTCTTCCGCCGAACGGTACCGGGTGGCGTCGTCCGCGTTGGTGTGGGCCTGCATGCGGTAGGTATGCGCTTCCACAAGTGCCGGTCCGCCGCCTTCGCGTGCCCGCAGCACTGCCGCGCCCAGGACGGAGATGAGGGCGGCGACGTCGTTCCCGTCCACCCGCTCCCCCGGCATGCCGTATCCGATGGCTTTGTGCGCCAGCGACGGCGCCACGGACTGGTTTTTCAGCGGTACCGAGATGGCGTATTCGTTGTTCTGGATGAAGAACACCACGGGTACGTGGAACACGGCGGCAAAGTTGAGCGCTTCGTGGAAGTCGCCCTCGCTGGTGGCACCGTCGCCGCACAGGGCAAGCACCACGGTGTCCTCCCCCTTGAGCTTCGCGGCGTGCGCGACGCCGACGGCGTGCAGCAGCTGGGTGGCCAGGGGTGTAGCCTGCGGGGCCACCCGATGCTCGTACGGGTCATAGCCGCTGTGCCAGTCTCCGCGCAGCAGCGTCAGCACCTGCAGCGGGTCCACTCCGCGGGACATCACGGCAACACTGTCCCGGTACGTGGGAAACAGCCAGTCCTGCGTTTGGAGCACGGCAGCGGCGGCTACCTGGCAGGCTTCCTGCCCGTGCGAGGAAGGGTAGACGGCCAGCCGCCCCTGACGCACCAGGGCGTTGGCCTGGTCATTGATTCGCCGGCCCGCCACCAGACGGGCATAGGCATCCAGCAGCATGTCATCGGCGGGCATCGCGTACCGGGAATCCTGACGGGCTGCGCCGCCGGCATCCAGCAGCTGGACGGGGACGTCCGAGGGCAACAGGGCATCCGCGCTCCCGGAACCGCTTTCGGCGCCAAAGGCAGCCTGCCGGGTCCTGCCGGTAGAGATGGTCATCGCGAGCCTCCGTCCGCAGCACCGCGGCATCTTTGCACACGGAACTTCTGTCTTGCCAGTATGCTTTCGGCCGTTGAATCGTTACCAGCATTCCCCGAAATCTTGGACGCCAGCGCTCTGCGGGAGTAATCTGATGGACACCTTGCAAATGTGACGCAGATTACTTGGGGAGAGCGTGGACATTATGACTACAACGCAGGTGCAGCCGTTGGATGACATTGACCGAAAGATCCTGGCCGTCCTGCGGTCCGACGGCAGGGCATCGTTTACCGCCGTCGCGCAGGAAGTCCATATCTCCCGGGCACACGCCTACTCGCGGATTGCCCGACTCACGGAGTCCGGAGTCCTCAGCCGATTCACGGCGCTGGTGGATCCGGAGAAGGCCGGCCTGGGCTCTTCGGCGTATGTGACGCTGAAGGTCCGCCAGCACGCCTGGCGGGAATTGAAGGACCGGCTCAGCGAGGTGCCGGAGATCCACCACATCGCCCTGGTGGGCGGCTCGTTCGACGTGATTGTGCTGGTCCGCGCCGAGGACAACGTCCACCTGCGCAGGGTCATCTTCGACCAGCTGCAGTCCATGCCGGGTGTCCTCGACACGCAGACCTTCCTGGTGTTCGAGGAACGCGACACCCGCTGACAGCGCAGCAGGGAAAGTTACAGCGCAGCAGCGGAAGCAAAGCGCAGCAGCGGAAGCAAAAAACAGGGCCCGCAACTGCAGGCCCTGCTTTTTACGTCTGCTTTTTATGTCTGCCCGGACGGTTCATTCGATCCAGGCAGCTTCCTTGGTCCAGGCATTCATTCAGTCCAGTCCAGTCCGGCAGGTCAGTTTTCGTCGTGGCCCTGGTCGGTGCTCATCTGGTCCTCTGCCGGAGGGGTCTCTCCCGGAGGAACGCCGCCACCGGGCTCGAGGCCGGTGATGTTGCCGTCCAGCGGATCAGGATTGGTGCTTCCGGCCTTTGCCTCGCTGTGGGCGTGGTTGCCGGTGCCCTCCTGCGTATTCGAGCCCTTTTGCGCGTCCTTGGGCTTATCCGGGTTCGCCGGGTCATTGTTCGGGTTATAGCTGTCGGCCATGTTCCGCCTCCTCGGTGTCTCAGGGTTCTCTAGCGCCGGCAAGCACCTGTTGTAAGTATGCTTACGAGTTAGTTCCAACCTAGTCCGGTGTCCGCCGCATCACAAGCCGGCCCCGGACGGTCACCCCTGGAAAACGGGCCTGCGCTTGGCCAGGAAGGCGTTAAACCCTTCCGCATAGTCGGGAGTTCCGCTGAGCTTTTCCTGCACGGTGTTCTCGGCATCCAGCGCTTCCCAGAAACCCAGCCGCCGGTCCCTGATCTGTGCCACGAGTTCCCGGGACGCCGTGAAGGCCTGCGTGGGTCCGGACGCGACGCGCACTGCCGTGGCACGGGTGCGGTCCAGCAGTTCGGCGGGGTCCATGGCACGGCTGAACAGCCCGCCGGCTACGGCCTCCGCACCGCTCATCAGATCCGCCGTGTAGATCAGGTCCAGGGTGCGGTGCGGCCCCAGCCGTTCCGTGAACAGCCAGTGCCCGCCCGAATCCAGTGCCGCACCCAGGTTCGCGAACGGCGAACCGACCTTCGCGTCCGTTGCCACATAAACGACGTCGGTGGCCACCAGCAATCCGAGCCCCACTCCCAGACACGCACCCTGGGCAGCAGCGAATGTCGGCGCCGGGAAGGCGGTCATCTTCTGCAGCAGCGGCAGCAGGTCATCCACGAGGTAGCCGCGCGCGTCGTCGTGTTCCGGGGAGACGGTGGAAAGGTCCCGCCCTGCACAAAAGCTCCGGCCCTCTCCCCGCAGCAGCAGTGCCCGCACTCCGGCGGCAGCGGCGTCGTCGTATGCCTGTCCCAGTTCCGCCAGGGCGGGACCGTCCAAGGCATTGAGTTTCTGCGGGGCGTTCAGGACCACTTCGGCCACGCCGTCGGAGATGGTCAGGTCGATCATCGGGTGCTCCTAGGCGTCGTAGTCAACGGTCACTTCCGGGCTGGTGGGGCGGCTCTGGCAGGTCAGCACGTAGCCGCGCTCCAGTTCCTCCGGTTCGAGCGCATAGTTCTCCTCCATGTCCACGGTGCCGGAGACCAGCTTCGCCCGGCAGGTTCCGCAGACGCCGCCGGCGCAGGCGAAAGGCACATCCGGACGGACGCGAAGGGCAGCGTTGAGCACGGATTCGCGGGCGTGCACCGGGCTCGCCACCTTGCCCTGCAGCCCGTCCAGCCGGAAAGTGATGTCGAAGTTCTCCCCTGAACTGTCGGGGAGAAGCGGACGGCCGGCGGAGCCTTCCGGCCGGTCGGGCCGTCCGGTGGTGAAGAGTTCGAAACGCACCTTAGCCGGGTCGACGCCGCGTTCGGCGAGCGCGTCGCGGCACAGCTGCACCAGGTCGAACGGGCCGCAGAGCAACCATTCATCCACCGCTGCGGCCGGCAGCACCGAGTCGATCAGGGTGGTGAGTTTCCCGGCGTCGAGCCGTCCGCTGAGCAGCGGCGAAATCCGCTGTTCGCGGGAGAGGACGTGATGCAGGGCGAACCGGGACGGGTAGCGGTCCTTCAGGTCCGCCAGTTCCTCCAGGAACATCACGTCCATGGCCGCCTTGTTGGCGTAGACCAGGTCAAAGCGCGTGGTGTCGGAGGAAGCCAGCACGGTGCGGGCGATCGCGATGACCGGGGTGATGCCGGACCCTGCGGCTACGGCGGCAAACACCTGCCCGTGCAACGATTCCAGGCCGCGTTGGCCCGGGGCGTGCCGGGAGATGAAGCTGCCGGCCGGGCTCATAACGTCCAGTACGTCACCGGCCCTCAAATGCTCGTTCACCCAGGAGGAAAACAGGCCGCCCAGGTCCCGCTTGACGGCCACCCGCAGTTCGCCGGGCTTCGGCTCGGCGCAGATGGAGTAGCTGCGCCTCAGTTCCGTGCCGTCCAGGACAGTGCGGAGGGCAACGTACTGTCCCGGCAGATAGGCGTAGGCCTCCACCAGCTCGGACGGTACGTCGAAGGTGACCTCGACGGCATCGCCGGTCAATCGGCGTACGGCGGCAACGGTCAGTGGACGGAAGGCACCGCGGCGGGGCGGCGCATCGGGAAGGGCGGTCATAGCTTCAGAGCACCTTGAAGTAGTCGAACGGTTCCCGGCAGTCGCTGCAGACCCACAGCGCCTTGCAGGAGGTGGAACCGAACCGGGTCAGCTCACGGGTGTTCAGCGAGGAGCACTGGGGGCATTTCACGCTCAGGCCCACCCGGACGGGACCTGCGGCGGCGCGGCCCGACGGCGGCGCGATGCCGTAGGCGTCCAGCTTCGCTTTGCCTGCACTGCTCATCCAGTCGGTGGTCCATGCCGGAGCCAGCTCGAGGGAGACCTGGACGCTGGGATAGCCGGCCGCGCCCAGGGCTGCGGTGACGTCCTGCCGGATGGCGTCCATGGCAGGACAGCCGGAATAGGTGGGGGTGATGGCCACCTGCACCTGCGCGTCGGTGACCTCCACCCGCCGGAGCACGCCCAGGTCCTCGATGGTGAGTACGGGGATTTCGGGGTCGCAGACCGTGGCGGCGATGTCCCAGGCCGCTGCCGCGGCGGGGTCCGCCGGGCGCAGGGAGGATTCCATCAGGCTCACCACGATGCACCGGGATGTTCGCGGGCCAGCACCTGCATCTCTGCCAGCAGATAACCCAGATGTTCGCTGTGCTGTCCGCGCCGGCCGCCGCCGGGAGCGGGCTGTATCACGGGCAGATCCAGTTCCGCCTGGCGGAGTATGGCGGCAATGTGGCCGTCAAAGGCAGGCTTCAGGGACGAGGGCAGAACCGCCCGGCTTCCGAGCGAGACCACGAGCTCGTCGTCGTCGAACAGCTCGGCCACGTACGGCCAGGTCAGTTCGAGCGCACGGATCATCCGGCGTCGGGATTCGTCCGTGCCCAGGCCCAGCCGGAGCACCCACTGGGCGCTGTGGTCCCGGTGGTAATCCACTTCCTTGACCGCTTTCGCTGCAATCGCCGAAAGGGTGGGATCGGTGGAATGCTGCAGCGCGCCGTACAGCTCGAACTGGTAGAAGGACACCACCAGCTGCCGGGCAATGGTCCGGGCAAAATCGCCGTTGGGCTGCTCCACCAGATGCACGGAGCGGAATTCGGTTTCCTGCCGCCAGTACGCGAGATCATCCTCGGTGCGGCCGTCAGCACTGCCGGCATAACTGAGGAAGGAGCGTGCATGCCCGATCAGGTCGAGGGCAATGTTCCCCAGGGCCACGTCCTCTTCCAGTTCCGGTGCCCGCGATATCCACCAGCCGAGCCGCTGGGCCAGCACCAGCGCGTCGTCGCCCAGGCGCAGGGCATAGGCGGCGGTGTTCGCGTCTGCCCGCGTTCCGGCGGCGGCAATGTCCTCCGGCCGCAGGGCGTTGCCCGGGGTAATCCGGGTGGCGCTGTCTGAACTCACAGGTGCTTCACCCCTTCCGACTTGGTGTAGTAAGTGGCGTGGCGGTAATCCTTGCCCTGCGGGGATTCGAAGAACTGCCCCTTGGCATCGGGATCGCTGGCAATAATGGCCGACGCCGGCACCACCCAGAGCGAAACGCCCTCGTTGCGCCGGGTGTACAGATCCCTGGCGTTGCGCACTGCCATGTCCGCGTCCGGCGCATGAAGCGAACCGGCATGCACGTGGGACAGGCCGCGGGAGGAGCGGACAAACACTTCCCAGAGCGGCCAGCCCGCCGCGGGGGTCGGCGCAGCCGTTGGCGTTCCGGGAGTTGCCGTCGCCGACCCCGCCGGCCCCGCGCCGGCGTCGTTGACTGTGGCCGGCTTCGATCCCGCGTCCTGGACTGCGGCCGTGCCGGCGCCCGCGACAACCGGCGTCGAGCCGTCGTCGCCGGTTGTTGATCCGCCCGTCATGGCTACGCTGCCCCCGCTTCGCTGGAGACAGCACCGGCGCTGCTGCGGCCGGCCTGGCGGGCGGCATAGGCCGCCGCGGCTTCACGCACCCAGGCGCCGTCTTCGTGGGCCTCCCGCCGTCGGGCCAGACGCTGCGAGTTGCACGGACCGCGCCCGGCAAGGACTTCGGAGAACTCGTCCCAGTCGAGCGGTCCGTGTTCCCAGCGTTCGGTCTCCTCGTTGAAACGGATATCCGCATCGGGAAGGGTCAGGCCGAGGACCTTCACCTGCTCGACGATCATGCCGACAAAGCGGGAACGCAGTTCGTCATTGGAGAAGCGTTTGATGTTCCAGGCCATGGACTGGCGGGAATTCGGTGAATCCTCGTCCGGGGGTCCGAACATCATCAGTGAGGGGGCATACCAGCGGTTGATTGCGTCCTGGGCCATCTCCCGCTGTGCAGGGGTGCCGTTGGCCAGTTCCAGCAGGATCTCGAAGCCCTGCCGCTGGTGGAAGGACTCTTCTTTGCAGATCCGCACCATGGCCCGCCCGTATGGACCGTAGGAGGCGCGGCAAAGCGGGACCTGGTTGCAGATTGCGGCACCGTCCACGAGCCAGCCGATGGCACCCATATCCGCCCACGTCAGCGTGGGGTAGTTGAAGATGCTCGAGTAGCGAGCCTTGCCGGCAATGAGGTCCGCGGTCATTTGGTCCCGCGGTGTGCCCAGGGTTTCAGCGGCGGAGTACAGGTAGAGGCCGTGGCCTGCCTCGTCCTGCACCTTCGCCATCAGGATCGCTTTGCGTTTCAGGGACGGTGCACGGGTGATCCAGTTTGCTTCGGGCTGCATCCCGATGATTTCCGAGTGTGCGTGCTGGGAGATCTGCCGGACCAGCGTCTTTCGGTACCCGTCGGGCATCCAATCCCGCGGCTCCACCCGGGCGTCCGCTGCAATGAGTGCGTCAAAGTGCTCTTGCCCGCTCATGTTTCTCCGCTTCCACTTGCGCCGGCGAGTGGTCCCCAGTAGCCGCGCGCTAAATAATTACCGACCGTTCGTTCAGGATATGGAGGTGCGGTGGGCCAGTCAAGGGGAGGGCTATGTAAAACTGGTGAGTAGATGTTGCGGTGCGGAAAGGAAAGTCATGGGTATTCCAGGGCCCGACGCCGGCCGCCGGCCCATCCGTGCGGGTGCAGCTTCGGGTGGCAGCGGATCTTCTTCGGAGCAGGCCGTCGCAGAGCCGGCAGAACGGACGTCCGCCGCCGTCGTCATCGTCCCCACGCTTCTGGGCCTGCTGGGTTTCTTTGCCGTGTCGGCAGCCGTCACCGCTGACGAGGCGACCGTCAGCGTCACCGCCCCGGGGTTGCTGCTGGCCCTTACCGCCATGGTGGTGGCCGGGGTCAGCCCGCTTTACGCGGTAAATCCCACCTGGGCGTCCCTGCGGCGGCCGGCCCTGATGCTGGCGGCCTGCCTCCTGGCGGAGACCGTGCTGCTCCTGTTTGCGCCGCAGGTGATCCTGTTCTCGCTGCCGGCACTGCCGCTGGCCCTGTGCGGAGGAGGTGTCCTGTTGGCCACGAGCCTGTGGGGCCAGTTCCGCAAGGGCCCGGCACCCGAGCCGGTGCTCCTTCCCCGGCACCAAGCCGCAGCGCGCTCCTTCACCTCCACTTTGCTGGTGGTGGTAGTGAACTGGGCCCTCTTCCTTGCCGCCGGTGCACTCTGCGCCTGGCTGCTGCTCGGGGACTAGCCCGAAGCCCGCACTGAGCCGGTCCGCGGCTAAGCCGCGAGCATAACGCCAGCGCGGTCCTTCGACGCCGCCGCCGGGATGGATATATTCGAAGCATGACTACTCCCCAGCCTCCGGTTGCCAAGAAAGTCCCCACCGAACGCACCCGCCACGGTGACACGTTCATTGACAACTATGAATGGCTCCGGGAGAAGGAAAACCCGGAGGTGGTGGAACACCTCAAGGCAGAGAACGCCTACTCCGCGGCAATGACGGCAGACCAGGAACAGCTGCGCGGCGAGATCTTCAACGAGATCAAGAACCGCACCGAGGAAACGGACCTGTCCGTTCCGGCACGCAAGAAGGGCTGGTGGTATTACACCCGCACCGAGGAAGGCAAGCAGTACGCCATCCACTGCCGCACCGCAGCCCAGGACACTGGGAACCTCGACGCCGATTGGACGCCGCCCGCCGTCGTCCCCGGCGTTCCGGTCCCTGGCGAACAGATTCTCGTGGACGGCAACGCAGAGGCTGAAGGCAAGCCGTTCTTCTCGCTGGGCGGACTGGCCGTCACCGAAGACGGCAACCTGCTGGTGTACTCCGAGGACAACGCCGGAGACGAGCGGTTCACGCTGCGGATCAAGGACCTGCGCACCGGGGACCTGCTGCCGGACGTCATTTCCAACGTTTTTTATTCGCTGGCCTTCTCCCCCGACGGCCGCCGCGTCTTCTACACCGTGGTGGATGATTCCTGGCGTCCGTACCAGGTCAAGGCCCACACGCTCGGCACCCCGGTGGAGGACGACGTCGTCATTTACCAGGAAGACGACATCGCCATGTGGACCGGCTTCGATCTCTCGGCGGACCGCCGGCAGCTACTGATCGGCATCAGCAGCTCCGAGTACAGCGAATACCGGGTCCTGGACTTCGACGACCCCACCGATACCGTGCGCACCCTGATCCCGCGCAGCGAGCGCATCCTTTACGAAGCCGAGCCCCTGACCCTGGACGGCACGCGCAAATACCTGGTGACGCACAACCGGAACGCCCTGAACTCGATGCTTTCGCTCGTCGCCGAAGAAGAGTTCAGCAAGCCGCTGGCGGACCAGCACTGGGACACCGTCATTGCCCACGATGACACCGTGCGCGTCAACGGTGCCGCCGTAACCCGCACCCATGTGCTCGTGTCGGTCCGCAAGGACACCACCGAGCGGGTGCAGATCCTGCCTGTGGAAGGCCTCGGCACCCCGGCGCAGGGCGCGCCTGTGGAACCGGCGTTTGACGAAGAGCTCTACACAGCCAACCTGGCCAACGCCGAGTTCGATTCCCCGATCGCCCGCCTCAGCTACACCTCCTACCTCACGCCGCCGCGCGTCTACGATTACGTGCTGGCCACCGGAGAGCTGGAGCTGCGGAAGGAAACCCCCGTAAAGGGCGGTTACCGTTCCGAGGAGTACGTGGCCGAGCGGGAATGGGCGACGGCGGCGGACGGCACCCGCATTCCGCTCTCCGTCATCCGCCGGGCGGACCTGCAGAAAGACGGCAGCAACCCGGCACTGGTCTATGCGTACGGCAGCTACGAACTGAGCATGGATCCGGCGTTCAACATCGCCCGGCTGTCGCTGCTGGACCGCGGCGTCGTCTACGTGGTGGCGCACATCCGCGGCGGCGGCGAGATGGGCCGCGCCTGGTATGACAACGGCAAGAAGCTGAACAAGAAAAACACCTTCACCGACTTCGTGGATGCGACGGACTGGGTTGCCGCCTCCGGCTGGGCGGATCCGGACCGGATCGCCGCAATGGGCGGTTCCGCCGGCGGGCTGCTGATGGGCGCCGTCGCAAACCTGGCCCCGGAAAAGTACCGGGCAATCGTGGCGCAGGTGCCCTTCGTGGATGCACTGACGACCATCCTGGATCCGGACCTGCCGCTCTCGGCCCTGGAATGGGAGGAATGGGGTAACCCCATTACCGATCCGGAGGTCTACAAGTACATGAAGGAATACAGCCCGTACGAAAACATCCGGGCCGTGGACTACCCGCAGATCGCCGCCGTCACGAGCTTCAACGACACCCGTGTGCTGTACGTCGAACCGGCCAAATGGGTGGCGCAGCTGCGTGAAACCACTACCGGCAGCGAACCGATCGTCCTGAAGATCGAAATGGACGGCGGCCACGGCGGAGCCTCGGGCCGGTACGAGGCCTGGAAGGACCGGGCGTGGGACTACGCGTTCATCCTGTCCGCGCTCGGCGCCCGGGAACTGCTTCCGGCCGCCCGCCGGGAGAACGCGGCCTAGGCGGACGGGGCATTCTGCGTAGCCCGCATCGCCGAGCGAGGAACGAGCGAGGCAGCCGCGAACCAGGATTCCCTCTTCGAGCTTGCGAGATGGAGGGCGGGGTCGCGGCGCTAAGGGCGGCAGAATGTCCCGGTAGCCTAGGCGGACTCCCGGACCACGAGCTCCGGCGGGTAGACGACGGGCTCCAGATGTGAACCGGGCTCTTCGATTTCGCGCAGCAGCATCTCCGCGGCCCGCCGGGCCATTTCGACCATCGGGTTGACCACCGTGGTCAGGCCCGGCGTGCTGGTGGATGCGAGCCGGTGGTTGTCATATCCCACCAGCGCCACGTCGCCGGGCACGGACAGTCCGCGCCCGCGCAGCACCTCCAGCACGCCCAACGCCATCGGATCGGACGCGGCAAAGATCGCGTCGATGCCGGGGTCGGCGTCGAGCAGCCGGGCGGCGGCGGCCGCACCGCCCTCGGTGGTGAAGTGTCCGGATTCGACGCCGGCCGGTTCCAGCCCCGCCTCGGCCAGTCCCTGCCGCCACCCCTCGGTCCGGTCCTGCGCGGCAGTCATGTCCGCCGGCCCGGTGACCGTGGCGATCCGTCGGTAGCCGCGGTCCGTGAGGTGCCGGGCAGCGAGCAGCCCTCCGGTCCGGTTGTCCGTATCCACGAACGCCAGTCCGGCGTGGTCCTGCCAGGGCCGGCCGATGAAAACTGCGGGCAGCGTTGCGTCCGCCAGTTCGGTTTCCAGGGCGTCAGCTTTGTGGTGGGAGACGATGATGGCTCCGTCCACATGGCCGCTGCGCAGGTATCGGATGAACTGCCCTTCCTTCTCCCCCTGGCGGGCAATCAGCAGCACCAGCTGCACTTCGGTGTCCTTCAAGGCCTCCGTGATTCCGTTCAGAGTCATGGCGAAGAAGGGATCCACCAGGACACGGCCGTCCGGCTCCGGGATGACCAGCGCAATGGAATCGGCACGGCTGGTCGCCAGGGACCGAGCCGCGCGGTTAGGTGTGAAACCCAGCTCCCCGATGGCCGCATCGATGGCGGCCTGCGTCTGGGCACTTACCCGGGCACCTCCGTTGATGGCACGGGACACAGTCGAGCGGGAAACTCCGGACAGCGCCGCCACGTCTTCCAACGTGGGGCTGCTGCGCCGGAGTTTCACCGGCCCGCTCCGGGGCCCGGGCCTGAGGATGCTCATAGTTCCGACGATACGACATACGCAGGTGTCGCGGTGCCCGGCACCGGAGTGCCTGCGGGCAGGGCATTGGCGGCGGCCGCTTCCGCGTACCAGCGGGCGCTGGCTTTGGGCGTCCGCTGCAGGGTTTCGTAATCGACGTGCACAATCCCGAACCGCTTGGCGTAGCCCCAGGCCCACTCAAAGTTGTCCATCAGGGACCAGGCAAAGTAGCCGCGGACGTCGACGCCGTCCGCCACCGCGTCCTGCACCGCTGCGAGGTGCGACCGGATGAAGTCGAGCCGGTCCAGGTCCTGGACGGTCCCGTCGGCCACAACGTCGTCATCGAAGGCTGCACCGTTCTCGGTAATGTACAGCGGCACGCCCGCCGGCCCGGTGTAATCGCGCTGCAGCCGGTTCAGCAGCCGCCGAAGTCCCTCGGGCTGGATTTCCCAGCCCATGTTCGTTTGCGGCAGTCCGCGCCGCACGGCATGGATCCCGTCGGCGGCAGGATACGGGCTCGCCGTAGGACGTGCCGAGGGGGCCGCCGTCGTCAGGGGTGCCGCCGGCGGGGTCTTGGTGAAGGCATCACCGTGGTAGTAATTCACCCCCAGGAAGTCGATGGGGGAACTGATGACCGCCAGGTCTCCGTCCTGGACGTGGGATTCGAAGCCGTAGGGAGCCAGGTCCGCCACCACGTCCTCGGGGTACTTCCCATGGAAGACGGGGTCCGCGAACATCCGGTTGAACTGCCCGTCGATGCTGCGGGCTGCGTCGACGTCGTCGGGGTTCTGCGGATCGGCGGGATCCGCAACCGTGAAGTTCAGGGTCAGGCCGGTGTCCAGTCCCGGGTCCCGTCCCTTAAGCGCCTGGACGGCAAGTCCGTGCGCCAGCAGCAGGTGGTGGTTCGCGGCAACCGCGAGTTTTCGATCCTGCAGTCCGGGCGCATGCTCGCCGCTGGCGTAGCCGACGTACGCGGAGCACCAGGGCTCGTTCAGGGTGGTCCAAGCCGTCACCCGATCGCCCAGCACGTCATGGACGCTGAGGGCGTAGTCGGCAAACCGGTACGCCGTGTCCCGGTTGGCCCAGCCGCCCTGGTTCTGCAGGGCCTGCGGCAGGTCCCAGTGGTACAGGGTCAGCCACGGCTGGATCCCGGCTTCGAGCAGCGAATCCGTCAGCCTGCTGTAGAAGTCCAGCCCCGCAGCGTTGACCGGGCCGCCGTCGGGCCGGATCCGTGCCCAGGAGGTGGAGAACCGGTAAGAGCCCAGGTTCAGTGACTTCATGAGGGCCACGTCATCGTCCATGCGGTGATAGTGGTCGCAGGCGATGTCCCCGTTGTCACCGTTCACCACTGCGCCGGGAACGCGGCTGAAGGTATCCCAGATGGAATCCTTCCGGCCGTCTTCCGATGCAGCACCCTCCACCTGGTAGGCGGCGGTCGCCGCACCCCACACGAACCCGGACGGGAATGAGGCGTTGTTGTTCATGGTCATCCCTTAACCGCTCCCTGCATGATTCCTGCAACCAGGTGCCGTCCGGCGACGGCGAAGACGATGAGCAGCGGAATGGTGGAGAGCACCACGCCGGCCAGGACCACTGAGTAGTCGACAAAACGTGCGGACTGCAGTTGCTGCAGTGCCACCGGCAGGGTGGGGTTCTGCGCATTGAGGACAATGAACGGCCAGAAGAAGTTGGTCCAGGTGGCTACAAAGGTGAAGAGTGCCAGCATCGCTGCCGCAGGACGCGCAGCTGGGAGGGCGACATGCCAGAAGGCCTGCCACATGTTGGCGCCGTCCATCCGTACCGCTTCGATCAGTTCATCCGGCAGAGCGTCCTGCAGGTACTGCGTCATCCAGAAGACACCGAAGGCAGTGACCAGCCCCGGAATGATGACCGCTCCCATGGTCCCGGTCCAGCCGAGCTTGGACATCACGATGAACAGCGGGATGACACCGAGCTGGGTGGGTACGGCCATCGTGGCCACTACGAACACCAGCAGTGCCTTGCTTCCCCGGAAGCGCAGCTTCGCGAACGCGAAACCGGCTAGAGAGGAGAAAATCACTACGGAAGCTGCCGTCACGGTGGAAACGAGGATGCTGTTACCCAGGGCTTTCCAGAACGGGATGGTATCCAGCACCGTGGCCGCGTTTGCGAAGAAGTTGCCGCCGGGAATCAGCGGGACTCCCTTGACGATCGCCGTGCTGTCATGGCTGGCCACCAGGACGGACCAGAGGATCGGGAGGGCTGAGCCCAGGACCACGGCCCCCAGCAGCCCGTAGGTGACAAAACCCGGACGGCGGTTGAATCCGCCGGTTTTCCGCCCGCGGACCCGTGCCGGGCGCGGCGGCTGTGCACCGCCGCGGTCCCGACGTCGTCTGGCGGATTCGGCGGCTCGTTTGCCGGCCGTCTGTTCAACCATGGGTACGGAGGTCATTTCCGTCCTCCCTGCGAGGCAATGCGGCGGGTGATGAGGAAATTGAGGGCCGCGATAAGCACGATGATGACGAACAGCAGCCAGGCGACAGCGGAGGCGCGGCCCAGGTTGCGCTGCCCCCAGCCCAGTTCCCAGATGTACATGGTGAGGGTTTGCCACTGCCGGTCCGCGCCGCCCAGGCCGTAGGCGTCAAAGACCCGCGGCTCGTCGAAAATCTGCAGGCCGCCGATGGTGGCGGTGATGACCACGAAAATGATGGTGGGCCGCAGCATGGGAACGGTCACCGAAATGAACTGCCGCCAGCGGCTGGCGCCGTCGAGGATGGCTGCTTCATACATGTCCCTTGGCACTGCCTGCATGGCAGCCAGGAAGATCAGGGCGTTGTACCCGGTCCAGCGGAAATCCACCATGGTGGCGATGGCGACGTGGCTCGCCAGGGTGTTGGAGTGCCACGGAACGGGATCCAGGCCGATGGAGGTCAGCAGCCCGTTGATGGCGCCGGATTGGTCAGCGAAGACATTGCCGAAGATCAGGCCCACTGCCACTGGGGCAACCACATAGGGAACCAGTACGCCCATGCGCCAGAACGTCTTGGCCCGCAGGTTCGCATCCAGAACGGCGGCAATGCCGATTGCCAGGATGATCTGCGGAACCGCCGAGATCAGGAAGATGCTGAAGGTGTTGCCCACCGCGTTCCAGAAGTACGGCTGCGAGAGGACGAAGGTGAAGTTCTCGGTGCCGCTGAATCCGAGGTTGCCGCCGATGAGGTTCCAGTTGTGTAGCGAGACCCACCCGGTGTAGATCAGCGGGAACAATCCCACGATCGCGAACAGGATAAAGAACGGCGAGATATAGAGGTACGGGGAGACTTTGACGTCCCAACGGGCCAGCCGGCTGCTGAACCCTACCCGGCGTACCGGCGTCCGCGCTGCCGGCGGCTTGACGGTGACAGCCATGGCTATCTTCCTAACGTCCAAGGGGTATCGAAGTTTGGTTCCGGTGCCTGCGGCGCTCTACGCGGCCGCAGGCACCGGACGCCTGTGGATGCTACTGGAGCGCTTCTACTCCGGTGACGAACTTCTGCCACGAAGAGTCGGGGTCGTCGGACTTGAGGACGTCCACCCGGTCCAGCGCCTGCTGCATCGAATCATTGATGGCGAAATAGTTCTGTCCCTTGAACGGCGTCACGCTGACGGCTTCGGCCCGATCGGCGAAGATCTGACCCACCGGAGCGTCATTGAAGAATTCGTTTGTCGAACCCGTCAGTTCTTCCATTTCGTAGGCCTCGACCTGGCTGGGGAAGTTGCCCTTGGAGGCAAAGGCCTTGATCTGCTGCTCGGGAGCGGTGAGCCACTGAGCCAGCTTGATGGCCTCTTCCTGGTTCTTTCCCTGCGTGGGAACGGTCAGGTAGGACCCGCCCCAGTTGCCGCCGCCGCCGGGGAAGACGTTGGCGATATCCCAGCCTTCGACGCCGGCGGCGTTGCCCTCGATGCTGCCCAGCATCCAGCCCGGGCAGAAGGTGGTGGCAAAGGCACCGCTCTGGAAGCCGGCCTCGTAGTCATCGGACCACAACTGCAGATGCGCGGAGAGATCCTTGTCCACGGAGTTCTCGAGCACCTGGTTGTAGATGTCCTTCACCTCCGGGTTCTCGGTGGCTATGACCGTGCCGTCATTTTCCTCGTAGGCGTTCTCGACCTGGTTGATCATGCCCTGGTAGGCGGACATGGCGGAGTCGTACCAGGCGGCGTCGGACTTCGCAGTGAACTGTTCACCGATTTCGAAGTAGTGGTCCCAGTCGCCTTCGAGCAGCGCAGCCACTTCCTCGCGGTCCGTCGGCAGGCCTGCTTCGGCGAATAGGTCCGACCGGTAGCAAATAGCCTCGGGGCCGACGTCTGTGCCGTAGCCGATCAGCTTCCCATCCTCGGTGGTGGCGTCCTCGACCTTCCAGTCCAGCCAGCGGCCTTCCACCTCGGGGCTGGCCAGATCCGCGAACTGGTCCGGATACTGTTTGAGTTCCGGCAGCCAGTCCACTTCGATGCCCTCGATGTCGGAGAGGCCGGAACCGGCAGCGAGCTTGGTGTTCAGGTTGTCGCGGGCATTGTTGGAGGTGGCCTTCTTGTCGTGCACGATCTTGATGTTGGGGTTCGCCTCCTGGTACTCCTCGAGCAGCTCCTCGTAGCCCCACTCGTTGAAGGTGCTGATGCTGAGCGTGACCTGCCCGTCCCCTCCTTCGGAAGCTCCTTCGTCTCCCCCGCCGCAGGCGGTCAGGAGAAGGGCTGCGGCTGCAACGGATGCGGCAAGCGCAGGTCCGCGGCGTGCACGGCCGGCGGAAGTGGGTTTGGTACTCATTGCTGACTCCTTTGTCATAATCCGGGTGTCGAAGCACGAGTGTCCGCGATACCTCCGCGCCTTCCGTGCCGCTGCCTTACGGATGCGCCCTGCTGCCGAACCGGCGGCCAAGAAAAAATGGTGGGAGCGCTCCCACAAGCTCAGCCAATCGTGATGTGCGCTGAATCACAATGTCAAGTGGGAGCGCTCCCATACCGCAAAGAAAAACCGCCTCCACTGTGTAACCGCAGGTCAGCGGCGCGTTTCGGGCCTACGGTTATCCAATCGTTACCTCCCGCTCATGGCCGGAAAGCGCCTCGAACACAAAAAAGCCCGGACCAAATCGGTCCGGGCCTGCTTGCGCTGGACATCCTCCAGCAGGGTCGGGAAGAGCTACTCCGCCGCGCCGGCACCTTCCGCCTTCGGTTTCGGTGCCGCGACGCGGCGGCCTTCCACCGGGCTGGTGCGGCGGCCGGTGTGTTCGACGGCGTCGGCGTTGCGGCCGGTGTCAGCGGCACGGGCGGCGTCGGTGGTGCGGCCGGCGTCGGCATTGCGCTCCGATCCGGCCCCGGCTTCGGCTGCGGGAGCCGCGGCGTCACTGCCCTCCTCGCCGTCGTCCTCCTCGTCATCATCCTTGGTGACGGCTTTGTGGGACTGGCGCAGAACCTCAATGACAATCGGGATCACGGAGAGCACCACCACGGCCACGAAGATCAGGTCCAGGTTTTCCCGGACAAAGGGCACCCGGTCGCCGAGAACGTAACCCAAGAGGGTCACGCCGACGCCCCAGACGAACGCCCCCACGGCATTGAACGAAACGAACGCCTTGTAGTTCATCTGGGCAACGCCGGCCACCACCGGGGTGAAGGTCCGGACCACAGGGACGAACCGGGCCAGGATCACGGCTTTGCCGCCGTGGCGATCAAAGAACACCTGGGCGCGCTTTACATTCTCCCGCTTGAAGAGCCTGCTGTCCGGCCGGTTGAAGACGGCGGGGCCGGCCTTCCTGCCGATGTAATAGCCGGTCTGGTCGCCGACGAAGGCACTGATGAAGACCAGGATCGCCAGCAGCCACACGTTGATGTCGATGGTGCCCGTTGCCACCAGGAGCCCGGCGGTGAACAGCAGGGAATCCCCCGGCAGGAAGAAGCCGATCAGCAGTCCGGTTTCGGCAAACACGATGCCGCAGACCATCAGGACCACCCACGGTCCGAGGGCGGGGTCGGCAAGGAAAACCTGGGGGTCCAGCCACTCAGGCAAAAGGGAAGAAGTTGGAGGGCGGACAGGACCGGAAACGGCTGTGGCCGCAGAGAGAGTCACCTCACTAGGGTACGCCACGGCCTCCGGCCGGTCCCCGGCCGTCTGCAAGTTCAACCGCGAGCGGTCTGCTGACCGCAGCGGCCGGATCCTTGACAGCCGAACGCCCGGCGGGATTACCTAATGAACATTCGGTAAAGAAAAGAGGTTCCATGGCTGACACCGAGGTCCCCCGCGGCACATACCGCGCCCATCCTCTCCTGGTCGACGACGCCGCCTCGGCATGGATGGGCATCGATGTCCTGGCGATCGGCCCCGGCACGGCACGTATTTCGATGCTTCTCCGCCCGCAGATGGTCAACGGTTTCGGCATCGGCCACGGCGGGATGGTCTTCGCGTTTGCCGACACAGCCTTCGCCCTGGCCTGCAATCCGGAGGGCGGCGGGCCTGCCCGGGAACGGGAACAGATCACGGTGGCCGCCGGCGCCGACATCACGTTCCTGGCTCCGGTCATGGCGGGTGACCGGCTGACTGCTTCCGCCGAGCACCGTGCCGGCAACGGCCGCAGCGGCGTGTACGACATTGAGGTGGGGTCCGAACGTCCCGACGGGACCGCCGCCGTCGTCGCCCTTTTCCGAGGACGCTCGCGCACCATCCCCAACCCCGCCCTGACCCCGTCCGGCGTCCCAACCGAAAGCCGCGCATGAAAGCCACCTCCGCTCCGCTCAAGTCCGCCGCAGCCGATCCCTCGACACTGGACCCTGAGGAACTTATGAGCCGGGACGAGCTGGAGGCCCTCCAGCTGACACGCCTTAAGCAGACCCTCGCCTACGCGTACGATCGGGTTCCGCTGTACCGGCGCAAGTTCGACGACGCCGGCGTGCACCCCTCCGATCTGCGGGAACTGAGCGACCTGGCACGGTTCCCGTACACCACGAAGGAGGACCTGCGCTCGACGTATCCGTTTGGCATGTTCGCCGTCCCCCAGCAGCAGGTGGCCCGCATCCACGCCTCCTCCGGAACCACGGGGCGGCCCACCGTCGTCGGTTACACAGCCGGAGACCTGGAGCGCTGGAGCTCTTTGGTGGCCCGTTCGCTCCGCGCCTCCGGAGTGAAGCAGGGATACAAGGTGCACAACGCCTACGGCTACGGGCTCTTCACCGGCGGCCTGGGCGCGCACTTCGGCGCTGAGCGGCTCGGCTGCACGGTGATCCCCGTGTCCGGAGGGCAGACGGAGCGGCAGGTCCAGCTCATCGTGGACTTCGAACCGGATACCATCCTCTGCACGCCTACCTACCTGCTGGCCATCGCCGACGGCATGGCAGCCGCCGGCATCGATCCGCGGTCCACTTCGCTGAAGAACGCGGTCCTCGGCGCCGAGCCGTGGACCGAGGAAATGCGGCACGAACTCGAAACGCTGATGGATCTGGATGCGTGCGACATTTACGGACTCTCGGAAGTCATGGGCCCGGGCGTGGCCGGCGAGTGCGTGGAGAGCAAGGACGGCTCGCACATCTGGGAGGATCACTTCCTGCCGGAGATCATCGACCCGTTTGACGAGACCCGGGTCCTGGGCGACGGCGAACCGGGCGAGCTGGTCTTCACCTCCCTGACCAAGGAAGCGCTGCCGATCATCCGCTACCGGACGCATGACCTCACCCGCCTGCTGCCCGGAACCGCCCGGCCGTCCATGCGCAGGATGGGACGCATCACCGGCCGCAGCGACGACATGATCATTCTGCGCGGAGTGAACCTTTTCCCAACCCAGATCGAAGAAATCGCCCTGCGCATCCCGGCCCTGAGCCCTCATTTCCAGCTCGAAATCAGCCGTCCGGAACGCCTGGACGAACTCACGGTACGGATCGAGCGGCGGGAGGACACCTCGACGCCGGACTCGGCGGCGGCTGCGTTGGAACTCGCCGCGCAGGTCAAGATCCATGTTGGATCCTCCTGCGTTGTTGAGGTGGTCGACCCCGGGACGCTGGCTCGCTCCAGCGGCAAGCTCCGCCGGATCTATGACCTGCGGCGGAACACCGACGCCGTCCCGCCGCGGTGAACCGCCCGTTGACGTGGGAAAATGGCGCCATGCCTGCCGCCGCCGGAGCCTCCTCCGAACCTGCTCCCGTTTCCGCTGCCGATACTGAACCGGAGCAGACCGCTGCCGCCGTCGACCCCGTGTCCGTGCCCGCGTCCGGCCCTGCGTCCGGCCCGCGCCGCGGCCGTCCGGGATATGACCAGCAGACGGTGCTGAACGTGGCCGTAGACGTTTTCAACCGGCACGGCTACGAAGCCACCTCGATGGGGATCCTGGCCGAAAACCTGGGCATTACGAAGTCCGCGATCTACCACCATGTAACGTCCAAAGGTGACCTGCTGCGACTGGCACTCGATCATGCCCTGGACGGACTCGAGGCGGTGCTGGATGATCCAAAGGCTTCGGCCGGTGCAGCGGATGCACGGCTGGAATTCGTCCTGCGCGGCACCATCGAAGTGCTGACCGAGCGGCTGCCATTCGTCACCCTGCTGCTGCGACTCCGGGGCAACACCGACGTTGAACGCAGCGCCCTGGCCCGGCGCCGCGAGTTCGACCACCGGGTGGCCGGACTCGTGGACGCCGCCCGCAGCGAGGGGTCGGTGCGCAGCGACATTGATCCGCGCACCACCACCCGCCTGCTGTTCGGCACGATCAACTCGATTGTGGAATGGTACAAACCCGGCGGGCCGCTGCCCGCGCAGAAGCTCGCGGACAACATCATCACCATGGTTTTCGACGGGCTGCATACACGTCGGGCCTGACCCCCCACATGCGTTAAGCCGCGGCCACCGCGGGGATGGTGCGGAGCCGCAGGAAAGCCGGGGTGAGCATCGGCAGGGCAGAGAGCACCAGCCCGACGGCGCCGATCAGGACGCCGGCACGGATCCCCAGCGTTTCGCCGACGACGCCGGCAAGCAGGGCGCCCAGCGGAATCGAGCCGTACATCACCTGGGTATAGGCGCCGGCGGACCGCGTGAGTTCATCCCTGGGTATCAACTGCTGACGCATCGTCAGGGAGTAGATATTGGCGTTGCCCTCCCCGATGCCCCGCAGCAGCATGACCGCAGCAATGACAGCTGCCAGAGTCCACCCGGTGACCGGCCAGACCGGCAGCAGCAGCGGCACCGCGCAGGACAGCACCAGCGAAACGGCGAAGGCCGGACCCAGGCCTGCTTTGTCGGCCAGGCGGAGCGCTGTCAGGGTGCCGAGAAGGCCGCCGACACCGGCTCCGGCCAGCGCCAGGCCGTACGCACCAACACCGACGTCCTGCTGCTGCACCGCCCAGAGAATCAGGTTCAGCATCAGGATCTGTTCGGCCGCGTTATAGGTGGCCGCATGGACGGTCAAGGCGCGCAGATGGCGGTCACCGAACAGGATCCGCAGTCCGGTGAGGAGCGTGGGCCGCTTCTGCTGGACTGAGCCCGGAACCGCGTTCCGGCTTTCCTCCCCCGCAGGCATCGATGCCCCCGATGCGGGAGCCGCCGCAACGGAACGCTGTTTCCGGGGGCGGCTCGAAGCCACTCCTACAGCCGAAGCCAGATGTCCAAGCATGGTGGCGATCAAGGCGCCGGGAGCACCCACCGCCGAGACCAGCAGGCCGGCCAACCCGGGGCCGCTGATTTCCGTAACGGTTCGAGTGGCTTGGACGGCACGGTTGGCCGGCGCGAGGTCCTGATCCACAACGAGGGCGGGGACAAAGGCGAAGGCCGATAACCCGAAGATCAGGGCGCAACAGCCGCTGAGGAACGTGACTGCTGCCAGCAGGGGGACGCTGAGCCATCCCCCTGCCCAGGCCAGGGGAATCTGTGCCAGGATCACGCATTGGGCAATATCGGCCGCCACCATGGAGCGCCGCTGGTCCCTCCCCTGCAGGAGATGGCCGGCCACCAGCGAGAACAGCAGGTACGGCAGGGTGCCGGCTGCAGCGACAATACTGACCGCCGCCGGACCGGCATCGAGGGCGATGGCGGTGACCAGCGGGATCGCGATGCCGGTGACCTGGGCCCCGGCACTGGCAGCGCCCTGCCCCAGCCAGTAACGGCGGAAGCTGCGGTCGGTGCGCAGCAGCACCCAGCTTGGGTCCTTCACGCCGCGGCCTCCGGCTGCACGGCGCCTGCGGACGTGAAGGGCAATAATGAAGGCATGTGCCGGATACGGAGACTCGCTGCGGCGCGGAATCGCGCCAGGCCGTCGCGACGCCCAGAAGCCCTCAAGCGAGCTGATGCGTGCATAGCTGGGTCCCCCGTCGGTTTGTCCTCTTCCGCTGCTCCGGCATACGTTACCGGCAATCGACTATGAGCGGTAACACTCTTGAAGGGCGAATCCCCTCGGACAGCGGATACCCGGAGCCGGGCGGGCGCGCACCGGCCCCTGCTCCCCTGCGGCTCCTCCAGGTCTTCGTCAATACCGCTGACCGGGAGGCCGGGGAGGACGCCCTGGGCAACCCTGTTGATCTGGCGGACTGGCTGGCCAGCTACGGGCTGGTCGAGGCAGGCACCCCGGCTACGGCCGCCGATCTGGCCTTGGCGCTCGACCTACGGGAGGGGCTGCGCTCCCTCTTCCTCACGCACCACGACGGCGGGCACAGCGAGGGTTCGGACCACGACGGCGGCCACACGGAAGGCGCGGACGACGACGGCGGGCACCCGCACGGCGCTCCAGCACCCGACGTCGTCAACGGCCTGCAGCGCCTCGACCGTGCGCTGAAGCAGCTTCCCGTTCGGGTCGCGGTCTCCGGAGGGGTTCCGCGCGTCGAGCCGGTGCCTCAGCCTCCCGTGCGCACGGCACTCGCCCGCATCGGAGCCGTCCTGGTCCATGCCGATCCGGCCCAGCTGCAGCGCCTGAAAGCGTGCCGGCGGGACGTCTGCCGCTGGGTCTTCTTCGATAGTTCACGCAACCGCGGCGGAACCTGGTGCGCCATGGAGATCTGCGGCGCCCGCAGCAAGATGCAGGCCTACCGAAAACGGAATACCTAGCCCGACCCCCGCGAGGGACTTACTTCTCCACCAGGGTCAGCACGTCGTAGGTGGCCACCAGCTCGTCATTCTGGTTGGTCAGCACGGCATCCCATGCCACCTCGCCGTACTCGTCAGTTTCACGCGGCGTGATCTTCTTGGCGGTCAGCGTGACGCGGATGGAGTCCCCCGCGGCCACCGGCGTGAGGAACCGCAGGTTTTCCAGCCCGTAGTTGGCCAGCACCGGACCCGGTGCGGGATCCACGAACAGGCCCGCGCCCCAGGACAGCAGCAGGTAGCCGTGCGCCACGATGCCGGGGAAGAACGGATTCGCTTCCGCCGCTGCAGCGTCCGTGTGGGCGTAGAACGTGTCCCCCGTGGTTTCCGCAAAGGCGGCAATGTCCTCGAGGGTGACTTCGCGCAGGTCGGACCGCACGGCGTCGCCCACCCGCAGCTCACTGAGCGGCTTACGGAACGGATGTCCGGCGTCGAACCGGCGGTCCGCCCCCGGATGCCAGATACCGGTGAGGCTGGTGAGCATGTTGGGCGAACCCTGCACTGCGGTGCGCTGCATGTAGTGCCGCACCGCGCGGATGCCGCCCAGCTCCTCGCCGCCGCCGGCACGGCCCGGCCCGCCGTGTACCAGGTGGGGCACCGGCGAACCGTGCCCCGTGGAGCTCCGGGCGTCTTCGCGGTTCAGGAACAACACCCGCCCGTGGTGTCCGGCGATGCCGGTCAGCATTTCGCGGGCCACCTCCGGGTCATTGGTACAGACGGTTGCCACCAGCGACCCTCCGCCCCGCGCGGCCAGCCGGACGGCGTCGGCGACGTCGGTGTAGCCCACCACCGAGGCCACAGGCCCGAACGCTTCGATATTGTGCAGGGCATCCGCGTCACTGTCCGGCCAGGTCAGCAGCAGCGGTTCCATAAAGGCGCCGTCCGGCGCGGTTCCCTCGCTTCCGTCGGCGCGTACGACGTCGGGGGCGTCCAGCGATCCCAGCGCCAGCTGCGCGCCGGCCGCCAGCATCCGCTGCACTGCCTCCCGGACGCCGTCGAGCTGCTCCCGGGAGGCCAGGGCACCCATTGTCACGTTTTCGGCGTGCGGATCGCCCAGGACTACGCGCCCGCGGATGCGCTCCCCGGCGGCGGAAACCACGTCATTGACCAGCCCGGCCGGAACAATGGCGCGGCGGATGGCGGTGCATTTCTGGCCGGCCTTGGCGGTGATTTCGGTGACCAGCGAGCGGATGAAGGCGTCGAACTCGGGGGTGCCCGGAACGGCGTCCGGACCAAGGAGTGCCGCGTTCAGCGAATCCGTTTCCGCGGTGAAGCGGACGCCGCCGACGGCGATCTGCGGATGGGCGCGCAGGCGTTCGGCGGTGGACGCCGAGCCGGTGAAGGAGACCATGTCCCGGTAGTCGAGGTGGTCCGGGAGGTCCCGTGCGGAGCCGGAGATCAGCTGGACGGATCCGGCCGGAAGGATGCCCGAGTCCACGATCATCCGCATGGCAGCCGCCGTGATGTACCCCGTGGGGGTGGCGGGCTTGACGATGCTCGGCACTCCGGCGAGGAACGCCGGAGCCAGTTTTTCCAGCATGCCCCAGACCGGGAAGTTGAAGGCGTTGATCTGCACGGCAACGCCCGGGATCCGGCTATAGATGTGCTCACCCAGAAACGAACCGTCCTTGGCGAGCTGCTCCACGGCGCCGTCGACGATCACGGAGGAGTTCGGCAGTTCCCGGCGGCCCTTGGAACCGTAGGCAAACAGGACCCCGATCCCGCCGTCAATGTCCACCAGCGAGTCGGTCCGCGTGGCGCCGCTCCGCGCGGAGACGGCGTAAAGCTCCTCACGCTGCGCATTGAGGTGCATTGCGAGTTCCTTGAGGAGCAGGGCCCGCTGGTGGAAGGTGGATTTCCCCAGTTCTGCCTGCCCTACGGTTCGGGCATAGTCAACGGCGCCGGCGGTATCCAGACCCTCGCTGCTGACCAGTGCCAACAGCTCACCGGTGCTGGCATCGTGCACTTCGGTGCCGCGTGCCCCGGCGGGATCCGGAGTCCACCAGGCACCCCGGACGTAGCTGGGAACGGTTTCGACGTCGATGGCAGTTGCCGTCATTTCGGTGCCTTTCGAGACGGGAAGAAACCGCAGCCGCTCTCCTGCAGGCATCCTTGCCGCCGGATTACTGACCATGCGGTCGGTATATCGCCAGCCTAGCCGAAAGTGGTCCGGTCCACACCGGTTGGACTTTTAATACTGCCGCGGTGCCGCAACGGCGTACTGCTGTTGCCGCTGGCCCCTCCCTGCGCCAAACTTCTGCCCTCGAACGTTTGCAATACCCCCGCTAAGGAGCACGATGATGAGCCCCAAACCGTTGCTGTTCCGACGTCTGGCTGTCCTGGCCCTGACCACCGTCGCCCTTCTGGCCGGAGGCACTGCCCCGGCCACTGCCGGCGGCGCCCATGGATCCGATTCCCGCGGCGGGCACGGGCATGGAGGCGGGTACGGCGGCGGGCACGGGCATGGAGGCGGGTACGGCGGGCACGGTCAGGGGAACCGCAGTGTCGACTACGTCGCGTTCGGCGACTCCTATGCCTCCGGCGTCGGCGGCGGACCCGAGCTGGATGCGTGCCGCCGCACCGCGCAGGGCTACCCCGCGCTTCTGGACGCCCTGGACCGGGTGGAGCTGGACGGTAATGTCACCTGTTCGGGCGCCACTGCCCTCACCACCCCGCTCGACGCTCCGGTGGACCTTCCCGAGCAGATCGACGACGCCGCTGCCCGGGGTCTGCTGAATCGAAGGACGGACACCGTCACGGTGACCATCGGCGGCGATGACCTCCGGTTCGCTTCCGTGATACTCGCCTGTGCCGGGCCGCAGCTGCCGGCCACCTGTGCCCCGGCCATCGACTCCGCTGTCGCCTATGCACAGACCGTCCTGGCACCGCAGCTGGCAGCGGAGTTTGCCCGGATCACGGGACTGGCTCCGAGGGCAACCCTGGTGGTGACCGGGTATCCGTACCTGTTTGAAGCCGGAACCCCCGGACCGATCAGTACCGAGGCGCAGACTCTCCTGAACGAGGGAACCGACGCCTTGAACGCGGTCATCGCGGATCAGGTCCCGGACAGCGGGGTGTTCGTGGACGTCGTGGACGAGTTCGCCGGGCACGGTGTCGGTTCCGCCGATCCCTGGATCATCTTCGAGGGCGGCCCGTTGGACCTGCACCCCACGGAAACGGGTTACAGGGAGGGCTACACCGCGGCCATCCTCGAGGACGCAGGCAGCGAGTTCGGGGTCGGCTGCAGAGGACGGCGCTAGGCGCAGCGTTGGCAGCCCTCCCCGCCTTGCCTCCGCCGGCGGCCCGGGCTTCGGAAGCCGCTGTCAGGAGACCGGCAGCGGAACCGCGTGGCCGAACCGGAAGAGGTTCTGCGGATCGTAGGCGGCCTTGGTTGCCTGCAGCCGCGCGAAAACTTCCGCATCCCATGCAGGCTGGGCACCTGCCTCCGTGCGTGCCGGTCCGCGGAGGTTGACCAGCGCACCCGCAACGTAGGGGCCGACGACGACGTCGAGCCGATCCAGGGCCGCTGCTGTGGCGTCCGCAGCCGGCGGAACGTTGAGTCCCACGGAGTAGAGGTTGAAGCCTGCCTCCCGGCCGGACACCGCATCCTCGAACGGAGGATCCAGGGCCAGTGATCCGCCCATCAACCGGAGTTCCGTCATCATCAGCGGAGTATGCGATCCCGGCCCCACCTGGCCCAGCAAACCCGCCGCCAGTTCATCGGGCAACTCGGCCAGCAGGGTTCCGCGGTCCAGGCTGGGCACCGGTTCGTCCGGATCCATGTGGATGCTTCCCACTGCCCCGTAGTCCATCGGTCCGGCGGTATCCATGAAGGGCGCGGATACATGCCGCATGGGTTCCAGCAGAGTGTCGCCCTCTTCCCGGCTGCCGAACACCGCGAACCGCAGGTGCACCGGCGAGGTACCGCGCAGTTCCTCGGGCAGGAACGGGACGTCCGGCAGGTGCAGGAAGGCCAGGGACGCTGAAACATCCGTCGGCAGCTGGGGTGTCCAGGCGCGGAACGCAGCGAGGACCTCTGTGCCGGCATCTTCCGGGTACATAATGCCGCCGCCGTAAAACTCCCGGAACGGAGTCAGACCAAGCGTCATGGACGTGATGACGCCGAAATTGCCCTTGCCGCCGCGCAGCGCCGCGAACAATCCGGCATCTTCGGCGCTGCCTGCTTCGAGGTGCCTCAGACTGCCGTCGGGAGTGACAACATCCATGGCCTGCACATGGTCGCTGGCGAATCCCAGTGCCCGGCCCATCAGCGGCAGCCCTCCGCCGGATGCGTAGCCTGTCACTCCCACGGTTCCGGAGGAGCCGTGCGGGCCTGTAAGCCCCAGCAGCACGGTCTCCTCCAGCACCGCGCGCCAGCGGACGCCGGCGCCCACGGTGACCGTGCCGGCGTCGGGGTCCACCGCCAGGTCCTGCAGCCGGGACGTGTTGATCAGCAGGCCCTCGTCCATCGCGGCCGCGGCACCGTGGCCGGTCGCCTGGATCCCGACAGGGATACCGCGCTCAGCCGCCCAGCGGACGGCATTCTGTACATCCTCGACGCCGGCTGCACCGAGCACCGCATCGGGACGCTGGACCACCGAGGGGTTGAAGCCGGCAGTGTCGACGGCGAACCCCGGACCCCCGGGACTGTTCAGCGGGCCGTGGACAACCCTGCGGAGGGTTTCAAGGTCGGCATCCTGGATCATCTTCGACTCCTTGGCTGGGCAGGTGTCCGCGGCCGCCGGGTCCGCTGACCGGAGAGTGCTGCCAGCAAATGCTAGGCATCGCGGACCTTCCCTGCCTAGCCCCGCCGGAAAATCAGCTCCCCAGCACCTCCGCCAGGTCGAACTTCACCGGCTCCTCCAGCTGCCCATAGGTGCACGATTCGGGCGTGCGGTCCTGCCGCCAGCGGGAAAACTGGGCCACATGGCGGAACCGCTCCCCCTCCATGTGGTCGTAGCGCACCTCCACCACCCGTTCCGGGCGCAGCGGCACGAAGGAAAAGTCCTTTTTCCCGCTCCAGCGGCTGCCTTCGGAGTTGCGCGGGGTGCGGTTGCCCTTCTCCTGCTCCCCTTCGGCCCAGGGGTGTCCGTCCTCGACGGCGACCAGCGGCTGGAGTTCCTCGAACAGTTCGCGTCGGCGGTCCATCGAGAAGGAACTTGCGGCGCCCACGTTCACCAGCACGCCGTCGTCGTTGTAAAGGCCGAGTAGCAGGGAGCCGATCAGATCGAGGCCGGACTTATGCACCCGGTAGCCGGCGAGCACGCAGTCGGCGGTGCGTTCGTGCTTGAGCTTGGCCATGGTGCGCTTGTTCGGTGCGTACGGGCCGGCGAGGGGTTTGGCCACCACACCGTCCAGGCCTGCACCTTCAAAGCGTCCGAACCAGTCCTGTGCCAGGTCGGCGTCGTCGGTGGCGGCGGTGACGGACACCGGTGCCTGCGCCGTTTTCAGCGCCTGGACCAGGGCCTCCCGGCGTTCGGAGAACGGCCGGTCCCGGTAGTCGACGTCACCCAGGGCCAGCAGGTCGAACGCCACGAACCGGGCCGGGGTTTCTTCCGCGAGCAGTTCCACCCGGCTGGCGGCGGGATGGATGCGCTGCTGCAGCAGTTCGAAGTCCAGCCGTTTGCCGTCCGGGGCCACCATAACTATCTCGCCGTCCAGCACGCACCGCTCCGGCAGGTTCTGCCGAAGGGCTTCGACGAGTTCGGGGAAGTACCGCGTCATCGGCTTCTCGTTGCGGGAGCCGATCTCGACGTCGTCGCCGTCCCGGAAAATGATGGACCGGAATCCGTCCCATTTGGGTTCGTACAGGTAGTCCCCGCGGGGCAGGGCGCTGACGGATTTGGCCAGCATCGGGGCAACCGGAGGCATCACTGGAAGGTCCATGTGCCCATTCTTATCCGAGTGCGGCCGGTTCCCCCAGCCCTGCGGTGAAGGCCGTGAGCAGGTCGCGGCCCTGCTGCCAGTAGCCCACTCCGCTCTTTTCGTTGATGTGGGCGAGTTCACCGGCATCAATAACGGGCACTTTCCAGGCGGCAGCGATGCTTTGGGCGGCAGGGAGCGCGCAGTACGGATCGCTCTGGCTGGCGATCAACAGGCCGGGCACGGGCAGCTCCTGCATCCGCGGATTCCGGAACGTTCCGACCACTTCCGGAAAGGACGCGGCAACCGGATCCGGCGGGCTGACCAGGAACACTCCGCGGGCGCCGTCGGGGTTGCGATGCAGCCATTCCACCGCAGCCAGGCAGCCCAAACTGTGGGCCACAAGGACTGTCTGCCCGTTCCGGGCTCCGGCGGCCCGGTCCAGCGCGGCCATCCAGTCCTCCAGTTCGGGTTCATCCCACGATGACGGCGCGATGCGGGTGACGTCCGGCAGGTCCGCCTCCCAGCGGCTCTGCCACTGCTCCGGTGGCGAGCCCTGATAGCCCGGGACAATGGTGATATGCACTGTGCCTGCATCCTTTCGCTGGTGCCGCATGTGAGCGGGAATACTGCCGACGTTTCCGGCGCTGGAGTTCGTATGAAGAAAATAGGGTTCTTGTCCTTCGGACATTACCGGAATGCCGTGGGATCAATGACTCCCAGCGCGCAGGACGCAATACTGCAGCAGATTGAACTGACGGTCGCCGCCGAGGAAATCGGCGTCGACGGCGCGTACATGCGGGTGCACCACTTCGCCCCGCAGTTCTCCGCCCCATTCCCCATGCTCTCCGCCATGGCGGCACGGACCAGCCGGATCGAGCTGGGCACGGGAGTGATCGACATGCGCTATATGAATCCGCTGGCGATGGCAGAAGATGCCGCAGTGGCGGACCTGATCAGCGGCGGCAGGCTGCAGCTCGGCATCAGCCGGGGATCCCCCGAGCCTGCCCTGCGCGGTTACGAGTCCTTCGGCTACGTTCCCGGCCCGGATTCCTCCGACGCAGAGATGGCCCGGCAGCACACCGAAGTGTTCCGAGCCGCCATTGCCGGCGCCGGAGTGGCACAGGCTGATCCGGCGATGACCGGCAGCACCGGCGCCATGGCCATTGACCCGCTGTCCCCCGGATTGCCGGAGCGGATCTGGTGGGGGTCCGGGACCCGGGCCACCGCCAAGTGGACCGGCGAGCAGGGCATGAACCTGATGAGCTCCACGCTCCTGACCGAGGACACGGGGGTTCCGTTCGACCAGCTCCAGGCCGAGCAGATCGCGGTGTACCGGAAGGCCTGGGCCGACGCCGGACACCAGGGCACCCCGCGGGTGTCCGTCAGCCGCAGCATCATTCCGCTGGTGACCGGGCAGGACCGGCACTACTTCGGGCTGCGGGCACAGGCCGAAGGACGGGACCAGGTGGGCCACCTCGACGGCGGCTTGGCCCGGTTCGGCAAGAGCTACATCGGTGAACCCGATGTTATTGCTGCCGAATTGGCCGCGGACGCCGCGGTGCAGGAAGCCGACACCGTCCTCGTGACCGTGCCGAACCAGCTGGGCGTGGACTACAACGCGCATCTGCTGGAGAGCATCGTGAAGCTTGTGGCGCCGGGGGCCGGCTGGCGGTAAGTCTCGTCCCTGGGCCGGGTCCGCTGGGTCCGCGGTTCGCCGGGTCCGCGGTTCGCCGGGTCCGCGGTTCGCCGGGTCCGCCGGGTCCGCCCCCTGCGGGGCTGGAACGGCGGCAACGAAATTCCCCGCTCGCAGAGCTCGCGGGAAATATTAAAGCCGCCTTCCTCCAGCCCCTCCGGCGGCGGGTGCGTCGCCTCAGCGCCTCCCAACAATGATTGCGTCCTTCAGCCTCTCCGGCGGCGGGTGCGTCGCCTCCGGCTCCAAGCAGCGGCGGGGGCGTCCTTCAGCTCCGGGCTGCGAGTCGGAATCACTGTCCTTTCGCCGCGTGCGCCTATCATGGCCGCATCAGTCTCAACGAAAGGAATGGCATGACTCTGGGGGAAAGCGAAAAGAGCAGGTTCACGAGACCTGGTTTCATCGTCGGAGCTCTGATGGTCTCCCTAATCGTGGTGTTGGGAGTCCTTTTCGGAATGTGGCAGGCGTCCGGGAATGAACCCGAGCCAAATTCCGCACCACCATCGCCTGCTAGCAGCAGTAGCGTCACCAGCAGCGCGGCCCCGACCGACGAAAGCTCGGCGAAGGCCAAGGGTGGGAGCGGTGGTGACAGTGTCTGTGGCCTAGACGGAGAGGTGTTGTCAGGAAAAATTGCGGAGGCCCCGGCTGCGGAATGGGAATACCAAGGAATGATGTCCTATCCAACCTCGGAAAAGCACGGTCCTGCCAAGACGAACGATGCAGGTGTGCGGTACTGCTTCCAGCATTCTCCGGAGGGCGCTCTGTTCACGGCAGCCAATGCAGTCGTGCAGGGCAGTCATGATCCCGAAGGCGCTTTCATAAACTACTTCCTCTCCCTCAATGCCCCAAACAGGAGCGACATACTGGGAGCTACGGGCAATTCCGACGGCTCTCACACCCGAATGAATATTGTCGGTTTCCGGCTGCTCAGCTACGAGGGTGCGACAGCGGCAGTTGATATAGCGGCCCGAGTTACTAGCTCCGGAAAGACAGTGTACTTTTCGGGTATTTACAACCTGACGTGGGAGGACGGGGACTGGAAGCTCCTGCCAGTGGACGGTTCGGACCCGCTTCCGTTCGCGCCGATTCCCGATCTCGTGGGATACACAAGTTGGACGGGCTGACCCGTTAGGCGCCGGACGGGCCGGGTTAGGCGGCTTTGATAACTTTCGCGACTGAAGCGAGCGGAAGTTTTCCTTGCCGCCGTTCCGGTCCGCCCGGCACTCCCACCGGAACACCCGGCTCTCCCACCGGAACGCCCGAACGGCACCCAGGAACAGCCTCTGTCGAAATGTCAGAGACCTCAGCTACAGTAGTTTTCAGCTTCACGAGATGTGGCCTCCGCCCGGTTCCCCGGGCACAAAAGCTCCGACTGGCCCCACACCAACCCCACTGTTCGGCGGGTGGTTCGGATGACGAAGCGGCCTGCTTCGTCCGTTGCAGGCAAGGACAACCTGTAAAGGAACCCACTGTGAGCATTTCCAGTGTCAGCAAATCCGGCCTCAGCAACTGCAGCGGCTTCGCCCCGGGCCACAACATCCATTGGATCCACCGACGCCGGCTCGAGGGCTGGGAGCAGTGGTCGGACGTCGAAGTCACGGCCGATCCGCAGCTGGACCTCATCTACCTGGTGTCCGAGGGGACCCAGCAGCTGATGTGGTTCCACAATGTTCGGGCCGTGGCCACCGCGCTCGAGGCCGCCGTCGATACCCCGCAGTGGTGCCAGCGTTATTCCACCCTGATGGTGCCGGGCGGATTCGATTCCGATGCCCGGAGCTCTTTTTTCTACTTGGCCCGGCCGGAGCGGGTGGTTCCATGCAACGGCTCCCTGGTGCGGGCACCGGAAACTGAGCGGATCGAAAAAGCCGGCTCCTAGTTGCCGCTCCGTCTCGGGATCCGCACGGATTCCGGGGCGGAGCCAGCCCTGCGGACGAAACCGGCGGCATTGGAAGAGTGCGGGTGTCCCCCACATTGTTGCCGGCTTGCCGCTGCTGACCGGATGGTGCTGATGCTACCGGAGCGGTCAACCGGCACGGCGGGCGCTGGAAACGGTAGCTACTGCTGCAGCAGCTCCGGCGGCACGCTGTAGATGAGGATGACACCCAGCAGGTTTTTCGCGGCGTGCACACCGTAGGAAAGCATGAAGTTGTTTCCGGCCCAGACGTAGATGCCCACAAGGGTCACGCCCATCGCCAGGTAAGGCATCAGCACCGGGAGGGACAGGGATTCCTTGCCCACAATGTGGATGGAGGCGAACAACAGGACCGACAGGATGCAGCAGCCCCAGAGATTCCAGTACCGGCTGAGCTTGCCGATCAGCAGGTGCCGGAAAATGTACTCCTCGACAAACGGTGCCAGCACCACCAGCAGCGGCACCACCAGCCAGGGCGAAACGGACCCCACGAATCCCTCTACGGCTTCCTGGTTTACCGCCGTTTCGACCTGCCCGCTCAGCAGCGCCCCGATCATGGTGACAATGAGCATGGCGATGACGCCGGCGGGAATCAGGGAAAGGGACAGCACCGGCCGGGTTGCCAGAATCTTCGTTTCCCGCACCACGTACGGCCGGGCCGCCAGGAAGGCCAGCAGACCGGCAACCCCGTAAAACGCCAGGTTCAGGACATAGGCGGCTGCAACCGGATCCGGAACCAGCATCACCAGGACAGGCATAACGAGTCCGGGCGCAAAGCTCAGGACCAGCAGGAACACTACGTAGAAGCCCGCTGCCGCCGCGTCACGGCGAGTGAAACGGTAGGAAAGCCACGGGATTTGGGCCGCAGGGCGCCCCGACGGACCGGTCCGGTATTCGTTCGCTGTCATTACCTCAGGATATGGGCCGTTCTGCCGGGATACAGCCCCTCGCTAGCTCAACTCCGCGATCACCGGAGGCATGGCTTCGAGCAGTTCCCGTGCCAGGAAGCTGAGCGGTCCCCGCGAGGCGGAGAGCCGGTCCCCGCTCACCGCGTGCAGATACGTGCCCCAGCACGCTGCCTGTTCCGGCGTTGCACCGCGGGCAAGGAATCCGCCCACCGCACCGGCGAGGACATCCCCGGACCCGGAAGTACCCAGGCCCGAGTTCCCGGCCGGCACTTCCCAGCTCCTTCCGTCAGGAGCGGTAATGACGTTGTGCGCGCTGACCACCGCCGAGTATTTCCGTGCCACCTCCTTGGAGGCTTTCGGCAGGTCCAGGGAGTCTTCGTCTGCATCCTCGTCCTCGAGGAGGCGCAGGATTTCGGCACCATTCGGGGTCAGGACCAGCCGGCCGGCCAGGGTGTCGTAAAGTTCCGGCAGCCCGGGCAGCACGCCGAGGGCAAAGGCATCCAGTACCACCTGGGTCTTTTCCCCGAGCAGCGGAACCACTGACCGCAAGAGCGCCGCGGCCTGCTCGGCGTCGTCCAGGCCGGGGCCGATCACCACTGCCGACGCCGTCGAAAGATCGGATTCGAGCAGCTTTCCGGCCGCACCGCCGTCAATTCCGCCGTCTTCCTCAGGCAGTCCCACCACTCCGGATTCGGGGATCGCCACAGCGACGGCGATCGCCGCCGATTCCGCCAAACCCATGGTCAGGCGGCCGGCGCCGACCCGCAGCCCGGCAAGCCCTGCCAGCATCACCGCTCCCGGAGTGCTCCGGGCTCCGCCGATCACCAGCACGGTGCCGCGGTCCTCCTTGCCGGAGGCCTCGGTGGAGAGCCGCCAGCCGCGCAGCAGCGCGGGGGTAACAAGCTCAGCGGGGGTGGATGTCATCAGTTTCTCCTGCATGTTCGGTTACCGGCGCTCCACTGTCCTGCAGGTGGAGCACGCTGTTGAAGGTGTGCAGCTTCCAGGGCCCGGTGCCGGTGGGGCGCACCAGCCGGGTCACTGAGCCGTTCCGCACGCTGTTGGCGGCGGCGGTGTCCAGCAGTTCCTGCTCGCTCATCTGTTCCAGGACGTAACGGATCAGCAGTATCACGGCGTCGTGGCAAACCACTGCCACACGCTTGCCGTCTTCCTCGTCATCCAGGTCCCGGAACACCGAACGCAGCCGCAGGGCGACATCGGCCCAGGACTCGCCGCCCGGCGGACGGTAGGCGAACTTCCCCAGCCAGGACCGGCGTTCGGCTTCCTCGGGATAACGTGCTGCGACGCCGGCGGAGGTCAGCAGGTCCAGGATCCCCAGTTCCCGGTCCCGCAGGCGCTCATCAACCCGCATGCCGCCCGTGAGGCCGGCCAGCCCCGCCAGTTCCGCCGTCTGCCGTGCCCGCAGGTAGGGCGAGCACCAGACGGAATCGGGCAGTTCTTCGGCGGGCAGCCCGGCAATCCAGCGGCCAAGCGCTGCGGCCTGCTGCTCGCCGTCGGGGCTCAGCGGGACGTCGGGGTCCCGCCAGGGAAGGTCAATACGTTCGGCGCCCTCGCGGCCCGCGCGGGTAGCGGCCACATTGCCGGCGGATTCGCCGTGGCGGACCAGAATCAGTTCAGTTGCACCCATGCTCCGACTCTACCCGCCGGTCTCCGGAGGCCAAGGGCTCAGGTGCCGGAGCGAGTGTCCACCCGGCCGCCGTTGCGCACCGTGAAGGTCAGCAGCAGGGCGACGGCGGCGAAGGCCGCAAGCAGCATGAGGCCTACGAAATAGCTGCGGTTCGCCGGGTCATAGGTTGCCCCCATGACCAGGGGCGGGAAGTAGCCGCCGAGCCCTCCGGCGGCGGCAATAATCCCGCCGACGGTACCTACGTCCTGCGCCGGAGCGGCACGGCCCACCCAGGCGAAGACTCCGCCGGTGCCCAGTCCCAGGAACAAGGCCATCAGGATGAACGCTGTCCCGTAGACCTCCTCCTGCTCCGGACGGAGGGCAACAATAACCGCCAGGACCGCCGTGCCGGCAAAGGACGCGAGCGTGACCAGCTTCGGCCCCACCTTGTCCGCGATGGTTCCGCCGATCGGGCGGGCGATAACAGCGGCCACGGCGAAGCCTGCGGTCCGGGTTCCTGCCGCAGTCGCGTCGTAATCGTAGACATTGCCCAGATACGTGGGCAGGTAATTGGAGAATGCCACAAACGCACCGAACACCACCCCGTACAGGAAGCACAGCTGCCAGGTGACGCGCAGGGTGAAGGCGTGGGTGATCTTCGGCAGCACCGGTTCCGTGGGTTTTGACCAGGCCGGGGATTCGCGCAGGATCAGCCAGCTCAGCACCGCCATGGCTGCGACGACGACGGCGATGGTGATGTGGGTGCCCATGTAGCCGACGGCGGCCACTAGCCGCGGGGTGAAGAACGCCGACACGGCCGTCCCCACCATGCCGGCCCCGAATACCCCGGTGGCGAAGCCTTTCCGGCTCCGTTCGTACCAGGCCGAGCAGAAGGGGATGCCGATGGCGAAGACGGTCCCGGCGATGCCCAGGAAGAACGCGATGACCACCAGGAACGGGAAGTTGCCCAGCTGGCCGACGATTCCGGTGAGCAGCACCAGCGGCGCCGTCACCCCCAGGATCACGGTGAACATGACCCGGCCGCCGTAGCGGTCCGTCAGGGCGCCGACGGGGATCCGCGCCACCGAGCCGACCAGAATCGGCATGGCCACAAGGACCGAGGTTTGTCCGGCGCCCAGGTCCATGTCTGCGGCGTAGCGGCTGGAGAGCGGTCCGATGATCGTCCAGGCCCAGAACCCCACCGTGGAGGCAATGGTTGCCACGATCAGGTTCCGTAGCTGGCCAGACCGGAGGTCTGCGCCTGCGGCCGGAGGAGAAGATGCTGTGGACATGGGCTGCCTGCCTTCCGCCAGATGAACTCAGTTCCTAAGGACCGCCCGGACGGTCCCGGTCGGGTGTCCCCACGGGGTCCCAGCCGCCGCGCGGCGTCCTCGACCCCGTAACCGGCCGCCGACCCCGTGAGCGGTAGACGATGTAGGGCCGGAACAGGTAGTGCACGGGCGCGGTAAACGCATGGACCAGGCGGGTGAAGGGCCAGATGGCAAAGAGCACCAGCCCGAAGACCGTGTGGATCTTGAAGGACATGGAGGCAGCCGTCATTCCCGTGATGTCGGGCTGCAGGATGAAGACAGAACGGAACCACGGCGCCACGGTGTCCCGGTAGTTGACGATGTTCGTGTCGAAAACGGAAAAGACCGTGGTCGCCAGTCCGGTCAGGATCGCCGCCAGCAGGAAGATGTACATCGCCTTGTCATTGCGGGTGGTGGCCATGAAGACCGGGCCGGTGGTCCGGCGTCGGTAAATCAACAGCACTATCCCCACCAGCGTGGCTACGCCGGCCAGGATGCCCACGCTCAGGGCGAAGAAGTGGTAGGTGTCCTCGTTGAGTCCGATGGCGTCCATCCAGGTTTTCGGAATCACCAATCCGACGAAATGCCCCACAATCACCGCCAGGATTCCGAAGTGGAAGAGCGGGGAAGCAATGCGCAGCAGCCTGGACTCGTAGAGCTGGGATGACCGGGTGGTCCAGCCGAACTGGTCATACCGGTACCTCCAGATGGAGCCGAGCACCAGGATGGCCAGCACCAGATAGGGCAGCACTCCCCACAGCATGACATCGTCCACGCCCACCTGCACGTTCTCCGGCGGCGGCACATCCAGCGGTGCAGCTACGGCAGTCATGGGTGGCTCCTTTCGCTCACCGGCAGCAGCCGCGAGCTGTACGGCTCCAGCCCCACGGTTTCGGTGGGCGGACCGTAGCCCGCCGTACGCATCACGGAGGCCTGGGTCTCGGGTGAGACTCCGGGAAGGGTGGAACAGACCAGGGTCAAGATGCCCTCGTAGGGCAGGCCGTCGTCCCGCAGGGCCAGCCGGAGCAGTTCCACTGACGGACGGTAGCGCTGCAGCAGTTCGTACCCGTCCTCCGGGGAAACCTTCGCGGCGAATTCCAGCACCAGGGGCAGGTAGTCCGGCAGCTCGGTGCCTTCCGGCAGCACGGCGTGGGAGCGGTAGATCTCCTTGAAGGCGGCGAGCGCCTCGCCCCGGCGGCGGGTATCGCCGTCGGTCCAGTAGGTCAGGTGCAGGCTGTGCCGCTTGGACAGGTCGAATTCCTGTACATAGGCGGCCTGCACATCCGGCAGCGGCCGGGACGACAGCCAGTCGAAGAGAGGTTCCAGCTCCCCTGCCGGCACCCCGGCTTCAGCCAGGGCCGCGCGGATTCCCGGGATTAGTTCCACCAGCTGCTCGTCAGGGTATTCGAGCAGCAGGGCAGCCGCCTGCCGGATCACCCGGCTGCGGCCGGGCCGGGCATCGGCGTAGGGCTCGGGCGCGAGGGTGCCCTTCCCGGGTTTGCCGAGCAGCTTCTCCAGCAGGCTCATTTATCAGCCCTGCCTTGATCCGATGCAGGCCCGTCGCCCTCGGCCTGGTCGTATCCGGCACCCAGGCCCTCGCCGGCACCCTCATCGGGTGCGCCGCGGTTGTTGTTGGCCGGGAACAGCCCCTGCGGTGAGCCCCGTCCGTCCCAGTTGAGCAGGTTCACCCGCCCGCCCAGGTTGCCGTTGCCCGTCGGGTCCTCGCCGCGCTGCCGGGCCTGCAGGGCTTCGAAGTTCTCCACCGCCACGGGCATCGGCCGCCCGGAGGCCTCACCGAAGACTCCGGTCTGTCCCATCCCGGGACCGCCCTCGACATCCAGAGAGCAGCCGATCTCCTCGAGGTTGTGCGCGTCCTCCGCGTGCGCGGCGGGAATCACGTACCGCTCCTCGTACTTCGCAACGGCCATCAGCCGGTACATCGCGACGATCTGCTCGCCGGTCATGCCGACGTCGGCCGCGATCCGCTCGTCAGGCTCATCACCCAGGGTGATGTTCCGCATGTAGGCGCGCATGGCGGCAAGCTTCCGCAGCACTGCGGTGACAAGGTCGGTGTCTCCGGCGGTAAAGAGTTCGGCGAGGTATTCCACCGGAATCCGCAGGGCCTCGATGGCGCCGAAGAGATTCTCCGCTGCCTCGCCGTCGTGCCCCTGCTCCTTCAGCACGTCCACGATCGGGGACAGCGGCGGCACATACCAGACCATCGGCATTGTCCGGTATTCGGGGTGCAGCGGCAGCGCCACCCGCATTTCCTTGGCCAGGGCGTAGACCGGCGAGCGCCGGGCGGCGTCCAGCCAGTCCTCCGGGATGCCTTCGGCCCGTGCGCCGGCAATGACGTCCGGATCGTTGGGGTCCATCATCAGGTCCAGCTGCGCCTCGTAGAGGTCCTGCTCGTTGGGCACGGAGGCGGCCTCGGTGACGCGGTCGGCGTCGTACAGGAAAATCCCGATGTACCGCAACCGGCCCACACACGTTTCGGCGCAGACCGTGGGGATGCCTACCTCGATGCGCGGATAGCAGAACGTGCACTTCTCCGCCTTGCCGGAGCGGTGGTTGAAGTACATCTTCTTGTACGGGCAGCCGGTGATGCACTGCCGCCAGCCCCGGCAGCGGTCCTGGTCCACCAGCACAATGCCGTCCTCTTCGCGCTTATAGATGGCACCGCTCGGGCAGGAGGCCATGCAGGAGGGGTTCAGGCAGTGCTCGCAGATCCTCGGCAGATAGAACATGAAGGTGGAATCGAACTCCAGCTTCACCTTCTCCTCCGCGTCCCGGCGCATTTTCTCCAGCACGGGGTCCTGCCCGCCGGTCCGCTCGGACCCGCCCAGGTTGTCGTCCCAGTTGGCCGACCAGGTGATTTTCATGTCCTGGCCGGTGATGAGGGACTTGGGTTTGGCCACGGGAAAGTCGTTGCCGGCAGGTGCGTTGATCAGGTTTTCGTAGTCGTAGGTCCAGGGTTCGTAGTAGTCGTTCAGCTCCGGCTGGACCGGGCTGGCAAAGATGCCGAAGAGTTTGGCCAGCCTCCCGCCGGCTTTGAGCTTCAGCCTGCCGCGGCTATTCAGCTCCCAGCCGCCCTTCCACCGCTCCTGGTCCTCGTACCTGCGCGGATACCCCTGCCCGGGCCGGGTTTCCACGTTGTTGAACCAGACGTATTCGGTGCCGGCCCGGTTGGTCCAGGCCTGTTTGCAGGTTACCGAGCAGGTGTGGCAGCCGATGCACTTGTCCAGCGCCATCACCATTGCTGTCTGAGCCATGATCCGCATCAGTACTGCACCTCCTGGGAACGTTTGCGCACCACGGAGACAATGTCCCGCTGGTTGCCGGTGGGACCGAGATAGTTGAAGGCCCAGGACAGCTGGGCATACCCGCCGATCATGTGGGTGGGTTTGACCAGGATCCGGGTCACGGAATTGTGGATGCCGCCGCGCCGGCCGGTGGCTTCGGACTTGGGCACGTCGATGATCCGTTCCTGCGCGTGGTAGACGTAGATGACCCCGGCCGGCATCCGGCTGCTGACAATGGCCCGGCCCACCAGCACCCCGGAGTTGGACACGCATTCCACCCACTCGTTGTCCGACACCTCGATCAGTGCGGCGTCCTCCCGGCTCATCCATACCGACGTTCCGCCGCGGGACAGCGAGAGCATCAGCAGGTTGTCCTGGTATTCGGAGTGGATGGACCACTTGTTGTGCGGAGTCAGGTAACGCACTGCCACGGAGAGCTCCCCGCGGGTGCCCAGCTGCGGTTCTCCGAACAGGCGGTGCATGTCCAGCGGAGGCCGGTAGATCGGCAGGGCCTCGCCCATGTCCAGGATCCAGTCATGGTCGAGGAAAAAGTGCATCCGACCGGTGAGCGTGTGGAAGGGTTTGAGCCGTTCGATGTTGATCGTGAACGGTGCATAGCGCCGGCCTCCGGTCTCGGAGCCGGACCACTCCGGGGAGGTCAGCACCGGCGTCGGCCGGTCCTGGGTGTCCCGGAAGGTGATCTGCCGGTCCTCGGCGCCCTCGGCCAGATCCGCCAGCGGCGTGCCGGTCCGTTTCTCCAGGGTACGGAAACCCTGCAGTGCCAGTTCCCCGTTGGTGGTACCGGAAAGCAGCAGGATCGCTTCGGCCATGCGGGCATCGGTGTCCACCGCCGGGCGGCCCGCCGCCGCACCCCGGTCAAAAACGCCGTGCTTGCGGGCCAGCTGCGCCAGGGGCCGGGACACGTCGTACTTCACGAACTTGGTGGTGAATCCCAGTTTGTCCGCCAGCGGTCCGACGGCGGCGAACTTCTCGGCGATGGCCGTATAGTCCCGCTCCACCACGGCGAGGGAGGGCAGGTTCTTTCCCGGGACCGCCGGGATGTCCGTGCCCTTCCAATCCGGGGCGTGCCCGCCGGGCTGCGCGATCTCCCCGGGCGTGTCATGCGTGAGCGCGGTGGCTACGAGGTCCCTGCGCACCCCGAGGTGCGTCGCGGCCTGCCGGGAGAACTCCTCCGAGAGCAGGCGGAACAGGTCGTAATCCGTCTTCGCTTCCCATGGCGGTGGGATCGCAGGGGTGAACGCGTGCACATAGGGGTGCATGTCTGTGGAGGAAAGGTCGTATTTCTCGTACCAGGTGGCAGCGGGAAACACGACGTCGGACAGCAGCGTGGAGCTTGTCATCCGGAAGTCGGCGGAGACGAGTAGATCGAGCTTGCCCTGCGGCGCGTCTTCACGCCAGACGACGTCGCGTGGCCGGGACTCGCTGTGATCCGCGCCCATAACGTTGTTCAACGTGCCCAGCAGGTGTTTCTGGAAATACTCCTCCCCCTTGGCCGAGGAGCCCAACAGGTTCGACCGCCACAGGATCAGCGTCCGCGGCCAGTTTTCCGGGGCGTCAACGTCCTCCACCGCGAACCGCAGCCGCCCGTCTTTGAGTTGCTGCGCCACCCACCCCGCCTCGTCGCTCGCCTCGCCCCGGGCCACCCCTGCGGCCGCGTCGTCGGCAACATCCAGGGAGTTCTTTGCATCGAACTGGGGGAAGAAAGGCATCCAGCCCATCCGGGTGGACTTCGCGATGACATCGGCAGTGTGCAGCCCGCGCAGGTGTCCGGTGGCCAACGGCGACTGCATCGAATCGGAGGAATAGCCGTCGGAACGGAACTGGTCGGTATGCATGTACCAGAACGCGGTGCCGATCATGAAGCGCGGCGGCCGGTTCCAGTCCCCGGCCGAAGCCATGGCTGCCCAGCCGGTGATGGGCCGGCACTTTTCCTGGCCCACGTAGTGGGCCCACCCGCCGCCGTTGCGGCCCTGGCAGCCGCAGAGCATCAGCATCGCCAGGATGGCCCGGTAGGTCACGTCCCCGTGGTACCACTGGCAGATGCCGGCGCCGAGGATGATCATGGACCGGCCGTTCGATTTCTCCGCGTTGGCTGCGAAGTCCCGGGCCGTGCGGATCACGGCTTCGGGAGTCACATTGGTGATCTCCTGCTGCCACGCCGGAGTGTAGGGGGTGCCGGCGTCGTCGTATCCGGCCGCCCAGTCCCCCGGCAGTCCGTTCCGCCCGAGCCCGTACTGGGCGAGCATCAAATCGAACACCGTGGTCACGGTTTTCCCCGCCACCGTGGTCACCGGCACGCCGCGGCGCAGGACGGAGCCGGTGCCGCCGGGCTCGGTGAAGGCGGGCAGGTCCACCCGGCTGGTCCCCTGCCGGACGGTAGCGGCATCCGCGATGGACAGTGCCGGCACCACCCCCTGCAGGTCCAGGTTCCACTTGCCGGCGTCGGCCTCGTTGTACCGGAATCCCACGGATCCGTTGGGCACTACCGGGGTGCCGGCGCCGCGGTCCAGCAGGACCGTCTTGAACGCGGAGTCGGAGGCCTTGGCTTCGCGGCGCCCCAGGTCTGCGGCGGTGAGGAACTTCCCCGGCACCACGGTGCCGTCGTCCCGCTCCTCGAGCGTGACGAGGAACGGCAGGTCGGTGTATTGCAGCACATAGCCCTCGAAAAACGGCACGCGCCGGTCAACGAAGTTTTCCTTGAGAATCACGTGTCCCATGGCCATGGCAAGCGCGCCGTCGGAGCCGGCGGCGGCAGGCAGCCATTCGTCCGCGAACTTCGTGTTGTCCGCATAGTCCGGGCTGACGGAGACCACCTTGGTCCCGCGGTAGCGCCCTTCCACCATCCAGTGCGCATCCGGCGTGCGGGTCACCGGGATGTTGGACCCCCACATCATCAGGTAGGTGGCATCCCACCAGTCTCCGGATTCGGGGACGTCCGTCTGGTCGCCGAACACCTGCGGGCTGGCCACGGGAAGGTCCGCGTACCAGTCGTAGAAGCTGTTCATCACCCCGCCGATGAGGTTGATGAACCGGGCTCCGGCCGCGTGCGACACCATGGACATGGCCGGAATCGGCGAAAAGCCCGTGCAGCGGTCCGGGCCGTAGTTCTTGATCGTCGAAATGTGCGCTGCGGCCGTCATCTCCAGGGCTTCGGCCCAACTGGAGCGCACCAGCCCGCCCTTCCCGCGGGCCTGCTGGTACGTACGACGGCGCTGCGGGTCGCGGACAATCTCCTCCCAGGCCAGCACCGGGTCTCCCGTACGCCGCCTGGCTTCCCGGTACATCTCCAGCAGCACGCCGCGGATATAGGGGAACCGGACCCGGGTGGGGGAATAGGTGTACCACGAAAAGGCCGCACCGCGGGGGCAGCCGCGGGGCTCATACTCGGGCCGATCCGGCCCCACCGAGGGATAGTCGGTTTCCTGTGCCTCCCAGGTGATGATCCCGTCCTTGACGTACACCTTCCACGAACAGGACCCCGTGCAGTTCACGCCGTGGGTAGAGCGCACCACCTTGTCGTGGCTCCACCGGTTCCGGTAGAAGGCGTCTCCCTCGCGGCCGCCTTCCCGGAACACGGCCCGGCCGTCACCCGTTTCATCCCACCGGGTGAAGAACCTGCCAAGAGCGAGCATTGCATCGGATGCGGGGCCATCGATCCCCGAAACGGAGCCAGCCATACATCCAAGCTTGGGGCAGGGCGCCCGGACCCGACAGGGGTAAGCGGAGAACTGCCTCCGGAGCGGGGAACACCGGCGCACGGGCAGCGGCTTACCGCACCGAAGGCCCACCGTCCGGCGGTTTTGCCCACGGGCGATAAACTCGGTTTGTGAGCACAGAACTTCCAGCACAGGTGTCCGATATCTTCGACCCGCAGCAGTGGCGTCTCGTTTCCGGGTTCGAGGACCTGCAGGACATGACGTACCACCGCCAGGTGGAGCGCGACGCCGACGGCGCAGTCGTGCGGGACCTGCCGACCGTGCGCATTGCCTTCAACCGGCCGGAGGTCCGCAACGCCTTCCGCCCCGGTACCGTTGACGAACTGTACCGGGCCATGGACCATGCCCGGATGACACCCGACGTTGCAACCGTCCTGCTCACCGGGAACGGCCCCTCCCCCAAGGACGGCGGGCACTCGTTCTGCTCCGGCGGGGACCAGCGGATCCGCGGCCGCGACGGCTACCGGTACGCCGAGGGGGAGACCAAGGAAACCATCGACCCGGCACGCGCCGGCCGGCTGCACATCCTGGAAGTGCAGCGCCTGATGCGCACCATGCCCAAGGTGGTTATCAGTGTCGTCAACGGCTGGGCCGCGGGCGGCGGGCACAGCCTGCACGTGGTCTCGGACCTGACCATCGCCTCGCGCCAGCACGGCAAGTTCAAGCAGACCGATGCAACCGTGGGCAGCTTCGACGCCGGCTACGGCTCGGCTCTGCTGGCCCGGCAGATCGGCCAGAAAAAGGCCCGCGAGATCTTCTTCCTGGCCCGGGAGTACTCCGCCGAGGACATGGTCGCCATGGGTGCGGTCAACGAAGCCGTGGACCACGAAGACCTGGAAAAGGTCGCCCTGGAATACGCCGCAGACATTGCCCGTCAGTCCCCGCAGGCCATCCGGATGCTCAAGTTCGCCTTCAACCTGGCCGACGACGGCCTGGCCGGACAGCAGGTCTTTGCCGGCGAGGCGACGCGGCTGGCCTACATGACGGACGAGGCGGTGGAGGGCAAGGAGGCCTTCCTTGCCAAACGTGACCCGGACTGGTCCTCGTTCCCCTACTACTTCTAGGACCTCCTTGGAACTGCTCCCAGTCCTGATCACCCCCGGCTTCGACGCCGGCATGCTGCTCTCCCCGCTGGCCGATGCGCTGGCCGGAGAGGGCCCCGCGGTGGCCCCGCACACCGACCCGGCCCAGGCCTTCACCGGTGAACTGCCCAATGACGACATTGCCCTGGTGGTGAGCACCTCCGGCTCCACCGGCACCCCGAAGCAGACCATGCTCAGCACGGACGCGCTGGCTGCATCCTCGATGGCCACCGCCCTGGCCCTGAAGGCGGACGGCCAGTGGCTGGCTGCCCTGCCGGTCAACTACATTGCCGGCATCCAGGTCCTGGTCCGCTCCCTGTACGCCGGGACGCAGCCGGTCTTCATGGACCTGTCCGTGCCGTTCAGCGCCGAGGTGTTCACTCGGGCCGCGGAGGACATGACGGACCGCAACCGCTTCACCTCGCTGGTGCCCACCCAGCTCCACCGTCTGCTGCAGGATCCAGCGCCGGAAACCCTGCGCGTGCTGCGCCGGTTCAACGCCATCCTGCTCGGCGGCGCACCGGCCGGAGCTCCCCTGCTGGAAAAGGCCCGCGGCTACGGGCTGAACGTGGTGACCACCTACGGCATGAGCGAGACATGCGGCGGCTGTGTCTACGACGGCGTGCCGCTGCCCGGCGTCGACGTCATCCGGTGGGAGGGGCGCCTGTGGATTGCCGGTGACGTCCTTGCGGACGGGTACATGGGCCGGCCGGACCTGACCGAGGACCGTTTCCGGTTCAACTCCGGACGCCGCTGGTTCCGCACGGATGACACCGGCACGGTGGACGACGCCGGCAAGGTCACCGTCTCGGGCCGGCTGGACGACGTGATTGTCAGCGGCGGGATCAAGATCTCCGCGCAGGCCGTGGCCGAAGCCGTGGAGACGGTGGACGGCGTCGATCAGGCCTTTGTGCTGGGCCTGGATGACGCCGAATGGGGCTCCCGGGTGGGTGCCGCCGTCGTGGGCAGCGTGGACCCCGAACTGGTCCGCGACGCCGTCCGCTCCCGGCTGGGCGCCGCTGCGGTCCCGAAGGTGGTCCTGCTGCTTGAATCCCTGCCCTTGCTGCCCAACGGCAAGGCGGACCGGATGACGCTGCTGCGGCTCCTGGCCGCCGCGCGGCACTGACCCGCCTTTACGCACCTGTCTCAACTCAAGAACTAAGGAAAAACACCGTGGCTACAGCCGCCCAATGGTTAGAAGGCGCCCGCCCCAGGACGCTGCCGATGGCAATCGCGCCGGTCATCATCGGATCCGCCGCCGCATACGACCTCGGGGGGTTCTCTCCCGTCCGCGCCGTCCTGGCCGCCCTGATCGCCGTGCTGCTGCAGGTGGGCGTGAACTACGCGAACGACTATTCCGACGGAATCCGCGGCACGGATGACAACCGGGTGGGCCCGCTGCGGCTGACCGGTTCCCGGCTGGCGTCCCCGAAGCAGGTCAAGTACACGGCCTTCGGGTGCTTTGCCGCCGCCATGCTGGCGGGAGTGGCCCTCGTGGTCCTGGCCGGCACCCCGTACCTGATCCTCGTGGGCATCGGCTGCGTCGCCGCGGCCTGGGGGTACACCGGCGGGAAGAACCCCTACGGTTACCGGGGGCTGGGAGATATCTTCGTCTTTGTGTTCTTCGGGCTCGTCGCCACACTCGGCACCACGTACACGCAGGCACTGGAAATCAACACCGCCGCGGTGCTGGGCGCCATCGGTACCGGCCTGATCGCCATGGCCCTGCTGATGGCCAATAACGTCCGGGACATCCCCACGGACCGGGTGGCCGGCAAGCGGACCCTCGCCGTGCGGCTGGGTGACGGCGCGGCACGGATCAGCTACGTGATGATGCTGGCCCTGGCCCTGCTGCTGCCGCTCTTCATCGCGGGCAGCTACCCGTGGATCCTGCTGGTGCTGCTGCTCATTCCGGCGTGCATCCTGCCCTGCGGGCTGATGCTCACCGGAAAAAAGGGTTCCAGCCTGATCCCGGTCCTGAAACACACCGGGCTGATCAACCTCGGCTTCAGCGTGCTCTACGGCGCCGGGCTCGTCCTCACGCGCCTGCTGGCCTAGGCTTACCGCGTCGCGGCAGGCTAGGCGTCGCGGCGGCGGTCGTTGTCGATCTGCACGTCCGGGTTCTCGGCTACCAAGGTGTCCTCTGCCGCGGAATCATCCAGTTCCCCGCGGTTGCGCTTGGGCGCACGTTCCTCGGTGAAGCGCCGCTGCACGGTGCGGGCCGCTTCGTCCCGCATATCGCGGGCAAACAGGTAGGTCACGCACCAGGCCAGCACGGCGGCAGCAAGTGCCGAGAGCAGGAGGCCGAGTTGCAGCACCATGCAGATTACGAAGAAGACGGCCACCAAACCCAGGCGGAGAGCAGTAAATTTCCAGAAAGCCACGCCTCCATTCTAGGCGCTCGGCGTCCTTAGCGTTCCTTCCGTCCACCCGGCGCCACGGACCGTGCCCTCCACTACAATGGCCGTATGCCCCGTCTTGTCTTGTTCGGCGTCATCATCGTCGCTGCCGTGATCATTTACGCCGCCATTGACTGCCTCATGTCCCGGGCAAACGAGGTGCGCAGCATTTCCAAGGTGTCCTGGATGTTCACCATCGTCCTGATTCCGGTCCTGGGCGCAGTGCTCTGGTTCCTGTTCGGCCGTCCCTCCGCAGGCCCCGGGCCGCGCGAGCCCCGGCGCCCCTCGGCGCCCGACGACGATCCCGAGTTCTTGCGCAATCTCGAGGTCCGGCGCCGTCAGGCTCAGAAGGAAGCCGAGCTCCGGGCCCGGGAGGCCGAGCTGAGGGCCAAGGAAGAAGGCAGGAATAAACAGAACGACGACGGCAAGCCCGGCGCCTGAGAAACGGTTCTTGCAATACTGCGCAGCTAGCTGACCACCGCATCGAAAAAGACCCGTTCCGGATGTTCCCGGAACGGGTCTTTCTGTGTCTTTCATGCCGGGGCCGTCAGGGCCCGGTGGAGCCAGGCTCCGGAGTAGTTAACCCCCGGAGTAGCTAGACCCCGGAGTAGCTGTGAAGTCCGGAGAAGAACATGTTGACGATCGTGAAGTTGAAGACCACGCAGAGGTAGCCGACAATCGACAGCCAGGCGGAACGGGTTCCGGTCCAGCCGCGGGTGGCACGGGCATGCAGGTAACCGGCGTAGACCACCCAGATCACGAAGGTCCAGACTTCCTTGGTGTCCCAGCCCCAGTACCGGCCCCACGCTTGTTCGGCCCAGATGGCGCCGGCCATGAGGGTGAAGGTCCACAGCACGAATGCCACTGCGTTGATGCGGTAGGACAGGTTTTCCAGGCTCTGCGCGGAAGGCACGATGCGCATGAACGGCAGCCGTTCCTTGCGTCCGGACCGGATCCGGGTTTCCCGGTCCGCCTGCAGGAGCTGCAGGACGGACATGGCGAACGTCAGCGTGAACAGTGCCGAGGCGATCACGGCAACCGAAACGTGGATGATCAGCCAGTAGCTCTGCAGCGCGGGAACCAGGTGTGCCACCGGCGTCGGGAATCCGATGGTGGCAGCCATCATCATGACGAGCACCAGGCCCACCACCACGGTGCCGAGGAAGCGCAGGTCCCGGCGGGTCAGCACCAGCAGGAACACCACGGCCACGACCAGGGCGCCCGTGGTGCAGAACTCGTACATGTTGCCCCAGGGCACCCGGTGCGCGGCCATGCCGCGGGTGACGACGCCGGCCGCGTGGACGGCTGCGGCCAGCACGGTCAGGGCCACGCCTACCCGTGCTGCGTTGCGCCGCGGACCGGTGTAGCCCATGGCACTGTCGGCGGTCTGCGCCTCGCGGCTGCCGTCGACATCCCAGTCCCGGGCGGAGCCGTTGCCGGAGCCGGCTGGAACGGTTTCACGCACGGCGGTTTTCTGTTCCAGCCGGCTCTCCACCGCCCGGATGGTCTTGCTGCTTTTCGCCAGGTCCCACGCGAACGCCAGGAAGGCGACCGTGTAGGCGAATGCCGCCAGCAGCATAAAGCGCTCGCTGTATAGGGCGAGGGTGTAATCGATGGAGGGCATTACTGGTCCTTACCTGATTCTTCTGCGGCATTGCTGTCCGCCGTTGCGTTTGCAGAGACGGTGGCCCGTCCAACATTCTTTCCTTCTGCGTCCTGCTGTGCCAACCACTTCTCAGCGAACAGGCTGCGGAGCGCAGCTGCTTCACTGGTCAGCCGGGGATCTTCGCCCCGGGCCAGCAGCCCGTATTCGACCATGACCCGTCCGTCGGGATGCTGGCCTGCCCGGACCCACACCCGCCGGCGTGCCAGGAACAGCGAGGCAGCCAGACCCGACAGGGAGAGCACGGCGAACACGAGGACACCGGTCTTTCCCGGATCGTAGTGGATGTCCAGCGCCGCGTACCGCTTGAGGTCGCTGAAGGTGATGGACCCCTTGCCGTCGGGGAGCTCGTAGGTCTGGTTGGCACCCAGCACGATGCCGCCGGCGTCGAGGTCGCGGTTGTTCAGCGGGGTCAGGTCTTCGGTTTCCAGCACGTAGACATTGGAGGGCACGCCTTCGTCCAGTCCCAGGTCCCCGTAGTAGGAGTTGAGGTTCAGCTGGGGGTTGATCGGATCGGGGTCACCGGAGTAGCTGACACCGGCGTCGTCGATCATGGCGGTGGGCAGGAAGAACCCGACGAAGCCCAGCTGGTCAGGCTTGGCGTCCGGGGCCTTGATCACGGCAAGGGAGGTGTACATGGCATCCGTGGGCACCGCGACAACCGGGCCTTCCAGCGCCACATTGCCCTCGCCGTCGCGCACCGTCACTACCGGGGCGTAGCCGTTGCCCACCAGGTACACCCGGGTGCCGCCCAGCGTCAGGGGCGAGTTGACCTTCAGCACCTGTTCCTCGGCCTCGGCCTCGGGGTCTGCCTTCACCGTCACGTTGGCGGTGAAGTCCAGGGGCTGTCCGTAGTGGGTCTCGGATTCACGGTCGAATTCGATCTCGAAGTCGTCCAGCGTCAGCGAGTACGGGCTCAGCTGGTCTTCGGTGAAGTTGGAGCCGGGCGTGAAGGTGTCGTAGCTGACCAGGGTGTTGACGAAGGACTCGCCCTCCACCACGATCTTCTGCCCGCTGTAGCCAAACAACCCGCCCAAAGCCACGCAGGCCAGGACGCCGATCAGGCTGGTGTGGAAGACCAGGTTGCCCACTTCCTTGGCGAATCCGCGCTCGGCTCCGACGGAGGGCCGGTCGGTGCCCTCATCCCGGATGTCTACGCGGTAGCCGCGGCGGCGCAGGATCTTTGCGGCGTCCCGCACGGTTTCGGCGGGGGAAAGCGACATGGATGCCGGCACGGTGAGCGTGCCGTACTCGGGCATCCGGGAAAGCCGGCTCGGCGTGCGCGGGGGCTTGGAGCGCATGGCCTTGAAGTGGGCCTTGGCCCGGGGAATCACGCAGCCGATCAGCGAGATGAACAGCAGCAGGTAGATCGCCGAGAACCAGACGGAGGAATACACGTCGAAAAGCTGGAAGCGGTCCAGCCAGGGCCCGGTTTCGGGATTGTCCTTGATGTACTGCGTGACCACCGAGGGATCGGCGGGGCGCTGCGGAAACAGTGAACCGGGCACGGCGGCGACGGCGAGCAGCAGCAGCAGGAACAGCGCCGTCTTCATGCTGGTCAGCTGGTTCCAGGCCCAGCGCAGCGTGCCGAGCAGCCCGAGGGCGGGCAGCGCGACGTCGTCCCGGCGTCCCTTGTCGGGGCGGGGCTTGGACGGGCGGGGCGTTGTTGCTTTGTCTGTCACGTCATCCGGTCCCGGGGTCAAGGTGTTCTCATTGGTCGTCTGTTCTCAGAATTCGTTGGTTTGGCATCAGATCGGCAGGGTCACGTTACCCAACCAACCTTGGAGCTGGTTGATCCACAGGTTCCAGACTCCGCTGACCATCAGCAGGCCCAGGGCAATCAGCATGCCGCCGCCGAAACGCTGCAGGGCCAGCCTGTGGCGGCGGAAGATGCCAAGGGCACCCATTCCGCGGCGGAACCCGACGGCGATGAGCAGGAACGGCAGCCCCAGCCCGAGGCAGTACACAAAGGTCAGCAGCGCTCCCTTTGCGGCGCTGGCGTCGCTGCCGGAGAAGGAAAGCAGCTGGACCGCTGAAAGCGTGGGACCGATGCACGGCGCCCAGCCCAGGCCGAAGGTGATGCCGAGCACCGGAGCTCCCCAGAGTCCGGCGGGAGGCTTGGCTTCGATCTTGCGGTCGCGCTGGAACCAGCTCATGCCGCCCATGAAAACAATGCCCAGCAGAATCACGACGAGGCCGAGGACCTGCGAGATCCAGGCCTGTTCGGAGCCTTTCAGCCACGCACCCAACTGTCCGATTCCGGCGCCCAGGGCCACGAAGACCACGGAGAAACCGAGCACGAACAATCCGATCCCGGCGAACATCCGGCCCCGCCGCTGCTTCTGCAGGTCAACGCCGGTCAACCCCGTGACATAACCGAGGTAGCCCGGAACCAGGGGCAGCACGCATGGGGAAAGGAAGGATACGAGGCCGGCGAGGGCAGCCACGGGGATGGCCAGCAGTACGGAGCCGTTCAGTACGGTGTCGGCAAAGGTATTGGCGGTGGACTCGGCCACCGGGGCCACGACGGCGGGAAGGAAGGACACTGTCCCTACGCTGCCAGCGAGTCGCTGATCAGGGCCTTCAGGGTGCCCTTGTCGGCCAGTCCGAGGATGCGGGCGGCCACGCGGCCCTGCCGGTCCAGCACCAGCGTGGTGGGCACGGCAGACGGTGGAACGAAGTTGGTCATGGCCAGCAGCACGCCGCCGTCCTTGTCCCTGAAGCTGGGGTAGGGAATGTTGAAGTTGCGCTCAAACGCTTCCGCGGTGGCCTTCTCGTCCCGGATGTTCACGCCGTAGAAGCGGGCACCGGCACCTGCGAACTCATTGTGCAGCTCCACCAGGTCCGGGGCTTCCTTCCGGCACGGAGCGCAGGCGGCGTACCAGAAGTTGAGCACGACGACGTCGCCCGCCCAGTCAGCGGAGGATACCTCTGTGCCGTCAAACAGGGTTCCAGTGAGCTGCACCGCTTCGCCGCGGTCGGCGGCGTCGTACTCAGTGACGGAGCCGTCGCCGGCAATGTAGTTCTTGTTGTCTCCTGCGTTGGCCTGCTCGGCCAGGGGATCATCCGTGGAACAGCCGGCGGCAGCTGCGGCAAAGGGGACGGCGAGGGCCAGCCCGGCACCGAGCCGAAGGAAGGAGCGGCGCCCGAGGGCTTCCGGCTCAGCAGGGCGTGTGCGGTTCTTCAAGGATTTCCAGCTTTCATCGCGGCAGGGAGGAGCCACTTCTACAACGCGTAGTAATTCTATTATGCTCCCGGAACATTTGCTGCACCGGGAAGGAGGTCCGCGCTGGGCTCGGCGTAGCGCACGCCGGTGAGTACGGCGCCGTCGAACTCCAGGGTGGTAACGGAGGTCAGGGTGCACTCACGCTGGCGGGGATCGTGCCAGAGCTTCTTGCCCTCGGCTGCAAGCCGGGTGACCCAGATGGGCAGCTGATGGCTGACCAGAACCGCTTCGGCATTGTCTCCGCCGAGTTCCACTGCACGCATCCGCGCGTCGTCGACGGCAGACATCACGCGGGCAACCTGCTTGGCATACGGCTCCCCCCAGGAGGGGCGCATGGGGTTGCGCAGGAGCGGCCAGTAGCGCGGATTGCGCAGCTGGCTCTTAATGCGGGACATGCCCTCAAAGCGGTTTTCCGCCTCAATGATCCGCTCATCCGTCGCGATCTCCAAGTTCAGCCCGGCCGCCAAAGGGGCGGCGGTCTCTTGGGCCCGGGTCAGCGGCGAAGCAACCAGGTAGACCAGGTTGGCACCCTTGCTGCGCTCTTCGATGAAGTGTTCCGCCACGCGGTCCGCCATCTGGCGCCCGAGGTCGGACAAATGGAACTCCGGGAGGCGTCCGTAGAGGACCTTGTCCGGATTGAAGACTTCACCGTGGCGTACGAGGTGTATGGATGAGCGGGACATGTGTCCCAGTTTCGCAGAGATGGAGCCGTCAGCTAAATCTCTGCAAATCGCCGAACCATTTCACTTGAACCTTTAACCAAGTCGTGCAACACTGTATGCAAATGCATGAAAGTGCCGTCGGGGCCTCCCGGCAGCACTGCTACCAGAAGGAGCTCTCCATGGTCCCCAGCGGCCTCACCACCGGAACTTGGAATTTCGACGCCTCGCACAGCGAAGTGGGCTTCACTGTCCGTCACGCCGGCATCAGCAAGGTCCGCGGCAACTTCGACAAGGTCGAAGCGACCCTCGTGGTCGGCGAGACCCTGAGTGAAACCGTGGTCACTGCGGTGATTGCCGCTGATTCCTTCAACTCCAACGACGCAAACCGTGATGCACACGTCAAGAGTGCGGATTTCTTCGACGTCGAGCAGTTCCCGGAGCTGACGTTCACGGCGACCGGAATTGAGAGCGCCGGCTCCACCTACAAGATCACAGGCGACCTGACGATCAAGGGCATCACCCACTCCGTCGTTATGGACACGGAGTTCAACGGTGTGGCCGTGGATCCCTTCGGCGCTACCCGCTCCGGCTTCTCCGCCAGCACGGTCATCAGCCGCAAGGATTTCGACCTGACCTGGAACGCGGCACTGGAAACCGGCGGCGTCCTGGTGGGCGACAAGGTCACCATCAACGTTGACGCAGCCTTCGTAGCAGCCTAGAAACCTCCCCCATTCCCCCCACAGGGCGGCCCCGGACCTATTGGTCCGGGGCCGTTTTTTCTGGTGCTGTTTTTTCTGGGGCTGTTTTCCGGGACCATCTTTCCGGGACCCCTGACCGTCCCGGACCCTCCGCGATACGCTGGATGCTTGGCTGCGGGGGCGCCCCCGGCCAAGCCGATGGCACCTTCGTCCAGCCGCTTCGAGATACCAACCAGCAAGCAGGCGGACATGACTACACCAGAGAACACTCCCGAGCCGGGGCGCGAGCCCAACCACCCGACCAATCCTGACGGTCCAAACAGCCCCGCGGGTGCAGACGGCCCTGCGAATCCCGGTGGATTTGCCAGTCCCGGATCCGGTCCCGGGACCGGTCCCGGATCCCGTCCGGAGCCGCAGTACGGCCAGTACGCTCCCAGCGGACCCTACGACCAGTCCGGCCCCTCCGGCTACACCCAGCCCTCGGGCTACACCCAGCCCTACACCTATGCACCGCCGGTAAAGCCGCCGAAGGGCCCTGCCCCGCGCGAGGTCATCATCGGATCGTGGCTGATCATTGCTGCAGGCGTGCTGAGCCTCATCAACAACGTCATCACCTCGTTCAGCCTGCCGTCGATCATGACCCCCCAGGAGGAGCAGGCGTTCGCTGAAACAGGCCTGGACGGAGACAGCGTGAACTCCTTCCTCGTTTCCTTTGGCATCGTTGTGGCCCTGATCGGCTTTGCAATCTACCTGCTGATCGCGCTCTTTGTGCGGCGGGGAAAGAACTGGGCCCGCATTCTAGGCACGGTGTTTGCCGCCTTCTCCTTGATCGGCATCTTCACCATGCTGGGCGCTTACTTCACCTCCCCACTAAGCCTGATTTCGCTGGTGTCCAGCCTGCTGGGAATTGCCGGAATCGTGATGCTGTATCTGCGGCCGTCCACCCCGTACTTCCGCAAGGCTCCGCTGTACCCCTACTGAGCTGCGCACCATCCCGTCTCAGCGTCCCCGGGCATCCACGCAGAGTCCCGTCGGTTTCGGCGGGACTTTTCCCTTGCCGGATCGGGTTTCGCAGTGGAGGGGTCACATGCCGGTCGAGCCCGCGTAGCGTTGTGTTCTCTTCCGGCGGCGAGTTGCTACGCAAGGTGCCCCGGAGGTGCCGTTCCGCCGTGAAGGGGAGGACCATGGCAGCTCTGCTTCCTAACCCGCAGCAACAAAAAACACGCATTCCCCTGCGCCTTCCGCACCGGGCAGTCGACTCTCCGGAGCATGAAGGGACGAACATCTTCATCCCGGAAGTACCGCTCTATCCCCCGACGGTCTCCGGAGGCGCCGTAACCGGTTCAGACCACGGCCATGGCTCCCCGCAATGGGAAGGAGATACCTCTCCTGGACCCGGCCCGTCCGCCGAGACCGGGGAGGATGGCAGCGGCCATGCCCTCTACCTGTGGCTCCGGGCGGGGTTTCAGGGCATGTTCGCCTGGATTGGCAGCGGCCTGCATGGCACCTTTGCGTGGTTGGGTTCAGGACTGCGGGGTATATCGGCTTGGCTCCGCGTCGGAGCGGGAGGAACCTATGCCTGGCTCCGCACCGGAGTGCAGGGAAGCTACACGTGGCTCCGCAGCTTGGTACGCGCCACGTCCACTCGTGTCCAGGCCGCCGCGCACGCTACCTCGAATCGAGCCCGGGCCGGAGCGCAGGCAACCTCCGCCGGGGTCCGTGCAGGAGTCGTCCGGGTCCACAGCGGGGCACACGCCGTTTCATTGCGGGTCCAAACGGGGGCCCGCGCAACTTCCGCCGGAGTCCAGGCCGGGGCGCATGCAACATCGAAACAGGTCCAAGCAGGTGCCCATGCCACCAGCGCTGCGGTCCAGGCCGGGGCCAACCGGGTTGGCGCCGGAGCCCGTGCCGCCTCGGCCTGGGTTCAAAACGTGGCCCATACCTTCTGGAATTGGATGGTGTCCGCTGCACACGCCGCATCAGCGGCGGTCCAATCCGCCGCGCACACGACTGCTGCCGGGGCGCGCGCAGTCGCCCACGCGGTATCGGTAGCGGCTCACGCCGTCGCCCACGCGGTATCGGTAGCGGCCCGTACCGTCGCCCACGCGGTATCGGTAGCGGCCCGTACCGTCGCCCACGCGGTATCGGTAGCGGCTCACGCCGCCGCCCACGCGACTGTCGTCGCAGCCAGAACCACAGCGCACGCCACAGCGGTAGGAGCCCGCGCCTTCGCCCGCTCCGTTACGACGGCAGCCAGAACCACAGCACATGTCACAGCCATAGGCGCCCGCACTACGGCGCACGCCACCTCGGTAGCCGCCCGCACCACAGCGCACGCCACGGCAGTAGGAGCCCGCGCCGGCGCACACGCCACAGCAGTAGCCGCCCGCACCACCGCACACGCCACAGCAGTAGGCGCCCGAACCACCGCACACGCCACGGCAGTAGGCGCCCGAACCACAGCCCATGTCACAGCGGTCGGAGCCCGCGCCGTCGCACACACCGTCTCAGTGGTAACCCGCACCGTCGCCCATGCAACGGCCGTGGCAGCCCGCACCACAGCGCACGCGATAGCCGTGGTGGTGCGGGCGGTGCAACGTCGCCTGCCTGCCAATACCGGCAACCCGGTTCCTGCCATTGCAGCGGCATTCGTCCTGATTGCGGGAGCCGGCCTGCTCAATCTGTGGGGCACCGTTTCAACCATTTCCCGGACGCCCGTACCGGATTCGCTGCCGCCGGTCCTGTCCCTCCTCGAACGGTACGGAGTGACCGCCACCCACTATGCCAGGACGCTCGCGGCGGTAGAGCTCGCCTACGCCCTGGTGATCCTGGGAACCGCACTCCTGCTCGCGGTTGCCGTTCGGGAAAAGCGCCGCTGGGCGCGGATAGTCTCCGCGGTCCTTGCGGGCACGGCGCTGTTCTATGCGCTGAACGCAGGTACCGGGACCCAGTCACTTGCAGCAGGACTGGGTGTCGCAGGCGCCGCGATCACCTTCACCAAGGGAGCAGCTCCGTGGTTCCGACGGCGGGTCCTGTCGGTGCAGCCGTTCCCGCCGCTAAGGCACCAAACAAAGCCGCAGCATCAAGTAGAAGCCCAGGCGGAACCCCTGCAGGCGGATCCGGTCCTAGCGCGCCAGGCGGGCGCGGGCGGCGATCTGCGAAACCTGTGAACGCTGTGCGTGGTAGGCAAGGATCTGCAGTTCGGTCGCCATGTCCACTTTGCGGATCTGGACATGTTCGGGCGCCTGGAGCACTACTGGAGCAAAGCTGAGAATGCTGGTAATGCCGGACTCCACGAGGCGGTCGCATAGATCCTGCGCAACCTCGGCGGGCACCGAGAGCACGGCCATGTTTGCCCCGGTCTTCGCGAGCACTGCTTCAAGCGAGTCCACCGGGCTGATCCTCAGCCAGCCCACCTCCTGGCCGATTACCATCGGGTCGGCGTCGAACAGTGCCACAACCTCGAAGCCCCTGGAGCCGAACCCTGGATAGCCTGCCAAGGCACGGCCGAGGTTGCCGGCGCCTACTATGGCTACACGCCAGTTCAATGTCAGGCCAAGCGCGGCGGAAATCTGCCCGCTGAGATACGGGACGTCATATCCAACGCCCCGGGTCCCATAGGACCCCAGGTAGGACAGGTCCTTGCGCAGCTTGGGCGAATTCACGCCGGCGGCTTCGGCCAGCTCTTCGGAGGACACACGTTCTATCCCGTCGGCGAGCATGGCGGACAGCGCCCTCAGGTAGATGGTCAACCGCGCCAGCGACGCCGGCGGTATGTGTCGTCCTGCTCCCGCACCGGCCGACGTCGTGGGGGCCGGTTGGTCGCTGTTAGCCGTCTCGCGCTCCAGGGCTGCTCGGTCCGACCGGACTTCCTCGGGTGCCATCACGCCCCCAGCAGACGCCGCAGCCGCGCTTCGTCTATTTTCCAGAAGTCCCGCTGAACGCCGTCGATGAACAACACCGGAATCTCCTCGCCGAAGCGGGCGGCGAGTTCCGGGTCCTCCTCCGCGCTGCGTTCCTGCCAGGACACGCCTAGGTCATCCCCCACGCGCCGCAGCACCAAGCGGGCGTCTTCGCACAAATGGCAGCCCGGCCGGGTTAGGAGGACGACTTCCGGTCCGACGGATTCACTCATATGTCCAAAATAGCCCCAATACGTCGGATTTCCGCGCTCAGGCCGGGTTTTGCGTAGACTCGGACCATGCCCCGAGCCACTGTAGTCCGAGCCACCGGAACCACGGACGCGGCGGGCAAACCTGGCGAAGCGGCCTTTTTCGACGTCGACAATACACTCATGCGCGGTGCCAGCCTGTTCCACGTGGGCCGGAAAATGTACCAGCGGAAAGTCTTCACGATCCGTGAAGCAGCCGGGTTCGCGAGCAAACAGCTGAGGTTCATGCTGCAGGGTGAAAACCTCAAGGACGTCCACTCGGTCCGCGATGCAGCCTTGGCCTTCGCTGTTGGTCTCTCTTCGGAGGATGTACGCACTCTGGGCGAAGAAGTCTACGACGAGATGATTGTCTCCAAGATCTGGCCCGGCACCCGGGCGCTGACCCAGCAGCATATGAAGTCCGGGCGGCCGGTTTGGCTGGTCACCGGAACGCCCATCGAAGTTGCTTCGGTCATCGCCAGCCGGCTCGACCTCACCGGCGCCCTCGGAACGGTCAGCGAGGTCGCCGACGGCATGTACACCGGACGCCTGGTGGGTGAGTTCCTGCATGGGCCGGCCAAGGCTGCCGGCGTCCGGGCACTGGCTGAGAAAGAAGGCCTGGACCTGCAAAGCTGCTGGGCGTACAGCGATTCCTACAACGACGTTCCGCTGCTGAGCCTGGTGGGGCATCCGGTGGCAATCAATCCGGACGCACGCCTGCGCCGTCATGCCCGTGAGCGCAACTGGCCCGTGTACGACTTCCGTTCAGGCCGCAGGGCAGCAACACTGGGCCTGAAGTCCGCGACCGTTGCCGGGGCGACCTACGGCCTGTGGCGGGGATTCTCCTGGGTGCGGGCCCGTTAACCGCCCGGCCCAGCTCACCACCCAAAGCCCCTTAAAAACCGGAGCCCGCCTATCCCTGAGGACTGGCGGGCTCTGCCTTAGCGGACCCGGCACTGAACGTGCAGAGGGGGCCAGCTGACAACTGTCGCTAAGAAGGATCTACTTCTTATTGCGACGCTGGTGGCGGGTCTTGCGAAGCAGCTTGCGGTGCTTCTTCTTGGCCATACGCTTGCGGCGCTTCTTGATTACTGAACCCACAGAGTCCTCACAAACTTATTAGGAGTCACCGGTTCCCCTCCCCTGCTGCCGTGGGCAGAGGGGCTGGTTGCCGGTAGTTACTGGCGACAATTAAAACGTTCCTTAACAGGGTACAGCTTCAAGGCTGTGGAATTTGCCAGCGCATACCAGCAACGGGGAACGGCCCGTTGCGGCGCTGTTCACCGACGCGGTACCCGGTGCAGGGCTCAGGCGGTGTCGGTACGCCGGTCGATGACGGCGTCGCGGAGTACCTTCTGAACGGCCGATTCCGGCACACGGTAGGACCGGCCGAAACGGACGGCCGGCAGATCGCCGGAATGGACCAGCCGGTACACGGTCATCTTGGAGACCCGCATGACGTCGGCAACTTCCGATACCGTCAGAAACCGCACATCCGAGAAGTTTCCCTCGTCTGCCATTTAGTCCCGTTCCTTTGCTCATTGCCGCCGTTTCCCACAGCAAGCCATGTGGGAGCACCTGCGGCTGAAGGACATCGCGTCACCGGCCTGCTGCGACGTGCGTCACTGATGGCCCCGTACGGTCCCTACTGTAGTGGCAGGAGTAACCATAGTGGAAGTTCTTTCCGCAGCCGCGGGCACGGCCGGTGCAAGCCGGTCCTAGATCACGCCCTGGGCCAGCATTGCATCGGCTACCTTCACGAAGCCGCTGATGTTGGCGCCCACCACGTAGTCGCCGGGCGAGCCGTATTCCTCGGCCGTCCGGGCGCACCGTTCATGGATGTTGACCATAATTTCGCTGAGCCGGCGTTCCGTATGCTCGAAGGACCAGGAATCCCGGCTGGCGTTCTGCTGCATCTCCAGCGCGGAGGTGGCGACACCGCCCGCGTTGGCAGCCTTACCCGGGCCGAAGAGCACCCCGGCGGCCTGGAAGGCGGAGATGGCCGCCGGAGTGCACGGCATGTTCGCACCCTCGGCCACGGCCCGAATCCCGGACTTGATCAGTGCCAGCGCGTCTGCTTCATCCAGTTCGTTCTGGGTGGCGCAGGGCAGGGCGACGCCGGCTCCCGCGTTCCAGATGGAACCCTCCGTCACGTAGTTCACGGAGTGTCCGCGGCGCTCGGCATATTCCGAGATCCGGCCCCGCTCCACCTCCTTGATCTGCCGAAGCAACGGAACGTCAATGCCCTTTTCATCAACTATGTAGCCCGAGGAATCAGAGCAGGCCACCACTGTAGCGCCGAGCATCTGGGCCTTATCTATGGCGTTGATGGCCACATTGCCGGACCCGGAGACAATCACCCGCTGCCCGTCCAGGCTCATGCCCTTGGTCTTGAGCATCTCCTCGACAAACATCACCGCGCCGTAGCCGGTGGCTTCGGGACGGACCAGGGATCCACCCCAGCTCACGCCCTTCCCGGTCAGGACACCCGATTCATAGCGGTTCGTGATGCGTTTGTACTGCCCGAAGAGGTAACCGATCTCGCGTCCGCCGACGCCGATGTCACCGGCCGGAACGTCAGTGTACTCGCCGATGTGCCGGTACAGCTCGGTCATGAAGGACTGGCAGAAACGCATCACTTCAGCGTCTGACTTTCCCCGCGGGTCAAAGTCCGAGCCGCCCTTGCCGCCGCCGATCGGCATGCCGGTGAGAGCGTTCTTGAAGATCTGTTCGAAACCGAGGAATTTGATAATGCCCAGGTACACCGAGGGGTGGAACCGGAGCCCGCCCTTGTACGGGCCGAGGGCGGAGTTGAATTCCACCCGGAAGCCCCGGTTGATCTGCACCTGGCCCTTGTCGTCTACCCAGGGCACCCGGAAGATAATCTGCCGTTCAGGTTCGCAGATCCGCTGCAGGATCGCGGCCTCGGCAAATTCGGGATGCTTGCGCAGCACGGGGGCGAGGGAGTCGAAGACTTCCACGACGGCCTGGTGAAATTCAGTCTCACCCGGATTGCGGCGGAAGACGTCGTCGCGTACGCGTGTCAGTACACGTTCCATGTGCTGCTCCTTAGAGGTTGGATTCCCCCGGTTAGGACTACGCTAGCCCCGCGGACGCCGGGGATGCGATGGAGGCGGACCAAAGTGCCTGCGCGCCGCGCCCCTAGGGCCGGCGGCGGCGGAATTTAGGGAACTGGCCGAAGAGGTCAGCGGCCCGCTCGGCGGCCCGTCCCACGGTGCGGCCGAGGTTCTGCCCGCCCGCGTCCACCGGTAGCGGGCGGGCCTCTGCGGCGCCGGGCACCAGCGCGCCGGCCGCCGCGGCGGCCGCGGTGGCGGGCTGCGGGCTTGCAGCAACGGACGCCAGGCGGGATTCCGTGAGTGACGGAAGGTCAAAGGCCCGCAGCCACAGGACCAGCTCCTCCAGAGGGGCAGTCTCCAGCGAGTAGTACCGGCGCTGGCCTTCGGCCCGCATGGAGACGAGCCCGGCTTCGCGGAGCACTTTGAGGTGTTTGGAAACCGTGGGCTGGCTGACCTCAAGTTCTTCCACCAGTGCCCCTACGGACTTGTCGCCGGTACGCAGGGCGCCCAGGATTTCTCGCCGCGTACCTTCCGCGATTACTGCAAACACATCGTCAAAGACCATGGCATTTACCCTAGCGGATATGGAACCGGGAGCATCCCGAAGGAACGTAAGGCCAGCTGCACGAGGCACGGACGTTGTTTGATGTTTTTGCGCGGTTCTGCTGCTCTAGCGTGCGCCCACTGCGTTGTTGATCATGTCCACTAGCTGGTGCGGGTCCTCGACCGTGATCACAAGACGGTCAAATTGCTCCGCGGGATCGAGAGTGATGACGACGGCGCGGTCATATCCGGAAATATTCCAGAACTGCTTTTTCCCACCGGAATGGAAGGTGCCGGACAGCTTCCCCGGTAGTCCCAGGCCGGGACCGCGCCAGCCCTTCGGTTCGTCTCGCATACCTGGATCGAAGGTCGCTCCCCGGACGTGCTCGAGTGGAAACCGCAGGCGGCGCTTGAACGACCACATCTTGTTCAGTCCGACCGGTTCGACCACGAGGTTCGCCGGGGTGACCGTGACTTCATTGCTGCTCATGCCGAATCCTTCTCCTTACGCAGCCCTGCGCGGGTCAGCAGGCGCCTGCCTAGTTGCTCTTCGGTGATGTTGTTCGCTTCGAGAAGACCCGTGATCCGCTCGCGGACACGCTGGTCGGTAGGGGCGAGTTCGAGCAATCCGACCAGGATCACGTCGAGGCTTTCATCCGAGCCGCTTGCCGCGTCGACCGCATCGAGAACCCGCAGAAACAGCCCATGCTTGCTCCCGAAGACCCCATACAGGCTGCCCCGGTGCACACCCGTCGCTTCGACAAGGTGGTCTACCGAGGCCGACGCATACCCTCGCTGCCGGAACACCGCCGCGGCGGCTTCCACTGCACCCGTTTCCTCAAACTTACGTGGACGACCCATGGTTTGAGAATAGTCATTCAAGAACAATCAGTCAAGAAAAAGTTTTTACCGTTTCCCGCCTACAGCCTCGGGCCGGCAACCGGCTAGTCGAACCATGGATCCAGCCCGTGCAGCGGGAACAGTTCCTTGCGCGTGGCCATCACGGTCCGGTCAATCTCGTCATTCGGGTCGTAGCCCACTTCCCAGGACCGCCACCAGATATCCGCCCCGTCCCCCAGCGTCTCGCCGGACTTCACTCCGTGCTTCTCCAGCACATAGTCGCGCCAGGCCGGGGGCAGCGGGGTGGCGGGACGCACCCGCCCGTTGGCAGCCACTGACATGAGCAGCGCCCAGGACCGCGGCACCACGGAGGCGACGTTGTAGCCGCCTCCGCCGGTGGCGATCCAACGGCCTTCGCACAGCCGGCCGGCCAGATCGCTGATGGTCAGGGCGGCCTGCCGCTGCGCCTCCACGCTGATCCGGAGGCTGGTCATGGGATCATCCGTGTGGCTGTCGCAGCCGTGCTGGCTGACAATCACTTCCGGAGCGAAGGCCTCCGTCAGCTGCGGAACCACTGCATGGAACGCCCGCAGCCAGCCGGCGTCGGAGGTGCGCGCCGGGACGGCGATGTTGACCGCGGTTCCTTCGGCTGCCTTGCCGCCGGTTTCATTGGCGAATCCCGTCCCCGGGAACAGGGTCAGACCGCTTTCATGCAGCGAAATGGTCATCACGCGCGGATCGTCCCAGAAGATGTTCTGCGTCCCGTCGCCGTGGTGGGCGTCGACGTCGATGTACACCACCCGCTGCACACCGTTGGCGAGGAGACGCGCGACGGCGGCCGCGGCATCGTTGTACACGCAGAAGCCGGACGCCTTTTCATAGCCGGCATGGTGCATCCCGCCGGCAAAGTTGACCGCATGCGTAGCTTCGCCGGACAGGATGGCGTCCGCAGCGGCCAGGGAACCGCCGACCAGCCGGGCACTGGCCTCGTGCATGCCGGCGAAGGCGGGGGTGTCCTCGGTGCCCAGCCCCAGCAGCGTATTGCAGTTCGCCGGATCGGCTCCGGCGGCCTGCACGGCACTGATGTAGTCGAAGCCGTGGACGGTCAGCAGGTCGGCCGCCGAGGCGACATACGGCTCGGCCATGGAGACCCCTTGGAGGTCGAAAAGTCCCAGTTCACGGGCCAGCCGGGCGGTAAGGTCCAGGCGCGCCGGGCTCATGGGATGGCCTGCACCGAAGTCGTAAGCCAGCATGGATTCATCCCAGACAATGCACGTCGGCATAATGGGAAGGCTTAGCCCGGAACTGATCATGCAGACAGGCTACGTGATGCGGGCGCTACTCTGATATTGGTGTCCGCGCCCATCTGACGGATAAGTGCTACTACTTGCGGAAACCCGCGGAAAAGATCTGACCACCATGGCAATCCCACGGCAATCACTGCTGGAGAAAGATCAGCGCAGCGGTGCCGCCATTGTTGCCGGGGTCCGCGGGTTCGTGGGCGGAATGGTCACCGGCCGGCCGGCCCGGCTGGCGCTGATCGTCTTCAGCCTGGTCATCCTGCTGTTCACCGCCCTGCTGAGCCTGCCTGCTGCTTCCAGCAGCGGCGAATCCGCACCGCTGCACGATGCTTTCTTTACCGCTGTCTCGGCGGTCTGCGTCACCGGCCTGACCGTGGTCTCCACCGCCACCTACTGGTCCACCTTCGGGCAGGTGCTGATCCTGATCGCGATCCAGGTGGGTGGCCTGGGCATCCTGACCCTGGCCTCCCTGCTGGCCCTGGCCGTGAACAAGCGGCTCGGCGTCCGCGGCAAGCTCATGGCGCAGGAAGGCATGAACACGGGCCGGCTCGGCGAAGTGGGCCACCTGCTGCGCATTGTCTTCAGCACCGCCGTCGTAATTGAGCTGGCCCTCGCCCTGATCATGGCACCGCGCTTCATGATCCTGGGCGAGTCCCCCGGCCAGGCCATCTGGCATGCGGTCTTCTATTCCATCTCCGCGTTCAACAACGCCGGTTTCACGCCGCACTCCGACGGCCTGGTGCCGTATGAAGAGGACCTGTGGATCCTCATTCCGCTGATGCTCGGTGTGTTTATCGGCTCGCTCGGCTTTCCCGTCATCATGGTCCTGCTGCAGACCCGGGCCCGGGTCAGCAAATGGAACCTGCACACCAAGCTGACAATACTGGTGTCCTCCATCCTGCTGGTGGCCGGTGCCGTGATCTGGGGTGCGTTCGAGTGGTTCAACTCCCGCACCATCGGGGACCTGTCCCTGGGCGACAAGATCATCCACTCGATCTTCGCCTCGGTGATGACCCGCTCCGGCGGCTTCAATCTGGTCTCCATGACGGATCTGGACTCCAGCACCCTGCTCGTCACTGACATGCTGATGTTCGCGGGCGGCGGTTCCGCCTCCACGGCCGGCGGCATCAAGGTCACCACCATCGCCGTCCTGTTCCTGGCCGTGGTGGCCGAGGCCCGCGGCGACACCGATGTCCGCGCCTTCGGCCGCACCATCCCCCAGGGCGCCATGCGGGTGGCCATCTCGGTGACCATCCTGGGCGCCACACTGGTGGCGGTGGCCACGTCCGCGCTCCTGGTCATTACGGATGAGTCCCTGGAGCCGGTCGTGTTCGAGGTGATTTCCGCCTTCGCCACAGTGGGGCTGAGCACCGGACTCAGCGAGGCCCTGCCACCCTCGGGCAAGTACGTCCTGTCGATGCTGATGTTCGCCGGACGCGTCGGCACCATCACCCTTGCCGCGGCCCTCGCCGTGCGCCACCGCAACACCCTTTACCACTACCCCGAAGAAAGGCCGATCATTGGCTGACAGACCTCCCCACAATGCCCCGGTGCTGGTCATCGGACTTGGCCGCTTCGGTGCAGCCACCGCCGAGCAGCTGGTCCGGCAGGGCCGCGAAGTCCTGGCCGTGGAACGCGATCCGGCGCTGGTGCAGAAGGCCTCGGGCCTGCTGACGCACGTGGTCCAGGCCGACGCGACGAACATCGAGGCACTCAAGCAGCTGGGCGCCGAGGACTTCTCGGCCGCCGTCGTGGGCGTTGGAACCTCGATCGAGTCCAGCGTGCTCATCACCGTGAACCTGGTGGACCTGGGCATCGAGCACCTGTGGGTCAAGGCCATCACGCCTGCCCACGGCAAGATCCTCACGCGCATCGGCGCGAACCACGTGATCTATCCGGAGGCCGACGCCGGCCGGCGGGCCGCGCACCTGGTGGGCGGCCGGATGCTGGACTTCATCGAGTTCGACGACGGTTTCGCGATCGTGAAGATGTACCCGCCGAAGGAGACGCAGGGCTTCACCCTGGGCGAGTCCAATGTGCGGGCCAAGTACGGCGTCACTGTCGTGGGGGTGAAATCCCCGGGCGAGGACTTCACCTACGCGCAGCCGAACACCAAGGTCTCCAGCCGTGACACCCTGATCGTGTCCGGCCACGTGGATCTGCTCGAACGCTTCGCGGCGCGGCCGTAGGTTTTCGGCCTTCCGGGTCGCCTTCCGGGTCGCCTTCGGGTCGGCTTCGGGTCGGCTTCGGGTCAGCTTTCGTCACCTTCGGGTCGCCTTCAGGCGTGGCTCCGGCGGCAACGAAATTCCTCGCTCGCAGAGCTCGCTTGGAATATTAAAGCCGCCTCCGCCACGCCTTACGGCGGCGGCACGGCGCCTTCCCGCACCCTACGGCGACACGCCACCTCTCAGCGGCAGGCGCAGGTCCTGCACAGGGGCCAGACGGTGAGCTGCTTCGTGGTTTCCCGGGTGCGGACGGACGAATGCCCCGCAGGGATGTGCCTCGCGGGGCCAGAGTCGGTAATGCTCCCTGCGGTTTGTGCAAGTCCCTGCAGTTTGTGCACTTTCCTGCACGGCGCAGCGCAGGGATTGTCACAAACCGAAGGGATCCCGACAAACCGGAGGGATTCTGGCGCAGTGCTTGCCTCGCAGGGCACGGACCGGCCGAAGGGCCTCACGGAGGCGGCTCTACCGTCCGGCCGCAGGGCCTGGCGGAGGCGGCAGCGTTACCGTCCGGCCGCAGGGCCTGGCGGAGGCGGCAGCGTTACCGTCCGGCCGCAGGGCCTGGCGGAGGGGGCTTTAATATTCCGCGCGAGCTCTGCGAGCGTAGGAATTTCGTTGCCGCCGGAGCCAGGCCCGGAGGCCGGCCCAGCCAGCCGGCGAGCCAACGAACCGGGCAGGACTAAGAAGTCAGCTGCTTCGTGATCTCTTCGGCCCGGGCCGCTGCCGCACGGGCACCGGCCTCGATCACACCGGGCAGGTTCAGCTCGTCGAAGGTGCGGATGGCCGCTTCCGTGGTGCCGTTGGGGCTGGTGACGGCTCGGCGCAGGGACGGGGCATCGGCGTCGGGCTCGGCCAGCATGTACCCGGCACCGGCCACCGTTTCGCGGGCCAGCAGGGCCGAGAGGTCCGGGTCCAGGCCGAGTTCGACGCCGGCCCGGGCCATGGCCTCGGCCAGGTAGAACGCGTAGGCGGGGCCGGAACCGCTGACAGCGGAAACGGCGTCGACTTGTTCTTCGGGCACTTCCACCACGGTGCCGGTGGCGGACAGCACCCGGCGGGCCAGGTCCATCGCCTCCGGGCCGGCGGAACTGCCGGCGGAAATGGACGTAACGCCTCGGCCGAGGCGGGACGGGGTGTTGGGCATCGCACGGATGACGGACTGGCCGGCCGGCAGCAGCGACTCCATCAGGTGCAGCGGCACGGCGGCAGCCACGCTAAGGACCACGGCGCCGCGGGGCAGGTCCGCGGCGATTTCGCGCAGCAGATCAGCCACACCCACGGGTTTGACGCCGACGATGACCAGGTCAGCACCGGCGACGGCTTTCCGGTTCGCGTCCGGATCCTCGCCGCCCGCAAGGACAGTGACGCCGTGCGCCGTGCGAAGCTCTTCAGCCCGCTCGGTCCGCCGGACGGTGGCGGTAACCTGCTCGGCGGCAAGGCCTCCGGCGAGGATTCCGCCGAGGATGGCTTCGTTCATCGAGCCGCAGCCAAGGAATGTCAGTCGGGGATTCTGTGCGCTTTCCATGACTTCGATTCTGTCATGCCGCTTCTAAGGGGTTTGCGGACCGGCAAAGGCGGCCGGTCAGCTGGCGCTGTGCCCGGTCAGGACGGCTTTGGGCCGGAGGTGCTCCCGTGCGAATTCCAGGGTCTGCTTCAACTGTTCCTCGCGCTCCCCCGCGCCACGGGCCTTTCGGGTACTGACTTCCACGGCCACCACGCCGTCGAACCCGGCGCCGGCGAGGTAGGACAGCGCCTCGGCACACCGCTGCGTGCCGTCACCGGGCAGCAGATGCTCGTCCTTGCCGTTGGGAGTTCCATCCGTCAGGTGGACGTGCCGGAGCCGGTCCCCGAGCTTCCGGATCTGCTCAAAGGAGTCCATGCCGGCGATGGCAGCATGGGAAAAGTCCCAGGTGACGTTTTCATACGGCTCAGGAATCGGGTTCCAATGCGGCAGGTAGGCTTTTGCCTCACGCCCCCGCACCCGCCACGGATACATGTTCTCCACGGCGATGGTGACGCCGTATTGCTCGGCGATATCCTTCACGCCTTCGGCGAAGTTCTCCGCATAACCCGTCTGCCACCTAAACGGTGGGTGCGCCACGACGGTGGAAGCACCTACTTCCGCGGCCATCGCCGCAGACAGCTCGATCTTGGTCCAGGCCGCACCCCAGACCTGCTGCGTCAGGAGCAGGGTGGGGGCGTGGATGGCAAGGATCGGCTGCCGGTACTGCTCGCTCAGCTCCCTGAGGGACTCCGGGTCCTGGCTGACCTGGCTGTTGGTGACCATGATTTCCACACCGTCATAGCCCAGGTCATGAGCCACCGCGAAGGTGTCATGCACGGACAGCGGGTATACGGAAGCGCTGGACAGCGCCACCGGAATGGCGGCGCGTCCGGGCTGCGGCAGGGACGTCGGCATGTCAGGTTGGCTTTCCGTTGGAGGAAGGACCCACCCCGGCAGCCACGAGGAATTCCTCTCCTTCGGCGGGGCCGCGGGGCAGGTCACCGGTTGTTTCGAAGCGCAGGGTGTCGAACCGGCGCAGGATCAAGCCCTCGCGCAGCGCCCACGGACAGATCTTCAGGGACTGCACGTCGAAGGCTTCCATGGCGGCCTGCGCCACCAGAGCTCCGGCCAGCATCTGCGGGGCGCGCAGCGCGGACACACCGTCCAGACCGGCACGGTCCCGGGCACTCAGGGCGCCCAGCCGCTTGGTCCAGAGGGACAGGTCCTCCAGCGTGAGCACGCGGGGCACAAACGGTCCGGCGGCCGACGGCGCGGCGCCGGCAATGCGCGCCAGTGACCGGAAGGTCTTGGACGTTCCGGCAACGAGGTCCGGACGGCCGAAGGCGCTGAACTCCTCAGCCGCTTCCCCGACCAACCCGCGGATGTATTTGCGCAGCTTTTTGACGCTCTTGGGTGAGGGCGGATCCTCGGGAAGCCAGTCCCGAGTCAGCCGTCCGGCGCCGAGCGGCAGGGACCGGGCGATTTCCGGAAGTTCGTCCTGGCCCAGTGCCATCTCGAAGGAACCCCCGCCGATGTCCAGGTCCAGGATGGAACCGGCGCCCCAGCCGTACCAGCGGCGGACGGCGAGGAACGTCATCGCCGCTTCGTCTCCGCCGGAGAGTTCTTCCAGCCGCACCGGTGTCTCCCGCTGCACCCGGGCCAGGACCTCGGCACCGTTGGCCGATTCCCGGATGGCCGAGGTGGAGAAGGCCAGCAGGTCCTGCGCGCCGTGCCGGCGGGCGAAGTTCCAGGCCTCGTTGACGAACCCGATGAGTTCTTCCTGCCCGGCCTCGCTTATCGCGCCGTCGGCGTCCAGGTAGGACACCAGTTGCAGCGGACGCTTGTGCGAGGCGAAGGAGACTGGACGGGCACCGGGATGGGCGTCCACCAGCAGGAGGTGGACGGTATTGGACCCGATGTCGAGAACGCCTAGGCGCATGATTCCATTATCGCTCTACCGGTCCCTACTTCTTCGCTGTAGCTTTCCGCGGAGCCGCACGCTTCTTCACGGGCTTCTTCGCCGGGCCCTTCTCGCGCTTCTCCGCCAGCAGTTCAATGGCCTGCTCGCGGGTCAGCTCTTCGATGGCCGTGGAGCGGGGCACCGTGATGTTGGTGATGCCGTCGGTGATGTACGGCCCGAAGCGGCCGTCCTTGACCACAATCGGCTTTTCCGACACGGGATCAGCACCGAATTCCGCCAGCGGTGCCGCAGCCTGCCGGCCGCCGCGCTGCTTGGGCTGGGAATAGATCTCCAGCGCCTGCTCGAGCGTGATCGTGAAGATTTCCTCTTCGGAGCCGATCGAGCGCGAATCCGTGCCCTTCTTCAGGTACGGACCGAACCGGCCGTTCTGCACCGTGATCTCGTTGCCTTCGGCGTCTGTGCCCAGGACACGCGGCAGCTTCATCAGCTTCAGCGCCTCGTCCAAGGTCACCGTTTCCACGCTCATTGATTTGAAGAGCGAGCCGGTGCGGGGCTTGACCTTCACCGGCTTCTTCGGAGGCTTGGGCTTGCCGTTCTTGTAGTACTCCACCGGCTGGTTGGCCAGGTCCTCTTCGGTGGGTTCCGGGATCAGCTCGATCACGTACGGACCGTAGCGCCCGTTGCGGGCCACGATGGTCCGGCCCGTCTCCGGATCGGTGCCCAGCACGCGCTCTTCGGGAGCGGCGGTCTCCATCAGTTCCACGGCCTTTTCGGCGGTGAGTTCGTCAGGGGCCAGGTCCTCGGGAACGTTTGCCCGCTCGGGCTCGGTCCCTTCGGGGGCGTCTGCGGGCAGCGGACGCTCCAGGTAGGGGCCGAACTTGCCCACGCGCAGCACAATGCCGTCGGCAATCTCGATCGAGTTGATCGCCTTGGCGTCAATTTCGCCGAGGTCGTTCACGATGGTGTGCAGGCCGGTTTCCACACGGTCGCCGTAGTAGAACTGGTTCAGCCACTCCACGCGGCCGGCTTCGCCGCGGGAAATGCGGTCCAGGTCTTCTTCGAGTTCAGCGGTGAAGTCGTAATCCACGTAATCCGTGAAGTGTTCCTCCAGCAGGCGGACCACTGAGAACGCGATCCAGCTCGGCACGAGTGCCTGGCCGCGGCTGGTGACATAGCCGCGGTCCATGATCGTGGAGATGGTGGCGGCGTACGTGGAGGGGCGGCCGATGCCGAGTTCTTCGAGCATCTTCACCAGGGACGCTTCAGTGAACCGCGGCGGCGGGGAGGTCTCATGTCCGCCGGCAGCGATGTCTGCAGCAGTCAAGGTGTCCTGGGCCTTCAGCACCGGCAGGCGGGCGCCTTCGGTGCCCTCGGCCTCGTCGTCCTCGCGGACGGCGTCGCGGCCCTCTTCATAGGCAGCCATGAAGCCGCGGAAGGTGATGACCGTGCCGGAAGCCGAGAACTCGGCGTCGCGCCCGTCAGCGGACACCGCACCGAGGCGCACGGAAGCGGTGGAACCCTTGGCGTCGGCCATCTGGGAGGCGACGGTTCGCTTCCAGATCAGCTCGTAGAGCCGGAACTCGTCGCCGCGCAGCGAGGAGGCCACCTGTGCGGGGGTGCGGAAGGAGTCACCGGCGGGGCGGATGGCCTCGTGTGCTTCCTGGGCGTTCTTGGACTTGCCCTTGTAGACGCGCCGGGCTTCGGGCACGTACTCGGGGCCGTAAAGCTCCGAGGCCTGGCGGCGGGCGGCGTTGATGGCCTGGTCCGACAGCGCCGGGGAGTCCGTACGCATATAGGTGATGTAACCGTTTTCGTACAGCCGCTGGGCCACCTGCATGGTCACCCGCGAGGAGAAGCGCAGCTTGCGGCCGGCTTCCTGCTGCAGGGTGGAGGTGGTGAACGGCGCTGCCGGACGGCGGGTGTACGGCTTGGTATCCACGGAACGGACGGTGAATGCGGCCGATTCCAGGCCGGCGGCAAGCGAGACGGCAGCTGCTTCGTCCAGGTGCACGGCGGTCTTGGACTTCAGCTCACCGCGGTCGGTGAAATCCTTGCCGGTGGCGACGCGGGCGCCGTCGACGGAGACCAGGCGGGCCTTGAATTTCTCGGCGGCTTCCGTGGCGAAGGTTCCCACAAGGTCCCAGTACGACGCCGCGCGGAACGCCATGCGCTCCCGCTCGCGTTCGACCACGAGCCGGGTGGCGACGGACTGCACACGTCCGGCGGACAGGCCGCGGGCTACCTTGCGCCAGAGCACAGGGGAAATCTCGTAGCCGTAGAGGCGGTCAAGGATGCGGCGGGTTTCCTGGGCGTCCACCATGGCGACGTCGACGTCGCGCATTTCCAGCAGGGCACGCTGGATGGCTTCGCGGGTGATTTCCGGGAAGGTCAGCCGGTGAACGGGGACCTTGGGCTTGAGCACCTGCAGCAGGTGCCAGGCAATGGCTTCGCCTTCACGGTCACCGTCAGTTGCGAGATAGAGCTCGTCGGCGTCCTTCAATGCGGCCTTGAGCTCGGCCACCTTCTTCTTCTTGTCCGCAGACACCACGTAATACGGCTCGAAGTCATTGTCGAGGTCCACGGCAAACTTGCCGACGCCCGTCTTCTTCAGCTCCGCGGGCAGGTCGGAGGGCTGCGGAAGATCGCGGATATGACCCATCGACGCCGTCACCTCGAAGCCTTCGCCGAGGTACCCGGCGATGGTCTTGCCCTTGGCCGGAGACTCGACAATTACAAGCTTCTTCTTGCCGGTCTTCTTGTCCGTTGCCTTAACTGGCACTGTTCTCCTACGTAACGGGGTGGTTCAAATAAGTTTTGGGGCGCGTTGTTCCGGCGCTTTGGTGCATCGGCAGTCCGGTACATCCACAGACAGTATGCGCGATGCCCCAGCACTAGGGTAACCGGAAAGCACCGCAGGCACTGACCCGCACCGGGACAGGCGCGGGACCTACCAGCGGTCCGGAACGAGGAACCCGTCCAAGACCAGATTACGCACTTCCGCGATCAGGTTTTCGCCAAACTCCGGTTCAGGGCGATCCAGCAGGGCGGCCAGGGCTGAGACTATCTGTCCTACGGAGAGCTCGCCGTCACAGGCGGAAACGAACCCGGTGAGCTCCGTGCTCATGAGGTTGGTCCGCCGCAGTCCGGCGCCCTGACGGAGCAGAATCACACCCGGATGCTCGGCGCCGGGGCGCTGGTGGCGCTCCTCAGTAACGTCTTCCGCGACCAGAAGGTGCACGTTCTCCAGCTTGGTGCGGCTGGTGACCCAGTCGAACCGGCGTACGGCGGCATCGAGGTGCGGACCCACGGGCTGTTCAATGGGGTGGGTGATTTCCTCGAACCTGCGCAGCGGCTCGGCGCCGGGCTTCCGCCGTCGGCGCAGCCAAAGTGAGCCGAACCCCACAGTTCCAACATTCCGGGAAGCGAAGTCCTCCAGGTAACCGGCGTACGCCGCAGTGTATTCCTCGCGTTCACGGCCCTGCGCGGCGTCGCGGAGCCACATTTCGGCGTACTCCGTCGGGGTGAGGGTTTCGCGCTGGATGACCCAGGCGTCCGTCCCCTCCGGAAGCCATTCCTCGAGCCTGGCGGACCATTCCTCGTCCCGGCCAGCCGGGATCTCCCAGTTCCCCAGCATCTGGGCGGTGCCGCCGGGACGCAGGACCTCCTCGAGGCCGGCCACCAGGGCAGCGACGATGCCGTCACCGGCCAGGCCGCCGTCGCGGTAGGTGTACCTTTCATCGTTGTCGCCGCCGGTGCGCGGAGTGATGACGAACGGCGGGTTGGAGACCACCAGATCGAACTTTTCGCCGGCCACCGGCTCCAGCAGGCTGCCCAGCCGGAGGGTGAACCGCTCCTCGGGCTGGTCCGGATCGATGTCCAGCTGGGGGGCGTTGAGCATCAGGTTGAACCGGGTGAAGCCGAGGGCACGCTCGGAAACGTCGGTCGCCGTCACATGGTCCGCGTGCCGGAGCAGATGGAAGGTCTGGATCCCGCATCCGGTGCCCAGGTCCAAGGCGCGTCCCACAGGCGTGCGTACGGTGAGCTGGGCCAGGCTCAGGGAAGCCTGTCCGATGCCGAGGACGTGGTCGCGCCGCAGCACGCCGGGACGCTGGTGGCTGCCCAGGTCGCTGGCCACCCAGAGATCACCGTCCGGATTGCCGGCGGAACCGGTGCCGCCGTCATCGGTGCCGTAGGGGCGCAGGTCCACTGCTGCACGGAAGGTGCCGAAGATGCGTCCGCGTTCAATGAGCCCGAGTTCCAGGAGGCCTTCGGTGCCGGTGCGCGGCAGCGCGCTGTCCAGTGCGGCCCGCTCAGCCGTTTCCCCCAATAGCCAAAGCTGGATGGGAACCGCCACCCGACGGGGATCTGCGGCTTCCGCTTCCGCACGGCAGGCCAGCAGGGCGGGAACCAGCTGGTCCCGCTGCAGGGCCGCCGATGCTTCCTCGCCAAGGAACCCGGCCACACCGTTTACGGTGTATCCGGCTTCCTCCAGATCGGCGGCGAGCGCCTTGAGAAGCCAGGTGTCACGGCTACGGGGTGCGGAAGGAACGGAAGAGAAATCAATCACATCCCCCAGTCTAGGGCCGCGCTATCGGCGGTCCGTGCAAACGACGGACGGGCACTCCAACAAGTCGATGAAGTACCCGTCCGCTCTGCCCGGACGTTCGGTCACCGCCCGGAACGCCGTGCCGGAGAGCCCGCTAACCGGCCGTTCCCTGCACCGGGACGTCCGCTGCCGGTGCGGCTGCCGGCGCGGCTGCCGATGTGGCCGCCTTCACCCGACTGACAGCCGAGGGAGCGTGGGCAGCCGCGTGCCGGGCAGCGCGGTAACCGAAGACTACGGCCGGTGCGATGGTTGCCCCGGCCCCCGGATAGGTCCGGCCCATGACGGAGGCGGTGGTGTTTCCAGCGGCATACAGTCCGGGAATGACGCTGCCGTCCTCGCGGAGCACGCGCGCATCGCTGTCCGTCACCAGACCGCCCTTGGTGCCCAGGTCCCCGGGGTACAGGCGCACGGCGGAAAACGGTCCCTTCTCCAGCGGCCCCAGGTTCGGGTTCGGCTTCACCCGCGGATCGCTGTAGTAGTTGTCATAGACGGTGTCGCCGCGATGGAAATCTTCGTCGATGCCGGTCTGCGCGAAGCCGTTGAACCGTTCCACCGTGGCCTGCAGCGCCGCCGGCGGCACACCCATCTTCTCCGCCAGCCCCGCAACCGTGTCGTCCCGAAGCAGCAGCCCCTGCCGCGTCCAGTCCTTGCGCCCGATCAGCAGGGCGTTGAACAGGTAGCGGCGGGCGTGCCGGGCCTCGAACACCAGCCAGGCGGGGTCCCCCGGTACTTTCCTGTTGTTCTCGAGCATGTGGTGGCCGAAATCCACATAGGATTCGGACTCGTTCAGGAACCGTTTGCCCGCAGCGTCCACCACCAGGGAAAACGGCATGGACCGCTCCGCAAGCGTGAACGTCACCTTCCCCTTGGGTCCAACGGCGGTCGGTCCCCACCAGGCATCGTCCATGAGGGCCAGCGCACCGCCCCGAGCGGCCACAATGTCGATGGCCTGGCCGAGGTCGCCTTCCGGGGCCGAGGAGTACTCCTTCTCCAGGCCCTGGTACTTTTCCCGCCATTCGGCGTTCCGTGCAAAGCCGCCGGCGCCCAGAACCACGCCGTGCCTTGCCCGAATCCGGACGTCCCGTCCCTGCCGGCGGACGACGGCGCCCAGCACCGCGCCGTCGTCGTCCTGGATCAGGTCCGTCAGCGGCGCCGAGAGCCAGACCGGCGTCTGCTGGTTACGCACGATGTACATGAGCGAGGAGGACAGGGCTCCACCCAGACCATACAGCCGCTTGCCCCGGACCAGCCCGCCGAGGGTGCGGAAAACGAAGCGGGCGCCGCGGATGAACCCGCTCGGCGTGGACCAGGCCCGGGAGAGCTCCCAGACGTCGTCGGTGGCCAGGGGTGCGGGAATGCCCGACGCCGCGGCGCGCGAGTGCTTGAACCAGGGGCCCAGGAGCTTCGTGTCGAAGGGCTTCACCTCAAGGGAGCGGCCGACCATTCCGCCGGGCCGGTCCGGATAGTAGTCCGGGTAGTCCTTGGAACGCATCCACTGGACCCCGAGACCGCCCAGGAACGTCACGACTTCGGGCACGGAGCGCAGGAACGCGAACTTGCGTTCGCGCGAGGAGGCGGGGCCGACGTCGGCAATCACCTCTTCCATATAGGTGAGGGCGTTTTGCTGGCTGTCCTGCACCCCTGCCGCTTTCATCAGGGGGTTGTTGGGCATCCAGAGACCGCCGCCGGAAATGGAGGTGGTGCCGCCCCAGAGTTTGGTGCTCTCCACGACCAGGACGTCCAGTCCCTCATCCGCTGCCGTGATGGCCGCCGTCAGCGCGGCCGCACCCGACCCCACCACAAGGACGTCGACTATCCGGTCCCACTCATTTGTATTCTCTGCGGCGTCCGCCGCCGTGCCAACCGTTTCCATACTCCCCCGCCTTTGGGCTACGCCCGATCCCGGCGTGCCCGGCAGACGCCGGTTCCGGTCAGGCCTGTTCCGGGCGTCAGCGCCCGTGCCCGCGATGCTAACAACGCCGGGTGGGGAAGTATAGAGGCAGTTAGGGGCGGCCTAAGTATTGCCGGAGGTCACCCGTCGCAGCCGTCAGGGCAGCGGAGCGTGGCGGGGTCCGATGCGCAGTCCGCACAGTACAGGGTCAGCTTGCGGCAGGACGGGTTGGAGCAGTTCTCGAACTTGCTCGTGGGAGCCTGGCAGCGCACGCACTGGCCGATGGTCACGGTGTCGTCCGTGAACTCCGTGTGCATCCGCTTGTCAAAAACGTAGAGCGAACCTTCCCAGAGGCCCTTGTCGCCGTAGGTTTCCCCGTAGCGGACAATGCCGCCCTTCATCTGGTAGACCTCGGAGAACCCGCGGTTCACCATGAGGCTGGAGAGCACCTCGCAGCGGATGCCTCCGGTGCAGTAGGTGACCACCGGCTTGTCCTTGAGGTCGTCGTACTTGCCAGATTCCAGTTCGGCGATGAAGTCATGCGTGGTGGAAACATCGGGCACCACGGCGCCCTTGAACTTTCCGATCTGCGCTTCGAAGGCGTTGCGCCCGTCGAAGAAGACCACTTCCTCGCCGGCCTTTTCCTTCTCCTCCACCAGCTGGTGGAGTTCTTCGGGGCGCAGGTGCGTTCCGCCGCCGACCACGCCGTTCTCGTCCACCTTCAATTCGCCCGGTGCGCCGAAACTCACTATCTCGTTGCGCACCTTCACGCTCAGGCGCGGGAAATCCTCCGCCGAGCCCTCGGAGTACTTGATGTCCATCTTCTTGAAGGCGGGATATTCCCGGGTGGCCTTCACATAGGCCTTGACGGCGTCCAGCTCACCCCCGACGGTGCCGTTGATGCCGTCCTGCGAGATCAGGATGCGCCCGCGCAGGCCCAGCTTTTCGCAGAGTGCGCGCTGCCAGAGGCGGATTGCATCCGGGTCGGGAAGGGGAGTGAAAGCGTAATACAGTGCGATTCGGTTCAGTGCCACAAGATAAGGGTAGACCGAGGCAGGCATCCGCATTTCATCTCCGATGCATACCGTTCCCACCGGGTGGCCGCTAGTGTGCATCTATGAGAGCGCTGGATGACGATTTGCTTGAGACCTGGGTCTCCGGGTGGGCCCAGGCGAGGGGGTACCGGACCCGTCATGAGGGCCGCTTCCCGGCTGCACTCCTGCATGACCGAACCAACGACTGGGAGTATTTCGCTCTCGAACCCTCCCATGACGAGTTCGCCGCCCTTGCTTCTTCCGCACGGCACAGCCCCACCCGGCTGTTCACCATCGTGACTACGCGGGTTCACGAAATCCACGGCGCGGCATCGGTGTACGGGATGCAGATCCGGTCAAGCGACGAGGTCCTGATGGCGGCCGATATGGCGGGCCAGGACATCGAGTACCCCGTGCTGCCGTGGGACGGCTATGAAACCGAAAGCACCCACGAGAACAAGGTGGGCACCGTAACGGTGCTCGACGCGGGGCAGCCGATAGCCGCCGGAAGGGTGGCCGTGATTGACGGTTACGCCGTGTTTGACCGGATCATCACCGAGCCTGCGTACCGGCGGCGGGGTTTGGGAAGCTACGTGATGCGGGCATTGACCGCACTGGCCCTGGAGGACGACGCCGACGCCGGACTGCTTATCGCCTCGCTGGAGGGGCAGGAGCTCTACCGGTACCTGGGCTGGGAGTCCCTCGCCGCCGTCGTCATGTTCGAGCCGCGGCTCTGATCTTCGCACCCCCTTTTCCCCCGGCAGTGAACATACGTGCCCTCGGATTTCCGGGTGGGAGAATGAGCACGTGGCTCTTCATGATTCCCTGATTCCGCTGCTGGGCGGCGGCGCCGAGCCCGAGCAGCTGATGCACGTGCACCACATTCCTGCGCGCCGTGCCGTTACCGCGCCGTGGCCAGAATGGGCGCACCCCGACGTCGTTGCCGCCTACCAGCGCCGCGGCATCCACGAGCCGTGGGCGCACCAGATGGAAGCTGCCGAAGCCGCGCACAGCGGGCAGCACACGATCATTGCCACCGGCACGGCTTCGGGAAAGTCGCTGGCTTACCAGCTGCCCGTCCTTGACGCGATCCACCGCACTTCCCTCGATGACCGGGCCACGCTGGAGCCGTCCGGCGCCGTCGCACTGTATCTGGCCCCCACCAAGGCGCTGGCCGCCGATCAGCTAGCCGCCGTCAAGTCGTTGCAGCTGCCCACGGTCCGTGCCGAGACGTACGACGGCGACACGGACACGGGTGCCCGGCGCTGGATCCGGGACCATGCCAACCTGGTGCTCGCCAACCCGGACATGCTGCACTTCGGCGTCCTGCCGAACCATGCCTGGTGGGCGCGGTTCTTCCGCCGCCTGAAATACGTCATCATCGACGAGGCACACAGCTACCGCGGTGTCTTCGGTTCGAATGTCGCCAACCTGATGCGCCGGCTGCGGCGGATCTGCCGGTACTACGGTGCCGATCCGGTGTTTATCGGCGCCTCGGCCACGTCCGCCGAACCGTCGGATTCCTTCAGCCGGTTGATCGGTGCGCCGGTCACTGCAGTGACGCAGGACCGTTCACCGCACGGTTCCACCACGGTGGCCTTGTGGGAGCCGCAACTGACCGAGCTGAAGGGCGAGAACGGAGCACGGTCGCGGCGCACGGTGGTGGCCGAGACCGCCGATCTGCTCGCCAACCTGGTGGCAGCGCAGGTCCGCACCATCGCCTTCATCAAATCCCGCCGCGGTGCCGAAACCATTGCGACCATCACCCGGCGGCTGCTGGACGAGGTGCACCCTTCCCTGCCGGACCGGGTAGCGGCCTACCGTTCCGGTTACCTGCCCGAAGAACGGCGGGAGCTGGAACGGCGGCTGCGCAGCGGTGAACTGCTGGGCATCGCCAGCACCTCGGCGCTGGAACTTGGCATCGACATTTCCGGGCTGGACGCCGTGCTGGTGGCCGGCTGGCCGGGCACCCGGGCGTCGCTGTTCCAGCAGATCGGCCGGGCCGGACGCTCGGGCCAGGACGCGCTGGCCGCGTTTGTGGCCAGCGACGATCCGCTGGACACCTATCTGGTGCACCATCCCGAGGCCATTTTCGACATTTCGGTGGAGGCGACGGTCTTCGACCCGTCCAACCCGTACGTGCTGGGACCGCATCTATGCGCTGCCGCAGCCGAGCTGCCGATAACTCCGGACGAGCGGGAACTCTTCGGTCCCACCGCGGGCGGGCTGCTGGAGCAGTTGGTAGACCAGGGCTATCTGCGGCGCCGGCCCTCCGGCTGGTTCTGGACGCATCCGGAAAGCGCCGCGTCCATGGTCAATCTGCGGGCCGCCGGCGGCGGGCCGATCAACATCGTCGAGACCGAAACGGGCACGCTGCTGGGCACCATGGACTCCCCGCAGGCGCAGTACCAGGCGCATACCGGCGCGATTTACGTCCATCAGGGGCAGACGTTCCTGGTGGATGAGCTCAACGAGGCTGACCACTGCGCCATGGTCACCCGGACCAATCCGGAGTTCTACACCCAGGCCCGTGACATTACCCAGGTGGAGGTGCTGGAAACGGACCGCACCTCCGAGTGGAACGGCATCCAGGTCTGCTTCGGCACCGTGAAGGTCACCACGCAGGTGGTCTCCTACCAGCGCAAGGCCCTGATCTCGAACGAGATCCTCGGCGAGGAGCCGCTGGAGCTTGAAGCCAAGGAACTGTTCACCAAAGCCGTGTGGTTTGTCATCGATGAGAAGTTCCTCGTCTCTGCCGGGCTTGCCCCTGCCGATTTCCCGGGTTCCCTGCATGCCGCCGAACACGCTTCCATCGGCATGCTGCCGCTCGTGGCAACCAGTGACCGCTGGGACATCGGCGGGGTCTCCACTGCCCTGCATGCGGACACCGAGAAGCCGACCATCTTCGTGTACGACGGGCATCCCGGCGGTGCAGGCTTTGCCGAGCGCGGTTACGAGGCGGCCCGGATCTGGCTGGCAGCCACCCGCGATGCCATCCGTGCCTGCGAGTGCGACGGCGGCTGCCCTTCCTGCGTGCAGTCCCCCAAATGCGGCAACAAGAACAATCCGCTGGATAAGAAGGGCGCCGTTACGCTGTTGAACGTCCTGCTCGACCATGCGCCGGACGAGGCCCTGGCCCTTACTCCCTAGCCGGACGGCCGCCGGGCCTAGCCGGGAGGTCCGGCTCGTGCCCGGGCCAGGGCAGGAACCGGCAGCGCGGGGACCTGCACCTCCGTTTCCACTGTGACGGTTCCGGAACCGGGATCTGCGGTGCAGCCGCGCAGTGCAGCAGTGTTGCGCGCAGCCACCTCTCGGGCCACCCCGCAGGCATCGCCTGTGGTGCTAGCGGCGCCGGGTCCGTCGTCAGCATCGAAGTCACCGGCTTCAGACCCGCCGGCATCGAGGTAAATGCCCGCGGAGGTTCCAAGCGGCTGCAGCCCGCGCAGGGCATCCGCACCGGCAAGCGCTGCAAGGTCCGCAGCCGTGGCAGCCCTTACAGCAGCCACGGATGCCTGCACCATCACCAGTGCAACCATTGAAAGCCCCAGCAACACCATGCAGATCGCGAGCGCGGTAACCGTTCCCGCTCCCCGGTCATTCGGCTCGGCGTTGACAGGTTCCGCCCTGCCTTTCCCGTCGCAGGCTCCGGCCATAACGTGGGCTCCAACCACGGCTGCGGTGTCACTTTGTGCCCCGGCCGCAACGTCGGCATCGCCCAGGACTGCTGACCCAGGATCGGCTTGACCTTTACCCGGTGGACGGAACGCCATTCGGCAGGCCTCCGTCCCCGGGAAAAGCTACGGCGTCGGCTGAAAGTTCCAGCGGGAGCAGGCTCAGCACGGGCAAGGTCAGGGAACTGCGAACCTCCACGGCCGTCCAGTGCCCCTCAGCAGAGAGGATCAGCTCGGCCGAATTTCCGGCCAGCCGCTGAACGGCCGCCGCCGCGGCGGGTTGATCTGCGCGCATGACCTCGCGTGCCGCCGCCCGGGCGGCTTCCTCCAACCGAAGCTGGGTGATACCTGCCGAAATACCGGTCAATCCTCCGACCAGTACAAGCACGATCGCCGGCAGCGCCACCGCAAATTCGGCTGTCACCGCTCCCCGGTCGCCCTGTTTCGAAGCCTTTTTCCCGGCGCTCTTGGCCTGCACTCCTACCCCAGGGTCAGTGCGGATCGGATGAGCGAGACGAGCATGCCTCGGACCTCGTCGCCGCCCAGGATGATGGCCAGCAGACCGGCAAAGGCCACGGCGGCCAGCGTGGCAATGGCATATTCGGCCGTGGCCATACCGGCATCCCGGTCGGTCCACGGCGGATCCACCGGTGCCTGTGGTGCCGGCAGCGGCTTCACCAGTGTCAGGCGGGGCTTATCCGCGGCCGTGTGCCCGGACAGGCTGTACACCCCGTGGCTGCCGTCCGATTCCGGGTTCGGGCAAGCCGCCCCCTGCCCTCCCCCGTCCATGTCGGGGCGGGCAGCGGCTTGGGATGGTGCGGAGACGGATCTGGTGCTGAGTGGCATGTGTCTTTCCTCCTGCTGAAACGTTTGTCATTTGATCCTGCCTCCGGCCGCCGGTTGCAGGCCGCGGCCTCTACACCGGTGGGGACAACCCCGGTCCGGCGGTGGCTTGTGGAGGAACGAACAGGGACGTTGCCCTGCCGAACCGGTTAGGTCCACCCCGGAAGCAGAGACATCAGCAGCGGCACCACGGTCAGCGCCACAAACGCGGGCAGCGAACACAGCCCCAGCGGCATCACCAGGCGGACCCCGAGCGCAGCTGCCCGCCGTCTGCTCTCCGTCTGCCGACGCCGCCGAAGGGCGTCCGCCTGGGAATGAAGCACCGCAGCTGACGGGGCCCCCGTAACGGCCGTGAAACGCAGGGCCGGGCCGAGTGCCGCGAGTGCCGAGACCTGTCCGGTTGGTACCCTGCCGACACGGGATATCTGTTCTGCACCCGATGGCTGCGTTCCGGTGGAAGCGGAACCGGCGGACAACTGCCACGAGGCATCCCAGGGAATTCCGAGGTCCAGTGCCTGCAGGAGCCGGTCGAGGTCCCGGGACGTAGCCGGGTCCACACCGTCGCGCAGGATGGCCAACGCCGAGGGCAGCGGTTGTCCTGCTTCCAACATTGCCGCAATCAGGTCCAGCATCAGCGCGGGGTCGCCGGTGCTGCCCTCCGGCCGGGGCACGCTCCTCTGTCGGAGATGCTGCCGGAGGTGCTGCTGCCGCGGATGCCCGCCGGCTCCGGTCAGGAGCAGGGCAGCCGTCGAGAGGAAAGCGAACACCAGCAATCCGGTCATCCGTAATTGCCCTGAATCGGAGTCTGGGCGTTCCGCACCAGCCGTGAAGACCAAAAACGCCCTGCCAGCCAGAACCCGGTTCCGGCTGCAGCCGCGAGCCACCCCAACGGTGTCGCGGTCAGGATCTGCAGCGGGTTACCGCCCAGCAGGTAGCCCAGGAATATCCCGCCGCCCGGCAGCCAGGTCAGGAGCCGCACGGTGGCCCGCGGGCCGGCCATTGCCGCCTCCCGGTCCGAGGCGGCGTCACGGGCAGCTTCCAGTTGTCCGGCATACCGGCTGAGCACAGCGGCCAGCGGGGCGCCGCTCCGCTCCGATACCCGCAGGCAGACAGCCAAACCGGACCACAGCTGCTGCAGCGCCGGATCCGTTTCCCCGCCGTCCGGATGCTCTGCGGCGGCAAGTACCGGCACCGGGCTAAGGCCCAACGCTGCCGAAGCCGCGGCCGACTGCAGCACCGGGAAAAAGGGGTGAACGGAGGTCTCCGCCGGACCCGGCGCTTCATAAAGGGTGGCTGCGTCCGCCCAGATCCGGTGGGCCGAGCGTCCCGCTGCCAGCAGCCCCGCCAGTTCCCGCACGAGCAGCGCCGGGGCATCACCGTCGAGCCCCGGGGGACGGTGCCGACGATTCCGACGGTTCGGCCGGTGCCGTCGGAGAAGCTGGCCTTCCGTTCTGCGTGCAGCCAGGCGGCGGGCAACCGGCGGCCGGAGCGGCGGAAACCCGATTGTCATGGCCGATGCCACGGCAAGGAGCACTGCGACGGTCAGCCCTGCCACGCTGACGCTAACTGCCCGCCGGCGCGGATACGGCACCGTTGTCAGCGGCTGCCCGCACCTCCAGCCGCCGTTCGAGCTCCGCCCACCCGCTGCCGCGCCGGTATTCCCCTCCGCTGAGGACCAACGCAGGAACGGCAGTCAGTTTCCCGTCGGCGATCACCAGGACCGCGATCTCCGAAATGGTGCGGGTGCCGGCGGACCGGTGCAGATGGACCACCACGTCCAGTGCTGCTGCCGCCTGCAGCGCCACTGCTTCGGGCGCCATGCCGGCCAGTGCGCCTAACGCCGCCAACCGGGCCGGCACCCCCGCGGCCGAGTTGGCGTGAATGGTTCCGCCGGCTCCGTCATGGCCGGTGTTCAGCGCTGCCAGGAGTTCCCGGACCTCGGCTCCCCGGCACTCGCCCACCACTAGGCGGTCCGGCCGCATGCGCAGGGCCTGCCGCACCAGTTCGGCTTGATCCAGTACCCCGCTGCCCTCCACGTTTCCGTGCCGGCTCTGCAGGCCCACCACATGGGGATGGTCCGGTTCCAGTTCTGCGGCGTCTTCCACCAGCACCAGCCGTTCCTGCGGTCCGCTGAGGGAAAGCAGCGTGGAGAGAAGCGTCGTTTTCCCGGTGCCGGTGGCTCCGCTGACGAGGAAGTTCAGGCGTCGGCGGACAATGGTTCGGAGCAGGGCTTCACACTGCGGGTCCAGGGTTCCGCCGCGTGTCAGTTCCGCAAGGGTGAAGGACCGGTTCCGGTGAATGCGGACCGACAGGAGCGTAGACCCGGTGGAGACCGGGCGGAGCACTGCATGCACGCGGTAACCCTGCAGCTGGACATCAACGCAGGGACAGGAATCGTCCAGCCGCCTGCCCCCGGCCGCCACCAGGCGGGTCGCAAGGGCCTGCACCTCCGAGTCGGAGGCAAACCGGATGGCTGTCAGTTCCAAACCGCGGCCGGCATCTACCCAGACCCGGTCCGGACCGTTCACCAGGATGTCGCTGACGCCGGGAAGCAATGCCAGCGGCTGCAGCGGCCCCAGGCCCTGCAGCTCGGCACGCATGCGGTCCACCGCGTGCAGTGTCCCCTCCGAACCGAGCAGCTGCCCGCTGGCCTGCACCGCCGCCGCCAGCCGTGCTCCTGTCACCGGTTCGGAGCGCGCCAGCATCCGGTCCCGCACCCGGGCCAACAGCGGATCCGGCCCAATCGGCTGACCCAACCGTTGGCGGTGCACTCCGCCGCTTCCGGCACCGGACATACTCACGACGCCGCTCCAACCGGCCGGGGCAACACCGTCGCCAGAATCCGCTGTGACACGCGCCTGACCCGCGGGCGTCCCGCACCCGCCAGCACCTGGCCGTATTCCCGGCCCGTTCCCCGCTGGAAGGGCAGGTAACCGGACAGCGGCAACCCCAGGGCTTCGGCCACCAGGACTTCGTCCAATCCGTTCCCGAGGGGTCCGCGCACCACTACGTGGGCCGGCACCTCCCCGAGGTACGCCAGCAACGTCTGCGCCCCCAGGACGCCGCCGGTCCGGCCCGGGACCACCAAGAGCACCTGGTCACAGAAACGCAGCAGCGACGCTGCCCCGACGGTCCGGCCCAAATCAACAACGGTCAGCTGATATCCGCTCCGCGCTGCCTCCACAACTGCCGCGGCAACTGCCTCATCAGCCGGAGGTATCCCTGTCCCCCTGCCCAGAAGTGAAAAGCCTGCGAGCGCCGGCAGCCCGGCCGCGAGCTGCACGGGATTCAGGCTGCCGCTCAGCCCCTCCAGGTCCGGCCATCGGATGCCCTCCAGCTCGGCAGCACCCAGGGCCCACTCCAAGCCGGCTCCCCAGGCGTCCCCCTCCAGCAACAGCACCGATCGGCCGGTCTCAGCGGCATTGGCGCTCAACCAGCAGGCCACGGTGGAGGCGCCGGATCCGCCTCCACCCAAGACACCCAGGACCGTACCTCCGGAGAGGCTCCGCCGCCTGCCCAGAAAGCCGGCGAGCCAGCCGGCTGCTGCGGGGAGGACCGCGACCCGGCCCGCGGAACTTCCCGCAGCTGCGTCCCAGACGGTGGTGTCCTCCGCCAGGCTGACCACAATGACCTCGGGTTTCCCCGTTCCGGCCGGAACGGCTCCCGCGGCAGCGAGCGCACGCCACGGTCCTCCCTGTTCGGCCAGGAACCGAAGGTGCCCGCTGCCCAGCAGCAGCAGATCCGGCACCAAAGCCAGGGCCTCCGGGATGCCCGGAGCCACGGGAATTTCCACGCCCGCAGCTGCAGCGACCCGGGCCACTTCGTCCTGAAGGGCCTGATCCTCCGCCACCAGCACAGCGACGACGGCGTCCCCGCCCGCTGTGCCCAGCAGCCGTCGGCCCGACCCGGTTTCCGGCAGCCGCCGGGTGCGTACCCGCGCGGCGCCCGGCGCACCTCGTTCCATGTCCATGCGCCTACCGTCGCACCACGGACCGGTCAGTCCTATCCCCGGACCGAACCATCAGGGAAACTGCCGCCGGCAAGAAGGTTGTGGAGGAAAGGTCCGGCTCCATCGGCTACCGGCGGCGGAATCCGATAGGGTCGGCGCTAACCGGGAGCAAACCATCCGGCAGGAACGGTTCAGCACCGGCAACCCAGCCCAGCGACGTGCCACCGAACGAAGCGGGAAGTTATGGAAACCGACATGGAACACCTGGACGTGCTGATCATCGGCGCCGGTCTGAGCGGCATCGGCGCCGCCTGCCGCCTGCGCATGGACCATCCGGGGCGCTCCCTCGCCCTCTTGGAGACCCGCGGCCGCCCCGGCGGCACCTGGGATCTGTTCCGCTACCCCGGGATCCGCTCCGACTCGGATCTCTACACCTTCGGTTATGACTTCCGGCCGTGGCGTGAAGAGAAAGCCATTGCCGACGGCCCCAGCATCCTGCACTACCTCAAGGAGACCGCCGCCGAATACGGCGTGGATTCCCTGATCCGCTACCACCACCGCGTACTCTCCGCGGATTGGTCCAGCCGGGACGCGCACTGGACCGTCACGGTGGAGCGCACGCGCACGCCGGAATCCGGCCCTGACCTCGCCCCGGCCGAACCTGTGGGGACCGGGGAGATCCTGCACCTCACCGCCGGCTGGATCTTCAATGCCGCCGGCTACTACCGCTACGGGGAGGGCTACGCGCCGGAGCTCCCCGACCGGGAACTGTTCGCCGGACCGATAGTGCACCCGCAGCACTGGCCCGAGGACCTCGACGTCGCAGGTAAGCGGATTGCCGTACTCGGCAGCGGTGCCACGGCCGTCACCCTCGTTCCGGCGCTGGCGGAGCTGGGCGCCCGCGTAACGATGGTCCAGCGCACGCCCACCTATATCCTTCCCGTTCCGGCGAAGGATCCGATCGCCCGGCGGCTGCGCGGCGTCGTCGGCCCGGAACGCACCGGCCGGATCATGGCCGAGGTCAGCGCCCGCCGGCAGCGGTACATCTGGGTGTTCTGCCAGCGGTGGCCGAACCTGGCCCGGAAGCTCATCCGCGGTATCCAGTCCCGCAAGGTCCCGGAGGGTTTTGAGCTGGATAAGCACCTGAATCCGCCGTATCGGCCGTGGGACCAGCGGCTGTGCGCGGTGCCGGACGGCGATTTCTTCACCGCCCTGCGCAGCGGCAGAGCAACCGTGGTTACGGGCCTGACCACGGGGTTTACTGAGCGCGGCCTCCGTCTGGCCTCCGGAGCGGAAGTGGAGGCCGACGTCGTGGTGACTGCCACCGGATTCACCATCCAGGTCCTGGGCGGTATGGAACTGAAGCTCGACGGCGTGCCGGTGAACCTGGCCGAGCACGTTGCCTACCGCGGAGTGATGCTCAGCGGCGTCCCCAACATGGCCTTCGCCATCGGCTACACCAACGCTTCCTGGACGCTGAAGGTCGGGCTGCTGACGCAGTGGTTCTCGCGCCTGCTTAGCTCCATGGACCGGCACGGCTACACATCGGCGGTCCCCGTGGCCCCGCCGGGCATGCCCACCCGGCCGCTGCTGGACTTTGGCGCCGGGTATGTCCAGCGCAGCCTGTCATCCCTTCCCCGGCAGGGCCTGCAGGCTCCCTGGCTGATGACCATGAACTTCCTGGCTGACCGGAGGGACCTGCAGAAGGGCGCACTGGCAGACGAGCACCTGCACTTCAGCGGCGACGCCGGCAGGGCCGGCGGTGCCGCGGGCTCAGCGGCGGACCGGTTCGTCACGCTCGAGTCCGGGATGCGGCTGTGTTACCGGGTCGAGGGACCCGACGACGGCGAGCCGGTGGTCCTGCTGTCCGGTCTCGGCCTGGACCTGGCGGCGTGGCCGGCGGAATTCGTACAGGGCCTGGCTGCTGCCGGTTACCGCGTCATCCGGCCGGATAACCGGGACGCCGGCCGCTCCGGCCGGATGGATACACCCGCCCCCACGCTGCTGCGTCAGGCACTGGGCCGGCCGATGCCCGGCGCCTACCGGATTGAGGACATGGCCGACGACGTCGCGGGGCTGCTGGAGCATCTGCAGGTGGGCCGGGCACACATGGTGGGGATGTCGCTGGGCGGCATGATCGCCCAGTCCGTGGCCGCTCATCACCCGGACCGCGTCCTGACCCTGACCTCCCTCATCTCCACCACCGGAGCCCGGGATGTGGGCGCCGCAGCTTTCTCCACCAAGCGCCGGTTCGCGGCGCGGCCGCCGCGGACCCGGGAGGAGTTCATCCGGGCGCGGGTAGCTCTGATGCGTCATCTTGCCGGGCGGACCCACCCGGCGGATCCGGCAAGGGAAGCCGAACTGGCCGGCCAGGCCTGGGACCGCGGAGCCTATCCGGACGGTGGGACGGCCCGGGCTCGGCAGCTCGGTGCCATCAATGCCTCCGGCGACCGCACCGCGGCCCTGGCCGGGATCCGGGTTCCGACCCTTGTAATCCACGGCGACCGGGATCCGATTGTGCATCCCAGCGGGGGCGCGGCGACGGTGGCCGCGATTCCCGGTTCACGGCTGGCCACGATCCCCGGTATGGGCCACTATTTCTCCCCCTCGGTGGTGCCCGAGCTGCTGAGGCTCGTCACCGGGCATCTGGCTGCCCGCACGGTGGGGTCCGTCTGAGTCTGGGCTAGTTGCCCATCCCGGGCTGCACCGGAACAACATTGATCTTGTTGGCGCCGGGGAAAACCTTCTTTGGTACGCGGGAGAAGCCCTTGGCATCCAGATGGTTCTTGGCACGGAAAACGGCCACGGCGTCGTCGTACGCCTGGTTCAGCCGGGCGCCGGTGAGCACTTCGCTGGTGCCGTCGCTGAAGCGGACCGCGATGGAGGCCGAGGCCGGGAAATGCCGGTCCATCCGAATAAAGCCGTCATTGTCCTGCTGAAGAGTGATCAAGTGGTTCCGCCCTGAGAGTTGGTGAGCTTCCAGTCTCCCCTATCGCCGCGCCGCCGGTTTCCCGGGCCCGGCTCGGCAAAGGAGCGGCTAAGCAGCGGCAAATCACCGTGCTGCCCGTTCCGGGTGAGAATAGAAGCATGTACATCGTCCTCGCACCCGGCACCGGCGCTGCCCAGGCGAAGGACGAGACCTGGACCCTGCAGGAAACCGACGACGCCGGCCTTCCGTCCGCGCCCCCCGTCGTGATTACCCGGGACCGGCTGGCTGCAGCCGTCAGGCACTACGAGCAGGCGCCGGTCCGCTGGGTCTGGGAAACCGCCCGTGGAGTCTATTCCCGGCTGCTGGACGACGGACTCACGGTGGAGCGCTGCCATGACCTCGCGCTGGTGCGCGGGATCCTGCGGTTTGCCGAATCGGTGCCTCCGACGCCGTACATCGAAAAGCTGCGCGCCGCGGTGGACGATCCCGATCCGGCGCCCCGCCAGCTGCTCCCCGTCCAGCACTCCCCCGACCAGACCTCGATCTTCGATACGCTCGACGCCCCCGCCGGAGCGGCGGCCGGTCCGCAGCAGGCCACCGCTGCCGAGCTCGCCGCTGAACTGGCGGACCAGTTGGAGGCGATCGCCCGTTCCACGTCGCCGGCGAAACTGAACCTGCTCGCCGTCGCGGAGTCCACCGGCGGCCTGATTGCTGTGGAAATGGAAAAATCCGGCATCCCGTGGCGCCGGGACATTCACGAAGCCCTGCTCCGGGACACCCTCGGCCCCCGGCCGCCGGAGGGCCGGCGCCCCGAAAAGCTCGAACATCTGGTCTCGGAGCTGCGCCGGCTGCTGGGCAACCCCGGCTTCAATCCGGATTCCCCGCAGGAGCTGCTGCGCGCCCTGCACCGCGCCGGCATCGAGGTCCGCAGCACCCGCTCCTGGGAGCTGCAGCAGCAGGACCATCCCGCCATCGAGCCGCTGCTGGAGTACAAAAAGCTCTCCCGGCTCCTCACCGCCAACGGGTGGGCCTGGCTGGATGCCTGGGTGGACGGCGGCCGCTTCCGGCCCGAATACGTGGTGGGCGGCGTGGTGTCCGGGCGGTGGTCCTCGCGCGGCGGCGGTGCGCTGCAGATTCCCAGGACGGTGCGGGACGCCGTTCGCCCCGACCCGGGCCACCGGCTGATCGTGGCCGACGCCGCGCAGCTGGAACCCCGGGTCCTCGCCGCCCTGGGGCAGGACAATGCACTGGCGGCAGCAGCCCGTGGCAAGGACCTCTACCAGGGCATCGCAGACCGCAGTTTCGACGGCGACCGGGCCAAGGCAAAGATGGCGATGCTCGGGGCTATGTACGGTGCCACCAGCGGGGAATCGGGCCGGCTGATGCCGGTACTGACCCGCGCCTACCCGCAGGCCATCGGCGTGGTGGAACGCGGCGCGCGGGCGGGTGAAGCCGGGCAGGCGGTGAGCAGCCATCTGGGCCGCAGTTCACCGCCGGTATCGGAACGCTGGCTCCGCGCCCAGCAGAGCACCAGCGCCGAAGAGCAGCGCCGCGCCGATTCGCTGGCCCGCGCCCAGGGCAGGTTCACCCGCAACTTCGTGGTCCAGGCGACGGCGGCGGAATGGGCGTTGTGCTGGCTGGCGGAGATACGACGGCGGCTGCGGGCGGCGTCGTCGTCCTCCCCCGCAGGGGAACTGGTGTTTTTCCTGCATGACGAGGTGATGCTCCAGGTGCCGGCCGAACGGGTCGAGGAGGTCAGCGCACTGGTGACGGAAGCAGCGGCGGCGGCCACGAGACTGCTGTTCGGGCCGATTCCGCTGGAGTGCCCGGTGGTCGCCGTTGCCGTGGACTCCTACGCGGACGCCAAGTAGCGTTTCCGCGACGGGACGCGCCGGCGAAGGCTAAACAGCGGGAACGATTTCCCGGCTCTCATCCCAGGGCAGGGTCCAGCCCAGTTCCTCCAGCACGGCGTTGAGGATGATGCCGGTGAAGCCCCAGACCAGCACCCCGTTCACGAGGAAGGCGGGAGAACGGTAAGCACGCGAGCCGTTGGTGATTACCGCGGTGCGCCGGTTTTCCGGATTGAGCAGGTCCGCCACCGGTACGCGGAACACCGATGCCGATTCCCCGTAGTCCACCACGTCCACCGGCGTGGGCCGGTCCCACCAGCCCAGCACCGGGGTGACCAGGAAGTTGCTGACGGGCAGTCCCACTTCCGGCAGGGTTCCCAGCACCGTGACGCCGTCGGGGTCCAACCCGGTTTCTTCCCGGGCTTCGCGCAGGGCTGCGGCTTCCGTTCCGGCGTCGGCGGCATCCAGGGAGCCGCCCGGAAAGGCCACCTGGCCGGGGTGGTCGTTGAGTGTGGCTGCCCGCTCGACCAGCAGGACGTCGAGTTCGGCGGGCACCCCGGCGGAGCGGAAGTCCGCGGGATTGTCATCCAGGTTGCCGAAGAGAATGAGCACGGCGGCACGGCGGGCCGTGGCCGGGTCCACGCTGCGGCGCAGCAGCTCCAGGTTCGCGTCGAAGGAGGTGGAGCGGGTAGCTGCGGAGACGCCCAGCGCCCGCAGATCGGCGTAGGCGCTCATGCTTCGAGGCCGAAGCCGGCGGCCCGCAGCTGGGCCCGGGTTTCGGCGGCCATCATCCGGGCGTGCAGTTCCTCGCGGCCGGGCGCCAGCTCATACTTGAGCAGCTTGCGTGCCTTCGCGGGGTCCGTTTCGCCTTCGCCGTATGAGGGGCAGAGCTGGGCGACGGGGCAGGCGCCGCAGGCGGGTTTCTTGGCGTGGCAGACCCGCCGGCCGTGGAACACCACCCGGTTGGAAAGCGGTGTCCAGTCCTTCGGCTCGAACAGCGCCGCGACGTCTTCCTCCACCTTCACCGGGTCCGTGGCGGTGGTCCAGCCGAACCGGCGGGACAGGCGCCCGAAATGGGTGTCCACCGTGATGCCCGGAACGCCGAAGGCATTGCCGAGCACCACGTTGGCGGTCTTCCGGCCGACGCCGGGCAGGGTGACCAGGTCCTCGAGCCGGTCCGGCACTTCGCCGTCGAACTCATCGACCAGCCGGGTGGACAACGCTTTCACGCTGGCCGCTTTGGCTCGGAAGAACCCGGTGGGCCGGAGAATCTCCTGCAGCGTTTCCTCGCCGGCCTCCGCCATCGCCTTGGCATCGGGGTAGCGGGCAAACAGGATGGGCGTGACGGCATTAACCCGGATGTCCGTGGTCTGTGCCGAAAGCACAGTGGCCACCAGCAGCTCAAACGCGTTGGTGAAGTCCAGCTCGGCCACGGCGTAGGGATAAACCTCGCCGAGCATCCGGTTGATCCGCCGTGCCCTCCGCTTCAAAGCGAGAAGGGACGGATCGCTGCCGGTTGCCTTTGCCACTGCTGGGATTCCTTCTACTGACGGTTGGATGCTGCTGGTGGCCGCTGCTGCGAGCCTGGCTTACTGGTCGGCGTCGACGCGCTCAATGTTGCTGAGATCGCGCAGCACGCCGATGCGTCCGGTGCGCTTGTCCTGGACCAGGAACTCGTCGCCGCGGTCCTCAAGACCCAGTTCCCAGTCACCCGGGTGGAACATAAACAGCGGCAGTCCGGTGCGCTCGTCCACAATCTGGCGGGGAGTGCCCACGGCGAACCAGAAGGCTTCCACCACTGCTTCGGACTCGTCACGGGTAGCGGTGATGGGTTCCGCTGAGGCGGATTCCGCTTCGTGGGCCCCTGCTGCGGACGCTTCGCGGGCTCCGGCATCGCGGACCACCGGGTTCACGGTGGTGGCGGCCATGGGCTCCTCGGCCCGCAAGCCGGCGGCGGGAGCGGCAGCGGGCTGCGCCTGCGTAGCCGGTGATGCCGTGGCGGGGGAAACCTGCGTCGACGGGGTGGAGGTCTCCTGCACGGAGGTGGCGGGAGCGGCGGCCGATGCACCGGAGGTTCCGACGACGGCGGTGCCGCCGGGAGCGGAAACATCAGTGCTGCTCTGGCTCGGCGCCTCATGCACGGTGGTGCGGGCGTCCTCGTTGCGGTGGGCGTCCTCGTTGCGGCGCAGCGGGTTGGTGAAACGGCGGGCGCCGGCGGCGTTCTCCGTCTCCGGCTTTGCTTCCGGCTTCGGGCGGGCCGGACGGGGACGCAGCGGCAAAGCGTCGCGGGCAGTCAGTGCGGCGGCTGCTTCGGGGCGGTTACGGAATTCCCGGGCAAAGAAGGGCAGGTGCGGCGCCAGGGTGGTGGACACCACCAGGCCCAGGGAACCGACCAACGCGACCATCGCGCCGACGCTGAAGTCGGTCACCGTCTGGATGAAGAAGAAAGCCAGGGCCAGCACAGCCGTCACAGAGGCGAACTGGTCCAGGGAGAGCGATCCCACGCGGGGCTTCATCGTGGGGGCGAGGCGGCGGCCGGCAAACAGTCCGGCAACCAGCAGCGGCAGCAGGATGCCGATGCCGATGAAGAACAGGGAGAACGCATTCCAAAGGTTGAAGTCCTCTTCAAACCCGAGACGGGTCACCGTGAAGAACGGCAGGATGCTACCCACGAGCATGACGAGGACCGAGCCGCCTACAACGGTGTCCCGAAGCCCGAAGGGCCCAATGAGGGCTTCCTGGTCCGTGGCAGCCGGATGTGCCGGCAGGCCCTTGTCTGTCGCGGAGGGGTGTCCGCCGGTTTCCGAAGATCCGGCCGTGGTGCGGGCCTCGTTCTCAACAGGGGGGTTGTTCATACTGATCTCCATTCACGACCACCTGTCCCTAGACCGCACGGGGGCGCCAGGCAACGGGAGGTGCGCATCTACGGTACGTAGGCGGTTGCTTCCTTCAGACAGCCTAATCAACGACGGCGAGGCAGACTAGCGCAGGGGCGGCGCGTCCCGGCGGAGTGACATACCGCTCACCGCATAATCACGCCGTTTTGTGACTGATTATGTGAGCGCGGACACATCGACCCAAATCCGGCGATAGGGTGGTTTGCAGCCATGCACGATTCCCCAAGTGATGGATTTTCAGCGAAGTGAAAGGGTTCAACCATGTCTGATCAGTCCCCTGCAAAGAAGCACGGAGACGCCTTCGAGAACCTGCTGCATGAAAGCCGGAGCTTCCCGCCGAGCGCCGAATTTGCAGCATCCGCAGTGGCGCAGCCCTCGCTGTACGAGGAAGCGGCAGCCGACGGTCCCGAGTTCTGGGCCCGTCAGGCACGGAACATTCTCTCCTGGGAACAGGACTTCACCCAGGCGCTGGACTGGACCGATGCCCCGTTCGCCAAATGGTTTGTCGGCGGCAAGCTCAACGCCGCATACAACGCCCTGGACCGGCACGTTGAAGAAGGCCGCGGAGACCGGGTCGCCATTTATTTCGAGGGTGAACCCGGGGATACGCGCACCTACACGTATGCGCAGCTGACCGAAGAGGTCAAGAAGGCAGCAAACGCGTTCGAATCCCTGGGCGTCGCCAAGGGTGACCGCGTAGCGGTGTACCTGCCGATGATCCCCGAAGCAGTTATCACCATGCTGGCCTGCGCCCGGATCGGCGCTGTGCACTCAGTGGTCTTCGGCGGTTTCTCCGCCGACGCCCTGCGCAGCCGGATCGACGACGCCGAGGCGAAGCTTGTGGTCACGGCGGACGGCTCCTACCGCCGCGGAAAGCCCAGCGCACTCAAGCCCGCCGTGGACGAAGCCCTCGCCAAGGACGGGCATACCGTCGACAACGTACTGGTGGTGCGCCGCAACGGCGAGCCCGTGGAGTGGAACGACAGCCTGGACAAGTGGTGGCACGACGTCGTGGACTCCGCCAGCGCCGAGCACTCCCCCGTGGCCCACGATTCCGAGCACCCGTTGTTCATCCTCTACACCTCGGGAACCACGGGCAAGCCCAAGGGCATCCTGCACACCACCGGCGGGTTCCTCACCCAGACGGCCTTTACGCACCTGAACACCTTCGACCTGCACCCCGAAACGGACGTGTACTGGTGCACCGCGGACATCGGCTGGGTCACCGGCCACAGCTATGTTGCCTACGCGCCGCTGGTCAACGGAGCCACGCAGCTGATTTACGAAGGCACCCCGGATACCCCGCACCAGGGCCGCTGGTGGGAACTGGTGGAAAAGTACAAGGTCTCCATCCTCTACACCGCCCCCACCGCCATCCGCACCTGCATGAAGTGGGGCCGGGACATTCCGCAGAAGTACAACCTCGACTCCATCCGGGTACTGGGTTCCGTGGGCGAACCGATCAACCCGGAAGCATGGATGTGGTACCGGCAGGTCATCGGCGCCAACGGCGGCAAGAAGGAACACCCCGCCCCCATCGTGGATACCTGGTGGCAGACGGAGACCGGCGCGCACATGATCGCTCCGATGCCGGGCGTCACGGCCACCAAGCCTGGCTCTGCCCAGGTGGCCGTCCCCGGCATTTCGGTGGACGTGGTCGATGAGATGGGCGAACCCGTGCCCAACGGGTCCGGCGGTTTCCTGGTGGTGAAGGAACCCTGGCCGTCCATGCTGCGCGGCATCTGGGGGGACCCGGAACGTTTCAAGGAGACCTACTGGTCCCGGTTCGACAACATGTACTTCGCCGGTGACGGCGCCAAGAAGGACGAGGACGGCGACATCTGGCTGCTTGGCCGCGTGGACGACGTTATGAATGTCTCCGGACACCGGCTCTCCACCACGGAGATCGAGTCCGCCCTGGTCAGCCACCCGTCGGTGGCCGAGGCCGCCGTCGTCGGCGCTGCGGACGACACCACCGGTGAAGCCGTGGTTGCCTTCGTGATCCTGCGCGGCAGCGCGAAGGACGACGACGACATTGTCACCACCCTGCGCAACCACGTGGGCAAGGAGATCGGTCCCATCGCCAAGCCGCGGCACATCCTGGTGGTTCCCGAACTGCCCAAGACCCGCAGCGGCAAGATCATGCGCCGGCTGCTCAAGGACGTGGCCGAGGGCCGGGAAGCCGGCGATTCGAGCACGCTGGCGGACAACACCGTGATGCAGCAGATTGCGGCTTCGCTCAAGAAGTAGGCACAGCGAAATAGACACAGCACCAAACAACAGCAGGTGCCCTCCCCGATCCGGGGGACGGCACCTGCTGTTGTTTAACCCTGTAACCCTTAGCCGACGGTGACGTCCAGGTTCACGTCAATGTTGCCGCGGGTGGCGTTGGAGTAGGGGCAGACCTGGTGGGCGGCTTGGGTCAGCTTGTCCGCAGTTGCTTCGTCGACGCCGGACATCTCCACGTGGAGTTCAACGCCCAGCTTGAAGCCGCCGTCGTCGTTCTTGAAGATGCTGACGTCCGCCGTTACGGCGGCATCCGAGATCGGCGCCTTTTCTGCGCGGGCAATCATCTTCAGTGCGGAAAGGAAGCAGGCGGCGTAACCGGTGGCAAAAAGCTGCTCGGGGTTCGTGCCTTCGCCGGAACCGCCCATTTCGGTCGGAGTGGACAGGTTCACCTCGAGCTTGCCGTCGCTGGTACGGGCTTCGCCGTTGCGTCCGTCTCCGGTGGCGGTGGCAGCGGCAGTGTACAAAGCGCTCATGGGGAACTCCTTTTGTGGGGGAAAGTCGGTAGACCTCAAGGTAGACTAACTAGTACGTCTACTGCAAGTGAGGGAGTCAGGGGAACCATGATGGCAGCTACACCCGTGCGGGAGCGGATCCTGGCACAGGCCTCTCTCCTGTTTTACCGAGAGGGGATCCGGGCAGTCAGCGCGGACAAGATCATTGCCGCTGCCGGCACCACGAAGGTGACCTTCTACCGCTACTTCCGCTCGAAGGATGATCTCGTGGTCGCGTACCTGCGGGAGCAGTCGGCGGCGATGCAGGCGCGGGCAGCGGAGCTGGATCCGGATCCGTGCACCGGGCTGCTGCAGTTCGCCGAAGCGATGGGTTCCGAGGCGTGCAGCGCAGGCTTCCGCGGCTGCCCGTTCATCAATGCGGCAGCGGAATATGCCGATCCCGGCCACCCCGTCCGCGTGGTTGTTTCGGAGCACCGGGCCTGGCTCCATTCCCTGGTCACCGGGCGGCTGCAGCAACTGGGCGCCGCAGACGCCGGACAGCTCGCGGACCAGCTGCTTATGCTGCGGGACGGGGCAATGGTGCATGGATACGTGGCGGACGGGACCGCCGTCGAACCGGCACTGATCACCGCCGGGAAGGCGCTGATCCTCCCGCACCTTCCGGAGCCGGGACAGTCCTCGTAGCGCCGCGGAAATCCGGCCCGGTGTGACGTTGGACTCATGGACTTGGTGAAAGCCTCCGCTGCTAGGACAATTCCTGTCTGTGTCTACTACACCCGCAGCGGCCGCACCGCCCGCTTCCCCCACCCCCTCCTCTTCCAAGATGGCCCGCAAAGTTGCGGGCGCCTCGTTTATCGGCACCGCCCTGGAGTCCTACGACTTCTATGTCTTCGGCACCGCCGCAGCCCTGATCCTGAACCGGATTTTCTTTCCCGACGTGGATGCAGCAACAGGCATTCTGCTGTCCTTCCTCACCCTGGGCATGGGCTTCATCGCCCGACCGCTGGGCGCCATTCTCTTCGGCCACATCGGCGACCGGGTAGGACGCAAAACGTCCCTGATCGGAACCATCGTCCTGATGGGTACCGCCACCGGAGCCGTCGGCCTGCTGCCGGACTACGACACCATCGGGATCTGGGCGCCGCTGCTGCTGGTGGGTCTGCGCCTGCTCCAGGGCCTGGCCGTCGGGGGCGAATGGGGCGGTTCCATCCTGATCGCCACCGAGCACGCCGCTCCCCGAAAGCGCGCGCTGTACGCGGCCATCCCGCAGATCGGTTCACCGGTAGGCACGATCATGGTCACCGGCATCTTCCTGCTGCTCACCCAGGTCTCCGACGCAGACCTGGCAGCAGGGGTCTGGCGCATTCCGTTCCTGCTGGCCTTCCCGTTCATGGGCATCGCCCTGTACCTGCGGCTGGCCATCGATGAAACCCCCGTTTTCAAGGGCGTGGCACAGGCCCACCAGATCACCCGGGTTCCGCTGCTGGAGGTGCTCCGCACCCAGTGGGCTGCGGTCCTGGTGGCAGCCGCCGCTGCGCTGCTGGGTATCGGCTCCTACTTCCTGATGACCACCTACACCCAGTCCTACGGGACAACGGTGCTGGGGCTGTCCGAATCCACGGTCCTGAACGCCGCATTGGTCGGTTCGGTGCTGCAGCTGGCAACCATCCCCGCGTTCGGTTTCCTGGCGAACCGGATCGGTTCGGCACGGATGGTGATGGCCGGGGCCGTTGCGACCCTGCTGATCTCCTTCCCGCTGTACTTCATCATCAGCAACGCCACCACACCGGTCTATATCCTGACCATCCTGATCGGCGGCATCGCGCCGACGGCCGCGTGGGCGGCGCTGGGCGGGTTGATGGCGGATCTGTTCCCGGCCCGAACCGGGTTCACGGCAATGTCCCTGGCCTACAGCTTGGCCGGCATCCTCTCCGGATTCACCCCGTCCATCACCCAGGTGTTCTCCAACGCAACCGGCGGCGCGTGGTGGCATCCCGGCGTCGTCCTGGCCCTGATGTCCCTGATCACCATTGCCGGCGCGCTGGCCGCCCGCCGCATGACAGCGCGCAACACGGACGCGCTGCAGTCCGCTTCGCAACTGAACTCCGGCATAGTTAAGCCATGACTGCAGCCGGCACCCGCAACCTCCTCGTCCTTAACGGCCCCAACCTAAACCTGTTGGGCACCCGTGAACCGGCGATTTACGGCAGCTCCACCCTGGCGGATGTGGAGGCCGCGGCCATGGCCGCGGCCTCCGCCCACGGCTGGACCGTGGACTGTGTCCAGTCCAACCACGAAGGCGATCTGATCGATGCCATCCACGCGGCGCGCGGCACTGCGGACGGCATTGTCATCAATCCCGCTGCCTACAGCCACACGTCGGTTGCCATCCCGGACGCATTGTCCGGCGTGGAACTGCCGGTGGTCGAGGTTCACCTGAGCAACATCCACCGCCGCGAGGAGTTCCGCCACCATTCCTTCGTCTCCGCCGTGGCGGAGGTAGTGATCTGCGGAGCCGGTATCAGCGGCTACCGCATGGCGGTGGACTACCTGATCGGGTCCGCCGGGCAGGCCGCGGAGTAGCCATGGCCGCCACTGCGCAGCGGTATGCCCGGTTCGCCGAATTCGAGGCCCGGGGATCCTCCCCTGTCTACGAGCAGTGGACCGCGGCTATCAGTGCGGACCCTGAGGTGCTGGAGCTGATTGACAGCCTTCCGGAGGCCAAGCGCCAACCCAACCTCGTGCTGGCGGCCGCCCGGAGCCGTGGCGCCGCCGCCGAACCCTACGCGCAGTTCCGCTCCTTCCTTCAGGAGCATTGGGAAGACATCCGGTCGGTCATCCTGCGCCGGAGCACGCAGACCAACGAACCCCGCCGCTGCGCCGTCCTCCTTCCCCTGTTCGCCGAAATCGCGCGGACGGAGGGGCGCCCGCTGGCCCTGATCGAAGTCGGCGCTTCCGCCGGGCTGTGCCTGTATCCGGACCGCTACGGTTACCGGTACGACGACGGCGACCTCCTCAACGATCCGGGCCGCCCGGACCTGGTCCTGGACTGCACAACCACCGGCAATCCGCCGCTGCCGCGGGCCTGTCCCGAGATCATCCACCGAACCGGCGTGGACCTGTCGCCGCTGGACCCTGCCGACCCCGAAGACCTGGCCTGGTTGGATGCCTTGATCTGGCCCGGCATGGAAGACCGCCGAACACTCCTGAAGGCAGCGGCCGAAACCGCCGGCCAGTCCCCAGCCCGGATCGTCAAGGGGGACCTCAACGCCGAAATCGCCGGATTAATTGAAGCAGCCCCGGCCGAGGCCGCCGTCGTTGTGTTCCACACCGCCGTCCTGGCCTACATTCCGAAGGCGGACCGGGAAATCTTCCGGGAGAAGGTGTCCAGCTACGTGGATATCCCCGGACGCCCGGTGCATTGGATTTCCAACGAGGGCAGCGGTGCTCTTCCGGGGCCGGTGGAGCCTGAGCCCGGTACAGAACCGGGACTGTTCGTCCTGCACCACAACGGCAGGGCCGTGGCCCGCACCGGAGCGCACGGGCAGTCCCTGCACTGGCTCTAACGGGTTAACTGCTGGCCGTGTATTGAGCGGGGCAGCTTTATTTGCTCGTGCACTGACCGGCTGAAACCGGGCTGTCGTAATCCGACGCGGCGTCAACCACGGGGCCGACTTCGGCCAGCGAGAGGGCGTAGCCGATGGGCTGGTCGCTGGTGGTCTTGGCGAAAATGATGCCGGCGAGGCGGCCATCCATGTCCAGCAGCGGCCCGCCGGAATTGCCCTGCTGCACGTTCGCGGCCAGGGTGTAGACCTCCAGCACTTCGGGGGAGGTTCCGTAGATATCCCGGACGGACACGTTGGACAGGCCCTCGACACTTGCTGCCTGCAGCCGGAACGGGCCGCCCGCCGGATAACCGGCAAAGGCCGCGGTGGTGCCGGCAGCCAGCGCCTCACCCATGGGGACGGGATCGGCGTCGAGGCCGTCCACCGCGAGGACGGCCAGGTCGCGGGCCGGATCGAAGTGGACCACCCGTCCGGGCAGTACGCTGCCATCGGGAACTTCCACCACCGGTTCGTTCACGCCGGCAACCACGTGGGCGTTGGTGACCACGCGGTCATCCGCCACCACAACGCCTGAACCTGTCTGGTTCTGTCCGCACTGATATGCCGTGCCCGTGATTTTGAGGACCGACGCCGACGCGGTCCGCAGCTCTTCGGAGTCCACCTCGGCGCTCGGCGGGACAGCCGTTTGGGGCGCGGCGCTGTCGAGGATGGTCGGCAGCCCCTCGGAAACAGTGAAGGAACGGATCTGCGCACTCCAGGTCTTCACCTGCTCGGGGGTGGCATCGTCAATGGCGGTGAGTACCTTCGAGGCGGCAATCTGCTGGGACAGGAACGGGACGCCCAGCGTCGTCACGCTGAAGGCAAGCATCGCCATGACCAGCGCAGCCACTGCAAGGTTGGCGGCGCCGCCGAGTACGCGGTCCAGGAACCTCAGCGGCGGGAAATTCAGCCACCTGCGGATCATTCCGCCAAGCGCGGCTCCGGCCGCGTGGCCCACGAGCACCAGGACGACGGCCGTGGCAATGACCACCGTCAGCCGCCAGCCGTTATCCGGAACCCATTCGGCAACCAGCGGAATGGCAAAGAACGCGCCGACGGCGCCGGCAACGAATCCGACGATCCCGCCGAGGGTGACCACCAGTCCGTTGCGCAGACCTGCAGCCAAGTAGAAGATCAGGACAAGGAGCAGGATGATGTCCAGAAGTGTCAGTCCGAGCACAAAGAGCTCCAAGCGTGTCAATCGGGGTAGCCGGGCGGTGGAAGGCCGCTGCAGTGCGAGTTTATAGGGACAACCTCCGGAACCCGTTATCAGGATTGACCCCGCGCCTGTGGTCCTGCCCTCTTTTTCGGAGCTATCAGTGAACAAACGTGCTTTAGGTATCACTAGGGGGTGACGTGCGGCAAGATAATAAGGAGAGACCACTATTTACAGGAGATTTCATGGATATCGAGGTACTGCGCCGCGCGCCGTTGTTCGCCTCTCTGGGAGACGACGTCTTCGCCGCCCTGACCGAAGAGCTCACTGAGGTCGACCTCTCACGCGGCGCCTCCGTCTTCCGCGAAGGCGATCAGGGCGACCAGCTCTATTTCATCGTCTCCGGCAAGATCAAGCTTGGCCGCTCCGCCCCGGACGGCCGTGAAAACCTGCTGGCGATCCTCGGCCCGGGCGAACTGTTCGGCGAGATGGCCCTTTTTGATCCGTCGCCCCGGAACGCCACGGCAACCGCCGTTTCCGAAACCCGTCTTGCGGGCCTCCGCCACGAGAACCTGCGCGCCCTGATTGAAACCCGCCCCGAGGTTTCCGTTCAGCTGCTGCAGGCGCTGGCCCGCAGGCTTCGCCGCACGAACGAGTCCCTGGCGGACCTCGTGTTCTCCGACGTTCCGGGCCGCGTGGCAAAGGCGCTGTTGGACCTGGCGGACCGCTTCGGCCGTCCGGCGACGGACGGCATCCTCGTTGCGCACGAGCTCACGCAGGAGGAACTGGCCCAGCTGGTGGGCGCCTCCCGCGAAACCGTGAACAAGGCCCTCGCCGAGTTTGTCCAGCGCGGTTGGCTGCGCCTGGAAGCCCGCGCGGTTGTCATTCTTGACGTGCAGCGGCTGCGCCAGCGCTCCCGCTAAAGGCACGAAACACCAACAACGGCGGGGGCGGGGCCGGGGGCCCGGGCCGCCCGGGGGTGTTGGGAACCCCGGACACATGTTGACCGCCCCCCCCCCCCAACACCACCCACAACCACCACCCCGGGGGCCGCCGCCCGCGCCCCCCCCCCCCGCCGTTGTTGGTTCAAACCCGTGCACATTTGTGCACCGACGGTCCCGCGGCGGTTAGCGCCCGTGCTGAGAGGATCCTTCGGCACCGCCGCCTGCACGAACGGCTACGCAGGGCTTTCCGTCAACTTCCACCAGTTCCGGCTGATAAACAGCGGCGGGCCGGCGGCTCGAAAGGTAAGCGATACAGCCACGGGCGGACGCCACCTTTTCCAGGGTGATTTCGACGGCGGGAACCACCAGTTCGCCCAGGGTCAGTCCGGAGGTGTCCGGCTGGCCGATTTCGTCGCCCAGCGCGGTGCTCTCCCGCGCGGCGATGACTTCCGCCGCCGGTTTCCAGTCTGCCCAGACACCTTTACCCTCCAGCAGGGTGGCGTCCTGGCCTACCGGCTGGACCGCAGCAAAATAACGGGTATCGAAGCGCCGGAGCGCAAAGTCGGCACTGTGCCAGTTGGACAGCGGGCGCAAAAGGTCCGTGCGCAGACCGAGGCCGCGCTTTCCAAGCAACTCCAGGAAGGATGCCTCCTGGGTGGCAATCGCCGTCCGTGCAGCCATCCATTCCGGGCCGCGGTTGCTTTCCAGCAGCGTGGACTCGTCCGGGCCGGCCAGCAGGATGCCGGTTTCTTCGAACAACTCGCGGATCGCGGCCACGACGTGGCGGCGGGCCAGCCGGGCGTCGTCGGCCCCCATGGACTTCGCCCACAGCGCCGGTGCCGGACCGTACCAGGTGACCTGCGCGTCGTCGTTCTCCTCGATGCTGCCGCCCGGGAAGGCGACCTTACCCAGGGGCGATTCGCCCCGCCGGTAGGAAAGGTACGTCTGGGTGCCGCGCGGAGAGTCCCGCAGCAGCACTACTGAGGACGCCAGCCGCGGTTTGCGGGGCGTGCGGTCGGGGCGCTCGAACCAGGTCTGGGCCGCCACCCGTTCCGAGGGCGCCACCGGGAACAGCCGGACTGGGGTGTTAGGCAAATTCAACGATCATTTCTATTTCAACCGGCGCATCCAGAGGCAGGACTGCGACGCCGACGGCGGAACGCGCATGGCTTCCCGCGGAGCCGAAGACATTTCCCAGCAGCTCGGAAGCACCGTTAATGACGGCCGGCTGGCCGGTGAAGGAAGGGTCGGAAGCGACATAGCCCACCACTTTGACCACCCGTACCACGCGGTCAAGGTCACCGATCTGAGCCTTCACGGCGGCCAGGGCATTGACGGCACAGACGGCCGCGTAGGACGCCGCATCCTCTGCGCCCACTTCCGCACCCACCTTGCCCGTGGCCGGCAGGACCCCGTCCACAAACGGCAACTGGCCGGACGTGTGGACGAGGTTGCCGGTGATCACGGCCGGAACGTAGACAGCCACCGGAGATGCGACGGCGGGAAGGCTCAGGCCCAGTTCCCGGAGCCTGGTCTCAACAGCCGAGACTGCACCGGCAGCGCCAGTCACTGGTTTTTTTCGCGTTTCATGTAGGCGACGGAACCGGTTCCATTCGGCGCCGAAGCGATCTGTACCAGTTCCCAACCTTCTTCCCCGTGCATATTCAGGACTTGCCCGGGTGTGTGCAGTGGAAGAGGCGTAATGAAGTATTCCCATTTGGTCATAAGGGAAAGCGTAACGTGCTTGTAGACTGTCTCGCATGGCAGCACGCAAATCACCGTTCTTTGACACGGCGACCACTCTCGGGAAGCTCGTCGCGTTCTTCGGCATCAGTGCTCTTTGCGGAGTCCTGGCTGCCGGTCTCCTGGTTCCGGTAGCCGCAGCAGCAGGCACAGCCGCATCCGGATCCATCCAGTTCTTTGACCAGCTTCCGTCGGAACTGGAGCGCGGGGCACTGGCCACGCCGTCAAAGATCTATGCAAACGACGGCTCCCTGATCGCCACCGTGTACGAGGAGAACCGCCAGCCCGTGACCCTCGACCAGGTGTCACCCAACATGGTGGACGCCATGCTGGCCATCGAGGATGACCGGTTCTACGAACACGGCGGGGTGGACCTGCAGGGCATCATGGGCGCCCTGGTGTCCAACGCCACCAGTGACAGCACCCGCGGTGCTTCCACCATCACCCAGCAATACGTAAACAACGTCATCATTGACACCAACATGCAGAACAACAAGGAAGTTGTTTTCAGCGGCGGTAAATCGGTGGGCGACAAGCTTCGCGAAATGAAGCTTGCAATTGCGGTGGAGAAAGAGCTGAGCAAGGACGAAATCCTTGAGGGCTACTTCAATATCGTTCCCTTCAGCGGCACCACGTACGGCGTCCAGGCTGCGGCGCGCTACTTCTTCAACGTGGACGCCAAGGACCTGAACATTGCGCAGTCGGCGCTGCTGGCCGGCGTCGTAAACGGTCCCACGTTCTACAGCCCGGAGCTGAACCCCGAGCGCTCCCTCGAACGCCGGAACCTGGTGCTTCAGGCCATGTTGGATAAGGGCCGCATCAGCCAGGAAGACTTCGACGCTTCTGTTGCCACCGGTTTGGACCTGCAGATCACGCCGGTGTCCAGCAACTGCGTTGGGGCCTCACAGGCCCCCTACTTCTGTGACTACGTAACGCGCCTTGTGCTCAATGACGAGAACTTCGGTGCCACGGAGGACGACAGGGACAAGCTGCTCAAGCGCGGCGGCCTGACCATCAAGACCACGCTGAACCCGACGTTCCAGAACGCCGCGCAGACAGCCGTCAACGAAACGGCCAATCCGGACACCACCGATGCTGAGATCGGCCACGCAATGGTCAGCGTTGAACCCGGCACCGGCAAGATCCTGACGATGGCCCAGAACACCCGGTACACACCCGAACTCGCGGACGGCAACTCCGTCCAGAACTTCAACGTGGACGTTAACCAGGGCGGTGATCCGACCAAACCCCTTAACGGCCTCGGCGGATTCCAGCCCGGATCCACCTACAAACCGTTTACGGTTGCTGCCTGGCTGGATGCGGGCAAGACCCTGAACACCACACTGAACGGTTCCAAGCGCACCTACCCCGCCGGACACTCCTGGAACGCCTCGTGCCTGCCCGGCGGCCGCTATGTGGCACTGGAACCGTGGACGCCCATCAACTACGGGGATACGAACTACAAAACCACCACCGTCCTGGACGGCCTGGCCCAGTCCTACAACACCATCACCCTCGCCGAGATCAACCAGCTCGATCTGTGCTCCTTCCAGCAAATAGCCTTCGCTGCAGGAATCCACGACGGCAAGAGCTCGGAAGGCAAAGAGGACATGCTCTCCGTCAACCCGCCGTCAACCTTCGGCGGCGGCGGCGACGCCTCTCCGCTGTCCATGGCCACCGGTTTTGCAACTCTGGCCGCCGAAGGCCTGCAGTGTGACCCCATTGCCCTTGAATCCGTCACCGGCGCCGACGGCACCGAATATCAGGTTCCGGAGCAGTCCTGCGAACAGGTGATGCGTAAAGAGGTTGCCCAAGGCGTCAACATGGCCACCCAGCGGGTTATGACCAACGGTTCCGGTGTGAACCTGCAGGTCGGTGTTCCCACCGCAGGCAAGACCGGCACCAACGACACCCGCTCGCAGACCTGGTTCATGGGTTACAGCACCGGAATGGTCACCGCCTCGTGGATCGGCAACTGGAAAGCCAATAACACCACCATGTCGGACAAGTTGATCGGCGGACGGACCTACCCGGAGATCGACGGCTCCCTGATCGCCGGCCCCTCGTGGAAGAACTACATCCAGCGGATTGCCGGACAGTACGAAGCCAATGCGTTTACCGCTCCCCCGGCCAGCATGGTCGGCAACACGGCTCCTGCCCCGCGCGCCACACCCCCTGCCTCCCCGCCGGCGTCCCCGGCTGCAGATCAGGGTCCCGGCAACGGCGGCGGCGGTGAAGGCGGCGGTCCCGGCAACGGTGGCGGCGGTGAAGGCGGCGGTCCCGGCAACGGTGGCGGCGGTGAAGGCGGCGGTCCCGGCAACGGCGGCGGCGGTGAAGGCGGCGGTCCCGGCAACGGCGGCGGCGGTGAAGGCGGCGGTCCCGGCAACGGCGGCGGTAACGGATAGTGGCTGATTCAACCCTGTCATCCGTGGGACGCAAGGCGGCATGGCTGGCCGGCGGCTTGGCCGGCACCGGTGCTGCGGCCTTCGCCTACGGCTCCCTGATAGAACGGAACCTCTTCGGTGTCCGTGAAGAAACCGTCCGGGTCCTTCCGGCCGGAAGCACTCCCCTGCGGGTCCTGCACCTTTCGGACATCCATTTTGTTCCCGGCCAGGAACGGAAAGTCCGCTGGCTGCAGGGCCTGGCTGACCTGGAACCGGACCTGGTAGTCAACACCGGTGACAATCTCAGCCACCCCCAGGCAGTACCAGCCGTGCTTGAGGCGCTGAAACCCGTAATGCGTTTCCCGGGCGTATTTGTCCCGGGCTCCAATGATTACTACGCCCCGGTACTGAAGAACCCGTTTACGTACTTCACGGGCCCCTCCAAGCATCGGCGCGAGCCGGAGAAGCTGCCTTGGGGAACCCTCTTCGGATCTTTCCAGGACGCCGGCTGGCAGAACCTCACCAACACCAACAGCGTGATGGACCTGCCCGGCCTACGCCTGAACTTCTCCGGCGTGGATGACCCGCATCTGGGGCGGGACAAATATCAGGGCTTTGCACCGTCCGGCGTACCCGCTTCCACGGGAACCAACACAGCGCCCGAAGTGAAAATCGGCGTCGCCCACGCTCCCTACCAGCGCGTACTAAACGAATTCACCGGTGGAGGCGCCGAGATCATCCTTGCGGGGCACACCCACGGCGGACAGGTCTGCATTCCCGGCTACGGCGCCCTGGTCAGCAACTGCGACCTGCCGACCTGGCAGGCCCGCGGCCTGACCTCCTGGGCACATGCGGGACGCCGGGTGCCACTGAACGTCTCCGCCGGCATCGGCACCTCGCGCTACGCGCCGGTGCGCTTTGCCTGCCGTCCCGAGGCAGTCCTGCTGACCCTGACGGCGCGGGACGCCTAGCTCGGATCGGGGTCCGGACCTGCCTTTCGCAGGTGCCGCCGGAGACGTTCAAAACGCCCGTTTCGCGGAATCGGGATTTGTCTAGTATCCTTGTAAAGTTGCTTCGCGAGGTCGTCAAACACTTCAGCGAAGCAGTGGTTACGGGGTGTGGCGCAGCTTGGTAGCGCGCGTCGTTCGGGACGACGAGGTCGCAGGTTCAAATCCTGTCACCCCGACCAGCAAGGGCCGGTCAGAGAAATCTGACCGGCCCTTTTGCGTTAAGCGCCCCGCGCCTCGGGGAAACTTACACGAATCCCTCCCCGGTCAGCCGTTCATAGGCCTCCACATACCGGGCCCGGGTTCGTTCGACGACGTCGTCCGGGAGGGCAGGGGGCGGCGTATCGGAGTGCCGGTCCCAGCCCGAGGCCGGTGAGGTAAGCCAGTCCCGCACATACTGCTTATCGAAGGACGGCTGGGCCTGACCGGGCGAATACAGTGCCGCATCCCAGAAACGGGACGAATCCGGGGTCAGCACCTCGTCCCCCAAGGTGACCGCCCCGGTCAGCGGATCCTTCCCGAACTCCACTTTGGTATCGGCAAGGATGATCCCGCGTTCCCGTGCGACGGCTTCGGCACGGGTGTAGATCTGCAGCGTCAGCGAACGCAGCTCGTCGGCCGTGCCGGCGCCCACCGTGTCCACCACCGCTTCAAAGGTGATGTTCTCGTCATGTTCGCCCTGCTCGGCCTTGGCCGAGGGGGTGAAAACGGCCGGTTCAATCCGCGAACCGTCCACCAGCCCGGCAGGCAGCGGCAGCCCGCACACTGTTCGGGAGGCCTGGTACTCGGCCAGCCCGGAGCCGGTCAGGTAGCCGCGGGCAATGCACTCCACCGGGTACATCTCAAGCTTCTTGCAGATCATCGCCCGGCCGGCCACGGCCTCCGGAATGCCTTCCTGTGCGGAAATCACGTGGTTCGGAATTTCCGCCAACTGGTCGAACCACCACAGACTGAGCTGCGTGAGGATCCGTCCCTTATCCGGAATGGTGCTGGCCAGCACGTGGTCGTACGCGCTGATCCGGTCGCTGGCCACCACCAGCACGCGGCCGGCGTCGTCCCCGGCTCCCTCGGGCACGTACAGATCGCGGACCTTGCCGGAATACACATGCCGCCAGCCCGGCAGCTTGGGCGCACGGCCCGTACCGTCACTCATGCCGGGTTCCCTTCGCGGGCCGCAGCCGCGTCCTGCGCAGGCATGCTGCCGGACTGTCCCGAACTGCCTTCCGGGACCCGCACTTCGCCGCGGGCAGCCTTCAAGGCAATATCGGTGCGGTGCTGGGAGCCTTCCAGCCGGATCAGGTCGACGCCGGCGTAGGCGCGGTCCCTCGCTTCGTCCAAGGTGGAACCCAGCGCGACCACGGAAAGTACCCGCCCGCCGGCGCTGCGCACCTTGTCCTTCTTGAGCTTCGTGCCGGCGTGCAGCACGTGCACACCCTCCAGCTGCGCGGCTTTCTTCAGCCCCCGCACCCGGTCACCGGTCTTCGGCGTGCCGGGATAGTTTTCCGCTGCCACCACCACGGCGACGGCGGGGCGCGGGTCCCATTTAAGCTGCTCCATGGCGTCCAGGCCACCCTTGGCCGCGGCCATCAGCAGACCACCGAGCGGGGTCCTCAACCGCGCCAGCACTGCCTGCGTCTCCGGATCACCGAAGCGGGCGTTGAATTCGATGACCCGCACCCCGCGCGTCGTCAGGGCAAGCCCGCAGTAAAGCACACCCACAAAAGGGGTGCCGCGGGAAGCCATTTCGTCAATGGTCGGCTGCGCGACCCGGCGGACCACGTCCTGCACCAGCCCGGCCGGTGCCCAGTCCAGAGGCGAGTAGGCGCCCATGCCGCCGGTGTTGGGGCCGGCGTCGTCGTTGAAAATCCGTTTGAAGTCCTGGGCGGGAGCCAGCGGCACCACGTGCCGTCCGTCGGAGAGCACGAAGAGGGAGACCTCGGGGCCGTCCAGGAACTCCTCAATCACCACGGTTCCGCCTGCCTCGAAGCAGGCTCGGGCGTGCTCCAGTGCTTCGTTCCGGTCCGAGGTCACCACCACGCCCTTGCCCGCGGCCAGCCCGTCGTCCTTGACCACGTACGGGGCGCCGAAGGTGTCAAGCGCGTCGGCGGCTTCTTCCACGGTCCCGGCCATGCGCGCCATCGCGGTGGGAACGTTGGCGGCCGCCATGACCTGCTTGGCAAAGGCCTTGGAAGCTTCGAGCTGCGCGGCCGCCTGCGACGGGCCGAACACGGCAATCCCTGCCTCCCGCAGTGCGTCGGCAACACCTGCCGCGAGCGGCGCCTCGGGGCCGATAACCACTAGGTCGGAACCGAGGGACCGGGCCAGGTCCGTGACAGCGGCGGGGTCGGTGGCCTCGACCGGGTGGACCGGGACCATCTGGGCAATGCCTGCGTTCCCGGGTGCCGCGTGGACCTCACGGACGTAGGGATCGGCCAGGAGCGCTCGGACAAGGGCATGTTCGCGGCCGCCTGGGCCTACTACGAGAACCTTCACAGTAGATCAGGGTACTTGCTGGGATGGACCGCTCGAAAGCACCTGCCCAACATGACGCCGCGGCGCGGATTGCCGCCGGGATGCCTGCCGGCGACGGTTCGAAACCCCGTGGCTACCTATTTGCCACCCGCCCGGTACCTGTAGGCCCGCACCCCTTGCAGGTAGCCAAAGGTGGATCGATAGTGGAACTGCGGACGCTGCAGCGGTAAAGCGCACGCCGGGGAACAGCGGGGGGCAGCGAGATCGACGGCGGTGCCGGGGCCGTCATCGCCGGTTCGCCTCCCGCTCCCCTTTAGACTGAAGAACATGAACGCAACTTTTACCGCGTCCGACGCCGTTGAACTGGCCGTGCTGGAGCGCAACGGTTTTATTGAGTCCCGCCACATCGGTTCCGCCGTCGTGATGGCCGCCGACGGCACCGTGGTCACGGAACTCGGTGACATCACTACGCCGATCTTCCCCCGCTCCACGCTCAAGCCGTTCCAGGCCGTCGCAGCCATGCAGTCCGGAGTGCCCCTGCGTGGACCGCAGGTGGCCCTTGCCGCCGCCAGCCACGTCGGCTCCCGGGAACACACCGACGTCGTCCGCGGCATGCTGGCTGCCGCCGGCGTCACCGAGGGGCACCTGCAGTGCCCCGAGGACTGGCCGCAGGACGCTGAGGCCCGCAATGAACTCATCCGCGAAGGCAAGGGGCCGCAGCGGATCGCGTTCAACTGCTCCGGCAAGCACGCCGCCTTCCTCTGGGCCTGCACCGAGAACAACTGGGACCACGCAACCTACCTGGACCCGCAGCATCCGCTGCAGCGCCGCATCGCCGAGGTGATCGAGGAGTTCACCGGTGAAACCGTGCAGCACTGGGCGGTGGACGGCTGCGGTGCACCGCTGGCCGCTGTCTCGCTGACCGGGCTGGCCCGCGGCATCGGCCGGCTGGCCAAGGCGCCGTCCGGCAAGCACGGCAACGCCCGTGCGGCAACGGTAGCCACCGCGATGCTCGACTACCCCTGGGCGGTGCACGGACACGGCCGCGAGAACTCGGTTGTGATGGAGGACCTCGGGATCATCGCCAAGAACGGTGCCGAGGGTGTCCTGGTGCTGGGCACCGACACCGGCGCTTCCGTGGCACTGAAGATGCTCGACGGCAATACCCGCGCCGCATCCCTGGTGGGCCTGACGCTGCTGGCTGCGAGCGGCGCCGTCGACCCGCTGGCCGTGGAGAAGGTGCTGGACAAGATCATGCAGCCGGTGCTCGGCGGCGGACAGCCCGTGGGAAGCCTGCGGCTGGGCGCGCCGGTCACGGCGCTGCTGGGCTAGAAGCGTGGCACGGCGCCGGATCTCCGGCGAAGACGGCCGGGCGGCACTGCAGGCAGCAGCCGCCGGGGCAACTGACCGCGGCACCACTGCCATGGCAGTGCGCTATGCCTTGGAAGAACTCGCCGAACGCGCCCCCGGCAACAGCGTCGAGGTCCGGGTTCCGCCGTTCGGGGTGACCCAGTGCGTGGCCGGCCCCCGGCATACCCGCGGCACTCCCCCGAATGTCATCGAGACCGACGGCGCCACCTGGCTGGCGCTGGTTACCGGCCGGCAGTCCTGGGCCGACGCCGTTGCCGCCGGGAAGGTCGCGGCCTCGGGGCTGCGCGCCGACCTTTCGGATGTGCTGCCGCTGTTCCGGACCGGGTCGTAGCGTCCCGGGGCCTGGTCCGTCCCGTCCGCGCCTAAACTCCATCGGCACAGCAGGAGGGTACCCGCCCGGTAGAATCGGAGCATGGTTTCCGAGCAGCACAGCCCTGAGCGCCGCGAGATTACGGTCCGCCGCGCTCCCCGTTTCGTCCCTTTCCTGGCACTGGGCGTGGTTGCCGGGTTTATTGCTGCCCTCTTTGTCGCCTATGGCGGGGCCGAGAACCCCAGCTTCACCCGTGAGGCCACCCTCGGGTTCTTCACCATAATGTTCGGCCTCCCGGGGCTGCTGCTGGGAGCCTTGACCGCCCTCATCCTCGATTGGATCAGTGTCCGCAGGGCTCGCCGGTCCACGGTTGAAAGCGTGGATCCCGCCGAGCCGGAAAGCCGGGAACAGCCGCCGTCGTAACGCTGGCGCACACAGCCCGCACCGTCGGCTGTCCATGAGACAATTCACACATGGCACGTGGAGACGGACAGCTTTCCCATGATCTGATGCCCGGCGAAAAAGGCCCACAGGATGCCTGCGGGGTCTTCGGAGTCTGGGCCCCCGGCGAAGAGGTAGCGAAGCTAACCTATTACGGTCTTTACGCCCTGCAGCACCGGGGACAGGAGTCCGCCGGCATCGCCACCAGCGACGGCAACCGCATCAGCGTTTACAAGGACATGGGACTGGTTTCCCAGGTCTTCGACGAAACCACGCTCAATACCCTCTTGGGGCACATAGCCGTTGGGCACTGCCGGTATTCGACCACCGGAGCCTCCCACTGGGCCAATGCCCAGCCCACCCTCGGCGCCACGGCGAGCGGCACCGTGGCCCTGGCGCACAACGGCAACCTGACCAACTCCGCCGAACTGTATGAACTGATCCTCGAGCGCGAGGGCCGGCCCCGCGCCGGTGAAATCGCCCAGGGCAACACCTCGGACACGGCATTGGTCACCGCCCTCCTCAACGGCAGCGACGGACGGTCACTCGAGGACACGGCCATGGAACTGCTGCCGAAACTGCGCGGCGCGTTCTCCTTTGTGTTTATGGATGAGGGCACCCTCTATGCCGCGCGGGACACCTACGGCGTCCGGCCGCTGGTGCTTGGGCGCCTGGAGCGCGGCTGGGTGGTGGCCTCTGAAGGCTCCGCCCTCGCGACGGTGGGAGCCAGTTTCATCCGGGAGATCAAGCCGGGCGAGTTCATCGCCATTGACGAATCCGGGGTCCGCAGCCGTACCTTCGGTGAGCCGACGCCGGCCGGCTGCGTGTTCGAGTACGTTTACCTCGCCCGCCCCGATGCCACCATTGCCGGCCGGTCCGTATACGAATCCCGCGTTGAGATGGGCCGCCAGCTGGCACGGGAGAACGCGGTTGAGGCGGACATTGTGATCCCGGTCCCGGAATCCGGCACCCCGGCCGCGGTGGGATACGCCGAGGAATCCGGCATTCCCTTCGCCCATGGCTTCGTCAAGAACTCCTACGTGGGACGCACCTTCATCCAGCCCAGCCAGACCCTTCGCCAGCTCGGCATCAAGCTGAAGCTGAACGCCCTCGAATCCGTGATCCGCGGCAAGCGGGTAGTGGTGGTGGATGATTCGATCGTGCGCGGCAATACGCAGCGTGCCATTGTCCGGATGCTGCACGAAGCCGGTGCCCTTGAGGTACACGTGAAGATCTCCTCTCCCCCGGTCAAGTGGCCGTGCTTCTACGGCATCGACTTCGCCTCGCGCGCCGAGCTGATCGCCAACGGCGCTGCCGTGGAGGAAATCCGCGCATCCATCGGCGCGGACAGCCTGGCTTACATTTCCGAAGACGGCATGATCAACGCAACCCTGCAGCCGCGGGAACGGTTGTGCACGGCCTGCTTCACCGGTGTCTACCCGATCGAGCTGCCCGCCGCGGACCGGCTGGGGAAGAACCTGCTGGAACCCGCCAACCCCGCCAATCCCGCGGAGGACGCCGGCTCCAACGGCTGTGACCCGGGACCGGACAGCGAATACGAGAACCTGCTTACCGACGCCGAAAAGAAAGAAGCCGTATGAACGCCGCCCCCATCACTTACGCGTCCGCAGGAGTGGACGTTGAAGCCGGCGACAAAGCCGTTGAACTGATGAAGGCGGCCGTAAAGGCCACCCACAATCCGTCGGTGCTGGGCGGCGTGGGAGGTTTCGCCGGCCTTTACGACGCCTCCCGGCTGCTCCAATACCGGAAGCCGCTGCTCGCAACGTCCACGGACGGCGTCGGTACCAAGGTTGCCATCGCGCAGGCCATGGACATCCACGACACCATCGGCTTCGACCTCGTGGGCATGGTTGTGGACGACATCGTTGTGGTGGGAGCCGAGCCGCTGTTCATGACCGACTACATTGCCTGCGGCAAAGTGGTGCCGGAGCGCATCGCCGACATAGTCCGCGGCATTGCGGCGGCCTGCGAGGTGGCCGGTACGGCACTGGTGGGCGGGGAAACCGCCGAACACCCGGGCCTGCTGGGTGAGCACGAGTACGACGTCGCGGGCGCTGCCACGGGCGTTGTGGAGGCGGACCGGCTCCTCGGCCCCGACCGCGTGCGCCACGGCGACGTAGTCATCGGTATGGCGTCCTCGGGTATCCACTCCAACGGCTACTCCCTCGTCCGACGCGTCATCAACCATGCCGGCTGGCAGCTTGAGCGCCAGGTTTCCGAGCTGGGGCGCACCCTGGGCGAGGAACTGCTCGAACCTACCCGCGTCTACGCCGCCGACTGTCTGGACCTGGCCCGCTACGACGCGGCCGGAGTGCACGGTTTCAGCCACGTGACCGGCGGTGGATTGGCAGCAAACCTGGCCCGCGTGCTGCCGAAGGGGTTGCAGGCGACGGTGGACCGCTCCACCTGGGAACTGCCACCCGTGTTCAAGCTGATCGCCGAACTGGGGAACGTCCCTCAGCCGGACCTCGAACGCACGCTGAACCTCGGCGTCGGCATGGTGGCGATCGTCGACGCGGAAAGCGCGGACGCGGCGCTTGAGCGCCTCGCGGCCCGCGGCGTCCCCGCCTGGGTCATGGGCACCGTCGGCGGGATCGAAACGCCGTCCGGCGCCGATTCCGATTTCGTCCAGGGCGCCAAGGGCGTTGACGGCGGCGCGGTCCGCCTGGTCGGCACCTACGCCTGAGCAGTCCCGCCGGGCAAAGCCAAGGCCCCGGACCGGATACACCGGTGCGGGGCCTTGGCATTTAACTGTGAACTGAACATACAGGCTTAACGCCATTCAGCGGACCCACCCTGAGGTGATCCGCTGAAGGAGGCAATTGGCCAACGTCGTTGAGGAAATTACCGCTAGCCTACGCGGCGGTTACCCTCATCATCGTCATCGTCGCCAAATTGATCCGCGTACTTATCTTCGTACGCCGAGTAGTCGGGTTCAGCCGGCTCCTCGGGATATCGACTGGATGGACGACTCGTCGGTCCTGAGAGCTCACGCTGCAGCGCCGAGTAGTCCGTGGCAGGGGTGAAGTACTTCATCTCCCGTGCCTGCTTGGTTGCTTTTGCCTTTTGACGGCCGCGCCCCATGGCGTGACCCCCTTTTTGCGTCGATCCGGAGGTTAGTCGTTCGGGCAGATGAACGAGGGCCCCGGAATATTTGGTCAATTTGTCGTAAGTACAGGTTACATGTTTTCCCGCTGGCTTGTGCCCCCTCCGCCGCAGCAGGGGGTGTTCCCCGGGCATTAGCACAGCGCCTCCGGCACGCCGGTCCCTGCGCCTGCCCTCCGATATTGGCTAAAGTCGGGGGTAGAGACAGTTTTGGGGTGCATCATGCCACCGCCTACAGGGAGGACAGACGTTCACCATGAGCGATCAGAAAAGTACACCGGGAGCGGGTTTTCCGCCACCGGAGAAGGAAAGTACGCCGGGCGCCTTCCCCGATCTGAGCGCGCATTCGGACTCCCCCGCGTGGCTCTCCGAAGATGGAACGCACGACGCCGGCGTCTGGGAACGCAGTTTCGAAGGTGCCGTGAGCGGTGAAACGGCCGCAGCCGAAGAGGCCGACGGCGTAGGCTCCGTGGTGGATGCACCGACTACGGACGCCGAAGCTGACGGCGACGGTACCGCTGCGTTGGAGCTTCCCCCGGAACCGGTGGTAGTGGCACCCGAGGAACTCAAGCTGGAGGAACCTTCCCTGGCCGAGCCGACCCTGAGCGATGACGCCGTGGAAGCAGCAGCCCTCGACCAGGTTGCTTCGGAAACCGCTGCAGCCGAGGCCACCGCGGCCGAAGCGGGACGCCTGTCCGGACTGGAACCCGCTCCTGCCGGGACGGAAGTCCAGGTGGACGCTAACGCCGCCGGCGCCAATCGGCCCGGCGAAACCGGCGAGGCGACTACTCTTTCCGGCCCAACGCCCGAGGACGGCGAGGCAACGGCCTCCGATCCCGATTCGGCTGCCGGCACCGCCTCCGAAGGCAGCGCCGAAACTGACGCCGCGACGGATGGCAGCGGGGACGGAGCGGCGACAGGCAGCGCAGAGGACCCAGCCGACCCCAAGGCCGATAGCCCCGGCGCGGATAGCGCCGAGGCCAATGGCACCGAGGCCGAAGCGGTGCCGGACAGCGCAGCCGTTGCGGACGCGTCCCAGGCCGATGGTGCCGAGGCTGAAACCGCATCAAGGTCAGACACCCCGGAGCCAGTGGAAGAACGTGAACCGGCTGGCGAAGCGGAGCACGAACCGTCCCAAGGGGACGCAGAGCCTCACCCCCTGCACGGCATCAACGCGGCGGCTCCGATGACTGCCGCGCACCAGGAGCGCACACCCGCGCCGGTGGCTGCGTCAGGCGAACCGGAGCCCGTTACGGCAGCTGTGCCGGCCGGCGACACCCGCCGGTCACGCCGGCTGGCCGAAAGCCAGGCAGCGGGGGCAACAGCAGCATTCAACCAGCCGGGTGCATCCTCCGGCACCACGGAGCCCGCGACAGGGGCAGCGAGGGCGGTTGGCACCGCCCCCACCGGGGCAAAGGACAGCGGCAAGAGCAAGCGGAACACCCGCCTGATTCTGGTGCTCGGCGGCGTTGTACTCGCCGCCGTCGTCGCCATCCTGCTTTTCGTGTTTGTTTTTAACGGCAAGGAGGAAGGCGTCATCTCCGAGGACGTAAGTCCGCTGGAGCTGGAAGACGGCGCGTGCCTGAAGGATTGGGACGACGTCAATTCCAGTGCCACCGTAGTCACCTGCGAAACGCCGCACAACGCCCAGTTGGTCGCCACCGACAGTTTCACCGAGGACGCTGCCTTCCCCGGCACCGGCGCCTTGGAAGAGCGGGTCAACGATGTCTGCGAGGCTGTGCAGTATGCCGACGCCGCCTCGGAGTTCCCGGGCTTGAAGCTGGCCAAGTCCATCCCCACGGAGCAGACCTGGGCCTCTGGTGACCGCCGCGTGGACTGCATCGTTTTCGCCCCTGAGGGCCAGGAACTCACCGAGTCCCTCGTGCAGGAGTAAGCGGGTGCAGGAGTAAGCGCTGGTAACAGCAGAAAGGCGCGCGGCGGGCATCAACCGCCGCGCGCCTTTTGCTGTGGTCTAGGCGACCGCAGCCACCGTAAGCCCGGGCTCGGCCACCAGCCCGTCGCCGTCCAGCCCGTCTGATGGCCTGTCCACCCGCACTGTGTCGCCGTCGCTGATCTTTCCGGCCAGGATCCCGCGGGCCAGCTGATCGCCGATCTCCCGCTGCACCAGGCGGCGGAGCGGCCGTGCACCGTAGGCCGGATCGTAGCCGGTCAGGCCCAGCCATTCCCGCGCTGCATCGGTCACGTCCAGCACCAGACGGCGCTCATGCAGCCGGTTGGCCAGGGCACGCACCTGGATGTCCACGATCCGGGTCAGGTCCTCCAGGCTCAGCGGATCGAACAGGATCACGTCGTCGAGTCGGTTGAGGAACTCCGGCTTGAAGTTCGCGTTGACCATGGACATCACCGATTCGCGCTTCTGCTCCTCGGTCAGGCCCGGATCGACCAGGAACTGGGACCCGAGGTTGGACGTCAGGATCAGGATGACATTTCGGAAGTCCACCGTCCGGCCCTGGCCGTCCGTCAGCCGGCCGTCGTCGAGCACCTGCAGCAGGATGTCGAAGACATCCGGATGTGCCTTCTCCACTTCGTCCAGCAGGATCACCGAGTAGGGGCGGCGGCGTACCGCTTCAGTGAGCTGGCCGCCCTCTTCATAGCCCACGTATCCGGGAGGTGCCCCCACCAGTCGGGACACCGCATGCTTCTCGGAGTACTCACTCATATCGATGCGGACCATGGCCCGCTCATCGTCGAAGAGGAAGTCCGCGAGAGCCTTCGCCAGTTCGGTCTTGCCGACGCCGGTGGGGCCAAGGAACAGGAAGGATCCGGTGGGCCGGTCCGGGTCGCTGACGCCGGCCCGTGAGCGGCGCACGGCATCGGAGACCGCGGCCACGGCCTTGCTCTGCCCGATCAGGCGCGAGCCGATGGCTGCTTCCATGTCCAGCAGTTTCTGGGATTCACCCTGCAGCATGCGTCCGGACGGGATGCCGGTCCAGGCGGAGACCACTTCCGCAATGTCGTCCGCAGTGACTTCCTCGGAGACCATCAGTTCCCGGGTTTCTTCGCCGAAGCTGTTCTCCTCGGCCTGCTGAGCTGCCTCCAGTTCCTTCTGCAGGGCGGGTATTTCGCCGTACAGGATGCGGGAGGCTTCCGTGAGGTCGCCGTCGCGCTGGAATTTTTCTGCCTCGCTGCGCAGCTCGTCGATCTTCGCCTTGAGGTCGCCGACCCGGTTAAGGCCCGCCTTCTCGGCCTCCCACCGAGCGTTGAGTGCCGACAGCTGTTCCTTCTTATTGGCCATGTCCTCGCGCAGAACGGCCAGCCGCTCCATCGAGGCCTCGTCCGTTTCATTCGCCAGTGCGAGTTCTTCCATGGTGAGCCGGTCCACTGCACGCCGGAGCTCGTCGATTTCCTCGGGGGCGGAATCGATCTCCATCCGCAGCCGGGATGCGGCCTCATCCACCAGGTCAATGGCCTTGTCCGGAAGCTGGCGTCCGGTGATGTACCGGTTGGACAGCGTTGCAGCGGCAACAAGAGCCGAGTCGGCGATGGCGACCTTGTGGTGGGCCTCGTAGCGCTCCTTCAGGCCGCGCAGGATGCCGATGGTGTCCGGGACGCTGGGTTCACCGACGTACACCTGCTGGAAGCGGCGCTCCAATGCCGCGTCCTTTTCGATGTTTTCGCGGTATTCGTCCAAGGTGGTGGCGCCGATCAGCCGCAGTTCCCCGCGCGCCAGCATCGGCTTGAGCATATTGCCGGCGTCCATGGATCCCTCGGCTGCGCCCGCACCTACGACGGTGTGCAGCTCATCGATGAAGGTGACGATCTGCCCTTCGGCGCTGGAGATTTCCTCCAGCACTGCCTTGAACCGCTCCTCGAACTCACCGCGGTATTTGGCCCCGGCGACCATGGACCCGAGGTCCAGGGACAGCAGGGTCTTGCCGTTCAGGCTTTCCGGCACATCCCCCGCGACAATGCGCTGGGCAAGTCCCTCGACGACGGCGGTCTTGCCGACGCCGGGCTCGCCGATAAGCACGGGGTTGTTCTTGGTGCGGCGGCTGAGCACCTGGATGACGCGCCGGATCTCGGCGTCCCTGCCGATCACGGGGTCCAGTTTGCCCGAGCGGGCCATTTCAGTCAGGTCGGTACTGAATTTTTCCAGAGCCTGGAAGGTGTTCTCCGGATCGGCATTGGTCACTTTGCGGTCTCCTCGTACGGATGGAAGGACGGCGCTGAGCGCGTCGTGCCCGGCGTTGTTATCCCGAAGCGCTTTTCCTGCAGGGCCGTTATCGAGAGACAACCCAAGCAGGAGGTGTTCGGTGGAGACAAAGGCATCCCCCAGCTTCTCGGCTTCCTGCTGCGCTGCGTTGATGACTTGGAGCAAGGACCTGGAAAACTGGGGCTGCGCCACCGAACTGCCGGAGGAGGACGGCAACTGGTGGATGGCAGTGCTGGCAGCGGCACTGACGGTATCCACGTTGATTCCGGCAGCCTTCAGGAGAGCGACGGCGACCCCTTGCCGCTGATCCATCAGCGCTTTCAGCAGATGCGCCGGTTCAATCTGTGGATTTCCGGCAGTGTTCGCGTTCATGGCCGCAGCCGAAAGTGCTTCTTGGCTCTTGTTCGTGAATTTCGTGTCCACGGTGGCTCCTCAAAACCTCAGCGAAGAATGCTTCCGCAATGCTAAACAAAGTTGAGTCTAATCGGCTCAACTTTCGAAGTAAAGCCGTGCGCACCTCCGCCGCTGTGCGCGAAGCCTAGGGAATATGCTCCTGATCGAAGTCATGGGCGGTTCGCAGCCACCGTTCATTGCGGGCTTCGAAGAGCTGGGCGAGCGGTCCCTCAGCCTCGATTTCAAACCGGATTCCCTGGGGCTCGTCAGGAATGGTTCCGGCCAGATACTCCTCCAGGACATCGAGGAAATATTCCCACCCCGCACCGCCGGTCCAGAGGCCTGCGCCGGGGGCGGCGGTTACCGCGAATCCCTTGCGTACGGAGGCGTACCGCAGCTCGAAGCGGGTGAACCCGTCCTCTCCGGTCAGGTGGAACTCCACTTCCGCCACGGAGGACCCCTCCCGCGCCCAGGACACGGTGAGAAGGCGGGGTCCGTCGCAACGCAGGATCGTCCCGTGGGATCCGTCCGGCAGGGTGTAGGTGCCGCCGCGGCGCAGGTCCCCTTCCGGATCCGCCACCCATTGGCGCAGCTGTTCCGGATCAGCGAGGGCCGACCACACCTCTCCGATGGGATGCGGAATGTCACGCTCCATGACGATCATCAGTGCGTGGCCAGCCTGGATCTGCCGCCGCCCGTAGGACCGCACCGTCTTCTCGAGAATTATGTCCAGATCGGACATTTGCCCACTCCTGCCGTAGAACAACCGGCAACCGATCCGGTCCTCCAGCGGCCATTAGGGCCACCCGGCTGTCCGCAGGATGCCGGTGGAAGCGAGTTGTATTCAGGGTTACAGTTCTGAGTTACCTTCAGCGGCCGTTTCCCGGCCGTTTTTCAAACCGTAGCAGGGAAACAATGCCCTGCACAGGGTCGGCCGACCGGCGCGGACCAGGGCAACCCGGCGAGTGGTTTCCGGTGCTTGCTCCCCCTGTCCGGGGCACACGCCGGGTAGCCTGTGCGGATGGCGAAAAACCGTACTTCCGTTTCTGTCCTTGCCGTTGCCGCACTGGCCCTGACGCTGGTGTCCTGTTCAGGGGACAAGCCGTCGCCTGACGACGCCGCTGCCGTCCTCGCCCAGGGCCTGAGCCAAATGGACGTTTCAGCATCTGCCTTTACGGCGGGCACCCCTGCGGAAGTGAATGCGGAGCTGGAGCAGTTGCTCGCCGACATGGGCCCGCTCCGTCCCGAGGTCACGGTGGCCGGCGTTGACGAAGATGAGGACGACGACTCCGCCGCCACCGCACGGCTGGCCTATGCCTGGGACGTCAACAGCGATTCGCAGCCGGACTGGTCCTATGAGAGCTCCGCCCAGCTCCGCCGCGGAGAGGACGACCAGTGGCTTGTCGAGTGGGCACCCTCCGTAGTGTTCGATTCCCTGGCCGACGGCGACCGGCTGGTCCGCTCCACCACCCCCGGCGACCGTGCCGACATCCTGGACCGCAACGGGGAACCGCTGATGAATGCGCGGCCGGTGCTTCGTATCGGCATCAACAAACCCGACCTCTCCGAGGAGCAGTATGCCTCCTCGTCGGCTGCCCTTGCTGAACTGGTGGGGCTGGATCCCGCCGCCTACACCGCAAAGGTGCAGGCCTCAGGCCCCGAAGCCTTTGTCGAGGCGATTGTGCAACGTGAGGAGGCCGAGGGGCCCGCAACCCCAGCGGCTGTCGAAGCCATCCCCGGTGCCCTTTCCCTTCCCGCCCAGCGGATCCTGGCACCCACCCGTGGCTTCGGCCGTGCCCTGCTGGGCACCGTGGGCGAGGCGACTGCGGAATTGGTCGAGGAGTCTGAGGGCAGGGTGTCCGCCGGGGACCAGACGGGGCTCTCCGGCCTGCAGAGGCAGTACAACTCGCAGCTGCAGGGCAGCCCCGGCGTCACGGTTACCGTCGACAACGAGGCCGGAACCAAGGAAACCGTCCATAGCTCCGATCCGCAAACGGGCACGGACCTGCAGACCACCCTGGACCCGAAGCTGCAGCAGTTGGCCGAGGAAGTCCTGGAACAAGAACCGTCGGCGTCGGCCATCGTGGCTATCCAGCCCTCCACCGGCGAGATCCTGACCGTGGCCAACGGCCCCGGCAGCGAGGGCCAGCAAACCGCCCTCCTGGGCCAGTACCCGCCGGGATCCACGTTCAAGACAGCCACCGCGTTGGCGATGCTGCGCAACGGCACCACACCGGCCAGCACCGTGGAGTGCCCGTCGGAACTCAACGTCGACGGCCGCAAGTTCAACAACGTCCCCGGCTACCCGGCCGAGGCCACCGGCAGCATCCCGCTGCGCACGGCATTCGCGAACTCCTGCAACACTGCCTTCCTCAATGCCCAGGGCACCGTTTCCCAGCAGAGCCTCTCCGCTGCCGCCGGAGACCTGGGCATCGGTGTGGACGCGTCCATCGGCACCGACGCGTTCCTGGGGTCCGTGCCCGCGGAGGCTGAAGGCACCGAACACGCCGCCTCGCTGATCGGACAAGGGCAGGTCCTCGTGTCCCCGCTGGCCATGGCGGTTGCCGGTGCCTCCATCGGCAAAGGCGAACGGGTCTCCCCCACGCTGATCCGGGAATCCGCCCCGCCGGCCCCGGCAGCCGGCTCCGCTTCGGCTTCTCCCACTGCCTCCCCCTCGGAATCGACAGCTCCCGTTCCGGGCAACCTCACGGCAGAGGAGGCAGCATCACTGCGGGAGATGATGCGCGCCGTCGTCGCCGAGGGCGGAGTGCAGATGCTGCTCGGGGTGCCCGGCGAACCCGTGCTCGCCAAGACCGGGACCGCTGAGTTCGGCAGCCAGACGCCGCCGGAGACCCACGCATGGGTGCTGGCCATCCAGGGCGACCTGGCCGTTGCCGTGTTCGTGGAGCAGGGCGAGCGGGGCTCCACCTCCGGAGGACCGCTCATGAAGGCCTTCCTTGAGGGCGCCCAGGGCTAAGCAGCAGGCCCCGGAGCCCTGTCAGCCAGTCAGGCTACGGACCGGATCAGGAAGGCCACTGCTGCTGGGGTGCAACCCGGCCCTGATAACCGGATTGCCGGTACGCGTTCCCGGCGTACGGCGTGATCTGCCAGGTGTCCGTAGGCACGATGACCTTGCCCAGCGGCATCAGCGAAATCGGCAGCATCTTCAGGTTGGCGATGCCCAGCGGGATTCCGACGATGCTCACGAACATCGGGATGGCCGTGAGGACGTGTCCAATGGCGATCCAGATGCCGGCCAGCAGCAGCCAGATGATGTTTCCCAGCAGGCTGAGGGGACCGGTGAACCCGCCCCGGTCCACAACCGTCCGGCCGAACGGCCAGAGCGCATAGTTGGCGATGCGGAAGGATGCGATGCCGAACGGGATGGTGACAATCAGCAGGCAGCAGACCACACCCGCCACCGCATAACCGAGCGCGAGCCAGATACCGCCGAACAGCAGCCAGATGACGTTCAGGATCGCTTTCATGGCTCCATTGTTCTCCACACGGCACAGATAAGCCACGGCTTCTCTGCCTGCATACCCGCCCGCCTGCACCTGCCCTAGACTGACGCCATGCCGATCAGCGATGAGAACCCCGCAGACCACCTGACTTCCAGCCAGTGCTGGACATACGTCCGGCAGGCCAAGTTCGGCCGGCTCGCCGTGATTGTCGACGGACATCCCGAAATTTTCCCCATTAACTTTGCCGTCGACCACGGCACGGTGGTTTTCCGCACCGCGGCGGGAACCAAACTGGCCGGCGCACTCTCGGGCAACCCGGTTGCGTTCGAAATTGACGGTTACGATGACACGCTGTCCTCCGCCTGGAGCGTGGTGCTCAAGGGCGGCGCCACCCTGCTCGACGACTTCTCGGAGATCATGGACTCCGAACAACTCGCGCTCTTTCCGTGGCAGTCGGGGACGAGAAACGCGTTTGTCCGCATTGAACCGGAGGTCACCACCGGCCGCCGGTTCCTTATCTCCAATGCGGCCCGCCGCAATGTGCTGCGTGGAATGGGGCTTTACACGGAGTAGTCCACTCCGGGAAAGCAGAAGAGGCGCCGCACCTTGTGGGTGCGGCGCCTCCCACACGTTTGGCGAGGTCCAATCGGGGACCCGCGGGCGGGGCACCC
>NZ_JANFLU010000003.1 GCF_024385525.1 Arthrobacter sp. zg-Y238 | reverse complement strand
GCTGCCCACCCGGCTAACCCTTCTGCGGCGCCGCAGGTGGGGGGGGCGCCGCCTCTCTCAGTTGTGGCTATGCCTTAGCGGGAACGGCGTTCGTTCGACGCCGGTGCCGTTGCGCGGCGGGGACCGGCGGCACGTGCCGGACGGCCGGAGGCTGCACCGGCGGCGCCGCGGGAGGCTCCGCCTGCACGCTGGCCGCTGCCGGCGCCCTCGGCGCGCTGGCCGGTTGCCGGGCGGCGGTTGCGGCCGGATGCGGTGGCCGCTGAGGCGCTGTTGCGGCGGCCGTCAGAGGACCGGGCCGGACGCTGCGTACGCACGTCGTCGACGGCACGGTCATTGCGTTCGCTGCGTTCGCTGCGTTCCATGCGGTCGGGGCGTTCAGCCGAAACGCGTCCGCGTCCGCCTGTACCGCCGCGTCCGCCGGCGCGGGGAGCACCCGTGCTGCGGGCAGCACGCTTGCGCTGGGCGTTGGCGCCGGTGGAGCGCCCGCCGCCCTGCTGCGGGGACTTGGCGGCAAGCTGCGCTGCACGGACATGCGGTTCCACGATGGCCGCGCGTTCGCCGATGAGCTTGGCGATCGACGGCGAGTTGTGGCTGACCTTCTCGATGGAAACGTCGACGCCGGCAGCCTTCATCAGCTTCGACACCTCGCTCTTCTGCTCCGGAAGGGTCAGCGTCACGACGGTTCCGCTGGAACCGGCGCGGGCCGTACGGCCTGAGCGGTGCAGGTATGCCTTGTGTTCCGTCGGCGGGTCGATGTGGACGACCAGCTCGACGTCGTCCACGTGCACGCCGCGGGCGGCGACGTCGGTGGCTACCAGGACGCGGACGTCGCCCGAAGCGAACTCCGCCAGGTTGCGGTCACGGGCATTCTGGGACAGGTTGCCGTGCAGGTCTACCGTGGGGATGCCGTTGTCCGTGAGGAACTGGGCCATCTTGCGGGCGTGGTGCTTGGTCCGCATGAACATGATGCGGCGGCCCTGGCCACCGGCCAGTTCCTTGACCAGCAGCTTCTTGGCCGTCTGGTCCTGGACCAGCAGCACGTGGTGCTCCATGGTGGACACCGCTGCCTGCGGCTCATCCACGGAGTGCGTCAGCGGGTTGGACAGGTAGCGGCGGACCAGCTTGTCGACGCCGTTGTCCAGGGTGGCGGAGAACAGCATCCGCTGGCCCTTTTCCGGAGTGCGGTCCAGCAGGCGCTGGACAACCGGCAGGAAGCCGAGGTCGGCCATGTGGTCGGCCTCGTCCAGCACGGTGATCTCGACGGACTCGAGGCTGATGACCTTCTGCTTCATCAGGTCTTCGAGGCGGCCGGGGCAGGCGATGACGATGTCGACGCCGGCCTTGAGTGCCTTTTCCTGACGCTGCTGCGACACGCCGCCGTAGATCACAGTGGTGTTCAGGCCAAGCTCCTTGGCCAGGGGCTCAATCACGTTGTTGATCTGCGTGGCCAGCTCGCGGGTCGGCGCCAGGACCAGGCCCAGCGGGCGGTTCGGGCGGCGGCGGTAGGCGGCTTCATTCTCGGCCAGACGTGCAACCAGCGGAAGGGAGAACGCCAGCGTCTTGCCGGAACCGGTGCGGCCGCGGCCCAGGACGTCGCGGCCCTTAAGAGTGTCCGGAAGGGTTTCCACCTGAATGGGGAAGGCCTCGTCAATTCCGGCGGCGGCGAGGGAGGAAACAAGTGCCTTGGGCACACCAAGGGCAGCAAAAGTGGTCATTAAAGACAGGCAACTTTCGGTAAGAGGCCCCCAACGCCGTTTGGGCCGGGGGTTCGCCGAAGAAAAGTCAGACAGTGTCTACCGCACTGAAGCGGGACAAAAGAAAGCGTTCATCGACGCAGGCTGGACTGCTTACACACACTGTTGAAACCTTGGATTTTAAGCATGGTTCAACAGTGGCAGGACCAACATCTGCCTCCAGTTTACCGTAATGCGGAATCTTTCCTAATCGGGGGCTGCAACGGCGGTGAAATCCGGGGCCGTGCCAGCCGATAGCATTAACAGTGATGACTACTGAACCAGCCCTGCCCGACGCCGCCGAAACCGGGCCGGCGGATCCCGCTGCCGGCACCGACGAGGAGCAGCATTTCCGCTCTCCGGTGTCCTTTGTCCGGCGCGGCTCGCGCCTGCAGGGCCGCCGCCAGCAGGCCTGGGACGAACTCTCCGAACGCTTCGTGGTGGATGTCCCGCGTGACGAAGCAGACACCTCGGTGCACCCCGGATACGTGTTCGACGCCGCCGCCGAGTTCGGGCGCACCGCTCCCCTCGTCGTCGAAATCGGCTCGGGCCTGGGCGAAGCCGTTGCGCATGCCGCGGAGCAGAATCCGGATAAGGACTTCCTCGCCGTGGAGGTCTATCTCCCGGGCCTGGCGCAGACCCTGCAGCGGATTGGGCAGAAGGGCCTGACCAATATCCGCGTGGTCCAGGCGAACGCCCCGGAAGTGCTGACCAGCATGCTCCCGGCCGGGTCCGTGGCGGAGGTTTGGGTGTTCTTCCCCGACCCCTGGCACAAGACCCGGCACCACAAGCGCCGCCTGGTCAAGGAATCCTTCGCCGAGCTGGTGGCCCGGGTGCTGGTGCCCGGAGGCACCTGGCGCCTGGCAACGGACTGGTCCGACTACGCCGTACAGATGCGCGAAGTGCTGGATGCTTCGGCCCGGTTCGAGAATCTGCACGCCGGCGAACGTGCCGGTGACGAAAGCCCGCTGACCCGCGTGCACCGGGAGGGTCTGGAGAACAAGGCCCCGGAAGACGACGTCGATACCCGCGGCGGCTGGGCCCCCCGCTTCGAGGGCCGGACCCTGACCAGCTTCGAGAACAAGGCCCACGAGGCCGGCCGACTGATTTTTGACCTTGCTTACCGAAGGATCTAAGAACCATGACTGAACCGAACGACGCACGTGTCGGCCTCTACATCGACTTCGACAACATTGTCATCTCGCGCTATCAGCAGTTGCATGGCCGCAACGCGTTCCAGCGTGACGGGATCCGGAATTTCGACCGGACGAACCGCGAGGCCGATCCCGAAGTTGCCGCCAAGCTCACTGCAGCGACGGTGGACTTCAACGCCATTATCGATTTCGCCGCTTCCTTCGGCACCCTGGTGGTCAACCGCGCCTATGCCGACTGGTCGGTACCGGTGAACGCGAGTTACCAGCGCCAGCTGATGTCCCGGGCAGTGGACCTCACGCAGCTGTTCACCACCACCACGCGCGGAACCAAGAACGGGGCGGACATCCGCCTCGCCGTGGACGTAGTCGAAGACCTCTTCCGCCTGCCAGACCTGACCCACGTCATCATCGTCGCCGGCGACAGCGACTACATTGCCCTCGCGCAGAAGTCCAAGCGGCTCGGGCGCTTCGTCGTCGGCATCGGCGTTGCCGGGTCAACCAGCACTTCCCTCGCTGCGGCCTGCGACGAATTCGAGGATTACGACTCGCTTCCCGGGATTGAAGCAGCAGCCGCCGCTCCGGCCGCGGCGGATACTGCCGCCAAAAAGACTGATGCACCGACGGATTCGCAGCCCGATCCGGCCCCTGCCCGCAGGCTCACCACCGTTCCCATGTTCTCGCACACGGGACAGGCCGGGTTTGAGGAGCCGGAACCCGCCGACGACGTCGACCCGGGTGTCCTCGCAACGGAACTCCTCGTACGGGCCCTGCAGATCGGCCATGCGAAGGGCGACGCCGACGAGTGGCTCAACACGGGCACGGTCAAGAACCAGATGCGCCGGATGGACCCGGCCTTCAACGAGAAGCCGCTGGGCTTCCGGTCCTTCACCGACTTCCTGTCCTCGCACGGCGACCTGGTGGAGCTGGACGACGACGGGCCGCAGCGCCTCATCCGTCTTCGCCCGGGTGCCGACGCCCGGCGCTGAGCAGCAGCAGGAACCCGCGGGGCCGGTGGATGCCGTCGGCCGGTCTGCGTGCACAGGGTCCCACTAAGTGGTGCTGCTGTTACAGCTGAGGTCCCGGAGGGCAACAGAGACCCCACCGGGTGGGACGCCGTGCTGCGACGGCGGATCAGTGCGCCGGGCGGAGGATGCCGCCGCTTCTGTTGACAGGTACAACGCCGCGTCGCGAGCCTGGTGCCTGTCACCGTCACCAAGTGCCGCAACCAACGGGAGGGCACCATGGCCGGCCGCGTTTCCATCGATCTTTTTATGACCCTCGACGGCGTCGCCCAGGCTCCGGGCGGCCCGGAGGAAGACCCGGAGGCCGGCTTCGCCTACGGTGGCTGGCAGGCTCCCCTGTTCGACGAAACCGTGGGAGCGCAGGTGGACGAGGGCATCTCCTCCATGGACGCACTGCTGCTGGGCCGGAAGACCTACGACATCTTCGCCGACTACTGGCCTCACCAGCTGGACGGTGGCAACTCCGACATTGCACGCAAGTTTGACTCCATCCCCAAATACGTCGTGTCCCGGGGAACCCCGGATCTGGGCCGATGGCGGGACTCGCACCACCTCGAGGGGGACCTGGCGGACGCGGTGGCAGGCTTACGGGCGCGACACCAGGACGTCCACGTCATCGGGAGCATCGATTTCGCCCGCACTCTGGTGGCGGGCGGTATGTTCGACTCCCTGAACCTGTGGGTGTATCCCGTAGTTCTCGGCCCCGGGAAGCGCCTGTTTCCTCCGGACGGGCCGCCCGCAGAACTGAAACTGCTCGAAGCTTCAGCCGCTTCGGAAAATGGAGCCGTGCTCCTGCGCTACGGCTGGGCGGGACCGGCCCCCGCAACCGGAGTCATGGGGTCCTGACCGGGGCTGCACGCGACGTTATGCGGTCCTGCTGCGGCGGAGGACAACGGCATCTCCCACCCGCAGCATTCCGGTCCGCACTACGTGCGCCTGCAGACCGAACTCCGCGGAGTGGGAACTGCCGAGCAGCTTGAGGGCTTTGGTTCCTGCCGGGACACCGGCCTGCGCCTGGTCGATCATTACGCAGCGCGGCATCCCCTCCCCCAGCCGCAGCACAACCTCGCCTCCGAGGACCAGCTCGGCGCCGACCCAGTCGTCCTCGCAGAACGCCGGCCGGGAACCGGTGTCGATGACGATGTTGGCGCGGAAGCGGCGGTCATCCACCGCCCCACCGGCCAGGCCCTCGAGAGCAGTCAGTGAGGATGTTGTCACCAGGTGCAGGGGCGTCTCGTCGTGGTGTCCGACACCGGTTTCCGGCCGCAGGGTCAGTTCCCGGCCGAAAGCTGTGCTCAGTGCCTGGGCGGCGGCTAGATCATCGACTCGATACCGATGGCCCTCGGGGCTCAGCAACAGCGGTACGCCGCTGTTGTCATCAAGGAAGTTGTTCCCCTCAAGGATGTTGTTGTCCTCTACCACGGAGGACCACTGCATCAGCCCGGGCACCGGGCGGAACCGCCGGGTCCGCTTGCCGCTGGCGATGCCGCCGTCCTCGGTGTAGACCGCCCACCGACGGTCATGCTGCAATCCCGTGCCGGTCACGGCGGACGCTCGCACCGCCTGGCCCGCGGTGGACTTGACCGGATAGCGGTACAGCGCCTGGACCTGGCCTACCGGCGTTTCCTCGTATGGCATCCCGGCATTGTGTCACAAGGACACCAGCGGCCGGCGCTTAGAGTGACTGCACGTAGTCGTCGTCGGCGTAGTTCCGCTCGGCGGACTTGCCGGCGGGAAGGGCGCGCAGCCTGCTTCGGCGCTCCATCAGCGAGACCAGGCCCAGTTGCTGAACGGCCGTCGCGGCGGCCGGCGGGCGCTGCCCCCGGCTGAGGGTGACGACGTCCCCGGCGAGCCCGGCAGCGAAGACGCGGCTGCGGTCCGGGGTGCGCCGCTGCGCCTCGTCCAGTTGGGTGGAGAGTTCCACAACCCGCTGGCGCAGGCCGGTGACTTGGTTCTGCAGCTCCATGATCCGCTTGATGCCTTCGAGGGAAACGCCCTCCTGGGAGAGTTTCTGGACCTCTCGCAGCAGTTCGATGTCGCGCTGCGAGTAGCGGCGGGAGCGGCCGGGCGCCCGACTGGGACGGACAATCCCGAGCCGGTCGTATTGCCGGAGGGTCTGCGGATGCATTTCCGCGAGCTCAGCGGCAACGGAGATCACGAAAATAGGCGCATTGACATCTATGCCCATTGTTCCTCCTTCACTGCTGTTGAAATGGTAGCGCGGGAAGTTCGCCCTCCGGCGGATGAAACCACCTGTTAAAGCCGTGCTTTTGCTGCCAATCCGACCCGGGGGTCCTCGCCCTTGGTCGCATCGGCAAATGCCTCTACGGCTTCCCGGGCGTCCTTATTCAAGTGGGTGGGCACGGCGACGTCGATAGTCACCAGCAGGTCCCCGTTGCCCTTGGAGGTGTGCACGCCGCGGCCCTTGACCCGCAGGGTGCGTCCCGACGGTGTTCCGGCGGGTACCTTGAGCCGGACGGTATCGGAGGTGAGGGTAGGCACCTCGATGGTCGCCCCCAGGGCTGCCTCGGGGAACGAGACCGGAACGTGGATCCGGATGTTGTTGCCCTCGCGGGTGAAGAAGTCGTGCGGCGTGACGTGGACGGTGACCATCAGGTCTCCGGCACCTGCGGCGCCGGGCTGGCCCTTGCCGCGCACCCGGATCTTCTGGCCGTCCTTGACGCCGGCCGGCACCCGGACCTCCACTACTTCGCCGCTGGGTTCGCGCAGGCCGATCACGGTTCCGTTAATGGACCCGGCAAAGGAAATGGTGGTGCTGGCTGTCCGGTCCGCGCCCTTGGTGGGCGGCGGGGCGCCGAAGCCGCCGCCGCCGAAGCCGCTGCCGCCGCCGAAAAGGTCGGCGAATTCGGGCGGGATGTTGCTGCCGCCCGCGTTAAAGGTGGTCCTCCGGCCGCCGCCGCGTGCGGTCTGGCCGAACAGGTCTCCGAAGATATCCTCGAAGCCCGCCCCGCCGGCGCCGCCGCCGCCCTGGGGGCCGCCGGCAGTGAACCGGGCGCCGCTTCCCATGGCGCGGATGGCGTCATACTGCTGGCGTTCCTCGGCATCGGAGAGGACCGAATACGCCTCGGAGAGGTCCTTGAACATCCGCTCGGAGTTGGCGTCGCCCTGGTTCTGGTCGGGATGGTACTTCCGCGCCAGTTTGCGGTACGCCTTCTTGATGTCGGCGTCGGACGCATCCTTGGGAACACCCAGAATCTTGTAAAAGTCCTTATCGACCCAATCCTGACTAGCCAATTGGTGTCCCTTCCTCATTTGCGAATCCCGCTGCATTGCCGTGAAAACACGGCTGCCGGGCCTGCTGCCCCTGCTGCGGGACCTGCCGATGGAAAAATGTCCGGGGCCGCTTTACGGCGGCCCCGGACACGGTACAACTACTGTTCCGGAACCGAAACAATCACCTGCGCGGCACGCAGGACCCGGTCGCCGGACTTGTAGCCGGCCCTCAGGATCTGCGTGACGGTATCGAACGTGACGTCCGCGCTCTGCTGCTGGATGAGTGCCTCGTGGATGTTCGGATCGAACTCCACACCGGTCTCATCGATGCGGCTGAGCCCGTACGTCTTCAGCGAGTTCTCCAGCTTGGTAGCGATCGCAGCGAAGGGTCCCTCCGCCAGGTCGCCGTGCTGGCGGGCGGCGTCGATGTCGTCCAGGACGGGCATCAGGGAGTTCAGCACTCCGATGACGGCCATTTCCCGGGCGACGTCGCGGTCGCGTTCCACCCGCTTGCGGTAGTTCACGTACTCGGCCTGCAGACGCAGCAGGTCGTTGCGCAGTTCCGCGGCTTCCGGCGAACCGGACGCGGCAGGCTGGGCCGGCACGTCGGCGTTGTTCAGGATCTGCTCCGCCTGGGAGAGTGCATCTCCGTCGGCCCCGGCGGCCGGGGCGGAAGCCGAAGCTTCCTCCCCTGCCGCGCCACCGTTGGCGGAATCCGCAGTCTCGCCCGCGCCGGGCGTGTCCTGGCCGTTTACGGGCTCTTCACCTTCGGGAGTGTTCCCGTGCTCGTTTTCCGCCGGCATGATTACTTCTTTTCTTCGTCGTCGACAACTTCGGCGTCAACGATGTCTTCGTCACCGGCGGCGCTGCCTGCGGCAAAGCCGTCACCGGCCGGAGCACCGTCAGCAGCACCGGGGGTGCTGTCAGCGCCGGCTGCGGAGGCCTGGGCGTAGATAGCTTCGCCCAGCTTGGTCTGGGAAGCCTGCAGCTTCTCAAACGCGGTCTTGACCTCGTCGTCGTTGTCCGTGCCTTCAAGCGCCTTCTTCAGCGCGTCGACGTCGGACTTGACCTCGGTCTTGACGTCTTCGGGCAGCTTGTCGTCATTGTCGGTGAGGAGCTTGTCCACCGAGTAGGCGAGCTGCTCGGCCGAGTTGCGGATGTCGGCGGCCTCGCGGCGCTTCTTGTCTTCCGCGGCGTGCTCTTCGGCCTCGCGGACCATGCGGTCGATGTCTTCCTTGTTGAGGGAGGACCCGCCGGTGATAGTCATGGACTGCTCGGCGCCGGTGCCCTTGTCCTTGGCGGACACGTGCACAATACCGTTGGCGTCGATGTCGAAGGTGACCTCGATCTGCGGAACGCCGCGCGGAGCCGGCGCAATGCCGGTCAGCTCGAACGTGCCCAGCGGCTTGTTGTCGCGGGTGAATTCGCGTTCGCCCTGGAAGACCTGGATGGCCACGGACGGCTGGTTGTCATCCGCCGTGGTGAAGGTTTCGCTGCGCTTGGTGGGGATGGCCGTGTTGCGCTCGATCAGCTTGGTCATCACACCGCCCTTGGTTTCGATGCCCAGGGACAGCGGGGTGACGTCGATGAGCAGGACGTCCTTGCGCTCACCCTTCAGCACGCCGGCCTGCAGGGCAGCGCCCACGGCTACAACCTCGTCAGGGTTTACGCCCTTGTTCGGCTCCTTGCCGCCGGCGAGTTCCTTCACCAGTTCGGAGACAGCCGGCATACGGGTGGAACCGCCCACAAGGATGATGTGGTCGATGTCGGAGACCTTGATGCCGGCCTCGGAAATGACGTCGTTGAACGGCTTCTTGGTGCGGTCCAGCAGATCCTTGGTCAGGTCCTGGAACTTGGCACGGGACAGGTGCTCATCCAGGTGAACCGGGCCTTCGGGGGTGACCGAGAGGTACTGCAGGGAGATGTTGGTGGAGGTGGCCGAGGAGAGTTCCTTCTTGGCCTGCTCCGCAGCTTCCTTCAGGCGCTGCAGGGCGATCTTGTCCTTGGACAGATCAGCACCCTTGGCCTTGGCCTGGCTCAGCAGGTAATCAACAATGCGCTGGTCCCAGTCGTCGCCGCCGAGGCGGTTGTCGCCGGCCGTTGCACGGACCTGGATGGTCGAGAATTCGTCTTCGTCCTTGCCGACTTCCAGCAGGGAAACGTCGAAGGTGCCGCCGCCGAGGTCGAAGACGAGGATGAGTTCGTCTTCCTTACCCTTGTCCAGGCCGTACGCCAGGGCAGCTGCGGTGGGCTCGTTGACGATGCGCAGCACGTTGAGGCCTGCGATCTCGCCGGCTTCCTTGGTTGCCTGACGCTCGGCATCGTTGAAGTAGGCGGGAACGGTGACCACGGCGTCCGTGACCTTCTCACCGAGGTAGGCCTCGGCGTCGTTCTTCAGCTTCATCAGGATGCGGGCGGAGATCTCCTGGGCGGTGTACTTCTTGCCGTCCACGTCAACGTTCCAGTCGGTGCCCATGTGGCGCTTGACGGAAGCGATGGTCCGGTCAATGTTATTGACGGCCTGGCGCTTGGCGATCTCGCCGACCAGGACTTCACCGGACTTGGCGAAGGCTACGACGGACGGCGTGGTGCGGCCGCCTTCGGCGTTGGCGATAACCGTGGGCTCGCCGCCTTCGAGAACCGAGACAACCGAGTTGGTAGTACCGAGGTCAATACCTACTGCACGTGACATATTTGCTTCCTCTTTCCTTGGAGAAACCCGCATCTCGTCGCGACACCGGCGCGGCCTGCCCCGAAGGACAGCCACCCGGTTCGCCACCAAGAGCTATTGAGCGTTCTACACTCAACTTTACTCAGCAGCACTTCTTTGTCAACAAACTTGAGCGCATCCGGCTCAACTCTGTGCCCGGAGGTTGCGGAACACGGCAGCCGACCCTCCCCCTCACTGGCGGGTCTGACGGTAGGGTCCTGCCATGGCTTCCGAAACCTATTCCCACGGCCATCACCGCAGCGTGGTGGACGTCCATGCCTCCCGCACTGCGCAGGACTGCGCAGCGTATCTGTTGCCGGAACTGCAGCCGGGAGTAAGCATTCTCGACGTCGGCTGCGGCCCGGGCAGCATCACCGCCGACTTCGCGGCGCTTGCGGCACCGGGACCCGTGGTGGGCCTGGATTCCTCCGAGGACGTCCTTGTCTCCGCCCGTGCACGGGCAGCCGGGCGCGGGCTCGCTAATGCCTCCTTTGTTGCCGGGAACGTCTATGACCTCGATTTCCCGGATGAAACCTTCGACGTTGTCCACGCCCATCAGGTGCTCCAGCACCTGATGGACCCGGTGGCCGCACTGCGGGAAATGCGCCGGGTCGCCAAGCCCGGCGGGCTGGTGGCGGTGCGCGACGCCGATTTCGCCGGCATGGTCTGGCATCCGCCCACACCGGAACTGGCGCAGTGGATGCGGATCTACCGGGAGATTGCCCGCGGCAACTCCGCTGAGCCCGATGCCGGCAGGCACCTGCTGGCATGGGCACTGGAGGCCGGCTTCACCGAGATCACGCCCTCATCCTCCAACTGGCTCTACGCGACACCGGAAGAGCGGCGCAGGCACGCGGAATCCTGGTCCGAACGCGTACTGCACTCCGCCTTCGCCGAGCAGGCCCGGGAACGCGGACTGGCGGACCGTCACCAGCTGGAACAGCTTGCCGCCGGCTGGCGGGAGTGGGCCGATGCCCCGGACGGCTGGTTCCTCATCCCGTGCGGGGAGCTGCTTCTTCGGGCCTGACCTTTTCTGGCTAGGGTTAAGGAATGTTCCGAATCCTGACCGTGTGCACGGGCAACACCCCCGATGCCCGCTAAACCCGGCGCGCCCCTGCTCATTGCCGTGGACGGCTTCTCCGGTGCCGGCAAAACGACGCTGGCCACCGAAATTGCCGCCGCCATGACCCGATTCGGCTCCGTGCGGCTGTTCCATCTGGAGGATGTCTACCCGGGCTGGGACGGCCTGGAATCGGGAATGACCTACTACCGCGAGCAGATCCTGCGCCCGCTCGCCGAAGGACGCTCCGCCCGCTGGCAGGCCTGGGACTGGGATGCCGGCCGCTACGAAGACTGGCAGACCACCGAACCGGCCGACGTCGTGGTCTTCGAAGGCGTGGGCTCCGGGCACCGCGAGGCCCGCGCCCTGCTGGACACCACGGTCTGGGTGGCGGGTGAGGAAACGGTCCGCCGCCGCTGCGCACTGGAACGCGACGGCGGCACCTACGCTCCGCACTGGGAACGCTGGGCGGCACAGGAACGCCGCTGGGCTGCCGACGACGACGCCGCCTCCGCCGCGGATCTCACCGTGCGTCTGGTGGGTCCGCGGGGGAACGCCGGGGCAGCGCTGGCGACCGTCCTGTCCCGGCTGCAGCCTGAACCGCAGCACATTCCCGGCTAGGGATTACTGCAAGGTCGCGGTCAGCCGGGCCACGTTGTCGATGTACCGCTGCCAGACCGGCCGGCCCACCCAGTTCTCCAGGATGAGCTCCTTGGACAGGGCCCGGTAGGTGTCCTCGATGCGGCGGATCTGCTTCACAATGGTGCCGTCAAACATCATCACCGACACCTCGAGGTTCAGCGAAAAAGAGCGCATGTCCATGTTGCTGGACCCCAGCACCGCCACGTCCTCGTCGATGGTGAAGTGCTTTGCGTGCAGCACCAGCGGTTTGGGGTACTGGTAAATCCGGACACCGGCGCGCAGCAGCGCCTCATAGTAGGAGCGCTGGGCGTGGTCCACCAGGAACTGGTCGCCTTTTTCGGAGACGAACAATTCCACGTCCACGCCGCGCTGCGCCGCCGTCGTCACTGCGTAAAGCAGCGTGTCATCGGGGACGAAGTACGGGCTGGTGATGGAAATGCGGTCGCTGGCCGAGTAAATAAGGGACGCGAAAAGGCGCAGGTTGTTCTCGGTGCTGAACCCGGGGCCGCTGGGTACTACCTGGCAGGTGACGTCTCCGGGATTGAACGAGGATTCGTACAGGTCCAGTTCGCGTTCCAGGTTTTCGTCCGTTTCGGCGTTCCAGTCGGTGGCGAAGACAACGTTGAGTTCGTCCACCACCGGCCCTTCCATTCGGGCCATCAGCTCTACCCATTTGCGGCCGGACCGGCGGTTTCGGCGTTTGTTGTAGGCCGGCTCCACCATGTTCTGGGAGCCGGTGAAGCCCACTGCCCCGTCCACCACCAGGATTTTGCGGTGGTTGCGCAGGTCGGGGCGGCGCCAGCGCCCGCGGAGCGGCTCCACCGGAAGCATCCGCCGCCATTGGACGCCGCTGCTGCGCAGTTCCCGCAGCAGCTTCCGGTAGCCGGGGATGCGCAGGGTGCCGATGTGGTCGAAAAGCAGCCGGACGGTGACTCCGCGCCCTGCAGCGTCCTTCAGGGCCTGGAAGAAGTCCCGGGTCACGGCGTCATAGCCCATGATGTAGAACTCCACATGGACGTACCGCTTGGCCAATTCCACTTCGCGGGTCATGTCCGCAATGGACTCGAGGTAGTCGCGCTGCACGTCCACCTTGTTGCCGTCCAGGGTGGGAAAGGAGCCCAGCCGGCGGTTGAGTTCTGCGGCATTCAGTACCCACTCGGGGCCGCCGTAGTTGGTGCCCTCGGTTTCCAGTTCCTTGGTGTTTTCACGGACCAGTCGGCTGATTTCAGCCTGCCGTTTGACCCGGTGTTCGGAGAGCCGGTGGTTGCCGAAGAGTGAAAAGAGAATGATCCCCGGGATCGGCAGGAAGAAGATGCACAACAGCCAGGCCATTGCTGTGGTGGGCCGGCGGTTGCCCGGCACAATGCCCAGGGCAATGATCCGGATCGCGTAATCCACCGCCGTCAACACGCCGGTAGTCCACCCAGCCAGGTCAATACCGGTCAGAGACCACCACACACTTATGCTCCTCCCGAGCCGCCTTTTAGACAGCCTATCGGCCGGAAGGACCTATCCGGGCCTGCGCCGCTACGCTGATGACATGACTGTTCTGGTTTTCCTGGATTCAGCTTTCCCCGACGGCCGTCCGGCGGACGCCGGGGTCCCCCAGCTGATGATCAATGATCTGGGTGTGACCCGCGGGGACGGGATCTTCGAATCGCTCCTGGCCGTGGACGGGGTGCCCCGTAAACCGGGCGCCCATTTGGACCGGATGGCATCCTCGGCGCAGCTGCTGGACCTGGCGCTGCCGCCGCGCGATGCCTGGGAACGGGCCATTGCCACCGCGCTCGCCCTGCACACGGAGGCCTCCGCCGCCGGAACCGGTTCCGCCGCCCGGGCGGCGGTGAAACTCGTGGTGACCCGCGGCGTCGAGGGCGCCGGCACACCCACGGCATGGGTGCAGGTGACCGCTGCCCCCGATGCCTCACGGCAGCGCACCGAGGGCATCAAGGTCCTGCTCCTGGACCGCGGTTATGACAGCCTGGCGGCTGCCCGAGCTCCGTGGCTGCTGCTCGGCGCCAAGACGCTCTCCTATGCCGTGAACATGGCCGCCCTGCGCTACGTCCGCGCGAACGGCGCCGATGATGCAATCTTCACGTCCTCCGACGGCAAGGTCCTCGAAGGGCCAACGTCCACCGTGGTGCTGGCCCGCGAACGCAACGGCGTGCGTACCCTGCTCACCCCCGAGCGCAAGAGCGGCATCCTGGCCGGGACCACGCAGGATGCCCTTTTCAGGGCGGCTGAAGCTGCCGGCTGGGAGCTGGGGTACGGGCCGCTGGTGCCCGAGGACCTGTTCGCGGCCGACGGTGTCTGGCTGGCGTCCAGCATCCGGCTGTTGGTGCCGGTGCGTTCCATCGACGGCAGGGAACTGCCCTTCTCCGAGGCGCTGAACACCGAACTCACCAAGCTGGCGGACGCCGCCCTCTAAGCCGGCCGGGCCGGGAAGCCTCAGGTCAGGATGAAGTTGAACGTTCCGGCCGCCACCGCAGCTGCCACCGCAGCAACGGACAGGGCTACCCCCACCCCGAACACCACCGCGTCCACCCCGCTGAAAGTCGACGTTCGAGCCCAGGTCCGTTCCGCTGCGCCGAAGCCGCGCGCTTCCATTGCCGTCGCCAGGCGGGTGGCCCGGCGGATCGCCTGCACCAGCAGCGCCAGGGACTGCCCGGCGAAACCTCGGATCCGGGCTGCTCCCCCGGCGTCCGGTCCCGCGCCGCGGGCATGCCGGGCCAGTCCGATGGTGCGCCATTCCTCCACCAGCAGCCCCACCAGCCGCATGGCCGCCAGCGCGCCCAGGACAAAGCGGTGCGGCAGCCTCAGTTTCTGGGCCAGGGCATCGGCCAGGTCGGTGGGATCGGTCGTGGCCAGCAGATAGATTCCCGGCAGGGCTATGGCCAGGCCGCGCAGCCCGATGGCGATGCCCGCGGCAACGGAACCGGAGGTGAACACCAGCGGCCCGGCCTCGAGCAGCACCGTCCCGGTCTTTTCCGCCAGCAGCGCCGTGCCCCACGCGCCGATCAGCGCCGCGGCGAGCAGCGGCCAGATCCGCCGCACCAATGTTCCGATCCGGATGTGCAGCAGCGGCAGCAGGGCCAGTTCGGCGGTGAGGACGACGGCGGCACTCACCCAGTCCACCGTCACCAGTACTGCCAGGGTCAGCAGCACTGCCGCGGCAAGCTTGGAGAGCGGGTTGGCGCGGGCCAGGAACGTGCCGGCGGGCCGGGCCGGCGCCCCGGCAACTACAGCGCTCATCGCCGCACCTGGACGTCCCGGGCCGTTCCGACATCGCCGGCCGTTGCGGCGCCGCCTGTTGCGGCGCCGCCGGCTGGAACGCCGGGCGCGGCAGCTGCAGGGGTGAGGACCCCGTCCGCCACCCGGAGGTTCCGGGAGGCGAGCGCCTCGATGAATTCGGCATCGTGCGTTACGGAAACCACGCAGCGTCCTTCCGACAACTGGCCGCGGAGCAGGGCCACCAGTTCCGCCCAGGTGCGGGCGTCCTGTCCGAAGGTCGGTTCATCCAGCAGCAGGATGGACGGCTCCGTGGCAAGCATGGTCGCCACGGACAGCCGGCGTTTCTCCCCGCCTGAAAGCGTGAACGGGTTGGCCTCAAGCAGCCCGTCCAGCCGGAGCCGTTCCGCCAGCTGATGCACCCGGGCCAACACCTGTCCGTCCGTCTCCCGGCCCAGCCGCCGCGGCCCGAAGGCCAGTTCATCCAGCACGGTGTTGGCCAGGAACTGGTGTTCGGGTTCCTGGAAGACGGTGCCTATGCGGTCCACCAGCTGCGCGGAGGTCCAGCGGCCGGGTTCCGGGCGGGCCGTGCCGGCAAGGGCAGGGGCCGCGGTGAGGGTTCCTCCCCGTGGCCGGAGCAGACCGCCGAGAGTCAGGGCAAGCGTGGATTTACCCGCACCGTTGGGTCCGGTGATACCGACGGCGGTGCCGGCGTCCAGGCTCAGGTCCGCTCCGGTCAGCACGGCGGGGCCGCGGAGCGAACGCGCAACGGCCAGCCCACGGGCCTCCAGCAGCCGGGGACCGGCCGCAGCCGGTATCCAGGGACCGCCCGGAATTTCCGGCCTGATGCCGGGAAGCCAGACACCGGACTCCGCCAGGGTGCTGCGGTGCGCGGGATTGCCCAGTACCTGTTCCGGGGAACCATCCGCCAGCACGCCGCCGCCGGCGGCCAAGACCACTACACGGTCCACAACACCGGCCCAGACATCGACCCGGTGCTCCACCACGATGAGCGTGGCACCCGTGCGGTCCAGCACCCGCGTCACGGCGTCGCGGATTTCCACCACCCCGTCCGGGTCCAGGTTGGCTGTGGGTTCATCGAGCAGCAGCAGGCCCGGTTCCATAGCCATCACGGATGCGAGGGCCAGGCGTTGCTTCTGTCCGCCCGAGAGCGCGGAGGTGGAGCGGTCCAGCGGAACTTCCAGTCCGACGTCGGCCAGCGCCGAGCGCACCCGCGGCCAGATTTCAGCCGCCGGAACGGCCAGGTTCTCTGCACCGAAGGCCACTTCGTCCCCTACCCGGGACAGGACTGTCTGGGAGTCGGGGTCCTGCAGGACCAACCCGGTCCGCCCGCGGGCGTTCGCGGGATGGACGCCGTCGAGCGTCAGGACCCCCTGTTCCTCTCCGCCGGTGTCCGGGCCGAGGACACCGGCAAGGGCATGCAGGAACGTGGATTTGCCGGCACCGGAAGCACCCAGCAGCAACACCCGTTCACCCGGGGAAATCGCCAGGTCCAGACCGGAAACGGCCAAACCGGCCCGTCCGCCGTGCTGCCAGCCCCAGCCACGGGCAGCGACGGCAGCCGGGCGGGGCCGGCGTCGGGAGCCGGGGGCGGCTTCGGGGCGTGGGATGGAAGGCGCTGCAGCGGGCGGACGGTTTCCGCCGCCCTTCTTACCGAAGAGCACCGCTACGCCGTTCCGGTCCGACCCGACGCGAACGGCGCAAGGGCACCCGTCCGTGCCAGCGCGCGGACCGCCAGCCAGGACAGCCCGCCGGCGATAACCGCTCCCGATACACAGGTGAGCAGGACGTACAGCAGCTGCCACTGCGCTGCCCATTCCACGTTGTACAGGACGTTTTCGCTCAGGCCGAGGAACAGTCCGGATCCCAGCCCGGCCAGCAGCGCCACGGGAAGGGAGAACCGGCGGTACAGGAACAGCAGCAACACCAGTTCGGCACCCAGGCCCTGCAGGAAGCCCGAAAGCAGTACGGAGAGACCGAACTGCGTACCCAGTACGCCCGACACAGCGGCGGCCAGCATTTCGCAGTAGATCGCCGCGCCGGGTTTGCGGATGATGAGCCCGCCCAGCACTCCGGCAATCAGCCAGCCGCCGGTGTAGAGCCCGGCGAGCGGCGGAAACGCCGCTGTGAGTGCGCTGATCCCGGCGTAGCCCAGGGACCAGGCCCAGAAGATCACACCCACCGCCACCGCGAGGACGGAGGCAACAACAATGTCCACCACCCGCCAGGAACGCCCTGAGGCTGCAGATCGGGTGCGGTCGGGTACTGCGGATTGGTCTTTCATGAATATCCTCCTGAAGTCAGGAGGGGAGGGTGATGCTGCGCCGGTAAACCGGCGCACTTCCCCGCGGGCCGTTGCCGGCCAACGGGGAATTTCCCTGAGCTCTCGACTCCCTTCGCCGGTACTAACCGGATCAGGTTCGAGGGTCTGCGGCTATCCGCACTCTCAGCGCCTTTTCCTTCGCGGTCCGAAGACCTGCTGCGGGACGGCGCTCCCCTGTCGTATGTTTGCGGTTCCACTCTACACACGCGCTCCCGATCCGGCGACGGGCAAACGGGTACCGTAGGGTTAGGAAAAACGCCCGAAGCTAGGAGTATTCATGAACCTGATCCTCAAACTGCTCGGAACCGGAGCGAGCATCCTCTCCGGAATCGTCGCCGCCAAGGTGCTGGACTTCGCCTGGACCAAGGCCACCGGCAACGAGCCGCCCAAGGATGCCGAAGGCAGCCTGGAAAACAGCCTCCGCTCCGCCGTGGCGTTCGCCGTGGTCTCGGGTGCCGTCAGCCAGGTCATCCGCGTGCTGACCAACCGCGGCACGCAGCGGGCCATCCAGCGCTATCAGAAGACGCCGGAAATCGTCTAAGCCTTTGAATACTCCGCCGTTGGTGGAGGCAGGGGCGCTCAGCCCTCGGGGTTTTTCCCCGGGCGCTGGGCGTCGCTGTTTAACGCTTCCCCCGCTCCGGTTCCGCGGGCGCGCAGCATCTCATCGTCGTCGAGCTCCCCGGTGTAGCTCTCCCCCGGGTCGTCATCCACGCGCGGATCATCCTCCTCGTCTTCGAGCGCGTCCTCTTCCGCCTCCCGGAGCAGGCGCTGCGCGCGTTCGACGACGTCGTCCAGTTCGTCGATGACCAGCAGCTCGGGCCGCAGGTGCTTGGTCCGGTAACCGGCCCGGCCGACCATGTGCGCCGAGACCGGTGCGGTCAGGAGCATGAAGATCCAGGCCACGAACAGGATAGGAAGCAGTTTCCAGCTGCGGAACTCCACGGCCATCGCCAGCAGGAACAGCAGCAGCCCAAGCACCTGGGGTTTGGTGGCTGCGTGCATGCGGCTGAGCAGGTCGGGGAAACGGATCAGGCCGATGGCGGCGGCCAGGGACATCAGGGCGCCGCCGAGCATCAGCACGGCCGTGATCACGTCATAGACGGTCTCTTCCATGGTGCTACCGCCTGTCCGTTACGAAGCGGGCAACCGTCACGGACCCGATGAAACCGATCAGGGAGATAGCAACCACCAGGGCCAGGTAGTCCAGGTTGCGGTAAACGATCATGTCCGTGATCAGGGCCGCGCCGACGATGGCCAGCAGCACGTCCGAGGCCAGTACCCGGTCCAGGATCGAGGGACCGCGGGCAATCCGGTAAATGGCACCGGCGCCGGCCACCGCCAGCATGACGGACACGGCCACCACAGCTGCGCTCATCATGCCCGGCCTCCAATCTTTCGTTTCCGTGTTTCAGCGGTTTCGGCGCGCAGGGCGGCCAGCTCCTCTTTCGTTCCCAGGGTGCGGATCAGCCAGGCCTCGGCGTCCAGGGCATCTGCCCGCACTCTCTCGGCCTGTTCCGCCGTGGACACGTTCAGCGCATGCAGGTACAGAGTCGAGGTGGAACGGTCGACGTCGACAATCAACGAGCCGGGGATCAGGGAAAGCACGTGGCCGGTGGCCGTGACCAGCAGGTCCGAGCGGCTGCGCAGTTTCACCCCGATCACCCCGTTGCGGATCCGCGGTCCACGGACAACCGCCAGCCAGAACACGTGGAAGCTGGCCTGCACCAGCTTGTAGAGGAAGCGCCCGGCGAAGAGCAGCGCGTAGAGCGGGTTGAACCTGCCGCTGAGTTCCACGGGCGGGAGGTAGAAGATGTTCGCCACGAAGAAGGCGATCACCGTTCCGAAGATCAGGTTCCCGGCGCTGAAGTCCTGCCACAGGGCCCCCCAAAGGAACACCAGCCAGATCAGCAGGGGCAGTTCCTGCAGCAGCGGAACCCGGGACCGGCTGCGCATGCGTGCTTCCTTGGTCATTCGGCTGCTCCCTCGCCCAGAACCGCTTCAATGTACGGCGTGCGGTCCAACAGGTCCCGTGCGGCGCCATCACTGAGTGAAAACAGCGGCCCGGCGGCCACGGTCAGGGCGACGCCGAGTGCGACCAGGCCCACCGTCGGGTAAACCATGGTCCGGGGCAGCAGATCGACGGATTCCTTGCCGGAGAACCGCCCCGTGGCATGCTCGATGACATGCTCGGAGCTGCGCAGGCTGGACCCGTCGGTGCTGGTGGCCAGCAGGATCGGGTCCGGATGCACGGCGTCCTCGGGGGTACGCCAGAAGGCACGGTTCCATACCCGTGCCATCACCAGCAGGGTCAGCAGGCTGGTGGCGGCGCCCGCACCCACCAGGACATACGCCAGCGGGGTGCCCAGTTCCACACCGGCCTGCATCAGGCCGAGCTTGCCCAGGAAACCGGAGAACGGCGGGATGCCGGCCAGGTTGATGGCCGGAATGAAGTACAGCACGGCCAGCAGCGGCGACAGCCGCGCCAGCCCGCCGAGCCGGTCCATGTTAGCGGTTCCGCCGCGGCGTTCAATCAGGCCCGTCACCAGGAACAGGGAAGTCTGCACCGTAATGTGGTGCACCACGTAGAACACGGTGGAGCCGATGCCCACCACGGAGGCAATCGCCAGGCCGAACACCATGTAGCCGATGTGGCTGACCAGGGTGAACGAGAGCATACGTTTAATGTCGGTCTGCGCCAGGGCACCCAGGATGCCCACCAGCATGGTCAGCCCCGCCACCACCATCAGCAGCGTGTTGATCCGGTCCCCGGGGAAAAGCAGGGTCTCGGTGCGGACCATGGCGTAAACACCCACCTTGGTCAGCAGGCCGGCGAACACGGCGGTGACCGGGGCCGGGGCGGTGGGGTACGAGTCAGGCAGCCAGAAGGACAGCGGGAAGATGGCTGCCTTGATGCCGAACGCCACCAGCAGCATCAGGTGCAGCATCAACTGCGTCGCGGGATCCAGCTCGCCGAGCTTCAGCGCCAGGTCTGCCATGTTCACCGTGCCGGTGGCGGCGTAGATCATGGCAATCGCAATCAGGAACAGCAGCGAGGACACCACGCTCACCACCACGTAGGTCACGCCGGCGCGGATGCGCGGCGTAGTCCCGCCGAGGGTCATCAGGACATAGCTGGCGGTCAGCAGGATCTCGAAGCCGACGTACAGGTTGAACAGGTCCCCGGCGAGGAAGGCGTTGGAAACGCCTGCCACCAGGATCAGGTAGGTCGGGTGGAAGATCGAAATGGGTCCGTCTTCGTCGCCGTCGGCCATGCCCTGGCCGGCGGCATAGATCAGCACGGAGAGGCTGATGGCCGAAGAGACCACCAGCATCAGCGCGGAGAACTGGTCCACCACCATGGTGATGCCGAACGGCGGAAGCCAGGCGCCCAGGTTTACCGCCTGCGCACCGTTTTCCCACACCGAGGACAGCAGGACGACCTCAAGGAGCAGGGTGAAGCTGAGGATGCTGATGCTCACCACGCGCTGGGAGCGCTGGTGGCGGATCAGGATGAACGCGAGGGCGGCACCGAAAACCGGGAGCACCACCGCCAGCGGTGCAAGGCTGGCTGTGTTCATCGGTTCACCTCCGGTTCGTTTTGTGTGTTGCCGCGCTGGGAGCCGGGAGCCTCTTCGGCTTCCTCCGGCGGAGTGAATTCCGTGGTGTCCTCCGGGACGTCTGCGTCATCTTCGGCATCGAAGCTGCTCTGGCTGGCCACGCGCCGGTCCTCAATGTCGTCCTGGACCTCGTCCTGCCGGCCCAGTACCCAGGACCGGTAAATGATGCCGAGCATAAAGGCGGTGACCGAGAAGGAAATCACGATCGAGGTCAGGATGAAGGCCTGCGGCAGCGGATCGTTATACGCATCCGCCGCGATGTCCTTGTTGAAGATCGGGGCGAGCCCCGCGGCTCCGCCGGTGGCGAGCAGCAGGATATTGGTGGCATTGCTGAGCATGGCCAGGCCAAGCACCACCCGGGTCAGGCTCCGCTCAAGCAGCAGGTAGATGCCGGCCGCGTACAGGCACCCCATCACCAGCAGGAGGGTGAGGTTCACAGTCACCGTGCCACCTCTTCCTCTTCGGGGCGGGAGCCGGCGTCGGCATCGGCGTCGGCGTCGGAACGGATGGCAACGTCAATGATTTCCGGTTCCTCCACAATGCTTTCGTCGTCGTCATCATCGGCGTCGGCCTCGCTGCGCTCGTCGATCTCCGAGCCCAGGCTGCGCAGGACATCCAGCACCAGCCCCACAACCACCAGGTAGACGCCGATGTCGAAGATCGTGGAGGTGACGAACTTGACCTCCCCGAAGACCGGCCAGGTGAATTTGAGAATTGCGCTCTGCAGGATCTGCCCGCCGAAGAACAGCGGTGCCGCTGCGGACAGGGCAATCACGCCCAAGCCGCCGCCCAGCAGGGTGCCGGCGCTGACCGGACTGGCTTCGGCCAACTCAAAGCGGCCGCCGGCAAGGTAACGGATGGTCAGCGCGAGTCCGGCCATCAGACCGCCGGCGAACCCGCCGCCGGGCAGGTTGTGTCCGGCGATCAGCAGGTAGACCGAGAACAGGATGACGGAATGGAAAAGCAGCCGGGTAACGACCTCGAAGATGATGGACCGACGCTCGGGCGCAAGCGTCCGGCCTGCCACCAGCCAGGCGTCACGGCCAACGCTGGAGAATTTGCGGGCAAGCGCGAGGGTAGCCTGACGGCGCCCGGTGGGAGCAAACTGCTCGCGGCCCCGGTCCACTGAACCGCTGGCCACTCCCTCCGCCCGGCGCCGCTTGTCGCCGCGTCCGCGGACGAAGATCAGGGAGGCAAGGCCGGTGGCCGCGATGGCCAGCACCGTGATTTCGCCGAACGTGTCCCAGGCGCGGATGTCGACCAGCGTCACGTTGACGATGTTGGATCCGCCGCCGCCGTTGTAGGCCAGCTCCGGGAAATCGAGGGATACCGGGGTGGCGACCCGGGACGCCATGGCAGTCATGGCGAACACCATCATGCTGGCGCCGAAGGCGATGCCCAGCATGGCGCGCAGGAAGCGGTGGCGCTTGGGTTCGCGCTTCCACAACCTGGCCGGCAGGGACCGCAGGGCCAGCACGAACGCCACCAGGACTATGGTTTCGACGAGCATCTGGGTCAGGGCGAGGTCCGGGGCGCCCTGCAGCGCAAAGATCAGGGCAATGCCGTAACCGCTGACGGAAACCATCAGCACGGCCAGGAAACGCTTGGTGGCGCGGGCCGCTGCAACGGCGCCCAGGACCACCGCCGCGCCGATTACGGCCTGCAGCGGGGTATCGAACCAGCGGAAGTCCTGCGGCAGGGGCGCGGACCGCAGGATCAGAGCCATCAGCGGCGTCAGGATCGCCATGGTCAGGATGACGAACAGGTAGAACAGCAGCGAACCGCGCTGCGTGCGGCCGGTGACCCACACGGCGACGTCGTCGAGTACCCCGATGCCGCCGCGGTAGGACCGCTCGGCGTCGACCGGGAAGGCGACTTCCCGCTGGAGGTCCTCGACCTGCCGGGCCAGCAGGAACAGGACGACGCCGATGCCGAGGGTGAGCACGGTCAGGCCCAGCGCCGGGGTCAGGCCGTGCCAGAGGGCCAGGTGGGTGGGCTTGCCTTCGGCCGGGAAGAGGTCCGCGTAGGACGCAATCGCAGAATCAATCGGTGCCGGCCAGAGCCCGAATACTACGGTGACACCGGCCAGGATCGCCGGAGCTGCAAGGAAGGACCAGGACACCGCCTTGAACGGGGTGGGTGTGTAGCCTTCCTTGGCTGCGAAGGCGCCCCAGATGAAGCGGGCGCTGTAGGCAAAGGTGAGGATGGAACCGGTCACCACGCCGGCAAGCAGGAGCCAGGCGGCGATGGTTCCCTGCTGCTCGCCGTAATGCACAAAGGTCTCGTAGACCGATTCCTTGGCCACGAAGCCCAGCAGCGGCGGCACACCAGCCATGGAGGCTGCACCGATGACCGCGACGACGGCCAGTTTCGGTGCGGCACGGAAGATTCCCGAGAGTTTGCGGATATCCCGGGTACCGGCCTGGTGGTCGATGATCCCGACCACCAGGAACAGGGTCGCCTTGAAGAAGCCGTGCGCCAGGAGCAGGCCCATCCCGGCGACTGCAGCCTCCCGGCTGCCCAGGCCCACCACCAGGGTAAGGAAGCCGAGCTGGCTGACCGTGCCGTAGGCGAGGATCAGTTTGATGTCGTACTGGCGCAGTGCGCGCCAGCCGCCCAGCAGCATGGTGGCCAGGCCCAGGACCAGCACGATGGGGTGCCACAGCAGCGTCTCGGAGAAGCCGGGGGCCAGCCGGGCGATGAGGTAGATGCCGGCCTTCACCATGGCGGCGGCATGCAGGTAGGCACTGACCGGGGTGGGAGCGGCCATGGCGGCGGGCAGCCAGAAGTGGAAGGGCACGAGCGCGGATTTCGAGACGGCACCGACCAGCAGCAGGGCGATGGCAACGTTGACCAGCGTCCCGGCGTTCACCAGTTCCGGCGCCTGCGCCAGGATCTCCGAGATCCGGTACGTCCCGGCGGCGGTGCCGAGGATGATCATGCCGACCAGCATCGCCAGGCCGCCGAAGGTAGTGACGATCAATGCCTGCAGCGCCGCACGGCGGGCCGAGAGCCGGTGCGCCGAGTACCCGATCAGCAGGTAGGAAAGGATGGTGGTCAGTTCCCAGAAGATGAACAGCAGGATGAGGTCATCTGCCGTAACCAAACCGAACATGGCGGCGGCGAACGCCAGCAGCTGGGCGCCGAAGCTGCCCATCTTCGGGTCATTCGGCCGGAAGTACCGGGCGCAGTAGAAGAGGACCAGGGCACCCACGCCCAGGATCAGGATGGAAAGCACAGCCGCAAGGGTGTCCATCCGGAAGGCCAGTTCCACCCGGAGCTCGGGAATCCAGGCAATGGTGACCGACGGCGGCGCGTTCGGTGCGCCGGAGGCCAGCGTCTGGTCCGCGCCGGTGTACCGGGGGAAGGTGGCCATCAGCCAAACGAACGCAGCGGCCGGGAAGGCGGCGAGGATGTAGAACGCGGACCGACCGATCCTGCGGAACACCAAGGGCGCAACCAATGCCACCGCAAATAAAACGGTGAGCACAAACAGCACTATGATCTCCCGGGCTCTTTTGTCGATGTTTCAGCCTGATTTTGGCTGCAGTTATCAAGGGGGGTGGTCAAGGTCGTATGTACATTCTACCCATGGCATACGTACGCCCTCCTATTCGGGCCGTTCGGCAAAGGAACCGGCCACCGGCGTTTTGGGCGTTGAATACCGTCACCGGCCGCGGCAGCCGCTAGGCTCAGCGGCATGAGTCTCAGCACACAAAAATCGTCTCCGGGTGTCCCGGCGCCGGGCGCCGCCGCACCTGCACGCTGGAAGCAGGTGGCGGCCTGGGCTGCCTGGGACTGGGGGTCCGCTTCCTTCAATGCGGTGATGACCACCTTTGTGTTCACTGTCTACTTGACCTCGGAGCAGTTCGGGGACAAAGACGAGAACTCCGCCGTCCTTGGCGCCGGCCTCGCCATTGCCGGTGTTGCAGTGGCCGTCCTCGCGCCGGTCACCGGCCAACGGTCGGACGCGGGTGGGCGCCGCCGCACATGGCTCACCGTCAACACCCTGCTGACCTGCGCCCTGGTCGCGGCGTGCTGGTTTGTTTTCCCCGCCCCCGAGTTCCTGATCCTGGGCGTGGCCCTGATCGCCGTGGCGAACCTGTTCTTCGAGTTCGCGGGCGTGAACTACAACGCCATGCTTAGCCAGATTTCCACACCGGCCTCGGTCGGAAAAATCAGCGGCCTGGGCTGGGCGATGGGCTATATAGGCGGAATCGCCGCCCTGGCGCTGGTGCTCGTGGGCTTTGTGCAGCCCGATGTCGGCTGGTTCGGCGTCACCTCCGAAGACGGACTGAACATCCGGGCCGTTGCGCTGTTTTCCGCCGTCTGGTTCCTGCTGTTCGCCCTGCCGCTGATGTTCACCGTGCCCGAGGTTCCCCGGCAGGACGCAGTGGCACGGCTGGGGATCCTTGACTCCTACAAGCTCCTGTTCCAGCGCATCAAGGCCCTCTTCCGGACCGACCCGCACACCATTTACTTCCTTCTCGCCAGCGCCGTCTTCCGGGACGGTCTGGCGGCAGTATTCACCTTCGGCGGCGTTATCGCGGCCGGCACGTTCGACTGGGAACTGTCAGAGGTGATTATGTTCGCCATCTTCGGCAACGTGGTGGCCGCCGCCGGGTCCGTGGTCGGCGGCTTCCTCGATGACCGTTCCGGCCCCAAGGCCGTGATCGTCGGATCGCTGATCGGACTGATCCTTGCCGGCACGGCCATCGTGGTGCTGGGTCCGGGCGACCAGGACCTGTTTGGGCTGCAGTGGACCGGCGACACCACGTTCTGGATCTTCGGCCTGCTGCTGTGCCTGTTCGTTGGCCCGGCCCAGTCCGCATCCCGGGCGTTCCTGGCCAGGCTGGCCCCGGAGGGCAAGGAAGGCGAGCTGTTCGGCCTGTATGCCACCACCGGGCGGGCGGTCAGCTTCCTGGCCCCCGCCCTGTTCTCGGCCTGCATCGCGATCTTCGGCAGCCAGCGGTACGGCATTATCGGCATTATGGCCGTGCTGCTGGCGGGCCTGCTGGTCCTGCTCCCGGTCCGCTCCCCCGCAGCACGGACCGTTCCGGCCGCGGATAAGGAGTAAGCGCAGGGGTTTCGGCTCGCAGGCGTGGCTACGGGTCCGGCCTGCGGGCCTGGCTCCGGCGGCAACGAAATTCCTTCGCTCGCAGAGCTCGCTCGGAATATTAAAGCCGCCTCCGCCAGGCCCTCCGGCCGGACGGTCACGACGGTCTCGCCGCCTCCGCCAGGCCCTAGGAGGCGCTGACGCCCGCCGTGTCCTCGTCATTCGAGGCAGCAGTGACATCCGTGCGGTGGAAGTTCAGGTGGCTGCGCGACGCCGTCGGGCCTCGCTGGCCCTGGTACCGGTTGCCGTAGCTGCCGGAGCCGTAGGCGTGCTCCGCCGGGGAGCTGAGCCGGAAGAAGCACAGCTGGCCGATCTTGGAGCCGGGCCACAGCTTGATGGGCAGCGTTGCCATGTTGGAAAGCTCGAGCGTGACGTGGCCGGAGAAACCGGGGTCAATGAAGCCTGCCGTGGAGTGCGTCAGCAGCCCAAGCCGGCCCAGCGAAGACTTGCCCTCCAGCCGCGCGGCAATATCGTCCGGCAGGGTGACCTGCTCGTAGGTGGAACCCAGGACGAACTCTCCGGGGTGGAGGATGAACGGCTCGTCCGGAGCCACTTCCACCAGGCGGGTCAGTTCGGGTTGGTCCTGCGAGGGATCGATGTGGGCGTACTTGTGGTTGTCGAATAGCCGGAAGAAGCGGTCGATGCGCACATCGACGCTGGAAGGCTGGACCATTGCGGGGTCATAGGGGTCCAGGGCAATCCGGTTGTCGGCAATCTCGGCTCGGATGTCGCGGTCAGAAATCAGCACTCTTCAAAAATAGCGCATGCCCCTAGCGGCCGATTTCCGTCCGCACCGCATAGAGCTCGGGGAAAAACGTCAGTTCGAGGGCACGCCGCAGGAAGCCTGCGCCGCTGGAACCGCCAGTACCCCGCTTCATTCCGATGGTGCGTTCCACGGTTTTCAGGTGTCGGAAACGCCACAGCTGGAAATTGTCCTCGAGGTCCACCAGTTCTTCGCAGGCCTCGTAGACGTCCCAGTTCCCGGCGGGGTTTTCGTAGACGTACTTGTAGACCGCAAGCAGTGACTCGTCATACACATGTGCCTGCGTCACGTCCCGGTCCAGGAGTTCCGGCGCCACCGCGTAGCCGCGCCGGGCAAGATAGCGGATGAACTCGTCGTAGATGCTGGTCCGGGACAGCAGTCCGGACAACAGTTCCTGAGCGGCCGGGTCTGCTGCGAACACGGCAATCATTGCCTCGTTCTTGTTGCCCAGCAGGAACTCCACGGCACGGTACTGGTAGGACTGGAAGCCGCTCGAAGCGCCCAGGTCATCGCGGAATTCGGAATACTCGGACGGGGTCAGTGTCGCCAGCACGGACCACTGTTCGGTCAGCGAGCGCTGGATGTGCTTGATCCGGGCAATTCCCTTCATGGCCGAACGCAGGTCATCCGCCGCCAGCCGCGCCCGCACGGCGAGCAGCTCGTGCAGGACGAGCTTCAACCACAGCTCCGAGGTCTGGTGCTGGATGATGAAGAGCATCTCGTCGTGGTGCTCCGGGCTGCTCACCGGATGCTGCGCGGAGAGCAGTTCATCCAGGGCAAGGTAGGACCCGTAGCTCATCTTGTCGCTGAAGTCCCGCTCAATGCCTGCTTCGAGGCTGCGGGTGTTCTCGTTCGGACTCATGCCCACCACGGTATCCGCTCAATATGCCAGACTTGGGGTTTTGGCACCGAGCCCTGAGAAGGAGTCCCCATGGAACCGGACAACACCCCCGAGATCCCGACAATGCCGCTGGCCAACGACGACGTCGAAGCACCCGGCGCGGCGCTTGAAGAGGCCATCACCGCAGGCCGCGAGGGCCGGATCACCAACCGCGAGGTCATGTCCGTCATCTGGACATCGGAACTGCTCAGCGTGGGGCGCCTGACGAAGGAAGACGATCCCTCCACCTTCCAGGCAGTGGTCCTGAAAGCCCCGGACGCCGACTACTCCGTGGCCGCCACCTTCACCTCCCCGGACCGCATCCCCGCGCAGCTGCGCGAAGCAGCACCGGTGGTCGTCAGGGCCAGCGGCGAAGCCACGATCCGCAGCATCGCCCCGGGATACGGCATGTCCGTGAACCCGGGACACGAAGTAGGGCTGGAGATCGGCCCGGACGTCGTGGCTTCACTTGTCGAGGCGTACGAAAAGACCGCAGCGCAGGCACAGGACCCGGCCGCTCCCGAACAGGGCTGATCCGACCGCTCCCGAACAGGGCTGATCCGACCGCGAAAGGGTCGAAAACAGCCGATTAGGTTGCGTTATGGCCATTTGATGCCGTTTTTGCAGGCCTAGCGCTTGCAGTGTCAGTGCCGGGGCCTACGCTGGGGAACCTCACAACAGAGGGAGGGCTGTACCGTGACAAACTCAAGCGTTGCTTCTTCGATCTGTTCCATCGTTCCGCCGTATCTGCTTGCCCGCCTGGCCGCCGCCGAAGACCCTGCAAAGGCAACAGCGGCGAAGTCGGCCCGTCGTGCCTTGACCGGGATCGACGGCGTGGAATCCGCGCGCTCGGCGCCGCACTCTGCGCCGTCCCGCGGATCAGGCACGGCGTTCACCCCGTCCCTGCGCCGCACGATCTCCGATGCCCTGGGCCTGGAGGAACTGCCGGGCACGGTAGTGCGGTCCGAAGGCCAGCCGGACACGGGCGACCCAGCCGTGGACGAAACCTATGACGGGCTCGGCGCCACTTACCGCCTCTTCAGCGATGCCTACGGACGTTCCTCGCTCGACGGCGCGGGGCGGGGGTTGGAGGCCACCGTCCACTATGGACGTGCCTATGACAACGCTTTCTGGGACGGCTCCCGGATGGTGCTCGGCGACGGCGACGGCGAGGTGTTTGAACGCTTCAGCAAGTCCCTCACCGTGATCGGCCACGAGCTGACCCACGGCATCATCCAGTACACCGCGCAGCTGGATTACCGCGACCAGGCCGGGGCGCTCAACGAATCAATAGCCGATGTTTTCGGCGTACTGGTCGAGCAGAAACTGCTGGGACAAACAGCGGACCAGGCGAGCTGGCTGGTTGGTGAGGGCCTGTTCACGGATCTGGTGCAGGGGCGGGCTCTGCGGTCCTTGAAGGCGCCGGGCACTGCGTACGACGACGACGTGCTTGGCAAGGATCCGCAGCCGGGGTCCATGGCGGACTTTGTGAAGACCGCGGCGGACAACGGCGGTGTGCACATCAACTCCGGAATCCCCAACCGCGCTTTCTACCTGGTGGCTGAAGCCCTGGGCGGGTATGCCTGGGAACGCGCCGGCCAGGTCTGGTACGACACCATCACCGAACGCAATTTCCCCGCCGACGCCACCTTCGCCGTCTTTGCCGCCGCCACGCTCACCGCAGCGGAAAAAAGGTACGGAGCGGGGACGGAGGAAAGTACTGCTGTGCAGGCAGCGTGGAAAGAGGTTAACGTCTTGGTATGAAACTGGTTGTAGTGCGCAGCGGCGGCTTTGCGGGCATGCAGCGCACCTGGAGCACGCAGGTCAGCTCCGAAGAAGCACAGGAGCGGTGGCTGCCGCTCCTCAGCGATCCGCCCGAAGCCCCGGACAGCGAACCGGACCGGTTCATGTACGAGATTTCGGTGGGCCCCACCGCCGTCACCATCCCGGAACGGCAAGTCAAGGGCAGGTGGCGCGAACTCGTGGAGCGGGCCCGGGCCGGCGCCGATTCTGAACCCGGCGAGGGCTCCTCCGGAGACTAGTCCGGCGGTGTTTAGCCGACCAGTCCGGAAACACTTCGGCAGCACCCGCAAACGAATTAGGCAACCGGCAGGTTCCATGTAAAGTTAGGAGCTGTGCCGGATTCCTTCCGGACACTGCGGGCGTAGCTCAATGGTAGAGCGCTAGCTTCCCAAGCTTGATACGCGGGTTCGATTCCCGTCGCCCGCTCCATTTCGGAGCAAGGCTCCACCCCCTCCCCCTGGACCGCACGGCATGCACTTTCGCTGTCAGCGTGTCAACCCCCGGCTCAAAGTCCGGGGTAATCGGCGTAGACTTGTCCGCGATGAACCGGAAAATGTTTAAGTCCAAAATCCACCGCGCCACGGTGACCCATGCCGACCTGCACTACGTGGGGTCCGTGACGGTTGACCTTGACCTCCTCGAAGCCGCGGACATCCTGCCCGGCGAGCTCGTCTCGATCGTCGACGTCGACAACGGCGCCCGGCTGGAGACGTACACCATCGCCGGCGAGCGCGGCTCGGGGGTGCTGGGCATCAACGGTGCAGCGGCCCACCTGGTGCACGTGGGCGACACGGTCATCCTCATCACTTACGCAGATATGACCACCGAAGAGGCCCGCTCCTTTGTGCCGACGGTAGTCCATGTTGATTCCGCCAACCGGATCCTGGAGCTGGGCACCGACCCGGCCGAGGCCGTGACGGAAGGCACCGAGCGTCCTCCGCTGGCCCTGGACAACACCCAGGTCATGGCCGGCAACCCGGGCGCCGCAGCCGAAGCCAGATAGCAGCATCCGGTGCTGGGGGTACTCACCGGATTCGCCGTTGTCTGGATCATCATCCTCACCGGGTATGCCATCGGCAGGCTCGGCGTACTGGGGGAAAACGCACAGACCGTACTGAGCCGCCTGGCGTTCTTCGTTGCTTCGCCGGCGCTGCTGCTCATTACGCTCAGTGATGCCGATCTGCCCACGGTCTTCTCGTTTCCGCTGCTGGTGGCCGCCGCCAGCGCCTTGGCCACGGCGCTCCTCTACGTGCTCGTTACCCGCTGGTGGCTGCGCCGCCCGTTGCCGGAAATGCTTATTTCCGCCATGTCCTCATCCTTGGTAAATGCCGCCAATCTTGGGCTGCCCATCTGCGTATACGTCCTCGGGGATGCTGCCTATATTGCACCCGTGCTGATTTTCCAGCTCGCTTTCTTCACCCCGTTCTTCCTGATGATGATGGATTCGGCCACCAGCGGCCGGCGTACCTCGGTTCGGGTTTTTGCCGGGCAGGTGGTCCGCAATCCGATAATCGTCGGCTCCCTGATCGGCCTGCTGCTGGCCGCCACCGGCACGCAGCTGCCCGAAATCATCCATGAACCGGTGTCCCTGATCGGCGGTGCAGCGGTTCCCGCCATGCTCCTTGCCTTCGGGCTTTCACTGGTGGGGTCGCGGCCCCTGACCGCCGACGGCGGCAGACGGGCCGACGTCGTCCTCGCCTCTGCCTTCAAGCTCCTGGTCCAGCCGCTGCTGGCTTTCGTACTGGCCCGCTTCGTCCTTGGGATGGAAGGTCACCTGCTTTTCGCCGTCGTGGTCACCGCGGCCCTTCCCACTGCACAGAATGTTTTCGTTGCCGCTGCCCGCTACGAAGAAGGTGTGCTGGTAGCCAAGGACACCGTGCTGCTCACCACCATTGCCTCGCTTCCCGTGCTGGTCCTGGCCGCTGCCCTGCTGACCTGAGGCAACACCCGGTTTGGCCGGTATGGATGTGGCATAAATTACGTTCAAGGCATATGGTCAAAGCGAAGGCCGCTTAGTGTGCGGTACGTCCCATGCAACGCCGCAGGGGACGCTTACGACGAGGTGGAGGCACAGTACCGATGCCAAAGGACGCAAGATACTGGGGGCATACCCGGAAAGGGGCACGGGCTGCTGCCGGCGTTGCTCTCGCCCTGGGTGCGACTCTCCTGACCGGCTGCGGAACCGATGAGGGCGCAGCACCCACATTGACCTGGTACATCAACCCGGATGCGGGCGGGCAGGCAGAACTCGCGAAGCAGTGCAGCGACGCCTCGGGGGGTGCCTACACCATCGAGACCTCCCTGCTGCCAAACGATGCCGCCTCCCAGCGCGAACAGCTGGCCCGGCGCCTCGCGGCCGGGGACAAAAGCATGGACATCATGAGCCTGGATCCACCCAACGTCCCCGAGTACGCGGAACCGGGATACCTGGCACCTGTACCGGACGACGTAGCGGAGCGGACCACCGAGGGTGTGCTGGAAGGCGCCCTCGCTGGAGCAAAGTGGAAAGACGAAGTGGTGGCCGTTCCCTTCTGGGCCAACACGCAGATCCTCTGGTACCGCAAATCCGTTGCGCAGGCCGCAGGTCTTGACATGACCCAGCCGGTAACCTGGGACGACATAATTGCCGCGGCCGAGAGCCAGGACAAATACATCGGCGTCCAGGGCGCCCGGGCCGAGTCCATGACGGTGTGGGTGAACGCACTGGTGGCGTCGGCCGGCGGTGAAATTGTGCAGAACCCTGACGCATCGGCGGATGAACTCAAGCTAGGACTCGACTCCGACGCCGGAAAGCAGGCGGCGGACGTTGTCTCCACGATCGGCAAGGAAGGCCTGGGCGGTCCCGGACTGCCCACACAGACGGAAAACACCTCCATGATCCAGTTCCAGGGTGACCAGGGATCGTTCATGGTCAACTATCCCTTCGTCTGGCCGGCCACCAACGCGTCGGTCGAGGAAGGCGCCCTGCCTGAGTCCCTCATCGAGGACATCGGCTGGGCTCTTTACCCGGCCATGAACGAGGGCGAGGATACTGCTCCCCCGCTGGGCGGCATCAACCTCGGAGTGGGCTCCAACAGCCAGCACCCTGATCTGGCGTTCCAGGCCATCGAATGCATCGTCTCGCCCGAGAACCAGGCGCAGTACTTCACCACCAACGGCAACCCGCCGTCGAACGAAGAGGCCTACAACGCACCGGGGATCGAAGAGACATTCCCGATGGCCCCGGTCATCCGGGACTCGCTGGAACTGGCCGTGCCGCGGCCGCAGACCCCGTACTACAACGAGATCTCCACGGGCATCCAGCAGACCTGGACTCCGCCGAGCGAGGTCAACCCCGACACCACCCCGGCCGAGAGCCAGGAATTCATTCTGGAAGTCCTTAGAGGGGAGAAACTGCTGTGAGCACTTCCGTCGAAGCGGTCCGGGAAGCCCCGGCCAAGCCCGCCCCGTCCAAACAACCCCTCAGTGACCGCGCCAAAGCGGAGCGGCGGCTCGGTTTCTGGCTCGCCGGGCCCGCCTTCATCATCATGCTGGCGGTCACCGCCTATCCGATCCTTCTGGCGCTCTGGGAATCGCTGTTCAAGTACCGTTTGACCGCTCCGGCGGACCGGGAGTTCGTGGGACTGGGCAATTACGCCACCATCCTTTCGGACGGACTGTTCTGGCGGGACCTGGGTGTCACGGTGCTGATCACGGTCATCACCGTCGTCATTGAGCTGATCCTCGGCTTTGCCCTGGCCCTGGTGATGAACAGCGCACTGAAGGCCGTCCGCGGGTGGCTGCGCACCGCGATCCTCGTGCCGTACGGCATCATCACCGTGGTTTCCGCCTTCGCCTGGTTCTATGCCTTCGACATCAACTCCGGGTACATCAACAGCTGGTTCAACTGGGTGCCCGGGATCGATTCGGACCTGAACTGGTTTGCCGACACCTGGACGGCTCTCTCCGTCATCATGGCCTCGGAAATCTGGAAGACCACCCCGTTCATCTCCCTGCTGCTGCTCGCGGGCCTGGCCCAGGTTCCCGGGGAGCTGACGGAAGCGGCAGAGGTGGACGGCGCTTCCTGGTGGCAGCGGATGTCCAAGGTGATCATCCCCAACATGAAGGCCGCCATCATGGTCGCCGTCCTGTTCCGGGCACTGGACGCCTTCCGCATCTTCGACAACGTGTACATCATGACCAACGGCGCGTACGGCACCGAGGTGCTGTCGCTGCTGGCCTACCGAACCTCGATTACCCGCCTGGAAATCGGCATGGGCTCGGCCGTTTCGGTCCTGCTGTTCATCTGCGTCATCATCATCTGCTTCATTGCCATCAAGCTGTTCAAAGTGGACCTTTCCGGTGCTCGAGGGGGTAAATAAGTGAAGTCCTCACCTGCCAAACGGCGGACCGTTTGGACCATTGTTTCGATACTGGTCGTCCTCTACGCACTGTTCCCGGTGGCGTCGATCCTGGCGACTTCGTTCAAGCTGCCCAGCGACCTGACGTCCGGGACCTTCCTCCCGACCAACTGGTCTTGGAGCAACTACGAGCAGATCCTGGTCGGCGACGCGCAGGGCCTGTTCCTGAGCAGCCTGCGCAACTCCATCGGCATCTGCCTGATCGCCACGTTCATCGCGGTCATCCTGGCCACCCTCTGCGCCTATGCCATCGCCCGCCTGGACTTCCCGGGCAAGAAACTGGTGCTGACCACGGCTCTGGGTGTCTCGATCTTCCCGGTGATCTCCATCGTGACCCCGCTGTTCAACCTGTGGCGCAACATCGGTCTTTATGACACCTGGCCCGGCCTCATCATCCCCTACCTGTCCCTGACGCTGCCGATCTCCATCTGGACCCTGGCAGCCTTCTTCCGGCAGATCCCGTGGGAGTTGGAGCAGGCAGCCCAGGTGGACGGGGCCACCACGTGGCAGGCGTTCCGCAAGGCCATTGTTCCGCTCGCTGCACCGGGCGTCTTCACGACCGCGATCATTGCGTTCTTCATCGCCTGGAATGACTTCGTGTACGGCATTTCGCTGACCTCCACCGAGGCGGCGCGGCCGGTTCCGGCAGCCCTGGCGTTCTTCACCGGCGCTTCACAGTTCGAGGAGCCCACCGGCGCCATTTCCGCCGCGGCGATCATCGTCACCATTCCCGTAGTTGTCCTGGTGCTCGCGTTCCAGCGCCAAATCGTCTCCGGCCTAACCCAGGGCGCCGTCAAGGGCTAGTTCCCCTCGGCACCCGGACTGAAGAAAAGGATCCCTAACCATGGCATCTATTACCCTTAACCACCTCGTCAAGAAATACGGCGACGGTTTCCCGGCCGTCAACGATGTCAGCCTGGATATTGCCGACGGAGAGTTCATCATCCTGGTGGGCCCCTCCGGCTGCGGCAAGTCGACACTGCTGCGCATGATCGTGGGCCTCGAGGACATTACCTCCGGTGATCTGCTGATCAACGGAGAGCGCGTCAATGACAAGGCACCCCGCGACCGCAACCTGGCCATGGTGTTCCAGAACTACGCGCTCTACCCGCACCTCACGGTCTACGAGAACATCGCGTTCCCGCTGCGGCTGAACAAGGGCAAGTACAACGACGAGCAGGTCCGCAAGCTCGTGACCGACGCAGCAACCACGCTTGAACTGACGGACCACCTGGACCGGAAACCGGCCAACCTCTCCGGCGGCCAGCGGCAGCGGGTGGCCATGGGCCGTGCCATCGTCCGGCAAGCCGATGCCTTCCTCTTTGATGAGCCGCTCTCCAACCTGGACGCCAAACTGCGCGGCCAGATGCGTGCCGAGATTGCGCAGATGCAGCGCCGTCTAGGCACCACCAGCGTTTACGTCACCCACGACCAGACCGAGGCCATGACGCTGGGAGACCGGGTAGCAGTGCTGAAGAAGGGCATCCTGCAGCAGGTCGCTTCCCCGCGCGAGCTCTACGAACAGCCCATCAACCTTTTCGTGGCCGGCTTCATCGGTTCCCCGTCCATGAACTTCCTGCCGGCAACGCTGGAGAACGGAGTGCTGAAGACCGCCGTCGGCGACCTCCGCATTCCCGAGGAAAAGGCAGCGAAGGCCGCCGGCAGGCAGGTTGTCCTGGTGGGCATCCGTCCCGAGTTCTTCGAGGATGCTTCCCTGGTGGAGGAACACAAGCTGCAGCACGGCTCCACGTTCACGGCACCGATCACGCACACGGAGTGGCTGGGCAACGAACAGTACGGCTACATCCACTTCGATCCCACTCCCGAGGTCCGTGAGCTGCTGAACAACCTCGCGCGGGACATGGATGCCGACGAACTGCGCCCGCAGGTGGTGGTTACGCTCGACGCCGCCAGCCGGATCCGCGGCGGCCGCGACGCCGAACTGTGGCTGGACACCCGCAAGGTGCACCTCTTCGACCCCGAGACCGGCGAGAACCTGACCCGCGATGCGGCTGCCGGTGCGGAGCTGACGGAGGAAGCCAACGCCCACCGTGCCGAGGAGATCGCCGCTGCCCACGAGTCGGTCCCAGCGGCCGCTTCCTAGCCGCCCTGTCAGGGACACAGGTGCCCGGCCGGGGCACCTGACACGAAGGCCGGAGCGGGAAACCGATCCGGCCTTCGTCCGTCCGGGCAGGTAACGTAAGAGCAGTGCAGGGAACATCACCGGTAATCAAGGCAGTAGCCGCCTGGCTGCTTGCCCTCATGCTCACCATCGCGGCCGCCGTCGTCGTGATCTACTTCGTTAACACCAAGGCGTACGGCCCCGAGAAGCAAGTCGATAGCTATCTGCAGAAGCTGGCCGACGGCGAGGGCGAACAGGCGCTGGGGATGCTCAACGCGCAGGTCCCCGAGGCAAACGCCGCACTGCTGGACGGCGATGCGCTCCGTGCCTCCGTGAAGGGGCAGCAGGTGCGCGAAATCGGTGACGCCGAGGAGATCGGCGGGAACCGCGTCGAGGTTGCGGTGGACTACGCCTACGGCGAGGCCGAGGGAACCACCAGGTTCGTGCTGGAGAACACCGGCAAACGCTGGCTCTTCTTTGACACCTGGGACTTCGTGCCGGCCACGCTGCCGACCGTGCAGGTCACCGCCCCGGCACTGCGGGAAGCGACCCTCAACGGTGTCCGGGTAACACTCCCGGACGGTGCCAATACGTTCGCTGCCTTCCCTGCCTCGCGGGTGGCGGCCTCCTATGAGAGCCAGTACCTGGCCGCAGCGGAGCGGGAGATCCTGGTGTCCGACGACGGCGAGCCGCAGCTCACCCTCGTGCCGGAGGCAACCAAGGAACTGGTTTCCAAGATTGATGCCGGTATCCGCGAGTTCCTCGACGGCTGCACGGCCGCTGACCGTCTGGCGCCTCCGGGCTGCCCGTTCTACCATCTCACCAACAACCGGGTGGACCAGCCGATCAGGTGGAGCATCACCGACTACCCGGACGTTGAACTCACGCAGGCTGAGGGCGCCTGGGTGCTCAGCCCGTTGAGCGGCACAGCGCAGGTCACGGCCACCCAGGTGGATCTCTTCAGCGGCGACAAGAGCCCGCTGGTGGCCGACGAGCCCTTCACGTTCAATGCCTCCCTCCGGGTGGACGGGGAAAACGTGACGCTGAGCCCGCAGGTCGACTAGCAGCTCCTGAACAAAGCGCAGGCGGCGGCATGGAAATCCATGCCGCCGCCTGCGTCGTTAAGCAGATCCAGTCCGGGCAGCCCGGTCCGTGAAGACCGGTGCTCAGTCCAGTCCGCGCAGGTCCAGGACCAGCTCGGACTCACCTCCGGCCTGCAGCACTACCGGAATGCCCCAGTCCTGCTGGTACATGTGGCAGGCCGCGTGGTCAGGGATCTCCCCGCCCGGCTCGCCGTCGCAGGCCGCAGCACGGGCGGTGATGTGGAGTACTCCCTCCGTCACTGTGTCTGAAAGCACGAGTTCACGGGTCAGGCCCGTAGCCGTGCCGCCGCCGGAAACAAGCAGCCCCTCCGGGGAGGCGGAGATCTTCAGCTGCGTGGGATCACCCCAGCGGTCATCCAGCTTCTGGCCCTTGGGCGCGGCGAAGCGCACCGTCAGCGACATTGGGCCGGCTTCCACGGCGGTCTTCGGGCGCTGCGTCTGCCGGGCGCCTTCATCCACGGACTGGGCTTCCTTCGGAATGGGCAGGCGGACCAGCTGGTGCCGGTTGGACTCGACCACAATCAACAGCGGTTCGGCGGCACTGTTGTCCACCAGCACGTCCGAAGGCTCGGAGAGTCCGCGGGCAAGGGTGGAGACGGTGCCCGTCACCGGATCGTAGCGCCGCACCGCGCCGTTGTAGGTGTCCGCAACCGCCACGGAACCATCCGGCAGCACCGCTACACCCAGCGGGTGCTGCAGCCGGGCCACAGAGGCGTCACCGTCGCGGAAGCCAAAGTCGAACAGGCCGGTGCCGACGGCGGTTTCCACTTGGACGCTTCCGCCGGTGCCGTCCAGGTTCAGCCTGCGCAGCGCGGATGTTTCGGAATCGGCGACCCAGAGGTTGCCGTCGCCGTCTTCGGCAAGGCCGGAGGACTGGGCAAACCAGGCAGCGGAGGCTCCGCCGTCGAGCAGGCCTTCCAGTCCCGTGCCGGCCAGGACGGCTACGGCCCCGGTCACCGGATCGAAACTGAAGATCTGGTGGGTGCCGGCCATCGCGATGACCAGCCGCTGCAGCTTCGAGGACCAGACCAGGTCCCACGGCGAGGACAGCGAAATGTTGAGCGGGTCGGCGCCCAGCAGATCGGAGGAATCGGAGGGGGCGCTGTCCCCGGCGGCTTCACCGGACCCGGCGGATGCGGCACCCGCCTTCGTCTGGTTCCCGGCGTCCAGCAGCCGCTGCACTCCGTTGCCGGCGATGGTCTGAACGGCACCCGTAGCGAGGTTCACCGAGCGCAGGCGGTGGTTGACCGTGTCCGCCACAACGACGTCGTACCCTGCCTTTTCCGCCACGTCGGCAGGCAGCAGGGCCACACCCTGGGGTTCGTTGAAGCGGGCGGTCCCGGCATCGCCGTCCTGCCAGCCCTTGGTGCCGTCGCCGATGGTCCGGCGGACGCCCGCCAGGTCCGCATCCAGCTCCACGAGGCGGTGGTGGCCCGTATCGGCGACCAGGAAGGTCCCGCCGGGCAGGGCGGTCACCTTTCCCGGGAACCGCAGGTCTCCGGCGGTGGGTTCTGCCGGGACGTAGGGGCCGTCGCCGCGGTGCAGCGTCCCCTTGGCCTCGTGTTCCTCCACGAGCTCCGCCACAAGCGATTCCAAGCCCGCTGCGTGTCCTTCACCGGACAGGTGCGCCACGATGTACCCGTCGGGGTCCAGGACCACCAGGGTGGGCCAGGCGCGGGCAGTGTAGGCCTGCCAGGTGAGCAGCTCCGGGTCATCCAGCACGGGGTGGTGGATTTCGTAGCGCTCCACCGCTGCGGCCAGGGCCACCGGGTCCGCTTCGTGCTCGAACTTCGGGGAATGGACTCCCACCGTGACCAGCACGTCGGAGAACTTTTCCTCGAGGGGCCGAAGCTCGTCCAGCACGTGCAGGCAGTTGATGCAGCAGAAAGTCCAGAAATCCAGCAACACGATCTTGCCGCGGAGATCCTCCAGGTTCAGCTGCCGGCCGCCGGTGTTCAGCCAGTTGCGGCCCTCGAGCTCCGAGGCCCGCACCCGGTATCCGGCGCGCACGGTTTCAGTCATTAACGATCTCCTTGATCCGGGGTCCCGGCATCACGCTGTGCCAGGTTTGCAAACATGTTGTTGTAAGCAGTCAAATCGGCGTCATTATTCCGCTCTGCTGCGCGGTCCAGCCGCTTGGTTTCCCTGGCATCGCTCTTGGACCACTGATAAGCCACCCCGATGGCCACGAACAGGGTCGGGATTTCACCGATGCCCCACATCAATGACCCGCCCAGCTGCTGGTCCGCCAGGGCAGACAGTCCCCATTCCCGGCCCATGTTCCCGAAGTAGGAAGCCTGGATCAGTGCCGTACCGCCCATCACCGCCACTCCGAAGAAGGCGTGGAAGGCCATGGTGGCGAGCAGGATCACCAGGCGCAGCGGGTACGGCGCACGGCCGGGCAGCGGATCAATCCCGATCATCGTCAGGATGAAGATGTAGCCGGTCAGCAGGAAGTGCACCACCATCAGCTCGTGCCCCACGTGCTCCCGCAGGGCCAGGCCGAAGAGGTCCGAATAGTAGAAGACCACGATGGAGCCGGCAAAGTTCACAGCGGCCACAACCGGGTTGGTGATGATCTTCGAGAAGCGTGAATGCACCCCGATGAGGATCCATTCCCGGATCCCGCGGGTACCGTCGGTGCGGGGCGTCAGTGCCTTGAGTGCAAGGGTGACGGGTGCACCGAGCACGAGGAACAGCGGCACCACCATGGTCAGGGCCATGTGCGCCAGCATGTGCGTGCTGAACAGGACCATGCCGTAAACCTGCGGTGCGCCACAGGTGATGTAGCCGAGGGCCAGCAGGCCAACCAGCCAGCAGGCCGTACGCCGGACCGGCCATTTGTCTCCACGCTGGCGGAGCCGTACCGCGCCGATGAGATAGGACGTGGCCAGGGTCAGGATGACAGCCACCCAGAGCCAGTCCGGCCGCCACTCGGTGAGGTAGCGTTCCGGGGTCAGCTCCGGCGGCAGGTCATAGCCGGTGAGGATACGGGCCGGTGATGCATCCTGGGGTAGCTCTTCGGAGCGCGGCGGCGCGGTGCGGCCCAGGGCCACAGCCACGCCGGACACGGCGCCCATGACGGCCAGTTCCACGGCAATGAGCTGCCAGAGCACCCGTTGGGCGGACAGCCCGCCGTTGGGGGCTGCGGTTCCGGCCGGAACCGGGGTGCGGGACGGGCGGGAACCGGCGAGACGCGGAATGATCCAGTTGCGGTGCATCAACCCCAGGATGCCCAGAAGCAGCGTGAGCCCGGCTTTGGTGAGCACGAGGCCGCCCCACGGCGTCCCCAGCTGGTCCAGCGAATTGATCCGCAGGGACGCATTGACGACGCCGGAGAGGAACACCAGCGCGAAGGCGAAGCCCGCGAGGGCGGAGAACCGCGCCAGTACTACGCCGGTGATGGAGCCGAGCTGCCGGGATACCACGGCCAGGACGATGATTCCGCCGATCCACAGGCATACGCCCAGCAGATGCAGTCCAATCGAGTTCACCGCCGCGGCATGATCGTCTCCGCCGGCGGAATGCCCGATCAGGGCAGTGGGGAGCAGAGCGCCGACGGCGAGGACCAACGTGAAGGCCAGCATGCCGAGGGACCGCACCCCGAAGGACAGCGCGGTGACGACGGCGGCGATGATGCTCACTGCCAGCCAGGCCCGTCCGGTGGAAAAGTCGGTCAGGAAGGACGCCAGGCCCGCCGTGTAGGTGGAGTCTGCGCTGAGCGGCAGCCCGGATACATCGGAGTAGGTGAACACCATGACGGCCAGTGCGGAGAGGGTCCACGCGACCGCGGCGACCGAGGTCAGAGTCAGTGCACGGGTGAACGCCGGATGCTCGGGTTCAGCCGGTGCCGGCCGGCCGGACGCGTTTTTTCGTACGCGTCGAAAGTTGAGGCTCTTGGGCAGGATCGTCACGGCAAAAACCAGCGAGCCGATGACGGCAGCCATGGAAATATTCTGCACGGCCTTCGCTGCGGGGAGTGCCCAGCGGGTCAGCGATCCGGGGTCTCCCAGCTGCGACGCTCCGGCGGCACCGGTGAAAAGCATGGCCGCTGCCAGGGCGATGAAGACGAGGGCGCCTGCAGCTGCAAGCCAGCCGGTGCGCACGGCGGGAACAGCACTGCCGTTCTGCCCTGCTGAGCTAGGGTCGCCCCCGTTGCCGTGCTGCGGAAGCCGCGAACTGCCGGTGGGGCGGTCGGTCTGGGTTTTGACGGATTTTGGCACAGTACCCATTCTCTACCCGCTGTAAAAATAGGGCCAATCATTGTTGCCGCTATCACGGGTTTACAGCCGGTGTGCCGCAGCAATATTCGGCTGCGCTCCCGGGTCTGCGCTTAAAAACACGGGAGGGCCGGCATCTCCGCGATGCCGGCCCTCTCAAATGCTGCGGCAGGTGGCCGCTACGTTCTGCTACTTCTTGGTGGAAACGGCAGCCTTCAGCTTGGAGCCGGCGGTCAGCTTGACGCTGTGGCCTGCCGGGATCTGAATGGTTTCGCCGGTCTGCGGGTTGCGGCCCGTACGTGCAGCGCGGTCGGTGCGCTCAACTGCCAGCCAACCCGGGATGGTGATCTTCTCGCCCTTGGCAACGGAATCTACGAAGATGTCGAAGACGGCATCCAGCACGCCGTTGACTGCGGTCTGGCTGTTGCCGGACTTTTCTGCAACTGCGGCAACAAGTTCACTGCGGTTCATAGCCAATTTATGTCCTCCTGGACTGTGGGTAACTCGAGCGGATCGCGGATGCGAAACCGCCGCTGTTCGAAAACTTACCAGCTTGGACCCCCAACTCCGGCAAAAACCCCTGCATTTAGCGGATTTTTCCCGATAATCGGGCCGAAAAGTGGCTTTTTGCCCTCAAAGACCAGTCAACTCGCTTGGAAGCTGGTCTCGTGATACGCGGTTGCCTTTGGCACGTTGGACTGGGTCCCGGCACCCCCTGAATCCGGGGCGGGAGTCGATCTGCTGGCGCGTGGCGCCGGTTCAATCACCCGGCGGGGATGGTCACCCGCTGGCCCTCCTACGGGCCTCGCCGCTGGTCTTGGTTCTCCGCCGCTGCTGCCCCGGACCCCCGCCGCAGGCCAGAGGACGGCACCGGATGTCCTGGGCGTAATGGGCGTCTGTTGTGCGGCCTCTGAACCCGGATGCTCCCGGCGCCGTCGACGCCGGACCAGGCCGCGCGGCACAGCTAGCAAGGCTTGGTGGGGATGTCAGCAGGCCGCCGATGTACACATAACGGGCCTATCCGGTCCCACCCCTCACCGGATGTACAGATAACGGGCCTAACCGGCGCCCGTAACCCCTTTATCTGTACTACCAGTGTCCGAGCACCGGCGTTGTACAGATAACGGGCTTATCCGGTCCGGCCCCGCATCCGTTGTACAGATAACGGGCTTATCCGGCGCCCGTAACCCCTTTATCTGTACTACCCGTGGCCGAGCACCGGCTGTACAGATAACGGGCCTAACCGGCGCCCACCCCTTCCCGGATGTACAGATAACGGGCCTAACCAGCACCCATAACCCCTTTATCTGCACTACCAGTGGCCGAGCACCGGCGTAGTACAGATAACGGGCCTAACCGGCGCCCATAACCCCTTTATCTGTACTACCAGTGTCCGAGCACCGGCGTTGTACAGATAACGGGCCTATCCGGTCCGACCCCGCACCCGATGTACAGATAACGGGCCTAACCGGCGCCCATAACCCCGTTATCTGCACACTCGATCGAGTCGCACCCATGCTCGGACGGGATTGAGAGGTACCTCAGCACGGAATCTCGGCACGGAATCCCGGCCGGTGGGGCCGGACCGTGGACGTGATCGCTCCCGGAACAGCAGCACCAGCGGTGGAGTCCCTGCTCGGCACGTCCCTCCAGCGACGGATTCGGGGTCCTTGCTGCACTAAATGTTCACAGTGCAGTAGATGCCGCCTGAGCGGGGCATGGAGCGCATGAGCTGTGCAGTAGGCGCTGACTCCGCATGAGCCCTTCCCTTCGCCCCCGGCCAAAGACCGGACCGCAGCCGCAGCCGCTTCATCGCCGACAAGGCAAGCCAGGCCAGGCCGCAAACAGCAAGAAGGACGGCCCCACAAGGGACCGTCCTTCTTGAAGCGGTAGGCAGTGCTTACCAGCTGGACTTCTTGATACCCGGCAGTTCGCCTGCGTGGGCCATGTTGCGGAAACGCACACGCGAGATACCGAACTTCTGGAGGGTACCGCGGGGGCGACCGTCAATCTGGTCACGGTTGCGAAGGCGGACCGGGGAAGCGTTGCGCGGAAGCTTCTGCAGGCCGAGGCGTGCAGCTTCGCGGGCTTCGTCGGTAGCGTTAGCGTCGACCAGAGTCTTCTTCAGTTCGAGGCGCTTGGCAGCGTAGCGCTCAACAATAACCTTGCGCTGCTCGTTGCGGGCAATCTTGGACTTCTTTGCCATTCTTAGCGCTCCTCACGGAAATCGACGTGCTGGCGGATCTTGGGATCGTACTTCTTGAGAACCATACGATCCGGATCGTTGCGACGGTTCTTGCGAGTTACGTAGGTGTAGCCGGTGCCCGCAGTGGACTTCAGCTTGATGATCGGACGTACGTCCTTGTCCTTAGCCACTACAGCTTCACACCCTTCGCGATCAGGTCGGTAACAACAGCGTCGATGCCGCGGATGTCAATCGTCTTGATGCCGCGTGCAGAAACCTGCAGCGTCACGTTGCGACGCAGGGACGGAACCCAGTAGCGCTTCTTCTGAATATTCGGGTCGAACCGACGCTTGTTGCGGCGGTGCGAGTGCGAAATGCTGTGACCAAAGCCGGGGATGGCTCCGGTTACCTGGCAGTAAGCTGCCATGATCTCTCCTCCAGTTGTAGTAAATATGACGGTCCTCAAAAAACAGACACAAGGCGGAAGCGCCTAAGCACCTGCCATAAAGAGCGTCCCGCCACCAGTTTTGACACCGTTATTACTGCGACTTTCCGGAGGTTAACCTGGCGGGGTGAGATCCAGCCGAAGTGCCTCGCCGCGGGGAAGACGGTGAAGTTCAGGCAGCCGAACGGGGAACCCGGCTCGACAGCCTTCAATTCTAGGTTTATACGGGTGGCCGTGCAAATACTCCCCTGCCCGCGCGAAGCGGAACAGGTTAACACACACACGACTTAACGCCTCTCTATCCTAGGGCCAACGGGCGTTTCGTTCAAACTCGGAGGTACCTGCGTGCCGGGTATCACGACGACGGCGCGTCCGCCTTTGAATCGCGCCCCACCACTGCCACGCCGTTTTCGGGATCCAGCTCCGCGCCGTCCAGTTTCCGCCCACCGCCGATCACCGTTGTGGAGTCCACGATCAGGTTTGCGATCCGCGCTCCGGACCGGACCACCACGCCGTCCAGCAGCACGCAGGAATCCACTTCGGCACCGGCCTCCACCACTGCACCGGCGCTGAGAACGCTGCGGCGTACGCTGCCTTCAACCCGGGCGCCGGGAGACAGCAGGCTGTCCGTGGCCACACCGTTCGGCCCGACATAGGCCGGCAGCCGCCGCGGGCTGGCGGAGAGGATGGGCCACTGCGGATCATCGAAGTCCAGGCCGTTGCCTTCGATCAGGTCCAGGTGCGCCTGGTGGTAGCTGCGCGGGGTGCCCATGTCCCGCCAGTATCCCGGCAGGCGGTATTCCACTACTTTTTCCTGCTCCACCAGGTAGGGAATCAGTTGGTCCCCGTAGTCCTCGAGCTGGCCGTCACGCTGCACCAGGGTTTCCAGTGCATTCAGGAGCACATCTGTGTCGTAGAGGAAGATCTCCGCCGCCACCAGGTCCGTCTTCGGGTTCCGGGGCTTGTACTCGAATCCGGTCACCAGCCCGTTGGTGACCTCGACCACCCCGTGGTCACCCGGGTTGTTGTTGATTTTCGTGGTGACCAGGGTGAGGGCGGCCCCGTTCTCCTGATGGGCCTCGACAACGTCGCGGTAGTCCAGGCGGTAGAGATGGTCCGCGCTGAGCACCAGCACGAGGTCCGGATCAAATTCGCGGATGTAATCCACCTGGCGGTACAGGGCGTCCGCGTTGCCCTGGGCGAAGCCTTCGCCGTCGCCGCCTTGGAAGGGCGGAAGCACCCGCAGCCCGCCCTGGGTGCGGTCAAGGTCCCAGGGCCGTCCGCTGACCAGCTGGTCATTGAGGGACTGGGGCTTGTACTGCTCCACAATCCAGACATCGCCGAAGCCGCTGTTATGCAGGTTGGAAAGGGAGATGTCGATGAGGTTGTAGGACCCGGCCACCGGAATGGCCGGTTTCGCTCGGTGGTCCGTCAAGCTGCCCAACCGTCCGCCGGCACCGCCGGCGAGGATTACGGTCAGGATTCGGGGTACGCGCATGCTGTGGTGCCTCTCATCGTGCCGTGGATATCGTGCGTTAGCTCGGTGTTAACCACGCTAACAAGGACAGGCACTCGGGCAACAAGTTGACTTTGGCGCTACGGTGCCTGGCTGGGCCCGAGAATGCCATTGCCGGGGTCCAGCCGGGCGAGTATTTTCTTCCCAACGCGTTCCAGATCGGCAACATCTTCGTCGGAGAGGCCGTCAAAAACCGCCTTCCGGACGGATTCCACATGTTCCGGTGCGAGTCCCTCAAGGGCGGCCATGCCTTCGTCCGTGAGGGCCGCCGTCGTCACCCGGGCATCCGCAGGCGAGGGGGTCCGAGTCATCCAGCCGCGCTGCTCGAGTTTCTTGACCACGTGGGAGAGCCGGGAGAGCGATGCGTTGGAGCGCGCCGCCAGCTCACTCATCGGCAGGGCCCTGCCTTCGGCCTCGGAGACCATGGCCAGGACGTGGTAATCGAAGAGGGTGATCCGCGCGCGGCGGAACAGATCGGCGTCGAGCGCGGCCGGGAGGAGGCCCGATACGGCGTACAGCGCCAGCCAGGCCTGCCGCTCCTGGGCGTTCAGCCAGCGGGGGGCGCTCTCAGTCATCCCGGGATTCCTCTCGTTTAAAGCTTTACGTTTCAATGATCGCAGGGTTGGGCCCGCACTCCAACAGGTGCCAAACGGCAGGAGCCGGGGGGGGGGGGGGGGGGGGGGGCCGCCCCCGCCGCGGGGGGGGCGGGGGGGGTTGGGGGGGCGGGGTGGGGC
>NZ_JANFLU010000002.1 GCF_024385525.1 Arthrobacter sp. zg-Y238 | reverse complement strand
GGGGGGGGGCCCCCCCCCCCCCCCGCGCGTCACCCGCGGGGGCCGCGGCGGGGGGGGGGGCGCCCCCCCCCGGCTCCTGCGGCTGGTGGTAATGCGGTTAGCGGTACTGCGGTTAGCGGCTGACGCCGGGCTCCGCGCGGTTGTCAGCGGGCTGCGCGGGCGCCTGCTGGCTCCCCAGTGTGTCGAACGGCAGCGCGTCGACGTCGAGCAGCGGGTTCTCATCCTGGCCGGCGACCAGTTCGCGTGCCTCGGCGTGGGTGTCCACGCTCGGCATGGAACCCGGCATCGGCCGCTTGGCGGATTCCTTCATGAATACGACGGCGATGCCACCGGCCACGGAGGTGAACATCAGCCAGTACGCCGGCGACATGTCGTTGTCCGTGAGGGTGATCAGGCCCTGCATGATCAGCGGAGCAGTACCGCCGAAGATGGCGGTGGCAAGATTGTAGGAGATGCCCATGGCGCCGTAGCGGCTGGAGGTCTGGAACAGGGAGGGCAGCGTGGCGGCGAGGTTGCCGACATAGAAGGTCACCGGGACGGCGAGCAGCAGCAGGCCGATCAGCGTAGTGGCAACCGGACCCTGGTCAATCAGCACAAAGGCAGGAACCGCCAGCACGATGGTGGATCCCGCACCGATCCACAGCACGGGGCGGCGGCCGATCCGGTCTGACAGCTTGCCCGCGAGCGGAATGCACAGGGCCATCAGCACCAGGACGGGGATGGTCAGCAGGGTGCCGTGGACCGGGTCGTAGCCCTTGGAATCGGTCAGGTAGGACGGCATGTAGGACGTGAGCGCGTAGCCCACCGAGTTGACGGCGGCCACGAGGACCATGGCCAACACGATCGGACGCCAGTAGGCGCGGAAGATTCCGGCGGTGCCGAGGGAATCGGTTTCGTCACCGGCCTTGGCACTGGCCTCCTGGGCGTCCAGCGTGGCCTGGAAGGCCGGGGATTCTTCGATTTTCAGCCGGAAGTAGATGGCGATGAGACCCAGCGGTCCCGCAATGAGGAAGGGAATGCGCCAGCCCCAGGCGACCATGTCGGACTCGGAGAGCAGCAGCTGCATCACCGAAACGACGGCGGCACCCAGGGCGAAGCCCATGTAACTGCCCAGGTCCAGGATGCTGGCCAGGAAACCCCGCCGCTTATCGGAGGCGTATTCCGAGACGAAGGTGGTGGCACCGGCGTACTCGCCGCCGGTCGAGAAGCCCTGCAGGAGCTTCATAAGCACCAGCAGGATCGGAGCCCAGATGCCGATGGTGTTGTAGCTGGGCAGCACGCCGATGGCGAAAGTGGAAGCGGCCATCATGATCAGCGTGATGGCCAGGGTCTTCTGCCGGCCGACGCGGTCGCCGAGGCGCCCGAAGACGATGCCGCCCAACGGGCGGGCGATGAAGGTGGCCGCGAAGACGCCGAGGCTGAAGAGCAGCTGTGCGTCCTTGTCGGCGTCGGACAGGAAGACGGCACCCATGGTGACGGCGAGGTAGCCGTACACGCCGACGTCGAACCATTCCATGGTGTTGCCGACGACGGTGCCGCCGACAGCCTTCTTCATCATGGATTTGTCGACGACATTTACGTCGTCCACCTCAAGGCGGCGGCGCCGCAGGGGGGACCTGCGGGTCTTACGGGCCGCCAGTGTGGACGGTGAATCCGGGGTTCCGGAAGCGTGGGGCGGTGCATCTTTCGACATGTGGGCCTTCCCTCATTAGAAGTCGGCTGCTGGAGACAAAAGCAACCACCCGGCACCACACGGTGTCGGGCAGGCCTACTAGTTTAGGAAAAACGCGGCGCATCCACCGAATCGGGGAACCGTTTTTCCCCGCATTGGCGCGGACGCCCAAGGCGTTCCGGGTATATAAAACAAGGAACCTATCCCCCCATATGTGATTTCCCGCACAAATGGCTATGAAGCGGGCAGCGGAGGGTGCGTCAACTCCGGATAACGGGGGCTGAGGTTGTCCCCGGAAGACACTCCGCGGAGCCGCCTGCTCACCCACGGACCGAGGTATTCGCGCGCCCACTGCGCATCCCGGCGGAGCTGATCCACCCGGTTGCGGGCGGGCAGCTCCTCCAGCTCCGGAGTATCAATGGCGTCCGTTCCACGCAGTACTTCGAGCACCTTTTTTGCGGTCAGCATGTGCCCGGCCGGAGACATGTGCAGCCGGTCGACGGCCCAGTACCGTTCGTCCTGGAGGTTCTTCATGCGCCAGTAGTCCACCAGCACGGCGTCGTTCTTCTCCACCGCCTCGCGGACCAGTTCGTTGTAGATCGCGGTGCGTCCGCGGGTGCGGCCGAAGACCGGGGAGTTGCCGGAATCGAATCCGGTGAAGACCAGCACCGCAGCACCGCTGGAGCACAGCTTGGCGATCCCGGCATCGTAGGCAGCCACGATGGCGTCAATGTCCACCTTGGGACGCAGGATGTCGTTGCCGCCGGCGTAGATGGTCACCAGGGTGGGCGACAGGGCGATGGCGGCGTCCACCTGCTCGTTCAGGACCTGGTGCAGCTTCTTGCCGCGGATGGCGAGGTTCGCATACCCCCAGGAACTGTCGGCCAGCACCAACTGCTCGGCCACGCGGTCCGCCCAGCCGCGCACGCCGTTGGGTCGGGTCTCATCCTCGTCCCCCACGCCTTCCGTAAACGAATCACCCAGGGCCACGTATCGCTGCTTGAAAGTCACCACCACAGATTACAAGCTTCTTGGAAGAGCCAGTGTTCGAACCAGCAGCCGCATCAGCCTCCGCCCGGCCGCGTGCCGGGCTAGACTCAGAGCCGGAACTATAGTTCGCATGCTTACGATAAGGACACCATGACCAGCCCAGACACCCAGTCGCGTCCCCGTGCCGCCGTCATTGTGAACCCCATAAAGAAGACGGACTTTGACGTCCGGGTGCGGGTTGCGGAGATCTGCGCCGATGAAGGCTGGGATGAGCCACTGTTCTTCGACACCGAGGAAGCGGACCCGGGCCACTCCATGGCGCGCAAGGCCATGGAAGCCGGAGTGGACCTGGTGATTGCCGCCGGCGGAGACGGTACCGTGCGCTGCGTCGCCGCAGAGCTGGCCGGCACGTCCTTCCCCATGGGCCTGCTGCCACTGGGCACCGGCAACCTGCTGGCCCGCAACCTGGACATCGGCGTCGACGACCCGGAGCAGGCGGTCCGCGCCGCCCTCAACGGTACGGAGCGGCGCATCGACGTCGTCCACGTCACCGTCGACGAGGCTGTAGACAGCGATACCTTCCTGGTGATGGCAGGGCTGGGCTACGACGCCGGCATGATGGCGGACACCAAGGACACGCTCAAGGACAAGATCGGCTGGTTGGCGTACGTCGACGCCGGCATCCGGAACCTTCCCGGCAAGCCCGTAAAGACCACCATCTCGATTGACGGCGGCAAGCCGATCCACCGCCGTCTCCGCAGCGTCATGGGCGGAAACTGCGGCAAGATCACCGGCGGCCTGGAGATCTTCCCCGGCGCCCGGCTCGACGACGGACTGCTGGACATCCTGACCCTGGCACCCAAGGGCAAGCTGGGCTGGGTAGGCGTGGTAACCGGGCTGCTGCGCCGCGGCAAGGGCAGCAGCACCGCGGTGGAGTACTACCAGTGCAAGCGCGCCGAGGTGTGGACCGAGTCCCCGCTGGACTTCGAAATGGACGGCGACCATCTGGGCAACGCCACCCATATCCTGTTCGAGATGGATGCCAACGCCCTGCGCATCCGGATGCCCCACGGCAAGAAGGACCCGGCGGTCCTCACCAACCCGGTGCCGTAACCCTAACCGGGCCGTTTGAAACGGCCCGGTTTAGAGCCAGCCCATCGGGTCTTCGTAGTTCCCGTGCCGCAGCACTTCGAAGTGCAGATGCGGGCCGGTGGAGTTGCCGGTGCTGCCGATTCCGCCCACTACTGCGCCGGCATCCACCGCCTGTCCCACACTCACGTCAATGCTGTTGAGGTGGTTGTAGGTGGTCTGCAGGCCGTCGCCGTGGTCGACGACCACGCGCAGCCCGCCGCCGCCGGTGGTATGCCACCCGGCTTCGGTGACGGTGCCGCCCAGCATGGACTTCACGGGGGTTCCGGTCACGGCGCCGAAGTCCGTTCCGGTGTGGAATTCCAGGGCGCCCGGGGCCATCGGGTTATCCCGGTAGCCGAACGGAGACGTCACCACCATGTCATCCACGGGCGGGACAGGCCCCGGGTCCGGTTCGGCAACCGGTTCCGGTTCCGGTTCCGGTTCCGGTTCCGGTTCCGGCTCGGGTGCCGGTTCCGCAGCCGGTTCCGCCGCGGGTGCCGCTTCGGCAGCCTCAGTGTCCGGTGCCGGACCGCTGTCCGGGCCGTCCCCGCTCTGGACTGCGGGCTGCACCACAACCTGGCGGTCAATCCGCAGGTCCGGTTCAGCTGATTCAGCCGTACCGGTGACGAGCCCGCCGATAGCGACGGCAGCGGCGATGGACAGCGCGCCGGTCCGCCGGTTGGGGGCATCGTTCTCCTGAATCCATTTCCGAGTCTGTGCGCCCAGCCCCTTGGCGTAGGCCCCCAGTTCCTTTGCCCGGGCGCCCGCCTCCTTGGCCGCACGGCTGCTCAGGTCTTCAGTCCGGGTACGGAGCGTTCCGGCCTGGGTACGCAGGCCGGTACGCAGATGCTTGGCGCGGGCGCGCAGGCTTTCCGCGGAGACCCGGAGGTCCTGGGGAATCCGTTCGGGAGCATGCGCTCCCGTCGGGCGCCTCCCCGCCAGACGCAGGGTCCGGTCCCGGACATCGGCGAGTGCGCGGCGCAGGACATTGGAGGAGCCCGTGTTCTTTGAATTTTCGGAGTCTAAAAAGTGCTCGGTCAACAATCACCTCGGTGTGCGTTGGTCAAGGACTCTTCTGTGATCCGGACTTTTCTGCCGTCCGTGGCGTTCCGGTCCCGGGCAGCCTTCACCGGGTTCCCTGGAGCGCTGAAGCCGGACTGGAACGTATCTGCGGGACCATCCCGGTCCACCGCCTGGCAATCCGACCCGGTTTTAATTCTAGGAACCGGGCCCGCCGCCGGTCCCCCTTTTGTGGCCAATCCCAATGCCGCTGGTGACCTATGTCCGGCACTCCCGTGTCAGAGGTCTCGCTACCGCCGGGCCCACGGCCGAACCGGCCCAGGGCACGTGCTCAGAGCACGCCCTTCCGTGCTTCCCCGAACAGGAGATACCCCAGATAGAGGCTGCCCAGAGCCGCGGTGAAGATGCCTACGGGCAGGGCTGCGCCGACGTCGATCTGCTGGACGGTGAAGTCGGACAGCGTCAGTACCAGCGCCCCCACCAGCGCCGGTGCAACCACACCGGGTGCGGAAACCCCGAGCAGGCGCAGCGCGATCTGCGGGGCAACCAGGGCCACGAACGCTACGGGCCCGCACACGCTGACGGCCGCGGCAGCCAGTACCACCGCCAGGAGGATGGCGACCGTACGGGTACGGACCACCCGGACGCCGAGCGCCTCGGCCATGTCATCGCCGAGGGACACCAGGTTCAGCTGCCGCTGCAGCGCTGCCGCGGCGGGCAGGACGAGGACCAGGGCCGCGGCGATCGTGGCCACGTGGGACCAGGACCGGGACGCGAGGGACCCGTTGAGGTAGAAGGCCAGCGTCTGCGCCTGCTGCTCCCCCACGGTCGTCATGGCCAGCGAGGTCAGGGCGGTTGCCACAGCGGAAATGCCGATGCCGGCCACAATCAGCTTCCCGGGCCGCGCGAACCCGCGGCCGGTGCTGAGCCAGACCAGTCCCACTGCGATGGCACCGCCCAGGACCGCGGCGACGGGCACGGGCAGGTAGCCCGGCCAAAGCGTGGTTGCGGCAGCTCCGGCAGCCGCACCGCTGGTCAGCCCAACCACCTCCGGGCTTCCCAGCGGGTTGCGGGTGACGGTCTGGAACAGGGATCCGGCCACGCCGAACGCTATACCGGCGCCCACGGCGGTCAGGAACCGCGGCCCGCGCAGCCGTTCGAGCACAAAGGAAGCGCTTCCCTGCGGCGGGGAGACGGCCAGTCCGAACAACTCGCGCCAGGTCAGCCCCAGGTCCCCGGCGGTCAGCGTGAATGCTCCCACCAGGATCAGTGCGATGGTCAGGAGCAGACAGATCAGGACACTGCGCCTGCGGTACTGGAAGCTCAGGCGCTTGCCAATGCGGAAGGTGCGCGACCCGGGCACGGTACGGTTCCCGGTCGAGGTACGGACGCCGCTCATGCCACGGCCCGCATCCGGCGGACGGCCAGGATCAGCAGCGGTGCGCCCAGCAGTGCGGTGATCACGCCGGTAAGCATTTCCCCGGGCTGCGCCACAAGGCGGCCGACGACGTCCGCAAACAGGAGCAGCGCGGGCCCGACGACGGCGCTCAGGACCAGCAGCCAGCGGTGGTCCGGGCCGGTAAAGCTACGCACGATATGCGGCACCGCCAGGCCGACAAAGCCGATGGGCCCGACGGCGGCGGTCGCCGAAGCGCACAGGAGCGCGGCGGCCAGTGCGCCGGTGACCTTGGCGGTCTGCGGCCGCAGGCCGAGCGATGCCGCGGCTTCCTCGCCCAGGGCCAGGGCGTTCAGGGTCCGGCCGGTGGCGAGGGCGGCAATCAGTCCGACCAGGAAGAACGGCAGGACGTCATAGGCCTGCTCCATGGTCCGGCCGCTCAGGGACCCCACTGCCCAGAACCGGTACATGGTGAACACATCCGGCCGAGTCAGGGCAATGGCTTGGATGTAGGAGAGCAGCACCGCGGAGATCACGGTGCCGGCCAGAACCAACCGGACCGGCGTCGAACCGCGCCGGCCGGAGGCGAGGCCGTACACCACCAGCACGGTGAGCAGGGCACCGGGCAGGGCCACCCAGACATTCGCGCTCGTGGCGCCGAGGCCGAAGAACGCCATGCCCGTGACCATCGCGGCTGCGGCTCCCGCGTTGACGCCCAGGATGCCCGGATCCGCGAGCGGATTGCGGGTCAGGCCCTGCATGATTACCCCGGCCACGGCCAGGGCGGCGCCGGCCACGATCCCCAGGACGGTCCGCGGCATCCGGCTGGCCACCACGTCATCCGCGTAGGTGCTGCCGGTGCCGGTGATTTCCGTCCACAGCGACGCCGCGACTTCCGCCGGGCTCAGCTGGTGGGCGCCGACGGCGAGGCTGGTGATGACGGCGAGGAGCAGCATGCCCAGCCCTGCGGCCAGCAGTGCCGTCCCGCGCCCGGCGCCCAGCAGCGGACGCCGAAGAGCGGGCGGGGGACCGGCACCCGCCCCGCCCCGGGTTTCGGCCCGGGCCCGCACCCACAAC
>NZ_JANFLU010000001.1 GCF_024385525.1 Arthrobacter sp. zg-Y238 | reverse complement strand
CCGCCCGCGGCCCCCCCCCGGGCCGCCCGCCGGGGGGCGGGCCCACCGCCCCGGCCCGCTCCCGGGTTTCCGGCCTGCGCCGGAACCAAGACAGGCGTCGAATTAGTCGACCTTGGCAACTGCTTCTTCAATCATCGGCTCGAACCGATCCAGGACCCACGGAACGCTCAGCGGCGTCAGGAAGCTGGAGGCCATGCCGACCTGGCGGTCCAGGCTGCGCACTACGGAGCCGCGTTCAACGGCGGGAATCTGCGCGAAAAGCCGCTGCTCTTCGGTGCGCTGCTGCTCGGCTTCGTCGTTGTACCAGGTGAACAGCACGTCGACGTCGTTGAGCTTGCCGGCGTTCTCCAGCCCCAGGTCCGAGGTGAAGCTTCCCTCGCTCGAGGGAATGTCCTGCACCTCGGGGGCCACGGTCATGCCCAGCGCGGTGAGGATATCCACGCGTGCATCCCCTTCGTTGTAAAGCACCAGCGAACCGGGGGCGCCGCCGCCCCAGACGTAGGCGAAGGTCTTGCCGGCGAACTCGGGATGCTCGGCCGCGCTGTCCGCCAGCGACTGCCCGATGCCGTCAACCGCGTCCTGCGCCGCTTCCGGTTCGCCCAGGGCCTTGCCGATGAGTGAAATCTGGTCATCCCAGCTGATGTTCCATGCCTGCTCCGGGTAGGCCACGGTGGGAGCGAGATCGTTGAGGATGTCGAAGTCCTCCTGGGTGATGCCGGAGTTCGGGGCCAGGATCAGGTCCGGCTCCAAGGCGACAATGGCGTCAATGTCAATGTCCTGTCCCCCGGTGAAGGTGGCGGGGAAATCGTCGCCGCGTTCCTCGATGGCTTCGCTGACCCACGGGTAGTTGCCGTGGTCGTCGTTGCCCCAGGTGACTTCTTCCACGCCCACCGGCGTGGTGCCCAGCGCGACGGCGGTGTCCGCGGAGCCCCAGCCGATGGTGACCACGCGTTCGGGCTTTTCCTCAATCACGGCCTGCCCCAGGGCGGAGTCGATGGTGACCGGAAAGTGCTCCGACCCTGCGGTGCTTGACCCGGCCTCCGGGCTGTCCCCCGCGTCTGCACCGCAGCCGCTCAGGGCCAGCAGGACCGCAGGGACCGCCAGCGCAGCGGCAATCGGAGTTCTTTTCATGGTTCTTCCTCTCAGGAGGACGGGCCCGCCGTGTGGCAGGCCCGTCAAACAAAAAATCGGGTGCGGGATTCGCTAGGAAAGCTCGGCGCGGCCCTTGCGCCAATAGCCCATAAAGGCCACCTGCTTACGGTCGATCCCGACGTCGCGCACCAGATAGCGGCGCAGGCCGCGCACCACGGCGGCCTCGCCGGCAATCCAGGCGTAGAAGGGAAGGGCGCCGGACGGGGCGTGCGGGTTCCGCGAGGCTTCCACCACCGCAGGATCGAGCCGCTGCGGGGTTTCCCACAGGATGGCCTCGTCCACGTTGACTTCCTCGGGTTCCCGCAAGGTGGGGCTGGGACGGAACGGTTCGCCGTCGGCGGTCTCCACCGAGGCCCAGCCGGGCAGCGCCACGACCTGCCGCACCGCGGCGTCGAGCAGTTCCCCGTGCGGCCGGGAGCCGCGGGCCAGCCAGATCATCTGCACGCCGGAGTTGGTGCTGATCTCCTGGCGGTCACCGCTGGAAGGAATTTCCATCAGGGCGTGGCCGGTGACGTCTTCGGGCAGCGACTCCAGGATCGCGGTGATGGCCGGTACGGCCGTTTCATCACCGGCGAGCAGCACGTGCCGGGCCATGCCGGGACGCCATTCGATGCCGCCGTAGGACTCGGCCGTGACGCACTGGGCGACGTTCGGCCCGATGATGCAGACCCGGTCCCCGGGTTCTGCGGAGGCCGCCCAGCTGGAGGCCGGCCCGCCCTTGCCGTCCTCGTCGAAGTGCATCACGAAGTCGACGTCGATCTCCGGTTCTGGTCCGGAGCAGCGGGCACCGCGGACGGTGTAGGTGCGCATGCAGCCGCGGGTGGCCGGATCCAGCTTCAGCCAGTCCTGGTACCAGCCGGCGTCCAGCGTGGAGAGGTCCGGCAGCGGCAGGGAGGTGCCGGCCGCGTCGACGCAGGGCACAATCACCTTGATCCGCAGGTCGTGGGTCAGTCCCTGCACGCCGAAGTCGGCGAGGCAGGCACCGGCGAAGGTGACGCGCTGGAAGTTGGCGCCCACCCGGACAATCCGTTTGACCTCAACGTCGAAGGACATCACGGCCCCGGCGCTGCGGGCCCGGCGGCCCGTGCGCGCGGGGACGGCGGGGTCCGCCGGGGCGGTTGCAGCGGACGCGGCAGTTGCCCCGTTGGCGGAGCGGACGTGCGTCATGATGCGGCCTCCATGGGCTCGTTGATGTCGGACCGGCGCTGGCCGTCCCCCGGGTTGGGCAGGTAGCCCTGTGGTTTTTCGGGTTCCGGTTCGGGTTCCGCCTCCGCTTCCGGAGCGGCGCTGTGGTGGCGTCCCAGCGGGACGACCATCGGCGTGCCGGACACCGGGTCCGGGATCACGCGCGAGGCAAGCCCGAAAACGCTGCCCACCAGCTCCTCGGTTACGACGTCGGCCGGGGCGCCTTCTGCGGCAATCTTCCCGTCCTTCATCGCCACCAGGTGGTCCGCGTAACGGGCTGCCAGGTTCAGGTCATGCAGCACGATGGCCACGGTGGTGCCGGCCCGCCGGTTGAGGTCGGTAATCAGGTCCAGGACCTCGATCTGGTGGGTGACATCCAGGAAGGTGGTGGGTTCGTCCAGCAGCAGGATGTCCGTTTCCTGTGCCAGGGCCATGGCAATCCAGACCCGCTGGCGCTGGCCGCCGGAGAGCTCGTCCACGCTGCGTCCGGCCAGGTCCACCGTGTCCGTGGCGGCAAGCGCCGCTGCCACCGCGTCATCGTCGGCGGCTGTCCACTGCCGGAACCAGCCCTGGTGGGGGTAGCGGCCGCGGCCCACCAGATCCGCCACCGTGATCCCCTCGGGGGCGGTGGGCGTCTGCGGAAGCAGTCCGAGCGTGCGCGCCACCTGCCGGCTGGGCACGGCGGAGATGTCCTTGCCGTTCAGGTAGACGGTGCCGGCGGTGGGCTTCAGCAGCCGGGCCAGTCCCCGCAGCAGCGTGGACTTCCCGCAGGCGTTGGCACCGACGATGATCGTGATTTTCCCGGCGGGGAGGGTGAGCGAAAGCGAGTCCACCACTTTGCGCTCGTCGTATCCGAGCTCCAGCTTTTCAGCGGAAAGCAGGTTCTCCATGTCAGCCTCCTTGGCCTACGCGGTTTGACGTGACCAGCAGCCACAGAAGAAAAGGTGCCCCGAGGGCGCCGGTCACCACACCCACGGGCAGGGTGACGCCGGGGATGAGGTTGGCGCCGACGAAGTCCGCGGCCAGGACAATGAAGGCACCGACCAGTCCGGCGGTGAGCAGCGTGCCTTCCCCGCCCATCAGCCGGCGGGCGATGGGGCCCGAGAGGAACGCGATGAAGGCCACCGGGCCCGCTGCCGCGGTGGCGACGGCGGCCAGGCCGACGCCGACGATGATCAGGGCCAGCCGCGCTGTTTCGACGCGGATGCCGAGGCCGGCAGCGGCGTCGTCACCGAGTTCCAGTCCGCGCAGGCTGCGGGCAAGCACGGCCGCGGCGGGAAGCAGCACCAGCAGGAAGGCGGCCAGCACCGCTGCACGGTCCCAGCTGCTGTTGTTCAGGGAACCGTTGAGCCACACGAGCGCTTCGGAGGCGGTGCGGATGTCCGTCCGGGTCAGCAGGAAACTCACCAGTGCCTGCATTACGGCGGCGAAGCCGATGCCCACCAGCACCAGCCGGTAACCGGCGGCACCGCCGCGGCGGGAAAGCAGGTAGATGGCCATGGCCACCACCAGCGCTCCTACCAGCGCGACGACGGACACCGTGGTCCCGGCGGCGCCGAACAGCACGATTGCACACACCGCGCTGGCACTGGCCCCGTAGCTGATGCCGATGATGTCCGGGCTGGCCAGGGGGTTGCGCAGCAGCGTCTGGAATACCGCCCCGGCGATCCCGAACCCCACGCCGATCAAGGTGCCGATGACGGCCCGGGGAAGCTTGCTCTCCATCAGGATGTAGCTTGCGCCGGGGATTTGCTCGCCGAACAGGATCCGGAAGAAATCCGGGATGGTGAAGGTATAGGTGCCCAGCAGGACGTAGACCGCGAACAGCACGAACACCGAGGCGGCCAGCAGCGACGGGACGAGGACCCGGCGTCGTCGTCCCTGCCGCCGGGCGGCCCGGACCGCTTCTGCCGCACCGGCGGGCGCGGCGCGGGGTCCGCGGGGAGTTTCCACGGCGGTGCTCACAGCTCGGCCAGCTTCCGCCGCCGCACGAGCCAGATGAAGACCGGCGCGCCGATCACGGCGGTAGTGACCCCCACGGGGATTTCCCCCGGGGGCAGCAGGACCCGGCCCACCACGTCGGCGGTGACCAGCAGTGCCGGGGCGAGAAGCATGGAGAAGGGCAGGATCCAGCGGTAATCCGGGCCGGTGAAACTACGCACCACGTGCGGGATGACCAGGCCGATGAACGCGATGGGTCCGGCCGCTGCGGTGGCCGCGCCGCACAGCAGCACTACGCCGAGGGCGGTGATCCCCCGCGTGAGTCCGACGCGCTGGCCGAGCCCGCGGGCAACGTCGTCGCCCAGGCTCAGGCCGTTCAGGGCCCGCCCGGCGAAGACGGAGATCAGGGCGCCGGCCGCCAGGAACGGCAGCACCGCGGCAATGGTGTCCCAGTCGCGGCCGGACACGCTGCCCACTTGCCAGAACCGGAAGGTGTCCAGGGTCTGCTGGCTGGAGACCAGCACGGCGCTGAGCAGGGACATCAGCCCGGCGCTGAGCGCGGCGCCGGCCAGGGCCAGCTTGACCGGCGTAGCGCCTTCCCGGCCGAGGCTCGCCACCAGATAAACGACGACGGCGGCTCCGGCAGCACCGGCCAAGGCAAACCAGATGTAACCGTTGAGGTTGGTGATGCCGAAGATGTAGATGCCCACCACCACCGCAAACGCAGCACCCGCGTTGACGCCCAGGATGCCGGGGTCTGCCAGCGGATTGCGGGCTACGCCCTGCATGGCCGCACCGGCCAGGCCGAGGGCGGCGCCGGTGACCAGGCCCAAAACCGTACGCGGGACGCGGGAGTGGACTACCGCGTGGTCTCCGTTGGCCGGATCGAAGGCAGTAAAGGCATCCCAGACAGTGCCGGGGGCAACCGGCCGGGCGCCGATGGCGACGGATGCGGCGCATGCCACGGCAAGGAACGCAAGAGTCAGGAGAAGCAGGCCGGCACGTCGTCCGGATCCGCGGTTTCCAGCGGTATCCGGGCCGGAAACGACAGGTTCAGTGCCGGGACCGGCAGTCTTGCCGGCGGAGGAATGCGCTTCGGTGAGGTGCACGCGGGAGCCGCGCTGGCGGGGAACGCCTGACGGGCGTGCGGCAACGCTCACGTAGGCACCTCCCTAGGGCAACGGGCAATTTCTTAAGTAAGGCTAGCCTATGGTTGCTGCCTTTAAGAAACGTTTATGTTGCGTATTAGGACGCCTGCCGCGGGTTACCTCTCGGCGCCGTGTCCCGGGGCAACCCGTTCCGATTCGCGCACCGGCCCAGGTGCGGTTCCGTCGCCGAAGGGCCGGCCTCCCAGCTCCTCGCGGCCGTGCTCCGAAAGCCAGTTGGACAGGTCCGGACCCTTGGGCACAATCCCGGTGGGATTGATGTCCTCGTGGACTATGTAGTAGTGCGCCTTGATCTGCTCGAAATCGACGGTGTCCCCGAAGCCGGGTGTTTGGAACAGATCCCGGGCGTACCCCCACAGGGCGGGCATCTCGGTCAGCTTGTTCCGGTTGCACTTGAAGTGCCCCTGATAGACGGGATCAAAGCGCACCAGGGTGGTGAACAGCCGGACGTCCGCCTCGGTGATGGTGTCCCCCACCAAGTAGCGCTGCCGAGAGAGCCGGTCCTCCAGCCAGTCCATCGCTGCCCACAGCCGGTCATAGGCCGCGTTGTAGGCTTCCTGCGAGCCGGCGAACCCGCACCGGTACACCCCGTTGTTCACCTCGGTGAAGATCCGTTTGTTGACCTGTTCCATTTCCTCCAGGTGCTCCGCGGGCAGCAGGTCCGGGGCGCCCTCGCGGTGGAACTCCTTCCACTCCGTGGAGAAGTCCAGGGTGATCTGCGGGAAGTTGTTGGTCACCACGGCACCGGTGGGAACGTCCACGATCGCCGGGACGGTAATCCCGCGCTGATAGCCGGGGACCCGCCGGAAGAAGGCTTCCTGCAGCCGTTCAATGCCCAGCACCGGGTCCCGGCCGTCCGGATCCAGGTCGAAGGTCCAGCTGCGCGCGTCATGGGTGGGCCCGGGCAGGCCCAGCGAGATGGCGCCCTCCAGGCCCAGCAGCCGCCGGACAATGATGGTCCGGTTGGCCCACGGACAGGCACGGGCTGCGACCAGCCGGTACCGTCCGGCCTCCACGGGATAGCCGTCCCGGCCGTCCCTGGTGATTCGGGTTTCGATGTAGTTCGTGTCCCGCGTGTATTCGGTGCCGCCGGTGACATAGGCGCCTTTGGTGCTGTGCGCGGAGCTGTCCGCCGGGGCTGATCCCTGAGTGGTCATGCCCTCCAGACTAACGCGTTCCGCCCTCCCGCAGGCGGTCTGCCGATGCGCCTGGGGGCTGCCGGAAAACGGGCGCGGCGGTAGAGTCGAGTCCAGTGCCGGCAGCAGTGCAACGGAAGGATCTGGACCATGCGAGTAGCGGTTATCGGAGCAACCGGAAACGTTGGAACGGCTATCCTGCGCCGGCTGGCCGAGGCCCGCAGCGAACGCGGTGACCTGGAGGTGGTGGGGATTGCCCGCCGGATTCCGGACACCTCGCTGCCTCCGTACATCAACGTCGAGTGGCACAGCATCGACGTCGGCGATGCCGCCAACGTGGACAAGTTGACCGAGGCGCTGCGCGGGTCCGATGCGGTCATCCATCTTGCCTGGCTGATCCAGCCCAACCGCGACGAAGCCGAACTGCACCGGGTCAACGTCAAGGGCACGGAGAATGCGCTGGCCGCGGCGGCCGCCGCGGGGGTCCGGCAGTTTGTCTGCGCCTCCTCGGTGGGTGCGTACAGCCCGGCTCCGAAAGACCGGCTGACGGATGAATCCTGGCCGGCGCGCGGCATCGCCAGCTCGCACTACAGCAGGCACAAGGGCGAGCAGGAAGCGCTCCTGGACCGGTTCGAACTGGAGTACCCGGAGATCGCCGTGGCCCGGCTGCGGCAGGGGCTGGTCTTCTCCTCCGACGCCGGAAGCGAGATCGGCGTCTACTTTGTGGGCCGGGTGATCCCCAAGTTCATCCTCAACAAGCTCCGCTTGCCGTTGATCCCGCTGCCCAGCGAGTTTGTTTTCCAGGCGGTCCACGCCGATGACATGGCCGACGCCTACTGGCGCGTGGTGGACCAGCGGGCGGAGGGTGCCTTCAACATTGCCGCCGATCCAGTCATCACGCCCGAGCTCCTGGCCGGGGTGCTGGGCGCCAAGCGGGTCCTGAACGTGCCCGTGAAAGTGGTGCGCGCCGTCGTCGGCCTGACCTGGGCGGCGCATCTGCAGGCCTCGGATCCGGGCTGGATCGACTTGGCCGCCGGTGTGCCGGTAATGGACACCACCCGGGCACGTGAAGAGCTGGGCTGGCAGCCGCGGAGAACCTCGCTGGAGTCCCTGAAGTTCGTGCTGGACGGGATGAGCACCGGCGACGGGGTGGCCGGCTCTCCGCTGCTGGCACCCCGCAGCCAGGTGCGCCCCTAGCCGGTATCTAGACCGCTGCGCGCAGGTCCGCTGCTTCGACCATGCCTGCTGCCGGGCGTGCGGCGGCGACCGCCAGTCCGAGATCCTCTTCGAGCAGCTTGGCGTTGACCACCACTGCCAGCCGGTACGCGTCTCCGGCGGCGGCGACCACCTGGGCGGAGGGATCGGTGGCATTGCCCACGGCCCAGATCCGTTCCTGGCTGGTCCGCCCCAGCTCGTTGGTGACAATGCAGCCGTCGTCGTCCACTTCCAGATGCTCGGTCAGCCCGGCGTCCATCTCGGCTGCGGGCTCCAGGAACAGCGCTTCGCAGGGAACTGTTTGGCCGTCGGCCAGCACCAGGGCCGCCAAGGCATCGTTCTCGACGCTCAGCTCCGCCACCGTGCCGTCCACCACCCGGACACCCATGGCAGCCAGGCCGGAGGCATCCTCTTCGCTGAGGGAAATGTCCCCGTGCAGCACCAGCACCACGTCCTCGGAGAAGCTGCGGACCAGCTGGGCCTGCTGGATGGAGGTTTCCCCGGTTCCCAGCACGGCCAGCTTTTTGTCCACCGTTTCGTAGCCGTGGCAGTAGGGGCACTGCAGCACGTCCCGGCCCCACCGGGAGCGCAGGCCTTCGATGTCCGGCAGGACGTCCCGCAGTCCGGTGGCCAGGATCAGCTGCCGGCCGCGGAACTCGCCGCCGTCGCCGGTCCTGACCGCACCGGAGGCGTCCACGGAGGCCACCGTGGCCTCCGCCAGTTCCACGCCGTAGCCGCGGACCTCGGCGCGGGCGAGCTCAAGCAGTTCGGCGGGCGGCATGCCGTCACGTGTGGGGAAACCATGAACATGGCCGGCAGGAGCGTTGCGCGGGGAGCCGGCGTCGAGCACCACCACCCGGCGGCGGGCCCGCCCCAGGACCAGCGCAGCGGTCAGTCCGGCTATGCCGCCGCCCACAATAACAACGTCGTACTCGGGAGCAGAAGGGGAAGATTCAGAACTGGTCATAGCTAATTTTTACAGGATGGCAGGGGAATCATCAGCATTCTTACTATCTTGCATAGACTTTCCCTATGGAAGAAACGACGCAGGAAAAGCCTGCCTCCAAACTCAAGCAGGGCATCACCGGCCCCATGCTGTATCTGTTCATCCTCGGCGACGTACTTGGTGCGGGTATCTATGCCCTGGTGGGCGAAGTTTCGGGTGAAGTAGGCGGTGCCATCTGGGTGCCGCTGCTGGTCGCCCTGGTCCTCGCACTGCTGACCGCCGCCTCCTATGCCGAACTCGTCACAAAGTACCCGAAGGCCGGCGGCGCAGCGGTGTTCGCCCAGCGCGCCTTCAAGGTTCCGGCCATTTCGTTCCTGGTCGGTTTCGCCATGCTCGCCGCCGGCGTGACCAGTGCCGCCGGACTGGCATTGGCATTCACCGGTGACTATCTGAGCCCGTTCCTCGACGTACCCTCCGTTCCCGCAGCCATCGTGTTCCTGCTGCTGGTGGCGCTGCTGAACGCCCGCGGCATTTCGGAATCGGTGCGCAGCAACGTGGTTATGACCGTTATCGAGCTCTCCGGGCTGGTCCTGGTGATTGTGCTGGTTGGCCTGATGCTGGGCCAGGGCGAGGGGTACCCCGAGCAGATCACCGAATTCCCGGTAGGCGTGAATCCCGGCACCGCCGTCCTTGGCGCGTCCGTCATTGCGTACTACTCCTTCGTGGGCTTCGAGGTTTCGGCCAACGTTGCCGAAGAGGTCCGCGACGTCCGCCGGGTGTACCCGAAGGCCATTTTCGGAGCCATGCTCACCGCCGGTCTCGTCTACGTCCTGATTGGCTTGGCTGCCTCGATTGCGTTGCCCACCGCGGACCTGACGGGATCCTCCGGCCCGCTGCTCGACGTCGTCAGCGCCACCGGATTCGGCGTACCGGACTGGCTCTTCAGCCTGGTGGCCCTGGTCGCCGTGGCCAACGGCGCCCTGCTGACCATGATCATGTCCTCGCGGCTGACCTTCGGCATGTCCGAGCAGGGGCTGCTTCCCGCCGTTTTCGGCCGGGTGCTGCCCAACCGGAGGACCCCGTGGGTGGCCATCATCGCCACCACCGCCGTCGCCATGATCCTGACCATGACCGGCGGGCTGGCGTCACTGGCCGAGACCGTGGTCCTGCTGCTGCTCTTCGTCTTCCTGAGCACCAACGTCGCAGTGATTGTGCTGCGCAAGGACAAGGTGGAGGAAAAGCATTTCAAGGCCCCGATTGTGGTGCCATACCTCGCCATTGCCTCCTGCCTGCTGCTGCTGACCCAGCAGGACGGCACCGTGTGGCTGCGGGCGGGTGCCCTGATGCTGATCGGGCTGCTGTTGTTCGGAGCCCGGTTCCTGGCCAAGGGCAAGAACCTCGGCGCCAAGGGCCGCCGCGGTGCGGGCAAGTCGATGGAAAGCCCGGTGGAATCGAAAGAGCAGTAGTTCCGGCACGCAAAAACCGCCCCGGACCAGCTGGTCCGGGGCGGTTTTTTGAGTTTGCGCGGCTTTACAGTGCGCTAAGGCTTACTCGTGCAGGTCGTCGTCGTAGTCCTTGCCGGCATGCTGCTGGCGCAGCTTCCGGCCCTCGGCGATGTCCTTCTCTTCCTGTTCCTGGCGCTTCTCCGTCTGACGGGTATCGCGCGGGGGAAGCTGCACGGATTCCTCGGCCTGGATGCCGGCCTGCAGTTCGCGGCCGCGTTCCACCTCGGCGTCGAACTCCGCGCCGAAGAGCAGGGACACATTGGCCAGCCAGATCCACAGCAGTAGGACGATGACGCCGCCGATGGCGCCGTAGGTGGCGTTGTAGTTGCCGAAGTTGGCGACGTAGAAGCTGAAGCCAAGGGTCACGATCGCCAGGATCACGAGCGCAATCAGCGAGCCCATGCTCATCCAGCGGAACTTGGGCTGCTTGACGTTCGGGGTGGCGTAGTAGAGGACTGCGATGATCAGCACCGCGAAGATCACCATGACCGGCCACTTGGCGATGTTCCAGACGGTTACCGCTTCGCTGCCCAGACCGATGACATTGCCGATCGCTTCGGCGATCGGGCCGGAAATCACCAGCATCAGCATCAGTGCGGCGGCCATCAGGACCAGGACCAGGGTCACAAGCAGCTGCGTGGGAAGCAGTTTCCAGGCGGGCCGGCCTTCCTCGACTTCGTAAATGCGGTTCAGGGAACGGCCAAACGCCTTCACGAAGCCGGAGGCGGACCAGAGGGCACCCAGGATACCGATAATGAGCGTGAGGCCGGCAGCGCTGGAAGAGGTCAGCTGGGCAATCGGCCCTTCCACTACGTTGACTGCTTCACCGGGAGCGAACTGCCGCACGAGGTCCAGCAGGGCCTCGGTGGTGCTTTCGGCCTGGCCCACCAGGCCGAGAATGGAGACCAGCGCCAGCAGGGCCGGGAAGATCGCCAGGACGGTGTAGTAGGTCAGTGCCGCTGCAAGGTCGGTGCACTGGTCCTTGGAAAACTCGCGGACTGTCTTCTTGAGGATGTACTTCCAACTGGGCTTGGAAACCTCGGTGGGTTTATCGGGCTTGCTGGCATCGTCCGGACTGGGTGCGGTCTCGGCTTTGCTGTTGGTGTCCTGTGCCACTGCGGCCTCCTGCTGGAATGGATGTTCTGACCCCCATCGTATTAGTAAGCGTTCTTACCAACAAAGGGATCCCGCGCCGCTCCCGGATCCCTTGGACGTCAGCGGAACCCGGCGGAGCTCAGCGGAGCCGGTAATAATCCATCAGGACGGACTCTTCTGCGGGGCTCAGCGGATTCTCCGGGTTCGCCCCGGGCGAGTGGGACACCTGCTCCCTGGAGTAGTTCACGAAAATGTCCTGCCCGTCGCGGCGGGCACCGGTGAGCGGAACGTAGTGTTCCTCGGTTTCGAACAGGCCCAGGTCAACCGTGATCCAGACAGGCTCGGCGGTGGCGCGGTCCAGATGCACTTCGCCCACCAGCCCCAGCCGCTCGCCGTCCTTGGCCCAGACGCTGGAGCCCTGGATTTCGTGGAGCGTAAATGCATCCGCCATTGTCTCGTCCCTTTCGCCGGCCCGGCCGAACTGCCGGGGTTCTTATTGCCGCCCGGCGCGCGGCCCGCTGTCAACACCTGCGGGCGTACCGCCCGGCGGGAGGCGGGGAAGTCAGCGCCGTTCGTCGTCGACGGCGTTTCCCTCCCGTTCGGCAAAGACCTCTTCACCGGGGCCGGAGAAGTTCACCCGGCGCTCCACGGCATCGATGCTTCCGGTGAAAAGCTGCGAGTCGCTGGTGTCCTCGTTGCGGGGAACCGACGCGGCGCGCGGGCCGCTGTGCACGGCGGCGCCGGCGGGACGGACTTCTTCCCACCGCTGGCGCGGCAGTGCCTCCGGATGCCATTCCTGCAGATAGGCGACCATGCTTTCGCGGATGAGGCAGCGCAGGTCGAACAGGGTTCCGCTGTCCGCTGCGCTGACCAGGATGCGGATCCGCACCATGCCCTTCACGGCGTCCGTCACCTGCAGCACGCTGGTGCGCTGGTCCCACAGGTCGGTGTCCGCGAGGATTTCCTTCAGCAGGATGCGCAGGTCCCCCACCGGTACGCGCCAGTCCAGGTCCAGTTCCACCGTGCCCAGGATGTCCGACTGGCGGCGGGTCCAGTTCTGGAACGGTGTGGTGGTGAAGTAGGTGGAGGGCAGGATCAGGCGCCGGTCGTCCCAGATGTGGAGCACCACGTAGGTCATGGTGATTTCCTCGATGGTGCCCCACTCGCCTTCCACCACGACGACGTCGTCCACCCGGATCGCGTCGGTGAAGGCCAGCTGCATCCCGGCGAAAACATTGGTCAGCGTCCCCTGCACGGCGAGGCCGGCCACAATGGAGAGTACGCCGGCGGAGGCGAGGATGCCGGCACCCAGTGCGCGCACTTCGGGAATGGTCAGCAGCACGCAGGCAACGGCCAGCATGATCAGCACTGCGATGCCCACGCGCCTGCCCAGGATCACCTGCGTCTTCAACCGCCGCAGCCTGCGGTTGTCCCGGGTGTCCGTGCTGTACTTCGTGAGGATCATGGCCTCGATCACCAGCAGCAGGACCACTGCCAGCCACGCCACGGCACCGATCAGTCCCAGCACCAGTACGTAGTCCACCGCCGGCAGCCACAAGGTGCCGGCTGCGGTGGCTCCGAGGGCAATCCGCGCGCCGATCAGCGAGAGCCCCAGCCGCAGCGGGTTGCGGGCCTTCACGGTGATTTCCCGGATGCCCGGCGTCTTCCGGAAGGCCCGATGGACCACCTCCCGCAGGATCCGGGCCAGGATCAGGGCGACACCCACTGCCACCAGCACGGCAAAGAGAGGTTTGAAGCTGACAGCAAGCGAGAGCAGGTCTTCCATGGAATCGATCATTGCAAACAGCCGTGGGTGGCTGTCCAATCAGGTCCCGCGGCGGGCCGGGCGGATTATGCCTGCCGGGCGGTTAAACAGCGGACACCCCGGAGGATTCCGGGGTGTCCGCCGTACCTTTTTGGAGAAGGGAGCTGTAACGGGTCCTACTTCGCTTCGTCGGCTGCCGTCGCGGCGTCGGCGATCATCGGCACCACGTTATCCAGGGCATAGGGGATGCTGAGCACGTTGATGGCCGAGGTGGAGAAGACGCGCGTCGGGTCGGCGTCGGCCACGAGGCCGCCGTTCTTGACCGCGGGGATCTGCCCCAGCAGCGGATCGGAGGCAATGCTGTCCGCAACCTCGTCGCTGGCCACCCAGCTGACAAAGATGTCGGAATCCAGCTGGTTGAGGTTTTCATCCGACCACGGGATGTAGAACTCGTCGCCCTTGGTGTTCTCCGCGACCACCGGCGCCATGGTGAGGCCCAGGGATTCCATGAACTTGGGCCGGTTGTCCAGGGCGGTGTAGACGGAATTCTCCGCGCCCGGGGCGAGGTTGCCGTAGATGAAGGACTTGCCCTCGAGCTGCGGGTATTCGTCCGCCTTGTCGGTGATGGCCTGCTCGGTGTCCGCCACGAGCTGCTCGGCTTCGTCGCTCTTGCCGAGGGCTTCGCCGATCATGGTGGCGGTGTCCTGCCAGGAGGTGCCCCACGCGGTTTCGGGGTAGGCGACCACGGGAGCGATCTTGCTCAGCTTGTCGTAGTCTTCCTGGGACAGGCCGGAGTACGCGGCGAGGATGACGTCGGGGTCGGTGGCGGCGACGTCGTCGAAGGCAATGCCGTCAGCCTCGGAGTACTGCACCGGAGCGTTTTCGGACCCGATGGGAGCATCCAGGTCTTCGAGTGCCTCGTCAATCCACGGGGTGGTGCCCTGGTCATTGCCGCCGAACTCGATCAGCGGCATCCCCACGGGAACCACGTCCAGTGCCAGTGCGGTTTCTGCGTTGGCCCAGGCCACCGCGGCTACCCGCTCGGGAACGCCTTCGATGGTGGTCTCACCGAAGGCATGCTTAATGGTTACGGGGAACTGGTCTTCCGCAGCCGCAGCGCTGCCGGAGGATTCATTTTCCCCCGCAGCACCGGTGGAGCAGGCGGAAAGGGACAGAACGGCGACGGCGGCCGCAGCGGCGACGCGGCGCATCCGGGTCAGGGCCATGTTGGGCTCCTTGGATCACTCAAACGGACGGAACGGACCCGGCGGTCGCGGATCCAAAAGTAAGGTTAGCCTAGGTTTTCCCCAATTACGCAACGCTAATCTTTCGTAATCCATCCGGCGCACTGTAATTGCCCCTCCGACCCCGTCTGCGCGCCTGTTTTACGGCTTCGCGCGGGCCAGCCGGCGCAGGTCGACGGCCGGATCCTGCAGCAGCACCGGGTCGAGGATGCGGCCGGATTCAATGAGCTTCCGGGCTGCCCGGACAGCGGTTCCGCCGTCGACGGCGGCCGCCCCCGCCAGCGACCCGTCCTGGTCCAGGCAGAACACCATAAAACCGGAACCGGGCTCGCCGCGGAGCACGGTCTGCCCGGGAACGGCCATGCTGCCGGCCACTTCCAGGTGTACGCCATAGCGGTCGGACCAGAACCAGTCCGCCGTGCCGGCGGGAGGTTCGGCGCCGAGCATCCCGGCGGCGGCCGCTTCACCGGTGCGGCGGGCTGCGTCCCAGTGTTCGAACCGTCGGCCGGGCGCACCGTCGGGGCCTAGTCGCCGGGAGGAATCACCGGCGGCGAAAATGCGCGGATGAGAGGTGCGGCCGGATGCATCCACCAGCAGGCCGGCGTCCACGGCGAGTCCTGCTGCTTCGGCGAGCGCCGTTTCGGGCTCGCTGCCCGCGGCCACCAGGACGGCGGTTCCGGAGAGCCTGCTGCCGTCCGCCAGTTCCACCCGCAGGACGTTCCCGTCCGGGGTGATCCCTGCCGCCGCACCCCGCACGTATTCGGTACCGTGCGCAGCGTGGAGGCCATGCAGATAGCCGGCCATTGCGGGGCCCACGGCCTGCGCGAACGGAAGCTCGGCGGGATCCACCAGAGTGACGCCGGCTCCCAGTCCGCGGGCAGTACCCGCCACCTCGGCGCCGACCAGTCCCGCGCCGAGGATCACCAGATGTGCGCCGGAAGCCAGGTGCCCCTGCAGGGCCAGGGCATCGTCGGCGCTGCGCAGGGTGAAGACTCCGGGCAGGTCCATGCCGGGCAGCGGCAGCCGGCGTGCGCGGGCACCGGTGGCGAGCAGGACGACGTCGGCGGCGAGGTCCCTGCCCGAGGCCAGGGCGAGGACGGGCGCCTCGGTGCCGTTGCCGGCGTCGAGCTTGTCCACGGCGTCGGCGAGCACCGTAATGCCGTTGTCTTCGTACCACTGTTCCGGGGCAAGCTGCAGGCGGAGCCGGTCCAGGCTCCCGGCGAGGAACGCCTTGCTCAGCGGCGGCCGATCGTAGGGCAGCCCCGCAGGGTCCACCAGGGTCAGGGCGCCGGCATAGCCGCGCCGGCGGAGCTCACGGACGGCACTGAAGCCGGCGACTCCGCCCCCCACCACAGCAATGGACGCGGGGGCTGCGAGGACCATCAAGCGCTGAGCGGGCTCTCGTTCGGGTATAGCCACACCGCACCGTCGCGCACGTCAACGCGGTGTGCCTTGGTGTTGATGAGGGCGGGCAGGCACAAAGCTTCCCCGGTGCGGAGGCAGAACCGCGCGGAGTGGATGGGGCATTCCACCTCGTCCCCTTCGATCCAGCCGTCGGCAAGGGAGGCATCCTCGTGCGTGCAGGTGTCATTCAGGGCATAGAAGTTTCCATTGTCGCTGTGGAATACAGCTATATCGTCCGAGGTGCCCGCCGTTTCGGCGTCCACCGTCAGGGCCTCGCCCTCGTCTATCTCGTCAACATCGGCAACGCGGATACCCTCGCTCATGCCTTCCTTCCCCGGCGCCCAGGCCAATAACGTGCTGCTCTTAGGTCAACACGTTACCCCGGCAGCGGGGGCTCGGAGGCCGCGCTCAACGGGGACCCGTCCTGCTGCGCAGCAGCCAGCGGCGTACCGGAGGGTCGCTGCTGCTTGCCGTGCTCCAGACCGCGGATGAGCGTGATCAACTCCGAGCGCAGCTCCGGGCCGATCCCGGCCGTGGAATTGTCCTGCTCCAGGTTTTCGGCGTCGGCCAGGAGCTTCTGCCCGCGCTCGGAGATGGCCATCCACCGTCCGGAGCGGCCTACGGTCTCGGCCGACACTTCTTCCACGAGACCCTGCGCCGCCATGCTCACCAACGCCGTACCCAGGGTCTGCGCGGTGACGCGCAGGCGCCTGGCCAGTTCCGCGCGCCGCATGGGCCCCTCGGCCAGGAGCACCCGCAGCACTGTCACGCGCTCCTGGGTGAGCCCCACGGCGCGGAGCTTGTTATCTACTTCTCGTCTTACCAGTCTTGCAGCCGTTGAGAGCAGCCGCACGGGTTCCCAGTCCCCCTCGTTCTGCATCTTCCTGCTTCCCTGATACGTCATTGGTAGGCGGTTCTGCTCCGCTGAAACAATCAGTGTGCTTACTATTTCAACGGCAAAGAGGGGGTACTTGTCAAGCCGGTGAAGTTAGCGGGCAGCCCACTCGCGGAACGCCCGGACGGTCTCACCCCCGCCTTCAATGCTCACATTGGCCGCCGCGCGCCTTCCCATGGCGTGCAGGGCGAGATCCACCACATCTCCGGAAATCAGCACGGACGGGGTGCCGCGCTTGACCCGGCGCCGGCCGGAACCGGGCGCCGCCAGTTCCACACCCACCGGGCTGCTGCGGTAGCCCAGCCGGGCCATGAGGCCCAACTGCTTCCACAGGGCCTGCTGCTGTCCTGCGGGAAGTTCCCGCGGCGCTGCCATTGATTCCCCGCGGCGGATGTCCTCATGGTGGATGACGTATTCCACCAGGTTCGCCGCATCCAGCCGGAATGGTGAAAAACGGGCCGGTCCGGCGGCGAACCGGTCCACCAATGAGGCATAGCCTTCGGGGGTTCCCGCGGCGGCAGCCCAGACGCCCAGCTGCTTTTCCTGGCCCGGCTTGGGCCGGCGCACCGCATCGGCGGCGATCTTCCAGGGCGCCTGCTCACGGAGCACCAGATGGGCCAGCAGCCGGCGCACATCCCACCCCTCGCACAACGTCGGCGCCAGCGGATCCGCCTCCCGCAGCGTCCGGACCAATTCCGCGCGTTCCGTTTCCACCCATGCCATGTCGATCTCCTTCATGTTGAACCCCGCCGGGTTTCTCCCTCATCCGGGAGCTTTCCTCCGACTTTGCGGCCTGCGGCCAACATTAGCCACCGCACGCCCTTTACCCCTACCTACTGACGCGTAGCATGGTCCCCACAGTGGGCTGCGAGGCCGGACACGGTGCCGGATCCACGGTGCAGCCATGACGGAGGAGAAATCCCATGAGCACCACTGACACTTCCCAAGATGCCAGCCGCAACCGAAGTGCCCGCAGAATCAAAGAGCGCGTGGTCACTGAACAAGACGCCCGCAACGCCACCGAAGCAGCACGCGACACCGGAGAATCCCGCCCGAGTTTCGCCAAGGGGATCTACCTCGGCAACTACAACCTGGATCTGGTCGGCTCCCTGCCGCCGGCGGACCTCGACGAAGAGGCCCGGGCCCAGCTGTTCCTGGAAGCCTTGACCGAGTACTGCCGGACCATGGACGGCCTGGCGATTGAACGCACCGGACTGATTCCGGACGAGAACCTGCGCGGACTCGCGGACCTGGGGGTGTTCGGCATCAAGATTCCGCGGCACTACGGCGGGCTCGGACTGTCCCTGCTGAACTACGGACGCGCCTTGATGGTCCTGGGCAGCGTGCACCCCAGCCTCGGGGCGCTGGTCTCGGCCCACCAGTCCATCGGCGTGCCGGAGCCGGTGAAGGTCTTCGGGACCGAGGAACAGAAGGAAGAGTACCTGCCGCGCTGCGCCGCCGGGGCGGTGACCGCCTTCCTGCTCACCGAGCCCGACGTCGGGTCCGACCCCGCGCGGCTGCGCACCACCGCCATCCCCTCCGAAGACGGAAGCGAATACGTGATCGACGGCGTCAAGCTGTGGACCACCAACGGCGTGATTGCCGAGCTGGTGGTAGTCATGGCCGCCGTTCCGCCGCACGGCAACTCAAAGGGCGGCATCAGCGCGTTCGTGGTGGAAATGTCCTCCCCCGGCATCACGGTGGAGAACCGCAACAACTTCATGGGCCTGCGCGGCATCGAAAACGGGGTCACCCGCTTCACCAATGTCCGCGTTCCGGCGGCCAACCGGCTGGGCCGCGAAGGCCAGGGCCTGAAGATTGCCCTGACCACGCTGAACACCGGCCGCCTCTCCATTCCGGCCATGTGCGCGGCCTCGGGGAAATGGTCGCTGAAGATTGCCCGCGGCTGGTCCGGCGCCCGGGAACAGTGGGGCCGGCCGATCGGCCGACACGAGGCTGTGGCCAAGAAGCTGGCCTACATTGCGGCCACCAGCTTCGCGCTGGAGGCGGTCTTCGAACTCTCCGCCCAACTGGCCGACGCCGGCACCAAGGACATCCGCATCGAGGCGGCGCTGGCGAAGCTTTGGGCCAGTGAAATGGCGTACAACGTGGCCGACGAGCTGGTGCAGGTGCGCGGCGGGCGCGGTTTCGAGACCGCTGATTCCCTCGCCGCCCGCGGCGAGCGCGCGGTCCCGGCCGAACAGCAGCTGCGGGACCTGCGCATCAACCGGGTGTTTGAGGGATCCACCGAGATCATGCACCTGTTCATTGCGCGGGAAGCCGTGGATGCGCACCTTTCCGCGGCCGGGGACCTGGCGGTGGCGGACGCCCCGGTGGGCGCCAAGGCACGGGCCGCGCTGAAGGCCAGCGGCTTTTACGGCAAGTGGCTGCCGACGCTCGCCACCGGCAAGGGCAACGTCCCCACGTCCTACAACGAGTTCGGCCTGCTGGCCCGGCACCTCCGCTACGCCGAGCGGGCCTCCCGCCGGCTGGCCCGTTCCACCTTCCTCGGCATGGCCCGCTGGCAGGCCGGACTGGAGCACCATCAGGTCTTCCTGGGGCGGATTGTGGACATCGGTGCGGAAATCTTCGCGATCTCGGCCTCGTGCGTCCGTGCCCTGAACATTCGGCGTGAGGATCCGGCGGAGGGCGCGGCCGCGTTCGAACTTGCGGACGCTTTCAGCCGGCAGTCCCGGGTGCGGATCGAGTCCCTGTTCGACGGCCTGTGGCACAACTCCGACGACGCCGACCGGCAGCTGTCCAAGGGCATTCTGGCCGGGCGGTACACCTGGCAGGAGAAAGGCGTGCTGGATGCGTCGGAGGGCACGGGCCCGTGGATTTCGGAGACGGCCCGCGGCGGCGAACCGAAGGAGAACCTGCACCGCCGGTACCGGTGAGCCCTAGGACGCTCCCACCGCGCCACGGCAGATCTGCACATAGCGCACCGCCAGTTCCTCCGGGCTGAGCGGACCTCCGGCGCGGTACCACTGGGACACTCCGGTGCACATGGTGGTGACCGCCCGGCTGGCGTCCTTCGGATACCCGGTGGCGAAGCGGCCGCTGCTGACCGCTGCCGACACCACGTCATCGAGGAGTTTCTGCTGCCGGTCCCGGGCCGCTATGTGCCCGTCGCGGGCCGGCCCCTCCAGGCTGCGGATCTCGCTGGCCGCGATGAATGCGTGTTCCCAGCGGTAGGCATGGACCAGGACAAGGCATTCGATCAGGAGGGCAAACCGGTCTTCGACGTCCTCGCCCGCCTCCGCGAGGGCGGCGGTGCTCCGTACGTAGAGATCCGCCATCGCGGATTCGGCTATTCCCACCAGCAGCGCCTGCTTGGACGGATAGTGGTGGTAGAGCCCCGGCACCGACAAGCCGGCCCGGGTGGCCACGGTGCGGATGCTGGTTCCGTGGTAGCCGTGCTCCACGAAGCAGTCCAGGGCATTACGCAGCAGCGGGGGCAGGGCGGGCACGGAAAAGTCCCGCCAGTCGGGCTGCGTACGGACTGCGGTCATGGCGTCCCCTCGATGGTCGAATACCCGGATGTGATCCTTGACACTTTCCGGGCCCTGCACCAGACTAACCATACCGAGCGGTCGCTCGGTAGTGGATGGAAACGGAAGTTGGCGGAGCACATGACCGAACCGGAGAAGTCTGCGGGCAGGCCCCGCCTCGAGGGCAGGACCGCCATTGTCACCGGGGCCAGCCGCGGCATCGGCCTGGCCATTGCCCGCCGCCTGGTGGCCGAGGGCGCGAAGGTCTGCATCACTGCCCGCAACATCGGTCCGTTGAAGGAAGCCGCTGCAGAGTTCCCCGAAGGCAGCGTCCTGGCGATAGCCGGCAAGTCCGATGACCCGGACCACCGCACGGAGGTGCTGGACACCGTTGCCCAGACCTGGGGCCGGCTGGACATCCTCGTCAACAACGCCGGCGTGAACCCGGTGTACGGTCCGCTGAGCAAGCTGGACCCGGAGGCCGCCCGCCGGATCCTGGACGTCAATGTGCTGGGCACCCTCGCCTGGGTTTCCGCCGTTTGTGCGCATGAGGCACTGGATTTCCTGGGCCGCGGCGGATCGGTGCTGAATCTTTCCTCGGTCTCGGCGCAGACCCCGGCCGCCGGCATCGGCTTCTACGGCATCAGCAAGGCCGCCGTGGAACAGCTCACCCGTACCCTCGCCGTCGAGCTGGCCCCCACCGTGCGCGTGAACGCACTGGCACCCGCCGTCGTCAAGACGCAGTTTGCACGCGCCCTGTATGAGGGCCGCGAAGAAAAAGTCAGCTCCACCTACCCGCTGAAGCGGCTCGGCACCCCGGAGGACGTGGCCGGTGCGGCCGCCTTCCTGGCTTCCGACGACGCCGCCTGGGTCACCGGGCAGATCATCAACCTCGACGGCGGCCTGCTCGTGGCCGGCGGCGCGGCCTGACCGCTCCCACCGCATCCCCTAAGGACCCCTCATGAGCACTGTTTCCCTGCCTCCGGAAATCGAAGACCTCCGCCTGCGCACCCGCGAGTTCATCCGTGGCACCGTGATGCCCGCAGAACCGCGGCCGGGCGCCGTCGTTCCGGAGGCACTGCTGGAGGAACTGCGCGCCGCCGCCAAGGCCGCCGGGGTCTTCGCCCCGCACGCACCGCGCGAGTACGGCGGACAGGGGGTGCCGCTGGCGTACTGGTCCCCCATCTTCCAGGAGGCCGGCTATTCGCTGATCGGCCCCTCGGCACTGAACTGCATGGCCCCGGATGAAGGAAACATGCACATGCTGAACCTGATCGGCAGCGAGGAGCAGAAGCGCCGCTACCTCGCCCCGCTGGTCTCCGGCGAGGCCCGCTCCTGCTTCGGCATGACCGAGCCGCACCCGGGTGCCGGATCGGATCCCGCCGCCCTGCGCAGCAGCGCCGCGAAGGTGGACGGGGGCTGGCTGATCAACGGGGAAAAGCGCTTCACCAGCGGCGCCAACAACGCCACGTTCTGCATCGCCATGGTGCGCACCGACGCGGTGGACGGTGCGCCCGCCGGGGCCACCATGCTCCTGGTCGACATGGACGCCCCCGGCGTGCGGATCGGCGAGCAGCTGCACACCATGGACCGGGCGATCGGCGGCGGGCATCCGCACGTGCACTTTGAGGACGTGTTTGTGCCGGACGCCGCCGTGCTCGGCGCACCCGGCGAGGGCTTCCGCTACGCGCAGGTCCGGCTTGGTCCGGCCCGGCTGACCCACTGCATGCGCTGGCTCGGCCTGGCCCGGCGCTCCCTGGACATCGCGCTGGACCGCACCAACCGGCGCGAGATCTTCGGCTCGGTGATGAACGAACTCGGCCTGGCCCAGGAAATGATCGCGCAGTCGGTCATCGATATTGAGACTTCCGACGCCATCATCACGAAGACCGCCGCCCTGCTGGAAACCGATGCCAAGGCCGGCTCGGCGCTGTCCTCGGTGGCCAAGGCCCACACCTCGGAGGCGGTGTACCGGGTGATCGACCGGAGCCTGCAGCTGTGCGGCGGCGACGGCGTCACCGACCGGCTGCCGCTGGCCTCCTACCTCAACGAGGTCCGCGCCTTCCGCATCTATGACGGCTCCAACGAAACGCATAAGTGGGCCATAGCCCGCCGCGCTTCCGCCGGCCGCCGCCGGGAAGCGGAGCGCGGCGCTCCGGATCTTGCCGATGTGTCCCGCCCGGCGTCCGACGCCGGAACCCCCGCCGAAGCGAAAGCCTGAACCCCATGCACACTACTGCCGACGGCACCGAAGTTGTAGCCACCCGTTCCGAGGCTGAGGCATTGGCCTCCCCTCCGCTGCTGATCCTGGATGAGGTCACCGCGTTCTTCGACGCGCACGGGCTGGGTTCGGGGCCACTGTCCTGGGCGCAGATCGGGGACGGGCAGTCCAACATCACCTACCGGATCCGGCGCGGGAACGACGACTTTGTGCTGCGCCGCGGCCCGCGCCCGCCGCTGCCCCGCTCCACCCATGACATGGTCCGCGAAGCCCGGATCCAGCAGCTGCTGCGCGTGCAGGGTGTGCCGGTGCCGGAAATCCTGGCGGTGTGCGAAGACGAGTCGGTGCTCGGGGTGCCGTTCTACGTGATGGGTTTCCTTGACGGGCTGGTCATCACCAACACCATCCCGCCCGTGCTGTCCTCAATGGAGGAACGCCGGGCCACCAGCGCCGCCGTCGTCGACGCCCTGGTCCGCATCCACTCCGTGGATGTCAGCAGCGGGGACCTGGCCACGTTCGGCAAGCCGGAGGGGTACCTGCAGCGCCAGGTGGCCAGGTTCTCCGGGCTGTGGGAGGTCAACACCATGCGCAACCTTCCCGAGGTGGCCCGGATCGGCAGCTGGCTGGCGGACAACGTGCCGGACAGCCAGGCCGCCTCGGTGCTGCACGGGGATTACCGGCCCGGGAACCTGATGTTCGCCCCGCAGTCCCCCGCCCGGGTGATTGCCGTCCTGGACTGGGAAATGTCCGCCATCGGCGACCCGCTGGCGGATCTGGGCTACCTCACCGCCACCTACTCCGAACCCGGCAGCGTCGCTACGCCGCTGGAGCTGACCGGGGTTACCCGCAACCCGGGCTATTACTCCCGGGAGGAAGTCATTGAGGCGTACCGGCAGCGGATGGACCTGGATCTGGAAGCGCTGCCCTGGTACCAGGCCCTGGCCCTGTGGAAGGCATCGATTTTCTGCGAGGCCATCTACACCCGCTGGCTCAAGGGCGAGCGCCCCAATGACCGGGTGTTCGCCCCGTCGCTGGAGGCCGGCGTGCCGCAGCTGCTGCGGGCCGCCGCCGGGTTCGCCGGACTGGCAGCGGCACCGCTGTAGCTTCCGGCGTTACGGCACGACGACGGCGCGGCCGAGGAGCTGGTTGTTCTTCAGCTTTTCGTAGGCCGCCGGCGCTTCGTCCAGGCTGAACACCTCGGTGTGCACGTTGATGCCTTCGCCCCGCGCGAGGTCCAGCACCTCGAACAGCTCCGACCGGGAGCCCCAGTACGGGGCACGGATGGAGGTTTCCCACGCCGCGGTGGCGCCCAGCCCCACCGGCAGGGTGCCGGCGCCTACGCCCACCAGCACCTGGTCGCCCTGTGATCCCACCATCGCCTGGCCCAGGTCCAGCGTGGCCTGGTTGGTCACGAAGTCGAAGACGGCGTCCACGCCCCGCCCGCCGGTCAGGTCCCGGACCATGTCCACCGCGCCGGGCTCGGACGGGAAGGTGTAGTGCGCGCCGACGTCGGTGGCCAGGTTCAGTTTCGCCTCGTCAATGTCCAGCGCCACCACGGTGGCTGCGGTCATGGCCCGCAGGATCTGCACGGCCACGTGCCCCAGCCCGCCCACGCCGATGACGACGGCGGTCGCACCGGAGGGCAGCTTCTCCAGCGAGCCTTTGATCGCGTGGTACGGGGTGAGCCCGGCATCGGTCAGGGACACGTTCTGCACCGGATCCAGGTCCCCGAGCGGGAGCAGATGCCGGGGGCTGTCCACAATCAGGTATTCGGCCATGGCCCCGGGTGCGCCGAGCCCGGGCGGGACAATGCCGAACTTCGCGGCGTTCCGGCAGTAGTTCTCCCGGCCGCTGGAGCACTCGTAGCAAATCCCGCAGCCCCACGGCCCGTAGACGGCCATGGACGCGCCCTCCTCGATGTACTGCACGCCGTCGCCCACCCGGTCCACCACGCCGGCACCCTCGTGCCCCAAGGTCAGGGGCAGACCGTAGATGTACTCCTCCTCGGGGAGGCTCATGATGAATTCGTCGGAGTGGCAGACCCCGGCGGCGGTCACCTTCAGCCGGACCTGCCCGGGGCCGGGCTCGGGGGTATCGATCTCCACCACTTCGGGCGGCTGGCCGATGGCACGGTATTGAAGGGCCTTCATGGCATACTCCTGCTCTCCGCACCGTTCCGCGACGGCACGATGGTTGGATTTGCACGTTAATCGTTGCACCCGCGTCCCCGGTTCCACAGCCCTTCCGGCAGCAGGTAGCGTGTGGGCCATGAAGAATCTTCCTCTGTCCCTCGCGCTCGCCGCTTCCGTGGGGGCGTTCACCCTGTCTCGGCCGGCGGACTGGTCCCCGGGCCTGCGCCGCGCCTACGTTCTTGGTTCCGGCGCAGCCGCGGGTGCCGTCGTCGTTCTGGCACTCCGAAAAGGCCGCCGGAAAGGGAGGGAACTGGCTGCCGCTGGGACCGTTGACCTCGTCACCCCGTTCACGGCAGGGGCCGGGGGCGATTCCGCAACCGTGCCTTCCTACGTTGCCGCGCCCACGGCCGGGTCCCAGACGCGGATGCCGGAAATTGCGCTGACGGGTATGGCTGCACTGATGGGGGCAACCGTCAGCGGGATCACGGCACTGACCCTGGTGCTGGATGAGGCTGTCGAAACGTGGCTGGTTCGGCGCGGGGTGGCCCGTCCCCGTCGCGTTATGGCAATGGCAGCGGCGCTCTATTCCCTGGTCATTGACTGGGTGATGGATTCAAAGGACGCCAAGGATTCGAAGCCCAGTCAGTAGAGCCGGCGTACCGCTTCCGCGATGACCGGATAGGCCCCCGTCACGTAGGCGGGGCCGTCGAAGTGGGGTATGCCTCCCACCTCATCGATCATTTCGTTCAGCCGCCGCCACAGGGCTTCATCGGAAGCGATCCCTGCGGGCCGGGCCAGGAACCAGGCGTATCCCCGCGGCACGGGCGGAATGCCGACCAGCTGCAGATAGTCATTGGTCATTTGGTAAACCCGTTCCTCGTCCTCGGGGGCGAACAGCTCCTGGGTCGGCAGGGTTTCATACAGCGTGCCAGGCCGGCGGTAGGTGTATTGCGCCCGCGCCGCCCATCCCATCATGAGGAACCAGCCCGTCAACGGCAGCTGGGTATACGCGTCCGGCTCTGCTTCCGGCGGCAGGATCCGAACTTCATTCCAGCTGCCGGGCATGTCCTCTCCTTTACCCTGGTCGCGGGCGATGCTCAGCCGAAAAGCGCCGCGGCCCGGGTCAGGGTCTGGAATACCCCGTAGGCCAGGGGGATCCCCACCAGCAGCCAGCTCACCGTCAACTTTGCCTTGGTCATCAGCGTTCTCCGTCCTGGGTAGCGGCCTGCGCCGGGTCCGCCTGCGCGGGCTTCTGCGGTTCGTGATAGCGGGACGCGACCGGCGTCACCAGCAGGTTGGCGATGAAGCCCACCACCAGCAGTCCCACCATGGTCAGCAGGGCGGGATAGTATGCCGCTGCTGTGAGCTCCCCGGGGGTGCCCTGCGCGTCCAGGAAGGAGTTGACGATCAGCGGACCGGCAATACCCGCAGCGGACCAGGCCGTGAGGAGCCGGCCGTGGATGGCACCGACCTGGAAGGTGCCGAAGAGGTCACGCAGGTAGGCGGGAACGGTGGCAAACCCGCCGCCGTAAAAGGACAGGATCACGAACGCTAGGGCCACATAGAGGATGGTGGACGTGTCTCCGAAGAAGGACAACAGGACGTACATGACGGCGCCGGCACCGAGGTAGAGCATGTAGATGCGCTTGCGTCCGATCACGTCCGAGGTGGCCGACCAGACAAAGCGCCCGCCCATGTTGCCGATCGAAAGCAGGCCGACGAATCCGCCGGCGACGGCGGCTGTCACCAGCGAGGCGCCGTCGGGCTGGCGGAAGAAGTCCTGGATCATGGGCGCTGCCTGTTCCAGGATGCCGATGCCTGCGGTGACGTTGCAGAAGAGCACAATCCAGACGAGCCAGAACTGCCGGGTTTTGATGGCGTTGGCGGCGGAGACGTGATTGGTGGTGACCAGGGACTTGGAGGCAACGGTGGAGGGGTCGAAGCCCTCGGGCTTCCAGTCCGCCGCCGGCACCCGGATGCTCCAGGCGCCGTAGAGCATGTACACCAGGTAGAGAGCGCCCAGCGTGAGGAACAGCTTGCCCACGGCGTCGCCGCTGGCCACCCAGCCTGGCGTGCCGGAGTCAGGGTCGAAGAACGTCAGCAGGGCCGAGGAGAGCGGGCTGGCGATCAGCGCACCGCCGCCGAAGCCCATGATGGCCATGCCCGTGGCGAGGCCGGGCCGGTCGGGGAACCATTTGATCAGGGTGGAGACCGGGGAAATGTAGCCGATGCCCAGGCCGATGCCGCCGATGAAGCCGTAGCCCAGGTACAGCAGCCAGAGCTGGCCGGTGAAGATGCCCACGGCTCCGATCAGGAAGCCGCTCACCCAGAACATGGCCGAAACGAACATGGCCTTGCGGGGTCCGTTGGCATCCACCCAGGTGCCCATCACGGCGGCGGACAGTCCAAGCATCACGATGGCGATGGAGAAGATGATGCCGATCTGGGTGAGGCTCGCGCCGAAGTATTCCACGAGCGCCGTCTTATAGACGCTGGTGGCGTAGACCTGTCCGATGCACAGGTGCACGGCCAGCGCAGCCGGCGGGATCAGCCACCGGTTGAATCCGGGTGGGGCGATGGTTCGGTCGCGGTCCAGCCAGCTCATACGGACTCCCTTGATCTAAGGCCGATCCTGTCTGCACCCAACGATGCCCGGTGTGAGCTGGGTTACGCAGCTTCGACACGCTGGTTCCCTTTAGCGCAGCAAAACATACCGCGCAACCTACTCGTCGGTAACTAATTTCGAAAAAGCCTTGCTTTGTTACCCGCGGGTAGCTTAGATGTAACAGACATCACACTGGTCTTGACCGATTACGTCTCAACGTAGCGACGGACCCGGTCACCTTGCATCCGCGGAGGCTGCGCCCACAGGCGTGCTGCTCGCCGCTTAGTCAGTCTCGAATCGTAAGAAGCAGAAGAAGGATATTCAATGACGAGTTCCACGTCCGGGCGCGCCTCCAGCCGCCCCCATACACTTTTAACCGTACTTTTGGCGTTGTTCCTGGTCCTCCTCCTCGCCTTCTTCGTCCTCTTTACGGGCAAGGTTGCCAGCGGCGCATCGGAGCTGAGCGATGGCGCGGAGCGCGCCTCCACCGGCGCAGGAGACCTGGAGGCCGGCGCCGAGAAGGCACAGACCGGTGCCAAGGACCTCGCAGCGGGCACCGAAAAGGTTGACGCGGGCGCCAACACCCTGGCAAAGGGAATCGGCTCCGCCAAGGCGGGCGTCACCACCCTCAAGGAAGGCGCCACCACGCTGGATGAAGGAGCCGCGAAGCTTCTCACCGGCGCCGAGGCTGCCAATGAAGGTGCCAACAAGCTGGCCGCCGGTGCCACCACGGCAAACGGCGGGGCACAGCAGCTCGCCACCGGCGGCACTACCCTGTCAGCAGGCGCATCGCAGCTCGCTACCGGCGGCACCGCCCTTCAAGACGGTGCCATCCGCATCCAGGATGGCACTGGTCAACTAGCTGCCGGCACAGGTGAACTCAAGAAGGGTGCCGGAGATGCCAAGGTCGGAGCCGGCCAGATTGCCTCGGGGGCCGACCAGCTCGCAGCAGGTGCGGAACAGCTCAACGATCAAAAAACCGGCGTTCCCTTCCTTGATGCGGGGGCCCAGCAACTGGTCACCGGAGCGAAAGAGGCTGTAACTGGCGCGAAGGATCTTGAAGCGGGAGCACTTCGGTTGAAGAACGGAGCGGCAAAGTTGCAGGCCGGCGTGGACCAGCTTGCTGCCGAGGACGCTTCGCCCAAGCTTGCAGAGGGCACCCGTACGATTTCCAATGCCATCAATAGCCTCGTTGCTGCTCCCCCGCAGCTGAGCGCCGGGGCGGCCGATCTGGCGTTGGGCTGGCCTCTAATTAAGGCTGGTGCCACCACCATGGCCGATGGAGCGGCAGACCTTGCTACAGCGAACACCAACTCGGTCAATGCATCCCAAGCTATGGTCGACTCGCTGGCCGCCCTTCAGGGTAAAGCCGGCACCATGACTGATGATGAGCTCAACGCAGCACTCGCCGATGCGCTGGGCGCTGCCCAGTCAGCCAAGGCAAACGTGGACGGCATTTCTCAGGGCGCAACCGCCGTCAAGAGCGGTTATGATCAGCTGGCTCCTAACATGGACAAGCTGGTCACGGGTGCCGGACAATTCTCGGCGGGTGCCACCGCTTACAGCGCAGGCGTGAGTGGAATAACGCTCCAGGCCCTCAAGCAGGGCGCGGCTGACGCGGCCGACGGCGCCGCAAAGCTCGACGGAGGAATCAAGCAAGTCCAGGTGGGATTCAACATCGGTGACGGGACCAACCCCGGATTGGCAGATGGTGCTGAAGCCTTGCACAACGGAACAATCGCAATGACAGCGGGTTCCGAGAAGCTCGAGTCCGGCGCGAAGCAAATTGCCAGCGGAACGGCGAAGGTAAAGGGCGGCGTCAAGCAGCTTTCAGACGGCATCCAGGTTCTGCGTACCGGTGCCAAGACTCTCGAGGCTGGCAACGGCAAGATCGAGGCTGGCGCTACCCAGCTGGACGCCGGGGCCAACGAGCTTGCCTCGAAATCTCCCGAGCTGACTGCTGGCGCCAGCAAGATCGCAGCAGGCGCAGGGGAACTCAATACGGGCGCTCAGAAGCTCGCCACCGGCGCAGGAACCCTCGCCACCGGGCTGGACACCCTGGAAACCGGCGCTTACACGCTGGCCGACGGCAACTACAAGATCTACGACGGCACCATCAGCCTCTCCGACGGCACCAGCCGCCTGGTCACCGGCACCGAGTCCCTGGACGAGGGCGTTGTGAAGCTCGACGACGGCGGCAAGACGCTGACCGCCGGCACGAGCGACCTGAAGGAAGGCGCCGAGAAGCTGGCCGACGGCAACACCGAACTGGCCGAAGGCAGCAAGACCCTGGCCGACGGCAACGGCAAGATCTCCGAAGGTGCAGACACCATGCGGGCCAGCACCACGGCGCTGACCCCGGGCGAAATCTTCACCTCCCCGAAGATCCTGGCCGTACTGATCCCGCTGCTCCTGCTGCTGATTCCGATCGGCATGCTGATCGCCGGCACCCGCCGCGGCACCCAGCACTAGGGTCCGGACAGCACACGGTTAGACAGCACCGCATCACCTCGCATCACTGAGAAAAGGGCAGGTACCGCAGCCGCGGCACCTGCCCTTTTCCGTGCCCGGGAAGGCTCCCGGGAAATGTCCTAGCGCTTCAGCTCGGCGGAGATCCGCTCCACGGCTTCGCGCAGCAGCGGCACCGCACGGTCCGCGAAGGCTTCATCCACGCGCGAGACCGGCCCCGAGACGGAAACCGCCGACGGCGTGGGTGCGTTGGGAACGGCCATGGCGAAGCAGCGCACCCCGAGTTCCTGTTCCTGCTCGTCCACGGAGTAGCCGCGTTCCCGGATGCCATCCAGATCAGCCAGAAGCGCATCGACGCTGCCCAGACTGTGCCCGGTCGGGGTGGGCATTCCCGCCCTGCCCACGATGCTGCGGACCTGTTCCTCCGGCAGCTGCGCCAGGATCGCCTTGCCGACGCCGGTGTCGTGCGTATGCACCCGGCGGCCGACTTCCGTGAACATCCGCATGGAATGCCGCGAGGGAACCTGGGCCACATAGACCACCATGTCGGCGTCGAGCACTGCCATGTTGGAGGTCTCCCCCAGATCATCCGCCAGCCCCTTGAGCTGCGGCATCGCCAGCGCACCGAGCTGCAGGTTGGCGCCTTCCCCGAGCCGGATCAGCTTCGGCCCGAGGGCGTAACGCCGGTTGGGCAGCTGTCGGGCGTAGCCCCGGCCCACGAGGGTGCGCAGCAGCCGGTGGATGGTGGGCAGCGGCAGGGAGGTGGAGGCGGCAAGTTCGCTCAGCGTCACAGCCCCGCCGGCGTCGGCAATCAGCTCCAGCAGCTCAAAGACCCGTTCCACCGACTGCACGCCGGATCCGGCGGACCGTTCAGCCATGATTGCCCCTCCCCACGAATTGCCCCCACTTTATCGCAGAGCGGAAACTTTCTTCCTTATCCAGCACCGCGGAAAAGGCATCAAACGGAGATCCCGGGTCCGCTTCCGGAACCGGTTTCGGCCGGCAGCCCGGCTGGGTGCAGCGTCACGCAGACAGCGCCGGACCGCGTGGTCTGCGGCTGCGAGACGCTGTAGGAGGCCGTCTCGCGGATGTCTTCGAAGAGCCGCTTGCCCTGGGCCACCACCACCGGGAAAATCAGCAGCCGGTACGCGTCCACCAACCCGGCCGCAGCCAGCGCCTGGACCAGCTGATAGCTGCCGTGCACCTGGAGTTCGCCGCTGCGCCGGGACTTCAGCCGTTCCACGCTGGAGATCAGCTCCCCTTCGAGCAGGAGCGTGTTGTGCCAGGGCACCGGCGGCATTGTCGCGGAGACCAGATACTTCGGCAGGTTGTTCAAGGCTGTGGCAATGACGTCCCCGGGTTGGTTCGCGGCCTCCCAGTAGGGCTGCATCATGTCGTACGTGTTGCGCCCCAGCAGCAGTGCATCGGCCATGCCGTACCACTCGGAGACAATCTGCTCCAGGTCAGGATCAGCAAGCGGCGTCAGCCACCCGCCGCCGGTGAACCCGCCGGACGGGTCTTCCTCCCTGCTGCCCGGGGCCTGCATCACGCCGTTCAACGTCAGAAAAGTGTTGACCGTCAGCTTCACCGAGCACCCCGTTCCTAGGTCCCCCTGCTTCTAGGTTCGGCCCGGCATCCGGGGGTGTCAACGGCTCCGGACAACGCCCGGGGCGGCAGCTCCGCTTAGGCCCAGGTGTGCGGAGCGGGGCGGCGGGTGCTCGGCAGGGCGACGGCGGCACGCCACTCGCTGATCCACTCCGGCAGTTCCAGGTCCGACGGCGGAACGGCGCCCACGGCCTCGAAGATCTCCTCGTTGCTCACCGGTCCGTTCTTGGATACCAGGCGGGTGCAGATGACTGCGCTGGCGTAGATCTCTCCGTCCGCCACCATGCGCTGCTCGATGTAGATGGCCCGCTCATCGAACCCGATGACCCGGGTTTCAATGCTGTACTGCTGGTGCAGCTGCAGGGATTTGCGGAAGCTGATGGTTTCGTTGTTCGCCACCGGGCTCCAGCCGCGCTTCTTCATGATGTCCCAGACGCCGCTGCGGACCAGCAGGTCAAAGCGGCCCAGGTCCATCAGCGAGAAGTACATGCCGTTGTTCAGGTGCATCGCAAAGTCGATGTCCGTGACCAGGACCTTCATGGGTACCGAGGAGGTCTCGAAGAAGCCCAGCTTGGGCCGGCGTCGGGCGCGGAACAGGGTCAGGATGGTGCGCAGAATGAGGTGCATGCCCGCTATATTACCGCTCAGTAACTTAGTGTCGAGGTGCGCCGCGGAATTTTCTTTTCCCGCTCCGTTCCACGCGGACCGGATCCGGTGCCCGCACCGCCGCGCCCGTCAGCGCCACGGCTGGACCATGGCCTTCAGCGTCCCCGGTTCCTGGCCGGCGTCGAGCGCTTCCCGCACCTGGCCGAGCCCGAACTCATGGGTGACCAAACCGTCCAGGTCCACCTTGCCCTCTGCGACCAGCGAGATGGCCGTCGGCCAGGTGTTGGCGTAGCGGAAGACGCCGGTGAGCCAGATTTCGCGGTTCTGGATCACGCCGACCGGCAGTTCGACGTCCTCGGCGCCCATGCCCACCAACACGGCCCGGCCGCCGGGAGCCACCGCCCGGATGCCGGCGCGGACCGCGCTGGGAGCTCCGGAGGCGTCGATGAACGCATCCACTCCCAGCCCGTCCACCGGCTGGGAGGCATGCAGGGTGTGAGTGGCTCCGTGCGCGGCGGCGAAGTCCAGCCGGTCCTGCGCGATGTCACTGATGTACACGGCGCTGGCGCCGAAGGCGCGGGCCACCTGGGCAATGATCACGCCGATCGGTCCGGCACCGGCTACCAGCACCCGCTGTCCGGGCCCGACGCCGGCCTTCCGGCAGGCCCAGATGCCTACCGAGAGCGGCTCCATCAGGGCGGCGGCCTCGTCCGAGACCGTGTCCGGAACGGCGTGGGCGAAATCGGACTCGATCGCCACGTATTCGGCAAAGGCGCCGTCGACCGGTGGGGTGGCGTAGAAGGCCATGTCCGGGCACAGGTTGTAGCGGCCCTGCTTGCACTGCTCGCAGCGGCGGCAGGGCTTCTGCGGCTCGATGGATACCCGCTGGCCGATCCGGGCCGGATCCACGGAGGCGCCGACGGCGGCAATGGTCCCGGACGCTTCGTGCCCCAGGACCAGCGGGTCCTCCACAACAAACTGCCCGATCCGCCCGTGCCGGAAATAATGCACGTCGCTGCCGCAGACGCCGACGGCGGCCACCCGGACCAGCACCTCGTTCGGTTCCAGCTGCGGAAGCGGGCGTTCGTCGACGGACAGCTGGTTGGGGGCGGTTTCGTCCGCGGGGCCGTCGTTTCCGCCGCGGGTGGCCGGGACGCGCAGGACCGAGACGCGCATGCTGTCCGGAAGCTCCGGCGTCGGGATCTCGGCGGCGGCGCTGGTGGAAAGTGACATTAGGGTTCCTCTTCGTTGCGGGTCCGCGGGCATGGCGGCCCCGGCGTACTGAGGACTCTAGTCCGGTGCGGCACCCGGTGTCCTTAACCGCCGTCGGGCAAACCCCCTGTCCCGTTGCCACCTAGAGCGTTACCTTTTCAGCATGCACACCCTCGTTGTTTTGTTCCGGCAGCCGCGGGACCCGGCTGCCTTCCGCCGGCACTACCGCAACGTGCACCTGCCGCTGGTGCGCAACATCCCCGGCCTCCGTGAGCTGCGGGCGTCCGAGGAGCTGAGGTCGGCGGAGGAGCAACCGCCGTATTTCGCACTGTTTGAAGCCGATTTCGACGACGAATCGGCCATGCAGGAGTCCCTTACCACCGCCGAGGGGCAGGCCGCCAACGCCGACATCCCTCGTTTCGCGACCGGCGGGCTGACCGTGTTCACCTACCGGAACTAGGCGGCTTCGGGGAGTCCGGCTCAGTCGTCGTCGCCCGGCGCGGCCCGGAAACCGCGCTGCTTGGCGTCCATCCACAGCACCACGTCCATGGCCCGCAGGGCTGACACCCGCACCGGCAGCGCAGCCCGGTCCTGGACTTCGTCCAGGAGGCGGACCAGTTCCCGGTCATTGGCGGTCAGCAGCGCATGCCATTCCTCCCACTGCGTGAGGGAGGTCCCCGCTCCGATGCTGCGGGCCACCATTGAATCCCAGATCGGAATCAGTTTCGGCCGTTTGCGGGCCAGCAGCTTGCTGGTTTTCGTGGGGCCCATCTTCCACTGCCCGCCCCGGTAGCCGCGGAAAATCTCCCAGAGCAGCCACGCCGGGCTGTCCTTGCCGAGGACATGGACGTATTCGACGCCGGTAACGTCCGCCAGCTCCAGGCTCACCGGAATCAGTTCCAGCAGCTCGCCGATCTCCGGTGCCTTGGTCTCGAGCAGTCCCACCACCGCCGGTCCCTTGATTTCCTCGCCCAGCAGGGCCAGTGCAACCAGGTCGTCGGCGGTGATCCGGTCGGCGGCCCCCGGGGAGTCTCCCCCGCCGGCCCAGGTGTCGAACCTCGCCCCGGTCCGCACATGCCCGGAGGTCAGTTTCTGCGTGTAGTAGCGGCGCAGCAGGCCGGCGGCGTCGTCAACGTGGCCGGCGTCGAGGATGGCTGGAAGGTCCACGGGGTCCACCTCACTCGGGAGCGGTAATCAGGCCCTTCTCGACCATCCAGTCGAAGGCGACGTCGGCGGGCTCCTGGCCGTTGACGTCTACGGCAAGGTTCATCTTGCGCAGTTCCTCGTCCGTAAGCAACGGGGACACCTGCGCAAAGATGTCCACCAGCTCCGGATATTCCTCCAGCGCCTCGGTGTTGAAGACCGGCGCCGCATTGTAGGCGGGGAAGTAGGCCAGATCGTCCTCGAGCACGGTCAGTCCCAGCGAATCGATCCGTCCGTCCGTGGCAAAGACCTCGCCGAAGTTGCACTCCCCGGCGTCGGTGGCTGAATACACGGCACCGGTGTCATAGATGCCGATGTTGGCGTCCGGCACACCGTTGGGTGCCCCGCGCGGCATGCCGTACTTTTCCAGCAGCGGGTTCATGCCGTCCGGACGCGAGTTGAACTCGGCCTCAAGGCAGAACGTGCGCTCCTCCACCGGCAGGGTGGTGATGTCGGAGATGCTGGCCACGCCCAGTTCCTCGGCGGCCTCGCTGCGGATCGCCATGGCGTAGGTGTTGTTCAGCGGCGCCGGATCGCCCCAGGTGACACCGTTTGCCAGGTCCGCGTCATGCACGGCCTGCCATTGTTCCTGTTTGTCCGGGATGCCTTCGCTTTGGCCGAGGTAGGCGATCCATCCGGTGCCGGTGTATTCCCAGGTCATGCCGGCCTGCCCGGACAGGAGCAGCTCCCGCGCCGGCTGGCTGCCGGGCACGTTGGTCAGGTCGGTGACGTCGAAGCCGGCGACCTTGGTGGCCAGCACCGCGATCTTGCCCAGGATGAGCTGTTCGGTGAAGTTCTTGCTGGTGATGGTGAGTTCCGCGTCGTCGGGCAGGCCCTCGACGGGCTGGATCAGCCCCGGGTCCGCGTCCGGCACGTAGGACGCTGCGGGCTGCAGTCCGCAGCCCGCCAGCAGCAGTCCGACGGCGGCGGCTCCTGCGGCAGCGAGGCGGACGCGTGCGTTTGGCTGCGTTTTCATCAGAGTCCCTTCGGCCGGGCGATGTGCTCGACCAGCCGGCCGATCCAGTCGACCACCAGGGCCAGCAGCGCCACCAGCAGGGCTCCGGCCACCAGCACCGTGGTCAGGTTCAGGTTCACGCCGGTGGTGATGAGGATCCCCAGCCCGCCGCCGTTGACGAACGTGGCCAGCGTGGCGGTGCCCACCAGGAGCACCAGTGCGGTCCGGACCCCGGAGAGCATCACGGGCACCGCGAGGGGCAGTTCCAGCCGGAACAGCACCTGGGCGTTGCTCATGCCGACGCCGCGGCCGGCCTCCACGACGCGCGGATCCACCTGCTGCAGGCCGACCATCGTGTTCCGCATGACCGGCAGCAGGGCGTAGACCACCAGCGCGCCGATGGCGGCCCGGAAACCGAAGCCGACCCAGAAGGCCAGCAGCACCAGCAGCCCGATGGCCGGTGCCGCCTGGCCGATGTTGGCCACCGCCATGATCGGTCCGGTGACCCGGCGCATCCGTCCGCGGGTGAGCAGCACGCCCAGCGGGATGGCGACCACCAGCACGATCACCGCGGACACCCCGGTGAGCAGGAGGTGCTGCACGGTGTAGTCCCACAGCGCCGCGGGATCCAGGGTGGTGCGCTCGGTGACGCTGAGCTCGGCAGTGGTCAGCCAGAGCATCAGGAGCCCGAAGGCCACCGCGATGCCGGCCAGCTGCAGCAGCAGCGGGCGCCAGGATGTCGGGCCGGCACCGGTTTCGGCTTCGGTCCGGGCCTGGGCGGCCGTGGGGACGGCGGTCATCGGGTGCCCTGGCCGGCGGCAGCACCGGCGTCGTCCTGCACTGCTGCCTGCGCGTCCGTCTCTGTGCCGCGTCGGATGCCGCCGCTGTTGAGGCCCACCGGTGCGCTGGAAGAGCCCTGCTGCGCGGCGTCGTTCGCTGCCGTGATCGCTTCCATTACGGTCTGAACGGTGACCAGCCCGAGGAACCGGTCCCGTGGACCGGTCACGAGGGCGGCGCCGGTGCTGGAGACCAGCATGGTGTCCAGCGCGTCATTGAGCGTGGACTGCTCGCTGATCACCGGAAGCTTGGGATCAACGGCATCGGTATGCCGGTCCAGGCGGCTGAGCTGGCGGCGGGAGAGCCACTGGATGGGCCGCTCCCGTTCGTCCAGGACGACGGCGTTCTGCTCGCCCGCGCCCTGCAGCAGGGAGAGGGTGTCGCTGGCAAGGTCCCCGATGCCGGCCGTAATCGGCGAGGCCAGCTCCACCTCGTTCACACGGGTCAGCGTGAGCTGCTTCAGGCCGGCGCCGGAACCGATGAAGTTTTCCACAAACTCGTTGGCGGGGTTCGCCAGGATGCGTTCCGGGGAGTCATACTGCACCAGCTGCGCGCCCTCGTCGAAGATGGCGATCCAGTCCCCCAGCTTCACCGCTTCGTCGAAGTCATGGGTGACGCAGACGATGGTCTTGTTCAGTTCGGACTGGATATGCAGCAGTTCGTCCTGCAGCCGCTGGCGGGTGATCGGGTCCACGGCACCGAACGGTTCATCCATAAGCAGCACGGGCGGATCGGCGGCCAGGGCACGGGCCACGCCCACGCGCTGCTGCTGCCCGCCGGACAGTTCCTTCGGGTAGCGGTCACGGTAGAGGGCCGGATCGAGGGAGACCAGTTCGAGCAGCTCGTCCACCCGGGACTGGATGCGGTCCTTGTCCCAGTTGAGCATCTTGGGGACGACGGCGATGTTCGCCGCCACGGTCATGTGCGGGAAGAGCCCGCCGGCCTGGATGACGTAGCCGATCCCGCGGCGCAACTGGTCGCCGTCGATCCCGGTGACATCTTCGCCGTCGAGGATGATCCGCCCGCTGGAGGGCTCAATGAGCCGGTTGATCATTTTCAGCGTGGTGGTCTTGCCGCAGCCCGACGGACCAACCAGCATCACGATGCTGCCCCGCGGGATTTCCATGGTCAGCCCGCCGACCGCCGGTTTGTCCTGCCCGGGGAAGCGCTTGGTGACGTCTTCGAGCAGGATGCCGGTGGCGGTGGCTTTATCGCCGGTGGTTGGGGAGAGAGTCTCAGACACGGATACCTCGCGGGGTTGTGAGCCGGCCGAGGCCGACCAGGAGAAGGTCAAGGATCAGGGCCAGCAGGATGACGCCGACGACGCCGACCACCACGGATTCGAGGGAGTTGGCACCGCCCAGGCGGGAGAGTCCGGTGAAGATGAAGCCGCCCAGTCCCGGGCCGAGGGCGTAGGCCGCGATGGCGGCAATACCCATAACCATCTGGGCGGACACCCGCACGCCGGCGAGGATGACAGGCCAGGCCAGCGGCAGTTCGATGCGCAGCAGTGTGCGCAGCCGGCTCATGCCGACACCGCGGGCGGATTCGACGACGGTCGGGGAAATCCCGGCCAGGCCCACCACCGCGTTGCGCAGGATGGGCAGGGTGGCATAGAACGCCACGACGATCACGGCCGGCACGGCGCCGAACCCGAAGGGCGCGATCAGCAGGCCGATCAGGGCGAAGGACGGCAGCGTGAGGCCTACCGCGGAGACGCCGTTGGCCACTCCGCTGAGGGTCTTATTGCGGTAAACGAGGGCCGCAATGACCACGGCAATGACCGTGGCGAGGATCAGGCACTGGATAACTAGGCTGAAGTGCTGCCATCCGGCGAACAGGATCTGTTGATACCGGTCCGCCACGAATTCCCACACATCAAGACCTCTTCACTTTGGTTGCGTATGTTTCTTGTCGCCTGTTTCTTGTCGCCGCCCGGCGTTTGGTGTCCGGGGTTGGTGTCCGGGGTTGGTGTCCGGGGTTGGTGTCCGGGGTTGGTGTCCGGGGTTGGTGTCCGGGGTTGGTGTCCGGGGTTGGTGTCCGGGGTTGGTGTCCGGGGTTGGTGTCCGGGCGAAAACTACCAAGCAACCTTACCGTTACCTGCTTCACAAAGCGCCCCGAGGAGCCCCAAACCCGGCTTAACGTGATGTTTTTGCAACGGGCGGGGTGCGGCGGGCCGCGGGGTGACGGGTGGGCTTGGGGCGGGGCGGGCCGCGGGGTGAGCCGGGGGCGGGGTGAGCCGGGGCGGGCCGGGCCGGGTGGGCTTGACGTTCTGCCGGGGCTTCAGCGGCCGGACGCATTCATAGTGCCGTTGATGTCCTCTGGCCGGTCCAGAGGCAGCATCTACTTGCACTATGAACGTGCGGGCGGCGTCGGTTGTACAGATAACGGGGCTTACCCTCGTCCGGTGTACAGATAACGGGGCTTAGCGGCGCCGGTTGTACAGATAACGGGGCTTACCGGGGTCGGTTGTACAGATAACGGGGTTATTCGGCCGGCATAGGCCCGTTATCTGTACACCGGATTTTCGGAAACAGCCCCAGCCCCCTCCGCGACGAGGATCCCTGTGCAGCGGGCGACGTCCGGTCAGCGCCGGAAACCGAAACGCCCATCGACAACGTCCGGCAGGGCTACCGCACCCTGGCGGCCGGGCCGCGGAAGCCCTAGCTGCTTCCGCACCCTCGCAGCCCGGTATTCCCTTCGGGTCGCCGCAACAAGCCGGAAGGAACAACCGAGCATCACCGCCACGAGAATCAGTGCGGTCACTCTCAAGACCCAGTCGTCTGACGGGAAAAGGCCAACCCCGGCGAAAAAGAGAATGAACACCAAATACAGGATGAGGAGGAGCACCCCCACCACCCAGGAATTGGGGTGGTCCGACGGCGGAGCACCGTCCGGCCGGAACCCGAGTTCGTCCGGGGCGTAGCTGTGGAGATTGCCAAACTCCGTCCGATGAAGGAATCGCTTCTCGCCCCGGGCCAGGAGCCTCCGGTGCTCTGCGAAGACTTCCTCGTCGGTGAGCATCCTGTTCAGTGTCATTCGTCCCCCATCATTGTCGGCGTTAAGTTATTCGGTCCGGACTTCCGCCGGCAAAGAAAACGGCCCGCCCAAATCAGCCCTGCCGCACGCGGGACCGAAGACCGGCAAGGAGGTGCTCCTCGGCGTCGGGCCCCGCCTTGATGCCGGTCGGCACCCGGAAGAAGAAGACCAGACCGACCACCCACCAGGCGGCGAACAGTACCCACGGCTCGACGCCCAACGCCGCAGGCATGCCCGGCATGTAGAGGCTGAACAGGGCCAGGCCGAAGACGGCGGCGGCAATACCGATGGCGATGCCGCCGTTGCCGCGCCCGCCGATCCGCAGCGGACGGTCCATTGCCGGTTCGCGGCGGCGCAGGATGAGGAACGAAATCGCTACCAGGGTGTAGGCCAGCACGATGCTGGGCGCCCCGGAGTCCACCAGCCAGCCGAGCATCTCCGCGCCGCCGAACGGGGCAAGGAAACTCAGTGCCCCGATGAACAGCAGGGCGTTGTGCGGGGTGTGATACTTCGGATGCAGGCGGCCGAACCAGGCCGGGAGCATGCCGGAACGGGCCAGGGAATACATCAGCCGGGAAGCGCCCATCAACAGCGAGTTCCACGACGTGAGGATGCCTGCGATGCCGCCGGCAATCAGGATCTTGGCCATGATGTCCGAGCCGAACATGGCCCCGACGGCGTCCGCCGTCGCTATGTCCGTCTGCGCCAGGTCTCCGGCAGACATAGCCGACGAAGTGGTCAGCACCACCATGAGGTACCAGATGGTTGCCAGCACCACGGAGACAACTACGAGCTTGCCGATCTGCTTGGCGGGGATGTTCACTTCCTCGGCGGACTGCGGAATCACGTCGAAGCCGATGAACAGGAAGGGCACCACCACCAGGACCGCGAAGAACCCGGTCATGCCGTTGTTGATCCACGGCTCCATGTTGGCCACGGACCCTCCGGCGAAGGACCCGGCGATCATCACCAGCCCGATGGCCAGCAGGAAAAGCACCACGAAGGTCTGCACCACGCCCGCTTCCTTCACGCCGCGGATGTTGATCCAGGTGATTACGACGGCGGCAACCGCACCTACCAGCGCCCAGGTCAGGTGCACGTCGAAGCCCGCCACGGTCCACAGGTGAATCTGGCTGAGGTCCGGGAAGATGTACTGCACGGTGCGGGGCAGGGCCACGGCTTCGAATGCCACGATGGTCACATAGCCGCCGATGATGGCCCAGGATCCGATGAAGGAGGTCCGCGGACCCATAGCCCGCATGATGTAGTTGTGCTCGCCGCCGGCCTTGGGCATGGCCGCGCAGAGCTCGGCGTACGTCAGTCCGACCACCGCCATAATGACGCCGCCGGTCAGCATGGCCAGCACCGAGCCGAGGGTGCCGGCATTGATCAGCCAGTCGCCGGTGAGCACCACCCAGCCGAAACCGATCATTGCGCCGAAACCGAGCGCCAAAACGTCAATCCGGCCGAGGACTTTCTTGAGCGAGGGCTCGGTTTCGTGGAGCGAGGTTCCCACCCGGCACCCCTTTCCATGTCGTGCCGCCTCAAGGGGGCAAGTGATGACGCAGCATGGGTGCGGAGAGTGGCTCCGGCTGCGTTGACGGAAGAACAACGCTAATGCAATTTGTGTTTGCGGTCACATCGGCACTTCACAAGGGTTTACGTTCTGTGCGAAGCCCCATTTGGGTGGGAAGTTCTGCGCGATTCACTGGCTCTGGCGCGTTCATAGTGCAGTAGATGCCCCCGGGCCAGCCGGGAGGCTGCATCAACTGCACTATGAACGTGCGGGCGGCGCCGGTTGTACAGATACCGGGGTTTCGCCGCGCCGGTTGTACAGATAACGGGGTTTCGCCGCGCCGGTTGTACAGATACCGGGGCACAGCCGCGCCGGTTGTACAGATAACGGGGCTATCCGGCGGGGATAACCCCGTTATCTGCTCAGTAGATGCACATTGAGGGGGCTAAGCTTCTTCGTCTTCGCCGGTCGGGGGCTGGGTCGCGCCGCCGCCGGTACCGTGCATCCACAGAACCACGTCCATGACGCGGAGCCGGGAAACGGGGTGCGGGAGCTCTGCGCGGCGCTGGATTTCATCGAGGTGGAGGCCGAGAGCGCCGCTGTCCTGGGTGAGCGCCTCGTACCAGTCATCCCACTGGGTCAGGGAGCCCTTCAGCTTCGTCTCGTTCTTCACCACTGAGTCCCAGATGGGGATCAGTCGGGGACGCTTCCGGGCCAGCAGCTTGCTCGCCTTGGTTGGTCCAATTCCCCATTTTTCCTTCTTCTGGAGATCCTTTCCGCGGAGGATGTTCCAGAGCTGCCAGGCCGGGCCATCTTCACCGAGGACTTTCTCCACTTCGTCGCGACTGAGGGCCGTCAGGTCCAGATCAACGGGGATCTGGGCAAGCAGCGCGGTGATGTCTTCGCGGCGCGTCTCAAGGACGCCAATGACCGCCGTCGGGGAAAAGCGAACGGAGAGGAAAGAGGCGGCGAGCATATCGTCGGCCGAGATGGTGTTGACGACCTCGGGTGCGTCTCCACCTCCGGCCCAGGTGTCGAAGCGCGCTCCGGTGCGGACCCGGCCCTTGGAAACGGGTTCGGTGTAGTAGTTCTTGAGCAACGTAACGGCGTTGTCGGTCTGCTCTTCGGTCAGTATTTCTGGAATGTGCACGGTATGGATCCCCCAATAGTCGACAGGGCAGCAGTCACTCCCCCCAATCCGTCGATAATAAACGCCCCCTCCGAAGTCCGGAGGGGACGCTTACGGCATAACGCAGGCGGCAACCGCCAGTCGTGGCTATTTTTCGGCAGGCGCCATTATCTCTAGGACCACATTTGTTCCGGTGTCCGGGTGGTAGTTCCAAGAGGCGGATATACCATTCCACTCGGCGAATTGCCGTCCGTCCAAGGCCCTCGTATTGTCCATCCGACTGCTGACGCTATCGGGCATGTCTGTCCCACGGAGAACACAATTGATTTCTGATAGTTCGGTCCCCTCGTCGAGGTAGTCAGTGCCCGCGCTGTCCATCGTGAGGCTCTGTCCCTCGTCGCCAAGCTCTATGCCCGTATGGCCGCTGACACCGCAACTCTCCACCGCGTCAAACAGTACGGTGGAAGGCTCGGGGGACCCGGACATATCAATCTGCGCAAGCAGGAGCCCCGCGCCCAGACCAACAACAAGTCCAGCACCGGCGAACAACGCGTAGTTCCGCCGCGACGGAGGCAACTGGACCGTAGGCGGGTACGGCGTCATACCGAACGGCAGTGCCGCGCGATTCTCCGGTCCGGTCCCGGACTGCGCGGGAGGAGCGGGAGGGGCCGGAGGCAGCGGCGGCATGGGTTTCATCCGCGCACTCTCCGTGCCACCGGCAGGGTTCTGCGGATGCGGATACGGTGCGTCATCCTGCGTCATTACTGCTTCTCCCACTTTCCGCATCGGCTGGATTTGAAGTCTTGGCCCTCGGACAGGGTGACAGTGGGCCTGCCTCCGCCGGGGAGATCGTTTTGCAGGATGTCGTCGCCGTTCGAACCGCTTCGGTAAATTCCCCAGTAGCAGCTGGAGCCGACGTCAGCCGCGGTTGTGTAGGTCCCCGGCGAAACGTTGGTGCCCACCGTCCAGGTCCCGTCGCTGATAGTGTCAGCTGCCTTCTGCTTCTCCGCGGCGGAGACAGCAGATTCCCGCTTTTCCACATCGGCTTCGGCCTTTGCGGCAGCTTCTTCTCGCTCCCCTACCTTCATCTCCCGGGCGTACATGCCGCTGGAGAGCTTGTTGTAGTCCTCCTTCATGACGCTGTAGTCGTCCTGGGACTTCTCGAGCATCGACTGGCGCTGCGCCGATTCTTCCGAAAGCGCGATGTATTCCTCGCTCCGGGTCGGGTCGGTCAGGAAATGTCCACCTACAGCGCCGCCGGCAAGCAGTACGACGCCGGCAGCCGCCAGCCAGATCCGTGCGGCTTTGCGCTTCGCCGCCTGTCGGTCCGCCCGCGGTTCGTCCGCCGGGTTCGTGGCCTTGAGCCGGTCTCCTCGTGCTTTCCTACCCCGCAGGGACGCCGGGGTATCGGTTTCCGGGGCAGGCGGCGGAGGAGGTACTGAGCCGGCAGTCACCATCTCTGCGGTTTCTGGTTCTGCAACCGGCGGCTGCTCCGGGGTGGACTGACTGGGGTGCTGCTGCGACATTCGTGGGTCTTTTCGCTGGTGCGGATCGAGGCGGGTGCGCACACCCGCTGCCGCACGCGCGACCGCTTTCGGATGCACGCCCCTATATACATTCGGCAGCCGAGACCCATCCGTAAGGGGAAGGACATCTCACGGCATCGGCCAGGGGTGATCGCTCTGGACTCGCCGCCGCAGTTTCCGCAACGCTGAACACCGGGAGACGATTGTGTACTACTGAACTGGTACGTACAGTATAGTTCGGTTATCACGTCACCCACGAGAGGTATACCGATGTCGACGACGACAACGACCGCCCCCACAGCAAGCGAGCTCATCGCCCGCGCGGAAAAGCTGGTCCCGCTATTACGGGAGCGCGCATCCGAGGCCGAGAACCTCCGACGGCAGCTCGATGAGACCATCGAGGATTTCAAATCCGCCGGGTTCTTCACAGCGATGGTGCCCGCCGAACACGGAGGCTCCGCACTCGGCCTCAGCGAGTTCGCCGACCTCGTCCGCGTCCTCTCGCGGGGCGATGCCTCTGCCGGCTGGATCGCCGCATTCCTCATCTCGCACTCGACCCTCCTCTATCGCTACGGCGCGGAAGCACAGGGCGAGTTCTTCGCGGAAAAACCGTACGGACTGACCGTCGCCGCTGCGGGCCCGCCCGGAGCCGCAACCCCTGTGGAGGGCGGATATAGCCTCTCCGGCACCTGGCGCTTCGGTTCGGGTGTTCTACACGCTGAGTGGGCCGCACTCAGTGCAATGTCCCCCGATGGCCCTCTCAGCGTTGTGGTACCCGTCAGTGAGACGGAGATCGTCGACACCTGGCACGTCCCCGGAATGAAGGCGACGGGCTCCAACGACATCAAGGTAGAGGGACTCTTCGTTCCCCGCCACCGCACGGTTTCCTTCCCCACATACTCGTCGGAGCACAACGAGGGTGCGGCACTGACTGAATACCCGCTCATCGGCTACCCCATGAACCGCACGCTCAACCTCATCCATTCCGCTGTCGCGATCGGAACCGCAGACGCGGCCCTCGAGCTCTTCGCGGGCGGTCTCGGTAAGCGGGTCCGGATGCAGACGCAGCAGAAGCAGATCGACGAGCCGATCACCCGCCAGACCTACGGCAAGGCATGGGACCTAGTACAGGTCGCTGGTCTCCAGCTACACGACGCACTTGCGCACACTGACCGGGTTTACGGCCGGCACTCAACCGGTCCCGCGTCGCTCGCAGACCGCGCCCGCATCAATCTGGGGCTGACCGGATCCGGGCAGAAAGCTTTCCAAGCCATCGACCTCGTGGTGCGGGCAGCCGGTGCCTCCATCTTCCGCACCGGCGACCCGCTGGAGCGGATCGTCCGCGATACACAGGTCATGCGCAATCACGCCGCAGTCGACTTCGAAACCATGGCGTCCGTCGCCGGCGGCGCGCTGCTCGGTGTTGGTATCGGCGACTACGCCGAGCCCATGTTCTAAGTCGACCCGACTGCCCTCCACCTACTGATAAGGAAGACCGCATGACCGACATTGCTGCACTTGAACGCCGGATTTCCCGAACCGAGGCCTACATCGAGATCTCGAACATCATGGGAAGGATTGAGTTCCTCCACTCCGCATACGCGAACGAACCGATTGTGCCGTACTTCAGCACACGGCCCGACACCGTGATCGAACTCCCGTTCGGCCGCTACACCGGTTCCGACGCCGCGCAGCGCTGCTTCGTCGGCGCGCTCGACGAGGGCCTCCCGCCCCGCGACCTCAGCGGTGAGTACGTCGAGCACCTCCTGTCCACACCCGTCATCGAGGTTGCCGATGACCTCGAAACGGCGAAGGCCGCGTGGATCACGCCGGGCGCCGAGGCTCACCACCTCGGTTGGGTCGAGGGCAATCCCCTCCACGGGTTCTGGTACTGGGGCCGCTACCACCTGGTCTTCCGCAAGGAAGATGGTGCCTGGAAGATTTGGAAGTACCGGAACTCCCTCACGTTCGTTGCCGATTATTACAAGAGCTTCACGGACGGCAGCCTCCCCCGACCGCCAGCGCCGATCGGGAACGGTGGACCGGACAGTGCTCCGCGATTCCAGGTCGAGTACACCCCGTCGTGGGATCCCAAGGAACTCGTGCACGCACCCGAGCCCTACGCCACGTTGGTGTATGTGCCCCTTTTATAACCCCGCCGAAACACCTAACCGCGGCCGGGTTAATAATTCCCCCGGCCGCTTTCCGTTCTGCCGATCAGCTGAGGCGTTCCAGCACGATTGCCATTCCCTGCCCGCCGCCGACGCACAGCGTGGCCATGCCAAGCGTCTTGTCCTCGGTCGACAGGCCGTTGATCAGCGTGCCGATGAGGCGGGTGCCGGTCGCACCGAAGGGATGTCCAATGGCAATCGCCCCGCCGTGCGTGTTGAGCTGGCGGTCCATGTCGATCCCGAGCTCCCTCGCAGAAGCAACGACCTGGACGGCGAATGCCTCGTTGATCTCAATCAGGTCGAGGTCGGCGATGGTCAGGCCGGCCCGACGCAGCGCCCGCCGCGACGATTCCACGGGTCCGAGCCCCATGATCTCCGGCGACAGACCTGAGACAGCGGTCGAGACGATGCGTGCCAGTGGCTGCAGACCGTGCGCCTTCGCATACCGTCCGGAGACGACCACTGCGGCGGATGCACCGTCATTGAGCGGGCAGGCATTGCCTGCCGTGACCGTTCCGACGGGCGAGAACACGGGCTTCAGCTCGGCCAGCACCTCCGCCGTGGTCCCCGGACGAAGCGAGTCATCCTGGTCGAAGATTGACCCGTCCGGCCGCACCACGGGCACGATCTCCCGCGCCAGGTAGCCGCTGGCCTGCGCTTCCCCTGCCAGGCGCTGCGAGCGCGCAGCGAAGGCGTCCTGATCGGCCCGGCTGACTCCGGTCAGCCGCGCCACATACTCAGCCGTGTGACCCATTTGGATATAGGCGTCGGGCATAGCGCCGTCGGTGCGCGGGTCGTGCCACGACGCCCCCGACAGCATCGCCTGCGCGGTGCGTTCGGCCGCTGCGTCGAACGCGGCATTGCCCGCCCCGGCCGGAGGGGCCGCGTGCGATGTCGACTCGGTACCTCCGACGAGGAACGCGTCCCCTTCGCCGGCCTTAATGGCGTGGAACGCCATCCGGGTGGTTTGGATCGAGGACGCGCAGAAGCGGTTCACAGTCGTGCCCGGCAGCGTGTCGTAACCGAGCAGCGTCGCCACGACCCGGGCCATATTGAAACCCTGTTCCCCGTCGGGGGCCGCCGTGCCGAGCATCAGGTCATCGACGTCGTCGATGGACAATCCTGGTACACGGTCGATGACGCCGGCGAAGACCTGGCGGGCGAGTTCGTCGCCGCGCACGTCGGCGAGTCCGCCCTTGCGGGCACGGCCGATGGCGGTACGGGCAATGGAGACAATGACGGCGTCGTTGTCAGTGAGGATGGTCATGCGGACTCCCGTAGGTGGGTTGGTTCAAGGGCGGCCATGAGGTTTACGGCGTCGTCAACGGTCTTTGCAGAGGCGAACCCGTGGAAGTCGGGACGGTAGACGACGGCCACGGCCGTATCGAAGACCTCCCCGTATCGGCCATCGACGTCGCTGCCGCTGTGCCGGTTGCGGGCCGCGGTGTCGGCGGGCATGACCTCGATGACCTTGCACGGGAATCCGGCGGGTTTGGCCGCACGGATACGCTCCGCATCGTCCTCACTCACCACGCGCCCGTCGACGAAGGCCACGAACTCACCCCAGGTAATCCGGTCCGCGGCCGTCTCGCTGCCGTCGAGGCCACGCAACCGTCCCTGCACGCCGATTCGGCCGGCGACCGGATCGGACCCGGGCGCACCGCCGGGGAAGAAGCCCGGACCGAGGATCTCCGGGGGCATGGGAGGAAGTGCATTCCAGGGGAACGGCCCGGCACTGAGGAAGTGGGTGTCGCGCGCCTCGACCTTGGCGGGGTCGGTCTCGCAGATCATCCGGCCGAGTTCGAGCGACATCATCAGCGCATGCTGAACGTGCGCACCCCGCTCGCTCCCATAGGTGTCGAGCAGACTGAGCGGTGCGAGCCCGCTCAGCACGTGGTCAATCTTCCACACGAGGTTCGCGACATCCCGGACCCCCGACACCATGCCCCGCCCGAAGAAGGGCGGCATCTGGTGCGCGGCGTCGCCGGCGACGAACACGCGCCCGCGGCTCCATTCGGTGACGCACCGCGCGTTGAACGTGTACATCGCCAGGCGCTCGAGGTCCGCCTTCTCGGGAGTGACCTCCCAGGGAGCGACAAGTTCCCAGGCGTTCTCCGTGCTGGCGAATGCCGCAGCGTCCTCCCCGGGCATCAGCATGAATTCGAAGCGGCGCCGGCCAGGACCACCGGAGACGACAGACGTCGGACGCAGGGGGTCGCAGATCTGGCCGTTCTCGGGCGTCCATTCACGCTCGGCCATCTGGAGATCCATCACCAGCCAGTCCGAACTGAAGTCCAGATCCGTCATTGCCAGCCCGGCGAGTTCCCGCACAGCTGAGTTGGCACCGTCGCATCCCACGAGGAATTTGGCACGGACCGTGGCCCCGCCGGCAGGGCCGTGGATGAACGCCGATACCCCCTCGGCATCCTGGTCAAACCCGGTAAGAGCGGTCCCCCAGCGAATCTCGAGCTCTTCGGCCATCTCCTGGTGCCGCCGCAGCGCGGCTTCGAGGTCGGGCTGGGCGAACATCGTGGACTCCGGCCAGCCCTGCGGCCCGTCGAGGGGTGCGGGGAAGGTCAGCAGGAGCTTCCGATCGGCAGTCAGCCAGTCGTAGCTCAGGGCAGGCTCGCTGAATGTGGCCTGCTCCTCCGCATCCAGGCCTACTCCGGCTAGGAATCGGTTGACATCCGGGTCGTAATGGACGGCCCTCGGCAGAGAATACGGCTCGCGGTGCTGCTCAACGGCCAGCACCCGGTACCCGCGCTGTGCAAGGTAGAGCGAGGTCAGTTGCCCAACCACGCCCTGCCCCACAACAAGCACATCGACATCGTTGTCGCTCATTTGGCTTCGATTCCATTCTGTTCGTTGAATACTCGGGCCCGCTGGACGAACCAGTCGACCGTGCCTGGGTTCTGCAGCGATCCGCGGTTGACCGCCTTGGCCTGGTCATACCCCAGGAACACCTTCTTCAAGGGCACCTCGATCCGCTTACCGGAGTACGTGACGGGAATGCCCGGCGCTGCCTCGATCGCGTCCGGAACGTGCCGCGCCGTCGCTCGGGAACGGATCGCGGTCCGGATCCGCGCGGCCAGGTCGTCGCTGAGTTCGACGCCGTCGGCCAGTTCGACGAACAGCGGCATCCAGTACCGCCCGCCCGGCATTTCGATCCCCAGAACGACGCCGTTACGCACTTCATCCAGGGTTTGCAGCGCGGCGTAGATCTCCGCGCTGCCGAGCCGCACGCCGTCGCGGTTGAGCGTCGCGTCGGATCTTCCGTGCACCACCACACCCCCGCGCGGGGTGCGGCTGATCCAGTCGCCGTGCGTCCAGACGGACGGGTCGGCTTCGAAGTACGCCGCGTGGTACTTGGCGCCATCCTCATCGCCCCAGAAGCGGACCGGCATTGACGGCATCGGCCCGGTCAGCACGAGCTCGCCCACTTCGTCGTCCGCCGCCTCCCGGCCGCCCTCCGCGCGGACCTGGACGGGAGTTCCGAGCGTCGGTCCCTGCAGTTCACCGAGGTGCACGCGCTGCCACGGGTTGCCCCCGATGAAACCGCTGCAGATATCGGTGCCGCCGGAATCACTCGACAGGTGGACGTCGGCCTTGACCGCGGCGTGGACCCAGCGCCAGGTCGAGGGGGCGAGAACCGATCCCGTTGACATGATCGTGTCCAGGCACGAGAGGTCGTAACGGTCTCCCGGGCGCAGCCCGGACTTCTCCACGAGGGCGAGATATGCGGCCCCGGTGGCGAGCATCGTCGCCTGCGTCTCAGCGACGAGTGCGAACTGGCGGTCGGCGTCCGGCCACACGGACGCACCGGGGAAGGTAACCACTGATGCCCCCACGCTGAGCGTGTTCGGAAGAGTGTTCCACACCATCCAGGAGGTGTTCGCTGCGGTGAAATAGCGGTCACCCGGACCGAGGTCGAACTGCAGCCCGATTCCCTTGGCGGATTCGAGCAGCATTCCGCCGTGTCCGTGCACGATTCCCTTCGGCGTGCCGGTGGTTCCGGAGGAGAAGAGGACCCACAAGGGGTGGTCGAACGGGAGGCGCCGGTAGTCCGCGGGTGCAGGCGGCAAGGCATCGAGGTCGTCGAGGTACACGACGTCGGTCACCGTGGGCAGCGCGGAGCCGACCGAGTCCACCAGCGGCCGGGAGTCGACCGCGCGGCCCTTGAACGTGTAGCCGGAGAAACCCAGCAGCACGCGGGGCTCGAGCGGCGCCAGCCTGTCGACGATGGCAGGTTTGGCAAAGTCGGGCGAGCACACCGACCAGATCGCGCCGAGGGACGCGGCCGCGAGCATCGCAGCGATCGCCTCGGGGATGTTCGGAAAGACGCCCGCGACGACGTCGCCCTGCTCGACGCCGAGGCCGCGGAGGCGGGCGGCGAGGGCCGCGACACGATCACGGAGACCGGCCCAGGTCCACTCGATGCGCCCGTCCTCGGACAGTCCTACGATCGCCACCTCGTCCGGCCGGGTGTCCGCATGCCGCAGGACGTTCTCGGCATAGTTCAGCCGCGCCTCCGGGTACCAGACCGCACCGGGCATGCGGCGCTCCGAAAGGGCAGGTCCCACCAGCCCGTCGCCTATCAGGCCCGCATGCTCACGTACGAGATCCCAGAATTCCCCGGGCTCCTCGACCGACCACCGCCAGAAGGCAGGGTAGTCGTCGAGGAGCACCCCGTGGCGTTCGAGGGCGAGCTCACGGAGGGCCCACATCTGGGTGTTCCGGATGCTCTCCTCGGTGGGCGCCCAGGTGACTTCGGGCGCCCCGGACGTCTCGGTCACGATGCCGCGGTGAACTCGTTCGTAAACGAGCCGAAGCCGTCGAGGGTGCTGGTGAGGCGATAGCCCGGCCGCATCAGTATCCCGCGCGAGAGGCCCACACCCGCGGGCGTGCCTGTGAAGATGATGTCACCGGGCAGCAGCGTCACGATTTGCGAGAGCCTGTGGATACTCTCGTCAATCGGGAAAAACAGCTGATCCGTGTCGCCGTCCTGAAGAGTGATCGTCTCTTCGCCCGGGCGCTCGAGCACCGCGTGGAACGAGATGGAGTCCCGGTTCGGGAATTCGTCCGGTGTGACCACGTACGGTCCGAACGGTCCGAAATTCGGGAACGACTTGCCCATCGAGAACTGCGGTACGGGGGGACGGCGCTGCACAGTGCGCTCCGAATAATCCTGTCCGACGGCGATGCCGGCCACATGTTGCCATGCATCGGCCTTCTCGATCCGGCGGCCTTCCTTACCGATAACCACGACAATCTCGGTTTCGTAATCGACGTCGTCGCTTGGCAGTTCGACCTGTGCGTTGGGCGCTGCGAGGCTGGAGCGGAACTTCGTGAAGACGATCAGGTCATCGGGTGCCGGGATGTTGGCCTCGGCGGCGTGGTCCTTGTAGTTCACGCCGATGGCGAGCACCTGCGGAGGCCTCGGGACCGGGATGCCGAGATCGGCCGGCTCGAAGGGCACAGCCGCCGGCAGGGCGGCCGCGGCCGCCCAGGCGGCGAAGTCACTCCAGCGCTCGTAGACATCCATCGGGTCAGGCCCGAAAGCGCCGTCGGAGGCTTTGGCGATGTCGACTGCTCCCCCCTCGGTCACGAGGGAGGCACGGCCATTCAGGTTGGCTATACGCATGTGTCAGGCCTCCGCTGCGAGCGGGAAGGGAACTCCGCGCAGGAGCTCGGGGTTCGCCGCGATCTTCTCTGCCCAACGGTCGGGGAACGACGGGTTGGGAACCTCGACGGCGGGACGGAACTCACCGGCATAAGCCCGGCGGTGAATCTCCTCGTGATCCATCCCCGCCTCGCGTGCGGCAACCAGCTTGTCCGGGTCGAACTGCGGTCCGAGCTGGTCCTCCGCGAACTCGCGTGATGCCCACATCCACTCGCTCGACTTGCCCCAGTCATGGAAGTTGTCCACCTGGATCTCGATGCCGTTCCCGTCCGGGTCGGTGTAGTACATGGACATCGTCATGCCATGGTCCATGTTGAAGGCGGGCAGGATGTCCTGGTCCCGCAGGCGGACGTAGTTGTCCAGCCACGAGTCGAAGTCGGGGTATTCGAACGCCGTGTGGTGGATCCCGGCCGAGTGGGGTTTGTCCACCGGCGGGACCGTGCCGGGAATGCGGAGAAGTGCGATGCGGTGGTTCGCCTCATCGTTAACCAGCCAGGCGGCGTTCTCCGAGTAGAAGATCGGCTGGAGGCCGCAAACGGCCTCGTAGAATTTCACCATGGGGTCGATCTCCATGGTCATGAAGGTCGCGTGGTGGAGTTTGGGGGCGCGGATAGGGCGCGGTTTCGGCGTGGTGGCATAGACGGACTGGGACATCATTGTTCCTTCACTCGGCGGCTGCGCTGCAGCCGATTCATTGCTGTACTTGCGGCTCGGTTTTGTAAGGAGGGCCCTCAGGCCGCCGGCTCCACGGGGGTGAAGTGACCGAACCGGCGGTGCTGATAAACGAGGCCGGCGACATCGAAGCTGTCCGCAGCACCGACGAGACCCGTCACGATCGTGTGATCCCCCGCCCGCACCAGGTCCACGACCTGGCACGCTGCCCACGACGCGATGCCGGCAATACGCGGCAATCCCTGATCCATCACCCAATCCACGCCGGCGAACCGGTCGAGACCACGCCTTGCGAAGGTCGAGGCGATCCCCGCCTGGTCGAAGGCGAGGACATTGAGACCGAACCGCCCGGACCGCGTGATCAACTCGAGCAGGTCTGAGTCGTGTTGAAGCGACACGAGGACCATCGGTGGATCCAGCGACAACGATGCGAACGCACTGACCGTTGTCCCATGCGGGACACCGAGAGTGGTCGTCACGATGGAGACGGGCGTGGCGACGGCTCCCATGGCTGCCCGGAATGCCTGCGGATCAACGGAAACTTCTGTATGCGTATCCACCGGTACCTCCTCATTGAGATTCATAGTCGTACTGTACGGTGTAGTGCAGATAAGCGCAATGGGTTTATTCCGGCGGACCGGGGAACGTGTCGTACGGCTCCGGGGCGAGCGGGAGCTCACGGGGGTCCCAGACCGGCGAGTAGGGCACCTGACCGCGGGGCGGAGCATCTGGTCCGTTCTCGTCGTAGGGCGGCAGAGGCGGGATCAGCTGCGCAGCGGCATCCGTGAAGCTGGCGCTGTAGTCCGTGATGAAGGTGGCCGAGAGCCGGAAGTGCCAGAGCCGCCAGGCATCGTCTTCACGGACGAAATCCGCCGAGTAACGTCCCCAGTACCAAAGCGCCCGAAGCGGGTTGCCTTCGACCCAGCCGAGGTGATGCGCCTCGGCGCCCGGTGAGATCCATGCCGCCGAAGCGGTGCGCCCATCCTGGGCAACTTCCACCACCGGAGTCGTGAGCAGGTGCTCAACGTACTCACCGGTCAGATCGCGCGAGGGCGCCTTCATCGGGGGCGGCGCCCACGCTCTCCGGGCGGCGTCCGGCCCGGTGAACGTACCGAACGGCATCTCCACAACCAGGTCCTCCCGGTCCGCGAACAGCGGTGGAATCAGGTCATCCCGATAGGCCGAGTGGTAGAACGCATAGCGCCCCATGAGGTTTTCGATTTCATGAACAGCTTCGAGGCGCTCCAGTCGGCGGGTGATATCTGCGAGTTCGGACATGATGCCCTTTCGTAACGGAGGGGATGGAGGGGCGACGTCGATTAAAAGAGGGGCTCGGGGAAGTCGCCGAGATCCTGCCCGAGGAGGACACCGCCGGCAACAGCGCTCATGGTCATGAAATCTGCGGACGCATGATTGCGGATGACCTGCACATCCCTGCAGATGCGCTCCAGCGGGTCACCCGTGCGGAAGATAGAGGCCCCCGACGAGCGCACCACCAGGTCCACTGCAGCAAATGCCTTGGTGCCCGCCCCGGTGAGACCCAGGTTGATCACGGCGCGGTTCTCAAGGCTTGCCTCCTGCGAGCGCTCAGGCCCGTAGATGGCGGCCGTCATTTCGAGTGCGTCCCTCATCTGCAGCTCCGCGACGTGCAGCAGGTCCCAGGCGTGGGCGTATGCCGATCGCACCAGCGGCTCATCCACGATTCGCTGCCCGGTCTGCATGCGGACACGCTTACCGGCATTTCCACGGAACAGCTCCAGGGCCGCATCCGCGGTGCCGAGCGCAACTGCAGCCTGGATGACGGGCAGAATGCGGTTGACGGGGTACGCAGCGAGCGGGTAACCGGGGTGTAGCGCAGCAGCCCGTTCCGAGTCAGCGGAGAACAACGCGAACTCAATCGTTCGGTGCGCGGGAACGAAGACGTCCTTTGCCTCTACATCGTTGCTCCCGGTGCCCTTCATACCGGGGACCTGCCACGTGTCGATCACCGTCACGTCCTCGATGGGCACCGCCACCGAGAGCGGCCCGGATGGAGATACGGCGCTGACCATCACCCATTGGGCGTGCATCACAGCGGAGGCGAAGCGCCAGCGACCGCTGACCAGGTAGCCGCCCTCGGTCGTCACCGCCGTTCCGGGAGGGGTGGCCGCCGCCGCTGCCAGCGCGTACGTGCCGCCCTGGAAGAAGTCGGCCTGCGCCTGTGCCCCATAACGAGCGAGCAGGAGATTGTGGGCCATGAGGAACGCGCCGACCCACCCGGCTGACGCGTCGCCCCGGGACAGGGTCCGGACGATGTCCACGTACTCGATGAGGTCGATCTGGGAGCCGCCCAGCGTGGCTGGGAGCATCGCGCTGAATAGGCCTGCCCTTTCGAAGTCGGAGATCGTTTCGTCCGGGAGGCGGCGAAGCTCCTCGGTCTCGGCCGCACGCTCCCTCAGCAGGGGCACCAGTGCTTCGGCATTCGACAGGAGTTCGGCAGGGAGGGGGGCGGTAAGCAGAGGGGACATAACGGGGAACCTTTTCTTGGTGATGGGACGTGGGTGATAGAGAGAGTGGTGAGATGGCTGCTCGCGTCACGGATGCCGGCGGGTGTCCGCCAGCGGGGTGACGTATCGGGGACTCAGTCAGCAGGTCGGGGCTCGACCAGCGTTTCCTCGTTATGAACGGCAGGTCCCGTCCACGGGGCGGGGAACTTCGGCAGAAGGGCGGCGCACGCTACCGCGATGACGCCCAGCACAACGAGTACGAGCATCGGCGCGGCGTAGCTTCCCGTAGCTGCCTGAAGCGCACTGAAGAGGTACGGGGACGCCGCAAGCGCAACACCCGTAACCGCGAGCGTCATGCCTTGGAGCGCTGCGAAGGACTTCATCCCGAAATACTTGGCGATCAGCGCCGGACCCAGGGCCGACTCCACGCCCGCGATGATGCCGAGCAGTCCCATAGAGAGATAGACGAGCACCAGGGAACCACCGTTACCGAGTGCGAGCAGGAGACCCAGCGGTGCGCCGAGGAGAAGCAGCGCCACGACCCACGGGCGGCGTGTGCGGTCGAGAGTGGTACCCCCGGCAAGCAGTCCAATGATTGACGTGCTGGCGAGTACCGAAAGCGAGACCGAGACGGCGGCGGGATTGACACCGGACTGACCGAAGAAATCCACTGCGTTCTGACGCATCGCGATAGGCCCGGTCCCAGCGAGGACGAGGAAGAGGATGAGTAGAATCCACGGTCGTGTCAAAATCGCCTTCCGGAACGGCACCCCCGGAAGAGAAGCGTCGACTGCCTTGGGCAGAGGAACGTGCGCAGTGACCTTGGGCTCGGAGATGAGCCAGAGCACGGTGGGGATTCCGATGACGGCGACCGCGATGGCGGTGACGAGGTAGGTGCCGTCCCAGCCAAGCCCCGCGAAGACCCCGGCGTCGACGCTAGGCATAGGCGCACCGCCCGCGTCGCCAGGCGGAACCAGACCGCCGCTTCCGGAGTCTGCGGGGGGCTCGGCTCCCGCCGGCGCCTCGCCTGCCGGGGGTACCCCACCTGTCTGGGGCGCGGCGTTCCCATTAATAAGCCACTGGAACAGAGGAGATGAGATCGCTGCGATCACGCCGGACGTCACGCCGACGAGGCCGAAACCAATACCACGATGCGCCGGGAACCACCCGGAGATGACTTTGAACACCACCCCCAGGCTCGCGCTGAAGCCACAGATTGCTGTGAGGGTAAGAAGCACACCGAGCAGCCATGTGGTGGTGCCGGCGACCGGAACCAAGGCCATAAAAACCGCATAGAGAATGATGGACGGCAAAGCGACCGTCCGGGCGCCGTGGCGGTCGACCCAGCGTCCGAGGAAGGGAAGGAACAATGGTCCGACGAGCAGCGGAATGCTGACGAACAGAAGTATCCCGTCCTGCGGCCGTGTACCTGTGCTCATCGCGTAGGCCGGAACAATAAAGGGGGTCATCGCAGCCAGGGCTGCAGGACTCACGGCGACCAGCAGAAGACTGCCGATCAGCGCCGCCTTGGCCCGACCCGGGGCCTTCAGGAAGTCGACGGCGTATTGTTTGAAGCTGATTTTCGCTGCGTCGTCGAGCAGGGGCACGGGCTGCGGAACGCTCGACGCCGGCACAACTGGATGATCTTTCTGCATCGGGACTCCTTGTGGTCGGTTGTCGCCGGCGTCGACCTTGACGCCTGCGCTTTCACCTGCTGGGGCACGAGGGCGAACCCCCGGGACACGACTTAGTGGCGCGGGGGTACTGCCGGAGGACGCCCGCCCTTGGGCGCAGTGACGGGCGAACTTATCGCCGCCATCATCGGAAAAGGTGCAAGACCGAACATCGCCCGGCCATTGATCTCAGCCATCGGATCGATCCGGAACGCCCCATGCGTGGCCAGGACGTGGATGTCCCGGACCGCGCGCTGGATCGGATTGGAGAGGGAAACCGCCGACGATCCCAGAGCGAGGAGGAGCCCGTCCACTGTGTGGAGGCACTGGTGGATCAGGTGGACGAGATCCATCGTGATTTCGGGTTCTTCAGACGGGAGATAGTCCTCACCTGCGAGCGCCCGCCGATCCGCCTCGTCCATGTGCCGGGCGAGAACGGCGTCCGCCGAGTTGATGGCCGCACGCGCTTTGCCGGCGACCATCTGGATCGAGGCCATTTCCGACATAGTCGGGTAGGGCAGATTGAACGGCGGACGCTTCGCGGCCTGCGCAAGGAACGAGTCCAGTGCCCCCTGTGCGATCCCGATGGCCAAGGCGGCGAACGCGCCGCTGCTGCCGATCATCATCCCGAACGCTCCGTGCTTGAAGCCCAACCCCGAGTAGGCGCCGCGAAGTGAATCGCTCAGACGCGGAAGGTCAGCGGTGTGGACGACGCGGTAGTCGGGGACGAAGATCTCCTCGTCCGCCCGGATGCTGTTCGAGTTCGTTGCCTGAAGCCCCATGACATGCCAGTCGTCGACGATCGTGTACTGGTCCCTGGACAGGACACCCATTGCGCGTCGCCGCTCGCCGCTTGCCGGGTCGTCATACTCGAAACCAACGGAGCCCCAGGCAGCGTGCTTGCTGCCGCTGCCGAACGACCACTTGCCCTTCACCTGGTAGCCGCCGGCCACCTTGCGGCCGTCGCCGACCTTCGGTGCGAAGACGGTCGCACCGAACACGAGCGGACCGACCCATTCGTCGATTCCCGCAAGTACTTCGTCGCGGAGCTTCGCATCGAATCCAAGGATGTTCCGGGTTGCGCTCGAGACGATTACCAGCCAGGCGGCTGCCGCATCGCCCAGGCCGAGTGTCCGCACGACCTCCGCAGTGTCGCGGGCCCCGAGTGCGTAGCCGCCCAACTCTGTGGGGATCGTGATTTTGAAGGCACCGACCCGATTCACCGCCTCCAGGGTGGCAGGAGTCAGTGCGCCGAGCGCTTCCCCCTCGGCGGCCTGTTGGCGCAGCAACGGGAGGAGCTGGACAATCTCGTCCCGCATTCGGCGACCCTCATCACTCAGGTACGGCGACTCGGGGAACTTCGCCCTGGTGGTGGAAGGCCCGTCCGGCAGGATCGGCTCTCCGTTGGGGATACCTGCCGGCGGCATTGTGCGTGATGTTGTCATCGAGGGATCCAATCTCTTCTTTGAGGCTTCCGTGATCAGGGGCGGGGTGCGACCGGACCCGACGGCAGCGTCGGGGGCGGCGGGCCTTCGGCACGGAGCGGCCCCAGCGCATGCGTCCACCGCAGCAGTTCCGTCAGCATCGGTGCGACGGCACCCTGGGCGGAAGGCGGCGGCACGAAGTCGCCGGCCTCAAAGTTCTGCATAACAAGCGGCAGTACGACACCGTCCGGCAGCGGCATCATGCGAACAGTCGTGACGATCTGTTTCATGACCTGTACTGCGCGGAGACCTCCCGCGATGCCGCCGTAGCTGACGAAGGCGACGGGAGCATACGTCCACTCGCGCCCGAGGTAGTCGAAGGCATTCAGCAGGGCGGCCGACGGCCCGTAGTTGTACTCCGGTGAAACGAAGATGAACGCGTCCGCTTCCCTGATTTTCGCGGCCCACCTCTGCGTGTGCCCATGCTCGTAGCGTCCCAGGACAGGGTGGTGGCGTTCGTCGAGGACGGGCAGTTCATAATCCGCGATGTCGACGAGCTCTACCTCGAATCTCCCATCCGCCACCGCTCGCTCGAAGGCCCACTTTGCTATGGGTCCGGCGAGGCGGCCGGGGCGAGTGCTGCCGACAATGATCTGCAGTTTGGGCATCGTCAGTCCCCCAGCGGATCCTGGCCGGGGACCGCTTTGCGGAAAGTGCTCCAATGCTCGGCAAGCTTGCCGTTGTGCACCCGAAAAACGGTGAGGATGTTCCAGTCGTAGGAGGCCTCCGGAATGACGGGATCGGGGACGACTTTTCGCATCATGAGGCAGGCAACCTCGCCATCGAGGATGACGCCCACCACCGGCGGCGGGATCTCACCAACGACCGGCACATGCCGGAAGTGTTCAATGAGCTTCTCGAGGCCGTTACCGGCCGCGTTCGGGTCGTGCTGGACGTAGTCTTCCGCGGCGTATCTGGTCATGACCTCGACGACCTGTTCCTGCACCTTGTCGTCGCGGACAATACGGGCCATGTCTGCTTCGAAGTCGATAAGCAGGCGCTTGACCGCGGTGCGTTCCGGCGAAGAATCGGCAGCGACCGCTGCCTTGAACTCCTCATTGTCGAGCCAGTTCTGATAAATCGCGGGATCACTGATCTCTGCGATTCCATTGATGACGGTAAATCCAGCCATGGTGCGGATCCTCTCTGCAGCTGTCGGCGTCGCGTCAGGGGCAGACACCGCATCGAAACGCCATCGTTTCGATCAGCTCGAGGGTCACGCTACTGCCACGTCACAGGGAGCGCAACCCCCGTCACGTTCGAAGCCTGCTCCCGGCGCAGGAGATGAGTCGGTTGGCCGGTCGGCTCCGGCTGGTTTTGCCGCCGACGACCCGTTTTCGGGAGGGGTTGCCGCCGGAGCGATGTGGAGGGCATGGGCGACGTCGGGGCGAGAGGTGAAGTGTCAGCGGTGCGAGAGCACCGGGATCAGAATCGTGTCGACGAAGCCGGCCAAATACTCGCGGTCCGGAAATGTCCCCTCCGCCAGATGTTTGGCGAGCGGCATGGATAAGAACGCGTGATGGCAGTACCGCCGAACGGTCGCATCGACGGAGATCTCCCGACGCTCGACGGCGCGGTCGATGGCGCGGTCGAGCGGGGAACCCGCAGGAGCCGAGATCTGCTCACGCATCGTCTCCGCGAGTGCCTCATCGCGCATCGACGCGTGGGCGAGGGCCGCGAGGAGCGTCATTTCGGACTCAGCCACATGGGCGATCTGCTCCATGACGGCGAGTAGATCGCCGCGTAACGTGCCGGTATCCACATCGACCGGCTCCTCCAGTTGGGAGTGTGAACGGAGGGCGGCCATCACCAGGCCCGGCTTGCCGTGCCACTGGCGATAGATCGTCGCCGTGCTGCATTTGGAGCGTTTCGCCACGGCGGGCATGGCTAGACCTTCATAACCGACCTCCTCGAGGAGGCCAAGGGTCTCGGCGAGGATCTCCGCCTCACGGTGCGGTGAGAGTCGGCTGTGCCGAGGCCGTTCAGCGGGATCACTCACCGTCGCAACCTCTCTCCCGTCATTCTTAGCCCAGCGCCGGGCCCCACGGATAGTCGTAGCCGGGTTTCAGCACCAAGTCCTGCTCCCCCGCAATCGGACGCAGCCCGCGCAGGAAGACACGCACAATGTATTCGACATGGGCTTCGAGCAGCTCGTCGGAGACGTCGAAGTCTGAGATCAGTGCATCGAACTCGATGCCGGACACCGTCATCCGCAGGAGCATTGAGGCGTGCGCCTCCGGCCGATCAACTTCGAAGTTGTGCTCGGAGCCATAGTCAACGAGCAGCTGCGCGATGATGCTGATGATGTCCGAGACGTCAGGCATCGGGATGGTGTTGAACGCAGCCTGGATCTCACGGCGCCGGTTGTGCTCAGCGATCATCACGCGGAAGTACGCGATTGCCTGTGCGCCAGTGCCGGCCCTAGTCGCCGCGACCAGGGCGCCAACCAGCCGATCCTCAGCGGACCCCTCGCCTGATCCGTCGCGCTGCCGAAGCTCGCGCAACCGCTGCCCGAGCTCCATGCTTCCATGCTGCAGAACAGCTTTGAAGAGCTCGAGCTTGTCCGCGAAGTGCGCGTAGACCGTCGTCTTGGACACTCCTGCCTGAGCGGCCACCGCGTCCATGGATGTGCCGTCATACCCGTTGAGCAGCAACAGTTCAACGGCTGCATCGAGCACCGCGTCGCGCTTGCTGCGCCCACCGCTTCGTTTGGCCCGTGGCATTCGGCTCTCCTCTGTATACGCTCCGACTCAACCCGCACACCTGCGGGTAGCCGCTCATCGCCATCCTATGCTCTGGACCGACCAGTACGGAAAGACATGCATGGACAACTTGCGCACTGATCCGTACAGTACACCCCAGCCATACAGACGGAGATGACATGACTGACACGATTCCCCAGCCACCTGACGAGCTGACTCCGGGCCTCCCCCCGGGGCCTCCCCCTGAGCGGTCAACCCCTCTGGATGCACCGGCATCCAGGTACCTCAGCGCGGAGGGGAAGCGGCTCGCAGCCGGAGTGCGCACCCTCCAGAACCGCATTCGGGAGCTCGCCCCCGAGGCCGAGCGCCGCGGCCGACTCAGCCCGGAGATTGTCGAGGCCTTCACCGAGCTTGGCCTCTACCGCGCCTGTGCCCCCATCGAGTACGGCGGCTCCGCTCTGGGTGCCCGCGACATCGCTGAGATTGCGCGGGCACTGGGACGAGGCGACGCCGCGGCAAACTGGACCTTCTTCGTCGGCACCAGCCTCCGTATGGTCAGCACCTTCCCCAAGCCCTTGGTAGACGAACTCTACAGCCGGCAGCAGGGCCATATCGGCCCGCTGGCCGCCGGGGGTTCGACGTTCGCTGCCGTGACGGGCAAGGCGGTCAGAGTGGAAGGGGGATGGAACGTTGAGGGTAAGTGGACCTACGTATCGGGAAATCACGACGCCGCCTGGCTTTTCGGCGGTGCCGCATGGGCGGACGGAAACCGCAGCGGCCATGCATTGTTCATGATGGACCCAGCCGACATCGAACCGGTTGATGACTGGCACGTGGCCGGCATGATGGCGTCCGACTCCAACTCCATCACCACAACCAAGCCGATGTTCGTGCCCGACCACCGCTTCATCGATATGTCAGAGCTCCCGATGCACCTGGACAGTGCAGCGGAACGGTTCGCCGGTCTTGCCTACCAGGCGAAGACACGGGCATCCATGATGACCGCAACGGTATTGAACATGGCCGCCCTGGTCGGCATGGCCGAGGGCGCCCTGGAGGTGTTCCAGGAGCTCGCGCAAAAACGGAAGCCGTTCAGCCCGCCCTACGACACGATTGCCGAAATGGCATCGAGCCAGGTCGCAGCCGGTAAGGCAAAGGCGCTTCTCGGCGTTGCGGGCGCGACCGTGCTCCAGTATGCGGACGAGATCGACCATCTCGCGGTTCGCGGCGAAGACTACACCGGCGACGAGGAAGCGCAGGGCTGCACCGACCTCGCCTTCGCCGGCCAGCTGGCGAAGGACGCGATCGACCTCCTCCTGCGCATCCTGGGGTCGTCAGGCATGGCACTGTCCAACCCACTCCAGCGTTACTCGCGCGACTCGGGCGTCATACTCTCCCACGGTGCAATGCGTCTCGAATCCCTTGCGGAGATCAGTGGCCGCCGGCTCCTCGGACAGCCCCCGTTCAAGATGTTCGCCGGTGGACTGCAGGACAAGGGTGCGCAGAAGTAACCGGCACGGTAAACGCTGACGGTCCCGGGTGGAGCTTTCATTCCACCCGGGACCGCGCTTTCAGGGCTACAGCCGTGGAGCGGAAGCACGTCTGCCCAGCTTCCGCTCTGCGTTCAGCTCAGGACTCCAGGACACCCTCTTGGACGGAGGCGCCCGTGATCCAGCCGATAACGCTTTCCTTGTCGACTGACCCCGTCGCAGTGTCTGCCACCTTGCGCCCGCGGTTGAGGACGACGGTGCGGTCGGACACGGCGAAGGCGAGTGGAAGGTTGTGGGTGACTACGACAATCGAGGTGCCGCGCGCAGCGAGGGTCTTGATGAGCTCCTCGACGAGTTCGGTCTGCTCGTGTCCGAGCGCAGCCGTCGGCTCATCCATGAGGAGGATGCCCTGCTCGGGCAAGCGCGCGCTTGCCCGAGCAATGGCGATAACCTGGCGCTGCCCACCGGACAGCATCTCGACGGGGCGGGTCACCGGCGCCGTCCGGATGCCCAACTCGTCGAGTTCGCGCTCCGATTCACGCCGCATCGCCTTGTGGTCGAGGAACCCGAGCCACCCGAGAGGCCCACGCATGAGTTGCTCCCGGCCCAGGGTGAGGTTCCCGGCGATATCCATCGCCTCCACCAGTGCGAGGTCCTGATACACCATCTGGACACCGGCACCGGAAGCATCCCTCGGCGACTTGAAATCCACCGGGCGCCCGTGCACGAGGATCTGCCCCGAACTGGGGCTGTGCGCACCCGACATGACTTTCAGCAGCGTCGACTTGCCGGCACCGTTGTCGCCCAACAGCGCGACTACCTCACCTGCATGGACGGTCAGGGACACTCCCTCCAGGGCACGGGCATATCCGTAGTGGACCGAGATGTCCTTCAGTTCCAATGCGGCGTCACTCATCGTGTTCCTCTTTTCGCGCCGTCGTCGCCACTGGCGAGAAGGAGCTTTGACGTTGTGTTTGTCGTCCACATGTTCAGTCCGAGACCGCCGACCAGCAGCACGCCCGTCACCACCGAAGACCAGTCCGCCGGCACCTTCGCCAGCAACAGTCCGGCAGAGATCGTCGCTACCACAATCACGCCGAGACCGACCCTGGGGAGGCTCCCCCGACCGCCGACGAACGGCACCCCCGCAAGCGCAACAGCTGTCATTGCGGTGAAGACGGTGCCCACGCTGGCGCTCGGGACCGCGGTCGTGATGTACGCCGCCGTCACGATTCCTCCGAGGGCTGCGCACAGACCCGAGATCGCGAAGCCGAGGATGCGGTACCAGTTAACCGCGATGCCGACGCGGCGGGCGGCCTCGGCGCTGCCGCCGACGGCCAGCAGACGTGTCCCCCCGCGGGTGAACTTGAGGAACACAGTGAGGATAATGAAGAGGACCACCGCGATGTACACCGGTGCGGGAATGCCGAAGTATGTCCGCGTTCCCATGAACACCAGCTGGGTGAGCCCCGAGATGTTGTAACTGCCGGCGATCAGGAGCGATGCACCGCTGAGCACGCTGAGCATGGCGATGGTGACGATGAGGGGATTGAACCCCCGGAGTACGACCACGGCGTTGACAAGACCCACGACGAGTCCCACCAGCAAGCCGCACATGATAGCCGCCCCCACCGGCAGCCCCTCCTGAAGGAGGCGCCCGGTGACGACGCCGGCCAATGCGGCTGTGCCAGGCACCGAGAGGTCCAGCACTCCCGTCATGATCCCCACAGCGACACCCGCGGCGAAGATGCTCGCGATCGCTGCCGCGTTCAATATCGAGATAGCGGTGGGCAGGGTGAGGAAGTACGGTGCCCCCCAGAACGCGAAGACGGCGATGATCGCGAGGAAGAGTGCCAGGAGGCCTTGGTCACGGATCAGGAGCAGCCCACGGATCTTCCACGGCAGGGCGTTGTTCGGCGAGAGCTGACTCACCGTGTCGGCCCGGGTAACAAGCGCCATATTCAGTTACCGCCCGTAGCCTTAACCGGAGTCTCGATGATCCCGCCCTGGGATGTGGGGTCAGAGATCAGGCGAATGAGGTCTGCTCCGGCCTCGTCAACGGCGCTGGAGTAGTCCCAGCTGACGACAGCCGTGATGTCTCCGGCCTCCTGCGCGGCCACGGCCCCGTCACCGCCGCCGCCGGCCACGATGCAGGCCGGAGTCTTGTTGGCAGCCTTGAAGGCACCCGCCGCACCGAGCGCGGTCTCGTCGCTCGCCGCAATGATGACGTTCGCATCAGGGTTGGCGATGAGGAGCTGCGAGACGGTGGTCTGTGCACTCGAAATGTCCGCAGCCTCGCCGGTCGCGACGATGGGGACGTCCGGGGCTCCGGCTGCAAAGGAATTCTCGATGGCACCGATGACCTGCTCTGTGCCGCCGGCGGCATCAGGCGGCATCAGGAACAGCGCCTCGCGCCCTTCGCCGTCAACGGCGCACTTCGCTGCGGTGTCGCCGATCATCGTCCCGTACTTCATGAAGTCCGGCTCGTCGAACGCAATTCCCGGCTGAGGTCCCTCCAATCCGACCGACATGGGCGGACCCTCCACAACCACGGGAATCTTCGCCGCCTGCAGCGCCGCGAGGCTCTGAGCGGCGGTCTCAGGCGCCACGGGCATGATCCACGCCCCCACGATGCTGCGCGTGTCGATGGCCTGCTGGATCTGCTGGGCCTGCTTCACCGCGTCGAAGCCCGCGTCCTGGATGGTGACGGTATAACCCTCACCCTCGAAGTACTCGACCACGCCGTCAGCTAGCGCCGCGACGACGTCGATCTGGGAGGACGGAGTGAAGAAGGCAATCTCTCCCTTCGACTCCGCTCCGGCGGAACCGGCGGGCTCGGCAGCCGCTTCCTCGGATGCGGCGCATCCGGGAAGGGTCAACAGGCTGACCGCGAGCGCGGTGCCTGCGATTGTGAGGGCGCGAGTATTCTTCATTGAATCTCCTTGTGCACAGGGGCAGCATTGCCTGCGAAAGACACCAGACATTATCGGTTTCTGCACTGTACCGACCAGTAGCCTAATGCGCAATACCCCCACCCGGCGGCGCCCAAGCCTCTTCTCCCTCCAGCCATGAATGTCTGCGACTGCAGCAGCGGCGGGATGCTGCGGGCAACTCGTTGATCGCGGGCGGCCGGAACCCACCAAGCAACCCCTGCCGTCACATCCTTCACCACCGCAGAGACACCAAAGCGGAACGGTTTCGCAACGGTTTCTGGATGGAGTTTGCCTGGCCCGGAGGACGTACTCGATGGGTTTACTGGGAGATGGGTTCCAAGATCGGCCGAAGGGCCCGCAGCCTTCCGACCCCGTCCGCCAGGAAAGTCAAAACCGCTCTAATGAAGCTTCGTCCCATGTACATGGGCGTATACAGAAGCGCCATCTACCCCCGGCCCAGGTGTCGAAGAAATCCTCGTCCAATGAATAGAAGTGTCGCGGGGACGATGCAGAGCGCCAAAGAATAACGGGGGCCAGCGGCATCTACTGAGCAGGTAACGGGGTTATTCCGCGCGGATACGCCCGTTATCTACTCAGTAGACCGTCTGCACGCGCAAATTGCTTCGTCTCCGCTGGCTTCCGGGCTACGCCGCTTCCCGGCCTCGCATCCACAGGACCATGTCCATAGCGCGGAGCCGGGAAATTGGGTGGTGCCGGCGATTGCGGGCCATCAGCTTGCCCGCCCGCGTCTGCCCCCCCCCTGCCCTCCGTCTTTCCTGAACCAGGAGTGTACAGATTCCGGCCCACCAATCCCGGTTGGCCCGCCCCCGTCCCCTAGAGTGATCGCCATGGACTCGCCGCCCCAAATTGCCCTCATTGCGTTCACTGCCCTCGTCATATGCATCGGTCCCGCCCTGCTCGTGCCGGGTGTTCTCGCATATTCCGGCCGCTGGACGTCTTGGGTAGGCCCCTCCGGCCCCAAGTCGACGGCAAAGCACTCCCGGCTGGGTTTCATGATGTTCTGGGCCGGCGCGCCGATGACCGTGATGGATGTTCTCCTCGGACTGGAGGCACTGGGGGTGGACGCCTCCGTGACAAGGGATCTCGGCCTGGCTCCTTTTATGTTGTGCGTGCCCATAGCGATGATGCACGTCTTTTTCCTCCCAAAGGTCCTCCGGCCCCTCCTGCTGCCTCAGTGGTACCGGGACTGGGAGGACCCGATCAACGAGCGCGACGACCGGGAGGCGGAAGTGCGCCGTGCCAGACGCAAGCGCCTCCGGAAACTGCCCCGGGCTGAAAGACGCCGGATCCGGCTTCAGGAAAAGGGTCCGCTTGAACCCTGGATAGTCGTCGAGGTTGATCAGAAGGTCATTTGGGAAAAAACCTCGCACTACTAGCCCTTCAGCCCCGCCCGCAGCGCCTTCCACGCACCGGTGGACCAGAGTGCCCACACCACCAGCGGCGGCTGGAAGAACAGCCGGGCCAGTCGGGCGCCGTCGGACTCCAGACCGAACGCGTCCGTATGCGTCACGTACTGGGAAATGTTGCCCGGAAAGATCGCGATGAAGAATGCAGCCGCAGCCAGGCCCACCGGCACCCGCCGCTTCGGCAGCAGGATCAACGCTGCGCCGAGGCTGATTTCGGCCACCCCGGAGAGCAGCACCACGGCGTCCTCGTTCAGCGGGACCCAGTCCGGCACCTGCGCCTGGAATTCCTGCCGGGCAAAGGTCAGGTGCGAGGTGCCGGCGAAGGCTAGGAACGTCCCAAGTCCGACGGCGGCCCAGCGGCGTGGTTTCGACGTCGGCGGCGCGGGGCGGGCGGCAAGGGCAAGGACCTTCTTCAGGGCGGACATGTGCCCGACGCTACACCCTGCCCCGAACGCCCGCAGGAGCCGGGCGCACCGCAGCCGCCTAGGTGAGCCGGTTGTAAGCCAGCTGCGCCAGGGCGGCGGCCTGGTCCCCCAGCACCGCGTCATCAAAAACCACCCGCGGGGAGTGGTTCCAGGCGGCGGTGACCGGATTGACCGACGGCGGGGTCGCACCGAGGAAGATGAAGGTGCCGGGGACCTCGTTGAGCACCAGCGAAAAGTCCTCCGATCCCATCAGCGGATCGCGGGATTCCAGCACCCGGTCCTCGCCGAAGATCTGCCGCAGCCCGGTGACGGCTTCCCGGGTCCGGTCGGGATCGTTGCAGGTGACGGGGTAGCGGATGGTGAAGTCCACCTCCGCGCTGCAGCCGTGCGCGGCGGCGATGCCCTCGGCGAGCGCCTTGGATTCCACAATCACCCGGTCCAGGGATTCCTCCGAGAGGGTGCGGACCGAGGCGCCGAGGCTGGCCGTATCCGGGATGACGTTGATCGCTTCCCCTGCGGAAAGCTGGGTCACGGTAAGCACGATCGGGTCGAAGGCGGAGAACCGGCGGGTGGCCATGGTCTGCAGCGCCGTGGCGATTTCGGTGAGGGCCGGAACGGGGTCGATGGCCGTCTGCGGCTGCGAGCTGTGCCCGCCGGAGCCCTTCACGGTGATCCGCAGTTCGTTCGCGCCGGCCATCAGCGTGCCGGGCTTGGTGCGGAAGACTCCCAGCGGGCCGGGCCGGACGTGGATGCCGTAGGCGGCTACGGGACGTTCCCCCGCGGCGTCGAGCACTCCCTCGTCAATCATCAGGCTCGCGCCGTCGTGGCCCTCCTCCCCCGGCTGGAACATAAAGATCACGTTGCCGGAGAGGTCCTGCTGCTGGGCGCTGAGCAGCCGGGCAGCGCCGACCAGGCCGGCGACGTGCAGGTCATGGCCGCAGGCGTGCATGGCGCCGTTGGTGGAGGCATAGTCCAGATCGGTCAGCTCGCTCACCGGCAGCGCGTCCATATCCCCGCGCAGCAGGACGGTGGGCCCGGGCTCGGCGCCGCGGAGCACGGCGACCACGGAGGTGGTCTTCACGCCCAGGGTGATTTCCAGGCCCAGCCCCTCAAGGGCGGCGAGGACCTTTTCCTGGGTGCGGGGCAGGTTGATTCCGGTCTCCGGATCCCGGTGCAGCTCCCGCCGCAGGGCCACCAGTTCAGGCAGGATCGCCTGTGCTTCCTGTACAAACATGCTTGAAGTCCTGTCATCTACGCTGATGGCCGGCCGCCGTTCGGGCTGCCGCTACCTACGCAGTAAATCACTCCTTCGCCTCCAGCACAGCCTTGCAGACAGTCCGGCGCAGCCGGGCGGTAATAGTCGGGACCAACGCCTTAGGACGCCGGTCCCACCGCCTGCCCGCCACGCGTCCATGGGTACTTCTCCCCATGGACGTTATTGACCACCCCGAGGTTATGTATAGTGACCGCACATAAAGGGGGGGAAGGGAATGTCTTACGACATAGATGTTCCGTCGTTGCAGGCCATACTGATGGCTGTGGCCACGGAGGGCACGGCGCTCCACGACGCCGTCAACGCAGCCAAAACCGGCGGGGATGACACCGCTGGCCAGTTCGGTACCGCAACGGAAGTGGCGGAAGCCTTTACCTCGTTCTGGACTCCGCGCGCCGACGTGGGCCAGAGGATATCCAGCCTGGTCTTCCGGAAGGCAGAGACAGTTGCCGTGGCTACCCAGGCATTCCTGGCCGGAGACGATGAGATGCACTACAACGCCCACAGCATCATGACGCGGGTAGACACCGGCTATGTTCCCCCGCTTTTCCGCCCCCAACCGCTGACCCCGCTGGACTAGCGCCATGGCCGTCATAGAAAGCATTCCGGACATCGACGTACCGTGGGAGAAACTGGGCGAGGCGGCTGCCGTCATGCGGGACAAGGCTTCTTCTGCAATCAGTCAACTTGATGCTGCCTCCGCTGCATGGGATGGGCTGCAGCAGGCCTACAAGGAAAGTCACACACAGGACCGGGTCTACGCTGCGCTCACGGACCTGCGCGACCCTGCCGTTGACTGGGCAGTTGCGCTCTCTTCCGCCGCAGCCGTACTCGAGGACTTCGCCGTAACCGGTAAGCCGCTGCAGCAGGAGGCCGAAACCCTCAAGACGGAGCGGACCGGGCTGCTCAGCAGAACCGCGTCCTCCGATATTCCCGGTGATGATGAAGCGCAGGACGCGCTGAACCGTGAAGTCTCGGAGCTCAACGAACGGGTTCTGAGCCTGCAGCGCAACTGGTCCCAGACTGTGGAAACCGCCGTCTCGGATTTGTCTCTGATATCCGGCGGAACAGGGGATACCCTGCCGGTGCTTGCTGCCCTGGGCGGCCCGGTGCTTCCCTCCCCCGACTGGATCGGCTTGACCTCCACCCTGGACGATTTCGGGGAATTGGATCCCGCGGCCGTGGCCGCCTCGCTCATCGATCTGAACGAAGAGGAACTGCGCGAGTGGGCAAAGGTGAATCCCGAAGCAGCCCTGCTGCTCTCGAACAATAAACTTCCCGAACCACCGCCTCCGGGGTCTGCCGAGGCAGCGATGCTGGAGGTCATGAACACCATGTATGACCGCCCCCGGGGGACACCTGATCTGCCCGCCGATCTGGCCGCCGAAGGCATCAGGAAGATCAACGAGGCCTGGGGACTGCTCTCGGAGGATGATCAGAAGCGGCTTCTCCTGCTGTATCCGGCTGTCTTCGGAAACCTCAACGGTGTGCCCATGGCCCAGCGGGCCCGTGCAAACACGGTGACGGCGGCCGGCTACCGCGAAGAACTTACCCGGCAGCTGGCGGCTCTGGGCGAGGGCGACGGGAGTAAAAGGGGCCAGGAGATCCGGGAGTCGCTTACCAAAAAGAAGCAGGGCCTCGACCACGTCATCAACAACGACCTGCAGACGGTGATGGTCAACATTGAGGCGGATGGGAGCATAGTCACCATGAACGGGACCCCCTCGCCCCGCACCAGGACCAGCACCTTGCTGGTCCCCGGGACGGAGGCCGATCTGGCCAGCGTGGGGGATTACACCGGCAAGCTGGCGGACCTCACGGCCGGGGCAGGAGCAGACGATCTCTCCTTCTACTGGCAGGGCGCAGACCTTCCCGACAAGATAGGCAGCAACGCCACGGGTTACTACAACACGGAGGGCGGACGAAAACTGGCCGCCTTCGACGCGGCACTGGACCTTGAACTGCCGTCAGACGCATCCACCACAGGCATCGGTTACAGCGCCGGAGCGGCTATGTTGGGCACGGCGGAACGGATGGGCCTGGATATCGACAACGTAATTTATCTGGCACCTTCGGGAGTGGGTGAAGGGGTTAGCAGCGTCGAAAACACGACCACCCCGGACGCAAACCGATACTGGATCCAGTCCCGGGATGATCCGATCAACTTGGCCCTGTGGGGCGGCGGGATATTCCAGGGCGCTGATCCCAACGATATGGGCGTGACACGTCTGGAATCAGGTTTCATCAATCACGACGACGGCGGAGAAGTGGTGAGCGGGCACACGGAATACTTCCGTAAGGACTCTACGGCGATGAGGAACATGCGGGGCGTGATTTACGGGCAGGAACTTTATCCCTTCGTACCTTATGGACCGGACAACTACCTCATCACTGAAGGGGGTGTCGTGTTGAGTAATCCGCTGGAGGAAACCCCGGAGGCTTACAAGGGGCACCGGATGCACTCAATTCCAGGTTCCGGGAAGTGAGGACAATGCGTCGCTCCCTCCTCATGTGCCTTATCGTGCTGCCGGTTGCTGCCCTCGGAGCATGCGCCCCCGCGCTGTCGCCGGGCACCGCCGAATCCGCCTCGCCGTCCGCCCGCCCCGCGGCTGCCGTGCTGCCCGGCTTGGACCCCCTCCTGCCCAACCTCCTCGAGGCGGCCGGCGAAGGGTCGCCCCTGCGGATCAGCGACGCGAAAGAAGAATCCTGTCTGGACCTCACGCACGATGACAATTGGAACACCCTCACTCGAACCATGGCATCGGTGGACGGCAGGTACGCTGATCACCCGTCCGCCCAGGGATCAATGGACGCGCTAAAGGCCTATTTGCAGGAGGACGGCTGGGCACTGGATGATGAGGTGCGGAACGAGGAGAACAATAACGGGGTGGTCTACGAGGTCAGCTTCCACAAGGATGAGCTGTCCCTTACCGCTCGATACGATCACGCCGCCCGTGACGGAAGGCGTTTTGTGGAGCTGGTCATCACGTCGCCCTGCGTGGAAAACCCCGATGACCACCAGATGATCCGCTCCAGCCTGGACCCGGAGTACGGTTCCTTCAGCCAGCACTATGACCACAACGCCGAAAAGGCAGACGGTTCCGGCGCAGTCTCCACCCCATGAGCAGCCGGTAGTACGGTTCCAATGCAGAGAATCCGCGTAACCGGTTCGACCGCGCAGGTCACCGAGAGACCTGCCCACTGGATCCGCCGCACGTCGTTCATCCCTGCGGCGGAGCCCCCGCCGGCGGTGCAACTCCTAGACTGGGCACCATGATCGAGACCATGGCCTTCGACACGGCCGACGCCGGGTCGGAACAGCACGCACGGACCCGGCCCGGCTGGCTCGCCCGCCTCCCCTGGCGAACCGGGGAGGACTGGGAACGCCCGGGGCCTACCGTCGCGCAGCAGCGCCACGACGTCATCGGAACCCTGGTCGTGTTGCTGGTCTCCGCTCTCGTTATGGAGGTGAGCCGCGGAATCGGTGCCCTCGCCGGGGAAACCCGGCCCATCTGGCTCCAGCATCTGGCGCTGGCCCTGATCATCCTGCCCTTGGCGGTGCGCCGCCGTTACCCGGTGGCCGTGATGCTGGTCTGCAGCGCCGCGTTCCTGGGCCTGGGACTGCTGGTGCCCATGGTTGCCACGCAGACGAGCTTCCAGGCTGCCTATTTTGCGTCGCTCTACACCGCCGTGGCCTGGGCGAAGGACCGCAGGATGCTCTGGCTCGGCACCACCGTGGTCATTGCCGTGATGGCACTGTGGATTATCCTTGCCTTCACCGTCTCCTCCGCCTATGACGGCATGCTGGAACGGGTCATGGAGGGCGATGACACCTACCGCGGTTTCCTGCCGCCGCTGGCATCCCTGGCGCTCTACAACTTCGCCATCAACGCCGCTTTCTTCGGCGGAGCCATTATGTTCGGCATGAGCGCCTGGCGCAGCGCGCACCAGCGCGAGCTGCTGGTCAAACAGTCCGCCCAGCTGGAAATACAGGCGACGGAACTGGCCCGGCAGGCGGTGCTGGATGAGCGGCTGCGCATCGCCCGGGAACTGCACGACGTCGTCGCGCACCACATCGCGGTGATCGGTGTCCAGGCCGGCGCAGCCCGGCGGGTGCTGGAGAAGAAACCCGAGGCCACCGCGGGCGCCCTGCAGACCATCGAGGCATCCTCCCGCGAAGCAGTGGAACAGATGCGTTCCCTGCTGGGCGTACTCCGCGCGGGCGAGGAACCGGGATCGGAGTCCGACGGCGGTGCGCGGCGAACCCCCGAGCCCGGCCTCGCGGACCTCCCGGCACTGGTGGCAGAGCACGGGCAACTGGGCCTGTCCGTGTCCTACCACCGGTCCGAAGACGTGCCCGGCTCGCTGGACCGGGTCCCCGCACCGCTGGGCCTCTCGATTTACCGAACCGTCCAGGAGTCCCTCGCCAACGTCCGCCGGCACTCCACCGCAGGCTCCGCCGTCGTCGCACTCCGCACGGGCACCACGGGGACCGGCAACAGCTGGGTGGAGGTGGAGACCGTGGACAACGGCAGGCCGCGCACCGGCAGCACCGCCGGTTCCGGCTTCGGCATCCGCGGTATCCGGGAACGGGCCGACCTGCACGGCGGCATCACCGAAATCGGACCGCGTTCCGGCGGCGGCTGGCGCGTCCGGGTCCGGTTTCCGCTGCACTGACCGTTACCGTGGTTGCCGAAGGCCGCATACTGCGGCCGGCAGAACTCCTTCGAAAGGGAGAAGCGTAAGTAATGGAACCGATCCGCGTCCTGCTGGCTGATGACCAGGCCCTGCTGCGGGCGGGCTTTGCCATGATGCTCTCAGTGGAGGACGAAATCGAGGTGGTGGGCCAGGCCGCCAACGGCGCCGAAGCCGTGGACTTTGCCGCCGCACACCCCGTGGACATCATCCTCATGGACGTGCAGATGCCGGTCCTGGACGGGATCCGGGCCACCGAGCAGGTGGTGCGGGCCGGCACCGCGAAGGTCATCATCCTCACCACCTTTGAACGAGACGACTACCTTTTTGATGCCATCAGCGCCGGCGCCAGCGGCTTCCTGCTGAAGAACTCCGACCCGGACGACCTGGTGGCAGCGGTCCACGCCGTCGCCGGCGGCCACGCCCTGCTGGCACCGGAAATGACGGTGCGGGTCATCGAACGCTTTGCCCGGCAGCTGCACGCAGAGGCTGCCGGCGCGGCTGCCCACCCAAACGGCCGCCCAACCGCCACCCCCGCCGCCGTCGGGACCCGTCCGCCGTCGGGGTCCGCTCAGCAGCAGAAACTGCTGGACTCGCTGACTTCCCGCGAGCGCGAAGTGCTCGTGAACGTTGCCGCGGGCCGGAGCAACGCCGAGATCGCGGCGGGGATGTTCGTAGCCGAGGCGACCGTCAAGACCCATGTCTCCAACCTGCTGGGCAAGATCCAGGTCCGGGACCGGGTGCAGGCAGTGGTGTTCGCCTACGAGTCCGGCCTCATCCTCCCGGGGGACAAACCGACCTCCGGCTGACCCGGGCAGGTTCCATCCCGCGGCCGATCCGCCGTGCTGCTCTTCTGCCTAAGCTCGAAGCAGAAGTTCATCACTAGGCCCGGCTTCTTCCGGGGAAGGAGCAGCACATGCTGCAGGTCCGCAATCTCACCCGACGCTTCGGGGACAAAACCGCCGTCGACGACGTCACGTTCGACATTCCGTCCGGCCGCATGACCGGCTTCGTCGGCGCGAACGGCGCCGGTAAAACCACCACCATGCGCATGATCATGGGCGTCCTGACCGCCACGGCCGGCGATGTGCTGCTGGACGGGGCCCCCGTGACCGCCGCGCAGCGCGCACAATTCGGATACATGCCCGAAGAGCGCGGCCTCTACCCCAAGCAGCCCATCATCGACCAGCTGGTCTACCTCGGCCAGCTGCACCGGATGAGCCAGTCCTCGGCCCGGCGCGAGGCAATGGAACTGCTGGACCGGTTTAATCTGGCCGACCGGAGCAAGGACAAGCTCGAATCGCTCTCCCTGGGCAACCAGCAGCGCGTGCAGATCGCCGCCTCACTGCTGCACCGTCCCACCGCCCTGATCCTGGACGAGCCGTTCTCCGGCCTGGACCCGATCGCCGTCGACTCCATGGTGGAGCTGCTGCGCGAACGGACCGCCGCCGGTGTCCCGGTACTGTTCTCCAGCCACCAGCTGGACCTGGTGGACCGGCTCTGCGACAACCTGGTGGTCCTGCAAGGCGGGCGCCTCATGGCTGCCGGCAGCGGCGACGAACTTCGTGCCACGGCACCCCGCCGCCACCGCATCACGGTCTCCCCCGACGCCGGCTGGCTGCGCGAGGAAACCGGACTCACCGTCATCGACGTCGCCGGTCCCTCCGCACTCGTGGAGTTCGACGACGACGCGCACGCCCAGCGCACCCTGGCCGCCGCCCTCTCCCGCGGCACGGTGCAGGAATTCGCCCCCATCCGCCCGTCCCTGAGCGACATCTACCGTGAGGTGACAGCATGAGCACCGAAACCCGCACTCCCGTAGCCAAACCCGGGCAGGCACCCGATGCCCCGGATACCACGCCGGCCTGGGCAATCGTGACGCTGCGCGAAGTCATGGTCAAAATGCGTGACCGCACCTATCTGCTGTCCACAGTCGCGACCCTGGTCCTCATCGTGGGCACGATCCTGTTCAACGCCTATATGTCATCCCGCGGCTCGGACCATACCGTGGCTGTGGCAGATACCGCCGCCACGGAGATCATCACTGCCGCCGATGCCGCCGGCCAGGAGGGAGACGGGAACACCACCTTCGAAGCCGTAACGGCAGACTCCCCCGAAGCCGCCCTGCAGCTGGTCCGCGATGAAGAAGCCGACGCGGCCCTGATTCAGGACGATGACGGCAGCTGGACCCTGACCGGGAAGGACGAAATCGGTTCCGGGATCCGCGGACCTGTCTCCGAGGCCCTGACCAGCTACGTCATCAGTGCCAACGCCGCTGCGGCCGGCACCACCGCAGCGGAGCTGACCGCCGGCAGCGAGCTCGAAGAAGCGCTGCTGGAAGGCGACGCCGAGCAGGCCGGAATCGCGGCCGCCGTCGGCTTCGCGTTCAGCTTCCTCTTCTACATGGCCACGATCATCTTCGGCCTGGCGATCGCAACCTCCGTGCTGGAGGAAAAGCAGAACCGGGTGGTGGAAATCCTCGCCACCGCCATCCCCATCCGCCAGCTCCTCTACGGCAAGGTGATCGGCAACACCGTCCTGGCCGTGGTGCAGCTGGCACTCTACGGCGGAGCGGCCCTCCTGGCGCTGAACCTCACCGGTACCGCGGACATGGTGGGATCCATCATTCCGATCTCGGGCTGGTTCCTGGTCTTCTTCCTGATCGGGTTCCTGATCCTGGCCGCCGGCTGGGCGATGCTCGGCTCCATGGCCAGCCGTTCAGAGGACCTGAACAGCAGCTCCACCCCGGTGATGGCGGTCATCTTCGCCGCCCTGTTTGCCGGCATGTTCGCCAAGGGGCAGCTGCTGGTCATCGCCTCGTTTGTGCCGGTGATTTCCTCAGTGGCCATGCCTATCCGGATGCTCAGCTCGGAGGTGCCGCTCTGGCAGACCTTCGCTTCGCTGGCCATCGCGCTGGCCGCTGCGTACGCCCTGCTGGGCTTTGCCGCGAAGATCTACCGGCGGGCCGTGCTGCAGAGCGGAGGCTCGCTGACGCTGCGCAAGGCCATGAAGCTGGAGCAGTAGCCCCGGCGGGAGAATCTCAGAGGCAGGCGGGGAGCATCGGCTCCCCGCCTGTTTCATTTGTACTGCAGTCAGTCCGGGTATTGCCGGCGCAGCTCGGCCTTGCGGATCTTTCCGCTCGCCGTCCGGGGAAAGTCCTCCACCATCGTCACGGTGCGCGGCACCTTGTACCGGGCCAGGCGGCCGAAGAGGTGTTCCTGCACTTCTTCGGCCGTCAGCGCGTATCCCTCCCGCAGGCTGATGACCGCGCGGGGAACTTCACCCCATCTGCTGTCCGGCACCCCGATCACGGCAACGGCTGCCACGGCCTCCAGCTCCGCGATAACCTGCTCGACCTCGGCCGGATAAATGTTTTCCCCGCCGGAAATGATCATGTCCTTGAGCCGGTCGGAAATGAACAGGTACCCGTCGTCGTCGAAATAGCCCATGTCGCCTGACCGGAACCAGTCGTCCTCCGCATAGGCTTCCGCAGTGGCGTCGGGCCGGTTCCAATAGGAGCGGACGACGTTGGGGCCGGAAATCTGGATCTCCCCCACCTCACCCGCCGGGAGCACCCCGCCGTCCGGACCCGTGATCCGAACGTCCGTAAAGAAGTGCGGCAATCCGGCGGAACCGGCCTTTTCCCTGGACCGGGCGGCCGGAAGCGCCGTGGCTCCCGGGGCCGTTTCGGTCATTCCGTAGCCGTTGGAGAAGGACAGGCCGCGGGCTTCATAGGCTTCCAGGACCCGCAGGGGCACCGCGGATCCGCCGCAGGTGATGGTGGTCAGCGAGCTGATGTCCCGCTTGTCCCAGTCCGGATGTTCACACAGCATCTGGTACGTGGTGGGAACGCCGCTGATGTAGGTGGCTGCATACTGTTCAATCGCGGCAAGCGTGCGTCCCGGTTCGAACCTGGTTTCCAGCACCACCGTCCCGCCCTTGAGGAGCACCGGCAGGACGCCCATGTCCAGGGAAGCGACATGGAACATCGGGGAGATCATCAGTGCGACCTCCGTCCCGGACACGTCATAGTCCACCAGCACGTTGTAGCAGTTCCAGGCCAGGTTGGCGTGGGACAGCAGGGCGCCTTTGGGCCGGCCGGTGGTGCCGGAGGTATAGAGGATCATCGCGCCGTCGTCTCCCCCGACCGGCAGGTCCAGCCGGTCAGGGGATGCCGCGGCGATCACGGCGTCGAAGTCGGACACATTTTCTCCGCCCGATCCGCCCTCCTCGGCCGCTGCCGGACCGTCGGCCGACGCCGCGCCGCCGGCTTGCGCCGCGCCGCCGGCTTGCGCCGCGCCGTCGGCCACCTCCAGCCGCACCGTCACCGAGGTGCCGGCTGACCCCAGCTGTGCCAGCCGGGTGAGCGCACCGGTGTACACCAGCACCGAACTGCCCGAATCCTGCAGCGCAAACTGAATCTCGGGCGGCGCCAGGCGGGTGTTCAACGGAACAAAGACGGCGCCCAGCGTTCCGGCGGCGAAAAACGTCTCCAGGAATGCGGGATGGTTATCCCCGAGGAAAGCCACCCGGGAGCCGTGGTCCACACCGGCTGCCCGCAGTGCCTGTGCCAGCCGGTTGATCCGCTCGTCCAGCTCCGTGTAGCTGATGCCCCGGCCCTGGAAGACCAGCGCCGTCCGGCCGGCGGACTTCAGGCGCCGGCGGTGTATCCACGATCCCAGCCCCTGGTTCTCCATGGCGCTACTGCACCGTCATGGCATCGACGTCCGGTTCCTTTGCCACGAACTCGTACTTCAGCATGAGTGCGCCCAGGTCATCCAGCTCGTCGCTTCGGAGTTCGCCGTCGAACTCCTCCATCTTCAGGTTCTCGGCGACCGCCGCGTCCATCCCCATAAACGTCGGAAGGGTGGCGCGGACGTCGTCGACGTTGGCCTGTGCCTGGGTGAGTGTTTCGGTGACGGCCTCCTTGAACGCCGCCACGGTTTCCTCGTTTTCGTCCGCATACCGGCCGGAGGTAAACGTGACCATCGTTGGCATCCCGGCGACCGCTTCCTGGTTCGGATAGCCCACCAGGACGTAGTCGGGATTGGCCAGGGCGCGGCTCAGGAAAGGCTCGGGCAGCCAGACCGCGTCCGTATTGCCTCGCTCGAGCGCGGCTTCCATGTCCTGGAACGGCAGCTCGTTGAAGTTGAGCTGCTCCGGATCGGCGCCGGCCAGGGCGGCGCTTTCCATGATGGTCAGATCGCCCTGGGTGTTGACCGCGTTGACGGTGGTGGTTTTGCCTTCCAGATCGGCGAAGGACGTGATCCCGGAGTCCGCACGCGCCACCACGCCGTTGATGTCGTCGCCTTCGGCGAAGGAATTGGAGTACCCGGACACGATCTTCATATCCAGGCCCTTGTCCTTGGCCACCATGACCGACAGCGGGTTACCCACGGCAAAATGGATGTCGCCGGTGGAGACCGCCGGCAGCATGGCTGCCCCGCCGGTGCCGCGCTGGAGCTCGATCTCCAGCCCGTGCTTCTCGAAAATGCCTTCATCGATGCCGTACTGCATGGCCGAGGACGGTGCGATGGACAACACCCCCACCACTACCTGCTGGAGTTCACCGCTGCCGGAACTTTCGCTGCCCGACGGCGACGACTCGGCGTCGGATCCGGCGGTCGAACCGCCGGAGCAGCCGGTCAGTGCCAGTGCCAGCAGAACTCCGCCTGCCGCAGCCGTGGACAGTTTCCTGGTGATCGTGTTCCTCATGACCTACCTCTTCATTGTGGTGGTAAGAGTGGTGCCCTGGCCGTTACCCGGACGGGGAATCCCGGAACCCGCGACGGCGGATGGCTCCATGTCACCCCGGATCGTTGAGAATGTCAACAGTATTGTTTCCCGCATACCGCCAGGGGCTCAGCAAGCGCACGAAAAACGGCGCGGCGGTCCGCAAAAGCAGACCGCCGCACCGGCACTTGATCTTGACCGCCGCAACGCCCAAAGGCGAGGGCGGGTGTAACCCTAGATTCCCTTTTGCATCAGGGCGGCCAGGGAGCGGAACCTTTCGTTCTGCTCCAGGTCGTCCAGCAGCACCGCCTCGCCGTCGGGACCGCAGAGGGGAATCCGCCAGTTCGGATACTCATCGGCGGTCCCCGGCTGGTTCTGGGTCTTTTTCTCGCCCACCAGGTCGGCCAGGGCCACGCCGAGAAGCACCGACGGCGTCTGCAGGATGAACTCGTGCAGCGCCTCCACCGTCTGCTGCACTTCCTCGCCGTGCATCTGGCCGGCCACCTGGTCTGAGGCGGATTCGGGCAGCAGCCCGCGCTGCCGGAGCGCCTCCAGGACGGCTTCCTGCGCTTCGCTGTCCGCCTTCCGCTCTTCCTCCACGGGACGGTTGAGCAGGCCGAGGGACTCGCGCAGGTTCACGTGTTCACCGGCCAGGTAGCCGGCGGTCGGCGGGAGGTCATGGGTGTTGACGCTGGTCAGGGCGCCCACCCGGTATTCCTCCGGATCGCGCGGGCCGTCCTCGGTCTGCTCGAACCACAGGATGGAGGTGCCCAGCACCCCGCGCTCCCCGAGGTATTCCTGGACCCACGGTTCAAAGACGCCCAGGTCCTCACCGATAACGACGGCGCCGGCCCGCTGCGCTTCCAGCGCGAGGATGCCGATCATCGCCTCGTGGTCGTAGTAGACATACGCGCCCTCGCCCGGTGAAGCGGCGTCCTGCGGGATCCACCAGAGCCGGAACAGGCCCAGGATGTGGTCCACCCGGATGCCGCCGGCGTGCCGGAGGATGGTGCGGATCATGTCCCGGTAGGCGGCATAGCCGGACTCGGCCAGCCGTCCGGGGTGCCACGGCGGCTGGCTCCAGTCCTGGCCGCGCTGGTTGAACATGTCCGGCGGGGCGCCGACGGAGATGCCGGAGGTCAGCACGTCGCGGAGCATCCACGCATCGGCGCCGCTCGGGTGCACACCCACGGCGAGGTCGTGGATCACACCGATCCCCATGCCCGCCTTCTTCGCGGCCAGTTGCACGCCCTCAAGCTGTTCGTCGCAAATCCACTGCAGCCACTTGAAGAAGTCGATGCGTTCCTGCAGCCGGGGCAGCTGACGGACCACGTAGTCGCTCTCCGGGCCCGTGGCCTCGGCCCATTCCGGTGCGTCGGGGGCCAGTTCCTCGGCCAGGGCGCACCAGCGGGCGAAGTTCTCCAGGCCCTGCCCGGCGTCGGCCTTGAAGGCGTCGAACTGTTTCTGCCTACTCGGGCTGCGTTCCACCTGGTACACGTCCTGCAGCACGCGGAGCTTGGCCGCATAGCTGGCGTTGCGGTCCAGTTCCGCCGCGGAGGTGTTGGCCGGGTACAGGGATCGGGCTGCCTCTTCGGCGGCCTGCCGCTGGCCGTCGGTCAGGTAGGCGTATTCCGGCACTGCTTCCACCCGGATGTACAGCGGGTTGAAGAACCGCCGCGTGGTGGGTAGGTACGGGGAGGGTTCAATGGGCGGCACCGGTTCCGCGGCGTGCAGCGGATTGATGAGGACAAACCCGGCGTCGTAATCCGTGCCGGCGACGGCGGCGAGATCCGCCAGGTCGGTCAGGTCGCCGATCCCCCAGGATCGGGAAGAGCGGACCGAGTAGAGCTGGGCCTGCACGCCCCAGGCGCGATCGGTTTCCAGCTTATCCGCGGTGTCGAGCCGGTCCGGGGTGACCACCAGCACGGCACTGCCGGAGATGTCGCCGCTTGCCACGTCCAGCCGGTGCCAACCCAGTTCCAGCCCCTCGGGCAGGGGAACCAGGGTACGTGCCACGGCCGAGCCGTCGATGTCCCGTTCCTCCTCAGGCTGCTCCGGCCACGCGAGTTCCTGCTCTGAGCCGTCTTCCAGCCGCAGGGTCAGTTTCGCAGTGCTGCCGGGCGGCAGGTGGACGGGCACGCTGCCGGGCTTGCCCTGGCGTACGACGGCGGTCGGCGGCAGCGGGCGCTTCCAGGCAGCCGCCTTTGACTCCGCGAGGGACCGTTCCAGGTCCTGTTCCGATTCGACGGCCAGGCCCAGCGCGGAAAGGACGCTGCGCAGCGTGGCGTCGGATACCTGCTGCTCGGAACCATCCCAGCCGGTGAACGTGGTGGCTACCTTGTGAAAGTCGGCAAGCTGGCGGAGGAGGCCGGCGGCGTCCGGAACAGGTTGGGCGGACGGGGCTTTTGGCTTTTCACTCATGCAACCAATCTATGGCCCGCAGGCCGGTGCCGCACCTTCGGCATCGCTGGCAGCGAACGGACCGTTAGGGCCGTTCCTGCGTCAGGCGCCAGTTGTCCTGGAAGTCCGGATGGTCCTCGTGCACGGCGGCGAGGGCGGAGAGCGCCAGCCGGGTCCACTCCAGCTCCTCACGGAATTGGGGATCGTCGTCCGGGTCCACAATCATGCGCGAGAGGGCATGGCGGCGGGCGCCCCCGATGATCTCGATGAGCATGAGCTTCGTTTCGCATTCCTTCAACAGCCGCTCCTCGTACCAGCGGTCGGAGAGCGAAACGTCGGAGGATGCGAGTAGTTTGCGGGCCTCGGAGATGTCTTCCTGGAAACGCGTGACCAGGAAATCGACGATATCCATGGCCGAATCCTACCCGGCGCACTGCCCGCCGGTCAGGGGTCCATACGCGAACGGGAATATTTAAGGGCTATGCGCTGGTTAGTGTAAGTATCAACTAATTCAGGAGATGCCTTTTGCCGGTAGCCAGTGCCCACTCCCCCTCCACGAAAGCACGTGCAAAGCGCGTGCGCAGCATCCGTTCCCTCCGCCGCGGAGACATTGTTGAAGCGCGCAGCGGCGGCACAATCTATTTCCACGGCGAGGTCCAGGACACGGCCCCGGGTCTGTCCACCGTCTGGATCCGCGATGAATCCACCGGCCAGCGGACTGCGGCCAGCATGGACGATTTCACCCTCTGGAAGCTGTAGCGGCACCCCTGCCGTGGAACCTGGTCAGTCGATCAGGGCACCGGCACTGATGTTCAGCGTTGCGGCGGTCATGCTGGCAGCCCGGTCCGAAGCAGCGAAGGCTGCTGCATAGCCCACATCCTCCAGCGTGGCGGCGCGGCCCAGCATGGTGGAGCGAATCATGGCGTCGGCGATCTCGCCGGCGCCTTCCATGTTTTCCGGCAGAGTCTCCGGGACACCGCCGCTGCGCAGGGTCACCACCCGGATCCCGTGGGTTCCCAGTTCGCTGGAAAGCTGGCGGCGCATGGACTCCATCGCTTCAAACGCCGTCTGCAGCCCGCCCAGGTACAGACCGGGCACCGGGTCACCCGAACCGCCGAACGCCAGGATCACGCCGGAGTGCTGGCGTATCATATGCCGGGCGGCCGCCTGCGAGGTCAGGAAAAAGGTCTGAACGGCCGTGGAAACGGGCCGCAGATAATCGGCGACGGACATTTCAGCCATGGGCGTGCCTTGCACGTCCCCGTGCTGGATCACATTCATGGAGATGTCCAGGCTCCCGGCGGCGGCCGCGACGTCGTCGGCATGTTCGTTAACCGCCCGCTCGTTGGTGGCATCCAGCAGCGCGATGTCCGCCATACCCCCGGCATGCCGGATCCGCTCCGCCACGGCCTCGAGCGGCTCCGGCGTGCGTCCGGCAAGGAAAACCCGCGCGCCTTCCCGGGCGAAGGCCTGCGCCACGGCGCCGCCGATGCCTCCTCCGCCGCCGTAGACCACCGCGTTCTTCCCGATGAGCAGTTGCTCCATGGTCCCGCCTCCCGGTTGCCCTGCCGGTCACGGCCCGACCGTCCCGATCCGTCCCCGACGGCTTTCGGTCCCCATCATGGACCGCGCCCGGCGAGGAGGCAATGTCCTGTCCCCGCCCGAGCGGGCCTAGCATGGAGACTACGGCCGGGAGTGATCCACGGCACACTTGATGGAACGGAGCCGCATAAGATGTTCAACGCCCTCACTGTCCAGGAACCGGTGGCGCCTGCCGCACTGCTGTGCGACCGGCATCCCGCAGACTCGGTTGCTTTTACCGTCATTGAGCAGGACCTCTCGGCCACGGACCTGACCTACGGGGAGCTGCGGGAGGGTTCGGAGCGGGCCGCCGCGGCCTTCGCCCGGCTGGGGGTACGCCCCGGGGACCGGGTGGCAACCCTGATGGGCAAGAGCGGTGATCTGGTGACGGTGCTGCTGGGCCTGTGGCGCCTGGGCGCGGTTCACGTGCCGTTGTTCACGGCGTTTGCCACGCCGGCCATTTCCGTACGCCTGTCCTCCAGCGGTGCCCGGCTGGTGGTCGCCGACGGAAACCAGCTGGCCAAAGTGGCGCCCCTGGTCCCGGAGCTGGGCCTCACGGTCCTGGCTGTCGGAACGGACGGTGCGGCGGATGCCGACGCTGCCGGGGCCGCGGATGCCCTGGACTGGGCTCAGCTGCTCTCCGCCGAGCAGCCCGGCATGCCGGCGGCAGTCCTGGACCCGGAGGACCTGCTCGTGGAGATCTTCACGTCGGGCACCACCGGCGCACCGAAGGGCGTTCCCGTACCGGTGCGGGCCCTCGAAGCGTTTTCCGCCTACTTCCACTACGGACTGGACGTGCAGCAGGAGGACGTGTTCTGGAACGCCGCCGATCCGGGCTGGGCCTACGGCCTCTACTACGGGATCCTGGCGCCGATGGCCGCGGGCCGCCGGAACCTGCTGCTGCGTGGCGGCTTCAGCGCGAAGCTGTGCTGGCAGGTGCTGGAGCGGTTCGGCGTCACGAACTTTGCGGCCGCGCCCACCATCTTCCGCTCGCTCCGGGCCGAGGCGTCCGACGGCGTCGGCCCCCTGGCCCTGCAGCGCGCCTCCAGCGCTGGCGAGCCCCTCGACGCGGAAACCATCAACTGGGCCACGCGCTGCCTGGGCACCGCCGTGCGGGACCACTACGGGCAGACGGAAATGGGGATGTGCATTGTGAACGGCTGGGAAGCGTCCGTGTCCCGGGAGATCCGGCCCGGCTCGATGGGCCATGCCCTGCCCGGCTACCGCACCGAAGTGCTGTCGCTGGAAGAAGATTCCCCGGCCGCGACGGGCGAGAAGGGACGGGTGGCCATTGATGTTCCGGCCAGCCCGCTGATGTGGTTTAGCGGTTACACGGACAATCCGGAGAAAACCGCCGAACGCTACAGCAGCGACGGCCGCTGGTACTACACCGGCGACCGGTTCGCGGGATGACGACGGCTACACCTATTTCTCCGCCCGGGATGACGATGTGATCATCATGGCCGGCTACCGGATCGGCCCGTTCGAGGTCGAATCCGTGCTGGCCACGCACCCGGAGGTGGCCGAGAGCGCCGTGATCGGCGTACCGGACGAGCTGCGCGGGGAACGGCTTGAAGCGTACGTGGTGCTCCGCTCGGGCTCCGGCTCCCCCGAGCTGGCGGCGGAACTGCAGCAGCTGGTGAAAACCCAGTACGCCGCCCACGCCTACCCGCGGGCCGTGCACTTTGTGGACGAGCTACCCAAAACGCCGAGCGGGAAGCTGCAGCGTTTCGTGCTGCGTGCTTCCCGCTCGGCGTCGGATTCCGAACCTCCGGTGAACGCCTAGATCAGGGCGTCCGAGAGGAAGTTCGGCGTTCCGAAGCGGTGCGCGGTGATGCTGACGGCCTGCTCATGCAGGAACGGCAGCAGCTCCAGGCGGCCGGATTCGGTGACGGGCTGGGCGTAGACGGCAATGTCCGGAGTGCCGCCGGTGGCTTCGGCCAGCGCCTGTGCGGAGCCGCCGATCAGCCGGACCCGTCCGGACGTCAGCGAGGCAGCGGAAGCCAGCCACGCGGCGTCGTCCTGAACCCGGAACTGAAGTCCGAGTTCGGTCAGCACGGCCCGCAGGCCGGCCGGGAGGTCGACGGCGGTGGACACGCTGACTGCCGATCCGGCAGTCAGCGCTGCGGCCAGGACCCGGACCAGCAGGGCTGCGGGCTGGCCTTCGGCGAGGCGGACAGTCACCGGAACGGGTACGTACCGGAAGACGTTGCGCTCGGCGGACAGGGCGGACACGTCCTTGGCGGTGCCGAATTCGCCGTTCCAGGCCCGCGCGTCGCTGTTCGCGGCGCGGCGGAGGAAGGCGGCGTCGTCGGCGGTGAAGGCCGAGCCTGCCGATTCCGCGGCGGCGATCAGGCGTGCAGCCGGCGCCGCGGCGGGCAGCTCGGCGGGTGCCTCGGAGGTCCCGTTCACTGCTTCCCAGTTGCCCAGGCCGATCAGGTAGTTCGGGCCGCCGGCCTTGGTGCCCGCACCGACGGCGGACTTCTTCCAGCCGCCGAAGGGCTGGCGGCGGACGATGGCGCCGGTGATGCCGCGGTTCACGTACAGGTTGCCTGCCTGGATGCGGTTCAGCCAGACGTCCATTTCCGCCGGCTCGAGGGAATGCAGCCCGGCGGTGAGGCCGTAGTCGATGTCGTTGGCCATATCGATGGCCTCTTCGAGGGTCTCGGCGGTCATGACGCCGAGGATCGGGCCGAAGTACTCGGTGAGGTGGTACTCCGAGCCGCGGCGGACGCCGGTGCGGATGCCCGGGCTCCACAGCCGGCCGCTCTCGTCGAGCTGTTCGGGCTGCAGCAGCCAGGCCTCGCCTTCACCCAGCTCGGTGAGGCCTCGAAGCAGCTTGCCGGCGGCGGGCTCGATGACCGGGCCCATCTGCGTGGTGGGGTCTTCGGGGTAGCCGACCTTCAATGACTGGACGGCGTCCACGAGCTGGTTCCGGAAGCGCGGGGACTTGGCCACGGAACCGACGAGGATCACCAGGGAGGCCGCGGAGCATTTCTGCCCGGCGTGCCCGAAGGCGGACGCGGCGACGTCGCGGGCGGCGAGGTCGAAGTCCGCGCTCGGGGTGACGATCACGGTGTTCTTGCCCGACGTTTCCGCCAGCAGCGGCAGGTCGTGACGGAAGGAGCGGAACAGCTCGGCGGTTTCGTAGCCGCCGGTCAGGATCACGCGGTCCACGGCCGGGTTGGAAATCAGCTGGCGGCCGAGTTCCTTTTCACCCAGCTGGACGAACTGCAGGACGTCGCGCGGAATGCCGGCTTCCCAGAGCGCTTCCACCATGACCGCACCGCAGCGGGCGGACTGGCGGGCGGGCTTGATGACGACGGCGGACCCGGCGGCCAGGGCGGCGAGGGTCGAGCCGGCGGGGATGGCTACCGGGAAGTTCCACGGCGGGGTGACCACGGTCAGGCGGGACGGGACGAAGCGGGCGCCCTCCACGTTGTCGAGTTCGCGGGCGAGCTCGGCGTAATAATGCGCGAAGTCGATGGCTTCCGAAACCTCGGGGTCCGACTGGTCCAGGGTCTTGCCGGTTTCGGCGGCCATGACCTCCATCAGGTCGGCGCGGCGTGCCTCGAGGACTTCACCTGCGCGGTGCAGGACCTCGGCGCGTTCGGCACCGCTGAGTGCACCCCATGCCTTGCCCTTGGTGACGGCGGTGTTGATGACGGCGTCGAGCTCCGCCTCGGTGCCGACGGCGGCAGCGGCCACGGCGGCCTTGCCTAGTTCGGATCCGGGGACGCGGGCGAGGATGCCCCGGCCCCAGGCCTGGTTGGCGGGCAGCGACGGATCGCTGTCCGGGGTGTTGTCGAAGCTGTCCGTGGCGGCAGCCGCTGCGGGGAGACTGCGGTCCTGCACGCGGTGCGGGGCGGGAACAGCGGTGTCCAGATTCTCCAGCGAGGCCAGGAAGCGCAGCTTCTCGCGTTCGAACAATGCCTCGTTGTCGGCCAGTTCAAACACGGCGGACATGAAGTTCTCCGAGCTGGCGCCTTCCTCCAGCCGGCGGATCAGGTACGCGATGGCGACGTCGAATTCCGCCGGGTGCACTACCGGGGTGTAGAGCAGCAGGCTGCCGACGTCGCGGCGCACCACCTCGGCCTGGCCGGCGGCCATGCCGAGCAGCATTTCGAACTCGATGCCGTCCCGGACGCCGCGTTCCCCGGCCAGCAGCCAGGCGAACGCGACGTCGAACAGGTTGTGTCCGGCGACGCCGATCCGCACGTTCTTGATGCGGTCCGGGTGCAGGGCGTAGTTGATAACGCGCTTGTAGTTGGTGTCGCTGTCCGCCTTGGTGTGCCAGGTGGCCAGCGGCCAGCCGTGCAGGGAGGCTTCCACCTGTTCCATGGGCAGGTTGGCGCCCTTGACCACGCGGACCTTGATGGCGGCACCGCCGTCGGCGCGGCGCTCGGCAGCGAATTCCTGCAGGCGCATCATGGCCGAGAGGGCATCCGGGAGGTAGGCCTGGAGCACGATGCCGGCTTCCAGGTCCTTGAACTCGGGCTGCGAGAGGATTCCGGTGAAGACCGCCATGGTCATCTCCAGGTCCTTGTACTCCTCCATGTCCAGGTTGATGAACTTCTTCACCGGGGACTGCGCGGCGCGGCGGAAGAGCGGGGTCAGGGATTCAATGACGTGCTGCACGGCCTCGTTGAAAGCCCACGGGGAGTGCGGGGCCACGGTGGAGGACACCTTGATGGAGACGTAGTCGACGTCGTCTCGGGCCAGGAGGGCATGGGTGCCTTCCAGCCGGCGGGCTGCCTCATGCTGGCCGAGGACGGCCTCGCCGAGGAGGTTCATGTTCAGCCGGGTGTTGTCCTTGCGGATGCCGGCAATGGCCTTGCCCAGCTTCGCGTCCGTGGCGTCGACAATCAGGTGCCCGACCATTTCGCGCAGCACCTTGCGGGCGGCGGGAATGACAATCTGCGGGACCACGGGACCGAGGATGCCGCCGGCGCGCACAGCCGCGCGCATGTACCAGGGCAGGAATCCGGGAACGCGGGGAGCCAGGGCGGCGAGGTTGCGGGCTGCCACGCGGATATCTTCGGGGCGCACGACGCCGTCCACGAAGCCCACGGTGAAGCCCAGGCCGTCCGGGTCCTTCAGGACGCCGGCCAGCTGCGCGGCAGAGGCGTCCACGGGGACGGCCGAGGCCTCGGTCAGCCAGCGGCGGACGAGGGCTACGGACTGCTCTGCCAGCTCGGCGCTGGGGGCGGCGTCGGCGCTGGCGCGGTCCTCAAAGGTATCGGTCATGAGTTGGTGCTCTTTTCATCTAACAGGCAGTTATCCCCCCGGAGGTACTGACTCAGTATCCGCCTGTTGTTCAATTAGATAAAGCGATCTTTTCCGACCGATACAGTTTGGCTCTGCTTACTAATTAGAAAGGTGCCCGCGTGCTCGATATCCGCCGGCTGCGGCTGCTGCGCGAACTCAAGGTCCGGGGCACGCTGGCATCCGTTGCCGCGGCCCTGAACTTCAGTCCGTCCTCGGTGTCGCAGCAGTTGGCACTGCTGGAGAACGAGGTAGGGGTGCCCCTGCTGCGCAAGACCGGACGCCGGGTCACCCTCACACCGCAGGCCGAAATCCTGGTGGACCACGCCGCCGGAATCCTGGACGCCATGGAGCGGGCGGAAGCGGATCTGGCCGAGTCCCTGACCACCGTGACGGGAACGGTCCGGGTGGCCGTCTTCCAGTCAGCGGCACTGGCCCTGATGCCCGATGCCCTCACCATCCTGGGGCGGGACTATCCCGAGGTGCGGATCGAAATGACCCAGCGCGAACCCGAAACCGCACTGTATGAAACCTGGGCCCGGGATTTCGACCTGGTGATCGCCGAACAGTACCCCGGGCATGCCGCACCCCGGCATCCCGGCCTGGACCGCGTGCAGCTCACCACGGATGCCATCCATCTGGCGGTGCCCGCCGAGTCCCTGGGCGGCGGGGACATCCGCTCCATCGCGGACACCGCCTCCCGAGCCTGGGTGATGGAACCCCGCGGCGCGGCCTCCCGGCATTGGGCGGAGCAGGCGTGCCGGCAGGCCGGGTTCGAGCCGGACGTCCGGTATGAAACGGCCGACCTGCAGGCGCAGATCCGGCTGATCGAGTCCGGCAACGCCGTCGGCCTGATGCCGGAGTTGGTGTGGACGGGCCGCACACCGACGGTCCGGCTGCTGGATCTGCCGGGTCGGCCGCGGCGGACCATCTTCACATCGGTCCGGGAAGCGGGGAGCCAGCGTCCAGCCATCCTCGCGTGCCGGGAGGTCCTGGAGCGGACAGCCCGGCTGCTGTCCTCCGCGTAGGGGCGTGCCGGCTGGGTGGGGATTCTCCTGCCGGTTGGGGAAATCCTGCCAGTTGTGGGGTCTCCTGCTGGTTGGAAATCCCCCCCGGTGGGGTTCTCCTGCCGGTTTGGAAAATCCCTCCGCTGCGCAGTGGCAGGGTTCCCCCCAGTCGATTTGACCCAAACCGGAGGGTTCAAGCCCGCGTATGCCAGCGACCGCCGATGAGCCCACCGGCTTACCGCCCTATTGCGGTTCCTCAGGTCCCGGCTTCACGCCGGACCAGCTGGCGGCACCCCCGGCGTCGGGAAAGAGGGTTGCCTTCATGGCGCGGTCCCCGGCCACGCCGCCCGGAACGTAGTAAGACAACAGGTCAGGAACGTTGGGGTCGTATGGCGCGTAGAGTCCCGGCGCCAGTGCAACCACCAGCCCGTCAACGAGCTTGCTGTCGAACCAGCCGGCCACCCGATAGTCCACAGAGGCGGCGTTCACGATCAGTGGGTAGCCCGGGAACGCGGCGCTGGCCTCGGCCGCTTTGGACGGGGCAGACGCATCGGGTGCCGCGCCGGCGTCGCTGGCCGTGACCTCGTAGGGCGCGCACTGGGCCAGGATCTCCGAAACAGCGTTTCTCCAGGCGTAGATATCGAAGTACGAGGCGGAACCGGACTCCCCGGCCACCGGTATGACGCTTTCAATCGGGGCCGACAACTCCTTTAGCAGGACGTCCATGCCCTCCGGCGCGCTGTCGGCTATACCGCGGACTTCCGTGTTGAGCGCGTTTGCACCCGTACCGTCGGAGCCCTCGAAGCCGAACGTTGAACCGTTGTCTTTCACGAAGTAGATGGCCCGATAGAGGGGGCCGTTACCGTCAGTCCCTAGGAGCTTGCGGCACGTTCCCTCTGCCGAGTCCAGTGCCACCGTCTCGGCGGTTGACCCGGCAGCTGCCGCGGCGGAAGCAGGGGCGGAGGCACCGGCGGAGGCAGGTCCGGGCTCCGCTGCTTCTGCGCCGCAGCCCGTGACTAACAGCAGGGCCAAGGCCGGAATGGCTGCGGTTTTTTTCATGGTTCCCCCGGGACTTCGTGGACAGTTGCCCCAACCTAGCACCTGCATCGGACCGGCGGGGGTTTTGGTCCCGCTGCGGAGCCGGGCTTCGGATTCATTGTGCAGTAGATGCTGCCGGTGAGGGGCCAGGCTGCGTCTACTGCACTATGAATGTCGGGACCGTGGGCTTGGGCCGCCGTCGGGCTTCGGCCGGGTGCCGGGCTCCAGCCGGGCCGGCATCGGACAGAGGATCCCACCACGTGGTGCCGCTGTGGCAGATGGGGTCCCACGAGCAACAGCAACCCCACCCTGTGGGATGCTGTGCCGACACCCGGACAGAGGATCCCACCACGTGGTGCTGTTGTGACCGATGGGTCCTACGAGGCCACAGCAGCACCACCTTGTGGGATGCTGCTGTGCTGGAACTGCGGATATTCCAGCTCGCACAACTCATCCACTGAGCAGTTAGTGGGGTTATGGCCGCTCCATAAGCCCGTTATCTGCTCACTAGATGCAGAAACCCCGCGGATAAGCCCGTTATCTGCCCAATAGATCCGGGAACCCCCGGCCCGGGGCCGGCAGCGGACAGAGGATCCCACCACGCGGTGCCGTTGTGGCAGATGGGGTCCCACGAGGCAACAGACCCCACCCTGTGGGATGCTGTGCTGGAACAGCGGATGTTCCAGTCTGCACAACTCATCCACTGAACAGTTATTGGGGTTATGGCCGCTCCATAAGCCCGTTATCTGCTCACTAGTTGCAGGAACCCCGCGGACAAATCCGGGAACCCCGCGGATAAGCCCGCTCAATAGATCCGGGAGCCCCGCGCAAAGTGCGGGCCGCCCGCAGAAACCCCATCGTCCGCTCAGGTGCCCCGGCCAGCGGAGCAACAAAGCAGCCCCCGACCGGACACAGCAAAACGGCGGACCCCGGAAACCCGGGACCCGCCGTCGTGCTGATGAAGCCGTCGTACGTTGAAGAGCTAGGACCTAGCGGCGGCTGCCGCCGGACCCGGACCCCGACCCGGACCCCGAGGACCCCGAGGACCCCGACCCGCCGGACTTTTTCCCGTGGGAGGAGGAATCGTTGACGTCCGTGTCGATCTGCTCCTTGCGGACCTCTTCGGAAACGCTCTCGGTGCCGCTCACCGTCTCGGTGTCCAGGCGAACGCGTTCCACCGGCTCGGTGTGCTTGGAAACCACAGCTTCCTCGGCGTGGAGCGTCACCTCGTGCTCGTCTTCGCTGAGTTCGGCACCTGACAGGGCATCCCCCGCGTTGGCGTCCGTGATGGGCTCCCGCTCGATCCGCACTTCCTCGTGGCTGACCGGCACCTGCTTGGTGACGGTCTCCGTCACGATGTACTTGCGCAGCCGGGCCTTGCCCACAGCGCGGTTCTCGGTGCCGACGTTGAGGCGCTCCTCCGAACGGGTCATCGCGTCGTCCCCGCTGGATCCCGAACCGGAGGAACCGGAGGACGAGGAAAGGCCGGACGTGCCGCTGCTGCTGGAGGTCCCGGATGTCTGGCTCTCCGACACCGTGGAGGTGCCGCTGCTCATGTCACTGCCCCGCATGCCGCTGTCCCGCGTCTCGGTAATGGTATCGGTTTCCGAAACGGATTCCGAAGAACCGTCGTCGTAACTGAAGCCGTAGTACCGGTAGAGCGTGACTTCCTCATCGGGGCTGATCGAACCGTCGCTTTCAATGTGCGGCGCGTTCTTGACCTCTTCCTTGGAGTAGGGCACCAGGACGTCGGCGCCCTCGACGGTTGCCTCACTGAGGGGGATAAACGTTTCCGACGTGCCGAAGAGGCCGGTGTTCACGGTGACCCATGCCGGTTCGTCGGTCTGGTCGTCCAGGTAGAAGGTACCAACGGAACCGATTCGGTCACCGTTCGAGCCAACTACACTGCCCGAACCGCTCATGAGTCCTTCGACCTGCTGATTCGTGATCATCTTGTTCTCCTCGCGACAGCGAATCCGCCGAATCGGTTGACCGACGGTGATTCACCACCGGCCTGTTCGGAGACAGACGACGAGGCGGTCGGTATCCGCCTGCGGCTCCGGGCCGGCTGGTTGACTGGTGAGGAACCTGGCATACATACCAAGCCCACTTACAATTCCAGCCCTCCGCCGGATACCCGTCAATAGGTACTTACTGCGAGGAGGGGACTACGCGTCCTGCAGCAGTGCGTCCCGCACCTGGCGGCGCAGCACCTTGCCCAGCATGGACTTGGGCAGGTCCTCGATCACCACGATCTTCCGGGGCACCTTGTAAGGCGTGAGCCGCTCACGGCAGTAGGCACGCAGAGCTGCTTCATCGAGCTCGGCACCTTCCTGCAGGACGACGGCGGCCACCACCTGCTCGCCGCCGTCGGCCCGGGGCAGGCCCACCACGGCGGCGTCGAGGATGTGCTGGTGGGTGCGCAGCACGTCCTCAACCTCCGACGGCGAAACGTTGAAACCGCCGGTGATGATGAGTTCCTTGCGGCGGTCCACCACCTTCACGAAGCCGTCCTCATCGACGGTGACAATGTCGCCGGTCCGCAGCCAGCCGCCGTCGAGCAGCACCTCCGCTGTGTCCTCGGGGTTGTTCCAGTAACCGGCGAAGACCTGCGGCCCGCGGACCAGGAGCTCGCCGGCGGCGCCGGGTTCGACGTCGTTCACCGGATTTTCCGGGTCCACCACGCGCATCTCGGTGCTGGGGAACGGAACACCGATGGTGCCGTTGCGGCGCGATTCGGCGAAGGGGTTGCCCAGGGCCACCGGAGAGGATTCGGTCAGGCCGTACCCCTCGACCAGCAGACCGCCGGAGACCTCTTCCCAGAGCTTCACCGTGGCGGCCGGGAGGGTCATGGCCCCGGAAATGGCGTAGCGGATGGTAGACAGGTCCACGCCGCGCTTCTTGGACTCGTGTGCGGTCTTTTCGTAGATCGGCGGGACGGCGCAGAAGACGGTGGGCTTGGATTTCTTCGCGGCGGACAGGACCAGATCCACGTCGAACTTGGGGAACAAGACGAGCCGCGACCCGGTGAGGACGGAGAAGGTCAGGTAGAGGGTGAGGCCGAAGGCATGGAACATGGGCAGCACGCCGTAAATGACTTCCTTGCCCTCCTGCGCGCCGTGCATCCAGGCCTTGCCCTGCAGTGCGTTGGACCGCAGGTTGTAATGCGTCAGCATAACGCCCTTGGGGATGCCGGTGGTGCCCGAGGTGTACTGCAGGGCCGCCAGGTCGGAAACGGACGGGCGGGGGTGGTCCGCGGACAGCGGAGCGTTGTCGAGCAGTTCCTCCCAGGACATGGTGCGCTCGGTCTTGGCGGTCAGGCCCGCGCGGGTGCGCCGCAGGGAGGGAACCGGAAGGGCCAGTGCCATCCGCTTGATCCGCGGCATCGCCTTGGTGATGTTCACGGCCACGATGGTTTCCACGGCCACGTCGCCGGGGAAATCCTGCACCTTCTCCACTGCCTTGTCCCAGACGATGGCCACCTTGGCGCCGTGGTTCTCGAACTGGTGGCGCAGCTCGCGCTCCGTGTAGAGCGGGTTGTGGCCGACGACGACGGCGCCCAGCCGGAGCACGGCGTAGAACGCGATGAGGTACTGCGGGCAGTTGGGCAGGATGACCGCCACCCGGTGGCCTTTCCGCACGCCCAGCTTGCGCAGGCCTTCGGCGGCCCGGTTGATCCGGTCCCCCAGGTCCTTGTAGGTGGTTTCAGCACCGAAGAACTCCAGGGCCACCTTGCTGCCGAACCGCTCCACGGCGTCTTCCATCATGGCGGTGAGGGATTCGGTGGGCAGCTCAATCTGCGCGGGAACGCCGGGCTGGTAGTTCTTGACCCAATGCGGCTCCAGGGCAGCGGACATGGCGGTCTCCTTCAAGTTGGGCAATACCACGACTATATCGAGGCCGCAGCCCTGTGGATAAAAAAGTTGAGCCGCACCACGCTATTCCGCGGCCGGCACCAGGGACGCGAGATACCGGGCCAGGGCACGGGGCGCGGACCGCGGAGCCACTGCTTCGACGGCGGCGTTGTAGTTGGTGTTCGTGTTGACGTCATAGGTCAGCAGCCGACCGTCCGCGGCCTCGATGAACTCTATGCCGCAGACCTCCAACCGGTTCCGGCGGGCGAACTCCAAATACTTGCCGAGCACCGGGTGGTCGAAGTCCTCGCGCAGGCTGAACAGCTGGGTGTCCGCGTCCGGTGCAATGGTGGCGCCGGGCGGCATGATCGGCTTGCCGGTGGACGGGTCGATGGCGCAGGCATCGGCGGGGCAGAGCTGGAAGCCCCCGCGGGCCGTGTCCGCCTTGATGGCATAGACGAATTCCCCGCCCACAATCTCCGCCCGCGTAATGAAGGGTTCGGCCGCAACAATGTATTCCTGGATCAGGGTGATGCCGTCCGCAGGCTCCTCGAACTCCTCCGACGCCACGTAGTCCGCCAGTTCCCCGTGCGATTCGAACTTCCGCACCCCGAGGCCCTTGCCGCCCTGGTTGTGCTTGGTGATGAACGGTGCGGGGAATTCCTTAGCCGCGGCTAGGATCTGGTGGCGCCCGACGGCGGCCACGGTGCGCGGGGTGTCGATGCCCGCGGCACGCAGGGCGGTCAGCTGGTCCACCTTGCTCATTTCCAGTTCCAGCACCCGGCGGCCGTTGACCGTGCGCCGTCCATGCGCTTCCAGCCAGGACAGCACCGCCCGGGCGTAGTCCTTGGACAACCCGTGGTCCCGGGTGTGCGAGGAGGCGCTGATCCGGGACCAGAAAATGCCCTCCGGCGGCACCGAGTCCAGATCCAGGACGCCGTCCGTCAGCAGCCATTCCTCCACATGCACGCCTTCGGCCTCAAAGGCGCGGGCAAAGGGCGGGAACCATTCGGGATTCTCATGCAGGGCATAGACCGTGGGGGTGCTCATGGGACTCGCTTTCACCGGTTTCGTCGTCGGCCCGGGAAGGCCGGGATACAAAGCCACCCTAGGGCCGGCGGGGAAACCGCGCCAGCTTCCATGACGCGCGGCAACAAGGGCCCAGACGCTGCACCGCGCGGTGCAGACATCAAAGTCGGACACGGGTAGCAGACCGTTCACGCAGTAGCCGGCCCATCCATGCGGCGCGGGTCCTGATGGTGCTGGCCGTTATCTCACTGTCCGGTGCCAGCTGGTCGTAGCGGTGGAAGCCGCCGGCCCACATGTGCAGTTCGGCATCATTACCGGCAGCCCACAAATCCGCAGCGTAGGCGACGGTTTCATCACGGAAGACCTCCGCGGTGCCGCACTCGAGAAAAGCCGGCGGCAGGCCGGCGAGGTTCCCCGTCCGTGCTGGTGCCGCATACGGATCCGTCGCCCGCCGCCCGTGGTCCTGCCCGAGGAGCGCACTCCAGCCAAACCGGTTCGCCTGCCGGTCCCATCCACCCGTGCCGTCAAACTGGCGCAAGGATTCGGTGGCGTCGCGGTCATCGAGCATGGGGCTTAGCAGAAGCTGTCCCGAAATCCGCGGGCCCCTCCGGTCCCTCGCCATTAAGGCCAGGGATGCCGTGATGCCGCCGCCAGCACTCTGTCCGGCGACAATCAGCGGCTGTCTGCGAAGGTTGAGCCGTTCCGCCTGGGCAACAGTCCATTCCAGTCCCGCGTAGGCGTCTTCGCGGGGAAAGGGGTCGGGAAACTCAGGGGCCAATCTGTACTCGACAGTGACGATGGCGGCATCAAACATCTCAATCCAGTCCAGGAACGCTGTTATCCCGCTCCAACGGTCTCCTGCCACCATGCCTCCGCCGTGGCTGTGATAGATCAGCGGACCGGTGGGGGTGGGTGTTCCCCTCAAGACGGACAGCCCGATTCGGCCGCCCTGGTATCCGGGGATCTCATGGTGCTCCGCCACGATTGGCAGGCCCGCGGACTTCAGCAGGCCTGCGACGTCGGACGGAGACGACGTTGATGCCTGGCGGACCGCTGCCAGCGATTCCATGGTGAAGCCGGCGCCGCCGGCGTACTTGGCCCGGAAGATTTCGGAAATCTGCGGGTCGTAGGGCGGCCGTACCGGTGTTCCGTTCATGGATGTCCTTCTCCTTGTTCGTTACTGGGTTCCTGGTTCGCCGTTTGGGGCTTGCGCAGCGGCCACACGATCGGCCGGAGGGGCTCCACTGTTGTCTAGATCACATTGCCTCTAGCCAGATGTGATGTAATTCACTAGAATCAACATTCTAGACGACGTAGTCCAGAACCGAGACTCGCCGAAAACTCATCAAATGGCCCCAGAGGCCTGAGAGGAAATGACGCCATGACTCTTGCAGTGGCCGCAATGTCCCACGCCCCCTCCTTCGGAAACGTAGATCCGGGCGGAACGATTTTTGCTGAAATCAATTCGGCAATTGACGACGTCCGGGCTTTCGTTGAGGATTTCGCGCCGGACGTCACCATCGCGCTGGGACCGGATCACTTCAATGGCGTGATGTACGAGATGATGCCCCCGTTCTGCGTAGGTGCGCAGGCCAACGGAGTCGGAGACTGGGGCACCGCTGCCGGCCCGCTGCCCGTTGACAGCGATACCGCGCGGGAGCTGCACCGACTCATCCTCGAGGACGGTATCGACATCGCCCGGTCCGAACGGCTTCAGGTGGATCACGGGGTACTACAGCCCCTGGAGTTTGTCTACGGACACGACTTCAAGAATCCGTTTGTACCCATTTTCGTGAACTCTGTGGGGCTGCCGCTCACACCCATGAACCGTGTTCGTGCCTTTGGCGAAGCAGTGGGCCGGGCCGCGCAGAAACTCGACAAGAAGGTTCTGATCTTCGCCTCCGGCGGGCTGTCTCACAACCCTCCCATCCCGGTCTGGGACGGCGCGTCCGACGAGGTGAAGGAACGGCTCATCCACTTGGAAATGACGCCGGAACAGCGCGAGGTCCGCGAATCCACGATGCTCAACAACATCCGGAAGTTTGCTGAGGGAAAGGCGACCACCCAGCCCCTCAATGCCGAGTGGGACACCAAGGTGCTCGACGTCTTCCGTGCCGGCGATATGACTGTCGTGGACTCGTGGACCAACGAGTGGTTCGGCGCCGAAGGCGGCAGCGGAGCACATGAGGTGCGCACCTGGATCGCTGCTTTCAGCGCCCTGTCCACTGCCGGCAGCTACAGCTTCCAGGTTGACCGCTACTGGCCGGTTGAAACCTGGGGTGCCGGATTCGGTGTAGTTGCAGCAGTCACGGACAGCGCTGCATGAGCCATCAGCTTGAGTCGCTGTGGCAGCAGATCGGGGACCTCCCCCATCAACTGTTCTATCTCGAGATCGGGGGCTGGCGTACCCGCGTCCTGTCGGTGGGCGAGGGCAGCGACACCATCGTGATGATGGCCGGTACCAGCGGTCACCTCGAGGCCTTCACACAGAACATTCGGGCGCTGGCCCGGACCCACACCGTGATCGCCTACGACTACCCCGGCCACGGATTCTCCAGTCTGGCAGGAGCCGACCTCGAGATAGCGGACTATGAAAAACACCTGGTCGGGCTGCTGGATGCCCTGAATGTCGACCGGGCACATCTCTGCGGTGAATCGCTCGGCGGATGGATCGCACTGAAGTTTGCCCAGTCACACGCGGATCGGGTCAGGACCTTGATCCTGAGCGCTCCGGGCGGGCAGATCATCAAAACCTCAGCGATGGGTAAGGCGCGTTCGGTCAGCCGCGAGGCCGTCGAGAATCCAACCTTTACCAACGTCAAAGCGAGGCTGCAGGTAGTCATCCATGATCCCGAGCTCATCACTGACGAGCTAGTGCACATGCGCCAGGCCGTCTACAGCCGGGAGGGTTTTGCCCGCTCCATGGATCACATCCTGGCCCTGCAGCAGCCGGAGATCCGCTTCCGCAACCGAGTCACTGAGGAAGATTACGCGGCCCTGACCGTCCCGACTCTGCTCGTGTGGACGGATCATGAGCCCTCGGGCGGCATCGAGACGGGCGAACGGTTCGCAGCGGCAATACCCGACGGCGAACTGCTGGTTATCCGCAACGCAGCCCACTGGCCCCAGTGGGAAGACCCAGAGGCCTTCAACGAATGCGCCCTCGATTTCCTGGCAAGAAAGGGGTGACGGATGTCACCGATTATCCAAAAAATTGCCGACGACCTCTATGCGGCCCGGCAGAACCTCACACCGATTGACCACATCCGGCATCAGCTGCCCGGTGGCGATCTGGCTGCCGCCTATGCAATCTCCGAGATCAACACCCAACGGCGGGTCCAGGAGCAGAAGCTTCGGCGTGTTGGCCGCAAAGTCGGCCTGACCAATCCCATGGTGCAAAAAAAGGCCGGTGTGGATCAGCCCGACTACGGCATCATTCTCGAGGACATGGTTTTCCCGGGAGGCGTGGTCCGTCCGAGATCCGCATTCATCAAACCGAAGATCGAGGCGGAGCTCGCTTTCGTCCTCAAGGAAGACCTGCTCTCCTCGGACCTCGCTGCCGTTGAAGCTGCCATCGATTACGTGGTGCCCGCGATAGAGCTCGTGGACTGCCGGTACCACAACTACGGAATGAGCATTCTCGATACCGTCGCGGACAACGCGGCCTGTGAGGGCGTGGTGACCGGGGCGGTCCGCAAACCTTACGGTGAAATCGACCTCAACGAGGTCGAAATGATCCTGTACCGCGGCGACGAGGAAGTGACCCGGGGCATCGGCAGGAATGTCCTGGCCGGTCCGGTCAACGCCATCCAGTGGCTCGCCGAGACATCGCTTCGGATCAATAAGCCGCTGCGTGCCGGCGAAATCCTACTCTCCGGATCAATCGGCATGATCGTCGATTGGGAGACCGATGTCCCCTACACCGCTGTTTACTCGCACGGATTCGGTTCCGTGTCAGCCACTCTCGATTCCAAGGATCTACACCATGCCTGAAGTCACCAGCGAAATACGCGCTGAAATTGAACAGCTTGTCACGGAGCACCACTGGCTGCTTGACCATGGGCATGCCGACCGTTTGTACACGCTGTACGCGGAGGACGCGGTGTCCACCGGGCCGCTGGGAACGATGGACGGCCGGGAGGCCGTGAAGGCCTGGGGCGAACGCCGGGCAAAGATGGATGCGGGGGTCGTCCGGCACTTTTCCGGGGGAACCCGGTTGGCCTTCGAAAACGGCGTCCTGTGCGGCACCACCTACTACATGACCTTTCGGGACAGTCAGTCCGATCCGCTCCATCCGGCCAGCGTGGGAGAGTTCCGTGAGCAGTACACCCAAGTGGATGGCCGGTGGCTTATCCATCGCCGTGAGATCGCTCCGATTTTCGGCGCGGCAAACGCCGCTGCCCACGCACAGCGCATAGCCGCAGGAGAGGCCAAATGAGTCTCGGCCAGTCGGCAGCGCCTGTGCTGCTTCACATTGCCACACCCTCAATGGCTGCCGCTGAAAACGCGTTGGACGCCGGTTACGACGGCGTCATGCTCGACCTGCAGCACGGAGAGATCGGACTGGACCAGGCAAGCAACATGCTGCGGTCCATACCCCGAGGCAATGCATACCTGTTTGCCCGCGTCGCCTGCATTGACTCCGGTGTCATCGGGCGGCTGCTGGACAGCGGCGCCCGCGGGATAGTCGCTCCCACGGTCGAATCCGCGGAACAGGCACAGGCACTGGTATCGGCTACAAAGTACCCGCCGCTCGGTCGACGCAGCCTTGGCCCCAGCCGGCCCGCCCTCTACTCCGGAGCCGACTACTGCGCTGCGGGGAACGAAGCTGTATCCACAGTGGTGCAAATTGAAACCGCTGCCGGTGTTGAAGCAGCAGACCGGATACTCAGTGTGGACGGTGTGGACTCGCTCTACATCGGACCCTCCGACCTGGCGGTCTCCTACGGCCTACCCGGGCGCCCGGACTGGTCCGACGGCCCGGTTGCCGACGCCGTCGCCCACCTCGCCGAAAGGGCACGGGTCCACGGAGTCAAAGTGGGCCTGTACTGCAGCGACCCCGCCTTCGCCGCCGGGCAGATACTGCAGACCGGCCTGGACTATGTGGGACTGGGCATCGACCTGATGTTCATCAGCAAACAGGCCCGCGCCTCCCTCGCGGCTCTCAAGGAGGCATCATGACGGAACAAACCGAAATCCTGATCATCGGAGCGGGACCCACCGGGCTGACGCTGGCCAATCTGCTGGGCCGCCGGGGCATCCGTACCATCCTCATCGAGGCACGGGACAAGCTCATCGACTACCCGCGGGCCGTTGGCATCGACGACGAGTCGCTGCGCGCCATGCAGGGGCTGGGACTGGTGGACAAGGTGCTTGAGCACACTGTCCCCGATCAGCAGATCCGCATCGTCAACGGTGCGGGCAAGATCATCGCCGGAATCAATCCAACCACCCGCGAGTTTGGCTGGCCCCGCCGCAACGGATTCGTGCAGCCGCTGGTGGACCAGATCCTCCTGGAAGGCGCACAGCGCTATGACTGCGTCGAGGTCCGCCTCGGAGCCAAGGCCACCGATGTGGTTCAGGACGCCGACGGAGTCACTGTCACGGTGCATTCCCAAGGCAAAGACTCCTCCATTCGCGCGGAATACCTGGTGGGTTGCGAGGGCGGGCGCTCATTCACCCGCCAAAAGCTGGGGATTCCCTTCACCGGCGAGACCCGGCGCCAACGCGGTTTGGTGATCGACGTCGCCAATGATCCGCTGGGGACACCCCACGCGGTCTTCGGCGGGGACCCCACCCGGGGATACGCCACCCTAAGCCTGCCGCACGGCATACGCCGGTGGGAGTTCATGCTGCTGGACGGCGAGGACGACGACCTAATCAACAGCGACGAATTTCTCCATCAACTGCTCCGGGACCATGTGGCGGAGCCGGCCGAGTTGGATGTCATCCGCCGCCGCGTCTACGAGCACCACGCGCGCCTTGCGGACCGTTTCCGGGACGGGCGGGTCCTGTTGGCCGGCGACGCCGCCCATGTAATGCCGGTGGTCGCCGGGCAGGGATGGAATTCCTGCATCCGTGACGCCCTGAACCTTGGCTGGAAGCTGCCGGCAGTTGTCCGAGGGCTGGCCGATGACCGGCTGCTCGACACCTATGCGGAGGAACGCCGCGACCATGTCAAGGCAATGATCGACCTGTCGGTAGGAATGTCCAAGGTCGTGACGAACCGGAGCAAGGTCACGTCTGCAGTACGTGACACCGCAGCCGCCGTGATCGACCGCCTGCCAAAACTCAAGTCCTACGTCTCGGGCCAGGGATTCAAACCCATGCCGAAGTACACCCGCGGCGTGGTCGTCCCGGGAAAGTGGCCGGAGTCGAAGTCGGTGCCCATCGAGGACGGAGTGCAGCCGGGCACGGGCACGCTGTTCCCGCAGCCGCACGTCCGCACCGCTGATGGAGAGGATGTCCTGCTCGACGACGTCACGGGTGACGGATGGCGGATCTTCGTCTGGAACAACAACCCGGAGCATTTCCTTTCCGCGGATTCCCTCGCTGCCCTGACCGCTTTGGACGCCACCCTCGTCCATGCGGTGCCGGCAACCCAGCTCCGTTGGACCGCCGCCCATGCAACCCCGGGCGTGTGTGTGGTCGGAGACGCTTCGGGAATGTTGAAGTCCTGGTTCCATGCGCGTCCGGTTTCCGTCGCGATCGTCCGGCCTGACCACGTCATTGCCGCCGAATGCCTGGCTCAGGACCTGAACCGTACTCTGCAGAAGGTCTTCGGCAGTGCCTATCTGCTCCCGGCAGATGGCACTCCACTCCCCGCGGGGTCCGGCCCCGGGACAGATTCTTCACACTTCGTTTCCTCAAGGAAGAGAGAACTCACGTCATGACCACTCGAACCCTCCGCTTGCTAGGCAGCGGCGCGCTCGCCGCCGCACTCACCCTGACCGGTTGCGCATCCGGTTCCATCTCCGGAGGCGCGGACACAGGTGCAGGCGGCAGTGCATCCGACTCCGAGCTCCGCGACGTCAAGATTGGCCTGTTCCCCTCGTCGGCTGTGGCTGCTATTCAGCTGGGCGTTAACAAGGGCTATTTCGAAGAGGAAGGCCTGAACCTCGAAATGCTCCTGGGACAGGGAAGCGCCGCCCAGTTGCCCTCGTTGAGTTCCGGCAGCCTGGACTTCATGCTCTCGAGCCCCACCACCCCACTGGTGGCCACGGCCCAGGGGCTCGACTTGAAGATCGTCTCCGGATACGCCAGCAATCGGCCGGAAATGGTCGAAGACTCCGTCGCGGTGATGGTCGGTCCCAACTCCGACATTCACAGGGCGAAGGACCTGGAGGGCAAAACAGTCTCCATCAACGCCCTGGGCAGTATCGGGGACATCGGTATCCGCGAAGCCGTTGAGCTCGACGGCGGCGACCCCGACAAGGTGACCTTTGTGCAGCTCGGTTTCAACGAGGTCGGAGCCCAGCTTGAGAGCGGCCAGATCCAGGCCGGAATGGTGGGCCCTCCGTTCATGCAGCAGATCACCGCTGACGGCGGTGCTGTCATTAGCGACTTTATCCAGGAGGCCGGGCTCGGCGGCGCGGAACTGGTCATCGCTTCCAGCGGCGCCCTCGTCGAACAGGATCCGGAGGTGGTGGAAAGTTTCATTTCCGCCCTGGACAAGACCCTCAGCTACGCAGAAGAGCATCAGGACGAGGTGCGGGACCTACTGCCCGAAGTTCTCGGAACGTCCCCCGAGATGGCGGCCAAAACAGACTTCATTGCGTGGAACGCCCACCTGGATGTTGACGCCCTGAAACAGTTTGCCGATCTCATGACGAAACACGGCATCGTCGAGACGCGCCCGGACCTTGATGCCACGGTCTGGAGCAAGTAACGGCGGAGGCAGGCGGCCTCTCCGTGGGAACGGCCGCCCGCCCTGGGCACGATCACAAAAACTGAAAGGGGAGCTGGTCATCATGACCAACCCGACGACATCGGTGCCGCTTGGCGCCCGACGTTCATTGCTCTGGCTCAGGTTTGGGCCGGCGCTTCTGGGAACCTGCGGGATCCTCGGATTCCTAGGCATCTGGCAGGCGGCTTCCGTCACGGGGATTGTTGATCCCCGGCACCTGCCGCCGCCCACGGTGGTCTTTGCACGGTTCTTCGAGAACCTGGCCTACACGCAGTTCTGGGTAGCCACAGGACACACGTTGCGTGCCTGGATACTGGGCGTCCTGATTTCCTCGGTGGGCGGCCTGGTCCTGGGCGTCATCATCGGCTCCAGCCGGTTCCTAGTTCGGGCAACGCATTCAACCATCGAATTCCTGCGTCCCATTCCGGCCGTGGCGCTGATCCCCCTCGCTGCGCTGCTTTTCGGCCCCCGCCTCGGATCCGAGCTGATGATTATCATTTACGCCTGTTTCTGGGTCGTACTGATTCAGGTGCTGTACGGCATTGCAGACCTCGACCGGGTTGCAATGGACACAGCTCGGACCCTGCGCCTGAGTTTCCTCCAGCGGGTCCGGTACGTCGTTTTCCCGACGCTGCTTCCGTACCTCATGACCGGCCTGCGCCTGGCCGCCACGGTGGCCCTGGTCCTTGCCATCAGTGTTGAGCTGATTGTCGGCACACCGGGTCTTGGCCAGGAGGTTGCCTTTGCCCAGATCAACGGATCGGCACCGGCCATCTATGCCCTGATCATCACCAGCGGCCTGCTGGGAATCGCAATCAACTCACTCATGCGGTTCATCGAGCGTAAATCCCTTTTCTGGCATGAGTCCGTACGCGGAGGAGCAGCGTGATATCAACACTGAAGAGAGCCGGATACTTTCTGGGGCTCCCCCTGATCCTGCTGGCAGCATGGATCGGCTACACGTCCGTTCAGACAAACTTCTTCATCCCCGAACCGGCTGTGCTGGCCGACCGTTTTTTCCACATCTGGTTTTCCGAACGCCTGATGTCCGATGTGCTCCCCAGCATTGGCAGGCTTCTTGCGGGGCTGGGGCTGTCCATCGTCGCCGGCGTCACCATCGGTGTGATTATCGGCTACGTGCGTTGGATCCGGTGGCTGTTCGAGCCGCTCTTCGAGTTCATTCGAGCGGTTCCCTCTACCATCCTCATCCCGGTGCTCCTGCTGCTGATCGGGATCAATGACGCCATGAAGATCACCCTGATCGTCTGCAGTTGCATCTGGCCCATTCTGCTGAACACCGTTGCCGGTGTGACGTCCATCGATGAGGTCCTGCAGAACACAGCGAAAGTCATAGGGCTCAAAAAGCTGGACCGCATGCGCTATCTCGTGCTCCCGGCCGCTTCGCCGCAGATCATGGCGGGAATCCGCCAGAGCCTGGCCGTGGCGCTCATCCTGATGGTGGTTTCGGAGATGTTCGCGTCCACCGACGGGATCGGCCACTGGACAATCAATTTCCAGAACCGCGTCGCCATACCTGAAATGTGGAGCGGTATTTTGCTGCTGGGCATTATTGGCGTCGTCCTTTCAGTGGTTTTCCACTGGATTCAGAAACGAATTCTTGCCTGGTACGAAGGATTGAAGGAGAACGAAAATGACTAGTGGATCCCAGCAGGTCCGGCTCAGCGTAAAGCGGGTCCAGAAGATTTACCAGACAGGATCAGGCACCCGGTTCGAAGCGGTTCGGTCCCTGACCTTCGATCTGCATGACGGTGAATTCGCCTGTCTGGTGGGCCCGTCCGGAAGCGGGAAGACAACGCTTCTTAAGTGCATCGCCGGCCTGATGCAGACAACCTCGGGTGAGGTGGCGCTGGATGGGTCCCCGGTCTCCGGGCCCGCCGCCGGCATGGCCGTTGTGTTCCAGGAATACGGGCGCAGCCTGTTCCCGTGGATGACAGTTGCCGCCAATGTGGGTCTTCCGCTGAAAACGGGCGGGGTCCCCAAGTCCGAGCGTGCTGGACGTGTGCGCGAGGCCTTGGAAGCCGTGGGACTCGGCGCTGCCGGAGCGAAGTATCCGTGGCAGCTCTCGGGCGGAATGCAGCAGCGTGTGGCGATTGCCCGCGCCGTCGCTGCCCGGCCGAGTGTGCTGCTGATGGATGAGCCCTTCGCCGCCGTCGATGCCCAGACGCGTGCCGAGCTTGAGGACCTCGTCCGCCGAATCTGGAAAGAACACAACATGACCATCCTGTTCGTGACCCACGACATCGATGAGTCCGTGTACCTGGCTGAACGCGTGCTGGTCCTTTCAAGCTCGCCCACCGTAATCCAGAACGACATCAAGATTGATCTGCCGGAGGAACGCGACCAACTGGTGACCCGCTCGGCGCCGCGCTTTGCCGAACTGCGCGCGGAGGTCTACGAACGAGTGCAGTTCGCCAAGACCAACATCAACGGCGAGGTTGAGCCGGCCAGGCAGGTGCTCGCATGAGCGCCGCCGGGGTGCGCTCCGTACAGGCTGCCGCCGATGACTTGTTCTGGCAGGACACTTACGAACCGGTCATCGAGTCGGATGAGGAACTTCTGCGGATTGTCGAAGGGGCCGACCTCCCGGCGCTCCTTGCGGCACTGGCAGCCGCCACGGGAGACACAACCATCCTTACACCGAACCTGCGCCCGCCGCTGGTTCCCGTTGATACCGTCAACCACCCCCACGGCGGGATGACCCCCGACCAACAAGAACGGGGGCGGCGCACGGCCCTCAGCGCGTTGCGCCGTCTGCGCGACGAGGAAATCACCAGCGTGGGTATCCTCTCCGCGGACGACACCAACACGATTCTTGAGTTCCTCTGCAATGGACACAGCGAGTGGACCGGCATGCTGCAGCACGAGCTTGACCTGGCACCCAACAAAGGCGGCGCCCCGCAATGGCGCTTTGAGGACATCGCCGACGGGCGGGACTTCTCGGTGCTTATCGTCGGCTCGGGTGTAGCAGGCATTGCCGCGGCACATCGGTTCAGCCAAGCCGGCGTTCCTCTGACAATCATCGAGGCCGGAGACCGCTTGGGCGGCACCTGGCAGAAAAACCGGTATCCCGGAGTACGCCTGGACACACCGACCTTTGGCTACTCATACTCTTTTGCGCAGCGCGCTGACTGGCCCCATCAGTTCGCCCAGGGGTGTGAAATCCGGGAGTATCTCGAAACAGTGGCGCGCAGGGCAGGCTTGGATGAAAGCATCGAGTTTGGCAGCCGTCTGGTCCGGGCCGAGTGGATCGAATCGGCACGCGTCTGGCGAGTGACCACCCGGAGCGGAGACGGCGGCGAGAAAACGCGTGAGTTCAACGCGGTTATCAGCGCGTGCGGCCAACTGGACATTCCCAATATTCCGGATTTCCCCGGACAGGACTCATTCACCGGCATTGCCATGCATTCCCAGGACTGGGACGAATCCGTGGACTGGCGCGGAAAGCGGGTAGCTGTCATCGGCACCGGTGCCAGCGCGTACCAGATTGTCCCCGCCGTCTGTGATGACGTTGACAGCTTGGTGGTCTTCCAGCGCAGTGCACCATGGATGCTGCCCGCACCGAACTACCACGATGGAATGAGTGAGACATTCTCATGGCTGGCGCGCAAAGTGCCGCACTACGCCCAATGGTTCCGACTTTGGGTCCTGATCCTGGGAATCCCCGGCCGGTTCCACACGGTCCGTGCCGAAAGCGGCTGGGAGGGCGCACCTCTGAGCGTGTCACGGAAAAACCAGGAGGTCAGGGAGGAACTGACCCGTATTCTCACCGAGCAGTTTGCCGGATATCCAGAGCTGCTCAAGCATGCAATCCCTGTATACCCGCCGGGGGCCAAGCGGATGCTGCGGGACAACGGTGTCTGGGCCAAGGCCCTCACTTCCGCCCACACCACGCTCGCTACGTCCCCAATCCGTGAGTTGACGCCCAATGGCATCGTGACTGAAGACGGCACCGAACACGCCGTCGACATCATCGTCTACGCCACCGGATTCCGCCCTTCCGAGTACCTCGAAGGAATGGAGATTCTCGGCCGCGGCGGGCACGAAATCCATGACGTTTGGGAAGGGGACGCTCGTGCGTACAACGGAGTCACCGTCCCGGGATTCCCGAACTTCTTTATGGTCTACGGACCCAACGTTGGCGGGGTCGTGGCCGGAAGCCTCCACTTTATGCTTGAGAGGGCAGGCGAATATGCCCTCAAAGCGGTCCGCGAACTTCTTGAACGTCGGGCAAGCGCGCTCGACGTCAAGCAGGCTGCGCTGGAACGGTTCACGGCATGGGTGGACAGCGAAAACAGGCAAATGGCCTGGGGACAGCCCTATGTGCGCACCTGGTACCAGAACAGCGCCGGCCGCGTATCCCAGATTTGGCCATTCACCAATATCGAATACTGGGACGCAACCGAATCAATCGACCCGGAGGATTATGAGTTCCTCGCCTGAATGCGGCTCCGGGGCCGGCGCCGCGGCTACAAAGGGCAAGATCGGAATAACGTATCGTCGGCGTGTACTACTACGGATCGAGAGAGGAGGGAAATGACCGTGACAAGGAGAAGCCGCACGCATCAGTCCACTCCCAGCAACGAGCAGGCGATTTTGGATGCAGCCCTGACCCTGGCCGTGACTGCCGGCTACGAGGGAACCACCATGGCAGAGGTGGCACGCCTGTCCGGGCTGCCGGTGGGATCCGTCTACTGGCACTTCAATAACAAGGAACAGCTCTTTTCGGAGCTGATCGATTACTGCTTCGAAACATGGAAAGCGGACCACACCGGCCCCACCAACCGCGACCTGCTCCGCCGCAGCATTGCCGGATCCGCCGGCGGGTCGGTAAATCCGGAAAACAAGGCTGAGGCGTTCTGGATTTTGGCGCTGCTCTTCGCACTCGAAAAGCGGCTGACCGGCAACCTGGCCCGTGAACGGTACTTGGAAGTCCGCAAGCAGATGTTCGAGTTGATGGTCGAGCGGGTGGAACCGCAGATCCCGGACTCAGTGCTTGCCGTGGACCCCGAATTCGGCCGGAAAATGGTGGTGCTGGGCCGGGCACTTACGGATGGTTTCTACATCGCCGCGTCCTCAGGCGACGATATCGATTTTCTAGAGTTTGCCGATCTCTCCGCCTCGGCGGTGGAGGCACTTATAGCCCGGCGGGCCGCCGCTGTTGCTGCCGACGAGGAGAAACAATGACAGAAGTACTGAAAAGAGCAGCCGTGGTTGTGGGCGGCGGCTCGGGTATCGGTGCAGCCGTGGTGCGGGACCTTTCGTCGTACGGGTATCGGGTTGCAGCACTTTCGCCCTCCGGGCGGGCCGCAGAGCTGGCCCGGGAGCACGGAGGCGTTGGCCTGACCGGCTCCAACAGGTCAGTACAGGATCTGCAGTCCATTGTTGACCTGGCCCTGACGGAGTTTGGCCGGATTGACGCAGTGATCAACGGGACCGGCCACGGGGCGTCCGGCCCGGTCCTGGATCTGTCGGATGCCGATTGGGAAGATGGAATGGACGGGTTCCTGATGAACGTGGTGCGCATGGCCCGCATTGTCACCCCGTATTTTGAGAAGGCCGGCGGCGGGTCGATAGTGAACATTTCGACAAGTTCACCCCTTGAACCAAACCCGCGCTACCCGGTTTCCGCCGTGTTCCGCGCCTCTCTGGCGTCTTTTACCAAGCTCTACACGGACGAATTCGGGCCAGCGGGGATCCGAATGAACAACGTTCTGCCTGGATACACGAAGGAGGATCCAAGCACTGTGCCGCCCGAGTGGACTCAGCGGATCCCCTTGCGGCGGGCAGCCAGCACCCAGGAAATAGCCCAGGTGGTGCGGTTCCTGGCCGGCCAAGAGTCCAGCTACGTGACGGGCCAGAATATCCGTGTGGACGGCGGAGTCACCCGCGCCGTGTAACCGACCTTTCGGAGGTAAACGTTCCGTGCCCGGCTGGGCGGCAGCCGGGCACTGGAAGTTCAGCTCCCTGCGGACTCTTCGGCTATGCCTGAGTCCAATACCACCCGCACCGTTGTCTCGTAGTGCTCCCGCAGCAGCCGGACCAGCTCATCGGCATGCCGACCCAAAGCCGCATTCAGTATTGCCCGGTGCTCCCCCTCCACGTCCCGGCTGCCGGGCTCCACGTGGGGCGCCGCCCAGCAGCGGTACAGCTCGGTGGAATCGGAAAGATCAGATGCGAGCTTTAGCATCGGCTGGCACGCACAGGCCTCGAGCAACTTGAGGTGGAACGCCTTATGCGCCTTCTGCCATGCGGCATCCACGTGCCCGGGGTCCTCGGCTGAACGCCGCGGTATGCGTGCAAGTCGGTGATGCACGGCGATGAGCTCGGATTCCCACGCTACATCCCCCCGGCTAAGGGCCAGTCTGGCGGCCAGCTCCTCGGTGACGCACCGCAGCTCGGTCAGATCCGAAAGCTCCTGCAGATTAAGGTCACGTACGAAAAAGCCCCGATTGGGCTTTGTGGTCACCAGGCCGTCTCCGGCCAGGCGGGCCAGGGCCTCGCGGACAACCGTGCTGCTGGTGCCCAACACTGCTGCCATCGCGACCGGTTGAAGACGCACGCCCGGCCCCCATTCGCCTCTCAGGATCTGCTCGCGTATCTGGCCCACTACGCGGTATCCGGTACTCGCCACTGCATCTCCCTCGTCCGAATTCCGCCTAAACCTACACCGGGCCTACCCCCAATAGGTAAATAGTATTTTATTTGTTGACTAGTAGTCTATTGCTGACCTAGGGTTGTGACCTGTCACACACATATGAGTTTGTTTTCCCGGAACACCGAAAAAAGGACCGCCATGAATTACGCAAGTTTCGTGTCAACTGAAGGAAACCGCACTTGGGGAATCGTGGAGAACGGCACTGCCTACGATCTCGGTCCCAGCGGCCTTAATCTGGCGCCCACCCTGGCCGACGCGGTCAGCAGCGGCGTCTTCGGCACGGTCACCCGGGAACAGTACGCCGCAGCCCCCGCCAGCAATGAGGATGCCATTACGTTCCTGCCGCCCATCACGGCGCCGGGCAAGATCATTTGCATTGGGGTCAACTACCGCAGCCACCAGGAGGAGACCGGCAAGACAGAGCAGAAGGCACCGACCGTCTTTACCCGGTTCGCGGATACGCAAATGGGACACCTTCAGCCCGCCGGAATGCCGGACAGCACCACCCAGTTCGATTACGAAGGCGAAATGGCGCTGGTCATCGCCCGAGACGCGTGGCATGTGTCAAAGGACGAGGCTTTTGACTACGTGGCCGGCTATGCGGCCTACAACGACTTCTCCGTCCGTGACTGGCAGCGCGCCGCGTCGCAGTGGATTCCCGGAAAGAACTTCCCTGACACCGGAGCGTTCGGTCCCTACCTCGTGCCGGCCGCCGATGTTGAGGAGCTGGACTCAATGGTCCTGGAGACCCGGGTCAACGGCGAAGTCCGGCAGAAAGCCTCGCTGCGCGATCTCTACTTCCCGATTCCGGACCTCATTGAATACGTCACCGGCTTCACGAAGCTCTCAGCCGGAGACGTCATTGTCACTGGTACTCCGGGCGGGGTTGGACTCTTCATGGAACCGCAGGGGCTGCTCAATGACGGAGACGTCGTGGAGGTCGAAATCAGCGGCCTCGGGGTGCTTCGCAACACCGTCGAACGCGTGGCCTAGTCATCGGAACGGCGGAAGGAACCACGGCGTGGAACAGGTGATCGACACGGACATACTGGTTGTGGGGGCCGGACCTATCGGGTTGACTGCAGCTGCGCTGCTTGCTGACCATGGACTGAAGGTAGTCCTCGTCGAGAAGCAGGCATCGACCAGCGATGCGCCCCGCGCCATAAGCGCTACCGATGAGACGCTGCGTGTCATGGCGCAAATCGGGGTGCTGGACCGGCTTGCCCCGGAGATGCTGATGGACACCGGTGCGCGGTACTACGGGCGCCGGGGGCAGCTTCTTGCCGAGGTACGTCCCGGCCAGGCCCGACTGGGCCACCCGGGCAAATCGCAGTTCGACCAGCCGGTGATGGAATCCCTGCTCCTCGACGCAGTGCGCCGGCGGTCATCCACCATCGATCTGCGGTTCAGCACGGAGGCCCTGCAGATCTCAGAGCACGGCAATCATGCAGAAACCGTCCTGTCGGGCCGGGATGGAAAGACAACGGTGCGCTCGCAGTGGGTTCTGGCCTGCGACGGCGGCCGGAGCCCGATCCGCTCCCAGCTCGGTATCGCGTTGGAAGGCAGCACCCAAACCCAGCACTGGATCGTCGTAGACATCATCAATTCACAGGTTCCAACGGAGAAATTCGCCGAGTTCCATTGCAACGCCAGCCGGCCCGTGGTCGTGGTCCCCGGGGCGAACGGACGGCGGCGTTACGAGTTCATGCTGCTCCCGGGAGAAACGGCCGGTGATGTCACCGCGCCCGACTTCATTCAAAGCCTCGTGTCACCGTTCGAATCCGTAGAGCCCCAGAATATCCGCCGCGCCGCGGTGTACGTTGCCCACCAGCGGATTGCCGAGTCTTACCGGCAGGGACGGGTGATCCTTGCCGGCGATTCTGCGCATCTGATGCCGCCGTTCGCAGGCCAGGCATTGAATGCAGGCATAAGGGATGCCGCAAACATCTCCTGGAAGCTTGCCGCCAATGTCCTGGACGGCGCCCCTGAGACCCTGCTGGACACGTACGCCGCAGAACGCAGGCCCCACACCGCGGAAATGGTGCGCCTCTCGCACCTCATCGGAAAGGTGGTTATGGCCACGAATCCGCTGGCCGCCACGGTGAGGGATGGACTCCTTTCCGCGACAGCACTGGTCCCGCCGCTGAAACGCTGGGTCACAGGGATGAGGTTCCTCAAGCAGCCCCACTACTCCGACGGGTGCCTGGTGAACGCAGGATCCCGCCAGGCCACGGCGGTGGCTGCTTTCATTGGACGTGCGCTGCCCCAACCTGCGGTGCAATCCGATTCCGGCAGCACCGATTCTCTCGATTCCCTGCTCGGGCAGGGCTGGAGCATGCTGCGCTTTCACGGAAACAGCCGCTTTGAGGTTATTCCACTTCCGGCAGGTTCGGATGCCCGCACAGCTGCTGCCGGGATCACCGACACCGGCGGTGCTTTCAACGGGCTGCCTGCAGGCACCTCGCTCATTGTCCGCCCCGACCGGTATGTCGCTGCTGCAGTCCCCGCCGCAGCGGAGCAGGCCGCTTTGGCGGATTTGTCCCGCCTCGTCCCCGGTTTGCACCCCGGGACGGAACAGGGTGCCCCTTCGGCACCGAATCCGTCCGGCAAACCGCTACAACAAACCAGCTAAGGAGCACTCATGTCGTGGGGTTTAATTCGGGAAATGGGCCATGTGGCCATCCAGACAACTGACATCGAAGCGTCGATCGCTGATGCAACCGGGCTTCTTGGACTGCGTGTCACGGAACAGGCAGGACGCGAGGTTTACCTGGCAGCGGCGGCAGTTCACCATGAACTGGTGTACGTGGAATCGGATACCAACGGGATCCATGCGCTGGGTCTGGTGGCGCGTGACGGAGACGCCCTCAAGGAAATCCGACGGCGGGTGGAAGCCGAGAACCTGCCCGTGATCAGCGACAAGCCGCTTGGCGGAGTGCAGGACGGCTTCAGTTTCATTGGGCCAGAAGGATGGGTCTTCGATATCTATACCGACCCGCAGCCACACCGGCCCGGGGCGTTGTCCTTCGGTCCGGACCGGTACGGCCATGTGAATCTCCACCCCCGCAACGTGCGCGGAATGATGGAGTTCCTGGCCCGTGTACTGGATTTCCGGCTCTCCGATGTCATTGGTGATGACTTTGCCTATTTCATGCGCTGTAATGCCGACCACCATGGCATCGCCCTCATCCAGGGCCGCGGTACATTCCACCACCACGCCTGGCAGACCCAGTCCATAGCTGACCTCGGAAAACTCGGGGACCGGTTGAACCGGGTTGGCCGCGAGCTGATCTGGGGACCGGTGCGCCACGGCGCCGGGCACAACATTGCCGCCTATTATGTTGAAACCTCCGGCGCAGTGGTGGAGCTCTATACCGACCTGGAACAGGTCTACGATGACACCCGCCCACCGGTGAAATGGGGCGCGGAGGAGAATTGGTGGAACATGTGGGGTTCCTACCGTCCCGAGGAATTCCGCACCTTTGGCATACCTCCGGTTTCGAACCGGCGTTAAGCGGCGCCGGAGGGAAAGGGCCGTGCCTAGGCCCGCTGCCACGGCTGCGCCAGCTTCCGTGACGTCCGACGTCGGCCGCTCCCCTACCGCCCCCGGCCCGCCAGCCGGGCCACCAGTGCCTGCGGCGCCCGGCTGCCCACCGTGGCCAGGACCCGGTACCGCTTGGACGGAATCGAGACGCCCTTGCCCGCGAAGGCGTCCGCCAGGGCTTCGCGCACCACGCGGTCCGCATTGAGCCACATCCACTTGGGGTAAAGGCTCTTGTCCATTTCCATCCGTGCGTGGAATTCCGTGTGCACGAAGCCCGGGCATACCGCGGTCACGGTGATGCCGCGGCCCCGGTAGTAGAGGTTGGCCCAGCGGCTGAAGTTGATCACCCACGCCTTGGCTGCACTGTAGGTTCCGCGGGGAATGAAGCCGGCCACCGAGGCCACGTTGATGATCCGGCCGCCGCCGTTGGACTGCATCGCGTTCAGTGCAGTGTGGCTCAGCTGCAGCGGTGCCCCCACCAGCACGTTCAGGTGGTCGATCTCAGCCTGCAGCTCGTTCCGGGCAAAATCGTTTTTCAAGCCGTATCCGGCGTTGTTGACCAGGAGTCCGACGTCGGGCTTCTGCACGCGGTCGGCGACGGCGTCCACTCCCTCCCGGGTGGCGAGGTCGGCCGCGATCCACTCGGTCTTCACGGAGTAGTCCCTGGCCAGTTCCGCCGCAGTGGATTCCAGCCGCTCGGTATTCCGGCCGGTGAGCACCAGGTCATAGCCGCGCTGTGCCAGCTGGCGGGCGAACTCGGCACCTATTCCGGAAGTGGCTCCTGTAATCACTGCTGTCTGCGTCATAAGGCCACCTTTCTATGCCGGCCCCGGTTTGGCAACGCGGCGGTTGGGTGGACCCCTTGCCGGTGCCTGCCGCGGTCCCTAGCTTGGGAGGAGCACCGAACCCCATTCTCCGTCCCACCGGATAACCCCATCCCATGTTCTTCTCCTCCTCCGCCCCCTCCCCCCGCTGGCAGGACCGCGCCGACGCCGGCCGCGCGCTCGCCGTCGGGCTGTCGGCTTACGCGGGTGTACCGGGCCTGCTGGTGCTGGGCCTCCCCCGCGGCGGGATTCCGGTGGCGGCCGAGGTGGCCCGCGCATTGTCCGCGCCGCTGGATGTGGTGGTGGTGCGGAAGATCGGCTATCCGGAACAGCCCGAACTGGCCGCCGGCGCAGTGGCCGGCATCGCGGGAACGGTCTGCACTGTCCGCAATGAGGACGTGCTCCGGTATTGGCGCAGCCGCACGCAGGACGCAGAGGCCCTGTTCGCGGCCGCCGCCGAGGAACAGCTCGGCGAGGTCCGGAGACGGGAGGAGCTGTTCCGCCACGGATTACCGGAACGTCGCATTGCCGGCTGCACGGTCATTGCGGTGGATGACGGGCTGGCCACCGGAGCGACCATGCGCGCGGCACTTGGTGCCGTCCGGCAGCTGGACCCGGCCCGGCTGGTCGCCGCCGCGCCGGTAGCGTGCGGCAGTGCGGCGGAGCTGCTCAGCCCACCGGCAGACGACGTCGTGGTGCCCTGGCCGCACAGCGGACTGGACGCCGTGGGACTGGCGTACCGCCGGTTCGGCCAGACCACCGATGCCGAGGTCCGGGACCTGCTGGGTTTCTAACGGGTGCACCTGTTCCCGACGGTGCCGGGCAGCCGCAGTGGTGATCCGGGTCCGGCCGGCCGGTTCTGCGGCTGTTCCCTAGAGAAGCAGGGTGTTGGCATCGGATACTGGGGAGACCGGCGCCCCGCCGGGCCGATGGGGGAATCTCTCTGGAGGTCTTGAGGATGTCCGCTTCAGGCAGCGAGTTCCATCAACAGGGCGGGTTCGCATTGGACGCCCTGAACCTGGCCAAGTCCGTAGTGCGGGGAATCCGCCTCGGACTGGGCATCACCGGTCTGGTTTCCGTGGTCCTGGGGCTGCTTATCCTCTTCTGGCCCGGAGCGACGCTCGAGGTGCTCGCGGTCCTCTTCGGCCTGTATTTCCTCATTGCCGGTGCCGTCCGCATCCTGCTCGGCGTTTTCACCGGATTGGGCGCAGGGCTGAAGATCCTCAACATCCTGGTGGGCCTTGCCCTGCTGGTGGTCGGCGTGATCGCCATGCGCAACCCCATGGAAAGCCTGACGGCGCTCGGGCTGGTAATCGGGATCGCGTGGATTGTGGAGGGCGTGATGGCCCTGGCCGAGTCCGACCGCGGCGGCTCCCGCTGGTTCGCCATTGTGCTGGGCATCCTGAGCATCCTCGCCGGAATAGTGGTGCTCTTCCTCCCCTTGGAGACCCTCGCGGTTCTGGTGATTTACGGCGGGATCTTCCTTGTTGTCCTGGGCGCAATCCAGATTGTCCGAGCCTTTGCCTTCGGCCGCGGCATGCCCCGTAACGCTTAGTCCGCGGTCGGCACCCGCGCCTCCGCCCTGCACGTCCAGAAACCTCCCAGCAGACATCCAGACCGCGTTAACGCAGCGCTAACCTGCAGGCGCTCCCGGCCGAAACATACCGGCCCCATGCTTAAACCAGCGCCGCCGGTACCGGGGTGCCGGCCAGCCGCGGGGGGCTGGCCCGTCCATATTCTCCGCCCGGCTGCATCGGCAGAGGCAGGAACGGGCGCACAACCCGAACGGGAGTACCTCCATGGACTCTGGAAACACGGCCTGGCTGCTGGCCAGCTCCGCATTGGTCTGCCTGATGATCCCCGGAATCGCCTTCTTCTACGGCGGCATGGTGGGCTCACGGCGGATCCTGAACATGATGATGATGTGCTTTGGCGGGGCCAGCCTCGTGGCCGTCCTTTGGGTGCTTTACGGCTATTCCGCCGCGTTCGGCGACTCGCTGGGCGGCATGGGCCTGCTGGGCGACCCGCTGGAATACCTCGGCCTCTCCGAACTCCTTACAGAAGATCCGGCCGCATCCATCCCGGTGGCTCTGTTTGCCGTCTTCCAGCTGATGTTTGCGTGTGTAACCACCGCCCTGGTTGCCGGCTCCGCGGCCGGACGGATGAAGTTCGGGGCCTGGATGGTCTTCGCCGGGCTCTGGGCCACGCTGGTCTACTTCCCGGTGGCGCACTGGGTGTTCGCTTTCGACAACGCCGAGGGCACCGTCGTCGGCGGCTGGATCGCCAACCAGCTGGGCGCCATCGACTTCGCCGGCGGTACCGCGGTGCACTTGAACGCCGGCGTTGCCGCCCTGGCCCTGGCACTGGTCCTGGGCCGCAGCAAAGGCTGGCCGCACTCGCACGGCCAGCCGCACAGCCGCCCGCTGATCCTGCTGGGAGCAAGCCTGCTCTGGATCGGGTGGTACGGCTTCAACGCCGGTTCCGCCCTCAGCGCCGGCCACTCAGCCGCCGTTGTCTTCCTTAATACGGCAGTCGCGGCAGCTGCGGGCATGCTCGGCTGGATGCTGATGGAACGCCTGCGGCTGGGCCGCTCCTCGAGTCTGGGGGCGGCGTCGGGCCTGATCGCCGCATTGGTGGCCATCACCCCCGCCTGCGGGGCGGTCAGCCCCCTGGGCGCCGTCGCCATCGGTGCGATCGCCGGACTGGTCTGCTCGCTGGCCATCGAGTTGAAGTTCCGCCTTGGCTTCGACGACTCGCTGGACGTGGTGGCGGTACACGCCGTCGGCGGCCTGCTGGGCACCCTCCTGATTGGCCTGTTCGCCACCGAGGCGGCACCTAACGGAGTCAGCGGCCTCTTCTACGGCGGCGGCTTCTCCCTGCTCGGCAGCCAGGCAATCGCCTGCGGAGCCGTACTGGTCTACTCCTTCGTGGTGACCTGGCTGATTGCCAAGGTGCTGCAGCTGACCATCGGCCTGCGCATCCCCGAGGAAAGTGAACTTCGGGGCATCGACCTCATGGCCCACTCCGAGTCTGCCTACCTGAATGATGAGGAACCCGTGGAGCTCGGCGCGCCGACCCGCACCTAGGACGGGCACCGAACGGAGGAACGGGCGCACCCACCGCGGGTGCGCCCGTTCCGGTGTCCGGGGTTGTTCCCTGCCTCCCCCTCCGCCTGCTCAGAGGTCCCGGTACAGGCCTTCTTCCTGCTCCAGGTAAATATCCAGCAGCCGGCGCGCGTGCTCGCCCGCGGCGCCCTCCTGCGCCAGGCCGTCCTTCATGGTTTCGGCCTGGGCGGCCCCGCTGGGGAACGGCGGAAGCAGCGGTACTGCGGGATCGGTGATTACCTCGATCAGGAACGGCCGGGTGGCGGCGAGCGCCACGTCCCAGGCCTCGCCCAGGAGCTCAGGATCCTCCACCCGGATGCTTTCCAGTCCCAGCAGCTTGGCGTACTCGGCGTACTTGAAGTCCGGCAGCGACTGGCTGTCCTCGAACCGGGGATCGCCCTCCATCTCGCGCTGTTCCCAGGTGACCTCGGCCAGCTCGCGGTTGTTCAGTACGCAGAGAACGAACCGCGGATCCTCCCACTTCTGCCAGAGCCGGCTGAGGGTGATCAGTTCGGTCACCCCGGCCATCTGCATGGCGCCGTCGCCGGAGAGCGCCACCACCGGACGGTCCGGATAGGCGAGCTTCGCGGCCAGTCCGTACGGCACGGCGCAGCCCATGCTGGCCAGCGTGCTGGACAGGTGCGCCGGCACGCCCTCCGGAAGGTGCAGCTGCCGCGCGTACCAGTACACGGAACTGCCGACGTCGACCGCCACCTGCGCATTGTCCGGCAGGCGGCGGTTCAGCTCATAGACCACGCGTTCGGGGTTCACCGGATCGGCCGGCGTCATGGCCCGCACCCGGGCCAGGTCGTGCCAGCGGCGCACGCTTTCCTCCACCTGCCGCCGCCAGGGGGCATCCGGTTTAGCTTCCAGCAACGGAATCAGGGCGTCCAGGCTGGCTACGGCATCTCCCGTGATGCCGACCTCCACCGGGTAGCGGTTCCCGATTGCCGAAGCGTCCCGGTCAATCTGCACCCCGCGCGCGGTCCCCGGCTTGGGATAGAACTCCGTCCATGGGTCGCTGGACCCGATGATCAGCAGGGTGTCGCAGTTGTCCATCACGTAGCCGGCGGAACTGGTGCCAAGGTGCCCCATGGTTCCGGCGGCGAGCGGCAGGGTTTCATCCACGTACGGTTTGCCGAGCAGGCTGGTGGTGATGCCCGCACCGATCTTCTCGGCCAGGGCGGCAACCTGGGCGCGGGCGTCGCGGGCGCCCTGCCCAACCAGCAGGGCCACCCGCTCGCCGGAATTGATCAGATCCGCGGCAGCCCGGATGTCCGCTTCGTCCGGTGAGGTCCGCGCGGGGCTGAACACCGGGACGGTGTTCAGGATGCCGTGCTCCTGTTCCAGTTCCGGCGCCGGGGCCTGCTGCACGTCATGCGGGATGATGACGACGGCGGGCGTGCCGGTGGCCAGCGCCTTCTTGAACGCGCGGTCCAGCACCAGCGGGACCTGCTCCGGGGAATTGATCTGCTGGCGGAACGCCGAGGCAACGTCCCGGGTCAGGTTCATCAGATCCACCTCCTGCATGTAGGAGGACCCCAGCACGCTGCGGGACTGCTGTCCGACAATGGCCACCACGGGCGCCCCGTCCAGCCTGGCGTCGTACAGGCCGTTGAGCAGGTGGATTGCCCCGGGCCCCTGGGTGGACATCATCACCCCTACCCCGCCGGTGTACTTCGCGTGCCCCACCGCCATGAATGCGGCGTTCTCCTCGTGCCGGACCTGGATGAACTCGGGGTCGCCGCTGCGGCGCATCGCGCCCAGGACCGTGTTAATGCCGTCTCCGCTGTAGCCGAACACCCGGTCCACGTTCCAGGCCTGCAGTCGTTCGACAATCAGATCCGCTACGAGCCGCTCACTCATGTTTTTTCCTTCCGTACTGTCGCGCCCGGCCGGCTGAAATCACCGACTCGGAAATGATCAGGCTACTTATGGTTCACTGCCTATCAACCTATCCCAGATGCTTGGTCGAACGCCCCCCTGCAGCCGCGAAAGACTCCGCTCGGAACATTCTTGGGCAAGTAATTCCATTCCGGCCTGCTAAGCCCGCCCGCCACTACTTCCCTCCCGTTGCCGAGGACTATCCTCATCCCATGCCCAAGGTCATCTATTACGTCGCATCCTCCCTTGACGGTTTTATTGCCACCGATGACGACCGCCTGGACTGGCTGCTCCAGTTCGGTTTCGAGGCGTTCCAGGACCACTACGACAGGTTCATGGCCGACGTCGGCGCGGTGGTTATGGGGGCGGAAACCTACCGCTGGGTCCGGGCGGAGCAACCGGAAAGCTGGGAGTACACCCAGCCGTGCTGGGTACTCACGCACGGGAAGGAGTCCGCTCCGGCGCAGGGGGACGTACGGTTTGCCTCCGGTGACGTACGGAAGGTCTTCGAGGCGGCTCGTGATGCGGCGGGAGAAGGGAACATCTGGGTGGTGGGCGGAGGCAACGTGGCGGCGCAGTTCGCCCAAGCCGGACTGCTGGACGAACTGTGGGTCACTTACATGCCGGTGGCGTTGGGCAGCGGGCGGCGCCTCCTGCCGGTGTCCGGTCCCACCGCCCCCATGCGCATGATCGCCAGCACGCAGTTCGACGGCGGCGCAGCGGAACTCCGCTATGCCGTGGCGAAAAAGCGGTAGTTACCGTTTTCGGGGTGCTAAACGGTAACTGATGCACTTTCGATTGGTGAGTGGGGCCGGAAGTACAACCGTTTTCCCGGCATTACCACCGGCCCTCGACAGCGCATTTCCATATGCGTCCCCGCTGGCCGTTTAAGCGGTATTGGACCTGTAATATTTGCTGAGACTCGGCTCACGGCAATGCGGGCACGGAATAAGAAGAAAAGCAGGCGTACAGGTTAATGAAGACTGATATCCGCACCCGGAACAATGTTCGCGTACTGGGACGAGCGGACGGACCGGTACTGCTTTTCGCCCACGGTTTCGGCTGCGACCAGGGCATGTGGTCCCGGGTACTGCCCCGTTTCACCGACGAGTACAAAGTGGTTCTCTTCGACCACGTCGGTGCCGGGGGTTCCGACCTCGCTGCCTACACCCCGGCGAAGTACGCCACGCTGGACGGCTACGTAGCCGATGTCCTGAAACTGTGTGTTGATCTGGACCTGCGGGACGTCACCTTTATCGGCCACAGTGTCAGCGCCATGATGGCCATTGCTGCCGGGGCCACCGATTCGGAACGCTTTGCCCGGATCATCCTGGTAGCCCCGTCGCCCAGTTACCTGGACTATCCCGAGGACGGCTACGAAGGCGGTTTCAGCCGGGCGGACCTGGACGAACTTCTTGTTTCCCTGGACACCAATTACCTCGTCTGGGCCGCCACCATGGCGCCGGTAATCATGGGCAACCCGGCAGCTCCGGCTTTGGGCGCCGAACTCGAAGGCAGTTTCTGCCGGGTCAACCCCGGCATCGCCCGCCAGTTTGCCCGCGTGGCATTCCTGACCGATGTCAGGAGCCTGCTGCCCCGGGTGTCTGTCCCCGCGCTGATCATGCAGGCATCCGCGGACCTGCTGGCCCCGGACCATGTGGGCCGCTACCTGCAGGAACACATTCCGCAAAGCACGCTGGTGCAGATGAAGGCCACCGGCCATCTCCCCCATGTCAGTGCGCCCGAGGAGACCGCAGACATCATCCTCGCCTACCTGCAACAGTCGAAGTAGGCGCATCGTGGACCTGGATTTCCGGCTCGACTACCGCGCCCTGTCCCAAACCGCTCCGGCGGGCTATTTCATCACCCTGACGGACGGCACGGTGGTGGACGCCAACGGCACCGCGCAGAAATGGATCGGCAAGGCGTTGGACGAGGTCCGCGGCACCAGCTTCCTGAAGCTGCTGCCCGTGGGCGACCGGATTGTCTACACCACCCACGCCATGCCGCAGCTGGCGTTGAACGCCGCGTTTGCCGAACTCGCCGTCGACCTTTTGGGCCCCGAAGGCCAGCGCATCCCGGTCCTGCTCTCCGCCACCCGCTCCCCCGCAGCCGGCGGCCGGCCGGCCCTTGACCAGGTGGTTGCCTTCTATGCGCACGAGCGCCGGTTGTATGAGCGTGACCTCATCTCGGCCCTGCGCACCGCCGAGGACGCCGAGGCCGCCCGCGCCGAGGCTGAGGCCAGCCTCACCGCCCAGGCAGTGGTGCTGCAGGAAAAGGACGTTGTCCTGCAGGCTTCGCTGATGGAGAGCCTGCGCAAGGAATCGATGCTGGAAACCATCCTGAACACCATCCGGGTGGGGGTGGCGGTCATTGACGGGGACGGCCGACGCATCCTGACTAATTCGCGCCAGCAGCTCCACGAACGCCTCGCCGCCCCTTCCTTCACCACCCGCCCCACCGAAGCGGAGATGTACATTTTCGGGCCGGACCGCACCACGCCCATCCCGGTGGACCAGCGCCCGGTGAAGCGGGCAGCCCGGGGCCAGTCCTTTTCCGACCAACTGGTCTGGTACGGGACCGGCGAAGAGCAGAAGGCGCTGAGCGTCTCGGCCCGCTCCGTCAAGGGCGACGGCGACGCCTTCCGCGGTTCCGTGATCGCCTACAGCGACGTCACCGGCCTGGTGAACGCCGTGGCGGCGAAGGACGATTTCGTGGCGAACGTGTCCCACGAACTGCGTACCCCGTTGACCTCGATCATGGGCTATCTGGAACTGGCGCTGGATGAAGAGGATGCGATCCCGGCATATGTGGCCTCCTCGCTGAAGGTGGCCCAGCGGAATTCCGAGAAGCTGCTGCACCTGGTCTCGGACCTGCTCACGGCCGCAGCCGGTTCCGCCAACGTTCAGCAGGAAGTCACGGACCTCAGCGATCTGGTCCGCTCCGGCATCACCTCCGCCGCACCACGTGCCGAAATCAACGCGGTCACCATCGTTGCCGAGGTCCCCGAGACCCTGCCTGCAATGGTCGATCCCAAGCGCATTTCCCAGGTGCTGGATAACCTGCTCTCCAACGCGGTGAAATACTCGCCCGACGGCGGCCAGGTGACGGTCAGCGCCTGGCGCACCGAAGGCGGCTCCACTGTCCTTCGGGTAGCGGACGCCGGCATTGGCATGACCGAGGCCGAGCAGGCGGAGGTCTTCACCAAGTTCTTCCGCTCCGGAACCGCACGCCGGGCGCAGATCCCCGGCGTCGGGCTCGGCCTGGTGATCACCAAGCGCATTGTGGAAGAGCACGGGGGCACCATCGCAATGGAAAGCGAGGCCGGCAAAGGCACTGTATTTACGGTCACATTGCCCTGATCCGGCTTGCATCGGCACGGATTTTGAGGCCAAATCCACTTTGTGCCATCATCCGAAAGGTAAAAGTCCCTCCCCGCGTGTGCGCACCGGCAAGGGCAGGAAGCTGCGTCCCGCAGCAATGCGTTGAACGGATTTTTCGGTAATGGCAGAAACCAGCAAGGTGCGCGCAATCGTCCGCCGTCTGGGCTCGTTTTCGGCAGTCGGCGCCGTCGCCTTCGTGGTTGACGTAGGCCTGTTCAATATTCTCTCCGCCACCCTGGTACCGGACAGCCCGATTCTTGCCAAGACCATCTCCGTGGCGGCGGCCACGACCGTTTCCTGGCTGGGCAGCCGTTACCTGACCTTCCGGAAGCTGCGCACCCGGAGCATCCGCAGCGAGACGCTGCTGTTCGCCCTCACCAACCTGGTGGGACTGCTCATTTCCACCGGCTGCCTGTACATCTCCCACTACGTGCTGGGTTTCCGCAGCACGTTTGCGGACAACATTTCCGGCAACGTGGTGGGAATCGCCTTGGGCAATATCTTCCGCTATTTCGCCTACCGGTATGTGGTGTTCAACGGGCGAAGCGAACGCGCGGGGCAATCGGAACCGGACAACGTCCGCTCGGCTTAGCCGCACCCCGCCGCCACCAGAATCCCCGCGCCGGCGCATTTCGCGTCGGCGCTGTTCATTGTCCTGCCCGAATTGCGGGCGATTGTGAAGCAGGTCACTTTTGAACATTGACAACCGTTGACATTATTGGCGACAATTTGGGCACCAACCGCTGAACAGGCAAGGGAGCCTTATGTCCGACCATCACCAGCCCTCCGCCCGCGCACGGGACCTGGTCCGGGACGCCTATGACGTCCACGTGCACATTGCACCGGACGTTATGCGCCGCCGAATTGACGATATTGATCTAGCCGCCCGTTTCGCGGAGCTCGGAATGGCCGGATTTGTGCTCAAGTCCCACTACACGCCCACCGCAGAGCGCGCCGCCGTCGTCCGCAAGGTACACCCGGACGTGGATGTCCTTGGGGCCATCACCCTGAACGCCTCCGTGGGGGGCCTGAACCCTATCGCCGTGGAGATCGCCGCCCGTGGCGGAGCGCAGTTTGTCTGGCTGCCAACCGTGGACAGCTCAAACCAGCGGTCCTGCCTCTCGGAAGAACCCGAAGGCGCCACCCCGCCCATGTGGGCCCAGCTGCAGGAGGACCTGCGCGCCGCCGGCATGGCCGCACCCGCTGTGGAGGTGGAATCCGGGGGCGGACTCGTTCCAGAGGCCCGCCAGGTCCTGGAGCTGATCGCAAAGCACGACATGACGCTCGCAACCGGCCACCTGCACGCCGACGAATCGGGCAGCCTGATTCCGGCAGCCGTGGAGTTGGGCGTACGCCGGATGGTGATTACCCACCCGGAGTTCACCTCCCAGCGCATGTTGCTGGATCAGCAGCGGGAGCTGGCGGAGCAGGGAGCCCTGCTGGAGCGGTGCCTGACCACTCCCCTTACCGGCAAGGTCTCCTGGGACCTCTGGTTCTCCAACATCCGCCATGCCGGCCCTGAGAACTCAGTCATCAGCAGTGACCTCGGACAGCCCTTCAACCCTCCCGTCGAGGACGGGCTGGCCATCGCCGCGGACCTGCTGCTGGCGCAGGATTTCACGGAGGAAGAGGTCCGGCTGATGACGGTGCATAACAGCCGCTGGCTGGCCGGCGCGGAACCGCTCCCGGATGCCCCGTCCCACCACCGGAGCAAGGTGCAGGCCGTATGAGCTCCCTACTGGAAATCTCCGGACTGAGCAAGCAGTTCGAGCGCGATAATACCGCCACGGTTGCCCTGCGGGACTTTGACCTTTCCATCGAGGAAGGCACATTCGTCAGCATCCTCGGCCGCAGCGGCTGCGGGAAATCCACCATGCTGAACCTGCTCTCCGGGCTTACCCGGCCCAGCTCGGGAACCGTGCATTACCAAGGCTCGGTACTCAACGGACCCAACGTGGATATCGGCTACCTGACGCAGTCGGACACGCTTATGCCGTGGCGCGACGTCGTTCGCAATGTCGAAATGCCGCTGGAAATCCGCGGCGAATCCAAGGAGAAGCGCCGGGAGGTGGCGCAGGCACTCATCGCCAAGGTCGGACTGTCCGGATTCGAGAACCACTATCCCCGGGAGCTCTCCGGCGGAATGCGGCGCCGCGCCAGCCTCGCCCGAATGCTGGCAGGGGCGCCGAAAACCCTCCTGATGGACGAGCCTTTCGGTGCACTGGATGCGCAGCTGCGCAACGAACTTCAGGAGGAACTGCTGCGGTTGTGGCAGGGCTCCGGGCAGACGGTGGTTTTTGTCACCCATGACATCGAGGAGGCCCTCCTCCTGGGCGACCGTGTTGTGGTCCTGGGCCAGCTCGGCCGGATCCTGCTGGATGAGCCGATCAACATTCCGCGTCCCCGGTCGGTGGATGAAACCCGGATTGACCCGACATTCGTGGCACTGCATAAGAAACTTGCTGCCGCCCTCAAGGAAGGATCCACGGCATGAGTGCTGCATCCGCGGCCGAGCCGGCACTGCCGGCGGCAACGGCACCGGGAACGGACCGGGTACCGCCGCTGTCGGCCGGGTCCGGTCCGGTCAAGGAAGACCTGAACCGCACCTGGTGGGACAAGTTCGGCCACTCAACCATTGTCTGGGGCCTGCGTGCGGCAGTGCTGGTGGCCTTCCTGACCCTGTGGCAGATCACCGCAGGGCCGGTCATCGATATCACCTTCGTCAGCAAGCCCAGCCTGATCCTGGAACGGCTGGTGGACTGGATAACTGACGGCACGCTCTGGACACACACCTGGATCACCCTGCAGGAGATCCTCCTCGGGTTCTTCTTCGGAGCACTCGCCGGTGCCCTGGTGGGATACCTGCTGGCCTCGTTCAACCTGCTCTACCAGGTGCTGGATCCGTTTATGCTCGCCCTGTATTCCATCCCCAAGGTTGCCCTGGCACCGCTGTTCATTGTGTGGTTCGGCATCGGCATGGACATGAAGGTGCTGCTGGCAGCCGCCACGGTCTTCTTCCTCGTCTTCCTCAATACCGCCGCCGGGGTCCGCGAAGTGGACCGCGGCCTGATCGACGCCGTCCGGCTGATGGGCGGCAACCGCCGCCATGTTGCCTTCAAGGTGGTACTGCCCTCCTCCATGACCGGGTTCCTTACCGGCTTGAAGGTAGCCATCCCGTACGCACTGATCGGTGCGGTCATCGGCGAGCTCGTCGCGTCCAACCAAGGACTCGGCTACCTGATCAACGCCTCCGCCGCACAGTTCGACACTGCCGGCGTCTTCGCGACCCTGGTGGTGCTGACCATCGTTGCCACCATCCTGAACTCCGGCGTCGCCGTCCTCAGCAAGCGGATCAACCGCTGGAAGCCGCTGGACGAGCACTAACTCTTCCTCCACAGATTGGAACTCCAATGCTTGAAACGGTTACCCCCTCCAGACGCACCATGCTCAAGTCGATGCTCGTCCTTCCCGCCATCGCCGCCGTCCCTGCCCTGGCCTCCTGCGCCAACAACGCCGGCAGCTCCGATTCGGGAGTGCTGAATGTGGGCCAGATCAGCGACTCGATCGCGTTTTTCCCCTTGTTCGTAGCCGAGCAGGAGGGCTTCTTCACCGCTGAAGGAGTCACCATGGGAGAACGCCCCCGGCTCGGAACGGGTGCCAAGGTGGCTGCCGCCCTGAAGTCCGGCAGCATCGATCTCGGCGCCGGCGTCATTACGGACGCGTTCAATCTGTACAAGATCGACGACGACGCGAAGCTGGTCAGCGGCCTGGTCACCGAGTACTACGTGGACGTGGTGGTGGGGAACAACTTTGACGGACCCTCTGCTGACGCACCGCTGGAGGAACGGATCGAAGCCCTGGTGGGTAAGCAGATCGGCATCACCGGACCGGGCAGCGGAACAGAAGCGCTGATGACGTACCTGTTCAAGAAGATCGGCAAGAACGCCCAGACAGATTCCACCATGGTCAACATCGGCAGCGCCGCCACCGCTGCTATCGGCGCCCTGACCGCCGGCAGGGTAGACGCGCTGTGTTTCTTCCAGCCGATCGGGCAACAGGTGGAAACCGCAGGCGAGGGCAGCATCTACATCTCGCCGACCCGCGGCGATGTCGAAACCCTGCGGTCCCCTATCCACGGCGCAGTGTTCAGCACGGGTGCCCAGATCGAGGCCAAACAGGATCTGGTGGACGGATTCAACCGGGCACTGGATAAGTCGCTGGCACTGATCCAGGACGACCCGGAAAAGGCCCGGACCCTCCTGGGCGAGTATCTGAAGGACACCCAACCGGAGACCGTGGACGCGCTGGTGGCCCTGCTGCCCAAGGAAATCGCCACCTCCACGAAGGTCACCGAGGAGTCCTACAAAGTGGCGTCGGCCTTCCACACCGACTCCGGGTTGGTGGAAGAGGCACCGGACTACGCCGGTTTCGTCCTCAAAACCTCGCAGGCATAAAAAACCCGGGGCGGTAGACCCGCCCCGGGTTCTTTTTACCGGACCTACCGCTTCTGCGGGGTGCGGATCAGCTTCTTGTTGACGAACTCGGCCATGCCGAAGCGGCCCAGCTCGCGGCCCACGCCGGAGCGCTTGACGCCGCCGAAGGGCAGGTCCTCCTGGGTACCGGAGGTGCCGTTGATCCAGACCATGCCGCTTTCCAGCTGGTCGGCGACGTTCAGGGCGCGGTCTTCGTCGGCACTGAACACCGCTCCGCCCAGACCGAACGGGGAGTTGTTGGCCAGTTCAATGGCTTCTTCCTCGCTGGACACCTTGTAGATGACGGCGGCCGGGCCGAACAGCTCTTCGGAGAAGGCCCGCATTTCCGGCGTGACATCGGTCAGCACGGTCGGCTGTACGAAGGCACCCGGCCCGTCGATCAGGCTGCCGCCGGTGTGCAGAGTGGCGCCCTTGTCCACGGCGTCGCGGATCTGCTCCACCAGGCCGTCTGCGGCAGCCTGCGTGGAGAGCGGGCCGAAGCGGGTCTCCGGCTGCAGCGGATCGCCGGGTTCAATGGCGGACATCCGGGCGGTGAACTTCTCCACGAAATCGTCGTAAAGGTCCTCCATCACGATGAAGCGCTTGGCGGCGTTGCAGGCCTGCCCGCCGTTGCCCATCCGGCCGAGGACTCCGGCCTTGACCGTGGCGTCGAGGTCCTGGGTGTCCAGGACGATGAACGGATCGCTGCCGCCCAATTCGAGGACGTACTTCTTCAGGTTCCGGCCGGCCACCTCGGCGACGGCGGAGCCTGCCCGCTCGGAGCCGGTCAGGGAAACGCCCTGGATCCGGGCGTCCGCGATGATGTCCGCGGCCTGCTCGTTGGTGGCGAACAGGTTGATATAAGCGCCCTCGGGCACGCCGGCGTCGGCGAAGATCTGTGCCATCGCCAGGGCGGACTGCGGGCAGTTGTTCGCGTGCTTGAGCAGCACGGTGTTACCGAGCATCAGGTTGGGGCCGGCGAAGCGGGCCACCTGGTAGTACGGGTAGTTCCACGGCATGATCCCCAGCAGGGCACCCACCGGTTCGGTGCGGACCACGGCGTTGCCGCCGCCCTTGACGTCGAGCTGCTCGTCCGCCATGAAGCCGGGGCCCTGGGTGGCGTAGTACTCGTAGATGTTGGCGGAGAGGGCAACCTCGCTCTTCGCCTCGCGCAGCGGCTTGCCCATTTCGAGGGCAATCAGCTGGGCGAGCTCGTCGGCGCGTTCCCGGTACAGTTCCGCAACGCGGGTGATGACCTTGGTGCGGTTTTCCACGGGCTCGTTCCGCCAGCTGGCGAAGGCCTTATGGGCTGCCGTGACGGCCTGGTTGATTTCTGCGTCGGTGGCTTCAGCGAATTCCTGAAGGGTTTCTCCGGTGGCTGGATTTACGCTCTTGTAAGCACTCATATTGGCCACGCTACTCCCTGCAAATCCAGTCTGCGAAAGCCTGAATTTCCGGGACTAAATCCGCGTCTGTTCTTGTTTCAGGGGGTTTCCGGGGCGAATTACCGCAAAGCTGAATTGCGGCTGCCGGCAGCGCTTCAGCGCTTGGCGGCCCCGGACAGGTCCCGGACGGGTCAGCGGCGGGTCGCGGACGGGTCAGCGGCGGGTCCGGGTTTTCCAAAACTTCGGCCGCGGCCAGCCCTGGCCCGAGCTTCTCCGGTCCTCCGTGCGCGGGCGCCGGCTGAGCCGGACGCTGAACTCCCCCGGCCCGGGCAGCCGCCACCCGCGGCGGCGGGCCACCGTGCACAGCACGGCGCAGGTCCCGATGGCCACGCCCATGCCCACGTTCTGCAGGCCCAGATCGTAGAGGATCGCCATTTCGACGGCGGCCACGAGGGCACCGGTGGCGTACAGGGTGTTGCCGCCGAAGATGGCAGGCACCCGGCCCACCACAATGTCGCGGATCATGCCGCCGCCCACGGCGGTGACGACGCCGATCAGGATGGCCGGGAGCCATTCCAGCCCCAGGCCCAGCGCCTTGGCCGTGCCGGTGGCGGCCCAGCAACCCAGCGCGAAGGCATCGATCACAATCAGGAACCGGTTGGCCCATTTGCCCTTGAGCTCGATGGCATAGGCAATGACGGCGCCGGCGATGGCCGTGAAGAGATAGGCGGGATTGGTCAGCGCTACGGGCGGTCCTGCCTGCAGGAGGGTGTCACGCAGCACGCCGCCGCCCAGCGCCGAGGTGAGCGCCAGGACCAGGAAGCCCACCGGGTCCATCCGCAGCTGCCGCGCCACGGCGCCGCCGAGGACTCCGTTAGCGAGCACACCCGCGAGGTCGACGACGTCGAACACCGCCCCCGGGTCGAAAAGATCCACGCCGCACCTGCTGTTTCCGTTGTCCGTTCTGCCGCCGTCCATTCTACGTGGCTGCGGGCCGGGAAAGGTGCGTGTAATTCCCTCCGCTGCGCGACGGGGGAATTATTCAGACCCCAGGGAATCTGAGAACCCGGAGGAATCACTTACCAAGCACTGGCTGAACGGGATCAGCCGTCCCCGGGAGGATAGTCCTCGTCGCTCCCCGGGACGTCCGCTTTCTGTTCCAGGATGTCGGCCTCTGACCCCTCGGGGTGGACCTCTCCTTCCGGTCCGGCGTCGCCTGCGCCCGGAACTGCGGGAATGTCCTGCTCAATGCCGTCCGCCTCGGAACCGTCCCGGTGGATTTCCCCGGCCGGTCCGGCGTCGCCCGCACCGGGAACCGCGGGCATCGACTGCTCGGCCCGGTCAGCTTCCGAACCGCCGGGAATTACCGGCTGGTCAGCGTCCTTGCGCATGCGCGTGCCTCCTATGCAGGTTGCCGTGGCCGCCTGGGCGGCTTCCGTCTCTTCTGTCTATCACCGAAGCCGCCCAGGAGAAATAGCCTGCGGAACGGGTTAGGCGTTGTCCCGCAGGTCCAGCACCACTTTGATGTCGCCGTCGCGGTCCTCGAAGGCCTGTGCATAGTCCGCCAGCGGAACCCGGCGCGAAATCAGCTGCTCAAGCCAGCGGGAGTCGCTCTTGGCCAGGGCCGCGGCGGCCTTGAGGTAGTGGCGGCGGTTGGCGTTGACGGTGCCGAAGACCACGCGGTTGTCCATCACCAGGTTCAGGTTCAGGGCGCCCAGGTCCACCGGCTGCTCGCCGTCGGGCTCGGACACACCGGTGAGGCAGGTGACCGAGTTTTTGGCGCCGTGCTGCAGCACATCATTGATCACCGTGGGTACGCCGGTGCATTCGATGATGATGTCCGGGTTGATGCCGGATTCGGGGAGGGTGTCGGTGTGGAAGACGGCACCAAGGTCCTTGGTCAGCTTTTCCTTCGGCCCGTCCTCTTCCAGGTCGAAGACGTGCACTTCGAGTCCCCGCTGCACCCCGAACAAGGCACCGAGCAACCCCACGGGCCCGGCACCGGTCACGGCGACTACCTGCGGCCGGAAGTAGGCGCGGCCGCCGATCCGGTCGATCTGTTCCCATGCCTTGGCCAGGATGGTGGCCGGTTCCAGCAGCACGCCGACGCGTTCCAGCGAGGGTTCGAGCTTCACCATGTCTTCGGGGTCCCCACGCCAGTATTCGCGCGCGAAGCCGTCGAGCCCTTCGATACCGTGTTCGGTGTAGGTCCCGGTCAGGCACATGTCCCACTCGCCGGCGGCGCAGGCACGGCAGTTTTCGGCACAGGGACGGCGGACGATCCCGACCACCAGATCCCCGGCGGCAAGATCCGAGCCTTCGGGGGCCTCGACAACGCGGCCGAGGTTCTCGTGTCCCATCACCAGGTAATCCCGGTCGGCGGGTGCCGTGCCGAACTCGGCGGCAATGACTTCACGGTCCGTGGCGCACAGACCCACCGCGAGCGTCTCCACCAGCACGCTGCCTTCACCGGCTTCCGGCTCCGGAAGCTCCCGCAGCTCCAGCGAGTCCTTCTGCCCGGGGGTAATTATCAATGCCTGCATGTGTTTTCCTTCCCGCGGCTGCTTGCTGTCTGTATCCCAGATTAGCGCCGCGCCCCCGGCGCTTGAGACTCAGCGCACGCAGAGGCGGAACGGCCGTGGAAACAAAGAAGGCCCGCCCCACGGGGCAGGCCTTCAGACTGGTGGAGATGGGGGGAATCGAACCCCCGTCCGGTGTTGTATTGTCAGGGCTTCTCCGGGCGCAGTATGCGTCGGATTTTCTTGGCCCCAGCCATCTTGCATACAGGTGGCTGATCCGGGCCCAGCCGTCAAAATGTCCCGAACACCCCGACGGCGGGAGTGTTCGGCAGTGGCCCTCTAAACGACGCCAGGATCCGGAGCGAGAGCGACTCCGGGCTGACGGACTACTCCGGCTGCTTAGGCAGCGAGAGCGAAGTCAGTGCGCATAGGTTTGGCACTTATTGTTTTGCAGAGAGCGTTAACGAGATAACTCTGCGTTCTCGGCCCGCTTCCCCTGGCTCAACAAACATCGTCGAAACCGATCATCCCCGTATTGAGTTACCAATCCAGCTGCGGGCGGCCGGTTTCCCGGCTCCCGCGTCGCGGCCCTCTCGGACCGTTCAATAGATTCAACGACGCCGGCCCGCGGATCATTCCCGCCCGGCCGCACCTTTTGATGCGCCCCGGGATGTTGGGAGCCGCGGGCCGGCCGGGCTGCTAGCGGCGTCGGCCGAAAACCAGCGAGGCCGCGGCCACGGCACCCGTGACTGTGTAAACGGCAGGCCAGGCGCCCATCTTCTTGGCCAGCGGATGGGACAGGCCGAAGGCGGCCACGTAGCCCGCGGTCAGTGCCGCGGCGGTGCCCGTTCCGGCGTCGCGCTTCCAGAGGGCAAACGCACCGGCACCGGCGGCGGCGAGCACGGCCCCGCCCAGCTGGCGGTTACCGGTGGAGCGGGCGGTCTGGTAGCCGCCGATCAGGCCGGCGGTGGTGATCAAAGGGGTCAGCAGGGACAAGGTTTTCTCCTCGAAATAGGCAACACCCCCAGCTTATGCCGGGGTCCGGGCGTCAGTGGCTAGTGGTCCCCTGCCGGGATTCCAGAACCGGGGCAATCCAGGCGTCGGCCACCAGCCCCGTTGCCCAGGCGTACACCGCCTTGTGGCCGACATCCACCACCGTTTCCTGCAGCGGCCAGGACGTCGGGGGAGCTCCGATGCCGGTGGCGTTTTCCAAGGTCTGGTCGGTGGCCAGCCGCACCACGCTGAAGGTGGTGTTGGCCACCGGGCCGCGGATCCCCGTGACGGACCAGACCCCGCGCAGCGCCCCCAGTACCGCACCGGTCCCCCAGTGCATGGCATGGTTCCAGTGCGGCGGCTGGGCGTCCGGTGCCGGATGCCGGCCCAGCAGGCTCAGCAGGGTGCGGGCGGGGACGTAGGAGTTGGGGCGGTGGGTCAGCGCCTGCTCCAGCTTCTCCCCGGCGGTCATTACGGCCACGCCGGCAAGACCTGCCACGGCTCCCTGTCCGGCGGCTTTTGCGAGCATGCGTCCACGGGAAGGTGCCACGTCTGCCTCCTGGTTCCTGGTGTCCCCGCACCGTACGGTTTGGCCGCCTGATCCTGCAACCCCCAGCAGCCGTAGACTGGTGCTCGCCAATAGCGGCTGCACGAACGGAGGACCGTGGCAGATTCCCGACCCTTACTCACGGAGCTGGAAAACCGGATCTCCGCGCTGGCCTCGGCTTCCGCTGGAACCGTGGTCATCGGCGTCGCCGGTGCCCCCGGGGCAGGAAAGACCACCCTGGTGGAGTCACTGGTCCGCGAGCTGAACGGCGCCGTCGACGACGTCGAGTCGCAGCGCTTTGCCCATGTTCCCATGGACGGCTTCCACCTCTCCGACCGGGAGCTGACCCGTCTCGGGCTGCTGGCGCGCAAGGGCGCCCCGGAAACCTTCGATGCCTACGGCTATGCTGCGCTCCTGGAACGCCTCCGGCTGCCGCGGACCGCCGTGGTCTACGCGCCCGGTTTCGAGCGGACGCTGGAACAGCCGCTGGCCGGCGACATTCCGGTATTTCCCGCCGCGAAGGTGATCCTGACGGAGGGAAACTATCTGCTGCTGGACCGGCCGGAATGGCAGGAGTTCCGGTCCAGGTGCACCGAGGTCTGGTACTGCGAGCCCGACGAAGAGCTGCGCACGGAGCGCCTGGTGGAGCGGCATATCCGGTTCGGCAAGGCAGCGGAGGAAGCCGCCGCCTGGGTGCGGAACGTAGACGGCCCCAACGCTCGTCTGGTCCAGGCGTCCAAAGCCCGCGCCGACTTCGTAATCCGCCCGGCCTGGACGTGACGGGGGCAGCCTTTGGGCCGCCGCCCATGCCTCGCGTATAAAAGGACGCAGACCACCCGCGTGAAAAGCAGGCCCGGCGGGCCTTGAGAAGGAGATAACGCAATGGACGCACGCCCCTCGACACTGCTGGAAGACGGAGCCTCGCTGGAGCAGGTGGGTACGGGCGCGGTTTGGGCGGAGGGTCCCACGTGGGTCCCGGAACGTAACGCGTTGCGCTACAGCGACGTTCGGTCCAACCGGGTCCTGGAGTACAGCGAAACCACCGGCGAGCTGAGCGTCTACGGCTCCGACATCGAGTTCACCAACGGCCGTGCGCTGGACCCGGACGGGTCCGTGGTGCAGTGCTCGCACGGGCGCCGGGCCATTGAACGGGACCGCAACGGCACCGTCGAAACCCTGGTGGACCGCTTCGGCGAGGTCCGCTTCAACTCGCCCAACGACGTCGTCGTGAAGTCCGACGGCACCATCTGGTTTTCGGATCCCTCCTACGGGATCGACAACCCGGCCGAGGGCCACCCTGGCGAACTGGAGTACGGGGACCGGTACGTGTTCCGCTTCGATCCGGCCAGCGGGGAACTCACCGCTGTGATCACCGACATCATGGCCCCAAACGGGCTGGCGTTCTCCCCGGACGAGTCCGTCCTCTACGTTTCCGACACCGCCGAAGAGGCCGTCTCTCCGTACGGTCCGGCTCAGTCCGAAGGCAATCCGATCCGCGCCTACGACGTCGTCGAGGGCCGGCAGGCGAAGAACGGCCGGGTGTTCGTGCGCGTCGCCCCCGGTGTTCCGGACGGGTTCCGGGTGGATACGGACGGGAACATCTGGTCCTCCGGCGGCGACGGCGTACGGGTGTTTTCACCGGCCGGCGAGCTGCTCGAACACATCCCCGTGCCCGAAACCGTCAGCAACGTCTGCTTCGGCGGGCAGGACGGCCGGACGCTGTACATGACGGCAACCACCAGCCTGTACCGGATCCGCACTACGGCGAGCGACGCCGCGGCGGCCCTGCGTTCGAAGCGGTAGTTACGCCGTTTTGCCGAACAGGGTCCCACCGTTTGGTGCTCCTGTGACAGGTGGGACAGCAGGAGGCAGCACGGGCCCCACCCGCTGGGAGGCTGTGCCCGGATGGCCGCACGGGGTCCCACGGCTTGGTGCTCCTGTGACAGATGGGACAACAGGAGGCAGCACAGGGCCCACCCGATGGGACGCTCTGCGGACTCTCGACCCCGCCCTCCGCCGGAACACAGAAAGGACACCGGCCGCGGCGGCCCTGCGTTCGAAGCTCTGAGGCGTTCGGCGCACCGCCGGAAAAGTAGGCGGCGGGGGTACCCCGCCGTCGGATGAAGGTCCATACTTCTGCCGTAGCTGAAGCCGTAGACCTTGATTCCGGCGGCCCGCCGGGTACGGATGGGAGCAGACATGTCCACAGTCGCCGGAAGCGGCGGTTCCGTCCTCCGCCGCAAGCCCATTGAGGAAATCGACGAGGAGAAAACGGGCAACAAGCTGTTCAAGAGCCTTGGCCTCTGGCAGCTGACAGCCATCGGCGTGGGCGGCATCATCGGCATCGGCATCTTCACCCTCGCCGGCCTGGTGGCCAACGGCGGTGCCGATGCCTCTCCCGTGGGGCCGGCCGTGTTGATCTCCTTCCTGGTTGCCGGCCTGGCCAGCGCCGCGGCGGCCCTGTCCTACGCCGAGTTCGCCGGAATGGTGCCCCGCGCCGGTTCCGCCTACACCTACGGTTACGTGGCGCTGGGCGAACTGATCGGATGGTTCATCGGCTGGGACCTGCTGCTGGAATACACCGCAATCGTGGCAGTGGTGGCCATCGGCATCTCCGGCTACTTCACCGAATTCCTCGCCGGTTTCGGCATCGACATGCCCGTCTGGATGCAGGGGACCGGGGACACGGTGGAGGGCGGGCTGATCAACCTGCCCGCCGCCGTCGTCTGCCTGTTCATTACCTGGATCCTGAGCCGGGGCACCAAAACCTTCGGACGCTTTGAACTGGTGGCCGTGGGCCTGAAAGTCCTGCTGATCTTGTTCATCGTGGGGTTGGGGTTCTTCTACATCAACACGGACAACTACACGCCGTTCCTGCCCAGCGGTTTCGGGGCGGTCTTCACCGGCGCTGCCACCGTCTTCTTCGCCGTTTTCGGCTACGACGCCATGAGCACGGCCGCCGAGGAAGCCACGGACGGCAAGAAACACATGCCCAAAGCCATCCTGCTCTCCCTGGCCGTGGCCATGGTCCTGTACATCCTCGCCACGTTGGTGCTGACCGGAATGCAGAATTACCGGGACATCAGCCCCACTGCCGGTTTCGCCTCCGCGTTCCAATCCGTCGGGCTGCCCGTCATTGCCACCGTCATTTCAGCCTTCGCCGTGCTTTCCATCCTTACCGTGATGCTGACGTTCCTGCTCGGCGTGACCCGGGTGTGGTTCTCCATGAGCCGGGACGGGCTGCTGCCGGGCTGGTTCTCCGGAACGGACAAGCGGGGCACGCCGCAGCGGGTGACGTGGATCGCCGGCGGGGCCTCCGCTTTACTGGCCGGCTTCTTCCCCATTCGCGCCGTGGCGGATCTGACCAACATCGGCATCCTCGCCGCGTTCGTTGTGGTGTGCGTGGCAGTGATTGTGCTGCGCTACCGTCAACCCGACGCCCCGCGGGAATTCCGGCTCCCGCTGATGCCGTGGGTACCGGCGTTCGGCGTACTGGCCTCGGGGTTCCTGATGCTGCAGCTCCACTGGGAAACCTGGCTGCGCTTCGGTATTTGGCTGGCCATCGGGATGCTGGTTTACGCGTTCTACGGGTATCGGCATTCCCTGCTGAATCCAAACAGCCCGCGGCATCGGAGCCTCAGGGGAAATCCCCTGCCGGAAAACTGACTATTAGCGTCGTCAACACAGAACAAAACACGGCATCCTGCCTTCCGATTCAACAAATAGCGGCTATTATCTGCCTTACGGGTTCCGTAGAAATGGACCCTCAGTTGGGGAGAATAACCGAATGGGCAGTCAGTCTCAGGCCACGCCTTCTGCACCGAGGCGGTCCACCATGCTTTTCCGGCGCGCCCGCAGCGGTCTCGTACTGATTGCACTTTTCTGGCTATGGATGCTTTTCGGTGCCGCGGACTTTGTGGCAGCTCTTTTCGGTTCGCCCATACATGCTGCTCTTGCTGTGTTTGCACTTGGCGCACTCACGCTTATTTCACTGCTTTTCCTCCCGATCTGTATTGCGTACCTCGTACTCAACCGGCCGAAGGTGCACGCCGCACCGTCTGTTGCACCGCAGGCCGGCGAGGCACAAGGCAATGGCCTGGCTCCCGTGATCCGGATGATGCCCCGCCGTGCCGCCGTCCACGGTGCCGCCCTGACCAGCCGGGCTGCAGTCCGTGGCGCAGCCCTCACCAGCCGTGCCGCAGCCAAATGGCGGGACCGCGCTTCCTAGCCCGCACCGGCAGGGCAGGCCCTTAGGCAGGAATGTCAGAGGCGGTTGCCATTGTGGAGGTCATGACTTCCTCACTGGGCACCCGGATGCCCTCCGCCCCTGCCGGCCCTGTCACCCACGCGCACTACCGCCGGGAACCCTACGTCCGCTGCCGGGCCGGAAACGGGACCGTTGACGGAAAGGCCGTGGCCTGGACGCGCACCGAGGTCCTCCTGCACTGGATTGACGACGACGGCCAGGCCCATAACCGGTGGACGCCGGCTTCCACTGTTCGACGGATTGCCCGGGACGATTCCGCCTGGCGCGACCCTTATGACGACTTCCGGTTCTACTACCAGTCCTCCCCCGCCGCCGCCTGACCCGCCCCGGATTCCGCCCGGATTCGACTGGAGGCAGCACTGCACTGCCAATGCACCCTTGACCCCTTCACGACAGGAGGGGACTGATAGAAGGGTGCGGCAGAACCGCGGCACGCGGAACTTTGTTCCGGCGGTGTTTGGGGCAGGACGTTGGCGCATGGACTTTCAGCATTTGATCGAATCCGTAGGGGAACTGATGGACCTGGCGGGCGTAGCCGCCATAGTCCTGGGTGCCGTGGCCGCCACCATCGCCGCCGCCGCTGCGATGCGCCGACGCGGCCCGGTCTATGAGGAATACCGGCAGCGGCTCGGACGAAGCATTCTGCTCGGACTGGAATTATTGGTAGCTGCGGACATTATCCGCACTGTGGCCGTTACGCCTACCTTCGAGTCGGTGGGAATACTTGCCATAATCGTGCTTATCCGCACGTTTTTAAGTTATTCACTGCAACTGGAAGTCACCGGATCACTGCCGTGGAAGCGTCCGGCGGGAGAGCTTAAGAGTAAGAACGAATAACGGTTCAGTAAACACGACCTCGGGCCTTGACATAGGTGCTCCACCCAATATCGTTCTCGGCATGATCAATTCAGTCTCGAGCCTTCCATTTGTCATTTCTGCATCCGAATTCACTACTACCACCCCCGACCCGGCCATGACAGCCGGCGCCGTCGTTGGCGGGCTCATTGCTGTCCTTATCGGCTTCGTTATTGGCGGCCTTTCCATGATGGGTATGTTCAAGAAGGCCGGCCGCAAGACCTGGGAAGCGTTCATTCCCGTCTACTCCACGGTGGTGCTGCTCCGCATCGCCGGCATGTCCGCCTGGTGGATCCTGCTGGCCCTGGTGCCGTTCGCGAGCTTCGTTCTTATTATTTTCCTGGCCATCAACCTTGCCAAGGTCTTCGGCCAGAGCGCCCTCATTGCCGTACTGATCGCCCTTTTCGGCTTGGTGATGTACTTCTACCTCTCCTACAGCTCCGCCCGGTACTTCGGCCCGCAGGCCAGCAAGGGCCCCTTCGGCCTGGCCGAGAACCCGCACCAGCCTGCCTACACGCCGGCCGGACGCTAACCACACCCCATCCGTACAAGGCGCGCATCCCCTGGGGATGCGCGCCTTTTCTTTGTCCCGTCCGCAGGCAGCCAGCGGACGGTACACGGAATTCCACCCCTGCGGAGGCGCACCCCGAAGAATTGTTAGGCATGCCGAACTTAAGGTGTTAGGTTGCTGTCATGGCCCGTACCGTCCAGCTACCCGATACCCCGAGCCCAGCAACGCGTCCCCGCCACATCCTGTGGCTGCTTGGCCCCGCGCTGGTTGCCGGGGTTGCCTACCTGGATCCGGGCAACGTTGCCAGCAATATGACCGCGGGGGCGAAGTTTGGCTACCTGCTGGTCTGGGTGGTGGTGACCGGCAACGTGATGGCGTGGCTGATCCAGTACCTGTCCGCCAAGCTGGGTCTGGTCACCGGCCGCAGCCTGCCCGAACTGCTCGGCGAACGCATCGGACTCAAACCTGCCCGGCGGCTGTACTGGCTGCAGGCTGAACTCGTGGCGATGGCCACTGATGTCGCGGAGGTGATCGGCGGCGCCGTCGCACTCTGGCTGCTCTTTGACCTTCCGCTGTTCCTGGGCGGAGTCATTACCGGCGGTATCTCCATGGTGGTGCTGCAGCTGCAGAACAGCGGCCGGCACCGGAGCTTCGAATACGTGATCGTCACGCTGATGCTGGTGATCGCCGTCGGCTTCACGGCCGGCGTCTTCCTCAACCCGCCCGACGGCGGCTCCGTGGTCGAAGGCCTGGTGCCGCGTTTCGAAGGCAGCGAATCGGTGCTGCTGGCAGCATCGATCCTGGGTGCCACCGTGATGCCGCACGCCATTTATGCGCACTCCGCCCTGACCCGGGACCGCTTCCCCGGACGCACTGCCTCACTCACCACCACCCGCCTGATCAAGGCCACCAAGTGGGACGTGACCATTGCCCTGGCCGTGGCGGGCTCGGTGAACCTGGCCATCCTGCTGCTCGCGGCCGGGTCGCTGCAGGGCGTGGAAGGGACGGATACCCTCGAGGGTGCCCATGCCGCCATTGCCGCCTCGCTGGGCGGGGTGGTGGCCACCATGTTCGCTGTCGGACTGCTCGCGTCAGGCCTGGCCTCGACGTCGGTGGGCGCGTACGCGGGTGCCGAAATCATGCAGGGCCTGCTGAAGGTGCGCATCCCCATGCTGCTGCGCCGCCTGATTACCCTGGTCCCCGCGCTGGCGATCCTCGCCGTCGGCATCGATCCCACCTGGGCGCTGATCCTCAGCCAGGTCATCCTCTCCTTCGGCATTCCGTTTGCCTTGATTCCGTTGGTCTGGCTGACCGCGCAGCGGGACCTGATGGGCAGCCACCGCAACCATTGGTGGACCACGGGCCTGGGCGTGCTGGTTTCGGTGCTGCTGGTCGGGTTGAACATCACCCTGCTGGTGCTGACCTTCACCGGCGCCTGACGCTAGCCCTTCAGCGACCCCTCCACCAGCGCGGTGGCGATGCTGTCGGCATCCGCCTGCGCTGCGAGATACCGCTCGGCGTCCAGCGCAGCGGAGCAGCCGGTGCCCGCAGCGGTGATCGCCTGCCGGTAGCGGTGGTCCACGGCGTCGCCGCACGCGAAGACCCCGTCCAGGTTGGTCTGGGTGCTCGGAGCCGCGACCCTGATGTACCCGTCCGGATCCAGGTCCACCTGTCCCGCAAGGAGATCGGTACGCGGGGCGTGCCCAATGGCGACGAAAATCCCCTGCGTCGGCAGTTTCCTCGTTGCGCCGGTGACGGTGTCCGTAAGGGTCATGCCCGTGACCTTGTCCGTGCCGTGGATGGCCGTGACCTCGCTGTTGAACTCAAAGCGGATCTTCGCGTGGTCCCGGGCGCGCTGGGCCATGATGCGGGAGGCGCGCAGGGTCTCCCGGCGTACGACGACGGTCACCGACGCCGCGAAGCGGGTCAGGAACAGCGCTTCCTCCATGGCTGAATCCCCACCGCCGACCACCACGATGTCCTGGTCGCGGAAGAAAAAGCCGTCGCAGGTGGCACACCAGGAAATACCCCGGCCGTTGAGCTGTTTTTCCTCCGGCAGCCCCAGCTCCTTGTAGACCGAGCCGGTGGCGAGGATGACGCTGCGGGCCTTGTAGGTTTTCCCGCCGCCTGTGGCCACCCGCTTGGTGTGGGCGCCCAGCTCCACCGACACGGCGTCGTCGTACTCCACCAGGGCACCGAATTTCTCCGCCTGCCTGCGCAGGTTCTCCATCAGGTCCGGCCCCAGGATGCCGTCGGGGAAACCCGGAAAATTCTCCACTTCCGTGGTGTTCATCAGGGCACCGCCGGCGGTGACGGAGCCCGCGAGGATGCGGGGTTGCAATCCGGCCCGGGCGGCGTACACCCCTGCCGTGTAGCCGGCCGGACCTGACCCGATGATCAGGACGGAATCTGTACCCATCTGCTCTTCCCTTCGCTGCAGCGGTCCTTCAAGTCTGTCGGGGAGCAGGCTAGGGTCGGTAGCCCGGGCGCGCTAAGCGGGGCCGGAACCGGCAAAGGAGCCAGTAGTGGCAGCGGCACTCAAACCCATTGAACTGATCCAGCTTCCCCGCGGCGTGATTGATGCGCTTGCCGCCGGCGACCTGCCCGGCGCCAACCGGCAGGCGCCCCTGGAACTGCACTTTTCCCAGGACCGGCAGCCGCTGTGGCGTATCCGGAGCGCGCAGCTGGAAGAGAATCCCGGGGACGCGGCATGGATTACCCGGGCCATCTTTGACCCCGGACTGGGCCGGGCGGTAGGCCTGGCCGGGTTCCACGGTCCTCCGGACGACAACGGCATGGTGGAAGTCGGGTACTCGGTGGACCCGGTTTATCGGCGTCAGGGCTACGCCCGTGCCGCCCTGGAGGCGCTGCTTGCCGTGGCTGCAGAGGAACCCTCGATCCGCACCGTCCGTGCCACCATCAGCCCGGACAACGGCGCTTCCCGGCGGCTGGTGGAACAGTACGGGTTCGTGGCCACGGGTGAGCAATGGGATGACGAGGACGGGCTGGAGATCGTTTATGAAGTCCCGGCGGGAGGCAACTGACGCCGGTCCGCTAGGATCGCTCGAATGACAACCTGGACAGAGATCACGGCCGCCGTCACGGTGGCCCTGGGCGGAGACAAAACCGCCGGACAGCAGGCGTTGCTGGCGTGCTGGGAGGAAACGGTTCCGGACGAGCACGCCTATCGATGTGTCCTGGCACACTACCTCGCGGACACGGAAACGGACCTCGATGCGGAGATTTCGTGGGACGAGGCAGCGCTGGCGGAACATGCCGGGGTCAGTGACGAAGATCTTGCACCGTTGGGCATCCCCTCGGCGGGAGGGTTCGCTCCTTCGCTGCATTTGAACCTCGGGGACGGCTATCTGCGCCGCGGCGAGCCCGGGCGGGCACGCGGCCACCTGGAACAGGGCTTGTCCCTCGCCGAAGAGCTCGGCAGCGAAGGCTACGGCGCCATGATCCGCTCCGGCCTGCAGAACCTGGGCACCCGCATCGAAGCCGCTGCCGACGCCGGGACGGCCCCGTGATTGCCGGGAACCTCTTCGCTCAGCAGTCCACGCTCACCACGGACCGCCTGCGACTCGAGCCGCTGGGACCGGAGCACTTCGACGGCATGTGGGCGGCATTGCAGGATCCGGAGGGACGCAGGCTGACCGGCACCCACGCGGTTTTTGCTCCGGAGCAGATCCGGAGCTGGCTGCAGACCCGTGCCGGTGAAGTAGACCGGGCGGACTGGGCAATAATCCGGGCCGAGGACGGTGTATATCTGGGCGAGGTAGTGCTGAATGACCTGGACCCGGACAACGAGTCGATGGGCTTCCGCATCGCGTTGTCCTCCCCGAAGGTCTTCGGACAGGGCTACGGCACGGAAGCCACCCGCGCCGTGCTGAGCCATGCCTTTGACGACCTCGGACTGCACCGGATTGAACTGGAGGTCTTTGAGTTCAACCCGCGGGCGCAGCGTGTCTATGAAAAGTGCGGGTTCGTGGTGGAGGGCAGGCGCCGGGAGGCGCTGCACTGGGACGGGGAATGGACGGACGCGATCTCAATGGCCGTCCTCGCCGGCGACGCCAGGCCCTGACAGCCAACACTGACGCTCAGCGGATCCGGGAACGGATCCTCAGCGCCGCCAGCAGGACAAAGACCACCATCATGGCAATCAGGACGAACACGACGTAGCCGGTGGGCACTTCCCAGTCCCCCACCGACGCGGTGATGCCGAAAATGTCCTGCACCTGGGCCACGGCTTCGGGCTGGTCCGTCACGGCGTCCATGGGTCCGGCGGTCATTTCCTGGCGCACCACCATGGAGGCCTGCATAAAGGGCAGCGCGCTGACGAAGTTCTTCACACCCTCGGGAAAAGCCCCCACCGGGATGTAGGACCCTGCGGCGAAGCCGAGGATGGTGCCTACCAGTGTGGACAGTGCCGCAAAAGAACCCGGGGTACGGACGAAAGTGACGATGAAGGCGCTCAGCGACCCGAAGGCGATACAGCTAAGCACCAGGTAACCGTAAGTGCGGGCCAGCTGGCCCGCTGTGAGCACCACGCCGTCCACCGCGGCCAGGTATCCCAGGCTCACGGCAAGTACGACTGTGGTCATGATCAGCGCGATCGCGACGGTTGAGAGCAGATACCCCAGGACCAACTGGCCGCGGCTGATCGGGGAAACCAGGAAGTCCCGGAAGCGCCCGGTGGCGGTGTCATCCACGATCACGTTCACGGCGGCGAGCCCTGTGGTGATTGCGGTGATGCCCACGATCCCGGCGAACATCCAGGCGTCCACGAAGCCCTTGATGTCCTCCTCGGCGGCCTGTGGGAACATTTCCGCCAGGCCTTCGGTCTGCTGGTTGCCCAGGAACAGGGTGTAAAGCAGGAACAGGACCAGGGCGCCGAGGAGGGAAAAGAACAGGTTGAGCCGGTCACGGAAGTACAGGCGCAGGTTCCGGCCGGTGATGTCCAGGACTACGTTCATGCTGCTTCTCCCTGCCGGCCGGTTAGGGCCAGGAAGACGTCGTCCATGGTCCCGTGGCGGAACTCGAAGTCCAGGACACTGTCGCCGTGCGCCGCGAGGAGGCGGCGGGCCGTGTCCGACCGGTCCACCCGCAGCCGCAGCACGTTGCCGTCCACGCCGGCGACGTCGACCCCGGCGTCGCTGGCCAAAGATGCCAGTGCCTGCGGGTCGGCAGACGTGATGGAAAGGATGCTGCTGCTGTATTCGGCGCGCAGCGTGGTGGGCGTGCCGTCGGCAATGATCTGCCCCTTCTCAATCACGCAGACCCGGTCCGCTTCCTCGGTTTCCTCCATGTAATGGGTGGTCAGGAAAACGGTGAGGCCGTGATTTTCCCGCAGGTCGTGGATGGTGGACCAGACGAGGGCCCGGCTGGCCGGATCCAGGCCGGCAGTGGGTTCGTCCAGGAAGATGATCGACGGCGAGTGCAGCAGTGCCCGGGCGATGTCCACCCGGCGTCGTTCTCCGCCGGAATAGGTCGCATAGCGCCGGTCGAGGAAGTCTCCCAGGCCGACCATCCGGCCCAGCTCATCAATGCGGGCATTGTTGGCCGCTTTGTCGGGTGAGTAGAACCGTGCGCGGGTTTGAAGGTTTTCCCGGCCGGTGAGGATCGGGTCCAGCATCGAATCCTGGAACACCACCCCGATGGCTTCGCGGACGCCGCCGCCGCTGCCGCGGACGTCGCGCCCCGCCACCTCGACAGTGCCGGCGTCGAACGGCAGGACAGTGGTCAGGCAGGAAATGGTGGTGGACTTCCCCGCGCCGTTGGCACCCAGGAAGGCGAAAACACTCCCTGGCTCCACGTCAAAGGACAAGTTGTCCACCGCCGCCACCCGCCCGAAGCGTTTGGTCAATCCCCGAACGGAGATTGCGGCATTCATAGTTCCCAATTGGCTCCCCTAGCTTTTGCGGTTCTATGCGTCCAGGAGCAGGTCGTCGAATTCCAGCGGAGTCACTGTGTTGTTTTCCCAGTCCGAGCGAAGTATCGCATAGGCCACGGAGGCAAGCCGGGACCCGTCCGCCGTCGGCCACGCCTGCCGGTAATGGGCTTCCTTGACGAAACCGGCGCGCATGAACGTTTTCCGCATGGCAATGTTGTCTTCCCGCGTTTGGCCTTCAAACCGGACTATTTCCGGCAGTTCGGTGAAGGTCAGCCGGCACAGGGCCCGAACCACTTCCACGCCCAGTCCGCGGCCGCGCTGGCTTTCCGCCAGGCGAAGGTCAAAGACAGGGTTGTCGTCCTCAAGGTCTTCCAGCACTACCAGCCCGATGTCTTTGCCGCCGTGCTGCACCCAGTACCCCTGGGATTCCTTGCTCCAGAAGTGTCCCTCCGCCACCCGTTTGTTTGCCTGAAACTCGTCGGGAGCCGCATTCACATGGAAGGGGAACCGGTTTGAGGCCAGGAATGCCGTAACGGCAGCACCATCGGCGGGGGTCATCCTGCGGAAGGTGATGGTCATGCGGGAAGTGTAACGTGCAGGGTTTTAGAGCGCGCCGATCCGGTCCTGGCTTCCGGCCTGGGCGGGCTTTTCCGCTTCTTCTTCGAGCCGGAGGCGCCAGCCGCGCGGGGGCGGCCAGGAGATACCCCACAACTCGAGCTGCTGTTTGGTAAAACCACCTGCGGGAGTACGTGCTGCTTCTATTTCTTCACGGGTCGGCATTGCCAAATCATGACACGCACTCCGCGTTATGTCACCGATAAGTCGGACATTTACGGCACCGTTTTTTCATCCTGCTATTGACGGGCCGAGGGAGTGCCGCTATTCCCCTGCAATCCGCGGATTTCCGGGAGTATTACGAACTAAAAGGGACTCCCGGTATCGCTAAAGAATTATATTAGGGACTTCCGGTACCGCTAATTCAGCGTTATGGATAGGTGGTCACCATAATCAATTGCCGGCCTTCCGGAACCTGCGCCTCGAATGATTCCCGCGCTTCGAGGAATCCCTTCCCACTGGGTTTCCAATTCCCGGGTTTCGACAGGACGCATGATGCCAGTGACTTTCATACTTCCAGCCTCCGCGCGGCACGGGGCACCTGCCCGCATAAAGCGTGTTGTGTCTAACACCCCTGATGGGATCGGGGCCATCTCTGGTCTCCCACCGGCTTGGCAACCGCCTACCTGTTCAACACCGAAAGCACTCGGTTACGGGGAAGTGGGGCTAGACCAGGGTTGCCGGCTCGTTGTGGGCGAGCTGATCCTGCACGACGGGACTTCCGGAGACGCCCAGCGAGGAAACGACGCGATAAAAGCCCGTGAGGAGCATCGAGACACCAGCGATGGCGATAGCCACGCCCAGATACAGGAACATCACGCTGTTCTGCGTATCGGAATAAGCACCGGATGACATCAGGACATCCATGGCCGAAAAGAGGATAAAGAGGGCACCGAGGAACAGAACCGCGCCACCCCACGAGATGAGCGCTGCACTCTGCTTGAAGTTGTTCATCCAGCAACTCTATCGCTCTCTCAGGGACGCCTCGTCCCGGAGAGGCATGATCCCGACAAAGCAAAAACCCCCGGTTTCCCGGGGGTTTTCCTGTGGAGCTTAGGGGAATCGAACCCCTGACCTTTTCATTGCGAACGAAACGCTCTACCAACTGAGCTAAAGCCCCAAAACTGCACCGTCGGCGTCGAACCCGGACCGAAACGACCGAACAACCGACCCCGTTAGGCTACACCGATTCTAAACACGTGCTCCGGCCCGCACCAAACCCCCGGCACCCTAGGAATGCCTTGGGACCCTCGCTACCGTCGAGGAACCGGCACGGTTCGCCTGCGGAGAGCGGTCGGCGCAAAGCACACCGGAACCAAGGAGAATGCCATGGCCCTGATCACCGAAATGCTCGAAAACCATCCCGCTGCCGGCCCCCGCACTTCCGATCCCCGCCTCCTGGTCGAGTGCCTGCTGGCCTGTGGTGAATGTGCTCAGGTCTGCAATGCCTGCGCGGACGCCTGCCTGAGCGAGGAAATGGTGGGCGAGCTGGTCAGCTGCATCCGCACCGACCTGGACTGTGCCGAGATCTGTGCGACCACGTCCGCAGTGCTGTCCCGAACCGGTGCCGCGGGGCCGGCGAGCGCCAGCCTGCTGCATGCCTGCATTGCAGCCTGCGCCGCGTGTGCCGGGGAATGCCAGCAGCACGCCGCCATGCACCAGCACTGCCGGATCTGCGCGGAGGCCTGCCGCCGTTGCATCAACGCCTGCGAAAAACTGCTGACCTCACTGGGTTAGGGGTCTTGTCAGGCACGCCAGCGGGCAGTCTTGACCAAGTACGCCACCGTTTTCAGCGTCAGCTCCGGCTTCGCCGCGCGCAGGGCGGCGATTGCGGCAATCTGTGACCGGCCGTCCTCAGCCCGCGGATCCAGCCCTTTGGCCTTCAGTGTTTCGTTCGCCCACCGTCCCGCGGCGACCTGCGGATTCGCCGCACTGCCTCCGAAGGCTTCCTCGATCCGGACCCGGGGATCCACCCTGTCCCCGAAAATCCGTGCCCATCGAACAGACTGCACCACGCCCATTACCCCCTTGAATTCGCCAGCACCATTCCCCGAACATAAGCCGCCTGCCCCACGTGCTCAAGGCAGTCCGCCAACGTGCTCACCAGCCGGACGCCCAGCGTCACCGGCGGATCCCAGGCCCGGTCCACGATCCGGCCCAGGTCCTCTCCCGATAGTCCCGAGACGAAGGCCTCGGTGCGGGAATGCACGTCGTCGTAATAGCCCAGCAGCAGCTCCGCCGAATGCACCTGGACCAGCGCCACCTGCTCGGAGGTATGCCCGTAGCCCGTATCCTCCACCGCCAGCGGAAGGCCCACCCGTTTTGCCCAGCCGTCGGCGGTCCAGGCCTGTTCCTGCCCGGCAACCTCGGCGATCTGGTGGTCCTCCACCCGGCTCAGGTGCCAGATCAGCCAGGCAATGGAGTTTCCGTCCGGATAGGGGCGGTGGTTCAGTGCACCGGCGTCGAGATTGTTCACGGCCCTTCGGACTGCACCGGGGAGCCGTCCGAAGGCATCAACAAGAAGATCGCTTTCGTCCATCGCACTGGCTCCCTCTGGGTTGGCGGCAGGGTTTCGCCATCGTTTCACGCCGGTCCGGTGTCCGGGAAGAGTCCGTTTCCGGGCCGCAGCTCAAAAATCGGGCCTGGGCCGGTTCCATCCACGGCGCGCAGTCCTAAAATGGCTCGCATGAGCTGGACAGATGAGCGTCCCGCATGGCTTCCACCCATTCCATCACCGCACCGCGGCCAGGCCCGGATTGTTCTGGGAATGATCCTGGTCTGCAGCACCATGCTGGCCAGCCTCGTGGTCGCTGCCTTCGGTGCCCTGCTGAGCATGTACATCCTCTGGCCGCTCGCGGGCGGGTTGCTGCTGCTGATGTCCGGGCTGCTCAGCCGCCGCCGCGGCGTGTAGCCGGGCGTGTAGCGCGACGTCCGGCGGCTCCCGTCAGCGGCACGGCGGCTCCCGTCACGGCACGGTAGCGCAGGGCCGTGCGCTTAGGATTGGCCCATGACACCCCCTGAGCCAACCGGAGCAGGCTCCCAGTCCCAGACCCTCTCCCGCGGCATCCGCGCCCTGGAACTCCTGGCGGACGCGGAGAGCTCCCTGAGCATTGCCGAACTCTCCGAAGGACTTGGGGTGCACCGCTCCATCGCCTACCGGATCCTGCGGACGCTGGAATCCCACTCCCTGGTGATGCGCGACGACGCCGGCCGGGTCTCTGCAGCACCGGGCCTCGCGGCGCTGGCCCGGGGTGTGTCACGGGACCTGCAGTCAGCGGCGCTGCCCGAACTCAGCGTGCTGGCCAACGAGCTCTCCATGACGGCTTTTGTTGCCGTCTGGGACCGGCAGAACTGCGTAACTCTGATGACCGTGGAACCCACCCACAGCCGCACCGCCCTCATCCAACGCCCGGGCACCCGGCACTCCTTCACCGCCGGCGCTCCGGGGATCGCCATCCAGTCCGCCATGACCGAGGAACAGTGGGACCGGCTGGCCCCGGGGCAGAAGTACCGCAGCGAAAGCCGCGTAGCGCGGGAGCGCGGCTACGCCGTCAGCCACAACGAGGTCATCGAGGGGGTCTCCGCCGTTGCCGCTCCCGTCACTGCCTCCGGCCAGCTGCCCGCCGCGGTGTCGGTGGTGTACTTCGGCGCCGGCAAGGACGAAGACGCCATGGGACTGCGGCTGGCCGAAACCGCCCGGCGGATCGAGGCGGCCCTCCGCTGAGTGCCGGGCAGGGGAATTTTAGGTAAGCATTATCTTGCTGGAAACTGCTCCGCGACCGGCTTAAAACTGAAGATATGAGGAGCAGAGGACTATCCAGGATCCCGGATGCGGTGCGCCGTTATCCGCTGGTGTTCGCCACGCTGCTGGTCGGTCTGGCGGTCCTTGCCCTGCTCGCGGTCGACGCCGGTACCGCCGCGGCCTGGACGGCCAGCCTGTATGCAGGGGCCGTGGGGCTGCAGACCGCCGCGGGGATGGTCCGGAACATCCGTGCCGGCAACTGGGGTTTGGACATCCTGGCTGTCATTGCCATCCTCAGCACCATCGCCGTCGGCGAGTACCTGGCCGCGCTGATCATCGTGCTGATGCTCTCCGGCGGCGAGGCGCTGGAGGATTATGCTGCCGGCCGTGCCCGCAGCGAGCTGGATGCCCTGTTGGAGCGCGCACCGCAGCAAGCCCACCGGCTGGAAGCGGACGCCGTCGTCGATCTTGCCGCCACCGATGTCCGGCCCGGCGACATCCTGCTGGTCCGGCCCGCCGAACTGGTGCCCGTGGACGGCATCCTGCTGGATCCGGCCGCGGAGTTCGACGAATCCTCGCTCACGGGCGAATCCCTGCCGGCCCTGCGCAGCGCCGGGGAGACGGTGCTCAGCGGGTCGGTCAACGGCACCGCTGCCGTCCGCATCCGCGCCACGGCGACGACGGCGGACAGCCAGTACCAGCGGATTGTGGCCCTGGTGCAGGAGGCCGCGGCGTCGCGGGCACCCTTGGTCCGGTTGGCGGACCGGTATGCGCTGCCGTTCACCGGGCTCTCGCTGCTGATTGCCGGTGCTGCCTGGCTGGCCAGCGGGGATCCCGGCCGTTTCGCGGAGGTACTGGTCCTGGCCACGCCCTGTCCGTTGCTGATCGCCGCCCCGGTGGCCTTCATGGGCGGCATGAGCCGGGCTGCCCGGCACGGCATCATCGTCAAGGGCGGAGCAACCCTGGAACAGCTTGCCCGGATCCGCACGGCAGCCTTCGACAAGACCGGCACGCTGACTTCCGGCCGGCCGGAACTGGTGGCGGTGCATCCGCAGCCGCCGTTCACGGAGGACGAGCTGCTGGCCCTGGCTGCGTCCGCGGAGCAGTATTCCTCCCATGTGCTGGCCGCCGCAGTCCAGTCGGCGGCCGCCGCACGGGGGCTGACCTTACTGCCGGCCCATTACGCCTCGGAGGCGGCGACCAACGGGGTGGAAGCGTTGATCGGCGGCCGCAGGATCCGGGTGGGCAAGCAGCGGTTCATTGCCGCCACGGGCGCGGACCCGGCCGAACAGGCCCTGCAGCCCGGCGAGCTGGCCGTATACGTAGGGGTGGAGGGCAGCTTCGCCGGAACCCTGGTGCTAAGCGATACCGTGCGTCCCAACGCCGCGGCCACGCTGACGGACCTGCGGCGGCTGGGAGTCCGGTCCATGGTCATGCTCACCGGTGACGCCGCCGGAACCGCACGCAGCGTCGCCCACGAGCTGGGCATTATCCAGGTCTCCGCCGGCCTGCTGCCCGCGGATAAGGTCCGGGCGGTCGCCGCCCTGCCCGGCCGGCCGGTCCTGATGGTGGGCGACGGCGTCAATGACGCCCCGGTGCTGGCGGCGGCCGACGTCGGCATTGCCATGGGTGCGAGGGGGGCCACCGCGGCGGGCGAGTCCGCGGATGCGGTGATTGCCGCCGACGACCTCTCCCGCGTGGCCGTGGCCGTGGATATCGGCCAGCACACGCTTCGGGTGGCGCTGCAGAGCATCCGGCTCGGCATCGCCCTGAGCCTGGTCCTGATGCTGGTGGCAGCATTCGGATACATTCCGGCGGTCGCCGGTGCCCTGACCCAGGAACTGGTGGATTTGGCTGCCATCCTCAATGCCCTGCGTGCCCTGCACGGGCCGGGACACTGCCCCGCCCGCGGCGCCGAGCGGCATCGGGCCCCGCGGGCAGGGATAATGGGCAGTGGCCGCCGCCCGGTGCCCGGCCGATAACGGGTTTTTCGGTTTAGACGCTAGGGGAATGTCCATGACGTTGGTCGACAATGCGGTGTATGTGAACGGCAAGCGCCACCATGACCCGGATAGCCTGGATGAAACGTTCGAGCTGACCCGCAGCTCCGGCGGCATGGCATGGATCGGCCTGTACCGCCCGGACGAGGTGGAGCTGCTGGCCGTGGCCGAGGAGTTCGGCTTGAACTTGCTCATTGTCGAAGACGCCCTGGCGGGCCACCAGCGCTCCAAGCTGGAACAGTACGGTGACCAGCTGTTCCTGGTGCTCCGGCCCGCCCGCTACCTGGACGACGTCGAACGCGTGGAGTTCGGTGAGCTGCACCTGTTTGTGGGACCCAACTTCGTGGTGACCGTCCGGCACGCAGAATCCCCGGATCTCGCCCGCGTCCGCAAACGGCTGGAACAGGAACCGGACCTGCTGGCGCTTGGACCGCAGGCGGTGCTCTACGCGGTGCTGGACCAGGTGGTGGATGAATACGCTCCCGTCGCTGCCGGGCTGGAAAACGACATCGACGAGATCGAGGACCAGTTGTTCGGCGGCGACGCCGAAGTGTCCCGCCGCATCTACGAACTCTCCCGCGAAGTCATCCAGTTCCACCGTGCCATCAGTCCGCTGGAAAGCGTGGTGGGCGAACTGCGCCAGAATGCGGACCAGTACGGCATCCCCACAGACCTGCATGACAACCTCGGGGACGTGATGGACCACGTGCTGCGCCTGATCGACCGGGTCAACGCCTACCGCGCCATCCTGGACAACGCACTCACCCTCTCCTCCACGCTCGCCTCCAACCGCCTGGCGGAGACCAGCATTGAACAGAACGAACAGGTGAAGCGGATTTCGTCCTGGGCCGCCATCCTCTTTGCCCCCACCCTGGTGGGCACCATTTACGGCATGAACTTTGAAAATATGCCCGAACTCGGATGGGAATTCGGGTATCCGCTGGCCATTCTGGCGATGTTCGGGATGGGCTTCATCCTGTACGTGACCTTCAAACGGAACAAGTGGCTCTGATGCGACTGCTGCTCCCGGTGCTGGCGGGAGCGCTGCTGCTGAGCGCCTGCGGGAACGACGCCGGCGCGTCCCCGGATCCCGGGGAAAGCGGCGGGAGTCCGGCAGCGGACGTCACCGGTACGTGGGGCGACGTCGATAATCCGGACGCGCCGTCCCTGGACTTCAGCCCCGACGGGCGGGTCAGCGGCACGGACGGCTGCAACCGGCTGATGGGCCACTGGAGCATTTCCGGCAACCACGTCACGCTCAGGGACATGGCAACCACCCTGATGGCCTGCCCGCCGGGAATGGACACGTGGCTCGCCGCGGGTGCCGCTGCCGACGTCGACGGCGGCGCCCTGCGGATCTATGACCAGGCCGGCACCGAAATCGGCGTCCTGGAACGGTAGGTTCGCTAGCGCCGGGACCGCTGCTTCGGTGAGCCCTCCACATGCAGGTCGTTGCCCTTGGTTTCCTTCACCATGGACACGGCCACAAAGGACACCACGCACAGCACCATGATGTAGAGGCCAATGGACGGCGACCAGCCGGTCTCGTTCAGCAGCGCCTGGGCAATGGTCGGCGCGAAAGCCCCGCCCAGGATGGCCCCGAGTGCGTACCCGATGGAGACCCCCGAGTACCGCACCCGGGCCGGGAACATCTCGGCGTACATGGCCGACTGCGGACCGTAGGACAGGCCCAGGCCGATGGTCAGGACGAAAATCGCCACCGCGAACAGAACAATGTTGGTGGTGTCGATGAGCAGGAACATCGGGACCGACCACAGGAACACCCAGGCGTAGCCGATCTGGAACGTCCGGACCCGGCCTATCCGGTCGGAAAGGATCCCGCCGTAGAGCGTGAAGATCAACCAGCCGAAGGATCCCAGCGTGGTGGCCAGCAGCACCGAGGGCCGGTCCATTCCCAGCCCGCCCGCGTCCGGCTTACCGGTGGCGTAAGAGGCAAAGAAGGCGATGACCAGGTACCCGGCCGCGTTGTTGGCAATGAAGATCAATGCACTGAGGATCACCTCGCGGCTGTTGTGCCGGAACAGCTGGCTGAGCGGCGCGGAGGATTCCTTCTTCCGCTCCTGGATCTCCTTGAAAACAGGGCTCTCCGCCACCGAGCGGCGGATGAAGTAGCCGACGATGATCAGCACCACCGAGACCAGGAACGGGATCCGCCAGCCCCAGGCCAGGAAGTCCTCCTCGCTCAGACTCGTGCTCAGCACGTACATCACGAACGTCGCCAGGATCATGCCCACCGGCACGCCGATCTGCGGGTACGCACCGAAGAGACCGCGCTTGCCCACCGGTGCGTGTTCCACCGAGAGCAGGGCGGCCCCGCCCCACTCTCCGCCGGCGGAGAAGCCCTGCATAATACGCAGCACAATCAGCAGGATCGGACCGGCGACGCCGATCTGCGCGTAGGTAGGCACCACGCCGATCAGGGCGGTGGAGATCCCCATCATGACCAGCGTGAAGACCAGCATTTTCTTCCGGCCGATCCGGTCCCCCAGGTGCCCGGCGACGACGGCGCCCAGGGGGCGGAACAGGAAACTGATGCCGATGGTGGCGAAGGAGACCACCTGTCCCAGCGGGCCCTCGTTGATGGGGCCGAAATACAGGGTGGCCAGCACCAGGCCGGCAGCCTGGGCGTAAATGAAGAAGTCGTACCACTCGATGGTGGTGCCGACCAGGGTTCCGGCGAGGACCTTTCGTTCCTCCCGGCTCATCCGGCCGGAAGAAGGCGCGGCGGACGCGGCATTGACGCTCATCTAAAACTCCATTGTTTTGAGACGGACAGAGGAAAACGGATCCGGTCCCCGCAGCCGGATGCAGGCATCGTACGCCCGCCGCCGGCGTCGTGACCCTTATTCAGACCGGCGAGTTTCAGGACATCGAGGATTCCGCCGCCGCCATTCTCCTTGCCTTAGGGCAGCAGAAAACCGGGCGGGGCCTCTGCGGTTCCGCCCGGTTTTGGCAGGGGTTGGTTATTCCTTGTTCAGCTTGTCCTGCACAGCTCCTGCCGCCTTCTCGACCGGGTTGGGTACGTCCGTGGTGCCGTAGTACCGGGCGTCCGGGCGGGTGGGCGGCGGCATCGGGGCCGTTGTGGTGGGACCGTCGTGGTAGCTGAATTCGCCCTTGCCGTCCGGCGTCGGGCCCTTGGCCCAGGAGCCTTCCTTCGCATGCTCCCCGTCGGAGAAGTTCAGGTACTGGTAGGACACCTCGCGGTGTTCCTTGTTGAGCGGGAAGTTGCTGGGTACCGGTAGCTGTTCCATGTTTTCCGCCTGAAGTTCCAGGGCCGCAGTGGTCCACTGGTTCTGGTGCATGGTGTCGCGGGCCAGCAGGAACGCCAGCAGGTCCCGCACCCCGTGGTCATCGGTCATATGGTAAAGCCGGGCAACGGCAATGCGGCCCTGCATTTCAATGTTGGCATTGGACGTAAAGTCCGCCAGCATATTGCCGCTGGCCGTGACGTAGCCGCCGGTCCACGGGTTGCCGTTGCTGTCCGCGGGGCGGGCACCGGCGCCGGCCACAATGGCCTGCTGCACATCCATGCCGCCCACCACCGCTGCGACTGTGGGATCGTTCTGGACAGCGTCGCCGGTAATCCCCAGCGGAGCCTTTTCCAGCAGCTGCGCAATCATGATGGCCAGCATTTCCACGTGGCCCATTTCTTCTGCGGCAATGCCGTAGAGCAGGTCCCGGTATTTGCCCGGGATGTGCGCATTCCAGGACTGGAATCCGTACTGCATGGCTACGGTGATTTCGCCGTACTGTCCGCCCAGGGCCTCTTGTAGCTTCCGGGCAAACACGGCATCGGGTTGATCCGGCGTGGACTTGAATTGGAGTTCCTGTTTGTGGAAAAACATAATGCCTCCGCACCTTCTGGACCGGCACCGAAGTGGGCGTTCCCTCTGGCGGAATGCCGTGGCCGGTCACGGTCTTTCCAACGTAGACCCGTGCCCGAGCCCACGGAAGAGTACGCAGGACACTTGCCGGACTCAGGTCGCAACCGCGCCGTTTCCCTCCCGGGTAATCGGCCGATGCACGGGTAGTGTCCTTGCCATGGTCTCCCAGGAACACCTCGCCAGCCCCGCCTCCGCGTCCGCCGATCCGGAAGCAGCCTCCGCGCCGGACATCACCGACGACTTCGCGGTGCGGCGGCACACCCTGCCCTCGGGCCTGGCGTACACCACCACCACCGGACGGATGGTGTTCCGCAAGGAAGAGGTCAGCGACGGGAAGTCGGACGGCTTCCGGCCGAAGGCGGAGATCTTCCTGGTCGCCTACACGGCGGACGCCCCGGAGCCCGGCCCCAACCGGCGCCCGGTGGTGTTTGCCTTCAACGGCGGGCCGGGCTCCTCCTCGGTCTGGCTGCACATGGGACTGCTGGGCCCGCGGATGGTGGACTCGGGCGACGCCGGTTCGCTGACCCCTCCCCCGTTCGGTCTGGTGGACAACCCACAGACCCTGCTGGAACACGCGGACCTGGTCCTGATCGATCCGGTGAACACCGGCTTCTCCCGCGTGGTGAACGGCAACGACGCCGCGGAGTTCCACGGATTCGAGGAGGACCGGGACCTGGTGGCCGAGGTCATCCGGCTCTGGACCACGCGCAACAACCGCTGGCTGAGCCCGAAGTACCTGGTCGGTGAGTCCTACGGCACGCTCCGCGCAGTGGCCGTGGCCGGGAAGCTGTTCGACGCCTACGGACTGGCAGTCAACGGTCTGGGACTCATTTCGACGGTCCTGAACCTGGCCACCCTGGATTTCGCGCCGGGGCGGGACACCCCCTATGCGCTGCATCTGCCGACCTACGCCGCCATCGCGCACTTCCACGGCCGGCTTCCGGGCCGCGAGCTGGCCGACGTCGTCCGCGAAGCCGAAGCCTACGCCGCCCGGGAGTACGGGTACGCGCTGACCCAGGGGGCCCGGCTGAGCGCGGAGGAGTACGACGACGTCGTCGCCCGCCTCGCCGCCATCACCACCCTGAGCGAGGGTTTCATCCGCCGTACCAACCTGCGCTGGGACTACGCTATGTTTTCCGCGGAGCTGCTGCGGGACCAGAACCTGGCGGTGGGGCGCATCGACGGCCGGTTTACCGCCGCGCCGGCGCACCAGCAGGACTGGATCAACTGGGACGATCCCAGCCTGGTGGCCATCAACGGGCCCTATTCCGCGGCGATCAACCACTATGTCCGCGCCGAGCTCGGCTACGAGAACGATCTCCCCTACGAAATCCTCAGCGGCCGGGTCCAGCCGTGGAGCTACAAGACCTTCGAGGGCGTGCCCGTGGATGTCACCGGCACGCTGGAACGGCTGCTGGTGCACAACCCGGCGCTGCGCGTGCACGTGGACTACGGCTATTACGACGGCGCCACGCCGCATTTCGCCGCGGAGTACGTGTGGGCGCACATGCGGCTGAGCGATGAAGCACGGTCCCGGTTCACGCACCACTACTACGAGGCCGGGCACATGATGTACGTGAACCCCGGCTGCCGTGCCGACCAGCTGCGGAACCTCGCGGGGTTCGTGACCGAGGGCTAGGGTTCAGCCCTCCGGCGGGCGGCGGAACAGTGCGGTCAGCAGGAAAGATTCCCCAAACCACGGTGAGTCCTGTTCCTGGGCTGCCATGGGGCGGATTTCGATTTCCTCGAAGTCCGCAAAAACCCACCGCAGGTCCTCGGGGCTGAAGGCAATTCCCGCTTCGAACGCCCCGTCGAGGTAGAGCTGTTCGTCGGAAGCTTCCGAGCCCATCCGGCCCCGGGCAAAACAGGCCAGCCCCAGATAGCCGCCGGGCGCGAGGGTGCGCTGCAGCAGTTGCAGGTAGCTGATGCGGCGGTGCGGGGGAAGGTGATGCAGGCAGCCTGAGTCGTAGACCAGTCCGTACGTTCCTGAAATCGCCTCCGGCGGCAGGGCAAAGGCGTCGCCGCAGATAAATGACACCTCCAGCCGCCGGGCTGCGGCACGCTCCCGACCCCATGCCACGGCCGCGGAGGAGAGGTCCACGGCATCGACCGCATAACCGTTTTCCGCCAGGAACAGGGCGTTGCGGCCGGGACCCGAACCGATGTCCAGCACGCTCGTCGGCGCAAACACTTCGTCGCTGACCCACCGTGCCAGGTTCTCGTCGGGTTTGTCGGCGAAGAACGGGACGGACCGCGTCCTGTCCGCATAGAACCTGTTCCACCAGGTGCTGCCGGCGTCGTTGGTCCAGCGGACCGAGTCACGGGCGAACAGCCCGTCCATCAGCCTCAGAAGATCATCAACGGACCGCAGGCTGCGGTTGATCGGCGGCTCGCTCATAACCCCGGACCCTACCCAAGCGGATCACCCGGGGGAACGGTGTTACCGGGTGGCGAAGTGCAGCCAGACAGCCCCGCCCCAGAGCCCGCCGGCGGTCAGTGCCAGCGCGAGTTCGGCCAGGATGCCGATGCCCATGGCTTTCAGGGTTGCCACACTGGAGGACCAGGCGGTGGGCAGGTCCCGCTTGCGCAGCCACTCACTGAGCAGCAGGCCGACGGCGAATCCGATGAACAGGCCCACGGCAGGAATAGTGAACATGCCGACAATGCCCACGGCCACGCCCGCCACGACGGAGCGCTTGGGGATTTCCCGTTCCTTGAGCCGCCGTCCGGTAAGGAAGGCGCTGGAGAGCATTCCGGCGATCAGGAGCACCGCCCCGATCCCGAAGGCCCACCAGGCCGGCGCGCTCTGCACTCCGAGGGCCCAGCCCAGCAGGGCGATGATGATCAGGATGCTGCCCGGCAGCACGGGCACCACAATGCCGATCAGGCCCACGGCGATCACCAGGGCTGCAGCAATGGTTACAAGAAGGTCGGGGTCCATTCCCCTAGTGTTCCACCAGCGGTCGGCTTCCCTGCGTATTTGCCGCCCGCACGGTTTGATTTCCCGGTTTCCCTGCGGAGACTTGGGCGACGTGCTTTGGCGCACACCGGTGCGGCTAGGTGGAGGTATTACTAAGGATGCTTATAAGGTGGCATCTTCAGCCCGATTAACCGGACGGAAAACAGGAGAGCAGTAAATGAGCACCGAACCAGGGAACACAAACGCTTCTACGAGCGGACGCGGCGCCTCCGACGGCGGCCCGTTCCGGGACCGGTCTGATCGCCCGGCACCCGTCGACGACAGCCAGGCCGTTCCCGTGGACGGATACCGGGAGGACACGGCTGCCTCTCCGTCGCAGGCCACCGGACGCCGCTCGGGCAGCCATGCTGCCGAACCGGTAGCTGGCGCCACAAACGACGACGCCGCTGGCCGTACGACGCCGGTCTCCGGTTCGGACTCCGAAGATACGCGCACCCGGGTCGCACCGGTCACCGCCACCCGCTCCGCTGACACCGACGGCGCTGACGGCACCGGGGAGCGCGCCGGCGAGCACCGCGGCGCAACATCGGTATCCGCCGTGCGTGACCACCGTGACACTGCCCGCGACGGCGACGTCGTGCGGAACGGTGACCGGCACGCCACGACGGATGATCGACGCGAAGACCGTGACGACCGCAACGACCGCAACGATGACCGCGACGCCGTGCGCGACCACGGCGAGACGGCTGCCGGTGTTTCCGCAGACGACCGCGACCGCCGGAATGATGACCGCGGCGCTGCCCACACCCGCGAGGCAGCCCTGCCGAACCGTGAGGCTTTGCTCGCCCGGGAGAAGGAACGCTTCGGCGGCTTCAAGTTCGGTGCAGCGTTCTTCGGCTGGCTGACCGCTACCGGAATGGTGGTGCTGCTTTCGGCACTGGCAGCGGCGATCGGCGCTGCTGTGGGTCTTTCGGCTGAAACCAACCTGGGCCAGGCGCTGGAATCTGCCGCAGCCAACCAGTCCGCCGGGATCATCGGGGCGATCATCATGCTCCTGGTACTGCTGCTCTCCTACTTTGCCGGCGGATACGTCGCCGGCCGCATGGCGCGCTTCAACGGTGCCAAGCAGGGCCTGGCCGTCTGGCTGTGGGCGCTGGTGGCGGCCGCCGTCGTCATCGTCCTGGGCCTGATCTTCGGCAACGATATCCGTAGCATCAGCCAGCTGAACTCGGTTGCACCGCTGCCCGAGAACCTGGAAGGCATGGACGCCGGCACCTGGATCGCCGTCGCTGCCAGCCTTGTGGCCACCCTGCTCGGCGCCATCCTGGGCGGCCTGGCCGGTATGCGTTACCACCGTCGGATTGACCGTGCCGACTTCCGCACGGAAGAGACCGTCGCCCGCTAACCCGGTCCATTTCGGTTTCTGCGGCCGCTGCACTCCCGGTTCCGGGCGTTGCAGCGGCCGTTTTTTTGTTGTTCGGGTGCCCGGCGAACAGAACGTCCCACAATCCGGTACTGCTGTGGCTCCTGTGACCTCACCAGCAACAGGGGCACCAAAGCGTGGGATGCTGTGCCCGTCGCGGCGCGCTCCGAGCAGAACGTCCCACATTCCGGTACTGCTGTGACTTCTGTGACCTCACCAGCAACACCGACCCCACATCGTGGGATGCTGTGTCCGCCACGGCGCGCTCCCGAGCAGAACGCCCCACAAACCGGTACTGCTGTGGCTCCAGTGACCTCACCAGCAACACCGACCCCACATCGTGGGATGCTGTGTCCGCCACGGCGCGCTCCGAGCAGAAATCGGCGCCCAAGGGCTTAAACAAACTGAGGCCCCGCAGATGCGGGGCCTCAGTTTTAACGGGATGAAACCGCAGACGTTACGGGGACGGGGTGCCGCCGTTGACGTTCAGCGTTTCGCCGATCACGTAGCTGGATTCCGGCGACGCCAGGAAGACGTAGGCCGGGGCCAGTTCGGTGGGCTGGCCCGCACGGCCCAGCGGGGTGCTCTGGCCGAACTCCGTCAGCGCTTCCTTCTGCTGTCCGTCGGACGGCTGCAGCGGGGTCCAGAACGGACCCGGCGCCACGGCGTTCACGCGGATTCCCTTGGGTGCAAGCTGCTGGCCCAGACCCTTGGTGAAGTTGTTGATGGCCGCCTTGGTGCTGGCGTAGTCCAGCAGGTCGGCGGACGGCTCGTAGGCCTGGATCGAGGTGGTGTTGATGATGCTCGATCCGGCCGGCAGGTGCTTCAGCGCGGCCTTCGTCACCCGGAAGAACGAGTAGATGTTGGTCTTGAACGTGTGGTCCAGCTGCTCGTCGGAGAGATCCTCGAGGTTCTCCACGGCAATCTGCTTGCCCGCGTTGTTGACCAGGATGTCCAGCCCGCCCAGGGCGGAAACGGCGTCCTCGACCAGCTGGCGGCAGTACTCGGGATCCTTGAGATCACCGGGAAGCCGCACCAGCTTGCGGCCGGTCTTCTCGACCACCTCGGCAATGTGCTGGGCGTCCGGCTCCTCCTCGGGAAGGTAGGAGATGGCGACGTCGGCCCCCTCGCGGGCGAAGGCGATGGCCACAGCCGCGCCGATGCCGGAATCGCCGCCGGTAATGAGCGCCTTGCGGCCCTCCAGACGCCCGGTCCCGCGGTAGGTGTCCTCGCCGTGGTCCACATGCGGGGTCATGTCCTTGTCCAGGCCCGGCTCCGGCTGGTCCTGGATGGGCGGGGCGATGGACGGGTAGCGGTCCACGGGGTTCTGGAAGGTGTACTGGTCCGACTTGTTGCCGTTTGTCATAGAAGTTCCCACTTTCGGTAGGTCAGTCCATTCGGGCGGTCCGGTTAGGGCCGCCGTAAAAGGCGGGCGCTCACGCTAAGTAAGCATGCTTATTACCCTATGCCCGATTAGCGGTTCCGCTCAAGTCTGCGGTTCCGCCACACAAACCGCCGCTGCTCTGGCCCTGCCAGCTGCCGGGGCGCAAACTGCTGAATATGCAACTGCCTCGAAGGGAGCATCATGACTGAGGGAACCCGGAAGCGGATTGTCGTTGGCGTGGACGGCTCAGAGGAGTCACTGGAGGCGCTCCGCCTGGCCCGTCGGCTGGCGGACCTGCTGGACTGCCGCATTGATGCCATCACGGTGTGGGAGTATCCGGCAATGCTGGCGACACCGTTTCCCACCGCCGATTGGTCGCCGCGGGTGGAAGCCGAGCGGGGCCTGGCCGAAGCGGTGGAAGCAGCCTTCGAAGGTAAGGGCACTCCGGAGGGTCTAACCCAGTCAGCGGTGGCCGGGCAGACGGCCGGGGTGTTGATGGAAGCCAGCCGCGGGGCCGAGATGCTGGTGGTGGGCAACCGCGGGCGCGGCGGTTTTGCCGGACTGCTGCTCGGTTCCGTCAGCACCACTGTGGCCGCGCACGCCTACTGCCCCGTGCTGATCGCCCGTCCCCACCGGGACTGAGCCCCGTAGCTCACGGGACGGTCGACGACGGCGGCCCGGTCCTGGCGTCGCACCGGGAATCCCCGAGGCCGGACCGGAACTACCGGTGGGCCGGAACCCGACGCAGCAGGACGCCGGCACCGACGGCGGCAACCACCATGGTGACCAGGCCGATCAGCGAGGTGATGTTGACGCCGGAATCGAAGGCCGACTGCGCTGAATGGAGCAGCGCCGAGGCAGCCTCCGCCGGCAACTCCCGGGCCGCTTCGACGGCGCCGCCAAGGGTTTCCCCGGCCGAAGCCGTCTGCTCAGGGGTCAAGCCTCCCGGAACGGAAACGCCGCTGCGGTAGGCAGCGGTCAGGATGCTGCCCAGGACGGCAGTGCCCAGGACGGATCCGATCTCATAGGCGGTCTCGGAAATGGCCGAGGCGGATCCGGCACGGGACGGCGGAACGCTGGCCAGGATCAGGTCATTGGAAATGGTTTCCGCGGCCCCCACGCCCACGCCCAGCAGCAGGAACGCGATAACCAGTTCGAACACGGTCACCGACTCCCCCGCGGCAAAAACCAGGGCGTAGCCGGCTCCGTTGAAGAGCAGCCCGCCGGCCACCACAACCGCGGGGCGGACCCGCTTCACCAGGGGCACCACGGCCAGGCCGGTGATGATGGTCAGCACCAGACCGGGGAGCATGGTCAGGCCCGCTTCGATGGGCGTCTGCCCCACCACCAGCTGCAGGTGCTGGGAGAGGAAGAAGATGAAGCCGACCATCGCGAACAGGCTGAGCAGGTTCGCGGCTATGGAGCCGGTGAAGACCGGGTTCCGGAACAGCCGGACGTCGAGCATCGGCTTTTCGCGCGAGAGCTGGCGACGGACAAACAGGAAGCCCAGAACCAGGCCGGCGGCGATGAACGGCAGGCCGGCCGCGGCGCCGTCGTGCGCGAACTCCTTGATGCCGTAGGTGACCGAGAGCATGGCGCCCATGACCAGGACGACGCCGAGAATGTCGACGGCGCCGGGGCTGGGGTCCTTGGACTCGGGCAGCAGCATCGGGGCGAAGATCAGCAGCGGCAGCAGGACCGGGATGGACAGCAGGAACACCGAGCCCCACCAGAAGTGCTCGAGCAGCACGCCGCCCACGATCGGGCCGAGGGCCGCGCCGCCGGAGAAGCCGGCCGCCCAGATGGCCACCGCGATCCGGCGCTGGGAGGGGTCGGTGAAGATGTTGCGGATCAGCGACAACGTGGCGGGCATCAACATGGCGCCGAATACGCCCATCAGGGCTCGGGCCACGATCAGCAGTGCCGCGGAGGGTGCAAATGCGGCAACCAGGGAGAAGACGCCGAAGCCCACGCTGCCGATCATCAGCAGGCGGAGCCGGCCGATCCGGTCACCGAGACTGCCCATGGGCACCAGCAGGCCGGCCAGGACCAAGGCGTACACGTCCACGATCCACAACAGTTCGACGCCGGTGGGGGCCAGCGCCTGCGAGAGCGACGGGATGGCGAAGCTCAGGACGTTGTTGTCGATGGAGATGAGCAGAACGGGCAGCATCAGGACTGCGAGCCCCCACCATTCGCGCGTTCCTGCACGCGTAACTGCGGGTTTCTCCTGGACCGCCAGCACGGCTTCCTCCTTCTGGAACTGCGTTAGGGATTCATAACGGGAAATACCCGAATAACTACTGTACCGTCTAGACTGTACGGTGGCGAATCTGCGGTTGTTTCGTCCGCTGATGGCGTAGCGTAAAAGCATGCCCAACTCTCGTCCCGCCCGGGACCGCATCCTCGATGCCTATGAGGAGCTCCTCATCAACGAAGGCCCACGCGGCGCCACCCTGGATGCCGTCGTCGCGCGCGCCGAAGTTTCCAAAGGCGGCCTGCTCTATCACTTCAAGAACAAGGAAGCGATGGCCGGCGCCCTGATCGAAAAGCTCCGCGGTCTGGCCGCGGCAGACCTGCAGACCATGCGCGAGGATCCGGAAGGGCCGGCGCGGTATCTGGTCCGCAGCTCCGTATACGTCGGCAGCGAGCTGGACCGGGCACTGATCGGCGTCGTCCGCCTGGCGCAGGCCTCCGATCCCGTGGCCTCGGAGCTGCTGCAGGACATCCACCGCAGCTGGTTCGATCTGGTCCACGACGAGGTGGGCGATCCGGGCATTGCCCGTGCCATCACCCTGCTGGCCGACGGCCTGTATTACAACGAGGGCCTGCCCGGCGGCTGGCCGCAGGCCACCCGTGACAGCCGCACGCATTCCGTCTCCGACCTGCTGGAAATCGTGGACGTCCTGAAATCCCACGCCCAGCAGGCGCAGACGTAACCTCCCGGGGACACCCGGCGGTGTCCGGCGCGGAATTCCCCGCGGTTTGGGAAGAACCCTGCGGTTTGTGACAATCCCTGCGCCGCGCGACGCAGGGATCCGGACAAACTGCAGGGATCCGGACAAACCGAGGGCCGGCTGACGGCCAACCCTCGGCGTGGCAGGGTGATTCACCACTGTGCCGTCTGCCACAGTGGTGCCATGAACACAAGCACAGCTGACCTGTACGACGAACGCGGCCACGAGCTGGCGTCGGTGTCCCTGCAGTTCCAGGATCTGGGCGGACATGTGGGCTTCACCGGCCCTATCCGCACCGTCCGCTGCCTGGAGGACAACGGCATCATCAAGTCCCTGTTGAACTCCCCCGGCGAGGGCGCGGTACTGGTGGTCGACGGCGCCGGGTCGCTGAACACCGCCTTGATGGGGGACCTGATTGCCGGGGCCGCCGTGGAGAACGGCTGGGCCGGCGTCGTCATCAACGGCGCCATCCGTGACCGCGCCGCCGTCGCCAAGCTGCCGCTGGGCGTGAAGGCGCTGGGCTCGAATCCGCGCAAGAGCGCCAAAAACTCTGTCGGCGAGGTGGATGTGCCCGTAGAGTTCGGCGGCGTCACCTTCCGTCCCGGCGCAACGCTCTACGCCGACGAGGACGGAATCCTCGTCGAACCCTAGGAGTCCCCATGGCCAACGTCCTGCTCTTCCACCACGCGCTCGGCCTGACCTCCGGCATGGATGCCTTTGCCGAGGTCCTGCGCGAAGCGGGCCACACGGTGACGGTGCCCGATCTCTATGACGGGCGTACCTTCACCGAGCTGGAGGACGGGGTGGCCTATGCCCAGGAGATGGGCATGGACACCATCGAAGAGCTCGGCGTCAGTATTGCGAACCGGTTCCCTGCGGAAATGGTCTATATCGGCTTCTCGCTCGGCGTGATCCCGGCCCAGCGGCTGGCGCAGACCCGGCCCGGTGCCCGTGGCGCGGTGCTGGTCAGCGGATGCATCCCGCTTCGCGCCTTCGCCGACACCTGGCCGGCCGGCGTGCCGGTGCAGATCCACGGCATGGACGCCGATGAGGAATTCGTGGACAGCGGGGACCTCGACGCCGCGGAGAACCTGGCCGCGTCCACGCCGGACGCCGAGCTCTTCCTTTACATGGGAGCGTCACACCTGTTCGCGGACATCAGCCAGCCGGATTACGACATGGACGCCGCGTTCACCCTCACCCGGCTGGTGCTGCAGCTGCTGGAGCGGGCAGACAAACCCGCTTAGGCGTTCCAGAGTCCGTAGGAGTCCGCCAGCGAGGAGATCTTCTGGGCGCGGGCCAGGCGCGGCAGGTAGGAGCCGTCGCCCACCACGGCGCCGGCAGCGTGCGCTTCCAGCAGCTCGTGGGCCCAGGTGATTTCGGATTCGCTCGGCGAAAGGCCCTGGTTGATGAAGTCCGTGGCCTCGGGCATCAGGCACAGCTTGCCGGTCATGCCCATGCTCTGGGTGACCTTGCAGGCCTCCAGCAGCTTCTCGCCCAGCGCGCCGACGGTAGGACCGTCGATGGGGCCGGGGAGCTGGCCGACACGGGAAGCGACCACGAGCTTGGAGCGGGCGTAGGCCAGGGCCATCGGATCATCCGAGGCGCCGGTGTCGCGGCGGAAATCACCGACGCCGAACGCGAGGCGGAACGTGCCCGGCGCACTGGCGATGGCGGTGGCGTTTTCAATGCCGAGGGCGGATTCAACGAGGGCGAGCACCGGGGTGCCGGCCTGCAGCCGCATGGCCGTGTGGGTGACCTGCTCGGGCTTCTCGGTCATCGCGAGCATCACGCCGCGCAGGCCCGGGGCCTTGGACAGGGCGGCGAGGTCATCGGCCCAGTAGTCGGTTTCAATGCCGTTGACGCGAACCCAGGCCGTCATGCCGGTGGACAGTGCCTCGACGACTCGTTCGCGGGCCTCGGCCTTGCCGCCGGCCGGAACAGCGTCTTCCATGTCGAAGACCACGGAATCGGCCTCGGACGCCAGCGCCGGTGCAAAGTTCGCTTCGTCTGCGGCGGATGCCAGCAGCCAGGAACGGGACAGTTTTGCGGGGAGGGCAGCAGCGCGGCTGTTTCGGAAGGGGGCCATAAATAAGACATTACTTTCACGGCGGGCGGTTCCGAAAATGCGACGGGCGTCATGTGGGCACCGTCACCTAAACCGTCCCCGGCTACGCCCCGCCCCGGCGCAGCAGACTGCCGGCCGGAACAGCAGGGTCGACGTCGACGCCGGCCAGCAGCGTCCGCCGCACGACGCCGGTGAGCTGCTTCCCCGCGTACGGCGTGACCGGATTCTTATGCTGCAGGGCCGCCGGATCCACGGTGAACGTGTCCCCGGCCGCAAAGACCGCAAAGTCGGCGTCCTTGCCCGGCACAATGCCGCCCTTCCGATCCAGCCCGGCCAGCGCCGCCGGCGCCGCGGACATCCAGTGCAGCACCCGCTCCAGCGGAATCCCGCGGGTACGGGCCTCGGTCCAGATCAGCGGCAGGCCCAACTGCAGCGAGGACACCCCGCCCCAGGCAACACCGAAGTCCCCGCGCACCAGGTCCTTCAGATCCTGGGTGCTGGGCGAGTGGTCCGACACAATGCAGTCGATGGTTCCGTCCGCCAGCCCTGCCCAGAGCTGTTCCCGGTTCGCGTCCTCACGGATCGGCGGGCAGCATTTGAACGCCGTCGCGCCGTCGGGAATCTCCTCGGCGGTCAGGGTCAGGTAGTGCGGGCAGGTCTCGGCGGTCAGACGGACGCCGTCGTCCTTCGCCGCGCGGATCAGGGGCAGCGCCTCGGCGGAGGACAGGTGCAGAATGTGTGCCCGTGCCCCGGTGCGCCGTGCCGCCTCGATGACCTGTCCGACGGCGGTGTTCTCCGCTTCCGGCGGGCGCGAGGCGAGGAAGCCGGCGTACCGCGAACCGGCCGGGGTGTCCCGGATCTTGCCCGGGTCTTCGGCGTGGACAATCAGCAGGGCGTCGAAGGTCTTCAGTTCGGCGAGGACAGTTTCCATTTCCGCCGGTTCCAGGTGCGGGAATTCGTCGACGCCGGAGTGGACCAGGAAGCATTTGAAGCCGAACACGCCGGCGTCGTGCAGGGGACGCAGGTCCGCTTCGTTTCCGGGAACCGCTCCGCCCCAGAATCCGACGTCAACGACGGCCTGCGGCTCGGCGCAGGCCCGCTTGGTCTCCAGCGCCTCCACGTTCACGGTGGGCGGGATGCTGTTCAGCGGCATGTCGATCAGCGTGGTGACTCCGCCGGCCGCCGCCGCCCGGGTGGCCGACGCGAATCCCTCCCACTCGGTGCGGCCCGGCTCGTTCACGTGGACATGGGTGTCCACCAGTCCGGGCAGCAGGGCTTCATCGTCGGCCAGTTCCAGCAGCCGCTCGCCTTCCAGCCCGGTGCCCAGCGGGACGACGGCGGCAATCGAGCCGTTCCGCACGGCTACTTCCGCCGGAACAATCCCTTCCGGGGTGAGGACCGCGTTGCCGCGGATCACCAGGTCGTAGCGGTCCGCCTCCGCGTCCGCATCCGACTTCAACCAGCCGAAAGCCCCGGAAACCGGCGCCGCGTATTCCAGCGACACCTCCCCGCGGTAGCCGCCGCTGCGGCTCGCCCGGACCCAGTCGGCCAGCGGCAGACTTCCGGTTCCGGGCGCCCCGCGGCCGGGAGCATCGGCTATCTGGATGTGCCCGAACCGGCCGGCGTCGGCGGCCACCAGCGCCGCGACGTCGTCGCCGTTCACCGCCAGATGGTAGAAATCGGCGAGCAGCGCCGTGTTGGCCGCCCCGGCGCTGTGCATCCGGTCCAGCACCGCGAACACGTCCGCCGCCGTTTTCAGGGGATAGTCCGGAGCGCCGCTGAGCGGTTCCAGCAGCACGGTTCCGCCGAAGGGCGCGACGGCGCGGGCCGCCTCCAGCAGGTTCCGTCCGGCTTCGGTGTCCTGCTCCTCCGGGGTGAAACGGGGATTGCGGTTGCCGTAGAGGGCGTTGAACAGCCGGCAGCCCAGCCGTTCCCCGATTCCCGCCACCACCTGCACGTTGGCCCGGAAATCCGCTCCCCGGTGCGGCAGGGACAGCAATCCTCGTTCGCCCGCGGGCATTGCCCCGGCGTCGAAGTTCAAAGCACCCAGCCGAACCCCGGCGTCACGGATGGCTGCCTCGAACTCGGCCACCTGTGCCTGCGGCGGGACCGGTTCGGTAAACGGCCACCAGAATTCCACGGTGTCGAACCCGGCGGCACGCGCGGCGGCCGGACGTTCCAGCAGCGGAAGCTCGGTAAAGAGGATGGAGCAGTTCACCGAGTATCCGGCGCGGGCGCCGTCGTGCATCACCGGCCTCCCAGCAGGACCTGGCGGTTTACGTCCTTATAAAGGAGGTAGCGGAAGTTCGAGGGGCCCCCGGCGTAACAGGCCTGCGGACAGAACGCGCGCAGGGACAGGTAGTCCCCCTCCTCCACCTCCACCCAGTCCTGGTTGAGCCGGTACACCGCCTTGCCCTCGAGCACGTACAGCCCGTGCTCCATCACGTGGGTTTCGGCGAAGGGAATTACGGCACCGGGTTCGAAGGTCACCACGTTCACGTGCATGTCATAGGCGACGTCGTCCACCGGGATCATCCGGGTGGTGCGCCATTTGTTGTCCGTGCCTGGCATGGGCGTCGGTGCGATGTCCGCCTCGTTCCCGAACACCGGCGCCGGAGTATGTCCGACGAGCGGCTGGTAGGCCTTGCGGATCCAGGCGAATTTCACCGTTTCCTGCCCCTCGTTGAACGCGCCCCACAGCGTTTCCGGCGGCAGGTAGGCGAACCCGCCCGGGGTGAGTTCATGGTCCCGGCCCAGGCGGCGGACGGTCAGGGTGCCCTCGAGGACGAAAATGAAGGACTGCACTTCAAGTTCCGGTTCGGGGGCGCGGGAGCCGCCGCCCGGGGCCACCTCCATCAGGTACTGGGCGAACGTGGTGGCGCCGCCGGCCACCGGCCGGTTGAGGATCCAGGCGCGGGTATCGGTCCATTCGGGCAGCACGCTGACCACGATGTCCCGCAGCACGCCGCGGGGAATCACGGTGTAGGCCTCGGTGACCACGGCCCGTCCGGTGAGCAGATCGGTCTGTGCGGGCAGTCCGCCTTCGGGGGCGTAGTAGCGGGGCGTGTTCACTATCGGACCTTTTCTTCGGCGGTGGCGGCTTCCGCGGTGGCGGAGGCGGAGGGATGGGCGGCTGGATGGGCGAGGGCGGCAAGTTCGACGCCGGTGAGCCCGGTGCCGCGTGCAATCTCGGCTTCGGTGAGTGCTCCGCACAGCAGTCCTCGGTGGACGAACCGGGCCAGCGCGCGGGCCGTGGCCGGTTCGTCGAGCACGCTGCCGCCGCGTTTCTGCACGTAATTGCGCAGGCGCCCCGCGGCGGCGTCGAACCCCTCCCGGTAAAAGGCGTAGGTGGCCAGGAAGCGGGTGGGCAGCTGCGCCGGATGCAGGTCCCAGCCCTGGTAGAAGCCGCGTTCCAGGGATCGGCGCACCAGCCGGGCATGCAGCTGCCAGGCCGCACGGATCTCGGCGGGCGTACCCAGCGGCAGGATGTTGGTGGAGCCGTCGGAAAGCCGGACGCCGGTGCCGGCGGCGGCCACCTGCATCACGGCCTTGGCGTAGTCCGCGGCCGGATGCTCCATGGACTGGTATGCCGCGGCGATCTGCACCGAATCGGAATAGTCGTAGGTGCCGTAGTGCAAGGCGGAAACCCGGCCCTTGGCCCGGTGGATCAGCTGTGCGGCGGGCACCGTGCCGTTGGCGGCCAGGATCAGCTGCGGGGTTTCCACCTGCACCTCGAACCGGAGCCTTCCTTCGGGCAGCCCGTGGGCGTCCTCCAACAGTTCGCAGATGTAGACCATGGCCTCGACCTGTTCCACGGTGGAGACCTTGGGCAGGGTCAGCACCAGTCCGTCCGGCAGCGGCCCGGCTGCCAGCAGTTCGGCCAGGAACAGGTCCAGGGTGCGGACGCCGCGGGCGCGGGTGGCAGCTTCGAAGGACTTGAACCGGATGCCGACAAACGGCGGGGCGGTTCCGGCGGTCACCGCCCCGGCCACGGCGGCGGCCGCCTGCCGGGCATGGCCGTCCTCCTCGCCGTCGGGCCGGACACCGTAGCCGTCCTCGAAGTCCAGGCGTAGGTCCTCGATCGGTTCGGTGCGCAGTTTCGCCTCGACCAGCGGGACGACGGCGCCGGCCACTTTGGCGTCCAGGCCCAGCCGGTCCGCCAGCTCAGCGAGGGATCCGTGGGCCGCCAAAGCGGCCAGCCCCTCCTCGCCCCAGGTTCCGGGGAGGGCGGGCACGCAGCGGTCTGCCGGAACGTAGACGGTGTGGACGGGCTGGCGGCTGCCGTCGTCGCCGGGGTAGGCCGTAGTGAGCAGCCGGTCGGTGTCCGCGAGGACGGCGTCCAGCCGGGCCAGGTCCTCGGCGCCGAGGACGGGTTGGTGGGCATTGGGTGGTGTCACGGTGGAGATCCTAATGGGGTTCGGTTCCGGTGGTGGTCAGCGGGATTTCCTGGCCGTCGGCGTCCAGCAGTTTGCCGTCCTGCACATGGTCGCCCTCTTTCAATGCCGCCAGGTTGTCGACGCGCACAATCCGGTCGGCTCCTTCGGCGAAGACGGAGGGGTCCTTCGGATTGCCGGAGCGGATGTGGTTGAACAGGATGTTCATCAGGATGGCCATGACGGCGGCGGAGCTGATGCCGGAGTGGAAAATGGTGCCGAACCAGTTGGGGAACCGGTCGTAGAAGGTGGGGGCAGCAATCGGGATCATGCCGAAGCCGATGGACGTGGCAACGATGATGAAGTTCATGTTGTCCCGGTAATCCACCTTGGCCAGGGTGCGGATCCCGCTGGCCGCCACCGTGCCGAACAGGACAATTCCGGCGCCGCCGAGCACCGGCGTCGGCACCGCCGCCACCACCCGGCCAAGGATCGGCAGCAGGCCAAGGATGACCAGGATCAGCCCGCCGGCACTGACCACAAAGCGGCTCTTGACTCCGGTGATCGCCACCAGACCCACGTTCTGGGCGAAGGCGCTCTGCGTGAAGGAGTCGAAGACCGGGGACAGGGCGCTGGAAAGCATGTCGGCCCGCAGGCCGTTGCCGATCCGCTTGGCGTCCACCTTCGTGTCCACAATCTCCCCCACGGCGATGATGTCCGCGGTGGTTTCGGTGAGGGTCACCAGGATGACAATCACCATGGAGATGATGGCCGCCGCCTCGAAGGTGGGCAGCCCGAAGGCGAAGGGCTGCGGGAACGCGAACACGGGGCCGGTGCCCACCCCGGAGAAATCGGCCTTGCCGGTGACAAGGGCGAAGACCGTGCCCAGGACAATGGCAATGAGGATGGACAGCCGGGAAATGGCGGAGCTGCCCAGTTTGCTCAGCAGCAGCACCAGCAGCAGGGTCAGCCCGGCCAGCCCGATGTTGGAGACGCTGCCGTAGTCCGGGGCGGCGCTGCTGCCGCCCATGGCCCAGTTCGCCGCCACGGGCATCAGGGTCAGGCCGATGGTGGTGATGACGACGCCGGTGACCACCGGCGGGAAGAAGCGGATCACCCTGGCGAACACCGGGGTGATCAGCAGCCCGATCAGAGACGCGACGATCACGGCGCCGAAGACGGACTGCAGCCCGCCGCCGCCGTCGAGAATGGCGGTCATGGTGGCCACCCCGGCGAAGGACACACCCTGGACCAGGGGCAGCTGGGAGCCGAAGAACGGGATGCCCACGGTCTGCAGCAGGGTGGCCAGGCCGCCGACAAACAGGCAGGCGGCCACCAGCATGCCGACGTCGGTGGGATCCAGGCCGGCGGCGGTGCCGACAATCAGCGGCGGGGCGATGATCCCGCCGTACATGGTCAGCACGTGCTGGAAGCCGTACGCGAACGTGCTGCCCAGCGGCAGCCGGGCATCCTCGGGGCGGGCGGCGGCCCGATCCGGCGCGGCGCGGTGTGCGCGGCTCATCAGCAGAACCCGCCCACGGTGTTCCACACCGGTGCATCCGGGTCCGTGCCATCGCGGAGCACGGACGCTTCGATCAGTCCGTAAGGCCTGTCTGCGGCGAAGAAGACCTCGTTGGGGTTGTCCAGGCCGAAGGGGGACAGGTCAACCAGGAAATGGTGGTTGTTCGGCAGGGAGAGGCGGACTTCCACGATTTCCGGGTGCGCGGCGATCACGGCTTTGCCCATTTCATACATGCTCTGCTGCAGGGCCAGGGAGTGCGTGGTGGCGAAGGCGTCCAGGAGCAGGGTCCGCGCGGAGGCGTAGAGGGCGTTGAAATCCAGGGCGGCCAGGTCCGCGTCCGGGGCGTAGCGCCACTTGGCCGTGACGTCCGTGGCGAGGATCCGGTCCGTGGTTTCCGCGAGGGTGGTGTACCGGTCGCGTGGGAAACCGTGGAACTCCGATCCGGTGGATTTGAGCACCGTCAGGCCGCTGATCCCCGAGATCAGGTGCTGCTTGCCGGCGGCCGACACCAGGACCGCGGTGCGGATTTCGGATTTGTCCTTGGCGAAGGCGTGGTCATGGTCGCTGATCCGGTTCCAGAAGTACTGCTCCGCGGCCCAGCGTCCGCCGGTAACCCAGCCGAACCCGCCGGTGAAGTGCTGTTCCAGCCGCAGCAGGAACGCCTCGGGCGAACCGACGCCGTCGCGGGCGAACGCGTAGATGGTGTTCTTCTGCGTGTCCGTGGCCACCACTGAGGAGTTGTCCCCCTGGGTGTGGGCGGCCTCGAAGTCGCCGTGCAGCTGGGAGGTGACACTGAGGTCCTCCAGGGAGTGACGGGCGGTGTCGCGGGTGACCTTCACCAGCCGGACCTCGGCCTTGCCGTATTGGTTGCGGCCGAGCACGATCTTCGATTCGGGGCTTGCAGCTGTGGCGGTCTTGTCCCCTGCGGGGGCCTGCGTTGCTTCGGTCATGGCTCAGCTTCCTCGGTAGGTGGAGTAGGCAAACGGGCTTAGCAGCAGCGGCACGTGGTAGTGCTGGGCCGGGTCGGTGAGGCTAAAGGTCAGGGAGACGCTGGGGAAAAAGGTCTCCGTTCCGGCGGCGGCAAAGTAGTCGCCGGTGGCGAAGTCGATCCGGTAGGTGCCCGGCTCCAATTCCGCCGGACCGAGGCTCCCGATCCGGCCGTCCCCGTCCGTGGTTCCCTCCCCCACCCGGGTCTCGCCGCCGTCATGCAGGGACCAGAGGGAGGCGGCGACGCCGGCGGCGGGCCTGCCGGCGGCAGTGTCCAGGACGTGGGTGGTGACGTGGCTGCGGGTCATGCGTTCAAGAGTCCTTCGAGTCGGAGGATGGCAATGTCGCGCAGCTGGGCTGCAATGACGGGGAGTTCTTCGGCGTCGGTGTTCTGCAGCCGTTCTTCAAGGACGGCCAGGATTTCCTCCGCAGTGCGGCCGGCTGCACGGATGAGGAATACGCGGCCGAACCGGTCTTCGTACGCGCGGTTGCCGGCCTGCAGCCGGTCCTGGATTCCCTCGAGCCCGCCCACGGACGCCTGCTCGCTGCGGGAGAAGCTGGCTTCATCCCCGGTGCCGTCGGCGCGGTCACCGATGCGCGGGTGGTGCGCCAGGGCGGCGTCGATCTCGGCCTGGGTGAAATCCGGGGCGGCCAGCTCGGCGAAGCTCAGCAACTCTCCGGGCGTGGCGAACGGACGGGCGGCAGCTACCTCGTTGCACCAGCGGGGAACGTCCAGGCAGGGCCGCAGCATGGCTTCGGCATCCGGCCGGGACGCTGCATTGAAGGCGGCAAGGAAATCCGCTGCTTCGGGAGGCGTGTTTTCTGGGGGCACGGGTGTCAGCTTTCAGTCAGAGCTCATCCGCCGCCGGCGCTGGACACCCTTGACCATCGGCGACGCCGACTTGATTCGATGTTCCGGAACGGAATTTATATTTGGGACAGTCTGTGCGCCCCCGCAGTATCTGTCAAGGAACTGTTCGTTATTAAACCCGCCGTATTACCGCAGGTTAATTTGCTCGCTCTTCCGCAGGCACTTCCCGTCCGGCGGGAGGGCTTCCACAATGACTTCCATGGACGCTTCCGTTGAACGGAAGGCAGGCAGCGGGCAGGCCCCGACCGGGCTCGGCCGCGCCTTTCTTTGGACGGCCTGCGCCGCCGGGCTGCTGCACGCCGCTTTCAGCCTCTACTGGGCGCTGGGCGGCCGCTGGCTGCTGGACACCGTGGGCCAGTGGGCCGTGCAGGAATCCGAAGAAGCGCCGCTGCGGACCGGGCTGCTGCTGGCAGCCGTGGCCGCCTTCAAGGCGGCGGCCGCACTGGTTCCCACGGCGGCGGCGTACGGCCGGGTGCCGTGGCCGGGTCTCTGGCGGACGGTGAGCTGGATCGGCGCCGTGGTGCTGGTGCTGTACGGGGGTACGAACACAGTGGTCAGCAATGCCGTGCTGGCCGGGCTGATCCGCCCGGACACCGGCTATAACCGCATGGCGACGATCGGGCATGCCTGGCTCTGGGACCCGCTGTTCCTGCTGTGGGGCCTGGCCCTGCTCGGCTACCTCGTGCTGTCCCGTGCCGGCCGGGACAACCGCCGGGAACGCACGCGCTGAGGTTGAACACGCCATTTCCGGCGGGGTATCCCGCCGGAAAGAACCGCGTGGTACGCTTCCCTGCAATTACCGGAGCCCTGCGGGTTTTGGACCGGATTTACGGTGCCGGAAGAACATTCTTTCGCCGCTCGCAGATACAAAGTAATGCGCTTTTGAAATGTTTCATTGTTTTGCGGACTTAAGGCCCCTGCCCGTCATTTCCCGCAGGGGGAACTCACCGCTTTGGTTACTGGGCTAACCGGTGGCGGTTGCCGCCGGGTTGCCGGAGGGTAGGCCGCATTGTTGGACATGTTGGAGGAGTTGGCAGCCGCCACGGCCGGCGGTATTCCCTGCGCCGCGGCGACGATCGTCCGCGCCTCCGGCTCCGTTCCCCGGCCCGTCGGCACCACCATGTTGGTCAGCGGCACAGGAGTCATTTCCGGGTCCCTCTCGGGCGGTTGCGTGGAGGCCGCCGTCGCCGCCGCCGCCGAGGAGGTCCTCGCCGACGGCCGCCCGCGGTTCGAGTCCTTCAGCTACAGCGACACCGATGCGTTCGCCGTCGGACTCAGTTGCGGCGGCACCATGGACGTCTTCATCTCCCCGGTATTCCCCGGCACGGTTCCCTCCGTTCCGCCTCCCGGCGAGCCCTGCGCACTGCTCCGGCGGATCGACGACGGCGCGGCTTCCGTTCCGCTGCTGATCCAGGACCCGGCAGCGGCCACGCCTGCAGGTCTGCTTTCCGCCCACGGCCCCGTGCTGGCCGCGCTGCTTGGCGTCGACCCGGCGCGTGCCGCCGCCCGCCTCGCTCCGCTGCTGGCAGCCGGCCGCACCGGCGTCGTCGAGCTGCGGGAATCCGGCGGGCCGGAGTGCGGCAGCGCCGTCCTGTTCCTGGAGTCCCGGCTGGCGCCGGCGCGGCTGGTGCTGATCGGCGCCAACGACTTTTCCGCGGCCCTTGCCCGGCAGGGACGGATGCTCGGCTACCACGTGACCATCTGCGACGCACGGGCTGCGTTCACCAATCCGAGTCGTTTCCCCGACGCCCACGAGGTGCACGTGCAGTGGCCGGACTCCTACCTGCGCGGGGAGGCAGCGGCGGGGCGGCTGGACGCCCGCACCGTGGTGTGCGTGCTCAGCCACGACGCCAAGTTCGACGTCCCGGTCCTGGCCGAGGCCCTGCGCCGGGAGCTGGCCTTTGTCGGGGCAATGGGGTCGCGCCGGACCCACGACGCCCGGTTGGCCGCCCTGCATACGGCCGGGCTGACCGGACCCGAGGTGGCGAAGCTGCACTCCCCCATCGGGCTCGATATCGGCGCCGCCACCCCCGAGGAGACCGCGGTGTCCGTTTTCGCGGAGATCGTGGCCGCCCGGTCCGGAGCGGCCGCCAGCGGACAGCCGCTGCGCGACGTTTCTGGACCCATCCATCCGACCAACCGGCTCCGCGCCAGCTGAGGAAACCTCTATGGACCTGCCCACCGTTTCCGAGCTGATCCGCACCGCGGACCCGCAGCAGTGGCGTCCCGGTGACGCCTGGCTCGCCGGCGGCACCGTGCTGTTCTCCTACGGCAGTGAAACCCTGCAGCGGCTGCTGGATGTCACGGCAGCCGGCTGGGAACCGCTGGTGCTGAACGACAACGGACTCGAGATCGCCGCCACCTGCACCATCGCCGAGCTGTATGCCTTCCCCGACGCCGCACCGCCCGGGCTCCGGCAGGCCTGGCCGGCACTGGACCTGGTGCAGCCGTGCTGCGACTCCTTCGTGGCCTCCTTCAAGGTCTGGAACGTGTCCACCGTGGGCGGGAACATCTGCACCGGCCTGCCCGCCGGGCCCATGACCTCGCTGACCGCGGCGCTGGACGGCGTCGGACTGATCCACTCCCCCGGCGGCGCCTCCCGCCGGGTGCCGGTGGCCGAACTCGTGACCGGCGACGGGCGTACCGCGCTGGCGCCGGGCGAACTGCTGCGCAGCATCTGGCTTCCCGCCGCCGCGCTGCGAGCGCGCACTGCATTCCGGCGGCTCTCGCTGACCAACCTGGGCCGGTCCGGGGTGCTGCTGATCGGGCGAACCGATGAGGACGGCACCTTTGTCCTGACCGTCACTGCGGCCACGAAACGTCCGGTCCAGCTGCGCTTCCCCGCTGTGCCCGACGCCGCCGGACTGCGGGCCGGGCTGGAGAATGCCATCGACGCCGGACTCTGGCACGACGACGTGCACGGACTGCCCGAATGGCGGCAGGACATGACCTACCGCCTGGCGGAGGAAATCCGCGCGGAGCTGGCCGCACCCGCGTCAGCACCTGCTTCCGTGGCCGCAGCCGCACCGGCTTCCGCACCCCCACCCGCACCTGCACCTGCACCTGCACCAAAGGACGGTTCCCTGTGACCTACCGGATCAACAAGGCCGAGGTGGAGGCTTCCCCCTTCCCCGGCCAGTGCCTGCGCACCTTCCTGCGCGAACAGGGGAACCTGGGCGTCAAGAAGGGCTGCGACGCCGGCGACTGCGGCGCGTGCACGGTGCATGTGGACGGCAAGCCCGTGCACAGCTGCATCTACCCCGCGGTCCGGGCCGAGGGCCGGGAGATCACCACCATCGAGGGACTGGCCGACGCCGCGGGGCCGGCCAACGGCCGTGGCGTGGCCGGCGCCGACGCACTGCATCCGATGCAGCAGCAGTTCCTGGACGCGCAGGGGTTCCAGTGCGGGTTCTGCACCGCCGGCATGGTGATGACGGCCGCGACCTTCGACGAGCAGCAGAAGGAGAACCTACCCCGGAACCTCAAGGGCAACCTCTGCCGCTGCACCGGCTACCGGAGCATTGAGGATGCCGTCTGCGGGCACCGGCACACCGAAACGAGCACCGCTGACAGCGATCCAACCTCCGACGGAGCGCAGACGGCAAACCCCGCCTCGACCGTCGGTGCCCGGACTGTCGGCGCCAACGTGCCCGCTCCCGCCGGACCGGACATCGTCACCGGCCGTGCCCGCTACACCCTGGATGTCCCGGCGGAGGACCTGCCCGGGCTGCTGCACCTGAAGATCCTGCGCTCCCCGCACGCCCATGCCCGGATCCTGTCCATTGATGCGAGCGCCGCGCTGGCCGTGCCCGGCGTCGAAGCGGTGCTCACCCACGAAGATGCACCGGACCAGCTCTTCTCCACCGCCCAGCACGAACTGCACACCGACGATCCCGACGACACCCGGGTCCTGGACAACGTAGTCCGGTTCCGCGGCCAGCGGGTGGCTGCCGTCGTCGCCGACACCGTGGGCGCCGCGGCCGAAGGCGTGCGTGCGTTGAAGGTGGAGTATGAGCTGCTGCCCGCGGTCCTGGATCCCGAGGCGGCCCTGGCACCCGGCGCTCCGGAGGTCCATCCCGGCACCGCCGGCAATGTCGTGGCTGAACTGCACTCCGAGGTCGGCGACATCGCCGCCGGCCTCGCAGCGGCCGACGTCGTGCACGAGAACACCTACTACAGCCAGCGCCTGCAGCACGTGGCGCTGGAGACGCACGGCTCGATCGCGTACTTCGATGACCTCGGCCGGCTGGTGGTGCGGACCTCCACGCAGGTGCCGTTCCTGGTCCGGCGGACGCTGTGCCGGGTCTTCGGGCTGAAGCTAGCCTCGGTGCGCGTGCTCGCCGGCCGGGTGGGCGGCGGGTTCGGCGGCAAGCAGGAAGTGCTCACCGAGGACCTCGCCGCGCTGGCCGCGCTGAAGCTGAACCGGCCGGTGCAGCTCGAGCTGACCCGCGAGGAGCAGTTCACCGCCACCACCACCCGCCACCCCTTCGCCGTGAAGGTCCGGGCCGGGGCCGCCGCGGACGGCACCCTGACCGCGCTGGCCCTGGATGTCACCGCCAACACCGGGGCCTACGGCAACCATGCCCCCGGCGTGATGTTCCACGGCTGCGGGGAATCCGTGGCCGTATACCGGTGCGCCAACAAGAAGGTGGACGCCCGCTCCGTCTACACCAACACGCTGCCCTCGGGGGCGTTCCGCGGCTACGGGCTGAGCCAGATGATCTACGCGATCGAGTCCGCCATGGACGAACTCGCCCGCGGCCTGGGCATGGATCCGCTGGACTTCCGGCGCCGCAACGTGGTGGCGCACGGTGACCGCATGGTCTCCACCGCCCCCGAACCTGCCGAAGACGTGCATTACGGCAGCTACGGCCTCGACCAGTGCCTGGAGCTGGTCTCCGGTGCGCTGACCGTGGGGCGGGAGCGGCCGGAGACCTCCGGCGCGGAGCTTGTTCCAGCCGCGCCCTCCGGCGACGGTTCGTCTTCGGCGGCCGACGACGGCGGGTGGCTGATCGGTGAGGGCACCGCCGTCGCCATGATCGACACCGTGCCGCCGCGCGGGCACATCAGCCACGCAAAGATCTCCCTCCGCGAAGACGGCCGGTACGGGCTCGACGTCGGCACCGCCGAGTTCGGCAACGGCACCACCACCGTGCACGCGCAGCTGGTCTCGACGGCGCTGCACACCACCGCGGACCGGGTGGTGATCCGGCAGTCGGACACCGATCTGGTGGACCACGACACCGGCGCGTACGGCTCCACCGGCACCGTGGTGGCGGGCAAGGCGTCGCTGGCAGCGGCGGAGGAACTGGCCACCCTGCTCAAGGGCTTCGCCGCGTCCCTGTTCAGCCACACCTCCGCGCAGGTGCATCTGCTGGCCGACGCGGTGGAATGCGGCGGCGAACGCGTACCCCTGGCCGACGTCGCTGCCCGGGCCCGCGAGGCGGGCATCGACCTGTCTGCGGAGGGCCGGTGGGGTGGCACTCCGCGGTCGGTCGCGTTCAACGTGCAGGGCTTCCGGGTGGCGGTGCATGAAGGGACAGGAGAAATCCGGATCCTGCAGAGCGTGCACGCCGCGGACGCTGGCGTCGTCGTCAATCCGATGCAGTGCCGTGGCCAGATCGAGGGCGGCATTGCCCAGGCACTCGGGGCGGCCCTGTTCGAGGAGGTGCGGATCGACGCGGAGGGCACGGTGGAAACCCGGATCCTGCGCCAGTACCACGTCCCCACGTTCGCCGACGTGCCGCGCACGGAGATCTTCTTCGCGGAAACGGACGACTCCCTCGGCCCGATGGGCGCCAAGTCCATGAGCGAAAGCCCCTTCAATCCCGTGGCTCCGGCGCTGGCCAATGCCCTGCGGGATGCCACCGGGATCCGGTTTACCCGGACGCCGTTTGCCCGGGACCGGGTGTATCTGGGGCTGCGGGCCGCCCGTGGCCTGGCTGACGGGAAAGAACCGGCGGAGCCGGAGGCTGCGCCAGCTTCTGCGGTGTAGGTCGACTGGTTTCCCGCCGGTTTGTGCATTTTCCCTCCAGTTTGGGAAATCCCTCCCCTGCGCCGTGGCAGGGATTTCCAAACCGGCAGGGTTTTCCCAAACCGGAGGAGTTTTGCTTCCTGCGGAGGCTCCGGCTGAGCGGGAGGCTCCGGCTCCGGGGGCCCCGGCTCCGACGGTGTAGCCCGGCGTCTGCGGTGTAGCCCGGCGTCTGCGGTGTAGCCCGGCGTCTGCGGTGTAGCCCGGAAATCAGGTGCGAATCCCTGCGGTTTGTCCGAATCCCTGCGGTTTGTCCGATTCCCTACGATTTGTCCGATTCCCTACGATTTGTCCGGATCCCTGCGATTTGTCCGGATCCCTGCGCCGCGCGCGGCAGGATTTGTCACAAACTGAGGGGTTTTCCCGAAGCGGAGGAGTTTTTGCGTGCTGCAGCCCGGAAATCAGGTGCGAAACCCGCTGGTTTGTGCGTTTTCCCTCCAGTTTGGGAAATCCCTCCGCTGCGCCGTGGCAGGGATTTCCCAAACCGTGGGGTTTTTCCCAAACCGGAGGAGTTTTGCGTCCTGCGGCGGGACGCGCCATGCGTTAACCGGCCGCTGAACCTAGAAGCTTCCGCAGCACTCCGCCGATCCCCCTCTGAACGTCCCCGGACAGCGGCCGCAGAGGGGCCGGCAGATTCTCCCTCGGCAGCAGGCCCAGCTCCGCGGCAATTGCGGAGGTCACCCGCAGGCTGCCGAACTGCCGGAACAATTCCCAGACCGGTGCCAGCTGCGCCGACAAACGCCGGGAGGTCTCGGCGTCGCCGGTCTGCGCGGCGCGGGCGATGGCGAGCGCCAGATCCGGCAGGGTGCCGCCCAGCACGCTGAACCACACGTCCGCGCCGGCGAGCAGTGCGGGGGCGGCAAACTCGTCGCCGCTGACTCCCAGGGCCACATTGGCGGGCAGCGCGGCCCGCACCTCCCGGATCCGCCGCTCCGCTTCGTCAACGGGCCGGGGCGGAATCTTCACCGCCTCCACCTGCGGCAGGGCACCGAGCCGGGCATAGAACTCGTCCGTGAACGTGAACCGGGTGGTGGTGGGATTGTCATAGATGCAGATGGGCACCGAACTGGCGGCGGAGACGGCCTCGAACAGGCCGGCCACCTCGTCCTCGGTCAGAGGCTGGTAGGACACCGGCGCGAGTAGCAGGCCGGCGGCACCGGCGTTCTGGGCATCCTCCGCTCCGCGCAGGACATCGGAGGTCCGCAGCGCTCCGATCCCTACGATCACGGGCACCGCCCCGGCCGCCTGCACCGCGGCCGTTGCCACCCGGCGTCGTTCCTCGCGGGACAGATAGGCGTAACTTCCGGTGGAGCCCAAAGCACCGATGGAATCCACCCCGGCCGCCACCGCGCGGCGGACCAGCGCGGCAAACAGGTCCTCATTCACCGTGTCGTTGATAACGGGTGTCAGGGGAAAGGCGGACAGACCTGTGAACACGGGACCTCGTTTCAGCGTGGGGAAACCGACCGGCCCAGCACATCATGTGTGCGCACGGCCGCGGCGGTGGCACGCCGATGTCCGGCCGGGCCGGCCAGCACCAGGGTGGCCAGGACCATCGCCGCGCCCAGGCACTGGCCCGGACTGAGGACCTGCCCGGCGAGCAGCCAGCCGGCGGCGGCCGCAACCACCGGGCTGAGCAGCCCGAGCAGTGCGGTGCTTGAGGCGGGCAGCCGGTGCAGGCCCCGGAACCAGAGACAGTAGGCCAGTGCCGTGCCGATCACGCCGAGGTAGGCGTACCCGGCCAGGTTGACGCCGGTCAGTGCCGGCGGCGGACCCTCCACCAGCAGGGCCACCGGCAGCAGGAACAACCCGCCGGCCACCAGCTGCCAGGACGTGGTGGCCAGCAGCGTGTCCGGTGTGCCCCACTTCTTCGTCAGGACCACCCCGGCCGCCATAGCCACCGCTCCTCCCAGCGCGGCGGCCACACCCAAGGCATCCAGCCGTGCCTGGGCCTGCAGTACCAGCAGTCCGACGCCGGCCAGCCCGGCCACGCCTGCCGCCAGTTTCCGCCCGGTTAGGCGTTCGCCGATCCACCGCGAGGCGAACAGGGCCACCAGCAGCGGCTGCACCGCACCCACGGTGGCGGCCACCCCGCCGGGCAACCGGTACGCGGCCACAAACAGCAGGGCGAAGAACAGCCCGATGTTCAATGTCCCCAGCACGGCCGAGCGCCACCACCAGCCGCCGCGGGGCAGCCGCCGCACCAACAGGAGCAGCAGCAGGCCCGCGGGCAGCGAGCGCAGCAGCGCAGCCAGGAGCGGACGGTCCGGCGGCAGCAGTTCCGCGGCCACGATATAGGTGGTGCCCCAGACGATCGGCGCCAGGGCCGTCGTCGCGACCAGAAGTCCAGTTTTGCTAAGCACTTAGCAAACATAGCTAAGTGCTTAGTTAATTGCTAGGGTGCATTCATGAACGATCACGTGGCCATGGTTCTCCGGCAGTGGGCGGCGGAGCGGCCGGACCTGGATGTCTCCCCCGTGGCCGTGGTCGGCCGGCTGTCCCGGGTGGCACGCCGGTTCGATGAACAATTGGCCGCAACCTTCGCCAAGCACGGCCTGGATGCGGCGTCCTTCGACGTGCTGGCCACACTGCGCCGGTCCGGTCCGCCCTATACGCTCAGCCCCAAGGACCTCACCGCCACTTCCATGGTCACTTCCAGCGCCATTGCGCAGCGGCTGAACCGGCTCGAGGAGCAGGGATACGTACTGCGTTCCCCCAGTTCCGTGGACCGGCGCGGAAAGCAGGTGACCCTGACCGACGCCGGCCGGGCCGCCGTCGACGCCACCCTCCCGCACCATGTGGCCACCGAACACCGACTGCTGGCGGCCCTGGACAGCGGCGAGCGGGAGGCGCTGGCAGCCCTGCTGGCCAAGCTGGACACCTGACGGTTTGCCTTCCGCTTGCGGGTCGGCTGCTGAGGTTTTCCACATTCAGGGATTCCCTGCCGGCGGGGCGGCAGAACCCGGAAAATCCTGGAAGAGCACCGAATGCCTTGATGTGGCATGTCATCGAGGATTCTTCCGTCATCGGAACAGCGAACGGGATGGCCTACTTCGCGGCCGCGGGGTACAGCGACTCCCCCGGTCCGGCGAGTCCGCACGTCTACTGGTGGAACGGAACCGGTTACGAGCAGCTGACCGAGGTGTCCGACGACGGCACAGTGATGATCCGGGTGAGCCCGGGATTCCAGGCCGTCCTGGAAAAGGTGATGAAGGGGTAGGGGCCACCCGGGCTCAACGGCGGGCGAATCCCTGCGGTTTTTCGCTACGCGCTGCACTGCGGTTTGTCCCTACGCGCTGCGCAGATTCCCGCGGTTTGTACGGATCCCTGCGCCGCGCAGCGCAGGGATTGCCACAAACCGCAGGGTTTTCCCCAAACCGCAGGGGCGTCCGGCCCGGATTCCATCTCTCCGGACACCCGGTCAGGCGGCAGGTGCGGAACCCCTGCCCGGGAAGCTCAGCACGGGCCGCTTCCAGGCCACCCACGCGCTGAGGACGCCAATGGACGAGCGACCGAAGTAAAAGACCTCGGGCGGTATCCCGACAAGTCCAATGCCGCTGTTGCCCCCAAGCATCAGGAACATGCCCGAAAGCGGGAGGGACATCAGCGGGATAAGGACAAGGCAGGCCCAGGGGCGCACCTTGTGCCCGGCAGCAGCAAGAACCGCGCCAAGAACCACCAGTTCCAGGGACCACCATGCCAACCGCTGGTCATTGATGAGGTAGGGGCCGCCCCAGAAGGTGCGCTGGGCTCCCCCGCCCTGCAGATAGCTGGTGAGGGTGAGGAAAGCACCAAGTGCTGGCGCGCCGATGAGGACAACGTTTCGGAGCAGCGGGGTCCCGATGGGGTCACCACTCAACGCCAGCAGACCCGCTACGGCAAAGAGGGCAAACACCAGCGGATGCACCGGGATGGGTGGATCCGTGACGCCGAGGATGACCGCCAGGGCGATGCTTGCAGCCACGGAAGCCAGCTGCAGGAATATGGCAGTAGTGCGCCGTCCGGCTGCCCGGGCTCCGAACATGAGTATGGCAAGGACTTTCAGCCGCGATTACGACCCCGCAAATCCGGACCCCATAGCCCAGGCAGCAGTGAAACAACCGTGACCCAACCGTTATATACATTTCTTCCCTATATTCAGTTTTTCTGACTATCGTTCTCAGCATGAGCAAGCATGAAATGCGCGAACCGACCTTCCTGGTCCTCTCGGCCCTGGCTGACGGACCCAAGCACGGCTACGCCCTGATCGCAGAGACGAAGGATCTCTCCGGCGGTCGGGTGAAGCTGCAGCCCGGCACCCTCTACGGGGTGCTGGACCGGCTGCGGGAAGACGGGTTGGTGGAGATTTCCGGCGAGGACGTGGTGGACGGCCGAGCCCGCCGCTACTACCGGATTACCGACGGCGGCGCCGCCACCCTCGCTCGGGAAGCGGACCGTCTGGCAGCCAACGCCCGGCAGGCCATGTCGAAGCTGCGACTGCGTGCAGCGCAGGCCGGAGCATGAACGGCGGAGCCTCCAAACTGGAGGCCACCTACACCCGGGCGCTGGGAGCCTACCCGCGCCGCTGGCGCCGGGAGCAGGGCGAGGAACTGATCGGCGTACTGCTCTACGTCGCCCGTTCCGAGCACCGCACCAAGGCCACCCCGGCCGAACTACTCAACCTCATAGGCAACGGCCTGGCTACCCGCGGCTTAGAACTGCTTGGCAGCGTGGGCCGGCGGCGACGCAACGGCATCGCCTTCACCGCCACCGTGCTGGCCACCTACCTTGCGCTCACCCTGACACTGCTGGGCGAATGTGGTCCGTGGGTCCGGCCGGGCACGCTGCGCTGGCGGCCCACGGGCGAGGGGTTCGGCGAGGCGTTCCTGGCCGCGGGACCGTTCACGACGGCGGCCGCGGCGGTTTACCTGGCATTGCTCGCCGGATTCGTTGCTGCACTGGCCGGCCGGCACTCCCTGCGCCGGACACTGCATCTCAGCGCGGCAGTGGCAGCTCCGCTGATTCCACTCTCCGGCGCCGTCGCGGGAATCCTCGCACCGCCGCTTACGCCCATGCTGGTGCTCAGCGGCCTGGCGCTGCTGGCCCTGATCGGCAATCCCGCTGCCGGCGCTTCCCGCCGTGTCCTGCTGGCTGCCGTCACGACCGCTGCCTCACTGGCGGGTTTGCTGCTGGCCGTAAGCCGCCTGGCCGGCGGTGCCGCCCTGTTCTTCTACGACGCCACAAGCGTGGTCGCCGTTGATGCCCGGTCCCTGACACTGGCAGCGGCGGCGCTGATGCTGGCCGTCGGAATGGTCCTGGTCAGCGGAAGCCGGATGATCCCCTGGACTGCTGGCCTGGCCGTGGCATCGACGCCGTTGCTGGTCCGGCTCTGGTCCGGAGGGTCCCTCGAAACCTGGCTTGCCGCCTCGGGCTTACCTGGTCCAGTTACCGCCCACTGGGAATGGGCGTTCCTAATACTGGCCTTGGCCACGGCAGCACTGACCGCCGCGGACCAGCGGCTCCGGTCCCGGCGGCTCCGAACCGCCTGACCCGCGTCCTCAGCTTCCCTGCACCACTCGCTCCACCAGCACTGCCTGCTCCACCTGATTACTGCTGTCGTTCTACGGACATGCTCCCGATGAGCCGGTCCGGCACCGCACCCTGGATTCAGTCTCGAAAGGCATACCATGAACCGCAACCGACTCTCCCCCGTTAGTCCCGCACCGGCCGCCGAGGCCGTCACCCCGGCCCGGCGTCGTCGTTATCTGGCCGGCCTCGGGGTCATCGCCCTCGGAGCCGCCGCTCTCGCCGGTTGTGCCGCCGATTCCGGCCTGGCACCCGTTTCGGAGTCCTCGGGTGACCCGTTCGAAATCTATTTGGCCGAAGATATGGAGGCCATTCACCTAGCCCAGGACACCCTCCGCTTCCAGTGCTACGCGGACAACGGCTATCCCGAATACGAGGCGTTCATCCCGGACGAACCGGCCGTGCAGTGGCGCGCCGATCTCCTGGACCAGCTCACCACCAATGACGCGTTCTTCGAAAGCGTGCAGGACGCCACGTCCAGCGGGCTCCGCGGCGAACAGTTCGGCCCGTCACCGGCCAAGGTCTTTGTGCATGACGACGCCTTCGAGGCAGTGTCCGAAGCCTGCAACACAAAAGCCTGGGCTGCACTGGGAGACAACGCCGAGCAAAGCCTGATCGACTACAACCGGCTCAGCAGCAAACTGGCCGGCGGCCTGGCGGACCGGACGTTTGAGGCCCTGGCACCCCTCCAGCAGAAAGTGGTCCAGTGCCTGATCGACGACGGGGCGCCGGTAACGCCGGCGTCCGGCGAGCTGTACGGCTTCACGTCGGACGTCGAGCTCGGTACGGCAGTGGAATACCCGGAGCGCAGCGGCCCGAAGCAGGCCTCCGGTGTGGAAATCATTCCCGCCGACGTCGAAATCACGTACGCACCCACTCCCGCCGAAGCTGCCCTGGCCGTGAAGTACTACAACTGCTCCCTGGAAACGGGCGTGCGGGATGAATTCGACGCACTAATCCTTGGGACCAAGAAAGAGGTTGTCGCCGAGCACGCAGCCGAGCTGGAGAAATCCAATCCCCGGATCGCCGAGCTTGCCGCCGCCGCCCGGGAGCTCACCGACCGCTAACCTCGCCTGCTGACGCCGGTGTCCGCCGTCACGGCGGGCACCGGTTAGACTCTGGCTGAGAAGACGCGGCGTGCGCCACCAGCTGCAAGGCGGCAGGTCGCCGACGCCGCCCTGCCGGGACAACAGCCTTTCGTCCCTGATACACCCCAGGAGCCCCCCGTCTCCGTTTCAAAGCTGGAAGAAGTAGAAATGCCCGGTTCCACCCCCACCCCGCCGCCGATCCGCGTTCCGGGTCGGGTGCCGTTCGCCGGTGCGGACCAGCAGGCGACGACGGCGGCCCTCCCCCTTATCCCGGACGTCCGCGACACGCACCCCGCCGTCCGGGGAGGGCAGGACGGACCGCGCGCTCTGGAGGCGCACCGGGTGAGCGTAATCCGGGACGATCCGGGCAAAGGGGATGTCCGGGCCCTGCTCGCAGAGAACCGCGACCTGCTGTATCCCGCCGGAACGGTAGCCGCGGGTCTGACTCCTCCGTCGCTGCGGGACCCCTCGGTCACTTTCTGGACGGTCCGGGAAGACGGCGCCCTGCTGGGCTGCGGCGCATTGAAGGAACTTCCTCCGCTGTTCGGAGGAGCAGCAGGCGAATACGGCGAAATCACCTCGATGCGGACGGTCGAGTCCGCCCGCGGACGGGGTGTTGCGCAGATGCTCCTGCAGCAGATCATCACGAACGCCCGTGCCCGCGGCTACATCGCGTTGCTGCTGGAAACCGGAACACAGGAGTTCTTCGCCTCGTCCCGGCGGCTGTATCAGCGCCACGGTTTCTCCGTCTGCCCGCCGTTCGGCACTTACCGCGCCGACCCCAACAGCACCTTTATGTGCCTGAATCTGCGCGCCCCAGCGGCAGGGCCCGCGGAAGCCGCCGCCCCGGACGCAGCCCCCGAGGGCAAGGTCTACGCCAAGCCCGGGACCCTGACAGGGATCCTGGCCGCGCAGCGGGCCCTGGCATCGACCCCGATTCCGAACCCGAGACGCCGCTAGGGCCCACCTGCCAGGAACGCAGAAGGAACCCCCAGGCCCAATAACGCGCCGTGATGCCGCCGTCTAAACTGGCAGGCATGGCATTATCAACGGCGGACCCGGCGTCCCGTCCCCGCACCCGGATCCTCTGGCTCGCCCTCGGCCTGCCCGCCGCCCTGGTCCTGGTGGTCCTCGGCGCCCAGATCCACGGCCTGGATTTCACCGTGTACCGCGAAGGGGCCCGGGCCTTCCTGGGCCTGGGCGAGCACCGGCTGTATGACCCAAGCCTGGTCGAAACGGACACCCGCGGCCTGCCGTTCACGTATCCGCCCTTCGCCGCCCTGCTGCTGACGCCGTTCGCGGTTCTCCCCGAGGCCGTGGGGCTGGTCCTGCTGACGGTGACGTCGTGCGCCTGCCTGGTGCTGACCGCCTTCCTGGTTGCGCGCTACCTCACGGAAAACGAGGTGCTGCCGCCGCGGCTGCACACCGCCCTGGGCGGCAGCGCCGGCGTCGCGGTCCTCGCCACCCTGCTGATCGGCGTGCTCGGACCGTGGCGGGAAGGACTGGGCTTCGGCCAGATCAACCCGATGCTGATGCTCCTGATCGTCGCGGACCTGCTCCGGCCGGCGTCGTCAAAGATTCCGCGCGGCATCCTCATCGGGCTCGCCGCCGGCATCAAACTCACCCCGCTGGCCTTCGGGCTGATCTTCCTGGTCCGCCGCGACTGGCGGGCCATCCTGACGATGGGCGCCACGTTCGCCGCCACTATTGCCGTCGGCTGGCTCGCGTCGCCGGAGCAGTCGCGGACCTTCTGGTTCGACTCGCTCTTCAATTCCGACCGCGTCGGGGACACCACGGACATGTACAACGTGTCGCTGAATTCGCTCCTCGCGCATGTCGGGACACCCGAGGCGCTGCAGCGTCCGCTCTGGCTGCTGGCCTCGGCCGCCGTCGTCGTGCTGGGCTTCTTCGCCATCCGCCGCTCGGACGCGCGCGGTGACACCGTGGCGGCAATCAGCGCGAACGCCGTCGTGATGCTCGCGATCTCGCCGATTTCCTGGTTCCATCACTGGGTCTGGATCGCGCTGGTGCTGCCGGCGCTGTGGGTGGCGGTACGACGACGGCGGGCCGGGGTCCGCGGCGCGGGCATCGCCCTGCTAGTGGTGTTGGTGCCGGTGTTTATGCTGTCCTCGATCACCGTCACCATGATGCTGACCGGCGTCGTCAGCGGCCAGGGCCCGGCGGCGCTGGAGCTGTTCACAAGCCTGGGCGTCGTGCTGCCGGTCGCCGCGCTGGCGTTCTGGGCCACCGCGCCGGTGCCGGCGCGTTCGGCCGGCTAAAAGCGGCCCGGCGAAAATCGAGTACATTCTGCTCCCCACCGGATGGCACCGCATGTTAGCTTGTCGGGCACTGTCGGGAATCAACGGCGTTTCCTGACTCGACGCATGAAGGAGTCCCTCATGGGCAAGCTCGACGGAAAAGTAGCGTTCATCACCGGTGCGGCACGAGGCCAGGGGCGAAGCCACGCCATCAAGCTGGCGGAGGAGGGTGCCGACATCATTGCCGTCGACATCTGCAGTCAAATTGAGTCGGTCGAATACGACATGGCGACCCCGGAGGACCTTGCCGAGACGGTGCGCCTCGTCGAAGCTCTCGACCGCCGGATCTTCGCCCAGCAGGCTGATGTACGCGACCTCGCCGCGCTCGAGAAGGCGGTCAAGGAGGGCGAGGTTACCGTCGGCCCCATCGACATCATCCTGGCCAACGCAGGCATTGCACCTCTCGGACTGAGTGGTGATCGCGAGCAGCCTTTCCTCGATGTCATCGACGTCAACCTCACAGGCGTCTACAACACGGTGATTGCTGCTGTGCCAAACCTCATCGCGAAGCAGGCGGGCTCCATCGTCCTGACGAGTTCCACCCAGGGCCTCAAGGGAACCGGCGGCAACGGTGGAGCCGGAACCGGCTATGCCGCCGCCAAACACGGAGTCGTGGGGCTCATGAGATCGTTCGCCAACTGGCTCAGCCCGCAGAACATTCGCGTCAACTCGATCCACCCGACGGGAGTCGCGACCCCCATGGTCCAGAATCCGGTCCTCGAGAAGCTGTTCGCCGACAACCCGGACAGCGGCGATGCGGTCAAGAACCTGATGCCTGTTCCGTGGGTCGAGGCCATCGATATCTCCAACGCGATTGCTTTCCTGGTGAGCGACGACGCCCGGTATATCACCGGCGTGACTCTCCCCGTGGACGCGGGCTTCAACGCCCGATGAGGCCGAGGGACCCGCGTGTGGAGGAGGCCGGCCGGGCCCTTCGGAGCGGGCCCGGCCGGCCATCCACCGCATGGATACCTGCCATAGGAAAAGAGCGCTTCCACAACTACGTGGTGACGATCACAGTTAGGTTCTGAAAAGCTCCGCACCTAACGATTGTGAGAAAGCCCGTGGAACGACTGCTCTCCCATCTGGCACACCTGGAAATCACCAGCCCCGACGTCGAGGCCTCCACCCGGTTCTACGTGGAGAAGTTCGGCATGCGCCTGGTGGATTCCCTTGACGGCGTTTCCTATCTGCGCTGCTGGGGTGACCACTACCGGTACAGCCTGGTGGTGCGGCCAGGGGAAGAACCGTCCCTGGCGAACATGGCCTGGCGCACGGCCTCCGCTGAGGCACTCGAGGCGGCGGCGGCAAACGTGGAAGCCGCGGGTGTGCAGGGCGAATGGATTCCGGGCGGGCACGCGCACGGCAAGGCCTATCAGTTCACCGGCCCCTACGGGCACCCGATGAAACTGTTCTACGAAGTGGAACCGTATGTAGCGGAACCCGACTGGAAATCCATCTACCCGGACCGGCCGGAACGGCGGAGCAGCCATGCCGCGGCGCCGCGCTTCCTGGATCACGTGACCGTGGCCAGCAGCGATGTCACCGGGTTCGCCGACTGGTACAGCGCTGCCCTGGGCTTCCGGATCATGGCCTTCACCACCTTGGACGAGGCGCCGATCACCGTCTTCTCCGTGCTTACCACCAATGAAAAATCGCACGATTTGGGGGTGGTCATGGATACCTCGGGCCGGGCCGGACGCGTCAACCACATCGCGTTCTGGGTGGATTCCCATGAGGACCTGCTCCGCGCCGCAGACGTGTTGATGGAAAACGGCACCCCGATGGAATACGGCCCCTCCATCCACGGCATCGGAGAGCAGAACTTCCTGTACTTCCGGGAGCCGAGTGCGCTGCGGGTGGAACTGAACTCGGGCGGCTACCGCAACTACGTGCCGGACTGGGAGCCGCGCACCTGGACGCCTTCCCAGGGATCAAACAACTTCTACCGCAACGGGGCCATGCCGCATTCGCTGACCGAATCCTTCCCGTTGGCGGACGGGTTCACTGCCACGGAGGAAGGCGCCTCGGAGGAAATGAAACAAGCGCTGATCAACCCCTACGCCAAGCACGGCAGGGGCTAAGTCGATGACCTACTCGCTGATCACGTTTCGGGACCCGGGCACCGGTGAGACCCGGGCCGGACTGGAATCCGGCGGCCGCGTCCTGCCGCTGACGGACACGAACCTGGACCTGCCCGGAAACAGGGTCACCTTGGAAGCGGTAATCGAACACTGGGACAAGGCCGAGGGCCAGCTGGACCGGCTTGCGGAAGAGTCCGCCGGTGAGTCCGCCGGCTGGCTGGACTACGCGGACCTCACGGTGCTTGTGCCGCTGCGGCCGCAGCAGGTCCTGCAGGCCGGGGCCAATTACCGCCAGCACGTGATTGACCTGGCAGTGGCGCACCGCGACGGTGAAGGCACGGAGGAGGAAATCCGGGCACGGACCGCCGCCACGATGGACCGGCGGGCCGGCGAGGGTACCCCGTACTTTTTCATCGGCCTCCCGACGGCGATGGCCTCCGCCACCGAGGATCTGGTGCTCCCGGCCTACAGCCAGTCCCATGACTGGGAACTGGAGCTCGCCGCCGTCGTCGGCAAGCGGGCGTTCCGTGTGAGCCCCGAGGAGGCCCTGGATTACGTCTTCGGCTACACGATGGTCAACGACATCACTACCCGGGACCTGGTCTTCCGCAAGGACATGCCGGCCATCGGCAGTGACTGGTACCGGTCCAAGAACGCCCCGGGTTTCCTGCCGACCGGACCGCTGGTGCTGCCCGCAAAGTTCGTGGCGGATCCGCAGGACCTGATGGTGACGCTGCGGCTGAACGGCGACACCATGCAGTCGGAATCGACCGCCGACATGATCTTCACCGTGGCCCAGCTGGTTTCGCATGCTTCCCAGCAGATGCCGCTGCTGCCCGGGGACCTGGTTCTGACCGGCAGCCCCGCCGGGAACGGGGCGCACTGGGGGCGGCTGCTCCGCGACGGCGACGTTATGGAAGGCACGATTACCGGGTTGGGAACGCAGCTTGTGCGCTGCAGGGATGAGGTGGCACCGTGACCGGAATCAATGCCGAAGACCAGGAGCTGATCCGCCGCGACGACGCGCTGGGAAGCATCGAGGCGATGGCGGCTGCGCACAACAACTGGGGGCGCTGGGGTCCGGATGACGTCCTGGGCACGCTGAACTTCATCGACGAGGCCAAGCGGGTGGAGGCCGCCCGGCTGGTCCGCACCGGCCAGACCTTCTCCCTGTCCCAGCCGTTCAATACCGACGGTCCGCAGAAGGGCTGGCGCCGCCGCATCAACCCCGTCCACACCATGACCGACACGGGCACGGAAGCCGAGTTCGGCAACCAGGGATTTCCGCACGGCATCGGAGGAGCCGACGACTTCATCGCGATGCCGCTGCAGTGCTCCACGCAGTGGGACGGGCTCGGCCACATTTTCGACCGGGGAAAGGCCTGGAACGGCCGGCGGGCGGGGCAGGTGGTGACCAGCGAAGGTGACCAGCTCACCGGAATCCAGACCGCGGCGGCCCGGATCGTGACCCGGGGCGTGCTGCTCGACGTCGGCCGGGCGCTGGGCCCCGGCGCGGGCAGCGACGACGGGGAGCTGCCGGACGGATTCGCCATCACCGCCGAGCACATCGAGGCCACCATCGAGAAGCAGGGGCCCAGCTCGGAGATCCGGCGCGGTGACATCGTGGTGCTGCGCACCGGCCAGTATGCCCGGACCCTGCGGCAGGGGTGGGGGGACTATGCGGGCGGGCCGGCGCCGGGGCTTTCCTTCAGCATGGCGCCCTGGCTGCATCGCAGCGAGATCGCCGGGATCGCCACCGACACGTGGGGTTTCGAGGTCCGGCCGAACGAGTTCGACACCGCGTTCCAGCCGCTGCACCAGATCGCCATCCCCAACCTCGGCCTTTATCTGGGCGAAATGTGGGACCCGGAGCAGCTTGCCGCGTCCTGCGCGGCGGACGGCCAATATGACTTTCTGCTGACCGCGGCTCCGCTGCCGATCACCGGTGCCGTCGGCTCGCCGGTTAATCCCATCGCCTTGAAGTAAGCCGTTACATAATCCGCCGGAATGAAAACAAGGGAGTTTGCATCATGGCAGCTGTGAACAGGGTAGGCATTGTCGGTTCGGGCGCAGCCGGGTTAACGGCGGGCATTCTGCTGGCCGACGCGGGCGTGGACGTGGAAGTGCTGGAGAAGGAAGCGGCACCGTCCCCGCTCGGCTCCGGCATCACCCTGCAGGGCAACGCCCTGCGGATCTTCCGGCAGCTCGGCATCTGGGACGAGATTGCCAGCAAGGGCTTCGCCTTCAGCGAGCTCGGCTTCCGCGCACCGGATCCGGCGGGAACCGTGCTGTCCGTGGTTGACGACGTCCGGACCGGCGGGCCGGACCTGCCCGCCACCCTGGGCATGTACCGGCCGGACCTTACCGACGCGCTCAGGCGCCGCGCCGCCGATGCCGGAGTGCGGATCAGCTACGGCAGGCGGCTCAAGGGGGTGGAACAGGACGCTGGTTCAGTCACGGTCATTACCGACGACGGCGACCGCCTCACCTATGACCTGCTGATCGGCGCCGACGGGCTGCACTCGACGGTGCGGGCCGCGATCGGGATCACCACCGAACCGGAGCCCACCGGGATGGGAATCTGGCGGGCATTCGTGGACCGGCCGGCCGACGTGGTCCGCACCGATCTGACCTACGGCGGGCCCTGCTACATTGCCGGGTACTGCCCCACCGGCCAGGACAGCATGTACGCCTACCTGGTCGAGGACGCCCAGGAGCGCAGGGTGGAGGACGGCCCGAAGATCATGACCGAACTTGCAGCAGCCTACGGCGGGCCGTGGACGGAGATCCGGGCCAGCCTGGACCACAGTGCGCGGATCAACTACACCCGGTTCACCGCCCACTTGGTGGACGGACCCTGGAACCGCGGCAGGGCCGTGATTATCGGCGACGCCGCCCACAGCTGCCCGCCCACCATTGCCCAGGGAGCGGCCATGGCCGTGGAAGACGGGGCGGTCCTGGCGGATCTGTTGACCAGCCGGGAAAGGCTGGATGAGTCACTCTGGGAGGCCTTCACGCAGCGACGGCTGGAACGGGCCCGCACCGTCATCGGGGGATCGGTGCAGCTGGGACAGTGGATGCTCGAAGGCCGGATGCGTGACGCCGACGTGCCGGGCGTGATCGCTAAAGTTGCGGCAACCGTGAGCCAGCCCGCATGACCGGAAAGAAGTCCGGGCCCGCGGTCGTGGACGTCCACGCCCACGTGGTGCTGCCGGCGCTGCAGGAGTATGTGGCGGCCAGCGCTCCGGCGGAGTTTGCTGCTGCCCAGGAGCTCGATGCCCGCCGGCAGGGACCCGAATCGGTGAAAGTCTCCGGCGCCATGATCCGTGAACGCTGGCCGCGGCTGGTGGACCTGTCCCGGCGGCTCGCGGACATGGATGCCGCGGGAGTCGACGTGCAGCTGGTCTCGCCCTCGCCGTCGCACTATTACTATTTCGCCGGCCCCGAGCTCGGCGGGGAAATCGCCCGCCGCGCGAACACCGCGGTCATGGAGCTGGTGGCGTCCGCCCCCGGCCGGCTTGCGGGACTGGGCCTGGTTCCGTTGCAGCACCCGGAGGCCATGGTCGCGGCACTGGACCACGCGGTGCTCGACTGCGGCCTGCTGGGGGTGGAAATCGGGTCCTACGCCCCCGGATTCGACCGGGTCCCGGGACAGGGGCCGAACGCCGGGACCGTGGAATTGTCCGACGCTCGCCTGGAGCCTTTCTGGGCCCGGGCCGAAGAACTCGGCGCGCTCGTTTTCCTGCACCCTTTCGGATGCTCGCTGGATGAGCGGCTGGACCGGTTCTACCTGGCGAATACCGTCTCGCAGCCGGCCGAAAACGCCGTCGCACTCTCCCACCTGATCTTCGCCGGGGTGCTGGACCGGTATCCGGAGCTGCGGGTCATCGCGGCACACGGCGGCGGATACCTGCCCACCACGCTCGGCCGGTCCGACCATGCCTGGCGGGTTCGGCCGGAGGCACGCGGCTGCGCCGCCCCGCCGTCGTCGTACATCAGCCGCCTGTGGTTCGACTCGCTCACCCACAGTCCTGCCGAACTGCACGCACTGGCCGGGGCCGCCGGGGCGGACCGGATCCTGCTGGGCTCCGACTATCCGTTCGACATGGGCTCGGAAGACCCGATAGGGGACGTTCGAGCCGCCGGTCTTTCCGTCCGGGAGGAGCAGGAAATCCTCGCCGGCAATGCCGCGGCCCTCGGGGTCCGGGCGGGCCGTGCAGAGGCCGGAGCCAGTGCTGCCGCTTCTAGGGAAGGAATTGAAATCGATGGTTAAGCTCGCACGCTGGAACGACGGCGGCGAGGTCCGCTCCGGCTTCATCCATGAGGACCGGGCCTACGCACTTCCCGCGGGACAGACTGCCAACGACCTGCTCGAGGCCGGGTTGGAGGAGACCCTGGCAACCGCGGACCGGGTCATCGGAGCCGCCTCGTCCGCGCCGCTGTCCGCCGTGGTGCTGCTGGCTCCGCTGGTCCCGGCCACCCTGCGGGACTTTGTTGCCTTCGAGGAACACGTCGAGGGGATGCGGATCAGCATCGACGGCGCACCCGGCGTTATGGAGGAGTGGTATCAGGCCCCCACCTTCTACTTCAGCAATCCGCACACCATCCGGGCCACGGGTGAAGAGATTCCCATCCCGGCCGGCTGCAGCCAACTGGATTTCGAAACGGAGGTCGCCGCCGTCGTCGGCCGGGTCCGCGGCAGCAGCGGCAGCAACCTCAGCGCCGTGCAGGCGCAGCAGCACATCTTCGGTTACACGGTATTTAACGACTGGTCCGCCCGGGACCTGCAGCGCCGGGAGATGAAGGTCAGTCTGGGTCCCTGCAAGGGAAAGGACTTCGCCGGCACCCTGGGTCCCTGGATTGTCACTGCCGACGAGTTCGCTCACCGGCACGACTCCGACGGTTTCCTGGCCCTGCGGATGAGCGTGGACGTCAACGGGTCCCGGGTCGGCGAGGACCTGCTGTCCAACATGGGCTGGCCGTTTGCCGAGCTGGTGGCCTACGCCTCGCAGGATTCCCGGGTGCTTCCGGGCGATGTGCTGGGGTCCGGCACCTGCGGCAGCGGCTGCCTCGCCGAGCTGTGGGGACGTCTCGGCGATCAGGCTCCGCCGCCCCTGCAGACGGGGGACAGCGTCAGCATGACGGTGGAGGGCATCGGCACCATCACCAACACCGTGGGACCCCGCCGTGAAGCATCCACCCTGGTGCGTGCCCGGCCCCGGCAGCGTCTGCCGCGCAGTTACGACGGCGCCGCGGAGCGGGGCTGAACCGTCAGGGCCGCGGTGTCCCGCCGACCTCCGCCGTGCGGGTCACGACGTTGTTCTCCGGGTGCCGTTGGGCGCAGGCGCGCTGGACCACGGAACGGAGCCACAGGTTCGCCGGGTCTTCGGCCCGGCTGGGGTGCCAGAACATGGCCTCCACCAGCACGGGTTCCGTCTCCGCGGGAAATTCAATGATCGAAATCCCTGCTCCCCGCTGGGATTTGAGGGCGAGCATTTTCGGAACCACCGCCACCAGGTCCGTTCCTTCGACGAGCAGCGGGAGGGCAAGCAGCCCGGATACCTGCGCGGCGACCCGGCGTTCAACCCCCAACGTTTCCCAGAAGAGGTCGGCAGGGGTTTTGATCGATGCACCGAAGTTACCCACGGCGTGCGGGAGCCTGCCCAGGTCCTCCGCACGGAGGGGCTCCGCCAGCACGATGGGATTCCCGGAATCGACCACCGCCACAAAGCTGTCCCGGAAGACCGCTTTTTTCTCCCCGGGCAGGGAGTACCCGGTGGGTCCCACCATCAGGTCGCAGCGGGTGAAATCGGCCTGGTGCAGGGGCATCGCATCTCCCGAGACAACGTTCACGCTGACACCGGGTGCCTCGACCTGCAGGATGCGGCGCAGCGGTTCCAGAATCACCGTTGCTGCGTAGTCCGACGCTGCGATGGTGAACTCGCGGTCGCTGGTGAAGGGATCGAACCTGCTGCGGATGCCGGTGACCCGGTCCAGGCCCTGCAGCGCCTCGTCCACCAGCGGGACCAGGTCCTGTGCCAGCGGGGTGAGCTCGAAGTGCCTGCCGGAACGGACGAGTAGTTCGTCGTCGAAATAGCGGCGCAGCCGGGAAAGCGCGGCACTTGTAGCCGGCTGACTCAGCTGCAGGTATTCGGCCGTCCTCGAGACATTGCGCAGCCGGAGCAGGGCCTGAAGCGTCGGCAGGAGGTTCAGATCGATGGACTTCATGCGGGACAGCATAGGTGAGCGGCTACCGCCTTCTTCTCGTCGGGGTGGTTGAGCTGCCCTTTCGCTACGTCCCTTGGCCCGAACGGCGCCGGCCGAGATAACTGGACAGCCCGACGGCGACAAGAAGAGCCACGCCGTTAAAGACCTGGTCCACCCAGTTGGCAGCGCCGCTCAGTGTCAGGCCGCTGACGCTGACCGCCACGAACAGCACTCCGAACACGGTTCCGACAACGTTGAAGCGGCCCGGCAGTATGGCGGTTGCTCCCAGGAAGACAGCTGCCAGGGCAGGGAAAAGCAGGTAGGTTCCGTTGTCCGCATTGGCCCCGCCCGTTCGTGCCGCAAGGATGACTCCTGCCAGCCCGGCCAGGGTTCCGGAGAGGCAAAAGGCGGTCTGTGTGTAGCGGCGCAGCGGCAGGCCCACCAGGACGGCGGCTCGGTTGTTGGACCCAATGGCGTAGAGGGAGCGGCCGAAGGGAGTATGTGTCAGGAGATACCAGGCCAGGAAAGCGAGCACTGCCACCACGAACACCACCCGCGGCAGGCCCAGCCAGCTGCTGCTGCCGAACTTCGTGAACACCGGATCCACGCCGATGATGGCTAGCCCGCCGGTGTACCACTGGATGAGTCCGCCCAAAAGTGTGGCCATGCCAAGGGTGGAGACGAAGGCGTTCATCCCAAACCGTGCCACAAGCAGCCCGTTTACCGCTCCCACAACCGCAGCTACTGCCACTCCGAGCAGGCAGGACAGCCACAGCGGCAGCGAAAAATGCGCCATGGAAGCCGCGGTAACTACGCTGCTCAGGACCGCGATACCGCCGACCGAGAAATCAAAGTGTCCTGCGACAAGGGGAAATATCAGGGCGAGGGCGACAAGGGTAACGACGGACTGGTTTGCCAGCACCACCGAGACGTTGGCTCCGCTGAGAAAGACAGTGGAGCTGGCCGGGAAAACGCCGAAGAAGGCGATGATCAGGACCAGCAGCAGCGGGAGGGCAAAACGTTCCAGATGCGCGCCCAGAAGCCGGCCTCCCGCACTGCGTTGCGGCCGGGCCCGGGAGCTTTCCGGCCCGGCCGGACCAGGAACTTTGGCCTCCCGGGTCTCGAGGGGTGTGTGGCTGCTATCCATTAGTCTTTTGATCCTTCTTGAGTGGCACGGACGGTGTGGTCTGCGGCCATCACGGCAGCGGCAAGCTCGCTGCGTCCGGTGTCCGCGGGGACAAGATCGGCGACGATACGGCCTTCCACCAGGACCAGGATCCGGTCGCACAGCTCGGCGAGTTCGTCGAGGTCGCTGGAGGCCACCAGCACTCCGCACCCTTGTGCTGCAATGTCCCGCAGCGACCGGTAGATATCCCGGCGGGAGGTCACATCGACTCCCTGCGTTGGTTCGTCGAGCAGGAGCAGCCGGGGTTTCCGCCGCAACCAGCGTGCCAGGATCACCTTCTGCTGGTTGCCGCCGGAGAGCCTGCTGATCGGGATCTCTATTCCGTCAGCGCGAACCGAATGGTCGGCCAGCAGCCGGTGGGTCTCATCGCGTTCCATCCGCAGGTTCATCACGAGCCTGCGCCAGTAGCGCCCGATGACGGTGGCGGAGGCGTTTTCCCGTACTCCGAGGTCCAGGAAGGCTGCATCCCGGTGGCGGTTTTCCGGTACGAAGACGACGCCGGAACGAACCGCGTCCGCGGGAGAGGACGGCTCATGGGGCGATCCGTCCAAGCTCATGCTTCCGCCGGCCAGGGAGGTGTCTCCGAAGATCGCGCGCAGGACAGTAGAGCGGCCTGAACCGGCCAGCCCGGCCAGGCCCACGATTTCACCAGACGCCACCGAAAGGTTTACGTCAGTCAGCGGGTATCTGGAAAGATCCCTGCCTTCGAAGAGGGGGCTCCGCGTGCCGGCCCCCGGGGCCTGAGGCGCCGGAGTTCCCAGGACCGCCTCTTCGCTGACGGGTCCGGCTGGTCCGGCGGGTCCGGCTGTAAGACCGGAGCCCGCGGGTCCGGCGCCCGACATCATGTCAACGATGGCAGCGATGGACGTATCAGCCACGGGTCCGCCGCCGGCAACGATGCCGTCGCGGAGCACTGTTACGTGGTCTGCAACTTCCTCGATTTCACGGAAACGGTGCGTCACCAGCACGATTGTCTGCCCGTGGTTGGCACGGGAGCGCAGTGCCGCCATCAGTTCCCTGGACTCGTCCTCAGCGAGAGACGCCGTCGGCTCGTCCAGCAGCAGCGTGTATTCGCTGTCCTGCTGGTCGGCGAGGGCTCGTGCCACGGCCACCATGGTTTTTTGGCTGGGCCGCAGCGAACCCAATCGGTCGGTTGCCCGGACCGCTATGGCGTAATGCGCAAGCAACCCGTCCACCCGGTTCTGCAATTCCCGCCAACGGATCCCGTGCAGCGGATTGGTGGGGAAGCCCGCATCCAACGCGAAATTCTCCGCCACGCTCAGGGAGTCGAACAGGCCAAGATCCTGATGAACAAACCTCAGTCCGGCGGCACGAGCGCGGCGCGGGGTCACCTGCCGGGCCGGAAGGTTTTCTCCGTGGATGCTGATCATGCCTGCATCGGCCTGGTAGACGCCGGCGAGGCACTTGATCAGTGTCGATTTGCCCGACCCGTTGCCCCCGAGCAGCGCATGGATGGTTCCGCCGTTGACCGTCAGGTCCACGCCCGAGAGTGCATTGGCGCCGGCGAATGACTTCACCAGTCCATAGGCGGCCAAGGCAACGGCTCCCGCTTGGTCATCCGCACGTTCCGTGCCCCCGGCTGCCGCGGGCACGGAACGGCGGTTTTCGTTGTCCGCAGCCACTACTTGCCCCAAGCCTCCAGATACGCCTGCTTGAAATCAATTTCCGGGTTGTATGTGAAGGAGGTGCCGTCGGCGGGCATATTGGTTTCCGCGTCCACCACCTGGAGCCCAACGCCGGAGGTGGCAATCTCCTGATCAGCCAGCAGCCTCAGCGCGGTGTCCACACCGGACCAGCCGTCCCACTCCAGGCTGAAGGTAACGGATGCGTCTTGGCCTTCGCCTGCCGCAATCAGGTCCAGGTTGCTGCGTTGACCGAAGGTGCCGATGACGGCCAGATCGTCGGAACGCTGGGAAGACACAATGGCCTGCGAGAGACCTGCCAGGAACCAGCCGTCCAGCGGAACGGAGATGGCGTTGGCATCTGGCGCCTGGAGCAGGGCTGTGGAGAGCTTCTGTGCCATGGTGCCGCTCGCCGCGTCCTGGTTGCTCAGCTGCAGTGTTCCCACGACTTCGCAGGTGTCACAGTCCGCAAGGGCGGCGTTCAGGCCGTCGCTGATCCAGGGTCCGAACCTGGCGTCTGCAAACGTCACTTCCAGCAGCTTCAGATCGCCGTCGGTCTGGCCTATCAGCCAGTCTGCCTGCAATTTACCGACCATGTTCCACCACTGCTCGTTGTCCAGTCCGTCCAGCTTCTTGGTTATGCCGGAGTACAGCGGCTCGCCGCCGTCGATGTCACAGTCGTTGGCACCGACCCCGACCGTAGTGATTCCTGCCGCACGGGCTTCCTCGAGGGGTCCCTGGAAACTGGAGCAGTCCTGGCCCATCACAAGGATCACGTCCGCGTCGGCGCCCACACCCTGACGGATGCAGCTGGCCCAGCCGTTGGGATTGAGTTGGCCGTCGCAGATGTTGCTTTGCCAGCCGATCGCTTCCGCCGCATCCGCCGCAGCTTGGGAAGGTGTCGAGCAGGTGACCTGGGACTGTCCGCAGGAGACAATCCAGACCGTGAGGTCTTCGGGGACTGGAACCGATTCGGTGGGCGGGGTGCCGACCGTACCCTCATAGGCGGCGGCCAACGCGTCGGTGCTCCCGGAGGGTGCTGCCGAAGCGGATTCTGCGTCAGCGGGTTCATCCTCTGCAGTTGCCGTACTGCAGGATGCCAGAGCGAGGCTGGCAATGAGCAAGGCGCTGAGTGCGCCGGCCTTCATTCTCGGCTTCATGCTTCTCATCGGGTCTCCATTGACAGTCAAAGTTGAACGTGACGTACATCACGTTGCAACCACTGTGAAGGAGCCGGACTATGTGAGGAAGAGAGTAATTGGGATACCTCGTATTTGCGAAACGGATAACCACGTGTGTGTGCCTGGCTAAGGAACACTTGGGCCGGCTGCAGTCTTCCAATCGCTAGAGCGGGTCTCCGCCAGAGATCCCAGGCCAGCCCAGGGCCAAATACATCTCCGGTACTCCGGCATACTCCCGGTCCAACCCGGGAAAATGCTGCAGCCCGGCGGCGAGGGCGGTCCGCTGGGAACCGGTGTTCGTCGTCGTCGTGCGGGCCAGGACCGGCAGCTCCGGCAGCAGCTTCCGGCCGCGCCGGACCGCTTCCGTTGCTCCCTCTTTCGCATAGCCCCGGCCCCAGACCGCCGGGTCGTAGCGGTAATACAGGTTGAGGATGGTCCGGCCGTCCACGACGGCGCGCTGTAGTCCGGTGAAACCGACGACGATCTCCGGGGCCTCGTGTTCGACCACCGCCCAGTAGCCGAAGCCCTCCCGGTCCCAGTGGTCCAGGAAATCCTGCAGGCTCCGTGCCACGGATTCCACGGTGGGGCTATGCGGATTGTGCCGGTTGGTCCGGGGGTCCGTATGGATCCGGATGGCGACATCGTAGTCCGAACGTTCGAGGCGGCGCAGCAGCAGCCGCTCGGTGCTCACGGGGGTCCAGTCGCTCGGATCTTGGCGCATGCGCCCATCCTAAGCGGGGCCTCCCCCGGTTTCGTTCAACAGGCTCAGGGGAATCGAACCCCTGACCTGTCAGCCGGCCATGAGCAGCAAGGTATTCTTCCCAGCATGACAATTCCCGGGGGCACCGAATCCGACAACCGCTCAAGTGACGCCGTCATGTATTTCTGTGGTGCGGTCGCCATGCTGATGTTCTCAATACTCGCTTTCGGAAATGCGGCCGAATGGTTCGACTACGTTTCCGGTGCCATTTGGCTCGGCCTCGCTGCGGTACTTGGCTACCGGGGCTTCCGCCGGGGAGCGGTCTGAGCCGATCAGCTCGAGGCTCCAATGAAACCCAGAGCGTTCCCTTTCTCGCCGACTTCCGCCACCTCACTCATGGTCGGTGACCTGGTCCCGGTGCAGGGCTCGTCCGGCAATTGGGCATGCCTGCAGGTTGTGGAACTTGAGCCTCGGGTGCGCACGAATTTCATCATTGCCCTGCTGCCCTGGCGCGGCGGATCGGCGCCCGGCACCGCCGAGGTGACGGGACTCGTTCCGCTTGAACGAGCATTGACCCGGATCGAAATCTTCACCGAAGGCCGCCTGCAGGTGATCGGGAATGCAGAACCGAACGATGAAGGGCAGGAGCGGTGGTACAGCCCCGGCTATGGTGGCCTGGCAACGTCGGTGTGGGGCTGGAAGGCGACGATCCGGCTTGCCCAGGACGCTGCGGACGGCGGGGTCTCCTCGCGGATCCGGACTAATCCAGCACTCGCCCCACGTGCTCTAGCCAGCGCGCAACGACGGCCAGCTCCTGGGCACTGAACCCGTCGGTGATCTTTCCGTTCAGCTCGCCCAGGGCGGATTGCACGACGCCGAGCGCAGCCTTCCCGTCGGCGGTCAGGTTCACCCGGATGGTGCGGCGGTCGGCCGGATCAGGTGCCCGGGTGACGAGCCCGGCTTTCTCCAGCCGGGACAGTAGCCCGCTTAGCCCGGCCGGCGAGGCGTCCACTGCTTCGGCCACCTCGCCGGTGCTCGCGCCGGGACGGGTAGCGAGATACAGCAGCACCCCGGCGGCCGGCGCACTGAGCCCGCGGTCCTCACCCCGGCGGCCGATCCACCGGCGCAGCCGCCGCTCGGCGGTCAACGTCAGGAAGACCAGCCGCGGCGGACGCCGCCGGCCGCCGTCGTCCGTCCTGCCGGCGCCGCGGTCCCCGCCGGCACCGCCCGCGGTCACGGCTGCTTCGCGATCCGTCCGTCCAGCCAGGTGAGGATCTCGGGCCACAGCTTGTCCTTAACCCCGCGCCGGAAGAAGCCCATGTGCCCGATCGCGGGTACCCCGGCGTCGTCGGGCGAGTAAGTGCGCCGCTCCAGCGGGGCGTTGGTCAGCCGGCTGTAGATGGCGTTGATCTGTCCTGGGGTGGCCCAGAGGTCGTCGGTGAAGCCGATGGACAGCACCTCGGTCTTGACCCGGGCTGCACGTTCGGCGGCATCCATGCTCGGGTCGTCGAAGAAGTAGTTGGGCCGGCGTGACCACTTGCTCCACTCGAGCATGGCCCCTCCGGGCATGTCCTCGCCCAGGCCCATTTTCCGGCCCGGCACTGCGCCGAGCAGCCGGCTGGTGACCGGGCCGAGGACCCGCAGGACCAGTCCCACGCGCAGCCGTTCCTTCGGATCCTGGATGGCCTTGGTGACACCGGCGTGCGAGGCCACTGCCACGAACCCCAGCAGTCCGTCGGTGCCGTTGTCCAGGGCCATCGCGTGTCCGCCGATGCTGTGCCCGACGGCCAGGCGCGGCAGCTCCGGGAACCGCTCGGCCATCCAGTCCGCGGCCGCCGGCACGTCCTGGGCCATCCAGTCGCGCATCCGCAGCTTCCGGTTGGCCTTCGGGCTGCCGGACGCACCGGTTCCGCGGTAGTCATAGGTCAGGACTGCGTAGCCGTTTTCGGCCAGGTATTCGCTGAAGCCGGTGTACAGCCGTTCGGCCACCGCCGTGGCAGGGTGGATGACGACGGCGGCGCGGGGCGCGGCGTCGGCCGGCAGGCGTACGGTGCCGGCGAGCGCACCGCCCGCAGGGACGGGGATGCTGATTCGTTCGGACGTGACCGCTGCCTCAGTATTGTTTCGCATGCGAAGTAATCTACACGGGACAGCGGGTTTCGGGTACCCCTCGATTGAAAAGACATTAGTTACCGTTTCCCGGCCGGAAAACCGTAACTAATGCTCTTTCGATTCTCCGGAGAGGTTTGCGGTGCCGGTCCGTCAAACCTCCACACGGCCGACGACGTAGATGTTGCCCTGCTCATCAAACCGCGCCAGGTCGCCGGTGTGAAGCCAGCCGTCCGTCAGTGCCCCAGCCGTTGTCTGAGGGTCGTTCCAGTAGCCCAGCATGAGCCCCTCGCCGCGGGTGACCAGCTCACCGGCCTCGCCTTCACGAACGTCGTTGGCGGCACCGTCCACAATGCGCACCTCCATACCGGGTACGGGTTGGCCGACCGATCCAGGGCGCCGCTCCGGAACCGGGGCATTGAACGAGACAAGGGCTTCGGCCAGCCCGTATGCCTCCAGGACCTGCACGCCGAAGGCCCGTTCGAAGCCCTCCAGGCTCTCGCGCGGCAGCGGCGCCGTACCGGAGATTCCCGATCGCACACTGGATGTATCGGTCTCCCCCAGGGCCGGATGCTCCAGCATGGCCGCGTACATCGCTGGAATCCCGGCGAAGATGGTGACCCCATCCCGCTCGATCATCTGCAGCGCCGTTCCGGGTTCGAACCGCGGCAGCAGGCTGACGGAAGCTCCCGCCAGCACGGCAGCGTTCATCACCAGGGCCTGCCCGAAACCGTGGAAGAGCGGCAGTCCCCCAAAGAGCACGTCGGAGTCCTGCACCGACAGCAGGCCGCTGGCAGCATCGGCGGCGCTGCGCAGATTGGCGTGCGAGAGCGTTGCACCCTTGGGCGTACCCGTGGCTCCCGAGGTGTAGAGGATGACGGCGGCGTCGTTATCGGCTCGGTCCACCACCCCCGGACGCGGCTCCGCGGCGGCGAGCAGCTCACGGAAGCTGCCGGTATTCACCGGGATGACATTGGTGCCAGCCTCCGCTGCGCCGTCGTCCGCATGGGCAATGATGTCCTCGTAGCCGAAGGCAAAGAGCAGCGGGGCGCCGGAATCCGCCAACTGATACGTAATCTCCCGGGCACCGAGCAACGGGTTCATCGGCACTGCAACGGCCCCGAGCCGCAGGACCCCGTAATACAGGGCGGCCATCGGCGGAATATCGGGCAAGAGGAGCGCCACCCGGTCACCGGAGCCGATGCCGCGGGATGCCAGCAAACCGGCGGCACGGGCACTCAGCCCATCCAGCGCCGCGTAACTCATCATGCTGTCGCCGATCCTCAGCGCGGGACTGGCCGGTGAGCGGGCTGCGGTATCGCTGAGGATACTGGCGAGGTTCGGCACGGCAGTCTCCCTTGGTCCCCGGGCGCGCAGGAGAATCTAGACGACCACAAGCTCCGTTTTGTCTGCCCCGTAATCGGCCAGCGCGACGCTCTGGATCGCCGGGTCGTCGTAGGTGTTCCAGTAGTAGGTCATGGTCCGGGATGAGAAGAGCCCGGTGTAGGTGGTCTTCTCAAACTCGCCCGAGCCCATGGCCGCGCTTCCCTCCACCATCGCGACCTGCTGCAGCGTGTGGAACGCGCGGCTGACGTTCTCCTCTTCGCTTGTCTTGGGCGGGTAGTGCGCGTGGACGTAGGCCGCGCGCACAAACCGCGACGGCGAGTAGTAGTCGCCGGGGATCCCCCGCATCAGCGACCCCGAGCCGAACGGGGTCAGGTGCGCCTGGTTGAGCACAACCTCCTCGGGGAAGTCGGGCGAGGCATTGAGGTAGTTGCGCAGGTTCTCGTGGTGCCAACCGAAGCCGGGCTGGTTTGCCAGGACATCGACGTCGTCGCGGAAGACGTGCATGCCGTCGCTCGTGTACTCCACGACGATGGCGCGCGTCGAGTCGCCGATCAACCAGTGCAGCAGTGAGCTCGGGTACTGGTCGTTGATCGGCCTGTCCACAATGACAACCGTGTCCAGGGCCGCCTCGACCTCGTCGACGGTGCTGAACTGGGAGGCCACCCAGAGCGGGAACTCGAATGCGGCGACGTTCGTCGCGCCGTCGACCGGTGCCGGCGCGTACTGCGCGTACCCCGGAAAGTTGAGGCCGCCGACGGCCAGGCCTGCGTCATTGCCGCAGTCGAAGTACAGGGGTGTGTCTTCCTGAACGATGCCCATGCCGATGACCGCATGCTGGATCTTCGGCACCGCCCCGAAGGGCGACTTGGTGGTGTACCCGGTGGGCGTCACCACCACCCGCTCCCCGAAATCAGACGTCCAGTCGAGATTGCGGGCGAAATAGAGGTTGCCGCTGCCGTCCGAGAACCTGATGCCTGTGCACATGTTGATGCTCCCTGTTGCCGCGAAGCCCTGACGGAGCTTCTGCTGTTCGCTGGGCCTATGCCGGAGAAGCTGCCGAGGGAGCTGGTCGTCCGGCCCGCACCCTCAGTGCACTTTCAGGTTAGGCCCGGACCCCGAACCTGCGGCAGTCTCCCCGCCCATCTCGAACCCGAACCGGCGCAAGTCATCGTGCACGAGAGGCGGGGTGCCTATAAAGGGAACCATGATGAACACCCCCGATGCCCCGCTGGTGGTTTCCCTCCCCTTCACCGGGAAATGGAAAGTGCAGAACAGTCCCCTGCGGCGGGTACCCAGCCACGGCACGCATCTGCTTGCCACCACCTACGCCATCGACTTCGTGGGTGTGGACGACGCCGGCCGGTCGGCTCCCACGGCCAGCTGGCGCACCGCGTTCGGCACCGAGCCGCCGGAACTGTTCTTCGCCTTCGGGCGTCCGATCCTGGCTCCGGTCAGCGGGCAGGTGGTCACCATGTACGACGGCGAAGCGGACCATGAAGCCCGGCGGTCGCAGCTGGCGCTCATCCCGTACATGCTGGGCCAGCAGGGCCGGCTGCGGGAGGGAACCGGGGCGATTGCCGGAAACTACGTCCTCATCGAGACGGCCGACGGCGGCCCGGTGGTCGGGGTGATGCACTTGCGGTCCGGCTCGATCCGGGTTTCTGCCGGGCAGCAGGTCCGCGAGGGCGAGCATCTTGGGGACTGTGGAAACTCCGGCAATTCCACGCAGCCGCACGTGCATGTGCAGGCGATGGACGGAGCGGATCCGTGGACCGCCCGCGGACTGCCGCTGGTGTTCCGGTCCTTCGGCGAGAAGCCAGTCCGCGGCAGGACTTTTCTTCAGCGCCAGAACGAGCTGCCGCAGGAGGCTTCGACGGTCGAAGCGCCCTGACCGGGTCAGGCTGCGGGTGTTTGGCGAGGCCGGGCCGGGGCCGCTTGCTGGCATCGGCATCGTGCGGCGGCGGGGTCGGCACGAGCATCGGCGCGAGCACAGCATCCCACGGAATGGTACGGATGTTGCCTGATGAGGAACCAGCAGCCCCACCAGTACCACCTCGTGGGACGCCGTGCAGCGGAGGGGTCAGCGCGAGCACAGCATCCCACGGAATGGTACGGATGTTGCCTGGTGGGGAACCAGCAGACCCACCAGCACCACCTCGTGGGACGCCGTGCAGCGGAGGGGCCGGCGCGAGCACAGCATCCCACGGAATGGTACGGATGTTGCCCGATGAGGAACCAGCAGCCCCACCAGCACCACTTCGTGGGACGCCGTGCGGCGAGCGGCGACTGCGGCAAACGAAAAGGCACTAATTACCGATTTTTGGACGGAGAACGGTAATTAGTGCCTTTTCGTTTCGCAGGGACGCCCGGTCATCCCGGAAACAGCTAAGGCCCGGCAGGTTAGGGGAATCGAACCCCTAAGCCCACCGGGCCCCCGGCTAAGCATGCCGGGTCACCGACTGGGAGCGCTAAACGCGCTGTCGGTGCCCGTCTTGGAAACGCCCGCGCCGGCGCCCGACCCCACGCCGCGGGACCTCATTGGACAAGCCGCCTCCCGGGCTCGGCTCGGCGGCTAGCGGGTTTCCACCTTGCCCGTGCCCGAACCAACCGCCTTCGACACCGGGGCATCCGTAGACACCCCGCGGCGCTTGTCGAAGATGGTCGCGCCGACTTCCTGCTCCGCCTGGTTCCGGATGGACAGGTCGATGCCCGGCCGGTCGCGCAGCATCATGGTCGCGGCCGCAGCGAGCACAATCATCACCAGCAGGTAGGCGGAGACCGCCGTCGTCGAACCGGTCTCCTTGACCAATGCCGCGGCGATGGTCGGCGCGAACGCCCCGCCGATGATGGCACCGAGCGCGTAGGACACCGAAACACCGGAGAAGCGGATCGACGCCGGGAAGATCTCGCTGTACCAGGCGGCCTGCGGCCCGTAGGTCAGGCCGAGCCCCACGGTGAACAGGGCCATGCCGAGGAACAGGATCCAGATGTCACCGGTGTTGATCAGCCAGAACAGCGGGAACACGGTCAGGGCCAGGCAGGCGAACCCGATGAGGTAGGTCTTCTTCCGTCCGATCCGGTCCGCCATGAAACCGCTGACCAGGGTGAAGATGAACCACAGGGCCGCCGAACCGGAAACGGCCAGCAGCACGTCGGTGCGGTCCAATGCCACGGGGCCCTCGGGGTTGGTGGAGTAGTTCAGGATGAACCCGCCGGTGGTCATGTAGCCGGCGGCACTGTTGCCCGCGAAGACCAGGGCGGCCAGGATCACCAGCTTCCAGTGGTTCTTCATCAGCTCCACGATGGGCATCTGCGTCTGCTTTTTCTTCTCGGCGATTTCCTCGAAGACCGGGCTTTCGCTCACGGACCTGCGGACCAGGAAACCGACCACAATCAGCACGATGCTCAGCAGGAACGGCAGGCGCCAGCCCCACTCGACGAACTCGTCGCCCGGGGAAATCACGCCGGTCATCAGCGCGGTCACGCCGGAGGCCAGCAACATGCCCAGCGGCACGCCCAGCTGCGGGAAGGAGCCGAAGAGGCCGCGGCGGTTGCGCGGGGCGTGTTCCACGGACATCAGCACCGCGCCGCCCCATTCGCCGCCGGCGGAGATGCCCTGGATGATGCGCAGCAGCACCAGCAGGATGGGTGCCCAGATGCCGGCGGTGGCATGGGTGGGCAGTACGCCGATCAGCGTGGTGGCCCCGCCCATGAGCAGCAGGGTCAGCACCAGCATGGCCTTGCGGCCGATCTTGTCGCCGTAGTGCCCGGCCAGGAAGGCGCCGAGCGGACGGAACAGGAAGCTCAGGCCCACCGAGGCGAACGTGACGAGGGTGGCGAACTCGCTTCCGGCCGGCTTGAAGAACAGCTCGGAGAAGACCAATCCTGCGGCGGTGGCGTAAATGAAGAAGTCGTACCACTCAACGGTGGTGCCGATCAGCGTGGCGACCGCGACCTTGCGGGTGTCCCGAGGCGTGGATCGAGAGGCGGATTGAGGGGTGGATCGAGGGGAATGGGGGCCGGCGGCGGTGCCGGAAGGTGCAGCCATGGGAATCCTTGTCAGTAACTCGCGCGGACGTCGTCGTCCGCGGCTGGAATGAATTTGGCGGCCAGGGCTTCGCTGCCCCGGGCCAGGAGTGCGACGTCGGCACCCACCAGGATGAAGTCCACGCCGGCGTCGATATAGCGGCGGGCAGTGGCTTCGGCGAACGCGTTTACGCCCACCGGTTTGCCAGCAGCTTTCACCACGCGGATGCAGTGCTCGACGGCGGCAACAACGTCCGGGTGCTCCTGCTGCCCGAGGTGGCCCATGGATGCGGCGAGGTCCGACGGCCCGATGAACAGTCCGTCCACCCCGTCGACGGCGGCAATCGCCTCGACATTCTCGACGGCGGCGGCGGTCTCGATCTGCACCAGCAGCGTCACGGACTCCGCGGCGTTTTCGAGGTACCCCTCGATCCGGTTCCAGCGCGACGCGCGGGCCAGGGCACTGCCCACCCCGCGGATGCCCAGCGGCGGATACCGGACGGCGCGGACCAGTTCGGCCGCCTGTTCCGGGGTGTCCACCATGGGAATCAGCAGGTTCTGCGCCCCCAGGTCCAGGTACTGCTTCAGCAGCACCGCGTCCCCGACGGGCGGGCGGACCAGCGCACTGACCGGATAGCCGTGCACCGCGTGCAGCTGGGCCAGCAGCGACTCCAGCCCGTTGGGGCTGTGCTCGGCGTCGATCAGCAGCCAGTCCAGCCCGGACCCGGCGCAGATTTCGGCGACCAGCGGGCTGCCGGAGCAGACCCACATGCCGGTCTGCCGGCCGCCGGCCAGCCGGGCGGCGAAGGTTTCCTCTACTCGAAGCGGCATGTGATGGTTCCCAACGGTCCGTAGTCGGCAAAGACGGTGTCGCCCTTGTATACCCACATCGGGCGGGTGAAGGAGCCGGCGAGGATGATTTCCCCGGCCTCCAGCGAAGTGCCGTGCACGGCGAGCTTGTTCGCCAGCCAGTACACGCCGGCAGCGGGATGGTTGAGCACTCCGGCGGCGACGCCGGTTTCCTCGATGCCCTGGTTCCGGTACAGCAGGGCCGAGACCCAGCGCAGGTCGACGTCGGCCGGTCGCACCGGGTTCCCGCCGACCACCATGGCGCCCATCGCGGCGTTGTCCGCAATGGTGTCCACGATGGTCCGGCCCTCCATCTCGATCCGGGAGTCCAGGATTTCCAGCGCGGGCACCACGTAGTCCGTGGCGTCCAGGACGTCGAACAGGGTGCAGTTCGGCCCGGAGAGCGGCTTGCCGAGCACAAACGCGAGCTCCACCTCGATCCGCGGATGGGTGTAGCGGTCCCACTCCAGGGTGCAGCCGTTTTCCAGCACCATGTCATCGAGGATGACGCCGTAGTCGGGTTCGGTGATGCCGGTGGCGGCCTGCATGGCCTTGGACGTAAGGCCGATCTTGTGGCCGGCCAGGGACCGCCCGGAGGCGATCATCCGTTCCCGCCAGAGGTTCTGCACGGCATAGGAGTCATCGATGGTCATGTCCGGGTAGCGCTCGGTCAGGCGCGGCACCGGGGTGCGGGTGCGTTGGGCTTCGAGCAGCTCATCGGCCACCGCCCGGAGAGTCTGTTTATCTAGCACGGCAATTCCTTTGGGTTCGGAGGGTGCGGCGTGTTCGGGGGGGTGTGTTCGTAGGGTGCGACGACGACGGCGCCGGGCCGGGCGCCGTCGTCGGGCGCGGTCTAGAGCTGGGTGCCGATCTTGAAGCCCTTCGCGGCCTCGCCGGAGGAGCTGCCGCCGTCGTCGGGGCGGGTGTAGGAGAACCCGTCCGCGCCGATGGTGACCGCCATTTCCGAGGTCTCGGTGCGGGCGGTGAGCGGCTGCGGGTTGCCGTCCAGGTCCAGCACCAGGGAGGCCTCGGTGTACCAGGACGGGACTACGGGGTTGCCCCACCAGTCGCGGCGCTGGTTGTCGTGGACGTCCCAGGTGATGGTGGGGTTGTCCGGATCGCCGGTGTAGTAGTCCTGCGTGTAGATCTCGATGCGGTGGTCGTCCGGATCGAGGATGTAGAGGTAGAAGGCGTTGGAGACGCCGTGCCGGCCGGGGCCGCGTTCAATCCGGTCGGAGATGCGCAGGGCGCCCATCTTGTCGCAGATCTGGATGATGTTGTGCTTTTCGTGCGTCGCGAAGGCCAAGTGGTGCATCCGCGGGCCGTCACCGCCGGTCAGGGCGGTGTCGTGGACGGTGTGCTTGCGGTGCATCCAGGCGGCGTAGGTAACGCCGTCGGAATCCTTGATGTCCTCGGAGACGCGGAAGCCCAGGTCCTCCAGGTAGGCGCGGCCGCGGGGCACGTCCGGGGTGACCTGGTTGAAGTGGTCCAGGCGGACCAGTTCCCCGGCGGAGTAGAGGTCGTAGCGCTGGGTGAGGCGCTCCACGTGGTCCACTTCGTAGAAGAACTCGTAGGGGAAGCCCAGCGGGTCCTCCACGCGCACGGAGTCGCCGATGCCCTTCACGAAGCCGTCCTTGCGGCGTTCGGTGCGGCAGCCCAGTTCCTGGTAGTACGCCTCGGCGACGTCCACGTCCTCGGGGGTGCGGACACGGTAGGAAAGGGCGGCGACGGCGGCCACTGGGCCCTTGCGCAGCACCAGGTTGTGGTGGATGAACTCCTCGAGGGAGCGCAGGTAGATGGCGCCGTCGTCCTCTTCGGTGACGTGCAGGCCGAGGACGTCCACGTAGAACTTCCGGGACCGTTCCAGGTCGGTGACCACCAGGTCCGTGTAGGCGCAGCGGACGATGTCCGGCGGGGCGATGCTCGGGGTGGGAATGCGGTTTTCAATCTCCATGGTTTTGCTCCTTTGCAAAAGGCGGGGGAAGTGTCGAGGAGGCTTTAGCCGTCGACCTGGGCGGCGTCGTCGGTCCCGAACTTGGGGGTGTGGACCTTGCCCAGGGTGATGTGCACGGCCTGCTGGTCGGTGTAGAAGTCGATGGAGCGGTAGCCGCCCTCGTGGCCCAGGCCGGAGGACTTCACGCCGCCGAACGGGGTGCGCAGGTCGCGGACGTTGTGGCTGTTGAGCCAGACCATGCCGGCCTCGGTGTTCTGCGCGAAGTTGTGTGCGCGGGTGAGGTCCTGCGTCCAGATGTAGGCGGCGAGGCCGTACTTGGTGTTGTTGGCCAGTTCCAGGGCTTCGGCTTCGGTGCCGAAGGGGGTGATGGCGACGACGGGGCCGAAGATTTCCTCCTGGAAGATCCGCGCGTCGGGGGCGACGTCGGCGAAGACGGTGGGTGCGATGTAGTTGCCCTCTTCGAGGCCTTCGGGGCGTCCGCCGCCGGCGAGCAGGCGGCCTTCGGTCTTGCCTATCTCCACGTAGGAGGCGACCTTGTCGAAGTGTTCGGGGTGCACCAGCGCGCCCACCTGGGTCTTGGGATCGTGCGGGTCGCCGACGACGATGGTCTTGGCGCGGCCGGCGAAGCGTTCGCAGAACTCGTCGTAGACCGGGCGTTCGACCAGGATGCGGGAGCCAGCGGTGCAGCGTTCGCCGTTGAGGGAGAAGACGCCGAACAGGGCGGAGTCGATGGCGGCGTTCAGGTCCGCGTCGGCGAAGATGACGCAGGGGCTCTTGCCGCCGAGCTCCATGGACAGGCCCTTCAGGTTTTCCGCGGCGTTGCGGAAGATGGTCTGCCCGGTGGTGGTTTCGCCGGTGAAGGAGATCAGCGGGACCTGCGGGTGCTTCACTAGGGCGTCGCCGGCTTCCTCGCCCAGGCCGTTGACCAGGTTGAACACCCCGGCGGGGACGCCGGCGTCGGTGAAGATGTCCGCCCAGAGCGAGGCGGAAAGCGGGGTGAATTCGGCCGGCTTGAGCACCACGGTGTTGCCGGTGGCCAGGGCCGGGGCGAGCTTCCAGGATTCGAGCATAAACGGGGTGTTCCACGGGGTGATGAGCCCGGCGACGCCGATGGGCTTGCGGTTCACGTAGTTGATCTGGGCGCCCGGGACCTTCATGGCGTCATCGAACTGGGCGACGATCAGGTCCGCGAAGAAGCGGAAGTTCTCCGCGGCACGCAGGGCCTGGCCCTTGGCCTGGGTGATGGGCAGGCCGGTGTCGAAGGTTTCCATTTCGGCCAGGCGTTCTTCCTGGGCCTCGACGGCGTCGGCGATCCTGTTGAGGATGCGGGCGCGTTCGCGCGGCTTCATCTTCGGCCACGGGCCGTTGACGAAGGCTTCTCGGGCGGCGGCGACGGCGGCGTCGATGTCTTCCTTCTGCCCGGCGGCGGCGGTGGCGTAGGTCTTGTTGGTGACCGGATCCAGCACATCGAAGGTGGCGCCGCTGGCGGAGTCCACGAACTTGCCGTTGATGAAGTGCTGGATGTGGGTGGGCAGGTTTTCGGGGACGAAGTGCGTGGTCATGGGTGTTCCTCTTTCGTGTGTTTCTTTAGATCGGGGAAGTTCTTTAGATCGGGGAGGGCGGCTGGTGGCTCTGGGCCAGGAAGGCGTTGAGCGTGTTGGTGCGGTGCGCGCGGGCGGCGTGCTCGACGTCGGGGGCCGGGGCGCCGGCGTCGATCAGGTCCAGCAGCGCCTCGTGTTCCTGCACCGAAGCGTGCGCCCGGTCCGGGACGTACCGGAAGACCGAGGAGCGCATCCGGCCAAGCCGGTTCCAGCCGCGGTGGACCAGATCCAGGATGTGCGGATTGGGGCACCGGGCGTAGAGCAGGGCGTGGAACTCGGTGTTCAGGGCGGTGAAGCGGACCGGGTCGAAGTTGTCCAGGACCTCGCGCATCTGGTTGTTGAGTTTGCGGGCCTGGGCCAGTTCCTCGGCGCTGATGTCAGGGGCCGCGAGGGCGGTGGCGGCACCTTCGATGATGCTGAGGGTCTGCATGGTGTGCAGGTACAGGTCCGGGTCGATGCCGGCCACGTTGGCGCCGACGTTGCGGACAAAGTGCACCAGCCCTTCGGCTTCGAGCCGGCGGATGGCTTCCCGGACCGGGACCACGCTGAAGCCCATCTCCGTGGCAATGCTGCTGAGCACCAGGCGGTAGCCGGGGCTCATTTCCCCGCCGAGGATGCGTTCCTTCAGCTGTTCGTAGGCCTGTTCCGACTTGGAGCCGGTGCCCGTGGCGGTGCTGGTGGCTTGCCCGGTGCTGTTGGCTGCTGCGCTCATGCCTGTTCCGCTGCCCAGGCCTCGTACTTTTCCTTCCAGGCGGCGTTCATCGGGTACAGCCCGTCGACGCCGTGGCCGGCCTTCACCATTTCGGCGATGAATTCTTCCTGGTGTTCCTGCCGAATGCAGGCCTCCACGAGCTCCTCGGCGATGGCCGGCGGGATGACGAGGATGCCGTCGTCGTCGGCCACGATGATGTCGCCGGGCTGTACGGTGGCGCCGCCGCAGGCGATGGTGATGTCGGTGTCCCAGGGGACGTGCTTGCGTCCGAGGACGGCGGGGTGCGGGTTGGCGCAGTAGACGGGCAGCTCGATGCCGGCGACGGTTGAGTAGTCGCGGACGCCGCCGTCGGTGATGATGGCGGCGGCACCGTTGTGCTTGGCGCGCAGCGCGAGGATGTCGCCCAGGGTGCCGGTGCCCTTTTCGCCGCGGGCTTCCATGACCAGGATTTCGCCGTCGCCGACGGAGTCGATGGCGCGTTTCTGCGCGTTGTAGCCGCCGCCGTGGGTCTTGAAGAGGTCCTCGCGGTTGGGCACGAAGCGCAGGGTGCGGGCGGTGCCGACCACCTTGCGGCCGGTGCGGGTGCCGGTGAGGCCGTCGATGGAGACGTTGTTCAGGCCGCGGGCGCGCATCTGGGAGGACAAGGTGGCGGTGGCGACGGATTCGAGCTTGGCCTTGAGTTCCGGGGTGAGGGTTTTGGCCTGTTCCTGCGGTGTTTCCGGCTGCGGGGCGAGGCCGGCCTTTTCTGCGGAACCCCATGCTTCTTCGCGCTGCTTGTCGTCGATTTTCGGCTGGGCGCCGAACCGTGCCAGCGGCGTGATGCCGTCGGTGACGGTGGTGGCGAGGCGTCCGGTGCTCTTGTCTGTGCCGGGGACGTCCACTTCAACTTCGAGGCGGTCGCCGGGGACGGCCACGGAGGCTCCGGCGGGCGTGCCGGTGAGGATCAGGTCGCCGGGTTCCAGGGTGAGCAGCTGGGAGAGGTCGGCGACCAGTTGCGCGAAGGGGAAGAGCAGGTCTGCGGTGGTGTCGTCCTGCGCGAGTTCGCCGTTGACCCAGGTGCGGACGCGCAGGTCGGCGGGGTCGACGTCGGCCGCGTCAAGGATGTGCGGGCCGACGGGGGTGAAGCCGTCGCCGCCCTTGGAGCGGAGGTTGGAGCCCTTGTCTGCCCAGCGCAGGTCGTACACGCCCAGGTCGTTGCTGGCGGTCACTCCCCCGACGTAGCTCCACGCGTCCTCGACGGTGACGCGACGGGCGGTCTTGCCGATAATGAGGGCGATTTCGCCTTCGAAGCCGAGCAGCTCGCAGCCGGCCGGGCGTTCTACGCTGCCGCCGGTCAGGGCCAGGGAGGAGCTGGGCTTGAGGAAGTAGGAGGGCTGTTCCGGGGTGCGTCCGCGTTCTGCTGCCCGCGAGGGGTAGTTGATGTGGACGGCGATGACCTTGCCGGCCTGCTTCAGCGTGTCCTTGGTGGCGTCGTTGCCCATGTCTCTCCTGGATGAAGTACGAAATCGTATATCATCAGGGTTGCATGTGGTGCGGGTCACGTCAAGGGGCAGCCTCTAGGGCTCTAATGACCCTTGAAACCGTTTACTTTGAAAAGGCGCCGCGTAAACAAACCAAATACAGTAACAACTGGCCGGCGGACCCGTCACTACACAGTTCCGCGTCAAAACTGCGCTCACCTCACGATAGGCTTGCACCAATCGTGAGGCTCAAAACTTCCAAACGCGCATTCTAAGTGAGGCAACCTTGTTCTCAACACAACCCCCTAATTGGGCCGAAGGCGTAACTGCCCTTGTCTCACTATTTACGCTACTCGCAGTTGCTATTGCGTTCATCCAAATCCGACACATAAACCGCCAAATGCATCGGGATTTCGAAATGCAGTATCTCCTTCGTTTCTGGGCCCTGATGGACCAGCGCTCTAAACGATTTAGGCTAAAGGAGGTAGTAACGAAAAACGACAGGATCTTACTGCAAGACTACCTAGGACTCTGTGAGGATCAGATCGAATTACGTGGCCTTGGGCGGGTAACAGATCATACGTGGGACTATTGGAGGCGCGACATCCGAGGCCTTTGTCTCACCGCTCCTGTGGCAACAGAGATCGACAAGGCGGATCGAACTGCTTATCCTCAACTGAGGCGCTTGCTAGCAGATTCCACGTACGACCCATTGGGACACGGAAAAGTTTGGCGCCTCTGGCGTGGACTTTAGTAAATCAGGGCGAATCTCCAGGGCGTAGTCATGCAATTCGCATGCCCAGTTGGTTGCTGTTCAATAGATGTAGCTTCACACTCCAGTTAACGAGCTAATTTCATCCCGTCCGTGCTGCCGGGTCCTCTGCGGTCCTTTTGTCTAGCGACAGGCAAGGCGAATGGGGACAACCCAGCCACATTATGCTGCCCTGGATGCCTCTCTATTCAGCCGACGTCTAACTCACTGGTCTATTCCCTTGATCGTTGGAAGACTGACTGCTCCGGATAGCAGTCAGTCTTCCGACAAGCACCTGCCCTGCACGCCGGACAGTCCACTTTACGTCGTGTGCCGAGAGCGGCTTACAAAGATTACCGAAACCTACGCATCTGCGTCTTTGTAGGACTTCCGGCAGTCCTGCAGTTCTTTCCAATGTTCCTCAAGACCGGACAGTGTTGGGCTTACACCCAGCGTCACCAATGGTTGGGAGTGCGCGCTGATGTATCTGCATGCATCATCAAATACCCTAGTGACAGTAGTAATCGCGTCGGGAAGTGCCTCAGCCTTGATGTTGCTCAGCGAGTTCATGCGAATGTTCGGCTGGTAGCGCTGTGAAACACCTTGAAGGAGATCCGTCTCCGTAAAGACTTCGCACCATGAGCGAATCCAGTCGTACCCCTCCCTCACAAGAGCGGCTCGGGCTTCACCCTCTGCTAATTTGGCTGCCTGGATCGTATTGTTAATGTTTGCCTTGAGACTGGTTAGGGTATCCCAGCGCGGTCCGGTAGCTCTAGTTACCTTACCTTTGCCTTCCTCATCTGTTATTTGGAAGTACGCGCATCGCTTTGACTTCTCGAATAGGGAGAGGAGCGTTGTGGCAAAGAAGATGTCGTGTGTGAAGACGATGACTTGGTTGTCCTCCGCCAAGCCAGCAACCCTGCTAGCAACTTCATTGATCCGCCGGTGGTCAAGGCTGGATACAGGATCATCGAAGATTACCGGGGCAGTGATGCCTGCCAGCCGTGCCTCAGCTAGGAAGTCGGCCATGGCTAGTACCTTTTGCTCACCTTCCGAAAGTACCTTTGAGGGCTTGTGCTTGCCATGGAGAACCTTGCGACGTTGAGCTTTTCCCTGCCGTCCCAGAAACTCAAGCTTCAAAGTTGGAGCCCTAAGTGCTTTGCATTCCTCCGCAAAGAGTGTGTCGAAATTCTGATTAACAAGCTGATCACTTGCCGCCTTAGACAGTTCGGTAATACTCCTCGTCAATCCAGGTAGCGCTCGGTTAAGAATACCGAGCTTATTGGACTCCTTCGCCTGATTTACCTGTGTTTCGATCTGCGACCAAGCCTTAGATATCTCCACCGAAGCTATAAGCTCATTTAGTGTCGTTTTGCCTGCCTGCAGTGCTGCCTGGCGGTTGGCCGCCTGCGTGAGAAGGTGTTCAAGTTCGTCTGATATTGATGCAAGCGAACTTTTCAATGAGATTCCTAGTTGCGGAAGCGCGGCTATGTCTTGCGAAGACGTAGGCTCCTGACCTTCAACCCTCTGTCTGACCGCGCCTAAGAGCACGCTGAGGGCCGCAACATCCGTATGGAAAGCTGGCTTGTCTTCGTTGTCCCCATGTTGAACAAGGAAAGATTTCACTTCACCGTCATCAACGGCATCAATTGGTGCCGCCAAACGAATAATGGTCTCTTCGATGCCAGCAAGATCCTTACTGATCTTGTCTGCTAAGAACTCTCCGTACTTACTAACAAGACGCTTTGCCTGTTGGTCCAGAGGCTGCCGGCAGTACAAGCACCTCTCCGAATCGTGAACTTCGAGGCTTTGAAGGTGCTGCCGATACGCATCGCCGCTGGCAACGAAGGATTCCCAGGTAGATTCCGGCTCAGAGGGCAAATCTGCCGCCTTGAAGAGTTCCACACGGAAGGCTTCGTAGTCCTTCCTCAAGTCCGCTCGCTGGGTCAACGCGTCGTTGAAGCCCGTTAGATCAAAGCTAGAAAGACTATCCACAACATTGGTCGCTTGCTTAAGAACCGCTTTGTTGCGTTGGCAGATCGTAATCTGCGATGCCGTGGTATTGGCCTCAAGTGCGGCGACGGCACGACGTTGGGCATCTATTCGATCATCTTGATTCGGCTTGTCGTCTGCGCGACCCCTCAGGTCCGTGAGGTCAGTCGATGCCCCCAAGGTCTCGATCAGAGAATAGATGGTCGACGACTTGGGGAATCGACCAAGCAAGGAAGGGTTCTTTCCAGACAGGTCAGCAACCGCTGCTTCGATTTTCCCTTGTACTGCTTTTATGCCGGAGATTACGTGCTTGTAAAGAGCCAGAGCTACAGGGGTATAGACGTACTCAAGGTCGTCGTCGACATGAAAATTTACAGCTGGACTATCGAAGATGGACATGCGGGTGAATGGTGGGTGGCCTAACTCGCCACGCCATTCAAAGTCTTGGGCGTCGTCCCCTAAGGAAAATTCAATCTTCGCTGATTTTTGCTGCTTTGTATCGGCACGAACGTCGCCCAGAATCGCGTCTGCCGTACGGCTACCAGCGAGCGCTTTGAAGATGCGTGAATAGCCAGTCTTTCCCGTGCCGTTCTCTCCGAATAGGATCGTAAGGCCTGCATGGGGTTCTATGACAGAACCGGTGACCAGAGCGTTGACTCCTGAGACGTCGGAGATTCGGGTAATGACGAGTGGGAGTTCTGCATCGTCTGCGCTCAACTCGATCTCAATCTCGGGTTCTTCCGCAAGCTCTCGCGGGTCCAAAGACTTTTCTTGACGAAATAGTGCATAGGCATGCGCTACCTCTATTTCGGTCAATGCCGCTCCCGTACTTAGGACGTGACGCACGACGTACCGTACCCACTCGTCCCGTTTGTTTGCCCACGCCGCGAGTGTCACACGTGGGTCTGCTGGAGAACTGACCGCGACTTCATCGGCGGCTTCAAGTATTTGATCAGACATTATTTTCCCCCAAAATAGACTTGTTCTAATACTCCAGCGATACGTTCTCCCCGAGTCTGCGACTCGCCGTCTACCGCTGAATGTCGACGATATCCGCAGCGACTTTCGTCTCGGTCTGCAGAAGCTCCAACTCGTCGCATGCCCGCAGGGCTGTCACCTGGCTGCACGGGTAGAACTTGTGTTGAGGGTCGCCCTGCTTATACGGACCAAGCTGGAATAGACTCGGCGTCCGTTTCAGTTGTCGCTCAGTAGACGAAGGTCCGTCCCAGGACAGCTCAGCCCTGAGCCCTGCAACAAAAGGAACCCCCACTTGAAACTCTTTACCCCCCTCACCGTCGGCACCATGGAACTGCCCAACCGCCTCGTCATGGCACCGATGTCCCGCGTGCGCGCCGACCGCAGCGGCGTGCCCACCGACATCATGGTCGAGCACTACCGCCAGCGCGCCTCCATGGGCCTGATCATCAGTGACGGCATCTACCCCTCTTTCACCGGCCAGGGCAACGCCCTGATGCCCGGCCTGGTCACCGAGGAGCACGTCGCCGGCTGGAAGCGCGTCACCGATGCCGTGCATGAGGCCGGCGGCCGCATCGTCGCCCAGCTGATGCACTCCGGCCGCGTCGCACACGAGAACATCAACGGCGGCCGCCAGCCGCAGGCCCCCAGCGCCATCGCCGTCGAAGGCATGGCCCACACGTACGACGGCAAGCAGCCCTTCCCGGTGCCGCACGCCCTCACCGAGGCCGAACTCCCCGGCGTCGTACAGGACTTCGTCTCCGCAGCGCAGAACGCGATGAAGGCAGGGTTCGACGGCGTCGAACTGCACGGTGCCAACGGCTACCTGCTGCAGGAATTCCTCTCCCCCGTCTCCAACACCCGCACGGACAACTACGGCGGCTCGCCGGAGAACCGGGCCCGGATGGTCATCGAGACCTTCCGGGCCGTGGCCGAGGCCGTCGGCGCCGAACACACCGGCATCCGCATCTCCCCGGAGCACAACATCCAGGGCGTGCTGGAAACCGACCGCGCCGATGTGACCGCCACCTACACCGCCCTGGTGGACGGCATCGCCGATCTGAAGCCGGCCTACCTGAGCATCCTGCACGCCGATCCGGCCGACGAGCTGGTCCAGGGCCTGCGCCACCGCTTCGGCGGCCCGGTGCTGATGAACACCGGCTTCGGCACGGTCACCACCCGCGAGGACGCCGTCATGCTGCTCGAGGAGAACCTGGCCGACGCCGCTGTCGTCGGCCGCCCCGTGATCGCCAACCCGGACCTGGCCCGCCGCTGGCAGGAAGACCACCCGCTGAACGAGATCGACCAGACCACCGTCTACACCGACGGCGCCGCCGGGTACACGGACTACCCGGAACTGGCTCCGGTTTCCTAGCCCGCACGCAGGACAACGGCAGGCCTTCCGCGCAACGTGGGAGGCCTGCCGCTTCTATGTGCGTGGGTGCACCAACGGTTGTCGGCGGGGTGCCTACCGGGGACCGTAGCTGGTGTTGAGTATGCTCCCGAGCATGGCAGATACGAAAATGAGCAAAAGCGCAGGGGAACACTGGGTGTGTTCTGTGTTGGCACGGCATAACTGGGCCGCAGCACTCACCCGGGACGGACTCGAGCGGACCGACATCCTCGCAGTTAATACGAACGGGCCGCGGCGCCAAATCGAGGTTCAAGTAAAGGCTATCCAGGCAAAAGGATCAAAGGGGAAGTGGCCTCTTGGTCTGAAGTCCCAGCAGCCAGCACTCTCCCAGCACGAATGGTATGTGCTTGTGATGCTCGATCCTTCGACACCTACTGTGGCGCCCCGTTCCTTTATTGTCCCGAGGGACCATGTGGCCGCTGCCGCATGGATAGGGCATATGGACTGGCTTAACGATCCCGAGGCGCTCCCAGGAAAGCGCAATGTCGGGCCGGAACAGTCCCGGGTGGGAGTCGATGCCTTTGAACTGTACGAGGATCGATGGGACCTTCTCGGCACGCCTACAGATGAAATACCTGTGATGCTCCCCCAGCGGTTTCGCGATCTTGCCCTCGAAACCACAAGAGTTGGCCTTCCCGAAGGTCATCCGTGGAAAGAACAACTGCCGATTTGGTAGCCGGCTGTTCTTTTTACTCGGCGAACCCGCCGTCGTCGGCCGTCCCGTCATCGCCAACCCGGATCTGGCCCGCCGCTGGCAGGAGGACCACCCGCTGAACGAGATCGACCAGACCACCGTCTACACCGACGGCGCCGCCGGGTACACGGACTACCCGGAACTGGCTCCGGTTTCCTAGCCCGAACAAATGACGGCCCTTCCGCATACCGCGGAGGGGCCGTCGTCGTATCCTGCATCAGGAACGGGCTACGAAAAAGGTAACGGGGGGCGCATGAAGAGAATAACGATCCTCGCCGGAGGGGTAGGCGGCGCGCGGTTCGTCCGCGGCGCCCGAACCCTGGCACAGGCAACCGGGGCGGAAATCACTGTCGTGGCCAACACAGGAGATGATCTGTGGCTGACGGGCCTGCGGGTCTGCCCCGACCTGGATTCCATCATGTACTCCCTGGGCGGAGCCAACGATACGGAACGCGGATGGGGCAGGGCCGGCGAATCCGAGCGCGTGAGTGCGGAACTGACCGCCTACGGCGTCGGCTGGCCCTGGTTCACCCTGGGAGACCTTGACCTGGGCACCCATATTGCCCGGACCGCCCTTCTTCGGGAGGGCCTGACCCTCACCGAAGTGACCCAACGGCTCTGTTTGCGGTGGAATCCGGGCGTCCGCCTCCTGCCGGCTACGAACGACGAAGTCGAAACCCACGTCGAAATCGTCGACGGAAGCGGCCGGACGCAGTTGATCCACTTTGAGGAATGGTGGGTGCGCCACCGCGGCAACGTCCCGACCCGCCGGTTCGTCCACCGGGGTATCGAATCCTCCTCCCCCGCACCGGAAGCCGTGGAGGCGATCCTGTCAGCCGACGTCGTCCTGCTGGCACCCTCCAATCCGGTGGTGTCGGTCGGAACGATCATTGCGCTGCCGGGCATGGCGGCTGCCCTTCGGACAACGGCGGCTCCCGTGATCGCCGTATCGCCCATCATCGGTGGCTCGCCCGTGCGCGGGATGGCCGACATCTGTCTGGGGGTCATCGGGGTCGACGTCTCCGCTGCGGCCGTGGGGCAGCATTACGGGGCACGGACACAGGGCGGCCTCCTGGACGGCTGGCTGGTCGATCCGGTTGACGCCGGTGACCTCCCGCTGCTGGAGCGTGCCGGGATCCCCGCACGGTCACTTCCGCTGTGGATGAACACCGACGAGGATTCGGCGGCCATTGTTGCCGGAGCGCTCCAACTGGCCGGCGAGGTGAGGGAACCTTAACCGGTCTCCGCAGCTGAACCGGCCGGTCCGGTGGCAGCAACTGCGAGGGTTTTCAGGGTCTCCGGCCCGAGCCGGTTCCGCAGGGCCGCAGCTAGATCCTCTGCCGTGTCGATATCCCGGCGCAGCGCGGACGCCTGCGGCACCGGGAGGACCACGTGACCCTGCCGTTCGTGGCGCCACCGGGAACCGGGACCAAACCGCGGGACGATCAGGCCGCCGAGGCTGGTGAGCATGGTGGTGCCGTGACCGGAATGATCGGCGACCATGGCGCGCTCGTGTCGGCCGGCATCTGCGAGGACGGCGTCGAACTCGTCCGCCGTCAGGCCGGGCAGGTCCGCCGTGACGACGGCAACCTTGCCGGGACCCGCGCCGTGGAGCCCCGCCGCGACCGCCGGATTGAGTCCGAGCCCCGGATCATCCACGAAAAGCGTACCGGCGGGGGAAGCGGTACGGACGCGGACATCGCTCGTGACGACGATGATGGTGCCCGCTCCACGGCTGTTCCGGACCGCGGAAAGCGTATCGAGTGCAAAGGCCAGCGCCAGGTCGGTTACACCGCTGCGGTCCCGCCGGAGGCGGGACTTGGCGGCATCAAGACTCTTGACGGGTATAACGACGTTCCAGCTCATGGCATGCGCCTGCCCCGCCCTAGTAAGAGTCTTTCTGTTGGTACAGGGAAGGACGAAGCGCCCGGGAATTATTCCCCTGCACCCCCGCCACCGCTCTGGGTGGCGTCCGCCGTGGGTGGCGTCCGCGGCGGCTGGCCCGCCGGCTCAGGCACTCTTGGCGGAGACCGCTTCTCCGGCGTCGTCAGTCTCCCAGCGGCGGGCGTAGCCGGCGATGGGCTGCAGGGAGCGCAGCAGGTCGATGCCGCGCGCACTCAGCCGGTACCGGACGCTGACCGGGATGGTGGGCTCGACCAGGCGTTCGACCAGGCCCGCGGCCTCGAGCTCGCGAAGCCGGAGCGTGAGCATCCGCCCGGACAGCCCCTGGACCCGGTGCTCGATTTCGGTGAACCGTTCGGCTCCGGTCCCGAGGGCAAGCAGAATCCCGCTGGCCCAGCGCCGTCCCACTACCTCCATCACGCCGAGCAGGCGGCGGCACTCCTCATCACTGATGCTTAGCGGAGGGTTTGCGCGGCCCGTCTCAGAAGTAGTCACGCACAAAAAGTAAGCGGCTTACCTACGGATTGTCAATGGCACTGGTGGCGCGCATGCTGTGGCCATGTCCGATTACCTGCACCCGCTGCGCTTCGGCAGCTTCATCACCCCGTCCGCCGCCATCCCTCAACTGCCGGTCGACCGGGCCCTGCTCAGCGAGGAGCTCGGCCTGGACCTGGTCACCTTCCAGGACCATCCCTATCAGGCCCAGTTCCTGGACACCTGGACCCTGCTTTCGGTAGTCGCCGCCCGTACCGAACGCATCCACGTCTCCGGCAATGTGCTGAACCTGCCGCTGCGCCAGCCCGCCGTGCTGGCCCGTTCCCTCGCCAGCCTGGACCTGCTCAGCGGCGGCCGCGCGGAGCTCGGCATCGGCACCGGCGGGTATTTCGAGGCGATCGCGTCGATGGGCGCCCCGCTGCTGGCCATCCCGGACGCGGTCGGCGGGCTGGACGATGCGCTGGACATCATCCGGGGCATCTGGGACACCGCGGATCCGACGCCCCTGCACGCGGGAGGAAAATACCACCACGTCACAGGCGTGCAGCGGGGCCCGACACCTGCACACCGCATCCCCATCTGGGTGGGCGCCTACAAACCCCGGATGCAGGGGATCATCGGGCGCAAGGGTGACGGCTGGCTGCCGAGCCTTCCCTGGATGAAGCAGGGCGACGTCGAACGCGGCAACGAGGTGATCGACAAGGCCGCGCGCAAGGCCGGACGCGATCCGCGGGAAATCACCCGGATGATGAACATCACCCCGCAGTACCACGCCGAGGCCCTGGCCGAGCTGGCAACGGATCACGGGGTGAGCGTGTTCATCGTAGCCACCGACGACCCGGCCGAGCTCCGCCGGTTCGCGCAGGTCACCGCTCCCGCAATCCGGTCCCGGGTGGAGCAGGCCCGCCGGCGCAGCGGCTCCCCGACCACCGCACCCGCACCCGCCGCCCCCGCAGGCCCCGCAGCCGCCGCCGCGCCAGCCTCGCCGGAAGCACCCGCCCGGTCCTTCCGCGACGATCCGATCCCCGACGCCCTCGTCCCGCGGGTCCTGTTACCCGGCGACCGGGGGTACGCCCGCTACACCTCCAGCTACTTCCGCGGCGCCCGGCCCGGCGTCGTCATCCGTCCTGAAACCCCCGACGAAGTGCAGGAGGCAGTGCGCTTCGCCGCCCGCCACCGGGACGTGCCGCTGGGGCTGTTCAGCGGCGGACACGGCCTGTCCGGCCGGTCCCTGAACACCGGCGGCATCGTCATTGCGCTCGACGCACTGAACGCGATCACCCTGGGCAGCGGCAACCGGGTCCGGGTGGAGCCCGGCGCCCGGTGGGGCGAGGTGGCGCAGGCCCTGGCCCCGCACGGGCTGGCGATCACCTCCGGCGACTACGGCGGCGTCGGCGTCGGCGGCCTGGCGACGGCGGCGGGGATCGGCTGGTTCGTCCGCGAGCGCGGGCTGACGATCGATTACCTGCGCTCCGTGGACATCGTGACCGCCGACGGTGAGCTCGTGCACGCCAGCGCAGAGGAGAACAGCGACCTGTTCTGGGCGGTGCGGGGCGCCGGGGCGAACTTCGGCGTGGTGGTCTCGTTCGAGTTCGAGGCGCACCCGGTGTCCGAGCAGGTGGGGTTCGCGATGCTCCTCTTCGCGCCGGACGACGTCGCGGCCTTCCTCGAAGGGTGGGGCACCACCATCGAGGGGTCACATCCCACGGTGACCGGATCCCTGATGATCAGCCCCGGCAGCCCCGGCTCGACCGCCGTCCAGGCACTGATCGTGGTGGATTCCTCCGATCCGGAGACTGTGATCGAGCGGCTCCAGCCCTTCGCAGCCCTCGCGCCGCTGGCGAACCAGTCTGTGCAGATGGTGCCGTACGCGGCTTTGCTTGAAGTGCCGCCGGAGGGCGATCAGCACGGCCGGGGCGAACCGCGCAGCCACTCCGGGTTGGTGCGGCACCTGAGCGCCGACGTCGCGCGTGTCCTGACCGACCTGCTCGCCGCCGAGTCCTCCTTCATCCTGAGCATCCGCTCTGCCGGCGGTGCCGCGGCGAACCTCCCGGCGGAGGCCACCGCGTACGGCTGGCGGGACGCGAACTTCGTGATCGCCATGCTGGGCGGACGCGGCGACCAGATGGCCCGGCGTTGGGCGGAACTGGTGCCGCTGCTGGAAGGCATGTACCTGAGCTTCGAGACCGACACCGGGCCCGACGTCGTCGCCCGCGCCTTCCCGCCCGGGAACCTGCAGCGCCTGCGCGCGCTGAAGGCGGTGTGGGACCCCACGGGCCTGTTCCGCGACAACTTCTACATCGCCCCGGAGCACGAGTCGGCGGACCACGCGTCGGAACTCGAGCCGGCGGACCAGGCGTCGGCGACCACCGAGCCCGCCGCGGGAGCCGCACGGTGACCGGGGGCGACACCGACGCACCAGCCAGCCCGGCGCGCACCATCCCGCCGCGGGAACTGTCCGTCTGGGCGCTTCCCGGCCTCCCGGAGATCGCGGCGGGCGACAACCTTGTCGCGTTGATCCTTGCCGCCGCCGCGGCACGGCCGCTGATGGACGGGGACATCCTGGTTGTGACGTCCAAGATCGTCTCCAAGGCCGAGGGGCGGCTGGTGCGGGCCGCGGACCGCGAGGCAGCGATCAGTGCGGAGACGGCCCGGGTGGTCGCCACCCGCAACGGCACCCGCATCGTCGAGAACCGTCTGGGCATTGTGGGAGCGGCCGCCGGGGTGGACGCCTCCAACGTTCCCGCGGGCACCGTCCTGCTGCTGCCGGAGGATCCCGACCGCTCGGCCCGGATCCTGGCCGCCGGCATCCGCGCCGCGGGCCCGCACATTGGGGTGATTCTCAGCGACACGATCGGCCGGCCGTGGCGGGAGGGGCAGACCGACATCGCCATCGGGGCCGCTGGCGTCCGGGTGTTCGAGGAGCTCGAGGGCGCCCCGGACTCGGCCGGCCGGCCCCTGACCGTGACCCGCCCGTGCCTGGCCGACGAACTCGCCGCCGTCGGGGACCTGGTCAAGGGCAAGACCCTCGGGCTGCCCGTGGCGGTAGTACGCGGTTACGCGGACGCGGTCGGCCCGCTGGACCTCCCCGGCGCCCGGTCCATCATCCGCACCCCGGAGACGGACATGTTCCGGCTCGGCAGCGACGAGGCCTACGCGGCCGGTTTCGCCGCGGGCCTCAACGCCGTCGCCGACACAGAAAGCAGCAGATCATGACACTGACCCTGGGCTACAAGGCCTCCGCAGAACAGTTCGGCCCGCGTGAGCTGGTGGAGCTCGCCGTCGCGGCCGAAGCCCACGGCTTCGCGTCCGCGGCAGTCAGCGACCACTTCCAGCCCTGGCGGCATCAGGGCGGACACGCCCCGTTCTCCCTGGCCTGGCTCGCCGCGGCCGGGGAACGCACCTCGCACATCCGGCTGGGCACCAGCGTGCTCACGCCCACCTTCAGGTACAACCCCGCCGTCATTGCCCAGGCCTTCGGCACGCTGGGTCTTCTCTACCCGGACCGGATCTGGCTGGGTGTGGGGACCGGTGAGGCGCTGAACGAAATCGCGACCGGGTTCCGCGGCCCCGGAGAACAGGACTGGCCGGAGTTCTCCGAGCGGTTCGCCCGGCTGCGCGAGGCGGTGCGCCTGATGCGGGAGCTGTGGAACGGGGACCGGGTGAGTTTCGACGGCGACTACTACTCCACCTCCAACGCCTCCGTCTACGACAGCCCGGCGGGCGGCGTACCCGTCTACATCGCCGCGGGCGGCCCCGTAGTGGCGAAATATGCCGGCCGCGCCGGGGACGGGTTCATTGCCACCTCCGGCAAGGGCCACGAGCTGTATGCCGAGCAGCTGATGCCGGCGCTGGCTGCGGGTGCGGACGCCGCGGGCCGGGATCTATCCGGGATGGACCGGATGATCGAAATCAAGCTCTCCTATGAGCACAGCCGGGAGAAGGCGTTGGAAAACACCCGGTTCTGGTCTCCGCTGTCCCTCTCAAAGGAGCAGAAGCACAGCATCACCGACCCGGTGGAGATGGAACGCGCCGCAGACGCGCTCCCGTTGGAGCAGATCGCCCGCCGGTGGATCGTGGGCACGGACCCCGACGACGTCGTCGAGCGGATCGCCGAATACGTGGACCTTGGGTTCAACCACCTTGTGTTCCACGCCCCGGGCCACGACCAGCTCCGGTTCATGGACCTTTTCCAAAGCGACCTCAAACCACGTCTGGAAGGACTGCGTTGATGCCGCGCCGCATCCGCTGGTTGATGCTTCCCGTGCTGGCCGCCCTCCTGCTCGGCGGGTGCGCCGGCCCTTCCGCCGGGGCGCGGCCCGACCCACAGCCCGACGCCGCGGCGGGCTTCCCGTTCACCGTGGACAACTGCGGCACGCCGGTGACCTTCGAGCAGCCGCCGGAGGAGGTGGTGGCGATCAAATCCACGTCCATTGAAATGCTGCTCGCGCTGGGCCTCGAGGACCGGATCTCCGGCGTCGCCTTCCCCGACGGCCCGTACGCCGCTGGGTGGGCGCCGGAGACGGAACCGCCGCCCCACCTCGACGTCCGCGCGCAGCTCGAAACCCTCGAACTGCTGCGTGATCTCGCGGGGGACGGACTCACAGTGATCACCGCCCTGCATGACGTGAACCTGGCTGCACGGTATGCCGACCGAATCATTGCCCTCGACGACGGCCGGGTCGTCGCCGCCGGTGAAACGTCGTCGGTCCTGTCCGCCGCGCTGGTCTCCGGCCTGTACCGGGTCAACGCGACCCCTCTTGGGGAGGGAAGGTTCTTCTCCTTCTCCCTCCCCGGCGTTTCCTGAACGGCAGCCGCACCGACAGGTGCAGGGAGTTTGCTCGACCTCTGGCGCCTTCCCGAAGGCCGTGGCGGGATATGAAATGATCCGTCAATGACTGCCACCCGCACTCCCGAAGGACCGCAAGTGGTCTCCGTCAGTCAAAGCAGCAAGCACAACTTCAGCAAGGACCGGGTCGACTCGGTTCTGTTGGTGGAAGGGCTGGGCGTCGACGGAGACGCGCATTCCGGCACCACCGTGCAGCATGTGTTCAGAAAGCGGTTCCACCCGACGGAACCCAACCTGCGGCAGGTGCACCTGATCCATGCGAAGCTGTTCGAGGAACTGGCGCAGGACGGCTTCGAGGTGCGCCCCGGCGACCTCGGGGAAAACATCACCACCCGCGGCATCGACCTCCTGAACCTGCCCGAGGGGACACTCCTGCGGATCGGACCCGACGCCGTGGTGCAGGTGACCGGGCTGCGGAATCCCTGCCGGCAGATCGACCGCTTCCAGACCGGGCTGCTCAAAGCGGTGCTGCCCCGCGACAACGCCGGAAAAACCGTGCGGAAGACGGGAATCATGGGCATTGTGCTGGCAGGCGGGCGGGTAAACATCGACGACGAGATCCGTGTTGAGCTTCCGGCTGGGCCGCAGCGCCGGCTCAAGTGCGTCTGATTCCCCGGCGACAGACCTTTTGAAAATCCCCTCGGACCCGGGTTCGAGGGGATTTTTCCTGCCCGTTTACGAAACGTCATGGATCCTCCACGCCTCCGCATAGGGTGTGACAGAGATCGCGCAACCGTTTACGTAAACCGTTTGCGCCCCACACAGGAGACCAGAAGGAGGCGGGCCATGGCAACCATCAGGGATGTGGCGAAGCATGCCGGCGTCTCCCCGGCCACCGTGTCCCGGGTGGTCAACGGCCTCGTGGGCTACTCCGAGGAGACCCGGCGCCGCGTCGAAGAGGCCGTAACCCGCCTCAATTACGAGACCGACTTCATGGCCCGCGGGCTAAAGACCCGGCAAACCTCGGTGATCGGGCTCCTCGCCCCCATGGTCTCCGACGCCCTTGCCTCCGAGGTGATGCGCGGCGTCGAGGAAGCCGCACGCGAGCAGGGCTATGCGGTCATGCTCGGCCGCACCGGCCTGCAGTCCGTCTTCATCGACGGGTACCTGCGGACGCTGCGCACCTACCGGGCCGCCGGCGTCATCCTGATTTCCGCCGTCATCACCCAGGAAATGCGGCAGATCCTCGGCCCGAACATCCCCCTGATTTCCGTGGCCATCAGTGACCGGTCCGGCTCCCCCAGCGTCTCCATTGATGACGAGCGGGCCGCCTACGATGCCACCCGGTACCTGCTCTCGCTGGGCCACCGGCGGATCGGCCTGCTCGCCGGGGATCCGGCGTCGGTCTTCGTCGCCCACCCGCGCCAGCGCGGCTACGAACGGGCCATGGCCGAGGCAGGCCACACCGCCGTCGTCGCCCACGGCACCTTCTTCTACGAGAGCGGCGCCCCGGGCCTGGATGAACTGCTTCGGCAGGAACCGGACCTCACCGCCGTCTTCGCGGTCAGCGACGAGATGGCCGCCGCCACCGTCAACGAGCTGCAGGAGCGTGGCCGCCGGGTGCCGGAGGACGTCTCGGTACTCGGCTTCGACAACACGTCCACGTCCCAGCACGTCCACCCTCCGCTGAGCACCGTCGCCCAGCCGCTGGAGGAAATGGGCAGGACGGCGGTCGCCAAACTGCTGCGCACCCGCGACCTCGGTCCGCGCATTGTGCCGCACACCCTCATTGCCCGCGGGTCCACCAGCCCGCCCCAAGACCAGCACTAAAAAGCCACGCACCACTCGCCACTACAAGGAGCACAGCATGAGGCAACGACGCCACTTTCGACAGATCCTCCTCGGAACAGCAGCACTGACCATCTCCGGCCTGGTCCTCACCGGCTGCGGCGGAGGAAACAGTGAAGAACCCGAAGCGCAGCAGGACGCGGCCGCAGCGTTCGAGGGCCGGGGCCCCATCAACTATGTCTCCTCCCGGGATGCCTCCGGCGCCGCGCAGGACACTATCGACAAATGGAACGCCGAGCACCCCGAGGAGCAGGTGACGTTCGTCGAGCTGCCCGATTCCGCGGACCAGCAGCGCCAGCAGTTGGTGCAGAACGCCCAGATCAAGTCGGAGACCTTCAGCGTCCTGAACCTCGACGTCGTCTGGACCTCCGAGTTCGCCGCGAACCGGTGGATCATGCCGCTGCCCGACGACGCACTGCCCACGGACACCATGGTCCCTGCCGCAGTGGAGACCGCAACCTACCGCGGCACGCTGTACGGCGCCCCGTACTACACGGACGGTGCCCTGCTCTACCACCGCACGGACCTCCTCCAGGCGGCCGGCATCGAAGCCCCGCCCACGAACTGGGAAGAGATGACGGCGGCGTGCGAGAAGGTCCTCGCCCTCCCCGAGGCGGAGGGCATGTCCTGCTACGCGGGCCAGTTCGACAAAAACGAGGCCCTGACGGTGAACTTCACCGAAGCCGTCGGATCAGCCGGCGGCCAGGTCTTCGACGATGAGGGTGCCCCGACGGTGAACACCCCCGAAGCCCTCGCCGGACTCACCCAGCTCACCGACGCCTTCAACGAGGGCCTGGTTCCCAGTGACGCCATCACCTACATCGAGGAGCAGGGCCGCCGGGCCTTCCAAGAAGGCGATCTCGTGTTCCTGCGCAACTGGCCGTTCGTCTACTCCTCGCTGACCGCCACGGACGGTTCCAGCGCCGTTGTGGACAAATTCGGCATCAGCTCGGTTCCCGGCATCGGCGACAATCCGGGGGTCTCCACGCTGGGCGGCCGGAACCTCGCCGTCTCGCCGTTCACGGAGAACAAGGCAACGGCCCTGGACTTCATCAAGTTCTTCACCAGCGAGGAAGAGTCGAAAGCACGCCTGGACAAGAGTTCGCGGGCTCCCGTCTACCCCTCACTGCTCGAGGATCCCGCCGTTGTTGAAAAGCGCCCGTTCTATCCCACGCTCCTGGAATCTTTGGAGAACGCGCAGGCGCGCCCGCAGGTCGTGAAGTACGGCGCGACGACGACGGCCATTCAGGAAGAGGCGTACGCGGCACTCACCGGGGAGAAGGATCCGGAGACGGCCCTGGCCGACATGCAGGCGAAGCTCGAAGAGCTCTCCGCCGAATAGGCCGCCGGCGGCCGCAGGCGCCTGTGCCCGCGGCCGCCGTCTGATTCCCATTCCCCGTGCACAGTTAGGAACTCCATGAGTACCAGCACCGCTGCGCCCCCGCGCCGTCCCGACGGCCCGGCCCCCAAGCACAAGCCCGGCACCCGCACCTCCGGCGAAGGCAGGATGGCCGCGCTGCTGCTGTCCCCCACCCTGCTGGTCCTGGGCCTGGTCATCGCCTACCCCCTGGTGTCCGCCCTCTACCAGTCGCTCTTCCGGGAGGAATCCGGGCTCGACGAAGACGGCTTCGTGGCCGAAGGTGAGACCTTCGTCGGGCTGGCCAACTACCTGGACCTCCTTGCCGGGGAGTCCGGGGAACGGTTCCTGAACGCCCTCGCCAACACCACCTTCTTCACCATCACCACCGTCGGTCTGGAAACCGTGCTCGGGCTGTGCCTGGCCCTGGCCATGAACCGGGCGTTCCGCGGCCGGGGCATCCTGCGCGCCAGCATCCTCATCCCGTGGGCCGTCCCCACCGCCGTCTCGGGACTGCTGTGGCGCTGGATCTTCCAGTCGGACGGCATCGCCAACACCCTGATCGGCACGGAAATCCTCTGGACCGCCGAAGGTTTCCAGGCCAAAGCCGCAGTGATCATCGCCGAAGTCTGGAAAACGGCACCGTTCATCGGCCTGCTCGTCCTGGCCGGCATGCAGGTCATCCCGGAGGAGGTGTACGAGGCCGCACGCATCGACGGCGCCGGCTGGTGGCGCACGCTGGGTTCGATTACCCTGCCGCTCGTGAAGCCGACGCTGCTGGTCGCCGTCCTCTTCCGGCTGCTCGACGCCCTGCGGATGTTCGACCTGCCGTTCGTCCTGATCGGCCCCGGCAAACAATCCGTGGAGACCCTCTCGATGCTCGCCTGGGACGAATCCAACCAGCTGCGCTACGGCTCGGCGTCGGCGTTCGCCATCATCCTGTTCCTGTACGTGGCCCTGGTCGCGATCGTCTTCGTGAAGCTGCTCGGCGCCGACGTCGCCGGGACCAAGGAGACGCGTACCCTCCGCAAGGCCGGCTCCCGGAAGGCAAAGGCATGACCCAGATCCCCCTCCTGACACGCGCGGACACCCCCGACCCCGCCCCGCAGCGGAAACCCGCGAAGCGCGGCGCGAAGAGTTACCTCACGTACCTCGGCCTCGCCGCGATCTTCGTGTACTGCCTCTCACCCTTTTACTGGATGCTGGTCTCCAGCTTCCGCCGCACGGCAGATATCTTCGACAACACCCTCATTCCCCAGCCCTTCTCACTCGAGAACTACCTGAAGGTCTTCGACGGATCCACGATGTTCGGCCAGGCCCTGCTGAACAGCCTGATCGTCGCCGGCACCACGACGACGGCGGCACTAGTGCTCGGGATCTTCGCCGCCTATGCCATCTCGCGGCTGAACTTCCGGTTCAAGTCCGTGATCCTCGGCCTCGTTATTGCCACCTCCATGTTCCCCGGCATCTCCGTGGTGGTGCCACTGCTGCGCCTGTTCACGGACATCGGCTGGATCAACACCTACCAGGCAATGATCGTGCCCAACCTGTCCTTCGCCATCCCGCTTGCCGTTTGGAATCTCACCACCTTCATGAAGGCGCTGCCCTTCGACCTGGAGGAGGCGGCGATGATTGACGGCTGCACGAAGTGGCAGGCGTTCCGGAAGATCCTCCTGCCGTTGGCCGCCCCCGGCGTCTTCACGACGGCGATCCTCACGTTCATCCACAGCTGGAACGAGTTCATCATCGCGCTGTCGATGATCAATGATCCCGAACGGCAGACTGCCACGGTCGCCATTTCCAAGTTCACAGGGGCGACGGAGTTCCAGGCACCCTTCGGTGAGCAAATGGCAGCGGGAGTGATCGTCACCGTCCCGTTGGTCATCATGGTTCTCATCTTCCAGCGGCGGATCGTCGAGGGACTCACCTCGGGTGCCACCAAATGAGCCGGCCGACGGCCCGGGGGCAGAAGCCCGGCTGGTGGCAGGACGCCGTCATCTACCAGGTCTATCCACGCTCCTTCGCCGACGGCAACGGTGACGGGGTGGGCGATCTTGCGGGCCTGCTGGACCGCCTGCCGTACATTGCCTCACTCGGCGTCGACGGCATCTGGATGACCCCGTTCCAGCCCTCCCCGCAGGTGGACCAGGGCTACGACGTCAGCGACTACTGTGCGGTCGATCCCCTCTTCGGCACCATGGAACAATTCGACCAAGTGCTCGAGGCAGCGCACGCTCTGGGGCTTCGGATCTTCCTCGACGTGGTGCCCAACCACTGCTCATCGGAGCACCCTCTGTTCCAAGCTGCCGTCGCCGCCGATTCAGGCTCACCCGAACGGGCGATGTTCCACTTCGAGAACGGCGTTGATGACGACACCCCGCCGAACAACTGGCAGAGCGTCTTCGGCGGCCGTGCCTGGAGCCGGGTGAATCCTGGCTCGGACACGGACAAGGAGTGGTACCTGCACCTCTTTTCCCCGGAGCAGCCGGACTGGAACTGGCGCAACCCCGCAGTGGGCGACTACTTCGAGGGCGTGCTCCGGTTCTGGTTCAACAAGGGCGTGGACGGCGTGCGCATCGACGTCGCACACGCCCTGTTCAAAGCGGACGGGCTGCCCGACACTGAAGGCACTGACGCCGTCGTCGACGGGCTGCGCTCCAACCCGCAGGTATCCGATCAGGATGAAGTGCACGAGGTGTACCGGCGCTGGCGCCGCGTTGCCGACTCTTACTCCCCCACTCGGGTGCTGGTAGGCGAGGTGAATCTGGAACCGCACCGCGCTGCCCGGTACACCCGGCATGACGAGATGCATCAGGCCTTCGCATTTGCCTTCGTGAAGCTGGGCTGGGATGCCGCAGCTTGGGCCGCAGTCGGCACTGAACTCGAAGCCGCTCGGAAAGAACACGGGGCGCCGCTGACCTGGGCACTCGAGAACCACGACATTGTCCGCTCTGTGACACGGTTCGGTGGCGGTGAACGCGGAACCCTCCGCGCGCGTGCGGGCTTGCTCGCCATCCTGGGACTGCCCGGTGGCGCGTACATCTACCAAGGCCAGGAGCTTAACCTGCCCGAAGCTGAGGTGCCGCTCCACGCCCGAGCGGATCCCATGTGGACCCGGGCCGGGGTGTCCCGTGACGGGGCTCGTGTCCCGGTGCCCTGGACGATCGCGCCCGACAATGCCTACGGGTTCTCCCCCGCAGCGGCAGCCGAACCTTGGCTGCCGACACCGGCTTTGTGGGGATCGCGATCTGTGGAAGCACACAGGAACGATCGCGGGTCAACTCTGCATCTCGTTACTGAGGCGCTCGAATTGCGGAGGCAGCTGACCGAAAAAGAGATCTTCTCCCCTGACGACGCCAGCACTTGGCACGTCCAGGACAACGGGTTGCTCATCTGCGAGCGCGGGGACCGGTTCCTGCTTGCCGTGGCCATGGGTGAGGAGCCCTGTGCCCTTCCGCAAGGCAGCGTTGTGTTGGCATCATCGCCCCTGACCGATGCGGGACTGCTTCCGGCGGACAGTGCGGTCTGGCTCCTCAGGGACGAGTCCCGCGCCTGACCGGGTACGCCCAGCCAGGCCGCCTACCAAATCGGGCTGCATGATTTCGTAGAGCGGACCGTGTCATCCGGGCAAAGGAATAGCCAGAAGCAACCGTGCGCTTCTGGCTATTCCTTGAAGGTGCCGCAGACTCCGGCGGAGGTGGCTACTTCAGGTTCTGAATGGCGTAGTCGGCTTCCTCCGGCGTGAACTGCTCGCCGTGTTCGCTGACGAGCTGCTCGCGGATTTCCTCGGGGGTCTTGTCCCATCCGTCCTTATAGTTCTGGGCATTCTTCAGCGCGTTCTCCTTGTAGTCCACGTCAAAGTTGTCCAGGACATACTGAGCCGCCTCCGGGGAGTGGCCAGCGAAGATCAGCTTGTCGTAGAAGTCGGCCTTGCTCGGGCTCAGAAAGTTGATGCCCTCAGCACTCTCCATAGCGGCCCGGTATTCCTCCGGCACTGACGAGTCCATGGTGGAATCTTCCGACTCGACGGGAGCGGGGGCCACCGTGTACTCCTCTGAGGGAGCCGGGGCCTCGACTGCCGTGCCGTTGTCCTCCTGGGACACTGTCTGGCTGTTCTCAACGGCCGAGCCGACTGCCAGCGCTCCGGTGAGGACCATGACCAGCGAAACCACGATGTTGAGGACCCAGACGACGGCTGTGACGATCCACGCCATCTTCTTGTTCTCTGGGTATCCGGCGAGAGGCTGACCGTTCTTGTCCTTCTGGTTGCCGGTCAGGGTGATGATCAGGTCGACCAGCGTCCAGATACCGAAACCGCCACCCGTCAGGAGCTTCAGGACACCGGTCCCGATCTTGCCCAAGTAGAAGCGATCGATGCCCAGCGTGCCTAGGAAAAGCGCGAGCAGCCATGTCACAACGAAGGACTTCTTGGTGGCGGTGGTGGTCATATAACTTGTGTCGGTAGTGCTCATTAAAAGGTATGCCTTTTCTGTGATCAGGGTCGTTCTTCAGTAGTCCAAGATGTCAACACTCCAGAACCCGGGGTGTTCTCCAGGATGAAGTTTCTGCTTATCGAAGGGAATCCTGCCATGCGGTTCCGGTTAGGCGAAATTCGTCTGTCGGACGCATATTCGGCGGCGGAAACCCTGAAACTTTCCGCACCGAAAGAAAGTGCGGTGACTGGAATGTCATATCGAGGTCAGCAACGCTGAATCAGGGAAATGCCGAGCTTCATTCCTTAAGTCATCCCGACGGAAATCAGTGAAGAGCCTTAGCAGGCCGTCATTCTCGCCCGGCCCCCGCCGCCTATATCCAGAACCGGAAACCTTCGATAGCATCCGGCCCCATGGAAATCCTTGAGTACCGCCCGCGTCCGGACCAGCTGGTCTATACCTTCGGCGGGGCCGAGCCCGTGATGAAGGTTCGACCAGGAACCGCCTTGAAGCTCTGGTCAGAGGACGCGTTCAACAACGCGCTGACCACGGTCGAGGACCTCTCCAGTGAGAAGGTCGACCTCAACTTCGTGAACCCGCAGACCGGACCGTTCTACGTTGAAGGCGCCGAACCCGGCGACACGCTCGCCCTGCACATCGTGGAACTGACCCCGGCGCGGAGCTACGGCGCCTCCGCCACCATCCCGTTCTTCGGCGGGCTCACCAGCACCGACCGCACCGCGTTCCTGCAGGATCCGTTGCCGGACACCACCTGGATTTACCACGTGGACTCGGCCCGCTCCACCGTCGGTTTCTCCGCCCGGTTCGGGGACTTTGAGGTCGCTCTGCCGCTGGAACCCATGTTGGGAACGGTGGGGGTGGCTCCTCCCGGCGGGGAGGTCCGCTCCTCCCTGGTCCCCGAACGCTTCGGCGGAAACATGGACGCCCCCGAGGTGAAGGCCGGAACCACCGTGTACCTCGGGGTGAACCAGCCGGGCGCGCTGTTCTCCATCGGCGACGGGCACTACCGCCAGGGCGAAGGTGAAGCCTGCGGCACCGCCGTCGAAGGGGCCATGCATTCCACGATCCTGGTGGAACTGATCAAAGGCGGCGCCCCAACCTGGCCTCGGCTGGAGACCGACGCCGAGTGGATGGCGGTCGGCTCGTCCCGGCCCATGGAGGATTCCTGGCGCATCGGCCAGGTGGAGATGGTGCGCTGGTTCGGCGAGCTGTTCGGCCTGCACCAGATGGACGCCTACCAATTGCTCACCCAGACAGCGCAGGCACCGATCGCCAACGCCGTGGACGCCAACTACTCCGTGGTGGTCAAGGCACGCAAGTCCCTGTTCCCGCAGGCCGCAGCCTACGGCGGGCTGCACGCCGACCTGCGCCGGCGCAGTGAAGAACTTCTCTAAACCCGACAACCTGCCCCGGAGGAAACCATGGATCTGCAGTTGAACGGCAAGACGGCACTGGTCACCGGCGGAACCCGGGGAATCGGGCGGGCCATCGTGGAAGCGTTCGCCGCGGAGGGGGCCAACGTTGCCTTCTGCGCCCGGGACGCGGCGGAAATCAGTGCCACCGAAACGGCGTTGGCCGGCAGTGGCGTGAAGGTGGAAGGCACCGTTCTGGACGTGGGCGACGGCGACGCGGTGGCCGTCTGGGTGGATGCCGTCGCCGGGCGCTTCGGTGGTTTGGACGCGGTGGTCAGCAACGTCAGCGCCCTGGCCATCGATGACAGTGCCGAGTCGTGGGAGGCGTGCCTGCGGGTAGACCTGATGGGAACCGTGCGCCTGATGCAGGCGGCGATCCCGCATGTTGGGCGCAGCGAGTCGCCGTCGCTGGTGGCCATTTCCAGCGTCTCCGGCCGGGAGGTTGATTTCGCGTCCGGACCGTACGGCACGGTCAAGTCCGCGCTGATCGCCTATATGGCCGGGCTGGCCTTCCAGCTGGCCGGAACCGGGATCCGCGCCAACACGGTGTCGCCGGGTAACACCTATCACGACGGCGGCGTCTGGCAGAGCATGGAACGGAACAGTCCGGAGATGTTTGCCTCGTCCCTGGCGCTGAATCCCACCGGACGGATGGGCAGCGCGCAGGAGGTGGCCGACGTCGTTGTTTTCGTCTCCAGTCCGTGCGCCTCCCGGATGACCGGAGCGAACGTCCTCGCGGACGGTGGCCTCTCCCGGGGAATCCAGTTCTAGGAAAACGTCGTCCGGAACATAAGCGGTGGCCCCTGGCGTGGGCCGCCTACGCCGTCATTTCTTACCCGGCTTCGACGGCTGCGGCGAGCGCTCCTGACCCGAATACTGCGCTTCAATATCCTTGCTCCAGGCACGCGCGTATATCCCAAGCGCCCCCTGTTCCCGGGGTGGAAAGCCCAGCCGGTTGAGTGCTAGCCCGCTAGCCCCCATAGCCAGCTGCTGCGCACTGCGACTGATGCGTTGCTTGTCTGCTCGGTACAAATACTCATCGATGGCCCTTGCCCAGCGCTTCCGCCAGATATCCACTGCCGACTCCGAGGCAAGGGCGGCCATCACCCTATGCGCAGGCATAACCCGGGGTGCCATCTGGGCCATCATTGCCGTGCGTGCCTGCCCGGAGTGCGAACCAAAAGAACCTGTGCAGGCGTGCAGATGAGCGTTCCAGTAGTAGTCCCAGCTAGTGGTTCTGCGGTCGGGCCACACAGCCGACCGCGGTCCGCGCATCATGGCGTGGCCGGTGTCGAAGAGAAGCAGGGCGGCCAGCATCGAGCGCATGTTGAGGCGGGGAAAGCGGTTGACTGCCCACAAAGCCAGGTCCGAGGACAAGTCGGCAACCTCAGAAACCAGTTCCAAGCCCTTCGGTCCACCGAACCGGGCAAATGCCGCTTCCATTACTTCGTGCGCTGGTTCGCCTGATCGGGGTGGATAAGTGATGTCCGGCCACCGGGAGATCTTCACGGGACCCAGTGAGGCAGCGCTTTCGTCTGCCAACGCGTACACAAACTTCCAAAGCCGCTTAACGACGTCGTCGGCGGCACGCACATGCAGGTGCACGGCCGGATGGGCGGATTCCAGCCTGCGGGAAAAGCCAAACCAGCGCTCTCCCCCGGTCCTCGTTCCGGAAATCAGCGGAGCAACAATGCGGCGGACTATTTCATCACCCGCATCCCTGCGCTCCGGCTCTACAGTCAACATGGACCACACAGCCGTGCTGTCGTGCTGCACAGGACGGGTAGCTGCCTCTCGATGACCAGTGTTCGATTGCATTACGCGGCTCATATCATCCCCAAAATGATCGTCTTGACTTCGGTAGGTGTGTTCCCAACAGTGTGTTCGCAACAGTGTGTTGCCAAAATGTGAATGTCCATACGGGTTCTAAGAAATTTCCCATTTGCGTCAGGGACTCTTTTCCTGCGCACGCTGACCGACTATGGGTTTGCGAACCCTCCACGCTGGCGGCAGAGGTGCGCGAAGGAGATGCCTACCACCCCGGCGTTGAGCTGATTAAAGCCACAGCCATCCAAAAGCCGGTTGCGCCTGCCGAGTCAAAGCAGCAGGCACAACTTCAGCAAGGACCTGGTGGAATCGGTTCTGCTCGTGGAAGGGCTGGGCGTCGACGAAGACGCGCATTCCGGCACCACCGTGCAGCATGTGTTCAGAAAGCGGTCCCACCCGAGACAGCCCAACCTGCGGCAGGTGCACCTGATCCACGCGGAGCTATTCGAGGAACTGGCGCAGGACGGCTTCGAGGTGGGTCCCGGCGACCTCGGCGAAAACATCACCACCCGCGGCATCGACCTCCTGAACCTGCCCGAGGGAACACTCCTGCGGATCGGGCCCGACGCCGTCGTCCAGGTGACCGGGCTGCGGAACCCCTGCCGGCAGATTGACCGCTTCCAGGCCGGGCTGCTCAAAACAGTGCTGCCCCTCAACAGCGCCGGAAAAGTCGTGCGGAAGACGGGACTCATGGGCATCGTGCTGAGCCGCGGGCGGGTGAACGTCGACGACGAGATCCGCGCCGAGGTTCCGGCCGGGCCCGCAGCTCCGGCTCAAGTGCGTCTGATTTCCCGGCGAAGGACGCGTCGGCCCAGGACCTCGCGGACAGTCGTCATGATGCCGGTCTCGATAAACCTGGCATCCATCTGCGCGCGGCGGAAAGATCGCAATCCCCCGGCCTGCCCGGGAGCTTCGGGACCGGTGGGACCATCTCCCGGGACATATTGACCTTCCCGGGATGCCTGGCGACCGGGCAGTTGCCGGTGCTACTTCACGGGGCTGCCGGCTCCCTTAGCGCGTTTCGAGGAGAACTTTTCCATAACCACTAGGGAGACACCGAACATAATGAAAAAGCCCCCGGCGCCAAAGCCGGAACCGGCACTCTTTTCCCATCCTTCCACCACCGCTTTATCAGGACGGTCCGGGTTGTAATACACCGTGTGCTTGGAACCTATGTCAGGAGTCGCGGTGCGAACCCCTGCTCTTTCCTCGATGGTATGTGTACCCCCGTCTGAATCGGTAAAGGAAACAGTTGTAACCTTTGTCGTTGACCCTCTTGACGATTGTTCGTCAAAGTCAATGACCGTGCCTTCGGCGCTAGTCCCGTTATTCATTAGGCGCCGGTCAATGTTGTAGGGGATGAACGCAGTGATGGCAATGAACATGCCAATGAGCATGATGAATAAAGCGCCCGGCCAGACCGATTCTAGGCGGGGAGATTTATCGTCGTTCCCTGCAGCATGGTTTCTCATTTCAGCCTCCTTCCCTGACATTATCTAAAACCTAATCAGTCCGCGCGCCGCTGGCTGCAGAACGCCCTGCCATACTCTGACCATGACCGTCTACTTCGAGTGCACCACCCGGATAGCCCTGCCCGCATCGGAGCTGTTTGACCGTGCCCGAAGCATTGATGCGCATAAGGACTCCATGGCACGGTCCCGTGAAGAGGCGGTCTGCGGCGTGACGTCCGGCCTCATCTCGCTGGGTGAGGACGTCACCTGGCGGGCCTGGCATTTCGGCGTTCCGCTGCGGATGACGAGCCGGATCACCGAGATGGAACCGCCGGACCGTTTCGTCGACGAACAGGTCAAGGGCCCGTTCCGGCGGTTCCGGCACGTCCATGAGTTCCATCAGGACACCGCGGGCAGCACAATGGTTGACCGCATCGAGTTCGAGGTGCCGTTCGGCATCGTCGGGCGCCTGGTCGAGAAACTGGTGCTGGCCCGCTACCTCCGGAGGCTCATTGAGTCACGGAACCGGTTTCTGGCCGGGGAGCTCACCTCCAGCTAGCTCCGGATCGGCCTGGGACTACGCTGGAACAATGACACACAGCTTCGACAAGGACTACTGGGAGCAGCACTGGCACGAGGCCCCGGACACCGATCCGGCCGCGGGCCACCAGCCGCCCGCGAACCCTTACGTGGCACGCCTCGCGGCGGAGCTCCCGGCAGGCAGCGCGCTCGACGCCGGCTGCGGAACGGGCGCGGAAGCCCTGGAACTGGCCGCGCACGGCTGGACGGTAGTGGGTGCGGACGTATCCGCATCTGCCCTCGCCGCTGCGTCCCGGCGTGCCGAAGCGCAGACGCTGTCCGGCAGCGTGGACTGGATCGAGGCGGACCTGGTCTCTTGGGAACCGGGACGCCGCTTTGACCTGGTCACCACCAACTACGCCCACCCGGCGATGCCGCAGCTGGCGTTCTATACCCGGGTCGCGGAGTGGGTGGCTCCTGGCGGCACCCTCCTGATTGTCGGGCACGCCCACGACGATGAGGCGACGACGGCGCACGGGCACCACCCGCCCGCCGACACGATCGTGACTGCCGAATCCATCCGAGCGCTCCTGGATCCGGCGACGTGGAGCATCACCGTCGCCGAGGAACATCCGCGCTCCATGACCGCGCCGGACGGCAGCCAGGTCACCCTGCGCGACGTCGTCGTCCAGGCCACCCGCCAGCGCTAATCCGGGACTGCCTCTAGGCCGCGTTCCTTCCGGGTGCTTCCGGACCGGTGGGCCAGCGTAGCAGCGCGGCGACGCCGGCTCCGCCGGGCAGGACGCCGTCGGGCACCAGAAGGAGTCGCGCATCGGTCAGGGCGGCCGCCCGCAGCAGGGCCACGGGAGCGGAAACCTTGCCCAGCACGTCTGAGCCCAGCGCTTGTTCCTCCGCAGTGGCCACCCACGGCTCGACGGCGAGGGCCAGCAACTGGTGGTCGGCGAGCGCAGTGTCATTCAGGATCAACACGTCCACCTGCGCCTGTTGAAGGGCCTGGACAACAGCACCGATGCCGGTGGTCGACTCGGGGTTGGCCTGCCCTTGCTGCAGGGCGAGGCGGTCCATGATCTGTTCCTGCTCGTCCGCCCACTCCAGGGCAATCAGTTCCTGGACACGGTCCTCGAAACCCTCATGATGGGCGCCGCCGGTACGGGTATGCGAATCGAGCATGCGGACCAGATTCCTGTGCGCTTCGGCGAGCTGGTCCTGCACCAGTCCGCGGGCACGGACATCACCGGCGAGCACGATCAGCCGGGCGCCGCTGCTGTCCACGACGCTGTCGATCTGTCCCGCGACCTCGTCCGCGTTCCGGCGCCAGATGCCTTCCGTCCTGCGCTGCTGCTTGTCCTGCGCCCAGCCGTCGCCGACGGAAAGTTTACGGATGTCCTCGCTGGAGCCTTCAACGTCCTGGACGCTGGCGGGACCGGGGCGGCCCACGTATGCCAGCCGGATCTCGGCACCTTCCCTCGAAACTTCCGCAACGATGTACGGGAATTCTTCCGGGCGGTGCTTGAGCAGCGGCAGCAGGTCCGGAACGGGCCCCACGGAAAGGTGCTTCGGGCCCATCAGCGGGCCGGGCAGGAGTTCGTTCAGTTCCTCCGTCCCCTGCCTGACGAGGACGAAGCGCGACACCGGGGCGGGCACGCCGTAGGCAGGAGCCACCGCGGCTTCCATGGCCTCAAGGTCCGCCGGCGGAGCCCCCTTTTCCGCCAGCGCCCTCCGGACAGCGCCCGGGCGGACTTCGGCCGCTTCCCGACCTTCCACGGTTCCGGCCCCTGCATCAACATAGGCGGCACACCAGGGTCCTTGTTTGCGGTAGAGATCCGCGAATTTGTGGAGATGCTCGGTCATGGCGATCTCCTTCCTGTACGGGCTCCCGCACATCGATTCGATCCGTGCCTCAAGCTAACACCGGCGTCAGCCGCAATTAAAGAGCTGCGCACGCCACACGCCTGCCGCCCGCCGGTCTAATCCGCGAGCGAGCGGATCACCCGTGCCGGCGACCCGACGGCGAGGGACCGTGCCGGAACATCCTTGGTGACGACGGCGCCGGCGGCCACCACGGAATCGTCGCCGATGGTCACACCCGGCAGGACCGTGACGTTGGAGCCGAGCCAGACGTTCCGGCCGAGCGTGACCGGCGCCGGATGCATGTCCGCCCGGTGCGCCGGCGACAGATCATGGTTGAGCGTGGCCAGGACAACGTTGTGGCCGATCAGGCAGTCGTCCCCGATGCGGATCCCGCCCTGGTCTTGGAACCGGCAGCCGGCGTTGATGAACACCCGTCTCCCCAGGCTGATGTTCTTCCCGAAGTCGGAGGAGAACGGCGGAAACAGGGCCACGGATTCATCCACCGGTTTCCCGGTCAACCGGGAGAGCAGCTCCCGCACCCGGGCCGGTTCGTGGTAGCCGCCGTTGAGCTCGCCGGTGATCTGCAAGGCGGCCTGACTGGCATGGTGCATGGCTTCATGCAGGGGTGACCCGGCGGTAATTGTTTCGCCTGCGTTCAGCGCCACGAGCAGTTCCTCGGGTTCCATGGGATTCCTTACACCTGGGGTCCGGATCGGAGTGCCGGCGCAGTCCGCAGCCGCACAGCTTCACGGACTTTCCCCCACGTTCGCATCACCCGCTGTGCGGGGCAAGAGCCGCGCGGTGGCAGGATGACCAGCATGTCCGCTCCCCCCCTCATAGTCCTGATTGAGCGTCTCCGGACCCGGGCAAAGCCCCTGATTACTGCTTCTGCAGGGGCAGTTCACCCCGGACGGGCCAGCGCCCGGTTGCCTCGTGGTGCTCGATGGCCCGCAGCAGGGGGCTCACATTGTAGATAGCGATGTCCAGGCCAAGCTTGACGCCGTGAATCGACTTAACCGTCACGTACGTCCGCCGATTCACTTGCGACATCTGATAACTCGCAATGTCACTGTAGGGAAGGACATGCTCCCTGCCCAACATAGTGCGGAAAGCAATCTCAGATTCGCCCGGCACAATGTAGAAGTTGCGATACATGCCCAGGAGTATCAGCCCGATCAGAAGCATGCCGGCGCCGGCAATGCGGGGTGGGAGGGGGTCGGTGTCCGTGGTAAACCCCACCAGACCCACTAGGACTCCGATACCGATGGAAAGCCAACCGACAATCATTATCAGTTTCGTCATTCGGATTCGTTCCGGGTATTCCTTGGACCGGTTAGGGTACTTTTGGACCCACCAATTAATAGCTATGATGCCCGCGAGGCAGACCACGGCGATGATTAGATCCATTGGCAGTTACCCCCGGAATGTAGCCAAAATACTTGCTCATTAGTCCTGCGCGAAAAATCTACCTCATGTCGGGGGGTCCATGGTCACCGGACATGGCTCCTGCGGCGAAACGTGGAGCCGGCGACGTCGTCGTTCACGCCATCCGCGCCGGCGAACCTAGCCGTCGCGCCAGGAACCCCGCAGAACCTCGATGCCGTCCAGCAGGACGTCCAGCCCGACGGTGAACTCGGCGTCGTAGTCGTAGCCTTCCTTCGCCAGCTCCCCCACCACTTCGAGCAGGTACGGATACCGGGCGGCCGCCTCCGCCGTTTCACCGTCGCGGGTGGCTGCCGCGGCCTCGGCCGATTCCTCGGGGGTCTCGAAGGACAGGGTCTTCTGCTGCAGTGCGAAGCCGTACACGTAAGCATCCAGCAGGCTGGTGACGTGGACGGTGCTGCGGAAGGAGAATCCGCTCTGCCGCAGGCAGCCCAGCAGCGCGTTGTGCTGGCGCAGGTTCTCCGGTCCCGGCCGGCCGGCCGCCTCCATCAGCCCCACGGCCCAGCGGTGCGTGACCAGTGCGGCCCGGAGGGAGACGGCACGATCACGCATCGCCTGCTTCCAGCCGTGTCCCCTGTCCGGCTCCGTGACCTCCGCCCACACCAGGTCCACCATGCCCTCGAGCAGTTCCTGCTTGTTCGCCACATGCTTGTACAGCGCCATGGGCACCACGCCGAGTTCCTGGGAAAGCGTGCGCATGGTGAAGCCGTCGATGCCCACCTGATCGGCCAGTACGACGCCGGCGCGCAGCACGGCGTCCCGGTTCAGTCGCGGCCGGCGCGCGGATGCTTCCTGCTGCCGATCCTTCGGTACCTGTCCCACAGAGCCGCCTTCCGGGAAATCGATCCTTGACAGAGTGTACGACATACACCTAGGTTCGTCGCATCAGGTGTACGCAGTACACTTTCTGGCCGACAGGAGCACCATGCACGCCTCCAACCGGACCGCCCGGACCGCCGGGATCCTTTTCCTCCTCACCTTCGCCTCCGCCATCGCCGGGGCTGCCCTGTACGCACCGCTGCTGACCGGCCCGGACTACCTCGCCGGACCCGGCACGGACACCCGGATCCTGCTCGGCACGGTCTGCGAACTGGTGCTGATCGTCGCGAACATCGGCACCGCCGTCGTGCTGTTTCCCGTCCTCCGCCGGCACAGCGAGACCGCTGCGGTCGGTTATGTCGCGGCCCGCATCATGGAATGCGCGCTGATCTCCGTCGGGATTCTCAGCGTGCTCACCGTGGTGACGCTGCGGCAGACCGCCGGGGCCGACGCCGGGGAGTACTTGCCCGTGGCCCGGGCGCTGGTGGCGGTGCACGGCTGGACCTTCCTGCTCGGCCCGGGGTTCGTGGTGGGCATCGGCAACGGGCTGCTGCTGGGGTTCCTGATGTACCGCTCGCACCTGGTGCCGCGGCCGATGGCACTGTTCGGGCTGATCGGCGGTCCGCTGATGTCGCTGTCCGGTATTGCCGTGCTTTTCGGCGCCTACGGACAGTCCTCGGTTCCGTCCGCGCTGGCCACCCTTCCGGAGATCATCTGGGAGGCGTCGCTGGGGATTTACCTGACGGTCGTCGGCTTCCGCCGGGTGCGGAATAGCGGAGCGGTCCACGAGGCCGACGTCGACAGCAGGCAGCAGGCGGCGTAGATTCCGGCAGGAGCGGAATCTACAGCAGGCAGGGGCCGCCCCCGAGCCGGCCGGAACCGGACCATTGATGAGGAGAGGTCATGCGCGGTTCAGCACTGATCGTCGGAGCGGGTATCGCAGGAACCGCCGTTGCGCGGGGGCTGCTCCGCGCAGGATGGTCGGTCCAGGTGCTCGAACGCGGCGCGAACCTGCCCGGCAGCGGAACGGCGCCGGCCATGTGGCCCGAGGCGATGCGGGCCCTCGACGCGTTGGGCGCCGGTGACGCAGTCCGCGCCGGTTCGGTGGTGGAGCAGGGCGCACGGATCCTGAAACCGGACGGCAGCCAGATCGCCGCCATGGGCCGCAGTCGGACCGCCCGCCTGGTGCCGCGCACCGTCCTGCTGGAGGCGTTATCCGGGGACTTGCCCGCCGGGGTCATCCAATGGAATTCACCGGTTGCAGGGCCCTCAACCCTGCCCTCTGCCGATGTTGTTGTGGCCGCCGACGGAATCTTCAGCCGCCTGCGCACCGCCTCCACCGGAATATCGCCCCGGGCGCTTGGAACAGTGGCCTTTCGGGGCGTTGTCCCCGGCCCGGCCGGCGGAGTCAGCGAGACCTGGGGGCGCGGCCGCCTGTTCGGCATTACGCCGCTGGATGCCGGTAGCACTAACTGGTTTGCCTGCCTCCGTTCCACGGACCTTCCTCCGCTGGGTTCCCCGGAGGCTATCGGTGCCCAGGGGGCAGAACTGCTGCGCAGCCTCTACCGCGGGTGGCATCCGGACGTCACCCGGGTCCTGGGGAAACTGGACGGAAACCCGATTGATTACCGGGAACTGTTCGACGTTCCGCCGCTCCCGTCCTACATTTCCGGCAACTTGGCACTGCTGGGCGACGCTGCGCACGGAATGGCACCGAACCTTGGCCGCGGCGCCTGTGACGCTCTTCTGGACGCGGTCGCCCTGATCGACGCACTCAGTTCGGCTCCCGACGTGACCGCCGGCCTGCAGTGCTACGACGCCGGCCGGCGTCGGCGGGGAAACCTCATGGTTCGGGCGGCACGGCTGCTGAACCGTGCCGCCACGGCCGAACATTTCACCGGAGCCCGAAACCTCGCGATGTCCGCCGGGATACGGTTCGCCTAGCGCGTCCGCCGCCCGGAATCCGCCGTCAGGGACGCCGTCGCCTAGGGGAATTCCTTCACGGCAGGGGCAGTTGCCTCCTTTAGGGACTGCCGAAGTACACGCGTGCCAGTCCAACCGAACATCATCGAAGGGATACGCAATGCCGACATTGGGAATCATTGGAAGCGGAAACATCGGATCCGCAGTCGCACGGCTAGCGGTTGCGGCGGGTATGAACGTCGTGATTGCCAACTCGCGGGGACCTGAAACGCTCTCGGAACTGGTGGCCGACCTCGGGCCGCTGGCGCAGGCCGGAACGGTGGAAGACGCCGCGAAATCCGGCGACGCCGTCGTGCTTTCCATTCCGTTGAACGCGGTCCGGAATCTTCCGGACGGGCTGCTGGCCGGCAAGATCGTCCTGGACACCAGCAATTACTACCCGTCGCGGGACGGGCACATCGCCGAGCTTGATGACAGCACAGTGACCACCAGCGAACTGGTGCAGAGCCGGCTTCCCGGAGCGCAGTACGTCAAGGCCTTCAATAACATCCTGGCCCATCACATTCCGCTTCTGGCCCGCCCCGCCGGGTCCGCTGACCGCTCCGCGCTGCCCATCGCCTCTGACGACGACTCGGCCAAGGCCGAGGCGGCCGCACTCATCGACGCGCTGGGCTACGACGTCGTCGACGCGGGCACCGTGGCCGAGAGCTGGAGGTTTGAGCCGGACTCCGCAGGCTACACCCGTCTGTACCTTGCGGATGCCAGCACACCCGACGACCAGCTGATGACCTCGGCTCCGGGCACAACGCCCAAGGAGAAGGTCGAGTCTGCACTGGCGTCGGCCACCCGGGTGAACGTGGCCGAACGCCTCTTCTAGGCGGTAGCCGGGTTCTTCCCGCGCGGCTCTGATCCGGCCGCCGCGCGGGAAGCAACGCCTCAGCCCACGGCGTAGGTCACCCGGACTCCCCCGTTGTCGAGGCGTTGTTCCCGCAGGAGGCGAAGGTTCAGCGGCAACCCGTCGGGCAGGGCCCGCGTGCCGCCGCCGGCAATTACCGGACAGATCACCAGCGACACAATGTCCACCAGCCCCATCCGCATGGCGCTCTTGGCCAGTTCCGGTCCGCCGATCATGACGTTTCCCGCGGCCTTGGCCCGTTCCACGGCTTCCGGAGTCAGGGTGGGTGCCAAAGTCGTCCGGCCGGTGAAAACATCCTGCAGGGTGGAGGAAAACACCACCTTGGGCACCGCCGACCAGGCATCCGCGAACCTGTCAGTCCCCGGAAGGCCAACCGATGCCGCGCGGTCGGTCTCCCACACGGACAGGGTTTCGTACATCCGCCGCCCGTAGAGCACGGTGGCCGCGTCCTCCAGGTCCTCGGAATGGGAGGCAAGAAAATCTTCGGTCGGCTCCAGCCAGGCAAAGTTACCGTCAGCGTCGGCGCTGTACCCGTCCAGCGAGCAGTTCATGGAGTATGTAAGGGATCCCATCCCCCAACTCCACCCTCCGGTTTTTCCCCGCACAAGGGTGCAGGCACGCATGATGGGCTGCCGCTTCTACTTCGAACGCGAGTACATCACCAGCAGGACGCAGACCGCGGAAAAGCCCGCCTGCGCCAGGAGCAGCACTCCGGGAACGTAGCCAAGAAACAGGCCGAGCAGCAGCGGCACCGCCGCCAGCAGGATCGCGTCCAGCCCCTGGGCCAGAGACCCGGTCTGCGCGGACGGCACCGGGCCGAACACGGTCTCTGTCGGCGGAGCGGTCCAGTCCGGCAGCGGCCGGTAGGCACCCCGCACCGCCGCGGCGCCAAACCCGACCCCGGCGAGCGCACCGAGCCCGATCAACGCCGGACTGCCCGCACCCAGCAGCACCAGGACGGCGCAGAACCCTGCAGACCACAGCACCAGTGCGGCGGCGGGCAGGGCCGTCCGGCTCAGCCGCACCAGTGCCGGGGACAGCGGCAGCAGCGCGTCCAGCCCCGGCGTGACCGCGGTCTGCCGGGCCAGGGCACCCAGCGCCGGAACCACCGCGCAGACGGTGAGCAGGATGATGACCAGCTGCAGCGGCGCCGGCTGCTGCCCGGCGGACAGCAGAACCGTGAGGCACAGCAGGAGCAGCAGTACGGGACGGGCCCAGGTCCCGGGAGTGCGCAGGAACGCGGTGGCATCCGCCCGCAGCAGTGCGCCGAACGGGGTGCGCGATCCCCTGGCGTACCAGCGCCGCGCACGGGAGGTCGTCCGGCCGCGCGGAGTGCCGGCGAACGCCCGGCCGAGCTCGTTGGTGTCCATCAGATACAGCGCGGCACCGGCGTGCCCGGACACCCCGCCGCCGCGGATCAGCTCGCGGCCCGGGATCGCACCCATCCGCGCGAACACCAGCGCCCACAGTCCGACGACGGCGGCAAGCGCTGCGGCGGACGGCCAGAGTTCCCCGGCGGCGGCCAGCCGGGTAAAGAAACTCAGCACGGCCAGCAGCACCAGCCCGCCGGCCGCGCCCGACACTCCGCCCGGGAAGCCGTTCCCCGCCGACTGCCGCAGGGCCGAAACCAGCAGGGCACAGACCGCGGCCAGCCCGAAGACGGCGGCGCCGAGGAATTGGCCTTCCAATGTTGCCTGCAGGTCGGTGATGAAGCCGACCGGAAGGTATAGGACCGCACCTCCCGCCCAGACCAGGCCCACCCGGCGAAGCAGCGGTCCGGCCAGGAAGGAGCGCCGGTCCACGGGCAGGCTCAGCCACCAGTACCCCTCGGCCGAGGCCACGGCCACCGGCCCGAGCTTCCGCGCCCCGGCCATCACCGCAGCCAGGACCGCGAACAGCAGGACGGTCACCGCCGCGCCGTCGGGCAGGGCACTCCAGTCCGCGGCCACGATGGTGCGGCGGCCGCCGGTTCCGGGACCCAGAGCCTTCGCGACCTCGTTCCGCATCGCTAAAACCAGTCCCCCGGCCAGCGCTCCGATGGTTGCGACCCCCAGCAAGGTGGCATAGGCATCCAGCAGCACATCCCGGACGCGGACGCTGCCGCGGCGGTGTTCCCGCGAGGCGACACGGCTGTAGCGGGCGGGGTTGAACTCCGTCGGCAGGCCGGCGGCTTCACTGAGCGTCACAGGTTACCGGCCCGCGATCTCGGCCGCGGCGAGCGCCGGCTCGATCTCCTGCACCTCGTCATCGATCAGCAGGCAGCGTCCCGCCGTCGCCAGCAGCAGCGCGGGGTCGTGGGTCACGAGCAGCACCGTCCCGCCGTCGTCGGCGTACCGGCGGATCCGCTTCCCCACCCGTTCGCGCATCACCGGGTCCAGGCGCTGTTCCGGTTCGTCGAGGATCAGCAGGGAGGACGGCCGGATCAGGGCCGAGGCGAGCAGCAGCCGCCGTCGCTGGCCGGAGGAGACCGACTCCGGGACGGCGTCGGCGCGGTCCTGCAGGCCGAAAAAGTCCAGTTCCGCGTCGACGGCGGCGTCCGGGTCCGCGACCCCGTGCCCGCGGGCGACCAGCTGCAGGTGTTCCCGCAGTGACAGGGAAGGGAAGAACGCATCCTCGTCGAAGAGTGCGGCCACCTGCCGGCGGAACGGGATGGCGTCCTCGTTGGCGGGCAGCCCGTGTACGCGTACCTCGCCGTCGAGCATCAGCTGTTTCCCGGCGATGGTGCGGGCGGCGGTGGATTTGCCGGCGCCGTTGAAGCCCACGACGCCGAGGATCTCGCCGACGTCCGCCGAGGCGGTGATGGCGCCGCAGACGGGTGCACCGGCGTAGCCCACCAGTAGGTTGGAAATCTCGAGCACGGCCCCCGCAGCAGTCATGCCGTCCAATCTAGCGGGCGTGGGCGCCTTTTTAGTGGAGTGTCTTCAGTCCGATGACGCCGCCGACGATCATGGCGAGGAACAGGATCTTCAGCAGGGACACCGATTCCGCGCCCGTGGCCATGGCGTAGATGACGGTCAGCGTGGCGCCGATGCCCACCCAGACAGCGTATGAGGTGCCAAGCGGCAGTTCCCGCATGGCATAAGCGAGTCCGGCCATGCTCGCCAGCAGGGCGGTAACGAAGATGGCGGAGGGCCAGAACCGGCTGAAGCCCTGTGATTTGTCCAGGGCGGTGGCCCACACTGCTTCCAGGACGCCGGACAGCACCAGAACAATCCATGACATGAGAGTCTCCCTTGGGCCGTCTTGTCGCACACCGGGTACGGCACCCCTCGTCCGGGAGACCGTGTCGCGGCCTCCCTTCCACGGTCGCACGTCCGGTTTTCCGGGGCAACCTGGCTTCGCGGCGGGTGAACCGGCTGATGCCGTGGTCCTGGCGCGAATCGAAAGGGCAATAGTTACCGTTTCGCGAATCGAAAGGGCAATAGTTACCGTTTTTCGGCTGAAAATCGGTAATTTGTGCTCTTTCGATGCAGCAGACCCTCCACGCCCTCCCCGCGACGGCCCGGTACACCACTGCTGGCTCACCGCTGCGCCTGCACCGGAATTCACGGCCGGCCGGTAACCGGGAAGCGCAGACCGTCGACCCGCCGGCCCGTTAGTGCCAGAGTTTTAGCCATGACTGATGAACAGTTTGAGCGCGATGACCTGGGCATTGCCCTCTGGTGGCCGATGCTCACCTCTGAGTCCCGCGAGTGGCTGACCGCCAATAACGGCGACGCGGTGGAGGCGTGGGTGGTGGAGGACATCTCCCGCAGCCGAGGCATGGCTTCCGATGGCAGCGGGTCCTACTATCTGCCGGATGCCGCCGTGGACTGGATCGAAGCCAAGTCCAACGGCGAAATACCGGGGCTCTGACTTCCGGATGATCCGGCCGGGCCCCGTGGAGGAGTCCGACGGCGGACCGGCGGCAACCGCCGTCGACTGGGCTTTCTTCACGTTCAGCGCCATCGGGGCGGCTTGGTTTGCCGTGTTCCTGCTGGAGGAAAGCCTTCAGCAACGGCACGTCTGGTTTCTGGTGGTGTTCTGGGCGGCGCTGGCGTATCTGGTGCTGCCGCGCCTGGACCGGGTCCTGACCCAGATTTTCATCCCGAACTACTTCATGGGCCGCACCCGCACCAGTGCCGGCCTGTTCGGCGACGCCGTCAACCTGGCCTTCCTGGGCAGCGAGGGACAGCTGCGGGGCGCACTGGAAAAGGCGGGCTGGAAGCTCGCTGACCCGGTGACCCTGTCCAGCAGCTGGCACATTGTCTCCTCAACCCTGCTGCACCGCAGCTACGTCCAGGCCCCGGTGAGCCCCCTGCTCCTGTTCGACCGGCAGCAGGATTTCGCCTACGAGCAGGAAGTGCACGGCAATCCCCGGCAGCGTCACCACGTCCGGTTCTGGCGCTGCCCCGAGGGATGGATGCTTCCCGGCGGCATTGCCGCGGACTGGCTGGGTGCCGCGTCCTTTGACCGTGCCGTCGGTTTATCCCTGTTCACCCTGCAGGTCACGCACCGGGTCGGAGAGAATATCGACGCCGAACGGGACTACCTGATCGATTCCCTCCGGGGCTCCTCCCCCGCAGTGTCCGTGGAGGTCATCAAGAACTTCTCCACCGGATACCACTCCCGCAACGGCGGCGGGGATTCGATTGTCACCGACGGGGACTTGCCGGTGGCGGACCTGAGCAATCTGCCGGAGACCGGCCCCGCCGTGCCGACGGGGGCGGCAGCCGCCCGCCGGGAGCGGCCGCCGGCACCCGTTGTTTTCGGCACGGTCCTGGTGTTGCTGCGCGGACTTGCCGCCCTGGCGGTGGCGGCACCCTTTCTGGTGCATTTGACCGATATCTCCCTGGTGATCAACCTGCTGGGTACGCAGAGCCGTGGCCTCGCCGAGCTGGGCAGCGCCTACGCCCCCACCAGCGTCTCCCTGACCGTGTTCGCCGGCGTGGAGGCGGTGCTGGCCGTGCTCATTCTTCGCGGCAGCAACTCTGCCCGGATTACTGCGATGTCCCTGAGCTCAGTCGCCATCGCCGTGCAGGTAGCAGCCGCGTCCGCCGGTCCCGAGACCGCGCTGCGGACCAACCTGTTCGGCTACGCCTTCGACGTCCTGCTGATCCTTGCCCTGTCCAGCGACCGGGCTCGGATCTACGCCCGCTCCCGCAGCCGCGCGCGCGCCCACCGCCGCCGCGTGCGCTCCCGCCGTCGTCGTCCGCCGGCCCCTGTCCGGAGCGCGGGTGCCACCGGTCCGCCCCGCTAGTCCGCCGGCTGCAGCGTGCGCACCCGGGACCGGTAATGCAGGGGGGACTCGCCGACGCTGCGTTTGAAGGCCGTACTGAACGCGCTTTCGGAAGAAAAGCCCAGCTCCAGCGCCAGGGACCGGATCCGGGTATCCCCGGAACGCAGTTCCCGCTGCGCCACGAGCATGCGCCAGTTGTTCAGGTACGCGCGGGGCGGAGTGCCGGCAACGTCCCGAAACCGCTCCGCGAAGGCGGTGCGGGACATGGCGGCTGCGTTCGCGAGTTCCGCCAGGCTCGGAGGCGGCACCCCTGGGGCATGTATCAGTGCCAGGGCCGGGCGGAGCCGTTCATCGGCTATCAGCTTCAGCCATCCCTGCGGCAGTTCGGCATCGGTGATGAAGGACCGTAGTACGTCCAGCAACAGGAGCTGAGCATATTGGCGGACCGCAAACCCGGAGCCCATCTGCTGCCGGGAAACTTCGTCGAAAAGACGCCGCATCAGCATGTGCAGGTGGGGTGCGGCTTCCGTGCCGGACCGGACGTGGGCCACGGACGGCAGCGCCTGCAGCAGCAGGTCCCGGCCCACGGTATTCACCGCCACCCGGCCGCCAATGATGATGTCCTCGGTTCCGGCCTCGCCCTCCCCTGCCCGGACAAAGGTGCCGCTGGCGGGCGGATCGACGCGGGCGGGCACTGCATCTCCGCTGCCGCCGTGGAGCCGCAGCCAGGTGCGGCCGTTGAGGACGACGACGTCGCCCGCCTCCAGAAGCAGAGGTTCTTCAAGGCCGTCGGTCGCCAGTTTCATGCTGCCCTGCACCACGGCGAAGAACTTCACGTCGTCGTCAATCCTTGCCTCCGTTTCCCAGCGGCCGTGCACAGCGATGCTCCCGGAGATGACGCCCCGGACTTGGATGAAATCGAGGACTTCGGATAAACGGTCGGAAACCATATCTGTACTCTAGAGCAAGAAATGCGGACTTTTCCTTATTCCTAGTCCCGAATATTGGGCACAGAGTGGAGGTACCTTCCACAACCGGAAAGAAACCGCTTTTCCAAGGAGTGCCATGAATGACAGCATGATTTCCCTCGTCACGGGAGCCAACAAGGGCATCGGCCGGCAGATTGCCGGCCAGCTGGCCGCACTCGGCCACACCGTGGTGGTAGCCGCACGAAGCGCCGACGCCGGCGAGCGGGCCGCCGCGGAGCTGCGCGCGGAGGGCGGAGACGCCGTCGCCGTGGTTCTCGACGTAACCGATCCGGCCTCCGCGTCGGCCGCGGCGGACAGCGTTAAGACCCGCTTTGGGCGGCTGGATGCCCTGATAAACAACGCCGGCATTGCGGCGACGCCGGGTGTCAGCTTTGCCGCCCAGCAGCCGGGATCGGCGGACGTGAACGAAATCCGCTCGGTTTTCGAGACCAACTTCTTCGGAGTCATTTCCGTGACTGCGGCCTTCCTGCCGCTGCTGCGCCTGTCCGACGCCCCTCGGATTGTAAACGTCTCCAGCGTGGCCGGGTCCCTGGCCGCAGTATCCGATCCAGCCAATACGGACCCCATCGCAGCCGGATACGCTCCCTCCAAAACGGCCCTGACCTCCCTGACGCTGCAGTATGCGAAGGGGCTGGCGCCGGAGGGCATCCTGGTCAATGCGGTTTGCCCGGGCTTTGTTGCCACGGATCTGAACGGTTTCCGGGGAACACGAACACCGGAGCAGGGCGCCAGGGCCGCCGTCCGGATGGCCACCATCCCGGCCAACGGACCCAGCGGCACCTTCAGTGACGAGGACGGCCCCCTGCCCTGGTAGCGCGAACCCGCATCCCGGGCGGCTTAGCCCCGGCAGGGTTAGCCAACAATGCCGCTATCCCCCCGGCCACTGCTCGGCTATTGTCTGCGTAGGACCGGGGGGACACACATGAACACGCGAGTGACAGCAGCCATGGGCATTGCCGCAGCCGGCGCCCTATTCACCGGCGTACTCGCCGGTTGCGGAACCACCGACGCGGAAAGAAACGAGGCTCTGGCACGCGCCGAGGCCAGTGCCCGGCCCGCCCCGGAACCCACCATGACCCTGCAGCCCTGCCCGGGCGGCGAAATTATGCGGATGGACCCGGCCGGGACCACCAGCATCAAACCCGATTGCTTCGACCAGGCGGTTGCGGAGGCCATCGCGGAGTTCCCGGAGCCGCTGCCCGCCGGCACCTCGTGGCTGCTCGAAACCACCGATTTCAGCGATCCCGAAGTCCGGTCGAAGCAGGGGGACATCAGCATCGCGGACGGAGTCCAGGACACCACCGTCGCCGGCTATTGGCTCTGCGCTTGGATGGATTCCTACCTCCAGGCCCTCGACAGCGGAGACGCTACCGGCCAGGAACACAGCATGGAGTACCTGGCCAAGTACACGTCCCTGCCCGCAATACAGGAGAACATGGTCAACCCCGAAGTCTTTGATGCCTCCGTCATTGCCCCAGCACAGGCCGGAGATCCCGCTCAGCTGCGGGAGTTTTTCAAGGGAGACTGCTCGTCCTTCCTCCGGAGCGCGGATTCCTCCCGCTAGCATGGCCCGATGACTCCCCCTCCCCTGACCGGACGCACCGCCGTCGTCACCGGCGTGAGCCGCCGCCGGGGCATTGGCTTCGCCGTTGCCGCGCGTCTGGCCGACATGGGCGCCAGCCTCTACCTGCAGCACTTCGCGCCGCACGACGCCGAACAGCCCTGGGGCGCCGAGGACGTTGACGAGGTGATGGACCTGCTGCGGGAACGGCTGCAGCCCGGGGCCCGGCTTGCCCACGGCGAACACGATTTCGCTGCACCGGAGGCACCCGATGCTTTGATTTCCGATGCCCACGCAGCCCTGGGGCACCTGGACATCCTCATCTGCAACCATGCCCGCAACGGGGGCGACGGGCGGTTGCAGGCGCTGGACGCCGCCATGCTGGACATGCACTGGGCCGTCAACGCCCGCTCCGTGCTGCTCGCCACCGCTCGCTTCGCCGACCAGCACGACGGACGTGCCGGCGGGCGGGTCATCTGGTTCACCAGCGGACAGCTGCTGGGCCCGATGCCCGGTGAAATTGCCTATTGCACCTCGAAGGCCGCCCTCGCCAGCATCACTCCCTCGGTCGCAGCGGACCTTGCCGACCGCGGGATCCTGCTCAACACCGTCAATCCGGGCCCGGTCAACACCGGTTACCTTGATCCGGAAACGGCGGACCGCCCGCTGGAAGTCCTCGACGACGTCGGGTCCCGTTTCCCGGGCGGACGCATCGGCGCCCCCGATGATCCGGCCCGGCTCATTGCCTGGCTGGTGTCCGACGAGGGCCGCTGGGTGGTGGGCCAGACGATCAGCACCGAGGGTGGTTTCCGGCGGGGCTGAGGAAGCGTTTACCGCGCCCCGGCGGGCCAGACCACGTCGAAGCGTTCGAACACCAGCTCATCCTCCTCGGACCAGCTGCCGCCCCGGGCTTCGGCCGTGCGTTCCCAGAACTTCCGGTGCTCGCGCTGCCAGGACGCCAGGCTCCTGTCATCTTCACCCTCGTCGTAGGCGAAAGCCTCATCCGCGTCGGCAAAGGTTCCGAGCCTCAGTTCGACCGTGCGGAGGATCGCTTTCGGCGCACCGGTGCCGTCGCAGACAATCCAGTGGCAGCCGATGCGCGGGAGCGGTTCGCCGTCGGGGACATAGTCAGCGACGTGCGAGGAGGTGGCCTGCTTGCGGCCATCCAGAACCAGCGCCAGCAGTTCGTCGGCCATCGCCGGGGAGTCGCCGAACGTTTCCACGGTGTATTCCCCGGCGGCCGCGACCTGCTTGGGGAATGCCGCGGCGTAGGCGTCCCAAAGGAGCGCGGCGGCGTCGAAGTCGAGCGTAATTTTGGAAGGGTCGGAGCTGTCCATAGGGGTCAGTCTGCCAGCCCTGCCGCGTCCAGCAGCCATTCGGCCCAGGGTTACTTGCTACAACGCTCGGAGAGCCAAGCGTCATACATTTCCGGGTACGCCTTCACGATCAGGGGCTTAACCCGCGCTTCAAAATCGGGGTCCGAAGGCCAAGTACCGGCCCGCGTGTTGCGAGTGGTGAACTGTGGCTGGGGGTTCCCGGAGGAGTCGAACTTGATCAGGTCTTTGTCACTGTCGTCCGGGTCGCAACTCGCAGAGAGGAACGGGGACAGGTCCTCGAAGATGACCACCCTTCCACGCGCCGGTCGGTCGTCGGCAAACGCACGGTCAAGCTGGTCCATCTTCTCTTGGGCCCTCGCCTTGGCGTCCGCGTCCTCGATCTTGGACAGGTATCCCTGCGCCTGAAGCTGGTAGGTGCGGAAGTGAGATTCCCACTGAGCTGTCACCGCGGCCATGAGGGCGGTGGCCTCCGGGGTATTCATCGCCGGGTCTTTCCAGAACTCATCGAACTCGTCGGCGTGGGGGTCGTCCACCTCGCCGGACGCCATCGGGAGCAGGGAGTCGACAATGGAGTCCACCTTGTCTTCCCAATCACGGTCCTGATACCCGGCTCCACCCCTCGCGATGAAGACTCCTACCGCCACTACGGCCATAACCAGCAGGAAAGCGGTTACTGCAATGGCCGTCTTTCCAACCGGTCCGAGTGTAGACGCCATCTTGGGAGGACTGGGCATGGGGTACTGCGTATAGCTCATTGGTGCCTTTCGGATGGGTCCATACGGGTCACTCTGCCAGCCCTGCCGCCGTTAACGCGGGACGACGGCGGCACACCGGGTGCCGCCGTCGTCGTACGTTGGGAAACCGGTTACGCCTGCTGGCGGGCCGGAAGCAGGGGTGCGAAGAACTCTGCGAGCTCCGCCGTGGCAGTCAGCGGCAGCACGTTGGCCACGTACTGGTCCGGGCGGACCACCACCACGGCGCCGTTCCGGGAAATCCCGCGCTGCTCGAAGATGTCGGCGGTCGGGTCCGCCCCGTAGACCTTCGCCAGATCGTCAAGCTGGAACGGTCCGACCTGCGGCTTGAACACCGCCGGCACGGCGCCGAGGTCGATGCCCGTGTGGTCCTGCTGGTAGATCACCTTGACGTCGAACCAGGCATCCCGGTCCGCGCCTTCCGGCGTGGCCGCCAACGGGGAATCCGGCGCGGTGCCCAGCCATTCGGCCAGCTCGGTGACCGGCGAGGGGGTGCCGGCGGCCGCGGCATCGGCGAAGACGTAGATCCGCCACTTGCCGTCCGCCCGCGCCTGGTGGCCCAGCTGCACCGGGTTGGTGTCGCAGACGCGCAGCACGGGTGCGGACTTGAAGCGCTTGCCGAGCGGGAAGCCGGCGGCCAGATCCTGGTGCAGAGGCTCGGCAATAAGCATGGAGGGGGTGTACTCGGTCATGAACCCGGCCGGGAACTCGGCGGTACGGACGTAGAAGTCCTCCAGGTCCGAGGGGTTCTCGAACTCTTCGGGCTTCTTCGCCATGAGCGTGGACCACTCTTTGTCGAAGTCGATGAGGTTCTTCGCCACCACCTGGCGTTCGGCCGAGTAGGTGGAGAGCAGGCTTTCCGGGCTGCGGCCGTCCAGCACGTGCCCGAGTTTCCAGCCCAGGTTGAAGCCGTCCTGCATGGAGACGTTCATGCCCTGGCCGGCCTTGGCGCTGTGCGTGTGGCAGGCGTCACCGGTGATAAAGACGCGCGGGGTGCGGGTGCCGAGGTCCTCGGGCCGGACGTCGTCGAACCGGTCGGTGAGCCGGTGGCCCACTTCGTACACGCTGTGCCAGGCGACGTTGCGGACGTCGAGCGTGTAGGGGGCCATGATGCCGTTGGCCTTGGCGATGATCTGGTCAATGGAGGTCTTGCGGACGGCGCCGTTGTCGCCTTCGGGCACAACGCCGAGGTCCACGTACATGCGGAACAGGTGGCCGCCCTCGCGCGGGATGAGCAGGATGCTGCCGCCGTTGGAGGACTGGATGGCGCACTTGGTGCGGATGTCGGGGAAGTCGGTGTTGGCCAGCACGTCCATCACGCCCCAGGCGTGGTTCGCCTTGTCTCCGGCCATGGTGCAGCCGATGGATTCGCGGACCTTGCTGCGGGCGCCGTCGGAGCCCACCACGTACTTGGCCTTAACCGTGCGCTCGGTGCCTTCGTCCGGACCGGACGTGGACAGGAGGGTGACGGTGACCGGGTACTCGGCGTCGTCGTCGACCTCGAGGCTGCGGAATTCGAACCCGTAGTCGGGCCGCATGCGGGTGGGCGAGTTCGCCATGAAGCGGGCGAAGTAGTCCAGCACGCGGGCCTGGTTGACGATCAGGTGCGGGAATTCGCTGATTCCCGCCGGATCATCCAGTGCGCGGCCGGAGCGGACGATATTCTCCGGGTTTTCCGGGTCCGGGCGCCAGAAGCACATCTCCGTGATGCGGTAGGCCTCGGCGGTGATTTCCTCGGCGAAGCCGAAGGCCTGGAAGGTTTCCACGCTGCGGGCCTGGATGCCGTCCGCCTGGCCGATGGCGAGGCGGCTGTCCCGGCGCTCCACGATCCGGGTGGTGACGCCGGGGAACTGCGAAAGCTGTGCGGCGGTGAGCATCCCGGCGGGACCGGAGCCGACGATCAACACGTCCACTTCGTCGGGCAGGTCGGCGGGGCGGTCGACGCCGGTGCCGGCGGCGGGCTGGATGCGGGGGTCACCGGATACGTAGCCGTGGTGGTGGAACTGCACGGGGGTCCTCACTTCGTTGTGCCGTAGGTGCCCGCCCGGCGGTGCTCGTTATTTGAACACTAAGTTCGATAGTCGAACCGCAGGCGGTGTAGTCACCGTACCGGAGACATGACGTGGGTCACAAGCGGAACGGTCTGTGTAACTTCCGGCTTCACTTTCCGCCTCACTTCCGGTCGGCCCGCCGGAGCCGGGAGCAGTATAGCGCCGGCCGCGGTACCTTGTTCCCAGCCGCGAACCGCCAGCAGGGAAGAGTCCATGACCGTTACATGCGCAGTGATCGACGACTATCAGCACGCCGCCACCCGGTTCGCCGACTGGGCTTCGCTGCAGGGTCAGGTGGAGCTGACCGTCTTCTCCGACCATCTGGCGGCCGAGGACGACGTCGCCGCGCGCCTGGCCGGGTTCGACGTCGTCGTCGTCATGCGCGAGCGCACCCCGTTTCCGGCGAGCCTGCTCGCCCGGTTGCCCCGCCTGAAGCTGCTGGTCACGACGGGCGCGCGCAATGCCTCGATTGATCTCGCCGCGGCCCGGGAGCGGGGCGTGACCGTCTGCGGCACTGCGAGCAACTCGACGCCGCCCGCCGAGCTCACCTGGGCTCTGATCCTGGGACTGGGCCGGCACCTGGTGCCCGAAGCCACTGCCCTGCGGGACGGCGGACCCTGGCAGCAGACCATCGGCACCGATCTGCACGGAGCCACGCTCGGGCTGCTGGGATTGGGGAAAATCGGGATGCAGGTGGCCCGGGTGGGGGCGGCGTTCGGGATGGACGTCCTGGCCTGGAGCCAAAATCTCACTGCCGAACGGGCCGAGGCGGCCGGCGCCCGACTGGCTCCCTCCATGGAGGCGCTGCTGGCGGCGTCCGACGTCGTCTCCATCCATCTGATGCTGAGCGACCGTACACACGGGCTGCTCGGGGCAGGGGAGCTGACGCTGATGAAACCGGGCGCCTACCTGATCAACACCTCGCGGGCCGGGATCGTGGACCAGGCCGCCCTGCTCGATGCCCTTCGGCGGCAGGCGATTGCCGGCGCCGGATTGGACGTGTTTGCCGAAGAGCCGCTGCCGGCAGATTCCCCGTTCCGGGACCTGCCCAACGTCCTGGCGACGCCGCACCTCGGGTACGTCACCGAGGGGAACTACCGCACGTTCTTTCCGCAGGTGGTGGAGGACATCTCGGCTTTCCTGGCCGGGACCCCGATCCGGACGCTGTAGCTGCCGCGGGCCGCCCGGCTTTCAGCCCGCATCATCTTCTGGGCGGGGCCGTGGACTCCTATTCTTTGTGCCATGCCGCAGCTGCCGCGCCCGCCCCATGCCCGCATTTCGGACGAAACGCACCGGGTCACCACCTTTGAATTGTTCTTTGATCTGGTGTTCGTGTTCGCCTTTACCCAGGTCACCGGGTTCATGGTGCACGAGCATTCATTCCTGGGTGTGCTGCAGGGGATGGTCATCCTGGTCCTGCTGTGGCGGTCCTGGGCGCCCTTTTCCTGGCTCGCCAACCAGGCACACGTCGATGAAGGGTTGATGCGGTTCGGCCTGTCCGCCGTCATGGTGGCGGCCTTTATTGCCGCACTGGCCATTCCAGAAGCGTTCGAAGACCTCGACGGCGGCCTGCACGGCCCGCTGGTACTTGCCCTGGCCTATTCTGCGGTCCGGATCCTGCACCTGGTTCTGTACGTGTATGCGTCCGGGAACGACCGGCCGCTGCGGCGCCAGATAGCCAAGCTGACCTTCACCGCCGTCCTGGGGGCGGCGCTGGTCGTCACCGGGGCGCTGCTGGGCGGAACCGCTCAGACGTGGTTCTGGCTGGCCGGCATGGCGCTGGACACCGGGATCACCTTCCTCATCTCCTGGCACGGCAACTGGCGGATCCACTCGGCGGCGCACTGGACCGAACGGTACGCACTCGTGGTCATCCTCGCACTCGGCGAATCCATCGTGTCCATCGGCGTCGGTGCCTCCGAACTGCCCGTGAGCGTACCGGTGCTTGCCGGTGCGGCGGCGGGAATTTGTTTGTCCATCGGGCTTTGGTGGCTCTACTTCGACGTCACGGCAGTCGCGGCCGAACACCGCTTCGCCGCACTGCGCGGATCCGCCCGGTCTTCAGCCGCCGTCGTCGCTTACACCTACCTGCACCTGCCCCTCGTGGCCGGCATTGTCCTCGCGGCCTTGGGGGTAGAGGACGTGCTGGCGCATGTGGACGAGGGGAAGGAGCTGAGCAGCCTCGGGGTCTTCGCGTTGTTCGGCGGCCCGGCACTGTACCTGCTGGGCACCGCGGCCTTCTGGCGGAGGATGGGCGGGGGCTGGAAGAAGTGGCGGCTGGGAACGGCTGCACTGCTGCTGGCGTTGATAGCCTTCGGTCTGCCGTTGACCTCGTTGGCGGCGCTTCTCCTCGTTACCGCCCTAATTGCGGGGTTGGTTGCCGTGGAAGCCCTGTTGTACCGAGAGGTCCGGCGCCGGGTGCGTGGCGCGCAGGCGACATGACTTGCTGATGACCGGGCCGGTCCGGGTGCATGTAGCCCGGGGCCGGGCCGGGCCGGACGGGCGGGGCCGGGGCGGACCACCCCTGACGCAGTTGGATTCCCTGCGTTTTGGGCAAATCCCTGCAGTTTGTGACAATCCCTGCGCTGCGCGGAGCGGGGATTGTCACAAACTGCAGGGATTCCGACAATGTGCAGGAAATCCGGCGGTTCCCAGACTCCGGCGTCGGTTCTCCGTCTGGACCAGCCGTCTAACCGTCCGTTTTGCACTTACGCTGTCACTTTGACGTTTTGCTGCCAGATTGAACCGGCAGCAAATTCCCATGCCGGCAGCACAAACTCCGACTACGCTCGCCGGCTGGCCGCACGCCCGCCGACCCCGCTTGCCCGCACCCCCGCTCCCCTCCGAACCTGCGGCAGGATGGATGCCATGACCATTGCAAAAACCATCCTGCTGTTCCTCCTGGCCGCTGCCGCCGAAATCGGCGGAGCCTGGCTGGTGTGGCAGTCCGTGCGGGAGGACCGGGCCTGGTGGTGGGCGGGCCTGGGCGTGATGGCCCTGGGCGCCTATGGTTTCGTGGCCACACTGCAGCCGGACGCGCACTTCGGCCGGATCCTGGCCGCGTACGGCGGAGTCTTCGTGGCCGGCTCGCTGGCCTGGGGCATGGTCTTCGACGGTTTCCGGCCCGACCGCTGGGACATCCTCGGGTCGCTGATCTGCTTGGCGGGGGTCGCCGTGATCATGTTTGCGCACCGCAGCCCGGTGTCGTAACCCGGCGCTGGCCCGCCTCCCTTCCCAGGGTCCGCTAGGAAATCCTGCCACTTTGGTAATTCCCTGCCAGAGGGGAAATCCCTGCCACTGCGCAGCGGAGGGATTTCCCGAACCGGCAGCAGAATCCTGCCACCGGCAGCAAACTTCACCCCGCCACGTAGGCCGCCAGATGCTCTCCGGTCAGCGTGGACGCGTCCGCCACCAGATCCGCCGGTGTCCCCTCGAACACGATGCGCCCGCCGTCCCGTCCGGCACCAGGGCCCAGGTCGATGATCCAGTCCGCATGCGCCATCACGGCCTGGTGGTGCTCGATCACGATCACCGACTTCCCGGAATCCACCAGCCGGTCCAGCAGGGCCAGCAGCTGTTCGACGTCGGCCAGGTGCAGGCCGGTGGTCGGCTCGTCCAGCACAAAAACCGCTTCCTTGCCGCCCATGTGCGTGGCCAGCTTCAGCCGCTGCCGCTCCCCGCCGGAAAGCGTGGTCAGCGGTTGCCCCAGATGCAGGTAGCCGAGCCCGACGTCGGCCAGCTGGCTCAGGATCTTATGTGCGGCAGGGGTGCGGGCTTCGCCGTCGCCGAAGAACTCCTGCGCCTCGCCCACTGACAGGGCCAGCACCTCCGCAATGTCCTTCCCGCCCAGCCGATATTCCAGCACCGAGGCCTGGAAGCGGCGGCCCTCGCAGTCCTCACACACCGATTCCACAGTGGCCATCACGCCCAGCTCGGTGTAGATCACCCCGGCGCCGTTGCAGGCCGGGCAGGCTCCCTCGGAGTTGGAGGAAAACAGTGCCGGTTTCACCCCGTTGGCCTTCGCGAACGCCTTGCGGATCGGTTCCAGCAGACCGGTGTAGGTGGCCGGGTTGCTGCGCCGCGAGCCGCGGATGGCGCCCTGGTCCACGGTCACCACACCCTCCCGCCCGGACACCGACCCGGTAATCAGTGAGCTTTTGCCGGAGCCGGCCACCCCGGTGAGGACCACCAGCACACCCAGCGGAATGTCGACGTCGACGTCGCGCAGGTTGTTGGTGGCGGCACCGCGCACTTCCAGGGCCGACGACGCCGGCCGCACCGAGTCCTTGAGCCGGGCCCGGTCCCCGAGGTGCCGGCCGGTCAGGGTGCCGCTTTTCCGCAGTCCGTCCAGCGGCCCCTCGAAGGTGACGGTGCCGCCCCCGGTGCCGGCGCCTGGGCCCAGGTCCACCACGTGGTCCGCAATCGCGATGGTTTCGGGTTTGTGTTCCACCACCAGCACGGTGTTGCCCTTGTCCCGCAGCTGCAGCAGCAGCTGGTTCATCCTGGCAATGTCATGCGGGTGCAGGCCAATGGTCGGTTCGTCGAAGACGTAGGTGACGTCCGTCAGCGAGGAGCCCAGATGACGGATCATCTTGGTCCGCTGCGACTCCCCGCCGGACAGGGTGCCCGACGGCCGGTCCAGGGACAGGTAGCCCAGCCCGATTTCCGCAAACGCGTCCAGCAGGTGCTGCAGCCCGGCCAACAGCGGCGCCACCGAGGGTTCCTTCAGCCCGCGCACCCAGCCGGCCAGGTCGCTGATCTGCATGGCGCAGACGTCGGCGATGTTGAGGCCGCCGATCTTCGAGGACCGTGCCTCCGGGCTGATCCGGGTCCCGTCGCACTCCGGGCAGGTGCTGAAGGTGATGGCCCGTTCCACGAAGGCGCGGATGTGCGGCTGCATCCCTTCGGGATCCTTGGACAGCATCGACTTCTGTATTTTGGGGATCAGTCCTTCATAGGTGAGGTTGATGCCCTCCACCTTGATCTTGGTGGGTTCCTTATAGAGCAGGTCATGCAGCTCGCGCTTGTTGAACTTTGCAATCGGCTTGTCCATATTGAAGAACCCGGAACCGGCGTAGATCCGCCCGAACCATCCCTCCATGCTGTAGCCCGGCACCGTGATCGCCCCTTCGGACAGCGACTTCGCGCCGTCGAACAGTGCCGTCAGGTCAAAGTCGGTGACCGCTCCCGTCCCCTCACAGCGGGGACACATGCCGCCGAGCCGGTTGTACACCGCCTTTTCCGCCCGGGTCTTGCCGTCGCCCCGCTCCACCGTGATGGCGCCGGAGGCCTTCACGGACGGGACATTGAAGGAATACGCGTTGGGCGGGCCGATGTTCGGCTGCCCCAATCGGCTGAACAGGATCCGCAGCATCGCGTTGGCGTCCGTGGCGGTGCCCACCGTGGAGCGCGGATTCGCACCCATCCGTTCCTGGTCAACAATGATGGCGGTGGTCAGTCCCTCCAGCAGGTCCACCTCCGGCCGGGCCAAGGAGGGCATAAAACCCTGCACAAAAGCACTGTAAGTCTCATTGATTAGCCGCTGGGATTCGGCGGCCACGGTGCCGAACACCAGCGAGCTCTTGCCGGAGCCGGACACCCCGGTGAACACCGTCAGACGCCGCTTGGGAATCTCGATGCTGATGTCCCGCAGGTTGTTCACCCGCGCACCCTGCACCCGGATCACATCATGGCTGTCCGCCGCGTGCGACGCTCCGCCGGTGCCGGTGCTCGTTGTGGTGTCCGCGCTCATTGCCGCTCCATCCGCCCGGGACTCCGCCCGGGGCTCGCTGCCCCGTGCCTTCGTCGTCGGTCCGATTCTGCCCGGTCACTCCGGGCGCGGCAACGGCTAACGGGAACGACGACGGCGCCGGCTCGGCCGCCGCCGAGCGGGGCAGGCTGTGGAGGACTATATTCAGGCCTAGCTCGGCAGGACCGATGGAAAGGCACGAACATGGCAAAGCTGGATCTGCGGGTACGGCTGGTGGGCAAGGTGCTGGCGCGGACCTCCGTGGCCCGCAAGAGCGAGGAACAGATTCTCGCCGACCAGCAGCGCACCATCAAGCACAACCCGGTGGTCGACTGGGTGCTGGGCGGCGTCGCTTCCGGCGTAAAACTGAAGGACGACACCGCCGCGGGTGCGGAGGGCCGGATCCCCGTGCGGGTGTACCGCCCCAAGGACGCCGATGGAACGTTGCCGCTGGTGGTCCTGGCCCACGGCGGCGGCTGGACGGTCGGCAACCTGGACATCTATGACTCGCTGGCCAGCACCATTGCCCGGGACGCACGCGCCGTCGTCGTTTCCCTCGAGTACCGGCTGGCGCCGACGCATCCCTGGCCCGCCGCGGCGGAGGACTGCTATGCCGCACTGCTCGAGGTAGCCGCCCGGGCCGATGAATGGGAGGCCGACGCCGGCCGGCTCGCCGTCGTGGGCGACAGCGCCGGCGGCAACCTGGCAGCGGTGCTGACGCTGATGTCGCGGGACCGGTCCGGCCCCGCCATCGCGTTCCAGGGACTGATTTATCCCGCCACCGACATGACCTTGGGCAGCCCGTCCATCGAGGAAAACGCCAACGCACCCATCCTCACCAAGGAGGACGTTCTCCGTTACGGCAGCCTCTACGTCCCCAATCTGGAGGACCGCAGCAACCCGTACGCCTCGCCGCTGCTGGCGTTGGACCACACCGGGCTGCCGCCGGCACTGATCCAGGTGGCCGAACACGATCCCATCCGCGACGACGGGCTGCGCTACGCCGAAGCCCTGCGCAAGGCCGGCGTTCCCGTCCGCGTCACCACCTATGTAGGGATGCCGCACGGTTACCTGGCCTTCCCGCGGCTGTGCCGCAGCGCTCCGCAGGCGCTGGCGGAACTGTGCGCGGAGCTGCGGCGGCAGCTCCCGCCCGCAACGGTGCGTTAATTCCCGCACGCACCGCTGCCGGATCCGGATAGAGGACGACGGGGTACCCTCGCTGCATGGGGAACACTGCAGAAAAACTCAAGCCGCTCCTTCTACCCGCTGTCGTGGCTGTCCTCTGGCTGATTTCCGGCTGGGCCTTCGAAGCGCTGCTGACCGCAGGGAACGGCCGGATACCGATCTACCTGGCTTCACTGGTCTCCCCGGACACTATGCCTGTCCGCATCAAATCTCTCCTGGACGGTTCCGGCCTGGTGCTGGTGGCCGGGTTAACAGCCCTGGCCGTGGCCGCGATCACCTTGGTGCTCCTGCCCGATAGCAGGAAGACCGGTACCCGGGGCGCGCTCTTCCTGGCCAACTGGATGAGCGTGACGCTGGCGGCCGTGGCCGGTTCAGCGGTGCTGGCCGTGGCTTCGGTCCTGGCCCAATGGCCCCTGGGCCGGGCACAGTGGATTTTTGACCTGCTTGGGCCCTCACTGCTCACCGGAGCGTATTGGGGGGTTGCCTGGGGCTGGGTGCCGGCCCTCGTGGCCACCTTCCTTTCCGCCCCCGCCTCCGACGGGGCGGGTTCCCATCTGCCGGAGAAACGTCACGCAGCCCGGGTTCCGGAGGAACCCGCCCCCACCGCCCGGGTTCGGCAGCGTGGCTGGGCCTTGGGGGCATTCGCCCTTTTCTCCGCAGCCGTGATGGTTGCGCTTCCGCTCACCGCCCGCGATCCCTCGCAACCGGCCCCGGAGCCTGCCGCGACGCCTACTCCGGAGCCAACGGTTTACGGTGCCGCCCCGGTGGGTGCCGCCCTCTCCGAGCCGGATCCGCTGTGGTGCACCGGTGAAGAAGTCGAGTCCTCGATCGGCGGGTGGGATGCGGCCACGGGCCACCGGGCAGCGCAGATCACCGTGCGAAACACAGGAACACGGTCCTGCACGGTGCAGGGCTACCCGGATCTGGACTTCGAGAGCAGCGATGGCTGGGTCATGGGCATCACCGCGGTGCACGGCGGCTCCCATATGACCGAGGATCCTCCGGTGCAGCCGGTGACGCTGGCCCCGGGGGAAGCAGCCACGGCCTCGATCGGCTGGCGCGGTACGGCCGGGGCGGGCATGGTCCGGGTAGGCACCTTGCTGGTGGCCCCCTACTCCGGGACCCAGCGGCAGGAACTGGAGGCAGACATCGATCTGGCGGAACCCGGCTATCTGACGGTCACAGCTTGGACGCCCGCAGGCTAGGCCTTGCCCGCGGCCATGACCCCCGCCTTCGACCGCGACGACATGATCGACCCGACGGACAGCCAGGACATCACCGCCACGGCGGATAGCGCGGATCCGATGGACAGCACCGACCCAAACGATCCGATCGAACCGATCGAACACGCCGACCCCACGCTGCCGATCGACAGCACCGAGTTCTTCGACCCGATGGACAGCACCGACCCGGATGACCACAACGACAGCCTTGAATGTCCCATGTTCCACTCCTTTTCCTGGCGGTGTGCCGTTCGTGGCGCACCAATGCCCGCACCCTAGCCGCCGCGGACCCCGAATTCGCGAGTACCGGGAGCCATGAAAAGAAAGTGTCAACAAACACTTGACGTTCCGATGGTGTCAAGCTTTGATTGACACCATGAGAACTTTCCGCATCTTCACCGCCGTTTACTCCGCACTCATGTTTCTGGTTGGGGTCGCACTATTTGCGACCTGGCTGCTACTCGATCTGCACGGCTTCCCAAAGGGACTCTGCCAGGGCGGCGGCGGCGCCCTGATCGTGCTCAGCGTGTACCTTGCCGTCACGCTGGTCCGGCGGGGAAACAAGGACAGCAGCGGCAGGGAGTACTGGCTGCCCAGCCGCGATGCAGGGGAACAGCCGTGACCGGCGGTCCGGTCACGGATCTGCAGGAACAGATCGGCGCGCTGATTCTCGGTGACTACGACGACGCCGGGACCCTCACCGCGGCGGACCATCTCGCCCTGGTGGCCAGGGCAGGGGCCGCCGAGCAGGCAAGCCAGCAGCTGCAGCACCGGGCAGTCGCGGCGGCCCGGAGCGCGGGAGTCAGCTGGGCCGCGCTGGGCCGGGAGCTGGGGATGACCCGGCAGGCGGTGCAGCAGCGTTTCGGTGCACGGCCTGACGAGCAGGCCCCCGGTTCCCGCGAGCGCTGGCTCGGTCCGGTTACGGCCTTCGATGAATTGCCCGAGCTGGAACTGGCCGGACGGCTGGGCTGGCGCACCATCGGCGTCGACATGCTCCGGCACCGGATGCTGCAGACGGATACCCAGTGGGAACACCGCCGCGTGCTCTGGACCAGGCCGTCCTCCCACTACGAAACAGACGGCTGGGAGGTGGGGAGCCGGTCCTTCCCGTGGCTCTACCTCGTGCGGGACCTGCACCGGGCGCCCGAAACTAGTCCAAAGTGACCCCGCTCAAGCGGGCCACGGCCTCGGGGTCCCGGTGGTCGAAGAACAGAGACTTCCCCGTGTCGAGGTCCGCGATGGAGGCCATTTCCTGTGGGCTGAGCTCGAAGTCGAACACGTCGAAGTTCTCCGCCATCCGGTCCGGCCGGACCGATTTCGGGATCACCACTATCCCGCGTTGAATCAGCCAGCGAAGCACTACCTGGGGAATGGATTTCCCATGGGCCTCGCCGACGGCCGAGAGCGTGGGATCGGAGAAGAGATTGTTCTTCCCCTCCGCGAAGGGCGCCCAGGATTCGTGCCGGACGCCGCGGTCGCTCATCAGCTGGTTTTCGACGGCCCGCTGGTAGAACGGGTTGGTTTCAATCTGGTTCACGGCAGGAACCACGTCGTGGTGCATGATCAGATCGATCAGCCGGTCCGGGGTGAAGTTCGAAACTCCGATGGCCCGCGCGGCGCCGTCGCTGTAAAGCTGTTCCATCACCCGCCACTCGCCGTAGACGTCGCCGAAGGGTTGATGGATTAGGTACAGGTCCACATATTCCGTGCCCAGGTTCTGCAGCGAAGTCTCGAAGGCGCGCGTGGTGGTGGCCTCGCCGTTGTCCTGGATCCAGAGCTTGGTGGTGATGAACAGTTCATTGCGCGCCAGACCGCTCTTCTGCACGGCACGCCCCACCGCGTCTTCGTTTTGGTAGGCCGCTGCCGTGTCCAGCGAGCGGTAGCCGGCGGCCAGCGCGTTGCTGACGGCCTCTTCGGTCTCGCCCGGCGGGACCTGGTACACGCCGAAGCCCAGGATCGGCATTTCGACGCCGTTGTTCAGGGTGACATTTTCCATCGGCTTTCCTTTCGGTGGTCTTCCGGGATCAGGGCCGGGCACCGTATTCCTCGTCGGTGACGAGCTCGCCCCAGTCGGACTCCGCGCCGTCGTCGGGCGGGGCCTCCCACATGGCCAGGTGGGTCATGAGGTTGTCCGGGGCGGCGCCGTGCCAGTGCCACTCCCCCGGCGGGGTGTAGACGGTGTCGCCGGGGCGCATCGTCAGGACGTCCCCGCCGCGGGACTGGATCAGGCCGTAGCCTTCGGTGACGTGCAGGGTCTGCCCGACGGCGTGGACGTGCCAGGCGGTGCGGGCACCGGGAGCAAAGTGCACGGCGTTGACCCGCATCCGGGACGGTGCCGGCTGAGGCGCGGCAATGACTTCGAACCAAACGTCGCCGGTGAACATGTGTGCCGGTCCCTTGGTGCTGGGCCTGCGCGGTTCCAGTTGCATGATGCCTCCCTGGACGGACGGGCTTGGCGGGGTGCCCGGGTGGATGCCGGGGCGCGGCGCTTGTCCGGAGCTGCCGTCGGCCTTTCGAGACTACAAGCGGTGAGCCGCAGGCGGGAGGGTCTCCGCGCGGACTCGGCACCGGACGGTGAGATTATGTTCCGGCAGTTCCGCTCAGGCACGGGCGCTTCTGATCAGCGGTCCTAAACTGCTGCCGCGGACATCCGGCGCTCCTCATCGCTGCGCAGGATGCAGAATTCGTTGCCCTCGGGATCGGCGAGCACCACCCACCCGGTGCCGTCCGCGTTGCGCCGGTCATCAACTTCGCGGGCCCCAAGCCCCAGGAGGCGCTCGAGTTCCTGGTCGCGGGTACCTTCTGCGGGCTTCAGGTCCAGATGGACGCGGTTCTTGATCTGCTTGGCGTCGGGAACCTCGATGAACAGCAGCCGCTGCGTGCCGTCCTCGGAGAAGATCATGCATTCCTCTTCGCCCGGCCGGTTCGGTTCCTCCGGGTCTTCCCGGAAGCCGAGGATCCGGCCCCAGAATACGGACTGGCCGTAGGCGTCGAGACTGTCGAAGGATGTGTGGGAGATCAGGGATGCCATGAGCAGGAGCCTAAAGGGTTTACCGCGGATATGACACTGCCCACAACGGGGCCCCTCCGCCGGATTCCGCCCGATTCTGCCGCCGTACGATCGAAATGGGCCCCGCCCCACCCAGCGGGAACGTGCCGTGCAAACCGGCAATTCAACCAGGAGGATCCACCCGTGAGCGAACGACTCAAAGACAAAGTAGCCCTGATTACCGGCGCAGCCAGCGGTATGGGCGCCTCCCACGCGCGGGCTTTCGTGCGTGAAGGCGCCAAGGTGATGATTGCCGACATTAACGACGACGCCGGTGCCGCCCTGGCCGCGGAACTGGGCGACGCCGCCCGCTACGTACATCTGAACGTCACCAGCGCCGAGGACTGGGCCGCCGCCGTGGCAGCCACAGTGGACACCTTCGGCAAGCTCAACATCCTGGTGAACAACGCCGGCATCCTTGACGGCGGCCCCCTCGGTCAATACCCGGCGGAGCGCTGGCAGCGGGCCCTGGACATCAACCTGACCGGCCCCTTCCTCGGCATGTCCGCAGCGGTCGAGGCGCTCAAGGCGTCCGCGCCGTCGTCGGTCATCAACATTTCCTCCACCGCCGGGCTGGAGGGCATCGCCGGAATGCACGGCTACACGGCGTCGAAGTTCGGCCTGCGCGGGCTGACAAAGTCCACCGCACTGGAACTCGCCGCGTCCCACGTCCGGGTCAACTCGGTGCACCCGGGGTCCATCCAGACCCCGATGACCGCCGTGATGGGCCGGCAGAAGCCCATCGATTTCTCGGAAACCACCCTCACCCGGCCGGCTGCTCCGGAAGAGGTCACCAGCGTGGTCGTTTTCCTGGCCAGCGACGAGTCCAGCTTCTCCACCGGTGCGGAGTTCGTAGTGGACGGCGGGATCACCGCCGGGAAGATCTACAACGTCTAAACCCGCGGTGTTCCGCGGACCGGCACAAGGCGTGCCGGTCCGCGGTCGCCTTATGCCGGCTGGACGGGCTGCTGCAGCTCCGTGACCCAGTCCGCCTGGTCATCGGACACTGCGCGGAGATACACCTCGCGGCACGGGCCCGAGAGAACAAAGCCGCGGGCAATGGTCTCCGTATGCACCGCCTGCCAGCTTTCCCCTATGCGGTCCATGGCACCGAGGTGGACACCGCAAATGGCCGTCGGGACGGACGGCAGATCCACCATCTCCACGCCGTCGGGACCGGCAGAGGCAACGGCGTACCCGGCAACGATGTGCATGCCGTTTTCGCTCACCTCATACTGGGCGATCGGCTTATCCAGGGAAGCACCTGTGGGCGCCAAGGCCTCCGCCACGGCGTCGAACAACGGCCCGACGACGCCGGCCACCTCGTGCTGTTCGGAGACGACGGCGGTGCGGGCGGCCAGCCGGACTGCGGGCAGGGACTTCTGCACGATTTCTATCTGGGACATGGCATTTTCCTTTTCAATGAGGTGGAGCCGCCGTTCCACGTCGAGGAGCCTCGCGGCGGCCGTCCGCTGTTCGCTCTCCACCTCGGCCCGCCGGATGCGGAGCATCCGGGCGATCCGGTCGGCGTCGACTCCGGCATCGAGAATGGAGGCAACTTCCTCCAGGCCGAAGCCGAGCTGGCGGAGGGCGACGATCCGGTGCAGCCGTTCGAGCTGGGAGGGATCGTAGGAGCGGTAGCCGCTGAACTCGTTCACGTGGGCCGGTACGAGCAGCCCGGCGGTGTCCCAGTGCCGCAGCATGCGGTGGGTCACTTGGCCGATCTGCGCGAAGGCTCCGATGGATAACATGTCTCAGTTCTCCTGCCTGCCACTGTGTCAGGGTCAAGCATTTAGAAGTAGGGGTCCCCGAAACCGGTCAACGCAGCGAACACGAGGAAGTAAATCATCGCTTGGAAGAAGGCCACAGCGATGGCGCAGAGGACCACGTTGACCCAGCCGAGCACCTTGCCCCCGGTTGCCGGGACATTCAGTGCTTCGGCTTTTTGGGCATAGTAAATCGCCATAGGACCGAGTACGAAGCCAGCAGCAACCAAACCAAGCACGCCGCAGAAGAGCGACTGGTTCTTGAAATTCTCCCCCGCTGCACGCCCGCTGGGCCGCTGGGCAGACATCGGGTAGGGCGGGAACTGAGTCGACGACGTCGGGGGCTGATCCCCCGCTTCCGTTGTCGAAGGGTAGGGGTACTGGGCATTCTGCGGGTCGGAGCGGGGCGTGGACACGGGGCCTCGTTTCTACTGAGCTGCGTTTCTACTGCGCTGCGGGATTGCGTTTATCCTAGGGCTCTTCCGCCCTTCCGGAGCGTAACGCCCTAGGCCTCAGGCAGCGTTGCCGCCGCGCGCCGTCGTCCGCAAGGCCCCGATGCGCGCCGTGGCCCGGATATGCCTTTTGGGTAAGCTGGTGCAATGACAGCCCTCACTCGTGGAACCTCAGTTGCGGCACAGCTCCAGCAACTCATTCTGGACAACCCGGGCATGGAGCTTTTTCTTGAAGCCTTCGCCGGGCAGGCTGCCGAACTCTTCAGCGACCCAAACCAGCTGCTCAGCAGCATCACCCTGAAACGGGACAAACGCGCCCAGACCGTGGCCAGCAGCAGCACCGAGGCCAATAAGCTCGATGAACTCCAGTACGGGTACGGTGACGGTCCGTGCCTCTACGCGGCGGAGAGCGGAGAGCTGACCCTGGTGGCCGATACCCGCACCGGTTCACGCTGGATCGAGTATTTCGAGGCTATCCACGGCCTGGGTTGTTATTCCATGCTCGCCGTACCCCTGCTCATTGGTGACGACGGCGGCGCGGCGCTGAACCTCTACGGCAAGAGCACGGGCATCTTCACCGATGACTTCGTGCGTGCAGTTGAGGAATACGCGGAGGAAGCGGCGGTCACGCTGCAGGTTGCCGTTCAGATCGCGAACCACAAGGAAGTCAGCGACGATCTGCGCAAGGCCATGGAATCCCGCACCGCCATCGACGTAGCCGTCGGGATCGTTGCCGGACAGAACCGCTGCAGCCAGGAAGAGGCCTTTGGCATCCTCCGGCGGGCGTCCAGCCACCAGAACATCAAGCTACGCGAGCTGGCTGAACGGCTGGTCGAGTCGGTGACCGCTGCCAAGGTAGCAACCCACTTCGCCTAGGCAGACTTACCTGACCGCGGCCAGCTATGTAGCGGTGTCCCGAATACTCCCCCGCAGCTCCCCGAACGGTTTCCAGAAGAAATCGAAATGATCCTGCGGGCCGCTCAGGAACCGCTGGGTGAACACGACGCCGATGTCTCCGTTGGGATAGACAGCGGCGCTGGTCCCGGATCCGCCGAGCCATCCCCACATGCCCGGCTCGGACCAAGGCGCGCCCAGTCCGGTCTGTACGGCGGTCATGAATCCCCAGGACTCGTCCGGGCCTGCCAGTTCCGCCACGCCGACCTGCTGCAGGGAGGTCAGCTGGTCCGCAGTCATCTGGTGCCGCAGCTCGGCCGGCAGCACCGTGTCATCCGCGAGCCCGCTGAGGAAGCGCAGGAAGTCCGGCACGGTGGAGACCATCCCGCCAGCCAGGGAGGCAAACTTCGGCGGCCCTGCCAGTGCATCCCGGTAGGACACCGCCTCGAACAACCCGCCTTCGTCGTTGGCTGCGTACACCACCGGGAAATGTTCGGTGCCCGTCGGGAACCCGGTGCCGGTCAGCCCGAACGGTTCGCTGATCCGCTCCTGCACCAGCTGATCTAGGGGCGTGACCGTGGCTGCCGGGAGCAGGACCGAGAGCACGTCCGCGCTGGAGTGGTACATCCAGCGCTCCCCCGGCTGATATGCCAGGGGCAGGCTGCCGAGCCGAGTCAGATACTCCTCGGGGGTCATGTCCGGCGGGTTGGGTCCCCAGAGGAAATCCTGGGTAGCAGCCACATAGGGTGTCGGATCTAAGTCGACGCCGAGCCCGGCGGTGAAGGTCAGCAGGTGGCGCACCGTTACGGGGCCGCGGGCCGGGACGGTCAGCGTCAGAGGGGCATCAGGGGTGGCCAGCACCCGCAGGTTCGCAAGCCCCGGCAGCCAGCGGCCGGCCTCGTCACTCAACCCGAGCGTGCCGTCGGCCACCAGGCTCATGGCCAGGGCGCCGCCGATCAGCTTGCTCAACGAGGAGATGCGGAACGGGGTGTCCTCTTCCATCGACTCGGACTGGTCGAGTCCCAGCGAACCGGTGGCGAAGATTTCGGTCTGCCCGTTGATCCGGACCCCTGCCACCAGTCCCGGGCACCAGCCCGATTGGACGGTCTCGGTCAGAGAATCCCAGAGGGGTGCGGCGATGCCTGGCATGCCTCAACTGTCCGCTTCCGCGGGGCGGGGCGTCAACGGACGAGGGCCTCAGGTGCACCCGAACGGATGATTGCGGACACACCGTCCCGGGCGCCGGCTAGCTTTCGTGTCCCCTGACCGCCCCATAGATGAGCAGGTCCCGCCGCTGTCCGGAAATCTCCATGTAGCTGCGCAATAGTCCTTCCTGCTCAAAACCCGCGAGTTCCGCGGTGCGGATCGAGGCGGTATTCCACGGCTCGATGTACAGCTCTACACGGTGCAGTTCCGGCATGGTCCAAGCGAACTCCAACGCGGCCAGGAGCGCCGAGGCCGCGAACCGGCGGCCGCGGGCCGACGGCGTAATCCCGTAGCCGGCCTGGGCACGGCCTTTCTCCAGCTCCCGGACCCACAGCCCCAGCTGTCCCACGCAACGGTCGGTGCCGGCGTCGGCCACCGCAAAGGAAAAGCCGGCGCCCTCCGCGTACCGGTTCCGCTGCCGCTCCACCCACTCCAGCGCCTGTGCAGCGCTGGCGTTCCCGGCCAGGGTGCCGATGGCGGGGAAATACTCGTCCCGGGACATCTCCATGACCGTTGCCACGTCTTCATCCCGGAAGGCACGGAGGCGCACGTTTCCGTGCTGCGGGTCGACGGACGGCCAGGAGGGCATGCCGGTGCTGGTTTCCATGGCGACAGCCTGCCACAGCCGCACCCCGGTGTCCGAAGGCGCGGCTTGGGATCTCTCGGAGACAATGTACGGATACCTGCCCCGCACGGAATCGAGGAAGCATGACCACCGTCAGTCTCAGCGTCAGCATTCAGCGGAAGAAGCTGCTGCCCTGGCAGCGCCCGGATACAGTCTTCAAAACCCGAATGGACGTGGAATCCGTGGACATCTCCGAAGCTCCGGTCGCGGGCGTTTATGAGCCTGGAAGCGAATACTCCGGCGAATCGCTCCGCATCCGAGGCGGGGACTGGTTCGTTAGCCTGGGCCAGGACGCCCGGGAGGTCATAGACCTTTCCGCCCACATCCACGGACTCTTCCGGACGAAGGACCAGTCAGCGGCAGAGGAAGCCGCCCGCAGTGCCGCGGATGAGTTCCTCGTGATCGCCGGCACCGTCTGGAAGAAGATCGGTGAGCCCTACTACGAGATCATCGACTCCAGGGCGGACGGTGAGCGCGGCACCACCATACTGGCGAACTGCAACGCCAACTCCCCTGTCGAGGACACCGCCTACTGCTACGGTGCGGACGAGCGTGAGCAAGCCGCGAAGGACGCAGCGGACCTCGCCGACCGCCGAGGGCGCAGTAAAGAGGTCTGCCTGGCGCTGCAGGATTTCGCCGGCATCGCTGTGACCCCCGAAGCCGTCCTGACCATCAGGCACGGGATACAGCCCGACGGCCACTAGGCCGGCCCTGCTCTTACTTCCTGCCGAACAGTCTCCCCAGCCATCCGCCGGCGGGCTGCGCGCCGGCCGGCGTTTTGCCGGTGCCCGTGCCGCAGCTGCAACGGTCCGCCTTCGGCACCCCGCGCATCACCTGGTCAACGTGGTTCCCGCACCCGGCCCACGTGGTTTTGCCGCATTTGCGGCACGTTACTGCTCGGCACATTCTGCTTGTTCCTTGGCTCGAATTCCTACGGGACACTGCGCCCCTCCACTATCGTGGCAGATACCCCCTAGGGTATGCAAAAGAGCAACCGCTGAGTTGCCTGCATACCCCCTAGGTATTACGGTCGAAGCAGAACGGATACCCCCGGGGGTGTCTAGAAAAGGAGATTCCATGCTGCTCGAACGCATCTATGACGAGGACCTGGCCCAGGCAAGCTACTTCATCGGCTGCCAGCGTCAGGGGGAGGCCGTGGTGGTGGACGCCCGCCGCGACATCAACACCTACCTGGAGCTCGCCGCCGCCAACGGCATGCGTATTGTCGCGGTGACCGAGACGCACATCCATGCCGACTACCTCTCCGGCACCCGCGAGCTCGCGGCCGCCACCGGCGCCGACATGTACGTTTCCGGCGAAGGCGGCACGGACTGGCAGTACCGCTTCGAGGCAGCCCGCCTGCACGACGGCGACACCGTTTCCCTCGGCAACATCACCCTCAAGGCCCTGCACACCCCTGGCCACACGCCGGAACACCTTTCCTTCCTGGTGACCGACGGCGCCTTCAGCAGTGAACCCGGCTACCTGCTCTCCGGTGACTTTGTCTTTTCCGGAGACCTGGGCCGGCCCGACCTGCTGGATGAAGCCGCCGGGGGCGTGGACACCCGCTTCGAAGGCGCCCGGCAGATTTTCCGCAGCCTGCAGGAGAAGTTCCTGACCCTGCCTGACCACGTTCAGGTCTACCCCGGCCACGGCTCGGGCAGCGCCTGCGGCAAGGCGCTGGGCGCGCTCCCCTCCACCACCGTGGGCTACGAACGTCTTTACGCATGGTGGGGCCAGTACCTTGCCGCCAATGACGAGCAGGGCTTCGTGGATGAACTGCTCGACGGCCAGCCCGATGCCCATGCCTACTTCGCCCGGATGAAGCGCGAAAACCGGCAGGGGCCGGCTGTGATGGGCGAACGCGCCCCGCTGCAGGAACTCCCGGCCGACGACGTCGCCCGCGGACTGGCACAGGACACCCTCACCTTCGTAGACACCCGTCCACACGGACAGGTCCACGAGGGAACCGTCACCGGATCAGTGAACATCCCCGCAGGCACCAAGACCGCCAGCTTTGGCGCCTGGGCCGTGGACCCCGAAACCGACAGCCTGCCGCTGGTGCTGTTCGCCGCCGATCAGGAGTCCGCGCAGGAAATGTGGGACCACTTGGTCCGGGTCGGCATTGACCGGGTGGCCGGATTCACCACCACCATCGACGGGCTGCCGCAGACCACGCCGCGGCTAATCCAGCCGGAGGAGCTGGACGGCTTTGACGCAGCTCTGGTCCTTGATGTCCGCAACCGCACCGAGCACACCGCCGGACACATTCCCGGATCGGAGCAGCTCAGCGCCGGCCGGGTGCTCTGGAACCTGGAGCGGCTGCCGGACGAGGGCACCATCGTGACGTACTGCCAGAGCGGGGTGCGTAATTCCGTGGCCGCCAGCGCCCTGCGCCGGGCCGGGTACGACGTCGTCGAACTGGATGGCAGCTACGCCGGCTGGTCCAGTATGCAGGCCCGCATTAACAGCTGATTTCCGGATGGCAGGAGCGGCGGGCTACCGCCGCCCCTGCCGCTTAGGCCAGGGAGAGGAAGAGCTTTTCCAGGTCCTTCTTGTCCATCGAACCGTCATCATTGAGCAGGCACTGCTCCAGGCCGGCCGCGATAATTGCGAACCCTGCCTTGTCCAGTGCCTTCGACACAGCTGCCAGCTGCGTGACGATGTCCTTGCAGTCCCGCCCCTCCTCGAGCATGCGGGTAACCGCGGTCAGCTGCCCCTGAGCCCGCTTCAGCCGGTTGATGACGGGCGCGAGTTCGCTGTTATCCAACTGCATGGACTTCTCCTCCAGTGGTGATTTTCTTACCGGAAGTATACCCCCAGGGGTTTCGCTCCGGCTTTCCCGCAGAACTACCCGCCTACAGAAATGAGGGCCCCATGGCCTCCTCCGCTTCCCCTGTGACAGACCTCGACGCCGCCACCCTGCAAAACTGGATGACCCGGCACGAGGACCTCGCGATCCTCGATGTCCGCTCCGCCGCCGAGTTCGAGAGCATGCACATCCCCGGCTCCTACAACGTGCCGCTGCCGCTGCTGGCCGAACATGCCGACGAGCTGGCCAAACGCCTGGGCAACCGCGTGGTGCTGGTCTGCCAGTCCGGCGTCCGCGCCGAGCAAGCTCGTGGACACCTCGCCGGTGCCGCCGTCGCCAACGCCCGGGTCCTCACCGGCGGCGTGCCCGCTTTCGCAGCGGCCGGCGGCGACGTCGTCCGCGGTGCCCAGCGCTGGTCGCTGGAACGCCAGGTCCGCATGGCGGCAGGCTCCCTGGTGATCGCAGGCCTCGCCGGCGGGCGTTTCATTTCCCCCAAGGTGCGCCTGCTGGCCGGAGGAATCGGCGCTGGGCTGACATTCTCCGCTGCGACCAACACCTGCGCCATGGGCCAGGCCCTGTCGAAGATGCCCTGGAACAAGGCGGCGTCCGAGCCCACGGTACAGTCCGTCATCAGCCAGCTGCCCGCGGTCCGCTAACCCGCCTGCCTACCGCTCCCCCCGCTTCCAAGGACACCATCCATGACCGTCACCCTCGCCGCAACCCTCCTGCTTTCCGTGCTGATCGGGCTCTCGCTGGGCCTGCTCGGCGGCGGCGGGTCCATCCTCACCGTCCCGATCCTGACCTACGTGGCCGGCATGAGCCCCCGCGAGGCCATTGCTTCTTCGCTGTTCGTGGTCGGCGTGACCTCGGCCTTCAGCGCCGTCAGGCACGCCCGCCGGGGCCGGGTGAAGTGGCGCACCGGGCTGCTCTTCGGCGCGGCCGGGATGGCAGGCGCGTTTGGTGGCGGCCTGCTTGGCGGACGGATACCGGGAGCGGTGCTGATGGTCGCCTTCGCCCTGATGATGATCGCAACTTCGGTGGCGATGATCCGCGGGCGCAGGGGCGGAGCCGTGGAATCCCATAGCAAAGAGCTCCCGGTAGGGAAGGTCATTGTCGAAGGCCTTGCCGTGGGTCTGGTGACCGGCCTGGTGGGAGCCGGCGGCGGCTTCCTCGTGGTCCCGGCGCTGGCCCTGCTGGGCGGGCTTTCCATGCCCGTGGCGGTGGGAACTTCGCTGGTGGTCATTTCCCTGAAGTCCTTCGCGGGACTGTCCGGTTACCTCACCACTGTGTCTCTGGACTGGGCTCTGGTGGGCAGTGTGACCGCGGCGGCCATCGTCGGGTCACTGATCGGCGCCCGGCTGGTAGGACGTATTCCGGAGGCCGCGCTGCGCCGTGGCTTTGGGTTCTTCGTACTGGGCATGGGCATTTTCGTCCTAGCCATGGAACTGCTTCCCTAGACGGACCGGGTCTCCCCCGCCCGGTCCGCAAAGGCGGACTCCAGGTCCCCCACCAGGGCTTCCTCCACCCGGCGGGCCATATCGCGGACCTCCTGCTCGTCTGCCACCGCCAGGTTCCGCGACGTGTTCTCGAGCACCAGCGAGGATTGCCGGCGGATCTCCTCGCGCTGGTCATCATTGACGGCATTGGCCGCACAGTCACGCAGCAGACGCTGCACGGCGGTGAGCACAATCGGTTCGGAATCGGCGAAGCGCCGGACCGGACCGCAGACCAGGTCCATGAAGTAGCGGTAGTCGCGGCCCACGGTAACCAGCCGCAGCACGCCGTCGTTATCCTGTTGCCCCTCGGGGCCGAGCCGCCGGTGCGAGATATCCACCAACAAATCCGCGCAGTAGCCCAGCGCGTGGGCGGCCGTGATCGGATCATTGATGCTCGGGGAAATGGCCTTGACCGCAATGTCGGTCAGCTGGCGCAGCCCCAGCGCGGCGTCCTGCTCCGGAGTCCGTTCGTAGCCGATCTCCAGTGCACCCGCCAGGGACTCGCGCACGGCACCCAGCGGGACCGGGCCGCCGTCGTCGCTCCAGACCCGGGCCACCGGCGTTCCGATGGTGACGTGGTCGCCGGGCTGCACCTCCATCCGCATAGTCAGTCCGTGTTCGTGCAGCGTCTGGACCAGGGGCTTCGCGTGCACTGCCTGCACGATGCCGCTGCGGCCGACCGGAACGGGAGTGCCGCCGTCGGGCCGGGGAAAGTCCTGTACCTCGCCGATATCGGACGCGGGATAGGTTTCGCGCAGGACCGCCAGGCAGCCCTGATGCGCGTTGAGCATCATGGTGTCCACCCGCAGCGACCGGGTGATATGTCCGATGAACAGCAGCAGCACCACGCCGCTGGCAATACCCAGAATGTAGACCAGACCCACCACCAGCACGGGGACGGGCCGGTCCGCATCCATGCCGTGCAGGCCGGTGATGGACACCATGAAGGTTCCCATCAGCACACCCAAAATAGTCTGGGTGCGGGCATCCCGGGCAAACTCGCGCAGCAGCCGGGGCGAAAACTGCTGCGAGGCCAGCTGCAGCGCCACCACGGTCAGCGAGAAGGTCACGGTGGCCGCCGTCATCACGCTGGTGGCCACCGTCTGCAGCAGGCTGCTCGCGGCGTCGACACCGGTCGGCCAGATCCAGCGTGCCCACGCGACGTCGTCGTCCGGGCGGACCTGCAGCAGCAGCAGGGTCAACAGCACCGCCGCGAGCGAGGCGCAGGTGGGCCAGAACCAGAGGGAGGCACGCAGCGCGTCCCGGGACACCCGGAAGCGTGGCTCCGGAACCGGGTGGTGCGGCGGAAAAGTGGACGAACCATGCACGGTATTGCTCATCAGTGCCCCTTGGAAAACGGAATCTCAGCCACCCTTCATTGTGCCCGGCTTCAGGGTGGCGTGCTCCGATTCCGCAGCTGGACGAGGACCTCGTCACCTTTCCCCATGAGATCAGTCACCGGAAGGCGCATATGGTCAGGACGGCAAAAACCCCGGACGTACCGTTGATTTAAATCAACTTTTGACCGTCGTTCGGCTTTTTGGAGTACCCCATGCCCGTTTCCCCTGCCCCGCAGGGCGCTGTCCCCGCAACCCGAGCCGAGGCGCGGGCTGAAGCAAAACGCAAGCACCGCGCCGTTCTCCAGGCCCTGACCGGCCTGTTGCTCGGCATGTTCGTCTCAATGCTGGCGAACACGGTGGTAAGCACCTCGCTGCCGGTAATCATTTCGGACCTCGACGGCGACCAGGCCGCCTTCACCTGGGTGGTCACCGCCACCCTGCTGGCCACCGCGGTTTCGACCCCGATCTGGGGCAAGCTCGCAGACCTGCTTAACCGCAAGGTCCTGATCCAGCTGGCCCTGATCATCTTCATTGTCGCCAGCGCCGCGGCAGGTTTCGCGCATAACACCGACTGGCTGATCGCCATGCGCGTGGTGCAGGGCATCGGTGCCGGCGGCCTCGGCGCGCTGACCCAGATTGTCATGGCGGACATTGTCTCGCCGCGGGAACGCGGCCGGTACATGGGCCTGTTCGGCGCCGTGATGGCCCTGTCCACGGTGGGCGGGCCGCTGATCGGCGGTGTCATCACGGACACCGTCAACTGGCGTTGGAACTTCTACGTCGCGGTGCCGCTGGCCGCCGTCGCACTGGTGATGATCCAGAAGACCCTGCACCTGCCTCCGCTGAAGAAGCGGAAGGTGCAGATCGACTATGCCGGCATCGTGCTGCTTTCGGCCTCCGTGTCCTGCCTGCTCATCTGGGTTTCCCTGGTCGGCACCGACTTCGGCTGGGCCAGTGCTGCCACCGCATGGATGGTGGGCGGTTCACTGCTGGGCCTGGCGGCGTTCGTTGCCGTGGAGCTGAAGGCCCCGGAGCCGCTGATCCCGTTGACCCTGTTCCGCAACCGGACCTTCACCTTCGCGGTGGTCGGGTCACTCGCCGTCGGCGTCGCCATGTTCGGCACCACCGTGTTCCTGTCCCAGTACATGCAGCTGGCCCGCGGCGCATCCGCGACCATGTCCGGGTTGATGACCATCCCGATGATGGCCGGCCTGCTGATCATCTCCACGATCGTGGGCAGGATGATCACCAAGAGCGGCAAGTGGAAGGCCTACGTGGTGATCGGGTCCGTGCTGCTGACGGTGGGTTTGGTCCTCATGGGCACCATCGAATACGACACGAACTTCGGGCTTGTCTCCCTGTACATGTTCCTGCTCGGCGCCGGTGTGGGCATGGTGATGCAGAACCTGGTGCTCGTGGTGCAGAACGATGTTTCAACCCGGGATCTCGGCGTCGCCAGCTCCAGCATCAACTTCTTCCGCACTATCGGCGGCACCGTCGGTGTTTCCGCGCTGGGTGCGGTGCTGGCCACCCAGGTGACCGACCGGCTGGCCGAGAAGCAGGGCGAACTGATGGCGGCCATCGGCGCGCTGGGCGAGGAGGGCAAGGCGGTCGCCGCATCGCTGGCCTCCGGCAGCATCCCGGACGTGAATTCCCTGCCCGAATCCGTGCGTCTCATTGTGGAATCTGTGTACGGCTCGTCGGTGGCGCACATCTTCATGATTGCCGCTCCGCTGGGCGTCCTGACCCTGCTGGCCGTGCTCTTCCTTCCGAACCTGCCGCTGGGCAGCCTGACCCGGCACGAGAAGATGCAGGCCGAAGAAGCTGCTGCGGCGTCCGGCGAGGATTCCGGGAAGGCGGCTGATTCCGGGACTGCCGCAGAGACGGTAGCCGCCGTGTCCGAAGAAGCCGCCGGGCAGAATCCGGACGTAACGCCCGGAAAGGATGTTCCGGCCGGAAAGAACAACGCATAGGGTGACGACGTCGGCAGCCGGGGACGCTGACAACATCGCCTTCGAGTCCGCCGTCCTGGAAGTGGAACGCGAGTTCTCGATGATGCTTGCCGCCGCGCGGGGGACGTTCAAGGACGCCGCCGCGGCGGTCCATCCGGGCCTGCAGCCGCTGGGGTTCACGGTACTGATGACCCTGTACCGCGGCGGCGAATGCCCGCAGGGCAGCGTGGCCGAGGCCCTTCAGGTGGACAAAGCGCTGCTCAGCCGGACGGTGTCCCAGCTGGAAACCCTGGGCCTGGTGGTCCGCCGGGCGAACCCTTCCGACGGGCGGGTCCAGCTGCTGGACCTTACTCCGGAGGGTCGGGTCCGCTTCGAGAATGCACATTCTGCGAAGCGGGCCCTCCTGCGGGACCGGCTCGGCAGCTGGACTCGGGCCGAGCTCCAGAACCTTACGGACCTGTTGAAGAAGCTCAACGAGCGGGACTGATTCCGGCCGCCGTTTCCGCTGCCAGCGGCAGGGACACCGTGAATTCGCTTCCCTGCCCCGGGCTGCTGACGAAACTCAGCTTTCCCCCGTGCGATTCCACAATGTTCTTGGTGATCACCAGGCCCAGGCCGACCCCGGGCACAGCCGAGGCGACAGCACGGCGGGACCGGAAGAACTTGGTAAATACCTTTTCCTGTTCGGCCTTGGTCATTCCGATCCCGGTGTCTGCAACGGAAAGGCGGACCGCGTACTCGTCCTGCCGGAGGCGGATTGTCACTGTCCCCCCGTCAGGGGAGTACTTCACGGCGTTGGACAGCAGGTTATCGACCACCTGGGCCAGGCGCTGCGGATCCGCGTCAACAGTGAGCGACGCCGGAACCTCCGACACCAGGTCCACCCGTCCCGCAGCGGCCTTCGGGGATACGGACACCACGCCTGCCCGCACGATTTCGGCCAGGTTCACCGGCCGGCGGTCCATTTTGGTGGCTCCGGACGCTACGGACAGCAGATCGGACACCAGCGCCAACAGCCGTTCCGAGTTGCGCAGCGCAACATTCAGCGCTGAGGTCACCTCCGGCGACAGCCCCTCCTCGTCCAGTGCGAGGTCAAGGTAACCCATGATCGAGGTCAGCGGGGTCCGCAGTTCGTGGGACACGCTCGCCACGAATTCCTCCTGGGCCGCGACGGCATGGACCAACCGGCTGACGTCGCTGTAGGCGATCACCGAGCCGGAAAACGCTCCTTCCGTCCTGATGGGCCGGGCAGAGACGTTGAGGGCTATCTGGTTTCCACAGTCCAAGGAACCGAACCATACCAACCGGTTCGAGAAGGACTCGCCCGCGACGGCCCGTCTCACCGGACTCTCGGCGTCGGACAGGGGCGTGACGCGGTCCGGACCAAAAATCGGCCGTTCCCCGCCCGGGGCGACTTCCCCTTGAACCCTGTTCCAGGCGGACTGGAGATGGGCGTTTGTCAGCACGGTCTTGCCCTGCGCGTCCACCACAAGCAGGCCGACGTCGATCGTGTTCAGCACCGTTTCCAGCAAGGCTTCGCGCTCCCTGCTCTTCGTCAGGTTCGCCTGCAGGACGCGGTCTTTCTCCTCCAGTGCCTTCTGCTTTTCCCGGGTTTCTTCTTCCGCTGCGGCCCGCGCTGCTTCAGCCGCCTCAGCTTTGCGCAGGGCAGCCACCAGTTCCCGCTCGTAGAGCCTGCGTTCGGAGGCGTTAAAGACGGCGATCCGGTCCACGCCGGCGCCGTCTCGGGCGTCTTTTTCTTCCGAGCGCACCCCGGAGAGGAGAACCGGAATCAGCTCCCCGTCTGCGGACACCAGCTCCGCCGCCATTTCGTTAAAGCATCCCGCCACGGCCAGCTGAGGAACTGCATAGGAAGCGAATACCACCCGGTCCCCCACGGGCATCAGGTCAATGATGTTGCCGCCGAGCAGCCCCTCCCTGGAGCGCCCGGTCCATGAGGCCAGAGTCCGGTTGACATCCAGGATCGTTCCGTCCGTGGTGAGGACGAGATATCCGGAGGCAGCCGAATGGAAGTGTTCCTCATAGTCGGCGCCCCCGGCGGCGCCCATGTCCTTACCGGCAGAGCTAGGCACGGGCAGTCACCAACAGGTACTTGAGAATGGCCTCCGCCGTCTCCCGGGGTGCGCTGAGGTGTGGCATGTTTCCGCGGGCTTCGAGTTCCACGCGGGTACTGTCAGGAAGATGGTTGTGCAGGAACAGCGACGCCGGTTCCGGGGTCAGCGGGTCCGCCCTCGACTGCAGGATCAAGGCCGGGACAGACACGTCGGGGAGCACCTTCCGAACATCCGTGGCAAAGGACATCTGCAGGAAGTTCCGAACATACTCTGGGTGCAGGCGGCACATCTTGTCCGCCAGCTCCACACTGACCTCGGAGTCAGAATCGTCGCCCGCTATCTCCGGAGCCATCGCCCTTGCCCATAGGGGGTAGTTGGCCTCCACGGCCTTCAGGACACCCTCAATATCCTCCGCTCGGAACCCGCCGATATACCCGTCGTCATTGATGTAGCGGGGCGAGGTGCAGAGCAAAACGAGACGCGCAATCCGCGGGTTGCGGGCCGCGACCGCCAGGGCCATAGTCCCGGCGATGCTGTGCCCGACGACGGTGGCGTCCTTCAGCTCCAGGACCTCAAGAATCTCGGTCAGGTCCGTCAAATAACCTTCCAAGGCAGCGTATTTGGCGGCGTCGTAAGCCTCCGGATCGGCACCGCCGGTTCCTACATGATCAAACAGCACCACTTTGTAGGTGTCCGTAAAGAACGGCAGGATCCGATCCCAGATCACCTGGTCACAGCCAAATCCCTGTACCAGCAGCAGTACAGGGCCATCTGGACGTCCAAGCACCCGGACATTGTTGCGCTCAATTACTGCCTGCGCATTCATCCTGCACCTGCTTTCGGTTGGTTTATTCGATGCCGACCTGAGGGCTTGGCAGCGGACTGCAGCCCGCTGCCAACGTTGCTAATGGGCGGCGCGGTCAGCGGACGGAAGAGATCGGGAAGTTCACGGACATCCGGCGGAGAATTGGAGCGACACGGGCCGCTAGTGGTTCTGCGCGGGAGTTCTACGCCGTTTTCCCTACAAGGTCCAGGCGGATTCTTCCGGGGGCGGCGGGGAACTGACTGCGGGCCGTGCCGGAGCTGCGAAACCAGCCCGGGCGAGGGGCTTACCGCTCGTTTTACACATGAAGTAGAGACCTTATATCGAGACTTTGTTCAATCACCAGCAAATTGCTGCCAAGGAAGGCACGCAGCAACGCGTGAAATTCCCCGTTCGAAATCTAACAGAATGACCGCCACAGGAGAAAATCAGGCTGCTTAGCTTTCCATTGTGTTTGCGTTCCGGGAATATCCATCCCCGCTACCGCCGAGTTCCCCCAGAATCCGCGCCAACTCCGCCCGGTCCCCCGGCTCCAGGACGGAAAAGAACTCGTCCGCCTCGCGCTTCCGGTCCGCCAGCACGGTTTCCCGCAGCCCCTCCCCCGCTTCGGTAAGCGTGAGCAGCGTAGCCCGGCGGTCGGAGGGATGCGCCCGACGCTCCACCAGCCCCTTGGCGGTCAACTGGTCCACCACCTCCGTCGCCGAGCGCGGGGCAATGCGCAGCCGCTCCGCCAGTTCCTTCAGCCGCAGCCCGGGCTCACGCGCGGCGTCGGCGGAGTCCTGCGCGCCGTCGTGCGCCACTCCGTGCGCCTCGGGCCCGTGCCCCGCTGCCCGGGCCACTGCACTCAGCGCCCGGAACTGGTGCGGCGTCAGGTCATACGGGGCCAGCTGCTGCATCCACCGCTTCCGCAGTCCGCGGAACGCCGTATGCATCAGTTCCCCCAGGGCCGCCGGATCGGCAGAAGCATCAGTCATGAAAACAGTCTACCCATTTCGTGGTAACCACATAATGAGGTAACCTCTGCATTAGCTGCCGAATCGCATCTCGCGGCAGCAACAGGAGGAACCATGGCTATTCCCGAAGCGGCCCCCGAAGGCCCCGGAAGCGGCAGAGGACCAGGCGGCGGCCGCGGCCCCGCAAAGCTGAATCCCGCCGACCAAAAGCAACTGAACCGACACCCGGTTCACCTGCGGCGCATCGCCGCACTATTCGCCCCGCACAAGGGGACCATCGCCGTCGTCGTGCTGCTCATCTCTGCCTCGTCGGTGGTCGGCCTTGCACAGCCGTTCCTGGTCCGCGCCGTGATTGACGACGCACTGCCGCACGGCAACACCCGGCTGCTGCTGTTCCTCACCGCTTCCATGGTGGGCGTGGCAGCACTGACCGCCGCCATCGGCGTCATCCAGACCTGGCTGGCCACCAGCATGGGCCAGCGCGTTATGCACACCCTGCGCGTTGATCTTTTCACTCACCTGCAGGCCCAGTCGCTCGGCTTCTTCACCCGCACCCGCGGCGGGGAGGTGCAGTCCCGGCTCACGCACGACATCTCCGGCATGCAGTCCGTGGTCACCACCACCGCCACGGGCGTGGCCTCCAACCTCACGACGGCGGTCGCCACCGCCGTCGCGATGGTGGCCCTCTCCCCCGGGCTGAGCCTGATCTCGCTGGTGGTGCTTCCGCCGGCCATCTGGCTCTCCCGGCGGGTGGCGATGATCCGCCGCGACGTCACCGACGAACGCCAGCGCGAGCTCGCCGCCCTGCACACCCAGGTGGAAGAAGGCCTCTCGGTCTCGGGCGTCCGCCTGGCCAAAACGCTGGGCACCGTTCCGCGCGACGCCGACCGGTTCCGCGCCCGCTCCGAAACCCTCGTGGGACTGGAACTGCGCAGCCAGCTCGCAGGACGCTGGCGGATGGCCACCATGCAGATTGTCTTCGCAGCCATTCCGGCCGTCATCTACCTGGCCGCCGGCTTCCCCGCCACCAGCGGCGGCATGACCATCGGCACCCTGGTGGCCTTCACCGGACTGCAGGCCGGCATTTTCCGGCCGGTCATGGGCCTGCTGAACATCGGCGTGCAGTGGGTGACCGCCCTGGCGTTCTTCAGCCGGATCTTCGAATACCTGGACCTCGAGCCGCAGATCCGTCCCGCGGAAAACCCGGTTCGGCTGGACCCGGCAACCGTCCGCGGCGACGTGCGGTTCGAGGACGTTCACTTTGCGTACGACGACGGCACCGAAGTCCTGCACGGCATCAACCTGGCGCTGCCCGCAGGGACCGCCACCGCCGTCGTCGGACCCACCGGCTCCGGCAAGAGCACTCTGGCATCCCTGCTGCCGCGGCTCAACGACACCGGCTCCGGCCGCGTGACGATCGACGGCGTGGACGTGCGCGAGCTGGCACCCGAAGACCTCGCCCGGATTGTCGGCGTCGTCTCGCAGGAGACCTACCTGATCCACGCCTCCATCCGCGAGAACCTGCTGCTGGCGGATCCGGATGCCACAGATGAGCAGCTCTGGTCCGCGCTTGCCGCCGCGCAGATGGCCGACACCGTCGGCGCCCTGCCGGACGGCCTGGACACCCTGGTGGGTGCGCGCGGCCACCGCTTCTCCGGCGGGGAACAGCAGCGGCTCGCCATTGCCCGCACCATCCTGCGCAACCCGCCGGTGCTCGTCCTGGACGAGGCCACCTCGGCGCTGGACAACACCACCGAAGCGCAGGTGCAGCTGGCTCTGGAGCGGCTGTCCGCCGGGCGCACCACACTGACCATCGCGCACCGGCTCTCCACCGTGGAGAACGCAGATCAGGTGGTGGTGCTCGACGCCGGGCGGGTCATCGAAGCGGGCACGCCGGCCGAGCTGCGGGCTGCCGACGGCGCGTTCGCCCGGCTTGCCGCGCATACCGCCACACTGGAGGACAACCTCAGCCGCTAATCTGCGCGGCGCCGGCCGCCCCGGCCGGCGAGGCCTGGCAGAGGCAGAACGGATGGCCTGCCGGATCCAGGAACACGCGGAAGGTCCTCCCCAGTTGCTGCTCGTGCTTGGTTGCCCCAAGCGCGAGAACCGCGGCTTCCCCTTCGTCCAGATCGTCCACATCGACATCGATATGCATCTGCTGGGGAATATGCTGGCCCGGCCAGACCGGCGGAGTGTAGTTTTCCACCTTCTGGAAAGCGAAGCGCTGGCCGGTGACGTCGGAGATTTCGGTCCAGTCGCCGTCGTACCCGTCCAGGTCCACCTTCCAGTCCAGGAGGGCGCCGTAGAAGATGGCGAGTGCCTCGGGGTCCGGGCAGTCGATAACTGTGCTGGGTACTCGTGCGATAGCCATGGCTGGAACCTTAGAGCACCCTGCCGCCGGCTGTCACGGGAATTTTTGCTCGCCGGCGCCGGGCTTCAGTCATCCTTCCAGCCGACGCAGAGGCAGAACGGATGGCCGGCCGGGTCAAGGAACACCCGGAAGGTCTCCCCCGGCTGGTACTCGTGCTTGGTTGCGCCAAGGGCGAGGACCGCCGCTTCCCCTTCGTCCAGATCGTCCACATCGACGTCGATATGCATCTGCTGGGGAACGTCCTGGCCGGGCCAGGCCGGCGGCGTGTAGTTCTCCACCTTCTGGAAAGCGAAGCGTTGGCCGGCGACGTCGGTGATGTCGGCCCAGCCGTCGTCGTCCACGCTCACCTTCCAGTCCAGGAGGGCACCGTAGAAGGTGGCGAGTGCCTCGGGGTCCGGGCAGTCGATGACAGTGTTGGGAACTCGCGCGATAGCCATGGCGGGAAGCTTAGGACCCTCTGCCGCCGGCTGTCACGGGAATTTCGGCTGCCGGTTTACATTTCTGCTGCCGGTTTCATGTGGCAGCCGTCGCCTAGCCCCGGGTCTGCATCGCGCGGTTAAGGGCAACCAGCGCCCCCGACGCCGCCTCCAGCGCTGCCCGCTGTTCCGCATTCAGCCGCTCGATGCCGGCACGGATAGGACCCGCCCACGCGTGGGCAATGACCTCGTTCTGCGCCCGCGCCTCCTCGGTGGGCAACAGAAGGCTGACCCGCCGGTCCGTCGGGCTGCTCGACCGCGTCACCAGCCCGCGCTCGGCCAATGTACGGACGGCGGCACTGGCATTGCTCTGCTTGAGCCCCATCAGCCGGGCCAGCTCCGTGACCGTCAGGCCGGGGTTGTCCAGTACATGCTTGAGCACGGCCAGCTCGGTGTTCGGCAGCGGCTCGATCCCGGTGATCTCGGGCGCCTTCCGGTGGATGTTCCAGGAAAGATCGCGCAGCAGGTCCGCAATTTCGCGCGTTGCCGCCGGTACGCCGTCGTTCGTCATGCCAACGATCCTAGCGCATATCTTAGTATATATATGTCCACATATGCTATGCTCGCTCGGCACTTAAACGGTTTTAGAAGAAGGTTTTTCATGACGAGCACCACGCTCCCCGCACCGCCCACCAAGCGGCCCAACGCCGGCATGCTGACAGGCATCCTGGCCCTGCTCACCGCAGTGGCCCCGCTGTCCATCGACATGTACCTGCCGGCCTTCCCCCACATGGCGCATGACTTGAACACGAGCGCCACCGGCATCCAGCTCACCATGACGGCGTTCCTGGTGGGCCTGGCCCTCGGCCAGCTGGTTATCGGCCCGCTCTCCGACGGCATCGGCCGCCGCAAGCCGCTGCTGATCGGCTCCTTCGTCGCCCTGCTGGCCACCGTGCTCTGCGCTGTTGCACCGAACGTTGAAATCCTGGCCACCGCCCGCTTCCTGCAGGGCCTTGGCGGCGCCGCCGGCATTGTGCTGGCCCGCGCCATTGTCTCCGACACCTCCCGCGGAGCAACAGCCGCCAAGCTCCTGGGCGTGCTGACCATGATCAGCGTCATTGCCCCCGTGGTCGGCCCGCTGGCCGGCGGCGCCATCATTGCCGCCGGCGGCTGGCGGATGGTGTTCTGGGTCCTCGCGGTTCTGGTCCTGCTGATGTTCCTGGGCGCACTGTTCGGCGTGAAGGAAACACTGCCCGACGCCGACCGCAACCGCGGCGGCCTCAAGACCACCTTCCGAGTGGCGGGCGAGGTGCTGCGCAACCGCAACTACACCGGCTACCTGCTGACCTTCTGCTTCTCGTTTGCCGGTCTCTTCGCGTACATCGCCGCCTCCCCGTTCGTTATCCAGAATGTCCTCGGGATGTCCGAGACCCGGTTCTCGCTGGTGTTCGCCATGAACGCCGTCGCCATCACCATCGTCAGTGCCGTGGCAGCCGCCCTTGCGGGCAAGGCGCCTTACCGCCTGATGATCGGCATCGGCCTGGCTGTGGCCGTCCTGGCTGCCGCCGGCATGCTGATTTCGGTGTCCAACGGCACTCCGCTGGTCCCCACCCTGGTGCTGTTCGCCGTGTTCCAGGGCTCCCTGGGCCTGATCTTCGGCAACGCCACGGCGCTGGCCCTCGAAGAGGCCGGGCACCACGCCGGCACCGGTTCCGCGTTCCTGGGCTCCCTGCAGTTCGTCCTGGCAGCCCTTGTGTCCCCGCTGGTTGGCCTGTGGGGCGAAGAGACCGGCGTGCCGATGGGCGTTGCCATGGTCGGCTTCCTGGTCCTGGCCGCCGCGTCCTTCCTGCTGCTGACGCGCAGGAACACGTCCGTGGAAGCTCCGGCCGAAGAGGCCGCAGTAGTCTAGGCATGCTCTTCCCGTAACAAAGAACGTGCCGCCCCTCCCGAAGGAATGGCGGCACGTTCTTTTATTCTCAGGGAGGGCCGGAGCCTAGCTCCGGACCGGTTCTTCCACCTCTGAGTGCTTCTCATCGACGTGCGGATGGCGGCGCTCCAGGGACGCGCCCTCGACGTCGACGTCCGGCAGGATCTTGTCCACCCACTTCGGCAGCCACCAGGCCTTGTCGCCGGCAAGATGCATCAGGGCCGGGATCAGCAGCATCCGCACCACGAAGGCATCAACGAGGACGCCGAAGGCCAAGGCGAAACCGATCGGCCGGATCATCGTGCTGTGCGAGAAGATGAACCCGCCGAACACGGACGCCATGATGATGGCGGCCGCGGCAACCACCGAGCGGCCGGCGCGGAAGCCCTGGGCCACGGCGAGGCGTGCAGGGGCTCCGTGGACGTAGGCCTCCCGCATGCCCGAACCGAGGAAGAGCATGTAGTCCATGGCGAGTCCGAAGAGGATGCCCGCCAGGATGGTCGGCAGGAAGCTCAGGATCGGGCCGGGGGTTTCCACGCCGAAGATGCCGGACATCCAGCCCCACTGGTAGATGGCCACCACGCCACCGAGCGCGGCGAAGTAGGACAGGATGAAGCCGAGCGTGGCGATGATCGGAACAAAGATGGACCGGAACACCAGGATCAGGATCAGCAGGGACAGTCCCACCACCACGCCGAGGTAGAGCGGCAGGGCTTCGCCCAACTTCTCGGAGATGTCGATGTTGCCGCTGGCGGAGCCGGCCACGCCGATCTCATAGTCGCCGTTCTCGCCCTCAATCGGGGACATGCCGCGCAGCGAGTTCACCAGCGCCTCGGTGGATTCACTCGTGGGGCCTTCTTCCGGGATGACCTGGAAGGCGGCCACGCTGCGGTCCTCGGAGGTGCCGATGGGGGCGACTGCCGCCACATCGTCCTGGTCGAAGATGGCGCTGGCAATCTCGTTCTGGGCTACCAGTGCTTCCTCTTCGCTGGGCTCGCCGGGCAGCTCCGCCACCAGCAGCAGCGGGCCGTTCTGACCTTCCCCGAACTTCTCGGAGACGGCGGCATAAGCCCGGTACTGGGTGGTGTCGTGGGATTCGGAAGAACCGTCGGGAAGGTTCAGCCGGAGGTCCATGGAAGGCACCGCCAGCAGCAGCAGCGCGGCAATGGAGGCAACAACCGTGATCACTGCACGGCCGGTCGACATGGGCTTGGCCTCCGCGAGCTGGGGGCGGCCTTCCTTGGAGTCGGCGCCCTCGGCCGGGGTGATGGCAGCGCGTTCCTTGCGGCTGAGGATGCGCATGCCGACAAGCTTCAGCAGTGCCGGGGTCAGGGTGACCGCAACCAGGACAGCGATGGCAACACAGGCTGCCCCCACGGTTCCCATGAGGCCCAGGAACGGGATCCCCGTGATGTTCAGGGCGAGCAGGGCGATGAACACGGTGGCACCGGCGAACACCACGGCATTGCCGGAGGTGCCGTTGGCCAGCGCAATGGATTCCTGCAGGGAGAGGCCGGTCTTGAGCTGCCGGCGGTGCCGGTTGACGATGAACAGTGCGTAATCAATGCCCACTGCCAGGCCAAGCATCAGGCCGAGTACGGGGGTCACCGACGCCATTTCAACCACGCCGGAGAAGGCCAGTGCGCCGAGGGCGCCGATGCCGACACCGATCAGGGCGGTCAGCAGCGGCAGGCCGGCCCCGATCAGGGTCCCCAGCATCACAAACAGGACAATTCCTGCGATGACGAGGCCAACTACTTCACCGATGCCGAAGAGTGCAGGCACCGCGGCAGAGATCTCGGCGGAGTAATCGACTTTCACCCCGTCGATAGGCTCGTCTTCAAAGACGGCCACTAGGGCGTCCTTGGTTTCCTCCGTCACTTCCATCTGCGTATCAGTGAAGGTCACGTTCAGGATGGCGGCGCTGCCGTCCTCGGAAACCATGCGGATCTCCTCGGCCATGTCCAGCAGGGCTGCACCCTGTTCGGCCTGCACCGCGCCGGCTTCCAGCTCTTCACTGCCGGCGTCCAGTTCCGCGCGCTTGGCATCCAGCTCGGCCTGCTGCGCGTCCAGTGCGGCCATCATTTCGGCGGGGGTGCCGGCTGCTTCGGCCTGCTGCCGTGCGGCGTCGAGCTGGGCCTGCCCGGCCTCCAGCTGGGCGCGGCCGTCCTCGATCTGGGCGCGGCCCGCCTCAACCTGCGCCAGGCCTGCCTCGAGCTCCTGGCCCTGCTTGGCACGGTCCGCCTCGGTGGCAAACGGATCAATGACGGCTTCCACGCCGTCCATCTCGGCGGCCTTGGTGACCCACTCAGAGATTTCCTGCTGCTGGGTATCGGTGAAGCGGGAGCCGTCCTCCGTCTGGACCATCACGGAACCAGAGCCGCCCGATGCCTGCGGAAGCTTCTCCTGTAGGCGTTCGGTGACCTGGGTGGTGGGCGTGTCGGGAATGGAGAAGGCGGTGGTGAGGGTGCCACTGAAGAGCGTGTAGGCCACACCGGCCACCACGAGCACAGCGAACCACGCCGCCAGCACGGAGCGTGCACGGCGGGCTGCCGCTGCTCCGAGGCGGTAGAGGAATTCAGCCATTGAGAGTCTGTCCTTTAGAGGGATGGTTGGAGGAAACTACGGAACTAGGGCAGGGTTGGCCGGCTTGGCCGGCCGGTCCGGCGGCATGGCCGGACCGGACGGTATCAAGGAGCTGGTCCAGCATCGTCGCCCAGCTGCGCCGGGACTGCGGGGTGTCAACGGCGCCGGTGGCGCAATGCCAGTGGTGGTAGAGCACCCCCAGTCCGCTGGTCAGGGCGCCCACCAGAAGGTGCACGCTGAGTTTGTCGGCCTCGGGGTGGCGGCTAAGCATTACGGCCGAAAGCCGTTCACTGAGCTCGGTGAACGCCCGCAGGGCCATGGGATGTGCCGTCACCGCCGGGCCCCCGTCGCCAAGCACGCGGTTCAGGTAAGCCATGGGTGCCACCAGATCCGCGTTGCGGAACGCCTCGGCGATCTCATCCAGCACTGCCGGGCGGCCGACGTCGGAGGTCGGGACGGCCGTCAGGCTGGCGACGGCAGCGCTGAGTATGTCGCTGCAGACCTCCGACACAATGTCGTTGACGGAGGCAAAGTGGTTGAACACCGTGCGGCGGGAAACATCCGCGCGTTGTGCCAACTCGTCCACGGTGAAGTCCGTGGCCTGGCGCTCGTCCATCAGCGCGGCCGCGGCAGCCACAATATCCTGCCGGTGGCGGCTTTTCAGCGCTTTGCGGCGGTCTTCAACCGGGAGGATGGTAAGCACGCTTCTACACTACGTGCATCATTGCACTGGGTGCAAACGGTTCCGGAAGGCATCAGCTACCCTTCCGGCCTCCACAAACACCCCGTCACCCTGTTCCATTAAGACTGCACCGACATCCCACGGAGGAGACCCCATGAGCACAATCTTGGTTGCAGGCGCCACCGGCAGCATCGGGCACCTGGTTGTTGAAGAGGCCCTGAGCGAGGGTTACACCGTTCGTGCCCTGGTCCGCGATCCCGCCAAGGCAGCCCGGATACTCCCTCCGGCAACGGAGATCGCGGTTGGGGACGTAACCCGACCGCAGACCCTGCCCGCAGCAGTGGAGGGAGCGGACGCGATCATCCTGACGCTGGGTTCCGATGCCGGAGGCTCAAGCCCCGAGGACGTGGACTACGGAGGAGTGCGCAACCTCCTCGAAGCCCTGGCCGGGCGCCGGGTCCGCGTGGTGCTGATGACAGCCATCGGCGACACCAGCCGGGCCGCAGGATACGGCCATCTTCTGGACTGGAAACGCCGTTCCGAGAGGCTGGTCCGCGCCAGCGGCCTGCCCTATACGATCGTGCGGCCCGGCTGGTTCGACTACGCGGGCCCCGACGAGCACCGCCTGGTTGCCCTGCAGGGTGATACCCGGCGCACCGGAACCCCGGCCGACGGCGCCGTCGCCCGCCGCCAGATCGCCCAGGTACTCGTCCACGCACTCTCCTCCGACGCGGCCGTGGGCAAGACCTTCGAGCTGGTTGCCGAGAAGGGCCCGGCCACCGAGGACTTCGATGAATTCTTCGCTCCGCTGGCACCGGACCGGTCAGGCTCCCTGGACGGGGTGCGGGACGAGGAGAACATGCCCCTGGCACAGGAACCCGAGCAGGTGCGGGCCGATCTGGCGGCGGTGGGCGGGGCCTGACGCGAAGTGTCTGGTCAGTACCGGGCGCCCTCGGGCTGCGGTGCGTTGTTGAGCATTGCCAGGTCCTCGTTGCTGAGCACCAAGTCCCCGGCAGCCACGTTTTCACGCAGGTATTTGGGGGTTTTGGTGCCCGGGATCGGAATTACCCACCGGCCCTGCGCCACCACCCACGCCAGCGCCACCTGGGCGGGCGTCGCCCCCACCCGTTCGGCGACGTCGTGCACCCGTTGCACGATGGCCAGGTTTGCCTTGAGGTTCTCCTGCTGGAACCGCGGAAGCCTGCGGCGCATGTCATCAGCCGGCAGCTGGTCGAAAGAGGTGAAGCGGCCGGTGAGGAACCCGCGGCCCAGCGGTGAGAAGGGCAGGAACGCGAGGCCCTGTTCCTCGCAGTAGGGTACGACGTCGGCAAGCCGGTCCCGGGTCCAGAGCGAGAGCTCGGACTGGACAGCGGTTACCGGATGCACCGTCTGTGCCAGCCGGATCTGTTCCACGCTGGCCTCGGACAGGCCGACGGCGCGGGCCTTGCCGTCACGGACCACCTGGGCCATGGCGCCCCAGGATTCCTCCAGCGGCACCTGCGGGTCCACCCGGTGCAGGATGTACAAGTCCACGTGATCGGTGCCGAGCCGGCGCAGGCTCGCATCAATGGAGGCGCGGATGTGCTCGGGGCGGCCGTCCTTCTTCAGTCCGGGCATGGTCCCGGCGGCCGGGGCCTCGGTGCTGACCTCCAGCCCGACCTTGGTGGACAGGACCACCCGTTCCCGGTAGCCGTCCTTCAGGGCCCGGCCCACGAGTTCCTCGTTGGTGTAGGGGCCGTACACGTCGGCGGTGTCAATCAGGGTGGTGCCCAGTTCGACCGCTCCGCGGATTACCGAGATGGAGGTTTCTTCGTCGCGTTCCGCGTCCATGTCATAGGCGTAGCTCATGCCCATGCAGCCCAGGCCGATGACGCCGACCTCGGGTCCGTTGGTTCCTAGGGAAGTTGTGCGCATTGCAGTCTCCTTCGTGGCGGAGCGGACAGGTTTAAGGCTTAACGCTTACTTCCAGCAGACCGTCCCGGATGCGGGTGGAAAAGGACGGTTGCGGGGCAGTTGCCGGGCCATGGATCGGCTCCCCCGAATCAACGGAGAAGGTGCTGCCGTGCCAGGGGCAGACGATACACAGCTCGTTTTTCACCTCCCGCAGTTCACCCTCGTGCAGGGGGCCGCCGAGGTGGCTGCAGGTGTCAGCCAGGACGGAGACCGCTCCGTCCGCGGCGCCGTCGGTCCGTTTGAGCACCATGAGGCGCACCGCTCCGAGCCGGGCAGGCTGGGGAACTCCTGACGCGAATGCGCCCACGGGCCCCAGCGAGTGCCACCCCTCCGGCACCTTCTCCGCGAAATCCTCATTGCGGTTGACCCCCGCACCCTGCCGGTAGGACAGGTGTCCGCCCAGGAAGCCGCCCGCTCCGGTGACCGCCAGGCCGGTGAAGGCCAGGGCCCGGCCCAGTCCCGTCCGTCCCCTCCCGCGCGCCAGCCAGGAGGCGGAGTACAGGCCGACGGCGAGCACGTTGGCGCCCTGGTGCACAATCCCGGTGCGCTGCTGCTCGGTATCCAGCTGGGAGAAGTCCGCGGCGCCGGCGAGCGCCGTGGGACCCGCCGCAGCTACGCCCACGCCCACCAAGGTCCGCGCGGCCCGCTCATTACCGGGCAGCACGTCCAGCACGGCGGCGGACACCCACGCTCCCAGCGGCACCACGATCATCAGTGGGTGCAGGGGATGTCCAAGGGGGACGCCGTGCAGGACGTCCCTCACGGCAGGCCAGGGTATTACCGCCTTCACGGCCTTTGCCACCCATCCGGCTGCAGGATCCAGCCAGCCCGCGTTTTCCAGTTTGTCGGCAACAGTAACTACGGGCAGTCGGCGCATGGCCTCTCCTCATGGGGATAATCAGCTGGTGGACTGCACAGGGTAGGCCCCGCCGAGGTCGTGCGCCACCGAAACCGCGGCACCGAGCCGCCGCCGGGCACTGTTGCGCCGGCCCCCGGCTCGGGGACCATAACGGCCTAGAGCGCCTTCCCCGGGTTGAGGATGCCCAGCGGGTCCAGCGCGGTGCGGATGGTGTGCATGACCTCCAGGGACACCCCGCCCAGCTCCTCCTCCAGCCAGTCCCGCTTGAGGAGCCCGATGCCGTGTTCGCCGGTCAGGGTGCCGCCCAGCCGGTGGGCGAGGTAGAACATCTCCCCCAGGGCCGCTTTCGCCGGGCCCGTGGTCACCGAGTCCTCCGGGTCCAGCACGATCATGGGATGCAGGTTCCCGTCCGAGGCATGCGCGATGGTGAAGATGCGGACCCCGGTGCGGGCGGAGATTTCTTCGAGCCCGCTCACCACTTCGGCCAGCCGTCCCCGGGGAACGCCGATATCGCCGATGGACACCCGGCCCAGTTTCTCCAGCGAGGGGATGGCTTCCCGGCGGGCGGTGATCAGCGCGGCGGCATGCTCGTCGTCGACGGCCCTTTCGCAGCTGCCCAGCGTGGACAGGACGTCCATCACCACGTCCTGCTCAAGGAACGCCCCGTACCCGTCCGTCTGCACCAGCAGGAACGCTCCGCCCTTTGAGCGGTAGTCCGTTCCCATGGCCATGTCCACCGCTTCCAGCGTTTGTCCGTCCATCAGCTCCATCACGGAGGGCTGGATCCGGGCGGCTACGACGGCGGACGCGGCTTGGGCAGCTGCGGTGACATCCGGGAAGAACGCGGCCACTGTGGCGGTATGCACCGGAAGCGGGCGTAGCCGCAGCGTGGCTTCGACCACCACACCCAGTGTCCCCTCCGAACCGATCATCAGGGCGTTGAGGTCGTAGCCGCTGACACCCTTGATGGTTTCGCGGCCGGTCCGCAGTTCCCGTCCGTCCGCCAGGATCACGCGCAGGGCCAGCACCGATTCGCGGGTGACACCGTACTTGGCGCAGCGCATCCCGCCGGCATTCGTGGCAATGTTGCCGCCGATGCTGCAGATGGCGGTGCTTGCCGGGTCGGGTGCGTAGAAGAGTCCGTATTCCGCGGCAGCCGCATTAAGGTCCGCGTTGAGGACTCCGGGTTCCACCACGGCCAGCTGCTCCTGGGGGTCGATGCGCAGGATCCGGTTCATGCCCGAAACGTCGAGCACCAGTTCCCCGGCCCGGGAGGACGCCGCCGCGGCGAGCCCGGTGCCGGCTCCGCGGGGAACCACGGGCATGCGGTGTTCGGTGGCCAGCCGGAGGGTGGCGACGACGTCGTCCGCGGTGCGGGCGAACACCACGCCGTCCGGCAGCGAGTCCGGAACGAATCCGGACCTGTCGGTGCTCACCCGTTGCCGGTCCGCTTCCAGGACGGAAACGGAGGGGAAGCCGCTTAGGACGGTGCTGCCGGACCCGGCGGCGTTAGCGGGAACCGGGTCGAGGGAGTGCGTGCTCACGGGATTTCTCCTTGTAGTTCGGTGGAGGTAGGTCGGGCAGGGGTCAGGGGACCATCCAGCCAAGAACAGAGGTGGACTGCAGCCAGATGAGCACGGTGATGAACGCCAGCAGGCCAAGGCTCCAGCCGATGAGTTTGCGCAGCAGTGTTCCTTCCGCCCCTTCCAGGCCGACGGCGGCTGAGGCGATGGCCAGGTTCTGCAGCGAAAGCATCTTGCCCATAACGCCGGCGGAGGAGTTGGCTGCGGCCATGAGCGTGGGTGACAGCCCGGTTTCGTTGGCCGCGGCCACCTGCAGGGCACCGAACAGGGAGTTCGAGGAGGTGTCGGACCCGGTCAGGGCCACGCCGATCCAGCCCAGCAGCGGGGAGAGCAGGGCGAAGAAGCCGCCGGCGGAGGCCAGGGCAACCCCGAGGGTGGTGGTTTGGCCGGAAAGGTTCATCACGAAGGACAGGGCCAGCACGGAGCAGACGGTCAGGATGGTCCAGCGCAGCTGCTTCAGCGTTTCTCCGTAGACGCGTACTCCGCGGCTAGCCGCGATCCGGTACAGCACCATGGTGATGATGCCGGAGAAAAGCAGCAGGGTGCCGGTCGCCCGGATGTGGTCAAAACGCAGTGTCTGGGCGGCCGCCGGTTTGCCGTTGTTTCCGGTGACGTCGAGTCCCGGCCACAGGAAGGTGGTGCTGCCGATGGAGGTCAGCCAGGTCTTGACCACGGGAATCTGGGCAATGGAGAACACCACGATGATCACCAGGTAGGGAGCAATGGCCATCCAGACGTCGTGTCCGGAGGGCCGGCCGGTGGCGGATGTGCTGCCGCTGGGGGCACGATCTCCCTCCCCGCCGTCTCCTGCGCGGCCGCTGTCGGCGCCGGCACCCATGGCGGTTGCCCCGGCGCCCCCTCCGGTTCCGGCACCGGCTCCGGCCCCTGGCGCTGAACCGCGGCCCGAGCCGGTGAGGGTGTCCGTTCCGACGGATTCCGTTTCAGAAACCGGCGCGGTTTCCCCTGCCTTCTCGGCCTCGCGGGTTTCCCCGGTCATGCCGATGATCTCGGCCGGCTGCCAGACCCGAAGCATCAGGAGTACTGCCACTACTGTCACGACGGCGGCAACGACGTCGGTCAGTTCCACAATGAAGAAGTTCGAGGCAGCGAACTGTGCCAGCCCGAAGGCCGCTCCGGCGACGAGCGCAACCGGCCACGTCTGCCGCAGACCGCGTTTACCGTCCACCAGGAAGACCAGGATCAGCGGAACCACCAGCGCAATGAAGGGCGTCTGCCGTCCGGTCATGGAGGACAGCTCCTGCAGCGGGATGCCCGTGACGCCGTTCAGCGCGATGATCGGTGCCGCCATGGCGCCGAAGGCCACCGGAGCCGTGTTCGCCAGCAGGGCGACAACGGCGGATTTCAACGGCTTCATGCCAGCGGCCATCAGCATGGCCGCCGCGATGGCTACCGGCGCTCCGAAGCCGGCCAGGGATTCCAGCAGGGCACCGAAGCAAAAGGCAATCAGGATGGACAGGATGCGCAGATCGTCCGAGATGGAGCGGATGGTGCGTCCCAGGACCTCAAACCACGGCGTTGCCACGGTCAACTTATAGATCCACAGGGCGTTGATCAGGATCCAGAGGATGGGGAAGATGGCATAGAAGGCGCCAAGCCCCGTAGCTGAAAGAACCTGTCCCACCGGCATCCGCCAGCCCACTATGGCCAGGATGATGGACAGTGCCAGGCTGATCAGGGCCGCCTGGTAGGCCTTCATCCGGAATACGCCCAGCAGGACAAACAGAATCAGCAGCGGCAGGGCGGCCAGGATGGCGGACAGGGCCAGGGAACCGGCAATCGGGTCGAGGGGCTGTTGGAACGCAGCAGCAGTCGTCACAAAAACTCCTTTGTTTTTGTTTCCACATCCACGGTGATGATGCGTTCGACCCTAGGCCCGCCCCTTGGCAGGGTCAACGGTTGGTGCCCACCCGGAACAAAATCGGGCTCCGTCAAACAAATGGGCTCCGTCAAACGGAACCGGGTTAAAACACAATCGCCGCCGGGGTTCCCTGCCGGTAAGGGCCAGGAACCGCGGCGGCGGTGCTGTGGTTACCTATTGCCGCGGATCGGGATTGCGCGGCTGCTCGCTGCCCATATCCGCAGCACCGAAGAGTTTCTCGGCCGGCGAATCGGTGTCGGAGTTCGCGCGCGCCATCAGCTCGGGATGGTGAAGGTCCAGCGCGGGGCGTTCCGAGCGGATCTTCGGCAGCGAGGTGAAGTTGTGCCGCGGCGGCGGGCAGGAAGTGGCCCATTCCAGGGATCCGCCGAACCCCCACGGGTCATCCACCTCGACCTTCTTGCCGTGCCGCCAGGTGGCGTAGACGTTCCAGAGGAAGGGAATCATGGACAGCGCCAGAATTCCCGCCCCGATGGTGGACAGCTGGTTCATTGAGGTGAAGTTGTCCTCCACCAGGTAATCCGCATACCGCCGGGGCATCCCCAGCACGCCCAGCCAGTGCTGGATCAGGAAGGTGGTGTGGAAACCCAGGAAAAGCAGCCAGAAGTGGATTTTTCCGAGCCGTTCGTTCAGCATTTTCCCGGTGAATTTGGGCCACCAGAAATAAAATCCCGCAAACATTGCGAACACCACGGTTCCAAACACCACGTAGTGGAAGTGCGCCACCACGAAATAGGTGTCCGAAACGTGGAAGTCCAGCGGCGGAGAGGACAGGATGATCCCGGTTAGACCGCCGAAGAGGAACGTGATCAGGAAGCCGATGCTCCACAGCATGGGGGTCTCGAAGGTGATGGACCCCCGCCACAGGGTGCCGATCCAGTTGAAGAACTTCACTCCGGTGGGCACCGCGATCAGCATGGTCATGAAGGAGAAGAAGGGCAGCATGACCGCCCCGGTCACGTACATGTGGTGCGCCCAGACCGTCATCGACAGGGCTGCGATGGCAATCGTGGCGAATACCAGACCCTTGTAGCCGAAAATGGATTTACGGCTGAAGACCGGGAAAATTTCGGAGACGATGCCGAAGAACGGCAGGGCGATGATGTACACCTCGGGATGGCCGAAGAACCAGAACAGGTGCTGCCACAGGATGGAGCCGCCGCGTTCCGGGTTGAAGATGTCCGCACCGAAGCGCCGGTCCGCGCCAAGCGCGAACAGCGCGGCCGCCAGCGGCGGAAAGGCCATCAGCACCAGGATCGCCGTAACCAGGGTGTTCCAGGTGAAGATCGGCATCCGCCACATGGTCATGCCCGGAGCGCGCAGGCAGACAATTGTCGTGACAAAGTTGACCGAACCCAGGATCGTGCCGAAACCGGATAACGCCAGCCCGAAGACCCACAGGTCACCGCCGAGACCGGGGCTGAACGCAACGTTGGACAGTGGCGTATAGGCAGTCCAGCCGAAGGACGCGGTGCCCTGCGGGGTGATAAACCCGGACAGTGCAATCAGCGAGCCAAACAGGAAGAACCAGAACGCCAGCGCATTCAGGCGCGGGAACGCGACGTCGGGCGCCCCGATCTGCAGCGGCATGATCACGTTCGCGAAGCCGGCGAAAAGCGGTGTGGCGAACATCAGCAGCATGGCTGTGCCGTGCATGGTGAAGAGCTGGTTGTACTGCTCCCGCGTCTGCAGGATCTGCATTCCCGGCTCAAACAGTTCGGCCCGGATGAGCAGTGCCATCACACCGGACAGCGAGAAGAAGACGAAGGACGCGATCAGGTACATAAACCCGATGGTTTTGTGGTCCGTGGAAGTGAGCCAGTTGACGACAATCCGCCCCCTGGACACCGGCACCACCCGGGGCGCAACAAAAGTTCCATCCGGTTCCGCGGTGTATTTCACTGTCGACATGGAACTATCCCGATCCGCCGAAGGGTACTGCCCTGTCAGGAAAGACTGTGGTTGGTATCGTATGGCGGCGGCGGACGGCCCGCCAGACCCCTCAGAGAATCCAATGGCAGTGGCACGCGATGCGGCGGCTCCGTTCCGGAACCGGTGCCGCCCGGAGGAAGGGCAAGGCACAATGCAAGGATGGACAACCAGACCCGTTCGACCGAAACACCTCCGCCCCGGACCGCAGTTATTACCGGGGCAGGTACGGGGATCGGCCGTGCCACGGCCCGGGCTTTCCTGTCCTCCGGCTTCCGAGTGGTCCTGGCCGGCCGCCGGGAGGCCGAACTGCAGGAAACCGCCGCCGGATCCGACGCGGCACTCGTGGTGCCCGCCGACGTAACGGTGCCCGACGACGTCGAGCGGCTTTTCGCCGCGGCCGTCGGCGCATTCGGGCGGATAGACGTACTGTTCAACAATGCCGGGACGTTCGGGCCCACGGGCAGCATTGACGAGCTGAGCATCGAGGACTGGAACCGGACCCTGGCGGTCAACGTCACCGGCACCATGCTGTGTGCCGCTGCGGCCGTGCGGCACATGAAGGCCCAGTCCCCGCAGGGCGGCCGGATCATCAACAACGGTTCGGTCTCCGCGCACACGCCCCGTCCGCTTTCAGCGGCGTATACCGCGACGAAGCACGCGGTCACCGGCCTGACCAAGGCCATAGATCTGGACGGGCGCCCCTTCGGCATCACCTGCGGGCAGATCGACATCGGCAACGCCGCCACCGACCTGCTCACGGGGATCGGCGGCGGGCAGGGCGCGCTGCAGGCCAACGGCACCCGGGCGGTGGAACCCTCGTTCCCGGCCGAGGAGGCCGCTGCCGCCGTGCTGTTTATGGCCTCCGCCCCGGCGTCGGCCAATATCCGCTCACTGCTGGTCACCGCGGCCGGGATGCCCTTCGGCGGCCGCGGCTAGGGCCCCGCCCCTAGCTTTCCCGAGCCTTCCGGGTCTGCTTCTCGCTGGCCTTCTGCAGCGCCTCCACCAGCTCGTCCTTGGTCATCTTCGAGCGGCCGGAAATGTCCAGTCGGGACGCGAGTTCATACAAGTGGTCCTTGGACGCGTTGGCGTCCACTCCCCCGGCCGTGTCCTTGGACGAACTGCGCCCTTCGGCGGCACGGGCATCGGAGGGGCCCTTCTGTTCCTTTTCCTCCCAGTGGTCGCCCACCTTTTCGTGGGTGTGCTTGAGGGAGGCGTACGCCGTCCGCGCGGCCCGCTCACCGTCGCCGTATTCCTCCACCGCTGAATCGTAGGTCTTGGCGAACGTGTCCTGGGCCTTGGCATCCGAGCGCTGCAGTGTCGAAGGCAGTTCGCTCTTCAATGCGTGGTCGTTCTTGCCGGTCTTAGGCATCGTCTTCCCTGTCCGTCGTTTTCCCTACGGTCTACCACCCTTCGCGGCACGGGCTCAACCAAAAACTCCCCCGCCGCTTCCGGGGAATGCCCGGAAGCGGCGGAGGAGCTTAGTGGCGAGGGCACGTGCCCGACACGCTGGTTAGGCGGTCGCGGCGGCCTCCTTGATGTCGTTGTCGTCAATGCCGAGCACTTCCAGCTTTCCGCTCTTGCGGTCCGCCAGGTACTCCTTCATTTCCTTCTTGATCACGGGCAGCAGCAGGTACACGCCGAGCAGGTTCACGAACGCGCAGACAAAGAGCGCGGCGTCGGCGAAGCTGATGACCTGGCTGAAGGACAGGACGCAGCCGGCCACGGTGAAGAGCAGGAAGATGACCTTGTAGGCGATTTCCCGGCGCCGGCCCCGCCCGAAGAGGTATTCCCAGGACTTCAGGCCGTAGTAGGACCAGGTAATCAGGGTGGAGTAGGCGAAGAGCGCCACCGCGATGGAGAGCACAATCGGGAACCACGGCAGGACGGTGGCGAAGGCGTCGGAGGTGAGGATGACGCCGTCGGGCGCTGCTCCGCCGCCCTGGACCTGGTCAATTCCTGCCTGCAGGCTGGGAGTGGACGCCATGATGATGGCCAGTGCGGTCATGGTGCAAATGAGCACCGTGTCCACGAGCGGCTCGAAGAGCGCCACGAAGCCTTCACTGACCGGACGGCGGGTCTTGACCGCGGAGTGGGCGATGGCTGCGGACCCGACACCGGCCTCATTCGAGAAGGATGCCCGCTGGAAGCCGACGATCATGACGCCGATGATGCCGCCGGCGAAGCCCTCGGGACGGAAGGCGCCCTCGATGATGGCACCGAAGGCTGCCGGCACGTTCTCGATGTTGACGATGATCACGAACAGGCAGGCCACGATGTAGATGCCTGCCATGGCGGGCACCAGCTTGGAGGTGGTGGCGCCGATCGACTTGATGCCGCCCAGGATCACCACGGCGACCAGGACAGCCAGGACCAGGCCGAAGATCAGGGCCGCACCCGCGCTGCCGAGGAGGCCGTCGTCGCCGCCGGTGACGTTCTGGATCTGCGCGAAGGTCTGGTTGGCCTGGAACATGTTGCCGCCGGCCACGCCGAAGATCAGGATCGCGACGGCGAAGATTCCGGTGAGGATCTTCGCCGGCCACCGGCCGAAGCGGGCAAAAGCCACGGGCAGGTACTTGAACGGACCGCCGCTGATCGAGCCGTCCTCATGGACCTCGCGGTACTTCACCCCGAGCGTGCACTCCGCGAACTTCGAGGCCATGCCCAGCAGCCCGGCCAGGATCATCCAGAAGGTCGCACCGGGTCCACCGAGGGCCATGGCCGCGCCGACACCGGCAATGTTGCCCAGGCCGACGGTGCCGGAAAGAGCGGAGGTGAGGGCCTGGAAGTGCGGCACCTCGCCCGGATCATCCTGGGAGGAGAATTTGCCGCGGACCACCTGGGTGGCCACCTTCAGACCGCGGAACTGGATGAAACCGAAGTAGAACGTAAAAACGATGCCGGCGATGATCAGCCAGGCGACGACCGCGGGGAAGCTGAAGTCGCCGATGGTGATCGGGAAGAAGACGATCCCGGAGAACACAGCTGTAATCGGTTCAAAGAAGGAGTTGACGGCGGCGTCAATGGTGCCGAGCAGCCCACCGTCCTCCGATGCCGGTGCCATGGAAACTGCCCGTGCTGCGTTCACTGGATCGAACCCCTGTTTTCTGTAAGCGTGCTGTCGAATGCGACAACATAGCCTCGCTTAACCCAGTGGTATTGCACAAATCACATGCCGTACGTGAGACGGGGTGTCAGCACTCCACCACGTTGACAGCCAGCCCGCCGAGCGCGGTTTCCTTGTACTTCGAGCTCATGTCGCGCCCGGTTTCCCGCATCGTCACAATGACTTCATCCAGCGAGACGCGGTGCTCGCCGTCGCCCCAGAGCGCCATTTTCGCGGCGTTCACGGCCTTCGCGGCGCCGATGGCGTTGCGCTCGATGCAGGGCACCTGCACGAGCCCGCCGATCGGATCGCAGGTCAGGCCCAGGTTGTGTTCCATGGCGATCTCGGCAGCGTTTTCCACCTGCTCCGGGGTGCCGCCCAGGATCTCGGCCAGACCGGCGGCGGCCATGGACGACGCCGAGCCCACCTCGCCCTGGCAGCCCACCTCGGCGCCCGAAATGGAGGCCTGTTCCTTGTAGAGCACCCCCACGGCGGCGGCTGCGAGCAGGAAGCGGACCACGACGTCGTCCCGCTGCTCCGGTGTCGCGTTCTCCATGCCGGGGCCGTAATGGGTGGCGTAGAACATCACCGCGGGAATGATGCCGGCCGCACCGTTGGTGGGGGCGGTGACCACCCGTCCGCCGGACGCGTTTTCCTCATTCACGGCCAGTGCCACGAGGTTCACCCATTCCTGCCAGAATTTCGGGTCCCGGTTTGGATCCTCGGCGCGCAGCCGGGTGTGCCAGGCCGGCGCCCGACGGCGGACCTTCAGCCCGCCCGGCAGGAGGCCGGTGCGGCGGATGGCGGAGTTCTTGCACTCCTCCATCACGTCGCGGATGTGCAGCAGGCCGGAGCGGATGTCCGCTTCGGTGCGGGAGATTTTTTCGTTGGCCAGCATCACTTCGCTGATGCTCAGTCCGCTGCCGGTGCAGTGCTGCAGCAGCTCGACGGCGGTGCGGAAGGGGTAGGGGAGGTCGGACTTGCTGGCCTCCAGTTCCAGGGCATCCGCCCGTTCTTCCCCCTCGCGGACAATGAAGCCGCCGCCTACGGAGAAGAAGGTTGCCTCCTGCAGCACGGATCCGTCGGCGGCCAGGGCGGCGAATTTCATGCCGTTGGTGTGCCGCGGCAGCACCGTGAGCGGGTGCAGCACAATGTCCGCCTCGCCGTATTCCAGCGGGCAGGCCACGGCACCGGGAACCTGAGCGCACAGCTGCAGTTTCCGGGTCGCCTCAATGTCGGCCAGCCGCTGCTCCACCTGCTCGGGCAGGATCAGTTCGGGGGCGAAGCCCTCCAGCCCCAGCAGCACTGCAGTCATCGTGCCGTGGCCCCGGCCGGTTGCCGCGAGGGAACCGTACAGGTCCACTCTCAGGCCGGTGACGGCGGCCAGGCTGCCGGCGTCGACCAGCTCCGCCGCGAATACGGCAGCGGCGCGCATCGGGCCCACTGTGTGGGAGCTCGATGGGCCGATGCCCACGGTAAACAGGTCAAAAACGCCGACAGCCAAGGTAGTGCTTCCTAACGGTTTGCCGCAGCGGGGGCAGCGGCGAGATCCGCCACCTCCGGGTACAGCGGGTGGGCCTGCGCGAGAGCGGTAACGCGTTCGCGCAGGGGTGCCAGGTCAGTGTCCTCACCGGCGATGAGGGCCTGGGCAATGATGTCCGCGACTTCCCGGAATGCATCTTCGCCGAAGCCGCGGGTGGCCAGGGCGGGGGTGCCGATGCGCAGGCCCGAGGTCACCATGGGCGGCCGCGGGTCGAACGGTACGGCGTTGCGGTTCACGGTGATGTCGATCTGCGCGAGCCGGTCTTCGGCCTCCTGGCCGTTGAGGGCCGCATTGCGCAGGTCCACCAGCACCAGGTGCACGTCCGTTCCACCGGACACGACGGAGATGCCGGCGGCAGCGACGTCGTCGGCCAGCAGGCGATCGGCGAGAATCCGGGCGCCGGCGAGCGTGCGCTCCTGCCGCTCCTTGAATTCGGGGGTGGCGGCAATCTTGAAGGCGGTGGCCTTGCCGGCAATCACGTGTTCCAGCGGGCCGCCCTGCTGCCCGGGGAACACTGCGGAGTTGATCTTCTTGGCAATGTCGGCGTCATTGGAAAGGATGATGCCGCCGCGGGGACCGGCAAGGGTTTTGTGCGTGGTGGTGGTGACCACGTGGGCGTGGGGGACGGGGCTGGGGTGCAGTCCGGCGGCCACCAGGCCGGCGAAGTGGGCCATGTCCACCATCAGGAAAGCACCCACCTCGTCCGCGATGCGGCGGAATTCGGCGAAGTCCAGCTGGCGGGCGTAGGCGGACCAGCCGGCCACGATCAGCTTGGGCTGGTGTTCCTTGGCCAGGGCCTCCACTTCGGCCATGTCCACGCGGTGGTCCTCTTCGGACACGTTGTAGGGCACCACGTTGTAGAGCCGGCCGGAGAAGTTGATCTTCATGCCGTGGGTCAGGTGCCCGCCGTGCGCCAGGGACAGACCCAGGATGGTGTCTCCGGGCCGGATCAGGGCGTGCATGACGGAGGCGTTGGCCTGCGCGCCGGAGTGCGGCTGCACGTTGGCGAAGTTCGCTCCGAAGAGGGACTTGGCGCGGTCGATGGCCAACTGCTCAATGACGTCCACGAATTCGCAGCCGCCGTAGTAGCGGCGTCCCGGGTAGCCTTCGGCGTACTTGTTGGTGAGCACCGAACCCTGGGCTTCCATGACGGAAACGGCGGTGTGGTTCTCCGAGGCGATCATCTCCAGGCCCTGCTGCTGCCGGCGGAGCTCGTTGTCGATCTGCGCTGCGACCTCGGGGTCAACTACCGCGAGGGAATCGTTGAGGTAATCGCTCACAGGTCGCCGCCGTTCTTTTCCGCGTATTCCTCGGCGGTGAGGAGTGCACCCTCACTCGTTGCGTTCACGGTGAACAGCCAGCCGGCGCCGTACGGGTCTTCGTTCAACAGGGCCGGGTTGTCGATGGCCTCCTGGTTGATCTCCACGATTTCGCCGGAAACCGGAGCGTAGAGGTCCGAGACGGACTTGGTGGACTCAACCTCGCCGCAGGTCTCACCGGCTGTCACCGTGTCGCCGACGGCGGGAAGGTCAACATAAACGACGTCGCCGAGTGCGTCCGCTGCGACGGCGGAAATGCCGACGCGGACGGGGCTCGAGGAGTCTACCCACTCGTGCTCGGCGGAATAACGGAGTCCTGCGTTTACTTTGCTCATCTTGGGCCTCTCGGGAAGTCTGGTTGTTTCGTTCTCTGGTTCAAAGTTTAGGTTCCGAGTGCCCACGGGGCGGCATTCGCCGCCCCTTAGACACCTCGCTCGTTCCTCGCTCGGCGATGCGGGGCTACACGAACGCCGCACCGCGCGCACGTTCCGGGTACCTCAGGAGACCCACACACCTGCGTACGTGAGCGGCCCGGGCACCGCACCACCACATCACCCCGCGCCGCCGTCACGAGAATCTTTTTGTTTTTGGCGCTACTGCTTGCTGCGCTTATAGAACGGAAGCTCGACAACCGTGAAGGATTCAGGCTTGCCCCGGAGGTCGACCTTAAGTTCCGTGCCGGGCTCCGTGAATGCCGCATCCACGTAAGCGAGGGCGATAGGGAAGCCGAGGGTCGGGCTGGGAGCGCCGGAAGTAACTTCACCGATGACCGTTTCGCCGTCGCTGCTGAGCACCGGGTAATGGGAGCGGGCCGAACGACGGCCGGAGCCCTTCAGGCCCACGAGGCGGCGGGCAGGTCCGGCGGCCTTACGGGCTTCGAGGGCGGAACGGCCCACAAAGTTCCCCTCCTTGGACAGGGCGACGACGGGTCCCAGGCCGGCGGCGTACGGGTCCGTGTCCAGCGTGAGTTCGTTGCCGTAGAGCGGCATCCCGGCCTCCAGGCGGAGCGAATCGCGGCAGGCCAGGCCCGCCGGAATGAGTCCCCGACCCTCCCCGGCGGCGAGCAGGGCAGACCAGAGGTCCGCGGCGTCATCGTTGGGGACGTAGATCTCGAACCCGTCTTCGCCGGTGTACCCGGTGCGGGCCACAAGCAGGTCCAGGGTCCGCTCCCCCGCCCGGATGCCCACGGTGTCGGCAGCGTAGTACTTCATCCCCGTGACAGCTTCAGCCTGATCTGCGGGGACCAGGTCCAGCAGGATGGCTTCGGCAGCCGGTCCCTGCACGGCCACCAGCGAGGTTTCCGCCGAGACGTTGTTCACCGCGACGTCGAAGCCCTCGGCGCGGGACGCCAGTTCTGCGGCTACGGTGTCCGCGTTGCCCGCGTTGGGCACCACCAGGTAGGAGTCGTCGGCGAGGCGGTAGCTGATCAGGTCATCGATGATCCCGCCGCCGTTGGTGGTGATCAGCGAATACTTGGCGCGTCCCACCTTCACAACGGAAAGCTTGCCTGCCAGTGCGTAGTCCAGGAACGCCCCGGCGTCGGGCCCGGAGACCTCCACTTCGCCCATGTGGGAGAGGTCGAACAGCCCGGCTGCGCTGCGTACGGCCTTATGTTCAGCCAGCTCGGAGCTGTATTTGAGGGGCATCTGCCAGCCGCCGAAGTCGGTGAAGGAAGCGCCCAGCTGTTTGTGCGCCTCATACAGCGCTGTGTACTTCTCAGTCATGGAATGTTCCTTCTAGTTTTCGAAGTCTTCGATGGGCGGGCAGGAGCAGATCAGGTTCCGGTCCCCTGCGGCGCCGTCAATCCGGCCCACCGGCGGGAAGTACTTGTCCATGCGCAGGCTGCGCAGCGGGAAAGCGGCCTGTTCGCGCGGGTAGGCCCGGTCCCATTCATTGGCTGCCACGACGACGGCGGTGTGCGGGGCATTGCGCAGCGGGCTTCCCTCGAGGGTGAAGTCCCCGGCGCCCACCTGGTCGATTTCGGCACGGATGGCGATCATGGCGTCGATGAAGCGGTCCATCTCGCCCAGGTCCTCGGACTCGGTGGGTTCCACCATCAGGGTGCCTGCCACCGGGAAGGACAACGTGGGGGCATGGAAGCCGTAGTCCACCAGCCGCTTGGCCACATCCTCGGCAGTGACGCCGGTCTTGGCGGTCAGTTCACGCAGGTCCAGGATGCACTCGTGCGCCACCAGTCCGCCCTTGCCCGTGTAAAGCACGGGGTAGTACTCGTTCAGGCGGGCGGCGACGTAGTTCGCTGCGAGCAGGGCGTGCTTGGTGGCGCTGGTCAGGCCTTCGCCGCCCATGAGGCTGACGTATGCCCAGGAAATGGGCAGCACGCCGGCGGAGCCGAAGCGGGACGCGGAGACGGGGATGTCCTCGCCGCCGGTCCAGGTGGCGGCGTCGCCGGGCATAAAGGGCGCGAGGTGCGCCTTGGCTGCCACGGGGCCGACGCCGGGACCGCCGCCGCCGTGCGGGATGCAGAAGGTCTTGTGCAGGTTCAGGTGGGATACGTCGCCGCCGAATTCGCCCGGCTGTGCCAGGCCGACCAGGGCGTTGAGGTTGGCGCCGTCGATGTAGACCTGGCCGCCGGCCTCGTGGACCGCTTCGCAGACGTCGCGGACGTCGTCGTCGAACACTCCGTGGGTGGAGGGGTAGGTGATCATGATGGCGGCAAGGTTTTCGCGGTTCGCGTCGATCTTGGCGCGCAGGTCCGCGTGGTCGATGGCGCCGTCGTCCGCGGTGGCCACGACCACCACCTTCATGCCGGCCAGGACCGCAGAGGCGGCGTTGGTGCCGTGGGCGGACGCCGGAATGAGGCAGACGTTGCGCTGTTCGTCACCGCGGGAGTGGTGGTAGCCGCGGATGGCCAGCAGGCCGGCCAGTTCACCCTGGGAGCCGGCGTTGGGCTGGATGGAAACGGTGTCATAGCCGGTGATGACCGCGAGCTTCTCTTCCAGGTCCGCGATCAGTTCGCGCCAGCCCTCGGTCTGGGAGTCCGGAGCGAACGGGTGGATGGACGCGAATTCCGGCCAGGTCATGGCCTGCATTTCCGCGGTGGCGTTGAGCTTCATGGTGCAGGAGCCCAGCGGGATCATGGTGCGGTCCAGGGCCAGGTCGCGGTCCGAGAGGCGGCGCAGGTAGCGCAGCATCTGGGTTTCGGAGCGGTAGGAGGAGAACACCGGGTGCGTCATGAATTCCGAGGTGCGCAGCAGCCCGGCCGGCAGGTCGAAGCCGTCCGCGGATTCCACGGGTGCGGCACCGAAGGCGGCGGCGACGTCGGCGATCACGGCCGGCGTCGTCGTTTCGTCGGCGGAGATGCCCACTGTGTCTGCATCGATCCGGCGCAGGTTGATGCCCTTCGCTTCGGCGGCGGCAATGACCTCCGCAGCGCGGCCGGGGACGCGGGCAGTAACGGTGTCGAAGAAGGACTCGTGCAGCAGTTCGACGCCGGCAGCCTTCAGCGCGGTGGCCAGCGTCCGGGCGGAGTCATGGGCGCGGCGGGCAATCGCGGTCAGGCCCTCGGGGCCGTGATAGACGGCGTACATGGAGGCCACGATGGCCAGCAGGGCCTGCGCGGTGCAGATATTGGAGGTCGCCTTTTCCCGGCGGATGTGCTGCTCGCGGGTCTGCAGCGCGAGACGGTAGGCGGGGGTGCCCGCCGAATCCTTGGAGACGCCCACCAGGCGGCCGGGCAGGGACCGCTCCAGGCCCTTGCGGACGGCCATGTAGGCGGCGTGCGGACCGCCGTAGAACAGCGGAACACCGAAGCGCTGCACGGAGCCGACGGCAATGTCCGCGCCCTGCTCGCCGGGAGGGGCGATGAGGGTCAGGGCCAGCAGGTCCGCGGCCACGGTGACGAGCGCGCCGCGATCCTTCGCCTCTGCGATCAGGGAGCTCTGCTCGCGGACTACGCCGGATGCGCCGGGCTGCTGGAGTACGACGCCGGCCAGCTCGCCTTCGGGCAGGCCGGCGGCGAGGTCCGCAACAATGACGTCGAAGCCGAGCGCCTTGGCCCGGCCCTTCACCACGGCGATGGTCTGCGGGAAGAGCTCCGAGTCCAGCACGATGGCGCCGTTGGCTCCGTTCTGTCCTGCGGACTTATTGGACCGGCGCATCAGCAGCACGGCCTCGGCCACGGCTGTGGCTTCGTCCAGCAGGGACGCGTTCGCGATGGGCAGGGCGGTGAGGTCCTGCACCATGGTCTGGAAGTTCAGCAGCGCTTCGAGCCGGCCCTGGGAGATTTCGGGCTGGTAGGGGGTGTAGGCCGTGTACCAGGCCGGATCCTCCACCACGTTGCGCAGGATCACCGGCGGGGTGTGGGTGCCGTAGTAACCCTGGCCGATCATCTGGACGGCCGTCTTGTTCTTCCCGGCAATCCTCCGCAGTGCCGCGAGGGTTTCCTCTTCGCTCTTCGCCGGGTCCAGGACCAACGGGAAATTCTGCCGGATCGCGGCGGGGACGGCCATGTCCACCAGACCGTCAAGGGAGTCGTAGCCGACAGTCTTGAGCATGGTTTCAACGGCGTCGGCACGGGCGCCGATGTGCCGGTCCACGAACGCGGCGGCAAGAGTGGAGGAGGACGGTTCTGCAGGCATTTGAGGCTCCAGGAAAGGCAGACGGGGGTACGTCGACGGCGACGGCTCCTCCCCGCTCTGTATTGGACCTGAGAGATTCCGCGGGTGTTCTTCCGCTTGCACCGTCGGTGAGTTTCCGGCACGGCCGGGAACTGCTTTCCAGAGTTGCCTCGCTGTGGCGGTACGGGGGCCTGAGAGATTCCCGGGGAGGGTTTGCTCCTACGGCGCCCGCCGATGCTGATGCGCATCCGGCGGGACTCTCCCGCCACGGCTGATAAAGGCATATTCAGTTGGAACTGCTGATGTGACAGGGCCAACTTTAGCCTGCCCCCGGCACCGCCTCAACCCTCAGACACGCCCGGGCTCGGGTGCCTGATGCCGTCCGGAAAGGCCCCCGACCCCCGTGTGACCTGCAACGTCACAGCTGCCTGAATTTGACGGGGCCTGTTAACGGCTTCCAAACTGAAATGTCGGCGGCAGCGCCAACATCCAGCGTTGCCTTTTCTTAGGCGGCATAGGCGATTACGGCGGATGAGCTGCCGGCGGGTGCCTAAAAGAGAGATTTCAATGTCTGAGCACAGAACCCGCCCACCAAGCGACAGCGCTGTTCCCGCGCCGCAAAACAGGGCAGAGGAACCCCATCTCGCGCGTTCCCTGTCCAGCCGGCACATCCAGCTGCTGGCCATCGGCGGCGCCATCGGTACCGGTTTGTTCATGGGATCCGGCAAGACCATCTCCGCAGCCGGCCCGTCAGTGATCTTCGTCTACGCGATCATCGGCTTCATGCTCTTCTTCGTTATGCGGGCCATGGGCGAACTGCTGCTCTCCAACCTTCGCTACAAGTCCTTCACCGACTTCTCGGCGGACCTGCTGGGCCCCTGGGCCGGCTTCTTCACCGGCTGGACCTACTGGTTCTGCTGGGTGGTCACCGGTATTGCAGACGTGGTGGCGATTGCCCATTACGTCACCTTCTGGTGGGGCAACGCTCCCCTGTGGATACCGGCCCTGGCCTGCATCCTGCTGCTGCTGGCCTTGAACCTGCCGACCGTCAAGGCGTTCGGTGAAACCGAATTCTGGTTTGCGCTGGTCAAGATCATCGCCATCCTGACGCTCATCGTGGTGGGACTGGTCATGATCCTTACCGGCTTCACGCACGGCAACGGGGTTACCGCCGGCTTCGGCAACCTCTGGGAACACGGCGGCTTCTTCCCCACCGGACCCATGGGCTTTGTCGCCGGCTTCCAGATTGCGGTGTTCGCGTTTGTCGGCATTGAACTGGTGGGCACCACCGCGGCGGAAACCAAGGATCCGGAAAAGAACCTGCCCCGGGCCGTGAACTCCATTCCGATCCGCATCCTGCTCTTCTACGTAGGCGCCCTGGTGGTGCTGATGGCCGTGATCCCCTGGGACGAATTCAGCGCCGATGAAAGCCCGTTCGTGGGTATGTTCACCCTGGCCGGGCTCGGCACCGCCGCAGCCATCGTGAACTTCGTAGTGCTGACATCCGCGGCATCTTCAGCGAATTCCGGGATATATTCCACTTCGCGTATGGTTTTCGGCCTGGCGCAGGAAGGCGATGCTCCGCGGCAGTTCGGCCGCCTCTCCCGGCGGAAAGTGCCCCAAAACGCCCTGTTCTTCTCCTGCACCTTCCTGCTGGCCGGCGTCGCCCTGCTGTACGCGGGAGAATCCGTCAGCGCCGCGTTCACCCTGGTGAGCACCATTTCGGCCCTGTGCTTTATGTTCGTCTGGTCCATCATCCTGATCAGCTACCTGGTGTACCGGAAGCGCCGGCCGCAGCTGCACGAGGCGTCGAAGTTTAAGATGCCCGGCGGCGTCGTGATGGCCTACCTGGTGCTGGCGTTCTTCGCATTTATCCTGTGGACACTCACCACCCAGACAGACACCCTGCAGGCGCTCCTCGTGACCCCCGTGTGGTTCGTCCTGCTGGGCATCGTCTACGCCGTACTGCGCCGGACGCCCGTGCATCAGGCGCGGGTAGCGGCACACCACGACGACGTCGCCCGCGAACGCGCCGCACTCACGGCCGCGAAGCCGTAAACGGGCTCCTAGTACACCACCGTCCCCCGGGAGCTGACCGTTGCGCCGCCTCCCGGGGCACCGGCTTTGTTGCTGGCGTCTATCTCCAGGCCGAAGGTATTCAGCGGCACCTCCAGTGTTGAGACCAGGTGCGGCACTACTTCCTGCTGGATCCGGGCGATCACGCCCTGCACGTCCGCGTCGGAATTCACCGTCACCTTCATGGCCAGGTCCGGCTCGTCAGCACTGCCGCGCAGGCGGACGGTTGAGCCCACCACTCCGGGCAGCTGTTCCGTCTCGTGGCTGACGGCGGAGGCCAGCTCCTGGGGATCACACACGGTGATGCCGTGCGCGGGGTCTTCCTGCAGTCGAAATGTCCCTGCCGGCCGGGACCGGGGAATCTGGGCCAGAAGCCACCACAGGCCCAGGACGCCGAGGATCACTCCGGCAAGCAGCATGCCCCACGGCACGTACTCCCCGGCCAGGAACCCCTGGCCGTCGGTTTCGGACAGCACCCGGTCCGAACGGCCCGGGCTGCCGCCGATGAAGCGCTCCAGGCCTCCGGCGGCAATAAGTGCTGCCAGCACTCCGGCAGCAAGGAAAAGGACCCCAAGGATTATCAGCCACGTCCGGTTGGCTTTTCCTGAATGGTGCCTCATTGCCCTGCCTTCCTCTGCTGGTCCCGGCTGTCAGTCCCGCGTTCGAATGGTTGCCGTGACTTCCGGCACCGGATCCAGGCCGGTGGCGGCAAGGCGTGAGCGCACCCCGTCCACCACCCAGTGCTGCAAATCGGTGGTGCCGTGCAGCGCCGTCGTCACGTCCAGATGGACCTTGCGTGAGGACGCCGTCGCGGAGGCGGAGGCGACCCCGTCAATGTGGTCGCAGGTGGATGCCGCTAACCGCGCGACTGCGCGCCGGCTCATCACCACGGTTTCCCCGCCCCGGACCGACGGAACGCCGCCCGATTCCCCTGCTCCGGGCAGCCCCGGCATATTCACCGGTTTTGCCCGCAGCGGCAGCGCGGAGAAGTCCCCTGGGAGCATCCCGCACAGCAGCAGGATCACCCCGATCAGGAGCAGCACTACGGCACCGGTCCAACCCCGGGTGCTGTCCCAGCCGGTCTCAGAAAGCCAACGCACCGGTTCCGTCACGAACGCCGGCCAACTCCCCTGAATGAGGCGGGCGACGGCGGCCCAAACCAGCCCCACACCGAGCGCCAGCATCACGATCGCCGAAATTGTTGCGGGAACGGAGCGGCTGGGCCTGCGCCGCATGGACACCGGCGGCGGGATCTTCGCGCTCATTGCAGTTTCCTTCGACCGCGCGGATCCCGCTGCGGCGGCTTCAGCCAGGAAACCGTAATGTCCACCTGCCTCACCTGCACTCCGGTCAGCTCGGTGACCCGCTCCGTGATCCGGCGGCGCAGTTGTTCGGTTGTCTGACGCAGCGGCATCGGATACGGCAGCCCCACGGTGACCTTGAGGCTGGCGACATTTCCGGCCAACTCCACACTGGCATCCGGCCGTGCCGACAGATCCGCGCGGCTGCCGATACCGAGGAACCCTCCGGAGCTTCCACCCGCAAACGTCTCATCCCGGGCTACCTGGCTGGCCGTTTTCTCCAGCACCCGCCGGGCCAGGACGGTTTCCCCGCGGTCATCGACATCCCGCCCCGAAGGCAGCGACGGCGGCGCCGTGGGAATGCTCATCGGCTTGACGCTTTACCGAGCATCCCGGCGACGTCCACCTTCCCATCCGCCACCAACCCCACCAGCAGCCCGATCAGGCCGAACAGCAGCGTAATGAGGAAGGCCAGCCAACCGCCGAAGGCCAGCACGATTCCCAGCACCAGCCCGATTAACAAACACCACCGCGTTCCGGACATGGAGTCCTCCTTCTGCTTGTTGTACGGCCCTTACTCCAGGCTCTTGGACTGGCTGGAGGGCTGCTGGTCGTCCTGGTCCTCGTTCTCGTCCGGCAGGTGGACATCGGTGACATTCACGTTCACCTCCAGCACTTCCAGGCCGGTGGCGTTTTCCACGGACCGGATGACGTTGCGCCGGATACCCTGGCTCACCTCCACCACGGAAAAGCCGTACTCCACCACGATGCTGACGTCGATCGCCGCCTGACGTTCACCCTTTTCCACCGTGACGCCGTTGCTGACGTTGGTCTGCGAACCCGGGATCCGTTCGGTCATGGAACTGAAAGCCCGCCGGGCGGCATTGCCCATGGCATAAACCCCCGGTACCTCGCGGGTGGCCATGCCGGCCAGCTTCTGCACCACGGTTTCCTCGATGGTGGTGTCGCCCCGGGGTGTGTGCAGCGGCCCGGTCCGGCGCTCGGCGTCAACCGACGACGACGCCGGGGAGCCGCCCTGCCCCTGGGGCGAGCCCTGCCCGGTCTGCATACTCTGGGCACCCTGCGGATTGGCCGTAGCGGACGTTGCCCCCGCTGCCTTTGATGGATCTGCCATGAGAATCGTCTCCTGCGTTCATTGCGGATGCACCGCGCGCGTCCCTTACAGAGTTAATGACGTGCCCAGACCTGGATCGTCACGGCAAACCCCGAACTTCGACTGCCTTTGGCCCAGTCCGTCCTGAGGTTGTTCCGTTATGGCCCCCGTTCTGGGACACTCAAGCCACGTCCGGCCGCTGCCGGACGGGACAGGGACACCATGGCAGGATCCGAGCTGCCGCATGCGGCGTATTACGGTATGAGTTCCCCGCGCGCCGGGTCAGGGAACGGTCCCGCCGACGAGGCGGCCCTGGTCGCACTGGCCCGCGCAGGAGACCTGCCCGCCTTCGAGTACCTTGTGGCCATTTACCAGCGCAGGTTGTTCCGGCTCGCCTACCGCATGCTTCGGGACCGCGGTGATGCAGAGGACGTCGTCCAGGACACGCTGACGGCCGGCTGGCGGATGCTCCCGACCTTGACCCGGGAGGAAGCCTTCGGCGGCTGGGTCTACCGGACGGCGACCAACCGCTGCCTGGATGTGCTTCGGCACCGCACCTCCCACCCGCAGGACCTGCCGGGCGCCGATCCGCTGGCTGACGAGGCGGCCGTTGCCACCGCACGGGACTCGGACCGGGAAGCGGACCCGCACCACACGGCGGAGGTCGCGGCGGAATTGGAGTCACTGCGGCGGGCGCTCTCCCTGCTTCCTGCGGATCAGCGGGCCTGCTGGCTCCTGCGCGAGGTCCACGGGCAAAGCTATGCGGAGATCGGCGCTGCGCTGCGCATCAGCCCGCAGGCCGTGCGCGGACGGTTGTCCCGGGCCCGCGAACACCTGTCAGCAGCCATGACGCAGTGGAGGTAGTCCCTTGTAATTCCACGTGTCAGACAATAATATCCACGATACGGAAGAAGTAACCGGCATCACTTTACTGCTGTCCACCGGCATTGCCACAGGGAGAATCATTATGGCCATTGAAGTAACCGACTCCTCGCCCGCCGAAGGATCGGAACACATCCTGACCCCCGAAGCGCTGGAATTCATCGAGGAACTCCACCGCCGCTTCCGCAGCACCCGCGACGAGCGCCTTGCCGCCCGCTCCGTCCGCCGCCAGGAAGCCGCCACCACCGGCCGGCTGGACTTCCTGCCCGAGACCGCCGACATCCGCAGCGGGGACTGGAAGGTGGCCGAGGCACCCGCCGCGCTGCAGGACCGCCGGGTGGAAATGACCGGCCCGGCGTCCCCCGCCAAGATGGCCATCAACGCCCTGAACTCCGGTGCCAAAGTCTGGCTGGCCGACCTTGAAGATGCCTGCACCCCCACCTGGCACAACGTGGTGGATTCGCAGGTGAACCTCTACCGTGCTGCGCGCAACGACCTCTCCTTCACCTCACCCGAGGGCAAGGAGTACGCGCTGCGCACCGATGCGCCACTCGCCGTCGTCGTAATGCGCCCGCGCGGATGGCACCTGCCCGAAAAGCACGTGCTGATCGACGGAGAACCCGCCGTTGGCGCGCTGGTGGACTTCGGTCTGCACTTCTTCGCCAACGCCCGGCAACTGCTGGACAACGGGCAGGGCCCCTACTATTACCTGCCCAAGATGGAAAGCCATCTGGAGGCCCGTCTCTGGAACGATGTCTTCACGTTCTCCGAGGAGTATGTGGGCGTGCCGCAGGGCACCGTGCGCGCCACCGTCCTGATCGAAACCATTCCGGCAGCCTTCGAAATGGACGAGATCCTCTACGAACTGCGAGACCACGCCTCCGGGCTGAACGCCGGACGCTGGGATTACCTTTTCAGCATGATCAAGGTCTTCCGCGATGCCGGAAAGGCGTATCTGCTGCCGGACCGCGCCGATGTCTCCATGACGGCACCCTTTATGCGTGCCTACACTGAACTGCTCGTGAAGACCTGCCACCGCCGCGGCGCCTTCGCCATGGGCGGTATGGCAGCCTTCATTCCCAACCGCCGCGAACCGGAAATCACCGCGAGCGCGCTGGAGAAAGTGAAGGCGGACAAGACCCGTGAGGCCGGTGACGGCTTTGACGGTTCCTGGGTGGCCCATCCGGATCTGGTGCCCGTGTGCCGCGACGTCTTCGACGAGGCCCTGGGCGAGAAGCCGAACCAGGTGGACCGCCAGCGCGAGGATGTGTCCGTGACGGCCACCGACCTGCTCGATGTCAGCACGGCCGAAGGCTCCATCACGGAGGCAGGGCTGCGGTCCAACCTCTATGTAGCCATCAACTACGTTGCCATCTGGCTCTCCGGCAACGGTGCCGTCGCCATCCGGAACCTGATGGAGGACGCGGCCACCGCGGAGATTTCCCGCTCCCAGGTCTGGCAGCAGGTGCGCAACAGCGTGGTGCTTGAGGACACCGGCGAGACCGTCACCGAGGAATTGGTCAGCCGGCTCCTGGCCGAAGAAACGGAGCGGCTGCGCGGGGAAGTGTCGGATGAGATGTTCACCGGTTACTTCGAGCCGGCCAGCCGGATCATCGGGGAGATCAGCCTGTCCAAGGACTACACGGACTTCCTGACCCTGCCGGCGTACGAGCTGATCGACTAGTCCTCCGGCACGCGGGCCTTGCCGGAGGACGGCAGGGCCCGCAGATAGCCGCTCCCCCAGCGGGTGATTGCGTTGTACGCCTGTGCGCGGACCGCCGGTGCGGACAGGAACACGTCATGCATCGCATTGGGGATCCGGTCCACGCTCACGGTGGAGCCCAGGGAGAGCGCGCGGTGGGCCACGACGTTGACGTCCAGCACGACGTCGGAGCGTGCCGCATCTTCCGACCAGCGCGGATGCAGGTAGCTGTTGTCTGACAGCAGCACCAGTACGGGCAGCTGCAGCTGCAGGCCCGCGGCGACCGTTGCCTGGGCGGAGAACACTGCATGCAGGAAAGCGACCGTGACCGGGAACCCCCGCACCGGACGCCATTCGGTGTCGTAATGCCATTCCCCGCCGAACGCGGCGGACACCGTCCGGGTGTAGATCCCGGGGTCGACCGGCGGCAACGGCCGGCGCGGGTGGTGCTGTGCCTCCAGGCTGACCAGCGGTGAAATAACCCGGCGCGCCAGTTCCGTGGCCTGGAATTCCAGCCAGGGACTGTTCAGGATCAGGGCTGCGGCCCGGCCGGGGTGGCGCTGCGCCCAGAGCGCCAGGGTCAAGCCGCCGGTGGAGTGCCCGAGCAGGATCAGCGGCCTGGCATCTGCAGCGTTCTGCCCCATGGCTTCCAGGGCTGCTCCCACATCCGCGTCATAGTCACTGAGGTCCTGGACGTATCCGGGCTCCTCCCCCGGGCGCAGGCTCCGCCCGTAGTTGTGCAGGTCAACGGCGAAGAACCGCGCACCCTGCCCGGCCCAGTAGCTCGCCAGTTCGGTCTGGAAGAAGTAGTCCGACCAGCCGTGCACGTAGAGGACATCCGCCGTCGTGCCTGACGGCGCCGGGCCGGACTGCGGATCCGACGGTGTGTAGCGGACCAGGGTGGCAATCTTGCCGCCGGGCAGGTCCAGGGTCAGCTGGTCGAATCCCTCGCCCAGGAAGTCCGGCTCCCACCGGCGCCGGGGGTGCGGTTTGCTCATGCAGAACCGCCATCCGGTTCGAAGCGGATGACCTGGCGGATGGCGAGGCCGTCCGCCAGAGTGTCCATGGCCGAGTTGATGTCCTCCAGCCCAATGGTGGAGGAGACAAGTTCCTCCACCGGCAGTTTTCCCTCCCGCCACAGCTGCGCGTAAACCGGGATGTCCCGGGCAGGAACAGCGGAACCGAGATAGCTGCCGATGATGGTCCGCGCTTCGGCGGTCAAGGTCAGCGGCGTGATTTCGGAGGTCTGGTCCGGGGCCGGCAGCCCTACCGTGACGGTGGTGCCCCCGGGGGCTGTGATCCGTACGGCCGTTTCGAAGGCACGGGGATGCCCGGCAGCCTCGATCACCAGCGCGGGGCGGATGCCGGCGTCGAGGGCCTCCTGCGGCGTGTACACCGCGTCGGCGCCGAGCTCCCGGGCGCGTGCCAGTTTCTCCGGCAATGAGTCGATGCCGATCACACTGCGCACGTCCAGCGACAGTGCGGTCAGCAGGGCCGCCATGCCGACGCCGCCGAGCCCGACGATCGCGACGTCGTCGTCCTTGCCCGGACGGGCCGGGTTCAGCACCGCGCCGCCTCCGGTGAGGACGGCGCACCCCAGCAGGGCCGCCACGTGGGGCGGAATGTCGTCATCCACGGGTACCACTGACTTCCGGTTGACCACGGCATGCGTGGCGAAGCCGGAGACGCCGAGGTGGTGGCGCACTTCCCCGCCGTCCGCGGAGGTCAGGCGCATCCCGCCGTCGAGCAGCGTACCCGCATTATTCGCTGCCGATCCCGGGATGCAGGGCATCTTGCCCTCGGTCCGGCAGCCTGCACATTCACCGCAGCGGGGCAGGAAGGCCATCACCACGCGCTGTCCGACGGCGAGGTCCTCCACGCCCTCGCCCAGCTCCTCCACCTTGCCCGCGGCCTCGTGTCCGAGCAGCATGGGCAGCGGCCGAACGCGGCTGCCGTTCACCACCGACAGGTCCGAGTGGCACAGGCTCGCCGCCTCGATGCGCACCATGATTTCACCCGGCCCGGGCGGCTGCAGCTGGAGGTCCTGCACCACCACCGGCCGGGACTGCGCGTAGGGGCGCGGGGCGCCGATGGTCTGCAGGACCGCGCCGCGGATGGACCTGGTGCTGTCGGTGCCCATGAACTCTCCCTCGAGTAAATTTCGAACCGGCTTCCGGTCCCTTTCGATACGCCAGCCCTATTCCACCACGACCAACCCGGGCCGTCCCGCTGTTTCCGCTGCCCGAACCGCTTCAACACGGCATCGGTGCCCGCCCCGCCGCCATTCCTTTGGCAAGATTAGGGCCATGAGTAAGAGTTCCAGGACCGTACCGGCGCTGCCGGACAAAGACACCCTTGCGCTGAAACGCGCGCTGGCTGCCGGCGACGTCACCGTTTTCGTGGACGGCACGGCGCTGCGGCTGCCCGACGCCGCCCGGGACGCTGTGCTGGACCTGCTGTCCCGACTCGCCGCGGGCGCCCCCGTGACGGTGTCCTCGGAGCCTGCCGCGCCGGTGGATCCACCGCTTCCGGCCGGACCGGTGCCCCTGCTGACCACTTCCCAGGCGGCCGCCGCAGCGGGCATTTCCCACACCTACCTGCGCAACCTGACGGATGCCGGGGTTATCCCGGTCCAATACCGCGGCTCGCACCGCCGGATCCGGATGGAAGATGTCCAGGCCTGGCTCGAATCGCAGCAGGCCGCGAGAGCAGCCAAAGCGGCGGGCGAAGCAACGGAGAGCGGCGCGGACAACACCGGCACCTGATCTCGGAAGCCGGCCGGCGGAGGAAAACCGGCTCCCGGTGCCCCTGCCCGGCCGCGCGGCAGGGGACCTATGCTGGGGATGTGTCGGCGGACACCCCGCCGGCTGACCCTACTGACGGAGCAATACTGTGATCATCGGTATCCCCAAGGAAATCAAGAACAATGAATTCCGTGTAGCAATAACCGCCTCGGGCGTGCATGAACTCCGCTCCCATGGCCATCAGGTGCTGGTACAAAGCGGTGCCGGCACCGGCTCGAACATTACGGACGCGGAATACACCGCCGCCGGAGCGCAGATTCTGGACTCAGCCGACGACGTCTGGGCCCAGTCCGCCATGATTCTCAAGGTCAAGGAGCCGGTTGCCTCCGAATACCGGCATTTCCGGCCGGGCCTGATCCTCTTCACTTACCTGCATCTGGCCGCCGAGCCGGAGCTGACGGCTGCGCTGCTCGAACGCGGAGTCACTGCGATCGCCTATGAGACCGTGCAGCGCGGCCGGTCCCTCCCCCTGCTGGCACCCATGTCCGAAGTAGCCGGACGGCTTTCGGTGCAGGTGGGGGCGCAGTCCATGATGGCCCCGGCGGGTGGGCCGGGCCTGCTGCTGGGCGGCGTTCCGGGTGTCCGGTCGGCCAAGGTAGTGGTGCTGGGGGCCGGCGTGGCCGGGACCAACGCGGCGGCGGCGGCCGTCGGCGCCCATGCGGACGTCACGGTCCTGGACATTAATATTGACCGGCTGCGGGAACTCGATGAGCTGTATGCCGGCCGGATCAAGACGGTGGCATCCAACGCCTTCGAGATCGAGCGGGCCATAGTGGATGCGGACCTGGTGATCGGCTCGGTGCTGATCCCCGGGGCCCGTGCTCCGAAGCTGGTCACAAATGACATGGTTTCGCGCATGAAACCGGGAAGCGTGCTGGTGGACATCGCGGTGGACCAGGGCGGCTGCTTTGAAGACAGCCATCCCACCACGCACGAAGATCCGACCTTCCGCGTGCACGGCTCCCTGTTTTACTGCGTGGCCAACATGCCCGGCGCGGTCCCCAACACGTCCACCTACGCCTTGACCAACGTGACGCTGCCGTACGCAGTGGCGCTGGCCAGCCTCGGCGTGGCAGGCGCCTTCGAGAAGTACCCGGACCTCGCCCACGGCCTCAACATCGCCGGTGGCCGGGTCACCCACGCGTCGGTCTCTGCCGCCCACGGGCTGGAGCTGACCTCGGAATGGCCGGATCTGGTGACTTCCTAGCGTTTCAGGCCGTCCGGTCCGCCGCGGCTGCGGACCGGACGGCGCCAATCAGTGAACCGGTGCGGCAGCCTTGGGGCTGGGTCCGCGAAGGACCGGCTGGCCGAGCATGGAAATGATGACGGCGCCCAGTGCCATCGGGATAACGAACAGGAAGTACAAGTCACCGGGCGTCCAGCCGCCGTCCATCAGGGTACCGGCCAGGATCGGCGAGATGATGGCGCCGATGCGGCCCATGCCGATCACCAGTCCCAGAGCCGTGCCGCGGACCTCACTCGTGTAGTAGGTGGGGCTGATCGCCAACATACCGGCGATGGGCGCGTTGGAGCCGAACCCTACCAGCGCTGCCGCGAACAGGGCCCAGCCAAGCGAACCGTTGGTCGAGTTGGCGAACACGACGAAAGTGGCGGCCCCGATCACGAAGAACACGGCCAGGACCTTGCGCATGGGGAAGCGTGCACCGAGCAGGCCCAGCAGGACGCCGCCGACAATTGCCCCGACGCTGAACAGCACTCCAGCATTGATGCCGTCCTGGGCGGTGAAACCGCTTTCCGCAATCAGCCGGGGCGTCCAGGAGTTCGCGAAGTAGAAGCTCGCCATAAGGACAAAGTAGGCCAGGGCCAGCAGGATGGTTCGGCGGGCGTTGTAGCCGGTAAGGACGTCCGCAAAACGGGATTTGTTCTGCTCCGCCAGCACGGATTCCGGCAGCACATCCACGGCCGGCTGCCGGATGGCCCGCAGGCTGCGGTTGACCCGTTCCAGTGCGCCTGCAGGCCGGCGGGTCAACAGATAGTCGACCGATTCCGGGAATACCTTCATCACCAGCGGAATCATCAGGATGGTGACGACGGCGCCGAACAGGAAGGCCGAACGCCAGCCGTATTGGCTGATCAAAACGCCGCTGATCAGGCCGCCGAGGACGCCGCCGATTGGCTGCCCGATGCTGACGAGGGACAGGGCCGTGGATCGGCGCTTGGCATTGGAGAACTCAGAGGCGAAGACACTGATGGTGGACTGGAGCGTTCCAATGGCCACGCCCGTCAGGAGGCGGAGAATCAGCAGCACCGCATAGTTCGGGGCAAAGTAGGAGGCCAGCATGCCTGCGGCAACAATGCAGACACCGATCAGCAGCGTTTTCTGCCGCCCGATAATGTCCGCGACCGTCGAGACGAAGATAGATCCGACAGCCATGCCCACCAGTGCTGCGCTGAGCAGGTAGCCCAGCTGTGCGCCGTTCAATCCCCACTCTTCGGCCACATGGCTGGCGCTGAAGGCCATGACCAGGACATCGAAGCCGTCGATCATGTAAAGGGTGGTGCAAATGGCAATAATAGCCACCTGCCGCGGGCTCATCCGCGAATCTTCGATCCGTTCCTTGATTTGCACCAAACAAAGCTAACTGAGAACTGCGTCACTAAAGGATTCCATGTCGCGGAACGTCGAAATCGTTACGGACCGGGCACCGGCCGGTCAGCTTCCAGTGAACCCTCGATCCCGTTTGTCCGGCGTGGATACTTCACAATAAGATGACCATTGGTCAAGACGTGGCCACAGGCTGTTTGCCAGCCGCACCCAACCTTCATACCTCCGAGGAACCAGTGCCGTTTCACCACGTCTGCCCCCGCGACACCTTTCTCCTAAGCGCCCCTAAGACCACGGTTACGGGCTTTTCCGTCAGCTCCCGCACAGCGTGGGCGGCAGCGTGACTCCGGCCCGCGGCGAAGAAGCAGCTTCGCGCGTCCCGTCCGGCGCCAACCCTGCATCCGGTTCCGAACCCGCCACGGCACCGGGCTATTTCCCCCGTCTCCTCTCGGCAGCTGCCCATGTAAAACACATCGCCTCAGACAGTGCACTGGATCGGTTCGGCCTCAACCAGGGCAGCTTTCACCTGCTTGAATGCCTTGCCTCAGCGGCAGCTACGGAAGCTGAGCTGGCCGAGGCGGAAGGCCAGTCCGAAACGGCTATTAGAGTCCACCTCCTGAAGCTCCAGTCCTCCGGATACTCCGTCCGGGACGAGTCCGGGATCTGGTCGGTTACCGACGCAGGCCTCAAGGCCATCGAGTGGGCAAATCTCGCCCAGGCGGAAACGACCCTGGACGACAGCCAGGAACTGCGGCAGGCGCTGCGCTCCCTCATCTCCTCGCTTGGGCTCGAGCAGCCCGACGGCGGGACGCAGAAGAAACTCTAAGCTCAGCTGGGCCGCGCGAACGCGCCCACCAACTCCTCCCATCCCTTCTCCAGGCGGGGCAGGCCCATGCCTTCCTCGCCGCGCAGGTGGAGAAGCAGGCCTGCATCAAGGAAGGCCATCAACTGGTAGGCGGCGAGTTCCGGGTCCGGAACCGTGCCGGTCAGGCGGAGCAGCCCGGCGAGGTGCCGGCGTGCAAGGCTTCGGGACGGATGCTGGTAGCGGGTCCGGGGATCGACGTCGGCCGCCCGGGCCAGCTCCCCGGTCACGTTCAGCGATGCCAACCGTGCCAGGCCGAAGGCCAACAGCCGGTCCCTGGGCGGTGCCCCTGGCCCCAACGGGGGCGGACCGAACTGGTAGGCGGTCCGGAAACCCTGCTCGGCATGGTCCAGAAGCGCCTGCATCAAGCCGGCGCGGGAGCCGAAGCGCCGGAATACCGTCCCCTTGCCCACGTGGGCCCGCTCGGCAAGATCATCCATCGTCAGGGCGTCGGCACCGCCGGCTGCAACGAGTTCCAGGGCTGCTTCGAGCAGGCGGTGGTGGTTCCGGGCGGCGTCCACCCGGATACCGGCTTGTGACGGTCCTCTCCCACTCATGCGGGCCAGTGTAGCGCCGCGGGGAATAAAATCGGACTGTAGTCCGCTTAAGGTCGTGAAGAAGAATCCGTGCCCGTGCCCCAGAAGCGGCACGGCCAAGACAGGAGTTCCAATTTTGAGCACCACCATCCTGACCCTCGTCGGCAGCCTCCGCGTCGGTTCCATCAACCGCCAGCTCGCTGAAGCCGCCGCCGCCGGCGCTCCGGAAGGCGTCGAGGTGAAGCTCTTTGAGGGGTTGGGCGACATTCCGTTCTACAACGAGGATATCGACGTAGAGGGGCTCGTCCCCGAAGCAGCACAGGCCCTGCGCAACGCGGCCGCTGCTTCTGACGGCCTGCTGCTGATCAGCCCCGAATACAACGGCACCATGCCTGCCGTGCTGAAGAATGCGATTGACTGGCTGTCCCGCCCCTTCGGTGCCGGTGCCATCTCCGGCATGCCCACCGCCGTCATCGGCTCTGCCTTCGGCCAGTACGGCGGTGTTTGGGCACAGGACGATGCACGCAAGTCGGTCGGCATCGCCGGCGCCCGCGTGGTCGAGGAAGTCCGCCTCGCCATCGGCGGATCCGTGACGCGCTACGACGGCATCCACCCGCAGGATGACCCGGACACCGTTGCCCAGCTCGGCGAGGCCGTCCGCGTTCTCGCAGAAGCCTCTGTCTCCGCAGCCTAGGCAAAGCAGACAGAAAAGAGGGACGGACCGTCACTGGTCCGTCCCTCTTCTGCGTTCGGCGTCCTTCTAGTACCAGACCTCGTCCGCCCAGGCCGCGTCCCTCAGGTATTCACGCGCCGGGCCAACATTCCAGGCTTCACCGTAGGGCGCCAGGACCCCGCTGTTCTGCAGATCGGCCAAGACGTCATCCGAGCAGCCAAGGACCGAGCCGAGTTCCTGCGCGTCCGCTACCACTACTTCTTCATGATCGGCCACCGGATGGGCCCCCTTCCCATTGCGCGCAGGTTCAGCGCTTATCGAGCAGAACTGATTCCCGTTCCGGACTCCAAGTCCGTGCGTACAATCCCATGGCCGCTTCCTCCCGGAGGCTCAGGCCGAGGCGGTTCAGAAGCATGTGTGCCTGATAGACCGTTAGGTGCTGGGCGCTTCGGCTCAGCCGGGCCTTGTCCGCCCGGTACAAATACGTGTCAATGCCCCGGAACCAGCGCCGCCGCCAGTTTTCGACGGCGGATTCCGCTGCCGTTGCTGCCATCAGCCGATGGGTCGGCATGACCTTCGCACCAACCTGGACCGTCATGGCCTGCCGTACACCGGCGGCCCGGGGACCGAACCCCGCCGTGCAGCTGCGCAGGTGGCTGTCCCAGTAGTAGTCCCAGGAGAGGCGGCGCCGGTCCGGCCAGGCTGAGGCCCGGGGACCTTTCATCATGCTCCGGGCCGCATCAAACAGCAGGAGCGATCCAAGTGCCCAGCGGTTCTGGACCTTGGGAAAGCGTGCCGTGGCCCAACTCGCCAGATCCGAAGAGAGCTCAAAAACCTCTTCCGCGAGGGAGAGCCCCTCCACGCCGCCGTATTTCGCGAGGTCCGCTTCGATACGCAGGTCCTGCGGCTCACCGCCGCCCGGGCTGAGCCGGTCCGTAGCCGGCTCGCTGAACTGCTGGCTGGTTTCCAGGTGCCCGATGACACCGCTGGACTGGTTCTGCAGGGCCACCAACAGCGACTGCAGCCGGTCCAACGTACTCGTAGGGGCGAGCACCCGGAGTTTTACGTGTGCGTTAGCCGGATCCGAGCACCGCGTGAAATACCAGCGCTGCGCACCCAGAACCTGGGCCTGAGCCGCCAGCGGGGTAACCAGTTCTCCGATGATGCCGTCCGCAACATCAAAGCCCCCGGTATGAATTGAGAGCGACCACCAATGAGTACTCGGTTGCGTCCGTGAGGCTGGTCGAACTGCAGCTAGCTGGCTCATATGTGTCTTTCCCCTCGGGGTGCGGTTACCGCCACTGGGCGGCCTTTGCAGTTGTGTAGTTACTTGCCTTTGGCCCCTCCGGGGCCCTCAGTTAGAACCAATCCCAGCTCTTCATGATCGCTATCCCCCTTGGGTCTTGGGCTGATGCTCAGCCGGCGCCTTGATTTGACTCCGAAAGCTTCCCCCGCCGCCGCACGGCCTGTAAATAGCCTCCGCTGCCCGGTTCCTGACATGTCCGGATGTGGACCCTCCCGGTTCCTGCCTCCGGCTGCAACCGCCTCGGGATGCGCCACGACCTGAGGTTTTCCGCGGCAGGGGCCCTGGGCCGCCGTCGTTGGCATTAACCGGCCATGGCCTGAATTCCGAAGTGTGTTGCGGTCACAAAACACTTTTGTCACGTGCGGCCCGGAAACCGCGCTGGCTGGGTAGGGTAGCGGTGGGGGCTACAGCTGATGCGTTGAAAGGATTCGCCGTGCTGTCTCAGGTTTCGCTCGACGTTTACCGCTTTGCCGTAAGTCGTCCGGGGTGGACGGCGAAGGAGGCTTCCGAGGCCTTGGGGTACACCAGCAAGGTGATCGACGGTGCCATATCCGAACTGACCGCCAGCTGCCTCCTGCTGCAGCAGAACACGGGCGGCCCAAGCTACACCGCGGTTTCCCCTGATGTTGCCCTCGCGGAACTGGTGGATCCGGATGAACGGGCGCTGCTGGAACTGCGCGGAAGAATCAGTAACCGCCGGCGGGAAATGGCCGCATTGACCCCGGCCTACGTCGAGGCACGTAAGCGGCTGGCCGCCGATTCGTCGGTGGAGGTGGTCGAGGACCAGGAGCAAGTCCAGCGGGTACTGATCGAGTATGGGCGCAGCGCCACCGACCGTGTCCTGATCGCCCGGCCGGGGCAGGGCGCCAACGCAGACATCCATGAGGAAAGCGTGCAGAAGGATCTGGATCTCCTGCGCGGCGGTGTTCGTAGGCAAACGCTGTACCACGCAAGCACGCGGGACCATGTGCCCACCCGCAAGGCAGTGGAAGTTATTACCCAGGCAGGAGGGGAGTTCCGCACCCTTCCCTACATGCCCCTGAGAACCCTGATTTTCGATGACAAAGTGGCGGTTGTTGCACGCGATCTGCACCCCGGCGACGTTGCCGGACTGGTTGTGCGGGATACCAACCTGATCCGCATTTTCGGGTTGCTCTTCGAGTTTGCGTGGGGCTTGGCCGAGCCGTTCCTGACCGACAATCCCGGCAGGGAGGGACTCACCAGCACGCAGCGGTCCGTCCTCACGGCGCTGGCCTCCGGTTACTCGGATGAAGCCATTGCCCGGCGGGTTGGCATCAGTGTGCGGACCTGCCGCCGCCACATTGCCTGGATGCTGGAGGAGTTGGGTGCCGAGAGCCGGTTCCAGGCCGGAATCAAGGCCCACAAGGCCGGCTGGATCTAAACCTCCTTGGTGTACTAAACAGCCGTTGCCTGACGGTCAACTATCGGGGTTAGCATTGGAGGCATGACCCGCGAGGAATTCTCCGATGCCGTAGAACTGCCCGTTGACACCATGGCTGCTTTGGAACGCGCCGCCGGCTCCCACCGCCACGAGGTGCTGTTCTCCAACCGCGCCTTCCACATCAAGCAGTCCGCGGTACGGGATGTCTTCGACATTTCCATCCGTCCGGGCCTGATTTCCCTGGCAGGCGGGAGTCCCTATCTGCGTTCCCTCCCCCTGGAAGAACTGGGCCGGACCGCCCAGCGCATCATTGCCGAGCACGGGCTGGAGGCACTGCAGTACGGCGGCGGGCAGGGCATGGAAGAGCTGCGCAGGCAGGCATGCGAGGTCATGGCCGCGGAAGGCATTCTCGACGCCGATCCGGCGGACATCGTCATCACCACCGGTTCACAGTCCGCGCAGGACGTTGCTGCCAAGGTCTTCTGCGATCCGGGCGATGTGATTCTCTGCGAGGACCCCACTTATGTAGGGGCGCTGAATGCCTTTGAGGCCTACGAGGTGGACGTACGCACCGTTCCGATGGACGACGGCGGCCTCGTCCCGGAGGCACTCGAGCAGCGGATCCGCGAGGTGCGCGCCGAAGGCAAAACCATCAAGCTGCTTTACACGATCCCAAGCTTCAACAATCCCAGCGGCGTCACCCTGACCGCCGGGCGCCGCCAGGCGGTAGTGGAAATCTGCCGGCGGAACAACATCCTGGTCCTGGAGGACAATCCCTACGGCCTCCTCCGGTTCGACGGCGAACCCCTGGCCCCGATGCGGGCAGGGAACGCCCAGGACGTGCTGTACCTGGGCTCGTTCTCCAAGATCTTCGCCCCCGGAGTCCGGCTCGGCTGGGCGCTGGTCCCCCGCCACCTTTACCGGCGGTTCTACCTGGCCTGCGAAGCCGTGGTCCTGTGCCCCTCGCCGTTGACCCAGATGCTGGTCTCCGCGTACCTGCGCGAGTACGACTGGATGGGCCACGTGCGCAGCTCCCGCAGCCTCTACGCCGAGCGTTGTTCCTCGATGCTGGCCGCACTGGATGAACACATGCCCGAAGGCGTGACGTGGACCCGGCCGGACGGCGGATTCTTCATCTGGGTGACGCTGCCCGAGGGTGTGGACACCTATCCCCTGCTCTATGAAGCGATCGACGCCGGGACGGTCTTCATCCCGGGCGCGGCGTTCACGCCCGGCGAAGGCGCCTCGAACAAGCTCCGGCTGGCCTTCAGCGCTGTCTCCTCCGAGGACATTGCCGAGGGCGTGCGCCGGCTCGCCCCGATCCTGAGTGCCGCCGTCGCCGCCGTAAAGGTCCGCTAGGCACCCGCGCCAGTGCCGCCGGGCCTAATCCAGGAGCAGGGCCGGCTCTTCCAGGATTGAAGCGACGTCCGCCATGAACCGGGCCGACAGGTCGCCGTCGACCACGCGGTGGTCAAAGGAACCGCCGAGGGTGGTGATCCAGCGCGGCACCACCTCGCCGTCAACCACCCAGGGCTTCTGCTTGATGGTGCCGAACGCCACGATGGCAACCTCGCCGGGATTGATGATCGGGGTGCCCGTGTCGATGCCCAGCGAACCGATGTTGGTGACGGTCAGCGTGCCGCCGCGCATATCGGCCGGCGGAGTCCGGCCCTCGCGGGCCGTTGCCGCCAGGGTGTTGAGGGCGATGGCCAGCTCCTTCAGGGAGAGTTCCTGCGCATCCTTGATGTTGGGCACCATCAGTCCCCGCGGGGTGGCCGCCGCAATACCGAGATTCATGAAGTGCTTCACCAGGATCTCGTCGCCGGCCCAGGTGGCGTTCACGGACGGGTTCCGCGCGGCCGCCCAGATCACGGCCTTCGCCAGGATCAGCAGCGGTGAAACCCGGATGCCTTCAAAGTCCTTGGCCGCCTTCAGCCGCTTCACGAACTCCATGGTCCGGGACGCATCCACGTCGACGAAGATGCTGACGTGGGGTGCACTGAAGGCGCTTTCCACCATGGCCTTTGCGGTGGCACGGCGGACTCCCCTGACGGGGATCCGCTCGATCCGCGAATCGGCGGCACCCGGGGACCAGAACTCTCCGGCCGACTCGCGCTCTGCTTCACGCTGGGCCTGGTAGCTGATCAGGTCCTGCTTGGTCACCTCGCCGCTGGCTCCGGTGGCGGTGACGTCCGCCAGGTTGATGCCCAGATCCTTTGCGGCCTTGCGTACCGGGGGTTTGGCCAGCACGCGCTGGATCAGCCGGTTGACCCGGTCCTGGACTGCTGCGGTTCCGGACGACGCCGGGGCGGGAGCCGGTGCTGCGGGAGCAGCGGGGGCAGCGGGGGCGGGCGCAGGTGCAGCGGGAGCCGGTGCTGCGGCTGGTTCCGGCGTCGCCGCCGCACCCGGGGACACGGGGCGACGCGGGCGGCGGCGCACGGCGTCCGGCTTGGGACCGGTGCCGGTCAGCGAGGCCGCCGGGGCTTCCCCTGCCGTTTCGGGCGGTGTGGAATCGGGTGCCGCGGGAACTTCTTCCGGCGCGGCGGCTGCTGGCCCGCCTGCCGCCGCCGGCACCTTCGCCCCGGCGCCGTCGTCGACCGTCACGCTGATGATGGGCGTGCCGACGTCGACCGTTTCGCCTTCCGCAACCATCAGGGAAGAGACCGTGCCGGCGTACGGGGAGGGAAGTTCCACCAGGGACTTCGCGGTTTCGATTTCCACGATCACGTCGTTGACGGCAACCGTGTCCCCCGGCGAAACCTTCCACTGCACGATATCGGCTTCGGTCAGGCCTTCGCCCACGTCCGGCAGGCGGAATGTCTTTTCAGTCATTGCAACTCGTTCTTCGTCATGGGGTGTAGGCGGGCGGGCAGGCTCATCAGTAGGCGAAGGAGCGGTCCAGCGCCTCAAGCAGGCGGTCGATGTCCGGCAAGTAATGTTCCTCGACCTTCGCTACCGGGTAGGGCATGTGGAAGCCACCTACGCGGAGCACCGGAGCTTCCAGGGACAGGAAGGCGCGTTCGGCCACCCGTGCGGCAATCTCGCCGCCGATTCCGCCGAAGGTAGGTGCCTCATGGGTGACAATCAGTCGTCCCGTCTTGCGCACGGACTCGGTCACGGTGTCGAAGTCGATGGGCGAAATGGACCGCAGATCCACCACCTCGACGGACCGTCCGTCCTCCTCGGCCGCCGCGGCTGCCGCCAGGGCGACCGGGACCAGCGGCCCGTAGGCGACGATGGTTGCGTCGGTTCCTTCGCGGACAATATGGGCAGAGAACGGGTCCGACGTGGGTGCTGTGGTGTCGACGTCGCCCTTAAGCCAGTAACGGCGCTTGGGCTCAAAGACGATGACGGGGTCCTTGCAGGCAACGGCCTGCTGGATCATCCAGTAGGCGTCCTGGGGGTTCGACGGCGTGATGATGCGCAGGCCTGCAGTGTGGGCAAAGAGCGCCTCGGGGGATTCCGAGTGGTGCTCAATGGAGCCGATGCCGCCGCCGTACGGGATCCGGATGACCACGGGTGCGCTGAGCGCGCCCTCGCTGCGGGAATGCATTTTCGCCAGCTGGGTGGTGATCTGGTTGAAGCCGGGGAAGACGAAGCCGTCGAACTGGATTTCACAGACGGGCAGGTAGCCGCGCAGGGCCAGGCCGATGGCGGTGCCGATGATTCCCGATTCGGCCAGCGGCGTGTCCATAACGCGGTCCGCACCGAAGTCGGCCTTCAGACCCTCGGTGACCCGGTAGACGCCGCCGAGGGAGCCGATGTCCTCGCCCATCAGCAGGGAGTTCGGGTGGTTTTCGAGGGCTGCGCGCAGACCGGCGTTGATGGCCTTGGCCATGGTCATGGTGGTGCTCATGCGGTGTGCTCCCGGGCGGCGGGGTCGGTGGTGGCGGGGTTGGCGTCGTCGGCGCCGGCAAATCCGGCTTCATACCGGCGATGCTCATCCAGCTCTTCGCGGATCAAAGGATGGGCCTCTGCATAGACGTCGGCGAAGGCGTCTTCAAAGCCCGGCGCCTCCATCTGCTGGACGTTCTCGCGGAGCCGGACGGCCATGTTGCGGCCTTCCTCGCGGAGTTCCTCAAAGAACGCATCGTCGGCCAGGCCCTGGTTACGCAGGTACTTTTCCATCCGCAGCAGCGGGTCCCGGTCCAGCCAGGCTTCCTCGTCGGCGCTGAGACGGTATTTGGTGGGGTCGTCCGCCGTCGTATGCGCGCTCATCCGGTAGGTGAAGGCCTCGATAAGCACCGGACCGCCGCCCGAACGGGCGTGTTCCAGCGCCCAGCGAGTTACGGCGTGGACGGCCAGGACGTCGTTGCCGTCAACGCGCACCCCGGGGAAGCCGTAGCCCTGTGCCCGGTTGGCCAAGGGGATGCGTGACTGGACTTCGGTGGGCACGGAGATGGCCCAGTGGTTGTTCTGGCAGAAGAAGACCACTGGTGCGTTGTAGGACGCGGCGAAGACCATGCCTTCATGCACGTCGCCTTCGGAGCTCGCCCCGTCGCCGAAGTACGCGACGGTGGCGGCCTCGGGCAGCTTGGGGTTAACCAGCCGGTCGCGGGCCATTCCCATCGCATAGCCGACGGCGTGCGGCACCTGGGCGGCCAGCACCAGCGTGTAGAGGTGGAAGTTGGCCTCGCGGGGGTCCCAACCTCCGTGGGAGATGCCGCGGAATCGCCGGAGCAGCTGGGCGAGCTCCAGGCCCCGGGTGTAGGCGACGCCGTGTTCCCGGTAAGTGGGGAATACGTAATCCTGCGGCTTCAGGGCCCTGCCGGAACCGATCTGCGCGCCTTCCTGGCCGGTGAGCGGAACCCACATCACCAGTTCACCCTGCCGCTGAAGCGCAGTGGCTTCTTCATCGAAGCGGCGGACCAGGAACATGTCCCGGTAGAACCCGCGGAGTTCCTCGGGAGTCAGGCCCTGGACATAGCTGCCATAGGTGTCGTCCTGCAGGAGCTCTCCGTCAATGGTGAGCAGCTGAACCATGTCCGGGACAGGGTTCGCATCCGGAGCGCCCATGAGGGATTGCTCAAGTCCGGCCGAGTCGAACTCACTGGCCGGCAAGTGTCCTACGTCCATGCCTTCTCCTTGCCTGGACAGCCGAAAGCCGCACCGCGCTGGAAATATGCTCCGGAGGGAATACATTCCCTGCATCGCATATAAGTGGAAGTTACCTTCCAAAGCCTAACGACGGCGCGGCTTCCGGCCCTACCTAAGACACGCTAGGAAACGCGTGGGCCTTTTGTATAAGTCGCACATAACGCGAGGAACCGCGTGTTTGCTTCCTCTTCGCCGATGGTCACTCTCACACCTTCGTTGCCAAAGGCCCTTACCGCCAGTGCCTGCTGCCCCGCCAGAGCTGCAAACCCGGGGGTGTCTTCCCCGAGGGCCAGCCACACGAAGTTGCCCTGCGCAGCCGGAATGGACCATCCCAGCGCCTCCAGGCCCTCCACCACACGGGTCCGTTCGGCAACGAGTCCTTGTATTCTCTCCACAATTTGGTCGTGGTGCCGGAGGGAGGCCACGGCAGCCTGCTCGGCGATGGTGGACACGGCAAACGGGACTGCCGCTACCCGGAGGTGCCGGGTGATCGGCGCGTGCGCAATGGAATAGCCCACGCGCAGTCCGGCCAGTCCTGCACCCTTGGAGAAGGTCCTGAGCACCACCACGTTGGGGTGCTTGCGGTACATTTCGACGCCGTCGACGGCGTCCTCGTCCCGCACGAAATCCTCATAGGCTTCATCGATGACCACAATGATGTGGGTGGGAATCCGCTGGAGGAAGTCCTCCACCTGTGCCGTCGTCAGGACTGGGCCGGTCGGGTTGTTGGGCGTGCACAGCAGAATCACCTTGGTGCGCTCAGTGACTGCTTCGGCCATGGCTGCCAGGTTGTGTGTGCCGTCGGGGTTCAGCGGCACCTGGACGCTCTCGGCACCGGCCAGGCCGACGCTGATGGGGTATGCCTCAAAGGAGCGCCAGGGGTAGATAACCTCGTCCGCTGCTCCGTCCGGGTTCTGTCCGGCAAAGGTGGCGAGCAGCTGGTTCAGTGCTCCCAAGCTGCCGCCGCCGGTAACGATGTCTTCCGCGGGAACGTCCAGGAACGTGGAGAGTTCATTGCGCAGGGCAGTGGAAAGCGGATCCGGATAGCGGTTAACCGTTGCGGCCTCGTTTATCGCATCCAACACGGCCGGCAGCGGCGGGAACGGGTTCTCATTGGAAGAAAGTTTGTAGCTCTGAAGTCCTTCTACAACCACCGGCGGCTTGCCCGCGGCGTATTGGGGCAGCTTCCCGATAACGGGCCGTGGGGTGATGCCGGGTGCGGGAACTTCAGCTGCGTCGGTGTCATTCTCGGTAGTGGTCATGGCGTTAACAGTAATGGCCCGTTTTCTGCCAGCATGGGGGCATGTTCTCTCTGTTGCTGCGGATAGTCTTGAACGCCGTTGCCCTCTGGGTGGCCGGCTGGCTTTTGCCTGGCCTCACGGTGAGCGCGCCGACGGGGAGCCTCAGCGGCGATCCGGTTATCGATACGGTGCTCGCGTATCTTTTTGTGGGCCTGATTTTCGGCGTGGTGAACGCCCTGGTCCGCCCCATCGCACAGGGGCTGACCTTGCCGCTGGCCATCCTGACCCTTGGGTTGTTCCGCATAGTCATCAATGCCGCCATGCTCGAGCTCACCGCCTGGCTCAGCAGCTACACGCCCATCCGCTTCGAGGTTGATTCCTTCTTCTGGACCGCCATTCTGGGCGCAATTATCATCAGCCTCGTGTCGCTGGTTCTGGATACGGTCACCGGGAGCCGCAAGCGAAGCCGGAGCGGGAGCCGGAGCGGGAGCCGTAGCTAGCCGCCTGAAACGGGAGGTGAATCGGCTTCGGTCCGCCGGAGGCCAGGGCCGACCGGCGGCCGGTAGACCTTGCCCGGCCCCGGCGAAGGTCTCGGCACAACCCTCACTTCCCGCTGCGGCAGTTCTTCCCGGGAGAGACGGTACAGGTGCCTGGTTGCAACGCTTCCGGCTGCAACAGCGGCACCGAGGGATCCCACAGATGCCCGCAGCGAGGCATCATCACTGGCGTCTGCGAGCGCGGCACCCCGACGGTAATTCTCCAGCCGGTGCCCGGGACCCAAACCGGCGTCGTCCCCCTCCGGCGTGGCCGCCGGATTCGTCAGGGTCATGGTGACCCGGTCCGGTGTATCAGGATTGGGGGTGCCATCGATCCCGGACACCCAGTCCTGCACATGCTCCAGGTGCAGTGCGTGGATACCCGGGGGTAGATCGGCAGCTCCCGTGTGGCTGCCTGCGGTCAGCAGGAACGCCACGTTGTAGTCGCTTTCCTCCGCCAGGTACGCGGCAACACGGGTGGCGTGGTCGCCGCCCTGGCTGTAGCCGGAAAGAATGACGGCGTCCTCCGCTTCAGCCCCGGCCAGCCGCAGGGCTTCCTGCACTCCCGCAGCAACAAACAAACTGTCTTTCAGGGACGGTTCGAAGACGCCCATGGCATCGAACGGATTCTCGCTTCCGGGGGAAATGCCGGGGCTCTGCGTACCGGGAATAGTGACAACGAATGTCTTCTTTCCGTCGCTCGCCGTGAGCGGCAGGACTTCGATCACGCCTGGCCTGTTTTCCCGCAACAGTACCTCCGACCTCTCCAGCAGGCCGGCAGCAGTTCCGTCCAGGCGTACACGTTCCTGTGCACCCGGAAGCGCCGACACCTCCACGGGCCGCAGCTTCCCCCTCCCCGCACCGTAAAGCAGGAGCAGGGCAGCGCGCATCAAGTTTTCGGAGACCGGATCGGCAAGGACCGTTTCCGCCTGACGCAGAGTAGGGAACCCCTCGGCCCGTGGATACGGGCCGACTGTGGACCAGGGATTCGGTGGAATGAGAAAGAAATATGGCAGCCGCGCCTTGATTTGCCCTTCGGCTTCAGCATAGGCACGGGCGCTCTCCCGGACCCCGTCCGTAAGGGCGTCGACGGCGGAAGCGGAACTCCTCAAGGTGTGCGCGGCCTCCTGCATCCGCAACCGCACCCGGTCAGCCGACCCCGAGCCGCCGCTAACGGCCCCGACCTCCAGCCAAAGCTCCGTCACCCTCTGCCCAAGCAGCCGCAGGCGGTCCGTCGTCGATTCCAGCCTGCCGGCAATCCGGACCAGGTCCTCGTACTGGACCAGAAGCCCCGCGGCCCCTCCCCTCACCTGGTACATCCGCTCATCACAGGTTCCTATCTCTGCCATTGTCAGCTCCCCGTAGCCAACATGAGTGGATCCTGCAGCAGTTCACCGGCGGCGGACCGCAACTGCCCGGAAGCGTCAGGCATCTCCTGCACCGCTGCGGTCAGTCCATGCCGGAAAGCATCCGCCGCGCGAGACTCCCACTGGACAGCTGCGGAGGCGGCAACCTCGCGCTCGAGCTCGTCGGTTTCTGCTGCAAACGCCAGTAGCAACCGCTGCGTCTCCGCCGCGTAGGCCGCAGCAGCCATTTGGTCCATCATTTCCTCCCTCGGGTGACGGATTGTCTCCATCCGGTATGGCCCCGGCTGAGGTTCCGGATACCGGGCCCGGCGTGGAGGGGTCCGGACGGGGACCCTCAAGAACGACGCCGGTCCGTCAAGGGTGCCGGGCCTGTCACCTGACCGCAGCGCCCCGGGCACCTCCAGTGGAAACGGCCAGGACCTGTTCCTTTCGAACCCTGGCTGTTGAGGGACAGTGGTCCGCCCAGGCGGATATGCAGAACAGCGATGAGTCACACACCAACAGCGCTGCACCGGCATGAAAGAATTACCGCATGGCCGAATCCGAATCCCGTGTCTCCCTCGCTTCCGTAACTCCCGCTATCGCCCTGGGCCCGCTGGACGGCCGCTACCGCAGCGCCACCGCGCCGTTGGTGGACTACCTGTCCGAAGCCGCCCTGAACCGGGACCGGACCCATGTGGAAGTGGAATGGCTGATTCACCTGACCTCCAACGCCGTCCTGCCGGGCACTGCGCCGCTTACGGAAGACCAGCAAAGCCGGCTGCGGGAAATCGTCACGAGCTTCGACGGCAACTCCGTGGCCGAACTGGGCGAAATCGAAAAGCGCACCGTGCACGACGTCAAGGCCGTCGAGTACTACATTGCCGATCGGCTTCCGGCCCTCGGTCTCGAGAACCTGAAGAGCCTTGTGCACTTCGGCTGCACGTCCGAAGACATCAACAACCTTTCCTACGCGCTCGGCATCAAGGGCGCCGTCGAAAACGTCTGGTTGCCGGCCGCGCAGGACCTGGTGGACCAGATCGCCGCGATGGCGGAGGACACCCGCACCGTGCCCATGCTGTCCCGGACGCACGGACAGCCGGCCACCCCCACCACCCTGGGCAAGGAACTGGCTGTCACCGTCCACCGCCTCACACGCCAGCTGCGCCGGATCCGCAACACTGAGTTCCTGGGCAAGATCAACGGCGCCACCGGAACCTACGCTGCACACTATGCAGCGGCCCCGCAGACCGATTGGCAGCAGGTGGCACGCAGCTTCGTGGAAGGCCTGGGCCTGGCCTGGAATCCGCTGACCACGCAGATCGAATCCCACGACTGGCAGGCCGAGCTCTACGCAGACATTGCCCGCTTCAACCGCATCCTGCACAACTTCTGCACGGACGTCTGGAGCTACATCTCCATTGGCTACTTCGCGCAGGTCCCGGTGGAAGGCGCCACCGGCTCCTCCACCATGCCGCACAAGGTCAATCCGATCCGCTTCGAGAACGCCGAAGCAAACCTCGAAATCTCCAACGGACTGCTGGACACGCTGGCTTCTACCCTGGTCACCTCCCGCTGGCAGCGCGACCTCACCGACTCCTCCTCGCAGCGCAACATCGGCGTGGCCTTCGGACACTCGGTGCTCGCCGTTTCCAACGTCGCCAAGGGGCTCCAGCGGCTGCACGTCGCCGAGCAGGTCCTGGCCGAAGACCTGGACTCCAACTGGGAGGTCCTCGGGGAAGCCATCCAGATGGTGATGCGCGCCGAAGCCGTAGCCGGCGTTGAGGGCATGGAAAACCCCTACGAACGGCTCAAGGACCTCACCCGCGGCCACCGCGTGGACGCCGAACGGATGAAGGAATTCATTGCCGGCCTTGGCCTTCCCGCCGAGGCCGAAGCCCGCCTGCAGGCCCTCACCCCGGCAAAGTACACGGGCATCGCGGACACCCTGGTGGACCACCTCAAGTAGGCTGCCGCGCAAAACCAAAACGACGACGGCGGGAGCCGGGCTCGCAGCCCGGCCTCCCGCCGTCGTCGTTAGGTAGCTAAGTTACCGAAATCCCGGCGCTAGTCCGCCGCGGCGAGCTGGCCGCAGGCGCCGTCGATTTCCTTGCCGCGGGTATCCCGGATGGTGGTGGGGATGCCGGCGTCGATCAGGTGGTTGATGAACTCCTGGATGACCTCCGGCTCCGGCGACGTCCAGATGGAACCGGGCGTGGGGTTCAGCGGAATCGGGTTCACGTGCACCCAGCCGCGGCCGCGGGCGTTGAGCTTCTTGGCCAGCAGGTCTGCACGCCAGGCGTGGTCGTTCATGTCCTTGATCAACGCGTACTCGATGGAGACGCGGCGGCCGGTGACGCGGTAGTAGTTGTACGCGGCGTCCAGGGCCTCGTCCACCTTCCACCGGCTGTTGACCGGGATCAGCTCGTCGCGCAGCTCGTCGTCCGGCGCGTGCAGGCTCAGCGCGAAGGTGACCGGGATGTTCTCCTCGGCAAGCTTCTTGATAGCCGGCACCAGGCCCACGGTGGAGACGGTGATGTTGCGGGCACTCATGCCCAGGCCTTCGGGAACCTCGGCGGCCATCCGGTGCACGGCGTTCATCACGCGCTTGTAGTTAGCCAGCGGCTCGCCCATGCCCATAAAGACAATGTTGGTGACGCGCTCGGCGTCGTGGCCGCCGTCGCGCCGCTTGCCGCCGAGGCCGCCTTCCTTGATCACCCGGTTGGCCTGGACAATCTGGTCCAGGATTTCCGCGGCGGACATGTTGCGGGTCAGGCCGGCCTGGCCGGTGGCGCAGAACGGGCAGTTCATGCCGCAGCCGCACTGGCTGGAGACGCACAGGGTGATGCGGCCCGGGTAGCGCATCAGCACGGACTCGACGAGGGAGCCGTCGAATAGCCGCCAGAGGAACTTGATCGTGTCGCCGTTGTCGGTGGTCAGGCGCTTGATCTCGGTGAGCAGCGTGGGGAACATTTCACCCACCAGCTCGTCACGGCGCTCCTTGGGGAGGTCGCTCATGGCTTCCGGATCAGTGGTGTAGTGCTGGAAGTAATGCACCGACAGCTGCTTCGCGCGGAACGCAGGCAGGCCCAGGGACTTCAGCTTCTCCTGGCGTTCGGCCAGCGTCATATCGGCCAGATGGGCCGGCGGCTGGGACACGCGCGGCGATTTGAACTGCAGCAGCGGGCGGCCGTCGGGCTCCTTGGCCTGCTCCCAGCCCTCCGTGGCGGGACGGACCTGCGGCCCGGTGGCGGTGGGAACCGAGCGGACACGGCGCAGCTCGGACTTTTTGGCGGAGTTTTTATCAGGGGAAGAATCGACAGTTGACATCGCTACTATTCTCGCACGGTTCGCATATCCGGAACATTCCTTTTGCCGGGACGGCACACGGCCGAAACACGGGTGAAACCCCGCACTCCTAGCGTGGAAGCACTACCCCTGACGCTGGAGGCAGCATGTCGGATTTGCGACCCTTTTCCGGATTCCGCCCCTACTCCACCCCGCACCTGCGGATCCGCGAAGTGCCGTGGAGCAACCCCGTGGGCGCTGACCTGCGCGAGGCCCAGCAGGCCGAACTGGACGCCCGTTACGGCACGATGGAACACGACCCCAACCCTCCCCGCGCCGGCGATTCCGCAGTTTTCCTCATCGCCTACGAGCGCAGCACCGGCCAGCCGCTGGGCTGCGGCGGGCTTCGGCGGCTGGATACCACGACGGCGGAGATCAAGCGCGTGTATGTCCTGCCGTATGCTCGCGGTTCAGGAGTGGCGACGGCGGTCCTCGGGGCGTTGGAGGCACGCGCGAAGCAGATGGGATTCGCGGTCCTCACGGCTGAGGCCGGCTCCGCCCAGCCGGACGGCCACCGCTTTTACGAGAATGCCGGTTACCGGGTGGTGCCGAACTTCGGCCCGTACATCGCCTCCGACGGGTCTACCTGTTATTCCAAAACCATCGGCGCCGCACTGGAGCACCGGTTCTAGGCGTCCCGGCTCCAGGTGTCCCGGGCCGGCTGCGAGCGCCGGACGGGCCTAGTAGTCGATCCGTTCCGACGCTGCCGCGGTCCAGGCATCGAACGGGGCCATCGCCGGAGTGCCTTCCACGGCCAGCTGGGCAACCTGCATGGAACGCTTCTCCTGCGGCATATCGAAGTACTCGTAGAAGGCGGCATCATCGAACCCCGCGCTGGCGGCGTCGTGCCGGTCTGCAGCAAAAACCACGCGGTCCACGCGGGCCCAGAGCGAGGACGCAAGGCACATGGGGCACGGTTCACAGCTGGTGTAGAGCACCGCACCCGTGAGATCAAAGGTGCCCAGGGTGGCGCACGCGTTGCGGATGGCCGTTACTTCGGCGTGTGCGGTGGGGTCGTTGTTCGCTGTCACCCGGTTCACGCCCTCAAACGCGGCACCTTCCGCGGTCACGACGACGGCGCCGAACGGTCCGCCGTCGTTGGCCACGTTCTCGGTGGCAAGACGAATGGCCTGGGCCAGGTAAATATCGTCCGACGTGCTGCTCATGGCTTCTCCCTTGGTCCGCTTATGCCAGGTAGATAGCCGGAAATGCCCCGGCCCGCCTTCGCAGCAGTGAGACTAGCAGTTGTTGCTGTGCGGACGCATATGGGCTGGTCATATTCGGTGGCACGGCGGCCGCCGGGCCGGGGAACGGGTACCCGTTGTCAGCAGCGGCGGGCAGTGGGAGTGTGAAGGAACAGCGTGTTACCCGCATATTCCCCGTGGGCTCTCCGCCACGATGCGCGCCTGCGGGCTTCGAAGGAAGGACCCGTCATGGAACGCATGATTTTCCCCAACCTGCCGGTGGCAAACCTGAAGACGGCAGAGAACTTCTACCTGGGTCTCGGATTCACGAAGAATCCGCAGTTCAGCGATGAACGCACCACAGCCATTGTCGTCTCGGACAGCATTGTGGTGATGCTGCTGCAGCAGGACTATTACCAGGAGTTCCTGCCCAAAGGAGACACACCGCACCTTGCTTCCGCCGGCAAGGAAGTGCTGAACGGCATCAGCTGCGACAGCAGGGACGAAGTGGACCGTTTCCTGGCCGCCTGCACCTCCGGCGGGGGTGCCCTTTACGCTCCGGCCGAGGAACGCATGCCCGGAATGTACAGCGGCTCGGCCACCGACCCGGACGGACACGTCTGGGAGTTCATGTGGATGGATCCCGCCAATGTGGAGCCGCCCGAGCGGACCTTCGAAGTGTCCTCCAACGCCACGGTGCAGGAGCAGAACTCCGCGCTTTGACCGGACCGGGATGCTGCCCGGCCAAAGCGTGAACCGCTTACTTGACCGCGCCCATGGACAGGCCGCGGACCAGCTGTTTCTGCGCCACCCAGCCGGCAATGACGACAGGCAGCGAAGCCAGCACGGACGCCGCCGAGAGCTGCGCCAGGAACAGGCCTTCACTGGTCATCTGGGACACCAGGAAGACCGGAACCGTAGCCGATTGGCCCGCGGTGAGGATCAGTGCGAAGAAGAACTCGTTCCAGGCGAAGATCACGCAGATCAAGGCCGTCGCGGCAAGGCCCGGTGCGACCATGGGCATCAAGACCCGCACGAGGGTTTTCATGAGCCCGGCTCCGTCCATCTGCGCTGCCTCAAGCACCTCGCCGGGCACTTCCAGAAAGAACGAGCGCATCATCCACACAGCGATGGGCAGGTTCATTGAGGTGTACAGGACCACCAGCGTCCACACGTTGTCCAATACCTTCAGCTGGCCGGCTATCACGTAGATCGGCATGATGACCGCGACAACAGGCAGCATGCGGGTGGAGATAAAGAAGAACAGCACGTCCGAGGTTTTCTTCACCGGCCGGATACTCAGGGCATAGGACGCCGGCACCGCCAGAATGACCACCAGGATGGTGGAGACACCGGTGGCAATCGCCGAGTTGGCGAAATAGCTTCCGGCCCCGCTGTCCAGCACGGCACGGTACTGGTCCAGAGTGGGAGCGAAGAAGAACACCGGCGGATCGGATGCGGCAGCGGACTCCTGCTTGAAGGAGGTCAGCACCATCCAGAGCACCGGCGAGAAGAAAATCAGCGCCAGCACCCACGTCACCGTGGTGAGAATTGGTGCGGAGTTGAACTTCCGGGCGGGTTTCCGGACGGAATTGGCGGCGGGGGTTGTTTCTTTCCCCGCGGGAGTAGGTGCAGCAGTCTGGGTAGCCACGTCGTTAGTCCTTTACGTCGAAGCTCTTGAAAATCAAGCGGAGGGCCAGGGTGGCCACAATGATGGTGGCAATGACAACCACCACGCCCATGGCAGCGGCCTGGCCAATGTCAAAGCCAAGGAAAGCCCGCTGGTAGATGTAGAACGGCAGGTTTGCACTGGCCGTCCCGGGTCCGCCGGCGGTCATGAGGTAGATCTGGTCGAAGGTATTCACCACATAAATGGCGCCAAGCAGGATTCCGAGTTCGATGTACCGGCGCAACTGCGGCAGAGTCACCGAGATGAACGTCCGCCACCACCCCGCGCCGTCCACCTGAGCCGCTTCCAGCACGTCCTTGGACTGCGCCTGCAGCCCGGACAGGACCAGCAGCATCATGAACGGCGTCCACTGCCACACCAGTGCCATCAGGATGGACACGATCGGGTGCTGCGACGTCCAGTCCACCGGAGGGATGCCCACCAGCCCGATCACCCAGTTCAACAGGCCGTAGCTCGGATTGAGGATTGAAATGGACCACAGCAGGGAGCTGGCCACCGGCATGATCAGGAACGGGGTGATCAGGAGAGTACGCACCACTCCCCGACCGGCGAAACTGCGGTCCAGCAACAGGGCAAAGATGATGCCCAGCAACATCGCGAAGAAAACACAGGCCACGGTGAAGAGGACGCTGTTCAGAGCCGCCCCGCGGAACGTGGAATCGGAGAAGATGTCCACGTAGTTTGCCAAACCGACAAACTTGTTACCCTCCGGACGCAGCAGGTTCCAGTTCTGCAGGGAGTACCAGATAGTAAAGAGGAAGGGCACCTGCGTCACGATCAATGTGAAAATCAGGGCTGGCAACAGCGGCAGGCGCCGCCGCCATCCCTCGGCAGAGGACATTCCCCCACCCTCGCGCTCCGTTGCGGCCTTCCTGGCGCGGACCTGTTGCCGCTCTACCAATGTGGACATTTAACCCGCTCCGTCCTGGTAGCTTTCCGCCACCGTTTCGGCGTAGCCCTGGGATTGTTCCAGCGCTTCTTGGACTGTCTGCTGCCCGGCGATGGCTGCCGAAATCTGCTGCGCCACCCGTGTGCCCAGATCCTGGAACTCCGGGATACCAACGAACTGGAGGCCGGTGTAGGGCACACCGCGGACCATGCTGTTTTCCTGGGATGCCCCGGCCATGGCGTCCAGGGTCGGCTCGGCATAGGCCTCGGCCACCTCGGCGTATTCCGGGATCTCATAGGTGGAGAGCCGACTGCCCGGCGGCACCCGTTCCCAGCCGATCTCCTCGCCCACAAGCCGGATGTATTCCTTGTCCGTCATCCAGGAAACAAAGTCCCAGGCGGCGTCCTTGGAGTTGCTGGTGGTGGGGATGGCCAGGGACCAGCTGTAGAGCCAGCCGGCGGACTCGGTCTCCTTGACGGGTGCCGGCGCGTATCCGCTTTTCCCGACCACGAGGGAGGACGCCGGGTCCTCAATGGCGGAAACCATGGCCGTGGCGTCGTACCACATGGCCGTATTTCCCTGGCTGTAGAGGGTCAGGCAGTCCCCGTAGCCGCTGGTCGCGGCCCCGGCCTGCCCGTAGTTCTGCACCAGGTCCACGTAATCGGTGACGGCTTCTTCCACTACGGGCTCATCCAAACGGGCATTCCAGTCCTCGTCGAACCACCGGCCGCCGTAGGTGTTGATCATGGTGTCCAGCGGCGCCATGACCTCACCCCAACCGGCCAGCCCACGCAGACAGACACCGGACATATTGTTCTCCGGATCGTTGAGCGCTTCGGCGAAGCCGCGGATGTCCTCCCAGGTGGGGGTTTCCGGCATGGTCAGGCCGGCGTCGTCGAATAGGTCCTGCCGGTACACGAGGAAGGAGGATTCACCATAGAACGGAACGGAATACAGGTCTCCTTCGTAGCTCAGCGCCTCCCGGATTGTGGGGACGAAATCGTCGGGATCATATCCCTCGGTGGAATCGGCATACTCCTGGAGATTGGTGATCCAGCCGTTTTCCGCCCACATCGGCGTTTCGTAATTGGAGATCATCACGACGTCGAATTCGCCGCCCTGCGTGGCGACGGAAGCAGTAATTTTTGCCCGTGCCTCGTTTTCCGGGAGGGACACGAAGCTGACGTCAATGTCTGGATACTGAGCCTTGAATTCATCCTGGAGCGTGATCGCGTCCTGCATCTGCGGATTGGAAACAATGGCTACGACAATTTCGTCCCTGCCCTCCGCCTCGGAGCCCCCGCAGCCGGTCAGCACCAGGGCTGCTGCTGCCGCGGATGCCAGACCCGCTCGAAGCCGGTAACGGCGGTGGCTGTAATTCCCCCTGCTGCGTCGAAATCTCATCTGGTCACCTTTGCTCATTTGAGACAGCGGTTCCGCTCACGTGGGCGGAACACTACGTTCATCCATTCGAGCGGACAAGGGCTATCAGTGAGTTACCGGATCAACCGGCGAAAAGCACTTCCAGAGGCAACTGGCAGAGAAGAATGGCTTCGGAATGGGGCAATGAGGAATAACCGCGGCGGCAGTCCGGGAAACGTTTGCTGACTAAGCCGAGTCGGTGCGGGTGCAAATGGTATCCATAACCACTTCGGCAGCTCCCTCGCCGGGTTCACTGCTCAACCGCACTTCGATTTCGGAAACAACGGCCAATGAGTCTAGATGCGTGCCGCCGCAGGGAATGCTGACCGTGCCGTCGGGCAGTTCGCAGACCCAGCGGCGCATGCCGGTAAGAAGGTCCGATTCGCGCTCGATGCGGACCTCTCCGTCGGATGCCACCCACTCGGCCAGCGTCGCGTTCACGCCCTTTTCCACGGCTGCCAGGTCCGCCAGCAGAGCGTCCGGCAGGAAGCCCTTGCGGCGCAGGGACTTTCCCAGCCGGTAAACGTCCCGGGAGCCTCCGGGCAGAATCGTCGTTGTTTCGATGGCCAGGGCGTCGAAGTCCGGGTTGCCTGCCGCATCTGCCTGCACGTCCTTTTTCCAGGCGCCCGCCAGCTGCCGGTTCAGCGCCAGGGATGCGAGATGGCAAGCGGTGTGCCCGGCCGAAAGCGCGGCCCGATGTGCGCCGTCCACGCTGACTTCCACGCGGTCCTCCTCCGCAATGCCGGAGTCCCCCGGCAGCACATGTACCACCACGGACACCCAGCCCTCGGTGCCCTTGCGGACCGGAATGTCCCGTCCGAGGAACAGTGCGGCCCCGTCAGTGGCGCCCACCACGCAGTCCAGCAGCGGCACCTCGTGGCCGCCCGGCGTCGTTAGCGTTGCCCGGTCCGGCCCTTGGTCCGGCCAGCCGGCGTCCACCGGGTGTACAGGAGTGGCGTCCAGGAGCACCGCAAGCCGTCCATCCGGCAGTGTCTCCACGTGGAGTACGGCTCCCGTGCCCGTCAGGGCTCCGGCGGGATAGGTGACGGCGGTATCGATTTTCGGCAGGCTCATCCGCCCCAGCGTACCGAACCGGACCGGAGAAATTGTGAGCCCCGCCACTGGATTACGCTGTGCGGAGGATCTGCGGTAAAGTTGAGACCACGCCGCGGGGTGGAGCAGTTCGGTAGCTCGCTGGGCTCATAACCCAGAGGTCGCAAGTTCAAATCTTGCCCCCGCAACCAAGAAAAAGATCCCGATCCGGAACCCGGATCGGGATCTTTTTTGTCCTGCCTGCCCTTAGCCCCGCAGCAGCGGAAGCAGCTCGGGCCAGGAACTGATGACGGCGGCGACGCCGGCCTCCTCCAGTTCCCGGCGGCGCTGTTCGCGTTCGGCCGGCGCTACGAAGCGGAGGTTTCCAATGACCTGGCAACCGGCAGCAACCGCAGACTGTGCACCGGGCAGCGAGTCCTCGATGGCCAGCGTTTCCCCGGCGGTGAGTCCCAGTTCCTTGATGGCCTGCAGGTACACGGCCGGGTCCGGCTTACTCACCGGCGTCGGCAGGGAGTCTTCGGCACTGAAAACCCGCTCCGGCGCGAAGAACTGTTCAAGGTCCGTTGCTTCGAAGCACTTATGCAGCCGCGACAGGGCGCTGGAGGAGACCACTGCCAGCCCGTAGCTCTTGGCGAGCGAACCCAGGACGTCGACGACGTCGCTGTCCGGTTCCAGCCGCTTGTTCAGGTAGTCGCTGACCACACGCTTCTCTTCGGCGATCCACCGCTCAAGGTCTTCCTGGCTGAGCTCGCGCTGCGGCTTTTCCCACTGCCCGGTACCGGCGGAGAGCTCCTTGGCCAGGGTCCGGAAGTTCTTGCCCGTGGTGGCCAGACGCAGCTGCTCCGAGTCGAAGCGCTCCTCCATGCCCAGTTCGGCGGCGAGGTCATTGGTGACCCCCACGGAAGCTTCGAAGGCTATTTCCTCGGACGGAAACAGGTTCCCGTCCGCGTCGCACAGGATGGTGGTCACCGCTGCGGGATCGAGTGTCTTGGTCTGCGTAGGCATGCTTAGTTCCTCTCAACTTTCAGGCTTTGTTTAATCGTCTCGCGGGGTCCGCGGGTCCGCAGGCTGTCGACTGCTTCCTGCAGTTCTGCGATGAAGCGGGCATCGTCGGCCAGCTCGCCGAAGATCGACTCGTCCGCCGCGAAGGCCGCGACGTCCTTGTTGGCGGCCACGGGGCGCAGGTCCTCCAGGAGTGCATCCTGGACGTCGATCGGATTTCCGTTGAGGTCCTCGCCTCCGAGGAACTCGATCCAGCCGGCAACAGTGAGGACCAGAAGGCGGTGCTCACTGCCGGCGGCGAGCGCTTCTTTCAATGAGGGCAGGACGTAGGAGGGCATCTTCGTGGAGCTGCGGCGGGCCAGGCGTTCCAGCTGGTCACTGATCTCAGGGTTGGAGAAACGGCTGATCAGCGTCTCGCGGTAGTCTGCCAGGTCCATTCCCGGCACATCGGGCAGGAGCGGGATGATTTCGCCCATGAGCCCGCGCACATAGGCGCGGATCTCGTCGTCGCGCATGGCCTCGTCGCTGCTGCTGTGCCCCAGCAGGGAGCCGAAGTAGCCCAGGCCGCAGTGGCTGCCGTTCAGGAGCCGGGTCTTCATCAGTTCGAAGGGCTCGACGTCCTGCACCAGCTTCGCGCCGACCTGGTCCAGCGGCGGGCGCTCATTGCAGAACTTGTCTTCAATGATCCACTGCCGGAACGGTTCGGTCAGGACGGGCCAGCCGTCCTCGACGCCGAACTCCTCCGCGATCTCATCCCGGTCCTCGGGGGACGTGGACGGGGTGATGCGGTCCACCATGCTGGACGGGAAGCAGACGTTTTCCTCAATCCAGTCCGCCAGCTCGGGCTCCTGCAGGCGGGCGAAGGACACCACTGCGGTGCGGGTGGTCTTGCCGTTCTCCTGCACGTTGTCGCAGGACAGGATGGTGAACGGTTTGATGCCGGCCGCGCGGCGCCGCCGCAGGCCCTCGACGAGGTAGCCAAAGACGGTTTCGGGCGGCCCGTCGCCCTGCAGATCGCGGGCAATCTCCTCATCCTCGGGCAGGAACTCCCCCGTATGGGCGTCCACGTGGTAGCTGGTGCCGGTGACGGTGAGTGTCACCAGGCGGGTACTCTCGGCAGCAAGCGCGGTGAGCACGGCTTCCGGATCTTCGGGCGCGTACAGGTAGTCAACGATGGAACCGACAATCCGGGCATGGTTGTGGTCTTCGCCCCGTTCAACCACGGTGTAGAGGTTGTCCTGGCTTGAAAGTACGTCCTTCATCTCGCGGCGGTGCAGTCCGACGCCGATGATCCCCCAGTCCTGGCTGAGGCCCTTGGCCGCAATCTCGTCAAAGTAAACGGCCTGGTGGGCCCGGTGGAATCCGCCGACTCCGAAGTGGACGACGCCGGCGCGCAGCTTTTCGGGGTCATACGACGGCACCTCCACTGCGTTGCTTTGCAGCGGCAAGGTTGCCACGGCCAGCGGCAGCGCATCGGTCGTCGGACCGTCCGCGGATTCATTGGGTGTTTCCAGTGTTGCGTCAGTCATTCTTCTTTTCCTTGCTCATCATGTCCGTCATATGGACCGGATTCCCCCTGCTGAAGACGCAGAAAAAGGACCCAAAAACGGTGGAAATGGCTGCTTCCAGCCCAAATCTTTCCTACGGCCCGCTTCTGAACCCATCCTTCATAAATTATAAGGGTGCTGATGATCACAAAATGGCAGCATGCTTAGTTCCTTCCGTCACACTGGCCGGAATTCCCGCCCTATACTGGCGTTTTCCGCACCGGGAATCGGTGTGTTCCGATTGGGGGAATCGTGACCATGGGTATTTCAGCCGGCCCGCGCCCAGCTTTTACGGCGGCGGGTCTGGCCTTGCTGGTAGCCGTCCTTGCCGGCTGCGGCACCGATCCGGCGGACACTGGCACCAGCAGGTTCACCGCTTCCAGCTCACCTTCCCCGTCCCCCGCAGTGAAATCGACGGAAAAAGCATCAGCGAAGGCCAAGCCCTCCCCGGCAACGGCGACGAAGAGTCCGGCGCCGGCGTCGTCCGCTTCCCAACGCGGGCTGGGAGTCAAGGGCAACCTTGAGACGGCCCACGGAACCTACCTGCAGGTTTCGCCGGCGGAAGATGATCCGGCGTGGACCCTCGATCCGGCGCTGGTGGAGCCGAAGCTGCTTTCCCTGTACTCACAGGCGCAAATCGAGGAAGCGCACCGGAACAACCTGGCCTTTATGGTCGAGGAAGGGCTCGATTCCCCGCTTAACGGCGGCGCCTGGACGCCGGATCAATGGTGGGCAGCGAATGGGCAGCGAATCGCTCCGGAGCTCCAAGGCATGGCTCGGCAGAGCCTCAGCGACGGTTCGCCCTTTGGCGGAGTCGTTATGCAGAGCACCTTCCACCAGGAGCGTTACGGCGACTCCTACCGGTATGTCTACGAACAGGACCGGTCACGCTTCACAAAGCTGGACATCGAAGTCCTCGAGGTGTGGCTGGCCGACGATAACAAGAGCATCGTCACCGAGATTTCCGCAAACGCGGAAATGGAGGTCGCACCCGGTGCCGGCGAACCGGGAACCAACACACAGGTTATCGAGGCGTCCATGACGCTGTGTTCCCGGCCTGGGGAGACCGCAGGCGAATGGCTGATCACGGACTGGCGCAACCTCTTCCAGGTCACGGCGGGTTGAGCCTGGCAGACCATGCCGGGTTGGCCGCATGAACGCCGTGCGGCCCCAACACTCGGTTCTTCCGGGCCGGTTTGTCCGGCTTGAGCCGCTCACCTTGGACCTGATCCCGGACTTGCACCGGGCCATTGCGGTGCCGGAGGTCTTCGCCGGTGGATACGGCGGCGGGCCGGCCGGGCTGCACCCCGATCTGGACGGGTTCACGGCCTGGGCCCGTGCCTATTACCCGTGGGGCGAGCTGCCGTTCGCGGTGCGGCTGGTCGAGGGCAACACGCCGGGGGCGGTGGTGGGAACCAGCAGCCTTGCGGACCTGGACCTGCCCGGCGAGTCGGCGCAGCTGGGGTGGACCGCCTATGCTCCCGCTTTCTGGGGCACTGTGGTCAACGCGGAAACGAAGCTGCTCCTGCTCGGCTCCGCTTTTGCAGCCGGTTTCGGACGAATCAGCATCCAGGCAGACTCGCTCAACACCCGTTCCCGTGCCGCGATCCGCGGAATCGGTGCAGTTTTCGAGGGCGTCCGACGCCGGGACAAACGCCGCGCCGACGGCAGCTGGCGGGACACCGCGGTGTACTCGGTCCTGTCCGACGAATGGCCTGCAGTCCGCGCCCGACTCGAGGAACGGGTGGAACGGTTCGCAGCGGGCCTGCCCGATGCGCCGCCGCCGCTGGAGTAGCATCCCGGACAAAGCGGAAATACGGCAAAGCGGCCGGAAAGAAAAGGCGGAGCCTCCATGAGCACGAACTACGGCGATTATCAGCTTGGCATCTACATGAACGGCGCACGCGGGGTCCTGCCGGATCTGCCGATGAGCTTCGCCGGCATGGAGGAATTGGCCGAAAGCAGGATGGATCCCCGGATTCTGGGTTACGTGGCCGGCGGCGCCGGCAACGAGCACACTCAACGGGTCAATGTGGCTGCCTTTGAGCGGCTCGGCATCATGCCGCGCATGCTGGTCGGAGCCGCCCAGCGCAGCCTGGGCATCGATCTGCTGGGCCACCGGCTGCCTTCTCCCCTGTTCTTCGCCCCAGTGGGGGTGCTGGGTGCAGTGGCCGACGACGGCGACCTGGCGACGGCTGCCGCTTCCGCGGAGCTGGGCATCCCAATGGTTGCCTCCACCCTCTCCTCAGCTCCGCTGGAACAGGTCCGTGCAGTCGCCGGTGAAACACCCGGGTTCTTCCAGCTCTACCCGCCCGCCGACCGGGAGCTGGCGGAAAATCTGGTGCACCGTGCCGAAGCTGCCGGGTACTCGGGCATCGTCATTACCCTGGATACGTGGGTGAATGGCTGGCGGCCCCGGGACCTCAGTGCCGCGTACCTGCCGATGCTCTCGGGCCAGTGCCTGGCCAATTACCTGACCGATGACCGGTTCCGGAAGCTCCTGGCAGACCAGGGGTCACCGGATCCCGCCGCGGCCGTCATGCTGTGGGCCTCGCTGTTCGGGAATCCCACGATGACGTGGGAGGACCTGGAGTGGTTCCGGTCCATGACGTCGCTGCCGATCATCCTTAAAGGCATCTGCTCCCCCGAAGACACCCGGCGCGCGCTGGACGGCGGGATGGACGGGATCTACTGCTCCAACCACGGCGGGCGGCAGGCCAACGGCGGCATCCCGGCGATCGATTGCCTGCCCGGCGTCGTCGAAGCCGCCGACGGCGCACCCGTGCTCTTCGACTCGGGCGTGCGGTCCGGTGTGGACGCTCTGCGGGCGCTGGCACTGGGCGCGACGGCGGTGGGCATCGGCCGGCCCTACGTCTACGGTCTGGCGGCGGGCGGGCAGGCGGGAATCACCCATGTCATGCGCAGCCTGCTCGCCGAAGCGGACCTGACCATGGCGGTCAACGGCTACCCGGACCTGGCCTCGCTGCGCGGATCCCTACACCGGCTCTAGGATCTGCGCGGCGAAGGGCTAGGCCTCCGGGAAGCCGTCCCTCGGCCACCAGCACGGGAGCAGGTAACGCAGCGTGGCCAGCCGGGCTTCGACGTCGTCGTCGTCGCTAACCACCCACTGTTCGAACCAGGAGGCATAGGCGCCGCCCAGGAAGGCCGCGGTCGCGTCCAGGTCCAGGGCCGGCGGCGGCACGTTGTGCGCCCGCCAGACATGCAGTGCCAGAAGAATCCGCACGTTTAGCTGGTCAGCGAGGATCCCGAGAAAAGTCTCGGTGTGGAAAAGTGCCCGGTAGACCCGCTGTTCGGCCTTGGTGTGCTGCACGATCTGCCGGATGGACTCGACGTACAGGTCCCCGATCTCCGCGATTGTCCGGCCGGTGCCGCGTTGGTCCAGTTCAACTGTGCCAAGCCGATCCACGACGCCGGCGTATACCGAACCGGCGAAGTCGAAAATGTTCCGGTGGTGTCCGTAGAAGGTGGTGCGGTGCACCCCGGCCTGCCGGCAGAGTGCAGCCACGCTGATCTCCGCGAGCTCGTGATCCCGAAGCAGCTCCCACAGTCCCGCCTCGAGCGCATCCCGGGTGCGCGTAATCCGCGGCTCATCCGACGGTGAGTACCGTTGCGGCTTTGGGCTGTGCAGTCCGGGCATGGGACTTATCTTCTCAGATACACGGAAGGGCCCCGCCGAAGCGAAGCCCTTCCATGCCGCGGCGCTGGGGGACGCCGCAAGCTTTTAGATATAACCGGCCCAGTGGTTCGCCAGGAACAGCACCGGTTGGTTTCTATCCTGCCCTATTCAACACCTGTAGAAGAACTTCCCAGCCCCGAAACCGTCGAATGTGACTGAGCAGACATCCGTCGGCGCGGACCGGGCCCGGCGGCCCGCTCCGCCGCACAGGGTCCCACCATTTGGTGCTCCTGTGAAAGCTGGGACAACAGGAGGCAACAGACGCCCCACCCAATGGGACGCTGTGCCCGGGTTGAGGCCCGGCGGCCCGCTCAACATTCCGCCTTGCCTCCCCGCCTAACGGGCGTGCTTCGAACCCAGCCGCGGGGGAAGCGGGATCATCGCGGAGGTCCGGCGCCGGTACCCTGCGTAGTCCGGGTAGCGTGCCAGGGAAATGCTCTCGGTGAAGGCGGTGGAGCCGGCGAAGAGCAGAGTCAGGAGGACCGGGCCCGCCAGCGTCCAATGCAGCCACTCCCCCGATGCAGTGACGGCGAAACCGTAGAAGAGCCACCATTGGAGCTGTTCAAAGAAGAAGTTCGGATGGCGGGAGTATCGGAACAACCCCGTCCGGAGAAAGTCGGCCGGCGGAATCCGTCCGGCAGTCCGCAGGGCCTTTTTCCACTGCTGGAAGTTCCACTGCTGCTGGTCCGCCAGGGTCTCTGAAGCCAGTGCGGCCAGAAACAGGACCGCCAGCAGCCAGTCCCAGCCCGTAAGCGCTCCGGGGTGTTGATAGACGGTCAGCACCGGCAGGGTCATCATCCAGACGACGACGTTCTGGTAGACGCTGATGAACAGCAGGTTGAAGGCCTGGAACTGCCACGGCTTCAGCCGTCGGCGCAGGATCCCCCACCGGTAGTCCTCCCCGCCCGGGGAGTACCCGCCCTTGCGGGCAAAATTGAACGTCAGCCGGACGCCCCACAGCGTAACCAGGACCGCCATCAGCGTCACCCTGTGGTCGCCGTCGGACGCAACGGCAAAAACCCACAGATAGGCCAGCGGAACTATGGACCAGATGCGGTCCGTCCAGGAGTATTCCCGGGTGAGCAGTGAGAGCACCCAGGTTCCGGCGCAGGCAGCAGTGAATATCTCGAAACAAACGCGAACCGGGTCCATCCTCGGAGGATACGGTCGGTTTCCTGTCAGCGGGAGCCCTCTTAGCCCAGCAGCCGGTGCTCATACGCGAAGGCCACCATCGAAATCCGCGTAGCCAGACCCAACCGGTCCTGGATACGGCGGATATGCGTCTTGACCGTGGCCTCTGAAAGGAACACGCTGCCCGCAATGTCCGCATTGCTGAGCCCCTTGGCCACGAGCAGGAACACATCCTTTTCCCGTGCGGTCAGCTCGGCGATGGCCGCCGTGTCCGGTTCCGCCGGATCCGCGCTGCGGGTGAGATGCGCAAAGAGGTCATGGGCTGACCCGGGGGCCACCACGGAATAGCCCGCATAGACGGTCCGGATGGCGGAAAGCAGGAATTCCGGTTCGGCGCTCTTGAGCAGGTAGCCGCTGGCTCCGGCGCGGACGGCTTCCACCACGGCCTGGTCCCGGTTGAAGGTGGTCAGGGCAATTACCTTCGGCCGTTCCCGTCCGGCCTCGTCCGCTGCTGCCATGATGCGACGCGTTGCTGTGATGCCGTCCACCACGGGCATGCGCAGGTCCATCAGCATGATGTCCGGGCACACGGCTTCCGCCAGTTCCACGGCTTCCATCCCGTTGCCGGCGCTGCCGCAGTAGGCCAGATCCTGCTGCGAGCGGATCAGCATCTGGATACCGGTCCGGAACAGCGGCTGGTCATCCACCAACGCCACGGTGATTGGTCCGGCGCCGGCCGCAGCCTCACTCATCTGCGCCAACCAGCTCCGCGGCATAAATCTCCGCACCCGGAGCACTCAGTGCCAGGCCGTAGGGAAGGAACGCGGTTACCCGGAAGCTGTCCCCGTCCGGACCGGCCGTAAGCCATCCCCCGGCAAGGTGAGCCCGCTCCCGCATGCCGGGGATGCCGCGGCCCGTGCCAACCGACGTGGTTGCTCCGGTGCCCGGCTTTCCGGGCTGATCCGGATAGGAGGCTATCTGCAGCGAAAGTCCGGGACCGCTCCAATCCAGATGCACGGTTACCCGGGTGCCTGTCCCGCCGTGGCGCAGGGCATTGGTCAAGGACTCCTGGACAATCCGGAAGACGGCCATCTGCTGGCCCTCCGGAAGTTCCACCGGGGTTCCGGATTCAGTGCGCTCCACGAGCAGGCTGCTGCCCTGCTGTTCCAGTAGTTCCTCGATATCCGCCAGCCTCGGCTGCGGGAGAGCGGACCCGCCGTCGCCCACCCCCTCGATCACGCGCTGGGCATCCGTCAGGGCGCGGCGGGCAGACGAAGCGATGTTCTCCAGCGCGTCAAGCACGGGCTGCGGCTGATCCTTGCCCAGATACCGGGAGCCGTCCGCCTGGGCGGCGATCACCGCCAGCGAGTGGGCCAGGACATCGTGCAGGTCGCGGGAAATCCGGGTGCGCTCCTGTTCCACGATCAGATCCACTTCGGTGGCCTTCAGCGTGTCCACGGCCGCCGTCCGTTCCGCCGACAGGGTGCGGCGCTCCTCCCAGCCCCGAAGGGCATAGCCGGCCAGCCACCCAACGGTCAGGATGACCAGCAGGAAGGAGGAATACAGTATCCAGAAATCCCGCATGGTGTGCCACGAGACACCGTAAACCGGCAGCCAACCGACTCCTCCCGAGTAGCTTCTGTTCAGCATGAGGTAGGACATGGTGGCGGCGAGGAAAGGCGCGGTGGCAATTCCAGCCACCTGCTGCCACTTGCTTCCCGAGAACGCGGCGAAAAAGAGAACGACGGCGGAGCCCAGGTAAATGGGCCAGGTGTTGGGCTCCAATGGCGGTACCGCGCGGAGCAGCTGCGCACCAAGGACGGCAGCGGGAATGAGCATTGCAGCGTAGGCAAACCGTGAGGCAAGCCCTATGGCCAAGGTGAAGGCCAGCAGCGGGAACAGACCGGACCAGCTTAGAAAGTCTCCACCCATCCGGCCTGCCTCGCCGATAATCCAGAGCACCAGAAATACTGCAGCTGCCGCCGGGGCGCCCCAGGTACGCGTGTAATTCAGGAATTGAGTCATGGCCCCGAAGCTATCCCGCCCCCACCCGACTTTCGGATGAAACGGCAGTCTTTCATCCCAGGGGCTGGTAATCCTGCCCATTTGGTTGATTTCCGATAAACCCACCAAATTAAACGGCCGTACAATTCCCCCATGACGACCCTGATTACCCCCGACGTCCGTTTCCGGAACAGCTGGCTGGCCGCGGCCGAAGAATTCAACGGCGAATGGATGGACGGTTCCGGCGTCTACGGGGACACCTCGAAAGAGCGCATTCACACGGAAATTGCCGGGGACTTTCCCGGATTCGTCGACGGGCTGGTTAAGGAGCGTCTCCCGGACACACCGCGGCAGGACGGTTTTGTGCCCTGCACCTATCTCTGGCTCGTGGAGGGCGAGGAGTTTCTCGGCTCGCTTGCCATCCGGCACACCCTGAACGATTTCCTGTTCGAGCAGGGCGGCCACATTGGTTACAGCGTCCGGCCCTCCACACGCCGGCGGGGGCATGCCACACGCGCGCTTCAGGCCGCCCTGCCGGTTGCCCGTGAGCTGGGCATTGCACGGGTGCTGGTCACCTGCACCGAAGACAACACCGGTTCACGCGCCGTTATCGAGAAAAACGGCGGCGTTTATGAGGACAGCCGGGACGGCACCCGCCGGTACTGGATCGACCCGGCCTAAAGACTGCGGGAGTTGGATCAGCCCGCTACCGCACCAGCCAGCGGCAGCAGCACGGTGAAGCTGGTGCGGCCGGGTTTGCTCTCGGCCTCGATGGTCCCCCCGTTGGCCTCAACGAGGGCATAGACAATGGCCAAGCCGAGGCCCGTGTTGCTCCTATTCCCCGTCCGGGCGGAATCGGCCTTGCTGAACCGGGAGAACAGTGAATCGATGAAGTCCGGATCAATCCCCTGGCCGTCATCCGTCACCGTCAAGGTGGCCCAGGTTGCTCCCGCCTGCAATCCGATCTCTACGCGGGTCCCCCGAGGAGTGTGCTTATGGGCATTGGACAGCAGATTAATCAGCACCTGCCGCAGCTCGGACTCGACGGCGGACACCACTACCGGTTCATCGGGCAGCATCAGCGTCCACTGGTACTCCGGGGCGGAGACCTGCGCATCGCTGACTGCCTCCACGATCAGTTCAGTGAGGTCGACGTCGGCCCACTCGCCCCGTTGGCCCTCGTCCAGCCTCGCCAGCAGCAGCAGGTCCTCAACCAGCGCGGACATGCGCTTGGACTCGCTGTCCACCCGTTCCAACGCGGCACGGCCCGGTGGGCTGACATGTTCGCTGAGCAGGACCAGCTCCGTGTACCCGCGGATAGAGGTAAGCGGCGTGCGCAGCTCGTGGCTGGCATCGGCAACGAACCGCCGTACCTTCGTTTCGCTGGCATGCCGGGCGCGCAGGGCGTTGGTGACGTGATCGATCATGCCGTTCAGGGCCAGCCCCACCGTTCCGACTTCGGACCCGGGGCGGGCCGCCGCAGGAGGCACACGGACGGGAATTTCCACTTCGCCGGAGGCCAGCGGCAGCTTGGAAACAGAGGTCGCGACGGCGGCCAGTTCGTCCAGCGGGCGCAGCGAGCGGCGGATGATCACCGTGCCTGCAAATCCGGTGACAAGCAGGCCGGCCAGGGACAGGACAACCATGGTCAGATCGAGCGAGGCCAGGGTGCTCTCCCGCTGCGCCGTTGATAGTCCTGTGACCAGCATTTGGTCGCCCGCCCCGGGCGGGGCGGGGAACGCATCCAGCCGGTAATGCCCGCTGGACAGGTTCATGTCCTGGGGGCCCCGGGCCGGATCCATTCCCGCCAGCAGGTCCAGGTCCGCTCCGTTCAGGGAAACGGCAGTGCCGTCCTCAAGCACAAGCACGGATCGGCGGACACCGCCGTCCTCGAAGAAGGCATTCAGGGAGCCCGGGCGTTGGCCGGGCTGGTAGTCGCTGCCGTCCCCGCGCGCCCCGGCTCCGTTGTTCGTACCGGCGGCTCCCGGGGCCTGCTCCTTTTGGGGTGACTGATACTCTCCCGAAGACTGGCCGGGGTGGAACCCGGCCCGGGCCGCAGCACGTTCCAAGCCGTCGTCGAGCACTCCGGTGAGATACCGGTCCATGGCCACGTGGCTGAAAATGCCCAACGCCGCACAGGTCACTGTCAGGAGTGCCAGCGTGGCGAGTATGAGCTTGGTGCGCAGCGGATGACTGCGTATCTGCGATCGACCGGCAGCCGGACGGTTATCCGAATGGATCATGGGGCCGCCGGTTTAATCACGTAGCCGGCGCCCCGGACCGTGTGGATCATGGGCGGGCGTCCAATGTCGATCTTCTTGCGCAGGTAGGAAATGTACAGCTCGACAATGTTCGCCTGGCCGCCGAAATCGTAGTTCCAGACGTTCGTCAGGATCTGCGCTTTACTCAGCACCCGCCGGGGGTTCTCCATGAGGTACCGCAGCAGCTCCCACTGGGTGTTCGTGAGGACAATATCTTCCCCGCCCCTACTGACCTCGCGGGTTTCCAGGTTCATCACCAGGTCGCCGACCACCAGTTCGTCCGAGCCCGACGCCGCGGCCCCGGAACGCTGCACCAGCCGGTGCAGGCGGAGCATCAGTTCTTCCATGCTGAACGGCTTGGTTACGTAGTCATCCCCGCCGGCGGCCAGCCCGGAGATACGGTCCTCCACCGCATCCTTGGCGGTAAGGAACAAGGCGGGAACCTGCGGTAGGAAGGCCCTGATTTTCTGTAGTGCCACCAGCCCGTCGACCCCGGGCATCATTACGTCCAGCACCAGGACGTCAGGCCGGAATTCGCGGGCGGCCGAGACCGCACCGAGTCCATCACCGGCAGTAACGACGTTCCAGCCCAGCATCCGCAGGCCCATGCTCACGAGCTCCGCGAGGCTGGTCTCGTCGTCCACCACCAGAGCCCGGATCGGACTGCCGTCGGGGCGTGCGAGGCGCGGAAGATTGCCTGTGGGCGATTGGGACGAAACGTGTGCCATGGATGCGTCCTTTGGCTCGGTGCCGTGGCTGGGTCCAGCGTAAACGCAAAGTTCCCTTTGCGTCCCGGTATTTTTTCCCTGCTGTCTCGACCCTGTGCCGGGCCTGTGCCGGGCCTGTGCCGGGCTTGTGGGACCAGTGCGGATACCGGGCCACGGGACAGGGAATTGAACGCACCGCGGCCGCTTTATGGTTTAAGAGGACCGTATCCAGAAAAATCCAGCCGCACCGGAAGGACGCCATGAGCGAGGAACGCCGCAGCGAAATCGGAGAGTCCTCAGCACCGGTGGAGGACGAACTTAAGGAATCCTTCGACAACACGGTGACGGAAGGTGCAGAACGACTGCACCGCACCTTTCGGACCATCCTGGTGACCGGCGTGTTCGGCGGCATGGAGGTCGGCCTGGGCGTCATGGCCTATCTCGCCGTGATGCATGAAACCGGAGACCACCTCCTGGCGGGCGTCGCGTTCAGCGTTGGCCTGATCGCCCTCTTCCTGGCGCACAGCGAGCTGTTCACCGAGAACTTCCTCATGCCGGTCGCCGCCGTTGCTGCCAAGGAAGGCAGCATGAAACTGCTGGCCAAGCTCTGGGGCGGAACCCTGCTGGCCAACCTGGCCGGCGGTTGGATATTCATGTGGATAGTGATGCAGGCCTTTCCGCAGTGGGCGCCCACAGTGGCAACATCGGCGTCGCACTTTACCGAGGCGCCCTTCTCGCTCCAGACCGTGGCACTGGCGGTCCTGGGCGGCAGCACCATCACCCTGATGAGCCGCATGCAGCAGGGAACCACCTCGGATCCGGCAAAAATCGTGGCAACTGTCATCGGCGGTTTCCTGCTCGCCGGGCTCCAGCTTTTCCACTCAATCCTGGACTCACTGCTGATCTTCGGCGCCATCATCTCCGGAGCGGAAATCACCTACCTCGAATGGCTGGGCTGGTTCGGCTACACCCTGCTGTTCAATATGCTCGGCGGCCTGGTGCTGGTCACGGCACTGCGGCTGGTGCGTACCAAGGAACTGGTGGCGCAGCGGCGCAGGGAGGCGCCCGGTGACGCCGATGCTTCCCGGAGGAAGGCCTGAGCACGTGCGCCGTGCGGCGCAACCCAAGCACTGCCGGCGGCCCCGAAAAGAAGGCACTTGCGCAGGGAGGATAAGCTGACGGGACAGCGTGGGGACCGCGAGCCGGACAGTCAATGACTAATCCGTCAACCTTTTCAGCAAGATCCGCACCTCCCGCCTGGAAATTGACTCCTTCTCTATTGCCCGCCCGCCCGGCCGTCACCCTTCACTGGTGACCGGCCTGGACAGTTCCAAGCGGTCTCGGGAGCCCGCTTCTAAAAGCATGCTCGGAACCATTTGAACAGAGGGACGTCATTTTGAATTTCACCGTCGGGCAGACCCTGGTGTACCCGCACCACGGCGCAGTCACCGTTACCGATATTTCCCCCATGACCATCAAAGGGGTGGAACGGGAAACCCTGACCTTCCGCGTCCACGCCACTGAATTGACGATCAAGCTTCCGGCGGACAACGCCGAAGATGTTGGCGTGCGCTCCGTCATTGATGACGCCGGCGTAGAAGCCGTCTTCGCGGTGCTGCGCGGACCGGTGGGGATGGAACCGGACAACTGGTCCCGCCGGTTCAAGGCCAACGAAGGCAAGATGTCCACCGGCGAACTGCGCCTGATCGCAGAAGTTGTCCGCGATCTGTGGTGCCGCGAGCGGACCCATCCGCTGTCCACCGGGGAGAAGCGGATGCTGCTGAAGGCCCGGCAACTGCTCGTCTCCGAACTTGCCCTTGCCAGGTCCTCGTCGGCGGAGGACGCCGGCGACCTGCTCGATTCCGTCCTGATGGAAACGATTGCGGAACCGGAGCTGGCGACCAGCTAGCTCCGGCTGCCGCTTCCCCTGCGTCTGCACGCCACGGCCGGCGTGCAGACGCACGGGAAGGCAGTGGTAACTGCTCGTTTTGGATCAGGGCGGGCAGGCGTTGTATCAAGGAGAGTAGGACGGTTTTCCGCTTCCCGCGGGGGCCTTCCGCTGCGGATCAAGAGAACTTCGAGGGCCTTGATGCGAGGGCCCGGAAAGGCGCCCGTGAACTTTCCCTGCACCTGCTTTTGCCAGCCCGTGCCCGGCACCGGCCGGCTGGGGATTGAGATCTATGACCCGTTCTGTCTGGTGCGCCAGCACCGGGTGGCGGCTTCCACCAACCATGAGCCCAACTACAGGCAGGGTAGCTGGTAGGCAGTTTGGCATGGTCTCTGACCACAACCTGAATAAAACCTTGGAACAGCAAACAGGTCCATCCTGTAATATTCCTTGGACTATGGATGACCCTCCCTCACATAAACCCTTGCCCCTCCCCGTCCTAACCGACCTGCAGACTGTGCCCACTCCGGCTGCACCGGCTATCGCGAGAGAGGGGCAGACCCATGTATGAATGGCTCATGGTCGGCGTAGGTTTGCTCCTCACCGTCGGCACCGGACTGTTTGTCGCCTCCGAATTTGCGCTCGTCAATCTGGACCGTGGGGACCTTGAGTCACGCCGCGACAAGGGCGAGAAACGCCTCAATCCCACGATCAACGCGCTGAAGATCACCTCCACGCATCTTTCCAGCGCCCAGCTGGGTATCACGCTGACCACCCTGCTGACCGGGTACACCTTTGAGCCTGCGATTAGTTCGCTGCTGCGCTCCCCGCTCACGGCGCTGGGCCTGCCGGAAGGACTGGTGCCGGGGATCGGTGCCGTCGCCGGCATTTTCCTCGCCACCATCTTCTCGATGATCATCGGCGAACTGGTACCGAAGAACTTTGCCCTGGCCCTCCCCCTGGCGACCGCCAAGCTGGTGGTGCCCTTCCAGACCGTCTTCACCACGGTGTTCAAGCCCGTAATCCTGTTGTTCAACAACACTGCCAATGCGATCATCCGCTCCTTCGGCATCGAACCCAAGGAAGAACTATCGGGTGCCCGCAGCGCGGAAGAGCTCAGTTCCCTGGTCCGGCGTTCGGCGCTGGAAGGCGTCCTGGACCTGGACCACGCCGTGCTCCTGAACCGGACCCTGCGCTTTGCCGAGCACTCCGCCGCGGACGTTATGACCCCCCGGGTCCGCATGCGGACGGTTCATGAGTCCGACACTGCGGAACAAGTGGTCGCCGTTGCCACGGCAACCGGCTATTCCCGCTTCCCCGTGATCGGACGCGATTCGGACGACGTCCTGGGCGTGCTGCACCTCAAGCAGGCCTTCGCCGTTCCGCTGGCCGCACGGACTTCCGTCACGGCCGCGGAACTGATGGTGGAACCGCTGCATGTACCCGAGTCCATGGGCGTTGACACGCTGCTGGGACTGCTGCGGGCCCAGGGCCTGCAGGTCGCGATCGTTTCCGACGAGCACGGCGGTACAGCCGGCATCGTCACCCTCGAAGACCTCGTGGAGGAAATCGTCGGCGAACTCGAGGACGAACACGACCGCGCGCGCGTCGGCGTCGTCCGCACGGGCCGTGCCATCACGTTCGACGCCGCGCTGCGGCCGGACGAACTCCTGGACCGCACCGGCGTCGAGGTTCCCGACGGCGAGGAATATGACACCATCGCCGGCTTCGTCACGGACGTGCTGGACCGGTTGCCGGAACTGGGCGACGAAGTGGAAATCGAGGGTGGCACGCTCCGCGTGGAGCGGGTGGTCCGAAACCATATAGAACGCCTGCGCTTCACCCCGTCGGGCTCACTGGAGACCCCGGTGAGCGCCCATGACCGCATTGTCGACTCGCTGACCAAGGACCTGACCCATGAGTGAATACCTGCCCGGAATCATCTGGCTCGTAGTGCTGCTGGTGGTCAACGCGTTCTTCGTCGGCGCGGAATTCGCCGTCATCTCCGCCCGACGGTCACAGATTGAGCCGAAGGCCGAAGCCGGTAGCAAGGCCGCAAAAACCACCTTATGGGCCATGGAGCACGCCACGCTGATGCTGGCGACCAGCCAGCTTGGCATCACCGTCTGCTCCCTGGTCATCCTGAACGTCTCGGAACCGGCCATCCACCACCTGCTGGAGATTCCGCTGGGGCTGACTCCGCTGTCCGCAGACGCCATCGGCATTATCGCTTTTGTGGTGGCGCTGCTGCTGGTGACGTTCCTGCACGTGGTGGTGGGTGAAATGGTGCCGAAGAACATCTCGTTCTCCGTGCCCACCCGGGCTGCACTGCTGCTGGCTCCGCCCCTGGTGATGGTGTCCCGCATTGTCCGTCCGATCATCTGGACGCTGAACGGCATAGCGAACGGCGTCCTGCGCCTGTTCAAGGTCGAACCCAAGGACGAAGCCACCAGCGCCTACACCTTGGACGAGGTGGCCAACATCGTGGAGCAGTCCACGCGTGACGGGGTGCTCACGGACCGCAGCGGCACCCTGACGGCCGCTTTCGAGTTCACGGAGAAGACCGTGGCCGACGTCGAGGTTCCGATCAGCCAGATGGTGCTGCTGCACGAGACCGCCACCCCCGCGGACCTGCAGCAGGCCGTGGACGTCCACGGTTACTCGCGGTACATCCTCACCAACGACGACGGCGACCCCGACGGCTACCTTCACCTGAAGGACGTCATGGACCTCACCACGCCGGATGAGTTCGCCGCACCGGTACCGGCCAAGCGGATCCGCCGGCTGGCGTCCGCTTACCGGGGCAGCGAGCTGGAGGATGCCCTGGCCACCATGCGCCGGAGCGGCGCCCACGTAGCCCGGGTCTTTGACGCCAAGGGCAACACCACGGGCGTCTTGTTCCTCGAGGACATCATCGAAGAACTGGTGGGCGAAGTCCACGACGCCACCACCGTTTAACGCCTAGCGAAAGAGCTTCCACCAAGGCCGCCGCTGCTCCGGTTCCGGAGCGGCGGCGGCTTCTTTTTCGGCTTCCTCAGCCTTCCGTTCCCGCCAGCGCTGCACTTCCTGCTCGACGTCGCGGGTGCGGGTGATAACGGGCGGACCGCCTTCAAGCTGGCGGCGCGCATCGATGACCCGCGCATTGAAATCCTGAACGATCTCCCGAACCTGCTTTTCGGTCCATCGGGTGTCCAGCCGGGCGTCCAGTTCCGCGTCTTCCGTGCGGAGCAGGATGGCCCTGGGCCCCAATCCCGTCACGTTCTCGCGCTGCATCAGCCCCTTGATCCACCATTCCGGATCATGGCCGTCACCCAGGTTCGGAATAGGTTTTCCGGCGTACTTCAGGTTGTCGAAGTCCCCCCGGGCCATGGCATCCCGGACCAGGTAATCGGCCTTCGCGGTGTCGTCGACCTTCCGGCGATTGTGCCGCAGCTTGTCCTCCGCCGCGGCCTGTTCCAGGTCTTCCTGGTCCAGGTCTCCGCCGGCCGCCGCGGCCCGCAGCTGCGCGGCCCGTTCCATCCTGCGCCGGTACTGCTCAACACCCCTGCCGTCCATGATCTCCCGCCGCCTAAGCTGTCCCGTTTAGTGTTTCAACCGGTTCGGACCTCTTCGGTATTCCTACTAAGGAGAAACGGCAAACGCGACAAAAGCGTGCCCGTTCCCGGATTACTTCCGCAGCCTGCGCACGACGGCGCCGACGGCGGTGGCCGCCCCCGCGCCTGCCAGCAGCCACGGGCCGCCGACGAGGATCGGGTCGATCCACTGGTGGTTCACGTCCGCCCGCTTCCGGCCCGCCCGGGAGGAGAAGCCGTGGCGGGTGAACTCGCTCAGCACGCCGGTCTCCGTGATCGGGTTGTCCGGGTGCAGGGTAGCGAAGGACGCCAGATGGCTCTCCACCGCGTCCACCCGGTCCGCGGCGAGCAGGATCAGCCGGTGCGCGGCCCGGGCCTCACTGAACCGGCGGTAGGCGTACCGGCGCATCACGCCGGACAGTCCCTTGGGCGGGCAGGAGGTGCCGAACACGGGGGTGAGGAACTTGTGCTCGATGGACCGCTCCCGCGGATACTTTTCCTCCTGGCGCTCCGGGAATTCCCAGTGTGCGCCGCTGAGGGTCGGGTCAAACTGCAGCTTGGGCACCGCAGGACGGTCCCGGGGATCAAGGTCGACACCCCAGCCCGGGATCCGCGCGCGCAGTTCCTCGCTGGTGGGAGTCAGGGCCGGCTTTTGCGGCGTATAGGCCATTGCGGGGTCCTTCCTTTCAGGAGCCGGGGATGATGACGGGCTTGATGCAGTTATCCAGCTTCGCGGAGAACATGTGATAGCCCTCGGCAATGTGTTCCAGCGGAATCCGGTGCGTGATGATCTCGCTGGGCTTGAGGTAGCCGGCTTTGATGTGCTCGAACAGGCGCGGCCACTGCCGCTTCATCGGAGTCTGGTTCATGTTCAGGGTCAGGCCCTTGTTCATGGCGTCACCGAACTTCACGGCACTGAAGACCGGACCGTACGCGCCCATCACGGAAATGGTGCCCGCCTTGCGGACCGAATCGATGGCCCAGTTGAGCGCCACGGGTGAGCCGCCCTGCAGTTTGAGTTTGGTGGCGGTCACGTGCTGCAGGAAATTACCATCCGCCTCTGCCCCCACCGCATCAATTGCGACATCGGCACCGAGATGGTCGGTGATTTTCTTCATCTGGACCACAATGTCGTCGTACTCGGTGAAGTTGTAGGTCTCGGCGTGGGCGAAAGTCCGCGCCTTTTCCAGCCGGTAGTCCAAGTGGTCAATGACGATGACCCGGCCCGCACCCATCAGCCAGGCTGACTTGGCGGCATACAGCCCCACCGGGCCGGCGCCGAAGACAATCACGGTGTCGCCCTCCACAATGTCCCCCAGCTGGGCGCCGAAGTAGCCCGTGGCCAGGGCATCGGTGCACATCAGGGCGTCTTCTTCATCCATCCAGTCGGGGATGATGGAGGGTCCGACGTCGGCAAACGGGACCCGGACGAACTCCGCCTGGCCGCCGTCGTAGCCGCCGGTGGTGTGCGAATAGCCGTAGAGGCTGCCCACGGCGGTGGCGTTGGGGTTGACGTTGTGGCAGTTCGAATACATCCCCCGCGCGCAGAAGAAACAGGACCCGCAGTAAATGTTGGCCGGGACCATAACGCGGTCGCCCACATTGAGGTTCTGCACGGACGATCCGACTTCCTCGACCACTCCGATGAACTCATGGCCGAAGGTATGCCCGATCCGGGTGTCGGGCATTAGTCCGTGGTAAAGGTGCAGGTCGGACCCGCAGATGGCCGCCCGGGTGACGCGCACGATGGCATCGTTGGGATGCTCGATCGGCGGCATGTCCTTCTCTTCCACCCTCACCTTGTAGGGCCCTCGGTACACCATCGCTCGCACTGGACAGTCTCCTCATCTGAAGCCGGATCTGGCCCCTTAACAATAAGCAGACTTAGTAACTTTGCAACCCTGGTCCCGGTCCAGCCGCCGGAAGCTTCACGGTGAAAACGCTCCCCCGCCCCGCCTCGCTGCTGAAGTCGATGCTCCCCCCGTGCTCTTCCACAATCCTGCGGGTGATCACCAGGCCCAACCCGGCCCCGGGGATGGCCGCGGTGAGAACCTGGCCGGACCTGAAGAACTTGTTGAAAACCTGTTCCTGCTCCGCCTGCGTCATCCCGATGCCGGTGTCGGCGACCTCAATCACCACGGTTTCATCCTGCCGCCGCGCCTCTATCTGCACCGTTCCGCCGCCGGGTGAATACTTCACGGCATTGGACACCAGGTTCTCCAGCACCTGCCGGATCCGGCCTTCGTCCACCACGGCCCGTAGCCCTGCCGACAGCTCGACGCCGATTTCCACCCCGTTGATCCGGGCGTGGGGGCGGAAGGAGTCGGCGGCGGCTGCGACAGTGGAAGCCAGATCCACTTCCTGCAGTTCCATTGCGCCGTTGTCGGACGCCACGGACAGCAGGTCGGAAACAAGCTGCAGCAGCCGCTCGGAATTCCGCACCGCTGCCTGCAGGGCCGATTCGACGGCGCCGGGCAACTGCTCTTCTTCCAGGGCCATATCCAGGTAACCGAGGATGGATGTCAGGGGCGTGCGCAGCTCGTGGGACACATTGCCCACAAACTCACCCTGTGCCGCCAGCGCACGAACCAACTGAGTGACGTCGCTGAACGCCAGGACCGAACATTTGAAGTCCCCACCGTCGACCACCGGGCGCGAACAGACACTGACCGCCATCTTGCCCTCGCCGGCGCCGATCCACATGATCTGCTGCGAAAAGGATTCTCCGGAAGCGGCACGGCGGATGGGGAGCAGCTCGTCCGGAAGCGGTGTGATTCGGTCGGGGCCGTAAACAGACCACGCTCCGGACTTGAAGTCACTCAGGTCCTGGGCACCCAATATGGCCCGGCTGGCCTCCATATGGGCGTTCGCGAGGATCTCCCGGCCTTCGTCATCCACCACGAGCACGCCCACGTCCACCGTGTCCAGGATGGTCTTCAGCAGTGATTCCCGTTCCCTGGCCGCACGCTCGGCAACGCCGCGTGCGGCTTCTGCTGCTTCTGCCTGCTGGAGCGCGTCAACCAGGTCGCGTTCATACCTGCGCCTTCCGGGCATGGGGAAGACCGTGAGCAGGTCCACGGTGCGGCCGCGGTAGGCAGTCCGGACCGCGGAAATGTGAGCCGGCAGTCTGCTGTTACCGGATCCCTTGAAGTCGACACTGAGATACGTTGCTGGTTCGGCAGTGAGTGCTGCGCTCCAGCGTTGGTATTCCAGCAGGTCCTCGGGTGAAAGCAGGTCGGAAAAAACGGTGCCTGCCAGCGCACTTCGGTTCCTGCCGGTCCAAGCCGCGAAGGTGGAGTTTGATTCCAGGATGACGCCTTGCCCGGAAACCAGAACGTACCCGGACGGGGAACGATGGAAAAGGGTCGGCCAGTCCGGAATGGACGTTCGTCGGCGTCCGATGCGGGGAATACGGCGGGAAAACATGGGCATGCCGGACCTTTTGGAAGAACAAGTTACTCAGGGACAATTTCCCGGGACGCGCATTCGTCGAGTATTCGATTGAGGCTTGTGCCCGGCCAAACAATTTATCAGCATGCTTGTTTGATTCGTAATATGACGGGATTTCCCCATTTCCGGCCCCTGCGCATGGCTGCGGTACCCCCGGATGTGCGTGCGCAAGCAGGAGATATTACTACTAATCGAGCGCTTCGGGATGGGTTCCGTCCGTCTTCGCAGCGAGGAACCTCGGGTGGTGGACACGGCCGCTGGATTGGGAAAGACTTCGATCCCCGGGACACGCTGAACTGGGTGTTCCGGGTGGGGTGGTCCAGCACTACCAGCACCGAAAGGATGGCCATGACTCAGCCAGCCGCAGTCCGAACTCCCTCCCGCCCCTCCCCCCACCTCACGTGGTGGAACCTGACTGTTGATGCCGGTGGTTTTGAACTGGCCGATCGGATCATCGGTGAACTTGTGACCCCCCTTGTTGCGCAGGCGAGGCTTTGCGGAACCAAGCGATGGTTCTATACCCGCCGCATGCAGCCGTCCAATGCTCAGGTCCGGCTTCGGGTACTTGCCCCCGCGGAAACCCTGGACCGGCTGCAGTCCCTGCTGGGGGCACTGCAGGAGCAGTCCGGAGATCCGGTGCGAAGTCTCACGGTGGAGCATGAATTCAGCGAACCGGTGCTGGACCGGACAATCGGCACGGACCCGCTGCTGCCGTCGGTCGAAGCAGACGTGGCCCGCTACGGCGGTGTTGACGGGCTGGCCTTGGCGGAGGAGGTCTTCGAGCTTTCCTCCGATCTCTGCCTCTGGGCAACCGCACGGTTTGCGAAGGCGCAGAACCGGTCGGCGCTGGCATCCCTGCTTCTCTTCGATTCGGCCTACGCCATGATGAAGGGACCGCGTGCGTCCACGTGGCCGGACCGCCGTCGGGTCTCCTGGGAGTACTACTGGGACAGCCATCTCCACAGCTGCACGGCCTCCGATCCGCGGGCTGCCGGAGTGCAGAAGGCCACGGGTGCGCAGGCCCAGGCCCAGTTGATGCCGGTACACAGGCTGATGATGGCCACAGCCTCAGAACCCGCCGTCACGAACTGGCGCCGGCGCTGGCTGCGGACCATTGACACCTATCTCTACCGGGCAGACAAGGCCGGAGCCAGCCGCAGTGCCCAGCACCTCACCGTGTACCAGGCGCACGGCCTGTTGAACCGGCTGGGATTCACGCTTCGCCAGGAGGCACTGATCGGGGTCTATGCCCGGACGTGGAGCAGGGAAAAAGAAACCGAGTTGGCGGAGGCCACCTAGGCGTGGAGCGCGCAGCGGATGCGGGGGCGGGGGACGGGCGACGATAGAATCAACGTATGAGCCTAACCGCGGACCAGCAGTCCGTTGCAGCTGAATTGCAGCAGCTTATCCTGCAGACCGAGTCGGTGGAGTTCTTCCTTGAGGGCTTCGCTATGCGTGCCGCTGAGCTTTTCAGCAGCGATGCCGAAGTCCTGGCCGGGGTGACCCTGCTTCGGAACAAGCAGGGCACCACCGTGGCCAGCAGCAGCGAGGCGGCGCGGGCGCTGGATGAAGTCCAGTACGGCTTCGGAGACGGGCCGTGCATGCGGGCCTCGCGGACGGGGCGGACAGTCATGGTGGAAGATGTGCGCACCGACCCCCGGTGGCCGGAGTACACGGACGCCATCCGGGACCGCGGTTTCCATTCCATCCTCGGCGTCCCGCTTCTCCTCGGTAACGACGGCGGTGCCGGGCTCAACCTGTATGCCCGGGACGCCGGTCACTTCACACCGCACATCATCCGGTCAGCCGAAACGTTCGCCGCTGAGGCGGCAGTCACCCTGCAATTGGCCGTCCAGATCGCCCGGCACAAGAGCACAGCCGATCACCTCCGCGCGGCCATGGAAGCCCGGACCACCATCGACCTTGCAGTCGGGATTATCATGGCTCAGAACAAATGCGGTCAGAAGGAGGCCTTCCAGATCCTGAGCGGTGCCTCCAGCAACCGGAACGTGAAACTCCGCGGCCTCGCCGAGCAAGTGGTGAAGTCCGTAACGTCGCAGGGTGTGGAAACCCACTTCATCGACTAGGGCGTGCCTCCGGGACGATTCAGGCTTCGTCCACCAGCGCGGCGACGGCTGCCCGGGCACCGCTGCGGTGCAGGGTTCCGAGGGCGGACAGGTACTCCTGCGCGAACCTTGCATCGGAAGACAGGTCCGCGAAGAAGTGCTGCTGCGAAATAAAAGCCAGCGGATCCTCCCGGTTCCGCTCCGCCGCTGCCATCACTTCATCACGCCGGTTATCGACCACCCGGATCGGTTCGCCTGCCTCGTCCACGCCCTCGGCGTAGCGTGCCCACGAGGCAATGATTGCGGCGGAACGAGAGATTTCGCCGCCCGCGGCCACATTCTCCCGGACCACCGGAACCAGCCATTTCGGAATCCGGTCCGAGCTTTCGGCGCACAGGCGGGCGAGGGTGTCCCGGACGTGTTCATTGCCGAAACGCTGCAGCAGCCTCAGCTTGTAGGCGCCCAGATCGACGCCGGGGACAGGGAGCAGGGTGGGGGTTGCTTCCCGGTCCATGTAGTCCAGGAGGAACTGCGCCATCTGAGGGTCCCGCACGGCCTCGTGCACGTATCGGTAGCCCGAGAGATAGCCCAAGTAGGCCAGGGCCTGATGACCACAGTTCAACAGACGCAGTTTCATGTGTTCGTACGGTTCAACGTCCGCCGTCATGTTCACACCGGCGTCCTCCCACGGCGGCCTGCCCTGCGGAAACGCATCCTCCAGCGCCCACTGCTCGAAGTCCTCGGCCACCACCGGCCATGCATCCTCGACTCCGAATTCATCGGCCAGCAGCGTGCGGTCGGCGTCGGTGGTCGCCGGCGTGATCCGGTCCACCATCGAGGAGGGGAAGGAAACAGCCTCCTGCACCCACTTCCCCAGCTCCGGGTCCCGCAGCCACGCGAACTCCCCGAAGGCCTTTCGGGCCACCTCTCCGTTGCCGGGAACGTTGTCGCAGGACATCACGGTGAACGGTTCCAGCCCCCGTTCCCGCCGGCGCCGCAATGCCTCGATGACGAGGCCGAAGACGCTCGACGGCACCGCCCCCGGTTGCAGATCCGCCGCGACGCCGGCATTTCCGGCGTCGAATTCCCCCGTGGTGTCACTAATGTTGTACCCGCCCTCGGTGATGGTCAGGGAGACGATGCGGGTGGCCGGGGCTGCCATTTTTTCAATGACCGCTTCGGGGTTTTCGGGGGCGAACAGGTACTCGGCAATCGAGCCGATCACGCGGGCTTCCAAGGCACCGTCGGGGTGCTTCAGGACCAGCGTGTACAGGCAGTCCTGGCTGTCCATCACGGTTTTCATCGCGGCATCGGAGGGGAGCACACCCACGCCGCAGATGGCCCAGTCCAGGGCTTTGCCTTCGTTCATCAGCCGGTCCAGGTACATTGCCTGGTGTGCCCGGTGGAATCCTCCGACACCGAAATGCACGATGCCGGTGCGCAGACGGGAGCGGTCATAGACGGGCCGGGCAATGGACTGCGGAAGATGGGGAAGGGACTCGTCGCTGAGCTTGGTCATAACGCCACCTTAGGCCGGGGTGCGCCAATCTAGCAGATCGGCTCAGGCCCTCCCATAGAAGCCTGAGTGCCTCGCACTTACTCGACGGCCTGGGCGTCCATTTCGATGAAGACCCAGTCGGGCTCGGCGAGGATCGGGTCCATGACGGGGCCGCCGGCCTCGGCAATCCGGTCCTGGACCTTGGGCGGCAGGCCGTCCTGGCGGAGATTGTGCCTCAACCAGTCCTTGGCCGAACCGTCTAGGTAAGGCCACCAGCGTTCGATTCGGATAGGTTCCACAGCAGCCCCCTTCAGCGTTGCGTAAATCCACGGTGACACCGGCACTAAGGGGGCGCAAGAGGACAACGAAAGAGCTGCAGGGGAAGCTGCGGTGCTACCGGCAGGTAGCACCGCAGGACCGTGGAACTAATCGCGGACGGTGATGGATTCCAGCGCCTCGCGGGCCTCTTCGGCCAGGGATTCGGGGATCGGGGCACTCTTCGCTGCCTCTGCGGATGTCTGCTGTCCCTCCTCGCTGACCACATACTGGCCGAAGGTCCGCACACGCTCGACGAGGTCGGCGTCGTCATAGGAACTGCAGTAGATCTGGTAGGAAACCAGCACCAGCGGGTAGGCCCCCGGCGCCGTCGTCCGCCGGTCCAGTTGGAGCGCAATGTCGTGTTCCCCGCGTCCGGGGACGCGCTTGGACTGTTCGACGGCGGTGCTCGCCGCTTCCGCGCTGATCGGCACGAATTCGGTCCCGACCAGCAGGTTGGCGGTGCCCATGGAATCGTCGATCACCGAGTCGTCGGCGTAGGTGAGGGCTCCCTCGGTGCGTGTCACGGTGCTGACGACGCCGGAGCTTCCCTGTGCGTTCTCGCCCTGCAGCCCTCCCGGCCAGGTTCCGGACGGTGCATCCGGCCAGGCATCGGGCGCGACTTCGTGCAGGTATTCGGTGAAGTTCTCCGTGGTGCCCGAGTCATCCGCCCGGCTGACGGGAGTGATCCGGGTTTCTGGCAGTTGGACACCCGGGTTGAGTGCGGCGATGGCCGGATCGTTCCAGGACTCAATCTCACCGCGGAACATCCGGGCAATGGTGACGGCGTCCAGGTTCAGCGATTCGATGCCGGGGAGGTTGAATGCCACGGCAATCGGGGAAATGTAGGCAGGAATGTCCAGTGCACCCTCCGGCCCGCAGACTGCCTTGGCGTCTGCCATTTCCTCTTCCTGCAGATAGGCGTCGGAGCCGGCGAAGTTCACGGCACCGGCCAGCAGTGCACTGCGCCCGGCGCCGGAGCCGTCCGGGGAGTACTGAAGCTGGACCTTGGGATGCAGCGTCCCGAAACCGGCAATCCAGGAATCCATTGCAGGGCCCTGGGCGCTCGATCCGGCGCCGGAGAGCACTCCGCTGAGGTTGGAGGTGCTGTTCTCGGCTGCCTCGCGCTGGGCGTCGCCGAGGGGATAATCGGATCCGCAGGCGGTGAGGGCAAGCGTTGCCAGCACCACCGTGGCCAGGGAACGGGCGGGGCGGATTGGGCGCAAAGGGTGTCCTTCCAAAGAAGCGGCTACGGCGTCCAACGCCGGGGAGGCAGATCCTAAAAGCTGCCCTTTCAAGGCTAGCGGGCAATCGGTCCCGCCTGCCAACCGAAAACCGACTTCCCTCTTGAGGAGTTCCGGGGCCTGCTGCCAGCATTGTGCCCGTGCTGATTGCCGCAGCGATTTTTGCCGTAGTAGCCGCCGCCGTCGCGTTCTACTTCTTTATGCTCGAATCCCTGCGCTGGGCCGAGCCGGAAACCGCGGCGATCTTTCAGCTGCGGGGAGCCAATGCCTCCGCCACCGCACAACTGGCGTACAACCTGGGGTTCTACAACCTGTTCCTGGCGGTGGGAGCAGGACTGGGTGTGGTTTTGCTTGTCGCCGGCAACGCCGTGGCCGGACTGACGCTGATGACCTTCACCACCGCCTGCATGCTGCTCGCTGCGGTGGTCCTGGTGCTCAGCGACCGGAGGTTGGGCAGGCTGTCCCTGGTCCAGGGCGGTCCGGCGGCGTTGTCCCTCGCCTTGTCGCTGCTCGGGACCTGACTAGCCGCCCGCCGGACGAAAGCTACCGCGCAGCGGGGGCCGGCACCGCGTAGGCTGCCCGGGTCCAGAGGTGGAACAGGGCGTAGGAGCGCCACGGGCGCCACGGCTGCGAAAGCACGGCAGCCTCCTGCCCGCTGCCCACCCCGAGCGCCCGTTTCAGCACCAGGTCATCGGCCGGGTAGGCATCCCGGTCCCCCAGCACCCGCACGGCCAGGTAGTCGGCCGTCCACGGTCCGATCCCGGGCAGGGCCAACAGTCCGGCCCGCACGGCTCCCGGTTCCGCTCCCGGACGCAGCGGCAGGCCACCGGCCACGGCGTCGGCCAGCGCCGACAGGGTTCGGGCGCGGGCATGGGTGATCCGGACCGCGGATTGGATCTCGGCGGCCGGCACCGCCGCCAGCCGCTCCGCCGTCGGAAAAGCGAACAACCCGTTCGGCCCGGGCTCCCCGAACGCCGCGACCAGCCGGGAGCCGAAGGTCCGGGCGGCCGCGAGGGATACCTGCTGCCCGAGGACAGTCTGGACGCCGGTTTCAAAACCGTCCGTGGAGCCGGGCACCCGTAGCCCGGGGTGCCGGTCCACCAGTGGTTCCAGCAGCTCGAAGCGGGAGAGGAACGGGTCCACTACGCCCGGATCGGCGTCCAGGTCCAACCAGGTCCGGACCGTTGATATCAGGGTTGCTTCCTCCGCGGCGGGCAGTGCGGGCAGGTCGAGGACCACTCCGGCGTCGCTCAGGGACACTGCCACGGCGACAGGTGCCGAAGCGCCCCGCAGCAACCGCTCTACCGTAGCGCCGTCGTCGGTCCGGGTGACCCGTTCCAGGCCCGGTACCGCGTGCGCCTGCAGCGCCCTGGCGAGCGGTTCCCAGGCGAAGGGACCGCGGTGCTGCAGTGGGTGCCGCTGCCTGCCTGCCAAAGCCGCAGGCCCGGTCATGACAGCCCGGTCATGCGCAGCGTGATGTTGATCCGCCCCGCGGGCAGGCCGGATGCCGGGTCCGCCGTGCCTGCCAGCGTCCGCGGAACGCCGTGGTAGGCGAACCGGGAGGGACCGCCGAAGACAAACAGGTCTCCTGATTCCAGCTCCAAGTCGGTGTAGGGCCGGGTCCGCGTCTCGGTGTTGCCGAACCGGAAAACGCAGGTGTCCCCGATACTGATGGACACCACCGGTGCGCTGGATTTCTCGTCCTTGTCCTGGTGCATGCCCATGTGGGCACCCTCGGCGTAGTAATTGATCAGCGCCGTATCCGGGGTGTAGTTCTCCGGCCGGAAATCTTCCCGCGCATACGTTCCGTCCGGCTGCCGGTAGGCCTCGCGGAGGGCATCGCGGCCCAGTTCGATCAGCCAGTCCGGCAGCTCGGCGACGCGGCCGCCCCCGACGTCGTCGGCCGTCCGCGTGTATTTGTAGGGCTGCCAGTGCCAGCCCAGGCACACGGTCTGCACGGACATGGTGTGCCCGCCGGGGAGGACGGCCGCGCGCATGGGTACCGGCCCGATGGCCCACTGCCGGCAGGCCTGGACAATGCGCTGCTGTTTCTCCGGCGGCAGCCAGCCCGGCACGTGGACGGCGCCGACGGCGGGTTCGGATCGTTCGCGGGGGAAAAGCGAGTTGCTCATGCGGCGGCTTCCAGGTCGAGGAGGATTTTCTTGGCGGCGGGACCGCCCCGGTAGCCGCCGGTGGTCCCGTCGGAGCGCAGGACCCGGTGGCAGGGGATCACCAGGGGCAGCGGATTGCGGCCGCAGGCGGTGCCGACGGCCCGGACGGCACCGGGGTTTCCGGTCAGTGCGGCTATGCCCGCGTACGTGGAGGTGTGCCCGTAACCGATCTTCTGCAGCGTCTGGACCACGGTCCGCCGGTACCCGGCGGTGAGCCGGAGGTCCAAGTCCAGGTCGAAGCTGCGCCGGGTACCGTCGAAGTACTCGCCGAGTTGGGCGGCGGGACGGGCCAGGCGCTCCGGAGCCTCGAGGATCCGCGGGCTGATCCGGGTGCTGAGGTCCTGGAGCACGGTATCCACCCCTTCACATTCGAACGCGACCCGGACCAGGCCGGCATCGGTGGCTGCAAGGATGAGCCGGCCCACGGGACTGTCGATGACCGTGTAGGCAACGTCCAGCAGTCCGGCGAACTCGGCTCCTGCGGCCAGGCGGGAATGCAGGGTGGCAAGGACCGCGTCCTCGCGGGGGTCGGGGGCCAGGAGGCCGGTGTCGGTGGGGCCGGTGCCGGTGCCGGTGGGACCGGCGTCGTCCGTCTCAAAGGATGCCATGGCGGTCCTCCTCATACAGGGTGCGTAGTTTCTTGATGCCGTCTGCCGCGGACCGCCGGCAGGCGGCTTCGCTGCCGCCGAGCAGCCGGGCCACTTCGGCATAAGGGAGCCCGGCGAGGTGATGGTAGGCCAGCGCCTCGCGCTGGCGGACCGGCAGGGTTTTCAGGGCCGACCACAGTCCGTCCGTGTCCGCCTGCGGTGCCCTCACAGGTTCGGGGATTTCGTCCACCGGAACCGGGTTCCGGGCAGCGGAACGGTGCTGATCCACGGCCTTCCGCTTGGCTATGGTCACCAACCAGGCCTGGACGTTCGCACCCTCCGGCAGGTCCGGGTAAGCGCCCAGGGCGGCGAGGAACGTTTCGGACCACGCGTCTTCGGCCTGGTCCGGCCCCACGACGGCACGGCAGACGCGCAGCACGGCCGGGCCGTGTTCGCGGACAATCTGCTCAAAGGGTTTCACTTCCACATACGGTAGACGTTTTCCGCGCTCCGTTTGTGAGCCGCCGGGTTAAGAAAGTTTCCCGCGTTCGACGCCGGTCGCTAGACTTCCCTCTACGTTGCACAGATCAAAGGAGATCACCCCCATGCACAACCTCGCCGGCATCCTGACCGACACGGTGGCGCGCTTTCCGGAGCGGACAGCCCTGAAGCTAGATGAAACCGTAGTCTCCTATGCGGCCCTCGACGCCATGAGCGCCAAGGTTGCCGGCCTCCTCGCCAGCCGGGGGGTGGAGCCCGGAGACCGCGTTGCGCTGGTGATGCCGAACATCCCGCAGATGGCGTTCCTGTACTACGGCACCCTGCGCCACGGCGCCGTCGTCGTTCCCATGAACCCGCTGCTGAAGGCCCGCGAGGTGGCCTACCACCTGCAGGACTCGGGTGCCCGGATTGTCTTCGCGTGGGAGGGCGTGGCCGCGGAAGTCTCCGCCGGGGCGGAAGAGGCCGGCGGCGTGGAGGTGGTCTCCGTGGATTCCGCCGCTTTCCTGCAGTTGCTGGCCGGTGCGGACAGCCGCACGGAAGTGGCGGAGGTGGATGACCAGGACACCGCGGTGATCCTCTACACCTCCGGAACCACGGGACGGCCCAAGGGCGCTGCCCTCACGCACCGGAACCTTCTCACCAACGCCTATGTTGCCCAGTCCCTGCTGAACACGGTGGAGACTGATGTCCACTTCGGCGGACTGCCCTTCTTCCATGTGTTCGGCCAGACCGCGGCCCTGAACTCGTCCGTCCTGTCCGGTGCCTCCATCAGCCTGCTGCCTCGCTTTGATGCGGGCAAAGCGCTGGAAATCATCGAGCGCGACGGCGTGACCATCTTCGAAGGCGTGCCCACCATGTACGTGGGCATGCTGCGCCACCCGGCGGTCAAGAACACCAACCTGTCCTCCCTGCGCGGAGCCATCACCGGCGGTTCCGCTATGCCGCTGGAAATCCTGCACGAGTTCGAGGAGGTTTTCGGCATTGAACTGCTGGAGGGTTACGGCCTCTCGGAAACCTCGCCGATTGTCTCCTTCAACGTTCCCGGCGGCGACCGCCGGCCCGGCTCCATCGGCAAAACCGTGGCGGGGACGGAGGTCCGGATGCTGGACCCGGACGGCAACGACGTTCCGGTCGGCGAGGTCGGGGAGCTGTCCGTCCGCGGCGACGGAGTGATGAAGGGCTACTGGAAGAACGACGACGCCACGGCCGCTGCCATCCCGGACGGCTGGTTCCGGACCGGGGACCTGGCCCGTTTCGACGAGGACGCAAACATCTACATTGTGGACCGCAAGAAGGACATCATTCTGCGCGGCGGCTACAACGTGTATCCCCGCGAGATCGAAGAGGTGCTCTACGAACACCCGGCCGTGGCCGAAGCCGCGGTCATCGGCATCCCCGACCCGCTGCACGGCGAGGAAATCGCTGCCGTTGTGGGGCTTCGAGAAGAGGCAGTTCCTGCTGACGACGCGGCCCGGGAAGAGCTGATTGCGGACATCCAGCAGTTCACCAAGGACCGGTTGGCCGCGTACAAGTATCCCCGGCTGATCGAACTGACCGATGCGCTGCCCAAGGGACCCACGGGCAAGATCCTGAAGCGCGAAATCAAGGTCTCCGCACCCCTGGCGGCCGAAGCGCCCGGGGCATAGTCGGTTTCGGGCCTGGACACGGCCCCTACGGGGACTTTCGCGGGCCTGGACACGGCCCCTACGGGGCCTGGAACGGCGGCAACGAAATTCTCGGCTCGCAGAGCTCGCCGAGAATATTAAAGCCGCCTTCCTCCAGGCCCCTCCAGGACCGTTGAAGGTCCCACAGGGGCCCGTGCACGCGAACCTCCCCGTTAGGCGTAGGGCTCGACGTCGGCCGCTGCCTCCCCCGGAAACCCGGCCGGTTCGTCGGAACGAACCAGCACAACGCCGGCAACGATCAGGCACCCGCCGGCCAGCTGGACGGGGCGTGGCAGCTCCGAAAGCAGCAGCCACGCCCACAGGACGGCGAACAGCACCTCGGTCAGGGACACGAACGACGCCACCCGGGAGCCGAGGGAGCGGGCCGCAATGATTCCGGTGACGTAGGCCAGCACCGTGGAGAACAGCACCAAGCCGATCAGCGGGACCCACCAGGCGGTCCGCCAACCTGCCAGGTCCACATCCGTGGTGCTGAAATCCAGGGACAGGATGCCGGTGAGGCCCAACGCGGCCATGGTGACACCGCCCACGAACATGCCTCCGGTGGCCAGCACCAGCGGCGGGAGGGAATCGTTCTGCTTGGCGGTCATGAAGAAATAGATCGCCAGGCAGACCGCGGCGGCGAGTCCCCACAGCACCCCTACCGGGTCAATGCGCGTGCTGCCGCCCAAATCCAGGACCAGCACCAGCCCCGCCACGGCGGCCACCGCGCCGAGGACCGTGCGGATGCCGGGCCGGCGTCGTGTGGCAGCCCAAATCCAAAGCACCATCAGTACCGGTGCCAGGAATTCCAGCAACAGGGCCACGCCCACTGACAGGCGCTCCACTGCGTTGAAATAGAAGAACTGGCACCCGGCCACCCCGATGAACCCGAACAGCACGATGGTGCGCCAGTTGCCACGCACCTGTTCCCAGCGGCCGTGCAGGACGAGCGCAGTGGGAACCGCGAGGACGAGTGCCGCTCCGAGCATCCGGACAGCAACGGCACCGGTGGGGCTCCAACCTGTTTCCAGCAGCGACTTCGCAAAGGATCCGGACAATCCGAACACCGCCGACGATGCCAGCGCCACGAAAATTCCGGACGCCCCCGGCCGCAGCGCCGTTTGGCTGCCTTTTACCCGCGCCCGTGCCATGAATCTCCCTGCGGTTTAGTCCGGGATTACGACGGCGACGCTACCCGGCGCGGGGAGCGCTTTCAACATGCTTTCCCTACAGATAATTCGAGGCCTTGCGATCTCGGGATAGGCACGCTATTCTCGCCATTATCTGCGACAAGGGTCTCTGACCGTCGCAGATACTACTTATTGAGGACGCACATTACTGTGCGCACTTCAAATACTCGTTCAGCAGTTTCAGTCTCGTTCCCTCCGCATTCTCCATTTGCCGCCTTACCAGCATGGAAACGCCGGAGGTTGACGGTTTATGGGGGAAAATTTCATGCAGGAAAATACACGCAACATTTCGGCACGGGTCGGCGCCGTTAGCGCCGTAGCCCTTTTGGCGGTCAGTGGTGCATTCATTGCAGGCCCCGCGATGGCCGCAGAGGTGACGCCGTCTCCGGGTCCCAGCGAGACCACCACGCCGTCTCCGACGCCGGCTCCTTCGGTCTCCAGCACGGCGACTCCGGATCCCACGGATACGGCCGCTCCGACGCCCACTGACACCGCCGCTCCGGCGCCCACCGGGACCGCTGCCCCGACACCCACCGGCACCGCCTCCCCGACGCCCACCGAAACCGCACCCGCAGTTCTGGCGCCGCCCACGACGAATCTGGCCGATGGTGATGTCATTAAGACGAGCCACCTCATCAAGGGAACAGCGCCGGGGGCCACCTCTGTGGAATTGTCCGTCAACGGAGCAGAGCCGCAGACCATCCCGGTAGCGGAAGACGGCACGTGGAGTGTCTTCGCGCCCACCTTCGTCGCGACGGGCGGGGAGACGCTGACGCTTTCGATAGTTGCCGTCAACGGCGACACCAGGTCAGCTGCCACCATCGTCGTAGTGACCCTTGAAGATGCTCCGCTGCCGGCTCCGACCCTCACCACCCCGTTCCGCGTCGTCGACACTCTGAAGGTTCTGACCGGTAACGGCGTGCCGGGGGCCACCGTCACGATCACGATCGGCGGGGACGAAGCAACACCGGTTACCGGCACAGCCACAGTTGGCGAGAACGGCAGCTGGGAGCTGACCCTCGAGACGCCCCTGGGCTACGGAGCCCATAACGTGGCCCTCGTGCAGTCGCAGGAAGGCAAGGATAGCTCTGAGGAAATCTCCAGCGTCATCCTCGTGGCCCCCGCCGCTCCGGTGGTCACCACCCCGGGCGAGGGCGCCGAAATCCCCGTCAACAAGCTGCCGGCAGCAATCACCGGTACCGCGGTGCCGGGTGCCGACGTCGAGCTCGTCGTCGACTTCGACCTCGACGGTGAAGCGGATGTGGATGAACTCGCGATCCAGGCAACCGTCGCCGATGCCAGCGGCAACTGGTCCGTCCCGATGAATCCTGTGGCTGAGGGCGCCCACAACATTGTTGCCATCCAGGCCGTCGGAGACGTTGTGTCCGATTTCTCCGACACCGGCTTCACCGTTACGGCTGCAGTCGTTGACCCGCCCGTCACCGTCAACCCCGTTCCGGTCGGAAACCCGGGAGCGGGCGGACTGCCCGACACCGGTGCGGCGAACCTGGGCCTGCTGGCCGGAGGCGGAGCAGCCCTGCTCACCGCCGGTGGTGCAGCCCTGTTGTTCAACCGCCGCCGCAATATGGCTTCGGAGTCCTAGGAATCCCTAAGCGGTAAACGAGGACGGGCCCCGGCAATAGCCGGGGCCCGTCCTCGTATTTATACCGTTTCCGCGAACCCCGGTGACGTTAGTCCCGGTTAATAGAAGGCACCACGCGCGCCTTGCCATCCCGGGTGATGACCGCTATTCTTTCGCGTGTCTGTGATCTCGGTTACCGGGCGCTTTAATTCCGGACGATCGAATTCACTGGCCGGATAACGGTCTTTCAGCGAATCGGCCGGGATCAGTACAAACTCAGTAGTTTCAGTCTCATTACCTCCGCAATCTCCAGGTGCCGTACGTGCGCCTGCATGGAAACGCCGGGGGTCGATGTTTTATGGGGGAAAAATTTCATGCAGGAAAGTTCACGCCCGCTCTATGCACGGGTAGGCGCCCTTAGCGCCGCTGCCCTTCTGGCGGTGAGCGGCGCATTCATCGCCGGCCCGGCCATGGCTGATACCGGGGACACCCCGCAGCCGACCACGACCGAAACGCCTGCCGCACCGCTGCTGCAGGGCACCGAAACCCCGACCCAGGGCACCGGAGAACTGGCACCCGGCCTCGAGGAGGCCCTCCAGCGCGATCTCGGGATGACCGTCGATGAATTCGTGGCTGCAGGCGAGCTGAGCCAAAAGGCCTCAGCTGCCCTAGCGCAGCTCAGGGCCACTAAGGGCTTTGTCAACATCGAAATCCGTGACAATGGCTTGGTTGTTACCGGCAGCGGCGAAGAACTCGAGGCACTCGCCGCGGAACTCGATGCCACTGTTGTTGAGCCCGCAGCCCCCGCTGAAGCTCCGTCCCTGCAGGCTCCCATTGAGCTTCTCACCCAGGCGCCCGAGGCGCCCGCGGCGGACGAAACAGAGACTGCGGTAGTTGAAGGAGGAGCTTCTGAGCCTGAGGCCAAGCAGGCCACCGATCTGCAAGACCTTCTGTCTGCCTACGCCTCTGCCGTGGGTACCGAGAACCTGAGGTCAGTCTCCGGCAGCCCGGAGCGAGGCTTCACCATCGACCTCGGCGACCCGTTCGCCATCGAGGGCACCCCTTCGGCGGCACGCACGGCTCCTGCCATGTCCCCGGAGGAATTTGATAAGCAGTACACGAATGTGAAGCTCAACCCAGGCCAGCCCGAGGTGAAACCCAAGGCTGACGACACCGTCGTCGGCGGCGCCGGCTACTACTCCGAGGTCGGCTCGAACCGTTACAGCTGCTCCGTGGGCTACACCGGATACAACGCGAGCGGCGCCGAGGCCATTATCACCGCAGGGCACTGCGCAGACGGTGCTGGCAGCCAGACCTTCCTCGAAGTGACGACCGACGAATTCGGTACGGGTGAAGAACTCGGTACGTTCGGATCGTGGTCGCACGACGGCACGGCGGAGGCACCCGGTACCGACATAGCTGTCATCGATAACATCAACACCGAGCTGGACCTCCGCGCGGAGACGGCCAACTGGGAAAACACAGAAGACCTCTCCGCCACTACGGTCAAGCTCAAGGGCACCACTTCGCCTGTCGTAGGCGCCCCGATCTGCAAGTCGGGCAGGACCACCAATTGGGACTGCGGCACGATCACTGAGCTGGGAATCGCCTCCGTATCAGGTGTCTGGGTCCACGGCTTCTTTACCGATGTTTTCGTGGACGGGGGCGACTCCGGCGGAGCGATGATCTCCGGCGAATACGGCGTGGGCATCACCAGCGGCGGGGCCGATAATGAACCCATCTCCTTTGCCGCTGATCTGGATACCGCGCTGGCCTCTGTCCCGGGCTACACGGTGGGCATCCACCTGGACGCGCCCGCGCTGACCAGCCCGGCGAACAACGGCACCGTTGACACCGACGCGGTCATCACCGGCACCGCTCCTGCCGGCAGCACCGTAAACGTGACCATCGACGGCGAAGACGCCAAGGCAGAGACCGCCGCCGACGGCACCTGGACGATCAAGGCACCGACCCTGGTCCCGGCAGACGAAAAGATCACCATCACCGCGCAGGCCGTCAACGGATACAACAAATCGTCGGTCAGCGAATTCGAACTGACGGTCAAGGAAGCCCCCCTGCCGGCGCCGGTCTTCACGACTCCTGCCACAGTGCTGCATTCCATTGAGACCATTGAAGGCACCGGCGTAGCCGGCGCCACCGTGGCTTTGACTGTGCCGGGCGACGCCGAGGAAGAGGACGTAGCTACGGCTGCAGTTCTCGACACCGAGGTCGACGACGAAGGCAACTGGTCGGTAACCCTCGAGGAACCGCTGACGTACGGCGTCTACGAGCTGTCCGCGGTCCAGGGCGGCATTGACGGCAAGGAAGACTCGGGGGCAGCGACGCTGAACCTTACGGTCGCACCCGACGCTCCGGTGATCACCTCCCCCACTGACGGCCAGGAGTTCGTTGAAGGTTCACTCCCCAACGAAATCACCGGTACCGGCACCGCCGGCGTCGAGGTGACCGTTGCTATCGATGACAAGGCCCTCGAAGCCGTAGTCGTGGATGAAGACGGCAACTGGTCCGTTCCGATGGGCGATTTGACCGCCGGCGACTACGGGATCACGGCCGCCCAGACCATCAACAGTGCTCCGTCGGCCGATGCCTTCGCGGGCATCACGGTCACCGCAGCTCCGGTTGTGGTGGACCCCGCTCCGGCCGCTAACCCGGGTGGCGGACTGCCTGATACCGGCGCCGCAAACCTCGGTCTGCTTGCCGGAGGTGGAGCATCCCTGCTCGCCGCCGGTGCCGCAGCGCTGATGTACAACAAGCGCCGCCGGGTCTCCGTGGACGCCTAACAGCGCCAGCGGTAAACAACTGAAGCGGGTCCCTGCCAACGGCCGGGACCCGCTTTGACTTAAGCTACAGTCACGCATCAGGAGGAATCATGATCCGAAACCGGACGCCGCCGTCGCTCCACCTGCCTTCAGCCCGTTCCCTGGCCGGGGCCGCCGTGGCAGCCGTGATCGCCGTAGGCTCGGTTACCGGCTGCGCGCCGCAAGACGGCGGGCCCGGTACCCCACCGGATTCGCCATCCGGCACTGCCACGTCACCCACACCAGGATCGGATGCAACCATGAACTCGGATGGACCCGCTGCCCAGCTCCTGCTGCTGCACGCGCGCCTCAGGAACGAACTGGGAGCCGAATACGCGGACGGCTGGATTGACCGCGGCGTTCTCTACGTCGCGGTGACCGGTCCGGAGGCCGAGGCCAAGGTGCGCGACGCCGGTGCAGAGCCGGTCCTCGTGGCGTTCAACGCCGACGAACTGCAGCAGGCCGGCAGCCAAGTGCAGACCTGGCTCGCGGACAAGCCCGTTCAGGACCTGGAAGTCCACTCGATCAGCACCAGCGGTCGCACCGGCACGGTGACCGTCAAGGTCCCCGCGGATCAGGTCACCGCACTGCAGGCGGCAGCCGACGAGCAGGCACCTGCCGGAGAAATATCCGTCATTGTGGAGGAATCAGCGGGAATGACAACCCCGATGTCCACAAAGTAGGGACAAGCTCCGCATAACCGGCGGTGGAGCCGCCTGCGGGCCTAGGGTTGATGGGTCAAGCAGGCGGCACTTCCTCCTATCTGCCTGGATCTTCGCCATGGAGCAAAAGCTGCTCGCCCTCGTCCGCCGCCGCACCGCCTGGATTGTCCTCGCTGCCTGCGCGGCGTACTGGCTGGTCCTGGCGGCCGGGTTCCTGGAGGCGCCGCTCGGCACCCCGCCCACCCTGATGTTCCTGTGGATGTACTGCAGTGTCATGATTGCCCTGGGAAGCGCGCCCGTAGCGGTGGCCGCCGTCGCCGCGTTGGTCCTGCACCGCTCCGCAGACCGGGCCGGCGCGGTAAACGGAGCCGGTCCCGCCGCTCCGAAGGATAAGGGCTATTCGCGGCGCTTATACCTTCTGCTCCATCGAGAGCTCAAGAAGCAGTAACAAAACAGGTGGTCCGGGCTATTGATAACCCGTGAGTGCTCTGGTGTCCTGATCAGGCGGTCCAGCAGCGGGCCGAACCTGCTGCTGAAAACCCGTGCTGCTCATGAGCGCTTTCTCCGGTGTTCCGTCCTCCCTGCTTCCATTTGAAAAAGCCCGCCAGGCACGCGGTGACCTGCAGCAGGCACTGCACAACGAACTTGTCCTCCGGTACCGGGAAATCGCGGAAACGGCTGCCGCCGCCTACGCGGGGCGGGGACGTGAGCTGGCGGACCTGCGCCAGGTCGCGTACATGGGACTAATCAAGGCGGTTCGCCGCTTTGACCCTGCCATCGGCCCGCACTTTCCGGCCTTCGCGGTTCCCACCATTCATGGAGAGCTCAAGCGCTACCTCCGGGATCACTCCTGGGTAGTCCGGCCCCCGCGGCAGCTCCAGGACCTGCGGACCGCCATCGCCAGGCTGCAACCGGAACTCCTGCAGACGCTGGGGCGGGAGCCGTCGCTCCGTGAATTGTCCGAGGCGTTGGGAGTTACCACGAAAGCCGTTTCGGAAGCACTGAACTGCCAGAGCAGTCTTCGCCCGGAATCCCTGGAAGCGCTGGCAGACACCACCGGCGCCGAGCAATGGGCTGTAGCCGACGGGCGGCTGGAACGGGCCGAAAACCTTGCCATGCTCCGCCGCGCCGTGCGGAACCTGACGGATCAGGACAAGGAACTGCTGTTCCTGCGGTATTTCCACGAGGAATCCCAGCAGGCCATCGGAGAACGGCTGGGCCTGACCCAGATGCAGGTCTCCCGCGGACTGGCGAGGATTCTGGTGCGGCTGCAGCATGAATTGCTGGGTGCTTCCACGCTCAACCAAGCCGCGACTCCCGCGGTCGGGGGCAGTGCAACCGCCTGAACCGCCGCGCGGCCCGCACCTGCCCGCATACCGTACGGAGCCCTGTTACCGTTCCACCATGGATCCCGCCGCCGCTCCGGACACCAGCACCCCGGAAAAGACAGTCCCGTTCGCCACCGTCCCGCCCAAACTGGCCAAAGGCGACCTGCTGCGCGTCATTGCCCCGGCGGCGAGCCGCGCCATGGTGGCCGAACACGATCACAGCGCACTCATCGAGCGCCGCTTCGCCGGCCTGGGCCTGCGGCTTTCCTACGGCCGCCACGTGGATGAGCGCGACATTTTCGACTCCACATCGGTCGCCTCCCGCGTTGCCGACCTGCATGACGCGTTTGCGGATCCGGAGGTCAAGGGCATCCTGACCGTCATCGGCGGCTTCAACAGCAATGAACTGCTCCCCTATCTGGATTGGGACCTGATTGCCGCCAATCCGAAGATCCTGTGCGGATACTCCGACATTACGGCGCTGCAGAACGCGATTTTCGCCCGCACCGGCCTGGTGACCTATTCCGGTCCGCACTGGTCCAGCTTCGGCATGCGGGACCATTTTGACCTAACCCAGCAGTGGTTCGTGGACGCCCTGGTGGACGGCTACCGGATGGAGCTTGCCCCCTCCGCGGAGTGGACCGACGATGCGTGGTTCCTGGACCAGGACAACCGCAGTCCCCGGCCGGGGAGCGGATGGTGGAACCTGCAGCAGGGCAGCGCATCCGGCCGCATTATCGGCGGGAACCTGTGCACGCTGAACCTCCTGCAGGGCACCGCGCAGATGCCTCCGCTGGCCGGTGCCGTCCTCATGCTGGAAGACGATGCAGCCACCGATCCCAGAACCTTTGCCCGCGACCTCACTTCCCTGCTCCAGCAGCCGGACGCGGAAGATATCCAGGGCCTGGTCATTGGCAGGTTCCAGGCGTCCAGCGGCATCACCCTGCCGCATCTGCAGGAGATCGCGGCGCAGCCTGCCCTGGCAGGCCTGCCGGTTCTGGCCAACGTGGACTTCGGGCACACCCAGCCGCAGCTGACCCTGCCGATCGGCGGCCGCGCGGAACTGACCGTGGACGCATCCGGCGGCCGGCTGCGCCTGAGCGACCGCTAGAGCGCCTCGAGCTTCTCCACGGCGGCCAGGACGTCCTCTACCGTGACCGCCAGCAGCGCGGGGTCCGGATCCGTGGCGAAGGTGTCTCCGCGGCGTCGGCTGCCGTCGGTCAGGGCGATGTGCGGCCCCGGCGGCGGACCCCATTCGCTGACCGGCGCCGGGCCGAACAGGACCACCGACGGCCGGGCATAGGCCGATGCCAGGTGTGCGGCTCCGGTATCGGCCGAGATCACGAGCCGGGACCGGGAAATCACGGCGGCGAACTCGTCCAGCCGAAGCTCACCGGCCACCACGCGCTCCGCCCCCAGCCCGGCGGCGTCGGCGACGGCGAGCGCCCGCTGCCGCTCGGCCCCGCTGCCCGTAAAGAGAATCGGGAAACCTGCGGCGTCCAGTTCACGGGCGACGTCGGCAAACCGGTCCGCGGGCCAAAGCCGGCTGCCGTAGGCCGCGCCCACATGGATCACTACCGCTTCCGGCGCGTTTTCCTCCGCCGGCGGCGGCTCCAAACGGTAATCCAGCGGATCCGCAGGGATGCCGTGCCAGGACAGCAATCCTGCCCACCGCTCCCGTTCGTGGACACCGTCCTTCCACGGCGGACCGTCCCACCCGGGTCCCGCATGACCGATCCGGCGACCGGGCTGCAGCGCCTCGATCCGGCTGCAGCTCTCCGGACCGCTGCCGTGCAGGTTCACGGCAATGTCGATTAGTCCGGGCGCGAGCGGAATGGGCACATCCAGGCCGTGCAGGGGAAGCAGGTCATCCACGGCCCCGGTGAGCGGCAGGATGGGACGCAGCCACTCCTGCGCCGCGTACCGGATGCGGTGCTCCGGATACTCCCGCCGCAGGGCCTTCAGCGCCGGAACCGCCACCAGCAGATCCCCGAGTTTCAGGGCTCGCAGCACCAGTAGTTCGGGACGGTCGGCCACCTCGGGCATGGGCGCAGTTTCCTTCCGGTCGGGTCGACTCCTGCCAGAACGTCCACATCCTGCCAGAAGATTGTGCCGCGGGATACGGGTGGGGCGGCGGTTCCGGATGGCAAAGAAGTGATTCGCGCGGTGTTTAGTTCCCCTTCCGGCGGGGAACAGATGCGGTATGGGAATCTTCCGGCCGCCGCCGCGTGCCGTTCTGTTTGACCGGGACGGCACGCTCATCGTTGACGTGCCTTACAACGCGGACCCGGCGCGGGTGTGGCCGATGCCCGGCGCCGCCGAGGTGCTGGCCGGGCTGCGGCGTTGCGGCGTGCCCATCGGGGTCATCACGAACCAGTCCGGCATCGGCCGCGGACTGCTCTCCGCCGACGAGGTAGCCGGTGTCAACGCAGCAGTCGAAGATCTGCTGGGCCCGTTCGACGTCTGGGAAATCTGCCCGCATGCTCCGGGCTTCGGCTGCATCTGCCGCAAGCCGCGGCCGGGCATGGTGCTGCGGGCCAGCCGGCGCCTGGGACTCGATCCGGTGGAAGTAGCCGTGATCGGCGATATCGGTATCGATATGCGGGCTGCGGCCGCAGCCGGGGCGCGCGGGGTTCTGGTGCCCACCGTCGTGACCCGGGCCGAAGAAACCGCTGCGGCAAAGTTCGTGGCCCGGGACCTCGCGGGTGCGGTTGACCTGCTCTGGGGTCCCGGGTGAGCCGCCGGGTACTCGTAGCTCGGCTCGACGGGGCCGGCGACGTGCTGCTCGCCGGACCTGCCGTCCGGGCGGTGGCCGCGGCTCCGGGTGTGGAAGCGGTCCTGCTGTGCGGACCGCAGGGTGCGCAAGCCGGGCGGCTGCTGCCCGGCGTCACACAGGTACTCGAGTGGTCCTGTCCCTGGATTCTGAATCCCGCTCCGGCCCCCTCCCCCGCCCTGCTTCAGGACCTGCGGGAGGTAGTCGCCGCCTCCCGGGCCGATGAAGCGGTGATCCTCACGTCCTTCCACCAGTCCCCGCTTCCCCTGGCGCTACTGCTCCAGGAAGCGGGGGTAGGAACGATCACGGCGGCCTCCACGGATTACGCCGGGGCGCTGCTGACCCACCGGCTCAAACCCGGGGAGGACTTTCCCGAAGACCAGCCGGAGGCGGAGCGTGCGCTGCGGATCGCTGCCGCCGCAGGTTTTCCGCTTCCCGCCGGCGACGACGGCCGGCTGCGGCTGGGACCGCTGCCCGATGTCTCCCATCTGGTGGGCACCGGACCCTACATCGTGGTGCATCCCGGCGCTGCGGTGCCGGCCCGGGCCTGGCCGGCGCTGCACCATGCCGCCGCCGTCGAGCTGCTCACCGCCGCCGGGTTCCGCGTGGTGGTCACCGGCGGCCCCGGGGAGAAGGAGCTGACCGCCACGGTGGCGGCCGTGGCCGGCCTGGATCTGGGCGGACGCACCGATCTGGCCGCGTTGGCGGCGGTCCTGGCCGGAGCGGATGCGGTGGTGGTTGGAAACACCGGACCGGCCCATCTGGCGGCCGCCACAGGCACTCCGGTGGTGAGCCTCTTCGCGCCCGTGGTGCCCGCCATCCGGTGGGCGCCCTACCGGGTGCCGCTGGAACTGCTGGGGAACCAGCACGCTGCCTGCAGCGGAACCCGTGCCCGGATCTGCCCGGTGCCCGGGCATCCCTGCCTGTCCGGTGTTTCCCCCGAGCAGGTGGTGGAAGCCGTGCAGCGCCTGGTCACCGGTGTGCCGTCGCTGCAGACCCACCGCGAAATGAGGCACCGATGAGGATCCTGTTGTGGCACGTGCACGGCGGCTGGATGGAGGCGTTTGTCCGCGGCGCGCACGAATACCTGCTGCCGGCTACCCCGGCGCGGGACGGCTGGGGGCTGGGCCGCGGCGGCCGCCCCTGGCCGGAATCCGTCGTGGAAGTGGCGCCGGAAGATCTGCGTGCCCAGCAGATCGACGTTGTGCTGCTGCAGCGTCCCGAGGAGATCGAGGCCTGCACCCGTCTGCTCGGCCGGCGGCCCGGCCGGGACATTCCGGCGGTGTATCTGGAACACAACACCCCGCGCGGCAACGTGCCCGAGACCCGGCATCCGCTGGCCGGACGGACGGACATCCCGGTTGTGCATGTCACGCAGTTCAACCGCCTGTTCTGGGATAACGGGAGGGCACCGGTACGGGTGATCGAACACGGCATCCCCGACCCCGGCTACCTCTACACCGGGGAGCGCCCGCATCTGGGGGTGGTGGTGAACGAGCCGGTCCGCCGCAGCCGGGTGGCCGGCACCGATCTCCTGCCGCAGTTTGCCCGGACCGCACCGCTGGAAGTCTTCGGGATGGGCACGGACCGGCCGCCCGGGGTGCTGGGCGGAGACCGGCTGCTGATCCGCGGCGACCTGCCGGTGACCAGGCTGCACCGGGAGCTGGCCGGCTGCCGGGCCTACCTGCACCCGATGCGCTGGACCTCGCTGGGGCTGTCCCTGCTTGAGGCCATGCATCTGGGACTGCCGGTCCTGGCCCTTGCAACCACCGAAGCGGTCCGGGCGGTTCCGCCGGAGGCGGGGGTGGCCAGCAACGATCCCGAGGAGCTGCTCCGGGCGGTGCGGATGTTCCTGGCCGAGCCCGAGCGGGCACGCATCTGCGGCCGGGCAGCCCGTGCGGCGGCGCTGTCCCGGTACGGGCTGGACCGGTTCCTGTCCGACTGGGACGCGCTCTTCGCGGACCTGCTGACCCAGGCGGTTTCCGCTGCATCGTTCAATCCGGCGGCGGGAACCGCACCGGCATCAACAGGAGGGGGGCAACAGTGAGAATCTCAATGGTGTCCGAACACGCAAGTCCGCTGGCCGCGCTGGGCGGCGTGGATGCCGGCGGCCAGAACGTGCATGTGGCCGCGCTGTCCGTGGCGCTGGCCGCCCGCGGCCACACCGTGCAGGTGTACACGCGGCGGGACGATCCCGGGCTCCCGGACCGGGTGCAGGTGCAGGACGGCCTGGAGGTAGTGCATGTGACCGCCGGTCCGGCCCTGCCGCTGCCCAAGGATGACCTGCTGCCGTACATGGGACAGCTGGCCGACGGCGTCCTCGCCGACTGGGGAACCGAACCGCCCGACGTCGTGCACTCGCACTTCTGGATGTCCGGCCTCGCCTCGCTGGAGGCGGCCCGCAACGCCGGGGACGAGGGCGTGCCGGTGGTCCACACCTTCCACGCCCTGGGCACCGTGAAAAAACGGCATCAGGGCGCCGAGGACACGTCCCCGCCGGAACGGGCCTGGCTTGAGCCCTCCGTGGGCCGGCGTGCGGACCGGGTGCTGGCGACCTGTTCGGACGAGGTCTTTGAACTCAAGGCCATGGGGGTGCCGACCAACCGGATTTCCATTGCGCCCTGCGGCGTGGATTTGTCCCTCTTCTCTTCCACCGGGCCGGCGGAACCGCGCGGACGGCGGCACCGGATAGCCGCCGTCGGGCGCCTGGTGCCGCGCAAGGGTGTGGACCTGGCCATCCGCGCCCTGGCGCTGCTGCGGGACGAGGGCCTGGAAGATGTGGAGCTGCTGATCGTCGGCGGTTCCAGTGACAGCGCCGGACTGGAATCGGATCCGGAGGCCCGCCGGCTGCTGGCCCTGGCCCGCTCCCTGGGTGTGGCGGACCGGGTGCTGCTCCGGGGCCAGGTTCCGCGCGAGCAAATGCCCGCGGTGCTGCGCAGCGCCGATGCCGTGGTGTGTGCGCCCTGGTATGAACCCTTCGGGATCGTGCCGCTGGAGGCGATGGCGTGCGCAGTGCCCGTTGTGGCCTCCGCAGTGGGCGGGCTGATCGACACCGTGGTCCACGGCAAGACCGGCCTCCATGTGCCGCCCCGGGATCCGGCCGCCCTGGCCGCCGCGCTCTCCGAGCTGCTGCAGAACCCCCGCTACGCCCGGCGGCTCGGCGCAGCGGGCAAGCAGCGTGCCTCCGCCCGCTACTCCTGGGACCGGGTGGCACTGGACACGGAGAAGGCCTATCAGTTGGCCCTGGGCGCCGCCGCGCGGCCCGGACGGCTGCAGCCGCTGGGAGGGAAGGCGCTGTGAGCATCGAATCCCCCGTCACCGCTCCCGTCGTCGGGCCGGAGCAGGCCGTGCTGGACCACCTGGCCCAGGCGCAGCCCGCCCTGCTCTCCGTCCAGCGTCAGGCCCGGCACCTGACGGAATGGGGCCTTGAGCTGGCGGCCCGCCTCTTTGCCGGGCACCGGCTGCTGACCGCCGGAAACGGCGGGTCCGCGGCCGAAGCCCAGCACCTGAGCGCGGAACTGGTGGGACGGTTCGACGGCGAGCGGCGCCCGTTTTCCGCCATCGCCCTGCATGCCGAAACCTCAGCCGTGACGGCCATCGCCAACGATTACGGCTTCGACCAGCTCTACGCCCGGCAGGTGCAGGGCCACGGCAGGCCCGGCGACGTGCTCATCCTCTTCTCCACCAGCGGCGCCAGCCCCAACCTGCTGGCCGCGGTGCAGGCCGCGCACGGTGCAGGGCTGCGGACCTGGGCCCTGACCGGCCGGGTGCCGAATCCGCTCGCGGCGGCCTGCGAGGACTTCATTGCCATTGATGCGCCGGCAGCAAATGCGCAGGAGGCCCATCTGGTGGCCCTGCATGCCCTCTGCCGGTCCTTTGACGCCGAAATCGAACGGCTCACCAATGCAGGAGGAACCGCGTGAAGACAATCGTTGTGGTGGGTGATGTCCTGCTGGACACGGACATTTCCGGCTCGGCCCGGCGCCTCTCCCCCGACGCGCCGGTACCCGTGGTGGATGTGGACGACGTCGGACGCCGGGCAGGTGGAGCGGGCCTGGTGGCACGCCTGCTGGAACGGGACGGTCGGCGGGTCCACCTGGTGACGGTGCTCTCCGACGACGACGCGTCCGGACAGTTGCGGACCGCGCTGGCCGGCATCCCCCTGACTTGCGGACCGTCCGAGGCGCCCACCCCGGTCAAGACGCGGATCCGGGCCGGCACCCACGCCGTGGTCCGCTTCGACCAGGGCTGCTCCCCCGCCCCGGTCCCGGCGGTCACTGCACAGATGCTGTCCGTGGTCGCGGCAGCCGATGCAGTGGTGGTCGCCGACTACGGCCGCGGGCTCACGGCCAATCCGGCCCTCCGGGACCTGCTGGGAACCCTGGCCCAGCGTATTCCCGTGGTCTGGGACCCGCATCCGGCCGGGGCTGATCCGGTGCCCGGGGTCGCGGCTGTCACACCGAACCTCGCCGAGGCCCTGTCCGCTGCCGGGGAGGCACCGGGCGGGGTTCCGGCGGCACTTCGCGCGGCGGAAAAGCTGCTCACCCGGTGGCAGAGCCAATCCGTGGTGCTCACCATGGGGGCGCAGGGCGCGCTGGCACTTCCCGCCGCGGGCCTGGCGCAGATCCTTCCCGCCCCGAAGGTCTCCGCGGAGGACACGTGCGGTGCCGGTGACCGGTTTGCCGCTTCCCTCACCGTGCGGCTGCTCGACGGCGACGGGCTGGAAACCGCCGCTGAAGCCGCGGTGCAGGCGGCGGCCTCCTTCCTGGCCGCCGGCGGCGTGGCCGGACTGGAGGCGGAGGACCCCCTGCAAATGTTCATCAGCGGGACACCGGACGCGATGGCGACGGCGGCGCGGGTCCGGGAGCGCGGCGGAACCGTGGTGGCCACCGGAGGCTGCTTCGACCTGCTCCACGCCGGACATGCCCGCACCCTGCTGGCGGCCCGGGGGCTGGGCGATTGTTTGATTGTCTGCCTGAACTCCGACGATTCCGTCCGGCGGCTCAAAGGTGAGCAGCGCCCGATCATCGGTGCCGAGGACCGGGCGGAACTGCTGCAGTCACTGGAATGCGTGGACGGGGTCCTGGTCTTTGAGGAGGACACCCCGGCGGCAGTGCTGGAGCGGCTGCGCCCTGACATCTGGGTCAAGGGCGGCGACTACCGCGAAGACCAGCTCCCGGAGGCCGCGCTGATCCGATCCTGGGGCGGGGAAACCGTCACCGTCCCCTTCCATCCCGCCCGTTCCACCACCGCACTGGCCTCCGCGCTGGCGAAGGTCGGCTGAGCAAGCCGCTCCCTGTTTCCGCTGCCCCTACCCGTTCCGTTCCGTTCCGTTCCGTTGAAAGGAATTCCCATGAGCCTGTCCCCCGTGGCCCCCGCGCCGGTCGCCCTCCCCGGTCCTTTGCCGGATCCTGTTCCCGATCCTGTGCCGGTCCCGGACCCCCTCCTCCAAACACTTCCCCTTCCCGCGGTGTTCACCGGCCGGGTGCTGGTTACCGGCGGGGCCTCCGGGCTGGGTGCCGCCGTCAGCGCCGCCGTGACCGCCGCCGGCGGCAGCGTGGTGGTGCTGGACCGCGATATCAGCGCCGTCACGGAGGTCAAGGCCGTGCAGGTGGACGTGGCTGACCGCGCCGGCGTGGAAGCGGCAGTCCAGGAGGCTGCGCAGATCCTGGGCGGACTCGATGCCGTGGTCACCGCCGCCGGCATTGACCGCTGCGGCCGGCTTGAAGACGTGGCGGCGGAGGAATGGGAGAAGGTCATCGGCGTGAACCTGCTGGGCACCGTCTCCGTGGTCCGCGCCGCACTGCCCTATCTGGCCGCCTCCCACGGCCGCGTCATCACCGTGGCCTCCACACTGGGGCTCAAGGCCGTCTCGGATGCGACGGCGTACTGTGCCTCCAAGTTCGGAGTGATCGGCTTCAGCCGGGCCCTTGCCGCCGAGACCCGCGGCCGCGTGGGTGTGACCACCATGATTCCCGGCGGCATGAAGACGCGGTTCTTCGACGACCGCACCGAGCAGTACCGGCCGCAGGACGATTCACGCCTCAATGATCCGCGCCGGGTGGCCGACGGCATCCTGTTTGCCCTGTCCCAGCCCGCCGGCTGCGAGGTCCGCGAAATGCTGATCTGCCACGAGGAGGAGGATTCCTGGCCCTGAGCCTGGCCCGGCGCGTGCCGGTCAGGCGGACGACGGCGGCGCCTTCCGTCCGCGGGTCCGCACGGCGACGCCGGCGCAGAGGATGACGGCCAGCCCGCCCAGCACGGTGGCCCAGGTCAGCTGCTCATGCAGGAGCAGGGCGGCCCAGCAGATGGAGCAGCACCGGCAGCAGTAAACGTTACGGCCCGGGCCGCCCGACAGTGTCCCGCTGCGACACTCCCCCAATTCCGTCCGTGCGGTCGTCCACCGCAACCGTTCCGTCCGGTTCCGGCTCCCAGCGCAGCAGGTCCCCGGGCTGGCAGTCCAGTACCTCGCACAACGACGCCAGGGTGGTGAACCGCACCGCCTTGGCGCGGCCGTTCTTCAGCACGGCCAGGTTCGCCGGGGTGATGCCGATCCGCTCGGCAAGCACGCCCACGGGCATTTTGCGCTTCGCCAGCATCACGTCGATGTCCACAACGATCGGCATCAGATCACCCCGCCGAGTTCTGCGCGCAGGTGGCTGGCTTCGGCCGCGGTGTCGACGGCGGACGCCAGCAGCGCCCGCATCACCAGCACCAGCAGGGCGCCGGCCGCAACGGTCACCCCCATGCCGCCAATCAGCAGGACGATGCCGGGGGCGACTGCTTCTCCCGGTGCCAGCACGGCCCCCAGTGCAAAGAGCAGCAGGGCCGCCGCCGAGAGCGCGCCAATCACCACATCCACATAACGGAAGGCCGCCGAGGAAAACACCGTTCCCCGCCGGACCATGGTCAACAGCCGCCAGACGCAGACCAGGCAGGCCTGAAAGGCGAGGATCCCCAGCACCACAATCACCAGGACCGGCACACGGACGGCTTCGGCGCCTGCCTCGGCCAGGTCGACGCCGAACAGCGGCACCAGCACGGCCTGCACAAACAGGGTGCCGAGGAACACCAGCACCAGCACGATCCGCAAAGCCAGGATGGTTGCTTTTCCCATCACGCTCTCCCTACGGGACCACGTCGATTGAAGGACAATCAATACTTATCGACAATCGAGAGGTCCCGCAAGGGGTTCCGGTAACCAGGGATGCTTAGCGGAGCGATTGGCTGAGCGACTCACCCTCCCCGGCCGTGCACCGGTCTGGCGTTCGCAGGGGGTTCCCCGACCTCCTGGATGGTATGGCCGCCGCAAGCCGTCTTGGTTATGCTGGCCCGCTCGATGCGCGACACGATGAACCAGCGCATTGCGTTGCGCAGCCGGCACCACCCAACTAGGTACCACTGGCCGTTCGTGGAGGCGAAAAGCACGGGTTCGACGTCGCGGGTGGTCGTGGTTCCATCTCTCGATGTGTAGCGAATGCGGATTACCCGCTGCTCGGCCATCGCCTCCTCCAGTGCCGACCTGATTGTGCGCGATGACGGGGGAACCGCGTTGACCCAGACGCGGCCGGCCAACTCGTCGGCTCTTGCTCGGGTTCCGGGATCGAGGACGTCCAGGATCTTCTGGATGCCGGCGGCTGCCAGATCGGCGTAGGGGGCATCGGGTGCAGCGGACACGGCCGCCAGGAGCGCCACGGCCTGCGCCGGGGACAGGCTGACGGGCGGCAGCGACGCGCCCACGGCCAATCCGTAGCCACCGCCCGGACCCGGGCGCGACCATACGGGCGCGCCGCTGTTCTCGAGCGCAGCGAGGTCTCGCTTGACCGTGCGTACGGACACGCCGAACTCTCTGGCCAGCCGCTCGGCGGAGCTCCCCCGTGATCCATTGCGGCGCAGCATCTCGGACAGGGCATGGAGCCGTTCTGCGCGCTTCACCCGTCAGCCCGGATCAAATTCATGCCACAAATAGTGACATACACCTGCCCATAGCGGCTACGAGGGTAGGGATATGACAACTACTACGAGCAGTCCCTCAATCATATTCATCGCCGGCCACTGGCTGGGCGCTTGGGCATGGGATGAAGTCCTTGACCACCTGAACACCGACAACCCGCGTGCAATCGCGATGACGCTGCCAGGCCTCGACGGGGACGATCCTGAGCGAGCGGCGAAGACTCTCGACGATCAAGCCGCAGCAATCCTGGACGTCGTCGCCCGGCTCGGAGAAGATCAGCCCGTGACTATCGTCGCCCACAGCGGGGCGAACTACCCCGTCAGCCTTGTCCTTGACCGGCACCCTGAGCGTGTTCATCGGGTGGTGTGGGTCGACTCCGGCCCTGTGGCGGCGGGAAGCGTCTTCGCCCCGGACCTCCCGGCGGGGCTGGAGGAGCTTCGGCTTCCATCCCTCGACGTCCTGGCACAGCAGGCGAGCCTCGAAGGCCTGGACGCAGAGGTCCTCAAGCGTTTTCGGTCCCGGGCCGTCCCTGAGCCCGGCCCCGTCCTTCGCCAGCCCGTCGAACTCACCAACGATGCCCGCCGCAAGGTCCGGACCACCTTGGTGTGCTGCTCGATTCCGGGCGCGCAGGTGCTGGAGCTGGCCCGCTCAGGCCATGCCATGTTTGCCGAAGTCGCGAACATCCAGCACCTCGACGTCGTTGACCTCCCGACGGGACATTGGCCGATGTGGAGCCGTCCCCGCGACCTTGCCGAGGTCATTGCATCAGCGGCTTCTCGAACCAGCTGAACTGCACGCACAAAGGGGCCAGCACAATCCGGCTGGCCCCTTTCCGCCTCCGAGGGAATTCATGACGCACCCAAACGCTGCCCTCACACCACGCCGTCGGCTGAAGAACGCCCATGTCGTCGTCGATGCGTGGCCGGTCAGTACAACTAGGGCGCTGAATCCACTACGGAGGTTGTGATTGCCGTCCACCCAGTCACGGTGCCCGCCGGGACCCCTTTGTCCTCCCTGAGCTGCACCTCTCGCTCGCCGATCACTTGGCCGGACTCCGGGTCGATGATGATTTCCATCCTGGCCCGGTAATTGCTGCTTTTCATTCCCAGGGAGACTCCGGTCCGCCCGTCCAACGTGGCCTCGCGGTCCACCACGGTCACCCCTGGGATTAGGGCAATAGCTTCGTAGAGTGCGGCACGCAGGTTAGCCGGAATCACACCTGTTCGTAGGATGTTTGAGGCAGCCGTGAAGGCTTCGGCATCTGTGTTCCATCCTCTGCCCTTTGTTTGTTCATAAAGCATGTTCAACAATTCGTCCGGGTTGAGGGGTGCGCTTTCAATCACCTCGTTCAGCGACAAATTGTCGAGGACATACCAGTCGGAACCGCCCCATTGCCCGCCGGGTGCACGCAATACTTCGCCGTCCATCGGCATTCCGAAGGCCCGCCTTTCCGCCATCTTCTCGGACGCCTGCCGCGAACCCTCGCCGAAGAACCGCACCGGTGCGCTGGGTTCCGAGGTCCAGACCCATTCCCCGGTCCTATCCGCCGGCACATACATCTGCCGGTCCATACTGGCTAGCCAGCGGTCAGTGGCCTCTCCCGTCGGCCCAGGCTCGAACATCATTATCACGCCGGTGGTTTTGATCTTCAGGTACTGGCCTGGCTGGACTACGGGATCAGACGTGTTGATCGCGGCTGTCGCAGCAGCGTCGAGCACTAGGGCCGCCTCCGCCGTCGCACCCGGGCGTTCATCGGCTCCGACGACGTCGACCGCCACCAGCGTCGCGACGAGTGCCACAGCCGCGGCGGAAGCAAACAGAGTGCGGCGCCAGGGCCGCACGGGGTGCAGCACCGGTGCCGGCTCGCGCTCTCCGGCTGCCCTTTGCATCAGCTTCTCCCGCCCCGCGGCCAGGACAGCCGGGGGTACTGTTCCGGTGGTGTTACGCGTGGCGCGGAGCAGGTGCAGTTCGTCCATGATCACTGTCCATTTCGTCGAAAAGAGCAAAGCCGAGGGCCGTCCGGAGCTTGCGCCGGGCGCGGTTGATGCGAGAGCGGACTGTGCCGATGGGCACGCCGGTGGCAGTGGCGATCCCTTCATAGGTCAGGTCCGCCCACGCGTAGAGCAGGATGGCTTCCCGGTCGATCGGCGTCAGCGCGTGCAGTGCAGCCCCGATCCGGGACCGGTCACCTTCGGAATCCACTTTCGCGTCGACTTCTTCCAGCCCGTCCGCGGAATGCCCGCGGCCGTCATTTCGGGCCAAGGCCCGCAGCATCCGCGCTTCGGCGCGGTGATGCCGGCGCAGGAGGTTGGTGGCGATGCCGAAGAGCCAAGGCCGCACGGCCTCGGACGGCCCCTCGAAATCTGCCCTGCGTTCGAAGGCGATCAGGAAGGTTTCCGCCATCACGTCTTCGGCGGCAAAGTCGCCGGCACGGCGGGCCGCGTACCGGTAGATGTCCGGCGCGTGCCGGTCATAGAGTTCCCCGAATATGGTGGGGCCGCTGCGCGACCGCTCCACAATCTCTTTGTCTGTGTTCACACCTTGTAATGCCCGCTCACCGGAAATGGTTCACGGTTCCCCCGGTTTTCTTTTCGACTTACCCCTGTTTCAGCGACCTGCACATTAAACGACGACGGCGCCGCCCGGACTCGCAGGGAGTCCGGCGCGGCGCCGTCGTGCGTTGTTGCTTGGTGCTTATTAGAGCTTGGAAGCAACCAGTCCGGTCAGATCGACCAGGCGGTTGGAGTAGCCCCACTCGTTGTCGTACCAGCCGACGATCTTGACCTGGTTGCCCATAACGCGGGTCAGACCGGAGTCGAAGATGCAGGAGGACGGATCGCCCACGATGTCGGAGGAAACAATCGGATCCTCGGTGTAGGTGAGGATGCCGGCCCAGCGCGGATCCTGTGCGGCCTTGGCGTAGGCGGCGTTGATCTCTTCGACCGCGGCTTCCTTTTCCAGCGTGACGGTCAGATCCGTGACGGAACCGGTGGGGACCGGAACGCGGATGGCGAAGCCGTCCAGCTTGCCCTTCAGTTCCGGCAGGACCAGGCCGATGGCCTTGGCGGCACCGGTGGAGGTCGGAACCATGTTCAGGGCTGCGGCGCGGGCGCGGCGCAGGTCCTTGTGCGGGCCATCCTGCAAGTTCTGGTCTGCGGTGTAGGCATGCACGGTGGTCATGAGGCCCTTTTCGATACCGAAGGCATCGTTCAGGACCTTGGCCAGCGGGCCCAGGCAGTTGGTGGTGCAGGAAGCGTTTGAGATGACGTCGTGCTTCTCGGCGTCGTAGTCACCGTCGTTCACGCCCATAACCACGGTGAACGCGTCACCCTTGGCCGGTGCGGAGACCAGAACCTTCTTGGCACCGGCGGAAATGTGCTTGCGGGCATCCTCGGCGTTGGTGAAGAAGCCGGTGGATTCGATGACGATGTCCACGTTGAGGTCGGCCCAGGGCAGGTTGCCCGGATCGCGCTCAGCGAAGACCTTGATGGTGTGGCCGCCGACCACGAGGTTTCCGTCTTCGACGGTGACCTTCTCGGCCAGGCGTCCGGCAACCGAGTCGTACTTGAGCAGGTGGGCCAGCTGCGCGGGGTCGCCGAGGTCGTTAACCGCGACAACCTCGAACCCTTCGCCGTGCTGCAGGGCTGCCCGCAGGTAGTTGCGGCCAATCCGACCAAAACCGTTGATTCCGACGCGTACCGTCACTGGTGCCTCCTTGATGCTGAAACTAAATTTAGGAACTAAATTTATTGTCTCCTATAATTATGCTGTTATTACCGCCACACGTCAAAGGCCACTTCCATGGACGCCTCCGCAAACACTCCGCAGCTGCTGCGCCGCACCAACCTGCGCGCCGTGCTGGAGGTGCTCCGTGCTGCCCCCTCCGCCACGGGCACCGACCTGATCAACGCCACCGGCCTGACCCGCGCCACCGTAATTGCCGTGTGTGACGATCTGATTGCCCGTGGCTGGGCCCGGGAAACGGATTCCCCGCGCATCGATCGGCAGAAAGGCCGGCCCGCCCGCCGGTTCGAATTCAATGAGAGTGCCGGGTACGTCCTGGGGCTCGACGTCGGCATCGCCACCGTCCGGGTGCTGGTCGCCGACCTCGCGGGCGCCGTCGTCGGAGAATCGGAGGCCCGGTTCCCGCGTCACGGCGGAGAACCGGAACAACGACGGCGCGTGGTTACCGAGGCCGTCGATGCCGCCCTGCAGGACGCGGGGATTTCCTCGTCGGCCGTGCTGTGCGCCGGGATGGGGATTGCGGCGCAGGTGACCGGCGCGGGCGACGTCGCCCCGGGACAGGAGGTGGCGCCGATGTTCGATCTCGGGCTGAGCTCCATCTTCAGCGATTCCCGCGGCTGGCCGTTGCTCGTGGAAAACGATGCCAAGCTCGCGGCGCTGGCAGAACGCTGGCGCGGGGTGGGCGCGGGCGAAAACAACCTGGCGGTGATCCTGGCCGGCGAGCGCCTGGGCAGTGGCATCATCGAGTCCGGCCGCCTGCTGCACGGCGCGTCCGGCGGCACCGGCGCGATGGGTGCACTGGAATTGGTGGAAGGGGTGGGCAACGAAGACGGCATTGCCAAGCTCGCCCGCCTCTGGGGCAGCGCCGCACTGAAGGAAGGGCACAACGGCCGGATCCGCGAACTCGTGGGACCGGACACCAACCGCGCCTCGGCCCGGCTGGTGTTCGAAGCGGCCGAGGCGGGAGACCCGGTTGCCGAAGAAATCCTGGACCGGATTGCCCGCCGGATGGCCCGGGTACTGGCACTGGTGTCCTCGTTCTTCGATCCGCGGCTGATCGTAATCGGCGGCGCGGTGGCGGCGTCGGCCACTGCCCTGCTGCCCGCCATGACGCGTGAGCTGAACCGGTACGTGGTGACACCGCCCCGGGTGGCCGTCTCGAACCTGGGCACCATGCTGGTGCCCACCGGTGCGGTGCGCCTGGCCCTGGACTACGTGGAGACCCACCTCCTGGACCTGGTGCCTGAGCCGCGCCGGGAGTAGTGCCGGAGGCCTACCGCAGTTCCTGGATCCGCAGCTGATTGCCGGCCGGGTCCCGCAGAGCGCAGTCCCGGGCGCCCCAATCCTGTTGCATGGGCTCCTGGACCACCTCCGCTCCTCCGGCGACGGCGCGCTCGAACGCCGCGTCCAGATCGGCCGTTGCCAGCAGCATCCCGGCATAGGTGCCCTTGGCCATCATTTCCTCGATGGTCCTGCGCTCGGCGTCAGTGACTCCCGGGTCCGCTGCAGGCGGTTCCAGCACAATGGAGGTTCCCGGCTGGTCCGGCGGACCTACCGTAATCCAGCGCATGCCGCCGTAGCCGACGTCGTTGCGCACTTCGAAGCCCAGCACATCGCGGTAGAACGCCAGCGAAGCATCGGGATCGGTCTGGGGAAGAAATACAGCATTGATGGAGATATCCATCGGACTCACCCTCTCCGGGGCGGCGAAAACCGCCCTTTCCTGATCGGTCTTTGCACCGTGCGGCTCACGCACCCCGGCAGTTCCAGCCCCTGCTCTGCCGCCAGCCGCCGATAGGTTCCCGGCGGGACCCCCACCAGCTCGGTAAACCGGGTGCTGAAGGTACCCACCGAGGAGCACCCCACTGCAAAGCACACGTCAGTGACACTCCAGGTACTGCAGCGGAGCAGGGTCATGGCCCGTTCAATGCGCCGGGTCATGAGGTACGAATACGGGGACTCCCCGTATGCCAGGCGGAACTGGCGGCTGAGGTGGCCGGCGGACATAAATACTCCGCGGGCGAGTGCTTCGACGTCCAGAGGTTTGGCATACTCGCGGTCGATCCGGTCCCGTACCCGCCGCAGCCGGGCAAGGTCCGCCAGCTGGCGGGAGTTTTCCAACGACCCGCTGGATCCCCCGTACTTGTCCACGGCTGCTGATACGACACTCATCGAATGCTTCCCCTGCTGCTGTCCTGTCCGGTGTTTCCTCACGCTACCGACGGGCGGACGGAGGGCGCTTCTTGATTCCTGATCGGTTTGTCCACCGGCCTTTTTTGCCATGGTTCCACTCCAGCGAGCGGCAGGATACCGAAAACCGCACGTTGGTTTCCGAAGAGCCCGAGCGCACTGCTTCGATGTGGTTGTTCGGTTGCTCCACACACAAAGGTCCGGGTGCCACCGCACCCGGCCCTTCGAGCTGCGTGGACTACGCTGGGGCCGATCCGTCACCGCTTTCGCTCTCGGATTCCCGGTCCTCATCCGGCCCGCCGTCGCCGTCGCGGGGGCCGTCATGGTGCCGGCCGTGGTGGCGGCCGCCGTCGTCGCGGCCTTCACCCTCCTCGGCGTCCTGGTCCTTCTGGTCGGGACCTTGGCCGTCCGGATCCTGTTCCTCCTCGCCGTCGGTGCCCTGGTCCTGGTTCGGCCCCTCGGCATCCTCCCGGTCGGGACCCCGTCCGTCGCCGTGGCGGTCACCGTCGCGGCCGTCGGCGTCGGCGTCGGCGTCCCGGCCCTCCTCGTCCTGGGTGTCCTGCTCGTCCTGAGTGTCTTGCTCGTCCTGCTCGTCGAACAGATCCCGGCTCTCGTTGTCCCCGGCGTCCTGTTCCTGGGTGGTGGAGCCGGCCTGCTCAAACTCCGGGTTGTCCGCCACAGCGGTACCCGCAAAGAAACTGGCAACCAGCAGGCCCACACCGGCAAGGGCGCCGCCGCCCCATGCGATGACTTTCCGAGCTCCGCTGCCTATACCCATGGTGCTGTTTCACCTCCGCGTAAGTGGTTCGCTGACAGTTCTATCCTCGAACTTGTTTCTTTGAGAATTCTTAAAAGCCGCTGAGGGCCAGCGGCACGGAGATGCCGGCGCAGGCTCCGAACCAGCAGGGCGCCATATATGCACCTTGACGCATATAACGAAAGGGTGCTGCGGGGCCGGGGCGCTGCCTAGAACGCCACCTTCTGCAGCAGCCGGCGCAGTTCGCCCTGCTCGGCGGCGGAGAGCTGCGCCACCGAGGTTTCGGTGGCACCATCCACCACCTCCCGCGCGTGTGCGTAGAGGGCCCTCCCATCCTCGGTGGGCACAATGACCTTTGAGCGGCGGTCCCGGGGATCGGTCTGGCGTTCGACGGCGCCGCGGCGCTCCAGCTCGTCCACGATGGCCACGATCTGGCTGGGGTCCAGCACCAGGAACTGGCTCAACTCCCGCTGCGTTGGCGCCGCTCCACTGCAGGCCAGGGACAGCACCGAGTAGTGGCGCACCTTCAGCCGGAGGTCGGCCAGCCGTCGGTTGGCCTCCGCCGACCCGATGGACGCGGCGCGCGCCATCAGGAACACGGGTTCGGCACCGAGATCGGTAGCGGCGAAGCGCGCTGCGTCGGCAACGCCGTCAGGGGAGGTGCTCATGGAGTGTTTGATCCTTCGGCAGGGGCACGGTAGGACCCCATCCTAGGAGACGGACGCGGCTTCCAATAAATGAGGATCATAACTGTTGACTTTTTCAACGGTATGCCGTGGAATGGATCCAGTCCCGCAACGTGGCCGCAGTCACACCACCTGCTGGCTGGCCCAAGCAAAGGAGCTTCCCATGACCAACGATTCCACTGGTGCACTTGCCGGAAAGGTCGCCGTCGTCACCGGCTCCGGCCAGGGCCTCGGACTGGCCTACGCCGCCGAACTCGCCCGCCAGGGTGCCGCCGTCGTCATCAATGACGTGGTCCAGGAAACGGCCGACCGCGCCGTCGAAATGATTACTTCCGCCGGCGGCCGGGCCGTCGCCGTCGTCGCCCCGGTGGGCACCACTGAAGCCGCCACCGCCCTGGTGGAGGGCGCACTAGCCGCCTTCGGCCGCCTGGACATCATGGTCACCAACGCGGGTGTGCTGCGGGACAAGTCGCTCCTGAAGATGACCGACGAAGATTTTGACCTCGTGATCCAGGTCCACCTGCGCGGAACATTCACCTGCGCCCGCGAGGCTTACCGGTACTTCAAGGAAAACAACGTGGCCGGCCGGATCATCACCATCGGCTCCCCCACCGGCCAGTACGGCAACTTCGGGCAGACCAACTACGCCGCGGCGAAGGCCGGCATTGTGGGTATGGTCCGCACGTGGGCGCTGGAAATGCGCAAGGCCGGCGTCACCGCCAACGCCGTCATTCCCGTGGCCGCCACCGCCATGACCGAGACCGTCCCCTACTTCCGCGCCGCCGTCGAGGCGGACCACCGCGGCGAGCCGATGCCGGACTTCTTCCGCAAGGACCTGGGTTTCGGCACCTCGGCCGACGTCGCCGGGCTGGTCGCATATCTGGCCTCCGACGACGCGGCTGGGATCACCGGGCAGGTCATCGGTGCCGGCGGCGACCGACTGCAGATCTTCTCCCACCCGGTACCCGTGGTCACCGAATACCGTCAGGGCGGTTGGACGTTTGAGGCCCTGCGCGAGCAGTTCCCGGCGCTCATCGAGGGAAACCTCCAGCCCGTCGGTGAGAAGATGCCTCCGCTGCCCGAAGAACTTGAACCGCAGGCCCGGTAGGGACGGAAACCGCTATGCGCTATGAATACGGCCTGGACCTCGCGTCCCTGGACGCCATCGACATGCACGTGCACATCGAGTGCTCCGACCACGGCCACGCCTCGCTGCCCGCAGCCCTCACCGAGGCTTCCGCCAAGTACTTCAAAGCCGAAGACCGCAGCCCCTCCCTGGACACGATCGCCGAGCGGTACCGCGAATGGCGGATGGCCGCCGTCGTCTTCACCGTGGATGCCACCACCGCGCTGGGGCACGAACCGAACTCCATCGAGGAAATTGCCGAGGGAGCGGCCCGCAACAATGACGTGCTGATTCCCTTCGGTTCAGTGGATCCGCTGCAGGGCAGCCGCGCCGTGGACCGGGCGCGGATGCTGGTGGAGGACTACGGCGTCAAGGGCTTTAAATTCCACCCCTCGCTGCAGAACTTTGATCCCTCTGACCAGCAGTTTTATCCGATCTACGAGGCCATTTCCGCCCTGGGCGTCCCGGCCCTGTTCCACACCGGGCAGAACGGCATGGGGGCGGGGCTGCCGGGCGGCTACGGCATCAAGCTTGCGTATTCGAACCCCATGCTGCTCGACGCCGTCGCCGCGGATTTCCCGGAACTGCAGGTCATCATGGCGCACCCGTCCGTGCCGTGGCAGGACGAGGCCAACTCCATTGCCACCCACAAGGCCAACGTCTGGATGGACCTGTCCGGCTGGTCGCCGAAGTACTTCCCGGAGTCCCTGGTCCGAGCCTCGAACTCCATGCTGCAGGACAAGGTCCTGTTCGGCACCGACTATCCGCTGATCACCCCGCAGAAGTGGCTCGGTGCCTTCGAGCAGCAGAGCTTCAAGGATGAAGTACGCCCGAAAATCCTCAAGGACAACGCGGTGCGCCTGCTCGGGCTGGATACCGCGGCCGGCGCGGCTGCCGGCGCTGCCAGCGCAGGGGAAAGCGCATGACCGGGTTGCTGACCGAGCCGCGCCTGTACCCCGACTGCGACCCGCTCAACGTTGAGGGGCGCCTGACCGAGGCGGAAAAGGCACCGCTGCGGCGCCTGCGGCGGGTCCTGGAGGACTCCGCCGGGCCGCTGCTGGCGGAATACTGGGAGGCCGGGGAGTTCCCGTACCAACTGGACGGCCCGCTGCGGGAGCTGAACCTGATGGTTCCTCAGGAACTCACCGCGGACGGCGCCGAGCCCCGCGCGCTCTACCACGGCTTCCGGATCTTCGAACTGGCCCGCACCGATGCCTCACTTGCCACTTACTACACCGCGCAGGCCGGGCTCTTCCGCACAGCCTGCCGGGTAGGCGGAACGCCGGAGCAGTTCGCGCAGTGGGACCCGTTGATCACCTCCTTTGAGATGACCGGCGTGTTCTGCCTGACCGAGCCTGAGCACGGTTCGGACATTGCCGGCGGGTTGGCGACGTCGGCACGCCGCGACGGCGAGGAGTGGATCCTGGACGGGGCCAAGCGGTGGATAGGCGGGGCGTTCACTGCCGACTACCTGGCCGTCTTCGCCCGGGACGGCGCCGACGGACAGGTCAAGGGGTTCCTCGTGGACCGCGAAGCGCCCGGGGTGCGGCTCGAGAAGATCCGCGGCAAAACGTCGCTGCGGATGATGCAGAATGCCGATATTTACCTCGACGGCGTCCGTGTTCCTGAATCCCGGCGGCTCGGCAACGTGAACTCCTTCAAGGATGTCGCGGCGATGCTGCGGGCCATGCGGTCCGACGTCGCCTGGATTGCCACCGGCATCCAGGCCGGAGCCTACGAAGCTGCCCTGCGGTACGTGCGCAGCCGCGAACAGTTCGGCCGGTCGCTGGGCAGCTTCCAGCTGGTCCAGGAAAAACTTGCCCGCATGCTGGGCAACGTCACCGCGTCCCTGAATCTAGTGGCAGGCCTCGCGGAGCGCCAGCAGGAAGGGATTTTCCGCGATGAGGATTCCGCCCTGGCCAAGATGTGGATCAGCCTGCACATGCGGGAAACCGTTGCCCTGGCCCGCGAAGTGGTCGGCGGCAACGGGATCACCCTGGCCACCGACGTCGCCCGTTTCCACGCCGACGCCGAGGCCGTTTATTCCTACGAGGGAACCCACGAAATCAATGCGCTGGTCGTAGGCCGCGCAGTCACCGGCAAGAGCGCCTTCGCCTGACACGTTCCGCCGTATCCGTCCAGCAACCTAGGAGTTTTCCATGACTGAAGCACCCGCCTCCGCCCAGACCGTCGTAGCGTTCGAAGAGGTCAAGGACCTCATCGGCAAGAACCTCGGCACCTCGGCTTACCGCGAGATTACACAGGGTCAGGTAGACCTGTTTGCCGATGCCACCGATGACCATCAGTGGATTCACGTGGATCCGGAGCGGGCCAAGGACGGCCCCTTCGGCGCCCCGATAGCCCACGGATTCCTGACACTGTCGCTGCTGATCCCGATGTGGGGCGAGCTGTTTGACGTGACGGGCGTCAAGACAAAGGTCAACTACGGTCTGGACAAGGTCCGCTTCACCTCGCCGGTGAAGGTCGGTTCCCGGATCCGGATGTCCGCCGTGATTGCCGATGTCCAGGAGGTCAAGGGCAACGGCCTGCACGTGGTCGCGGACCTCACCATCGAAATCGAGGGCCAGGAGCGCCCGGCCGTTATCGCCCGGTTCCTCAGCCGGCTGTACGCCTAGCCGGTCGGGGCGGGGCGGCCTGAGGGTCTGGCCGAAGGGCTACCGCCAGTAGTTGTTCGCGGCGGCAACGGTCGCGAACTCCGTGGCCACCACGTGTGAGGCAGCGATGATGCTGTCCGGGTTATTGGCATAGGCATCGCGGATGATGTGCTCCACCTGCCCGTCCGGCTGAATGGCGAAGGCGGTCTGCAGCGCCAGGTTGACGGCCAGTTGCCGCCCTTCCTCCGGCGTTGCGCACTTAAGCGAATTGTTCGGAACTAGCTCCATGGTGTCCGTCCTGTCTTTTCAAAGTCCGCCGGCCTGCCGGCTCGGTGCACGCGGGGGGATACACCCGACGCCAACAGTCTTGCGCCGCACCGCCCGGCACTCAACCGTTTCCGTCGCTTTACCCTCCCCTGGAGCGAGGACAGCGGGGTGCAGGCTACGTCCCGGCGCGCTGCTTCAGGGCCGTCTCCACTGGGGCAACCACTGCCTGCAGCAGGATCGAGGCCAGGGTTCCGCTCCGGTGTGGGGTGGCATACCGTAACCGCATGCCGGTTGTGGAAACCTCTACCTCCCTGTTCCGGCGGGAGCGGTGGCTGGCAAACCGGTTTTGGCTGGTCCTTCCGCTGCTGCTGCTCAATGCCGCCGTGACGCCCCTGCTGCCCGCCGGGTATGGCACGTTTTCGCGGGAGATCCCCGCGGCACTTGCTGCGGCGGAAAGCCTCCTCCGGATGCTGGTTGCTGCCGTTCCCCTGCTGATGCCCCTGACCCTCCGGGGGCAGCGGCCGGTTTGGGGCCTCTACGCCACCGGAGTCCTCGTATACGCGGCTGCGTGGGCCGCCGTCATCGCCGCTCCGGACAGCCGCTGGAGCACCTCGCTGGCCGGTTTCACCGCACCGGCCTGGTCCTCGATCCTCTGGTTGGCCGGCGTCGGCGCGCATTCGTCCCTGCGTTTTGTTCCGTGGTACCGGCCCTGGATGTATCTCGCCGCCGCCGGTCTGTTCGCCGGTGTGCACACCACGCATGCGGTGCTGGTATGGGTACGGCTCCAGGGATGAGCAGCAACGCAACCATTGACTAGACACCTGTCTAGTCAGCTGGCATGATGTGGTTCACATCACAAGCGTCAGAGGAGTTTGCGTGGACCTGCAGGACAAGATCGCAGTTATTACCGGAGCCGGCTCGGGAATGGGTCTGGCCGCCGCCCGGGCTTTTCTGGCCGAGGGCGCCACCGTATATGCCCTGGATATCTCCCAGAACGCCGTGGACCGTGAATTCAGCGAGGAACCGCACGCCACCGGGCTGGCCGTTGACATTGCCGACTCGGCCGCGGTCACCGCAGCCTTTAAGCGGGTGGCAGACGAGCAGGGCCGATTGGATGTGCTGATCAACGCGGCCGGTGTGAACACCCCTCACCGGCAGGCCACCGAGTGGTTGGACGGAATCAACCACCGAATGCTGGCCGCCATGAAGGCCGGTGAGCCGTTCAGCCCTGAATTCATCACAGAGATTCCTGACGAGGACTTCGACCGCGTCATGCGGATCAATGTGTACGGAACTTTTTACTGCCTGCGCGCAGCCGTCCCGCTGCTGAAGGCCGCGGGCGGGGGCGCCGTCGTCAACTTCGCCTCGGTGGCCGGGCTTGTTGGCCTGCCCATGCCCACGTACTACCCCGCGTCCAAGGCCGCAGTCGTCGGGATGACTCGCACCACCGCCGGTGAACTGGCCCCCTTCGGCATCCGGGTGAACGCCCTGGCTCCTGCCGGCATCAACACTCCCCTGCTGACCCAGTCCGGGGAGGAGCATGTTCAGGCACTGCTGGCGCTGCAACCGCTGAAACGGCTCGCGGAACCCGAGGAGATTGCTCGAACTCTGGTCTTCCTGGCCTCGGACGCCGGCGCTCACTACACCGGACAGGTGCTCTCGCCGTCCGGCGGCGCCCTGATGTCCTGACCAGCACCATCTCCCCCGTATCAACCCGTCCCCGGAAGGCTCCATGATCAACAACGTTGAGGGACTGAACCCCTCTGCCCTGAAAACCCTTGAAGACACCATTGAGGCGGACATCCAACGCGGTGACTACGACGGGGTGAACATCATCGTGGCCCGCCACGGCCGGATCGGTCTGCAGGGCAGCTACGGGTTCGCCGAACGGGAAACCGGCCGGGCCACGCAGCGCGGGGACGTTTACCGCATCCTGTCCATGTCCAAGGCATTCACCAACACGCTGGCCTACCGTGCCCTCGGTGAGGGCAGGCTCGCGCTGTCCACTCGCGTGGTGGACGTGATACCCGAGTTCTTCGGCACCGACCGGTTCCGTGCCGTACGCAAGGACAGAATCAATCTTGGCCACCTGCTGACGCACCGCTCCGGCATGCCCGCGACCCCGGACCCCGGACTGCCGGCGGAACGTTTCGGTGTCCTGGCCGATGTCATTGCTGCTCTGGGCAGCGTGGACGTGGTCAACGACCCAGGCAGCAACCTCAATTACGCCCCTTCCATCAACCACGCGCTCATCGGTGAGATGGTACGCCGCGTCTACGGCTACGAGCATTTCCGCGATTTGGCCCGCGACCTGGTCTTCGAACCTCTGGGGATGCAGGACACTGCCTTCGGGCTCCCGTCGGGGAGGACCGGACGCGCGGTGCCGCTGAAGGTTTACGTGCCTGAAGACGGTTGGCTGGCACCCGAGGATATCGAATGCCTGAACACGCATATCACCGAGAACGCGGAGATGCCCTGGGTCGGCGCCACCTCCACGGTCGATGACGTGTTCCGATTTGCCGAATTGTTCCGCAACCGCGGCGCCGTTGACGGCGAGCAGCTGCTGGCGCCTGCCGTCATCGACGCTGCCACCACCCTGCAGACCGGGGACATGCCCAACGACCTGTACGCAGGAATCGCTGCCATGCGGGGTTGGGAAACCCCGCGCGGCAACTTTGGACTCGGTTTTTCCCTTTCCGGCACCGGTACCGCTCCCAACTTCTTCGGCCCGTTCACCAGCCCCCGGACTTTCGGCAACTACGGGGCCGGATCGACCCTGTTCTGGGTGGATCCCGCGCGCGATCTCACGTTCGTGTTCCTCTCTTCCGGCGTGATGGATGAGGGCGAGAACGTGGCCCGCTTCCAGAAAATCTCAACGCTCGCCGTCGCCGCCGCCCTCTGACTTCTTTTCAAAGGAATCCGCCATGACCGCTGCCCCCTCCGCTCCGTCAAAATGCCCCGTGGCCCACGGCTTCGATGCCATGGGCGATGCCTACTACCGCGACCCAGCCGCACACTTTGCGGAAGTCCGTGACGAGACCCCCACCTTCTTTTATCCGCACCTCAATGCTTGGATTGTCACCCGCCGCGAGGATGCCCTGACCGTGCTCTCCGACTGGCAGAAGTTCTCTTCCGCATCCAACGGCGGATTGATAGAGGTGCCGGAGGCCTACCAGTCCACCATTCCCGCAGAGCTGATGTCCCGAATCCTCGTGGGATCGGATCCTCCGGGACATACCACCGCCCGCAGTGTGGCACAGCTGGGCTTCCTGCAGGAACGAATGGACGCGCTGCAGCCGGAGATCGAGTCCCGTGCACACCGCATCATTGACGGGTTCGAGGACCAGGGGAAGGGCAACCTGCTGGAGGATTACTGCCTCGAGCTGACCACCCAAACCCTGATGGCCCTCATGGGTCTCGATTACGAATATGACGCGATGATGCGCCAGCTGCGGGACGACTTCTTCCAGATTCTGGCCTCGGCGCAGGAGCCGTTCCCGGAACCCCTCCGCTCGCAGGTCTGGAAACGCTACACCGAGGCAAACCTCGTGCTGCGGGACATCATTGAATCACGCCGCAACTCCGATGCCGGGGACCTGATCAGCGTGATGGCTTCCGCGCGGAGCGAAGACGGTGGATATACCCTCGGCGCGGACCAAATAGCCATACACCTCACCGAGTTTGCCGCGGCAGGCACCGACACCACCGCTCAGGCCATGGCGAACGCAGTACTGTTCCTGGCCGCAAACCCGCAGGCACGGGAAGATGCCCTGGCCGAGCCTGAGCTCTGGCCGCGGGTCTTTGAGGAAACCGTCCGCCGCCGGCCTTCCTCCACGTTCGCTTCCCGCCGGTCCAACATCGACATTGAGCTCGGCGGGGCACAGATCAAGGCCGGGGACATGGTCTGGCTTGCCCTGGCCTCGGTGAACACAGATCCGGCCCACGTGGACAGCCCGTTTGCCTTCGATATCCACCGCCAGGATCCAATGGACCATTTGGCCTTCTCCACCGGACGCCACAAGTGCCTGGGCAATCCGCTCGCCCGGGTCCAGGGGGCTGCGGGTCTGAAGGTGCTTTACGAACGCCTGCCCTCAATGCGCCCGGACGACGCTGATGCCGTGGACTTCGTCCGGTTTGCTCTGCTGCCCGCGCGCCGCTCACTGAACGTGCACTGGGACGTGGCCGACGTCGCCCGCTCCCGGGAACGCGCCGTGCGAACCCTGAACCTGCGGGTCCTGGAGCGCCGGGAAGAATCCGACGGCGTGGTCTCCCTGCTCCTGGGCCACCCCGATGGAGGTGCCCTGCCCGGGTGGAAGCCAGGCGCGCACATCGATCTGCACGTACCCGGGGACCCCGAGACGCTGGTGCGCCAGTATTCGCTGTGCTCGGATCCGGGCAACACAGCAGCCTACCGCGTGGGCGTGCTGCGGTCCGATACCGGACGCGGCGGCTCGATGGCGGTGCACCGTACGCTCCATCAAGGCAGTACCGTCACCGTTTCCTGGCCACGGAACAACTTCCGCTTTGCCCCCTCACCGAAGTACCTCTTCATTGCCGGTGGCATTGGCATCACCCCGCTCCTGACCATGATCCGCGAAGCGGAACAGGCCGGCGCCGACTGGCAACTGGTGTACGGCGGACGCACACGGGCTTCAATGGCGTTCCTCGAGGAACTGGCCGCCTACGGGGAGCGCGTCACCCTCGTGCCGCAGGACACCCACGGACTGATGGATTTGCCGGGACTGCTGCAGGACGCGCGGGAAGACACCCTCATCTACTGCTGCGGACCCGAACCGGTGCTGCGGGCCGTGGAAACCCACTCTGCCCATTGGCGCAAGGGGTCGCTGCGGGTGGAACGGTTTGCCGCCAAGGTGCTGGAACGCTCTGAACCGGACACTGCCTTCGAGGTGGAGTTCGCAACCTCGGGAGTCACCGTTGAAGTAGGTCCGGACGAAAGCATCCTCGACGCTGCGGACCGGGCCGGGCTGCCGGTGATTTCTTCCTGCAAGACGGGAACCTGCGGCACCTGCGAAACCCGGATCGTGTCCGGGCGGGCCGAACACCGTGACTCGATCCTCACGCCGGACGAGCAGGATGCCAATGAGACGTTGATGATCTGCGTATCCCGGGCCGGGCGGGGCTGTCCGCGGCTGGTCCTGGACCGGTAGCCGCTTTGGGTTTCCGTTCCAGCTGCAGCCGGGACTCCGGCTGCTACTGGGACGGAAACCTGTCAGCGAACAGGCTCATGAGTTGGCGGGTCAGCGCATCGAGCACCATTTCGTGTCGCTCCTGGTGTCCCCGGACGTAGAGGAAGTAGAAGTTGCGGTCCAAACTCATCATGAAAGTCACGAGATGGGTCTGCAGTTCTTCCCGCTCCTGTTTCGAGGAGCAGGAGCGGTAGAGCCGCTCCATTGACCCGCTGACGCGACGCAGCATGCCGAGCCACTCGTCCGCCACCGCCGTGTCTGCGGCCATGGCCTGCTCCATGGCCGCAAATTCGATTGCGTACCGCGACCAGAGCCCTTTGGTGTCCACCAGCCACCCGCGGAGGGCGGCAAAATCGTGCTGCGGCAGCTCATCCAGCGCGCGGTAGCCGTCCGTGATTTCCTGTTCAATGTCCCGCATTTTAGCCATGACCAGTTCGGGCTTGTTCCGGAAATGCAGATAGAGGTTGGCGCGGCTGCCGCCGGCGGCAACCGCAATCTGGTTCATGCTGGTTGCGGTGAAACCCTGCTCCTGAAACAACTGCATGGCGGTGTCAATGAACCGCTGCCGGGTTTCGCTCCGTTGCTGCTCGCGCAGGTTCACCGGCGGCCCACCGTACGGCAGGGGACGCCGTCCGGCTGCAGCCGCGACGCCGGATACCAAATGTGCATACCCCGACCTTAGCGGGCTTTCCGAGCCTGCCCCAGCAGCTCGTCGACGTCGGCCCACACCTCTGCCGCCCGCACTTCCGCCACAAACGAGTCGTCATGTTCGCACCGCTCCGCCGTCCAGCCGACCTGCGTGACGTCGGCCTTGCAGGTGGGGCACTCCGACACCCAGGACATGTGCACCCGGTGCCGGATGCGGCCCATCGCCCCGGCGTTGACGACGTTGCCGAACCAGTAGATCCCCACCGTGGCGGCTCCAACCGCCTGCGCCAGGTGCCGGGGCCCGCTGTCATTGCCCACCATCACCGCACTGGCCTGCAGCAGGGCTGCGAGCGTGCCGATGCCCAGTTCCCCGGCCAGCGAGCGGACGGGCACTTCGGGTCCGGCCGCCGCGAGCGCCCGGTCCACAACCTCCTGCGCGAGGCCCCGGTCGGCGTCGTCGCCCACCACCACCACCTGGCAGCCCCGGTCGACGGCACGCACCGCCACCTCCGCGAAGCACGACGCCGGCCACCGCCGCCGCGGGTCCGTGGCCCCGGGATGCAGGCTCACCAGGTTCCGGTCCGGCAATAGCAGGGCCCGCGCCGCTGCTGCCTCTTCAGCCAGGACGGGCAGCTGCGCGTCGAGGCTGACAGGGGCGGCTCCGGCGAGCCCGGCCACTTCCAGGGCCCGGAAGACCTCGTGCTGGTAGTAGATGTAGGGAATGCTCCGTTCCAGGGCAGCGGCATCGGGGGTGCGGGTCCCTACTGTGTGCCGTGCCCCCAGGCGGAGCAGGAAGGGGTTCGAGTTCCGGCCGCCGCCGTGCACCTGTACGGCCAGGTCGAACCGCTCCCGCTGCATCCGGGCCAGGAACGCCTCGACGGCCTCCGGGTCCTCCGGTCCGGAGGCAATGCCGGGGGCGGCTGGCAGGACCTCCACCCGCTGCACCGGTCCGGGCCGGTTCGCCAGGAGGGCGGCGTGCAGCGCAGTGCCAAGCAGTGTGATGGATGCGGACGGATACGCGGCGGCGAGCGCTTCGACCGCAGGCAGGGCGAACATCAGGTCCCCCAGCCCTCCGCCGCGCAGCACGGCGATTTTCTCCACATTCGGAAAGGGCACGGCCAGGGGGCCGACCCCGCGGACAAGTCCCGGCCGGTCCCCCCGGGGCTGCAGCGGCCCGCGCTGTTCCGTGGTCTTCTGCTTCATTGGGCTTCCTTTCGCCGAGGACCCGCGTGCGCGCGGTCTGCCCCGTGGGCACTCACCATAGGTGCTGGCGACGCCGGACCCAAGGGAGGTGTTTACTCCAGATGAGCCGGGCCCGCACGTGCTTGCCCCACCTGTCTGAACCCGCCGGAAACGGGGTATGGGAGCTATACAACGCGCGAGAAGGAGCAGCATGTCCACCACCATTCAGCCGCCGGCTCCCCCGCCCGCTTCCCCGATGGACCCCAACGGTTCCCTCGAGCCGATCACCATTTTCGATCCGCGGGACGGAACCCTGGTGGGTCGGATGGAGCAGGACGGACGGGACGGCATCCGAGCCGCCGTGGCGGCAGCCCGCGGCGCCCTCCCCGGGTGGGCAGGCACCGACCCCGGCGAGCGGGGACGCCTCTTGCGCGCCGCTGCCGCTGCCCTGGAACTGCGGGCCGCCGAAGTGGCCGCGTGGAACACCCGCGAGACCGGACGGCCGGAGACTGAGGCCCTTGCCGGGGTGCAGGCCGGGGTGGCCACGTTGGAGCAGTACGCCGAACTCGGCCCGGTGCACCGGGGGCACAGCCTCCGCGGTGCGGCACTGGCTGCGGATTACACGGTAACCGGGCCGCGCGGCGTCGCCGTTGTGCTGACCCCGTGGAACGACCCGGTGGCCGTGGCCGCCGGGTTGATCGGCGCGGCGCTGGCCACCGGGAACACGGTAATTGCCAAGCCCAGCGAGCGTTCGCCCCACACCGGGAAACTGCTCGGGGAAATCCTCGCCCCGGTGTTCCCCGCGGGTGTCCTGACAACACTCGCCGGCGGGGCGGATGTGGGTGCCCTGCTGAGCATGGAGGCAGGGGTGGACGTCCTGGCGCACGTGGGTTCCAGTGCAACCGGCGCGAGGATTGCCCGGGCGGCTGCGCTGACGGGAGCCCACGTCATTCTTGAGAACGGCGGCAACGATCCGCTGCTGGTTGATGCGGATGTGGACCCGCGATGGGCGGCCGGACAGGCAGCTGTCGGGGCATTCAGCAACAGCGGCCAGATCTGTACCTCGGTGGAGCGCATCTACGTGCACCGGAATATCGCGGATGCGTTCTGCGCCGAGCTCATTGCCGAAGCGCGGCGACGTAATCGGGAGGGTGCGGTGGCGCCCCTTGTGGATGCCCGACTCCGCGACACCGTGCACCAGCAGATAACCCAGGCGCTGGTCCGCGGGGCCACGATTGCGGAGGGCGGCGTGTTGCCGGAAGGACCCGGTGCCCACTACCCCGCGACCGTCCTGCTGAACTGTTCGGCCGGGATGGAGGTCTTCGACGCCGAAACGTTCGGCCCCGTGGCCCCCATCCAGGTGGTGGACAGCTTCGACCACGGGCTCGCCCTGGCAGCTGCGGGGCCCTACGGACTGGCCGCCACTGTCTTGACGGGCAGCATTGCTCACGTGCAGCAGGCAGTGGCGGCCCTGGACGTGGGCACCGTGAAGATCAACGCCGTCTTCGGCGGCGCCCCGGGAGGCTCGGCGCAGCCCCGGCGCCGGAGCGGCCGCGGCTTTGGCTACGGCCCGGAACTCCTGGACGAGTTCTCCCTGGTAAAGGTGGTCCACGTCGGTTCCCCTGGCACCGCGGCACCGGGAATACCGGAGTGACGGACTTCCGGAACCCCGGGGAGGTTCGCAGCCTCGCGCCAGGGCTGCCTGACCGTCTCGCGGCAGCTTCCCTCCGCATAGCGGTCATCGGCGACGTGATGCTGGATGGCTGGTGGTCCGGGGTCACCGAACGGTTCTGCCGGGAGGCGCCGGCACCCGTGGTGGATGTGCAGCGGAAGGACTACGCACCCGGCGGTGCGGGAAACACCGCCATGAACCTGCAGGCCCTCGGTGCACGGGTGCGGCTTGGCGGACTGACCGGCACCGACGCCGCCGGGGACCGGCTGCGCAGCATCCTGGCCGAGGCGGGCGTGGATCTGCGCGGGCTGGTGCAGCACCCCGACGCCGCGACCGCCACGAAGGACCGGATTGTCGCCGCGGAACAGGTACTGTTCCGGCTCGACGACGGCGGGCGGTTCCCGGCCGAGGCAGCAGAACTGCTGGCGGCCTCCGTGCCTGCATTGCTGGCGGACGCCGATGCATTGGTGGTCTGCGACTACGGCACCGGGCTGCTGCACGGCGCCGTCCGAGACGCCCTGGTGGCACTGCGCGGCGGTCGCCTCACCGTCGTGGATGCCCACGACGCCGCGGGCTGGGCCGCTCTGGCGCCCGACTTGGTCACACCGAATGCCGCCGAAGCCGCGCAACTGCTGGGCGGGACAAAGCCGCTCGGGCCGGACCGTGCCGCAGCGGTTCGCACCTATGCACCGGACCTGCTGGCCGCCGCAGGTGCGGCAGCGGCAGCTGTCACCCTGGACCGCGACGGCGCGGCCGTGATCGGCGCCGACGGCGGGTTCCACCGCACCTGGGCGCGTCCCGCTGCCGAAAAACAGGCGTCGGGAGCGGGTGACACCTTCGTTGCCTGCCTGACACTGGCTCGTGCCGCAGGGCTGCCGCTGTCCACCGCTGCGGACCTGGCGCAGAACGCCGCCGATATTGTTGTCCAGCGGCCCGGGACCTCCGTGTGCAGCACCGCCGACCTGGAAAAGCATCTGGACGGCTTTGCCGACACGGCGCTCAGCCAGGCGGATCTCCTGGCCCGGACCGCCGTCGAACGGGCTGCCGGGCGCAGGATTGTCCTGACCAACGGCTGCTTCGACGTCCTGCACCGCGGGCATACCCGGTACCTGAACCAGGCCAAGCAGCTCGGTGACATCCTGGTGGTCGCCCTGAACAGCGACGCGTCCGCCCGCCGGCTGAAAGGACCGGGCCGTCCCATCAATCCCGTCCATGACCGGGCCGGGATCATCGCAGCGCTCAGCTGCGTGGACTACGTGACCGTGTTCGAGACGGACACCCCGATTCCGCTCATCCGGGAACTGCGGCCGGATATTTACGCCAAGGGCGGGGACTACTCCGCGCAGATGCTGGCGGAAACCCCGGTGGTGGAGGAGTGCGGCGGCCGGGTGCTGATCCTGGACTATGTCTCCGACCACTCCACCACTGCCTTGGTGTCCCGGATCCGGTCGGGCGGCACCGCGAATGATGCCGGGGAGACCGGCGGGAACCCCGCGGGCGACGGCGGCATTGCCGCAGGCGGGAACAATCCCGGGGACCCGCCGTGACGCGCCGCTGGTCCGGGGACTGGGCCGGTCCGCCCGGTTCGGGCAGCGCGGCGGAGGTGGACGTGCTGATTCCGACCCGCAACCGGCCGGCCGAACTCGCGGTCACCCTCGCGGGGCTGGCCGCGCAGGACGGGCCGGACTTCGCCGTCGTTATCAGCGACCAAAGTACCGATGTCCCGTCCTGGAACCATCCGGCCGCGGAAGCGATGGTCCGGGTCCTGGAGGCGCAGGGCCGTCCGGTCCGGCTCCTGAGGCACCTGCCGGCGCGGGGGCTGGCCGAACAGCGGCACTTCCTGCTGGGACAGTCCGGTGCTCCGCAGGTCCTGTTCCTGGACGACGACGTCTGGCTGGAACCGGACATGCTGGCCCGGCTGACGGCCGCCCTGGCGTCGTCCGGCGGCGGATTCGTGGGGGCGGCCGTGCAGGGACTGTCCTATCTCGCCGACCGGCGGCCTGAGGAACAGCAGCCGTTCGAGGTGTGGGAAAACGGACAGGTGCAGCCGGAACGGATTCGCCGCAGCCAGCCGGGCTTCTCGCGTTGGACCCTGCACAACGCGGCGAATCTGGCGCATGTGGCTTCCGGCCTCGGCATCCCGCCGGGAGAATGGCGGTTGTACCGGATCGCCTGGGTGGGGGCCTGCGTCCTCTATGACCGGCAGGCACTGCTTGAGTGCGGAGGCTTCGGATTCTGGAACCAGCTGCCGCCCGGGCACGCCGGGGAGGACGTTGCAGCCCAGTGGCGGGTGATGGAAAGGTTCGGCGGCGCCGGGATGGTTCCCTCCGGTGCAGTCCACCTGGAGTCACCGACCACGGTTACCGACCGGTCCGCTGACGCCGCCGAGCTCATCCTGGGCACCGCCGAGTACAACCCGTCCATCAGCAACCACAAAGGAGAACGCATGGCCGAGAAACCCAGCCCGATTGACGTGCAGAAAACCCTCGGAGGCCTGGACTATCCGGCCTCGAAGGAGGACATCGTGAAAAAGGCCGAGGGGGCGGGCGCCGAAGGGACCGTTCTGGAGGCGCTAAAGAACCTGCCGGAGCGCCAATACGACGCACCGACGGACATCAGCAAGGAGATTTTCGACTAGCCCGGCTGCTCAGGCGGTGGGATCCGTGGGCCGGGGAGACTCGTCGTCGTCCGTGTGAGCCGCGGGCGGGGTCGGCTTGCCGACGTTTCCCGCACCGCCCGGGATGCTCGCCGAGCTGCGGTGGATGCCCGAACCCTGGCTGAGGTGCTCGGGGTTCGGCTTCTCCGTCATCAGCAGCAGCGAAGAAACCAGCAGCGACGCGATAAACGCAATGCCGACGGCAATGAGCCCGAGGTCGAACCGCAGCTCCTGTTCCGCTCCCCCGGTGGCGAAGATCATGGTTGCAAGGCCCGCAATCAACGCCAGCACGGCAGAGAAAATCAGCGGTGCCTTTACGGAGTTCCGCCTCTGCGGTCCACCGGTTGAGCTGTTCGCCACGATCATTGCCTCCTGCTGCGTTGGGGTGGCGCGGATCGGTGCGTAAATGCACCGCGCGCGATACCTAGTTTACGGCCTATGCCTGCTCGTCCACGGCGGCGCGGGAATCATGCCGGGCGCCCAGCGCGGAAATGGCCACGATCACCGCAATGATGATCGCCGCGCCACCGGTCACGCCGAGCAGCGCCCGGACGCCCAGGTCGTAGACGAGCGGCACCAGGACGCCGGCCACGAGGGCGGCGGCACCAGTGATCAGCCAGTCACGGGCCGGCAGGAAGCCGGTGCGGTTCCGGACCCAGAGGGTGAGTTCCAGGATTCCCCCGAGAATGAGGGCCGCGGCGGCCGACACCCGGAATGCTTCGGCCGAGGCGAAGACCAGGGTGGCGGCACCGGCAAGAACATAGGCGGCGGCTTCAACGAGCAGGAAGGTCCGAACGTTGCCGTGTCCGCGGGCCGCGGTAAGCATGGGCCAGAGTGCGACGCCGGTGAGCAGCAGATACGTGCCGCCGGCAATCACCAGGACAGGCTCGGTGGGATCCTGCCAGAACACGGTCAGCACGCCGTAGACTGCTGCGACCATTGAACGGACCAGCATGGGTCCCCAAGGTGCTCCGGGATTGGATGCGCCCACTGCAGAGCCTCCGCTTTCACTTTTACGTCATATCGGTGGCCGGTTGGCCACCGTCAAGCTTAGTCGCTCCCTGCACCGGACACGGCACCGGTCACCATCCAGGCGTCCCGCCGGGTCCGCCAGGACAACGTGATTCCGCGTGCGCTCATATAGCCGAGGGCGAATGCCGCCCACAGCCACGCGATCCCTCCGGAACCGGACAGGTCCGCAGCGTGCACCCAGATCAGCAGGGGCAGATAGGCGGCCAGGTTCAGCACGCCGGTGAGGGCCAGGTATCTGGCATCCCCCGCCCCGATCAGCACTCCGTCCAGCACAAACACCAGCCCGCAGATCGGCTGGGACACCGCGAGGATCCACAGCCCGGCGGTCATGGCTTGCTGCACTCCGGCGTCGCCGGTGAAGAGCACGCCTGCCACCGGCGCCACCAGCGCCAGCAGCGCGCCGGTGATAACGCCGAAGCCCACACCCCACACAATCATCCGCCGGGTCAGTGCGCGGGCCGTCGCCGTATCTCCGGCACCCAGTTCCTTGCCGATCATTGCCTGCGCCGCGATGGCCAGCGCGTCCAGCGCGAACGCCAGGAAGGTAAACACGGTCATAACCAGCTGGTGGGCTGCGAGGGATTCCGGCCCCTGCGCGGTGGCTACCAGGACTGTGGCAAGCACCGCGGCACGCAGGCTCAGTGTCCGCAGCATCAGCCACGAGCCGACGTGGGCGGTGGCCCGGATCCCCGCGACCGCGGGACGCAGGGGTACACCGTGGGAGCGTGCCATCCGCGCCACCGCGATCAGGTAGAACACCGCCATGCCCCACTGCGCGATGCTGGTGCCCAGGGCAGATCCCGCCACAGACAGGGAGAACCCGTAGACCAGCAGGTAATTCAGTCCGATGTTCACGGCGAAGCCGGCCGTGGCGACCACCAGCGGGGTACGGGTGTCCTGCAGCCCGCGCAGTACCCCGGTGGCGGCCAGGACCACCAGCATCGCGGTCAGGCCCGGCATTGAAAAGCGCAGGTAGTCGACGGCGTAGCGGTGCACGTCACCGGTGGCACCCATGGCGCTGCACAGCTGCGGAGCGAACAGGTACCCCGCGGTCGAAAGCACCGCGCCTAACAGGACGGCCAGGGCAATGCCGTCCCGTCCTGCCGCGAGCGCCTCAGGCTGCCGGTTGCCGCCGAGGTAGCGCGCCACCGTTCCGGTGGTGGAATAGGCCAGGAAAACCATCAACCCGACGGCGGTCTGCAGCACCGTGGAGGCCAGGCCGACGCCGGCCAGCTGGGCCACGCCGAGGTGCCCGACGATCGCGGAATCCGCCAGCAGGAACAGGGGTTCGGCAATCAGCGCGCCCAGCGCCGGGAGGGCCAGGGCCAGGATCCGGCGGCTGAGCCGCCGGGAGGAAAGGTCCGCTTCGGTCTTCACACCTTCCAGCCTACGTTTTGCGCAGGCCCCGCATCGAAAGCGGGCGCTACTCCCCGCCGTCGTCGTTACTGCGTAGGACCAGGACGGCCACCAGTGCCGCAGCCAGCAGCAGCACCCCGACGAAGAGCACCAGGAACCGCCAGCCGCCCTGCTGGAAGTAGTAGCCGCCCACCCAGCCCAGCAGGCTGGACCCGGTGTAGTAGAAGAGGTTGTAGAGCGAGGATGCCTGCGCCCGTCCCTCCCGGGCGAGGAGCGGAGTCCAGCCGGAGGCAATGGAATGCGCGGCGAAGAAACCGGCGGTGAAGACCAGCAGTCCGGCGACGATTGCCGGAAGGTTGTCCGCCAGGGTCAGGGCAAGGCCCGCCGCCATGCCGCCGAGGGACAGCAGCAGCACCGGCTTCCGCCCGCCGCGAAGCCGGGCCGCCAGGGTACCGGCGGCCCGGGAGGACCAGGTTCCGGCGAGATATGCGAGGAACAGGGAACTGGCCAGGCTCTGGGGCAGCCCGAAGGGCGGCTCGCCCAGCCGGAAACCCAGATAGTTGTAGACCGCCACGAAGCCGCCCATCAGCAGGAAACCCTGTGCATACAGGGCCAGCAGCCGCGGGCTGCGAAGGTTCGCCGCCAGCCGCGCAGCCAGTCCGTGTCCGGGGGCGGCCCGGCGTACGGGCACAAAACCGTGCTGGCGGGGTGCGGTAAGCATAAAAACGGCTGCGGCTCCGGCGGCCAGGAGGCTCACGGCGGCTACACCCACCCGCCAGTTCACCAGTTCCGTCAGGGGTGCGGCCAGGATCCGGCCCGCGAGGCCGCCGATGGTGGTGCCCGAAACGTAGGTCCCGGCAGCCACGGCGGCATGCAGCCTGCTCACTTCCTCGCTCAGGTAGGCCAGCGCCACCGCCGGAATCCCGCCCAGTGCCGCCCCCTCGAGGAAACGGAGTCCCAGCAGCACCGGCAGATTGGGGCTCAGGGGAACGGCCAGGCCAAGCACTACCGCGGCCAGGATCGCCAGGCGCATGGCCGGCAGCCGGCCGAACCGGTCCGCTGCGGCGGACCAGGGAATCACCGTGACGGCGAGTCCGAGGGTGGCTGCGGAAACCGTCAACGCGGCCGAAGACGCAGAGATACCCAGATCGGCAGCGAGTTCGGGCAGGACTCCCTGCAGCGAGTACAGCTGGGCGAAGGTAGCTACACCTGCCGCGGCCAGTCCCACCAGGACGCCGCGGTAACCGGGGCTGCCGCGCCGGTGCCCGGTGAACTGGCCGCTGAACCCGGTCGCGTCATCGCGTCTTGTCATGGCTGGTCAGTTCCCGCCAGTTCCGCAGCAAGGTTGCGGCGGGCCCGTTCCTCCCAGAGCTGCCGTCCGACGGGCGTCCGGTAGAGCGGGTCGGCTGCGGCAAGCTGACGGACCACCCGGCGTCGTCCGGCAGTGAAGTCCTCCGCTGAAAGGTGCGCGTATTCGGCGCGGACGGCCTGCAGATACGCGGCATAGCCCGCTGGTTCGCGGGCCAGCACTGCCAGGTCCGCGTCCGTGAGCAGCGCCCCGTTGCTGTCCGCTGCAGCCGGGTCATGGCGGGCCGTCAGGCGGACCAGCCGTGCGCATTCCGCGGTCTCTGCGGCAGGCACACCCGCGCCGGGCAGCAGCTGCTCGGCCAGCCGGGCCGAGGCATCCTCGTCCGCGCCGGCCCGGCCGGTGTACACGGCGTCATGGAACCAGGCCGCCAGGGCCACGGGCCGGGGAATTTCTCCGCCGGCAAGCAGGTCCAGAGCCTCCAGGACCTGCAGCAGGTGCCTGCGGTCGTGGTAGCGGCGATGCGGTTCATTCCAGAGCTGAAGCAGGTATTCGCCCAGCTCCGGTGTCCCGGGCAGCAGCCGGTTCCACCGGTGGCGCAGCGGGGCGGCAAGGGCAGAAGGACGCTCCCGTGCCGGGATCCGCAGCCCGCTGGAGATGAGGATGCGGACCAGATCGCCGCAGCTGACCGGCACGGCCCCCAGCGACACAAGCGTGTCATAGCGTTCCAGGGGCACGTCGTAGTGGTCGCCGTCGAACGCCCGGTCCGAGATGCCCGCCTCCCGGGTGAACGCGTGCAGCTCGTCCAGCCCGGAGTTGGAAATCAGGTGCGAGAAGAGGGTGTTGTGCGCCGGCCACATCGGCGGATCGATGTAGATCATGGACGCCGGGATTCCGGGTGCAACAACAGCATCCTGTATGTCTATCGCACCCGGGGCAGCAATTTCCATGCGGCGGTGCGCATCCGTTGGGCGTCGGGGCGGCCGGTCTTTGGGAACGCCCTTGTTCCAGGGCACCCCCGGTGCTGGAATAACCGCATGGATGCCGTGCCCGAAGCGATGCCTGCTGCCATGTCCCCCGCCGGATCACCCGGCGCCTCCACCGTGGTCGCCATTGGAACCCGTAAGGGGCTGTGGCTGGCCACGAGCCCCGACCGTCGAAACTGGGAGGTGCGCGGGCCGGAGTTTGCCATGACGGAGGTCCCGTCCCTGGCTTTCGACGCCCGCAGCGGGACCCCTCGCCTGCTGGCCGGTGTCCGGTCCGAGTGGTGGGGCACCAATGTAGCGATTTCGGATGACCTGGGGCGGACCTGGCAGGAACCCGAGCAGGCGGCCATTGCCTTTCCCGAGGACACCGGCGCCTCGCTGGAGCGCATCTGGCAGCTGGCACCGGACAGCGCGGACCGGCCGGGTGTGGTCTGGGCGGGCTGCGAACCGATCTCCGTGTTCCGCTCGGAGGACGGCGGCAAGCACTTCGAACTGGTGCGGGGGTTATGGGACCACCCGCACCGCACCCAGTGGGGCGCCGGCTACGGCGGCCCGGCCGCCCATACGGTGCTGCCGAGTCCAGGTGACGATTCCGTCCATGTGGCGATCAGCAGCGGCGGGGTCTACCGCTCCGATGACCGCGGCCGGAGCTGGGGTGCGTTCAACACCGGCATCATCGCGGATTTTATGCCGGAGAAATATCCCGAGTTCGGACAGTGCGTGCACAAGGTTGCCCGGGACGCGGGCAACCCGCAGCGGTTATACGCCCAGAACCACGGCGGGGTGTACCGCAGCGACGACGCCGGCGGACAGTGGTTGTCCATAGCGGACGGCCTGCCCGCGGATTTCGGGTTCGTGATGCTTGCCCACCCAACCCGCCCGGATACCATCTGGACCATTCCGCTGGGTTCGGCGGGGGAACGCAATCCGCCGCAGGGCCGCCCCGCGGTGTACCGCAGCACCGATGCAGGCGGGAGCTGGGAACGGTTCGACGCCGGTCTGCCCGTTTATGATTTCAACGCCGTGCTGCGCGATGCTGCCTATGTGGACGACGCCGATCCCGCCGGCATCTACTTCGGCACCCGCGGCGGCGAGGTGTATGCCAGCGCCGACGAGGGTGAGAGCTTTCACCTGGTAGCGGCCAATCTTCCGGATGTGCTCTGTGTCCGCGCAGTTGCGGCCTGACGCTCCCGGCCGCAGCGACGTCGAGCTGTTGCTCCCTGCGGCACTGGCCGACGCCGCGGACGGGCGGCGCATGCTGACCCTTCGTCCCGCGCCTGGTGCAGGGACACCGGAAAACGTCACGGTTGCGGATGTCCTGGCGCTCCTGCAGGCGGATTTTGCGGGCGTGTACCGGCGGATCTGTGATGAAACCGGGGAGCTGCGCCGCTATGTGAACCTGTACCTGGACGGAGAGGACGTCCGGGACCTGGAGGGTGCGTCCACCGTGCTGCCCGCCCGCGCGGAGCTTCTGGTCCTGCAGTCAATCGCCGGCGGGTGAGGAAGTTAAAGGAAAGTTAAAAAGGAACGGGCGCTATACGCATTTGCGTAAAGCGCCCGTTCTGCTTCGATTCCCGCACTAAGGCGGAACAGCTACCGAAGACTCACTCTGCCCTAATTAGGCCGGCAGCTGCAGGGTCTGACCGGTGAAGATCAGGTCCTGGTGGATAACGGTGTCCAGGTTGGCGTTGTACAGCGCCTGCCAGCCACCTTCGATGCCAAGCTTCTCGGCGATCCCGGAGAGGGTGTCACCGGACTGGACGACGTAGGTCTCGCCGGACAGGGCCGGGGCCGGGGTCTGAACCGGAGCCACGGCTTCAACCGGGACGCTGGCCGGTGCCGGAGCAACGGTCTGCGGCTGTACGTAGGTCTCGACCGGAGCGGCCTCGACCACCGGAGCAGGCTCGGTGTAGGTCTCAACCGGAGCGGCCTCGACCACCGGAGCGGGCTCGGTGTAGGTCTCAACCGGAGCGGCTTCGGCGACAGGAGCCTGCTCAACCGGAGCCTGGGCAGCCTGCGGGTTGGCAGTAGCGCCGGTCAGGCCCAGCTTGGCGGTGCAGGCAGGCCAGGCGCCGGGGCCCTGTTCAGCCAGGACACGCTCGGCTACGGCAATCTGCTGCTCGCGGCTGGCGTTCGCTGCGTCGCCGGTGCCACCGAAGGCTGCCCAGGTGCTGGGGCTGAACTGCAGTCCGCCGGAGTAACCGTTGCCGGTGTTGATGGACCAGTTGCCACCGCTTTCGCACTGTGCGAGAGCGTCCCAGTCCATGGAGGCTGCGTTGGCCGGAGCGGCCATTCCTACGAGTCCTGCAGCGCCAGCACCGGTGATGGCGGCGGTAGCCAGGCCACGGCGAACGATACGACGGATCTTCTGGTTCTTCATAAGTCTTTTGCTCCCATGGGTTCCACCTGCGCTCATCCCGTCCCCGGGCGTCTGCACGCCGTCGCCTTCCCCAAAGTGATAGAGGTCTTCGTCAATGCCACGCAGCGGCGACGTGCAGTGGACGCGTGGCATCAGGCTTACTGGTTTGAGGCCGCACTCGAATTGGTGCCGGCCGCCGCCGACTTCGATCCAGTCAGGCGGTCCAGCCCTCGATCAGGGCCTTAACCAACGTAGGGGAGTCTTTTATCGAGATCAAATCGATATCAAGTATGCACGAATCGTTATCTTTTCAAGATCCGCACAAACAAGCGCGAGAAGTAGAATCCAAGCCCGGTTTTGTAGTTTTTGTCACAGTCCGGTTTTGGGGGTTTAGAACGCCTTTTCCGTGACCTGGATCATTTTCTCGTGGTGACGAAGGCCACTAAAAGACGGCAACCTCTAACTCCTGGCCGGAATCGATCCCCGCTCCGCCATCAACCGCCTGCCCCGACACCGGATGCCCTTATCAGGCCCCCGCGATCGCGCTCCGATGATGGTGCCCAAGTGCCGGATGGTGCAGGTGGCCCAGCCGGGCATCCAGCCGGGCAGCCAGGCCCGGAGGAGGGCGCAGCCACCGCGTTTTTCCGCTTCTGGACAGTGCAGGCGGACGGGTCTAACGTTGGTCCTCGTGCTCACATTCTTCAATGCGCTCAAACGCATTCTGGTCGGGCGTCCTTACGGCAACGAACGGCTCTCGCACACCCTCCTCCCCAAGCGGATCGCGCTCCCGGTTTTTGCCTCGGACGCCCTCTCATCTGCTGCCTACGCGCCCGATGAGATTCTCCTTACCCTGGCGCTGGCCGGCGTCGCTGCCGTCACCCTCTCCCCCTGGGTGGGGCTGGCCGTCATCATTGTGCTGCTCACGGTGGTCGCCTCCTACCGGCAGAACGTGCACGCGTATCCGTCCGGCGGCGGTGACTATGAAATTGCGAGCACCAATCTGGGCAAGCCCGCCGGCCTGACCGTCGCCTCCGCACTGCTGGTGGACTACGTGCTCACCGTCGCTGTGTCGATGTCCTCCGCGGCGTCCTACCTTGTGACGGCCATCCCCGCACTGCACGGCACCCAGGCCACCATCGCCGTGATCGGCGTCGCGCTGCTGGTTCTGGTGAATCTGCGCGGCATCCGGGAGGCCGGCGCCTTATTTGCCGTACCTACCTACATCTTCATGGCTTCCGTGCTGGGCATGTGCCTCACCGGCTTCCTCCAGTTCCTCAGCGGAAACCTCCGTCAGGCCCCTTCGGCATCCTTCGAACTGGTGCGGGAATCAGGTTTCGACGAAGGGCTGGTAGGGCTTGCCGGCGTCCTCCTGCTGCTGCGTGCCTTTTCCTCGGGCGCAGCCGCACTCACCGGCGTTGAAGCCATCAGCAACGGCGTCCCGACGTTCCGCAAACCCAAGAGCGCCAATGCCGCCACCACTCTGCTGCTCCTGGGCGTGATTTCCGCAGCAATGATCGGCGGAATCATCGCCATGGCCAACCTCACCAAGGTCCACGTAGCCCAGGACCCGGCCACCCAGCTCACAGCCAACGGTTCCCCCGTGGGCGAGGACTACGTGCAGCATCCGGTAATCAGCCAGTTGGCGGAGACCATCTTCGGCGACGGCAGCATCGCGTTCTACCTTGTCGTGGCCGCCACCGGGCTGATTCTGGTCTTTGCCTCCAACACCGCGTTCAACGGCTTCCCCGTGCTGGCCTCGATCCTGGCGAAGGACGGGTTCCTGCCCCGCCAGATGCGCACGCGCGGGGACCGGCTGGCGTTCAGCAACGGCATCATTTCTCTGGGCCTGGGCGCCCTGGTGCTCATCGTGGCGTTTGACGCCGATGTGACCCAGCTGATCCAGCTCTATATTGTCGGGGTCTTCGTTTCCTTCACCGCCAGCCAGCTGGGCATGATCCGGCACTGGACCGGCAAGCTGCGCACCGAACGGGACAAGGACGTACGACGCCGGATGCAGCGTTCGCGGGCGATCAACTCCATCGGCTTCGGCATGACCGCCCTGGTGCTGCTCATCGTCATCATCACCAAATTCACCCACGGTGCGTGGATTGCCCTGCTGGCCATGGCCGTGCTCTACGTGATCATGTACAGCATCCGGGTCCATTACGACACGGTTGCCCGCGAGCTGGCGCTCAGCGCCGACGACCACGGTCTGGCCCTGCCGTCCCGGGTCAATGCGGTGATCCTGATCTCGCAGGTCCACAAGCCCGCCCTGCGCGCCATTGCCTATGCACGGGCGTCCCGTCCCTCCAGCCTGAACGCGATCATTGTGGATCTTGATCCGGAGGACACCCGCCGCACACTGGCCGACTGGGAGCGCCTGCAGATCCCAGTGCCGCTGACGGTCCTCTCCTCGCCGTACCGGGAGACCATCTCCCCCGTGCTGGCGTACCTGCGCGATGCCCGGCGCAACGCGCCGCGGGAACTGTTCGTGGTCTACATTCCGGAGTACGTGGTGGGCCGGTGGTGGGAACAGCTGGTGCACAACCAGACTGCGCTGCGCATCAAAGCCCGGCTGCACTTCGAGCCGGCCATCATGGTCGCCTCCGTGCCATGGCAGCTGGCCTCCAGCCACGATACCCATGGCGAGCCGGCCGGCGGCCCCGGCGCCTCAAGCCGGGGCTAGGCGCGGCCGGCCAGGATCGACCGGTAGGCGTACTCAGTAAGCCTGCCGTCCTGCACGGCCTGCTCCACGACCGCAAAGGAACGCGGACCGGCCTCGTTGCTGTACGGGAAGTGGATAAGCTCTGCAATGAGCTCCCATTCCTCGGTAATGGAGTCGATGAGATCGCCGGGTGTCTCTTCAGCCGACGGGCCTCCGCCCAGAACGGTCCACGCGTCGTCGGGCACCCGGTAGGCCTGCAGCCGGTCCAGGTCCGCCTCGAGTGCCTCCAGCGAGTCGTACTCCGTCTGCGCCACGGGGGGAACGGAGCCGTCCGGTGTCGCCAGCTGGCTCACGAAGGTGCTTTCGGAAGACGGGTAGATGGAGGTGGGGACGGGTTCGCCTTCCTCCAGGTACGCCGGCAGCTGGGACGGCATCCAGTACCAGGCGTCGCCCTGGTCCGGGCCGCCGGGCTGGTCCCGCTCGCTGATCCAGCCACGGGCAGTGAGCAGCGCCTCTGCCTCATCGCTGAAGTAGGCGGTTTCGCCCCGCAGCAGAGCATTGACTTCATGCTCGGCGCGGCGGGCCTGCTTCTTTTTGGAGACGGCTTTCTTGCGGGGCTTGGACTTGGGCATGGTGGATCTCCTGGGGCGGTGGGGGAAGCGGTGGAGGAGCGGTGAACGCGGCGGCTAGAAGCCGCTGCCGCCCTCAACCGCCATGTTCGAGAAGCGTGAGTAGTGGCCCTGGAACCCTACAACGATGGTCTTGGTGGGGCCGTTACGGTGCTTGGCCACAATGACGTCGGCCTCGCCGGCGCGCGGCGATTCCTTGTCGTAGATGTCCTCGCGGTGCAGCAGGATGACCATGTCCGCATCCTGCTCGATGGAGCCCGATTCACGCAGGTCGGAGACCATGGGCTTCTTGTCGGTGCGCTGCTCCGAACCTCGGTTCAGCTGCGACAACGCGATCACGGGAACTTCGAGTTCCTTCGCCAGCAGCTTCAGTGCACGTGAGAACTCGGAGACTTCCTGCTGGCGGGATTCCACGCGCTTGCCCGAGGACATCAGCTGCAGGTAATCCAGCACCACGAGCTTGAGGTCATGGCGCTGCTTCAGGCGGCGGCACTTCGCACGGATTTCCATCAGGGACATGTTGGGGCTGTCGTCAATGAACAGCGGCGCGTCATTCATGCGCCCCATCGTGGTGGCGATCTTGCCCCACTGTTCGTCCTTGATGGTGCCCTTGCGCAGGTCCTGAAGGCCGATGGTCGCTTCAGCCGAGAGCAGGCGCATGGCGATTTCGTTGCGGCCCATTTCGAGGGAGAAGAAGACGGTGGTCATGTTGTTCTTGATGGCCGCGGACCGGGCGAAGTCCAGCGCGAAGGTGGACTTGCCGACGGCGGGGCGGGCAGCGATAACGATCATCTGGCCCGGGTGCAGGCCCTGGGTGAGCTCGTCCAATTCGTAGAAGCCGGTGGGCACGCCGGTCATGCCTTCGCCGCGGTGTCCGGCGGACTCAATCTCGTCCACCGTGCCCTCGATGATGTCCTTCAGGGGCACGTAGTCTTCTGCAGTCCGGCGTTCGGCCACGGCGTAGATTTCGGCCTGGGCAGCGTTGACGATGTCATCCACTTCCATGCCCTCGTTGGAGTAGCCCAGCTGGACAATCTTGGTGCCTGCGCCAACGAGCCGACGCAGAACCGCCCGCTCGCGCACGATTTCGGCATAGAAGCCGGCGTTGGCCGCGGTAGGAACGGACTGGATCAGCTCGTGCAGGTAGGCCGGGCCGCCGATCCGGCCAATCTCGCCGCGCTTGGTGAGTTCATCAGAAACGGTGACGGCGTCGGCCGGTTCCCCGCGGCCGTAGAGATCAATGATGGCCTCGTAGATGGCCTCATGGGCAGGACGGTAGAAGTCGAGTCCGCGCAGGACTTCCACGCAGTCTGCGATGGCGTCCTTGGAGAGCATCATGCCGCCAAGCACCGATTGTTCTGCGACCAGGTCCTGCGGCGGTGTCCTCGCGAAGTCCGGACTTGATGTTGATGCCGGGGAGTCCGTATGCGTGAGCGACACTGTGACCCTTTCAATAAAGGCTAAGACGTTTCGATCCCTGCCCTGCCGGAGGGCTTGTCTATCTCTATCAGCCCGCACTGACTTTCGGCCGGAACGGCGGCGGCGGTGCTGACGGATCCGAGCCGGCGGACATGCGTCTGAAGAAGGGATTCACCGCAACCGTATGCCTCCTTCGCCCTGCCGACAAACGAGTTATCCACAGGTCCTGTGGACAGTCTGTGCATAACGCGGCGTGTCTTGTGCACAGGCTGGGCATAAGCATGTGGATAAATCTTAGTTTTTTCCACAAAAGGGCCTCTGACTAGGGCAAACGCTTGTCCACACCTGTGTAAACAAACTATTTTTCTGCCGCGCCGGGGCGCCGGGGCCGTGTTGACAGGAGCTCCAAACAGGCCTAGGGGTGCCGAAATCCACAAATGTCCCCCGCGATATCCACAACAGCCGCCTCAGCGGACCGTGCATTGCGGAGGGCTGCGGCCGGAGCTGGGAGAAAGGCGGCCGCGGCAGCGGGTCCCCACACAAAAGCACCCCCCGGCCCAGAGGGCAGGAGGGTGCTTGCGTGTCTGCGTCAGACGTTAGCCTGCAACGACCTCGAGGTCGATGACGGCTGCAACATCGTTGTGCAGGCGGACGTTGGCCTGGAAGGAACCAACCGACTTGATGTGCGTCGGGAGTTCAACCTTGCGCTTGTCGATGGCGCCGAGACCGGCGGCTTCGACAGCAGCGGCAACGTCGGCGGGCTTGACGGTACCGAAGAGGCGTCCGGACTCGCCGGCCTTGACGGTCAGCTTGACCGGCTTGGCGGAGAGAGCAGCAGCCTGCTTCTGAGCATCTTCCAGGGAAGCGTGCTCGCGGGCAGCGCGGGCAGCCTTGATGGACTCAACCTGCTTCTCGCCACCCTTGGTCCAGGTCAGAGCGAAGCCGCGGGGCAGGAGGTAGTTACGTGCGTAACCGTCCTTAACCTCGATGACGTCGCCGGCAGCGCCGAGACCGGTTACTTCGTGGGTCAGAATGAGCTTTGCCATGAGTTAGGTTCCTTTCCTTTAGCCGCGGCCAGCGCCGGAGTAAGGCAGGAGAGCAACTTCGCGGGCATTCTTGATTGCCTGGGCGATCTTGCGCTGTTCCTGCACGGAGACGCCAGTTACGCGACGAGCGCGGATCTTTCCGCGGTCGGAAATGAACTTGCGCAGCAATGCTACGTCCTTGTAGTCGATGACAGTGATGTCAGCGGCCTTCAAGGGATTGGACTTTGGTTTGGGCTTGCGAAGTTCAGCCTTAGCCATCGTGGAGCTCCTTATGTCTAGTGGAGCCCGTGGATACATTTTCCACGGGATGGGCTCGACGGCGGTTGCCGTCTGAGGATGGCGCCCGAAGGCGCCGGGTGAAGGGCCGCTTCTCCCGAATGGGGGTAGCCGCTCTTCGAATGAAGAGGTTTAGAAGGGCGGATCGTTCGAATCCGGGCCGCTGCCCCATCCACCGGAGTTGCCGCCCGCAGGGGCGCCCCAGGGATCGTCAGCCGGTGCGGACTGCGCCTGCTGCTGCTGGCCGCCGCCCCAACCGGAGTTGGAGTTGCCGCCGAAGCCGCCGCCGCCGCCGCCGTTGTTGCCGCCGAAACCGCCACCACCGCCGGAGCGCTGGGTGCGGGTGACCTTGGCAGAGGCATAACGCAGCGAGGGGCCGATTTCGTCGACCTCAAGCTCCATCACGGTGCGCTTTTCGCCTTCTTTGGTTTCGTACGAACGCGACTTCAGGCGGCCCTGGCAAACTACGCGGGTTCCCTTGGTGAGGGACTCGGCGACGTTTTCAGCAGCTTCACGCCAGACAGACGCGCGGAGGAACAGCGTTTCGCCGTCCTTCCACTCGTTGGACTGACGGTCGAAGGTCCGCGGGGTCGAAGCAATGGTGAAGTTCGCCACTGCCGAACCGGACGGAGTGAACCGCAGTTCCGGGTCGTTGGTTAGGTTACCGACGACGGTGATTGTTGTCTCGCCTGCCATGAAAGCCTCCTGATATCAGTACGGGTTGCCGAAATTATTCTGCGGAAACCTTTGCAGCGTCCTTAGCGGCCTTCTTGGCATCCTTCTTCGAGATCTTCTGCTCTTCCGGGCGGATGATCTTGGTGCGCATGATGGTTTCGTTAAGGCTCAGCTGGCGATCAAGCTCGGCTGCTGCTGCAGGCGTACCGGTGAAGTTAACCACCGCGTAGATGCCTTCAGTCTTTTTCTGGATTTCGTAGGCCAGTCGACGACGGCCCCAGATGTCTACCTTGTCGATGGTTCCACCATCGTTGCGGACAACATTGAGGAACTTATCGAGCGAAGGCTCGACGGTACGCTCTTCGACCTCGGGGTCGATGATTACCATCAGTTCATAAGCACGCATTTGTGAACCCACCTCCTTTGGGCTATACGGTCACGGCATTTCCGTAACAGGAGGTTCTTTTGCGTTGTCTCCCCCACGGCTTGCAGCTGATCCGCAGCGGGGGGAATCTGCCGACCGAAGCCGACAGCACAGACTTTCCTATCCTATCCGATTTCCCGGGACGGGATTGACACGCCGGGATCCGGCGGTCCTTCCGGCGGCCCGTCCACCCGGGATCAGGCAGCCCCTGCCGCGAAGAACAGCTGCGCCACTGCTGCCAGGCGCCGGGGGTCCTCTACGCCTGCCATTTCCCGGGCCGAATGCATGGAGAGGACGGGGATCCCGACATCCACGGTCCGGATTCCGAGCCGGGTTGCGGTCAGGGGTCCAATGGTGGAGCCGCAGGGAACGGAGTTGTGGGAAACGAATTCCTGGTACGGCACCTCGGCGGCCGCGCAGAGGCTCGCCCAGCGGGCCATGCCGGGGGCGTCCGTGGTGTAACGCTGGTTGGCGTTGATCTTCAACAGCGGCCCGCCGTTGAGCACCGGGTGGTTGGCGGGATCGTGCCGCTCCGCGTAGTTGGGATGAACGGCATGTCCCACATCAGCGGAAATACAGAAGGACGCGGCCATCGCCCGGGCACGGTCCGCCGTCGTCGCGCCGAGCCCGTCACCGATCCGCAGCAGTACATCTTCGAGGAACGGGCCGGCAGCGCCTGACCGGCTGCCGCTACCCACCTCTTCGTGGTCGAACGCCGCGAGCACGGCAACCGGCGCCGTGGGCGCGACGTCGGCCGCGATAAGTGCGACGACGCCGGCGTGGACTGAGGAAAGGTTGTCCAGCCGCCCTGAGGCGAAGAACTCCCCCTCGGCTCCGAAAACCTGCGGCGCCTGGGTGTCTGCGGCAACGATGTCGTAGCCGCCTATCTCCTCAGGTGCCAGGCCGGCCTTGGCTGCCAGCAGCGCCACGAGGTCGGACGTAGACGGGTCCCCCAGTCCCCAGACCGGGTTCATGTGCTGTTGCTTGTCCAGCTTCAAGCCCTCGTTCACGGCCCGGTCCAGGTGGATGGCCAGTTGCGGAAAGCGCATCAGCGGGCCGGTCTCCACCAGCCGCTCTTCGCCGGCCAGGGTGACCATCCGTCCGGCGAGCTGCAGCTCCCGGTCCAGCCAGGAGTTCAGCAGCGGGCCGCCGTAGACTTCGACGCCGGCCTGCAGCCAGCCGAGCCGTCCGGTGGTGGGCCGCGGCTTGAGCTTGAAGGACGGGGAGTCGGTGTGGGTACCAAGGATCGAGAACCCGGTGGCGGGGCCGGCGTCCTCCGGCGTGACCCAGGCGATGAACGCGCCGTCTCGTACTACAAAGAACTTTCCGGCCGAGCGCGGGAAATCTTCGGTCTCGAATACTTCCGTGAACCCTGCCTCCGCCAGACGGCGCGCTCCTTCACGCGCAGCGTGGAAGCTGGAGGGCGAGGCGCTGACAAACGCGCCGAGGTCATTTATGTGGGCCAATGCGTCAGACATGCTCCGATTCAACCAGAGCCCGCCGCCCCGGCGTAACCATCGGCCTTCGCGGGCGTAAAGAACCCCCGGCACGAGCATTGCCGGGGGTTGTGGAGGAATTGTTCGTGAGGCTTGATTCCGGCAAGGGTGGCGGCGGCCGTTCTTCCGCCGCCACCCTTGCCGAAGTTCAGTGCCCTAGACGTCCCGTTTCTTGGTTACGACCAGGGAAGCGATCAGCAGTACAGCTGCCCAGGCTGCGAGGACCAGACCGCCCTGCAGCTGGGTGAGGGCTCCGTCCGCAATCGGGCCGGCCGTCACCAGCTGGGTTCCCGCGTTGCTCGGCAGGAACCGTGCGGCGTCCGGAATCCAGTCCGCCAGGTTCTCCAGGATGGCCACTACGAGGGGCAGGACAAAGATGATGCCGATGGCAGTCACCACACCTCCGGCTGTGTTCCGCAGCAAGGTTCCGATTGCCATGGCAAACACGGCGATCAGCGCCAGGCACGTTCCGGTGTTGAGGATGCTGGCAAGCACTCCGTCATCATCCAGGGACAGGGTGAGGTCCGCGCTGCCCAGGATCGGCTGGGCCACCAGGAAGGAAATGAAGGCGGCACCGGCGCCGACCACGAAGGAAATCAGGGCGATAAGCAGGTTCTTTGCCAGCAGCGCCGGAATGCGCTTCGGAACGGCACTGAAGGTGGAGCGGATCATTCCGGTGCCCCATTCCGAGGCGATGAGCACCACCGCGAGGGAAGCGATGAGCAACTGGCCGAAGAAGAGTCCGCTGGCGGGGATCTCCGGAACCAGGCTGTCGGCCGCAGGCGGCCCGGCCTGCGCTGCTTCCGGGCTGCCGGCACCGCCGCCGAATTCATTGACAATCTGGGCTGTGCCCCAGGCAGCGAGAGCTGCGAGTCCGACCATCACCACCACGGTGATGGCCAGGAGGATTACGGTGGAAGGGACCGTAGTGATCTTGATCCACTCGGATTTCAGGACCCGGAGGAAGCTCAGCCCGGAGCCGGAGGAGGCCGCCGGCGATGACGCGGGATTCTTGGATGTTGTAGCGGTACTCATGGTTCTAGTTCCCCTTCCCGGAGGCAGTTCCCGCGGCGGTTAGCTCCTGCGGGAGGTCCTGGGACCGGTATTCGACGTCGTCTCGGGTCAGCTCCATGTAGGCGTCCTCGAGGGAAACCTGCAGGGGCGTCAGTTCGTACACCAGGATCCGGCGGTCCAGGGCGGCCTCGGCGATCGTGCGTGGTCCCGCACCCGTGACCTCCAGCAGCCCGGATTCCTTCTCCACGCCGCTGACTCCCGGCCCGGCCAGCGCTTGGAGCAGTTCGCCCGGGCTGTCCGTACGGACCAGGACGCGTACCTTGTTCTGGCCGGCAATGATCTCGGCGATGGGCGCATCGGCAATGATCCGGCCGCGGCCGATCACAATCAGGTGGTCCGCGGTCTGCGCCATTTCGCTCATCAGGTGGGACGAGAGGAACACGGTGCGGCCTTCCGCGGCCAGCCCCCGGGCCAGGTGGCGGACCCAGAGGACACCTTCCGGATCGAGTCCGTTGACCGGCTCGTCCAGGATGACCGTGTGCGGGTCTCCCAGCAGCGCCGATGCAATTCCAAGCCGCTGCCCCATGCCCAGGGAGAAGCCGCCTACCCGTTTCTTGGCTACCGGGCCCAGGCCGGTGAGCTCAATGACTTCGTTCACCCGCTTGGCGGAAATGCCGTGGGTGGCCGCCATGGCCCGCAGGTGGTTGTACGCGCTGCGCTTGGTGTGGACGGCTTTCGCGTCGAGCAGGGCACCGACCTCGCGCAGCGGTGCCTTGTGCCGGGCATAGGGTTTGCCGTTGACCAGCACCCGGCCCGAAGTTGGACGGTCCAGACCCACAATCATGCGCATGGTGGTCGATTTACCGGCCCCGTTGGGACCCAGGAAACCGGTGACCTTGCCGGGCTGGACAGTAAAGGAAACATTGTCGACAGCGGTTTTGCCGCCGTAGTGCTTCGAGAGGCCGGATGCCTCGATCATGGGTGATCCTCACGTTGGGAAGCAAAAGCTGGGGGGTCTACCTCCACCATAGGGGGCCGGCGCCGCAACGGGACCGGTCCAAGGGATGAATCAGGGGTCCCCCTTAGGGATGACTAGGGATTTCCCCGACCGTCCTCATGGATATCCCGGGACTGGTACTCGACCTCTCCACGGGTCAACTCCATATAGGCGTCCTCCAGGGATGCCTGCCGCGGGGTCAGCTCAGTGACCAGGATCCGCCGCGACAGCGCGGCTTCGGCAATGCCGCGGGCGGACAGCCCGAGGATTTCGAGCTGGCCCGGTGCCGGGCGGCGTACTTCCACGCCGTCCGAACCTATTGCCGCTGCCAGGGCATCGACGTCGTCCGCGCGCACCAAGGTGCGTTCACGGCCGGTACCGGCGAGGACCTGGTCCATGGGCGCATCCGCCAGGATCCTGCCGCGGCCGATCACGATCAAGTGGTCAGCGGTGACTGCCATCTCGCTCATCAGGTGCGAGGAAATGAACACCGTGCGGCCCTCCGCGGCCAGGCCCCTCGCAAGATGGCGGACCCACTGCACGCCCTCCGGGTCCAGGCCGTTGACCGGCTCGTCGAAGATGAGCGTGCGGGGATCTCCCAACAACGCCGCCGCGATTCCCAGCCGCTGGCCCATCCCCATGGAGAAACCACCCACGCGCTTGTTGGCCGCCGCACCGAGGCCCGTCAGTTCGATGACCTCGGTGATGCGGTCCTTGGGGATGCCGTGGCTGGCGGCGAGCGCCCGCAGATGGTTGTAGGCCGTCCGCTTAGGGTGGACAGCCTTCGCCTCCAAGAGCGCACCGACCTCCCGCAGAGGCGCCTTGTGCTCGGCGTAAGGCCGGCCGTTGACCGCCACGCTGCCGGCGGTGGGATAGTCCAGCCCCATGATCATGCGCATGGTGGTCGACTTACCTGCCCCGTTCGGGCCGAGGAAGCCGGTGACCTTGCCGGGCTGGACATCGAAGGTGATGCCGTCGACGGCAGTCTTGCCGCCGAAGACCTTGGCGAGACTGCGGGCCTCAATCATGGTTGATCCTCGTTTCCAAAAGGCTCCGGCCCGCTACCGGGAGCTGATCGACTCGAACTTCCGCACTGCCAGCGGCACGAAAATCACGAGCATTACAACCGCGCCGATCAGCACCGTGGCAACGGCGTTCTGCATCGGCCAGGTGTCCGGCACGGGGGCGGTGCCAAGGTTGCCGAACAGCTCCCGCACGGCCTGCACAAGTGCCGAGACCGGGTTCCAGTCCGCAAAAGTCTGCAGCGGGCCGGGAAGGTTGGAACTCTGCACAAACGCGTTGGAGATAAAGGTGATGGGAAACAGGATCATAAAGGACGCGTTGTTGATTGTCTCCGGTGAACGCACCGACATACCCAGCAGGGCCATGACCCAGCTGAAGGCGTAGGAGAACAGCAAAAGCAGCGCGATGGCGGCCAGGAACCGCCCGGGTGTGGTGTTCACCCGCCAGCCCACCAGCAGGCCGGTCCCCATCATGATGACCATGGAGATCGCGTTCAGCGCCAGGTCGGCGTTGGTCCTGCCGATCAGCACCGCGGACGGGCTCATCGGGAGGGTCCGGAACCGGTCAATGATCCCCTCCTTCAGGTCCTGTGCCATGGCGGAGCCGGAGAACGTGGACCCGAACACCACGGTTTGGGCAAAGATGCCTGCCATCAGGAACTGGGTGTAGTCCGTTCCCGCAACAGCAATGGACCCGCCGTAGACCTGGCTGAACAGGAGCACGAACATGATCGGCTGCAGCACGGCGAAGATGATCATGTCCGGTGAGCGCTTGATCTTGATCAGGTTCCGCTTGGTGACCGTCCAGCCGTCGCCGATCCAACGTGCCGGAAGGCTTGGGCTGCCGGCCCGGATGCCGGTGGCCGATACTGCCGCACTCATGGGCGTGCCTCCTCTTTCTCCGTTTCGCTGTCCGCTTCGGCAGGCTTGCCGGTGAGCTGCAGGAAAACGTCGTCCAGGGTTGGGCGGCGGATGCCGGCGTCATGAAGTTCGATGCTGCCGGCCTCCAGCTCGGACAGGATGCGCTGGAGCGCGGCGGGACCGTCGACGACGGCGACCTCCAGCGTGCGGCCGTCGCCGGAAACGTGCGGATCCCCGGAGCCGTGCCGGCCCAGGATGGACAGCGCTTCGTCAGCATCCTCCTGGCGATGCAGCGCCACCGCCACGCGGTGCCCGCCGATCTGTGCCTTCAGGTCATCGGAGGTGCCCTCGGCAATAACCTTCCCCTCGTCGATCACGGCCACCTTGTCTGCCAGCTGGTCCGCTTCCTCCAGGTACTGGGTGGTCAGCAGCAGGGTGGTCCCGCGGGCCACGAGGTCGGTGATAACGCCCCACAGTGCGATCCTGGACCGCGGATCCAGCCCCGTTGTCGGTTCGTCCAGGAACAGGACCCGGGGTTGGTTCACCAGGGCGCCGGCGAGGTCAAGGCGGCGGCGCATGCCGCCGGAATAGCCCTTGACCGGACGGTTGCCGGCGTCGGACAGCTCGAACATGTCGATGAGTTCGATTGCCCGTTCCTTCGCGCGCCGGGCGGGCAGGTGGTACAGATGCCCCACCATGTCCAGGTTTTCGATCCCGGTCAGGTTTTCGTCCACGGCGGAGTACTGGCCGGACACTCCAATGATGCGGCGTACTTCCTTGGGGTCGGAGAGGACGTCGATGCCGTCAATGACGGCCGTGCCCGAATTGGGCCGGATCAGGGTGGTCAGGACTTTGACGGCCGTCGTTTTCCCGGCCCCGTTGGGGCCCAGCAAAGCGGTCACCGTTCCTTCGGGGACAGTGATATCCAGTCCGTCCAGCGCATGCACGGGACCGGATTTCGAGGAGTAGACCTTGGTCAGCCCCTCGGCGGAAATCAACGGCGCGGACTGTGGTGAAAAGGACATGCGTCGAGGGTAGGACCGGGGAGGCCCGCCGCGCCCGTCCTTTGCGGACAGAAACGGTCCGCAGCTTTAGGCGGATTCGGGTTCGGCCTTCTGCTCGGCGGCGGCAGGAGCAAAAGCAATGGATACCAGCATGGCCGCGCCCACCACCAGCAGGGCGTTGCGCACACCCCAGTGCTCGCCCAGGAAACCCAGCACCGGCGGGCCGACAAAGAAGGCCATGTAGCCGATGGTGGACACCACCGATACCCGGCCCGCAGCATGGACCGGATCTTCCCCGGCGGCGGACATGCCCATCGGGAAGCCCAGGGCCGCACCGATGCCCCACAGCACGGCGCCGAGGGCGGCGAGCCCGAGGTTCGGGGCGAAAACGAAGAGCAGCAGGCCGGCGAGCGAGGCGCTCATGCACACCCGCAGCGCCGGTACGCGGCCCATCCGGTCGATCAGCCGGGCGCCGAACCAGCGGGTGAGGGTCATGGCGGCCACGAAAATACCGAACATCACGGCACCGGCGGACTCGCTGGTGCCCAGTCCGTCCACGGTCGCCTTCGCCACCCAGTCATTTGCCGCACCTTCGGTGAGCGCTGCGCCCATAACGACGACGCCGATCAGCAGCGTCCGCCCCTCCCGCCAGGCGCCGAACCGGGAGGGGTTAGCCGTCGCGTCGGCCCCGCCGGCGGAAGCATGGTGCGGCAGCTGGAGGAAGTTCCGCGGCACAATCAGCACCGCGATGCAGACAACGGTCAGGATGCCCAGCAGGTGCAGGGACAGCGAGACGCCCAAGGCGGAGAGCACCGCACCGATCATGGCCCCCACAAACGCCCCCGCGCTGAACGCGCCGTGGAACTTGGGCATCACTGTCCGGCCCACCCGGCGTTCGACGTCGGCACCCTCCAGGTTCATGGCGACATCCCAGCCGGCAATACCGACGCCGAAGACCAGCAGGCCGGCACCGGTCAACGGAATCGACCCCAGACTGAGTCCGGCGGCAATAGCCAGGGAGGCCGCCGACGTCGTAATTCCACCGGCCCGCACCGTTCCCGCGGTGCCGATGCGCTGGGCCACCGAACCGGCCAGCGGCAGCGCAGCCACGGATCCGATGGCCGAAAAGAGCAGGAGCAGGCCGACGCCGGCGGCACCGATGCCCAGATCCTCGGCGGCGGCCGGAATGCGGGCCGCCCAGCTGGCAAACACCAGGCCGTTGAGGCCGAAGATTACGAAGACGGCAATGAGTGCTTTATTCAGGGCTGTTTCGTGCCGGAGGGCGGCATCGTTGAGGGGCTGCGCACTGTTTTCGTTCACGCCAGTATTGTCCCCTACCGCACGCGCTCCACGCGTTTCTCTTCCCAGACCGGAGTCTCGGACTCGTAGACCCTGCCGTCGGAGCCGAACACCAGGAACCTGTCGAAGCTGCGGGCAAACCAGCGGTCGTGGGTGACCGCCAGTACGGTCCCCTCAAACGCGTCAATAGCCTTTTCCAGCGCCTCGGCCGAGTGCAGGTCCAGGTTGTCGGTGGGCTCGTCCAGCAGGAGCAGGGTGGCGCCGGACAGCTCCAGGAGCAGGATCTGCATGCGTGCCTGCTGGCCGCCGGAAAGGGACTCGAACTTCTGCTCCGAAGAGGAGGCCAGACCGTAGCGGTCCAGGGCTCCCGCGGCTGCCTCGCGGCCCAGCCCGGACCGGTGTTCATCGCCGCGGTGCAGGATGTCCAGCAGGGTCCGTTCGGCGAGGTCCGGGCGCATCATGGTCTGGGCGAAGAACCCGGGACGGATGCGGGCACCCAGCTTCACCGACCCGGCATGCGGTACCGGGGCGATCTCCACCTCCGACACCGGCTCGTGTTCCCGATCCGGATCGCTGCCGCCCAGTGCCAGCAGGCGCAGGAAGTGGGATTTTCCGGAGCCGTTGGAGCCGAGCACCCCCACCCGGTCGCCGAACCAGATTTCCGTACTGAACGGTTTCATCAGTCCGGTCAGTTCCAGCTTCTCGGCGACGACGGCGCGCTTTGCCGTGCGGCCGCCGCGCAGCCGCATCTTGACGTTCTGTTCAACGGGCAGGGCTTCCGGCGGGCCGGCTTCGAGGAACTTAGCCAGCCGGGTTTGGGCGGCGTGGTAGCGGTTGGCCATGTCGGAGCGGAACGCGGCCTTGTTTTTGTACATGTTGACGAGTTCCTTGAGCTTGAGATGCTCCTCGTCCCAGCGCCGGCGCAGTTCCTCGAACCGGGCGTTGCGGTCTTCCCTGGCTTTGACGTAGCTGCCGAACGCGCCGCCGTGGATCCAAGCGGAGGCGCCGTTGATGCCCGGCTCCAGGGTCACGATGCGGGTGGCGGCATTGTCCAGCAGCTCCCGGTCGTGGCTGACGAACAGCACGGATTTCTTGGAGGCGGCAAGTTTTCCTTCGAGCCAGCGCTTGCCGGGCACGTCGAGGTAGTTGTCCGGTTCGTCCAGGAGCAGGAGCTCGTCGGGGCCGGCGAAAAGCGCTTCCAGGACCAGCCGCTTCTGCTCGCCGCCGGAAAGGGTTGCGGCCTTGCGGTACTGCGCCCGGTCGAAGGGCAGGCCGAGCGCGGCCATGGTCACCTCGTCCCAGACGGTCTCCTGCTCGTACCCGCCGACGTCGCCCCATTCGGTGATGGCGGTGGCGTAGCGCATCTGGGTGGGCTCGTCGTCGTGCTCCATCATGGCCAGCTCGGCGGCGTCCACTTCGCGGGCAGCGGCAGCGAGTGCCGGCGGCGCGGCCGAGACGAGCAGGTCGCGGACCGTGCTGTCATCCCGGACCTGCCCGACGAACTGGCGCATGATGCCCATGTTCCCGGACCGTGAAACCGTGCCTTCGTCCGGCAACAGGTCCCCGGCGATAATCCGCAGCAAGGTGGTTTTCCCGGTGCCGTTGGGGCCGATCAGGGCAGTCTTATGCCCGTCGCCGACCTTGAAACTGACGCCGTTGAGCAGCTGCCGTCCGTCGGAGAGGAAATAGTCAATGTTGGATACGTCGAGGTGCGCCACGTACCCATCTTCCCATTTCGTCCGTCCCGCCCTCCGGTGGCTCGGTGCCGCCGTCCGGGCATACGATGAAAACCCTTGGAATTTCAAGGAAAACCTCAAGAAAGCAGGACCGAAATGATCTTCATTACCGTCAAGTTCCTCGTCAAGCCCGAGTGGACCGAGCGTTGGCCGGAACTGACCGCAGGGTTCACCGAAGCCACCCGCGCAGAGCCCGGCAATCTCTGGTTTGACTGGTCCCGCAGCCTGGAAAACCCCAACGAGTTTGTCCTCGTCGAGGCGTTCAAGGACGACGCCGCGGCCGCCCACGTCCAGAGCGACCACTTCCAGCAGGCCATGAAGGACATGGTCCCGGCGCTGGTGGAAACCCCGAAGATCATCAACACCGTTATTGAGGGCGAAGAATGGTCGCGGATGGGTGAGCTGACGGTCGAATAGGGCTACGTCCCGTCCGGAGCGGGAGTGCTGTCAGTCAGCGAAGGTGAGGGACAGTTCCTCGCCGTTGATCTCCACACCGGCGTACATCCAGTAAAGCTGGTAGCTCTCCCGCTGCGGTTGCCACGAGTCGCCCCGGTTCACTTCGGAGTCCAAGATGAATTCCCCGTTCACGGCCCTCACCGAAAACGGTCCCGTGGGATCGCTTTCGATGGGGTCGAGGGTGGGGGCAGTCTGCATGCTCCAGGAGATGTTCCGGTAACTATCCGGATCCTCGGCCTCCCACTGGTTCGGGCAGCCCTTCGGCATCAGTTCCGTGGACTTCATGCATTCTTCGAGGTGGGCCGTTATCCCGGCCTGAATTTCCTCGCGGCCGGCGTCCGTCAGAACCGGTTTCAGGTCAATGGTGGGTTCCTGCGCAGCAGCAGTGCCGTCCCGGTTCAGCCGCACGCTCACCGACTCGTCAGGATAATCGGCGTAGGGACTACCGGTAGAGGCATCCAGGGTGTAATCGCCGGGCAGGAAATTAAACATCGTGCTGCTTCGGAGCAGCTCCATGTCCTGGCCGGGAATGTCCACACCGTTGACGGCCACGGCAGTGGCATCCCCCCGCAGTATGTAGTGCACCGCGGCGCTCTCCAGGCCGATGTTCAGCTTCCATTTGCGAAAGAACAACGCCTCAGTGCCATCGCTGCGCAGGTCCAGGGTTACCGCTTGGGTGTCGTCGCCCTGCTCGATGTCGACGCTGATGTCAGCCTTGCCGTCGGTGACCACCACATCGGTCACTTCGAAGCCGGTGATCGTGTTTTCCGCCTTGGCGTAGACCTCATCGGTCATCAAGGAGAAGTTCTGCCAATTGTGTTCGGGACCCATGCCGACGGCCCGTTCCACGTCCCCGTCGACGATTGCCTGCAGATACTCTTCTGCCAGCACCTGCGGGCCGTACACGTTCTCGTTCAGGTGCTTGAAGCCGAAGTACCCTCCGACGATGAGGGCCACCAGCACTGCCGCGGTAACTCCGCCGGCGATCATCAGGGTTCTAGTCTGCTTGGGGTCCGCTTGGGGCGGCGCCTGCCCCTGCTTGGCACTCTGTCCGGGCGTCGGCGGCCACTGCTGCTTTGGCCACTCCTGCTGGTCTTCGGTGCCGGCACCGGGCGTCGGCGAGGCTGGATATACTCCGGCCCCCGTCCCGTAGTAATCCACCTTGTTGTTGTCCCCCATGACTTGCTCCCCCGGTTCAGTAACCGGCTGCGCGGCCGGCACCCGATAACTTATCGGGTTTATGACGGAGGTAACAATTGCGGCCCCGCCGGATCCGGCGGGGCCGCCTGCTGCTATTGGGGGAACAGGATGGAAATGCCGTCCCCCAGGATGTAGACCTCGGCCGGCAGCGAGTAGAGCTCTACCGTGCCCGTTTGCGGTTCCCAGGAGTCGCCCTGCTTCATCTCGCAGTCCAAGGCAAAGGCCCCGTCGACGGATTCCACCCTGAACGGTCCGGTCGGGTCACCCTCGATGCTGTCGTAACGGGGTGCCTTGGTCATGGTCCACTTGATATTGCGGAAGTTGTTCGGATCCTGGTCATCCATCTGGTTCGGGCATCCCTTGGGAATCAGCTCCGTGGACGCGACACATTCCTCGATGTGCGCAGCGGTTTTTGCCTTGATCTCCTCGCGCGCCGCGTCCGTGATCTCCGGGGTGAACCCGACCCCCATCAATGCTTCCTGGCCGTTCAGGCGGACGGACATTTTCTCGTCCTCGCCGTAGCTGATGAACTTCGTTCCGGTAGGTGCATTGAAGGTGTACTCCCCCGGCAGCACGGCCAGCTTCCTGCCGTCCTCGGGCACTTCAATGCCTACGCCGTTTACGGCGGGTCCGGAGGCGTCCGCGTCCAGACTGTACTTCAGCGACCAGCTGCCCAGCGGGGCATCCAGCTTCCACTTCTTGAAAAGCACGGCCTCCGTCCCATTCTCTGACAACTTCAGCTGCATGGACTCGGTATCGTCCCCCTGCTTGACGTCAACACTCACGTCGGCAGTGCCGTCGTCGTTGACCTCCACATTGGTCACTTCGAATCCGGAGATCCGGTCGGTCGCCTTGGAGTAGATCTCATTGGTCATGAGCGAGTAGTCCAGCTGGTCCTTTTCGTCCCCGCTGGCGGGAGCCATTTCCATCGCGCGTTCCACGTCCGCGTCGACGAGTGCCTGGAGGTATTCCTCTGCCTGCACCCGGGGGCTGTAAGTCGTCTCGCTGAGGTGTTTGTAGCCGAAGAACCCGCCAACACCGAGAATCACCAGCAGTCCAGCGGCAACACTGCCGGCAATGATCAGGCCTTTACGCCGCTTCGGGTTCTGCTTCGATGCCTGTCCCGGCAGTCCGGGTCCCCCGGGTGGCGGAGGAGCCGCCTGGGGCCATTGCCCCTGCGGAGCCGGTGCCTGCGGAGCCGGTGCCTGGGGAGCCGGTGCCTGGGGATTGGGCTGGTGCGGCTGCTGTGGGTGCTGCTGCTGCTGGATGCCCGGGCCGGGCGGCGGCGGCGGAGCCCCCTGGTTCCCCTGTGCGCCATCAACCGGGCTGCGGCTATCCATTTGTCTGTCCCCCATGACTTGTTCCCCCAGTTCAAGTACCCGGCTGCGGTGCCGGTACCCGATAACATACAAGGTTCTATGGCATGGATCACAATCTCAGGCAGTGTGGATCCCGGGCGCCAAGGAACCCCCGGTTGACCGGGAGGCAGAGGTCCTAACGGGCTCCCTGCACGGGTTCCAGCGACGGCATCGGCAGCCCGAACACGTCCTTCAGTGCCAGCTTCGCAGCATGCAGGCCACCCATCCCGTGGACGCCCGGTCCCGGCGGGGTTGACGCCGAGCTGAGGTAGACACCGGGAAGCGCCGTGCGCCACGGCTTCGGGGACAGGACCGGACGAATCAGCATCTGGGCCAGCGTCACCGCCCCGCCGCCGAAGTCCCCGCCCACGTAGTTGGCGTTGTACTGTGCCAGGTCCGCCGCCGTCGTCACCCGCGAATCGACAATCACATCACGGAATCCGGGCGCGAAACGCTCGATCTGCGCCGTGACCGCTTCTGTCATGTCCACCGTGGATTCGGCGGGCACATGGCAGTAGGACCAGAGCACGGAACGGCCCGCGGGCGCCCGGGTGGGATCGAAGCCGCTGGGCTGGGACAACAGGACATAGGGGCGGGCAGGGTGCCGGCCGGCCGCGACGTCGGCCTCCGCTGCGGCCAATTCCGCCCGGGTGCCGCCCAGGTGGGCGGTGCCGGTACGGGACATCTCCGGATTGGCCCAGGGGACCGGGCCGGAGAGGATGAAGTCCACCTTGCAGGCAGCATTGCCGTAGCGGAAGCGTTCCAGCTCCCGCGCATAACGCGGCGGCAGGCGCTCCCCGCCCAGCTCCAGCAGCACCGACGGGGAGACGTCGAGGATGACGGCCCGGGAGCCCGCCACCTCGTCCAGGGAAGTGATGCGGTGGCCGGTGGAAATCTTTCCGCCGTGCGCCCGCAGATCGTCGGCCATCGCCTCGGCGATGGCCTGGGAACCGCCTACCGGGATGGGCCAGCCGACTGAATGGGCGAGGGTGCCCAGCATCAATCCGCCGCCAGCGGAAGGCAGCGAGGGCATTTTCCCCACCGGATGCGCCGCTACGCCGGAGAGCAGCGCCGGCGCCGCGTCTTCCACGAACCGCCGGTTCCACAGTGGCGTGCCCTGGTCCAGGGCGGCCAGTCCGAAGCTTGCCAGCGCAATCGGATCCCGGGGAACACTCAGGAGGGAACCCATCAGCAGTTCGGTGATTGCCTCGCTGCGCCGGACCAGCGGCTCCATCAGCCCCCGGTAGGCGGCACCGTCCCTTCCGAGCCCCTCCACCGTCCGGTCCAGGTTCCGGTACGCCAGGGCGGCGCGGCCGCCGTCGAGCGGCGAGGCGTAGGAAATCTCCGGCACCACCAGGTTAATCCGCCGGTCCAGTCCGAAGCTGCGGAAGAACGGAGAGGCCAAGGCCATGGGATGCACTGCGGAGCAGATGTCGTGCAGGTGGCCGGGTTCCATCAGTTCCTTGGTGCGACTCCCGCCGCCGACCGTGGACTGGGTTTCGAACACCTCGACCTCGAGGCCGGCGCGGGCCATGATGACCGCCGCCGCGAGTCCGTTGGGACCGGCCCCGACTACACTGACATCGCTCATTAGGCCGCCTTTTCGCCCTTCCGTCCGGTGATCCGGCCTGCAAGACCCTTGGCGGAGGCCGGCAGGCTGCGCAGCTTCGCGGGTGCCTCGCGCCGCAGCTTCAGGGCGTTTGCCACCAGAGCGTACCGCAGCGGATGCAGGGGAATGTCATAGGTCGTGGGGATGGTGACCACCGTCTTGGAGAAGTTCCGCTTGAACGTGGTGACGTTAATCAGGCTCGGGTAGTTGTCACTGACGATCCCGGTCAACCCGCACGCCGTGTTGCCCGCTTCCTTGAGGACCTTGAAGGCCTCCCAGAGCAGCAGGTAGGGCGCATTGGTCTTGCGGGCGCTGTGCGAGCTCGCCGCGAAGTAGTAAACGGAGTAACCGCGGTACTCGGTGGTGATCAGCCAGGACACGGCCTGTCCGTCCATGTACGCCACCATGAGGCGCAGATGGTCGCCGAGTTCGGTAAGCAGGGTTTCGTAGAACGAGGACTCGAAGCTCGAGAAGCCGTCCCGCGAAGCGGTTTCCTGCATGATCGGGAACAGTTCCGTGCGGAACACCTCTGCCCAGCGGGCGCGCTCGATGGTCTGGACCTTGACGCCCAGCTTCTCCGCCTTGCGGATCAGGTTCCGCGCGTTGGAACGGAACGACGCAAAGATTTCGTCCGTATCCGGAGTCAGGTCGACGACGATTTCCCGTTCGTACCAGCCGTGTTCCAGCGGACCGGTGACGGGCAGCTGCGGATGCGCGATCTGCATCCGGATATACAGCGGGTCCACGGCGGGATCGGCCCGGAACTGTTCCTGCACAGTGGACACGAGCCGGGCTTCGGCGTTGTGCGTGCGCGTGGTGAACCAGGTGGGACCGTTGACGACCACGAGGGACGGCCGCAGCCGCCGTTCGGAGCGAAGGTAGCTGGCGGTGGCAACCAGGGTGTCGCCGTCGTAATAGGCCCAGATGCCGTACGGGCTGCGGCCAAGCTTCCGCTCAAAATCCGCCCAGTAAGGGGTTTGCTCCAGCGGGATCACCACATCGGGGTGCGCGGCGGCGAGCGCCTCGAACGCCTCTTGGGTGAGCTGCTCGGAACGGTATGGAACGGGGGTCACTGTGCTTCTTTCGCCGGGGCCGCATGCGTTTCCAAGGATACCGGCCTTCGCCGCCGCAGGGCCCAGCGGTCGGGGGCACCGTCGAACGGTCCGCCCTGCGGATCGTCGACGCCGCCCCGGCGAACGGGATCGCCGTCGGGTTCCAGAATGTCGGACACCACCCGGTACATCAGATAAGCGGTGGCCAGCACATGGCCCAGAACAGCCAGCACGTAGTAGGGCGAATCGAGGTTGTTCTCGGCGGCGCCGCCGGAGGTCTCTTTCGCGAGGTACATCCAGATAGCCCACCAGTGCATCACTTCGAAGAACTGCCAGATCAGGAAGTCGCGCCACCTCGGCCGGGCCAGGGCGACCAGCGGAATGAGCCAGAGAACAAACTGCGGCGAGTAGACCTTATTGGTGAGGATGAAGGCCGCAACAATCAGGAAAACCAGCTGCGCCAACCGCGGCCGCCGTCTGCATCGCAGCGCCAGCACGGCGATTCCAAGGCACGCCAGTGCAAACAGCAGGTAGGCCCACAGATTGATGAATTCGGGTCCGACGCCGGTTCCGCCGGCCCGCTCCACGGTCAGGTTCCAGGCGAACCAGATGGAAGAGTAGCCCGCCGGGCGGTCCTGGGTGAACGTGAGGAAGAAGCGCCAGGACTCGTAATCGCGGAGCAGGAACGGCAGGTTGACGGCCAGCCAGGTTGCTGCCGCAGCCGTAAAGGTCAGCACCGCCGGGCGCAGGCGGAGCGTCCGCAGCGCGAGCACCAGCACGGCGCCGAGAATCAGCACGGGGTAAAGCTTGAGCGCGGTTCCCAGCCCGATCAGCACGCCTGCTGCCACCGGACGGTTCCGGGCAAAAGCCAACATGCCGGCCGTGGCCAGCATCACTGCGAAAATGTCCCAGTTAATGAAGACGGACAGGATCGCCGCCGGGGCTACCGCCACCATGGCAGCGTCCCACGGGCGGCGCCCGGCCAGGCGCATGGTGGCTATGACCGTGGCAATCCATGCCCCCGTGGCCAGGAGTGCGTTGACGTCGAAATACTGCAGCGACCTCAAGGCCGTGCCGCCTTCGCCGGGCACCACCAGGGCGGCGGCACCGGCCAGGAGTCCCAGGAGGACCGGATACTCAAAAAGCGCACCCTCCGTAAGGAACGGGAAAACGCCGTCGCCTATCCCCCGGGTACGGAAAAGTTCCGGCCAGTCCGAATAGCAGGCGGCGTAAAACTGGTCCGGGGTGCCCCAGCCGCCCACACGGCAGGGTGTCTTAATCAGGACGGCCAGCAGTGCGGAGACGATCGTGAATAGGACCAGCACCCGTTCCACGGTGAAGAATCCGGGCGAGACGATGCCAGGGGCGGCATGGCGGCCCAGGGGACCGCCAATGCCTTCCGTGAACTTCCTCAGGAACGGATCGTTGCGGGAGGGCGCCACAATGCGCTGCGGACCGCGCCGGGAGTTGGGCTGCATGGGTCCAGTATCCACCAGTGCGCGTCCCGTTCGGCCACGGCAGGAACCGAGGGGAAACGGACGGGAACGGGGGAAAACAGCCCCCTGGGAACCCGGCAGTCCGGGCCGAGCGGAAGATGTGATGCCAAGCACGTAGACTGTGGAGGTTGTCTGCGCCGGGGGCGCAGCGTTCAACATTTTTCTTCAAAGGAGAACCGTGTCCGAGAACCCCATCCGGGTCGCAATTGTGGGTGTTGGAAACTGCGCAGCTTCGCTGGTGCAGGGTGTCCAGTACTACCGCAGCGCCGATCCCAACGAAACCGTCCCTGGCCTGATGCACGTGAAGTTCGGCGACTACCACGTCAATGACGTGCAGTTCGTTGCCGCTTTCGACGTCGACAGCAAGAAAGTCGGCCTCGACCTGGCTGACGCGATCGGCGCAAGCGAAAACAACACCATCAAGATTGCCGATGTGCCGCAGACCGGCATCACCGTGCAGCGCGGGCACACCCTCGACGGGCTCGGCAAGTACTACCGGGAAACGATCACTGAATCCGATGCGTCGCCGGTGGACATTGTTGCTGCCCTTCGGGACAACGCTGTGGACGTTATGGTCTGCTATCTGCCGGTCGGCTCCGAGCAGGCTGCCAAGTTCTACGCCCAGTGCGCCATCGACGCCGGCGTCGCCTTCGTCAACGCGCTGCCCGTCTTCATTGCCGGCACCAAGGAGTGGGCGGACAAGTTCACCGCTGCCGGCGTGCCGATTGTCGGCGACGACATCAAGAGCCAGATCGGCGCCACCATCACGCACCGCGTCATGGCCAAGCTGTTCGAGGACCGCGGCGTCATCCTGGACCGCACCTACCAGCTGAATGTCGGCGGCAACATGGACTTCAAGAACATGCTCGAACGCGAGCGCCTGGAATCCAAGAAGATCTCCAAGACGCAGGCCGTCACCTCCAACACCTCGGCCCATCTGAAGGCCGACGACGTCCACATCGGCCCGTCGGACTACGTCGCGTGGCTCGATGACCGTAAATGGGCCTTTGTCCGCCTTGAGGGACGCAACTTCGGCGACGCTCCGGTGTCCCTGGAGTACAAGCTGGAAGTCTGGGACTCCCCCAACTCCGCCGGCGTCATCATCGATGCCGTGCGTGCCGCCAAGATTGCCCTGGACCGCGGTGTGGGCGGGCCTATCCTCTCGGCCTCGAGCTACTTCATGAAGTCGCCGCCGGAGCAGTACAACGATGACCTGGCCAAGGAAAAGGTAGAGCAGTTCATCCGCGGCGAGGTTGAGCGCTAAGACCCCCGGCGGCAATGCCCCTGGTTCCGGAAGACTCCGGAACCGGGGGCATTGCTGCGTTCCGCCCTTAAATCAGTCCGCTGGGCGTGCCGTCCGCGGCTACGTCCATGCGCAGCGCTGCCGGGTTCCTGGGCAGTCCGGGCATGGTCATGACGGCGCCCGTCAATGCCACCACGAAGCCGGCACCGGTCTTGATGATCAGGTCCCGCACATGGAGGGTGAATCCGGCCGGCGCGCCGAGGACCGTGGGGTCGTCCGTGAAGGAGTACGGAGTCTTGGCCATGCAGACCGGCAGGTGCTCCAGGCCCCGCTCTTCGATCTCCTGCAGCCGGCGCCGGGCGGGGGGAGAAAATTCGACGTCTGCGGCCCCGTAGATTTCCCGGGCCACGGTACTGATCTTCTCCGCCACCGGCAGCTCATCCGGATACAGGAACCGGAAATCGGAGGGCTGCTCCAACGCCCGGAGCACAGCTGCCGCCAGGTCGTCGCCGCCGGGGCCGCCGCCGCCCTGCGCCCACACATCTGCCACCGCGGCCGTCACGCCCTCCTCCGCGCACCAGTCGATGAGCCAGCGCAGTTCCGCCTCGGTATCCGTGATGAACCGGTTGACCGCCACCACGGGGTTGATTCCGAACCGGCGGATATTCTCCAGATGCCGGTGCAGGTTCACCGTCCCTGCCTGCAGAGCAGGCAGATTCTCCGCGGCCAGATCACTCTTGGGTATTCCGCCATGCATCTTGAGTGCACGGACGGTGGCCACCACCACGACGGCGGCCGGGGCGACATCGGCCACCCGCGCCTTGATGTCCAGGTACTTCTCCGCGCCGAGGTCGGCGCCGAAACCGGCCTCCGTGACGACGACGCCCGCAAGTCGGCGCGCTGTGGCCGTGGCAATGACCGAGTTGCAGCCGTGGGCAATGTTGGCGAACGGGCCGCCATGGACGAGTGCCGGGGTTCCGGCCAGGGTCTGCACCAGGTTTGGTTTCACCGCATCGCGCAGCAGCAGCGTCATGGCGCCCTGTGCACCGAGGTCCGCAACGGTGACCGGCCGGCGGTCATAGGTGTAGCCCACCGTGATCCGGGACAGGCGGTCGGACAGGTCCGATAGATTCCGTGCAAGGCAGAAGACGGCCATTACCTCCGACGCCACGGTGATGTCGAAGCCGTCCTGCCGCGGGACCCCCTGCGCCGGACCGCCGAGGCCGATCACGATGTCCCGCAGGGCGCGGTCATTCATGTCCATCACCCGCTTGATGGTGATGCGCCGCGGATCCAGCCCCAGCTGGTTTCCCTGGAAGATATGGTTGTCCACCAGTGCGGCCAGCGCGTTGTTGGCTGCGGTGATTGCATGGAAATCGCCGGTGAAGTGCAGGTTGATGTCCTCCATGGGCACCACTTGGGAGTAGCCGCCGCCCGTGGCGCCTCCCTTCATCCCCAGGACCGGACCCAAGGACGGCTCACGCAGGGCGATCATCACGTTTTCGCCTGCCCGCTGGAGGGCGTCGGCCAGTCCCACCGTCACCGTGGATTTGCCTTCGCCGGCGGGCGTGGGACTCATGGCCGTAACCAAAACCACCCGACCGCGCGCCGGACTCTCGGGCAGGAGGGCCGGGTCAACCTTCGCCTTGTAGCGTCCGTAGGGTTCCAGCGCGGCGTCGGGAATGGACGCACGGCGGGCTATCTCGGTGATGGGCAGCAGGCGTGCCGCCCGGGAAATCTCGAGGTCCGAGGGCGTATCGGCACCGACAGTCATCTTCTGCCTTTCCACTGTGCCGTCAACGAAAACCCTTGGCGGCCGCTGGTCGTATGGATGCAAGACAAGCTATCAGCAGGGAGGCGGCGGCAGCAGCCTGTGGAGCTGCCCAGTGCTACTTGCGCACGGAGCGGCTGGCGAACTGCTCGGCCGCCTCACGGTAACTTTCCGCGGTCAGCATGGCGGTCCGGCGCCAGCCGAACGCCTGAGCGTGGGCGGCAGCCCCTTCGCCGAGCGCACGACGGCGGTCGGTGCCGTCGTAGAGTGCCTCCAGTTCGGCGGCCCAGCGGCCCGGGGCATGGCCGTCAACAAGGACGCCGCTGCATCCGTTGCGCACGGCCTTGGGCAGCCCGCCCACATTGGCGGCGAGGACGGGGGTGCCGCAGGCCTGGGCCTCGAGGGCCACCAGGCCGAACGATTCGCTGAAGGAAGGCACGGCCACGACGTCGGCGGCGCGGAACCAGGCAGCGAGCTGGTGTGGCTCGACCGGCGGGCGCAGGGACACCGTGTCCTGCAGTCCCAACCGGCGGACCAGCGGTGCCAGGTCAAGCACCGAGGAGCCGCTGCCGGCGCCGAGGATGCTTACGCGCAGGGGGATGTCCGGCCGGCGGCGGCGCAGCTCGGCGGCGGCCTCCACCAGAATCTGGGGGCCCTTCATGCGCTGGATCCGGCCGGCGAAAACCACATGGAAGACCCCGGGGAGGAATCCCAGCCCTGCCTGCACTCCGGGCCTGCCCCGTGGGGAAAACACATTCAGGTCCACGCCCGGTGCCACCACGTCGACGGACTCCGGATCGGCTCCGTAAAAGGTTTCCAGCTCGGCGGCCTCGGTGCTGGTATTGGCTATCAACCGGGTCGCACCGCGGACTATCTGCTCCTCGCCGTCAATCCGGATCTGCGGCTCGAGTGCTTCACCGGGCTGCCCCTGCAGGTTCTTGACCCGAGCCATGGTGTGCATGGTGTGGACCAGCGGGAGGTCCCACTGCCGCGCCACGGATAGTCCTGCGGCGCCTGAAACCCAGTAATGGGAGTGGACAACATCGAAGCCGCCGTCCAGCAGGAACGGCTGCGCTTCAGCCACCGCGCCGGCCAGATCCAGGTACGGCAGCTCTTCCTTGGCCACCTTGCGGACGGGACCGGCAACCACGTGGCGGACCTTCACTCCGGGGGCCAGGGCAACGTCGGCGGTCTGCAGCGGGTCCGTGGCCCGGGTGAAGATCTCCACCTCGGTACCTGCGCGTGCCAGTTCCAGGGCAACGGACCGGACGTAGACGTTCATGCCGCCGGCATCGCCGGACCCGGGCTGTTCAAGCGGGGAGGTATGAAGGGAGAGCATGGCCACACGCTTGACCTGGGGCACTTCGCTCCCTTCCTGACCGTTAACTTCTCTATCGACTTTATAACGCCGCGGGCTCGAGCTTTGTTTCCTGTCAGCCAGAACACGTCCGCCCCCTCGCCGCCGGATGCCGGACACGGCACTGCCCGGCATCCACAGGGTGCCGGGCAGCGACGGTTGAACAGGTCCAGGCGGGACCATCGATTATTTGACGGAATTGAAGTAGTGCATCAGCAGGTGACCTTGTTCACCGGTCAGGGCCGCGTCCATCCGGGCGTGATGGACGGCACTGGACCGAAGGTAGGAACTCCGCAGTCGCTTGAGCATTGCGTACACCCCCTTGGCTGCGCGTCGCAGGACAGGAGCGGGTTGTTCCGGCGGCCGTGCGCGGGGCAGCAGCGACTCATCAAGGCTGGCGGCAGCATGTAGCCGGCTCTGAAGTCCGGACCGGGGGCCGGGTTGGTTGGTTTTGGGCAGAGTGGTACCGGGCAGGGGTAATTCAGGCATTGGAATCTCCGACAGGAAGGCCCGAAAAAGGGCACAAAAGAATAAGGGGATAAAATAACGTCGAAATGACGCAGGGAGCCAATAAAGGACGTTAAAGCGACGTCAAGGCGATTTGCGGGAAATACCCGACCTTTGACGCAGCAATGTCTTTCAAAGGGGAATGCCGGCTACCGTTCCGCGGCTAATCCACTACACGGGCCCGGCCAGCTCCCCACGAAAAGGGAGGGGCGACGGAAGAGCGTGTGTGGAGCTGGACGGGAGCACCTGGCGCCGGTGGCGGTGGACTGTTTTGCCGGGCCGGCAGCGTTTACGCTGAAACGGGCCAGCTGGCAGTTCCGGTAAACCGGGAAGCGGCGCGGGGCCGACCGGGGAGGACCGAGGTTGGTACCTGGGACTTCCGGAAGGACGGCCGGAGATTGCTGCCGGTTTTGCCGCCGGTAACTACGATGTGAATTCCATTAGTGTTCATCAATCTCCACCTCCTGTTCGCGGTACCCGGGGTACTGGACACTGACGTAAAGCTGCAGAAGCAGCTCCGTAAGCAGGGAATCCAGTTCGGTCTATTGCGGACGATTAATGTGCCCGCAAAAGAAAGGTACAACAGACTTCACGGCCCTGCCAAGCACTTTCTCCAAATTCCCTAAAAAACTTTTATTCCAGGGTCGTGCGGGCAGGGCCGTGTCGCAGTACTAGAGGTTCCAGCCGACAACGGCGGGCGTGTGCTTGTCCCAGCCGAGAGTGCAGACCGCTGCGGTGCTGAGCGCAAAATGCCGGCCCATCTCAGGGGCAAGGCCGAGCCAGCGGGCAGCCAGGATACGCAGGAAATGGCCGTGGGCCACGAGCAGGACCTTCTCCACCGGCGTCGCCTCGGGGTCGCGGTCCATTTCGGTGCCGCAGCCGGCCTGCACGGAGGAGATGATGAGGTCGGCCCGTTCGGCAACCTGCGCCAGGGTCTCTCCGTTGGGCACGCCGTCCTTCCAGATCAGGTAGCCGGGGTTTTCTGCGCGGACCTGCCGGCTGTTGCGGCCCTCGTTGTCCCCGTAGTCCCACTCGTGGGCGTGCGGAACCACCTCGGCGTCGGGGTAACCCACCAGTTCTGCGGTGCGGCGGGCACGGATCAGCGGGGAGGTCAGTACCCGGTCAAAGGTCACCGGACCGATCTTGGCCCGCGCGGCCTCAGCCTGGGCCTCACCCTCGGACGTAAGGGGGATATCCGTCAGGCCGGTGTAGTTGCCTTCCCGGGACCATTCGGTTTCCCCGTGGCGCAGCAGCCAGAGGCGGGGCAACCGGGTTCCGGACGGAGTCAGGTCCGGGACTGCCGGGCCGAAATTTTCCCCGTTGCTCATTTTTCGCTGTCCTTCACGTTCGTACCTGATGCTTCCGGTTCCCGCTGGGGTTCCTTTTCCGTTGTATCAGGTGCTGCGCCAGCGGCAGCAATCTGGTTCTCGGGCTGTTCCGCCCACCAGGCGCGGAGCAGCTCAGCTGTTTCAGCCTCGCTCCGCGGACCGTTTTCCATCCGTTCCTCCAGCAGGAACCGGTACGCGCGGCCCACCACCGGTCCGGGACGGATCTGCAGCAGCGCCATGATCTGTTCGCCGTCCAGGTCCGGACGGATCGCGGCCAGCTCTTCCTGCTCGGCCAGGGCGGCTATGCGCTGCTCCAAATCGTCGTAGGCGAAAGCCAGCCGCTCGGCCTTGCGCCGGTTGCGGGTGGTGACATCGGAACGCGTGAGCCGGTGCAGCCGCTGCAGCAGCGGACCGGCGTCGTTCACGTAGCGGCGCACCGCCGAGTCGGTCCAGCCTGCATCACCGTAGCCGTAGAAGCGCATGTGCAGTTCCACCAGCCGGGCCACGGCCTTGATGGTGTCATTGTCGAACCGCAGGGCCTTCATCCGCTTGGCGGTCAGCTTGGCGCCGACGGCGTCGTGGTGCAGGAAGCTCACGGACCCGGTCGACTCAAAGCGGCGGGTGGAGGGTTTTCCGACGTCGTGCATCAGGGCCGCGAAGCGCAGCACGAAATCCGGTGCCGGCACCGGACCGTCGCCGTCGGTTTCCAGTTCGCACGCCTGGCGGAGGACCGTCAGGGAGTGCTGGTACACGTCCTTGTGCCGGTGATGCTCGTCAATCTCGAGGCGCAGCGCCGAAACCTCAGGCAGCACGTGGTCGGCCAGGCCGCTCTCCACGAGCAGGTTCACGCCGGTCCACGGGGCCTTGCCGCAGATCAGCTTGGTCAATTCGTCCCGGACCCGTTCGGCGGAGATGATCTCGATCCGCCCGGCCATGTCCCGCATCGCTTCAAAAACGTCCGGCGCCACTTCCACCCCCAGCTGGGAGGCGAAGCGGGCGGCCCGCATCATGCGCAGCGGATCGTCGGAGAACGACGTCGACGGCGCACCGGGGGTACGCACCATCCCCGCATGCAGATCGCGGGCGCCGCCAAAGGGATCCACCAGTTCCATCGACGGCAGCCGCAGCGCCATCGCGTTCATGGTGAAGTCACGGCGGAACAGATCGTCTTCAAGCTTGTCGCCGAAAGCCACGGCGGGCTTGCGGGAGTCGGGATCATAGGCATCGGCCCGGTAGGTGGTGACCTCCACCTGGAAGCCGTCCTTGCGCATCCCGATGGTGCCGAACTCCCGGCCGATCTCCCAGTAAGTGTCGGCCCAGCCCTTGATGACCCTGATGATGTCGTCCGGGCGCGCGTTGGTGGTGAAATCCAGATCCGGGGAAACCCTGCCCAGGAACAGGTCGCGGACGGGGCCGCCAACGAGCGAAAGCTCGTATCCGGCATCCTCGAAACGCGCCCCGAGTTCCGGGATCACCTCGGGTAACGGGGACTTCAAAGCCGAACTATCAAAAAGGTGCACCATAGTGCTTTAAGCCTGCCAGATAAAACGGTGAAGGCCGACAAGGGGTGAGAGCTGGAGCGCGGACACGCCGAGGGTTCCCGCTTCCTCTCCGGCAGCCCGCATAACAGTCATCATCCCCCGGCAAAGATCGTTACAGTGGGAGTATGGCCCATCCCGTACCGAGCGCCCCCAAGCGGACCCCGTTGACTGCGTCAATGGGCGGCGCCGGTGCGCATTCGGTGCATACCCCCCTCCCCACGGTGGAGGAGGTTTCGGCCGGCGGGATTGTGGTCGACACCTCAACGGAGCAGCTGCACGTCGCGATCATTGCCCGACTGAACCGCGGCGGCCGGCTGGAATGGTGCCTGCCCAAGGGCCACCCCGAAAACGACGAAGACAATCAGGCTGCCGCCATCCGCGAAATTGCGGAGGAGACGGGCATTGACGGCCGCATCCTGACGGCACTGGGCAGTATCGACTACTGGTTTACGGTCAGCGGGCACCGGGTGCATAAGACGGTCCACCACTTCCTCCTGGAAGCCTGCGGCGGGCACCTGACCATCGAAAATGATCCGGACCACGAAGCCGTGGACGTCGCCTGGGTTCCGCTGGCGGAGCTCGGCCGGCGGCTCTCCTTCCCCAACGAGCGCCGCATCGCGGACCTCGCCCGCGAGATCCTCCCCCGCTACCTTTGACTCCCCCGGGGCGCAGCGCCGTTTGAGGCAATCCGGACCGGAGGTGAGAACATAGGGTCACGATGGCCGAAAAGAACATAGCCCCCAGTACTACGCGTTCGAGTGTCGTGATGGCATCGGGAACACTCGTTTCCCGTGTCCTTGGACTGGTCCGCACCGCCCTGTTGGCAATCGCCATCGGCAGCACCGGACTGGTCACCGATATCTTCAGTTCAGCGAACGTGCTGCCGAACTTTATCTACCTGATGGTGGCCGGCGGCGTCTTCAACGCAGTGCTGGTCCCGCAGATCATCAAGGCGAGCAAGCGGCCTGACGGGGGCGCCGAGTACGTTTCGCGGATCCTCACCCTCTGCCTCCTCGTGCTGGCCGGCATAGCCCTCGTGGCCACGCTCGCTGCACCCGTGATCCTGTCCACGGTCTTGTCGCTGAGCCCGGACCAGCTGGCCCTGGCGACCACCTTCGCCTACTGGCTTTTCCCGCAGATCTTCTTCTACGGCGCCTACGCGGTGATCGGGCAGATCCTCAACGCCAACGGCAGGTTCGGCGCCTACATGTGGGCGCCCGTGGTCAACAACATCATCGCGATCGCCGGCCTGCTCGTCTTCATTACGTTCATCGGCAGGGAGGAGACGTCGTCGTTCTCTCCGGAGAACTGGACTACCCAGGCCACCGTCATCCTGGCCGGCAGCACCACCCTCGGCATTGTGATGCAGGCACTGATCCTGCTGGTCCCGCTGCGCCGCCTTGGACTGGGGCTGCGTCCCTCGTTCGGGCTTCGCGGGGTGGGCCTGCGGGAAACCGGGAAGGTGGCCAAGTGGACCATCATCACGATGCTTGTGGGCAACGGCGCTTACCTGGTCTACACAGCCGTGGCCACGATCGCCTCCGAAGCCCGGCCCGAATACCAGGCCATGGGCCGTGAGATTGCCGGGCAGCTGAACCTGGAAACGGCGTCGATGCTGTACATCATTCCGCACTCCGTCATCACGTTGTCCCTCGCCACGGTGCTCTTCAACCAGATGTCCCACGCCTACTCGGAGAAAAACTACGACGGCGTCCGGGCGACCCTGTCGCAGGGGCTGCGGGCCATCGGGGTGGCCACCGTCTTTTGCTCCGCGGTGCTGATTGTCCTGGCCGGACCGATCAGCATCTGGTTCAGCGGCGGATCGAATGTCTCCGCCGCGCTGCAGGCCCAGGTGCTGGTGCTGCTGGCGATCAGCGCACCCTTCCTCAGCGCCACCTTCCTGATGAACCGTGCCTTCTACGCCAACGAGGACGCGAAGACCCCGCTCGTTATGCAGCTGATTCTTTCGGCCTTCGGCATCACGCTTGCCCTGGGGGCAGCCACCTTGCCCGCCGACCGGATCATCTTCGCCCTGGCCATCGCCTATTCCCTGGGCAACGTCGCGGCCGTCGTCCTCAGTCACATCTTCCTCCGCCGCAGCCTCGGCGACTACGGCGGCGCCCGGGTCTTCGACGTCCACGTCCGGCTCGTGGTTGCCGCTTTGGCTGCTTCCGCCGTCGGTTCGGCCGCCTTGGCTGTGCTGGGCGGCTACTCGGCCGACGGCTTTGCCTGGCAATCGCTGCCTTCCGCCACCGTAGTCCTGGTGGTCTGCGGCGCCCTGATGGCCATGGCGTACTACCTCATGCTGCGCGTTCTGAAGGTCTCCGAGCTGGACGCGTTCCTGGCACCGCTCCTTGCCAAACTCCGGCGCACTCCCTAAAGTGCCGCTTCCGGCATTCTGTGACGGCACGGGTAGCATGGGAACAAAGCAGGCAGTTCAGGGCTGCGGCAGCCGGCCGCGTTCCGTGTCCGTGAACGAACATCCGAGTACGCAATGTCAGATAAGCCTGACGCAGTCTTATTGCCGTTTTCATGGGAGGAACACGTGCCACAGTCCGTAGACGTCGGTTCAGTACTGGGCGGGCGTTACAAGGTGACAGCCCTGGTACTCGCTTCAGCTGAGCAGGACATGGTGCTCGATGGTGTGGACCAGGTCCTGAACCGCTCCGTCAGCATCCTCGTAGCCGCCCCCGTGAATGCCAGCCAGGTCTCGGCCAGCGCCCGTGAAATCGCCACCGGTGAACGCCACGGCAACGTCCAGGTGCTGGATCTGGGTGTCAGCGACGGCCGTACCTACCTGGTCACGAATACTGCCAGCGCGGCGGATCTCCTGGATCTCGTGATTGAGCGGGATGCCCCCTACGTCGAGCCTTTCTTTACCGACACCCTCGGCTCGGAAATCTTCGGTATGCCCCGCTCCCGCGAGCCGGAAACCGTTGAAGAAGACCGCTACGTTGAACACGAGGCGCGTGAGCCGCGCAAGCCGCTGCTCTCCGGTGCGCACAAGCCCAAGCTCCCCCGGTTTGGACGCAGCGCCGCTGCTGCTGCTGGAGCCGGCGCCGGGGCCGCTGCGGCCGAGCGCGACCTTCAGTTCGGCGAGTCAGCCGACGCTCCGGCCGAGGCCGCCACCGGCGGTGCCAACGTCCCCCCGCCTCCCGCTAACCGGCCCAGGCAGTCGGCCGCCGAAGCGCAGCCGGCCAAGGTCACTAAGTGGGAAGATGACGAGCCCCGGGCTGCACCGGTTCCGGAACGGAACTCCCGCTCGGCGTCGACCTTCCCCAAGTCCGCCCTGGCGGCAGGCAGTTACGACGATGACGGCTACGGGTACGGCGATCCGGACGAGGACTTCGAAGAGGACAGCGCCGAGGAGAAACCGAACCGCAAGTCCGGCCGCGTGCTTATCGGCGCGATCCTGAGTCTCGTGCTTGTCCTCGCAGTGGTCCTCGCCGTTTCCCAGCTCGGCAAAATGGGCGATATGTTCGGGTCCAACCCGGAAGCCGGTGCCTCCACGGAACCGACGCAGGAGGCTGCGCAGGCCGCCCCGAGCGCGGACGCCGCCGCACCTGCACCGGCACCCGAGATTGCAGGCATCACCCGTCTGGTTCCGGGCAATCCGCAGCTCGATTCCGCCAACGACGGCGCCCTGCCGCAGATCATCGACGGCAACCCGTCCTCCTACTGGTCCAGCTACGTCTATGCCAGCGACACGTTCGGCGGGCTCGCCCCGAGCCTGGCCATGGTGGTGGATCTGGGTTCGGAATCGGCGATCAATGAGATCAACATCACCCAGCTGAACGGCACGGGTGGCAGCTTCTCCGTAATGCTCAACGACACTCCGGATCTGGAGGGTGCGACGTCGGTTGCCCAGAGCGGCTTCACCGGTCCCACCACCAGCATTCCGGTGCCGAAGACGGACGGGCAGGCTGCTTCTGCCCGCTACGTCATCGTCAACTTCACGCAGCTGCCCCGCCTCAGCGGGGTGCAGGCCGCGTACCCGTGGGGACTTAGGATCGCCGAAATCGGCGTGTCCTGACCCCTGCGCTCGGATCCTTCCGCCCAGCCGTGACGAGCCTGCCCCGCCGGGCCTGCCGGAATAAGCTGGGCCCGGTATTCGTTGTGCCGGGTGATCCACATAGGAATCGGTCCTTTGGGATTCGATCTCGATTTTTAGTTCCACACTGTAGTTCTACAAGGAAGAGGTTCACCGCCCCGTGAGCACCGAAAACCCCGTAGCCAACGACGGCGCCGCCGCTGCCGGCGACGTCCGCGAGGTCATCATCGTCGGCTCCGGCCCCTCCGGATACACTGCTGCCGTCTACGCAGCGCGTGCCAACCTGAAACCGCTCCTGATTGCGAGTTCAGTTACCGCCGGCGGCGAGCTGATGAACACCACCGATGTGGAGAACTTCCCCGGCTTCCCCGAAGGCATCATGGGACCGGATCTGATGGCCAACTTCGAAAAGCAGGCCGCTCGATTCGGGACCGAAATCCTTTTCGAGGACGTCACAGAGGTAGACCTCACCGGCGATATCAAAACGGTGACCATCGGTACGGGCGAAACCTTCCGCGCCCGCGCAGTCATCATCTCCACCGGGTCCGCGTACCGGGAACTGGGACTGCCGGACGAAAAGCGCCTTTCCGGGCGCGGTGTCAGCTGGTGTGCCACGTGTGACGGCTTCTTCTTCAAGGGCCAGGACATCGCCGTCATCGGCGGCGGGGACTCCGCTTTGGAGGAAGCACTGTTCCTCACGAAGTTCGCCTCCTCGGTAACCGTGGTGCACCGCCGGGACAGCCTGCGTGCCTCCAAGATCATGCAGGAGCGTGCCCTTTCCCACGAGAAGATCCGCTTCGCCTGGGATTCGGAAGTAGCCGCTATCCGCGGCGAGGACAAGGTCACCGGCCTCGTGCTGCGCAGCACCAAGGACGGTTCCGAATCCGAGCTCAACGTCACGGGCGTGTTCGTGGCCATCGGCAACGACCCCCGGGTGGATCTGGTCCGCGGCCAGCTTGAACTCACCGAGGAGGGCACCATCGCCGTCCTGGGACGTACCTCCAAGACATCCCTTCCGGGCGTCTTCGCGGCCGGCGACGTCATCGACCCGACCTACCGGCAGGCCATCACCGCCTCCGGCTCGGGCTGTGTGGCCGCCGTCGACGTCGAACACTACCTCGCCGATCTGGGCGATTCCGTCTCCACTGCGGCGGAGGTCCCCACCCCGCCGTCAGAGGCTGTTTCCGAACACGCAGCCCTCTAATTCCGTTCCTCGCTTAGGAGAGCAAAAAATGAGCAGTGCAAAAGCAGTAACCGACGCTTCTTTCGGTACCGATGTCCTGACCGCAGACAAGCCCGTAATCGTGGACTTCTGGGCTGAATGGTGCGGCCCGTGCCGCATGCTGTCCCCCATCCTCGACGACATTGCCGCGCAGTACAGCGACAAGGTGGACGTAGTGAAGGTGAACGTGGATGAAAACCCCGCGATCGCCGCGCAGTACGGCATCACTTCCATCCCCGCCGTTTACGTGTTCCAGGGCGGTGAGGTTGCGGCGACTTCCATCGGCGCCAAGCCGAAGCAGGTCCTGGAACAGGAATTCGCGGCCTTCCTGAAGTAAATAGCAATGACTGTGCATGGTGAAAGCCTGCGGAGGCTGGATGCCGGCCGGCGCGTGGTAGCGCTTCGTGAAGCGTTGCTGCGCGCCGGCGTCACCCTGTCCTACCTGGCACCGGACGCCGTTAATGATCCAACCGTTTTCGATGACCACGTAGACGCCGCGGTCCGGGCTTTCCAACAGAGCCGAGGCCTGATTGTCGACGGCGTTGCCGGTCCGGACACCCAGCGGGCCCTGTCCGAGGCGCAGTTCCGCTTCGGCGACCGGACCCTGAACTACGTTGAGGGCGGGCAGCTGCGGGGCGACGACGTCGCCGAGCTCCAACGCCACCTGTCCCACCTCGGGTTCTACTACGGTCACATTGACGGCAGTTTCGGAGTGCGTACCCGCTACGCAGTGGCCGAGCTGCAGCAGAACCTGGGGCTGCCGGGCACCGGCGTGTGCGACCGCGACACCATGCTGTCCATGTCCCGGGTGAACCGTGCCATCTCGCCCAGCCAGGCATTCGCCCTGCGCGACTACGAACGGCTGGACCGCTCCACCGCGGCCCTGCGCGGACGCGTTATTTCCGTAAACATCGGCCGTTCGCAGCTGGTGTCCCCGCACTGCGTCGAGCGGCTCAGCGGTGATCCGCTGACCGAACTGCTGGTCACCACGGATATCGCGGGGCGTGTGGAACGCATCCTGCGTGAATTCGGTGCCCGGCTGGTTCCGCAGCAAAGCGGTGCCGCATCCGAATCGGGATCTCCGCGGAACGTGCCCAGCCTGAACCTGGATATCCACTGTGACTGGCTGAACCAGCAGGCCGCCTCCGGCATGGCTGCCTACTACTGGGGCCTGCCGGGTACCGGTGAAGCACGCTCCCCCATCGGCCACCGGGCCGCCGTCCTGCTCTTGAAGGAACTAGGCGCCCGCACCGACTTGGACAACCTGGGCGTGCATGCCCGGACCTGGGACACTCTGAAGGTGCCGGGCGTACCGTCCGTGGGGCTGGATCTGGGCTACCTCAGCAACGCGCACGACGCCGAGCGCCTCGCCGATCCGGTCTTCCGCCAGACGGTTGCCGATTCAATCGTGATTGGTATCCAGCGCCTGTACCTCCTCGAGGAGGAGGACCAGCCCACAGGCACCCTGGCCCTTGACGATGTGCTGAAGTTCAACCCGGCGGAAGAACCGGCTGCGAGACGGGTTTCCGGCCTCTAGACAGTCCGGCGTTTCCTATGGAAACCCGGTACTGAGCGCGGAGATCCCGCGTTTTTCACTCTCCGTGAGGTCGGAGCGTCCGCTGTGCAGGACATCCTGAGGTTCCCGCCGGGCCTGTCAGCTAAGGGCATTGTGCGCTGATGAATCCCTGTGCATGGCCTTCCCCGACGGTCGGGGGGCGGCTCAGGCTTTCCTGGATCTGGAAACCTGCTCCCTCCAGCACCGCGGCTGTTTTTGGGATGTCGTGGAGGTAGGCAGTAAGTTCCATTTCTTGTCCGTAGGCCTTTGTGATTCTGCGGGGCCCTAACCCCGCTTGGAAACCCAACAGGAGCCGTCCACCGGGGCGAAGTATCCGCCGGAACTCGGCGAAAACCTCCGGTAGTGCTGCAGCCGGGGTGTGGATAATCGAATACCAGGCCAGCACCCCGTGAAATGATCCGTCGGCGTAGGGCAACGAGGATATCGCAGCTACCTCAAACCGCCTTTGCGGATGGGCTTTCCGTGCCTGGCGGACCATACCTTCCGAAATGTCGCACCCTTGGATAGCCACTGGCACCAGTGCGTCGAGATAGCTAATCATCCGCCCGGCTCCGCAGCCCGCATCCAGGACGGCGGCTCCGGCCGGCAGCAAGCCGGCAAACCTGCGCACCATGGCCAGGTCCAGCTCATCCTCCGGCCCCCCGGCCCCGCCCGGCGTCGGGATCAGTTCCGCGTAGGCCCGCGCAACGGCGTCGTAGGCCCGGGCGACCGCACCCGGGACGCCGGGCAACCCGCCATCATTCATCGCACCAACGTACCGTGCCGTGTGCCATGCTTCTGGCATGACGGTCCGGGGGAATGCCATGGCGGCGGCAACAGTATGACAACGACGTCGAGGGAGGCTTCCCGCCTCTCTGCCAACCAAGCAGCTGTCGAGGCCATGCTCTCCGCGGAGCCCGAGCTGATCGACATCCTCCCAGCTCTGGAGGCAGTCCCGGGCATGACTGAGGAGACCATCCTCGTCTCGGGACCGCTGATGCAGTGGCAGGATTACACCGGTTGCCAACGCTTGGCGGTTGTTGGCGCCGCCGTATTCGAAGGGCTCGCTGCCACCCCGGCAGAGGCTGACGCCTTGCTTCACTCGGGGGAGATCCGGCTGGGCTCCTGCCACGAGTACGGTGCCGTTGGTTCGCTTACGGGGGTTTGCTCTGCCTCCATGCCCGTGCTGGTGGTGCAGGACCGCCTGTCCGGGCGCACCGCTACGTGCAGGATGAATGAAGGTCCAGGGACGCAGGCGCTTACCTTCGGATCCCAGGGACCAGCGGTTGACGACAATCTGGCCCGAATCAGGAACCACGTGGCACCGGCCTTGGCGCAGCTCCTCCGGGAATCTCCGATACCGCTCCTGCCCATCATGGGGCAGGCGCTGGCGATGGGCGATGAACTCCACGGAAGGCAAACCGCTGCCGGGCTTCTGTTCCGGAATGCCGTCCTGGAACGCATCCTCCGGCGTCCGGGCGATGGCCCGGAGGCTGCTTCATTGCTGGCGTACCTCGACACAGCGGAATTCCATTTCCTGCACGTCGCCATGGCAGCCGCAAAGGTGATTGCAGATGGAGCAGAGTCAATTCCGGGCAGTTCCATCGTCACGGCCATGGCAATGAACGAGAAGGAGTTCGCGGTCAGGGTTTCCGGCGTGCCGGGCCAGTGGTTCCGTACACCACTGCCGCCGATCGCCGGGTTTTCCGGCAAACTCATGGCGCCTTGGACGTCCGCTGATCTGGGGTACAGCGGTGGCGACAGCCTGATCATGGAAACACTGGGGCTGGGCGGCGCCGCTGCGGCGGCGGCTCCCGCGCTGAGCCCGGTCTCCATCGGGACCCCGGCGCAAATGATGGAACTGACCAGCTCCCTGTATGCGGTTGCCTCGACGGAGCATCCGACGCTGCGGATTCCGGCGCTCGGCGGGCGCGGGGTCCCTTGGGGTATGGATGCTGCCGCCATTGCGAGGCTCCGCCTCGTACCTCCGGTGCACATCGGGGCGACCCTGCGCAGAGGCGGACTTGCCGGCGCGATTTTCTTCACTCCGCCGCTCCAGCCCTTTATCGACGCGGCCGAACGGCTGCAGTCAATCAGGTAACCGTTTCACGTGAAACAACACGCTCCCCGCCGCCGTGTAGCCCTGGGTGCACTGGGTGACCTGGGTGACCTGGGTGACCTGGGTGCCCTGGGTGACCTGGTCAAAATAAGCCCCTGCTAAACCGTCAGGGGTTGGCTTTGCGGGCATTGCCTGGTTGCCGCTCTAGCTGCGTTTCGGGTGGGGAGTCAGGATGGATCGCCATAAAAAGCGAGTAGTGTGTGCTGCCCTCAGGAGGTTCTTCGGCTTCGAACTCATCCAGCAGAGCCTGGAGGCGTTCGAGGAGCCGGGCATGTCCCTCTTCGGTGAGACGTATACCTAGCCGGGAGATTTGGACCTGTTCCGACGCGGGGACCTGTCCGACCTCGGAAACAAACGCGCCGATAGCTGCGCCCCGCAAGCGGAGATCCCGGCCATCGAGGTTTAACTGCCATGACTTGTCCGTGGCGCTGTAAGGGATCTCGTATGCGCCACTCGGCCCGGACCGCGCCTCCTGCGGTTCCAAGAAACCTACTGAGACGAGCTTGCGGACGTGATAGAGCACTGTCGCCGGATTGGCTGCGAGCCTGGTCGCAATTTCCTTGTTGGTCAGCTGCTCTTTCCTGCAGAGGCGCAAAATGCGGATACGCATTGCCGATGCAAGGGCTTTCGCCTCTTCCTCGCTTGCTGACCGCCGAGGGACCGTGCCGCTCTCGTCTGTCATGTGTGCACAATACCAGAAGGCCTATTGACAAAGATCAATCGATTGGTCAGAGTCAACCGCATGACGACTGAAGACGGCGACGCGGCTGTGGCCCCTGGCGGGGTCCTACGGGATCACGACTTCCGATTCCTGTTCTATGCCACTTCCCTGAGCCAGCTAGGGCAGCAGGTTTCGGGCCTGGCGCTGCCACTCGTGGCGGTGGTGACACTGACGGCCAGTGAATTCGAAGTTGGACTGCTTTCGGCCATGGGCACCGTTGCGTTCCTGTTGATCGGACTGCCCGCCGGAGTATGGGTCGATCGGCTGCGCTACCGCCAAGTGCTCGTCTCTTCGGACCTGATTCGGGCGGCGGTCCTGCTCACTGTTCCGCTCGCCTGGTGGCTTGGGGTACTCACAGTCTGGCAGCTTTACGTCGTGGCGTTGCTTATCGGCGTTTTCAGCGTCTTCTTCGACGTCGCTTACCAAAGCTATCTGCCGCGACTTATCGGGCGAGACCATTTGGTCGAAGGAAATGCCAAGTTGGAAACGGTGCACTCAGTTGCCCAACTTGGGGGTCCGGTCGCAGCCGGCCAGCTCATTGCCTGGCTGACGGCGCCCATTGCCCTGGCCTTGGATGCAATCGCGATGGGATTGTCCGCGCTGTTCATTGGGCGCATGCGTCACCGGCAGCCCAAGCCAGAGCCAGTGCCGGGATCCCAGCTGGGGGGGCATCGCAGAGGGCCTGCGTTTCGTTCTGGGCAACCCCCTGCTGCGGGCCATTGCTGGTGCCACAGCATTGTTCAACCTGGCCTTTGCCGCGTACATGGCGATGCTGGTGTTCTTCCTTCCGAGAGAGCTTGGCCTTGGTGCGCACCAAATCGGCATGGTCTTTTCGGTTCTTGGGGTTGGCGGCCTTGCCGGCGCGCTGGTGACCCGGCGGCTAACCCTGTGGCTGGGTGAAGGACCTGCCATCTGGCTGTCCATGGCTGTGACAGCGCCTTTTGCTCTTCTGTTGCCTGCTGCGGGAGGCGGATGGTCGGTTTGGTTGGGCGCGGCTGGACTGGCCGTGGCCAGCTTCGGCACGGTGGTCTACAACGTCACTCAAGTGAGCTTTCGGCAAAGACTGACCCCGGACCGCTTGCTGGGCCGCATGAACGCAACCATGCGTTTCCTGGTCTGGGGTACTCAGCCCGTCGGCGCGTTGCTGGGCGGAGTGCTTGGGCAGCTGTATGGAGCGGAGGCAGCACTCTGGATCGCGGCGGCGGCCGCCTGTGTAGCCTTCCTGCCGGTCGCGCTGTCACCCCTGCGAAGAATGCGGAAGCTAACCGATGAACAGCCCGCATCGGCCAATCCTTCCGCCGGATAGGCATTCTTGAGCCACCGTGCTCCACCATCCACCCTGTCCTCGTTTCACGTGAAACACGGCGTCGAGGGCGGAACTGGTCAGCGCGGTGCGGTGCGGTGCGGTGTTCGGTGTCCGGTGTCCGGTGTCCGGTGTCCGGTGCTGCTTCGACCAGGTTAAATGAGGAACACATCCAGCCTCAGACAAGGACGCCCCCCACTGGCGACGTCCGGCAGCACTTAGCCGAAGCGCAGCCAGGCTCGATCGGACGCTTGGAAGAATCACAGGAGCGGCAAACACTCGACGGCTACAAACCCTAGCCGGCCAGGAGAAGCTCAACCGCGGACGGCAGGCCGAGCGGGTCTTCGGAGGCCCCACCTCCATCCACACGTTGAGCACGGACTTGGCTTTAGCGGGACGGCCGCCCGACGTACTTTCCGGCACGGGGATAGGCTGGCGGTATCCGGCGCGGCACTCCTCCAGGTTTGGAAAGATACCGGCCGCTACCCGTGGTGCCGCATGCGCCAGCCGTCACCTGCGTTCTCGGTTCAGTTGTTTCTATCTTCGCTAAGCAACTGTGGCGTCGTGTGCGGCGCTCTGGAACCTCTGCCTGGAGCCTCGGCGACACATGACACGGGATAACACCCAACCGGGTCCAGCAGTCACGTGAATCCTTCATGCCGGCATCCTGCTAATTGCTCCCGTGTAGTTCCAGCCTCGAGCTCCGGTGGAAGTAGAGTCCGTGGGGCCCTTCTCGGGCGCCTTGGGCCCGGCCCTTGTCAGCACCAGACCAATAGGTCTGCTTGGGTGCTGTTCGAATCCGCACCCCGTAATCGACGCCAAGTTAAAGCGGGATACTGGTCGGCAACCGCAGGGCCGGCGGCGAGGCAGAGCCTGCTCATATACCGCTAGGCGGGCTGCAGCCCGCCTAGGTGCACAGAACCCGGCTCGGTGGTCCATGACTTCACGGGGTGATCCCACGGCCGCATGTAGCCCTCCTGTTCCTCGCGCCCACGTCTCGCCCGCCTAGGTGCAGCGGCCTGGGGAAGGGCGCCCTCTCTACCCCGCGGGCTGGTGTTTCACGTGAAACGCTGCCAAGAGATGCAGCCCGGTTCCTACGATCCCTCCGTCATCCGTGCAGCGATATTGCGGACTGAGTGGCTGCTAAACAACCCGTCCACTCAGCTCGCTTTCCACCATGTCCGGTGGACGCACGCCTTTCTCATGGGCCTAGCTAAGTGCCTCCCTGACCACACGCCCGGGTAGTTTCACGTGAAACAGTGCGGGGCTACCAAGGGAGTACGGGGCTACCAGGGGAATACGAACAATTCGCAGCGTGGCGCAGGCCCAATACCTATTGAAGAACCGCTGCGCTTCACACTTACCGCCAAACCGAATGAAGGACCGCTGCGCTTCGCCCGCCCCACATTTACAGCGCACGGTTTCATCTGGCTTCCCGAGGTGTGGCACAGCGCCAGGACCTCGATGCCGGTGGCGGGGTATGATCGTAAGCCATCAGCCTGTCCCTATGAGTCAGTGAAGGACCGTGTTCGACCCTCGACAATGGCCGTCAACACTACCGCCGATGGCCACCCAGATACCAGTACACGGGCGACCACCCGGCCGGACAGTGCCCGCATGATTTCGGAAGGCGCTCCACTAACGCGTGCCGGGCGTCCACGCTGTCTGCAAGCACGTCGTTTCACGTGAAACAGCCCAAGTCCTGCCGCTCGTCTCAGCCTCCAGCAGGGCGGCAATCAGCTGATGCTGTGCAGCCGTGTCGGCCTGAGAGGGGCACCGCGGCGCCTAGTTTGCATACGGATACCGGTCCGATCCGTGGCCCAGAACCGGTTCCATCAACCCATGGGCGGTTCGCGACCGCGCTAGTCGCGGAACCGGTTCTATCCACGTCCAAGTAACCTGGGACGTGCTGGCGCCTAAGGTTCAGACGTGCTGGCGCCTAAGGTTCACTGGCACCGTGGGTTTCGCCGGTGGGATTCGCCGGCGACCAGGCACTACGCGCACCCGACTCAAGGAAACCGCAATCACAAGACGTGGACGTAGCTCGACACGACTTCAACCGGCTCAGTACGCCCGCCGGGCATGTATTCGCCCAGTCAGGTGGTCGAATGGAGGGCTGCGGCAGTTGAGGCGCGAGACCACAAGGTGTAGGTATTGCCGCCGTAGCTGGAACTGGGTTTCACGTGAAACTTAGCATTGGCCGATGCATCGGAGCTGCAGTCCCGCCCTTCAGGCCAGGGATCAGAGACGTGGAGCAAGTTCACCGCCCTGGCCACGTCTGTTTCACGTGAAACGACGAGAAGCGGGAACTTGGTGGAGACTGCCTCATACCGACGGAGCTACCGTCCAGTGTGTCGGTGCACGGTACATGCGTCCCGGGGCGAGCATCTGACACATCAACAGCAATATAAGACGGGCGGCAGCGGAACAAACCGGCCGCCTACGGTCCGTAGACCCGCTCAACCGTTCGATCGCAGTAGCGTGGGCGGCCGCCGAGCTTGCACGGTGACAGCCGATCCCGGCAGACCTGCCCATGCGACCTTTCCTCAGAAAGCACTAAGGGCCGGGGTTTCACGTGAAACACCGGCCCTTTAGGCACCTCGTTGGGCTAGGAACTACTCCGCGGGCGTAGAGAGGACACCCATAATACGATTCAGGTCATCCACGCTGGCGAACTCGATACTGACCTTACCCTTCCGCGCACCAAGGGTGATCTTGACGTTTGTGTCCAGGCGGTCAGCGAGGGACGTCGCCAGATAATCCAGCCGTTCGTGCCGGGCGCCGATCTTTGGCTTCGATGTCTTGGCTGGCTTCCGCAGGCCGTCCGCAAGCGAAACGATCTCTTCGGTGGCACGAACGGAAAGGCCCTCGGCTACGATCTTCTGCGCCAGCTTCTCCATCTCAGCAGGATCCCCAAGCCCGAGCAATGCGCGTGCATGCCCAGCAGACAGAATTCCGGCGGCCAAGCGGCGCTGAACCAACGGAGGAAGCTTCATCAACCGCAGGGTGTTGGTTACCTGGGGCCGGGAGCGGCCGATGCGATCTGCGAGTTCTTCGTGGGAGCAACCGAAGTCATCCAGAAGCTGCTGGTATGCAGCAGCTTCTTCCAGCGGGTTCAGCTGGCTGCGGTGCAGGTTCTCGAGGAGTGCATCCCGGAGAAGGTCAACATCCTGGGTGGACCGGATGATAGCCGGCACCGAGGAGAGTCCTGCTTCGCGCGACGCGCGCCAGCGCCGTTCACCCATAACAAGTTCGTAGGGGTGCTCCGCATCGCCCTCGAGCGAGGGACGAACGACGATCGGCTGGAGTACGCCGATTTCCCGAATGGAATGTACCAGTTCGGCCATGTCATCTTCATCGAAGACCGATCGAGGCTGCTTACGGTTCGGATGAATCGAATCGATAGGAAGCTCGGCGAACGTTGCACCTGGCACCTGAACCAGGCCTTCCTCCCCGCTGTAATCCGGGGTCGATGTTTCACGGGAAACATCCGCATCCGCCGGGCCAACAGCATCCTGAACCGGTGCTTCCTTAGCCGCATCCGCCGGAGCAGGCACCGGAGCGGCCTGCGTGGCTTCAACCGCAGCCTGAGGACCGTCGGAGGGCTTGGTCTTCGCCGCACCCTTTACGTCGCTCTGGGTGGCCTTGGAAGCCGCCTTGGCGCCCTTGTTGGTGGAACCCGGGGTGGGGGCCGGGGTTGACCCAGCAACCGTCCCTGCGGCCCCTGAGTCGTCGGGTTTGGCAGCCGGAGCAGGGCTGGGAGCCTCTGCCTCCGCAGGCTTGCGGGCTTCCGGACGGGACGCGGAGCTGCGCGTGGTCGACTTCTTTGCCGGACCGCGAAGCGCTTCCTTGTTAATGCCTGCGCCCCTGCGCGGACCCGTACCGCCGAACTGGGAGCGGGACTCATCCGCTGCAGCAAAGAACAAATCAGCCGGACGCCCAGGAGTAACGGTTCCCTGGTTCGGGTTTTCTGTCTCCGCAGGCTCCGCACTGCTAGGAATCAAAGCTCCCAGACCGCGGCCTAAACCCCGACGCTTCTCGGCCATGGGTAAGTCCTTCCCTTATGCCAGCACTTCAAGCGGCACGGATTGATTGTGAGAGTATTCTATGGCGCGGAAGCTAGCTGGCAGCCGAACCCCGCCGGGGTGTCACTAGGCGCGCTGGGCTATCTCGGCTGCCGCTTCCAAATAGGAAAGCGCACCAGTTGAAGACGGGTCATACGTCATCACGGTCTGCTGGTAGCTCGGCGCCTCCGAAACGCGTACCGACCGCGGAACGACCGCGCGCAGCACCTGCTCGGGGAAGTGTTCGCGTACCTCGGCCGCAACCTGTGCGGCGAGATTCGTTCTACCGTCGTACATGGTGAGCAGAATCGTGGAGACAACCAGATCAGCGTTCAAATGCTTTTGGATCATCTCGATATTCTTCAGCAGCTGGCTGAGGCCCTCGAGCGCGTAGTACTCGCACTGGATCGGGATCAGGACTTCCCTTGCCGCTACAAAGGCATTGACGGTAAGCAGGCCGAGGCTCGGCGGGCAGTCAATGAATATGTAGTCCAGGCGCTCCAGCCCCTGCTTTTCCCGTTCGGCCGCATAGACATTGATGGCGCGGCTCAAACGCTGTTCACGCGCAACCAGGGAAACCAGTTCGATTTCTGCCCCGGCGAGGTGGATAGTCGCGGGCGCACAGATGAGGTTGCTGATGTCCGGGCACTGCGCAACCACATTGGCCAGCGGAAGGTCATCGATCAGTACATCGTAGATGCTCTCCACGTCAGCACGGTGGTCGATGCCAAGGGCCGTAGATGCGTTTCCCTGCGGATCGATGTCGATAACCAAAACGTTCTGGCCGGCGGTCGCCAGGGCAGCAGCAAGGTTGACCGTGGTGGTCGTTTTCCCCACCCCGCCCTTCTGGTTGCTCACCGTCATGATGCGCGTCTGGGGCGGCCGCGGCAAAACGCGTCCGCGAAGCTTCTCCCGACGCCGGTTTTCACTGGCCAGTTCCCGCGCCAGCGGGGTGCTCTCGTCCATCAAATCCATAACGTCTTCCGAGGTCGCCACAGGAGCGGCTCCTTCGGATACACCACCTTCGATAGCTCGGGGGGCCTGCACGAGTGCGGCACTGCTTTCAGTCTGGGCGGGTTCCAACTGCTCGGCCGGTTCCAGCGACTTAGCGGGTTCCAGCGACTTAGCGGGTTCCAGCGACTTAGCGGGTTCCAACCGCTCGGCCGGCACCGTTTCACGTGAAACGATCGCTGGCTTTTCCACAACCACTTGTGGTTGCTTTCTACCGAACGAGGCGGACAGGGCAGAACCGAGTGCGGCGAAGGGAGGAATTCGTTTTGCGGCAGAATCACGCGCACTCACCTGGTCATGCTCACTTTCCAACATAAAGCGTTAAGGCATTAGTTCATCTAGACTATCCGCTTCGCGGCCATTCCCCGGGACCGGCATGGGTGTGTGCATGAAAGCTAAGGTGTCGGGCTCCTCACCCCACAGTTATGCGTACCACCGTGGTGGGTTCTTCAAGGACGTCTGCCCCTACGGTCAGCACCGCAGTATCCCGTCCGCCCAACTTGCGGATTGCTTTCGCGGCCTTCTGCACTTCTTCTTCGGCGCTGCGGCCCTTGATGGCCAGCACCTGGCCACTGCCATGCAGCAGGGGCACCGTCAGTCCGGCCAATCCGCCGAGGGCCGAGACAGCCCGGGCCGTGGCTACATCCACGTTTACCTCGTCGACTACCTGTTCTGCGCGGCCGCGGATCACGCGGACATTGTCGAGTCCAAGATCCGTGACCACCTCATTGAGCCAAATGACCCGCCGCTCAAGCGGCTCTATGAGCGTCATGCTGAGGTCGGGCCGGGCAATGGCCAGGCACAGGCCGGGCAGCCCGGCACCGCTGCCCACATCGGCAACGGTGGCATTCGCAGGGATCAGCTCGGCCACCACAGCGCAGTTCAGGACGTGCCTGCTCCAGAGCCGCGGAACTTCCCGCGGGCCGAGAAGGCCCCGTTCCATGCCCGACGTCGCGAGGTGCTCTACGTATCTTTGAGCCAGTTCCAGACGGTCACCGAAGATCTTCCGGGCGGCGTCCAGTTCTGCGGGAGTTGTTTCAACCACTTACTTGATATTCCTTGTCTGCACTGCCGGGTGGGGTAACTAAGAAGCAGGCAGGGAAACGACGATGTGGCGGTCCGCGCCTTCACCTTCGGATTCACTGACCAGGCCAAGTTCAGCCACGGCGTCGTGAACAATCTTGCGCTCATAGGCGCTCATGGGTACGAGCGCCACTTCCTGCCCGGTTTCCTTGGCACGCTTGGCTGCGTCCTCAGCTATGGACTGCAGCTGTCCGCCGCGCTCCTCACGGTAGCCAATGATGTCCAGGACCAACCGTGAGCGGTTTTCCGTGGCCGTCAGCACCGACAGCCGCGTGAGTTCCTGCAATGCCTCAAGCACTTGACCATCCCGTCCCACCAGGGCCTGAAGAGCGGCGTCGTCGCCTTCCTCGGACACTACGGAGATGTACGTACGGCCGTTCCGGACCTCAATGTCGATATCCCCGTCAATGTCGGCGATATCCAGGAGTTCTTCCAGGTAGTCGGCGGCTACGTCGCCCTCTTCCTCAAGCCTCCCGCTGCGGACCTGTTCAGGTTCGGCAGCGTCTTCCAGGGGAACTGCGGGATCGTCAATGTGCTCGGTGCTCATTTTCTCTTCCTGTTCTTCCTCTGAGGCTGGGTGCGCTGGCCTTTCGGTGCTGCGGGTACCTCTACGGGCGTTTCGCCCTTTTTCTCACCCAGGAGCGGAGCCATCGGCAGGCCCTTGCGGGCACGACGCTCGGCGAGGGCCTTGGCCGCCGGCGAGCCGGGGGTAGGCATCCGGCGGATGACGAAGAACTGCTGTCCCATGGTCCACAGGTTGGTGGTGGTCCAGTAGATGAGCACGCCAATGGGGAAGTTGATGCCGCCGACGCCGAAGACGATGGGCAGTACGTAGAGCATCATCTTCTGCTGGCGCATGAACGGGCTAGCAAGGGCCTCTTCGGACATGTTCTTGGACATGATCTGCTTCTGCGTGATGAACTGCGAAGCGGTCATGGCCAGGATCATGATGATCGAGAGCACTACAACCGAGAAGTGGCCTTCGTCGCCGAAACCGTGCAGGAGCGATGAGGACAGCGGGGCACCGAAGATGGTGGCCTCGTCGAACTGCTGGATGGCGCTGTGCGACAGCGCGCCCTGGCCCTCGCCCGCGGCATTGGACGAGGAAATTCCGTTCAGCACCTGGAACAGGGCAAAGAAGAACGGCATCTGTACGAGCATGGGCAGGCAGGCCGCAAACGGGTTGGTGCCGTGCTTCTTGTACAGGGCCATCTGCTCCTGCGTCATTGCCTGACGCGAAAGCTGGTCGGTCTTGCCCTTGTACTTCTGCTGCAGCTTGCGCAGATCGGGCTGCAGGGACTGCATTCCGCGCTGCGCCTTGATCTGCTTGACGAAGACCGGAATCAACGCGGCGCGGATCACGATCACCAAGCCGATGATGGACAACGTCCAGGTCCACCCGGATGCGGCATCCATCCCGAGGAAAACGAATCCCTCGTGGAAGATCCACATGATCCATGACACTACCCACTTAAAGGGGAACAGTATCGTCTCGAAGAAACCCATTTACTCTCCTCAGGCCGCCGAGCGGCTGTCTTCGTCAGCTGGAATCACGGGGTGATTCAGCACAATGATCCTCGGGACATTCGTTGAGTCCCAAATCCGGTGTCCATCAGGTACGTGGTCCACGCCGCCGCCGTTCCAAGGATGGCAGCGGATAAGCCGTCGGAAAGCCAGCCAGGAACCTTTTACGGCTCCGTGGACGGTGACTGCTTCGAGGGCATAGGCGGAACACGAAGGGAAAAATCGGCAGACCTGGCCGTAGAGGGGCGAAACGGCCTTCCGGTACGCCATCAGCAGGCCGATGAGGAGCATGCGCGGGAGGTTCCATAAGAAACGGGCAACAGCAATCAAGGCCCTCAACGGAATAGATCCGGAGTCCCTCATCGCTGGCTCATCCTTCCTCACCTGACATGTCTAAAGCTGCGAAAGTTTGGCTATGCAGGCGTTCAAGGCGCTGTGGTAGTCCGCACTTAGTGCCGGCCACGACGCCGACGCGGAAGCAGGCAAGGCCCGCACCACCACGTCAAACCCGGTGGGGTGGAGAGCGAGGCTCTGCGCTGCCGCTTCCCTCAGTCTTCTCTTAACGAGGTTGCGTGTCACCGCGTTCCCGACGGATTTGGCCACTATAAAGCCTATGCGGCTCGGCTGGTCACCCGTAGGAAGCGCATATAGCACTACGTTCCGGCGCCCACTGCGGGCACCGGAACGTACAGTACGAGAAAAATCTGCCGATACCCTTACCCGGTTCCGTACGGCCAGCATTAGGACCACCTGGAATCCGGGGTAAAGCTGCTAAGAGGCAGCATCGACAAACTTTGAGGTTATTTAGGCCGACAGTTCGGTACGGCCCTTGCCACGGCGTGCGGAAAGGATGGCACGGCCGGCACGGGTACGCATGCGAAGGCGGAAGCCGTGCTTCTTGGCACGACGGCGGTTATTCGGCTGAAAAGTCCGCTTGCTCACGGTAGTTACTCCAAGACAATCTTGAGTCGCGCCGGCACTTGTTGCGACAAGGGGGAAGAACAAGCGGCGCTTTGTTTCATGTGTCTGTCTGTACTCGCCCGGACCTGGACCCTGATTTCCAGAACCCCTGCAGGGCATGTGTGAGTACAGATAGCAGACACAAAGGACTACTCAACGTTAGGTGAGACGGGGGCGCCAGTCAAACCGGGCTCGGACCCCGGGTAATCCACAGCCTGCGCCGGGCTGTGGATACCCTGTGGATAGTCCGCACATCCGGTTGTGCACCCAGATTTTTCAACAGCTGTGGACAACTGCTGTGGGTATCCTGCGGCCAAGTGCCCTGTGAGGGAGCCAACAGGCCCTTGTACAGGCGGATTTCCAGCTACCACCACGGGAAATCATCCTCTAGGCTTGGCGACGGGTACTTTATCCACTATCTGTGCATAACTCTGTGGATGAAGTGCCGGGATCCCCACCGGGATCCCGAGTTTTCTTAGACAGCCGCAGGGCGTCATGAGAGGTTTTTGTGGGTACGGACGAAATCAACGATGTGGGCAGCTCTTGGCGCAAGGTCATTCGGACTCTGGAGACCGATGACAGGGTCACTCCCCGACAGCGTGGATTCGTGGTGCTTGCGCAGGCCCAGGGCCTGATCGGCACCACTCTTCTGGTTGCGGTACCCAACGAACTGACTCGTGAAGTGCTGCAGACGCAGCTGAAGAACATCCTCGACGAAGTCCTTCGCGGCGTTTTCCAGGCCGATATCCAGTGTGCTTTCGTCATTGACTCCGACCTCACTCCCGTGGCCGAAGCCGAACCGGAACCCGAAGAGCAGCCGGCGGCCCCCAGTCCCGTACCCTCCGGCGAAAGCGGCGCGCCTTCCCCGACGCCGCCGAGCACCAGCCAGGAATTCGGCCGCCTCAATCCGAAGTACGTCTTCGAGACCTTCGTTATCGGTTCGTCCAACAGGTTTGCCCATGCGGCCGCCGTAGCCGTTGCTGAAGCTCCGGCGAAGGCCTACAACCCCTTGTTCATCTACGGGGACTCCGGGTTGGGCAAAACCCATCTCCTTCATGCCATCGGCCACTATGCCCGGCACCTGTACACCGGTATCCGCGTCCGCTACGTGAACTCGGAGGAGTTCACGAACGACTTCATCAACTCCATCCGCTATGACGAAGGCGCCAGCTTCAAACAGCTGTACCGCAACGTGGACATCCTGCTGATTGATGACATTCAGTTCCTGGCCAACAAGGACGCCACCCAGGAGGAGTTCTTCCACACGTTCAACGCCCTGCACAACCACAACAAGCAGGTGGTCATCACCTCGGACCTGCCGCCCAAGCAGCTTTCCGGTTTCGAGGAACGGATGCGGTCGCGGTTTGAATGGGGCCTGTTGACGGATGTGCAGCCGCCGGAGCTCGAAACCCGCATCGCGATTCTGCGGAAGAAGGCAATCGGGGACAGTCTCAGCGCTCCGGACGACGTCCTGGAATACATCGCGTCCAAGATTTCGACCAACATCCGGGAACTTGAAGGTGCACTGATCCGCGTAACCGCCTTCGCCAGCCTGAACCGGCAGCAGGTGGATGTCGGTCTGGCCGAGATTGTCCTGAAGGACCTGATTACCGACGACGGCGCCCAGGAAATTACAGCCGCGTCAATCCTCGGGCAGACTGCCGCCTACTTCCAGATCAGCCTCGAAGAACTCTGCAGCAAGTCCCGGACCCGCACCCTGGTCACCGCCCGGCAGATCGCCATGTACCTGTGCCGGGAACTGACGGACATGTCCCTGCCCAAGATCGGCCAGGAACTGGGCGGGCGGGACCACACGACGGTGATCCACGCGGACCGCAAGATCCGCGAACTGATGGCCGAACGGCGGGCTATCTACAACCAGGTGACTGAACTGACCAACAGGATCAAGCAGCAGCAGCGCGAGGCCTGAACACCGGCAAAAAAGAGCCCCGCAGGGGCTCGAAATTAACATTTGTGGACAAGGGTGTGGATAACCCGGTGGACAACCCCTGGTTACCCACGCTTCCCTGTGGATACGCGGAACCCTTAAAAAGTTTCCAACAGCCCCGAGCACGGCCGCTGCAGCGAGTCCACAGGTTATCAACAGGCTTAAACGGCCGGGACGCCCCGGTGTGAGGGGTTATCCACAGTATCCACAGGAGTTATTAACACTACGGATCTTAAGAAATTGGGTTCCACCAAATAACAACTAAGCTCCCGGACACCTCGAACCACCCGACACATCCAATGAAAAACTCATAGACCAGACTGTCGGCCAGCACCTGACCGTCGCCTCTCCGGTCCCGCTCCGGTGCAGTTCACCACCGGACAGGGCTAAGCTGTCACAGAGTATGGTTGTCATTCGCGTGTAAACCCGTACGGTCCGGTAGCTGGAGCTGAATGCACGTCTATCCGCTCCTACCCGGACACGTCGGCGGATGCTTCCCGCGTTCCACCACCACATAGCTCACACGAGTTCAAGACAAGATCAGTTGTACTGAGAAGTACGTTGCGAAAGGCGGCACCCTTCAGTGAAGTTTCGAGTTGAGCGGGATGTCCTGGCCGAGGCCGTCACGTGGACAGCACGTTCCCTGTCTCCGCGCCCGCCGGTTCCGGTCCTTTCGGGGCTGCTTATCAAGGCTGAAAACGGTTCCCTGAGCATCGCCAGCTTCGATTACGAAATTTCCGCACGTCTCCAGATTCCGGCCGACATCAGCGAAGAAGGCACCATCCTGGTTTCCGGCCGCCTGCTGGCCGAGATCTGCCGCAGCCTTCCTTCGGCTCCGGTGGAAGTTGAAACCGACGGTTCGAAGGTCACGCTGACCTGCCGCAACAGCCGGTTCAACCTCGCGACCATGCCTGAAGCCGAATATCCGGAACTGCCGGCCCTGCCCGAGGTGAGCGGCGTCGTCGACGGCGATGCTTTCGCACAGGCCGTGTCGCAGGTCATCATTGCCGCCAGCCGGGATGACACCCTGCCCATCCTCACGGGTGTGCGGATGGAAATCGAAGATGATCTCATCACTTTCCTGGCCACCGACCGGTACCGTCTGGCGCTGAGGGAACTGTCCTGGAAACCGGCTACTCCGGGGATTTCCACCAGTGCACTCGTCAAAGCCAAGACACTCAACGAGGTGGCCAAGACCCTCGGCGGCGCAGGGGACCTCAACATCGCCTTGTCCGATGACAGCGAACTTATCGGCTTTGAAAGCGGCGGCCGGCGCACCACCTCGCTGCTGGTAGACGGCGATTACCCCAAGATCCGCTCTCTTTTCCCCGAAAACACGCCTATCCACGCCACGGTGGAAACCTCTGCGCTGGTGGAAGCCGTACGTCGAGTTTCCCTCGTAGCCGAACGGAATACACCGGTCCGCCTGGCCTTCACCGATGGCCAGCTCTCCCTTGATGCCGGTACCGGCGAAGACGCCCAGGCATCTGAAGCACTGGAAGCGGCATTGGTAGGCGACGACATCACGGTCGCCTTCAACCCGCACTACCTGAGCGAAGGCCTGAGCGCGTTCCCGAGCAAATATGTCCGCTTCTCCTTCACGACGCCGCCCAAGCCGGCAGTGATTTCCGCCCAGGAAGAGCTCACCGGCGATGACCAGGCCGACTACCGCTACCTGCTGATGCCGGTACGTCTGCCGAACCAGTAGTTCGCCGCCCGCAGGCCCGGCTTACCGGTCATCATCCCGGCGACCCGCGGGCGATGGCGTCGAAAAAACGGCGTAACAATGTCGATGTAACACAATTTGACAATGGCCTGTTGAGTAGTGGGCAGCCCGCTGGCAGGAAACGGCCGGCGGCCCGACAGGCCCGACGGACAGGAGAGGATCAGAACCCATGTACGTTGACCACCTCTCCCTGACGGGCTACCGCAGTTATCCGCAGCTGGACATCCGGCTCGGACCCGGGGTCACCGTATTTGTCGGACCCAACGGCACGGGCAAAACCAACATTGTCGAGGCAATCGGCTATCTGGCCACGCTGTCTTCCCACCGGGTGAGCACGGATGGCCCGTTGGTGAACTTCGATGCCGAACAGGCACTGATCCGGGCCCGCCTGGTGCGGGGCTCCCAGGCCACCGGCGTCGAGCTGGAACTGAACCCCGGCCGCGGCAACCGGGCCCGGATCAACCGCGCCAATCCGGTTCGTGCCCGGGACATCCTGGGCCTGTGCCGGACGGTGCTCTTCGCGCCCGAGGACCTGGCACTGGTCAAGGGCGATCCCGGTAGCCGCCGTCGTTTCCTGGATGAATTGATCGTTTCCCTGGTGCCCCGCCATGCGGCAACCCGCTCGGACTACGACCGCGTGCTGAAGCAGCGGAACGCCCTGCTGAAATCTGCACGGGCCGCCGGCCGTGTCACCTCCGCGCACGAGGCAACCCTGGACGTATGGGACCAGCACATGGCCGTAGCCGGCGCCCAGCTGGTGGCCGCCCGGCTCGAGGCGCTCCAACGCCTGCAGCCTCACCTGCAGGCGGCCTACCGAGACCTCACCGACGGCTCGAAGGCTGCCCGGGCGGTCTATCGGTCCACCCTGCAGGGAACCGTCAACGACGACGGCGCGGTGGAAGGTTCCCAGGATCCGGACGAGTTGTATTCCTTGACCGTTCCGGAACTCACGGAGCGGTTCCTGCAGGCATTCGCCGCCAACCGCAGGCGCGAGCTTGAACGAGGGATCTCCCTGGTGGGTCCGCACCGAGACGAACTGGAGCTGATCCTCGGACAGGCGCCCGCCAAGGGGTATGCCTCCCACGGGGAAACCTGGTCCTTCGCCCTGTCCCTTCGCCTGGGGTCCTACTACCTGCTGACCAGCGACGATTCCACCCCCGGTTCCGGGCCGATCCTGATCCTGGACGACGTGTTTGCGGAGCTGGATGTGCAGCGCCGGCAGCGGCTCGCCGGAATTGTGGCTGGAGCCGAGCAGGTACTGGTGACTGCGGCTGTTGGCGACGACATCCCGGAATCACTGGCAGGGCGGGTCATTAACGTGATCCCGGGAGGCGTCAGTGTGCCCGTCTCCTGAGCCCGTGCTCCCCGGTGAGGAGCCCGAAGGCCGGCCCGACGCCGCCCGTGAGCAGCTCAACCGCATGCGCCAGGCTGCACAGGCCCGCGGAAACCAGCGCACCCCCGCAACCCGGCGCAAGACCGGCCGCAGCCGGCAGGCCCCCTTTATCCCCGGCGAGTATGTCGGGCGGGACCCGCAGGGCCTGGGCAATGTCTTCACCCGCTTCGTGAATGAACGCGGCTGGAACTCTCCCGTCGCCGTCGGATCGGTGATTTCCCGCTGGGAAGAGCTGGTGGGAAGCGAAGTCAGCGCGCACTGCAAACCGGAGTCCTTTCAGGACACCACGGTGCAGGTTCGGTGCGACTCGACGGCCTGGGCCACCCAGCTCCGGCTGCTGCGGGACACCCTGATTGCACGATTCGACGCTGAACTCGGTTCCGGCGTCGTCACCAAGATCGAGGTCATCGGCCCGGCGGCGCCGAACTGGCGCAAGGGACTTCGCAGCGTCAAAGGGCGGGGGCCCCGGGATACCTACGGGTAGACCGGACCGCTCGGCATCTCGGTCGCCTGTACGGAAGGGACTGAAATCCCGCCCGTACAGGAGGCGGTTAGGGGCCGGAGAACCCCCTGGCTGGTATCCGCCCCTATCCGGTGCGCTCCGATTCGCTTCAAAGCGTCATTAGTGGCCTGTCAGGGGGTGTTTTGGACAGGTTTGTCCCCCGTGGCGCGGTAGAATTGAGAGTGGAGATGCCTGTCCGCTGGGGAGGCTTCAATTCTGACGAACACAAGAGGAGTCGACAGCACCTGTGGCTAACGACAATGAGATGGACAACTCAGAGGTAACACCAGAGGACCACGCCGCGCCGGAAAAGGCCACCCCCGTGGAATACGGCGCGAATGAAATCACGGTTCTGGAAGGCCTTGAAGCGGTCCGCAAGCGCCCGGGCATGTACATCGGTTCCACCGGCCCCCGCGGTCTGCACCACCTGGTGTATGAAGTGGTGGATAACTCCGTGGATGAGGCGCTGGCAGGCTACTGCGACCACATTGAAGTGGTTCTGCAGTCCGACGGCGGCGTGCGCGTCACTGACAACGGCCGCGGCATTCCCGTGGATCTTCATCCCACCGAAGGCATCCCCACCGTCCAGGTTGTTATGACCATCCTGCACGCCGGCGGCAAGTTCGGCGGCGGCGGTTATGCAGTGTCCGGCGGCCTCCACGGCGTTGGTATCTCCGTGGTCAACGCGCTCTCAGAGCGGGTGGAAACTGAAGTACGCCGGCAGGGTTTTGTCTGGCGGCAGAGCTTCGCGAACGGCGGAAACCCCGTCGGCGAGCTGCGCCAGGGCGAAGAAACCAGCGAAACCGGCACCACCCAGACGTTCTACCCGGATCCGGCGATCTTCGAGACCACCGAGTTCGACTTCGAGACCCTGCGTGCCCGCTTCCAGCAGATGGCTTTCCTGAACAAGGGCCTGCGCATCCGGCTCACGGATGAGCGCACGCTGGAAGAGGAAACCGAGGAGATCGCCGAAACCACTGACGCGGACGCGGCTCCGAAGCACCGCACGGTGGACTACCTCTACGCGGATGGACTGCTCGACTACGTCAAGTACCTGAACTCCGCGAAGAAGGTCGAAGTTGTCCACGATGACGTGATCGCCTTTGAAACCGAGGACTCGGACAAGAAGATGGCCGTGGAAATGGCCATGCAGTGGACCACTGCGTACTCCGAGAGCGTCCACACCTATGCCAACACGATCAACACGCATGAGGGCGGAACGCACGAAGAGGGCTTCCGTGCCGCCATGACGTCCTTGATCAACAGGTACGCCCGCGAGAAGAACATCATCAAGGAAAAGGATGACAACCTCACCGGCGATGACATCCGTGAAGGGCTGACCGCCGTCATTTCGGTCAAGCTCGCCGAACCGCAGTTCGAAGGCCAGACCAAGACCAAGCTGGGCAACTCCGAGGTCAAGGGGTTTGTCCAGCGGGTGGTCACCGACCAGCTCGGTGACTGGCTTGAACGCAACCCGGGCCCGGCCCGCGACGTGATCCGCAAGTCCATCCAGGCCTCCCAGGCCCGCCTCGCGGCCCGCAAGGCCCGCGAATCCACGCGCCGCAAGGGACTCCTGGAATCCGGCGGCATGCCCGGCAAGCTGAAGGACTGCTCCTCCAAGGATCCGTCGAAGTCGGAAATCTACATTGTGGAGGGCGACTCCGCAGGCGGTTCGGCAGTCCGCGGACGCAACCCCGAAACCCAGGCCATCCTGCCGCTGCGCGGCAAGATCCTGAACGTGGAACGTGCCCGCTTGGACCGGGCCCTCAGCAACGCCGAAGTCCAGGCCATGATCACCGCGTTCGGTGCCGGAATCGGCGAGGACTTCGATGTGGAGAAGGCCCGGTACCACAAGATCGTGCTGATGGCCGATGCCGACGTCGACGGCCAGCACATCACCACCCTGCTGCTGACGCTGCTTTTCCGCTACATGCGTCCGTTGATCGAAAACGGTTACGTGTACCTGGCCCAGCCGCCGCTGTACCGCATCAAATGGTCCAACCACGCCCACGACTACGTCTACAGCGACCGTGAGCGGGACGAAGTCATCACCCGGGGCCTGGCCAACAACCAGCGCCTGCCGAAGGACAACGGCATCCAGCGCTACAAGGGCCTGGGCGAGATGGACTACACCGAACTCTGGGACACCACCATGGACCCCGACCACCGCACGCTGCTGCAGGTCACCATGGATGACGCAGCGGCCGTGGACCAGGTCTTCTCGGTGCTGATGGGCGAAGACGTCGAGTCCCGCCGCAGCTTCATCCAGCAGAACGCCAAGGACGTGCGCTTCCTGGACATCTAGCGGATTCAGTGCCGGCGACTGGCTGCCGGAGAGCATGGACTTTAGCGACTTAGAAACGGAAGCAGAACTATGAGTGATGAGACTCCCGAGGTAACCGGGGACGAGACTCCCCTGGCCGGGACCGCACTGACAGACCGGGTTGAGCAGATCGACCTGCAGACCGAGATGCAGCGCTCCTACCTTGACTACGCCATGGCGGTCATTGTGGGACGAGCCCTTCCCGACGTGCGGGACGGCCTGAAGCCCGTGCACCGCCGCGTGCTCTACGCGATGTTCGACGGCGGCTACCGTCCGGACCGCTCCTTCAACAAGTGCGCCCGCGTGGTCGGCGAGGTCATGGGCCAGTACCACCCGCACGGCGACTCGGCGATCTACGACGCCCTGGTCCGCCTGATCCAGGACTGGACCATGCGCTACCCGCTGGCCCTGGGACAGGGCAACTTCGGTTCCCCGGGTAACGACGGCGCTGCGGCGCCCCGTTACACGGAAACCAAGATGGCTCCGCTGGCCATGGAAATGGTCCGGGACATCGACGAGGAAACCGTTGATTTCCAGGACAACTACGACGGCCGCAACCAGGAACCGACCATCCTGCCGTCCCGGTTCCCGAACCTCCTGGTCAACGGCTCCTCCGGCATTGCCGTGGGCATGGCCACCAACATCCCGCCGCACAACCTGCGGGAAGTTGTTGACGGGGTCCAGTGGTACCTGCAGAACCCGGACGCGCCCAATGATGAGCTGCTTGAAGAACTGATCCGCCGGGTCAAGGGTCCGGACTTCCCCACCGGCGCGCAGATCCTGGGGCATAAGGGCATCGAGGATGCCTACCGCACCGGCCGCGGCTCCATCACCATGCGTGCCGTGGTCAACGTCGAGGAACTCCAGGGCCGCACCTGCCTGGTGGTCACCGAGCTGCCCTACCAGGCCAACCCGGACAACCTGGCCGTCAAGATCGCCGAGCTGGTCAAGGACGGCAAGATCACCGGCATCGCCGACATGCGCGACGAAACCTCCGGCCGCACCGGCCAGCGCCTGGTGATCGTGCTCAAGCGCGACGCCGTCGCCAAGGTGGTCCTGAACAACCTGTACAAGCACACCCAGCTGCAGGACAACTTCGGTGCCAACATGCTGGCCATTGTGGACGGCGTCCCCCGCACCCTGAGCCTGGATGCCTTCATCCGGCACTGGGTTACCCACCAGCTCGAAGTCATTGTGCGCCGCACCCGGTACCGGCTGCGCAAGGCCGAGGAAGCCGCCCACATCCTGCGCGGCCTGCTCAAGGCGCTGGACGCACTGGACGAGGTCATTGCCTTGATCCGCCGTTCCTCCACCGTCGAGGACGCCCGGAACGGCCTGATGGGTCTGCTGGAAATCGACGAGATCCAGTCCCAGGCGATCCTGGACATGCAGCTGCGCCGCCTGGCTGCCCTGGAACGCCAGAAAATCCAGGACCAGCATGCCAAGCTCGAAGCGGAAATCGCCGAGTACAACGTCATCCTGGCCTCCGACGAGCGCCAGCGGCAGATTGTCAGCGAGGAACTGCAGGAAATTGCCGACAAGTACGGCGATGACCGCCGCACGCACATCCTCATGGGCTACGACGGCGATATGAGCATGGAAGACCTCATTCCCGAAGAGGAAATGGTGGTCACCATCACCCGCGGCGGCTACGTCAAGCGCACCCGCAGCGACAACTACCGTCAGCAGGCCCGCGGCGGCAAGGGCATCAAGGGCGCCCAGCTGCGCGGGGACGACGTCGTCGAGCACTTCTTCGTCACCACCACGCACCACTGGCTGCTGTTCTTCACCAATCTGGGCCGGGTCTACCGGGCCAAGGCCTACGAACTGACAGAAGCAGGCCGGGATGCCAAGGGCCAGCACGTGGCCAACCTTCTGGCCTTCCAGCCCGACGAGCACATCGCCCAGGTCCTGGCACTGCCGGACTACGACGCCGCTCCGTACCTGGTGCTCGCCACCAAGCGCGGACTCGTGAAGAAGACCCGGCTGGCGGACTATGACACCAACCGTTCCGCCGGCGTCATCGCCATCAACCTGCGGGACGGCGACGAACTGGTCTCGGCCCAGCTGGTTTCCGAAACGGATGACCTGATGCTGGTTTCCCGCATGGGCCAGTCGCTGCGCTTCACGGCCACCGACGATGCCCTGCGCCCCATGGGACGGGCCACGTCCGGCGTTACGGGCATGAAGTTCCGGGAAGACGACGAACTGTTGGCGGCCGACGTCGTTACCGAGGACTCGTTTGTCTTCACGGTGACCGAAGGCGGCTATGCCAAGCGCACGAGCTCGGACGAATACCGTGTCCAGGGCCGCGGCGGCCTCGGCATCAAGGTCGGCAAACTCGCCGAGGAACGCGGCCATCTGGTCGGCGCCATGGTGGTCCAGGAAGAGGACGAAGTACTGGTGGTTATGCAGGGCGGCAAGGTAGTCCGCTCTTCCGTCACCGGCGTGCCGTCCAAGGGGCGCGACACGATGGGAGTTATCTTCGCCAAGCCGGACAAGAATGACCGGATCATCGCCGTTGCCCGCAATTCCGAGCGCGACCTGGCTATTGAAGAGGACGCTGAACCATCGGACGGAACTTCCGCAGCGGCCCTGGCAGCCGCCGGGGCGGCACCTGTGGCGCCCACAGGCGATGAAGTACCGTTGTCTACAAATGAAACGGCTGCGCCCGATGCACAGTCAGCACAAGATGGAGGTAGCGAGTGAGCTCGACCAACCCAAGCCCTAGGTCGTCCTCGGGCGGCGGGCCGCGGGTGAAAACCCCCGCCCGCCCTGCCCAGCGTCCTGGAGGGGGTCAGAGCACCTCGGGTAACCGCCAGCCGCTGGTGAAGCCCGCTCCCAAGGCCAAGGCCCGCAAGGCCCGGCTGCTGGTCAGCAAGATCGATCCCTGGTCCGTCCTGAAAATGGCCTTCCTGCTGTCCGTGGCGCTGGGCGTCGTCACCGTGGTGGCTGCCATTGTGCTGTGGACCGTGCTGGACCTGACCGGCATCTTTGACCGCGTCAACACGCTGCTGGGCGAGATTGCCGGCAGCGAGTCCGGCGGCTTCGACCTCCGTGACTTTGCCTCGCTGGGACAGGTGGTTTCCTTTGCGACCATCATCGCCGTGGTGAACGTCCTGCTGCTGACGGCGCTGTCGATGCTCGCAGCCGTGTTGTACAACATCGCCTCCACCCTGGTGGGCGGCATTGGTGTCACACTGACAGACGACTAGCGTTTTCCGGTTCCGGAGGAGTTCAAACAGCGCTTCAAACAGCGCCTCCGGAACCGGAAAACCACTCGATTTGGCGCGGGGCCGAAGGTACGGTAAAGTCATATCTCGGCCCGAAGAGGTTCGGGGCGTATAGCTCAGGCGGTTAGAGCGCTTCGCTGATAACGAAGAGGTCCCAGGTTCAAGTCCTGGTACGCCCACGGAACACCTTGCAAGAGGTGGACCACAACGGCAAGGAGGATTCCGTGAAGAAGTTGCTGGCAGTAACGGCAGCTGCGGCTGCGGGAGTCTTTGCTTTCAAGAAGTGGCAGGAAACTGCTGCTGAGAAGACCGTTTGGAAGGAATCGACCGACAAGGTCGACTAAAACCAAACAGCTTCCTGGTCATAACCTAGGGCAACAGTAGGTTATACTGGATAAGTTCTCATTTCGGGGGCATGGCGCAATTGGTAGCGCACCTGCTTTGCAAGCAGGGGGTTCGGGGTTCGAGTCCCCGTGCCTCCACCGAATACAGAAGGTCCCCGCTCTTCGGAGCGGGGACCTTCTGCGTTTCACCCATCAGGGATGGCCGGCTCTTCGCAGGATCCCTGCCCCTGCCGCAGCGCCGGGGCCCGGCTGTCCTGCACTAGTGTTGGCCTGTGAATATTTTCCTCGCGGTGGTAGGAGTGCTGGGCGTCTCCGCTTCCGGTCCCATTATGGCCGCTACCGCGGCTCCGGCTTTGGCCATTGCTTTCTGGCGCAATGCCATCGGCGCGGTGCTGATGGGTACTCCGGCCGTGCTGGGCCGGCGTCGGGAGTTCGGGCAGCTCACCGCCCGGGACTATAAGTGGACCGCCATTGCCGCTGTCGCGCTGGCGCTCCACTTTGCCTGCTTCATCACCTCGCTGCAGTTGACCTCTGTTGCGGCCGCCACGGCATTGGTATGCCTGCAGGCCGGCTGGATCGCGTTGTTCAATGTCCTGCGGGGTATCCGGGTTCCGCCCGTGGTCCTGGCGGGACTCGCGGCCGCATTTGCAGGCGTGCTGGTGATTTCCGGGTTCGATCTGGGCCTGTCCCGGGAGGCGCTCTTCGGTGACGTCCTCGCGGTGGCCGGAGGCGCCCTGGCGGGCGTGTACACGATTGCCGGCGGGAAGGCCCGGGAATCGATGTCTACGGGCATCTATACAACCCTCTGCTACGGTGCCTGCGCGCTGCTCCTCCTGGCCCTGTGTGCAGCCTTCCGGCAGCCTATTGTCGGCTTCCCGCCGGCGGCGTGGCTGGGGATCCTTGGAGTGACCGTGGTGGCGCAGATCCTGGGCCACACAGTGTTTAATCACCTGCTGGCCGTGATGAGTCCGCTGGTCGTGTCCATGATCATCCTGCTGGAGATCCCGGGAGCGGCCATCCTGGCGGCCGTCTTCCTTGACGAGCAGCTTCCCGCCGGTACTTACGCGGGACTGGCACTAATCCTGGCCGGACTAACGGTTGTCGTTGCCGGCCAGGGCAGGCTCCGCAGACGGTCAGCGGCAACCGCTCAGCAGGTGCCTCCCGCCCCGCCGGCCCTTGGCGGGGACCAGCTCTAGGCAGGGGTTTCAAAGCAGAGTCTGCCAAAGCAGAGAAGGAGGGCTCCGCCATAGGCGGAGCCCTCCTTCTTCAGTACTTGTCCGGTCCGGCCCTAGCCGATGCCCGAACCGGTTCTGCTACTTGCCGGTGTTGTTCTCCGAATGGGCGCCGGAGGGCTTTGCAGCATCCTTGGCGTCGCCGGTGGTTTCCTTGGTGTGCTTGCCGGCCTCGGAGGCCTTCTCGCCGGACCGGGCAGCAGCGCGCTCGGCCGCTTCCTTGATGCTGGCAACGGTCTCCGCGGTATCAGACGGTGCGGGCGCAGCGGCGTCCGTGGTCTTTGCGGCAGGCTTAGCCGCCGGCGTCGGCTTGGGCACCTCGACAATGGGCGTGGTGGCCTCTGCCGGCTTGGCCGCAGCGGCCGAGGAAGCACCGGTGCTGGCAGGAGCCGTTGCCGGGGTGGTGGTTGCCGGCTTGGGCGCTGCGCCGGTGCCGGCGGCAGGCTTGGGAGCCGGTGTCTTCCACGGATCCTCGACCGGACGGGAAGCGCGCCAGGCGGCCACTCCGGCCGTTACTGCCGCTGCAATGATGCCGAAGACCAGCCAGCCCTTGCCGCCGCTCTTCTGGTTCTTGCGGGCTTCCTTGGCAGCCTGCGCGGCCGCCTTCTGTGCCCGCTTCAGTGCCTTCTTGTTTCCCGTAACCTTCGCAACGGCCGTCTGCACGGGTACGTTGGCAGCGGTCAGGCTGCGCGAAACGCTGTCTGCGGCAACCCCGATGCGCGTGGACAGGGCGGGAATGTAATCATCGACAACCCGGTCCTTGGCCGTGTTCAGTGCCGGGGTAGCACGGTCCAGGGTGTTCTGAATGCGCGGAGCGGCTTCATCCACTGCGTGGCTGATGCGCGGCCCAACCTTCTCGAGCCCGCCCTGGATGCGGGGCGTGACGGTGGCTACGCCCTGGGCGATTTCATCAGCAGCGCGCTTGATGCCGTCCTGGATCTTCGGAGATGCGGTCTCGATCCCCTTTTCAATCCGCGGAACGGCCCAGCCCTTGGCTGCGTCGACCTTGGGTGTTGCCCACTCGCGGGCAGTCACGATGCCTGCTGCAACATTGGCTTCGAGATCATGGGTCATGCGGTCCTTCTTCAAAACTACCTCCCGGGATAGTTGTCGTTTCAGCCTTAGCCTACGTGTTCCTGCGGGTCTCTGCTATCAAGGGCCCTGACAGGGCGCGGTTTTCACTGTGCGCTGAACACGGCAGATTCCGCCCACGCGTAGAAGCGCCGTGGAACAATGTCCTTATGACTGCTATTCCTACAGCAAAAGCAACCATCCACACTTCCATGGGTGACATCCGTGTCAACCTGTTCGGAAATCACGCCCCCAAGACGGTCAAGAACTTCGTGGGCCTGGCCACCGGCGAAATCGAGTGGACCGATCCGGCAACGGGTGAGAAGACCACCCGTCCGCTCTACGACGGAACGATCTTCCACCGCATCATCAAGGACTTCATGATCCAGGGCGGCGACCCCCTGGGCCGCGGCACCGGCGGACCGGGCTACCAGTTCGACGACGAGATCAACCCCGATCTCGACTTCTCCGCCCCGTACAAGCTGGCCATGGCCAACGCGGGTGTCCAGATGGGCCGGGGTACCAACGGCTCGCAGTTCTTCATCACCTCCGTGCCCACCACGTGGCTGCAGGGCAAGCACACCATCTTCGGTGAGGTTGCCGACGACGAGTCGCGTGCACTGGTGGACCAGCTCAACGCGGTTTCCACCGACGGACGCGACAAGCCGGCCGAAGACGTGGTTATCAACAGCATTACCGTCGAACAGCTCTAATCTGTTCGGAGGTGCCCCGGCCGGAGTCTCCGGCCGGGGCTTTTCGTCAATCCGGGAGTCCCAGCAATGTCATATGGTGTGCCGGCCGAGGTGCCGGCTTCTCAGGTGCCCGTGTGTCCCCGCCATCCGGACCGGGTCAGCTACATCCGCTGCCAGCGCTGCGGGCGCCCTGCCTGCCCCGAGTGCCAGCAGAACGCTGCAGTAGGCGTCCAGTGCGTGGACTGCTTCAACGAGCAGCGCAAGACGCAGCCGACATACCGGACTCCCTTCGGAGGGCGAGTTGCCCCGGATGGAAAACCGGTGGTGACCATCACCATCATGGCGGTGTGTGCCGTGGCCTACGTGCTGCAGCTGCTGCAGCCGGAATTCACGCGGACTTTCTTCTACGCACCTGTACTGACGGATTATCAGCCGTGGCGCCTGCTGACCGCAGCATTCCTGCATTCACAGGGCAGTCCCATCCACATTGCCTTTAACCTCTACGCCCTCTGGTTCCTGGGCCGCAGCCTGGAACCCTTGTTCGGCCGCGTCCGGTTCGCCCTGCTGTACCTGATCTCGGCCTTGGGCGGGTCTGTGGGCGTGATGTACCTGGCGGATCCCGCGGTTGCCGTGGTGGGCGCCTCCGGTGCCGTGTTCGGACTCTTCGGTGCCCTGTTCGTGGTGATCCGGCAGCGGCGGGGGGAGCTGCGTTCGCTGCTGATCCTGCTGGCAGTCAACCTCGTCCTTGGGTTCGTGGTCCCCGGGATCGCCTGGCAGGCCCATGTGGGCGGCCTGGTCACCGGTGCAGCCTGTGCCGCCGTTCTGGCGTACACGCCCCGTGGAAAGCGGCGCACGGCCATCCAGTTCGCCGGTCTGGCCGGGATAGTGCTGGTGCTTGTGGTGGCAGCTGTGCTCTGGCAGTCTCCGGTGCAGATTATCCCCGGGTAACCCGCGCAATATTGCCGTCTTTTTGTGTGCCCGCCGTCACTGACGGCGGGCACAGCCTTTTAACGTCGGGGAAGTCTCCCATGGATCTGCCCCTCAGGCCCTGCGTGCCGGGATGAAGGCGCAAGGGCGCTCCGGACATCCAAAAGTTATCCACAGGGATACCCACAGTGTTAATAACCTACATGCATGTAATTTCCGAGTCCTACGGCCGATCCACAGGGTTATCCATAGGCTGCGGGGAGTTACACACATGTAATTCCACAGGTGTGGATAACCTCCTTCCCTTTGTTTGCAAGGAAGTTGACGAAGTAACCCACAGAGTTTCCCACACCTGTGGATAACTCCGTGCACAACCTGTGAACAACGTGGAAAACCGGGGATAGCGGTCGTCCGGGCAAACAAAAAGGCTTCCCGGTGCCGAATACGGCACCGGGAAGCCTAGGGCACGAGGCCGGAGCGTCAGCGCCAGCGCGTCGTCATCAGGAAGCCCACAATCGCGAGGCCGAAGCCCACCAGGATGTTGCTGTCACCGAAAGCCGGTACCGGGTACTCCCCCTGGGTGATGTAGTACGTGATGATCCACAGCAGGCCGAGGATCATCAGGCCGAACATGACAGGCTTGTACCAAACGGGGTTTTCCTTGGGCACCGACGCAGTCTGTGTTGGGGCTGCGGGGCGGGAAGGCTTCTTGCGGGATTTGGACTCAGGCACGGATCCTCCTAGCGGAACCGGCTCTGCAGACGCCGGTGGTTGTGGTCATGGGCTGGGACAACCACGGTCCCGCCGGAGAAGTCTCCTTCAACGCGCAGACCTGTTAGGGTCATCCCTATTCTGATTATCCTAGCGAATTCCGGGGCCAAGCTGTCCCGGGTTCCCTAAGGCCGTGAAATACCGGTCCCCGCCAAAAGGAGAGCGTTGGCCGAGCCACCCGTCACCACCATGCAGCACCGACGCCGGCGTCGTGCTTCCACGCGCCGTCCAGGAGGAAAGGGGCGGATGCTGGTCCAGATAGCCGGAGAGCTCCTGATAACGCTCGGAGTTGTTCTGGCACTGTTTGTCGCCTGGCAGCTCTGGTGGACCAACATTGACTCCAACCGGGCCCAGCAGGAGGCCATTGACGGGTTGTTTGAGGACTTCGACCTCCCCGCAGCACCACCGGCTTCCTCGTCCCAGGACTACGGAGATCCGGTGGTGCTGGACCCTCTGAGTAAGGAAGGCGAGACATTCGCCGTCGTGTATGTTCCCCGGTTCGGGGCGGATTATGCCGCGCCCGTGACCAGCGGCGTCGGAACGGCCGTGCTGGATCGCCTGGGGCTGGGACACTATCCCGCTACCGCGATGCCCGGAGGCGTTGGCAACTTCGCCGTGGCCGGCCACCGGCAGACCCACGGCAAGGCCTTGGATCCTATCCACACCCTCGTGCCCGGAGACCACATCTACGTTCAGACCGCGGACGGTTACTACGACTACGTCTACCGCAATACCCAGATAGTGCTGCCCGACCGGGTCGATGTGATTGCCGCTGTCCCCACGGATCCGGCAGCTGTCCCGAGCGAACGCTTCCTGACCCTCACCAGCTGCAACCCGCGCTTCGGCTCCGAGGAACGCATTATTGCGTACGCCCTGCTGGACTCGTGGCAGCCTCTGTCCGCGGGCCCCCCGCCGGCAATTGCAGACGTCGTTGCCGCCAATGCCTCCGGAGGTCGCTAAAATGTACGGATGGTTGTTTCGGCACCTTCCCGGACCGCTGTGGTTCCGGATCCTGCTCTCCGCGGTGCTGATAGCCGCGGCCATCTTGGCCCTGATGGAGTATGTCTTCCCCTGGCTTGCCGAGAGCAGTCTTCTTCCTTCATTGACGGATTCAACGATTGGCGGTTCCTAGCACCATGAGCACCCGGATCCTGGTGGTCGACAACTATGACAGCTTTGTATATACGCTGGTGGGCTACCTGCAGGAACTCGGGGCGGAAACCACGGTGATCCGCAATGATGACCTGAGTGTCGAGTCGGCGATGGAGCTGGCTGCCCGCCACAACGGGGTGCTGGTTTCCCCCGGTCCGGGCACACCGGGTGAGGCGGGTGTGTCGGTAGACCTGATCCGCTGGTGCGGCGCTACCGCAACGCCGATGCTGGGCATCTGCCTGGGCCATCAGGCGCTGGCGGAAGCCTACGGCGGCACGGTGACGCACGCGCCTGAACTGATGCACGGGAAGACCTCGCTCGTGGAACACGGCGGTGAGGATGTTTTTGCGGGACTGGCCAGCCCGCTTACCGCTACCCGCTACCACTCGCTGGCGGCTGTCACCGATAGCATTCCCGCCGAGCTGCGGGTTACGGCGCGAACAGCCAGCGGAATCATCATGGGCCTGCGGCACGCGGCAGCACCGCTGTCCGGCGTGCAGTTCCACCCCGAGTCCGTCCTCACCGAGGGCGGCTACCAAATGCTGGGCAACTGGCTGGAGTCAGTCGGACTGGCAGGAGCGGCGGCCCACGCGGCCACGCTGAGCCCGCTCATCTCCAGCGCAGCGCAGGCCGGGCCGAAGACTCCCGCCCGCGCCTAGCGCCGTCCCGGAGCGAGGGCGGGCGTACTGGACGGCGAGGGCGTCGGAGCAGGCGTCGGTTCCGGAGCCGGGGCCTTGGCAACCGACAGGACCACGGTAGTGCGCGGGGCCACGTCCGTACCGGCGGGAACACTTTGCGCGATGACCGTGCCGGGTGCTGCATCGGATTCGACCTCCGTCCGTTTCGGAGTCAGAAGGAGTGTCGGATCCAGCAGTTTGGTTTGGGCCTCCTCCCAAGGCATCCCCTCGAGGTTCGGAACGGTTACCCGTCCGGTGGAGACCACGATGTCGACTTCGCTGTCTGCCGGCACGGTCTCGCCGATAGCGGGATCGGTGCCGAGGACGCGTCCCGACTCCATGGTGGAGCTGTTGCCCCCGATCGTGGCCCCGCCCCTGAGGCCGAGCCCGCGAAGTTCGTCGCGGGCGCCCGATTCCGTCATTCCCACCAGATCCTGCGGGATGGTCATGCTGGAAGGTCCCTTGGAGATGTAGAGCGTGATGCTCTCGTCCTTGACTACCTCTGCGCCGCCCGCCGGAGTGGTGCGGATGGCCAGGTCCTCGGCCACGCTGTCGCTGTATTCCTCGCTGATCCTGGGTGGCTGGAAGCCGGCGCTGATAATGGCGTTCATGGCATCGGTCTGGGATTTGCCCTCGACCTGGGGTACGGCTGCGGTAGCAGGAGCGGGGGGTTCGGCATTGACCATGTTCCATCCGACAAATCCGCCGACGGCGAGCACCAGGACCACCAGAATACTGAAGACGGTGATCCAGGCCCGCCGGCGGGCCTTTTGCTGGGGGTCACGGTCGCCTGTGGATCCGATGTCGAGGGCGGGGCGGTCTTCCGTCCGGGGATGATCATCGTCCGCAAGGAGCGAGCCGCCGGCAAGCACTTTGGCCATGGCCCGGGTGCGGGGTTCGTCCTCGGGCACCATGGCAACCGTGGCTGGTTCCGGCGGCCTTGGCACGGAGATCGCCTGTGTTGCAGCGGTGACGGGTCCGCCGTCGCGCGCCGAAAGCAGGGCTTCCCGGAATTCCCGCGCAGTCTGATAACGGTGGTCGCGGTCCTTGGCCAGTCCGCGTTTCAAGACGTCATCCAGGGCGGCTGGAACTTCGGGGTTCAGGCTGCTGGCCGTGACGGGCTGTTCCCGGACGTGCTGATAGGCCACGGAGACGGGGCTTTCACCGATGAACGGAGGCCTGCCCGTAAGCAGCTCGAACAGCAGGCATGCGGTGGAGTAAAGGTCACTGCGGGCATCCACGGTTTCGCCGCGGGCCTGCTCGGGGGATAGATACTGGGCGGTACCGACTACGGCCTGGGTCTGCGTCATGGTTGCGGCTGAATCCGCCATGGCACGGGCAATGCCGAAATCCATAACCTTGACTCCGCCGTCGGCGGTCACCATAACGTTGGCCGGCTTGATGTCCCGGTGGACGATTCCCGAGCGGTGGCTGTAATCAAGGGCAGCGAGGACCCCGAGGGAATAGTCAATCGACTTCTCGATGGTGAGCTCGTCTGCCTTAAGCAGGTCACGCAGGGTCCGCCCCGGAACGTATTCCATCACGATGTAGGGCAGCCGCACGTCGTCCCGCGGCGAGGCGGACTCCTGGTCTCCGGTGTCATATACGGACACGACGGAGGGGTGGTTTAGCCCCGCCACTGCCCGTGCCTCGCGCCGGAAGCGTGACTGGAACAGCGGATCACGGGCCAAATCCGGACGCAGCACCTTGATGGCCACGGTCCGGCCCAGTCGAATATCCCGGCCAAGGTAGACGTCGGCCATTCCGCCGCGTCCGATCAGTTCACCCACCTCGTAGCGCCCGTTCAGGACGTTATCGGTATTGAGGGTGGGCTGCCCTCGAAGGAATTCTGCGCTCATGGTCTCTTAGCTGCTGCCTGTAGGGCCGGTCATGCTGGCGCCGCCGGTCTGATCCAGACCCGTACCGGTACCGGTCTGATTCAGACCCGTACCGGTACCGGTTTCGGCACCCTCGTTCCCAGCGTCAGGAGCGGAAGAAGTCGAGGCGGTCGGGGCGGGGGCCGGAGCCGGGGTTGAAGGGGCTGCTTCTGCAATGTAGTAGGTGACGGAAGAACCCCGTGCCACGGAGGTGCCTTCGGAGGGATTGACCCCCACGACAGTTCCCGGCGCGGCGTCGGACTGCTGGGTGCCGCCGTTGACCGGCACCAGGCCGGCATCGACGATGCGCTGGCGGGCCGCAGCCTCCTGCTGTCCTGCCAGGGCAGGGACGGAAACCATTTCCGGGCCCGAGGAGTAAAGAATTGTCACGGCGTCCCCGCGGCTCAGCGTTCCCGAGGGGTTGACCTCAATGACGGAACCCTCCGGGACGTTCGCGTCCGAAACGGGAAGCCGTTCCACCTGAAGGCCCAGGGCGATGAGTTCGCCGTAGACCTCGTCAACGGGCCGGCCCTCGTACGTGGCCGAGTCGATGCGGATGTCGTCGGGGGTTTCGGACGGCGTGGCAGTCGCCGTGGTCTTGGAGGGTGAGGGGCTGCGGGACGGGCTGGCGGCTGACGAACTCGCGGCGGGGGCCGGGTCCTCGTCTCCCTCGGAGCCGGTGAGTACGAAGAACGCCACGACGCCGGCCAGAATGAGCACGAGCAAGGCGATCAGCGGAATCGTCCAGGGGCTGCGGCGCTTTTCCTCTTCGACGTCCCCCGGGTCGCCGTCGTCGTAATCGACTTCGTCTTCGTCGGTCCACTCACGGGACGCGGCAAGCTCACCCGTGCGGGCATCGGCCACGGAGGCACCGGCGACCGTGGGCAAGGCCGATGTCGACGGTGCGGTGTCCACCACGCGGGTGGCAGTGGTGGGCACCGGGGCCGTGACCGCGCCGGCGGAGGATCCGAAGAGCAGCATGCCGGGGACGGCTTCCTGCGCTGCGTGGATGTCTCCGCGACGGATGGCGCTCACAGCAAGGGCCAACGACTCGGCGTCGGCCGGACGGTCCGCCGGGTCCTTCGCCAGCATGGACATGATCAGGGCACGCACCGGCTCCGGAATGGTTTCCGGCAGCGGCGGAGGCGTGTCATTGACCTGTGCCAGGGCAATCGCGATTTGGGATTCGCCAGAGAAGGGACGGCGGCCGGCAAGCAGTTCGTAGCCAATGACACCAAGCGCGTAGATGTCGCTGGAACCCGTCGCCTGCTGTCCGGTTGCCTGTTCCGGAGCCAGATACTGGGCAGTGCCCATGACCTGCCCGGTGGCAGTCAGCGGCACCTGGTCGGCCAGGCGGGCGATCCCGAAGTCGGTGATCTTGACCTTGCCGTCGGGCATGATGAGCAGGTTGCCGGGCTTCACGTCCCGGTGTACCAGGCCCTGGTTGTGGGCCACGGCCAGCGCGGTGGCGACCTGGCCGATGATGGACAGTGTCCGGTCCGGAGAGAGCACCTTGTCGCGCTCAATGATGGTGGACAGCGGCTGGCCGGGAACGAGTTCCATGACCAGGTACGCCGAACCGTCCTCTTCGCCGTAGTCAAAGACATTGGCGATGCCGGGATGGTTGAGCAGCGCGGTGTGCCGGGCCTCCGCCCGGAATCGGTTAAGGAAGCCCGGGTCCCCGGTGTACTCCTCCTTGAGGATCTTGATGGCAACAATGCGGCCCAGGACCAGGTCCCGTGCCTTCCAGACCTCGCCCATACCGCCAATGGCAATACGGTCGGTCAGCTGGAATCTGCCGCCTAAGGTGATACCCGATGTAGGCCTCACTTATTCAACACCGCCTCTAGGAGTTTCTGCGCGCTTGGAGTGGTCAATTGGGCACCGGTGGTCAGATCCACGTCTTCCATGACAACGGAAATGGCCACCTGCGGATCGTCTGCCGGAGCGAACCCGGTGAACCAGGCATTGTCTCCCCGGCCTTCGACCTGGGCCGTACCGGTCTTGCCGGCCACCTGTATGCCCGGAATCCGGGCGGCGGTGGCGCTGCCGTTGTCTACGACGCCGACCATCCACTCGGTGAGCTGGCGTGCCGTATCGGGGCTGACGGATGTGTTCAGTTCCGTTGGCTTCGGTTCGTCTATTACGGACAGATCAGGAGCGCGGACGCTGCGGATCAGGTTCGGAGTCATCTGCACGCCGTCATTGGCGATGGCGGCAGAGATCATGGCGACTTCCAGCGGGGTGGCGGTCACACTGCCCTGGCCGATGGAGGCCAGGGCCAGTTGGGCCTCGTCCTCGTTTTCGGGGAAGTGGCTGGCGACGACGTCCGTGGGAATCTTCAGTGAGGTATCAAAACCGAACTTCTCGGCCTGTGCCGCAATATTGTCCTGGCCGAGGTCCAGCGCCACCTGGGCGAAGACCGTGTTGCAGGAATGGGCCAGGGCAAAGGCAAAATCCGCCTCGGCGCGGGCCGAGCAGGCTCCGGTGACGAAGTTCGGGAGGGAAATGTTGGTTCCGGGCAGCGGCAGCGAGGGCGGGTTCGGGATCACGGAGTCGGCATCGTACTTCCCCGATTCCAGGGCTGCCGCAGTATCCACCAGCTTGAAGACGGAGCCGGGAGCCAGCAGGGACTGCGTGGCCGGATTGGTATACGGAGACAGTCCCGGCTGGGAAGTGAGGGCGTCCATGTTGGTGCTGAGCAGCCCGGTGTCGTGGGCGGCCAGGAGGTTGGTGTCATAGGAAGGCTTGGAGACCATGGCGAGGATATCGCCCGTCTTGGGGTCCATCATCACGATTGACCCGCGCTGGCCGTCGGGAATGAGGTCATAGGCCAACTGCTGGAGTTCCGGATCGATGGTCAGTTCCACCGAGGCACCCTGGCTCTGCGCGCCGGAGAAAACCTGGACCAGCTTGTCGTAGAACTGCTGGGAGCTGTTGCCGGACAACTCGTCATTCATTGCCATTTCCAGCTGCGTGGTGCCGTTCAGATTGAAGAATCCGGTCAGGTGCGAATACAGCTCGGGGCTGTTATAGACCCGCTGGTAATTGAACTGGTCGTCGGACGGAACGGACTCGGCGACAGCCTTGCCATCCACGAGGATGGAGCCGCGGGGCTCCCCGAAATCCCGGTAGATGGCCCGGTTGTTATTCGGGTTGGTGTTGAGTTTCTCGGCGGCGAAGAACTGCACATACGTCAGCGAACCGAGAATGAGCACGAACATTGCCAGGGCCACTACCCAGCTGTTACGGATGGCCTGGTTCATTCGTCTCCTTCCTTAGGGGAACGCCGGGTACGGGCGGAAGCGCCGGACCGGGATTCTGCCATGGCGGGAACCATGTCGGTGGACAGGGGACCGGTAGGCGCGGGCCTGCGGGCGGCATCGGAAATCATGAGCAGGAGCGCCACAATGATCCAGTTGGCCAGCAAGGAGGAGCCGCCGGCAGACATGAACGGGGTGGTCAGCCCGGTCAGCGGGATCAGGCGCGTAACGCCTCCGATCACCACGAAGCACTGCAGGGCAATGATGAAGGACAAACCGCAGGCCAGGAGCTTTCCGAAACCGTCCTTGGTACCCAGGGCGGCACGGAATCCGCGGGATACCAGCAGGACGAACATCAGCACGATCGCGAAGATGCCGATCAGGCCCAGTTCCTCACCGAGGGCGGCAATAATCATATCGCTGTTCGCGAAGGTCACCAGATCAGGGCGGCCCTGTCCCAAACCGGTGCCGACAAGCCCGCCGCTGGCCAGGCCGAAGAGCCCTTGCACTACCTGGTAGCTGCCGCCGGCTCCGTTGTAGACCTCCGGGTCAAAGGCATTGAGCCAGCCGTTGATGCGCGCCTGCAGGTGGCTGAACAATTGGAGGGCGACGAATCCGCCCGCTGCGAGCAGGCCCACACCGATCACTACCCAGCTGACGCGGCTGGTGGCGACGTAGATCATGGCCATGAACAGGCCGAAGAAGAGGATGGACGAGCCAAGGTCCCGCTGGAAGACCAGCACGCCGATGCTGACAAGCCAGGCAACGAGCATGGGGCCCATGTCCCGCATACGCGGGAACTGCAGCGGCCCGACCTTGCGCCCCGCGAGCAGGATGAGGTCCCGGTTGGTGGACAGATACCCGGCAAAGAATATGGCCAGGGTGATCTTGGCGATTTCACCGGGCTGGAAGGTGCCGATGCCGACATTGATCCAGATCCGGGCTCCGTTGATCTCGCGGCCGATAGGAGCGGGCATCAGCGGAAGGAGCAAGAGAATCGCGCTGACTATCAAGGAGATGTAGGTGTAGCGGCGCAGGATCCGGTGGTCCTTGATGATGAACAGCACCGCGATCCCTGCCGCCACGGCTACCGTGCTCCACAACAGCTGGCGGTCCGCTGCGTCGTCGCCGTTGGTGATATCCAGGCGGTGGATCATGGCCAGCCCGATGCCGTTAAGGGCAGTGACAATCGGAAGTATTACCGGATCGGCATATTTTGCCCGGAAGCGCAGCACCAGGTGGAAGATGATTACCAGTGCCATGAGGGTTCCGCCCTGGACCCAGAAGTCGGAGTCGAAGGCGCGGTCTTCGTCGAGGCCAACGATCATGTTGGCTCCAACGCCGACCAGAAGCGCGACGAGGAGGAGGAGGGCTTCAGTGTTCCGGCGCGGTTTAGGCACGGTGAGGACGTCCGACATTACTGCTCACCTCCGCAGGCGCTGTTCTGTTTGGCTTCGGGTGCGGCAGTAGCACCTGGTGTAGGTGCATCGGTCGGGGAACCCGTGTCTACCGGCGGGCACAGGACCGCCTTGGCAGTGTCCCGCAACTCGGTGACTATCTCTTCGGCGTGCTCAAGGTCCCGGGCGGGAAGGGTGTCCTCCACCCGGTTGCGGTGATACTCGGAGAGGCTGTCCACCGGAATATCGGATACGTCGGTGACATGTGAGAGCTGGATGGGGCCGACAGTCTGGGAAACACCGTTGTAGATGGCGACCCGATTGTCATAGGAGCCCACGTAGTAGCGGGTCTGTGTCCAGGTGTAGCCGAGCCAGACGACGACGGCGAGCAGCAGCGCAACCACGGTCAGGAACGCGGGCAGCAGCCAGCGCTTCCAACCGGAACGGGGCGAATCCCCGGCGGGCTGCTCTGCATCCTGCTCGGATTCTGCCTTGTGGGTAAGCATGCGGGCAGCGCGCCGCTCGGCGGAACGCTTCGTGACGATCGGAATTTCACCGGTCTCGGTGGCAAGGGACGCCGCGCCAACCAGTACGTGCGGTCGGGAGGCCAGATCCTGGCGGATCAGGTGGGCGCGTTCGCGCTCACTCTCGGCGTCATCGGCGTCGTCCCGGGCAACGGTGTTCTCCGTGCGCGATCCCGGCTCATCCTCGGTCACGGGCGGGGCCGCAGCTACAGCGGCAGTGGGGCGGTACCCGTTGTCCCTGGAGGAAACTTCGGAGAGCGGAGCGGTGGCCGGGGCAGAGCCGGCGTCGGGGTCCTCATCGATTTCAATGACAGCAACTGTCACGTTGTCCGGAGAACCGCCGGCCAGTGTGAGCTCAACCAGGGTGTCTACGCACTCCTGCAGGTCCGAGGTGCTGCGGAGAACACCCTCGATGTCGGAGTCCCGCAGGACGGCGGTCAGCCCGTCCGAACACAGCAACCAGCGTTCGCCGGGCTCGACGTCGAAAGTGGCCAGGTCCAGCTCGGGGCTGGCATCAACATCGCCAAGCACGCGCATGAGGACGTTTTTATGCGGGTGCACTTCGGCTTCTTCGGGCTGCAGGCGCCCTTCATCGATCAGCCGCTGCACGAAGGTGTGGTCGATGCTGATCTGTTCGAACCGGCCGTCTTTGAGCCGGTAGGCCCGGGAGTCGCCGATATGGGCCAGTGCCAGACGCTGCTCGTGCAGCAGCAGTGCAGTGACTGTGGTTCCCATGCCGGAGAGCTGGGGGCTGGTGGTGACCAACTCGGACAGCAGCGAATTCGCCGCTTGGATTTCGTCGGCAAGGACGGTCAGGGGTTCGTCCTCGTGGACACTGCTGTCCAAATGGACCAGATCGAGCACGGTGGAGGCGGAGGCGACGTTGCCGCCGGCGTGGCCGCCCATGCCGTCGGCAACGACGGCGAGGTAGCGGCCGACGTAGGCGGAATCGTCATTCTTGAAACGAACCATTCCAACATCGGACCGTGCTGCATATCTGAGAACCAGGGCCACTGTCAGGGCCTCAATTCGATGACCGTCTTACCGATGCGGATCGGCACACCCGGTTCGACGGGCAACGCCCGGGTAAGTTGGCTTCCACCGAGATAGGTTCCGTTTGTTGAACCGAGGTCCTCAACGAACCAGCGGCTGCCCTGGGGGAAGAGGCGGGCATGGCGGCCCGAGGCATAGTCGTCTTCCAGGACGAGGGTTGCTTCCTGTGCCCGTCCGAGCAGGATGGGGCTGGCGGCCAGGTCCAGTGTGGTCCCGCGCAGCGGACCTTCCGTCACCACGAGCTCCCTCGGCGTCACTTTGCTGGGGGCCGGCGCACGCTTTTCAAGGTTCGGGTCCTTGCGGATCTGGCGGGCCGTCGGGGTCCCGGTCCGGTTGCGGCTGCCAACGGCGAGGTCGCGTCGGATGGCACCGACTACGCTGACCACCATGATCCACAGCAGGATCAGGAAGCCGTAGCGCAGGAGCGTTTCAGTTAATTCGCTGAGCACTAACGTCCCCCGGTCCGGACGGGCAGCAGCCGAAAGACGATTCGGGTGCGCCCCATGGTGATTGTGGATCCGTCGGTAAGCACTGCTTCACCTTGAACTTTCTGGCCGTTGACGAAGCTGCCGTTGGTGGAGCCCAGATCGACGGCACGGCTGGCTCCGTTCTCGGTGCGGATCTCCAGATGACGGCGGGAAACGCCGGTGTCGTCCACGAGGATGTCGGCTTCTGAGGAGCGGCCCAGAACCACTGAGGGCGCATTAAGGGTGTAACGCTGTCCGTCAACGTCCAAGACGGGCTGCATCCGAGCCGATGGTCCCTGCCGCGGTGCAGGAGGGGAGGGCATCCGGGTCTGGGCCGAGGGTGACTTTTCAGTGGACGAATCCACTTCAAGCACCCCTGCCTTAAGGGAGGAATCGCGGGTAAACGAAACCCGCACCGGCCCCTGAAGAGTGTAGGACTGGCTGCGGGCATGCTTGATGACTACGTCGCAGAGCTCTTCAGCCAGGGGCGCGCCCCACTTCTGCGCCTGGGTGAAATCCGAGGTGGCTAGCCGCACCGTAAAGACATTCGGTGCCAGGGTCCGGCCCTGGCCCAGGACCATGGAATGCTGATCCAGTTCCTTGCGGAGTGCGATGGCAAGCTCCAGCGGTTCAACACGGCCGGACGAACCGGACGCGAAAGCACCACGAACAATCTTTTCGATGCCGCGTTCGACATTGTCGAGTATGCCCAAGTTCGTCTCCTTCCGTGTCCTGTCCGTTGAATTACCTCGTCAGCAGTACCTGCCCGGCGCCGCGGTGCGGGCTCAATTGTCTGCCGGGACTGGTTCGGGACTGGTTCGCGACTGGTTCCGGCAGAGCACAGGTATATGCGTCCACTTCGATACTACTGGTGACTGCAGATAAATGTCTTACCGCCGTCCCGGCGCCCCGCGCGCCGGTCCGGTCGCTGTTCCACATCCGTTGCCGGCTTCCCGGCCTCCCCTGTGCAGGCGGGAGAACAGCCGGCGTTTCCCTGCAACAGCACGGTTTTTAGGTTGTCCCGGAAGCCGTTTAGGTGTTTGGCCAAAATGCCGGTATGCTTGATTCTGCTGTTCCCGAGGAAACGCAACGAATGATCACAGGCAGGATCCACTTGGATCGTGTGAGGTCGTCCGCACAGCGTTGCCGCGGGAAACCATTTATGCGCGAGTGGCGGAACGGCAGACGCGCTGGCTTCAGGTGCCAGTGTCCGAAAGGGCGTGGGGGTTCAAATCCCCCCTCGCGCACATAGATAAAAAGAATGACCCCGGCCAGATGGCCGGGGTCATTCTTTTTTGCGTCCTGCGTCCCGGGCGATCCCCCCGGAGCAGGGGACTCCGAACAAGGGCCAACGCAATAAGGGAGGGACCGCGCAGCATCTGCGCGGCCCCTCCCTTATTGCGAATCCGGTGAGCCGAACGGCTCCTAGGCGCGTTCCGCCTTCTTGGCTTCTGCTTCCTTTACGCGCTGGGCTTCGGCACGGACGGCAGCAAAGCTCGCCCGTTCCTCAACCAGCCAGGCCGGCGGCTGGGCCAGCAGTGCCTTGATTTCCTCGGTGGTCAGGGCCTCGGTCACGCCGGCGCGGGTCAAACCGCCGATGGAGACGTTGAGCTTCTGCGCCACGACGGGGCGCGGATGCGGGCCGGTGCGGCGCAGCTCGGTGAGCCACTCAGGCGGATTGGACTGCAGTTCGTCGAACCGGGCCCGCGAAATAGGCCCGTCCTGGAAATCCTGCGGCGCTGCGGGCAGATAGATGCCCAGTTTCTTGGCTGCCGTGGCAGGCTTCATGGATTGGGGAGATTTCTCGGTGGTCATATTCCAAGGGTATCCGCCCGCCGCGCCACCTTCCGGTGGGCTAAGGTGTTCTGATGCCCACAGACACATCAGCACCCCTGCAGGGGGCGACGTCGCGGCCGTTGACCGTGGCCTACGTACCGGGCGTGACACCGGGCAAATGGATTACCCGCTGGCGGGAACGGCAGGACCAGGAACTCCGGACGTTCCAGTGTGAGGAGCCTGCCGCGTTGGAGGAACTTGCCTCCAACCGGGCGGATCTGGTGTTTATCCGTATTCCTGCCGAAGGTTTCGCGCGCCCGGACGGGGTGAACGTGGTTCCGCTGTACGAAGAGCAGCCGGTGGCCGCTGCCTCAAAGGAGCACCCCCTGGCGGCCTTCGACGCCGTCGACCTCGCGGATCTCGACGGCGAGACGATTCTGGACATTGACGCGATGGGAGGCGCCGCCGTCGCCCTTGAGGTGGCTGCCGCCGGCAGCGGTGTTGTGATCCTCCCCATGTCGGTAGCCCGTCTGCACTCCCGGAAGGACGTTGAAGCGCGGCCCGTGAGCGGCGTGCCGGCAACCCGGATCGGAATTGCCTGGCTGCAGGACCGGGACGAGCCGGACATAGAAGAGTTCATCGGGGTGGTGCGGGGACGGACCGCGAACAGCTCCCGCCAGCCCTCCATCCAGGCTGAACAGAAGTCCTCAGCCAAGAAGCGGACCAAGGAACGCCAGACCCGGAGCGCGGCCAAGCCTGCGGCAAAGTCCGGCGGGCGTCCCGCAGGCAAGGGCAAAGGCGCCGGCAAGAACGGCAAGCCGCGCCGCAGCCGTTGAAACACCGTTGAATCAACAGCTGTTCCGCCACTGCTGACACCCGCCTGAGCCGGGGGTACCGTTTCGCGGATGCGAATCAAAATGAGCGGTATCCACGTGGTGGACCCGGAACGTGCCTACGAGTTCTACACAGGCACCCTGGGACTGGAACCCCTGATGGCCATGCCCGAATACAACCTGTTCATCGTCTGCTCGCCTGAGGACCCGGGCGGTCCGGGCCTGCTGCTCGAACCCAGCGACAACCCGGTTGCCGAAGCGTACCGGTCGGGGCTGTATCGGGAACAGCTGCCGGTGCTGGTGCTTGGCGTCCCGGATGTGCAGGCGGAGTACGAGCGGTTATCGGGGCTCGGCGTCCAGTTCCTCGGTGAACCCACCCTGGATTCAACGGGCGCCCAGGCCGTTTTCGACGACGGCTGCGGCAACTACCTCCAGCTCCACCAGGACTGAGGCGAGGGCCAGCCGCGATGCTGCTCCGGCGGCGCCCGCTAGCGTTCCCCGAGCCGGGGGCGCAGGCGGGATTCTTCCAGGTCCAGCAACCGCTGTGCCTCGGAAAGGGTCCGGGAAGCATAGCGTCCCTCGCGGCGGGCCAGCAGCAACTGGTTCCGTTCGGCCTCGACGACGGCGCGGCGCAGTGCCCGGTATTGGAGCTGCGGCGTCGGATCCTCGTTTTCCCCTAGTGCGCGTACCCGCTCCCATGCCAGTTCGCTGCGGAGGAAGGTGCTCTGCCGGACCCTTTCGACCACATCCGGGTCCACCTCCTGACGCACGCCCAGGCACTCTGCGGGCTGCTCCAAAATGCTGAGTCCGGCGCCGCTGAGCTCATCGATCAGCTTGGCAAGTTCCCGCTGGTCCGCTGTGACATCCCTGCCCTGGACGCCCAGAATACGGATCAGCCATGGCAGGGTGAGGCCCTGCAGCAGCAGGGTGGTGATCGCTACGGTAAAGGCGATCAGTACCAGCTGTTCGCGGTACGGTGTCTGATCGGGCAGGGACTGGGCCGCGGCCAGGGTCACCACACCGCGCATTCCGGACCAGGAAATCACCACGCCGCCGCGCCAGCCCAGGCCCTCGCGGTTCAACTGCTCGACGTCGGCCCGGCGCCGGCGGTAGAGCAGCTCGCCGCGGCGGTGCCGCCGGCGCTGGCGGTCATCCGTCAGCCCGCCGTCCTTGATCTTGTCCAGCCACCGCCTGAATCGCTTGGTCCGATGTTCCTGATACCGGACCTTCGCCCTGAGCAGATAGATCAAGGGGGTGACCCAGGCGAAACGTACAAGGATCAGCAGGGCGGTGGTTGCCAGGCCGATCATTACGGCGTCGAGGACCGGCAGCAAACTGGTGTCGACATTTTCCACGAGGTGCCGGAGTTCCAGGCCCATCAGCAGGAACACGCCGTTTTCCAGCAGGAACTGGATGGTGCGCCAATTGATGCTGTCATTGATCCGCGCCTGCGCCGTGAACGCGGAGCCGCTCCGGTGTCCGGTGTAAAGCCCTGCGACGACGACGGCCAGCACGCCGGACGCTCCGGCTTCCTCCGCCGGAATGAAGGCAATGAACGGAACAACAAAGGAAATGGCGGTGTCCAGGACCGGATCATGCAGCCTTGACCGGACATAGACGGTGGCCGCGCCGACCAGCAGTCCGACCAGAACGGCAACGACGACGGCCAAACCGAAATCCCCCACCCCTGCCCAGATGCTGGACAGGCCGCCGGCAGATGCAGCGATGGCCGAGCGCAGCAGCACGAGGGCGGTGGCATCGTTGACCAGCCCTTCACCTTCGAGCACTGTCACCAGGCGTGGCGGCAGGCCAAGCCGCTTGCCGACGGACGTGGCGGCCACGGCATCCGGCGGACTCACGACGGCGCCGAGCGCCACTGCGGCGGCAAAGTTGAGGTCCGGCAGCAGCAGATAAAGCAGCAAGCCGGTGGTGAAAGCGGAAACCAGGACCAGGAACACGGACAGCGACGAAATGGCACCGATGTTGCGCCGGAAGTCGACCACTGGGACGTTGATCGCTGCGGCGTAGAGCAGCGGGGGCAGCACCCCCATCAGGATCAGTTCATGCGGAACGGAGAACTCGGGCACACCCGGCGTGTAGGAGAGGGCCAGCCCGACCACCACCAGGATGAGCGGTGCTGCTATCCCAAGACGTCTGGAGAAGGCAGCAACCGTCACAATGACGGCGACGCCTACCACGGCAAGAAGACCCAATTCCACATTTCAACATTAGCCCCGCTCCGGATGGGTTCGCTTGCGGATGTTCGGGTCAGGTGTAGGGGGACCAGCCGGTCAGCGCCGTCACGCCGTCCACGGTGACGCCGTAAATCGCGTAAATGGTCACGGGCACCATCAGGGCCCATTCGCGCCATGATCCGGCCGCGCCGATCAGGGGCAGCGAGAAGCAGCCGCTGCTCCGCCAGAGCTTACTGACCACAGGGAAGCGGACCAGGGAACGCGGGCGCTTGATCCGCAGCGGCCACAAAATCATTACGCCCTGGTGGGTGAGGAGGTCGCCGACAATATGTACGGCCACTCCCAGACCCACCGCCACCGGCAGCCAGTCATTGTTTTCCGGGGCATAAACGGCAATGAACCCCGAGAAGGCCAGGGCGAGGAACCAGCTGCGAACCGGTCCGCCGGCGATCTTCAGTGCCTTGAAGGCAAATCCCATCAGCAGGACGGAGAGGATCCCCGCTCCCAGCGCCACTGATCCGAAGACCGGCACCTCCGTGGTCACCCTGCCCAGTGCCGTCGCCAGCGCCACGAAGACCGCCAGCCCGAGCAGGGAATGCGTGCCGCGCCGGTGGCCGCCGCTGACGGCCTCCGTAAAGCGGGCAAGGATTTTGGTGAGCGGAGGAAGGGAATGGGCAATGGTGCCGCTGTGATGGTCGAGATCGGGCAGTAGTGCGGCACCGGCGGTCAACAGGGCTCCGGTGACGACGCCGAGCGGAGTCACCGGATACCAGCCGAATGCGTGGGGAGCGGTGGAGGCGACGGCAACCCAGGCTGCAGCGCCGCTAGCGGCATGGTGGCCACCCATCATGGTTGAAAAGTCCTTCCAGAGGGCGGTGCAGGCGCCAAAAGATTTTATTGAGGCTACCTATTTTTCCACGGTTTCCCGCACCCTGCGTTCACCTTGGACCGGCGGACCGGCGGAGATGCCTAGGCGACCGCGAAGCCCAGGTGCCGCAGAATGGCATCCACGATTTCCGCAGGAGAATCCGTTATTTCAATCCGGAGACCGGCTTCGTCCGGGGCAAGCGGCTCCAAGGTGCTCAGCTGCGAGGGAAGCAGAGACGGCGGCATGAAATGTCCGCTTCGCGTTTTCATCCGTTCCGCAAGAACGTCGGCGCTCCCGTCCAGGTGGACGAACGTTACGTTTCCGGCCGCCTGCGCGAGGACATTTCGGTACGTGCGCTTCAATGCGGAACAAGTAACGATGGTGCACCGGCCGTTTTCCGCCTGGACACCCATCCAATCGCGGATGGCGTAGAGCCACGGCCACCGGTCGTCGTCGTCGAGGGGGACGCCGGCGGACATCTTGGCGATATTAACGGCCGGATGGAACTCGTCAGCCTCCGCCGCAATCCATCCGAGCCGCTTGGAAAGCAGGTTGGCAATGGTGGTTTTGCCCGATCCGGCAACACCCATGATGACGAGGTGCTGTGCAGCTGGGGCCATTGAAATCTCCTTGGGACGCCGTTGTCGCGGGTTCGGACAGGTTTGCTGACCGGAACTGTTGAGCACAAAGGTATCACCAACTAAAGGTGCCGCGGCCGGAGGAATCATATGCTCCGTCAGCGGCTGATCAAAGGCACACTTCGGAGACTAGGCTGAAGCAGGGGCGGATAGCCGCTATCAGCAGGATTCCTGCTGAATCCAGGCCCCCTACTCATATATGCACCTAAAGGAATATACAGGGAACGTAGCTGGAAAGATGTGGATATGAACGAACACGCCGGCCCGCCGGCCGCGGTCCTGAACGCCCGGATCATCGAAACCCTGGGCCAGGACATTGCCTCGGGCGTGCTTGCGCCGGGGGACCGGCTCACGCTTGACGGGCTGCAGCAGGAGTTCGGCGTTTCCCGAACCGTTGTCCGCGACTGCATGCGGATCCTCGAGTCCATGAACCTGGTGTATTCCAAGCGCCGGGTCGGCATTGTGGTGCAGGATCCCCAGCTGTGGAACGTGTTCGATCCGCGGATCATCAAGTGGCGCCTTGCCGGGCCGGGCCGGGCGGAGCAGTTCCGTACCCTGACCGAACTGCGGGTGGGAGTGGAGCCGGTAGCCGCGGCGGCCGCCGCCAGACACGCTGCAGCCGCCGAGCGGGACCGGATGGTGGAGCTGGCCGCGGAGCTTCGAAGGCTCGGGGAGGCTGGGGAGCTGGAGGAGTTCCTGCAGGCCGATATTGAATTCCATACGCTGCTGCTGCGCTCCAGTGGCAACGACATGTTCGCATCGCTTCAGGATGTGGTTGCCGAGGTTCTTGCCGGCCGCACCCGGCAGGGCATGATGCCGCCGAACCCGAGCGAGGCTGCCCTGCGGGGGCATGCGCTGGTGGCCGACGCCGTCGCCGCCGGAGACGGTGCTGCCGCGCTGGCGCACATGATGGATTTACTGGAAGAAGTGCGGCAGGCCATCGCGGGTTAGCCGATCCCCGGGGCACGGCTGCTGGGCCGCAGAGCAGGCAGAGCCTCTAGGGACGGCAAAGGCCGGCGCACCCCGTGTAAAGGGATGCGCCGGCCCGGAACCTGGAGTCTTAGCGGGTCGGTTCCAGATTGCTGTCTTCGGGCGTGACTACCTCTGCCGTGGCGGAGATATTCTCGGCATCCACCATCCAGGCGTACTGCTCGAGCTTGGCAATAAAGCCATGCAGGATGTCCGCGGTGGTCGGATCCTCTTCGTCCACCTGGTCATGCACATCGCGCATGGTCTTGACGACGGCCTCGAGCATGGCGACCACGTGCGTCACGGTGTCGCGGGTGTCAACCAGCCCGGCGGGGAACGGCGGCAGGCTGGTGCCGTTGGCTACCGCCACGCTGCGGCCGTCCGGGACGGCGCGGAGGGCACGCATGCGCTCGGCCAGTTCGTCCGCGAAGATGCGAGCGTCGTCAATGATCTCGTCAAGCTGCAGGTGCAGGTCCCGGAAGTTCTTACCGACAACGTTCCAGTGGGCCTGCTTGCCCTGCAGATGCAGTTCGATCATGTCCACCAGGACGGCCTGCAGGTTGGTGGTCAGCTCTTCAGATGCCTTCATGTTTCCTCCAATGTTGACGAAAAATGAGTACTGGACTCACCTGCCGAAAGAGCCCGGATACCGTCCGGACAAAGCGGCTTCGGCAGGTGGATTGTTCCCCAGCCTAACCCCGGGAAGCGGCTCGGAACAGAATGGACGGGTTCCCGGGAAAGCCAATATAAGCAACCTTACTTCCAGTTGAAGTGCGTTGTCGTCCTGTGTACGGTGAGGAAAACGGGGCCGGTGGGAAACGGCCCGGCCAAAGGCAGGATTCGCACTACCGGAGGGACAGCATGACCACCGTAGAAGAGTCAATCAACGTATCAGTACCGGTAACCACCGCTTACAACCAGTGGACCCAGTTCGAGTCCTTCCCCCACTTCATGGGCGGCGTTATCTCCATCACCCAGCTTTCGGACACCACCACCCACTGGGTGACCAAGGTGGCCGGTGTCGAGCGGGAGTTCGACACTGAAATCACCGAGCAGCATCCGGACGAGCGGGTCGCGTGGAAGAGTACTGACGGAAAGTCCCATGCCGGCGTCGTAACGTTCCACCGCCTGGGCGACGCCGAGACCCGGGTAACCGTCCAGCTGGACTGGGAACCCGAAAACGTCGTTGAGAAGCTGGGTTCCGTGGTCGGCGCCGATGACCGGCAGGTCAAATCCGATCTTGCCCGTTTCAAGGAATTCATTGAGAGCCGCGGTTCGGAAACGGGTTCGTGGCGGGGAAACGTTGATGCACCGGGCAATGCTGCCACCGGCGCAGCCGGCACGGCTCCGGTAGGACCTACCTCCACTGACACGTCGCGGCTCGCGGCGGCTCCGGACGTGGATCCGGCAATGGATGACCCGGAATCCGGCGGACCCCGGGCCGGCCTCTAACCATCCGGCAGGTCAAATAAGAACTGCGGATGCCTTCAAGGCATCCGCAGTCTCTGTTTAACGGTGTCCGGGTTTACCGGGTCCGGCGATCAGGCGGGATCGAGGTTCTTGACCGCGGGACCTTCCAGCAGGGTGCCCTTGGCCGTGAACCGGGAGCCGTGCAGCGGACAGTCCCAGGACTGTTCGGCGTCGTTCCAGTTCAAGACTCCCTTGAGGTGCGGGCACACGGCCGACACCCGGCTGGTCTCGCCGGCCACGGTGCAGGTACCCACCGGCTTCCCGTTCTCCCGGGAGACCACGCCCTGCCCCTCCGGCGGGGCCGCGTCGGTGCTGTTGGCCAGTCCGGCGGCCCAGCCGGTGAGCATGGAAAGCCCCACCTCGGCGTTGTCCCGCAGGGTGGAGGCGGCATCGAGCGGGGCCACCCGGGGCTTGTACAGCTCGCGCGCCCACGGGTTCTCTCCGCCGAGGATCTCCGCGCTCAGGGCCAGCGAAGCCGCAACGGCATTGGTCATGCCCCACTTGTTGTATCCGGTGGCTACATAGATGTTGGAACCCATCAGCGGCAGCTGCCCGACGTAGGGCAGGCTCCGTGCCGGCGAGTAGTCCTGCGCCGACCAGGCATAACTGGCCGCGCTTCCCACTGCGAAGTTCTCCACGGTCCAGTCCACCAGATCGTCCACCAGTTCCTGGGTGTGCTTTTTCCGGCCGACCGTGTGCCCGTTGCCCCCGGCGAGCAGGTAGGAGATGCCGTTTGCCTCTGCGGTACGCAGCGAGCGGGTGGGCGAATCGACGGAGAGGTACATGCCCTGCGGAACCGTTCCCGTTACCGGCAGGGCTACCGCATAGGAACGCTCGGGCTTCAGGACGGCAAAGTAGCCGCCGCGGTCAAGGATCGGGATGCCGGTGGCCAACACCAGGTGCCGGGCGGTGACCTCGCCCTGGCTGGTTCCGACCTTGATGCCGGCCCCCTCCTCATGGCGGGCGCCGGTCACCCGGACGCCCTCGATCAGGGTGCCGCCATGGGCGCGGTAGTCCTTGGCCAGGCCGGCCAGCACCGTCATCGGCTGGATCTGTGCCTGGTCGCGAAGCCGAAGTGCACCAGTGGTTTCAAAGGGCAGTTCGGTCTCCGCGGTGAACTCGACGTCGAGTCCGGCGGCCTGGGCCGCCTCGTGTTCCTTCCGCAGGCTCTTGAGCCCCTGCTCGGTGGTGGCGTAGGTGTACGCGTCCCGGACCTCGTAGCCGATCCCGTTTTCGTCGCAGAAGCGCAGCAGCCAGCTTTGTCCCTGCCGGTTGGCTTCCACATACTGGCGGGCGGTCTCCGCGTTGTGGTGCGAGGTGATGCCGGAGAGCTGCGTTCCCTGCAGCAGGGAAACCTTGGCTGTGGTGTTGCCGGTGCTGACGGCGCCTACCGTGCGTGCTTCCAGGACGGCCACGCGCTGTCCGCTGCGGGCCAGCAGGGCCGCCGTGGTGAGGCCGGTAAGTCCGGCACCGACCACCACGGTGTCGTAGGACGCCTCGGGGTCGAAGGGATCAGTGGGTATAACGGGCGCGTTATCGAGCCATAGAGATTTCAAGTTATCCTTCCCGCCAAGCTGACGAAGTGATGTGGGAGCCGCCCTGCGGTCCCATCTGGAGCATGCCGCCGTCGACGGGCCATGAGGCCCCGGTGACGTAGGACGAGGCCGGTGAGGCCAGGAAAGCCACGACGTCGGCGATTTCGGAGGCGTAGCCGGGCCGGCCCAGGGGAATGCCGGGGCGGTCCTCGGCCCGAGGGTCGGAGTCGGTCTGTCCGGTCATGGGTGTGGCAATTTCCCCGGGCGCCACCGAATTGGCCGTGATCCCGTAGCTTCCCAGCTCCAGGGCGATGGTCTTCATCAGCCCGCCGAGCCCGTGCTTGGAGGCAGTGTAGGCCGCAGCGCCCACCCGTGGCTGGAGTTCGTGGACGCTGGTGACGGCGATCAGCCGGCCGCCGTTGCCCTGCGCAACCATGCGCTGAGCTGCCCGCTGCAGGCAGACAAAAGCCCCGCTGAGGTTGGTGTCCACCGTGGTGCGCCAGGCGTCATAGGTCAGGTCCAGGAACTTCTGCCCGTCTCCGGTCCCGGAGTTGTTGACGAACACGTCCAGGCCGCCCAGCTGCTCCGCCAGGGAGTCCGCGACGTCCGCGCATGCGGGCAGATCTGTGGTGTCCAGGCGGGCGACGACGGCGGTGCGGCCGTGCGAGCGGACCTCCTCCGCAGTGTCCATGGCACCCTGTTCATCGGAATGCCAGGTGATGCCCACATCCATTCCCGCCTTGGCCAGAGCTACGGCCACGGCACGTCCTATGCCGGAATCAGACCCCGTGACTATCGCCGTTTTAGGCGCAAACCCCATTTGGTACCCCCTCATGGTCCTGGAAAGTCAGTATGCTTCCCACCTTGCCCCAATTGTGCAACAGTTTAAAGTCCTGATCACCGAATCCTCCCGGTCCGGTCCTCCCGTGCTGCGGAGCAGAGGAGTCATCATGGCATACCCCAGCTACAGTTCCGGCGGCGGTCTTTCGGCCCGCAGGACCAGTGCGCAAAAAGCCGCAATTGCCTTTGGGATTGTTTTCCTGCTTATCGGAGTCCTGGGGTTCATTCCCGGGGCCACCATCAATTACGGCCAGCTTTACTTCTCGGGATACGCATCGGAGGCCGCCCTCCTGGGTATTTTCCAGGTGTCGGTGCTGCACAACGTGGTCCACATGCTGCTGGGCTTTGCCGGGCTTGCCCTGGCGCGAAAGCACTCCTCGGCCAAGCTCTATCTGCTGGGAGGAGGCATCCTCTACGCCCTGCTCTTCATTTACGGGCTGCTCATCCCGCTGGACTCAGACGCCAACTTCGTTCCCTTCAACACGGCGGACAATTGGCTGCACGCAGTGCTGGCCGTAGTGATGATCCTGCTGGGTATCTTCCTGGGCCGTGAGAGCGAATCGAGCTCGTACCGCAGCAACCCGAACCCCGGCGAAGGATCAGTTCCCAACTAGGATCCACAGCGTTCCGGGGGTACAGCAGCCGGGACGCGCGTTTGGCCTGCAGCCTTCCAGTGCTGGCAGACTAGGTTTACCGACACGCCCGCACCGGGCGGTTTCGCCGAAAGGAACCTGGATTGTCCGCCGCACTGATGGTCATTGACATGCAGAATGCCTACTTCGAAAGCCCCGCCCTGCAGAAGCATCAGGAACGGTTGGTGGAAAAAACCAACGAGCTCATCGGCTTGGCCAAGGCCGCCGGTATTCCGGTGCTGATGGTCTGCACCGAACACGAGCGGGATAAGTCCACTTGGACCCTGAGCATGCTGGACGACGACCAGGGCTTCATCTTCAGCGGCAGCGAGCAGGCCGACTTCATTCCGGGGCTGGACTACGCGGACCTGCCGCGCCTGGTGAAGACCCGAGACAGCGCTTTTGTAGGCACGGATCTCCTGCTGCGGCTGCGTAACTGGAATGTCGAGACCCTGGTCCTGGCCGGCGTCGCGACCCACAACTGCGTAGCCCAAACCGCCGCCGACGCCTTCGCGAACAATTTCCGCGTCCGTTTTGCCCGCGAGGCACTGGCCTCCACCAATGACGAGTACGAAGAAGCGGTCCTGCGCGTGCTCTCGGACGAGTACCGCCAGCCGATCGAGAGCAATGCCGAGCTGAAGGACTTCTTCAACGCACAGCAGGCCTAGACTGCCGCGCCCAGTGCTGGAATCCGCCGTCCGCCCCGGTTAGCGTAGGAGCCATGGACGAACAGGAAATCCAGCACCGGATCCAGGAACTCGTAGCGCAGGAGCAGTCCCTTCGTGAGGCGGACCCGGGTGCGGAACCCGAAAAGCATGCCGCAGAGCTAAGGCGGGTGGAGGAACAGCTCGACCAGTACTGGGACCTCCTCCGCCAGCGGCGGGCCAAGGCCGACGCCGGACAGAACCCGGATGAGGCGCAGGAGCGGCCCGTGGGTGAAGTCGAGGGATACCGCCAGTAGGGATCATCCCGTACGGGCGGCCCCGAGCGGACTAGTGCTGCTTCCGGCTGCTGCCGGAAACCTTCGGCGTGCCGGCTTCAGTATCCGGGTCCGCCGGGCCGGTGACCTCACGCAGCAGGGTGGCGGCACCGATGCTGCGCCGGAAGCCGCTTTCACCCCGGAAGGTCTCCCCAAGGGCCCAGACCATCAGGCAGCCTTTGCTGAGGGTTTTCAGCAGCCCGGCGTTCCTGGGCGTCAGTGCCATCATGGACGCAACGCCAAACACGCCCCAGCCGATGAGCGGCCCGTTGGGCACCTTGAAAATGGTCTGCCGGCCGAACTGGTCCGTGAAGAAATTACGAGATGCCATAGTGGTCAGGCGCCTTTCCGGGTTTTGGCTGTGCTTTTCGTGCTCTTGGAGTTCGAGGTTTTGGCGGGAGCCTTCTTGGCGCCGTCCTCTTTGGTGCTTTTAGTGTCGGTGCCGCTCTTTTTGTCGCGGTTCTTCTCTACGCTGCGCCGCAGCGCCTCCATAAGGTCCAGGACCTTGCCGCCCTCGTCTTCCTCGGATTCTCCGCCGAAGGTCTCCTCCGTGTCGAGCGATTCTCCCTGTTCGAGCTTGGCATCGATCAGGGTCTTGAGTTGTTCCTGGTAATCGTCGGTGAATTCCGAGGGGTCGAAGTCCCCGCTGAAGGAATCCACGAGGGCCGAGGACATCTCCAGCTCCTTGGCGGAAATCCGCACCTTTTCATCCAGCGAGGGGAAGGTGGCCTCCCGGACCTCGTCCTCCCACAACAGGGTCTGGAGGGTTAGCACGTCGCCGCGTACGCGCAGGGCACCCAGCCGGCTCTTCTGCCGGAGCGAGAACTGCACGATAGCCGTGCGGTCGGTGTCCTCAAGGGTGCGGCGGAGCAGTACATAGGACTTCGTCGATTTGGAGTCCGGCTCCAGGTAGTACGTCCGGTCAAACAGGATGGGATCCACCTGCTCACTGGGCACGAATTCCACGACATCGATTTCCCGGCTTTTCTCCACGGGAAGGGACGCCAGATCCTCGTCGGTGAGGACCACGGTCTGCTCGCCGTCGTCGTACGCCTTGGCGATGTCCTTGTATTCCACCACCTCGCCGCAGATCTCGCAGCGGCGCTGGTAGCGGATGCGTCCGCCGTCCTTGCCGTGCACCTGGTGAAGGCTGACGTCGTGGTCCTCGGTGGCGGCATAAACCTTGACCGGCACGTTGACCAGCCCAAACGCAATGGCGCCTTTCCAGATCGCTCTCATGTAATCCAGTGAACACTAGATTCCGCTTCCGTTGCCAGAGCCGGGTTTGTCTGCGCGTGCCTCCCGCAGATGCTCCCACAGCTGCCGGTACACGCGCGGATCGGAAAAATAGGCGGTATGGGATTCGGGAAAGGGTTTGCCCGAGTCCACTTCGCTGTCGGTCACGTTCACATCCCGGCCGGCAAACACCCGTTCGGCGCAAAAGGAAATCAGGTCGCGCTCGTCCCAGAAATTCAACCAGGGAACTGCCGGCCCTGAACCGCCGCGGTCCGGTCCTAGGTAGGCGAGGGCATCCAGGAGGTAGAACCACGGCGCCTGCGAGCCCACGGTCACCAGCAGATCCACCCGGATGCCCTCCGCCTCGGGGGAACTGAGCAGGTCAACAGCCGCCACGGAGCCGAGGCTGTGTCCGAACAGCACCACCGGTGCAGCTTGGTCCGTACTGCGCAGGGCGTCGGCAACGCGGGCACGGGCAGCGGGACCGTGGCGCAGATAAAAGGCGACCTTGCCGAAGAAGCTGCCCGCGGCATCCGTGAGGCGGATCCGGTGCCGGATCCCCGCGTCCGTGAGCACCCCCAGGACCAGGTCCTGCAGCGTTTCCCCCAGGAAAGCCGCGTCAGGCCGCGCCGGCGGGGCACCGGCACTGGAGGCCTGTTTCAGCGGATCAGCCGCCACCAGGTCCATGCCGAAAAGGGCAAGGGCCAGGGACGTATCGGTAACGCCGGGCGGATCGTCGGCGACATACCGCGGGGGCAATGCCGGGACAAAGCTGACCTCATCGGGTGCGGCGGCGGCCCAGTCAACCGCCAGCACCCGGTAATCGGATAATCCCGGCACCTCGGCCACCTGCTCCCGGATCCAGTCCGCGAGCTGCGGGTTGGGCCGGCCGGTGCCCGGCAGGAAAACCAGCGTTCCGGGTTTCTCCGGCGGTCCGAGGGGTGCGGGATCCATGGCTGCCTCCTTCGTTGCGGCGGCACCTTTACCGACCGCGCAACGCAGCGGTTTCGGCCCGATAGGGACACTTTCACATGCCGCAGTCCCGGCCGCCAGTGAACGGGAGGGAAGGACTGAATCCTGCTGGCTTCGTTCGGTTCCGCGGACCGGCGCGCCCGCATAATTGCCTCCGGAACGCGGGCGGCGGCAGCGGGCGGATAATGGGTGCAGCGATGGAAGGCGAGGCCGTGGAAGCGAATACACCCGGATCCGGGCCGGCGCGTGTGGAACTGTCCGTGGGGCAGGTGGCCGAGCGCAGCGGCGTCAGCGTCTCGGCGCTGCACTTTTACGAGCGTCAGGGCTTGCTCTCCAGCCGGCGGACACCTGGTAACCAGCGGCGCTATGACCGATCGGTGCTGCGGCGGGTGGCCGTGATCCGCGCCGCGCAGCAGGCAGGCATTCCGCTGGCCGTAATCAACCGTGCTTTCGCCGCACTGCCTCCGGACGGAGTTCCGGACCAGGCCGACTGGCAGCGGCTTTCCGCCGCCTGGCAGCAGGAACTCAATACCCGCATCCGCCACCTGCAGGCGCTTCGTGACCGGCTCGGCGGCTGCATTGGCTGCGGCTGCCTCTCACTGGCCCAGTGCCGGTTCGTGAATCCTGATGATGCGGGCACCGGCACGGGCGCCCGGGCATTCGACGTCTAGGCACGATTTGACCTCAACTAAGGTTGAGGTTCTAGCGTTGAGGGATGCCCTCGATGGGTTGGTCTGCGGAAGGACTTGAGATGACGCGGAATACGGCTCTGTGCGAGCGGAATGTAACGGATGCATTCAAGGACGCCTTTCGGGCTCATCCGGCGGGCGTGGCCATCATTACGGCCGACGGCGGCAGCGGCCCCGTGGGCCTGACCGCCTCCTCGGTTTCCTCCGTGTCGGCGGAGCCGCCGATCCTGTCCTTTTCCCTGGCCTCAACCCACGGGACCGCCGGTGTCATTGCCGGGTCCGAGACCGTCGTCGTCCACCTGCTTGGCGCCGACAATGCCGGACTCGCTGCACTTTTCGCCCGGCAGGGCGCGGATCGGTTCAGCTCCACGCCAACCCGCACGCTGCCCGGCGGCGAACCCCTCCTGGAAGAAGCCCCCGTGGCACTTCGCTGCCGGATCGACGGCAGGATCCCGGTGGGCAGTTCCATCCTGATCGCAGCCACCGTCCTGGAAATCCTCCCCGGCAGCACGGAGCAGGAACCGCTGGTTTACCACAACCGCACCTATCACCGCCTGGGCGGGCACTCCGTGCTCGGCCAGGCCGGCTCGGTTGCTCCCGGAAGCGGCCAATAGCGGATAATCGGGTTCAGGCCCGTTCGACGACCGTCGGCGGGAACCTACCCACCGGAAGGCACGGCGATGGCAAAGAAAAAACTCAAGGACCTGAGCAGCGGACAGAAAAAGGGCCTGGGAGCCCTGACCGGAGTCCAGTTTCTGCTCGCCGGAGCAGCGCTGCGGGATTTGAAGAAGCGACCGAAGGACCAGATCCGCGGCAGCCGCGGATGGTGGATGGCTGCGTGCGGCATCAACTTCGCCGGTCCCATCGCATACTTCCTCATCGGCCGCCGGTCCGCCTAGGTATGGTGCGTTCCCGCAGCACCGGCACCAAACCGCCGGTCCTTGAGCCGGTCCGCCCGCAGGACCTGAGCGACGGTGCCGACGTCCCGGTGGGCAGCCATCAGGAAGCGGTGGCCTATAACGGAGAGTCTTTCGCCGGCTTAGAGCTGCGCGGCGCAGTGTTCTCCGAATGCAGCCTCACAGGAGTGTCCCTGGACAACGCCGACCTCACCGCCGCCCGGTTTCTGGAATCAACGCTGGAGAACCTCTATGCCCCAGTGTTCCGGGCTGCCAAAACCTCGTTTCGGGACGTGGAAATTTCCAATCCGCGCCTGGGTTCCGCGGATCTTCACGGCGGAAGTTGGAACTCCGTCCGCGTTGACGGCGGCAAGATCGATTTCCTTGACCTGCGGGACTGCAGCCTGACCAACGTGCTGTTCTCCGACTGCATCATCGGGGAACTGGACCTCGAAGGCGCGCGGCTGAACCGGGTGGCGTTCCGCGACTGCCGGATCGACTCGATGCTGCTGGGTGGCGGCACGGCGGTGGACGCGGACCTGCGCGGATCCGTGTTCCGGAGCGTTGGCAAAATCGACGGACTCAAAGGGTTCACTGTGGACGAAGAGCAGTTGATGCTGCTGGCTCCGTTGTTCGCGGCCGAGTTGGGCCTGCGCGTGGAAGCTTAGGGCTGCCCGGCGTACTGGTCCCAGGGGATGTTCCAGTCGCCGTAGCCGTCGTCAATGGGGACCGGCCCGGCTTCGGTGTTCAGCACCTGCACCACGTCGCCGGCGTCAAAGGTGTCGTAGAAGTACTTGGCTCCTTCGGCGGACATCCCTACGCAGCCGTGCGAAACGTTGATCCGGCCCAGTGCACCTACGGCGCCGTCGAGGGCCTGGTGGACAAAGACGCCGCTGTTGGTCAGGCGGCTGGCCCACGAGGCGTCGAACGGTTCGTAGTAGTCCGGGTCTCCGGGCGACAGTCCGATGCTTTCGGCGCGGAAGGGCAGCTTCTCGTGCTGGCTGACGACAACCTGGTAGCCGCCGGGCGAAGGCCAGGTGGGTTCGCCGAGGGTGACGGGGAAGGTCCGGACCAGCTGCCCGTCCAGGAAGACCTGCATGGTCTTGGTGCTGTTATCCACCACGGCCAGGCGGGTGTTGTGCGTGTTGAAGGTGCGGGTTTCGTTGAAGTTGCCGATCATGCCGTTGCCGAAGTCGACGCCGAACAACTGCATGTCCACGGTGATGGCGCTGTTGGGGGCCCAGAAGGCCTCCGGGCGGTAGCGGACCCGGTTGTCCGTGATCCAGAAGAAGGCACCGGTCTGGCCCGAGGTGCTGGTGACCGTGATGGCCTGTTCCACGGCGTCTTTGTTGGTGACCGGTTCGCTGAAGGTGATGTCGATGGGCTGGCCCACGCCCACACTGGCGGCGTTCTGCGGATACATGAAGGCATTGGCTTCATTTGCGGGAAGCACGGTTTCGAAGCCCTGCCTGCGTGTGGTCTCCTTGCCGGCGGAGTCGGTGAGCACCACCTCCATGCCGTACCTGGTGTTGAAGGCCAACGGTGCATCGGCGGTCCAGACGGCTCCGTCTGCGGACATTACGCCGGGTACGGGATCTCCGCCGGCCTCCGGCTTCAGGATGACCTTGTTGATGACTGCGTTGGTGGCAGTGACGGAGGGAAGATCTGCGGGGTTGACGCCTACGGCGCCGTCAGCCGGCGTGGTGGTGATGGATACCGGGGCGGCCTGCACGGAGGGCGACGCCGATGCCGATGAGCCGGCCGAGGGAGACGAACCGGTTTCGGACGGGCCCAGACGGCCGGTGGCGAAGGCTGCGCCGAGACTTCCGCCTATGACGAGCACCGCGGCAACCGCCGCGGCTATTGGCCATTTACGGCTCTTCTTGTCCTGCACAGCCAAGTCCCCTCAAGTACACGCCGGGAGCCGTCAGGAAGACGGAACCGGCATAGTTGCAGCTGGGCCGGCTCGACCGGCGCGTATAGTCCTACCGATGATATTAGCTTCTTTGGATTTCGCGGACGCTGTTACACGATTGTCGCCTAAACGGCCGTGTCGGGGGCGGCCGGGGTTGTGAGGCGCGCTGCCTGCCGGGTGATGTTCTTGGCCATGGAGGGAAAGATCAGGCCGTGGAAAGGGGCAATAAGCCACCAATAGAGCTTGCCGCCCAGACCCTTCGGGAAGTAAATGGCCCGCTGCCGGTAGACACTGCCGCCGTCGCCGTCCGGGTCCACCCGCATCTCCAGCCAGGCCTTGCCGGGCACCCGCATCTCCGCACGCAGCCGCAGCAGGGTGCCGCGCTCCAGCAGTTCCACCCGCCACCAGTCCACCACGTCACCGGTGAACAGTGTGGTGGGGTTCCGCCGGCCGCGGGTAAGGCCCGCCCCGCCGACGGTTTTGTCCAGCACCCCGCGGATGGCCCAGGCCATGGGCAGCGAATACCAGCCGTTCCGGCCGCCCACTCCCTCGATGACCTGCCAGACCGCGGCCGGATCCACGGCCGCGCGGCGCTGCCGGGAGTCCACATAAACCGTCTGGCCCGCCCAGTCCGGGTCGCTGGGCAGGGGATCGGAGGCCAGATCGGACGACGCCGAGGCGCTGGCCCAGGTGGTCTCCACCTCGCCGCGCTTCTCCTTGCCCAGTGCCCGCTTCACTGCGTCGTGGTAGTCCGTCAGTCCGCCGTCGGGCAGCGGCAGGTATTGGTCAATATCGTGTTCCTTGGCAACGGCGTCGTGCTGCAGGGATTCCACCAGCGGCAACGACATCGAACGCGGGATCGGGGTCACCAGGGCCACCCATAGTCCGGCCAGCCGGGGAGCCGGCAGCGGCAGGGCGTAGATGCGGCGCCGGGGCAATCCGGCTTCCTCCGCATATCCGTTCATGATTTCCGCGTAGGTCAGGACTTCCCGGGACCCGATATCGAAGGTCCGGTTCACGCCGGCGGGGAGGTCCACGGCCCGCACCAGGTAGTGCAGGACGTCCCGGACGGCAATCGGTTCGATGCGACGACGTACCCAGCTTGGCGCCGGCATCACGGGCAGGGTTTCTGTCAGGTGCCGGATCATCTCGAAGGAGGCGGAACCGGAACCGATCACGACGCCGGCCTGGTAGACAACGGCGGGCACCTCGCCGTCGAGCAGGATCCGCCCCACCTCGGTCCTGGATTTCATGTGCGGCGACAACTCGCCTTCCTCCGGATGCAGCCCGCCGAGATACACGATCCGCTGCACGCCGGCCTCCGCGGCGGCGTCGGCCACCAAGTGGGCGATAGCTGCCTCCTGACCGCCAAAACCCTTCCCGGACGCCATGGAGTGCACCAGGAAGTAGAGGGTGTCGATACCGGTGAAGGAGGCCGCGGCAGATTCCCGGTCCGAAAGGTCGCCCTGGACGATTTCGACGTCGGACGCCCAGGGCACATCCGAGAGCTTTTCGGGGGAGCGTGCCAGGACCCGCACGCGGTGGCCGTCCTCAAGTAAAAGCGGAACAAGCCGTCCGCCGATGTAACCGGTGGCCCCAGTGACCAGAATGTGCTGGCTTTCCGTCATTTTTCCAACATACGCGCGCGCCGCCGCCGATGGTCAGGCCAGCCGGACACTCTGGGTGAAACCTTCCGAAGACTCTTCCGGTCTGCTGTGGAGGTTACCTCCGGATTGATAAGCCCCCTGATGAAATACTGGTATTTGCCCGGTATCCCGGTAAGACTAGGGGGCATGGCGACAGGCGGAGGAAAAAACCAGGAGACCGTCAGTGTGGAGGGGCACCGGCTCCGCTTGACCAACCTGGACAAGGTGCTTTATCCGGAAACGGAGACCACCAAGGCGGACGTGATTGCCTACTACGCTGCCGTGGCCGAGTACATGCTGCCGCACTCGCGCAACCGAGCGGCGACCCGCAAGCGCTGGGTGCACGGTGTGGGGACTCCCGAGCATCCCGGCCAGGTGTTCTTCCAGAAGAACCTCGAGGACTCCGCTCCGTCCTGGGTGAAGCGGTTCTCGATCGAGCACAAAACCTCCACCAATACCTACCCGGTGGTGAATGACCTGGCCACGCTGACCTGGCTGGCCCAGTCCGCCGCCCTCGAAATCCATGTGCCGCAGTGGCAGTTCGGGCCGCGCGGCAAGATCGGCAATGCGGACCGGATGGTGCTGGACCTCGACCCCGGTGAAGGGGCGGGGCTGGCCGAATGCGCCGAAGTGGCCCGGCTGGCAAGGGCAATCCTCTCTGACATGGGCCTTGACGCCCGGCCCGTGACCAGCGGTTCCAAGGGCATCCACCTCTATGCCGCACTGGACGGAAGCCAGAGCTCCGACGACATCAATGCGGTGGCCCATGAGCTGGCGCGCGCCCTGGAGGCGGACCATCCGGATCTGGTGGTCAGCGACATGAAGAAGACGCGGCGCGTGGGCAAGGTGTTGGTGGACTGGAGCCAGAACAACGGCAACAAGACCACTATCTGCCCCTACTCGCTGCGGGGACGGTTCACGCCCACGGTGGCCGCCCCGCGGACCTGGAAAGAACTCGAGGATCCGGATCTCGCCCAACTGGACTACCTGCAGGTGATGGACCGCGTCCGCAGCGGGTCCGATCCGCTCGCCGGCATGGAAAGCGGCGCCTTCGAGGCAGAAGCACTCGAGGAAGCGGAGACCGGCGACACCGAGGCCGGCTCCGGCGGGGACCGGCTGACCAAGTACCGGAGCATGCGGGACGCCGCAAAGACACCGGAACCCGTCCCGGAGGAACCGTCCACTTCCTCGGAGGGCAACAGCTTCGTTATCCAGGAGCACCACGCCCGCCGGTTGCACTGGGACTTCCGCCTGGAGCACGACGGCGTGCTGGTGTCCTGGGCGCTGCCCAAGGGCCCGCCGTCGACGTCCGGAAAGAACAATCTGGCCGTGCAGACCGAGGATCATCCGCTGGATTACGGCAAGTTTGAAGGACATATTCCCAAAGGGGAATATGGCGGCGGGGACGTGACCATCTGGGATCACGGCACGTATGAGCGGGAAAAGTGGCGGGACGGCAAGGAAGTCATCGCCGTACTCCACGGCCAACCCGACGGCGGCCTGGCCCGGGAAGGGGCCGCCGACCGGCGCTACGCACTGATCCACACCGGCTCGGGCGGCGACAAGGCCAACAATAACTGGCTGATCCACCTCATGAAGAACCAGCCGAAGCCGGGCGAAAAGGGGACGCCCGAAGCTCCGGCCGACGGGTCCGCCGCCGCTCCTGCGGATGCGCCCGTGGACGCGCCGGAATCGCCCACGGAGTCCGTGGCCGCTGCCGCCCGGACACGCCCCGCCACGGCCGCCGCCCCGGCAAAAACCTCGTCCATCGACGTCGGGAAGGTGGCCCGCGACGCGGAAGACGCCTCGGTGCCCTCGGTCGAGCCGATGATGGCAACCCTCGGCAGCCGGGCCGAGATCAACGACGACGACGAGTGGGCCTTCGAAATGAAATGGGACGGCGTGCGCGCCGTCGTCACGGTAACGCCGGAAGGCACCCGGCTGATCTCCCGCAACGGCAATGACATGACCGCCGCCTATCCGGAACTGCAGGACCTCAGCGCGCACCTCAACGGGGAACGGGCCGTACTGGACGCCGAACTCGTCGCGCTGAACAAGGCCGGCCGGCCGGACTTCGGCCTGCTGCAGCCCCGCATGCACCTGACCAAACCGCGGGAAATCGCCGCCGCCGCCGGGCGGACGCCGGTACACCTGATGGTCTTTGACCTGCTCTGGCTGGACGGGAACTCGCTGGCGGACCTCACCTACGAACAACGCCGCGAAATCCTCGAGCAGGCCGTCGAGCCCGTCCCCGGCGGGCACCTTCAGGTTCCCCCCGCACTGGACATGTCCATGGACGAGGCGGTGGCGGCCAGCAAGGAACTGGGGCTGGAAGGCGTGATGGCCAAACGCCGCACGAGCACCTACAACCCCGGCAAGCGTTCCAAGAACTGGGTAAAGCTGAAGAACCAGCTCACCCAGGAGGTAGTGGTGGTGGGCTGGCGGCCGGGGCAGGGCAACCGGCAGAACAAGGTCGGTTCCCTCCTGGTTGCCGTTCCGGACGGGGTTGACCTGAAATACATCGGACGGGTCGGGTCCGGACTGAGCGAGAAGGACCTCGCCACTATCGGCCCGCGCCTGAAGAAGATGTCCCGCAAAACGGCGCCGCTGGACGATGTTCCGTCCGCAGATGCCTCCGATGCCCAGTGGGTGCGGCCGGCACTGGTGGGCGAAGTGACCTTCTCCGAACGCACCGGCACCGGAAAACTCCGCCATCCCGTCTGGCGCGGCCTGCGCCCCGATAAGAAACCCTCCGACGTCGTGGTGGAGACCGTCTAGGCTCACCACGTCTACACCGTCCGGAAAGGACCCAAGATGACCGAGACCAGTGCTGCCCCGCCGGACCGCATCCCCGGCACAGAACCGCATCCCGACAGCGCCCTGGACGGCGTGGACGCCTGGTGGCGGGCCGCGAACTACCTTTCCGCCGGGCAGATCTACCTGCGGGACAACCCGCTGCTGCGCCGGCCGCTGGAAAAATCCGACGTCAAGGCGCGGCTGCTGGGCCACTGGGGCACCACCCCCGGACTGAACTTCATCTACGCCCACCTGAACCGGCTGATCCGCGAGCAGAAACGCAACGTCCTGTTCATTACCGGACCAGGGCACGGCGGCCCGGCGAATGTTGCCAACGCCTGGCTGGAAGGCACCTACTCGGAGATTTACAGCCATGTGGGACGGGACGAGGAAGGGCTGCGCACCCTGTTCCGGCAGTTCTCCTACCCCGGCGGAATCCCCAGCCATGCGGCCCCGGAGACTCCCGGGTCCATCCATGAGGGCGGTGAACTGGGCTATTCCCTGGCCCACGCCTACGGGGCGGTCTTCGACAACCCGGACCTGGTGGCTGCCACGGTGATCGGCGACGGCGAGGCCGAAACCGGTCCGCTGGCCGCCAGCTGGCATTCCAACAGCTTCCTCGACCCGGCCGTGGACGGGGCGGTGCTGCCCATCCTGCACCTGAACGGCTACAAGATCGCCAACCCCACCATCCTGTCCCGGATGCCCGAGGAACAGCTGCTGAAGCTGCTCGAAGGCTACGGCTACCGCCCCTACGTGGTGACCGTGGAGGATCCGAACGCCGTCCGGCAGGCCCATGAGGACTTCGCTGCCGTGCTGGAGACCTGCCTGGCGGAAATCACCTCGATCCAGGAGCCGTACCGCACCGGCGAAAAAACCGCGGTGACCCCGGACGTCCCCGCCGATGCGATGGAGCAGCACGCTCCGCGGTGGCCGATGATCGTCTTCCGCTCGCCCAAGGGCTGGACCGGGCCGGCCGTAGTCGACGGACTGCAGGTCGAGGGCACCTGGCGTGCGCATCAGGTGCCGCTGTCCGAGATCCACGACAACCCGGAGCATCTGGCCCAGCTGCAGGAATGGCTGCAGTCCTACCGACCCGGGGAGCTGTTTGACGCCGAGGGCCGGCTTGTCGAAGAAATTGCCGCGCTGGCCCCGGAAGGGGACCTGCGCATGAGTGCAACGCCGTACGCGAACGGCGGGCGCCTGCTCCAGGACCTGCACCTGCCGGAGTACGCGGACCATGCCGTGAAGATCGACCATCCGGGCTCCGAACGGGTCAGCCCGATGTTTAATCTGGGCGGCTACCTGCGCGAAGTGATCCGGAAGAACCCCTCCAACTTCCGGATTTTCGGGCCGGATGAGACAGCGTCCAACCGGCTGCAGGCCGTCTATGACGTCACGGACAAGGCCTGGCAGCAGCGGATTGACGAACTCGACGAACATCTGGCCCGCAGCGGACGCGTGGCCGAAGTGCTCAGCGAGCACCTGTGCGAGGGATGGCTGGAGGGGTACCTGCTGACCGGCCGGCACGGCGTGTTCAACTGCTACGAGGCGTTTGTGCACATTGTGGATTCCATGTTCAACCAGCACGCCAAGTGGCTGAAGGTCAGCCGCGGGCTGAGCTGGCGTCAGCCGGTCGCTTCGCTCAACTACCTGCTCTCCAGCCACGTCTGGCAGCAGGACCACAACGGGTTCTCGCACCAGGACCCCGGCTTCATTGACCACGTGGTGAACAAAAAGGCAGACGTCATCCGGGTCTACCTCCCGCCGGACGCCAACACACTGCTGGCCGTGGCCGGGAACATCCTGGACAGCCGGGACCGGGTCAACGTGGTGGTCTCCGGCAAGCAGCCGGCCCCGGTCTGGCTGGACCCGGAGCAGGCGCTGCTGCACGTGGAGCGCGGCATCGGGATCTGGGACTTCGCCGGCAGCGAAGGTGGGGGTCCGGGCACCCGGACCGATCCCGACGTCGTGATGGCCTGCGCCGGCGACGTGCCGACCCTGGAAACAGTGGCCGCTGCCGCGCTGCTGAAGGACCAACTGCCGGAGCTGAAAATCCGGGTGGTCAACGTGGTGGACCTGATGGTGCTGCAGGATCCGCGCGAGCATCCGAACGGGCTGTCCGACCGGGATTTCGACACCCTGTTCACGCAGGATAAGCCGGTGGTTTTCGCCTATCACGGCTATCCCTGGCTGATCCACCGCCTGACCTACCGGCGCACCAACCACGACAACCTGCATGTGCGCGGGTACAAGGAAGAAGGCACCACCACCACACCGTTCGACATGGCCATGCTGAACCAGATTGACCGGTTCCAATTGGCCATCGACGTGCTGGACCGGGTAGCGTCGCTGGGATCGACGCAGGCGTCCTTCCGGCAGCATTTGCAGGACGAACGGGCACGTGCCCGGCAGTACACCCGCGACGAAGGGCAGGATCCGCCGTACATCACCGGCTGGAACCTGCAGGAAGCAGAGCAGGACACGCCCGGCTGAGTTTCACCGGCCGGGCGCGGTACGCACAAGCTTCGGCGGCGCCCGTAAGGGGCAGCCCGCCGTGGAAAAAGTACGATCCATCCATCGAAGGAGAGTTCATTGACCACTGATCAGACGAGCGTTGTAGTTTCCCGGGTCATCGATGCCTCGGCAGCAGACATCTTTAACCTGTTGTCCAACCCCGAGCGCCACCACGAGCTGGACGGTTCCGGCATGGTCGTTTCGGACGAGAAGACCGACCGCATCACGGCTTCCGGCCAGGTCTTCAAAATGAACATGCACAATGAAAAAATGGGCGACTACCAGACGGAAAACCACGTCACCGGGTACGACCACAACAAGCTGCTGGCCTGGCAGACCGCCCCGGCCGGCACCGAGCCCAAGGGCTGGCAGTGGGTCTGGGAACTTCAGGCCGACGGCGCCGACTCCACCGAGGTGACCCTGACCTATGACTGGTCCCACGTCACCGACAAGGAAACCCTGAAGAAGGTTTCCTTCCCGTTGGTGTCCAAGGACGACCTTGAGGACTCACTGAACAAGCTCGCCGCAGCGGTTTCCGGAGCCTAGGGGCTTTTTTAGAACGTACGACGGCGGCCGGTGCCTTCCTTCGGGAGGGCGCGGGCCGCCGTCGTTGTAAGGTGGCGCAATGATTCGCGAAAGCACACCGCTGGACATCCCCCAACTCGCCCGGCTCCGGGCTGCCTGGGTGGCCGAGGCGGGCGGGGACGGTCCGGCTGATGCGGGCTTTGTGGCCGAGTTCAGCACGTGGCTGGCGGCCAACCCGCGTACCTTCTTCGTTGCCGTTGCGGATGGCGGCGACGCCCTGATCGGCATGCTGAACCTGTCGATCTTCGAGCGCATGCCGAAACCGGACAAACCGGCTTCAGTCTGGGTTTACCTGGCGAATACCTACGTGTTGCCCGCGCACCGCAACGCGGGGGTAGGCAGCGCCCTGGTGTCCGCGGCAGTCGACTATGCGCGGGGCATCGGGGCGGCGCGGATTGTCACCTCGCCGTCGCAGGCGTCAAAGAACTTCTACGCGCGGCACGGTTTCGAGGCGGCGGAGGAACTGGCCGTCTACCGGTTCTGACCCGCGGCAAGGACCGGCCAAAACAACGACGGCGGCCGGTTCCCTCCGCGGAGAAGGGAACCGGCCGCCGTCGTGCTTATCTGTGGTGAGTGATTAGACCGCGGACCAGCCGCCGTCGGACGGCAGGATGGCGCCGTTGATGTTCACGCCGTCATCGCTGAGCAGGAACGTGATGGAGGCCGCGAGGTCCTCCGCCGAGGCCAGGCCCGGAATATTCACGCGTGCCGGGGACAAGCGAGCCTCGCCGTACTCGCTGGTCTTGCCGCCCATCGGAATGCCGGTGGCCACGCCGCCCGGAGCCACGGCGTTTACACGGATGCCTTCACGGGCGTACATGAACGCGGTGCTGCGGGTAATGCCGACGACGGCGTGCTTGGACGCCGTGTAGGCCACACCGGAAGCGGAGCCGCGCAGGCCGGCCTCGGAGGTGATGTTCACAATCGAGCCCTTGCGTGCTTCGAGCATGGTCGGCAGCACGGCGCGGGTCAGGCGCATCAGGCCGTCCACGTTGACGGCGAAGATCTTCTGCCACATGGCATCCGAGACCTCGTGCAGCGGGGAGAAGTCGTCATTGATGCCGGCCACGTTGGCCAGACCGTCAATCTTGGCGCCGGATGCGGCCATGATGCGGTCAATGGCGGCGGCGTCGGTCAGGTCGCCCGCAACCGGAACAATGGCCTCGCCCAGTTCTTCGGCGAGTTCCTTGATCTTCACCTCGGCGATGTCGACGGCAATCACGCGGCCGCCTTCACGGGCGATGCGGCTGGCGGTGGCACGGCCGATGCCGGAACCGGCGCCGGTGACGATGATGGTGCGGCCTTCGAAACGGCCTTCAACGGTCGGCAGGGCGGTTTCCGCGATCTCGGGCATCACGCCGCCGTTGGCCTGCTTCACGAGTTCATCCACGGCGGCCTGCGGGAACTTGCCCTGGCTGAGGTCAACCAGCTGCTGCAGCTTCATGGTCAGGGCGGGGCCGAGTGTGTTCTCGTCGCTACCGGCCTGTGCAAGGAAACCGCGGATGGCGGGGCCGCCGGCGGGGTGGTCGAGCCACTGCTGGACGGTGTTCTGGGCGGTGATGGGCGAATTGGCCACGAACCGGTCCTTTCGATCGGGGAGCGGCCGTAATCTGCGGCCGCCGGTTTCGGCAGCTCACCGCGATGGTTACACGTGTAAGTTGCCTGTATCGTCAGACTACCGGAGAAATCTCCAATGGATAAGGGCTGACATTGCCGTGTTTGGGCGGGTCGCAAAGGCTAGGCGAAAGAGGGACGGGATGAACCGCAGGGTCACGTCCAACGACGTCGCGCAGGCCGCGGGCGTCTCCCGTGCCACCGTCAGTTACGTGCTCAACGGCCGTGCCGGGCAGAGTATCTCCACCGCGACGCAGGACAGGGTGCTGGCCGCAGCCCGCTCACTCGGGTACACGCCGTCGACGGCTGCCCGCACCCTGCGCCGCGGCCGCAGCGACCTGGTCCTGATGCTGCTGCCGCCCGAGCCCCTGGGCCGCGCCCTGGCCATCATGATCGACGCCGCCTCCGAGGAAGTGGAACGGCAGGGACTGCGTCTGGTGGCGCACCGGCTGCCGGCGCAGGGGGGAGCGCCGTCCCTGGTGCAGTCGCTGGCTCCGGCAGCGCTGATCCTCCTCACCCCGCTCCCGGAGCCGGAACTGGCAGCCCTGGCGGCCAGCGGCATCAAGGTGGCGTCCCTGCACCAGGCGCTGGAAGACCCGCTGGCGCCGGACCTCGGCATCGGGGCATGCCAGGTACAGCACTTGGCCGCCGCGGGACACCGGCGGATCGGCGTGGCGGTTCCACCGGAGTCCGGTTACGCCTGGCGGGTGGATGTCCGGCTGGCAGCGATTGCGGACGCCTGCAGCCGGCTCGGGCTTCCGCAGCCCGACGTCGCCCGGCTGGGCCTGGACGCAGGGGAGGCGGCTGCCGTCGTCGACCGCTGGAGAGCAGGACCGCAGCCGGTGACCGCAGCCTGTGCGTTCGACGACGAGCACGCCTTCGCCCTGCTGGCAGGGCTGGCCGCGCATGGACTGAGTGCACCGGAGGACCTGGCGGTGATCGGAGCTGAGGACATTCCGCTGGCGTCGCTGGCGGTGCCGCCGCTGACCACGGTACGGATGGACGCCCGGGAGCTGGGGGAGCGGTTTGCGCGGATGGCCGTGGCGCCGCTGGGTGCGCCGCTTGGCGCTCCGGAATCAGGTGTGGAATCTATCGTGCAGCCAGCTGAGCCGAGCCTGCCGCCGGTCCGGCTGGTGAGGCGCGTTTCGGCCTGAGCAGGTAACCCGCGCAACCCGTCAGCCGTGCGGCCAGTTCGCCACTGCCCGCTCGATGGCCCGCCGCTTGGCTGCCGAGACCCGTTCCACCAGGTCGATTACCGGTTCCGGGGTGGCCCGGGAAGTGCGGGGCAGCCGCCAGGTTCCCACGGCCACGCCGTCGTCGAGCACGGCCGGGCGGAAGACCCCGTTGCCGCCCGGGACAATTGCCGCCAGCATCGCCGGGCTGGCAACCAGGGAACGGTCCGCGTAACCGAGGATCCACTCATCGAACGCCGGCACCAGTGACACTCTGGAACGCTCCGGAATCTCCGGCTCACCGATGATCCACGCCGGCCGACCGTCCACTTCCACCTGAACCAGGTCCGCCACCCCGGCCGCGGCCTTGCGCACCACGGTCCTGGGCAGCTTGGTCCACCAGGCCAGGTCAGCTTCGGTGACCGGACCGCGCGCCAGCACGAAGCCGCGCACCAGGGCCGTGAGGTCGCCGTCGGCCGCTCCCGGGCTGACGGCGCGCGGTGCCGTGAGGGTGAGGAGTTGCTCGGTACCGGAAAACCGTCCCCAGTGCGCCAGACCCTCCACGCAGAGGTGCATCAGTAGGTGGTAGCCGCGTCCGTCGGTGGTGTCGATCCCCGCAGCTTCCCAGAGTTCCAGCGCCTCGGAGCGCCGCAGGGGCCGCTCGCCCAGCGCCTCGCGCAGGGTGTCCCGGCCCCGCGCGAGTACCGTCTCCTCAAGCCCCAGCTCAGCCCGGCGTCGGGCAGCCATGTTTCGGATGCGTTCCGCGGTGAAGGACAGCAGGGCCGCCAGATGCTCCGGAGTGGTGGCGAACAGGGTGCCGCGCATCGGCCAGCCGCGCACCAGTTCGCCGCGGTCAAACGCGTCCCGGACGTCCTGGACGGTGGTTCCGGGGCGGGAACGGACGGCAATGGCCCGCAGCACTGCGGGCAGGTCCTGGCCCTGCAGCGCGACCGCACGCCTTACGACGTCGGCCGGGGACAGATCCGAACCGCCCAGCAGCTGCGAGGAGCGCCGCATCCGCCGTGCATCCTGCCCTGAAAGAGAAATGACCACGGGGCAAAGCTATGCGGGCGCAGCGGTGCCCGGCAAGGTTCCGGGGACCGGCTACTGGCCCTGGTCCGCTTCCCGCGCCCGGTAAAGCTGCATCAGCCGGTAACGGCGACCCAGGGACTCCCGGCGGGGTTTGACCGGTGCATCCTCCGGTTCGGCCGTGAGGTCGATGTGTTCCTTGCCGAAACGCCAGAGCAGCAGGTCATCGAGCAGCCGGTCCGGTCCGGGCGAATAGCGGTGATCCAGGGCCGCGCGGACCTTCGTGATGGCCTCTGCCTGCAGCAGCCCGGCCAGGTCCATGGTGGTCTTCATGCCGTGCGCAGCCAGCATTTCCGCTGCCCACCCCCAGTCATCACCGGACTTGCGGTTGACGTGCGGGAGCAGGGTCATCCAAATGTCCCGGATCCGGTTCGGGGTCAGCGGTGCACTGCCCTGGCCTTCCTCGTCCCAGAAACCGGTGACCGTTTCGTAGCGTTCATGCAGCTCGGCGAAGGCGGTTTCCACCGTCTCCAGCATGGCCGCGGTTGCCGTGAACTGCCGGTCGAAATACGGGCTCCAGGCCCGGGGATCGCCGGCCTTGAACCGGATGTCATGCTCGATTTCGGACCAGGCGTGGGCCAGCACGGTACGGATCTGCACTTCGAACAGGTAGCTGCCGTTGGGCCGCTGGTCCGGGTCAAGCAGCTTGTGGAACTTCCGCACCGTCTCGTTCTGGATGGTCCGCAGGATCAGGTGCCGGCTGGAGTAGCCGTAGGTGCCGGATTCAATGGAGCCAATGTCCTTCTCGCGGTCGCCGCGGCAGTCAAACTCCGCCCGCTGCCGCTTGATCAGGTTCGCCGCTTCATCCACTTCGTGCGGCAGCGTCATGATGATGCGCAGGCCCACGAGGTCGGTGAGGTTGCGCAGCGGATCCGGGAACAGCAGGGAGGGCAATTCGCCGGGATGCTCCGGGGGCAGCATCCGGGAAGCCTTGTCCCGGAACGACTCCACGGTCTTGGTTCGCGAGGCAACAAACAGCGGCTTGACCGGACTGTCGGCAAAAACAGCGCGAAGATTCGCTTCCATCTCCGCGGTAACCGCTTCCAATCCCGGCCGGACCCGGGCGTACTCATCGGTACTGGCCTGGACTGTGGGCCGCAGCCGCTCATCCAGTGTGTCCCACGCGCTCAAAGCTGTTTCCCTTTCCCCTGCCTGCCCCCAGCCTATGGCACGGCGTTTCTCCGACCCTGGCGATAGGCTCCCTATCAGATTAAGCCCCGCGAGCAGAAGGATCGTCATGCCAGCGCCTGCACTTCGTATCTCCTACGGGCCGCACCCGGACCAGTACGCCGAACTTACCCTTCCGGAAAGCGGTGCCGCAGCGCAGGCAGCGGTGGTCATCATCCACGGCGGATACTGGCGTGCAGCCTATGACGCGGAACTCGGCCGGCCGCTGGCGGCGGACCTGGCCGCCCGCGGCTTTGCCGCCTGGAACCTCGAATACCGCCGGGCCGGCAAAGGCGGCGGCTGGCCGGAAACGTTCGAGGATGTCTGCGCCGGAATCGACGCGCTGGCGCCGGCGGCACGGGAGTACGACGTCGACCTCTCCCGGGTGGTCCTCCTGGGCCACTCCGCCGGCGGCCACCTGGCCGTGCTGGCCGCGGCACGGACCAATCCGCACGTTCTGCCGGCCGGCGTCGTCAGCTCCTCCGGAGTCCTGAACCTGGCCGAGGCTTACGAACTGGGCCTGAGCAACGGCGCGGTGCGGAACTTCCTCGGCTGCACGCCGGAAGAGGATCCCCGGCGTTACCGGGATGCGGATCCCATGTGTGCACTGCCGCTGCCGGTTCCGGTCTGGGCGCTGCACGGCGAGGAAGACACTACAGTGCCGCTCAGTTCTTCCAGCAGCTGGGTGGACGCTGCCCGGGCAAGCGGTACAGAGGCGCAGCTGCGCCTCATTCCCGGCGACCACTTCGCGATGATCACCCCCGGCACCCCGGCATGGGACGCCGTCGTCGAGGCGGTCCGTGAGGCGGCCGGAATACCTGTTCCTTAAGGCAACCGGGAGACTGCTCTGTTAGGTTGGCAGTGTGCTTACAGTTATTGGGGAAGCCCTTGTTGATGAAGTAGTCAGCGACACGGCGCCGCGGCGAACACACCCCGGCGGCAGCCCGCTGAATGTAGCTGTGGGCGTGGCGCGGCTCGGCCGGCCCGTGCAGTTTGTGGGCCGCTTCGGTTCGGATAGCTACGGGGCGATGATCGCCGAGCACCTCCGAACCAATTCCGTGCTGACCGCGTTCGAAGCCGATGACCTGCCGACCAGCGTGGCCACGGCCATGCTGGATCCGGTGGGCGGCGCCCGGTACACCTTTGACCTGGAATGGCAGCTTCCGGGCCTGGCGGAGGACCTTCCGGCCCTGCTGGACGGAACCACCATGCTGCACACCGGTTCCATCGCGTCCATGCTCTCGCCCGGTGCGAGCCACGTGCTGCGCGCCGTGGAACAGGCACGGCCCGGCTGCACCATCACCTACGATCCGAACTGCCGGCCGACCATCATCACCGACGTCTCCTACGCCCGTGAACAGGCCGAGAAATTCGTCGCCCTCGCCGACGTCGTCAAGGCCTCCGACGAAGATCTGCAGTGGCTGTATCCGAACGAATCTGCGGAGGAATCCGCCCGGCGCTGGCTCGCTGCGGGCCCGTCGCTGGTAGTGGTCACCCGGGGTTCGAAGGGACCGTGGGCCGTGGCCGCGGCGGGTGAATGCGAAGTCGCCGCACCCACCGTCAGTGTGGTGGACACCGTGGGTGCCGGGGATTCGTTTATGTCCGCCCTCCTGGTGGGGCTGATGGACCGGGAGCTCGACGGCGGTGCCCGCCGCAGCGAGCTGGCCCGGATCGGCGTCGGCGAACTGCAGGAGCTGCTCTCCTTCGCCGCGCGCGCAGCTGCCGTCACCGTTTCCCGCGCCGGAGCCAACCCGCCTTACCGCCGCGAAGTTCCCTGATCCCGCCGCACGCCGCGGCCCCGATGCCAACTACCCGAAAGGAAATCAGTGGAAAGCCGAGACCCGTACGAGGCACTGCCGCAGGTGCCGGAGTTCACCGTCGAGAGTGAAGAATTCGCGAACGGAGGCACGTTCGCACCGGCCCAGTACAGCGCCAAGATGGGCGTAGCCGACGGCAGCGATGCCTCGCCGCAGCTGACCTGGTCCGGTTTCCCGGAACAGACCCGCAGCTTTGCCGTGACGATGTATGACCCGGACGCACCCACCGCCAGCGGCTATTGGCACTGGGCGGCCTTCAACATCCCCGCGTCGGTCACGGGTCTCGCCGCAGATGCCGCCAATACGGGGCAGATGCCCGCCGGCACCGTGCAGTTGGCCAATGACGCCGGATTCCCCGGCTTCGTGGGCGCGGCCCCGCCCGCAGGACACGGACGGCACCGCTACTTCGTGGTGGTCCACGCCGTGGATACGGAGGAACTGGACGTGCCGCCGGACGCCACACCGGCTGCCCTGGGCTTCGCGCTCTTCACCCACACCCTGGCGCGCTCCACGATGATCGGCACCGCGGAAATCCGCGAGGACTAGCGTCCCGCAGGCAGTCCCAGTTGGGGAGGCTGCGCACCGTTCCGGTCCCTGCCGGGGCCGGAAGTAAGCTTGATGGCATGCAGGAACAGCGGCTGCCGGTACGGCTGATAGCAAGTGACTTAGACGGCACCATCGTGGGTGCGGACAACAGCATCAGCGACCGGACTGTAAGGGCTTTCCGTGCCTGCATGGCAGCAGGAATCGACGTCGTCTTCGTGACCGGGCGCCCGCCCCGCTGGCTGGATCCGCTGCGCGAGCGGATCGGACATGTTGGCACCGTGATCTGCTCCAACGGGGCCATCACGTATGACCTGGCCGCCGAGCGGGTCATCTCCACGCAGCTGCTCCCGCTGGAGCAGATGTTCGCCGCCGCGGAGGTCATCCGGGACCTTTTCCCGCGGGCACGTTTCGCGGCGGAGACGGTGGACGGCCTCCATCTGGAGGACGGCTTCGTGGACACCGGATCCGTGGAACTCCTCGGCGGCATAGTGCCCGGACCGCTGCGTGAATCCCTTGCGGGCCAGCCCGGTGTGGCGAAATTCCTCGCCCGGGGAACCGACATCTCCCCGGACGAGTTCCTGCGCCGGGTGGCGCCGGCGGTGGCCGAACTGGTGGAAACCACGCATTCGGCACCGCGGATGCCGCTGCTGGAAATGTCCCTGCCGGGACTGAACAAGGCCGCCACGCTGGCCGGTTACGCCAAGGGGAAGGGCATCAGCGCGGCGGAGACCATAGCTTTCGGCGACATGCCCAACGACATCTCCATGCTGGACTGGGCCGGCCGGGGCTACGCGATGGCAACCGGCCACCCGGATGCCCGCCAGGCGGCGGACTACACGGCACCGGGCTTCACGGACGACGGCGTGGCGGTGATCCTTGAGCGGCTGCTCGATGTTCGGGAAGCCTCCGCAGAAGCTGGTGCGCGGTAATCACCACCGCGAGCCAGGCCGCTCCGAGCGTCCAGGCCACCAGCACATCCGTCAGCCAGTGGTGGCCCAGATAGACCCGGCTCAGGCCCACGGCAAACGTGAAGACCGCTGCCGCCAGCCCTGCGAAGACCTTCGCCCAGCGGTTATGCACGTGCAGGATCACCAGGTAGGCCAGGATCCCCGCGATGACGATCGAGTTCAGAGTGTGTCCGCTCGGAAACGAGGCGGAGGATTCGTACGGCGGAACGGCATCCGCCAGTTCCGGCCGGGTACGCCCGATCAAAGCCTTTCCGGTGACCGTCATGAGCAGGGAACCGGCGGCTGCGGCCGCCGTGAGGATCAGCGGCGTCCAGGAGCGCCAGCGCAGGCACATAACGAGCACCACGAGCCCGGCGATGACGGGCATGCCGATGGTCCCGGCGAGGTTGGTGAAACCGGTGACCGCGGAATCCAGCGCGGGAGTGCGCAGCCCCAGCGCCGCTTCCAGTGCCGGCCGGTCCAGCCCGGCCACGCCGTCCGCGTCGGCGACCGAGTCATAGACCTCCGCGGACACGAGAGTCAGGGCCAATGCCGGCAGGAGGCCGACGGCCAGGATCACCAGCAGGGTCACATGCGGCGAGGTTGCGCGGCTGATTGCATGCAGCAGCCGCCTGAGCGGATTTGCGGCGGGGGAGGGATGTTGTGCGGGGTCCAGGCTCATGGCTCAAGTATGCCAAGCCGGCTGCACAGCCAGTCCAGGTTGTTCTCCAGCCCGGCCCGCCAGACCTGCCAGGAGTGTCCGCCCGGAAGCTCCTGGAACTGCACGTCCGCGCCGGCAGCCCGGGCCGCTTCGTACACCTGCCGGCCTTCCGGCGCGTAGACCTTGTCTTCGCGGCCGACGACGACGATCCCGGCAAGGTCCGGAAACGCCATCCGGTGAAACCGGTCCACGGCATTCTGTTCTGCAAAAGCGGCCTTGTCACCGCCGAAGTAGGTGTCCAGCAGGGCCTGCTGCCCGTCCGCATCGGTGGGCTGGTTCTCTCCGGCGATATCCAGGAACGTGGGATAGACATCGGGGTGGTTTGCCGCCAGCTGCACGGCGCAGGTGCCGCCGAACGAATACCCCGCGATCGCCCATTGGTGCGCGCCGGACGTCCCGGCCCCGAGCTGCTGCCGTACCCAGGCGGGAAGGTCCCGGGCCAGATAGGTTGCCGAGTCGCTGACCGTGGTGTCCAGGCACAGCGGCCAGTCGGGGTTGGAGTCATTGCTGGCGTCGGGCATTACGACAATCGGAGCCAGGCCGGCATGGCGGGCGGCAAAGCCGTCCATCATTTCGGCTATCCGGCCGCTGACCAGCCAGTCATTCGGGGAGCCCGGCTGGCCGTGGATCAAAACCAGCACCGGCAGGCTGACGGCACCCGGGTCCGCCAGATAGGCCGGCGGAAGATAGATCAACGCGGGGTGGGACGCGTATCCAGAGGCTGCCGCCGGGATTTCTGCCCGGTAGACCCTGCCTTCGCCGGGCAGGTTCGACGGCGGCGACCAGCTGTTTTCGGAGGCAGCGGGCCGGTCTGCTCCTGCGTCGGCGGGAGCGGGAATGGGATCATCCGTGGCCGTGGGCGGGTTCAGGAGGGATCCAACCGTGGGGTATTGGTTGTAGGCGAGGTTCACCGTGCAGGCCAAACCCAGCAGTATTCCGAGCCCGGCCGCAATGCCCGCTACCCGGCGGGACAACGGGGTGCCTGGAGCTGCCATGAGCCCGGACGCCAACTGAAGCCCCAGGATTGCCAGGGCAGAGTAGAGGTAGAGCGTCCGTGGAAGCGAAGCATTCCACCAATGGAATATAACTTCTGCCAGCACATAAAGCAGTGCGGTGCAGACCGCCGCAACTACTGCGTAGACCAGGATCCGGCGCAGGCCCAGCCGCCTCCCCGCAATCCCGAGCCAGAGAAGCGAAGCCGCGCCCAGTGCCAGAGCGAGGACGGGAAGGATCCCGTCAACCAGGGACAGGGCCATCACGGCCGGGGCGTCCTCATGCGGTACGGTCCACGATCCGGCGGGCCAGCGACAGTCCCTGCCCCAAAGACAGGCCCGGAACATAGGCCCGCGCCAGTGCGTTGGCGATGGCGGGCAGGGACGCCGGGTCTCGGTAGGTCATAAACAACGGCAGGTACTCCGGGGCGAACTTGGCCTTGAAAGCCAGCAGGGACCGGAAGCCGTACACCGGTTCCAGGGTTTCGCCCAGCCGGTCCAGCAGCCGGTCCATCATGGGCTGTCCCTCCCCGGTTCCGTCGTGGTCGTCCGTCTCCCCGTAGGCGCGGGCCAAAGGTGCGCCGGAAAGGCTGAGGAAGGAAAAGCCCTCGTCCTGGAGCGACAGTGCCGCGGACGCGATGAGGAAGTCCATCCCCAACCGGAAGCCGCTGCTGCGCCGGCGCATAAAATCCAGTGTCCAGCCCTCTACCACCCCGTTCCGGTACACCGGGAGCCAGGACGTCACCGCATGCACGGTACCGTCTTCGTCGATGGCCAGCAGGCAGCGCACCTCCGGGTCATCCACTTCTTCCAGCCCGCCCAGGGTAAAGCCCATCTCGGGCATGTTCTTGTCCGCCACCCACTCCTCCGAAATGGCGTGAAGTTGGTCCTTCACGGCCAGCGGTGCCGCGGGATAACGTATCCACTGAGCACGGATGCCCTCCTTGCGGGCATGGTTCATGGCGGTGCGGATGTCCTGGAATCTCTTGCCCTTGAACGCGAGGGAGCCCAGTTGGAGTACGGTTTCCTCGGCCACCTGAAGGGACAAAAAGCCCAGCCTGCTGGTGAGGTCCCGCACCTGGATACCCACGGAGTAGAAACACGCAGTGATGCCGTTTGCGGTGCAGAAAGCCGAGAAGCCCTCGACGGCGCTGCGCACTTCATTCCGGGGTCCCACCGGCTCTCCGACGCTCAGCGCCACTCCGCTATCCATCCGGTAGGCCACATAGGAATTCCCGCTGGGGGAAAACCAGTAGTTGTTGCCCGACCAGAGGGTCATCCAGGCCATGGTGCTGCCGCCGTGGATTCGAAGCAGCGAACGGGCGCGGACCGCATCAGCGGTTGCCGGGCTGTAAGGCGGAACCAGGAAGGAACGCAGCAGCAGGACGCACACCAGGATCCAGAAGGCTACCCCGACGCCTTCATACAGCAGGACCGCCGGCAGGCTCTCCGGCACAATGCCCGGAGCCCGGCTGGTCACCTCGAGGACAGGAAGGAAGCGTCCGGGTAGATCGGCCGTGAGCAGCCCGGGGGTCGCGGCCGGCGAGAAACCGTTCCGGTTCACCAGGCCCACGCCCAGGTAAAGCGCGGCAAGCAAAACGGCCGCCAGGACGGCTGTGCCCGCCAGCCGCCGGTAGGTGCCGGCAGGCGCGGAAACGGTGAAGAGTCCGCGGGTCAAAGCCAGCAGCACCAGCACCGCCAACGGAACGGCCATGGGCAGTACCAGTGCGATGTAACTTCCGGTGCCGGGGGCCAGGGTGCCCGGTTCTTCCCCGGTCAATAGCCGGCCGATCCGCACCGCGGCCAGCACCGTCATAGCCCCCTGCAGCAGCAGTGCGGCCAGCCAGGCGAAGCGGCGCCCGCGCCGAAGTCCGTCGGAAAAAACAGCCAGCAGCACCAGGGGCAGGGTAGCCAGGAAGAATGCGGCCGGGCCGGCACGCAGTTGGACACGCGCGGCGATGCACCGCGCTGAATCCGCCGCTTCACCGCACAGTTGCTCCAGCTCTGCCGGAGTCCTCACCTCCACGTCCGTAAAGAGGTACCGCAGTACCGAAAGCGGTCCCACGGCCTGGCTGCTCAGGGCGCTGATCACCGGGCCCGCGGCGGAAGCCAGCACAACCAGGGCCACCAGCACCCGCGCCTCCCGCCTGCTGCTCACCAGCCTGTGTGGAATCGACGGCCGACGGCCCGCAAGGTAGGGCCCGGCCAGTGCGCCGGCAGTGGCCGCGCCCAGAACCGTCAGAGAGGAGAAGGTTCCTCCGTAGAGCGCCAGCAGTATCAGCAGCGTAAACAGGGTGAGCCGCAGGCGGCGGCGCCACAGGGTCCCGAGCCGGGCGCTGGCAGCAGCGGCCGCGGCGGCCAGGAAGGCCACCGGACCCACGAAGGACTCGGAGACAAGGGCGCGGGACCAGTCGCCGATGGAGGCGCTGGTCAGGTAGGCGAAGCCGGTGGTCAGCAGCAGCCCCGTGACTTGACCGCCGAAACCGGCCAGCAGGAACCGTCCGGTTCCCAGTTGCCGCTCGCCGGGTAACCCGGCCAGCAGCGCCAACAGGGTACCGCCGAGGTAGCCGGTCGGGCCTCCCGCCCAAAAGCAGCACAGGAGCAGGGGTGCCGGATTGCCGGCCACGGTGCTCACGGAAGCAGCCGCCCAGTCCAGCACCGGCCCCTCCGGGCCGCGGAAGAATGTGAACGCCCCCAGGATCCAGAACAAGGCAATAAAGGTGAGGGTGGCGGGAGCCCTGCCGGCACTTCTCAGCAGGCGCCGGAGCGGCCAACGTGCTCCGAAGCGGCGCCACACGGGAAGTTTGTCAGGCACGGTACTGACCTCCACGGAACAAGGCGGCTGCAGGGACTGCTGCCGGTCGAGGTGCTGCCAGTCTAGGCGCGTGCGGTCTGGCGCGGCCCGCCCCCGCACAGTCCGGCCCTTGGTAAGGTACGAATGTGTTGGCTACTTATCCATATTTCCGTGCGCCCCGCGACACCGAAACGGCGCACCCGGAGTCCCCGCCGGCACCCATCGCCCTGGCGCACCGCGGCTTTTCCCCCGACGGCTACGAAAATACGCTCTCGGCATTCCGTGCCGCCGCGGACCTGGGGCTGAGCTACCTGGAAACGGATGTGCGCACCAGCCGCGACGGTATCCTGATGGCCTTCCACGACGAAACCGTGGACCGCCTTTCCGGCGGCGTGGTGGGCAAAATCAGCCGGCTCACCCGGAAAGAACTCGACGAGGTACTGGTGGGCGGGGCGGAACGGATCCCCACCTTCGAAGAACTCCTGACCGAGTGGCCCCAAATGCGGCTGAATGTAGACGTCAAGGACGCTGCCGGAGCAGCACTGCTTGCGGACCTGATCGAAAAACACTCTGCCCATGACCGGGTCCTGGTGGCGTCCTTCTCGGACGTCCGCCGGCTTAGCGCCCTGCGCCGGCTGGGCCGGCCGGCTGCCAGCTCCGCCGGCAGTGCCCTGACTGCTGCGCTGCGTCTGCTCGCCCCGCTGGGCGTAGCCGCGGTCCTCGCCCGGGTGGGCCGTTTCCAGTGCGTCCAGGTTCCGCTGCGCTTCGGCCCTCTGCGCGTGGTGACGCCGGGTTTTGTCCGCAGCTGCCACCGCGCCGGCATCCAGGTCCACGTCTGGACGGTGAACGACGCGCCCACCATGAACCGGCTGCTGGACCTCGGGGTGGACGGCATCGTTTCGGACCGTTCGGACATTCTCGTGGACGTCCTCAAAGACCGCGGGCAGTGGCGGTAAGGACTACTTGGACGGTCTTGTCCGTCCCTGCTGGCAGGATGAGGGCATGCGTGTAGTTATTGCTCCGGACAAATTCAAAGGATCACTCAGCGCCGCGGAGGCCGCGGCAGCCATGGGTGAAGGTGTGCTGGCGGTCTACCCGGAAGCCAAGGTCACCGCTGTACCGGTGGCGGACGGCGGCGAGGGCACCCTTGACGCTGCACTGATTGCAGGGGCCGAGGCCCGCACCGCCCGGGTCCGGGGACCGCTCGGGCGGTGAAATCACCGCCGTATGGGCGCTCAGCGGAGATACTGCCCTGATCGAAACCGCGCGGGCCAGCGGATTGACCCTGCTGGATCCCACACCCGAGACCGCGCTGGCGGCCACCAGCTACGGCAGCGGGCAGCTGATCACTGAGGCACTGGATGCAGGTGCGCGCACGATCATCCTTGGAATCGGCGGCTCGGCCATGACGGACGGCGGGTCCGGCGCCTTGACGGCCCTGGGATTGAAGATCCTTGACGACGCCGGAGCGCCGGTGCCTCCCGGGGGAGCTGCCCTGGCGCAGGCCGTCTCCCTGGACGCTGCCGGCCTGGATCCCCGGCTGGCCGGCGTGGACCTGAAGATCGCCGCCGACGTAACGAGCCCGCTGCTTGGCCCGGAAGGCACGGTGGCCGTGTTCAGCGGCCAGAAGGGCGCCGACTCCCCGGCGCAGGCGGTCCTCGAGGACGCGCTGGGTAACTGGGCAAAACTGCTGAAGTCCGCGACCGGCGTCGACGTCGACATTCCCGGCGCCGGCGCGGCAGGCGGCTTTCCATCCGGGTTCCTGGCGTTCACCGGCGCGTCGCTGAACCCCGGGTTCGAACTGCTCAGCGCGTTCACCGGGCTGGACCTGGCACTCACACGCTGCGACCTGGTGCTCACGGGCGAAGGCTCCCTGGATGAGCAGTCCCGCTACGGCAAGGCACCCCTGGAGGTGGCGGCCCGGGCCCGGGACGCCGGGATCCCCGTGGTGGCCGTGGCCGGCCGGATCACCCTGACCCCTGACCAGTTGCAGGAGTACGGAATTGTTGCGGCCGTCAGCCTGCTGGACATGGTCCAGCAGCCGCAGGATGCCATGGAGCAGGCGGCAAAGTACTTGGCGCGGGCTACGCGCCAGGCACTGGAAGGAGCCTGATCCGGGCCGGCCGGCGGCTCAGCCGAGCCGGCTAGGCTTGGCCCCGGCGTCCTCCTGCGGCTCGTCCGGATCCGTCCCCCGCCAGCGGGCGATCGCCTGCATGCCGTGGTAGGCGATCAAGGTGGCGCCGGTGCCGAGGGCAATACCGCCGAATTCCAGCCCGGCCACTACCCAGGTGAAGTTCGCGATGGCAATGATCAGGCCCAGGCCGGCGGTGGAAAGGTTGATCGGGTTGGAGAAGTTGACCCGGTTATCCACCCAGATACGCACGCCGAGGATGCCGATCATGCCGTAGAGGACGACGCCGGCGCCGCCCAGCACGCCGCCCGGCACCGTGGCGATCATGGCCCCGAATTTCGGGAACAGGCTGAGCAGGATGGCCACGATGCCCGCGACCCAATACGCAGCCGTGGAGTACACGCGGGAGGCTGCCATCACACCGATATTCTCCGCGTAGGTGGTGGTGGCGGAACCGCCGCCGGAACCGGCCAGCATGGTGGCCAGGCCATCGGCCATCAGCGCCCGGCCCGCGTATGGGTCCAGGTCGCGGCCGGTCATCGCGGCAACGGATTTCACATGTCCGATGTTTTCGGCCACCAGTACCAGGACCACCGGAACAAAAAGGCCGATAACGGAGAAGTGGAAGGTGGGGGACATGAATTCGGGCAGCCCGATCCAGGCGGCATCGCCGATGGCCTGGAAATCCACCTCGCCCTGCAGCATGGCCGTGATGTAGCCGGCCACCACGCCAACCAGGATCGACAGCCGGCCCAGGAATCCCTTGAACAGGACCGTGGTCAGCAGGATCACCACCACGGTGACGGTGGCGGTGAGCGGCCCCTGCTCGTAGTTGTCCCGTGCCGAACCGGCCAGGTTGAGGCCGATCAGGGCCACTATGGTGCCGGTGACCACCGGCGGCATCAGGACCTGGATCCAGCGGGTGCCGGCAAGCTGCGCGGCGAGTCCGACCAGGAACAGGACAAAGCCCGCCATGATGATGCCGCCCAGGGCGCCGCCGGGACCGTGCTGGTTGGTGGCCGCTCCGATTGGAGCGATAAAGGCAAAGCTTGAACCCAGATAGCTGGGAACCCGTCCGGCGGTGATGATCAGGAACAGGATGGTCCCGATGCCGGAGAACAGCAGGGTGGTGGCGGGCGGAAAGCCGGTCAGGAGCGGCACGAGGAAGGTCGCGCCGAACATGGCCACCACGTGCTGGGAGCCGATGCTGATGGTCCGCGGCCAGCTCAGGCGTTCCTCCGGGGCAACGTAGCTGCCCGGCCGGATGGTCTTGCCGTCTCCGTGAAGGGTCCAGTCCGTACCGAATCTGCTCATGGTGGTGCCTTCCGGAAGACATGTGTGTGTTGGCTCGATTCTATCCGCCGGAGGATTCCAGGGATGTTACGTTGCATAAGAACAGTGCACGGTGCCGGGCCGGGGCTGGATTACAACCGATCGGACGATGGAGCAGCATGAGCATTTCAGTTGCAGGACGCGTAGTTCTCATCACGGGGGCTGCCATGGGCATGGGCCGGCTCTACGCTGAGCGGGCCGTGCGTGAAGGCGCGGCATCAGTGGTGCTGTGGGACCTCAACGCCGAGGCCCTGGAGGACACCGCCGCGCAGTTGCGGGAACTGGGCGCGTCGGCCATCCACCCCTACGCGGTGGATGTTGCCTCCCTGCCGGACATCACGGCCACTGCCGATCAGGTCATCCGCGAGGTTGGTGTGCCGGACATCCTGATCAACAACGCCGGGATTGTGCGCGGCAAATACTTCTGGGAGCACGCGCCGGAGGCTGACATCGACGCGGTGATGCAGGTCAACACGCTGGCGCCCATGCAGGTCACCCGGGCGTTCCTGCCCGGCATGATCGAGCGGCGCACGCCGGCGCGCATCCTCAACGTGGCTTCGGCCTCGGGAACGCTGTCCGTGCCGAAAATGAGTGTGTACACGGCGTCGAAGTGGGCCGTCATAGGCTGGAGCGACTCCATGCGGCTGGAACTCACCGAATCGGGCAACGGGCACGTTGCCGTAACCACCCTGATCCCCAGCTACATCAAGACCGGAATGTTCGAGGGGGCCCGGGGGCCGCTGATGACTCCGTTGATGGAACCGGAATACGTGGTCGACAAGGCCTGGGAGGCGCTCCTCGCCGGGAAGGCGCGGATCCAGCTGCCGTGGACCGTGGCCCTGGGCAGTGCCCTGCGCAATGTGCTGCCCCAACCGGCCTGGGACGTGGTGGCCGGGCGCGTTTTCAAGGTCTACCAGTCCATGGACCACTTCACCGGCCGGAAACCGGCTTCTGCAGACGAAACCTCCCGCAAGGAAAGCACCCAGGCATGAGCGAGATGGTCTCCGCATTCTCCGAATCCTCCAGCGATTCCTCCACCGACGTCGCCGGGTCCCCCGCAGCAGTTCCCGCCGTGCTGGCCAGGGTGCGGGAAACCTACGACTCCGGCCGCACCCGCCCGCTCGCCTGGCGCCGGCAGCAGCTCGAGGGGCTGGTCCGGCTGTTTCACGAGCGGGAACAGGAACTAGCAGACGCGCTGGCCGCTGACCTGGGTAAAAACCCGCTCGAAAGCTACGTCACCGAGCTTTCACTGGTGCGGGCGGAGGCGGAACACGCTCTGAAGCATCTGGAGAAGTGGGCCCGCAGCCGGCGGGTTCCCGTTCCGCTGGGCCTGCAGCCGGCGTCGGCCCGGACCGAACCCCGGCCGCTGGGCGTGGTGCTGATCATCGGTCCCTGGAACTATCCCGTGCAGCTGGTCCTGGCGCCGCTGGTCGGTGCCCTCGCCGCAGGCAACGCGGCGGTCCTCAAACCCAGCGAACTGGCCCCGGCGACGTCGGCCGTGCTGGCGGACCTGCTCCCGCGCTACGTGGACCCGGAAGCTGTAGCCGTGGTCGAGGGCGGGCAGGAGGCCAGCACCGCACTGCTGAAGGAGCGTTTCGATTCGATCTTCTTCACCGGCGGGGAGCGGGTGGGGCGGATTGTCCTGCAGGCGGCCGCTGAACACCTGACCCCGGTCACCCTCGAGCTGGGCGGGAAATCCCCGGCCGTGGTGCTGGACGGCAACTGGGCCGCCGTCGCGCGCCGGCTGGTCTTCGGGAAACTGCTCAACGCCGGCCAGACCTGCGTGGCCCCGGACTACGTCCTGGTGACGGAAGCGGCAGCGCCGGCGCTGAAGAAGCAGCTTGTGAAGGCGGTCGCGGAGCAGTTCGGCAAGGATCCGTCCCGAAGCAAGGATCTGGGCCGGATTGTCAATGAACAGCACTGGGAACGGCTGGTGGGGCTGCTGGACAGCGGCACGGTCCTGGCCGGCGGGCGCAGCGACCGCGGCAGCCTGTACCTGGAACCGACCATCCTCACCGACGTAGCCCCGGATTCACCGGTGATGCAGGAGGAAATCTTCGGCCCCATCCTGCCGATCATCGAGGTCCGGGACCTGGCGGAGGCAATGAAATTCATCAATTCCCGTCCGGTTCCGCTGGCCGCCTATCTCTACAGCAACTCCGCGGCGGACCGGAAGACCTTCGAAGAGGGCGTCCGGGCCGGCAGCATCAACCACAACGCCAGCACCGTCCAGCTGGCCGTACCCGGCCTGCCGTTCGGCGGTGCAGGTGCCAGCGGCACCGGCGCGTACCACGGCAAATTCAGCTTCGACACGTTCAGCCAGCTGCGGCCGGTCTTCACCAAGGGCACGCTGCTGGACACCCTCCGGTTCGCGTACCCGCCCTACACGGGGCTGAAGAAGCGGCTCCTGCGCCGGCTGCTGTAAGCGCTGCAGGATAAACAGAAGGGGTGCACCTGCCGGTGCACCCCTTCTGTTTACGGCGAACTGTTTACGGCGGCAGCTAGGAAATCACGCCGTCCACGATGGCTTTGGCCTCGGCCTGGACCTGGTGCAGGTGTTCCTCGCCCTTGAAGGACTCAGCGTAGATCTTGTAAACGTCTTCAGTGCCCGAGGGGCGCGCGGCGAACCAGGCGTTTTCCGTCGTCACCTTCAGGCCGCCGATGGGCGCTCCGTTGCCCGGTGCCTCGGTCAGGCGCGCGGTGATCTCCTCGCCTGCCAGGGTGGTGGCGGTAACGTCCGACGGCGAGAGCTTGGCCAGCGCAGCCTTCTGCTCGCGGGTGGCGGGTGCGTCCACGCGTGCATATTCCGGATCGCCGAACTGATTGGTCAGTTCGCGGTACCGCTGGGACGGGGTCTTGCCGGTGACGGCCGTCATTTCCGAGGCCAGCAGCGCCAGCAGGATGCCGTCCTTGTCAGTGCTCCAGGGGCGGCCGTCGAGCCGGAGGAAGGATGCGCCGGCTGATTCCTCGCCGCCGAACGCAGTTTCGCCCGAGAGCAGACCCGGCACGAACCACTTGAAGCCCACCGGTACCTCCATGAGGACCCGCCCCAGATCCGCGGTGACACGGTCGATCATGGAGGAGGAGACAAGGGTCTTGCCCACCATTGCGTCAGCGCTCCAGCCGGAGCGGTTGCGGTACAGGTAGTCAATGGCGGTCGCCAGGTAGTGGTTCGGGTTCATCAGTCCCGCATCCGGCGTGACAATGCCGTGCCGGTCGGCGTCGGCGTCGTTGCCGGTGGCAATGTCGTAGTCCCCGGCCCGGGAAATCAGCGATGCCATGGCGTACGGCGAGGAGCAGTCCATGCGGATCTTCTCATCCCAGTCCAGCGTCATGAACGCCCACTGCGGGTCCACGTTGGGATTGACCACCGTCAGGTTCAGTGAGTGCCGTTCCGCGATGGCGCCCCAGTAGTCCACGGAGGCGCCGCCGAGGGGGTCGGCGCCGATGTGGAGCCCGGCGCTGCGGATGGCATCCAGGTCCAGCACCGCGGGCAGGTCTTCCACGTAGTGTGCCAGGAAGTCATAGGTGCCCACCGAATCGGCCAGGCGTGCCTCGCCCAGCGGAATGCGCCGGACCCCGTCCAGGCCGTTCTCCAACAGCTGGTTGGCGCGGTCGGCAATCCAGTTGGTGATGTCCGATCCGGCGGGTCCGCCCGTGGGCGGGTTGTACTTGAAGCCGCCGTCTGCCGGGGGATTGTGCGAAGGGGTGACCACAATGCCGTCAGCCTGTTCCGTGCGCGTGGAATTGTGCACCAGAATGGCATGGCTCACGGCCGGGGTGGGGGTGAACCCGTTGCGTGCATCAATGAGCACATTCACGCCGTTGGCGGCCAGGACCTCCAGCGCGGTGTTCTGTGCCGGTTCGGACAGCGCATGCGTGTCCTTGCCCATGAACAACGGTCCGGTGATTCCCGCAGACGTGCGGTATTCAACGATGGCCTGGGTGATCGCGGCGATGTGCTGCTCATTGAACGCCCCGTTGAGGGAGGATCCCCGGTGCCCGGAGGTGCCGAACACTACTCGCTGGGCGACATTGGAAGGATCCGGTACGACGTCGTAATAGGCGTCCAGAAGGGCAGTGAGATCTACAAGGTCGGAAGGTTCGGCACGCTGGCCGGCACGATTAGACATACCCCTAAGCATGCCAAAGAAACGGCGCCGGCGGCAGACGCACGCCTGCCCGCCGGTCAGCCCTTCTTTTCCTTGAAGTTCCCGTTGTCGGAGTTCAGGCCCTGCGCGAGGCTTGAGTGCACCTCGGTCCGCGGGTCGGAGTGGTCCTGGCTGCCGCTTCCGTCAGGGACTTCCTTCGAGGTCGACATCAGGTTCTCCACGGCGTTCTCGATCGGGTTCGTGGATTCCGTCTTGGGATCCTTCGCATTCTTGTCAGCCACGATGGCCTCCTCTGCGTTTGGTTACACCGTAAGTACCCTTACGATTCCACTCTATCCACCCGGTCCAGGGCCTACCAGAGCCGGCTGCTGGCCAGCCGGGCGCCTTCTCCCAGGGTCTCCAGCTTCGCCGCCGCGATCTGCGGATGCACCCGGCCGCCCAGCCCGCAGTCGGTGGACGCAATAACGTTTTCCCGCCCCACCAGTCGGGCAAAGCGCTCGATCCGGTCCGCCACCAGTTCCGGATGTTCCACCACGTTGGTGGCGTGGGAGACCACGCCGGGAATGAGAACCTTCCCGTCCGGCAGCTTGGTATCTTCCCAGACCCGCCACTCGTGCTCATGCCGCACGTTGCCTGCCTCGAAGCTGTAGCCCCCGGCGTTAATCTGCAGCAGGGTGTCCACCAGGTGGCGGAACTCGATGTCCGTAGTGTGCGGCCCGTGCCAGGAACCCCAGCACAGGTGGAAGCGGATCTGTTCCTCGGGCAGCCCGCGCAGGGCGTAATTCAGGGCCTCGACGCGGATCTGCGTGAACTTGAGGTAGTCGGCCACCGAAGGTTCGGGGTTGATCTGGTCCCAGTTCTCGGCAATGGACGGATCATCGATCTGGACGATCAGCCCGGCGTCCACGATGGCAAGATATTCCTCCCGCATGGCATCCGCGCAGGCATAGATGAACTCCTCCTCCGAGGCGTAGTACTCGTTGGCGATCCGCGAACAGGAACCGGGGGAGAGCGAGGCGAGGAAACCCTCGGACAAACCTGCCGCGGCCAACCCGGATTTGAGGTTGGCAATGTCGCTGGCCACGGCGTCGTACCCGGTGTATTCCACCGGACCCGTGACCTTGGGGAAGACCTTCTGCGCCCCGGTGGTGATACCGGAGGTCGGGTCGGTGTAGGCATCGGAGAAGCGCTGACGGTCCCGGCGGTCACCGAAACTGGTGAGGACAACGTTGCCGGGCTCCGAGCGGTGCGGTTCCATGTCCCAGATCCCCGTCTCGGCAACACTCAGGCCGCCAAGCCGCGCGAAGGAATAGGACCACCAGGCCCCGTAGTCGACGTTCGCGGACATCGCATGCCCGTATTCGCCGTCGTTCGGGATATCGATGCCTGCCTGGCGCTGGCGCCGCACCAGGTCAGCGACGGCGGCCTGCAGCAGTTCCGCGTAGCCCCCGGTATCCGCGGGGTCGGTTTCACGGGCCGCGTTCGCGGCGATCAGTTCAGGGGTCCGGGGGAGGGAACCGGCGTGGGTGGTCAAAATGCGGTCAGTGCTTTTGCGCATGGCGGTGATCCTTTAGGAATCGGTGCTCTTGCCCGCACCGGATGCCCAAGAGGCGGTGCAGGCCGCTTCGTCATCCGAACCACCCGCGAAGCATGGGGTTGGTGCACGGCCAAGTCGGAGCTTGGCGGCCGTGTCTCCTGAAGCTGGCACCCATCCTAGCCATGCCGGCGGGGCGCCGCCAAGCAAATGACGCAACATAAAAAGGACGGCGGCACCGGAGAGTTCCGGTGCCGCCGTCCTTGAAAAGCTCCGGGTGCTTAGCGCACGCCGCCCATGAGCTTCTTGATCGACGGTGTAGCCGCAGCCAGGGCAATGCCCAGGATGATCGCGGTAACGCCGCTGAAGGTGAAGTAGCTGACTTCGGTTGCCGGGTCGTAGAACTGGGCCAGCCAGCCCGCCAGGGTGGTGCCCAGGGAGACGGACAGGAAGAACAGTGCCACCATCTGGGTCCGGAAGACTTCCGGGGCCAGCTTGGTTGCCACGGACAGGCCGATCGGGGACAGGAACAGTTCAGCAAACGTGAACAGCAGCAGGATGCCGGCCATGGCCAGCAGCGGGGTGCTGTTCGGTGCGCCGCCCGAGAACGGAATGAAGGCCAGGAAGGCGAGGCCCATGACGGCCAGGCCCATGGCGAACTTCAGCGGGGAGGACGGCTGGCGGTCGCCCATCTTGGTCCAGACGCCGGCGAAGACGGCTGCGAAGATGATGATGAAGACCGGGTTGATGGACTGCACCCAGCTCGGCGGCATTTCCCAGCCGAAGATGGTGCGGTTCAGCGAGCTGTCCGCGTACATTGCCACCACCGTGAACTGCTGCTGGAACAAGGCCCAGAAAGCAGCACTGGCAATAAAGAGCGGCATGAAGGAGTACACCCGGCGGCGTTCCACCTGGTTCACCTTCTTGCTGCTGAGGATGATCACGAAGTACGCGACGGAGGCCACGATGGCGAGGATCGCCATAACCACCGCAAGGTTCTTGGCGGTCAGCAGCTCGAAGACAACGGCCAGCACGATGACAACCAAGGCGGCAGCCGCGATGAGGCTGATCTTCATGTACTGCTGCTTCGGCAGCGGGTTGGCTACCTCGTGCGCGGATTCGGGCAGGTTCTTCCGGGTCACCCCGTACTGCACCAGGCCGATGGCCATGCCGATGGCGGCCAGGCCGAAGCCGTAGTGGAACCCGTATTCGGTCCAGGCGAGGCCGGTCAGGATCGGGCCGATCAGGGCGCCGATGTTGATGCCCATGTAGAAGATGGAGAAGCCGGCGTCGCGCCGCTGGTCCTTTTCGTCGTACAGGGTGCCGACGAGCGATGTCGCGTTGGCCTTCACACCGCCGGAGCCCAGGGCGATCAGGATCAGGCCGGCGGCCAGTCCGACGGCGCCCGGCAGGACAGCCAGGGAAATGTGGCCGAGCATGACCAGTGCGGCAGCGTAGAACAGCACTCGTTCGGCGCCGAAGACGCGGTCCGCCAGCCATGCACCGAGGATGGTGGAGAGGTACACGCCACCGCCATAGGCGCCGACCAGGGAGACGGCAATAGCTTCGTCGATGCCGAGGCCGCCGTCGGTGGTGCTGTAGTACATGTAGTACAGCAGGATGCCCTGCATGCCGTAGAAGGAGAATCGCTCCCACAGCTCAACGCTGAAGAGGTTGGCCAACATCCGGGGATGGCCGAAGAAGGTTTTACGCGCTTCTTTTACGCCTGAGGTACTGGGGGTATGGCTCACGAGTTTAATATTCCCACCCTCGGCAGGTGGTCAAGCAGCCAAATCCGAAAGAATCCGCCGGAGACAAGGAAGGTTGCCATCCGTGAGTGCCTAAGATCACAGGCAAAACGGATGCTTTTGCCCGCATTACATGCTTGTGGGCCTGCATGACGGAACGATTTGCGCGACCGGTCCGGAATTCCCTAAGCAGGCAGGGGGTTGGCATGGGTATGCCAAGCCTCAGTGTTCCCGTCTCAATCCTTGACCGCGCAAACTCCCGCGAAGGATTTCCCGAGTCGGATGCGCTTAGTGCCGTGCTTGAACGTGCCGAATCCGCAGACCGGCTGGGGTACCGGCGCTTTTGGGTTGCCGAGCACCACGCCGTGGCCGGGATCGCCGGCTCGGCGCCCGCCGTCCTGATGGCCGCGCTGGCGGCACGCACCCGCAGCATCCGGATCGGCTCCGGCGGTGTGATGCTCCCGAACCACCAGCCGCTGGTCGTAGCCGAGCAGGCAGCGACGCTGCAGGCCCTGTATCCCGGCCGGATCGATCTTGGCCTGGGCCGTTCCCTCGGGTTCACTCCGGCGGTGCGGACGGCACTGCGGGCGGGGCCGGCCGAGGCAGGGGAATTTGAAGCGCAGCTGGCGGAACTGCTCACCTATCTCGACGGCACTGCGCCGATCACCGCCCGCCCGCAGGACAACGGACGAACGCCGGTGTTTGTGCTTGCCACCGGAGCAGGAGTGGAAATAGCAGCCCGGGCGGGTCTGGGCGTTGTCCTCGGCGGCCCGGCGCTGTTCCGGCAGAACAGCGCCGGGCAGACAGGTGCACTCGAACGCTACCGCTCGGCCTTCCGCCCCTCGGGCCGTTTTCCCCGGCCCTACGTGCTTGCGGCGGTCAACGTCGCTGCGGCCGGCACCGAGGAAGGGGCAAGGGAACTGCTGCTGCCCGAGGCGCATGCCCTGGCCGATTCCCGGACCAAGGGGGTGTTTCCCGCCCTGTCAGTAGCGGAAAGCGCCGCCGAACTGTCCGGACGGCGGCAGGACCTGGTCCGCACTACCCTCGAGACCTCCGTCTACGGCACGGTGGAACAAGTGCACGGCAGGCTCGAGGACCTGGTGGCTTCCTCCGGTGCGGACGAGCTGCTCGTGACCGGCGGTGCCTTCGATGCCGAGGGGCAGCGGGAATCCGACCGGCTGCTGGCCGGCCTCTTCTAGGTCAGTACCCCAGCTGGGCTGCCACGGACAGCAGATCCGCCTCGGCGCCGGGCCGCCCGATCAGCTGGACACCCATCGGCAGGCCGGCCGCGGTATCCAGCACCGGAAGGGTAATCGCGGGAAGCCCGCAGACATTGACCATGGACGTGAACGGCGAGTACCGGCACTGCCGGGCATAATCCTCGTCCGCCCGGTCACCAGCGCCGGCGTCGTCGCTGGTGTACCAGCCGAGGGGGCGCGGCGTCATAGCCAGGGTGGGCGTCAGGATCATGTCGTAGCCGCTGTACTGCCGGATGGTCTCGGCCTCAAAGGAACGGAGGACGTCGACGGCGCCTACCAGGTCCGCGGCACTGCGCCGTAGAGCGCGCTGACGCATGACGGCGGCAAGGTCGGTCAGCCGTTCTTCCCCGCCCGGTGCCAAGGGGGCGGTGGCCAGCCCGGCCGTCCACACCACCTGGAAGGCGTCCGGATACCGTTCGTCATAAACCACGTCCGCGTCCAGCAGATCGTGGCCGGCGCCGGTCAGGGCCGCGATACCGGTTTCGAGCGCCTGCAGCGCCTCGGGATCAAGCCGGATCTCCAACCTGGATTCAAAGGGTGAACGGGTGCTGACGCCGATCCGGAACCTGCCCTCGGCCCGCAGCGCAGCCGCAAGGAACGTTCCGGTGACGGGAGCAGCACTGGTGGCACGGTAATTGGGTTCGGCGACCATCGCGTCCAGCAGCAGTGCCGCATCCGCTGCGTTCCGGGCCAGCGGGCCGGCCACCACGAACTGGCCCAGGTCCTGCTGTCCCGAGCCGGCCGGGATCCTTCCGCGGTTGGGCTTCAGGCCAACCAGGCCGGTAGCCGCCGCAGGGATGCGTACCGAGCCGCCGCCGTCGGTACCCGGAGCAAAGGGGATCAGCCCGGCGGCGACTGCTGCTGCGCTGCCGCCGGAGGATCCCCCGGGGCTGAGCCGCGGATCGCGCGGGTTCCGCGCCGGCGGGCCGACCCGGTTTTCGCTGTAACTGCTGAGTCCGAATTCGGGTACCTGCGTCTTGCCGAGGCTGATCGCCCCGGCCCGGCGCAGGACGGCAGGCAGGGGCGCATCCTCCCTGGCTGTCCACGGGTCCAGAGCCGCGCTGCCCATGGTGGTGCGCACGCCCGCCACGTCCGTGAGGTCCTTGTGCGCCAACGGCATTCCGTGCAGCTGTCCCAGCTCTCCGCCCCGGGCGCGGTGTGCATCCGCAGCCCTCGCCTCGGCGACGGCGAGTTCCGGCGTCGGCGTGAGGAACGCCCCCAAAGCCGGGTTGAGCTCCTCGATGCGCCGCAGATAGTGGTCGGTGGCTTCCTCCGCGCCGAGCCCGCCGGAGGCCAGGGCATCCCGGAGTTCAACGGCGGTCATCTCGTGGAGAGCGGGCATCGCGTGCCTTTCGGTGCGGGCGGCGTCCGGGCGTTTATTCTCTCGGACCGCGTCCCACTATAGGCTGGACAAAACGGCACCGTACGGCGGGCCCGGGCGCGCCCGGAACCGTGGTGCGGAGCTTTCAACCGGTAGGACAGTGAGGGCAGCAATGAGTGAGATGCAGAGTGTAACCGTAGACACCATTCCCGAGGGCGCGAAGATCCTCGACGTGCGGGAAGACTACGAATGGGAGGCCGGCCATGTTGACGGCGCCCTCCACATTCCGCTTGACCGGCTGCCCGAGGCCCTTGATGATCTGGACCCGGACCAGGACCTTGCCGTCATCTGCCGCACCGGCGGCCGAAGCGCCCGGGCCACGCAGTGGCTGGAAGCCAACGGCTACTCGGCCGTCAACGTTAACGGCGGCATGGGTGCCTGGCTCGAGGCGGGGAAGCCCATGGTTTCCGACAACGGGCAGGAACCGACCGTTAAATGACGCATGCCGCCGACACCCAGGCCGCGCCGCACCACCGCGGCCCGCTGGGGGAAACCGTGGTTTACGCCTACCTGGGTCCGGAGGGCACCTTCACGGAGGCTGCTCTGCTGACCATCCCGGGTGCACAGGACGCCGTCCGCATTCCGGCGCCCAGCGTGAACTCCGCACTGGAAATGGTGCGCTCCGGGCAGGCCACGGCTGCCGTGGTGCCGATTGAAAACTCGGTGGAGGGCGGCGTCAGCGCCACCCTCGATGCGCTGTCCGCCGGTGCCTCGCTGCGGATCATGAGGGAAATCCTGGTCCCCATCACGTTTGTCCTGGCGGCGCGTCCGGGGGTGGCCCTGGCGGATATCCGGACGGTTTCCACCCATACCCATGCCTGGGCACAGTGCCGGGAATGGGCCGCAGGAAATATTCCCGAGGCGGAATATTTGCCTGCCTCCTCAACTGCAGCGGCAGCAGTGGAACTCAGCGAGCCCGATCCGTCCTTCGACGCCGCGATCTGCGCACCGCTGGTGGCGCAGCGGCTCGGGCTGGAAGTTCTGCGCGAGGACATCGGCGATGTGCGCGATGCTGTGACCAGGTTCGTGATGATCAGCCTGCCCGGCCTGCTTCCCGAACCGACCGGTTCCGACAAGACCACCCTGGTGGTTCCCCTGCCGGAGGACCACCCCGGTGCCCTGATGGAAATTCTGGACCAGTTTTCCACCCGCGGGGTGAACCTGAGCCGGATCGAGTCCCGTCCCACGGGTATGTTCCTTGGTGATTACTTCTTCAGCATCGACGCTGACGGCCACATTGCGGATGCCCGGATGGCGGATGCATTGAAGGGCCTGCACCGGATCAGCCCGGAACTGCGTTTCCTGGGCTCATATCCGCGCGCGGACCACCGCGAGTCGGAGATACCCCGGCACACCAGTGACGAGGCTTTTCGGGCCGCTGATATTTGGTTCGAGTCCCTGCTGAACGGATACTAGGGCTGGAACCTGCGGCCGAACCGGTCCGCAGCGGGTGAAAGGGACGCATCATGGGCCGTCTGCGGCGAAGCAACTGCGAACATCCCGGTTACTCCCGCCGCCGCTGGGGCAAGGGGTTCAGTTACCGGGACGTCCGCGGCAACGCCATCACCGACCGGACGGTCGTGGCCCGGATCCGTTCGCTGGCCATTCCGCCGGCCTGGACGGATGTCTGGATCAGCCCGTACCCCAACGGCCACATCCAGGCGACGGGAACCGACGCCGCCGGACGTAAGCAGTACATGTACCACCCGCAGTGGCGTGAGATGAAGGACCGGGAGAAATTCGACCGCGCCCTCGCCTTCGCCCAGTCCCTTCCGGCGGCCCGCCGCCTGATCACCAAGCATCTGCGCGCCGAGGGCTGCGGTTCGGAACGTGCCCTGGCAGCAGCCCTGCGGATTGTCGACGCCGGCGCGCTGCGCGTGGGCGGCACCCGCTATGCGGAGGCCAACGGTTCCTACGGCACCACCACCCTGCGGATCGAGCATGTGCGGCTGGACGGAACGGAAGTGCGCTTCGACTTCCCCGGCAAGAGCGGCCAGGAATGGCACACCTCCATCAAGGATGCCGACCTCGCGGCCGCCCTCGAACCGATGCTCCGCCGCCCGGATGCGGACACGGCGCTGGCCTACCTCGGGGCTGACGGTGCCTGGCACAGTGTCGATGCGGCCCAGCTGAATGCCTTCCTGAAGGAAGTCACGGGCGGAGAATTCAGTGCCAAGGACTTCCGCACCTGGCAGGCCACGGTGGTGGCGGCCATGTCCCTGGCCCGGATGGCGCCGGCAGCCGCCACCAATCGGGCGAAGCAGAAGGCCGTGGCGGCCACCGCACGCGACGTGGCGGAGCACTTGGGCAACACCCCGGCGATCGCCCGCAAGTCCTACATCGACCCCCGCGTGGTGGACCGCTTCTTCGACGGCCAGGTCATCCCCGTGACGGGGTTCTCCGCTTCGGAGACCGCAACCCGGATGATGCTCGAGGATTAACCGGGTTTCCGCAGGCACCGGCGATAAGTATGCTGATGGAAGGCGCGCGCAGTATTGGCGCACTGGACAACCACCCCAAGAAGGAAGGTGCCGGCATGAGCGAGTACCCCAACGAACAAGAGCAGCTCAAGGACCCGAAGCCCAGCGGTGTTTCCACCAATGACGATAACTACCGCGGCGATGTAGGCGACCAGGGCAACGACATCCGCTTTGCCGAGGAAGAGGCGCTGATCCGCGAGCAGGCCTCCCCCAGCGAGGACGAAGGCAAGTACACCGCCGCAGACGGCGCCAAGACGGATAAGGACCGCGAAGGCGGTTACACCGACTCCGAGGGCACCCAGGACGGCAAGTAACGCCTTCCTGCGAAACGGCGCTGCACCCACCGGTGCGGCGCCGTTTCTATGCCTCCGGCGGCAGGACGGGCGAGGGCGGCACCCGGACCAGCAGGGCGCCGGCGTCCACCTCCACGGTGATGGTGGTGGCGGGTCCGGTCAGGTCGCCGTCGAGCTGCGTCTGGGTGGGTTCCGCGACGGTCACCGTGATTTTCCGGACCCGGTGGTGCCGGATCACCGGGAGGTCCTTGGGGTAGCGCGTCATTACTTTGCCCGCCACCCAGGCCCAGCCCAGGACGCTGCGCGGGCTGATGATGACGACGTCCAGGAGCCCGTCATCCACCACGGCGTCGGGAATGAAATCGATTCCGGCGGGCAGGCGTCCGGTGTTGGCCACCAGCACGCTGTGCACCTTCTGTGACTGCGCCGGACCGTCGTCTATGCTGACGGTCATCCGTGTCCGCCGCCCCGGCAGGAGGCGGACGCCGGCTTCGCTGTAGGCCAGCCAGCCCACGCGCTTCTTGAGCTCATCCCTGGTGGCGGCGATTACCTGGGCATCCAGGCCGATCCCGCCCATCACCAGGAATGCATTGTGGGAACGCCCGCCCGTGGGGGCGTCTTCGAGCACAATGTCGGCCATATCGATCCGCCGCACATCCCCGTGCAGCGAGTTGCGGATGTTTCCCGCCAGGTCCGCCACGGAGATATCCAGGTTCCGGGCAAGGAGGTTGCCGGTGCCCAGCGGGATCAGGCCCAGGGCGGCACCGGAATGCGCGACCGCGCGCGAGACCTCGCGGATGGTGCCGTCGCCGCCCGCGGCGAGGACGACGTCGGCCCCGGACTCCAGTGCCTGCAGCGCCTGCAGGTAGCCCGGGCTGTCCACGGTGGTTTCCAGGATCAGCGGCGGATCCCAGCCTGCGAGCTCGCAGGAAGCCCGCAGCAGCGCCTCGGCGTCGGCAGCAAGCGCCTTGACCGGGTTCACGACCATCGCCACCCGCTGGTGGGCCGCTCCGCGCGGGGCGAACACTGCAGCGTCCGCCGCCGCCCGCCGCCTGCTTCGGGTGCCGGCAATGGCCCAGGTTGCGGCGGAGGCCAACAGGGCGGCGATGAGGACAAGGAGGAGGGTAATTTCAACGGGCATGATGCCTCCCAGAATAGCCGCCGCCCCGCAGGGCAAAGGCCCGGCAGGTTTTGGGTACCCTTGAGACGTGATCGATGTAAATGAGCTCCGCGAAAACCCCGAAAAATTCCGAGCCTCGCAGCGCGCCCGGCTGGCCGACGAGAGCCTTGTGGACGCGATCATTTCCGCTGACGCCTCCCGCCGCGACGCCCGGACCCGCTACGAGACCCTGCGCGCCGAGCAGAATGCCTTCGGCAAGCGCGTCGCCGCCGCCAAGGGTGAAGAGAAGCAGGCCCTGCTGGCCGAGGTGAAGGAACTGGCTGCCGCGGTCAAGGCCGCCGGCGCCGAGGCTGACGCCATCCAGGCCGAATCCGACGCGCTGCTGCGCCGAATCCCGAACCTGGTGTCCGACGGTGTTCCGGTCGGAGGCGAGGACGATTTCGAGGTAGTCAAGACCGTCGGCAAGCCCCGTGACTTCGAGGCCGAGGGCTTCAAGCCCCGCGACCACCTGGAAATCGGCGAGCTGCTCGGCGCCATCGACATGGAACGCGGCGCCAAGGTCTCCGGCTCCCGCTTCTACTTCCTGCGCGGCGTCGGCGCCCGCCTCGAACTGGCACTGCTGAACATGGCGATGGACCAGGCTGTGAAGGCCGGATTCGTCCCGATGATCACCCCCACCCTGGTCCGCCCCGAGACGATGCAGGGTACCGGCTTCGACGTCGCCCACGACGCCGAGATCTACCGCCTGGCCGAAGACGACCTGTACCTGGTGGGCACCTCCGAGGTGCCGCTGGCCGGCTACCACGCAGACGAAATCCTCGAGCTGGACGGCGGCCCCGTCCGCTACGCCGGCTGGTCCTCCTGCTACCGCCGCGAAGCCGGCTCGCACGGCAAGGACACCCGCGGCATCATCCGCGTCCACCAGTTCAACAAAGTGGAAATGTTTGTCTACACCCGGCCGGAGGATGCAGCGGAAGAGCACCAGCGGCTGCTGGCCTGGGAAGAGGAAATGCTGGCCAAGGTCGAACTGCCCTACCGGGTCATCGACACGGCTGCCGGCGACCTAGGCATGTCCGCGGCACGGAAGTTCGACTGCGAGGCCTGGGTTCCCACCCAGAATGCCTACCGCGAGCTGACCTCCACCTCCAACTGCACCACCTTCCAGGCCCGGCGCCTGAACATCCGCGAACGGCAGGCTGAAGGCAAGGGCACCCGTGCCGTGGCCACCCTGAACGGAACGCTGGCCACCACCCGCTGGATCGTCGCCATTCTGGAACACCACCAGAACCCGGACGGCTCCGTTAATGTCCCGGCTGCGCTCCAGCCGTACCTGGGCGGCCTGGAAGTCCTTCCGGTCCTCTAGCTCCATGCAGTGACGGCGGGACCTCGGGCGTTGCCCGGGGTCCCGCCGTCGTTCGCCCGGGCGCGCATCAACCCTGTCCGCCGGTCCGGTCCTATGGCAGCTGTCCTAGCCGCCTTCCTTGCCCATCTGCTTAGATAAAACGATGACAACATTGAGTACCGCTGGCATCGAAGACCAGCGAACCCCTGACAAGCGACACCTGGTAGCCCTCGACGTAGACGGAACCCTCGTAGACCATGACGGCCACATGTCCCCGGGCGTGCGCGAGGCCGCCCGAAAGGCCTCGGAAGCAGGTCATCACCTGGTGGTGGCCACCGGCAGGTCCTACGGCGCCGCGCTGCCCATCCTCGAACTCCTGGGTCTGACCAAGGGATACTGCGTCTGCTCCAACGGTGCCGTAACCCTGCGCCTGGATCCCGCCCTCGAAGACGGCTACGAAGTTATGGACCGTGTGGTCTTCGACCCGAAACCGGCACTGGCCGCGCTGCGGGCAAAGCTTCCCACCGCAAAATTCGCCCTGGAGGATGCGGAAGGGCGCTTCCTGTCCACCGAACGGTTCCAGGACGCCAGCTTCGGCGCCGAAGCCCTCGCGGTGGACTTTGAGTCCATGCTGGAGGCACAGGCCGTCCGCGTGGTGGTTTTCAGCACCGACAGCACCGCAGAGGAATTCGGCGAGGCGGTGGAGGCGATCGGCCTGCACGGCGTGACCTATTCCGTGGGCTGGACCGCCTGGCTGGATATCGCAGCGTCCGGCGTCACCAAGGCCAGCGCGCTGGAGCAGGTCCGCCGCCGGCTGGAGGTCGACCCGACGCTGACCATTGGTCTGGGCGACGGCCGCAACGACATCGAGATGCTGGACTGGGCCGCCCGCGGCGTAGCCATGGGACAGGCACCGGACGAGGTCTTGGCAGCAGCCTCCGAGGTCACCGGCACGGTCTACGAGGACGGTGCGGCGAGCGTGCTGTCCAGCGTGCTGGACGGCACGGCCTAGCTCACGCCCGGTAGGGGAGGGCTGCCGGCGGAAGCGAGGCCGGACCGTAGACCAGTCCCAGCAGCCGCGCGGCGGCCGGGCGGGTGGCCCATTCTTCACTCCAGTGGGACCGGACCACCGCCTTGCTCACGGCCTGTGCGGTGATTCCCAGTTCCTGGGCCACGAACTTCTGCTGCCCGCGCGCTCCCGGGGTCATGAGGTCCAGCACCTTCCACTCGGCCTCGGAGCGGGCGGCCACAATCAGGCCCAGCAGGCGCAGCACGGCTTCCGCCTCCGCCGCCAGTTCCGCATCCGGCCCCTCCACCGCCAGCGGCACACGGTCGCCGGTGCGCTGGGCGCGCTCCACGGCACGCCGGGAATAGACCAGTCCGTAGCCCCGCGCATCAGCCAGATTCTCCGGGAGGGGAACCTGGAGCTCGCCCACCCCCACGCCCACGTGCCAGCGGCGCTGCCGGATCGCTGTCAGCGCGGCTTCCACCGCGGTGGCCGCATCGGTCAGCACCCCCTGGGCTTCGTCACCGACGGTGCGCTGGAAGGGAACGGCAGCAGCCAGATGCCGAAGGGAGCGGATCAGGTCCGGAACCAGGTCCCCGACCTCCCGGGTGTCCCGCTGGTTGATGGTCAGCACAAAATGCATGGCATCAGCATGTCAGACTCCGGCGGAAAACAACCGAATGCGGTTGTGGCGCGCCCGGGCCGGCACCACGGTAGAGTCGGGCGCATGACCAGCCAGGAGCAAGCACCCCGCCCGGACCGCCGCCCGCTGCTTCCCCTGCTGTTCGGGGCAGGCATCGTCCTCCTGGGCCTGTGGGCGGCATGGCTGACCTCCAGCTGGATTGTCCTTGCCGTTGCCGTGCTGGTGGCGGTGGTCCCGGCCAGGACGCACGCGGGAGACCTGCGCGCGTGGGCGCGGCGCAAGGCGCGCGGCAACTGAGACTTGCCGCGTTAAATGCCGACGGCGGCCGCCCCGTAAGGGACGCACCGCCGTCGTACCGGCAGGGCCGGCAGGAAGAACTAGTTGTTGACGGGGTTGGCGTCGACGTCGCGGCCCTGGGCCTCGTCCTCTTCGTGGCCTTCGCCGTGTGCCTGGTAGCGCTCCAGGGAGGCCTTGACCTCGGCTTCGGCGTCCTCGCGGCCGGCCCAGTCAGCGGCTTCGACCCACTTGCCCGGCTCCAGGTCCTTGTACTTCGTGAAGAAGTGCTTGATCTCGTCGAGCAGGAAGTCGGAGACGTCCGAGATGTCCTGGATGTGGTTAAAACGCGGGTCCACGGGAACGCAGAGGACCTTGGCGTCGCCGCCGCCGTCATCAACCATGTTGAACACGCCGATGGGGCGGGATTCCACCAGTACGCCGGGCATCAGGTCGAAGTCCTGGAGCATCACCAGCGCGTCCAGGGGATCGCCGTCCTCGCCGAGGGTGTTCTCGAAGTACCCGTAGTGGGTGGGGTAGGCCATGGACGTGAACAGGACCCGGTCCAGGCGCAGGCGGTGGGTTTCGTGGTCAATTTCGTACTTGACCCGGGATCCCTTGGGGATCTCGATGGTGACGTCGAGCGTCATGGGCGTTTCGGGCATTGCGACTCCTCACTGGCGTGGCCCGCTGAGGAACCACTGGAAAGATTTGGCTGACGATCATGCGCCGGCATGCCCCGCGACCGGAAAGATCGGGGCGGGCACCGGCGTCGGTCTAGTCTTAAAGATATATGTCCTGTGCACAGAACGTGTGCAGGGCCGAAACGGGCCGGGCAAGCCGGCGGAAATGAAAGAGTCGGTGGGACATGTCTCGGATGTTCTCCGGCACTCTGCTGGCCCTGGCCTTCGCAGTGCTGCTGGTCCCGTTGGCCTGCTATGCCCTCCCTCCGGTTGCCCAGTCCCTGACCGAACCCCGGGTGCAGCGCGCCGAGGTGGTTCCCCGCTACCAGCAGGCACCCGTGAAGCTTACGGACAGCGCACTGGTAGCTGCTCCGAAGGCGTCGGATCCGATGCCGGACGTCGAGCAGCTGGCCCGTCTGCTCGATGCCGAACTGGCCGTGGAGGGAAGCGGCACCTTCTCCGCCGTGGTGCAGGACGCGCTCACCGGCACCGTGCTTTATGAGCGCGACGGCGCCACCGGGCTGGCCCCCGCCTCAAGCCTCAAGGTCCTGACCGCGGCAGCGGCGCTGTCCGCGATGGACGGCGACACGCGCTTCCCCACCACCGCCCTGCCGGGGGAAGACCCGGGCACGGTGGTCCTGCGCGGCGGCGGCGATGTGCTGCTGACCGCTGGGGATTCAGATCCCGAGTCCGTGGCCGGCCACGCCGGGCTGGCCACCCTGGCCGAACAGACCGCCGCGGCGCTTGCCGCAAAGGAAACCGCAGGACCAGTGAAGGTGCTGGTGGATGATTCGCTGTTCACCGGCCCGGCACTCTCGGACGCGTGGGGGGAAGCCGATGTCGCGGCGGGTGAGATCGCCCCGATCCATTCCCTTGCGGTGAGCTCGGCGTGGGCAGAGGAGGGCACCGGGCCGGGACCCCGCGTTGGCGACGCCGCCTTGTCCGCCGGAGAGTCCTACCGCGCCGCGCTCGCCGCTGCCCTTGCACCCAAGGGCATCGACGTTGAGCTGTTTGTTGAACGCGGCACCGCTCCGGCAGGCGCTGTTGCCCTCGCCGAGGTCCGCTCCGCACCGCTGGCCGAACAGGTCGACTACATGCTGCTGAACTCGGACAACTACCTGGCGGAGGTGCTGGCCCGGCTCAGTGCGGCAGCCACGGACCGTGAGGCATCCTTTGCCGGCGGAATTGAAACAGTTAAGGCCGAGGTGGCCGCCCTCGGGGTGGATGCCGGAGCAATGGTGCTCGGGGATACCAGCGGCCTGTCCGGCGAAACTTCGGTGTCCGCCGCGCAGCTGACCTCGCTGATGCAGATCCTCCTCACCACTACGGACCCCGATCTGCGCGCCGTCGCCGGCGGACTGCCCGTTGCGGCCCTGAGCGGAACACTGGCCGGGCGGTATGACGAGACAGCCGATTCCGCAGCGGCGGGAATTGTGCGGGCCAAGACGGGAACCCTGCTGGCGGTCACCGCGCTGACCGGGTACGCCGCCGACGCCGACGGCCGGGTACTTGCCTTCACTTTCATAGCCAGCGGCCTGAACGGAAACACCCAGCAGGCACGGGACGCCGTGGATTCCGCGGCAGCCGTGCTGGCCGGATGCGGGTGCCGGTAACACCGGCAAGACGCTCCGTTCCCCCAAGGTGGTGTGGTGCCGGAAGGCAATGTGGTCGAATGGAGCAATGGAGAGCAACGAGCGAAGCCGTCCGACCCCCGTCCCGGCACCTTCCGCCCCTGCAGGGAAAAATACCGACGCCCACCCGTCCGCCGGCGGGGCGCCGTCGCTGGTGAACTGGGACCTGGCAGCTTCCACCGCAGCGGCCATGGTGGCGCCCGGACCGAAGATGTCCGCCCGCGAGATCCGCGACGCCGTGGCGGACCTGCGGGCCGCCGCTGACGCCTCCGTTGCGCACGTCCACCGCATCACCGGACTGGAAGCGGCCCGCGACCTGCGGGACTCGGACGTGCTGATTGTGGACCGGGCATCCTGGGCCCGCGCCAACTCGCAGAGCTTCTCGGTGCTGATGGGACCGGCCCTGCAGCATCTGGCCGAAACCCGCCCGGAACAGCTGGCCGCCGCCAACACGGCACTGGGCGGAACCATGACCGGCGCGCAGCTGGGCACCATCCTGGCCTTCCTCTCGAGCAAGGTCCTGGGCCAGTACGATCCCTTCGCCGCCCTGGGCGGCGTCGGCAAACCCGGCGGACGCCTGCTGCTGGTAGCCCCGAACATCGTCACGCTGGAACGTGAACTGAACGTGGACCCCGCCGACTTCCGGCTCTGGGTCTGCCTGCACGAGCAGACGCACCGGGTGCAGTTCGCAGCCGCGCCGTGGCTGCGGACCCACATGCTGGAGCAGATCAGCCAGCTCTCCAACGGCATGATGGACAAGGCGCAGACCATTTCCGAGCGGCTGGGCTCCGCCGTGAAGGCGCTGGCAGCACCCAAGGGCGGCGTGGATGCGGACGGCGTGCCGCACAAGTCCGTGGACCTGCTCTCCCTGCTGCAGGATCCGGAGGACAAGGAACGGCTCTCCCACCTGACGGCAGTGATGTCGCTCCTGGAAGGCCACGCAAACGTGGTCATGGACGCCGTGGATGCGAGCATCGTGCCCAGCGTCAAAACCATCCGGCAGCGGTTCAACAACCGCGGCGCCAAGCGCACCTGGATTGACCGCTTCTTCCGCCAGATCATGGGGCTGGATGCCAAGATGCGCCAGTACAGCGACGGCGCGCGCTTTGTCCGTGCCGTCACCGACCAGGTGGGCATGGAAGGCTTTAACCGGGTGTGGGAGCGCCCCGAAAACCTCCCGACCGAAGCGGAGATCCATTCCGCGGACCTATGGATTGCCCGGATGGGACTGTAACAAAACGTGCTCGACGAAAACCTCAACACCTCCGGCTCGGCAGAGGGAACAGCAGCCGCTGCCCGACCGGCGCCGCGGGTACGCAAGCGGCTCCTTCCGACGCTGGGGGATGCCCGCAACAGCATCCGTGACACCCTGCGCGACGCCGGCCTGGCCCCGGGCGGAGACCATCCGCCGCTGATCCTGGTTGCCTGCAGCGGCGGCCCGGATTCCCTGGCCCTGGCGCTGGCCGCCTCGTTCTTCTCCCGGCGGGGGGACTACCGGGTGGGTGCCGTCGTCGTTGACCACTCCCTGCAGCCGGGCAGTGCCGACGTCGCAGCCGCCGCGCGGGACAAGCTGGAGGGGATGGGCCTGGACCCCGTCCTTGTACGGAAGGTGGAGGTGCCGGCCTCCGGCATGGGACCCGAAGCGGCCGCACGCACTGTCCGTTATGCGGCACTGGACGCCGCAGTCGAGGAACTGGACGCCGACGCCGTCCTGCTTGGCCATACCCTCGACGATCAGGCCGAGCAGGTGCTGCTGGGCCTGATGCGCGGTTCCGGCACCCGGTCCCTCGCCGGCATGCCCGCCGTTCGCGGAAAATACCTGCGGCCTTTCCTGGGCCTGCGCCGGGAACAGACGGTGGAAATCTGCGAGCATGCCGGGCTGGATCCCTGGCACGACCCCAGCAACCAGGATCCTGCGTATGCCCGGTCCCGGGTCCGTACCGAAGTGCTGCCGTTCCTGGAAGAAAAACTGGGCCCCGGCATCGCCGAAGCGCTGTTCCGTTCCTCACGTATCCTCTCCGCCGACGCCGACTATCTCGACGCCGTCGCGGCGCAGGCGTTTGCGGAGCTGCGCGCCTGGGTTCCGGCCGGCGACGCACCGGATTCCGAGGAGCTGCTGCTGCCCGAAGAGCAGCTGCGGAACCTTGCCCCCGCCGTCCGCCAGCGTGTACTGGCCCTCGCCGCGCTTGAACTCGGCGGTGCGCAGCCGAGCTATGAACGCCTGGCGGCGGTCCAGGCGCTGCTGCGGCGCACCGGGTCGGCGGGACCCGTCCAACTGGTGGGGAAAGTCAGCGTCTACCGCCAGCCGCGCGCCAAATCGGTTCACCACGGCGCCCCAAGCTATGGCAATCTTGTTTTTAGGAAAAAGAGCAGCACCTAACATCCAAGCTGCAACACTTCGCACCCGGGAGTCATTCGTGGATTCACACGACGTCCAGTCAGATCTCAAGCACGTTCTCTACACCAAGGAACAGATCCAAACCCGGATCAATGAACTGGCGGCCGAAATTGACCGCGACTATGCCGGCCGCGACGTACTGCTGGTCGGCGTCCTCAAGGGAGCCGTGATGGTGATGGCTGACCTCTCCCGCGCCCTGCACAGCCACGTCACGATGGACTGGATGGCAGTGTCCTCCTACGGCTCCGGCACACAGTCTTCCGGCGTCGTCCGTATCCTCAAGGACCTTGAGACGGACCTGCTGGGCAAGCATGTGCTGATTGTCGAGGACATTATCGACTCCGGCCTGACGCTCTCCTGGCTGCGCGCCAACCTCGAATCCCGCGGCCCGGCCAGCGTGGAAATCTGCACCCTGCTGCGCAAGCCGGATGCAGCCAAGGTGGAAATCGACGTTAAGTACGTCGGTTATGAAATCCCCAACGAGTTCGTGGTCGGTTTCGGCCTGGACTTTGCAGAGCGGTACCGCAACCTGGACTTCATCGGTACCCTCGCACCGCACGTTTACGAATAACGGTTCCGGCCCCGTTTCTCCCCGTCCCTGCGAAGGGGACAGTCACGGACGCAATGCTCTACGCCCTGAGGGAACTAATCCCCTCCCCGGACCGTGTTCTTCTGGGGGACGGTGTATAGCTAGTAGGTAAATTCCGCGCATACCAGCGTTGTTGACCAGGAGGGACGGGGCATTAGCCCTGACGTCGAATGAAATCCAAGAACTTCTTCAAGGGCCCGCTCATTTGGATCGCGCTGGCAGTGGCCGCTCTTTTGATCCTCGTGCCGAGCCTTAGTACCACCAGGGCAACGCAGGTGGACACCAAGGAAGGCATAGAGCTTCTCGAGCAGGACAAAGTCTCGCAGGCGAAGATCTATGACGGCGAACAGCGTGTCGACCTGACATTGAATGACAGCGGCGTTGATGACAAGGGCGTCACTGACGTCCAGTTCTACTTCAGCACTGCGCGCGGCGAGGAAATAGTCCAGGCGGTTAACAATTCCGGGGCAAACTACACGGACCAGCCGGTGCAGACCAACTGGTTCACCAGCTTCCTCGGATTGTTCCTGCCGTTCATCATCATCGGCCTGATTTTCTGGTTCCTGATGTCCCGCATGCAGGGCGGCGGCTCGCAGGTCATGAAGTTCGGCAAGTCCAAGGCCAAGCTGACCAACAAGGACATGCCCCAGGTGACCTTCGACGACGTCGCGGGCGCCGACGAAGCCGTCGAGGAACTGCACGAGATCAAGGAATTCCTGCAGGATCCGGGTAAGTTCCAGGCCGTGGGCGCAAAGATCCCCAAGGGTGTGCTGCTCTACGGCCCTCCCGGCACCGGTAAGACCCTGCTGGCCCGCGCCGTCGCCGGCGAGGCCGGTGTGCCGTTCTACTCGATCTCCGGCTCCGACTTCGTTGAAATGTTCGTGGGTGTGGGCGCCTCCCGCGTCCGTGACCTCTTCGAACAGGCCAAGTCCAATGCCCCGGCCATCATTTTCGTGGACGAAATCGACGCCGTCGGGCGCCACCGCGGCGCCGGCGTCGGCGGCGGAAACGACGAACGCGAGCAGACGCTGAACCAGCTGCTGGTGGAAATGGACGGCTTCGACGGCAACACCAACGTCATCCTGATCGCTGCCACCAACCGGCCCGACGTCCTGGACCCGGCACTGCTGCGCCCGGGCCGCTTCGACCGCCAGATCGGTGTCGAGGCCCCCGACATGCAGGGCCGCCTGCACATTCTGCAGGTCCATGCCAAGGGCAAGCCAATGGCTCCCGGCGTGGACCTCGAGACCGTGGCACGGAAGACTCCGGGCTTCACCGGTGCGGACCTGGCCAACGTCCTGAACGAAGCAGCACTGCTGACCGCCCGCTCCAACGCGGACCTTATTGACGACCGCGCACTGGACGAAGCGATTGACCGCGTGATTGCCGGCCCGCAGAAGCGCAGCCGCGTGATGAAGGAACTTGAACGCAAGATCACCGCCTACCACGAAGGCGGACACGCGCTGGTGGCTGCGGCCCTGCGGAACACGGACCCGGTCACCAAGGTGACCATCCTGCCGCGCGGCCGGGCACTCGGCTACACCATGGTCCTGCCGCAGGATGACAAGTACTCGGTGACACGCAACGAGCTCCTGGACCAGCTCGCCTACGCAATGGGTGGCCGCGTCGCGGAGGAAATTGTCTTCCACGACCCTTCCACGGGTGCCTCCAATGACATCGAAAAGGCCACTTCCACGGCCCGCAAGATGGTCACCCAGTACGGCATGAGCGAGCGAATCGGTTCGGTCAAGCTCGGCTCGGGCGGCGGCGAGCCGTTCCTGGGCCGGGACATGAGCCAGGAACGCAACTACTCCGACCAGGTGGCCTACGTGGTCGACGAGGAGGTCCGGCGCCTGCTGGACAACGCGCATGACGAGGCGTACCAGATCCTCACCGAGAACCGCGACGTCCTCGACCGGCTCGCGCTGGAGCTGCTGGAGCGGGAGACGCTGAACCAGGCGGAGATCGCCGAGGTCTTCTCGGATGTGCGCAAGCGCGATGTCCGGGAGGTCTGGCTGTCCAAGCCCACCCGCCCCGTACACAGCATGCCGCCGGTGGTCTCCCAGAAGGAACGGCGCCAGGCGAAGGAAATCGGTGCCCCGGATCCGGCCTCGGTTGCTCCCCAGGACCAGATTGCCGACGCCGACCTGCCGCAGGACTTCGATGTGTCCAGCAACGGCCTGCCCCAGGGCAGCGGGAACGGCAGCCATCCCGGCCGGAGCGGAAGCAACGGCAGCACGCCCCCCGAGGCGTAGGCCCGGGCGGCCCTGCGGGGCCGCCCGGCATCGCCGGGGAACGAAGTGCCGGCGCGATAGGATCGACCAGTGACGGATTTCGATGATGACCTACTGACCGCCGTAGCGGCAGCGGATTCCCCGGTGGATCGGCCAAGGATTGAACGCGCGGTCCGGGAGATCCTCCTCGCGATCGGGGAGGACCCGGACCGTGACGGTTTACGGGAAACCCCCAGCAGGGTGGCTAAGTCCTACACCGAGATTTTCGCCGGACTGCACCAGAGCCCCTCGGACCTGCTGGCCACCACGTTTGACCTGGACCATGAGGAAATGGTCCTGGTCAAGGACATTCCCTTTTATTCCACCTGCGAGCACCACCTGGTGCCCTTCCACGGCTCCGCGCACATCGGCTACATCCCCTCCCACGAGGGCAAAGTGACCGGACTGTCGAAGCTCGCCCGGCTGGTTGACATCTACGCCCGCCGGCCCCAGGTCCAGGAGCGGTTGACCACCCAGATCGTGGACGCACTGATGACCAATCTTTCCCCCCGCGGTGCCATAGTGGTTATTGAATGCGAGCACCTGTGCATGTCGATGCGCGGGGTACGCAAGCCAGGCGCCAAGACCGTGACCTCGGCGGTGCGCGGCCAGCTGCGCGAGACCGCGACCCGCGCAGAAGCAATGAGCCTGATACTAGGACGATAGGACCACCATGGATTCACTCGCTGCCGCACCCGGCACCGGCCCGGCAACCTCCCCGTTGCCCGTAGTGCGGCCCGCCCGCAAGGCGCGCAAGCTCTCCGACCTTCCCGCCGACCGCACCCTGGTCATGGGCGTCCTGAACGTCACCCCCGATTCCTTCAGTGACGGCGGGCAATTCGCCGATACTGACGCAGCCATCCGTGCGGGCCTGAAGATGCACTACGAAGGCGCAGACATCATCGACGTCGGCGGCGAATCCACCCGGCCTGACTCCGTGCGCATCTCCCCGGAGGAGGAGCAGGCACGGGTCTTGCCCGTGGTCGAGGCCATGGTCCGTGCAGGGGCACTCGTCAGCATCGACACCATGAATGCCGCCACGGCGGAAAAGGCGATTGAAGCCGGCGCCGCGATCATCAATGACGTGTCCGGCACCGAAACCGATCCTCAGATGCCCGGGCTTGTTGCGCGTACGGGGGTCTCCTACATCCTGATGCACAGCCGCGGCAATGTCCGCAGCAATGACCCCAACGCCAGCTACGCCGACGTCGTCGAAGAGGTGGCAGCGGAAATGCTGAAGGTCCGTGACCGGTTCTACGCCGCCGGTGCCGCCCCCGAACAGATCATCCTCGACCCCGGGCTGGGCTTCTCCAAGGACGGCGAACAGAACTGGGAGCTGCTGCGCGGAATCAGTCGTCTCAACGCCTTGGGCCACCGCGTGCTTATCGGTGCATCCCGCAAGCGTTTCCTCGGCTCGCTGCTCACCAGCTACGGGAAGGCGGCCCAGCCGCTGGAACGAGACAACGCCACGGTCGCGGTGTCCGCACTGGCGGCGTCCGCCGGCGCCTGGGCAGTGCGCGTGCACAACGTCCCGGCCAGCCTCGACGCCGTAAAAGTCGCCGCAGCCTGGAAAGGGTAGCCGGATGCTGAGCACGGGAGCTTCCGGACCGGCGCTGAGGGACCGGATCACCCTAAGCGGCATCACTGCCACCGGTTTCCACGGTGTCTTTCCCCACGAGCGGCGGGACGGGCAGCCCTTCGTTGTGGATCTGGTCCTGTTCACCGATCTGGGGCCGGCAGCGGCCACGGATGACCTGACGCTGACGGCGCATTACGGCGAGGTTGCCGAACGCGTGGTGCAGATCATCACCGGGGAACCGTTGAACCTGATCGAGGCGCTGGCGGCCCGGATTGCGGACGCCGTCCTTGCTTCCTTCTCCGTCCTTGCCGCAGTCGAGGTCACCGTGCATAAGCCGAAGGCACCGATCACGGTGCAGTTCGGCGATGTTGCGGTCACTATCCACCGGGAGCGCGCATGAGTGCCGTCCATTCCGTCCTTGCCCTCGGAAGCAACCTCGGGGAAAGCCGGGACACTCTCTCCGCAGCGGTAGCGGAGCTGGCCGACCATCCGCAGGTACGGCTGAGCGCCGTTTCCCCCGTAGTCCGCACACGTCCGGTCGGCGGCCCTGAACAGCCTGACTACCTCAACCTCGTGGTGGCGATCGAAACCGAACTCGAACCGCACGCCCTGCTGGCGCACTGCCAGGCCGTCGAGGCACGCCACCACCGGGAACGCATTGTCCGGTGGGGTCCGAGGACCCTCGACGTCGACATCATCACGTACGGGGACCTGCACCTGAATGATGAGGACCTCATCATTCCGCACCCCCGTGCAGCGACGAGGGCCTTCGTCCTGCAGCCCTGGGCCTGGATGGAACCCGACGCCCGGCTGGATTCGGTGCCCGTGGCCGAGTTGGCCGCCCGTGCCGAGGACCTTCCCGGACTCGAAGTCTTCGAAGGAGAATGAGCTCGTGAGCAGCATCCAATACCGGTGGCTGGCCGTCATCGGCCTCGTTGCCGGCGTTGTGGGCTGGGCCGCGAACTTCTTCCTGTCGGAAAACGGCTATCCAGCACCCGTGTTGAGCTCGGTGGCGCTGGTGGCCATCATCCTGGTGGCCGGTGCCACCCTCTTCCTCGGACTGCGGGTGCGCAGTTGGCGTAACGGCCGGCGGGACCGGAATCTGGATCCCCTTGCGGCCGCCCGTACGGTTGTCCTGGCGCAGGCACTCGCCTACGCCGGCGCCCTGCTGCTTGGCTGGCATGCCGCAATCTTCCTCACCCAGCTGCCCCTGTGGTCGCTGCGGCCGGGCCACGCGGGTACCTGGTCCGCCCTCGCGGTCAGCGTAGGCGGGATCCTGATGATTGCCACGGGGCTTACCGTAGAGCGGTTCTGTAAGCTGCCCCCTGTCGACAAGGACGGCACCGGGCCCGGCTCCGGAGGCGGAGCGGGGAACGGCACGGTGAACGGCAAGGGGGATGGTGCGGGGGATGGTGGAGAATATGCCTAGCGAGGCTATTGACCCCTCAGCGGTGCAGTGGCAGCGCGTCTCGCCGAAGTACCTGCGGCTGAGGCTGCTGAGCTGGGGCATTGAAACCGTGATCACGCTGGTCGTGACCGGCCTTCCGCTGGTGCTGCGCCTCACCGGGATCTGGCCCGGCTATCCGGCGTGGCTGGCGTGGGGGCTGCCCATCTTCTTTGCCGTAACCCTGCTGTGGCGCGGACTCCTGCTTCCCCGCCAGGTCCGTGCGATCGGTTACGCCGAGCGCAACGAGGACCTGCTGCTTCGCCGGGGCATCTTCTTCCAGCGCACCCTGGTGGTTCCCTACGGCCGGATGCAGTACGTGGACGTCGCAGTGGGACCCCTGGAACGGGCCTTCGGGCTGTGCACGCTGAAACTCCATACCGCCGCCCCGGGCACCAACGCCGGCATTGCCGGGCTGCCGACCGACGAGGGTGCCCGCCTGCGGGAGCACTTGTCCGCCCGCGGCGAAGCGCAGCTGGCCGGGCTGTGACCACCGGCGCCGCTCGCGTTCCGGGCGAGGATCCCGGAACCGCCGGCACAGATCCGGCAACCCGGACCGAACCCGAGTGGAAAAGGGTGCACCCGGTCTCCCCGCTGGTCCGCGGCTGGATAGCATTGGCCGCCCTCGCCTATTTCGTGGGCAGGGACCAGGTGGAGTCGTGGTTCTCCGGCGGCGGCATGGACCTGCCCGCAGGCAGGGCACTGTTCTGGACAGTCCTGGCGCTGGGGATCGCCCTGGTGGTTATTGCCGGCGCCTTCTTCCTGTCCTGGTGGTTTACGCGCTACCAGCTCACCCATGATCACATCCGGGTACGTTCGGGCGTGGTGGTGCGCCGCCAACGCCAGGCCCGGCTGGACCGGGTACAGGCCATCGACATTGTCCAGCCCTTGCTCGCACGGATTTTCGGGCTGGCCGAACTGCGTTTTGAGGTAGCCGACGCCGGTGAGTCCGCAGTGCGCCTGGCGTTCCTCCGCCTGCCGGACGCACAACAGCTTCGGGCACGGATCCTGAACGACGCCTCCGGTGCCGACGAAAAACAGTCCGACGGCGGCAGCGGCACCGGTGACGACGCAACGGTGCCTGGCGAACAGCAGGTGCTGGCTCTGTCGGCCGGACGCGTGATTGCCTCCGTATTGCTGTCCGGGACCACCGTCTTTTTGATACTGGCCGTCGCGGCAGTAATTGTCCTGACCGCCCTCACGGGAGAGGCCGCGTCCATCGCCGCCATGGTGCCCATCATTTTCGGTTTCGGCAGCGCGTACTGGGGCCTGTTCAGTTCGGGGTTCAACTTCCGCGCCTCCGTGTCACGGGAGGGCATCAGGATCCGCTCCGGACTGCTGGACACCCGCGCGCAGACCGTACCGCCCGGCCGGATCCAGGCCCTGGCCGTTCGGCAGCCGCCGCTTTGGCGGATCACTGGGTGGTATTCGATTTCAGTGAATGTCGCCGGGTACGGAGCGGGTTCCGACGGCGAATCATCGGCGCGTACCCGGCTGCTGCCCGCGGGTACCTCGGAGGAGGTCCTGCGGATGCTGGCCCTGGTTGTGCCCGATCCCGGAACCGAGGATCCGGTGGGGGTGTTCACCGCAGGCATGAACGGGACCGGCCCGGCAGCGGGCTTCACCGTCTCGCCGCGGCGTGCCCGCTGGCTGTCCCCGCTTTCCCGGCGGCGGAACGGCTACCTGGTCACGGAGACCGCCCTCCTGTCCCGGCACGGATTCCTGTGGCGGTCACTTCAGGTGGTTCCGCACAGCAGGACCCAGTCACTCGCCCTGGAACAGGGCCCGGTGGCCCGCCGCCTGCGCCTGGCGGACCTGGTCCTGCACTCCACGCCCGGACCGGTTTCCCCTCGAGTGGTGGAAATCGATGCGGACACCGCCCGGCAACTGCTCCACGAACAGGCGCAGCGTGCCCGGACCGCCCGCCGCCGGGACCTCCCGGAGCAGTGGCTGCGCGGCACCGGCCCTTCCCTGGCAAAGTCCGCACCTGCCGCCACGAACCCGGCCCCAGCCGCCCCGCCGCCCGGCTCTGCCATCCCGCCGCCCGGCTCTGCCAACCCGCCGCCCAGCTCTGCCAACCCGCCGCCCACCCCGGTTATGCCACCACCCGTCTCCAAGGAGGAGCCTCCCCATGAACACCGCTGATTCAGCCAGCGTCGAAGAACGCCGGCGCCGCGGCCGGCTGGGGGTCGGCGTCATCGGTGCAGGCCGCGTCGGTGCCGTCCTCGGTGCTGCCCTGCGCGCAGCCGAGCACGCCGTCGTCGGCGTTTCCGCGGTGTCCGACGCCAGCCGCGAACGGGCGGAAAACCTGCTTCCCGGAGTGCCGATCCTTGAGATTCCGGACATCGTGGAACGCTCGGAACTGGTCCTGCTCGCCGTTCCGGACGACGCCCTGGGTCCGCTGGTCTCCGGGCTGGCGAAAACCGGCGCCTGGCAGGCAGGGCAGTTGGTAGCCCACACCTCGGGGCGGTTCGGCACGGAAATCCTTGCCCCGGCCCGGGCAGCGGGCGCCATTCCCCTTGCACTGCACCCGGCCATGACCTTCACCGGGATGAGCCTGGACCTGACCCGGCTGGCGGACTGCTCCTTCGGCATCAGCGCCCCCGCCGCCGTCCTGCCGATCGCCCAGGCACTCGTGGTGGAGATGGGCGCCGAACCGGTGGTCATCGACGAAGCGGACCGGGTGCTCTACCACGCGGCCCTCGCCCACGCCTCCAACCACCTGGTCACCCTCGCCTCCCAGTCCACGCAGCTGCTGGCCGGCCTCGGCGTCGAACATCCGGACCGGCTCCTGGGGCCGCTCATGCGCGCGTCGCTGGAAAACGCGCTGGCCTCCGGCGAGGGGGCCCTCACCGGCCCGGTTGCCCGGGGCGACGTCGGCACCGTGTCCGCACATACCCGCGCCCTTGCCGAGGCAGGCACGGAGGACCTCCGCGCCGCCTACGCCGCGCTGTCCGCCGCAACCGCCTCCCGGGCCGTTGACCGCGGACTGCTCACTCCCCAGCAGGGCGAAGCCATCCTGGCCGCCCTTCGGGACCCGCAGGAACCCTGAACATCCGAACGCCCCCCCCATCGCACGAACCCCATAGAAGGACAGTTTTGAACACCCCCCGCCTCGTCACCACCGCTGCCGAACTGCGCTCCGCCACCGAGGAGCTGCTCGAAAAAGCGGCCGCAGCCAACCCCTCCCGCATTCCCTCCCTCGCACTGGTTCCCACCATGGGGGCCCTGCACGAAGGGCACGCCTCCCTGATGGGCGCCGCGCGGGCGGACAACGACGTCGTCACCGCCTCGGTGTTCGTCAATCCCCTCCAGTTCGACGACCCGGCGGACCTCCAGCGGTACCCCCGCACCCTCGATGCGGACCTGGAGCTCCTGGGCCGCGCCGGGGTGGACCTCGTTTTCGCCCCGTCCGAGGCCGAAATGTACCCCGGTGGAGCGCCGCTGGTCCGCGTGAGCGCCGGCACCATGGGTACCCGCTGGGAGGGTGCCGTCCGCCCGGGACACTTCGACGGCGTGCTGACCGTGGTTGCCAAGCTCTTCCACCTGGCAGCTCCGCGGGTACCGGCGCGCTTCCGGGCCTACTTCGGGCAGAAGGACGCCCAGCAGGTGGCCCTGATCCGGCGGATGGTCTCGGACCTCAACTTCGACGTGGAGGTCACCGGTGTGCCGATTGTCCGGGCGGCCGACGGCCTCGCCGAATCCAGCCGTAACCGCTTCCTCGACGCCGGCCAGCGGCAGGCGGCACTGGTGCTGTCCCGGGCGCTGAACCTGCTGAAGGAACGCGCTGCGGCGGGGCAGCCCCTGGGCCTGCCCGACGCCGTCGAGCTCGTCTCGTCGCAGCCCGGAGTGGAACTGGACTACTTCGAGGTGGTGGACCCGCAGACCCTTGAACCGCTCGCTGGAACTGCCGGCGAACCACTGGCCGGAACCGCGCTGGCGCTGCTGGCTGCACGGGTAGGCCCGGTCCGCCTGATCGACAACACCCTGCTGCCGTAGCCAAAGTACCTGTGCTCCGTGCATGCCCGGGGGCGGGTGCATGGAGCGCAGGAACCGGGAGCGGCGCTTTGCTCTGTAAACTTAATAACCGTGACCACATCTAACCCCGTTCCCGAAGCCGCAGACACCTCCGAACAGATGCGCATCCGTGCCGAGAAGCGTGCGCGGCTCATCGACCGGGGGGATGAGGCCTACCCGGTAGGGGTGGAACGCACCGCCTCCCTCAAGGAAGTACGCGAAAAGTTCGGCCACCTCGAGGCCGACGAAGCCAGCGGCGAGACCGTGGGCGTTACCGGCCGCGTGGTGTTCATCCGCAACACCGGAAAGCTCTGCTTCGCCACCCTGCAGGAAGGCAACGGAACCCGGCTGCAGGCCATGCTGAGCCTCGCCGTTGTCGGCGAGGAATCCCTGGCGGACTGGAAGTCGCTGGTGGACCTGGGCGACATCGTCTTTATCCGCGGAGAGGTTATCTCTTCCCGCCGCGGTGAACTCTCGGTGATGGCCCAGTCCTGGTCGATGGCCTCCAAGGCCCTGCGCCCGCTGCCGGTGCTGCACGCCGGACTGAGCGAGGAAACCCGCGTCCGCCAGCGCTACGTGGACCTGATGGTGCGCGACGAAGCGCGGGACATGGTCTACAAGCGCGCGGCAGTCATCCGCGGAGTCCGCGACACCCTGCACGGACACGGCTATGTGGAGGTGGAAACCCCCATGCTGCAGCTGGTGCACGGCGGTGCCGCTGCCCGGCCGTTCGAAACTCACCTGAACGCCTTCGACCAGAAGATGACCCTGCGCATCGCCACGGAGCTGTACCTCAAGCGTGCAGTGGTGGGCGGGATTGAGCGGGTGTTCGAAATCGGGCGCATTTTCCGCAACGAGGGCGTGGACTCCACGCATTCCCCCGAATTCACCACGCTGGAATGCTACGAGGCCTACGCGGACCAGTTTGTGATGGCCGAGCGGATGAAGGAAATCATCCTGCACTGCGCGGACCTCATGGGCAGCCGGAAGATCGAAACTGCTGCCGGCACCATTGACCTGGACGGCGAGTGGCGCTGGCTGAGCGTCTACCCAGGCCTGTCCGAAGCAGTGGGCATGCAGATCACCCCGGATACCGACGCCGCCGTGCTCCGCGATGTTGCGGAAAAGCACGGCGTGAAGGTGGATCCGAAGTGGGACGCGGAAAAGCTGGTTATTGAACTATTCGGCGAAATTGTTGAGCCGACGCTGCTGCAGCCGACCTTCGTGTACGACTACCCGCCCTCGGCGCAGCCGCTCGCCCGTCCGAACCGCGAGGATCCCCGCCTGATCGAGGCCTGGGACCTCATCATCGGCGGCATGGAACGCGGTACGGCATTCTCGGAACTGATTGACCCGGTTATCCAGCGTGAACGCCTCACCGAGCAGTCCCTGCTGGCGGCCGGCGGCGATGACGAGGCCATGGCCCTGGACGAAGACTTCCTGCGGGCACTGGAATATGGTGCCCCTCCGATGGGCGGGATCGGCCTTGGAATTGACCGCCTTGTGATGCTTTTCACGAATACCGGAATCAGGGAAACAATTCTGTTCCCCCTCCTTAAGCCGGAATTGGGTTAGCCATGGAATATGTAGAAGTCCTCCTGCCGTCAATTTGTGTTGCAGCTCTCTTTTATTTCGTGATGCGGGCCCTGCTTAACTCGGACCGGTCGGAGCGGCAGGCCCTTGCCGAGGCAGAACGGGAAGCTGACCAGAGTGTAGACCATGAAGCTTTGGAAAAACCGAGTGAAGAAGAGAATAAATAGCCAAGTACTTTGACGGGGCTTTACCAATTGCGTCATACTCTAAGTGGTCTCATAATTAGTCTTCCCATTTTTAGCTGCTTAGGAGCCTGTCATGGCGCAAAAGGTAAAAATCATTCTCGTGGATGACGTCGACGGTGGAAGTGCGGATGAGACCGTACGGTTTGCCTTGGACGGGTCACAGTACGAGATTGATCTGTCGAAAGACAATGCGAAAACTCTCCGCGATGCATTGAAGCCGTACGTGGATGCCGGCCGTAAGGTCGGAGGCCGCACCGGGCGTCCGCGCGGCACCGGCGCAGCCCGCAGCAACGAGGCTGCACAGATCCGCGAATGGGCCCGCAAGAACGGCTACACCGTTTCCGAGCGCGGCCGCGTAAACAGCGAGATCATCGACGCCTACCGGGCCGCGCAGAGCTAGGCATACCGCCCGCCTCTCACGCCGACGGCGAACAAGCTCCTTAAGCACCCCTGGGGCACGTAGCATCGAATTACGCGTTAGCTAGGAGTGTGCCTCATGTTTGAAAGATTTACCGACCGTGCCCGTCGCGTTGTCGTGCTTGCCCAAGAAGAGGCCCGCATGCTCAACCACAACTACATCGGCACCGAGCATATTTTGCTTGGGCTCATTCATGAGGGTGAAGGTGTCGCTGCTAAGGCCCTTGAATCCCTGGGCATCTCGCTTGGTGCTGTCCGCGAGCAGGTGCAGGAGATCATCGGTCAGGGCCAGCAGGCCCCGACCGGCCACATCCCCTTCACCCCCCGCGCCAAGAAGGTGCTGGAGCTTTCGCTTCGTGAAGCCCTGCAGCTCGGCCATAACTACATCGGCACCGAACACATCCTGCTCGGCCTGATCCGTGAAGGTGAAGGCGTAGCCGCGCAGGTGCTGGTCAAGCTTGGTGCTGACCTGAACCGCGTCCGCCAGCAGGTCATCCAGTTGCTTTCCGGCTACCAGGGCAAAGAGCCCGTCTCCACCGGTGGCCAGCAGCAGGAAGGCCAGCCCGCCGGATCGGTGGTGCTGGACCAGTTCGGCCGCAACCTCACACAGGCCGCGCGTGAATCCAAGCTTGACCCGGTAATCGGGCGCGAGCATGAAATGGAACGCGTGATGCAGGTGCTTTCACGCAGGACCAAGAACAACCCTGTCCTGATCGGCGAGCCCGGCGTCGGCAAGACCGCCGTCGTAGAGGGGCTGGCCCAGGCGATCGTGCGCGGCGACGTGCCCGAGACCCTGAAGGACAAGCAGCTTTACACCTTGGACCTCGGTTCGTTGGTTGCTGGTTCGCGCTACCGCGGTGACTTTGAGGAACGCCTGAAGAAGGTCCTCAAGGAAATCCGCACCCGCGGCGACATCATCCTGTTCATCGACGAGATCCACACCCTCGTGGGTGCGGGTGCCGCCGAAGGCGCCATTGATGCGGCATCGATCCTGAAGCCGATGCTGGCCCGGGGCGAGCTGCAGACCATTGGTGCCACCACTCTGGACGAGTACCGCAAGCACATCGAGAAGGATGCCGCGCTGGAGCGCCGCTTCCAGCCGATCCAGGTTGCCGAGCCCTCGGTGGCACATGCCATCGAGATCCTCAAGGGCCTGCGTGACCGCTACGAAGCGCACCACCGCGTTTCCATCACCGATGCCGCACTGGCCTCCGCAGCTACGCTGGCCGAGCGGTACATCAGCGACCGGTTCCTGCCGGACAAGGCAATCGACCTGATTGACGAGGCCGGCGCCCGCCTGCGGATCCGCCGGATGACGGCCCCGCCGGAGCTGAAGGAAATCGACGAGCGGATTTCGGCGCTGAAGATGGAGAAGGAGTCGGCAATCGACTCCCAGGACTTCGAAGGTGCCGCCTCCCTGCGTGACAAGGAGCAGAAGCTCCAGGATCAGCGCGCGGAGAAGGAACGCCAGTGGAAGTCCGGAGGCCTGGATGACATTGCCGAGGTGGATGAGGAACTCATCGCCGAGGTGCTTGCCAACTCCACCGGCATCCCCGTGGTCAAGCTGAACGAGGAAGAATCCACCCGCCTGCTGCGGATGGAAGACGAACTGCACAAGCGCGTCATCGGCCAGGACCAGGCCATCAAGTCCATCTCGCAGGCCATGCGCCGTACGCGGGCCGGACTGAAGGACCCGAAGCGTCCGGGCGGTTCGTTCATCTTCGCCGGCCCCACCGGCGTCGGTAAGACCGAGCTCGCCAAGGCCCTTGCGGAGTTCCTGTTCGGTGACGAGGACGCCCTCATCACCCTGGACATGTCCGAGTACGCCGAGAAGCACACGGTCTCGCGCCTGTTTGGTGCTCCTCCCGGATACGTGGGCTACGAAGAAGGCGGGCAGCTGACCGAAAAGGTCCGTCGCCGTCCGTTCTCCGTGGTGCTGTTCGACGAAGTGGAGAAGGCCCACTCGGACCTCTTCAACTCGCTGCTGCAGATCCTGGAAGACGGTCGCCTGACCGACGCCCAGGGCCGCATGGTGGACTTCAAGAACACCATCATCATCATGACGACCAACCTTGGTACCAAGGACATCTCCAAGGGCGTTATGACCGGCTTCCAGTCCGGCACGGACACCAAGACCGGTTACGACCGGATGCGGGCACGGGTTACGGAAGAGCTGCGCCAGCACTTCCGCCCCGAGTTCCTCAACCGTGTTGATGACACGGTGGTCTTCCCGCAGCTGACCCAGGAAGAGATTGTCCAGATTGTGGACCTGTTCCTGAACCGTCTGAGCCAGCGCCTGGCCGAGAAGGGCATGACCATCGAGCTCACCCCGGCCGCCAAGGTGCTGCTGGCAACGCGCGGCTACGATCCCGCAATGGGTGCCCGGCCGCTGCGCCGGACCATCCAGCGCGAAATCGAGGACCAGCTCTCCGAGAAGATCCTCTTCGGGGAACTCAAGCCCGGCGAGGCCATCTCGGTGGACGTCGAGGGCGAAGGCGACGAAGCGAAGTTCACATTCGTCGGCAGCGGTGTTCCGAAGGCGATTGAGGAAGCTACCTCGGCAATCGAAGCCGGCGTCAGCGACTAACAGCCGCTCAGTACAACCAATGCACGGGTAAAGGACCCGGCGGGCAGACAGCCCGCCGGGTCCTTTCGCGTTAAGGGGCGGCCGTGAAGCGTCGAACGGAGAAACGAAGTTTGGGTGCGGCCGCCCCGACGGTCCTAGACTGGGCCGGTGACTTCCGTACCCGCCATCACCATCCGCCGCGCACGCACTTCCGATGTTCCCCGCATCCGCGCCCTCGTTGCGCCGCTGGCTGAGGAGCGGATCCTGGTGGCCAAGGAGGCGGTGGCCTACTACGAGGCGCTGCAGGAATTCCGGGTTGCGGAGGACGCCGACGGGCGGATTGTGGGCTGCGGTGCACTGCACGTGATGTGGGAAGACCTTGCGGAAGTACGCACCCTGGCCGCTGATCCTGCACTGCGGGGCAGTGGAATCGGCCATCTCCTGCTGGAACAGCTTCTCGCTGATGCGGTGGAAATAGGTGTGCGGCGGGTTTTCTGCCTGACCTTTGAAGTGGAGTTTTTCCGCCGGCATGGATTCGCCGTCATGGCCAATCAATCAGCCGTGGATCCGGAGGTTTATTCCGAACTGCTGCGTTCCTCCGATGAGGGCGTTGCCGAGTTCCTGGACCTCGCCCGGGTAAAGCCGAACACCCTGGGAAACACCCGGATGATCCGCTCGTTCTAATCCGGCGGCCGTCCCGGGGCGCGTTCGCAGAGAGAGTAACCGGGAGGGCCGTGCTGGCCTTTTGTCTTCAAAGCTGGATAAGCTCAGGATACTTAGCATCATCAAGGGTCCCGACGGAACGCATCAGTAAACAGTTGCCTAAGCAGCAGCAGTTTCGCGTTTGCACGGGCCACGATCAGAAAGCGGGTTCAGCAATGGGCGCAGATGACAAGATGCAGAACAAGGCCGAAAATCTTGGCGGCAAGGTCAAGGAAGGCGTAGGCAAGGCCACCGGCAATGAGCGCATGGAGGCCGAAGGCCACGGCGACCAGGCCAAGTCGAGCCTGAAGGACGCCGGAGAGAACGTCAAGGACGCTTTCAAGGGCAAGTAAGGCTTTATTAAAGAAGCGGGAGGGGTTCGCCCCTCCCGCTTTTTCATGCCCGGGCGGCTTTTCGATCTAAGGCGCTGTCGGTGCAGCTGGCACGCCGGCACTCTGTTGCACTGCCTGCTGCGCGGGTAGGGTCGTTTGGGGAGAGGGAGCCTTGGCGTGCTCGCGGGGCTCGGCAGTCCGACCGCTAAGGAGCCCGGCGTCATGAAGAAACTCATCAACAATCCCCGCTCGGTGGTGGCCGAATCACTCGAAGGATTCGGGTTGGCCCACCATGACCTGGTCCAGATCCATTTGGACCCGGACTACGTCCTCCGGCGCGACGTTCCGGTACAGGGCAAGGTAGGCCTGGTCTCCGGCGGCGGCAGCGGCCACGAGCCCCTGCACAGCGGCTATGTGGGGCAGGGCATGCTCACGGCCGCGGTTCCCGGAGCCGTGTTCACGTCGCCTACCCCGGACCAGATATTGCCGGCCATCGTGAAGAGCGACTCGGGCTCCGGCGTCCTGCTCGTGGTGAAGAACTACACCGGCGACATCCTGAACTTCGAGACGGCCGCCGAACTTGCCGGCGTCGAAGGCATCGACATCCGCACAGTCGTGGTGAACGACGACGTCGCGGTGGAAGACTCGACCTACACAGCAGGAAGGCGCGGCGTGGCCGGGACCGTGCTGCTGGAGCGGATTGCCGGCGGCGCCGCGGACCGCGGGGATGACCTTGCCAAGGTGGCGGAGATCGCCGAGCGCGTCAATGCGAACGTCCGGTCCATGGGCGTTGCCCTGGCACCCTGTACGGTGCCGCATGCCGGTGAGCCCAGCTTCACCCTGGCAGAAGACGAGATTGAAATGGGTGTGGGGATCCACGGCGAGCCCGGCCGGCACCGGGTGCCAATGACGACGGCGGATTCCATTACGGACCAGTTGATGGAACCGGTGCTCAGCGATCTCGGGGTCGCCTCCGGAGACCGGGTGCTGCTCTTCGTGAACGGCATGGGCGGCACTCCGCTGAGCGAGTTGTACATTGTGTACCGTCGGGCGGCCCAAATCCTGGCAGACCGAGGTGCCCGGGTGGAGCGTTCCCTGGTGGGCAATTACATCACCGCCCTGGAGATGGAAGGGGCATCAGTGACCGTCCTGCGGCTGGATGATGAACTTACGGACCTCTGGGACTCGCCGGTCAACACACCGGCCCTGCGGTGGGGAGTATAGGCATGGAACTGGATGCAGCCTGGGCAGATCGGTGGATGCGCCTCAGCGCCGCTGCCCTGAGCGGGAACCGCCAGCGGCTGACCACCCTGGACCGGGAGATCGGCGACGCCGACCACGGGGAGAACATGGAACGCGGATTCAGCGCGGTGGTGGAGAAACTGGACGCCGACGGCGTGCCGGAGACACCCGGAGCGGTATTCAAAACGGTCGCCATGACCCTCATGTCGAAGGTGGGCGGCGCCGCCGGGCCGCTGTACGGAACGGCATTCCTGCGTGCCTCCACCGCGGCGGGCAGCGCCTCCGCCCTCGGACCGGCCGAGCTGGTCGCCGTGCTGACGGCCGCCCGGGACGGAATAGTTGCCCGCGGCAAGGCCGAACCCGGGGACAAGACCATGATCGATGCCTGGACTCCCGCAGTGGATGCCGCTGTCACGGCGGAGGCGGCGGGTTCAGGTCCGGTGGAGATCCTGACGGCGGCCGCGAACGCAGCCGACGCCGGACTGGCCGGCACTGAGCCGCTTGTCGCCCGCAAGGGCCGGGCCAGCTACCTGGGGGAGCGCAGCGCGGGGCACCTCGATCCCGGGGCCGCATCCACGGCGCTGATCCTGCAGGCGGCGGTTTCGGCGGCGGAGACGGCAGCGTGAGCGTCGGCCTGGTGGTAGTTTCGCACAGCCGGAAGCTGGCCGAGGGCGTCTGCGAGCTGGCGGCTCAGATGGCCGCAGACGTTCGGATAGTTCCGGCAGGGGGAACTGACGACGACGGCATCGGCACCAGCCTGGAAAAAATCATGGCCGGTATTGCTGCCACGGACTCCGGCGAGGGCACGGTCCTGCTGACGGACCTTGGCTCCGCAGTGATGACGGCGGAATCGGCGCTGGAATTCCTCGAACCCGAGCAGCAGCAGCGGGTGCTCATGGCCGATGCGCCGTTGGTCGAGGGCACGGTGGCCGCAGCCGTAGCGGCACAGACCGGAAGGAACGTTGCCGAGGTTTCGGCCGCCGCGGAGTCGGCGGGGGCGTCCTACACTCCGGATAGTGCAGCACCCGGCGAAGCCGCCGGAGGCCCGCCTGCCTCCGGGGAGCCGGCGCCCGATGCTGCGGACTCCGCCAGCGGCGCGTGGACCCTGATAAACCCGATGGGCCTGCACGCCCGTCCGGCCTCAGTCGTGGCGCAGGCACTGGCGGACCTGGACGCAGAGATCACCATCAACGGCGTGGACGGCAAATCGGTCATGATGCTTATGACGCTGGGCCTGCGGCCCGGCGAAACGCTCAGTGTCACCGCCACCGGACCAGACGCGGCCAGGGCGGTGGAACTCGTGGCCGAGCAGGTGCGGAACGGGTTCGGAGAAATCTGAGCCTGCGCCCGTCAAAGCGGCAGCGACACTCCGTTGGCGTCTTCTGCCGCCAGCCTGTCCGCGATCAGGCCGGCCAAAGCGCGCTCCATTTGTTCCTGCGGTGCCTGAAGCCGGTGCAGGGTGCCCAGCGGATCCAGTTCGGCGGCCAGCCCCGGGCCGGCCAGATCCACCGGCGCATGGAGCAGCAGTTCCCGGCGGACCGGACCTTCCGCGGAGCGCAGCACCGCCATCATGGCCCCGCGGACCTGGCGGTCCGTTCCGGCCCAGGCCTGGCCCTTCGCCGTGTAATGGGGTTCCGGCCTGCCCGCTGCCACCCAGGCGCAGCGGTCCACTATCGGACACTCCTGGCATCGAGGGCTGCGGGCGGTGCAGACCAGTGCGCCGAGTTCCATGACAGAGGCATTCCAGGCCACGGAGTCACTGGTGTCGAGGGGCAGCAGGGAAGCGGCCAGCCGCATCTCGGCAGCGGTAAGGGACGGTGAGGGCAAGGCGTTCCCGGTTACTGCCCGGGCATGCACCCGGCGGATATTGGTGTCCACCACTGTTTCCCGCCGTCCGAACGCAAACGCAGCGACTGCGGCGGCGGTGTAGTCACCCACTCCCGGCAACCGCAGCAGCTCCGGATAGGTGGACGGCACCTCGCCGCCGAACTCCTCGACAATGGCCTTCGCTGCCGCATGCAGCCGCAGGGCCCGCCGGGGATAGCCCAGCCTGCCCCAGGCCCGGACGGCTTCCCCGCTGGGCTCCGAAGCCAATCCGGCCGGCGTCGGCCATCGCTGCAGCCATTCAGTCCAGACAGGCAGCACCCGTGCCACCGGCGTCTGCTGGAGCATGATTTCGCTGACCAGGACACCCCAGGGCGTGCGCTCGGCGTCCCGCCAGGGCAGCTCGCGGGCATTGCCGGCGAACCACCCGGTAATCCGGCGGTGCAGGTCTTCCACCTGTGAATCCATGCTGCACTCCCTTGCATATGACCAGCAATACTCTACTAACCGGCGTGGTGCGGCCCGTAATCGCGGTCCTCATCTCTAGCCTTGAACCATGGATGGGATGGGAAGACAGCAGCCGGCCGGACCACGCCCCGGCCCGCGCCGTCCGAGCCCCGCCGTCTACCGCCGGCGGCGGCTGGTTGCAGGCGTCCTCGCGGTGCTGCTCCTGGTGGGACTCGGTTTCGGGGTCGCCGCCGTGATTGGTGCTTTGACACCGGAGAAACAGACCGTAGCCGACGCCACCGTCCCGTCTCCCGTACTTACTGCCCCGGCTGCCACGCCTGCGGCTGCGACGAAAACGCCGAAGGCTCCGAAACCCGCGGCGACCCCGTCGGAATCCGCCTGCCCCGCAGAGTCCGTGTTGGTTACCGCCGCCACCGATGCCCAGGTCTACCCGGCCGGTGCGGCGCCGGTCCTGGCGCTGACGGTCACAAACACCGGGGAATCCGCCTGCGAGATCAACGTGGGAACTTCGCAGATGGAGTTTTCGGTAGCCAGCGGCTCCGACCGGATCTTCTCCTCCACCGACTGCCAGGACGGCGGCGAGGACTACCTCAAGACGGTGGAGCCGGGCGCCTCGGAGACGGCCAACTTCACCTGGGACCGGAACCGGTCGGCCCCGGGCTGCGCCGCCGTGGCGTCCAACCCGAACCCCGGCTACTACGTGTTCACCGCCAGGCTCGGCGAAGTCACCAGCGAAACGGCTGTTTTCGAACTGGAATAGGCCTACATAAACCGGTCGAGGAGGCTGGTCTCCGCGATCCGGGAGAGACCTTCACGGACGGTCCGGGCGCGCTGCTCGCCGATGCCGTCGACGGTCATCAGGTCATCGATGTTCGCAGCCATCAGGTTCTGCAGGCCGCCGAAGTGGTCCACCAACCGGTTGGATACTGCTGGCGGAACCGACTTGATATTGCTCAGGAGCCGGTAGCCGCGCGGCTGCACCACGGCTTCGAGTGAATCCTGGCCCGGCTGGAAGCCGACCACCGAGGCAATCTTGCCCAGGTCCACCATTTCGGACGAGCTCATGTTCTGCAGCGTGGAGATCTGTTCCTCGATGTTGCGCTTTCCGTCATTCAGGTCCGCATAGTCGCGCAGGATCATTTCGCTGCCCGGGCCGAGGCCGGTGGTCAGTTCCTCCAGCTGGAGGGACAGCAGGCGGCCGTCGACCCCGAGTTCGAGGACGTACTGCGAGATTTCCTCGGAAATGCGGCGGACCATTTCCTGGCGCTGCAGCGTGACCGCTACGTCGCGGACCGTCACCATCGCCTCGATTTCCAATGCGGAGAGGGAGTTGGTGACCTGGTCCAGCCGGGCGCGGTAGCGCTCGAGGGTCGCCAGTGCCTGATTGGCACGTGCCAGCACCGGCTCGGATCCTTCCAGCACGTGGCGGAGTCCGCCTACGTAGAGCTGGATGATCCGCATGGACTGGCTGACCGAAATCACGGGGAAGCCGGTCTGGATGGCCACGCGTTCGGCGGTCCTGTGCCGGGTGCCGGATTCATGCGTTTCGATGGTGTGGTCGGGGACCAGCTGCACCGCCGCGCGCAGGATGTTCCTGGCGTCGCGGTCGCAGACGATCGCGCCGTCCATTTTGGCCAGCTCCCGGAGTCTGGTGGGGGAGAAGTCGATGCCGATATCGAACCCGCCGGAGCAGATGCTGTCCACCGCACGGTCAAAGCCGAGGACGATCAGGGCGCCGGTGCGGCCCCGCAGAATACGCTCGAGTCCGTCGCGGAGCTCGGTCCCGGGTGCGACCCGCGCCAGGGTTGCTTTAAGCGCGTCTTCGGGACTGCGGGCCATGGTCACTTCCTTCCGGCCCGGGGGCCTGGGCGATCTGGGCTGAGGCTTGCCCGTCCCTATACTAGTGGGAGATCGCGGCAGACCATCCAACTCGTGAACCACGGCACGTCCCCGCCCGAGCCCGGCATGTAACCCGCTTCGGACAGCTTCGGTGATGCCGCTCACCGCCGGCTGCCCGGGGCTTCGGAAACGGCAGTGCTAGAAGAGCAGTTCCAGTGCCTCGGCCAACGTGGAGACTTCCCGGACCTTGAAGCCGGAGGGGACGTTCCCCGGTCCGTTCGGGGAAGCCGGAACGACGGCGTGGGTGAAGCCGAGGCGTTCGGCCTCGTTGATCCGCCGCGCAATACCGGGTACCGGACGCACTTCCCCGGCCAGTCCAACCTCACCGAAAGCAATGAGCTGCGCCGGCAGCGGTTTGTTCATCTTCGCCGACGCCACAGCCAGTGCCACCGCCAGGTCCGTGGCCGGCTCGCCCAGTTTTACGCCGCCTACGGTGGAGACGTAACTGTCATCCTTGGCCAGGCTCATGGAGGCCCGCTGCTGCAGGACCGCCAGCAGCATGGCTACCCGGGAGGCGTCAACGCCGCTGGTGGCACGGCGGGCCTGGGCATTTCCGGTTTCAGCGACCAAGGACTGGACCTCGGCGACCAACGGCCGCTTGCCCTCCAGCGTCACGGTGATGCAGGTGCCCGAGACCGGGTCCTTGGTGCGTGAAACGAACAGCCCGCTGGGATCTGCGAGGCCTTCGATGCCGTCTTCGGTCAGGTCGAAGCAGCCTACCTCGTCCGTGGGTCCGTAGCGGTTCTTGACCGCACGCAGCAGCCGCAGCCTCGAGTGCCTGTCGCCGTCGAACTGGCACACCACGTCCACCAGGTGCTCCAGCAGCCGGGGGCCGGCGATGGAACCGTCCTTGGTGACGTGGCCGACCAGCAGGGTGGTCATGTTCCGGGTCTTCGCGGCATTGATCAAAGACGCGGCCACCTCGCGGACCTGGCTGACGCCGCCGGCGCTGCCGTCCACGGCGGTACTGCTCAGGGTCTGGACGGAGTCGACAATGAGCAGCCCGGGGGAGACCTGCTCCACCTGGCCCAGGGCCTGGCTGAGGTCCGTTTCTGCACTGAGATAGAGGTTCTCCGACACGGCGCCGATGCGCTCGGCGCGCAGTTTAACCTGCGCCGTGGATTCCTCCCCGGTGACGTACAGGACGTCGCGGCCCAGGCCGGCGACGCGGGCGGCGACGTCGAGGAGCAGGGTGGACTTACCCACTCCGGGCTCACCGGCCAGCAGGATGACCGCACCGGGCACCAGTCCTCCACCCAGGACGCGGTCCAGTTCACCTACCCCGGTGGCCTGGTACGCGGCGGTGGTCGCGTCGACCTCGCCGATCCGCAGGGCCGGACGGGCAACCACGGCGGCGGCGGTGGTCCGGGCCAGGACTTCGCCGGATTCCTCCACCGTTCCCCAGGCCTGGCACTCGCCGCAGCGTCCAACCCATTTGGCCGTGGTCCAGCCGCATTCCGAGCAGCGGAAGTTGGCGGTCTTGGGCCGTGCAGTCTTTGTTGCCATGGAATCAGGCTATCCCGCGGCACTGACACTTTTTTCCGCGGGGCTCAGACCTCCGAGAGGTAGGTAACCGCCTCTTCGTGGGTGACTCCGGTGGATTCCAGCAGGTCCACCACGAGGGGGCGGAAGAGCATGATGAGCGCGTCGCCCTGCAGGTCCGTGATTCCCAGTGATTTCGGGTGCAGGCGGGTCCCCACCGCCGCCAGCTCGTTGCGGGCCTGGCGAAGGTGTCGGAGCCGGGCGTCCGGGCCCTCACCGCCGCCCAGCGCGCGGGCCAGGACGTCCACGGCATCGGCGGTCTCGTTCAGCACTTCCGACACGTTCTCGATGGCCTCGTCATCCAGCGATGCATGGTTAATGACCGACGTCGTGCGGCGGGCGAAAACCCGGCTGTTGCGGACCGCCAGGTCCAGATAGCCGATGGAGCCGCGCAGATCGCCCAGTTCCGCCAGGTACCGCCGGTAGGCGGGCGAAATCCGGGCGACTTCCCGTGCGTCCCGGACGCTGCGGGCCAGGGTGTCCAGCTGGGGCTGTGTGTTGCGGGCCCGGACCAGGGCATGCCATGCAATGGTGGAATCGCTCTTGGCGATGGCTTCGGAACACTGCCGCAGCACGGCAGACAGTTCGTGCAGGAGCTCGCGGATGTTGGACTTCGGTTCCCGGCGCGGATCCCGCGGCGCCAGCATGGTCACCACCAGGGCAAAAACACCGCCGACTATGGCGTCCACGCTGCGGGTAAAGACACCGCCGTCCGGGGCTGGCAGGAGTACCACCAGCAGGGACTGCAGCCCCAGCTGAGTGGTGAAAATGACGCCTCGGTCCAAAAAGCGGGCCAGCATCACGGAGAAAAAGAGGACGACGGCGGCCTGGGCCAGGCCGTTGCCCAGCAGAGTGAGCAGGATTTCACCGATGGTGATGCCCAGTGTGCAGCCGATTCCCACCTCCAGCACCCGGCGGGTCCGCGGTTCCCGGGAGAACCCCAGCGATATCAGGGCGGCCGTCGCGGCGAACAGCGGGCCCTCGTGTCCGAGCACGTACTCGGCGAAGGCATACGCCCCGACGGCGCAGATGGTCATTTGCAGGGCCGGAACCACGGAATTGCGGCTGCGCTGCAGCCCTACGCGGGCCCGGTTTAGCAGGAAACCCCGGCTTTTGGCGAAGGAGCTGCGTTGGGGCATGGAACCAGTCTAGGGGGAGCTGAGGGCAACCTGTATCCGGCGTTACATTCGGCGGCAAGCGGATGTTCCGCCGCCGCCCGGCGGGCGTTAACTTTCCGTTCACCTTGGTTCGCCACCCTAGGACAGGAACGTGTTGGAGGTTCCACGTGCTCGACTGCTTTCCGCAATCAGCTTCCCGGCGCACCAGTGCCGAACAAACCCCTTGAAAGGGATCCGATGGTGAAGGTTTCGAATTTCGGCCGCACTGCATCCGTTTTAACCGTTTCCGCTGCCGTTGCCCTGGGCCTCGCGGCCTGCGGCACCGACAGTGCGGCGCCGGCCCCGGCCGGTACCGGTGCGGAAAGCTCCGTCACCGGCACGCTTTCCGGTGCCGGCGCGTCCTCCCAGGACGCGGCCATGCAGGCTTGGATTGCGGGCTTCGGCGCCGCCAATCCGCAGGCATCCGTGCAGTATTCACCGGACGGCTCGGGCGCCGGCAGGGAAGCGCTGCTGGCCGGGGGTGTCCAGTTTGCCGGGTCCGATGCCTACCTTGATGAAGAAGAAAGCGTTGCGGCCGCGGAGGTCTGCGGTCCCGACGGCGCCATCCACGTTCCCGTCTACATCTCGCCGATCGCCGTGGCCTTCAATCTTCCCGGCATAACGGACCTGAACCTCGACGCAGCCACCATTGCAGCGATCTTCCGCGGCGAGGTCACCACCTGGAATGACCCGGCCATCACCGCGCAGAACGAAGCAGCGGAGTTGCCGGACACTGCCATCACGGCGGTGCACCGCGGTGACGAATCCGGCACCACCAAGAACTTCACCGAGTACCTGGCCGAAGCAGCACCCGAAAAGTGGACGGATAAGGCATCAGGTGAATGGCCGGCCGGGCTGCCGAACGGGGAAAGCGCCTCCGGCACCGGTGGCGTCATTTCCACTGTGGCCTCCACCGAGGGCGGCATCACCTATGCCGACGCGTCGGCGGCCGGGTCCCTGGGCGAGGTCAGCGTCTTGGTGGGCGATACCTACGTACCGTTCAGTGCCGACGCCGCCGCACTCGCCGTCGAATCGTCCACAGCAGTGACAGGGGAGGGTCGTCCGGAAGCGGATATGGCCATGGACCTGGACCGTGACACGGCGGAGTCGGGTGCCTATCCCGTGGTGCTGGTGAGTTACCACGTGTTCTGCACCAGCTACGAGGACCAGCAGACCGTGGACCTGGTCCGTGCCTTCGGCAACTACGTAGTCAGCGACGAAGGCCAGGCTGCCGCGTCCGACGCCGCGGGCAGCGCGCCGCTCTCCGAGAGCCTCCGGAGCCGGGCCCAAGCGGCACTGGAAACCATCCAGGTGCGTTCCTAGCCCGGCCACTATCCTGTCCTCCCCGGCTCCCTGCAGGGGAGGACAGGGGTCCGCTCCAAGGCGGAGTACCTACACTGATAAAGAGTCTGCACCAACGCATTTCGAAGGGTTGAGCAGTGTCCAGCAAGTCCATAACGGGAGAAGGCGGCGCGGGCCGCGCCGGAGACAAGATATTCTCCGGCATTACGGTGACAGCCGGCTGCCTGATCCTGTTCGTCCTGTTCTGCGTGGCGGTTTTCCTGATGTGGCAGGCGCTGCCCACGTTCATGGCCGATCCGGCGGACATCTCCGGCGGCGGCGGGTTCGGCCAGTACATCCTGCCGCTGGTCATTGGAACCGTCATTGCGGCACTTATCGCGCTGCTGATCGCCACACCGGTGGGAATCGGCGTCGCCCTGTTTATCTCCCACTATGCCCCGCGGCGGCTTGCGCAGGGGCTGGGGTACCTGGTGGACCTGCTCGCCGCCATCCCGTCGGTGGTCTACGGCGCCTGGGGCATGACGGTGCTGGCCCCGGCGCTGGTGGGTCCGTACAACTGGCTGGCTGAAAACGCCGGGTGGATTCCGATTTTCGCCGGTCCGGCCAGCCAGACCGGCAAGACCATGCTCACGGCCGGAATTGTGCTTTCCGTGATGGTGCTGCCGATCATTACCTCCCTTACCCGGGAAATCTTCCTGCAGACGCCAAAGCTGCACGAGGAAGCGGCCCTGGCCATGGGCGCCACCCGCTGGGAAATGATCCGGATGGCTGTTTTCCCGTTCGCCCGTCCCGGCGTCATCAGTGCCGTCATGCTGGGGTTGGGCCGCGCACTGGGCGAAACCATGGCTGTGGCGCTGGTGCTCTCCTCCGGCGGGCTGATCGCCAGCCTGATCCGGCCGGGGAACCAGACCATCGCCGCCGAGATCGCCCTGAACTTCCCTGAAGCGTTCGGGCTCCGGCTCTCGGAACTGATCGCTGCCGGGCTCGTGCTGTTCCTGATCACGCTGGCGGTCAACGTGGTTGCCCGTTGGATCATCAGCCGCCACAAAGAATTCTCGGGAGCCAACTGATGCTCGATACAACCTCCGCCCTCAGCCGTCCCGGGTCCCTGCTGACCAAGAACAGGCTGCCCCGCTATACGCCCTGGATTGTGCTCGCCGCTGCCTTGATCCTGGGTGCGGCACTGTCCGCCCTCATCGGTTTCTCCGTCACGTCCTTCGCAATCTTCACCGCCGTGCTTTTCGTCATCGGCGGCACGGTTGTCACCTGGGTCGTCGAGGGCAAGCGGCACGCAGTGGACCGCCTCGCCACGAACCTGGTCTGCGGTGCCTTCCTGCTGGCGCTGCTGCCGCTGGTATCGGTGATCTTCACCGTCCTGGTCCGCGGCCTGCCCGGCCTCAGCCCGGACTTCCTGCTCACCTCCATGGGCGGCATGACCGGCGCCGTGGACAACGCCACGGTGGACAACGGGACCGCGGTGCTGGGCGGCGCCTACCACGGCATTGTGGGCACCCTGCTGATCACCTTCTGGGCCACGGTCATCTCGGTGCCCGTGGGCCTGCTGGCCGCTGTCTACCTGGTGGAATACAGCCGTGGCGGAACACTTTCGCGGGCCATAACGTTCTTTGTGGATGTGATGACCGGTATCCCCTCGATTGTGGCCGGCCTGTTTGCCGCCGCGTTCTTCGGGCTCGTCTTCGGACCGGGCACCCGCACCGGCTTCGTTGCCGCCGTCGCCCTCTCCGTGCTGATGATCCCGGTGGTGGTCCGCTCCACCGAGGAAATGCTCAAGATCGTGCCCAACGAACTCCGGGAGGCGTCCTACGCCTTGGGTGTGCGTAAGTGGCGGACCATCCTGAAGGTAGTGGTCCCCACCGCGATTTCCGGCATTGCCTCGGGCGTCACCCTGGCGATTGCCCGCGTGATCGGGGAAACGGCACCGCTGCTGGTCACCGCCGGCTTCGTCAACACCATCAACTTCAACGCGTTTGCGGGCTGGATGAGCACGCTGCCCACCTTTATCTACCGGCAGTTGATGAGCCCCACCTCCCCGACCAATACAGATCCGAGTACCCAGCGGGCCTGGGCGGCCGCACTGATCCTGATCATCATGGTGATGCTGCTGAACCTGGGCGCCCGCCTGATCGCCCGGATCTTCGCCCCCCGGACCTCCCGCTAGCCCTGTAAAGCGATTTAAGGAAACCATGTCCAAGCGCATCGACGTCAAAGACCTGAATGTCTATTACGGCAATTTCCTTGCCGTCCAGGACGTCAACATCAACATTGAACCCCGCTCCGTGACCGCCTTCATCGGCCCCTCGGGCTGCGGCAAGTCCACCTTCCTGCGCACCCTGAACCGGATGCACGAGGTGCTTCCCGGCGCACGTGTCGAAGGTGAAGTGCTGCTGGACGGGGAGAACCTCTACGGCCCCGGCGTTGACCCGGTGACCGTCCGCAGCCACGTGGGCATGGTGTTCCAGCGGCCCAACCCCTTCCCCACCATGTCCATCCGGGACAACGTCCTGGCAGGCGTGAAGCTGAACAACAAGCGCATCTCGAAATCCGACGCCGATGACCTGGTGGAAAAGTCCCTGACCGGCGCCAACCTCTGGAAAGAGGTCCGTGACCGCCTGGACAAGCCCGGCTCCGGGCTCTCCGGCGGCCAGCAGCAGCGCCTGTGCATAGCCCGCGCCATAGCGGTGTCCCCGGAGGTGATCCTGATGGACGAGCCGTGCTCCGCCCTGGACCCCATCTCGACGCTGGCCATCGAGGACCTCATCGAGGAACTCAAGAGTGACTACACGGTGGTTATCGTCACGCACAACATGCAGCAGGCGGCGCGGGTGTCGGACAAGACGGCGTTCTTCAACATCGCCGGCACCGGCAAGCCCGGCCGGCTGATCGAATACGCCGATACCCCGGTCATCTTCAGCAACCCCGCCGAGCAGGCCACGGAAGACTACGTTTCCGGACGCTTCGGATAAGCGGCGCCTACAGGAGCGGGCTGAGGGCCAGCAGCAGGATCCCGCCGAGCAGTGCGGTTACGGGCGCCGTGACAAGCCAGGTGACGAGGATTTCCCGCAGCGGGATGAAGCGGACGGTGGAAAAGCGCTGGTTGGTACCGGCGCCGACGATGGCGGACGTCATGGTCTGGGTACTCGAAAGCGGAATGTGCAGCCAGAGCGCCCCAAGGAACAGCATGGCGGAGCTGACCGCCTGGGCGCTCATGCCCCGCAGCGGGTCCATCCGGACCAGTCGGTACCCCAGCGTGTGCGTGATCCGCCAGCCGCCGAAGAGCGTGCCGCCGGCCAGGGCCAGCGCCGCAAACAGCTGCACCCAGAAGGGAATGCCGGTTTCAACGGTCTGCCCCGCGGCCAGCAGGGCAAGCACCACCACAGCCATGGTCCGCTGCCCGTCCTGGATTCCGTGCCCCAGGGAGAAGGCGGAGGTGAAGACGGACTGCGCTATCCGGTTTCCGGCGTCCCCGCGGCGCGGAGAGCTGTAACGCATCAACCACGTGGCCGGGAAAACCAGCAGGTAAGCCAGTACAAAGGCGATCACGGGGGACAGCAGCAACGGCAGGGCTATCTGCTCCCAGATCAGCCGGTAGGACTCGGCTATGTTCTGCCCGCCCACCAGGGTTGAGGCCGCGCCGGAACCCACCAGCCCGCCCACCAGGGCGGAAGTGGATGACGACGGCATCCGCCGCCACCAGGTCCACACGCCCCATCCGCAGGCCGCCAGCAGCCCGGCAATCAGGATGCCGAGGCCCTCGGGTCCGGCCGGAAGATCCACGAACCGGACGGTCAGGGCAACGGCCAGTGTGGTGCTCACCAGCGCACCCAGGAGATTGAAGCCGGCGGCCAGCAGAATGGCCACGGTGGGGGTCAGTGCCCGCGTACGAACGGAGGTGGCCACCGAGTTGGATGCGTCATGGAAGCCGTTGAGGAAGGCATAGGCTCCGGCGAGCAGGACGACGCCGGCCAGGAGGAGGGCCGCCACCCTAGGATTCCCGGACGAGGACGCCGCCCACGAATGTTGCCGCCAGGCGCAGTTGCACCGAGGTACCCGATAGCTGGTCGGCGAGGTCCCGGTGCCGGGCATAGGCCATGGGCTTGTACTCACGCATCAGTTCCGCCACCCAGATCCGGCGGGACCGCTCGGCCCGCCGGGCCAGCCGAAGCATTTCGATCCAGTACTCTTCCAGGTCCTCCAGCGAAGCGAGCCGGCGCATGGCAGCGGCGGTCAGCTCAGCCTGCCGGCCGATGACTTCCAGCTGCTCGGAAGCCCGGCGGGAAACCCCTGTGAGCTTGTAGAGGGAAATGGTTTCCGCTGAGGCGTCCAGGCACTCCATGGCGGACATCAGGAGCAGGGAAAGCTCATAGAGGTCTTCACGGGGGAGTGGGTTGATGAAGCTGGTCCGCATCTGCGTCATCAGCGCAAAGTGCAGATCGGTGGTTTCGGCATCGATCTGATGCAGCTGCTCGGTGAGACGCTCGAACTCATCCGGCTCGGCCCCGAGGATCTCCGCCAGCACGCCGGTGCCGCGCAGCAGTTGTGACGCCATGCGGGAGAGCAGCTCAAGGCCTGCATTTTCTTGGGGGAAGAGTTGAAGCTTCACGCTGGACGCACATCGGCCGGGGAAGTATCGAGGGTGCTCACAGGCCCAAGAATATCCGATGGCTGGGCTGGAATTGCGGGAAAGCCCGCGAAAGAATCCCGCTGAGAACCAGCTGGGGAAAAGTAACGGTGCCGGACCGGGAGCGCCTCTCGGCGGAAGGCCGCTCGAAGCGGCTCAGAGTTGAAGCCCGGGGGTTCCGCAGTCCGACACCGATTTCAGTTTTCTACGCTCGGCCGGTGATGTCAACACGGCCATGCGGGCCGGGGCGGCACTGTGAGGAGCGCCATTGTGTGCCTTGCCACTGTGCACGGTGCGGCATGGCTAGTCGAGCTCTCCGCGCCGCCAGGCGGCTGCCGAGTGCTCCAGGTCCTCGGCCGTGTGTACCAGCTGGCGTGCGTTGCGGGTCAGCAGGGTGGCGCGGTCCCCGTTGGAGGCCTCCGAGGAATCGGCATGATTGGCCTGGCCGAGGGCCACCACGCGGCAGAATGCGGCAAAACGCTCCAGTGCGACGTCGAAGTCACCCTCGAAGGCACCGGAAAGAATGGTGTCCGCCATAGCCCGCACTTCATCCGCCCCCAGGGGCTCGGCTACTCCGGCGACTACCTTGGACACCTGTGCAACGTCTTTGCCTGCCGCGTAGTAGGCGGCGATCCGTTCCGGATTCCGCTGGATGGACGCCCGGAGGGCATACAGGCGCCAGAGGGCGCCGGGCAGGGACCGGGCGGGGCTTTCAGCCCACATCTCGGCCACCGCTTCCACCCCCTGCTGGTCGGTCAGTTCCACGAGCCGGCGGGTGACTTCCGGATCGGTGCTCTCGCGGCCGTGGTGGACCAGCGCCTGGGCGGCGAGATGGGCCGCCTCCGAAACGCGTGCCGGATCGGCACCGCCGGGGAAGTTGGCGAAGTCCACTGGTGCAAGAGGCTTTGGCTTGTGATGGCGCGGCGTTGAATTGGACTCACTCATACTGGAAGAATACTCCGGGATTTACGCGGAATCGAGGCGGTCTCAGGGGTGCCGGGCGGTGCCTCGGACCGGGGTTTTCCACGATCTGTGTGGTGTGCGATAAAGTGGGACAGTCGGTCCGTGCGCTGTCAAAAGCCACGGCCGGTGGAGCGCCTATAGCTCAGTTGGTAGAGCAACGTCCTTTTAAGTCGTGGGTCGCAGGTTCGAGCCCTGCTGGGCGCACCGAATAAGAATAAGAATGGCTTGCCTTCAGTGAAGGCAAGCCATTCTTATATCCGGCAGCGCCGGGTTACGCTTCTTCCGCCGCCTTGCGCGCCGGTGCCGGAACCGGACGACGGCGGGCGGTATCGAACTTCATCAACTTATGGGTGCCGTCGCAGTACGGCTTGATGGCCGAACCGCCGCACCGGCACAGGGCAACGGTTTCCCGGTCACGGGGTACGGGAACCCCGTCAGGCGTGACAATCTCAAAGTCGCCGCGGACCAGCAGGGGACCGTTGGGGCAGGCCACGATGGAAGCGGGAGCGGCTCCTTCCCGCGTCTTCCACGCGTCGGTCTCCTCCTCCTCCGCCTGGACGTCCGCTTGCTCGGCGTCCGCCTCCGTCAGCGCATCCTGCGTGGCGTCTTCGGCGTCTACTGGGCCGGCTGCCGGAGCCGTCACGGGGTTACTCCGCCGGCCGCAGCCGTTACGGCCGGCGCTGCCGGCCCGCCGTCGTTCACCAGGGGCAGCAGCGCGGACTCGCCTGCCTGCCAGGCATTCAGCTGCTCCTCGCCGAGCAAGGCATCGATGGCCAGTACGGTCGCGGCACCGAAGATGATGTCGGCGAGCAGGTCGGGCTCAGCCTCGGCCAAACCGCCGGCGAGGTCCCTGGCGGCAATCTGTTCGTGCACGGCATCCGCTTCCACGTGTTCGTCGAAGTAGTAGGTGACATCGTCGCTGAAGCCGTGCCGGCGGAACCCGCGGGCGTAGAACGAGTTGGGGATCGAGGACGTCATCTCGAACGCCGCCAGATGCCCCGCAATGGCGCCGCGCAGCCGGCGATTCAGCCCGAAGAGCGACATGGCATTGGAGGACGCCAGGGTCAGGGCGGGAACCTGGTCAATGTAGTATCCGTAGCCGGAATCCAGGCCCAGACCCTCCATGGTGGTGCCGAACAGCTTCGAGTGCATCCGTTCCACTCGCCCGCCGCCGTACTCATCGGCCTGGATTTCGATCAGCGCTGCCTTTGCGCGGCCCACCGGCAGGCGCGGAATTGCCCAGCTGTGCGGATCCGCTTCCTTCAGCTGGTAGACCGAGCGCAGGATCAGGAACTCACGAAGCTGTTCCACGCTGGCCTTGCTGGCGACAAACCGGGAAACGCTGGGGCCGTCGTCGTCGGCTGCCAGACGGAAGAGGGTCTCCGCTACGGCTTCGCTCTCCGGCGCGGGCAGCTCGGGGACGGGCACCGCGCGGCGCAGCACATCCTCGAAGGCCGCCTCCAGCCGTGCCCGCACGCGGATCAGTTCGGGATCCCACTCGGCGGCATCCTCAACTCCGTCCAGTCCGCTGTAATGCAGCTCGTACAGGCAGAACAAGGTCAGCTGGAGGTCTTCGTCACGGAGCAGATCCGCAGTGGCAGCCAGTGCTTCGTCCAACAGCAGGTTCAATGAACCGTAGGCGTTGGCGTGACCTGTTCCGCCGCGGTTCCGGAGGAGATCGATCAAGGTGGCGCTGACAGGCCCTCTCGGGGCGGGAATCTTCATTGCTTTCCTTACAACGCACTACAGGGCGCTTTTCCGGCGGTTTCATGGGGTGGTTGGAACGAATCCAAACCGTCAGCATACTTGGTGCGGCCCCAAGGGGCCCGTTTGCCGGGCGGGGAGGGCCGGCATTGACCTTTGCCGCCGGGTTCGGTGCAATGGAGGCAAGGACGGCCAATACAAAGACGGCCAATATGCAGGAGGGTGGAAATGCCCGGTATGGATCCTTCAACGGTTCTGCCGTTGCTGGTGCTGGCGGCAGTGCTCGTGGCCGGGTCTGCCGGTGTAGACCGGGCGCTTGCTACCCGGGACGGGGAAGGTCTCTTCTGGGTCGGGTTCTCCGCCTTTTTGGGAGTGCTCCTGACTGCCGCTTGGGCCTTGGCTGCCACGTCGGCCGCGTCCGCCGCTGTCGGGGCAGTTGTGGTGGCGGGCAGCATCGCCGCGTCGCTTTGGGTGGGGCGACGGGACCGCCGTCGTCGTCGGAACCGCGAACGCCAACAGCTGAAGGCCGCGGTAAATGCCACCGCCGCCCGGCACCGGGAAGTCCTGGCCCGCTGGAGTGCCTATGAACTGGACCCTTGGCTCGCGGCGGAAAACCCGCAGATGCTGGACGTACGCACCCCGGAAACGCGGACCTTTATCCGGGCGCTGAAGGCCGCCGAGCAACTGCGCCCCGAAGCGGGCACCGCGGCGGAGGCCGCTGCCTACGCCGAAGCTGTGACCACGCTGGAAGATTCGCTTCGCCGTGCGGAAGCGGCAGCTGACGGCGGGCAGGCGGCCTGACTGCGGGGGCTGGACCGTGGTGGGAATGCGTGGCAGTCTCGGGCCATGACTAGCAAAGACATCAGCTTCACGCGCAATGAGGCGCTGAACCGGTACGAGCTGCGGCTGGACGGCACGCTCGTGGGCATGGCCGATTATCAGGAACAGCCGGACGGCGTTGCTTTGACCCATACAGAGATGGAGCCGGCTTTCCGGCATCAGGGCTACTCGTCACGCCTGGCCCGATATGCCGTGGAGGACATCGTGAGCGGCGGGCGGCGGGTCAAGCCGTACTGCTCCTATATGGCCGCCTACCTCGGCAAGCATCCGGAATACAGCCACCACGTGTCCTGGCCGCAGGAGTAGTCAGGGCGGCAAGCCGGGCGTTAATTGAAGCTGGCTTCCCGCTCTGCATATGGGGGGAACGCAGAAGGGGAAGCCAGTTCCAACAGTATAATTCCATTTGTCCGGGTAAATCCAATCGAGGGGGGCCGAAGATGGCGGTGTCTGCCAAGGCTTTCCAGAATTGGCGCACCGCAGTGGCTCCGGGCGAATCCAACGCGGACGTTTGCCGCCGGACGGGCATCAAGCGCTCCACTCTGGCCCAGCAGGTTGTCCGCGGCAAAGTTGCGGAGATTACCGTGGTCCGGGTAGCCCGGGCGTACGGGAAAAATCCGGTAGAGGCACTTTCTGACTTCGAGGAATACTCCGATCTGCTGGGCGGGCCATGGCGGCCCAGCGCCGCGGAACTCATCAGCCAGGTTTCCTACATCTGCATCCTGCAGATGATCCTGGCCAGGGCCACCCAGACCGGGCCGCCGGAATGCCCGGACCTGGCCAGGCATCCGCACCGGAACGCGATTCGTTCCTGGTTCGAGGCAGTAGACCCGGGGGACCTGCGCCAGCAGCTCAGCGCCAGGACCGGCGTCGCGCCGCAGAATATTTCGGCGCAGCTTTCAGCCGGCCGGCTGGCACCCGAATTGGCTGTGGAGGCCGCGCGGATTGCGGGTGCCTCGCTGCCGGGCGGACTGGTGGCCACCGGCCTGGTCACGCCGGGCGAGGCCGGGTGGCCCCAGAAGGGCCAGCAGGAGGCTCTGGCTGCGCTCACTGATTCGGAACTGCTGTTTCTGGCCCGGGACCGCTTGGACGGGGTGGGAAAGCAACTAAAGAAGTTTGAACACGATGTGGAAAATGATCTAACGCTCTTGGAGAACCTGGGATGAATATAGCCTCTGCCATTCAGTTTGGCGCGCTGGCCGTGGTGGCCGTCTTTACCCTGGTTCGGCTGCCGCTGGCTGTGCAGGGCCGCAATCCCATGCTCTTTTGGGGGCTTGCTGCTACTACTGTCGGAGTGGCCCTGAGCATTCCGTCGATTTACCTGCCTGTGGACGCTTGGCTGGGCGGAGAAAACCATGCAAACCTGATTCTCCGTTATGCCACCTACGGAGTCGTAGCGCTTATTGGCGGCAGTGCTGCTGCAGCCTTCCGGGCTCCCCAGGTACAGAAAATCATTCTGGGGTTGCCGGGACTCGTAGTGCTGGCTGCAACCGTTACAGCCACCACCGTGCTGTTCAGCATGGGAGACATGCCTGTGTCTTCGCCGGGCCTCAACGGCTACATGCACCAGGAGCATATCTGGGCCTACTCGGTGCTGGGACGGATCTATCCGGCCTATATAGCCGCCTGCCTGATCATCCCGGCTTTCCGTGTCGCCGCGACGGCGGGGCGGCCTGCCCTCCTGCGGGTCGGATCGGCACTGATAGGCGTTGCCCTTGCCGAGATCCTGACGTGGTCTGTGCTGTGGGTGACCGGCCGGCAGACCGGCGTTTGGGACTACATCCTTCCGCATTCCTCGGTCATTGTTCTCACAGCGGGGCTCGCTGCCGTGGCTTATTACGGTATCGCCGCAAGAAACAAGCAAAAGCAAAGCTTGCTGACTCCCAACTACACAAGGTGACAATTAGGTAAAGTTGTCCACATTTTCATGTTTGTATGCCAGAATAATGAATATGTAACGTCCGCTGCCTGTGGGGGGTCAGCGTGAAGTTACAACGAAGCCAGCGGCACTGCCGTTGGCTTCGTCATTTCCGGAAGTAGCCGGTGCTGAAAGCAAGGGCGGGACATTCATGGAACGGATGAGTGCCCCGCCTCTTGCCTGGTCTGCCTAGGTCGCATCCAGATCTGTTTCGAGAATCTTTGCCAGTTCCTCCAGGGCCGTTTCCGCACCCTCGCCGTCCGAGCGCAGCACCACCACATCTCCGTGCGACGCGCCCAGGCTCATCAGGGAGAGCATGCTTGAGGCGTCCATTGCCTCTTCGGCCGGGTCCCCTTCCATCGCTATGGTCACGTCAACGGGCTGGGCCGCTGCCGCTTCCGCGAAGATCGATGCCGGCCGGGCATGGAGTCCCACCCGGCTGGCCACTGTGGCTTTGCGCTCTGCCATTTTTCATTCCTTCCGTGGTTTAGCTGCTGGCTTTCGTTCCGCCTTGGACCACCTACAGGCCGAGCTCTTCGAGGATGGGCAGCCGGCTGCGGACAATGGTCCGGGCTTCGGCGGCGGAGTGTGCTGCCAGGGCCCGCGCTGACAGCTCCTTGGCCTGCTCCAGGCTCACGGAAGCCAGTACCACCCCCACGCTGGACAGTGCCCGGGGCGTCATCGACAACGTGTTGACTCCCATGCCGGCCAGGACGACGGCGAGTGCGGGGTCAGCGGCTGCCTCACCGCAAACCCCCACGGTCCTGGCGCCGGCCGCCGGTTCCAGGGCCGTAGCCCGGGAGGCACCGGCCACGGTGGCGGAAATCAACTGCAGGACAGCCGGCTGCCACGGGTCGTTCAGTGCTGCCAGCGAACCCAGCTGCCGGTCCGAGGCCATGGTGTACTGCGTCAGGTCATTGGTGCCGAGGCTGGCAAACCGCACCCGCGAAAGGATGGCTTCGGACATAATGGCCGCTGAGGGCACTTCCACCATCACTCCGGGCATGCCAAGTCCGGCTGCCGCGCACATCACGGCGAAGTCGGCGGCTTCCTCTGCGGTGGAGACCATCGGGGCCATCACCCAGACGTCGGCAGTGTGGGCTCCGGCAGCCGCGGCGATAGCCTCCAGCTGGCGGGCGAGGACACCGGGGGTGGTCCGGTCGGTCCGGAAACCGCGTACCCCCAGCGCCGGGTTGGGTTCCGTTGCGTCCGTCAGGAACGGGAGCGGCTTATCCGCACCGGCGTCGAGGGTCCGGATCACTACCTTCCGGCCGGGAAATGCTTCGAACACCGCACCGTACGCGGCAACCTGTTCGTCGATGGTGGGTTCTGTATCCCTGCCGAGGAAACAGAACTCCGTGCGGAGCAACCCGATTCCCTCGGCACCTGCTTCCGCCGCGGCCCGGGCGTCCTTCCCGGAGCCGACGTTAGCCAGCAACGGGACCCTGTGGCCGTCCGAGGTTGTCCCCGTGCCGTTGAATACCGGGAGTGCGGAGCGTGCTGCGTATTTATGCGCGGCCTCCCGTTCCTCTTCCCCGGGTTCCACCACCACGGTGCCGGCAGCGCCGTCGAGAAAGATTTCGGCGCCATCAGGCACCTCGTCCGCGCCGGGCGCTCCGACGACGGCGGGCAGGCCCAGGGAGCGGGCGAGGATTGCCGTGTGGGACTGCGGGCCGCCCTCGCTGGTGACCAGTCCGATCACCATTGCCGGGTCCAACGTTGCCGTATCCGCCGGTGCCAGCTCCACGGCCGTGAGGATAAAGGGGACATCGGAAGCCGGAATCCCCGGAGCCGGCAGTCCGTTCAGCTCGGCGACAATCCGGGCGCGGACATCGAGCACGTCCTGGGTTCGTTCAGCCATGTAGCCGCCGAGGCTCTGGAGCATGGCGGCCACCTCCATGCCCGCTTCCCAGATGGCCCGGTCCGTGGCCATGCCTGCGTTGATGTGTTTGCCCGCCGCTTTGAGCAGCATCGGATCGGAAGCCATCATGGCCGTGGCGTCCAACACGGCTTTCGCGTCGCCCGAGGCGGTTTCCGCCCGGTGCTTGAGGTCCCCCCGAACTGCTTCAGCGGCATCCTTGAGGCGGCTTTTCTCCCCGTCCACGGTGCTGCCCGGTGCGGGTTTCGCCTCGGCATCAGGCTCGGCCACCGGAGGCGGCATCCGGCGTGAGGGGCCGAGGACGCGTCCGGCACTGACTCCGATTCCCTGGATGGTCCGCATCATCTAAGCCTTCCTCTTCATCGACTGTGCGTTAGGCAATTGCTGGTTCCTCCGCCTTTTTCCGGGGCTTTACGTACCGCTTCAAAGCGACATAGACGAAGCCGGTAACTGCTGCTCCTGCCAGTATGGCGACGATGAACATGAGCAGGTTGCCGATGGCGAAGAACACGAAGATACCGCCGTGCGGTGCCTGTGAGGTTACTCCGGTGCCCAGGCAGATCGCACCTGCCACCGCACCGCCCAGCATGGTGGACGGAATGACCCGGAAGAAATCGGAAGCGGCAAACGGGATGGCGCCCTCCGAGATGAAGGCCGCGCCCAGCAGCCACGCCGCCTTTCCGTTCTCGCGCAGCGCCATGCTGAACTGGTTCTTTGCCAGCACAGTGGAGGCAAATGCCATGCCCAGCGGCGGGACCATGCCGGCGGCCATGACCGCTGCCATGATTTCCCACGGCACCTGGTTCTCGAAGCTGCCTTCCCCGAGCCCGGCCACGGCAAACGCGTAGGCCACCTTGTTGATCGGACCACCAAGATCGGAACCCATCATCAGGCCAAGGATGATACCCAGCCCGATGGCCGCCACCCCGGTGAGGCCGGTCAACCAGTTGTTCAGACCCATGGTCAAGGCAGCTATGGGTCCGCCCAGGACCAGCATCATCAGGCCGGAGGCGATGATCGACGCCAAAAGGGGAATGATGACCACCGGCATCAGCCCCCGCATCCACGACGGAACGTTCCAGCCGCCGATCCACCGGGCCGCGTAGCCGGCCAGCAGGCCGCCGATGATGCCGCCGATGAAGCCGGCATCCATGAACACCGCCACGGCTCCCGCAGTGAAGCCGGGGGCTATGCCGGGTCGGTCAGCCAGGGCATAGGCAATGTAGCCGGCCAGAGCAGGTACCAGGAAGCCCATGGACAGGGAGCCGATTTTCCAGAACACGGCCCCGAGATAGGGGATCACGCCTTCCGGCGGCGGATTCAGGATCGAGGTACCGTCCAGCATCCGGTCGCCGTTGGCGACGTCGTCGACCGACAGGGCGAGCTCGTAGCCGCCCAAGAGGAAGCCGAGGGCAATGAGCAGGCCGCCGCCGGCAACAAACGGAATCATGTAGCTGACGCCGGTAAGCAGCGCCCGCTTGAGTTGTCCGCCGAAGCCTTCCCCGCCGGAGCCGGAGCCGCCGTCGTTCTCCTCTCCGCCGCCTCCACCCCCGGACACGCGTCGGGCATTCGGGTCATTGACCGCGTTGAGGGCTTCGTCGATCATCACGCCAGGCTCGTCGATGCCGCGTTTCACCGGTCCGCTGATCAACGGCTTCCCTGCGAAGCGCCCCTTGTCCCGGACATCGACGTCGACGGCAAAGATCACCGCTTCCGCGTTGCGGATCACCGAGGGGTCCAAGGGAGTGGATTTGGCGGAACCCTGCGTTTCGACCTGCAGGTCGACGCCGCGCTCGGCAGCCGCCGCGGCGAGGGAATCGGCGGCCATGTAGGTGTGCGCAATGCCGGTGGGGCATGCGGTGACGGCGACCAGATGCCGGGACCTGGAGGTGTCCGTGTGGGTCGCCCCGGTGCCGCCGGCGGAGGCAGGAGCGTCGGCTCCGTGTCCGCCGTCGGCGGTTCCGCCCGCTTGGCCCCCGTCGCGGGAGCCGGCGTTGCTGCCTCCGTCGCGGGAGCCGGCGTTGCTGCCCACGGCCGTGGCGCCGGTGGCCGTGCCCGCCGCAGCGGCGCCGCCCGAACCGGCAGCGCTTCCGGCGCTGTCAGGTGCGGGGCCGAGCCCGAGGGCTCCGTCGACCAGTTCCACGATCTGTACCGGCGAAGTAGCCGCACGCAGGGAGGCGGTGAAGTCCTTACGGATGAGGGACCGGGCCAGCTTTGCGAGCAGTTGGAGGTGCTCCTGGTCCGCTCCTTCCGGAGCAGCAATGAAAAAGACGATGTCGGCGGGGCCGTCCTTCGCTCCCCAGTCCACAGCGGGACGAATCCGTGCCATGGCGAGCGTCGGTCTGGTGACCGCCGCGGATCGGCAGTGCGGAATCGCAATGCCGCCGGGCACACCGGTGGCGGTCTTCGATTCGCGGCCCATCGCATCCGCATAGAGGTCTTCGTAGCTGGTCGCCCGGCCCGCGGCTACCACGCCCCGGGCCAGATGGGCGATGACAGTGCTCTTGTCCGTGCCTAGATCCTCGTCCAACGTGACCAGGTCCGGCGTAATGAGGTCCGACATCAGCTTTCCTCCTTAGAAGACGACGGCGGAGCGGTGGCGCTCCCGGCGGCCGCGGGTCCCCGCGGGGTACCGCCGCCTGTGCCGTCGAGGGTGGTGACCGTTACCGCTCCGGGATCAGTAGCTGCCACGGCGGGAACAGTGGTTCCGGGAAGGGAGGCCGCAGCAGCCCCGTGGGCCACCGCCTGCCTGAGGCAGTCCGGCGGGGCCGCACCGGCGACCTCGGCCAGCAGGTACCCGGCCAGGGCCGAATCCCCGGCGCCAACCGTCGAGCGGGCCTGCACGGGCGGCCGGGTGGCCAGCCAGCTTCCGGAGGCGGTGACCAGCAGTGCCCCCCTCGCGCCCAGGGTGGCAAGCACGGCGCCGACGCCGCGTTCAATCAGCATCCCCGCCGCCCGCGCCGCCAGCAGGGGGTCCGCTTCCAGTTCCGCTTCGGAGGAGAACCCCGTCGCTTCGGCGAGTTCCTCGGCATTGGGTTTAAGCAGGTCCGGCTCCGCTCCGTGCAGCAGCGCGCCCATGAGGGGCGGTCCGGAGGAATCGATGGCTATGCGCGGTGCCTGGGCCCCCAGCCGGTCCCTCACAGTGTGGGCCACCGAAGCGTAAAAGTCCGGCGGTACTTCCGGGGGGAGCGACCCGGCCAGCACCAGCCAGGAACCCGGGCCGCTGTCGCCGGCAGTGCAGGCCCCTACCAGCAGGGCGATCAGTGCTTCCTGCTCCACCGGCTTCAGCGGCGGACCGGGAGCATTGATCTTGGTGGTGGTGCCGTCCGGCTCCGTGAGCGTGATGTTGCTGCGCAGCGGCGCCTCGATGGGCAGGTTCAGGTACTCGACTCCGGCCTGCCGCAATCCGGTCATGACCGGATCGGCGTCGGCGCCGGGAAGGACGGCGACGGACCGGACGCCGGAGACGGTCAAGGCCCGGGAGACGTTTACGCCCTTGCCTCCCGGTTCTTCCCCCGCGGCAACGGCACGCTGGACGGCTCCCCGCTCCAGTGCGCCGGGAAGCGAAACGGTGCGGTCGAGGCTGGGATTGGCAGTGAGCGTGAGGATCATGAAGGGGATCCGTCCAGGCCGTGCCTGCCAGGGCCGGCCGCTGTAGGGAGTGGAACTGCTGGCCGGTGCGGTTCCCGGTACTTTAGGTGGCTTCTGCTTGGATACATGAACGCCCGCGATCTGTGGCGATGGCCACGTTTATGCGCTGATGCGACTTTACTTTTGCCGCACCACCCGTGGCAATGGCCGCCGGGCGAGGCCGCGCCGACGGCCTGTAAACGGGGTGCGGCGCTACGCTGAACCGATGGAAAACGTAACGTGGTCCGAGCCGGCAGAGCGACGCCGGGGGCGCGAACTGGTGGTCTTTCTGCACGGCTACGGGTCCGGCGAGCAGGCAATGGAGCGGCTCTTCATCGCCCTGCCGGCTTCTGCTGTCGGAGCCGCCGTGCGGGGACCCTTGGACGTGGGCGGAGCCAGCGGATGGTTTCTGCTGGATCCGCTCCTGAACTCGGACACCACCGAAGTCCTGGAATCGGCCCTCTCGCTGCTGGCCTGGCTGGACCGGACCCGGACGGAATACGGGTTCACCGGAATGTCGCTGGTGGGATTCTCCCAGGGCATGGCCATGGCAGGCACGCTGCTGCGGCTGAGGCCGAAGGATTTCCGCGCCGTCGTCGGCCTTTCCGGTTTTATTGCCCGCAACGAACTCCTCGCCGCGGCGGAACCGCTGCCCGTCCGGGTGCCGTTCTTCTGGGGGCGGGACCGGCAGGACTGGGTGATTAACGCAGACGCCGTGGATTACACCGCGCAGTGGCTTGACGAGAATGCGGCGCTGACGGCGCGGACCTATTCGGGAATGGGGCATTCCATCGGTACGAGTGAAATCACCGATGTAGCGGTCTTCCTCCGGCGGTACCTTGCCTCCGACACGCCGTGAGGCAGAATAGGCAGAATCGGCACACGCCCGCGGTACCTAACACACACCCAGTTGAAGAGGAATTCCCCTCGGACTACGAGCTAAGGTTGCTGATCAAGTAGTCTGGAGGAAAGCGTGGCTCACAAGGTCGTGCTTCAAATCACTGTCACTCACATAGCAAGGAGAATCTCATGGGTTTCATTGCGTTCCTTATTCTTGGTCTCATCGCAGGTGCAATTGCAAAGATGATCCTCCCGGGTCGTCAGGGCGGCGGCTGGATCGCCACTCTGGTTCTGGGCGTTATCGGCGCCCTTCTGGGTAGCTGGCTCGGCGGCCTCCTCTTCAACAACGGTGGAGAGCTCTTCAGCCTGACGAACCTGTGGACCTGGGTCCTGGCAATCGTCGGCGCACTCATCGTTCTGGTGATCTACGGCTTCGTTACCCGCAAGAGCGGCAACCGCGCCTAATTAGCGCGTAAGCGCCGCTGACGCGGCGTTGATTTAGAGGGCGGGGCCCCGGCGGAATCTTCCGCCGGACCCCGCCCTTTGCTTTAGGTAAAACCGTTGGCGTTGAAGTAATACCGTAGGCGTGTAGCCCGTACCGGATTTCCCCAAGGAGAGTTCTGTGAAGCGACGTAAGTTCAATCCCGCAGCCAAACTGGCCGGACGAGCCACTATGGGTGCGGACGGCAAGCCCAAGCCGCAGGTCGTGAAGGCCATCGAGCGTGCCGTCGAAGTGCAGCGGCCTCTGGTGCTGGCGAACATCCGCAGGATGCAGCGCAAGAACCCGTCCGCCAACGCCGCCGAGCTGATCAGCATCCTGGACCGGCACTACCTCAACGCGGTGACCGGCGGCGGCGCAGCCATCGGTGCCACCGCCGTGGTTCCAGGCGTGGGAACCGTCGCGGCACTTGGCCTGTCAGCAGCAGCGACGGTTGGTTTCCTCGAGGCGACAGCCCTGTACGCACAGTCTGTGGCTGAGCTGCACGGAGTCCGGCTGGCCGATCCGGAGAAGTCCCGGACCATGGTCATGGCCATCATGCTGGGCGAGGAAGGGACGTCCATGATGCAGTCCCTTTCCGGCCGCGGAACCGCGCAGGCCTGGGGCAGCAGCATGGGCAGCATGCCTTCCGGCCTGATGGGCTCGGTGGGCGGCAGCATCCGCAAGCAGTTCCTCAAGCGGGTCATGGCCCGCCAGGGTACCGCCCTGCTCGGACGTGCCCTGCCGCTGGGTGTGGGCGCCGTCGTCGGCGGCGTGGGCAACCGGGCCATGGGCAAGGGTGTTATCAAGGCGACCCGGGCCGCCTTCGGTGAACCGCCGACGTCGATCCCCGGACAGCTGGCAGGAGAACTGGACCAGCTGGAGAAGTCAGCCTAGGCGCAGCCTCCCCGGAACTGCGAAAGGCCCGCCGGCATGCCGGCGGGCCTTTCCTGGCTAAAGCGTGCCTGCTTACCCGAATACGGGGTTCAGCCGAACACAGCCGTGGCGATGGTGAAGATTGCCAGCCCGGCCAGCGAACCAACCACTGTGCCGTTGATTCGAATGAACTGCAGGTCCTTGCCGACCTGCAGTTCGATCTTCTCCGAGGTTTCCTGCGCATCCCAGTTCTCGACCGTCTCGGTAATGACGGCGGCAATGTCGTTGCTGTACGTGCGGACCAGGTATCCCGCAGCGTCTGCCACGTAGCCGTTCACCTTGGCCGCGAGCTCCGGCTCGTTGATCAGCCGCGTGCCGAAGTCCTGCAGTGCGGACTTGAAGTTCCGGGTGAGTTCGCTGTCCGGGTCATCCGAGGCCGTCATCAGCGCGTTCTTGATGGTGGTCCAGGTGGAGGTCATCAACTCGCGCACCCGCGGGTCATCCAGCACCTGCTCCTTCACGGCATCGGCCTTGGCCATGGTCTTGGGATCCTCCTGCAGGTCCCGGGCCACTCCGGTGAGGTAGTTGTCCAATGCCACGCGCAGCTGGTGGTTGGGGTTTTCCTGCACATCGATCAGGAACCGTTCGGCCTGGATCTGCACGCGGTCGCCGACCAGGTCATCCACGAAGGCGGGAACCCACGACGGCGAACGCTCGGTTACCAGCCGGCCGATCACTTCCGGGTTGGCCAGGACCCAGTCAGCGAGGCTGTCCACAATCAGGTTTACCAGCTGGTGGTGGTGGCCCTCCTCGAAGATCCGCTGGGCCATTTTGCCGGCCGGCGGCCCCCACTGCGGATCCACCACATGGCGGCGGAACATGGATTCCAGGACGTCGCGGACCGCGTCGTCGTCGAGTACCCGCAGGGCCCCGCGGATGGCGGCGGCACCTTCGGTGGCGACGCGTTCGGCCCCCTCCGGCCGGGCCAGCCAGGCGCCTGCCTTCGCTGCGACGTGCATGGAATCGAGCTTGGCCCGGATGATGTCCTCGGCCAGGAAGTTCTGTTCCACGAACTGGCCCAGCGACGCCCCGATCTGGTCCTTCTTCTCGGGGATGATGGCCGTGTGCGGGATCTTCACACCCATCGGATGCTTGAACAGGGCGGTAACCGCGAACCAGTCGGCAAGGGCGCCCACCATGCCGCCCTCCGCTGCTGCGCGGACGTATTCCAGCCACGGGTACCTGTCCTGCAGTGCGAAGGAAAAGAGGAAGATAACGGCCAGGAGGATCAGCAGGCCGGTGGCGAGCATCTTCATGCGCCGCAGGGCATAGGCGCGCTGCTCATCGGTGGGCTGGGCAACCACGCTCACGCGTGCACCTCCTTCACGGAGAAGGACATCTTCGAGGTTGACGCGTGTTCCAATACCGCTCCCTAATCCAGTGCCGGTCCCGCTTGCCGATCCGCCGTAAGGAACCTCCGTGCGGGACCACCCCAATCTAACCAGTGATTGCCGCAGCTGCGCTACGAGCTGAGGACTCGGCACCGTGTGGTTGAGTAGTGCCATGGCATCCCCCATAGAGGATTATGCGCTGGTTTCGGACCTGCATACCGGAGCCCTCATCTCGCGGACCGGCAGCATGGACTGGCTTTGCCTGCCGCGGTTCGATTCGCCGTCGGTGTTCGGTGCGCTGCTCGGGAGCAGCGACCACGGCCGGTGGCTGCTGGCCCCGGAAGATACTGCTGCGACGGTAACGCACCGCGGGTACGTGGAGTCCACCTTCGTGCTGCGGACCCACTGGCAGACGCCCACCGGTGCGGTTCGGGTCACGGATTTCATGCCGGTGAAGGACCGGCGGGCGTCCCTTATCAGGCGGATCGAGGGCCTGAGCGGCAGTGTGGAGATGCGGCAGGAACTGGAAATCCGTTTTGATTACGGCACGGTCATTCCCTGGGTTTTCCGGGGGTGGGACGACGGCGGCGAGCACCTTTCCGCCATAGCCGGCCCCGGTGCCCTGGTCCTGCGCGGGCCGAGCCTGCCGGACGCGGACAACCACCGCCACGTAGGCCGTTTCACCGTCCGGGCCGGGGAATGCGTGGACCTGGACCTCACCTGGTACCCCTCGCACCGGCCGGTGCCGCCCAAAATGGATGTGGACGCCGCCCTGATCAGGACCACCGCCTACTGGCAGGACTGGGACGGACGCTTCCTGCGGGACGTCCCCTATGAGAAGGCGGTGCGGCGTTCCCTGCTGGTCCTGCGTGCCCTGACCCATGAGGACACGGGCGGGATTGTCGCCGCTCCCACCACCTCCCTGCCCGAGGCTGCGGGAGGGGACCGGAACTGGGACTACCGGTACTGCTGGCTGCGGGATGCCGCCCTGACGCTCGAAGCCATGATGACCCACGGCTACCAGGACGAGGCCCTGCAGTGGCGCAGCTGGCTCCTGCGCGCCGTCGCCGGAGATCCGGAGGACCTGCAGATCATGTACGCCGTGGACGGGGGCCGGGAACTGCCCGAGCGGATCCTCCCGCAGTTTCCCGGCTATGGCGGAGCCGCACCCGTGCGCATCGGCAACGGGGCGGTGGGGCAGTACCAGGCGGACGTCGTGGGCGAAGTGATGGTGGCCCTGGACCGGCTGCGGGACAGGGGCGTGCCGGAGGACCACTTTTCCTGGCCCCTGCAGCGGGCGCTGCTGACCTTCCTGGAAAGACACCTGGAAGAGCCGGACCGCGGCATCTGGGAGATGCGCGGGACGCCCCGGCACTTCACCCACTCACGGGTGATGATGTGGGCTGCCTTTGACCGGGCCGCCAAGGCCGCAAGGGCCTACGGGCTCGACGGTCCGGTGGAGGTCTGGGAGGGCCTGCGGGACGGGCTGCGCGATGAAGTGATGGAACGAGGCTGGGATCCAGCCCTGAACTCATTCACCCAGTTCTACGGCAGCGGCACCGTAGATGCTTCCCTGCTCCAGTTGCCGCATGTGGGTTTCGTGGCTTACGACGACGAGAAAATGCTGGGCACGGTTGCCCGGCTGGAGGCGGAGCTGCTCAACGGCTCCGGACTCCTGCTGCGTTACGCCACCGATAGCGGGGTGGACGGACTGGCGGCGGGGGAGAACCCCTTCCTGGCGTGCAGCTTCTGGCTGGTGGAGCAGTACGCCCACACGGGGCGGCTGCCCTCTGCCCGGCGGCTGATGGACCAGTTGGTGGGGTACGCCAACGAGCTTGGGCTGCTCAGTGAGGAATATGATGCAGAAAACAACACCATGGCCGGGAACTTCCCGCAGGCGTTTTCCCACCTGGCCCTGGTCCGTGCAGCCGATGCGATCGCCGTCGCCGTCGCTGCTGCGCCGCCCGCACCATCCCGGCACGCGGCCGTCCCCCCAACCGAAGGAACCCGATGAACCGACAGACGCTCTCAGCAGCGGCCATGGCGGCCCTGCTGACCACCAGCGCCGTCAACCACTTCCGCAACCCGCGCTTCTACAACGCGGTGGTTCCGCGCAGCATCAGCACCGATACCGAGGGGAAGTTCGGGCTGCTGACCCGGCGGCAGTGGACGCACGTCAGCGGAGTCATTGAGTTTGCGGCCGCGGCCGGACTGCTGCTGCCGGGCACCCGGCGGCTGGCGGCAACGGGGACGGCGGCCATGTACGTTGCCTTCATCGCGGGGCATATCTCTGCCCTGCAGCGTGCCTTCGGCCCCCGCGGCGGGGACAAAGAGAAACTGATCCACAGTATTCGGCTCCCGCTCCAGCTGCCGTTGATCCTGTGGGCATGGAACCTGCGGAAATAGCGGATGGCCACTCAACTCCTGCTGCTCTCGGACACCCACCTGCCCAAGCGGGCCAAGGTGCTTCCCGAGGTCCTCTGGGCGGACATTGAAGCCGCCGACATTGTGGTGCACGCCGGTGACTGGGTGAACGAGGAGCTGCTCGACCAGCTCGAGTCCCGCTCGCGGCGGCTGATTGCCTGTTACGGCAACAACGACGGCGCCGGGCTGCGTAAGCGGCTGCCGCTGGTGGCCCGGGCGGTGGTCGAGGAGGTGCGGCTCGCCGTCGTGCATGAGACAGGTACCGCCGCAAAGCGCGGAGAGCGGATGGACGCCCAGTTCCCGGACACGGACCTGCTGGTCTTCGGCCACAGCCATATCCCGTGGGACTCCGTAACACCTGCGGGGATGCGCCTGCTGAACCCCGGGTCCCCCACGGACCGTCGGCGGCAGCCGTTCTGCACCTATCTGCGGCTGGAAATTGACGGGAAAACAATAATGCCCGATCTCCAGCGGCTTCCACCGCGGGAGATCGGGCGTTCCTAGGGGCAGGTCAGGCCGGGACGGTGTCCTTGCGGAGGGCCGCCGGTGCGGCCGCCTTGCTTCGGCTGGTGCGCAGGCAGGCGATCGCTCCGCCGCCCACAAGCATCGGAACGATGAAGAGGAAGTAAAGGTTGCCGGGTTCCCAGCCGCCGTCAATCAGGGAGCCGGCCACGATCGGGGAGATGATGGCACCTACCCGGCCCATGCCGGTAATGAACCCGACCGCCGTGGCCCGTACATCCGAGGAGTAGTACACGGGACCGATGGAGAACATGCCGGCGATGCCTGCGTTCACCAGGAAGCCCAGGAGGGCCGCCGCCAGCAGGGCCGTGGGCAGTGCGCCGGTGGAGACCGCGTACACGCCGAAGCCGCCTGCGGCGAGGACAAAGAACGTGACCAGGACCCACTTGACGGCGAAGCGGGCGGCGATCAGTCCGAAGACAATGGAACCGATGATCGCGCCGAGGCTGAAGAGCACGCCGGCGTCGATGCCGTCCTGCGCCGTGAAGCCGCTGGCAGCGACCAGCTTGGGCGTCCAGGAGTTCGCGAAGTAGAAGCTGGCCATCAGCATCATGAATGCGATGGACAGGAAGACGGTGGTCGCCGCGTACTTGCCGGAGAACAGGGACTTCCAGCGTGATCCGACGGTCAGTGCCGTGCCCTTGGGGATGAGGGGCAGTTCGGTGATCTGCTGCTGGTCCAGGCGGGCCAGGATGCGGTTGGTCTTGTCCAGCGCGCCGTCAGGACGCCGGGTCATGAGGTAGTCCAGGGATTCGGGCAGCAGCTTCAGGATGAACGGAATCATGGCCAGCGTGATGATGCCGCCGAAAATGAACGCCGCATGCCAGCTGTAGGCCGCGATCAGGATGCCCGCAATGATGCCGCCCAGCATGCCGCCGATAGGCTGCCCCGCGCTGTAGAAGCTGATGGAGGTGGAACGCCGTTTGGCCGAGGAGTACTCAGAGACGAAGACGTTGAGGCTCGCCTGCATGGTGCCGATGGCCAGGCCGGTGATGAAGCGCAGGACAAAGAGGACTTCATAGGTGGGAGCGAACGCGGAGGCGAACATGCCCGCGGAAATCACCAGGGCGCAGATCAGGATGGTCTTTTGCCGACCGATGATGTCAGCTACCTGGGCCACCAGGATGGATCCCACGGCCATGCCGAAGAGGGCCGAGGAGAGCAGCATGCCCAGCTGGGCACCGCTGAGGTCCCAGTGCTCGCTGATCGAGTTGGCACTGAAAGCCATGACCAGGACATCAAAGCCGTCGATCATGTTCAGGGCGACGCAGATGGCGACAATGCCGACCTGCATGCGCTTCATGGGAGCCGCTTCGATGCGTTCCTTGATTTCCATGGGTCTTACCTAACTTGCTCTTGAGGTGGGGGTGCCCGGCCATGCTGTACGCATACCGAACGCGTGTTCGTTTTTGGAACCTCAATGAGTGTAGGGCCACAGGGGTGTGTGGTGCGAATTACATCTGCGAGCCTTCCGCCCGGGCACTCCGGGCGGGGTGCCCGGGCGGTTAACCGCAAAAGCCAGGACCCGCACCTTGCGGCGGGTCCTGGCTTTTCAGGGCAGATCCGGTATCCGTTAGTTCTGGATGCCGGGCTGGAAAACAACCTTGATGCAGCCGTCTTCCTTCTGCTGGAACTTCCGGTACAGCTCCGGTGCGTCCTCGAGGCCGGCCTGGTGGGTCACCAGGTTGGTCACGCCCAGCGGGTCGGCCGGATCCTCGACCAGCGGAATCAGGTCATCAACCCAGCGCTTGACGTTGCACTGGCCCATCCGCAGGTTCAGCTGCTTGTCGAACATGTTCATCAGCGGCATCGGGCTGGCCGTGCCGCCGTACACGCCGCTGAGTGAGACCGTTCCGCCGCGGCGGACGGCGTCGAGTGCGCCGTGCAGGGCGGAGAGCCGGTCGGTGCCGGCCGTTTCCATGGCCTTCTGCGCCAGCTTGTCCGGGAGGAGGCCAACCGCAGTCTGCGCAGCCTTGCCGACCGGGGAGCCGTGCGCTTCCATGCCGACGGCGTCCACTACGGAATCCGGGCCGCGGCCGTCGGTCATTTCACGCAGCTCGTCGGCTACGTCCTTGTGCAGGTCCAGCACCTCGACGCCGTACTGTGCAGCGAGCTTCCGGCGCTCCTCCTCGGGCTCCACGGCGATGACGCGGTAGCCGAGGTGGGTGCCGATGCGGGCAGCAAACTGGCCAACCGGTCCCAGGCCGTAGACGGCCAGGGTGCCGCCGTCGGGCACGTTGGCGTACTGCACGCCCTGCCAGGCGGTGGGCAGGATGTCGGAGAGGAACAGGTAACGGTGGTCCGGCAGTTCCGAGCCGACCTTGATGGGGCCGTAGTCAGCATGCGGCACGCGCAGGTATTCCGCCTGGCCGCCCGGAACGGAACCGTAGAGCTCCGAGAAGCCGAACAGCTGGGCACCCATTCCCTTTTCGCGGACCTGGGTGACTTCACACTGGGTCTGCAGGCCCTGGCGGCACATGAAACAGCTGCCGCAGGCAATCTGGAAGGGGATGACCACGCGGTCGCCCTTCTTTAGATTGGTGACTGCCGAGCCGACCTCTTCCACGATGCCCATGGACTCATGGCCGAGGATGTCACCCGGCTTCATGTACGGCATCAGCACGCCGTACAGGTGGAGATCTGATCCACAGACCGCGGTGGAGGTGACGCGGATGATCGCGTCGGTGGGTTCCTGGATCACCGGATCCGGAACTACCTCGACGCTGACGGACTCTTTACCCTGCCATGTAACTGCTTTCACGTGCGATCCTCCTGCTGGTTGCATTCTGAAGTGCGTTGAAAGAACTAACTCCCATTGTGTCAATTCATAAGCGTACTGACAAAACAGGTGTTTTCTCGGGCAGAATGCCTTCGGCGGGGCGGAAGGGGTTTGCGGGCCGGCTAGGAGGGCCGGGCCGGCAGGCTACGCCACCGCGGAGCGGTTCCGGCGGGTACCGCGGTGTCCCTGGGGGCGGTTTCGCGGAGTCCGGCAAGGACCCGGGTGTCCCGGCGCAGGATCATTTCCAGTGCAGTCTCGTTATCCAGTGCTTCCTGGCTCCCCGGGGGAAGGCTGCCGGCGGTCGGATGGCCGGGCAGGGCATCCGGTGGAAGCTGGATGTGCACGCGCAGCTGCAGGTGGGCAGGCGCCGAGCGCTCGACGTCGTCCGCGACCCCGGCAAGCACCTCCAAGGCAGCGGCTTCGATCCGGGCGGTGCGCGTGAGGTTCACGCAGATATCGGCGCCGAGGGTGGCGGTGTGCTGGAGGATGTTCAGCAGGGTCCCGCAGCTGGCGCCTGTGAGTGCTCCGCGGACTTCAATCGAGGCTGCTGCATTCCGCGTATCTATCCGGACCAGGACACGAAGCGGCTTTTCCATGTCTTCTCCACGCCGACAGGTATTCCCGGCCGCTGCTTAACCGGGTCTGCAACCGTACCAACGCGGATGTCCCGCTGTCTGCCGTTCTTTCCTTTTTGGCGGATTTCGGTTGCAAACGCTTAGAACGTAGCAGCGGATTCCGTGTGGCGTTCGACGACGGCGGCGGTCGCCTCCGCAATGGCTTCCTCTTCGTCGGTGGGCACCACGAGGACGGGAATCGCGGAGTCGGGCGTGCTGATCCGCCGGGCCTGCTTGCCGGTTGCAAGATTGGCTTCGGTGTCGAGCTGGATGCCGAGGGGACCCAGCTGGTCCACCACCAGCTGGCGGAAACTCCAGCCGTTTTCGCCGATCCCCGCAGTGAAAACCACCGCCTGCGCGCCGCCGACGGCCACGTGGTAGCCGCCGATGTACTTGGCCAGCCGGTAGGCGGCCACGGTCAGGGCCAGCCGGGCCTGCTCATTACCGTTGTCGGCCGCTTCCTCGATGCCGCGCATGTCCGACTCTCCGGCCAGGGCCCGCAGCCCGGACTCCCGGTTGAGCAGGTTGTCCAGGGCATCGGCGTCGTACCCCTGGCGGGCCAGGAAAATGAGGATCGACGGGTCAACGTCTCCGCTGCGGGTGCCCATCACCAGGCCCTCCAGCGGGGTGAATCCCATGGACGTGTCGATGCTCCTGCCGCCCTTGATGGCCGCCACCGAGGCTCCGTTGCCCAGATGGGCGATCACGCCGTCGAACTCTGCAGGCTCAATGCCCAGGAACCGTGCAGCGGCCGGTGCCACGTAGGCGTAGCTGGTGCCGTGGAAGCCGTAGCGACGGATGCCGTGGCGCCGGTACAGGCTGTCGGGCAGGGCGTAGCGCCAGGCGTGTTCGGGCAGGGTGCGGTGGAAAGCGGTGTCGAAGACGGCCACCTGCGGGATCTTCGGCCACTTGTCATGGACGGCGCGGATACCCATGGCGCTCGCGGGGTTGTGCAGCGGGGCCAGCGGGCTGAGCCGTTCAATTGAGCGGACAATTTCGTTGTTGACCAGCACGGGTTCGCTGAAGCGTTCCCCGCCGTGCACCACCCGATGCCCCACGGCGTCGATGGTGCGTCCGTCCAGTTCGTCGCGGAGCCGGCTGCTGAGTTTTTCCAGTGCGGAGGCGTGGTCCGGAACCACGTCGCCGATCCGGTCAATGATGCCCTTGGCCAGCAGCTCCTGGGTGTTGGTCTCCCGAACCTGGTACTTCAGCGAAGAGGAACCGGAATTGATGACAAGAACCAGCATTTAATCCTCCTGTGCCTGCACCGCGGTGATGGCTACGGTGTTCACGATGTCCTCAACGGTGCAGCCGCGGCTGAGGTCGTTGACCGGTTTGCGCAGGCCCTGCAGGATCGGGCCCACGGCCACGGCTCCGGCGGACTGCTGGACGGCCTTATAGGTGTTATTTCCGGTATTCAGGTCGGGGAAGATGAACACCGTGGCCTGTCCCGCCACCGAGGAGCCCGGCGCCTTGGAGGCGGCTACGGAGGCGTCGACGGCGGCGTCGTACTGGATGGGTCCTTCCACCGGGAGGTCCGGGCGGGCACGGCGGACCAGCTCGGTGGCCTGCCGTACGCGTTCCACCGAGCCGCCCGTTCCGGAGGAGCCGGTGGAGTAGGAGAGCATGGCGACCCGCGGCGTGACTCCGAACTGTTCGGCGGTTGCGGCGGAGGCCAAGGCGATGTCCGCCAGCTGCTCGGCGTCCGGGTCCGGGTTCACCGCGCAGTCGCCGTAAACAAGGACGCGGTCTTCCAGCAGCATCAGGAACACCGAGGAGACAATCTTGACGCCTTCCCGGGTCCGGATGAACTCCAGTGCGGGCCGGATGGTGTTGGCAGTGGTGTGGGCTGCGCCGGAGACCATGCCGTCCATCCTGCCCAGCTGCACCATCATGGTGCCGAAATATGCCCCGTGGAGCATACGTTCGTTGGCGTCTTCCAGGGATACGCCCTTGTGCTTACGGAGTGTGGCGTATTCCCTGGCGAATTCTTCGCGCAGGGCACTGGTCGCCGGGTTGATGAGGTTGATGTTGGAAAGGTCAACGCCTTGGCTTGCTGCCAGCTCGCGGATCTGGCCCTCAGGTCCCAGTACCGTCAGGGCACAGACGTCCCGCCGGCTGAGGATCTCCGCCGCCTGCAGCACCCGCAGGTCCAACCCTTCCGGCAGTACGATCCGCTGCCGGCTGGTACGGGCCCGCACGATCAGCTCGTTGAGGAAGCGCAGCGGAGTGGTGGTGGCAGGACGGGGTAGTGCCAGGCGTTCCAGCATCTCTGCCTCATCCACATGTCGAGACCAGGTGCCCAGCGCTGCAGCAACCTTCCGCCGGTTTCCGCTGGAAATCTCGCCGCGGACCCGGCTGACCCGGCGAGCGGTGACATAGGTGTCCGTCCCGACTTCGAAGACGGGAAAGGGTGCCGAGGCCAGCAGTCCCAGAATGGCCGGTTCCACGTCGATGCCCCCGGTGAGGATCATGCCGCTGGCGACGGGAAAGTCGGAGGAGAAGGAGGACGCCAGGGTGGCGACCATAACGTCCGCGCGGTCGGCGGGGACGATCACCAGGGTCCCGTCCGAGAGCTGGGGGATGAAGTTCCCCACGGTCATGGCGGCCACCTTGACCGCGGAAACGTCGCGTTCAAGGTTGGCGCTGCCGGCCACCTGGCGGGCCTGCAGCGCCGTCTGCACTTCGGCGATCGACGGCTGGGAGATTTCACTCTGTTCGGGAATGACGTAGACCGGCCGGCCGCTCTGTCCGGGCCGGATGGCGGCGGTGATGGCCTCGACGTCGGACGGTGCTGCCCGGTTGACCATCACGGCCAGCAGGTCGCACTTCGCGTCGGCCAATTGGCGGCGGGCCACGTCGACGGCGTCGGCCGTCTCCGCCGCCGTGGTTTCCTGGGCGTTGACGACGGCGAGCACGACAGTGCCCAGGTCATTGGCCAGCCGGGCGTTGAGATCGAACTCCAGGGCGACGTCGTGCCCGGAGAGGTCGGTGCCTTCGACAATGACGACATCGCAGTTCGCGGCAATTTCGCTGTAGACGGCCAGGCAGCGGGCATCGACCTCGCCCCGCTCTCCGGCAACCAGCAGCGCACGCAGCTGTGCCCGGGTGAGGCCGCCGCGGCAGGTGGCCGGACCAAGGTTGAAGCGGCGCTGCATCAGCTCCACCATGGGATCCTGCGCCGGATGGTCGCCCTCGACGATCGGCCGGAAGAAGCCAACCCGGTCTGCATGCCGGCCGAGCATGTCCGCCAGCCCCAGACTGATCAGGGATTTGCCGGATCCGGGCGTCATGGCGCTTACATAGATTCCGCGGGCCATAGCTGCTTGTCCGTTCGTTGCCGGGATGAAACCTGGGTTAGCCGCCCCTGACAAGCGAGTGGCGTACGTCATATCCATCCTCCCAAAAGGCTGCGGCACTTGCCAGCCAGAGCCCCGGCGCCGGTTCCCCAGAGGGTGCTTCTTGGACTCGGTTGTCTCAGCATGTGAGACTAAAATAAGAGCCGCACGGCGCTCAGCCTACGATTGATCGGTTAGTTTTTCCCTCAGATAAGGCGAGGATCCACGTGAGTCTCTTCCGTACCAAACCCATCGAGAGTTCCCTTGCGGACGCCGACGAGCCCGGCCGTCGGCTAAAGCGCTCACTCACCACCTGGGACCTCATGATCATGGGCGTCGCGGTGGCCGTAGGCGCCGGTATCTTCTCGGTAGGTGCCCGGGCGGCGGGGCAGTTCTCCGGCCCGGCCGTAACCCTTTCGTTCGTACTGGCGGCAATCACCTGCGCGCTCGCCATTATGTGTTACGCCGAGTTCGCCACGGCCATTCCGGTGGCAGGCTCCGCCTACGTGTTTACTTACGCCACGATGGGCGAGCTGGCTGCCTGGATCATCGGCTGGAACCTCATCCTGGAGCTGTTCACCGCGGCGGCGGTTATTGCAAAGTACTGGGGCATCTACCTCAGCGAGGTTTTTGCACTTATCGGCTGGGATGTACCGGCAACGCTGGAACTGGGCGTGATTTCGCTGACCTGGGGCCCGTTCCTTATCGTTGCCGTCTTTACCTTCCTGCTGGTCATGGGCACCAAGCTTTCCGCCCAGGTGAGCAACGTTTTCACCATCATCAAGGTGGGCGTGGTGCTCTTCGTGATCGTCGCCGGTTTCTTCTACGTCAAGGCGGAGAACTACACGCCGTTTATTCCGGATCCGGTCTCCACCGCCACTGATGGAAGCTCCGGGGTCCTTCAGCAGTCCCTGTTCTCCTTCATGACCGGTGCCGCTCCTGCGCAGTACGGATTGTTCGGTGTCTTTGCCGGCGCCGCCATTGTTTTCTTCGCTTTCATCGGATTCGACGTTGTGGCCACCTCTGCCGAAGAGGTCAAGGACCCTGGCAAGACGCTGCCGCGGGGCATCTTCGCCGGTCTGGCCGTGGTCACGCTGCTTTACATCGGCGTCTCCCTGGCCCTGACGGGCATGGTCCCCTACACCGAACTGGCCGCAGCCGAAGACCCCAACCTCGCCACGGCCTTTGCCCTCGTGGGGAACACGGGCGCGGCATCGGTCATCGCCGTCGGATCCCTGATCGGCCTGACCACGGTGATCATGGTGCTGCTGATGGGCCTGGCCCGCGTGGTGCTGGCGATGTCCCGGGACGGCCTGCTGCCCCGCTCGCTCTCCCGGACCAGCGACAAGCACTCGACGCCGGCCCGGCTGCAGATCATCCTCGGTGTCCTGGTTGCGGTGGTGGCAGGGTTCACGCGGGTGGACGTACTCGAGGAAATGATCAACATCGGCACGCTCTCCGCGTTCGTGGTGGTGAGCCTGGGCATCCTCGTGCTGCGGAAGAAGCGTCCGGACCTGCGCCCCGCCTTCCGGGTGCCCTTCGGTCCGGTGATCCCGGTCCTTTCCGCAGTGCTGTGCCTGTACCTGATGACCAACCTTGCAGTTGAGACCTGGATCTACTTCGCGGGCTGGCTGGTTATCGGCTTCCTGCTGTACTTCGCCTACGGCCAGCGGCATTCACGTCTGAACGAGAAGTTCCAGGACGTGGCCGCCGCAGGTGCGAACCAGGACACGGCAGTCTGAGTCCGGCGGGCCGGACGGTCCTCCAGTAAACCTCTAAACCCGCGCCGGCTGGCAGCCTGCGCGGGTTTTTTGGTGCCTGCGGTGGCACACTGGGCAGATGCTTGTAGCTTTTTCCGTCGCTCCCTCCGGTACCGGCCCGCAGACCCCCGCCGCCGGTCCTTCGGCCTCGGTGCACGACGCCGTGGCCGCCGCAGTTCAGATCGTCAGGGAATCCGGCCTGCCGAATTCCACGGACGCCATGTTCACCACCCTGGAGGGTGAGTGGGACGAAGTGATGGATGTAATCCGCCGGGCCACGGAAGCGGTTGGCCAGTATGGCAGCCGGGTTTCGCTGGTGCTCAAGGCGGATATCCGGCCGGGGCACACCGGCGAGTTGACCGGCAAGGTGGAACGGCTGGAAAAGGCACTCGGCGAACTGGACGAGTACAGCGGGCACGCCTAGGCATGCAGCGGCCGGACGCACCGGCGGAACGGGAGCAGGAGATGTCGCAGTGGGAGCAGGTCGAGGAGTACTTCAACAGCCGGGTGGTGCAGCCGGATGACCAGCTGAAGGCCATTGTCGCCGCGACCGGGGCCGCCGGGCTTCCGCCCATCGAGGTATCCGCCGCGCAGGGAAAGTTCCTGATGCTGCTGGCCCGCATCGCCGGCGCCCGGCGGATACTCGAGATCGGTACCCTGGGCGGGTTCAGTACTGCCTGGCTGGCCCGGGCACTGCCCGACGACGGCGAACTGATCACGTGTGAATACGAACCCCGCCATGCGGAGGTGGCCCGCGCCAATCTTGCCGCGGCCGGGCTTCTGGGCCAGGTAACCATTCGGGTGGGCGCCGCCTTGGACACCCTGCCGGATCTAGCCGGCGGGGAGCCGTTCGATCTGTTTTTCATCGACGCAGACAAGGTCAACAACCCCGCCTACCTGGACTGGGCGGTGAAGCTGTCCCGGCCGGGGAGCGTGATTGTGGTGGACAATGTGGTCCGCGGCGGCAGCGTCCTGGACCCCGACGGCGACGAAGCAGTGCAGGGCACCCGTGCCGCCGTGGACATCCTCGGCTCGCATCCGCGGCTGGACACCACGGCACTGCAGACAGTAGGGAGCAAGGGATGGGACGGCTTCGCGCTCGCACTGGTGCTGTGACTGCTCGCCGTCCGGGACGCAGCCTGTGCCGACTTAAGCTGGAGACATGAGCTTTACTATCCGGCGCGCACTCCCCGGCGATGCCGAGGACTTTGTGTCCGTCCATCTGCAGTCCTGGCGGGAGAGCTACGCCCATGTACTGGGGGATGAGGTGTTCCAGCGCCGGGAAGCGGACCGCAGCGCCGCCGTCGAACACCGGCGGGCAGCCCTGGCAGAACAGGCAGTGGACCCGGCCATTCGGAACTGGCTGGCCCATTCGGAAGACGGCCGGCTCCTGGGTTTCGCGTCCGCCGGCCCCGCACGGGACAGCGACGCGGACGTTCCGCTGGAACTGTGGTCCATTTACATTCTGGCTGAAGCGTACGGAAAGGGTGTTGGACAGGCTTTGCTAGAGCACGCCGTGGAAACGGAACCCGCGTATGTCTGGGTGCTGGAGGACAACGCACGCGCCCAGGCGTTCTACCGGCGCAACGGTTTCGCGGCAGACGGAACGTCCAAGGACCTGCCGCAGGTCTGGGCCGGCACCGGCATGGTGGAAATCCGGATGGTGAGGCACTGATGGGACGCAAGCGCCCCGGCAAGGATCCGGTGGACGCCGTGGCGGGCAACGGCCCGGTGGCCGGCACTTATCCGATCGACACGGGAACATGTGAACTGGTTCCGGACTCTTTCAGCCCCGACGGCTGGATCCTGATGGTGAACGGAGTGCACAGTTCGCATATCGACCTTGCCGACCCGCGCCACCTGGACTTTGAATACATGCGCTGGATCGCCGCCCTGGTGGAATCGCGCTGGCGTCCGGATGCCTCGCTGCGTGCCCTGCACCTGGGTGCAGCGGCGTGTTCGCTGGCCCGGTACCTGGCCGCCGTATATCCCGGTGCCCGTCAGGTTGCCGTGGAACTGGACGGCAGGCTGGCGGAGCTGGTCCGCGGGTGGTTTGACCTGCCCCGGGCACCCCTGCTGCGGCTGCGGGTGGGGGAGGCGCGTGCCGTGACTGAAACCCTGCATGAGGACAGCCGCGACCTGGTGATCCGCGATGTCTTTGCCGGCGCCAAGACACCGGTGCCGCTGACGACCGCGGAATTCACCGCGCAGGTGGCCCGGGTGCTCGCTCCGGGCGGCGTCTATGTGGTGAACTGCGGCGACACGCCGGACCTGCGCGGCGCCCGGGCCGAAGCCGCCACCATCTGTGCGGCGTTTGCGTACACCGCGGCGATAGCCGATCCGGCCATGCTGAAGGGCCGTCGTTACGGCAACATCATCCTGGCCGGCAGTGACACCCCGTTTGCGGAGGATCCGTCCCTGCCACGCACCCTGCTGGGGGGAGCGGTTCCCGCCCATCTGTGGGCGGACGAAAAGGTGCGCAGCTTTGCTGCCGGTTCCAGGCCCCTCCATGACGACCCTGTCCAGGAAGTGCCGGCGGGATAGGCGGCCCGGACCCGCCGCGTGAAGCGCCACGAGGAGCCGAAGGCTGCCAGCCCGACAGTCTCGGGTTAACAGTCAGCATGCTTACTTCAGTAGGGTGGTGAGGACGGCCGCGGCCTTCGGGCGGCGGCTGGACCAACCACAATGGAGGCTACATGTTCAGCAAGAACACATCCGAAACCGACCTGCCTATCCCGGGCGCCCCGGCTACGCAGGCCCCGGAACTGGCCGAACCGACGCAGCCCCGCGAACCGCTGCCGCCCAAACCGGATCAGGACGGACCGGAGACCGTTACCGCCACAGGCGTGGCCACCGGGGCACCGAAGTCCTCCACCTCCCAGAGCGGACAATTCCTCACCACCGCGCAGGGCGTGCGGGTGCGGGACACCGATCACTCGCTGAAGGCCGGCCCCCGCGGCCCCGTGCTGCTGCAGGACCACCACCTCCGTGAAAAGATCACCCACTTCGACCACGAGCGCATTCCCGAGCGCGTGGTCCACGCCCGCGGCGCTGCAGCCCACGGTGTGTTTACGGCCAACGGCGCTGCCGAAGGAGTCACGCAGGCCGGCTTCCTGGCCAAGGGCGTGGAAACCCCCGTCTTTGTTCGCTTCTCCACCGTGCTCGGCTCCCGCGGTTCCGCGGACACCGTCCGGGACACCCGCGGATTCAGCACCAAGTTCTACACCGCCGAGGGCAACTATGACCTGGTCGGCAATAACATTCCGGTGTTCTTTATCCAGGACGCCATCAAGTTCCCCGACGTAATCCACGCCGGGAAGCCGCACCCGGACCGTGAGATTCCGCAGGCCCAGAGCGCCCACGACACCTTCTGGGACTTCGTCTCGCTCCACACCGAAGCGCAGCACCACACCATGTGGAACATGTCCGACCGGGGCATCCCCCGCTCCTACCGCACCATGGAAGGCTTCGGCGTTCACACCTTCCGGCTGATTAACGCCGCCGGTCAAACCACCCTGGTGAAGTTCCACTGGAAGCCCCGCCAGGGTGTGCACTCCCTCGTCTGGGAAGAAGCGCAGATCATTAACGGCATGGATCCGGACTTCCACCGGCGCGACCTCGCAGACGCGATTGAAGCCGGTGCGTTCCCGCAGTGGGATCTGGGTATCCAGGTCTTCCCCGACACCGAAGACGAAATGTTTGAGGGCATCGACCTGCTGGACCCGACCAAGCTCGTCCCCGAGGAACTGGCACCGGTGCAGGTCATCGGCACCATGACCCTGAACGCCAACGTCACGAACTACTTCGCGGAAACCGAACAGGTGGCCTTCCACCCCGGACACCTGGTGCCGGGCATCGACGTCACCAATGACCCGCTGCTGCAGGGCCGGTTGTTCTCCTACATCGATACGCAGCTGACCCGGCTGGGTGGCCCGAACTTCAGCCAGATTCCCATCAACCGCCCGCATGCACCGGTCAACGACATGCTTCGGGACGGGTTCCACCAGAGTGCGGACCATTCCGGCGTGGCGCCGTACCAGCCCAACTCGCTCGACGGCGGCTGCCCCTTTATGGCCGGAGCAGACATGAGTGCCTTCATTGATGTTCCCGTCGAGGTGCCCGCGGCCCGTAAAGTGCGCGAGAATCCCGCCACCTTTGATGACCACTACAGCCAGGCGCGGATGTTCTTCCGTTCCCTGACTCCGGTGGAGCAGGACCACGTGGTCCAGGCCTACACATTTGAACTTGGCAAGTGCTACGAGGAGAACATCCGGCTGCGCCAGCTCCAGTCGCTTGCGAATATCGACAAGCGCCTTGCCGACGACGTGGCCGCCGGCCTGGGCCTCACGGCCCCGGCTCCTGCCCTCGACGTTGCCGACACCGCCCCCAGCCCTGCGCTCAGCCAGCTCGGCGGCTCTTGGCCGGTGGCAGGTCGGGTGGTCGGTGTTGTCGCCGATGAAGCGTCCGATCTTGCCTCGGTTTCCGAGGTCCTGGCAGCTATCCACGCGGAGGGCATGGTTCCGCTGGTCATTGCCCCGCACGCCGGCAAGCTGGGTGCGGAAATCACTGTCCAGCGGACCTACCTGACGGCCCGCTCCACCGAATTCGACGCCGTGATCGTGGCGGCTTCGGGTGCCGCGGCACCGGATGCGGCGGACAGCCTGGATGCCAAGGCGGGCAACCCCGGCGGGCACCCCTCGCTTGACCCGAGGGTCACCCTGCTCCTGGCCGAAGCCTTCCGCCACGCCAAGGCCCTTGGTGCCTGGGGCGATGGAGGTTCGGTTCTTGCGGCTGCCGGCATCCCCGCGGAAACGGCCGGCGTTGTTGTAGGCGGAGCCACCGAGGTTGCGTCCGGCGTTACCGCGCTCCTGGCCAACCACCGGGTGTGGGAGCGTTTTCCAACCGCCTAGCTGACGCGGTTGCCGGTGCCCAAGCCGGATAAAACGAGAAGGGATCCGCAGCCGCGGATCCCTTCTTGTTTAGCAGCGCTGGGGGGGAATAGCTCCCTGCCTAGATTCCCACAATCTCCCTGATGGGACCTATGCCGAAGAACAGGGCGAATGCCGCTGCCACCACGTACATCAGGGGGTGGACCTCACGGCCCCGGCCCTGGAAGACGCGGATGATGGTGAAGGAGATGAACCCGGCACCCAGGCCGTCAGCGATCGAGTAGGTGAACGGCATCAGCGTGAAGGTGAGGAAGGACGGCAGGGCCAGCCCGATGTCGCTCCAGTCGATCTTGCCCACCTGGGAGACCATCAGGTAGCCCACGACCACCAGGGCAGGGGCCACGGCCTCGAACGGCACCAGGTAGATCAGCGGCGTCAGGAACATGGCCACGATGAACAGCAGGCCGGTCACCACGGAGGCGAGCCCGGTGCGCGCACCTTCGCCGATGCCGGCGCCGGACTCCACGAAAATCTGGTTGGAGGAAACACCGGCACCGCCGCCGGCCACCGCACCTGCGGCATCCACCAGGAGGACGCGCTCCACGCGGGGGATGTTGCCGTCCTTGTCGATGCTGCCGGCCTCGGTGGCGAGGCCCACCATGGTACCCATCGCGTCGAAGAAGATGCTGAGCAGGATCACGAAGACCAGCAGCGAGGCGGCAACTCCGCCCAGGGTCTGGAAGGACCCTACGAGGCTGACATCGCCGATCAGGGAGAGATCCGGAGCAGCCCATTGGGGCATGCTCGGGGTCACCAGCGACCAGCCGGTAGCCACTCCGGCACCCTGGCTGCCCGGAGCGGCCAGCCATTCGATAAGGACAGCGAAAGCGGTCGAGGCGACGATGCCGATGAGGATCGCACCCCGGACCTTGCGGGACATCAGCACAATGGTCAGCAGCAGGCCGAAGACAAACACCAGCGTGGGCCACCCCAGCAACTGGCCGCCGTTGCCCAGCCCCAGCGGCACAGTAGTGCCGGCGGCATCCGGATTGCGCCGGACAAAGCCCGCGTTGACCAGGCCGACCAGCGCTATGAACAGGCCGATACCGACCACGATCGCGGTTTTCAGGCTGGGCGGAACGGCCCGGAAAACGGCGGTACGGAATCCGGTGAGGACCAGGATCACCATCGCCAGGCCCGCGATGACTACCAGGCCCATCACGTCAGGCCAGGTCAATCCGTCGTTGGAGGCAACCGTCACGGCCACGAAGGCGTTGACGCCCAATCCTGTGGCAATCGCGAACGGGTGTTTGGCCCAGATGCCCATAATCAGGGTCAGGACGCCTGCCACCAGGGCGGTGCCCGCGGCAATTGCCGGGCCGGGCATGGTGTTGCCCATCGAGTCCTCACCGCCGAGGATCAGGGGGTTAAGGACCACGATGTAACTCATGGCGAAGAAAGTGGCCAGGCCACCGCGCACTTCGGCGGATACGGAGGAACCCCGCTTGGTGATTTCGAAGTAACGGTCCAGCTTTGAACCTTGTTTGAGCATGACGCGTCCTCTGAACTGACCAGTGGGGGGATGGTGAGGGAATCCTGCACTTAGATCTTATCGTTTCGGACATGGCGGTGCCCGGAACGGCGCTCCGTTAGGCTGAAACGGTGACGATTTCTGTGCGCTCTTACCTCTCCCGGTCAGCTTTCGCCCCCGTGGCCGCTGTCTTCCTGCTCGCCCTCTGCGCGGTGCTGCTGGTATCTGCTCCGCCCGCCGCGGCGCATGATGAACTGACGGGCAGCACTCCGGGCAGCGGCTCGGTGCTGGATGCGGCTCCGGAATCCGTGGAGCTGACCTTTTCGAGTGTTCCGGCCGCCATCGGCTCCGAGGTACGGGTCCTGGATGAGGACGGAACAGACTGGGCGCAGGGCTCGGTGCGGATCCTGGACAACACCGCCACCCAGCAGCTCCGCACCGGAGCGCCCGCCGGCAGCTACACGGTTCAGTGGCGCGTGGTGTCCTCTGACGCCCACCCGATCGAGGGGACATTCGGGTTTACGGTGGCAGGCGGCGGCACCGGCACCGCCACCCCCGCTCCGTCTACTGCTGCGCCCCTGCCGCCCGCAGCAAGTCAAAGCCCGGTGCTGAACCAGTCCGACGACGCCGGATCCCCGTGGCCGGTGATCGTGCCGGCAGCGGTGGTGATTCTCGCCGTGGCAGTGCTGATCGCCCTGATCGTTCGCCGGCGGCTGCGCGAGGACTAGCGCTCACCCCTGGGTAGGGGCTTGCGGGGCAGGTGACCCCGCGTCCGCGATTGCCTCACCGGCTGCCTTCGCTTGGCGCATAAGCCCGCGGAGGGACGGCAGCAGGTTTTCGCCGACGCCGACCAGATATACGCCGATTCCACGCAACGCCTCCACTGCTTCCGGTCCGGCGCCCACGCCCAGCGCCCGGGCCAGCTTCCGCAGATCCGATCTGGAGCAACTGGTGAGCACCACATAGTCGGCCAGGAGCAGTTCCCTGCCGGTGCGGATGGCCCATTTGCCGCTGGCAGCCGCCGGCGAGGGAAGGAGGCCGGCGGGAGCCGCCAAGGTCATTTCCTGCGCTTCGGAATCCTCCCGGACGTCCAGCCGGTGGCTGGCAGCATAGGCGTGCAGCACGCGCAGCACCTCCAACCGTTCCGGGAACACCTCCGGCTCTGCCGCGGCTTCCCTGATGGTGGCTGCGGCCGGTGCCGGTCCGTGGACCACTATCGAGTCCACGCCCTGGCGGCATAGTTCGGTGGCCACCGCCAACCCGCTGAGGCCGCAGCCGATCACCACGGCCCCGGTCAGCTCCGTTGCCGCTTCATCTTGCTTTGTTTCCTCATGCCCAGTGGAACCGGTTTGCGCGTTCGGAGAAGAATCCACGCAGTCGTTCCTTCCGACGGTCTTGGTAACCCTCCCCACAGGCTTCAAGGCGGCACCCTATAGGCACTTGCCCTGCAGCGGTAGCGTGACCGGGCACCCGGCGCGGTACGCTACTGCCAACGACAGCCGGAAGGGGACTTGCCGGTTGGGGACCCGAAGGAGCGGCATATGACTGATTCGACCTGGGGTACAGGGCCCGGCGCTGAGGGGCCTGCGGGCATCGTCGTCGGCGTGGACGGATCCGACCAAAGCATCTGCGCCCTGTTCTGGGCTGCCCGGGAGGCGCGGCGGCGGCAGTGCCCGCTGCACGTAGTGACGGCGTACACGGTGCCCATTTTCGCCGCTTCCTCCATGGACGCCGGCTACACCACGGTTGATGACGCAATGATCCGGGACGGCGCCCAGCAGGTGCTGGATGAAGCCGTGGAGCGGATCAGCCACTACGGGGTTGAAGTAATTCCCCGGGTGGAGACCGGAGATGCGGCCGCAGTCCTGCTGGAGCTTTCCGAAGATGCAGACCTCATGGTCGTGGGTTCACGCGGCCGCGGCGGTTTTGTCGGGCGCCTGCTGGGTTCGGTCTCCAGTGCCCTCCCCGCGCACGCGAAGTGCCCTACCGTCGTGGTGCCGCTGCGGACCGCCGGACGGCTTCCCGACTCGGGAGTGCGGCCCCCGGCAAACTCGCCGGACCCGGATGCCGTGCACCGCGCCGTCGTCGTCGGAGTGGACGGCTCGGAACAGGGCCGCGCCGCATCGCTCGTTGCGGCCGAACAGGCGCGGAGTATGGGCCTGCCGCTGCGTATTCTGTGCGCGCTGCCGCCGTTCACCGGCTCGCTGGCCTGGGTGCCTGCCCCGCTGGACATCGAGGCGCTGCATGCGGAACTGCATGAACAGCTCGACGCCGGCCGGGACTGGCTGCAGAGCCACTTCCCGGGACTGGAAATGACCGTTGAACTGGTTGACGGGTCCCCGGGCGAGATCCTGATTGAACGCACCGCAAAGGTTGAACTCCTGGTGCTGGGCACCCGCGGCCGCGGCGGCTTTGCCGGCATGCTGATGGGGTCCACCAGCCAGAGCGTGCTGCACCATGCCAAGGGTCCGCTGATGGTGGTGCCGGACCACGAGGATCCGAGGCTGCTGGACCGGCCTGACTTCGGCCCCATGGTTGCCGAGTAGCAGCCTGCCACGTACTTAGGCGTGCTGCTGGCCCTCGTGCACGGCATGGCTGGCGGGCTCCAGCTGGAAGGTGCAGTGCTCGGTGTCGAAATGGCTGCTCAGGCACCTGGTCAGCCGGTCCAGTACGGTGTCCAGGCCGTCCGGAGTGAGGTGCTCCTCCTCCACCACCACGTGTGCGGAGAACACCGGAACGCCGGAGGTGATGGTCCAGATGTGTATGTCGTGCGCGTCGGACACCCCGTCCACAGACACAATGTGGTTGCGGATCATGCCCACGTCCACGCCCTGCGGGGTGGCCTCGAGCAGCACATCGATCACTTCCCGCAGCAGCGACCAGGCCCGCGGGGCAATCATCAGGGCAATCAGGAACGAGGCCCAGGTGTCCGCCTGCTGATAGCCGGTGGTCATGATGACGACGGCGGAAACCACCACGGCAGCCGAGCCCAGGAGATCCCCCAGTACCTCCAAGTAGGCGCCTCGCACATTCAGGGATTCCTTGCGTCCGGCATGCAGGACCAGCAGGGAAATGAGGTTGGCCAGGCCGCCGACGACGGCGAACGGCAGCATCAGCCCCGTGTCGACGTCGGGCTCGCTGCCCAGGCGGCGGACCGCCTCGACGAAGATCACTACGGCAATCACGATCAGCAGCACGGCATTGGCCAAGGCGGCCAGGACTTCGGCCCGCTGGTAGCCGTAGGTCCGCCGGTTTGTGGCCGGCCGGGCGGCAATCCAGGCCGCGAACAGCGCAATGGAAACGCCTGCTGCGTCGGAAAGCATGTGGCCGGCGTCGGCAAGCAGCGCCAGCGACCCCGAAAGCAGGGCGCCGGCAACCTGGATCAGGACCACCGAGATGGTGATGAGGAAAACGATCAGGAGGCGCCGCCGGTGCTTACCGGTAGCGGTGACTGTGCCCAGTCCGTGGCTGTGCCCGTGATGTTCACCCATGCTTAAAGGCTAGCCCCAGCCCAGTTCGTGCAGCCGCTCGTCGTCGATGCCGAAGTGATGGGCCACCTCATGGATGACGGTGATGCGGACCTCGTCCACTACTTCCTCCCGGCTGTCGCACATCCGCAGCAAGGGCCCGCGGAACACCACAATCCGGTCCGGCAGGGAACCCGCATCCCACCAGGAATCCCGCTCGGTCAGCGGGGTCCCTTCGTAGACCCCCAGCAGTTCCGTGTCCGGATCTTCGTGCGGGCCCGGCACATACTCGTCCTCAATGAAGACCGCGACGTTGTTCATGGCGCGGGACAGGTCCGCTGGAATGGAGTCGAGGGCGGCTTCCACGCAGGCGTCGAACTCATCCGGATTCATCTCGATTGGCACCCCTCCACTGTAGTGGCGCAGGCCTCACCGGAAGCGTTTTGGATATTCCGGAAATAAGCCCTATAGTTTTAGAGTCCACAACGGAGCGAAACGACTGGTTCACCAGCCGCTTCAATCCATGTGTGTTCTGTTGGCCCCCATCGTCTAGCGGCCTAGGACACCGCCCTTTCACGGCGGCGGCACGGGTTCGAATCCCGTTGGGGGTACTCAGGAGTGGTAAATGAGCCGGTGAGAATCTGGTAAAGTTTACACTCGTGAAATGCAAGGCCCTGTAGCGCAGCTGGTTAGCGCGCCGCCCTGTCACGGCGGAGGTCGCGGGTTCAAGTCCCGTCAGGGTCGCTCAGATTTTCTGAAGCGATTTGGAAGATCTCGGTGATCATCGGTTGATGATGCCAGGCTCTGTAGCTCAGTTGGTAGAGCGTTCGACTGAAAATCGAAAGGTCACCGGATCGACGCCGGTCGGAGCCACCAGCTAAAACCCCGTAGCTGTCTCGCAGGAGACAGGACGGGGTTTTTCTTTTTGCCTGTTGGGAGCTGCCCGGCCGGCCCGGCGCGCACGCAGCGCTGACAGCCCAGCTGCTGCGCCCTGCAAAACGTCCGGCTGCCGGGATACGCTGAACCCATGGATGAGCCCCGGAACACATCAGCGAACGCTCCCGTCACTGCGGCACCACTCGCCCCCGCGCCGGCAAGCCCGGCGCACGCCGTGGCCGGTGCCGGTGATGCCGCCGCGATCGGCGGCCGCAATTCCATCAGCGAGCAGGCCGTGGCCAAGGTTGCGGCGATTGCTGCCCGGGCAGTTCCGGGCGTCTTCAACCTCGGCAACAGTTCGGGGCGGGCGCTGGGTGCCGTCCGCGACGCCGTCGGCGGAACGAGCGCCACCTCCGGTGTGCACGTGGAAGTCGGCGAACGGGAAGTTGCCGTCGATATCAGCTTGATCGCCGTCTACGGCAATGCACTGATGGTCGTCGCCAACAATGTCCGTGCCGCGGTCTACGGTGCCGTGGAGAAACTCGTGGGCCTTCGCGTGGTGGAAGTTAACGTGGAAATCTCGGACGTACACCTTCCCACCGATCCAGCCGGTACCGCACCGGTTGGCGGCGCGAAAGCGGTATAGGCTTCAAAGCACGTTCCTCGCAGGACGCACCGGGTTATGTGGAGCAGGTATTAAGGCAGGGGAAATGAAACCAACAGTGGTGGGAATGGCAGTCGGGGCCGTATTGGCTTTCGCCGCACTGATATTCGATTTTTGGGGCTTTCTGCTGACCGCCCTGTTCATTGCAGTCGGAGCGCTGCTGGGCCGCGCTGCAGAAGGCAAGATCGACTTCCGCAGCGTTTCCGATGCGCTGACCGGCCGCCGCTCCTCTTCGTGAGCGCCGCCGGGATGACCGCGCCTCCGGCGATCCAGACCGGGGCGGGGCTGGCCGGGCATAACCGGATCAGTACCCAGGCGCTGACCAGCACCGCCAAGGCCGCCGCGTCCGAATACTTCGGCGTGCCGGCACAGCAGGTGCGCGTGCAGTGGACCGATGACCGCGGGCTGCTGGCGCTCTCGGTATCCCTGCCCATCGCCCTGCCACCGCTGCAGGCCCTTACACCGGCCATGCTGCAGCACGCCGGCGGGACAGTCTGGGAGCGCGCACACGCCGCCAAACCGGTCCTGCTCCGACGGGTGGCAGACCTTACCGGGTCCCGTCTTTCCCGTGTCGACATCCGCATCACCGGCGCGCTGCCGGTTGAAGGAAGGCGGGTGCAATGAAGCAGGCGGACCTGGACGTAACCAACAGAATCCTCCGACGGGAAACCCATTCAGCCCGCACTGCCGCATCGGCCTTTGCTGCCGTCCTTGGCATTCTCTTTTTTGCGTACGTCCTGCTGGAATCCGTGCTCCAGGCGCTGGGCCAGGAGGCGTGGCTGATCGATCCGCCTACCTTCGGGCGGTGGCTGGCGGACCTTCCCGCAGGCTCGGACCCGTTGATCCTCGGGTTGTCCGGCGCGCTGATCTTCCTTGCCGGCCTGCTGTTCTTCCTGCCGGCCGTGCTGCCCGGACGCCGCGCCCGTTATGCGCTGCCCAACCCGCGTGCCGCCGTCGTCGTGGACGGCGAAGTCCTGGCCGCGTCGTTGGCCCGGTGCGCCCGGATGCGCGCTGACGTCACGCCGCAGCAGGTGCTCGTCACGGTGGGAAGGACCCTGGTGGAGGTGCAGATCCGCCCGACGTCGGGCACTCCCGTGGATGCCGAGGCGGTGCGGGGTGCAGTGGAGGACGAGTTGCTGCTGACCAAACTGGATCCGCAGCCGGCCGTCCGCGTACGGGTCGCCGAAGCCGGGGTGATTGGACAGTGAATGCCACACCGCGGGCACTGAACCGTTTCCTGCTTGGGCTTCTTGGGCTCGTGCTGATGTGCATCGGCGCCGGGCTGGTGCTCATTTCCGCCTGGCCTGCTGCGGCACGGGCCTGGCACGGGTTCGCAGCCGATGCCGGGCAGGTCATCGCTGCCACGCTCTCCGCCACGGCACTGCCCGGGGGCGGCGGCAGCTGGATCTGGGTGGCCCTTGCCGTGCTTAGCTTCCTGGGCATCGTGCTGATGGCGGTGTGGATGGCCGGCCAGGGCGGCGGGCGGACGGGAACACTTCTCTCCGAGTACGACGACGACGGCGCCCCCGGCCGGGTCGCGATCAGCGGAACCGTGGCCGAGCAGGCCCTGCGCAGCGCCCTTTCGGAGAACCCGGACGTTGCAGCCTCCGCGGTCAGCACCTACTCGGTGAAGGGGCGCAGCGCCCTGCGCGTGCGGATTACCCCCCGGCAGGGAGCCGCCCCGCACCTGATTGCTGCCGACGCCACAGCCCTGGTGGAAACCCTGGACACCGTCCTCGGACACCAGACACCGGTGCTGCTGAGCCTGGAGGCCGGACGCCGGCTGCGCTTCAACCGCGAGGACCGGGTCCGCTAGGAGCCCTAGGAGGCCCTGGCCAGCTGCCGGATGGGAATCCACCGCGACGCCAGCCGGCGGTACGCGGCCGCAGCGCCGGTCATGTCGCCGTCGGCCAGGGACTCGATTCCCAGCCGCACGTCGGAAGGGGAGTCGTCCGGGAAGACGAGGTCCGCCACCGGGCCGTAGTCCAGTTCCAGCACGGCGTCCGGGTCAAAGACCTCCAGCCAGGCGGTCAGCTCGGCCAGTTCATCCAGCAGGTCCAGTTCCGGAGCGGCTATGGCCAGGGCGGCCGAGGCTGCGCGCGCCCGGTCAATACACTGCAGCACCGGCGCGGAGAGGCGGACGGTCTGGACATGGCCGTCATCCTCCACCACCTCGGTGTGGTCCTCTTCGTGCAGCAGGACAAACCAGCCGAAGGGCACGCCCCAGGTGGCGGAGCGGGTGTGGAGCTTCGCCAGCGAGTCGGCAAAGGAATCCGGATCCAGCCGCGCGGCGTGGGCCTCGCGGGCTACTTCCGGGACCAGCACGTCCACCAGGGGGCCGCGGATGGACTCGCCCAGGGATTCCGCCGCCAGGGAGGTGCGCACGGCCAGCTGGTTGGGGCAGTACAACCGGTTGGTGACCCCTTCCTGCGCCGGATAATGCAGCACCCGGACCAAGTCCGTGGCGTTGTGCGGGAAGGGGTCTGAGACCACCCGGACCAGCCGGCGGACGGCGTCCGTGCGTTCCAGGACCTCGGTTTCGTGGCGTCCGCGGGCGCGCTGCTCCATGATTGCCAGCTGCTGGCTGTCATCAAAGGCGTCCAGCGGCTCGTAGACGCGGAGGTAGGAGACAAACGGGAAGGTGCGGTACAGCGACTGCTGCGGATGCCGCGTCACGGCTAGTCCAGTTCCACAATCACGGGTGCGTGGTCCGAAGCGCCCTTGCCCTTGCGTTCTTCCCGGTCGATCACGGCTCCGGTTACGCGCTTGGCCAGGGCTGGGGAGCCCAGGACGAAGTCGATACGCATGCCCTGGCGCTTGGGGAACCGCAGCTGGGTGTAGTCCCAGTAGGTGTAGACGCCGGGGCCGGGATGGAAGGGCCGGACGACGTCGGTGAACCCGGCGTCAAGGAACTCGTTGAAGGCCTGCCGCTCGGGTTCGGTGATGTGCGTGGCATTCTGGGCGCGGAACCAGTCGATGTCCCATACGTCGTCATCCTGCGGAGCAATGTTCCAGTCGCCCATCAGAGCCAGTTCCAGGGACGGATCCTTGGTGATCCACTCCGCTGCGTGGTCCTTGAGCGTCTTGAGCCACTGCAGCTTGTAGGGCATGTGCGGATCATCCACGGCCCGGCCGTTGGGTACGTACAGGCTCCACACCCGCACGCCGCCGCAGGTGGCACCGATGGCGCGGGCCTCAGCCACCGTGGTTTCTTCGGTTTTGCCGAACATCGGCTGGTCCGGGAAGGTGCGTTCGACGTCGTCGAGCCCCACGCGGGACGCGATCGCGACACCGTTCCACTGGCTCAGCCCGAAGTGGGCCACCTCGTAACCGTTCTTTTCGAACAGTTCCCAGGGGAAATTGTCGTCCTTCGCCTTGGTTTCCTGAATGGCAAGGACGTCGACGTCGGAGCGCTGCAGCCAGGCCTCAATGCGGTCGGCTCGGGCGCGGATGGAGTTCACGTTCCAGGTAGCTATCTTCACACTGCTACGTTACCGAATCCCGTCCGGCTCCACACTGCGCCCCGCACCACAACGGGTAAGCGGGCGGCCGGGATGGACCGCCCGCTTAGGCGGGCTCGGGGTAGGGAAAGGGAGCTATTTCCACCAGGTGTCGGAAACAGTGACGGGTACGGTGCGCTTGTGCCGGGTCATCACAAAGCGTGCCTCGATCTTTTCGGCGTCTTCGGCGGGGGTGTCCCCGCCTTCCAGATAGCCGTCGATGGTGTCGTAGCTCAGGCCCAGCTCGGTTTCATCGGTCTGGCCGGGCTTGTCGTCCAGCAGGTCGGCGGTGGGTGCCTTGCCGATGAGCTTTTCCGGGGCGCCCAGCTCCGCCAGCAGGGCCCGGTTCTGGCGCTTGTCCAGGCCGGAGAGCGGCAGCAGGTCCGCGCCGCCGTCGCCGAACTTCGTGAAGAATCCGGTGACGGATTCGGCGCCGTGGTCGGTGCCGATCACCAGGAGGTTGTGCTGGCCCGCCACTGCATACTGCGCGGTCATGCGCACCCGGGCCTTGATGTTGCCCTTGTTGAAGTCGGTGATTTTCTCGCCGGTCATTTTCACGTATTCGTCTTCGAAGCCGTCCACCGCCGGTCCGACGTTGTACACCAGGGACTTGGACGGCGCGATGAACTCGAGGGCAGCCTGGGCATCCGCTTCGTCATGCTGGACCCGATACGGCAGCCGCAGGGCAATGAACTGCGCGTCGGTGCCCTCGGCTTTCAGCTCGTCCACGGCCAACTGGGCGAGCTTGCCCGCAAGCGTGGAATCCACGCCGCCGCTGATGCCCAGAACGTACCCCGAGGTATGCGAGGCGTGCAGGTAGTCCTTGAGGAAGTCCACCCGGCGGCGGATTTCCGCGGCCGCATCAATGGTGGGCTGAACTCCCAGTTCGGCAATGATTTCCGCTTGTAGTTTCCGCATGGATCACAGCCTATATCCGTCTGCCGCGCCGTGCCCGGGAAGGGCAGTGCGAGTTGGGCCGCCCCGGCCCCGGATTGCCGAATTGACCGGTGTCACGTCGCATAAGGGACCAAAGCCCTGTCCTCCCGTTGCCCGTAGCTAGGATTGAGCCATGACTTCGCCCGCGATCGCCCCGTCCCGCGCCCGGCTGCTCGAACTGATCATGGAGTTGGCGGTGGTGCGCGGCAAAGTGGTGCTTTCCTCCGGCGCCGAGGCGGATTACTACATTGACCTGCGCCGTGTCACGCTGCAGCACGAAGCGTCCGTGCTGGTCGGCGACGTGATGCTGGAACTGCTGGAGCGTGCAGGCATTGAGTTCACCAACGCGGGCGGACTGACCATGGGAGCTGATCCGGTGGGCACCGCCGTAATGCACGCGGCCACCCGCGCCGGCCGGGCCGTGGACGCCTTTGTTGTCCGCAAGGCACAGAAGTCCTACGGCATGGGCCGCCAGGTGGAAGGCCCCGACGTCGCCGGCCGCAACGTGGTGGTCCTGGAGGACACTTCCACTACCGGCGGGTCGGCGCTGACCGCCGTCGAGGGTGTGCGCAACGCCGGCGGCAACGTGGTGGCCGTGGCTGTGATCGTGGACCGGGACACCGGAGCCAAGGAGCGTATCGAGGCCGAGGCCGGCGTTCCCTATCTGTTTGCGTTCGGCAAGGATGAACTCGGCCTCGGATAGCGGCAGCAACCGCCGCGGCACCGGGTCGATGAAACCGGAACCTACCGCTCCGGGGGATCTCCTTCGGACCACGGCAGACCTGCACCGGGTATCCCGACGCCGGTTCCTGGCCGGTTCGCTTGCGGGGATCCTGCTCAGCACCGATCTCGTTGTCACCGACCGCGTCCAGCACTACCGGGAAGAGCTGGAAATCCTGCGGGTGCCCGACGAGGACGCCGAACGGCGGTTTCCCCATGCCATGTGGTTCCTGTTCCCCGGCTACAAGACCAGTTGGGAGGAAACCGCCTGGCTCCTGCGCTCCCTGCGTCCGGCTTTGGCCACTCGGGGACAGCTGGCCGGGATCGGATATTCCAATCTGGGCCTGAAAGTCCCGGCAATCCTTGAGGCGGTGCATGCTTCCATCCGGGAACACTCGCTGACGCGCGTCTACTTTTACGGGCACAGCTTCGGCGGAATGCTGGCGGTACAGGTGGCCGCAGGTCTGGCCGGCCGCGGGGTTGCCGTCGACCTGATTGTCCTGGATTCCAGTCCGTCCGGCCGGAATGCAGTCCGCGACCAGACGATGTTCAAGGGAGCGGTGTTCCTGTATGACAACGGCTACCGGATCACCACCGGGCTGCGCGGTGGCTACGAGCTGGGGGAGCGCGTACTGCACCGGAACGAACGGTCCTGGCGGACGGTTGCGGAACAAACCCTGGAACAGCTTTCACCGTTGGCTCCGTCCAGCCGGCTCATCCAGTCCCAGGCGTCCTACATCTACCACTTCACGGCTCCCCGGTTTTCCGGATCACTGGGCGGGACAAAGCTGGCATTCATCGGAAATCCGGAGGACGGGACGGTGGACTACGGCGCGGCCCGGGCCGGCTGGGAAGCCGCGTTCCCGGCGAACCTGCTGACCAGCTCGCTGGTCACCGAAGGAGCACGTCCCGCCCATGCCAGCCCGCAGTGGAACCCTGCGGTCTATCAGGACATAGTGCTGGAGGTATTGCGGCTCTTCGACCCGCCCGAAGCCGCAGGAGGTCACCGGGCGGAGGAATAACCCCCGCCCGGGCCGGTTCCGGGAGGACTCAGATGGTGTTGATCAGGTCCGCCACGGAGTTCATGATCTGCGTGGGCCGGAACGGATACCGGTTGATGTCCTCGCGCTGGGTGATGCCGCTGAGCACCAGCACGGTGTGCAGTCCCGCCTCGATGCCTGCCACGATGTCGGTGTCCATCCGGTCGCCGATCATGGCGGTGGTTTCGGAGTGGGCGTCGATCTTGCGCATGGCGGACCGGAACATCATCGGGTTCGGCTTGCCGACAATGTAGGGCTCCATCTTGGTGGCCGCCGTGATCAGTGCGGCAATGGCGCCGGTCGCCGGGAGCGGTCCCTCCTGCGAGGGGCCCGTGACGTCCGGGTTGGTGGCGATGAAACGCGCGCCGTCCAGGATGAGCCGGATTGCCTTGGTAATGGTGCCAAAGGAATAGGTGCGGGTCTCGCCCAACACCACGTAGTCCGGAGCGGTGTCGGTGAGGATCATGCCTGCCTCGTGCAGCGCCGTCGTAAGTCCGGCCTCGCCCACCACAAAGCAGCGTCCGGGAGTGCCGGAGTTCTTCACCTGGTCCTTGAGGAACTCGGCCGTGGCCAGCGCGGACGTCCAGAGGTTTTCTTCCGGGACTTCCAGTCCCGAGGCACGCAGGCGTGCGGCGAGGTCCCGCGGGGTGTAGATGGAATTGTTGGTCAGCACCAGGAACCGCTTGGATGTGGCAACCCAGCGGTCAATGAGCTCAGCGGCACCAGGAATCGGGTGGTTTTCGTGGACCAGGACCCCGTCCATGTCTGTCAGCCAGCATTCAATGTTCTCGTTTTCGCCCACGGTCTCCCATTTCTCGCATACTGCATTTACTGCCTCGACTCACAGGGCACGCACTGCCGGGAACCTGTCCCGGAGGCGCCGGAAGCGGGCGTTGCCAGTCTTTCACCTTAGGCTGGAAGGGTGATAGACAGCCCCGAAGAAGTCAGCGATGACACCGTAGATGAAGCCGCCGCACCGTTGCACCAGGTGGGTGTGGGCCCCTGGGAGGGGCCGTTGCCGGAAGGGGATCACTGGGACCCGGAACTGCTGGCCAACGGGGACGCCCGCAACGTGGTTGACGAATACCGTTACTGGAAGCATGACGCGATTGTGGCGGACCTGGACACCCGGCGGCATCCGTTCCACGTTGCCATCGAGAACTGGCAGCATGACTTCAACATCGGCACCGTGGTGCGCACCGCCAATGCCTTCATGGCCAAGGAAGTGCATATCATCGGACGACGCCGGTGGAACCGCCGCGGCGCCATGGTCACCGACCGTTACCAGCACATCCGCAACCACCCCACCGTTGAGGACTTTGTGCAGTGGGCCCGCAGCGAAGGCCTGCACATCATCGGGATCGACAACTTTCCGGACTCCGTGCCGCTGGAAACCTATGAACTTCCGGAGAACTGCGTGCTGGTCTTCGGGCAGGAGGGCCCCGGCCTAAGCCCGGAAGTCCACGCCGCAGCGGATGCCACCCTGTCCATTGCCCAGTTCGGCTCCACCCGTTCCATCAACGCCGGCTCCGCTGCGGCCATCGCCATGCATGGCTGGATCCGCCGGCACGTCTTCGGCCAGAAGGTGGGCTAAGGACGGGCGCCGGAAGCCGCCGTCGTAATCGGCGGCGGCACCTGATGTCTCGGGGACACTTGTGGCTAGGATGTAAGGAGCCAACGAGGGCTGAAGGCCCTGCCGTATCGACCTTGGAGTCAGCATGCCTATTGCAACCCCGGAGATTTATGCCGAGATGATTGACCGAGCCAAGGCAGGGGGCTTCGCGTATCCGGCAGTAAATGTCACCTCCTCGCAGACGCTCAACGCTGCGCTCGCAGGTTTCGCCGAAGCAGGTTCGGACGGCATTGTGCAGGTGTCCACCGGCGGTGCAGCCTACTGGTCCGGCGCCACCGTGAAGAACATGGTCGCCGGTTCCCTCGCGTTTGCGGCTTACGCCAAGGAAGTGGCCAAGAGCTACAACGTGAACATTGCGCTGCACACCGACCACTGCCCCAAGGACAAGCTGGACGACTTTGTCCTGCCGCTGCTGGCCGCCTCCGAAGCCGCCGTCAAGCGCGGCGAGGATCCGATCTTCAACTCGCACATGTGGGACGGCTCGGCCGAAACCCTGGAAGACAACCTGCGCATCGCGCAGGAGCTGCTGGCCCGCACGGCCGCCGCCAAGATCATCCTCGAGGTCGAGATCGGCACCGTGGGCGGTGAAGAGGACGGCGTGGAAAATGCCATCAATGACAAGCTCTACACCACGGTCCAGGACGGCATGGCCACCATCGAAGCCCTCGGCGACGGCAGCAAGGGCCGCTACATCACTGCCCTGACCTTCGGCAACGTGCACGGCGTGTACAAGCCCGGCGGCGTAAAGCTGCGCCCGGAAATCCTCAAGGAAATCCAGGACTCCGTGGGTGGATCCATCGGCAAGGACCGGCCGTTCGACCTGGTCTTCCACGGCGGCTCGGGTTCCTCCGCCCAGGAGATCGCCGACGCCGTCTCCTACGGCGTCGTGAAGATGAACATCGACACCGACACCCAGTACGCCTACACGCGTCCGGTGGCGGACCACATGCTGCGCAACTACGACGGTGTGCTGAAGGTGGACGGAGAAGTGGGCAACAAGAAGCAGTACGATCCGCGCGTCTGGGGTGCAGCCGCTGAAAAGGGCATGGCCGCCCGCGTGGTGGAAGCAGCACAGAACCTTGGATCGGCAGGTAAGGCACTCTAATGTCAGACGAATTCCGCAAGAACCTCCTCGGCCCCGACGCCACCTACCTGCCGGAGGAGACCGACGTCGTCGCCCGTCTGGAGGCCGGCGACGAACCGGTGGATCTCGCCGCGAAGTTCCCCACCTCCTCGCAGGTGTGGGCCGCGCTCGCGGACGAGGCATTCGAAGAGGGCCGCAACGTCGAGTCCTACGCGTACGCCCGGGTGGGTTACCACCGGGGACTGGATTCCCTGCGCCGTGCCGGCTGGCGCGGCATCGGCCCCATCCCGTGGTCGCACGTGCCCAACCGCGGTTTCCTGCGCTCGCTGTACGCGCTCGGCCGCGCTGCCGCGGCGATCGGCGAGACCGAGGAAGTGGACCGGATCCGGAAGTTCCTCGACGATTCCGATCCGCAGGCCAAGGCAGCCATCGAAGGGCTGTAGGCTCCCGGCTTCACCACAACGACGGCGGTCCCCGGTTTTGCTGGGGGCCGCCGTTTTGGTGCCCGTTGCTTTTTGGTCCTGCCGGTTGCCCCTTCACCGGCCGGGCCTCCCGGTATTCGGGCGCAAACGCCTACGCTGGAAAGCCGCTCGAAAGGTGGCGCTCGAAAGGGACAGCGCATGGAAAAGTTCGACCTGAAACGGTCCTATCCGGAACTGTATGCGCCCGGCGGCCGCGACTTCACGCTGGTGGATGTGCCGATCATGCATTATCTGGCCGTGGACGGGCACGGTGACCCCAATACTTCCCCTGAATACACCCGGGCGCTCGAGTGCCTGTATCCGGTGGCGTATTCGCTGAAGTTCGCCTCCAAGGATGAGTTGGAGGCGGACTTCACGGTCGGCCCGCTGGAAGGTCTGTGGCGCGCGGAGGATCCGGAGGCCTTTGTCCGCCGCGACAAAAGCTCCTGGGACTGGACCATGCTGATTGCCCAGCCGGAGTGGATCACCCCGGAAATGGTGGACGCAGCTGTTGCCTCCGTTGAGGCTAAAAAGAAGCTTCCCGGCCTGGAACAGGTGCGGCTGCAGACACTTACGGAGGGCCTGGCTGCGCAGATCCTGTTCGTTGGGCCGTACGACGCCGAGGGGCCGGTCCTGGCCCGCCTGCACGACTCCTGGATGCCCGAACGTCACCTGACCTTCAACGGCGACCACCACGAGGTGTACCTCAGCGACCCGCGGCGGGCGGCTCCGGAGAAGCTGCGGACGGTGCTGCGCCAACCGGTGCGCAGCACCGCACCGTGATCTAGAGCGGCTTTTCCGCTGGCTTTCGGCGTCTCCTAATTAATCCCCTAATAATGGAGCGCGTACTCACCACCAAGGCGAAGCCACCCCCGGCCAAAAACAGGACTGCCGCCACGGTCATCCAGTCGTACTCGTCACGCCATTCTTCGACAACAGCTTCGGAAGGGTCAGCCGGGTTGTAGAACAGGGTTACCTCTTGGTCCTCAAGTCCCTCGGTTGGTGAATTCCGCACCGTATGGGTGATTGCGACCTCGTCCCCAGCGGAGGGCGAATAAATGATCGACGCGACGGTCTCGTCGGACCCGTACCGTGCTGTTCCGTGCCGTTCCACGTAAGTGCGCGTGACAACGCCCTGAGCGTGCACGCCCTCTGCAAGAAGGCGCCTGTCGTCCCTGACGCCGGCAATGTCCCAGTGGAGGGAAATACCACCGAGTGCCAGACAGATCAGAGCGGCTAAAAACGTCGATGCCTCATGCGGGTCACTCTTGCTCTTATCTTTGGACCTTGATTGGGTGCCGCCGGAACGCATAGTTGGTTTACCCATTGTTTCCCCCTGAAACTCTGCGCCACCGTGCCGGTTCCACGAACGGAGCCGCTGTTACTCCAAGACCCTAGTGCAGCAGCAGGCTGGCATCAGGGGACCATCGCGGCGTACACCACGTAATTGTCATCAAAGTGTCCGGTCTTCGGGTCATAGCCGTCGCAGGTAATCATGCGAAGTTCCGGACCGGCGGTATTTCCGTACACCTTGGACGTGGGGAATTCGTCCTTGGGATACTGCTCGCCGCCGCGCACTGTGAAGACCGCTGTGCTGCCGTCCTCCCGGACCACCTCAATGCGGTCACCGGGGGAGAGCCGGCGGAGGCCGGCGAAAATCCCGGGACCGCCTCCCTCAGCATTGACATGCCCCAGCAGCACGGCCGGACCCGTCTCGCCCGGTGTGGGGGAGTGCTCGTACCAGCCCGCAGGCGAACCCGGTTTGCCCGAAGGGACCTGCAATGCGCCGTCGGCGTCCAGGCCCAGGCGGATCAGTCTGGACGTCGCCCCGATCGAGGGAATGCGCAGCATCGCCGGTGCGGATTCCGGCATTCCCATGGGCTGGGCGTTCGGTGCCGCGGAAGGCGCGGCCGGCAGCGACGGCGACGGTACCGGTACGGCCGTTACGGGGCTGTCTGGTGTCGGGCTGGTTGGTACGGGGACTGTTGGTGCAGGGACACCTGGGGTAGGAGAGTTCTGTGCCGAGGAGCTTGGGATGGGGGAATCCGGAATGGAGGCAGCGGGAACGGGAGTCGGGACGAACGCTGTTGCCGACGGAGTGCCGCCAATGCTGATCGGCCCGGCGCTGCTGACCCCCGCGAGGAGGAGAAGCGCGGCCGCCGCAGCCGCACCAAGGCTTCTGCGGCGGCCGCCCGGAGTGTTCCTCATGTCGATCCGCTCACCGGAATCCGCTTATTCCTGGCCGGCGAGACGCCGCCGAACCACGAAGGTGCCGCCTGCTGCCGCCGCTAGCACCAGTCCGCCGCCAAGGGCCAAGACTCCTGCGTTGGACTCCTCCGGCTCCTGCGGAATGCCGGTGTTGGCGCCGCCCGAGGGCACCCTGCCTACCTGCGCGGGCATCTGTTCCACATAAGACGGAATCCAGGTCCCGTTGCTGTCCATATGTCCCTGCGGCTGGGGCATGGGCCGGGAGGAGTCCTCACATCCGATGCCGTCCATGTCATTGTCCAGCCAGGCCCCGTAACGGGGATGGGTGGAGGGGATGTTGTAAGCGTCGTCCGCGGCTGCCTCGGTGCAGTTCGCGTACGGCATGGGCTGAGGATCCGGAGGTACCGGCGGCTGCGCGGCCAGCGCCGGTGTTGCCGAAAGGAGCCCGAATCCGGTGATGGCCGTCAATGTGAGGCCAGCTGTCGTCTTTTTCATGTGATTCCCTGCTTCCTGAGTAAAGGAGGGCATCCAGGTGGTGGATGACTCTGAAAGCGTAGGTATCCGGGTAATCGCACCGCTTCCCCCGGGTAGGAAATTGGGTACGGCAGAGCCGAAATAGTTCGCCGGGGCAAAGGTTGCTCTCACGCAACAGCTTCGTCGGACTGATTCGGACTGATTCGGACTCATACGGGCTGGGATGGCACCGGATGGTGTCGAATCCCGTCAAATTCCTGCGCTTTGTCCTAATCCCTGCAGTTTGTGTCAATCCCCTCGCTGCGCGGCGCAGGGATCCCGACAAAGCGCGGGGATCCGGACAGACCGCGGGGATCCCGCGCAGGGATCCGGACAAAGCGCGGGGATCCCGCGCAGGGATCCGGACAAAGCGCAGGGATCCGGACAGACCGCGGGGATCCAGACAAAGCGCAGGGGCCTATCTAGTCAAACTGGAGGAATCCGGCGGGCTGGTCCGGCGTATCTCGCCACAAGACGGCAGGAGCCCCGGCAAACCTGCTCAGGGCTGGATGGTTGTGGTGACGGCGACAATCTGCGGGGCAGCCGGAACGGAACTGAATCCGAATTTCACCGGCGGCTCGACCGGGCGCAACCCGCCCAGATCGGAACCGTCCCACGCTGCTGTCGCACCTGTCAGCGTGCGGATGGACCGGACGCCGTAGAACTCGCGCCGCCCGGCACCGGCAGATCCAGCGGTCCGCACGCCCGGGACCAGCAGTCCGGCCACAGGATTAACCAGCCTCAACCACCACGGAGCCACGGCCAGCGGCCCCGGCACGTGTTCCAATACCCGGCCCAGGAAGGTCACCGGCCCCAGCACCGCCTCCAACCGCAGCGGTCCAGCGGCCACCCGGAGCGTCTCCGGGGAAAGGACTGCGTCCACGGGTGCCACCACGGTCCGGTCGAAACTGTAGGTTTCACCGATATACCGGGCCGCCGCGTCGGACGGGGCCAGCAGCGTCCGTACACCGGCGTCGTCCTCAGCCATCACATCGGTGAAGGCGCCCAGCGGGGAATCGAGCCAGTGCCCAACCACGAGCCTCGTGCCGGAGGCAGTTCCCAGCCCTGCAATGTAACCGCGGAATCGGTCCATCCGGCCACGCTACCTGCGAAGCGCCGCAGATGGATGCCCCTGCAGCGCATTCTCGAGTGAGGAACAGCATGATCGGCTAAACTTGGCAGGTAAGAGCCCCGCAACTTGCGCCGAGGTACGCCGTGAGGCAGGACGCGCCAAGTTCAGGGGCGTTCTCATGCACGGTAGCGGATCTGCAACCTCGCAGCTCTGCCCCGTAACTAATGGGGGAGGATCCCATGCCAGCTATAGTCATCGTCGGCGCCCAGTGGGGCGACGAAGGTAAAGGTAAGGCCACCGATCTGCTCGGCGGGCGCGTCGACTACGTCGTCAAGCCCAACGGCGGAAACAATGCCGGCCACACCGTCGTCGTCGGCGGTGAAAAATACGAACTTAAGCTGCTGCCCGCAGGCATCCTCAGCCCCAACGCCATTCCCGTGATCGGCAACGGCTGCGTGGTGAACCTTGAGGCACTCTTCGCCGAGATCGACGGCCTCGAATCCCGCGGTGCAGATACGTCCAAGCTCCGGATTTCCGCCAACGCGCACTTGGTGGCCCCGTTCCACCAGGTAATGGACAAGGTCACCGAGCGCTTCCTGGGCAAGCGTGCCATCGGCACCACCGGACGCGGCATCGGCCCGGCCTACATGGACAAGGTGGCCCGGCTCGGTATCCGCGTGCAGGACATCTTTGACGAGTCCATCCTGCGCCAGAAGGTCGAAGGCTCCCTGAAGCAGAAGAACCAGCTGCTGCTGAAGGTCTACAACCGCCGCGACATCGACGCCGAAGAAGTGGTCCAGTACTTCCTCTCCTATGCGGACCGGCTGCGCCCCATGGTCATCGACTCCACCTACGAGCTGAACTCCGCCCTGGACGAGGGCAAGGTCATCCTCATGGAGGGCGGCCAGGCCACCTTCCTGGACGTGGACCACGGCACTTACCCGTTCGTCACGTCCTCCAACCCGACCGCGGGCGGCGCATCCGTGGGCTCGGGCATCGGCCCCACCCGGATCACCCGCTCCGTGGGCATCATCAAGGCCTACACCACCCGCGTCGGTGCCGGTCCGTTCCCCACCGAACTGTTTGATGACATGGGCCTGTACCTGCAGAAGACCGGCGGCGAGTTCGGCGTGAACACCGGCCGTCCGCGCCGCTGCGGCTGGTACGACGCCGTCCTGGCCCGCCACGCGTCCCGCGTCAACGGTTTCACGGACTACTTCGTGACCAAGCTGGACGTGCTGACCGGCATCGAGAAGATCCCGGTCTGCGTGGCCTACGACGTCGACGGCGTCCGGTTCGACGAGATGCCGATGACGCAGACCGACTTCCACCACGCCAAGCCGATCTTCGAGTACTTCGACGGCTGGACCGAGGACATCACCGGGGCCAAGAGCCTCGAGGACCTGCCGGACAACGCCCGGAACTACGTGCTGGCGCTGGAAAAGATGTCCGGCACGCGCTTCTCCGCCATCGGCGTGGGCCCGGACCGCGACCAGACCATCGTGGTGCGGGACCTCATCAACGAGTAGCTTTTCCCGCGGTCAGGGACGGTGCCGGCGACGGCATCGTCCCTGACGCGTTTAACGTCCCGGGAGCCCGGCGTAACACCTGCAGGACAGGTGCGGGGAACCCCTGCGGGGTGAATTAGGATTTTTCCCATGGGGGGAATCAGCGAAGAACTTGTCAGCAGTCTGCAGCGCGCCGTCGAGGCCAACCCGCAGGAAACCACGCTCCGGCTGCACCTGGCCGAGCTGCTGCTGCAGGCGGGCCGGGCCGTGGAAGCACTCGGACAGATCAACGCGGCACTTGGCCAGGAGCCGGGTAACGCTGCCGCGCTGGCACTGTTAGGCAGGACGGCAGCTGCCCTGAACCCGGGCACTCCGCCCGCCCCCGGGCCGGATCCCGCCCCCGGGCCGGATCCCGCGGCCGCCCCGGGAGAAGCACGGGAGCCGGAGCCGGAGCGGGAGCCGGAGTCGGAGCCGGAAGCGGAAAACAACGACGACGGCGACCGCGGTTTCGACTGGGCTGCGGCAGAGTCTGACCTCGGGGCGGAGCTCCCGCCGCCCTTCGTCGAAACACGGAACGGAGATCCGGGCACGCCGGCGGCCCCGCCGCTGGAACCGTCGGCCCCGGCGGTGACCCTCGCCGACGTCGGCGGACTGCGTGACGTGAAGCAACGGCTGCACGAATCCTTCCTTCAGCCGATGAAACACGCGGAAATAGCCAAGGCATTCGGCAAGTCGCTGCGCGGTGGCCTGCTGCTGTATGGACCTCCGGGGTGCGGCAAGACCTTCCTGGCCCGGGCCGTCGCCGGGGAACTCGGCGCCTCGTTCATCAACGTCACGATGACGGATGTGCTGGATGCCTATGTGGGCGGCACGGAGCGGAACCTGCACGAGGTCTTCACCGAGGCCCGTCGCCGGTCCCCGGCCGTGCTGTTCCTCGACGAGGTGGACGCGCTGGGTATGCGGCGCAGCAGCCTGACCGGCGGTTCCGCCTGGCTGCGGCAGATGGTCAACCAGATGCTGCTCGAAATGGACTCCACCTCCGGGGAAAACGACGGCCTCTACATCCTCGCTGCGACGAACCACCCGTGGGACCTGGACGACGCATTGCTGCGCCCCGGACGCCTGGACCGGATGGTCCTGGTCAGCCCGCCGGACCCGGAGGCCCGGGATGCCATCCTGCGCTACCACCTATCCAACCGGCCGATCGCCGGCATCGACATCCCCGCCATTGTCCACCGCACCGAAGGCTTTTCGGGGGCCGATCTGGAGCACATCTGCGTCACTGCTGCCGAAAAGGCCATGACCGTGTCGATCGCGGACGGAGAGCTGCGGCCCATCGGGATGGACCACATTGAAGATGCGCTGGCGGAGGTCAACGCGTCCACCCGGACGTGGCTGGAACAGTCCCGCAACGTTGTCCGGTTCGCCAACCGGGACGGCCGCTACAACGACCTCGCCGACTACCTGCGCTCTCGGAAGATGCTGTGAGCACAGTGCTGCACCGGGAGGCCATCCGCGCGCGGGTCGAGGTGCTGGCCTCTTCCGGCCGGAAAGCCGATGCCCTGGCCCTGCTGCAGGAGCAGGCTCCCCACCATCTGGACGAACCGTGGCTCCACGCGGATCTGGCCCAGCTGTACGTCAGCCTGGAACGCTACGCGGAGGGCGAGCAGGCCGCCCGCCAAAGTCTGTCCCTTGACCCGGAGGGGCGGGAGGCACTGCTCCTGCTCGCCATTGCCCAGCAGGAGCTGGAACGTTCGGCGGAAGCCAGGGATGCGGCCGCGACCGCCGTCGCGCTCTACCCCGACGACGCCGTCGCGCACCGGATTGCCGCGGCCGTCTATGTAGGCTCCGACGACGAGGCGGACCGGAAGCAGGGCTGGGCGCACATCCAGCGCGCATTGGAACTGAATCCGCACGATCCCGAGCAGTACGTGGTTGCCGTTTATGCCAATACAGCGGTCAGCGGTCCCGTCGCGCTGAGTCGGCGGTTCCTGGAAGAGGGGCTCTCGCTCGATCCCGGAAACCGCCAGCTGATCCTGGCCAGCGCAGCCCTCCAGGAATCCCCGGCCGGGATCGACCCCGCCGCCCTGGTGTCGTCGCTCCTGGCGGTCAATCCGCAGGACCGGGAAGCCCTCGACTCTCTGCGCGGTGAGTTCTTCCGGCGGCTCACCAGCCTCGCTTTTATCCCGTGGCTGCAGGTTCTGGTGTTCGGTTTCCTGGCCACGTCCCTGGCCAATCAGGGAAACACCGCCTTCGTGGCCCTGGTCCTGGTGGTCCTGTTCGGGGCGGTGGCTTTTGTGCAGCGGCTGCGGCACGGACATCGCTACGCGCTTGGCCTGGACGGTGTCCGTATTGATGACAAACGGGGGATGGGGGGAGCAACGGCGGCACTGGCAGCTCTGGCCGGCGCCGGCTTTGCATCCCGCTGGCTGACGCCGGATGCCGCAGCGTGCGCCGTCCTCGCCCTGGTCCTGGCGGGTGTGCTGCTGGCTGTTGCCGGCGTCCAGTTGCTGCTGCATCTGCGGCGTTTTCCGCCCGGATACGCTGTTGACCTCCTCCGTGGGAACCGGCGTGCGGGAGGCGGAGCGGCTGCCGCCTTCGCGGCCTTCGCTGCCGCCACCGCCGGCACCCTGTGGACTGCGGGGGACGGCAGCGGTGCGGCCGGAGGGTTCCTGTTGCTGGCCGCGGTCATTATGGCGGCTGCCGCCGTCCATCTGCTGGAAGGAGCCGAGCGGGAAACGGTGCCGAAATGGCGAGCCGACGGTTTCGAGGACTACCGGGAATGGCGGATCAAGATAGGCCTCCGTCCGTTCTGGTACCTGGTTGTCGGCATTGTCCTGGGTTTCCTCGCGCTGCCCTCCGATCCGCTCGGCGCCAACCCGCTGACCGGCGTGATGGCGGTTGCCGCCGGCGGGTTCGTCCTGGTCCGCGGCGTCTACACGACCGCCCTGCTGCTTGCCACCCCGGACGAGCACCGCGAGGCGGGTCAGCGCCTGGCCATCCGTGCCGAAGGCGCAGGGACCCGGGTCCTGATTCCCGGGAACGTGGTTGTTACCGCCGTGCTGCTGGTTCCCCTGGCCTTGGTGGGCCTCGGAGCGGGGATGCTGTTCACCGGGTCCGGTCCCTCCGTCTGGGTGGACTCCGTCGATCTGCCGCAGGCACCGGACTTTCTCCGCGGCGGGGACACCCCGGAAATCCCGGATGTCCCGGGGCTCACGCCCGAACCGGCCCCCACCTGGCGTGTCCCGGGCCCTCAAGACCACTGACCGGCCCCGGCTACCAGCGGTTGCGGGCCTCCTCGATCCAGCCGCCCAGCCCGTCCAGGGAATACTCCGTGCCGTCCGGGGTGCGCGCGGTTCCGGTCCAGGTGCCGAAAGCCTGCCAGGTCCGGGCACTGATCACGACGGCGTTGGTCGCCGCGGTGCGGCGGTGGAAGGGGGTCAGGGTGGCATCGATCCACGGTCCGTGCACCCGCCAGGCCGACGCCGGATCGGCGAGATCGTACGCAAACTCCAGTTCGCCGTCGTAGTGGTGCAGCCGCCCGTCCACTATCAGGGCGTTCTCCGTAGCCGGCGTGCCGGCGGTCCACTTCCCTCCGATCTGCAGGCCCAGCCGGGTGCCGTCCACCGTGCCCGAGCCCACGCCCCAGTTCCAGCGCTGCGAGTACGGCCAGCGCCCGCGGCCGCGGTCCAGCACCGCAAAGGAATCCGCTCCGCCTACCGGATACGTCCGTCCGTCCACGGTGACGGTGCCGGAAACCCGGCGGGCCACGTCCTTGAGGGTGTACTGGTAACGGCTCGCTGACCACGGCACCACCACCCCGAGGACGTCTCCGTCCGCTTCAGCGAACAGGTCCGCCGAGATCCGGGAAGACGAGGCCTGCAGGCGGGTGCCGCCGTCGGCGTCGTGGAAACGCAGGCCGGCACCGCCGAAGGCTCCAAACGCTGTCAGCGGCGGCAGCGTATCCGGCAGGGAGACGTCCGCGTAGGAGGGCAGGATCTTCAGCGGATCCAGGCTGGTCTCCTTGCCCGTGCCGCGTTCGAACACGTACAGCTGCAGGGTGGAGGCGTAGTCCAGGTGGGCAATGGTCAGGCCGACGGCAAGCTCGGGGGTAAGGATGCCCCAGTACTCCCAGCGCTTGGTCCGCCACCCGCCCTTGGCGCCCGAGGGAACCACGGGACGGTGCAGGGCGCTGCGGGCAAAGCCCACGGCTGCCGGATTCAGCACCCCGGCAGCTGAGCCGAGGTTAACGGGGGCGGTGATTTCATCCATGCGGCCCAAGTCTAGGGGAGCGCAAGGCGGGCGCCTTGCCGCCGCCTCGGTCTATCGGTTGCCGGCGCGCCGCCGGGTTGCATCCAGAATGTCCTGGAGGGTCCACATTGCTGCTTCGAAGTGTTGCTCTCCCGCGTATGTTCCCCACAGGTGTTCCAATTCACGGACTTTGTCTGAAGCTTCGCTGAGCATCTGCAGGCCCCGCGGGGTTGGCAGGATCAGTTTTGCCCGTGCGTCAGCGGGGTCGGGAACGCGCATCAGGTATCCCAGAGTCTGCAGCTCATTCACCAGTTCCGATGTGGCGGCGAGGCTGAGCTGTGCCCTTGCGGCGAGGGCCGTCAGACGGATGCCCTTCGTGCCGATATTGCCGGTGATCTGCAGGTGGGCGGGGCGGAGATCCCCGTATCCGCGCAGGTCTGCCTCTTCCAGCAGCTCACGCCGGAATTCGGCCAGGAGCCGGACCAGGAGCTGGCCGACGGGGAGCCGCCTCCGAGCGGAATTTTCGGTAGCGGAATCTCTTGACGGCGGCAGTGACATGGTGGAGAGTCTATGCCATAAGCTTCGGAATCCGAAGCATTCTAAGGGTTCATCTTAGGAGGCGTCATGGATACGAAAACAACGTCGACCGTGGTCCCTACAGCCGTAGGACCCCTCAGAATCCGCCGGATCGGCGCGGGTCCACCGACGTTCCTTTGGCACAGCATGTTCGTTGATTCGGAGACTTTTGCCTCCGTCACGCAGGAGCTCGGGCGCGGGCGTGAGCTCTTCCTGGTGGACGGTCCAGGGCATGGAGACAGTCCAGGCCCCCGACGGCTCTATTCATTGCAGGACTGCGCGGCAGCGGCGGTGCAGGTGATGGACGCCCTTCAGGTTGCCGCCCCGGTTGATTGGGTGGGTAACGCGTGGGGCGGACACATGGGCATACTCCTGGCAGATACCTCTCCGGCCCGCATCAGGACCTTGGTGACCATCGGAACGCCGGCCTATCCGCTGTCCGGGGCCGATCGCCGGAAGACCGCACTCCTGGTCCCGCTGTACCGGATTGTGGGCCCGCGGCCACTCAGCAAAGTTGTGGTGGACGCGCTGGTTGGGCAGGGAGCCGCCAAGAGCGCGCCTTCTGCTGCATCCGTTGTTGCCGCCGCCTTTCAACGCGGCGACAGGCAGGGAAAATACTGGGCCATGCGCTCGCTGATGCTCCGCCGTCCGGATCTTCGCCCGGTCCTGCCGCGGCTGCAGGTGCCAACCCTGATGATGTCCGGCCGGGATGATCCCATGAACGACGTCGGTGAGGCGGAACGGGCGGCCCGTTCCATGCCTGCCGGTCGGTTCGTTCCTGTGACGGGCGGTGGACACGTCGCGCCGCTGCTCGTGGCTCCGGATGAGGTCACCCGGACCATCCTGGAGTTCTGGACCGCTCAGGACGGCGGATAGCCTCCGGGCTTGGTGCGGCCGCTGCACTGGCCCAGTCACCGATCTGCCGCTTCACGGAGGATCCTGCAGAACAACGCTGACCTGCTCTAGGCTGGGGACAAGCGAGCCCGAAACGAAGGTGGTCGAAAGTGTTAGTCAGCGTCGGTCAGTTCAGCCCCTCCGGCGAGGTCCGGGAGAACCTGGACACCATGCGTTCCCTGGCCGGCAAGGCCCGCGCCGAGGGCTCCGAGCTGATCATTTTCCCCGAAGAATCCATGTTCAGCATCGGCAAGGTGGAAGGATCGCTGGCCGCCGCCGTCGACGCCTCCTGGACCACCTTCGTCTCCCAGCTGTCCCTGCTCGCCGCCGAGCTGGAAATCGCGGTGATCGCCGGCGGCTACGAGTCCAGCGGCGAGGAACGGCCGTTCAACACCTTGGTCCTCATCGATGCGACCGGACGGATTGTGGACACGTACCGCAAGCTTCACCTCTACGACGCGTTTTCCTACGCCGAATCGACCCGGATCAAACCGGGCGACGGCGGCGTGAAGGTTATGCAGGTAGGGGACCTCCGGGTGGGGGTCATGACCTGCTATGACCTGCGCTTCCCGGAACTGGCACGGGCGCTCGCCGACCTCGACGCGGATTTGCTGGCTGTGCCGGCGGCCTGGTTCAAGGGTGAGCACAAGATCGACCACTGGGAAACCCTGCTCAAGGCGCGTGCCATTGAAAACACACTGTGGGTTGCCGCGGCGGGAACCTCCAGCCGGCATACCGTGGGCCACTCCGCCATTTTGGACCCCATGGGAGTGCCGCAGGCCGCGCTGGAGGACGAGCGTGAGGCCGTAGTGACGGCGGACGTCACCCGCCAGCGGATCGACGACGTACGGCAGTTCCTGCCGGTGTTGAGGAACCGCCGCTTTGCCGGAAATGCGCGGATTGTGGAGGCGCACTAGGTCTGGGCGGCCCTGCCGAAAAATTTTCCCATGAGCTGCGTAACCTTTTCGTACCCGTCCGCGATTACCTGTTTGTAACGGCCGCGCCGAGGCTTATCCCCCCAACGAGCATCGGTGCGGCCGTTGCACGCATGTCTACGGCAGTGGACGCGGTAGCATTTGGACCACTCCCGCTTCCCAGGAAAGTGAATCCGCCGTGCCTGCACCGCTTACTGAGCAAACGCTCCGTGATGCGCGTGCCCGAAAACCGGCGGCTTTGCGGGAAATCTACGACGACTTCGCGCCCGGCATTCTCGGCTACCTCCGCTCCAAGGGGTGCGATGACCCCGAAGCGCTCACGCAGGAAGTCTTCCTGACGCTGTTCTCCAAACTGGACACGCTTAAGGGAGGGCTCCGCGGGGCCCGTACCTTCGCTTTCTCCGTTGCCCACGCCCGTATGGTGGACGACGTCCGACGGCGCGAGCGCGAGCCGGTAATGGCCGTGTTCGATCCGGAGCTGGACCGCCGTGAGGCCGAATCCGCGGAAGAAAGCGTGCTCGGCGCCGTGGCGGGAGCCGAGCACCTGCTGGAAGGGCTCACGCAGCAGCAACAGGAAGTCCTGCTGCTGCGCGTGGTGGCCGATCTTTCCATTGAAGAATCGGCGAAGATCATGGGGCGCAGTGCCGGTGCGGTCAAGCAGCTCCAGCGCCGCGCGCTGGGTGTACTCAAGAACCAACTCGAACGGAAGGAGGTACCGGACAATGAACGAGCATCCTGAAGGGCAGGACAAGCTCTATGTCCGCGGCCTCCTGGGGGAAGCCGGCGTCGAGGAGTCTCCCGAACTGGTTGAACAGCTGCTCGCCCTGCGCATGCAGTCCCGTGTTCCTGCGCCGGAACCCGACGAAGAGCTGGCTGCCCTTTTCGCCGGCAACCCCGTGCCGCTTCGCCCCAGGGTTCGGCGCGGCCGCGGCATCATCCTCGGCGCTGCCCTGATCGGGGCCATGGGCGTCGGTGCCGGCGGCGTCGCGGCCAACCCTGACTTTCTGATTCGAGCGGATCCGAGGCCCGAAGTCACCTTCACTCCGGAAGCGCCCACGCTGCAACGGTCCGAGCCCGCTGCCCCGGAGGCGGTTCCGGATCCGCTGCCCGCTGCCGCCGTTCCGGCGGCGGAGCCCGCGCCGACTGCGGCAGCCGTCCCTGTACCCGCACCCGTCCCAGAGCCCGAGCCGGAGCCGGAGCAGGCACCGGCTCCGGCTATCCTCCCTGCCCCGGGTGTGAAGCCGGGCAACCCTCCCCTTCCGGTCATCGGGGGCGGCCACGGGATTGTTCCGGACCCGCCTCGCGGCGATGACCTTCATGAGGGTGCCAACGCCGGCGGCCGGGCCGCCAACGGAGCGGGAGCGAATCTGGCCGGTGACCGTGAATCTTCGCGCCAGGACTCGCGCTCGGGTTCGCGCGAGGACTCGGACGCAGGGTCGGATAAAGACAAAGGCCGGGGCAACGGCGGGGCCGGCTCCCCCGGCCGCGGTTCGCCCCACCGGGACCGGTAGGGCCCGGCCGCGCAAAACCCCGCTGCCCGGCTGCTAAGCCGTCAGCTGCCGCTTGGAGGAGATCACCCCGGTGTTAAAGCCGGCCAGGTTCAGGCCGCCGTGGAAGCGGGCATGCTCGATCTTCACGCAGCGGTCCATCACCACGCTCAGTCCTGACGCTTCGGCCTGCCGGGCAACCTCTTCATGCCACGACCCCAGCTGGAGCCAGAGGGTCCCGGCCCCTGCAGCTTTCGTCTCCGCCAGCACCGCCGGCAGGTCCTCGTGCCGGCGGAACACGTCCACGATGTCCGGGGCCTCGGGCAGGTCCGCCAGCGAGGCATACACCGGTCGGCCCAAGATCTCCTTCGCCGTCGGGTTCACGAAATACACCCGGTACCGCGAGGAAGAGAGCAGATACGTGGCGACGAAGTAGGACGCACGCGAGGGCTTGTCCGAGGCCCCGACAATCGCGATCGACTCGGCCGAGCGCAGCAGCGCAAGCCGCTCCGGCGCCGTCGGGCCGGTCCAGGTGCGTTGCCGGGCAGTGGTGTCAGCGGACATGGGCAATCTCCTCCTCAACAGACGGAACGGTGGTGGGCGCAGCCCCGGTGGCCGCCGTCAGCGCGGAATCCAGGTCCCAGAGAATGTCATCCAGGTCCTCCAGACCCACCGAAATGCGGATCAGGTCCTCGGGAACGCCGGCGCTGATGAGCTGGTCGGGCGACAGCTGCTGGTGCGTGGTGGACCCCGGATGGATCACCAGCGTGCAGGAGTCACCCACGTTGGCCAGGTGGGAGGCAAGCTGCAGGGACTCGATGAAGGTCTGCCCCGCCGCCCGTCCGCCCCGGACCCCGAAGCTGAAGACCGAGCCGGGCCCCTTGGGCAGGTATTTCCGCGCCCGCCCATAATGCGGATGCGACGGCAGTCCGGCGTAGCTGACCCAGGACACCCGCGGATCCGCTTCGAGCCATTCGGCCACCGCCTGTGCGTTGCGAAGGTGTTCGTCCATGCGCTGGGCCAGCGTCTCCACCCCCTGCAGCAGCGCAAACGCCGACGTTGCACTCAGCGCGGGGCCGATGTCACGCAGCTGCTCGGAGCGCAGCTTGGTCAGGAACCCGTATTCGCCGAAGTTCCCCCACCAGGAGATGCTGCCGTAGCTGGGTACCGGTTCGGTCATGGCCGGGAACTTTCCGTTGCCCCAGTCGAACCGGCCGCTTTCGACGACGACGCCGCCGAGGGTGGTGCCGTGTCCGCCCAGGAACTTCGTGGCGGAATGGATAACGATGTCCGCGCCGTGCGCGAACGGCTGGACCAGATACGGGGTGCTCAAGGTGGCGTCCAGGATCAGCGGCACACCGGCGTCGTGAGCCACCCGGGCCAACGCCTCGATATCGGTGACTTCACCGCTGGGATTGGCGACGACCTCGGCGTACACGGCCTTGGTGTTCTCCCGCACCGCCGCGGCATAGTCCGCCGGATCGGTGCCCGGGACAAACGTGGTGTCGATCCCGAACCGGCGCAGGGTCACGTCCAGCTGCGTGAGCGTGCCGCCGTAAAGCTGGGCGGACGCCACGATGTGGTCCCCGGCGGAGCAGAGGGCGGCGAAGGTGATGAATTCGGCGGACATGCCCGACGCCGTCGCCACCGCTCCGATGCCTCCCTCCAGGGCGGCAATGCGCTCTTCGAACGCGGCGACGGTTGGGTTGCCGATCCGCGAGTAGATATTGCCGTACTTCTGCAGGGAGAACAGATTGGCGGCGTCGGCGGTGTCCTTGAAGACGAAGGACGTCGACTGGTAGATGGGGACGGCGCGGGCGCCGTGCAGGGCGTCGGGGGTGCCGCCGGCGTGCAGGGCACGCGTGCGGAAACCGAACTGATGTTCACTCATGGGCAGAGTGGTCCTTCCTCGGGTGATGCCGGGCGGATCGGGGAGCTTCCCGTTGTGGTTTGGTGCCGGTGTGGGCTTAGGTTGCAGGTAGGGGCGCGTGCGCCGCGGGCACTCAGGAGGTCGGAGTGGACGAATACGTGATTGTTGTCGAGACGGGCTACAAGATGGCCTCGGCCGCGCACCGGGTGACCTTCACCGAACCGATGGGCAGGCGGGAGGCCACCGGGGTGTTCCTCGACCTGATCGAGGGTCGGCGCGAGGACCTGCTGCCGTCCCGGACGGACAGCTACATCCTTGAGGTTTCGCCCACCGAATTCCTGCAGGTCCACCAGGCCATGGGCGGAGCCGTGGTGCTGGACCGAGTCACGCTGACGCGCAGACACTAGCCCTCCCGCCGGCGCCGGAGTTCGGCGGAGATCTGCGTGATGCAGGGTTCGTTCTGGAGGCTGCTGGTATCGCCCAGCGGGATCCCCTCGAACAGCTGGGCCAGTAGGCGGCGGAGGATCTTCCCGGACCGGGTCTTGGGCACGTCGCGGACAACAACGACGGCGGCGGGCCGGGCGATTGGTCCGATCTCCCGGCCCACGTGCGCCCGGAGGTCCTCGGCGGCCCGGTCCGGGTCCGCGCCCGCCGCAAGCACCACAAACGCGACGACAGCATGTCCGGTGCGGGGATCGGCGACCGCGCAGACACCGGCTTCCACCACCCAGGGATGAGAGACCAGTGCCGATTCGATTTCTATGGTGGACAGCCGGTGCCCGGACACGTTCAACACGTCGTCCACCCGGCCCAGGATCCAGGTGTCGCCGTCGCCGTCGTACCGCGCGCCGTCACCGGCCAGGAACCAGCCCTGCTGTGCGTACTGCCGCCAATAGGAGTCGAGGTAGCGCCGCGGGTCGCCCCAGACCGTGCGGGCCATGGCCGGGCCTGGCCGGTCCACCACTATGTAGCCCTGGATGTCCGGCGGCACCCGGTTGCCGTCCGCGTCCACGATCCGGGTGCCGACGCCGGGCAGCGCCCGGGCCGCGCAGCCGGGCTTGAACACGGTGTCAGTAGGCCGCGGGGAGAGGATGGCTGCACCCGTTTCGGACTGCCACCAGGTATCGAGCACCGGCACCTGGTCCCGTCCGAGCTCGCGGCGGAGCCAGCGCCAGGCCTCCGGATTAACGGCCTCCCCCACGGTGCCGAGCAGGCGGATGGAGGAGAGGTCATAGACGTCCGGGATGCCGTCCGGGAACCAGCCCATCAGGGACCGCACCAGGGTGGGGGCGGTGTAGTAGCTGGTCACGCCGTAGCGTTCGATGATCTCCAGATGCCGGCCCGGATGCGGGGTGTCCGGGGTGCCTTCGAAGATCACCTGCGTGGCACCGTTCGCGAGCGGTCCGTAGATCTCATAGGTGTGGGCGGTGACCCAGGCCAGATCGGCGGTGCACCAGTGCACGTCCGCGCTCCGCTGTGCGGGGTCGGGATGGCTGAAGAGGTACGCGTAGCTCTCCGCCGCCTGGGTCAGGTAGCCGCCGGTGGTGTGGACCAGGCCCTTCGGCCGGCCGGTGGTGCCGGAGGTGTACATGATGAACAGCGGCGCCTCCGCGTCGAACGCGGCGGGGGTATGCACGTCCGACGCCGTCTCCACCGTTTCGTGCCACCACAAGTCACGGCCGTCCACCCAGGTGACCGGGGAGCCCGTGCGGCGGACCACCAGCACGTGTTCAACGGTGTCCGCCCCGGCGACGGCGGTATCCGCGTTGGCCTTGACCGGCACGGCCTTGCCGCGGCGGTACTGGCCGTCCGTGGTGACCAGCAGCTTGGCGCCGGTGTCCCGGACGCGGAACTTCAGCGCTTCGGCGGAGAACCCGCCGAACACCAGCGAGTGCACGGCACCGATCCGGGCGCAGGCCAGGGTGATCACGATGGTTTCCACCAGCACGGGCAGATAGATCACCACCCGGTCGCCGGCCCCGATGCCCAGGTCCTGCAGGGCGTTCGCGGCACGGCTGACCTCGCGGAGCAGCTCGTTGTAGGTGAGGGTGCGCCGGTCGCCGGGCTCGCCTTCGAAATGCAGGGCCACCCGGTTCCCGCGGCCGGCCGCCACATGCCGGTCCACGCAGTTCACCGCCGCGTTCAACCGGCCGCCGGCGAACCATTCGATGGCGGGAACGGTGTACTCGGCGTCGGCCTCCGGGATGTCCGGTCCGCTGAGCCGCTGGGGTTTTTCAAAGGTGTGGGCCGTGTGCCACGGCGTTTCCCACTCGAGGCGGCGGGCAGCGGATTCCCAGAACGCAATGCGTTCGCTTTCCGTGGCCGGCTCCGGCAGTGTGGCGGGGACTGCGGTCAGGCCCATTTCTTCACCGCCCATTTCTCCGCGATGCCCAGCAGGGCATCGGTGGCCTTGCCGAAGACGGCGAGCGTGATGATGGCCAGGAACATCCGGTCCGTCCGGCCGTTGTTCTGCGAATCCATCAGCAGGAACCCCAACCCCATCGAGGACGCAATCAGTTCGGCCGCGACCAGGAACAGCCAGGACTGGGCCAGCGCGAGCCGCAGGCCGGAGCAGACCGCCGGCACCACGGCCGGCAGCTGGACGGTGGTCAGCAGCTTCACCCCGCGCAGTCCGAAGGCCCGGGCCGCCTCCACCAGGTTCCGGTCCACATGGCGCAGGGCCAGGGCAACCGTGGTGAAAACGGGGAAAAACGCGCCGATGGTGATCAGCGTGATTTTGGAGTCCTCACCGATCTTCATCCACAGGATCAACAGGGGCACCCAGGCCAGGGACGGCACCGCCCGCAGGGCTCCGATCACCGGGCCCAGCAGGGCATCGGCCAACCGGGACAGGCCGAGCAGTGCGCCCAGGACCAGCCCCAGCGCCGAGCCGATGGCGAAACCGGTGAGCACCCGCTGGGTGGAGATCGCGATATGGGTGCCGAGCTGGCCGCGCTGCACCAGATCCGCTGCGGCGTTGTACACCGCTCCGGGGGAGGGCAGCTGCACTGCGCTGAAGACTCCGGCAGTGGAGGTGAGCTGCCAGGCGGCGAGCAGCAACACGGGGACGAGAAGTCCTAAGCCGAGCCGTGCAAGCCGCTGATCCAGCCACCCGCCGGCTCTCCCGGCGGGTGCCTTCAAGGTGCCGCGGGCCGGCGTCCCGCCGGTCCGGGTTGCAGCGGCGGAAGATGCCGGGGCGCTCATGAGGACGCTCCGAGGGCATCCGGATCCGCGTTCTGCACATAGGAGTCGTCCAGAAGGCTGTCCAGGGCGTCGTCGACCTGCTCCTGGCTGGCCACGTCGCCGGTCTCCACCAGCGTGGGGCCGATCTTCGCCAGGACACTGCGCTGGGCCTCGCCGGGTGCCGGGTCAACGTCCAGGTTGCTGCGCTCCAGAATCACCGTTTTGGCGACTGCGGGGTCCAGTCCGGCCACATCGGCCAGGATCTGCGCGGTTTCGTCCGGGTTTTCCGCGGCCCAGGCACGGGCCTTTTCATAGGCGTTGACCACGGCCTGCGCCTGCTCGGGGTCCTCCGCCAGGAAGGATTCGTTGGCGGCCAGGAGCCCGTAGGTATTGAAGTCCAGGTTGCGGTACGCCAGCCGGGCGCCGTTCTGCTCGGCGTCGGCCATGATCGGATCCAGCCCGGCCCATGCATCGACGGCCCCGTTGTCCAGCGCAGCCCGGCCGTCAGCGTGCTGCAGCTGCTCCACGGTGACATCCGAGAGGCTCAGGCCCGCCTCCTCCAACGCCTGGACCAGGAAGAAGTACGGGTCTGTACCCTTTGTTGCGGCTACGGACCTGCCCGCCAGATCCGCCACCGAGGTGATGTCGGAGTCGGCGCCGACCACCAGGGCGGCCCATTCCGGCTGGGAGAACACATCGATGGCCTTGATCGGGGAACCGTTGGCCCGGTTCAGCAGAGCCGCCGAGCCCGCGGTGGAACCCACATCGATGGCACCGGAGCGGAGGTTCTCATTGGCCTTGTTGGAGCCGGCGGACTGGACCCATTCCACCGTGACTCCCTCCTCGGCCAGGGAGTCCTCCAGCCAGCCCTGGTCCTTGATGATCAGGCTCAGCGGGTTGTAGGTAGCGAAATCGAGGGTCAGGGTGCCGCCGTCGGCGTCTTGGACGGCGGACGCACCGGTGGAGTCTTCTCCGGCGACGCACCCGGTGAGGGCAAGGGCGGCGACGGCGGTGGCTGCGGCGAGCGTGCGGGCGGTGCGGTTCTGGAGTGGAGAACGGCTGTTCATGGGAATCGATTCCTTAGGGAGGCGAGGCCTGCGCCGGGTACGCGAAAGCGTCCGGCTGCGGCCGTAAGCGGGTAACACGGGATAGCTCCGCCCCGGAAAGGGGCAGGAGCGGGCCGGGAGAGCTCCCGGGTGGGGATGGGGGTCTAGTGGCGCTCGACGCCGAGAAGGGCGAGGAGCTCGCCGCGCATTCGGGCCAGTTCCGCCGAGGCCCGGTCACGGGGCCGGGCGCCGGGAACGGTGACAACCTCGGTGATGGTGGCACCGGGGGCGCCGTCCTGGCTGCCGAGGACAATGATGCGGTCCGCCAGCTGCAGGGCTTCATCCACGTCGTGGGTCACCAACAGTACCGTGGCGGGCGCTGCCCGGTGCAGGGCGAGCAGCAGGTCCTGCATCTTCAGCCGGGTCAGTGCGTCGAGGGCACCAAAGGGTTCATCCAGGAGCAGGACGCCGGGTTCCCGGGCCAGCGCCCGGGCCAGGGAGGTCCGCTGGGCCATGCCCCCGGACACCGCCCGCGGCCGGTGCTTGGCGAAGGCGGACAGTCCCACCAGGTCCAGGAGCTCGGCAACCTTGGCCTTCCCCCGGCTGGCGCTCGCGGACTTGGGCAGACCGATCGCAATATTGGCCTGCAGCGTCTGCCACGGCAGCAGCCGCGGTTCCTGGAAGGCGACGGCGCAGCGGTCGTCTATCCCGCTGACGGACTTGCCGTCGATCAGGATGCTGCCGTCAGTGGGCAGGTCCAGGCCGGCGGCGGCCCGCAGCAGGGTGGACTTGCCGCAGCCGCTCGGGCCCAGGATGGCCAGCACCTCGCCGGGCCGGACCTCGAAAGTGATGTCCCGAAGGACTACATGTTCGTTCGGTCCGGAGCCGAAGCTGCGGCCGAGCCCGGCGAACTTTACCGGCAGGGCCGCACCGGGTCCTGTGCCGGAGGCGGGGGAGGACGTGGAAGAGGGCAGTACTGCAGTCATAGAAACACTCCATCGATCCTGGCAGTAGCACCCTACGGAAGGTGTCCTGAGCCGGGATAACGGCTTCCTGCGACACCAGCCTCGTTATTGCCGCAGTTCAAGGAGGAAATGCGGCAACCAGGGTTGCTGCGGCTTCATCGATCCAGGTCTCTCAGCCGCTCGGGATGGTCAAGCACTACTAAACGCCGGATCGGCGGATCCGACAAGTCCCGGCAGGTTGCCCGCGTTCACATAAAGAAATGTTCGACGCCGCGTCGCCGGTCCATCGTCTGCGGCACTTCGATGCACCTGCCGCCTGCGGGCATTGACCTCGCGCGCCGTCGGCTCCTAATTTTGGAGAAGGGTGCGGTTGGCGTATCAGCGACCAGCCACCCGGCGTTTTCCTTCCCCCAACCAGCAGGAGCCGGCCATGGAATCAGCTTCGGGTGCCTCCGGAATCGTGATGTCCGCCGATGGAACGCCCATTGCGTGGTCCCGGCGGGGCAGCGGCCCTCCGCTGGCGATCGTCGGACCCCTGCTGGCGCACCGCAGCAGTCCCGCGACGGTGGTCCTGGCGGATGCCCTCTCGAAAAACCATACGGTCTACACCTATGACCGCCGGGGCATCGGTGAAAGCGGCATGGGCGAGGAATACACGGCGGAGTCGGACGTCGATGACCTGCTCGCCGTCCTTCAGGTAGCCGGGGGATCAACTGACCTTTACGGCTTTGATGAAGGCGCGTTCCTGGCGCTGAGGGCCGCGGAGGAATCCACGGTGGTCAGCCGGGTGGTCGCGCTGGAACCAACCCTGTCCCTCGCTGACGGGGAGGACGAACTGATGGTCCTGCAGACCGAGATCGAGGGCCTCAGCGGCGTCAGCATCCCCGTTCTCGTTATGGCCGGCAGCAGTAGCGGCGACGATACCCAGGACCTGGCGCGGCAAACCGCCGAGGCCTTGGACTCCGGGGAGTTCCTGCTGGTGGAATCGGATACCCGCGGTATTCCTGATGCGGCCCTGACCGACGCCATCGAGTCTTTCCTGGCCTAAGCTGGATGCCTATCACCGGCTCCGGGGCAAAGGAAGAAACTGTGGCACACGCTAACGACCCAGCGGCAATCGAACGGCTGCTCCGGAACAAGGGGGCCCGGTGGGCGATCGTGGGCTTGTCCAATAACCCGCTCCGCCCCGCCGTCGGCGTCTCACGCTTTGTCCAGGACCAGCTGGGCATGGAGATCATCCCGGTGAGCCTGAAGGGCGATGACGTGCACGGCAACAAGGGATACCGCCGGCTGAGTGAAATCCCGGGAAGCATCGACGTAGTGGATTGCTTCGTGAATTCCGCCCGGGTGGGCGACATTGTGGACCAGGCCATCGAAGTGGGCGCCAAGGCGGTCTGGATGCAGCTCGGCGTGGTGGACGAAGCGGCAGCCGCGCGTGCGGCGGCGGCAGGGCTCGACGTCGTGATGGACGCCTGCCCGGTCATCGAAGCACCGCGCCTCGGGCTCTAGAGTTTGGCGAACCGAGCGCGGATGATCCCCATGTACAGCCCGTAGAGCATCAGCCCGACCCCCACCGCGGCCAGCGCCACCACGCCGAAGGGCTGGTCCCGCAGCGTATGCAGCGCGCCGTCGAGACCGGTGGACTCCTCCGGGTCCGCCTGCACGGCGGCCAGGGTGAGCAGCCCCCCCAGGATGCCAAGCGACACTCCCTTGGCGATGAAGCCGGCCACGCCGGTGATGTCCACGGCCTTTGCCCAGAGTCCGCCGGGGATGCCGGTGAGGTTCCGGCGGAAGCGGCGGGTGGCTCCCTTGAAAATGAAGTAGCCGCCGATTCCCACCACCACCAGCCCGGTGAGTCCAAGAATCCATTGGCCCGCTGGTACCGCCAGCAGGCGGGCGGTCCAGCTGACCGAGGAAGAGCTGCCGTTATTGCTTCCGCGGCCCAGGGCAAACGAAGCGAAAACGGTTCCGATGGCCCCGTAAACGAGAACCTGCCCGGCGTTGCTGGCCCGGTCCTTCCACAGCTCCTTGTCCTTCAGCTGCTGTCCGGCAAAGAAGATGCGGGTGAGCTGGAATAGTGCCAGGGCGTAGCAGCCGAGGAAGCAGAACCAGACCAGCGCGTACCCGGCGGGCTGTTCGGCCACAGCAGCTACGGCACCGCTGGTGTCCGCATTGCCGGACCCTCCGGCGTTGATCTGCAAGGCGATCAGGCCAATGACGATGTGCACTATCCCGCTTGCCACATAGCCCACCCGGGCGAACCGCTCGAAGGTCCTGGAACCGGCGGCGCGCTCCGCAGCCTGGCTGACGGGGCCGCTACTGCGGTTGATCTGCTTCAAACCGTTTTATCCTTCGCTCTGCTGCCGGCTCACCCGCAGTAATCTACCTGTTCCTCCCATCCTGTCACCCATGGGCTGTGCAGTGCCGTTGCGCGGACGGCAGCGCTAGGCTTTTCCCATGGATGCGGGTGAGCTTAGGCGGTTGTGCCTGTCCCTGCCCGGGGCGTTCGAAGACTTCCCCTTCGGGCCGGAGTCCTCGGTGTTCAAGGTGCGGGCCGCCGCTGGCAAAGCGAAGATGTTCGCTCTGACGGAGCTTGCCGGTGAGCCCCTGATGATCAGCCTGAAGTGCGAACCGGAGCTGGCGCTTCAGCTACGCGCCGCCCATCCGGAAATCACCGGCGCCTGGCACATGAACAAGACGCACTGGAATCAGGTGGAAGTTGCCTCCGGCCTGCCGCGGGACATGATCCGGGACCTGGTCGAGGACTCCTATGACCTGGTGGTGGCCTCGCTGCCGCGAAAGGACCGGGAATCACTCGCTTGGAAGGGCCTGGCGGAGGGATGAGGCACAACACCGGTTTCACCTACGCTGAGCAGGGGCTAACCGAGCGGCCCTATCCGGCACCCATGACGGACCGCTGGCCCGCGGGTTACCGGCTGGTGCTGCGCAAGGCAGAACTGGAAGTGGCCGATCCGCAGGCCGGGTTTCTCCGCCTCGCCAACGGGCTGCTGGACTGGGACCTGCACCGCCGGGCGGGGCTGTATGTGGCACCCGGCACGCCGCGCGCCGCCCCGGGTGTGGACATGGCATCGGGCGTGGGGGTCTGGCGGGTGCGCTACTACGCTCCCTGCCGCGTGATCTGGGCTGCTGAAGCGGCGCTGGACGACGACGGCGCGCCGGTCCGCGGACAGCGCAGCGGGTTTGGCTACGGCACCCTGCCAGGACACCCGGAGCGCGGTGAAGAAGGTTTTTACGCCGAACTCGACGAAGCCGGCCGGCTGTACTTCCGGGTTGCTGCCTACAGCCGCCCGGGCAACCGGCTGGTGGGTGCCGTCAACATGGTCAACACCCGCGTCCAGCAGTTTTACACCAACCGGTATTTCGCCGCAGCCTACCGGCTGGCCTCCGGGAGCTGATCCCGCCGGAGGGCGAACTGCAGGGTGAGTTCGCTTTCCTCCACCGGCATGAAGCCCGCGCTCAACAGCAGGGATTGGGACGCGTCATTGCCCGGTTCCGTGTAGGCGATGATGGTGTCCACCTCCGGGTGGGTGAGCGCAAACCGTGCCAGGGCCACCAACGCTTCAGTGGCGTAGCCCTGCCCCTGGCATGAGGGAACCACGCTGTAGCTGACTTCCACCGTGCCCTCATCGGGGACGCCGGCAAAGCCGATGGTTCCCACCACCAGCGCGGTCGAAAGTTCCCGGATCAGGCGCGTGCCGAACGACGCAGCGGGACCGAGCAATCCGGCCTCGAAGAACTGGCGGGCGGCGTCGTAGTCGGTGGGCTGGGGGAAGTCCTCCGCCCAGTCCGGGCGTCGCGTCTGGATGATGAGGGCGTCCACTTCGGCCACGGTCATCAGGTCCAGCGACAGGCGCTGCGTGGGAATGCCGGCCTCCGCGGCCAGGTTCTCGGGGATTATGCTCACGAGCTAATTTTGCACGTACTTTCGGGTTTTGCTTCATTCGGCTCACCCGGACCCGGAGGGCACTACTAGGTTTGGCGCCCAACAGGTACGAAGAGCATCCGGAACGAGTTCGCCAGAAGGAGTCCGAATAGCCCGGTGGACGTCGTGGGCTGCTGGAGCAGCAGCAGCGAAATGATGAGCATTACTGCGCACAGTACCGCGATCGCCCCCATGAACTTCACCCGTCCCCGGTCCGCAGTCAGCACTTGTTCCGCTCCCCGGCTGCGGGCCCCCGCCAGCAACCACACCCCGATGCCTGCTGCCAGCAGCCCGGCCGCAACGGTGAGACCGGCCGTCAGCCGGTCATCCCCGCTGAACAAATACGGCAGGTTCAAAATCAGTGGGACGGCGCCCGCCGCCAGACTTAGTACTCCGCCAACCTGGCGGACCTGCTGCGTTCGGTTGATCTTGTCCATGCCTGAGGAGCCTACACGGGCCCGGCGGAGTCCGCGGGCCCGTGCTGGTGCTGCCGGCTTAGCCGAAGTGCTTCGGCAGGGTGCCTTCGTGAGCCGCCTTCAACTCATCGAGGGGCAGGGTGAAGTTGCTCTGGAAGTCCAGGGCGCCGATCTCGGTGTCCACCACGCCGATCCGGGCATGAGCGAAACCGCGCGCCGAGCACATGTCCTTGAACCGGACTTCCTCGCTGCGGGCCACCGCGACGACGGCGCGGGCCTGGGACTCGGAGAACAGCAGGGTGAACAGGTCCACTCCGTCGCGTTCGCAGACTTCGCCAAGGCCGATCCGCGCACCGACGCCGAAGCGCAGGGCCATTTCGGACAGCGCGGCGGCGAGGCCGCCCTCGGAGAGGTCATGCGCGGCGTCGATCATGCCGTCGCGGGAGGCGTTGACCAGCAGTTCCCCGAGCAGCTTCTCCGCCTGCAGGTCCACCTTGGGCGGCTGCCCGCCCAGATGGCCGCGCAGGTTCGCGTATTCGGAGCCGTCCAGCTCGTCCTGCGTGGTGCCCATCAGGTAAATGGCCTGGCCGTCCTGCCGCCAGCCCGACGGCGTACGGCGGGCGACGTCGTCGAACACGCCCAGCACGCCCACCACGGGGGTGGGATGGATGGCGACGCCGCCGGTCTGGTTGTAGAGCGAAACGTTGCCGCCGGTGACAGGCACGCCGAGTTCGCGGCAGCCGTCGGCCAGCCCGCGCACGGACTCGGCGAACTGCCACATGACCTCCGGGTCCTCCGGGGAACCGAAGTTCAGGCAGTCGGTGACCGCCAACGGCTTTGCGCCGGCGGTGGACACGTTGCGGTAGGACTCGGCCAGGGCCAGCTTCGCGCCCTCGTACGGATTGAGGTAGGAGTAGCGGCCGTTGGCATCGGTGGAAATGGCGACGCCCAGGCCGGTGGTTTCATCCACGCGGACCACACCGGCGTCATCCGGCATGGCCAGGGCGGTGTTGCCCTGCACATAGCGGTCGTACTGGTTGGTGACCCAGGACTTGTCGCACATGTTCGGCGAGGCCATCAGCTCCAGGATGGCGTCCTTGACTGCGGCGCTGCCGAAGGGCCGTTCAGCGTTGAAGGAGTTGGCTTCGATGCTGTCCTGCGCGGCCGGACGCGCCATGGGCCGCTGGTACACCGGACCCTCGTGCGCCACTGTGCGCGGATCGACGTCGACAATGGTTTCGCCATCCCAGTCGATGATCAGCCGGCCGGTGCCGGTGACTTCGCCGAGCCAGGAGTACTCCACGTTCCACTTGTCCATGATCGCCTCGAACGCTTCCACGTTCTCCGGGGTCACCACGGCCATCATGCGTTCCTGTGACTCGGACATCAGGATCTCGCCGGGCGTCAGGGTGGGGTCGCGCAGCAGCACGTTCGTCAGCTCCACGTGCATGCCGCCGTCGCCGTTGGAGGCGAGTTCCGACGTCGCGCAGGAAATACCGGCCGCGCCCAGGTCCTGGATGCCCTCCACCACGGAGGACTTGAACAGTTCCAGGCAGCACTCGATGAGCACCTTCTCCGCGAAGGGATCGCCCACCTGGACGGCGGGGCGCTTGGAGGGCTTGTCCGCGTCGAAGGATTCGGAGGCCAGCACGGAGGCGCCGCCGATGCCGTCGCCGCCGGTGCGGGCGCCGAAGAGCACCACCTTGTTGCCGGCGCCGGAGGCGTTGGCCAGCCGGATGTCCTCGTGGCGCATTACGCCCACGGCCAGGGCGTTGACCAGCGGGTTGCCCTGGTACACGGAGTCGAAGACCAGTTCCCCGCCGATGTTGGGCAGCCCCAGGGAGTTGCCGTAGCCGCCGATGCCGGACACGATGCCGTGCACCAGGCGGGCGGTGTCCGGGTGGTCGATGGCGCCGAAGCGCAGCGGATCCATCACGGCCACCGGGCGGGCACCCATGGAGATGATGTCGCGGACAATGCCGCCGACGCCGGTGGCGGCACCCTGGTAGGGCTCCACGAAGGACGGGTGGTTGTGGGATTCGACCTTGAAGGTCACGGCCCAGCCCTCACCGATGTCCACCACGCCGGCGTTCTCGCCGATCCCCACCAGCAGGTGTTCCTTCATTTTGTCGGTGACCTTGTCCCCGAACTGCTTCAAATGCACCTTGGAGGACTTGTAGGAGCAGTGCTCGGACCACATCACCGAGTACATCGCCAGTTCCGCCGCGGTGGGGCGGCGGCCCAGGATCTCCACGACCCGGTTGAACTCGTCTTCCTTCAGGCCGAGCTCGGCCCAGGGCAGCTCCGTGTCCGGGGTGGCAGCGGCGTGCACAACGGTGTCGATGCGGAACTTCTTCTGCTCAGCGGCAGCACTGGGGGAAACGGTCATGACTTGCCTCCGGCAACGAGCGAGTTGAGTACAGAGCTGAAGATGCGCAGCCCGTCGGTGCCGTAGCCCAGGCCGACCTCGCCGTAGGCGGAGGAATCCGGGCCGAAGCCGGGTTCGACGGCGTGTTCAGGGTGGGGCATCAACCCGACGACGTTTCCTGCAGCGTTGGAAATGCCGGCGATGCCGCGGCGGGACCCGTTGGGGTTCTCACCCTCGTAGCGGAAGACCACCCGGCCTTCGCCCTCCAGTTCGTCCAGCGTTTTCTCGTCCGCGACGTACTGCCCGTCCTGGTTCTTCAGCGGAACGACCATTCCGGCACCGGGTTCGTAGGCGCTGGTCCAGGCGGTGCTGTTGTTTTCCACGCGCAGCAGTTGGTCCGCGCAGGAGAATTTCAGGTGGTTATTTTTGATCATGGACCCGGGCAAAAGGCGCGCCTCGGTGAGGATCTGGAAGCCGTTGCAGATGCCCAGCACGGGCATGCCGCCGGCGGCGGCGTCCACTACCTTTTCCATGAGCGGTGCGAAGCGGGCAATGGCCCCGGCGCGCAGGTAGTCCCCGTAGGAGAACCCTCCGGGGATGATCACCGCGTCCACGGACTGCAGATTCGCTTCGGCATGCCAGAGCCCGACGGCGGTGCCGCCGGCGATGGTCACGGCGCGGGCGGCGTCGCGGTCATCCAGGGTGCCGGGGAAGGTGATGATACCTACCCGGACGGCGCGGAGCGCGTCGTTTTCGGGGGCGACGGAAAAGTCGCCGATCAGGGGAGTACTCAAGATCAGGCCTCCGGGATTACTTCAACGCGGGTGACGTCTTCGATCACGGGATTGGACAGCAGCGTCGCGGCGGCGGTGCGGGCCTGCTCCAGGATTTCGGGGGTGACGTCTCCGTCAACGGTGAGCTCGAAGCGCTTGCCCTGGCGGACGCCGGCGAAGCCGGTCAGTCCCAGGCGGGGCAGCGCGCCTGCAATGGCCTTGCCCTGCGGATCGAGGATTTCAGGCTTGGGCATAACATCAACAACGATCCGGGGCATCCGGCAGCTCCTCTAGACGAGATGGGTGGCCGCGGACCTTGCCGTCTCACGCTGATTCAGCGCTCCGCGAGCTTGCACTTGCCATTCTACCGGCGTTACCTGCGTTACGGTGACTGGCCGGACCTAGGCCGGAATCTCCAACTGGAAGCCGCAGGCGCAGCGGAGCACAGTGGTTTCCAGCTGAACATCCACCGGTTCCTCCGGCATGGACTCCACGGTGATCGGTTCGAAGATGGAGCGTTGCCGGCTGTCCCGGGGCTGCATGGGTTCGCCGCAATGCATGTATTCCGCGTCATCGGACTCCAGGAGCCCGCGTGCCCAGAGGTATTGGTCCTTTGCTTCTATGGACATTTCTACGCTTTCAGTCGGGTCCGGCACTCCGTTGTCCGGAAAAATACTAAGCATGCTTATTCAATAATAGGCCATCCATGCCGGGTTAGCTATCGCAGGTCTTCCTGTGGCGTGGATTACCTTCCGGTTAGAGTGGGGGCCGTGAGACTCCTACAAGCAAGCCCCGCCACCGTCCGCCGGCTAATGAACGTGTGGCCGCCCTTTGCCTTTACCGGCATTCGGATCACCCGACTGGACCCTGAATATCTGGGTGTCTCCGTGCGGCTGCGGTCCTACTGGTGGAACAAGAACGTGGCCGGCGTGCATTTCGGCGGCTCACTGTTCGCCATGACGGACCCGTTCTGGATGATGATGCTGCTCCACCACCTCGGCCGTGACCACGTTGTCTGGGACCGTGCAGCGGAGATTGAGTTCCTGAAGCCGGGAAAGGGCGAGGTGCGGGCCGAGTTTGTCCTGGATCCGGCCGACGTCGAACGCCTGCGCAAGCTGGCCGCGGGCGGGGAGAAGGTCCTCGAATGGTTCTCGGTGGACGTGACCGACAGCAGCGGCGACGTGGTGGCCCGGATACGCAAGCAGGTTCATGTGCGGCGCAAACGGGAACGGCCCGGCGTGCCGGAGCCCAGCGGAACGGCGGCGGCCCATGGATGACGATGCCAACCCGAGCATCCCGGCGGTCGACACAGTCCTGGTTTCCGGCATTGCTGCAGCGCTGCTGCTTTTACTGGTGTGGGCCATCATCCGCCTGGCCCGCTCGAGCGCAGTCACTGCCGGGGAGCGGTTTGGGCTGCTTCTCTTCTGCCTGATATTCCCCGTGCTGGGGCCAATCTGCACTTTGGTGATCCTAGCCCGGCGGGAAAGCGTGCGCCGGTAGCTAGAGGGAACCGTCCGCAGGTCCCAGCAGGGCGGTAAGCCGTTCCCAGCGCGAAATCTGGCAGCCGTCCGTCAGCGAGAAGGTTGTGTCCACGGCCTCGCCGTTAACCATGCCGGTGACGTGTGCACGCTGCATTCCGCGGATCTCCTGGGTACACATCAAGCCCGCCGCCGGCTCCGCGAGGGCGGCTGCCCCCTGGTCGGCGAGCACGGCACAGGCCCCGGCAGGATCCGGTACGGTCGAGCCTTCCCGCGGCTCGGCGCCGTCGCACTGCAGCGTCCAGGTGCTGCTCGGCGTCGTCCCGTCCGCACTGAACTCGACGGTCAGCGAAACCGGTGCCTCCGCGGTGGTGCCGCCGGTGCCGCCGGTCCCGCCGGTCCCGGGAAGGGGGGTCGGGGAGCCGATCGGTCTAGGCGAACCGACGGGCGAGGTCGGCGCCGTCGTTGGCTCATTGGGGGAGTCGGTCGATTCCGGGGACTCCGGAGAACGGCCGGAACCGCCCCCGCAGGCTGCCAACAGAAGGGCGGTGCACAGCAGCATGGGGACTAACGCGGTTCCTCGAATGTTGCGCACTGTACGGCCTCCATCGGTAGCGGAGCCACCAGCCTAGCCAACTCTGTCAAGCAGGGTCGGGCGAATCAGCGGCAGCCTCTGCCTGCGCCGCGAAGTAGGCTTCCTGGCTTGGGAAGTAGTCCTTGAAGTCCGGCGCCGGTCCGCCGCTTCGGGCAGCCATCAAGTGATCCAGATAGTATTCCCAGCCCGGCCCGATGCTGGAAACGGCCTGCGGATCCTCCAAATGGTGGATAAAATCCAGTGCGGTGCCGGCCGGTTCGTTCCGGAGGCGGATCTCCAGGTCCCAGCCGCCGTATTCATCCTCGACCAGCAGGCGCAGAAGTTCCGGGGAGACACACTCCGCTATCCGGACCCTGCTCCAGGGCAGGCCCTCTTCGAAGAGCAGCTGCAGATCGACGGTGCCTCCCCTGACGGGGCTCCCTTCCCAGCGGCCGAACCACTGGGCCGTCTGGTCGGGGTTGGTGAAGCTGGGCCACACGGCCGCAGCCGGTTCGGGAAAGCCGCGGCGAAGAATCAGGTCGTAGGACTCGGTTCCGGTGCGGATAACCCGGCCGGTCGGTTCTGGCTGCACAGCTGTCCTCCAAAGGGTTCCAGCAGGCCCAGGATGCGAGCCCGCAACTGCTGCGATTCCTCGGCGAAGCCGCGTTGTGCGGCTGCGTACTGCGCCCGACCGGCCGGAGTTTCCACCGCAATCGGGGTGTAACCCCAGTCGGCCAGGTCATAGGGTGAGGCACACATATCCATTTCGCGGATGCGCCAGGACAGTTCGAAGGCGTCCATAACCACCTCGCTGGGAAGCAGCGGCACCAGTTTGTAGGCCCATTTGTACAGGTCCATGTTGGCGTGCAGGCAGCCGGGCTGTTCCAGGTCCCGCTGGTTCTCGCGGGTGGGTGTGAGCTCGTTCAGGGGCACTGCTTCCGGTGTGTAGAACCGGAAGGCATCGAAGTGGGTGCAGCGGATCCGGCTGCGCTCCACCAGTTCATCCGTCCCGTCGGCACCCAGCCGCAGCTGCAGGTAATCGTGCCGGATGCCGTTGTCCTCCGACTTATAGGCCATGGCCCACTCGTGCATGCCGAAGCATCCCAGTACCGGCCTCCGCGCGGCCGTGCGGGACAGCAGCATGGTGGTGAATCCGAGGGCGTCCCCGCGCACCGCGGCGAACCCCTCGGTATCCACAGTGACGGCGGGTGTTTCGGCGTCGATCCCCTCGGCGTCCCGTTCCGTTTCCGTCAGCGTCCGGTAGAACTTCCACCCGGTGCGTTCGAGTGCGGACGGACCGGTGAGAACGACGCCGGCGCCCGGGTGCCAGCGCAGCAGCTGGCCGGGTTTCTGGGAGTAGTAGGTGAAGAGGAAGTCCTCCACCGGGTGCTTCCGCCCGGCCGAGCGCCGTGCGAGGAATCCTTCGGTGAAGGGCCGGACGCGTTCTTCGTGCGCAGACTGCCGCGGCAGCCATTGGTCCTCGCTGAGGACGGTGGGGTGGGCGGAAGCAATCACCATTCCATTATCGCGCCACGCGGTACGCCCGTCATCCGCTGGTTCAGGCAGGGCTTGGTTGACGGAAAATACCGCTCCGATCGTTAGTACGATAGGAGCGGAATGCCCGTCGGAAAGGTGCAGCATGGTTGAGAAGGAAAGCTTTGTAACCCGGTTCATGCGGACCACGGGCAAGGTGCGGCTGATCTTCGGACCCGCGCAGCAGGGGTCGTTGGACCATCCGATGACGGAGGAGAACCAGGCCCTGCTCAAGGCGCAGCAGGCGCAGGAGAAGGCGATGTGGGAAACCGTGACCCGGGCTGACGGCAGCAGCTACATCGTCTCGCGCAAGCCCGAATAGGCTCCCGATACGCGTAGAGGCCGGCACCGTGTGGGTGCCGGCCTTTTTACTGCCCGATTTTTTCCTAAGCTGCCCTAGCGCCCGGTGCCGCCGTACACAGTGGCCTCGCTGTCGCCGTCGAGCCCGAACGCCGCATGGACCGCGCGTACTGCGCTGTCCAGCAGCTTGGCGCTGGTGACCACGGAGATGCGGATCTCGGAGGTGGAGATCATGTCGATGTTCACCCCGGCATGGTGCAGGGCCTCGAAGAAGCGGTGCGAGACACCCGGGTTGGACCGCATGCCGGCGCCGATGAGGGAGAGCTTGCCGATCTGCTCGTCGTAGTCGATGGAGTCGAAGCCGACTTCGGCCTTCGCGGCGTTCAGCGCGTCGATGGCTTCCTTGCCGTCGATGATGGGCAGCGTGAAGGAGATGTCTGTCCGGCCCGAACCCTGCGTGGAAACGTTCTGCACGATCATGTCGATGTTGGAGTTGGCGCCCGCCACGATGCCGAAGATCTCCGCGGCCTTGCCGGGGATGTCCGGAACACCCACCACGGTTACCTTGGCTTCGGAACGGTCATGGGCGACGCCGGAGATGATGGGCTGTTCCAAGGGTTCTCCCTCTTGAATCTTGATTTTGTCATCGGGGCTGGGCAGCACCCAGGTTCCCTCGTGCGAGCTGAAGGATGAGCGGACGTGCAGGGGAACGCCGAAGCGGCGGGCGTATTCCACGCAGCGCAGGTGGAGGATCTTGGCGCCGGAAGCCGCCAATTCGAGCATTTCCTCGCTGGAAATCTTCTCGATCTTCTGGGCGCTCGAAACCACCCGCGGATCGGCGGTGTACACGCCGTCGACGTCGGTGTAGATCTCGCAGACGTCGGCCTCGAGAGCCGCGGCCAGAGCCACCGCCGTGGTGTCCGAACCGCCCCGGCCAAGGGTTGTGATGTCGTGGCTGTCCTGGCTGACGCCCTGGAAACCGGCAACGATGGCGATGTCGCCCCGCTCGATGGCGGTCTTGATGCGGTGCGGGGACACATCGATGATCCGGGCCTTGCCGTGGATCGCATCGGTGATCATGCCGGCCTGGCTGCCGGTGAAGGACTGCGCGGAGCCGCCGAGCTGGTTGATGGCCATGGCCAGCAGTGCCATAGAGATGCGCTCCCCGGCGCTGAGCAGCATGTCCATTTCACGGGCGTTGTTCAGCGTGGTGATCTGGCCGGCCAGATCCAGCAGTTCGTCGGTGCTGTCACCCATGGCGGAGACCACGACAACCACTTCGTTTCCGGCGGCATGGGTATCCACCACGCGCTTGGCTACGCGCTTGATGCCTTCGGCGTCCGCGACTGAGGAACCGCCGAATTTCTGCACTATCAGGCTCATGCGTACACTTTCTCAAGTTTCGTTGTGGGTGCTGGCGCCCGGCATCTTCGACGCGGCTTCGAACTCTTCTCCTCGGAAAGCGGGCGGTACTAGCGGCTTTCGTCGGTCCAGAAAGTCTATCGCCGCCGTCGGGAAGACCCGAAATACCTACACGTAACCTGCTGCCACAGGCGAGTCGTGGACGGCGCCGCGCCTTGGGGAACCCCGAGCTTAGGACATGCTCCGACGGCCTTCAAAGGCGCGGCCCAGGGTGATCTCGTCCGCATATTCGAGGTCTCCGCCCACGGGCAGGCCGGAGGCCAGGCGCGTGACCTTGATACCCAGGGTCTTGAGCATCCGCACTAGATAGGTGGCGGTGGCTTCACCCTCGAGGTTCGGGTCGGTGGCGATGATGATTTCGGAGATCTGCTCATCCGACAGCCGGCTGAGCAGCTCCCGGATGCGCAGCTGGTCCGGACCGATGCCGGCAATCGGATTAATGGCGCCGCCCAGCACGTGGTAGCGGCCGCGGAAGGACCGCGTACGCTCCACCGCAATCACGTCCTTGGACTCTTCGACCACGCAGATCATGGTCGGGTCCCGCCGCGGGTCCCTGCAGATGCTGCAGGTTTCCTGCTCCGTGACGTTGCCGCAGACACTGCAGAACTTCACCCGGTCCTTGACCGTGACAATGGCGGTGGCCAGCTTCTTCATGTCATCGGGATCGGATTCGAGGATGTGGAACGCGATGCGCTGGGCGGACTTGGGCCCGACGCCGGGAAGACGGCCTAGTTCATCGATGAGTTCCTGAACGGCACCTTCGTACACGTAACCTTCTCTGCTGGGTTGAACTGCGTTTATAGCTGGGTGTTACCGGGTTTCCGCATGATGCGGCCCGGATCTGGCATGCCGGGTGGGAGCCAGCGCAGGTCAGCGGCCGTCCAGGCTGCGTTCCTCGATCAGGCGTCCGCCCAGAATCCGTTCGATCGCCTTACGCCCCACCAGACCGGAATCCTCAAGCGTGATGTCATCCGCGCTGGGAACATCTTCGACGTAGGTCGAGTCTACTGGGCGGCTCCCCCTGACGGGGGATCCGCCGCCGCGCTGGGCAGCTTCATTGAGGAGCTTCTGATAGCGGCTCAGCGGCTGGTTGGGAGCACCGCCGGCGGGGGCCGCGGGGGCCGTCGTCGTCGGCGGAACGGATGTCCGGACGTTTGTTGCCGCTGCGTCCCGATCTTGACCCGGCGTGGTTGTGGTTCCGGGCCGTGAGGTCAAGCCGGCGGGTGCGGCCGACGCCGGCACCCCTGCACGGGGGCCGCCTGCGGGTACGGACGGTGCTGCCTGACTGCTGCCGTTCCGGGTGTCCGGCGCGGAGTTTCCGCCTGCCGGACGCGTGGTGGACCCGGTGCCGGCCCAGTCAGTGCTTGCCCACTCGGAGTCCGAAAGGTGTCCGCCGGAATACACGTCCACAGGGGCCTCTGCGGTTTCCCAGGCGTTGCTTTCCGGCGCATCGTTGAACGGGTCGCTGGGCTCGTCCGGCCAGGGCTCATCCGACGGGCTATTCCTGCCGGGCCGCCCTGCGGTTCGTGGGCCTGTAGTTTTCGTTCCGCTGCCGTTGGAGCTGCCGCCGTTGGAGCTGCCTGCGCGGCGCCGGAGGGCAACCGCAGCCGCGTTAACCGGTGCGCCGACTGCCGGTCCGGGCACCCGTGCGCCCGGTGCCGCCGCTTCGTTGGGGGAAACCGTTTCGGCCGGGGCAACGGACGCGGGTGCTGCGACCGGCGCTGCAACGGCCTGCACCTGCGGTGACGGAACTTCCCGGTTAGCTGGCTTCGCCGGCTCCGGTGTGGAAGCAGTCGCCGGGACTGACGCTGAGGCTGACGCCGAGGCTGCACGCGAATCCGGGGCCTTGGAAGCCGGTCCCGCCACCTTGGTGGTCCCGGTGGCCGAAGCCGCGGCGGACCCGGCGCTTCGCCCATCCGGCACCGGCCCTTGAGCTGGCTGTGCCGGAGCCGGTTGCGCCTGGGCTGGCTGCGCCTGAACTACCGGTGCCTTGGCGGCCGGTGCGGATGCCGGCGCTTGCCGGCTATCGGCTTTTGGGCCCGACTCACCCGCTGACGCCGAGCTGTCATGGATCGGATTGATCTGGCAGTCCAGCGCCAGGACCTGATGGATCGCCTTGCGCAGGTTCTCCAAATGGTCGGGGCGGTTGAAGTTGGTGGCAGCGCCGGGGTTGGTGAAGGCAAGTTCAAGTACCTTGCCGTCAAAGGCGCGCGGGCTGGAGTTCTTGCTGACGTTCAGCCAGGTGGCACGGCGGATGCTGGTCAGGGCATCCATGATCTCCGGCCAGGCACGGCGGATCATTTCGATCTGGCCGCTTCCGCCGGCGGGAGCCGAACCGGGGCCGCCGGCCGGAGCCTGCCGCTGCTGAGGCTGCGCAGGCTGAGTCGGTGCCTGCTGCGACGGCTGTGCCGGCATCGGCTGGGACACCGGCTGGGACGGTGCCTGCTGCGACGGCGCCGGCTGGGACGGTCTGATGGCGGCAGGGCGGGAACCGTTGGATCCCGCTGCGGGCGCTGAGCTTGAAGCGGAAGGGGCATCCGCAGAAGGTGTCTGCGCCGGGGTGGACCACGTGCCGCCCCAGTCCAGGGAACTTCCGGCAGGCTTGTTGTCCTGGCTGGAGGCTGCCGGCGCGGCAGGGGCTGCCGCTGCTGCATCAGGGGCGGGTGTTGCCGCAAAGTCGATTCCGCGCGGAGATGACGGAGCTTCGTCCACTGCAGGCGCGGAAGTACCGGCCTGCGAAGCCGTGGGCGCGGCCGCGGGAATGGTGTTCACCGGAGACGCTGCAGCTGCGGCGCGGCCCATTGCCTCGGTGGGATCGCCTGCATAGCTGAGCCGGCGCTCCAGACGGTCCACGCGGGCGGCCGTCCCGCGTTCGGCCTGGTCTGCGGCCGGAAGCAGGATGCGGGCGCAAAGCAGTTCGAGGTGCAGCCGCGGTGACGTGGCACCGGTCATCTCGGTCAAGGCAGTGTTGGTGATGTCTGCGGCGCGGGACAGTTCACTGCTGCCCAGCTGCGTGGCCTGGGTCTGCATCCGGTTGATCTGGTCTTCCGGCATGCCGCGGAGCACAGTGGATGCGCTGTCCGGCATGGCGTTGACAATAATCAGGTCCCGGAAGCGTTCCAGCAGGTCTTCGACGAACCGGCGGGGATCCTGGCCGGTCTGAATGACACGGTCCACGGCGCGGAACACGGTAGCTGCGTCTGCGGCGGCAACTGCGTCGACGACGTCGTCGAGCAGTGACACGGGGGTGTAACCCAGCAGCGAGACGGCCAGTTCGTAGTCCAGGCCGTCGGGACCGGCACCGGCCATGAGCTGGTCAAGGACGGAAAGGGTGTCACGCACGGACCCGCCGCCGGCGCGGATGACCAGGGAGAGGACGCCCGGGGCGACCGCTACGTTCTCCTGCGCGCAGAGCTTCTCGAGATAAGCCAGCAGCGGCTCCGGCGGAACGAGGCGGAAGGGGTAGTGGTGCGTGCGGGACCGGATGGTTCCAATAACCTTGTCCGGCTCCGTGGTGGCGAAGATGAACTTGATGTGTTCCGGCGGCTCTTCCACGATCTTCAGCAGGGCGTTGAAGCCGGCGGACGTGACCATGTGGGCCTCGTCGATAATGAAGATCTTGTAGCGGTCCCGGACCGGGGCGAAGGTGGCGCGCTCCCGGAGGTCGCGGGCGTCGTCGACGCCGCCGTGGCTGGCTGCGTCAATTTCGATGACGTCGAGACTGCCGGAACCGTTGCGGGCCAGCTCAACGCAGCTGTCGCACTTGCCGCAGGGGACCGGGGTGGGCCCCTCGGCGCAGTTCAGGCAGCGGGCAAGGATGCGCGCAGAGGTGGTTTTGCCGCAGCCGCGCGGGCCGGAGAAGAGGTACGCGTGGTTCACGCGGTTCTTTTGCAGGGCCGCCATCAGCGGCTCCGTGACGTGCTCCTGGCCGATCACGTCTGCGAAACTCTCGGGACGGTAGCGGCGGTAAAGGGCTGTACTCACAGATAGAAGCCTATCGGTTGGCACTGACGGTTTTTCCTCCGGCGGCAGGCACGGTGGAAACTCCACTTCCTCAAAAAAATTAAAGACCCCCCATGCACCTGCCAGAGCCCGCTTACCCTTGCTACCTTCCGGTCCTGGGGGAGTTCACAGGATGACACCACATGAGGGGCCGGGAACCAGTCTACCCGAAAATTCCGGGCCTCGACTCGCGGCGGATTCCGGGTGGATTTCCGGGACGCGGAGCCATCTTCCAGCTGCGGAGCCATACTGGAAAACCCGCCGGATCAGGAGTGCAGCATGCAGAAGCGCCGTTCCCCAGCTACGCAGGTTATGGCTGCCGCCCGGACACTCATCCCAGCCCGTCCCGTGTTGCCGTACCGGGCGCCGGAGCGCTCCCCGAGTTCCGCACTGTTTCCCGCCCGCTATCTGGCCGGCGATTTTCCCAGGGTGCCGCGTTGAGTCTCGCCCTATATACAGTGCCCGACGCCGCCGGGCTGGGCGCGCTTGGCGCCTCCTTTATAGAGGTGCTGGTTCGCGACCGCCCGGATGCCGTACTCGGGCTGGCCACGGGGTCCTCGCCCCTGCCGGTGTACCGGGCGCTGGCGGAGCATGAACTGGATCTGTCCCGCCTACGGGCGTTTGCCCTGGATGAGTATGTTGGACTGCCGGCCGGCAGCAAACAGTCCTATGCCGCCGTCATAGACCGGGAGGTCACGCGCCCGCTTGGATTGGACCCGGATTGTGTGGCCGTACCGGACGGTAGTGCGGAGGACCCCGCGGAAGCAGCCGAAGCATTCGAGCGCCGGCTGGAAAGTGCCGGGGGAGTGGACCTTCAGCTGCTGGGAATCGGGCATAACGGCCATTTGGCCTTCAATGAGCCGGGCTCATCCTTGGACTCCCGTACCCGCGTGCAGCGTCTGTCCGAAACCACGCGGAGGGCCAACGCCCGCTTCTTCCCTTCTATAGGGGAGGTTCCGCAGTTCTGTATTACCCAGGGGCTGGGGACCATCCGGCGTGCCAAGCACCTGCTGCTATTGGTCCGGGGCGGGGAAAAGTCAGGAATCCTGAAGCGGGCGCTGACCGGGCCGGTGGGTGTTGATTGCCCGGCCTCCATCCTCCAGCTGCATCCGCGGGTCACTGTTATCTCGGATGAGGCGGCTGCCTCCGGGCTTCAGGGGCTCGAAGAAGCCCTGTTGCCGCCCGTATAGTTCGGGGGTGCTGCTGAAATCGGCGCCGCGCAGTTGTTCGACGCTGCGCCCTCGGCTCAGCAAAAACGACGCCGGAATCGGGGCGCAGAATGCGTGTCGGGAGTCACCCCGAATCCGATTTGCTGCGGAGGGTAAATCTGTGTAAAGTTTTCTAAGTCGCCGCGGCCGGGACGCTGGAAAAGCGCCCGAGCATGGCGGCCAAACCCCAACAAAAAACAGAGTCCAACCAGTGCGCGCCCTTTGCAGGGCCGGTGGGAAAGACTCCGTTCGATGCTGGGTCCGGAACGGCGGAAAACGCTTTTCACGGGGTCCCGACAAGGGAAACCGCGAATTGCAAATAACGCCGGAATGGAATAAGATATAAAACATTGCAGCGAAGAAGAAAAGGAAAAAATTGTTTTCCCGAGTATTTTCGGATTGCGTCTGTTGTTTGAGAACTCAATAGTGTGCCAAGTTTATTGATACCAATTTATTTTGATTGGTTGAACAGGCCGTTCCGCCCACCCCGTGGGTAAGGGACGGTTTTTTTAGCCGGTTTCGAATTTAGTGCAGTGCCTGCAGCCAATTTTCCTTGGCTTCGGTGCTGTGTCTGTAACACATTTACGGAGAGTTTGATCCTGGCTCAGGATGAACGCTGGCGGCGTGCTTAACACATGCAAGTCGAACGATGACTTCTGTGCTTGCACAGAATGATTAGTGGCGAACG